>CAVQIM010000001.1:5000-1158643 GCA_963712595.1 uncultured Solirubrobacterales bacterium
ATTCAACGGGGCTCAAGCTAGTCACCGAAGCTATGGGTGTGCAGGCCTGCGGGCTCTGCACGCGGTAGGAGAGCGTTCCAGTTGCGAGAAGCGGATGCGTAAGCCTCCGTGGAGCGGCTGGAAGTGAGAATGCCGGCATGAGTAACGAAAGAGGGGTGAGACTCCCCTCCACCGATTGTCCAAGGTTTCCTGAGTAAAGTTCGTCTGCTCAGGGTTAGTCGGGACCTAAGGCGAGGCCGAAAGGCGTAGCCGATGGCCAACAGGTTGATATTCCTGTACCACGTCGTTTCCGTTATGACCGATGGGGGGACGGGGAAGGGTAAGGGATCCCAGGCGATGGTCGTCCTGGGGCAAGCACGTAGCCAGTCGCTGTAGGGAAATCCGCAGCGGCGTTTTGACGCGAGGTGCGATGCCAGCTGGCTTGACCGCCGGCGAGTCCCCGATCCCATGCCTCCAAGAAAATCCTCTAGGCAGGATTCGCGTGCCCGTACCGATAACCGACACAGGTGGACAAGTAGAACATACTGAGGTGAGCGAGCTAACTCTCGTTAAGGAACTCGGCAAAATCGTCCCGTAACTTCGGGAGAAGGGACGCCCCGTTAGGGTGAACTCCATACGGAGGGAGCCTGAGGGGGCCGCAGTGAATTGGTCCAAGCGACTGTTTACCAAAAACACAGGCCTCTGCTAAGTCGCAAGACGACGTATAGGGGCTGACGCCTGCCCGGTGCCGGAAGGTTACGCGGACTTGTTAGCGCTTCGGCGCGAAGCAATGAAGCTAAGCCCCGGTAAACGGCGGCCGTAACTATAACGGTCCTAAGGTAGCGAAATTCCTTGTCGGGTAAGTTCCGACCTGCACGAATGGCGTAACGACTTGGACGCTGTCTCAACGAGAGGCTCGGTGAAATTAAAGTCTCGGTGAAGATGCCGAGTACCCGCAGCTAGACGGAAAGACCCCGTGAACCTTTACTGCAACTTGATATTGGAGTCTGGGGTATCTCGCTCAGGATAGGTGGGAGACAGTGAACCAGCGGCTTTGGCTGCTGGGGAGTCACCCTTGAGATACCACCCTTGGTAGTCTGGGCTTCTAACACCATGCCGTGATCCGGGTGGTGAACAGTGTCAGGTGGGCAGTTTGACTGGGGCGGTCGCCTCCTAAAATGTAACGGAGGCGCCCAAAGGTTCCCTCAGCACGGTTGGAAATCGTGCGTAGAGTGTAAAGGCAACAAGGGAGCTTGACTGCGAGACCGACGGGTCGAGCAGGAACGAAAGTTGGGCTTAGTGATCCGGCGGTAGCAAGTGGAAGCGCCGTCGCTCAACGGATAAAAGGTACTCCGGGGATAACAGGCTTATCGTTTCCAAGAGTCCACATCGACGAAACGGTTTGGCACCTCGATGTCGGCTCGTCGCATCCTGGGGCTGGAGTAGGTCCCAAGGGTTGGGCTGTTCGCCCATTAAAGCGGTACGCGAGCTGGGTTCAGAACGTCGTGAGACAGTTCGGTCCCTATCTGCTGTGGGCGTTGGAGAGTTGAGAGGAGTCATCCCTAGTACGAGAGGACCGGGATGAACGTGCCGCTGGTGTATCTGTTGTCCTGCCAAGGGCACCGCAGGTTAGCTACGCACGGAACGGATAACCGCTGAAGGCATCTAAGCGGGAAGCCGTCCTCGAGATGAGCTCTCCCATCCCCTTGAGGGAGTAAGACCCCTGGTAGACCACCAGGTTGATAGGCCGGCGGTGCAAGCGCAGCGATGTGCTCAGCCGACCGGTACTAATGGGTCGAGGGCTTGACGGATGTTTTTATTACTTACCCATTGCGGTCTTGTGCGGTTTTCAAGCTCCACCGGGGGGCGGTCTCGCAAAATTTCCGGTGGTGCATAGCGAGGGGGAGACACCTCTTCCCATTCCGAACAGAGCAGTTAAGCCTCTCAGCGCCGATGGTACTTGGAGGGCAACCTCCTGGGAGAGTAGGTCGCCGCCGGTTCTTAGCTTTTCGAGCCCGACCCTGACGGTCGGGCTCGTTTTGCGTCGAGGGCCTTTCGCAGGAATCTGCGTAGCCTCGAGTCGTACAACGCGGGCTTGACGTTCCACTCTTGTGTATGACCGGCCCGCGCTACGCGGTAGTAAGTCACCCAGCGGGGAAGCTCGTCGGCGAATTCGTCGCTTGTCTCGATCGGGACGATGTCGTCCTGCCTGCCGTGGAAGAGCAGGATCGGCAGGTGAAAGGCGTCTGGGTGAGCACGCATGTCGAGTTGCTCCCAGTCGGCGTCGATGCGGGCGCCGATCGCCCACTCGAGCGGCGTCGCGGTGAAGGAGGGGAGTCCCATCTCGCGGGCGCTGAAGGCGAGGGTGGACTTCCAGTCGATTAGCGGCGCATCGAGCACGAGGGCGGCGACGCGATCGGCGAGCCGGGAGCGCTCCATGAACTGGCCGACGATTGCGCCGCCCATCGAGTAGCCGACGAGGAGAAGGCGGCGGGCGCCGTGGGCAAGGGCGTAGCGGGCCGCTGCCTGAAGGTCGCGCCACTCGGTCAAGCCCATGTGGTGGAAGCCGTCGGGGCTGCTCGGGGCACCGAGGTCGTCTCGGTAGGAGATCAGCAGGGACGGCAGCCCGGCCTGGTGCAGCGCGGGGGTGCTGCGCAGGCCCGTCTGCAGGCTGCTGTTGTGCCCGTGGACGATGATCGCCCAAGTCTCGCTCTTCCCCGGGATGAGCCAGGCGGGCATGGGACCGAGCTCGCCGGCGATCGGGACCCTCCTGAAGGGCAGGCCGAGGGCGCTGCCTGGAGTGCCGGCGTAGACGTTCCAGTCGATCCCCACCTCCAGCCCCGGAACCAGATACCCGTCGACATCGAGCAGCTTGCGGGTCACGGTGTCCGCGTCGCTTGCGATCGATGGTCCAGCCACCGCATGACCTCCCTGCCAGGTCAAGCCGTAGAGGCCCGGGCGTTCGGTTTCCCCGGTGCGCTCGAGGACGACGCTGTGGGGCGAGACCGCCTCGACCTCGACGTCTTCGGGCCAGCCAGAGCGATCGGGTACCAGGACCCGGTCGGAGAAATGCCAGCTGGCCGCGGCCGCGACGAGGACGGCGATCAGGGCTACTGCGACCGCGCCGGCGATCCAGGCGCGACGCTTGCGCCACCACGCGGTCTCCTGCGGCGCGGGATCGACGGTGTCCACGCGCGCAGGCTATTTGCCCGGTGGCCCGGATGGCCTGGCGCGCCTGCCTACGGGCGAGTGGCGTAGCTGCGACCCGCTTGGCGCCGCGACGTCGCTCGGGAGGGAGCGTGGGGGCGATGGCGGGACTGGCAGTCCGGAGCGGTGCTCCTGGTTGGCTCCAGCCCGTACTCGCCCAGCGTCGCGAAGTCGATCAGCAGGTCGACGGCGTCGGTCAGCCGGTCAGCAAGGCTTGTCTTTGAATCGAACATAGGTTCGTAATCTAGGACGGCCTCCGGACGGCGTCCCAAAACTGCAGCGAGTCTTGCAGGTCGGCCTTGGGCGCTGCTCTCAGCGCTGGCCGGCCCTCGCGTCCGAGGCCTTGCTGCGGGTCGTCGCGGCCCGCTCTTCGGCGCCGGCAAAGCCAAGCACGAGCGCCGCGGTCTCGGCCGGCTTCTCGACGTTGGGCGAGTGGCCCGCGCCAGAGATCAGCTCGGTCTGGGCACCGGGCGCATTGGCGTAGGCGGCGAGCGCCTTCCTGGCTTCGTAGAGCTGATCCTCCGCGCCGAAGATCGCAAGCAGCGGGGTTCCCGTTTGGGCGATCCGTCGGTCGAGGGGCGCCGCCTCGCTGTAGTCCCCCTCGGCTCCCCCCTCGGTATCCGAGGAGTAGGACGTGTAGGTCATCCTGTTGAAGTCGTCGACGAACCGGTCGGGAACGTCGTAGTCGGGTGCGAATGCGGCACCTAGGCCGTCCTTGATCGCAAAGTCCGGCGTGATCTGCCAGAGCGCCTGCCCCAGCACCGGCACGAAGCTGAGCTTCGCCGTGATCGGCAGGCCGTCCGACGCATAGCTTTCGTCGGGGGCCTGGTCGATGATCACCAGGCGCCGGACCAGGCGTGGAAAGTCTTCGTTCAGCGCGGTGGCGACGGTGCCGCCCAGCGAATGGCCGACCACGGTCGCGCCGCGGACCCCAAGACGGTTCAGCGCTTCGGCCACGAAGCGCGCCTCATCCTCCATCGAGTAGCCCGAGCTTGGCTTTTCGGAGCCGCCGTACCCACGCAGGTCAACGGCGATCACCCGGTGGTCCCGTTCCAGGCTCGGGATCATCCCGTCCCACCAATCGATTGCGCAGGTGAAGCAATGGATGAGGACGAGCGGCGGCGCTGTGCGGGATCCCCTTTCGAGCACCTGCATCTCCCCGCCGGGCAGATGGAGGATTCTGCCGCCCGGCACGGTCACCTCGGCCGGCTTGGTCTTGCCGTCGACGACGATCGTGTTGAGCGCCAGCAGCACTGCGACGAGCGATACGCCGCCGAGCGCGATCTTCCAGCTTCGTCGCACCAGCTCTCAGTCTTTTTTCGTTGCTCTTGCCGATCTTCTGGCAGGCGCTCCAGCCGACCTTGCGGCAAAGCCGAGCACCAGGGCCGCTGTCTCGGCGGGCTTCTCGACGTTGGGGGAGTGGCCGGCCCCCTCGATCAGCTTCGTTTGTGCTCCGGGCACGGTGGAGCGGTATTCGGCGAGCCGCTCGGGGGGATCGTCGATGATCTGCTCCTCGGCGCCCATGATCACCATCAGCGGCTTGCCGGTCTCGCTCATCCGCTCGTCCAGCCCTTCTTCGCTCGTGTAGTCGTCGAATCCGGTCGGTGAGTCGTCGTAGGAGGTGAAGGTCATCCGGTTGACGTCGTCGACGAAGGCGTCGGGGACGTCGAAGCCCGGCGCAAAGGCCACCTCGAGACCCTTCTTCACGGCGAAGTCGGGCCTCACCCGCGCGAAGAACTCCCCGATCACTGGGGCGAAACCGAGGCTGGCGATGAAGCCGAGGTCACCGGATTCGTGCGTGGGCGGGGTGTCGACGATGACGACCCGGTCGACCAGCTGCGGCGATTGCTGGGCCAGCGCGACCGCGACCGCGCCTCCGAGGGAGTGGCCGGCCACCTCGGCGCCGCGGACGCCGAGCTTGTCGAGCGCCTGGGCGACGAGGTCGGCCTGGTTGGGGACGGTGTACCCCGAGGAGGGCTTTTCCGAGCCGCCGTGACCGAGCAGGTCGATCGCCACCACCCGGTGGGCCCGATCGAGACGGGGCATCATCCCGTCCCAGTAGTTGATCGCGCAGGTGAAGCAGTGGATGAGGACTATCGGGCTGCCGTCCTTGGGACCGTGTTCGACCACCTGCAGGTCGCCGCTGGGGAGGTCGAGTATTCGTCCGCCCGGTTCGGTCACGCCCGCGGCCTTGGTTTCGTGGTCGACGATCACCGTGTTGATGCCGAGCAGGATCGCCGCGGCCACCACGACTCCGATCAGGATCTTCCAGCCTCTCCGCATAGCGGTCGTTACCCTAGCCGGAGAATGGCCAGCGGGCGCGAATAGAGACGCAACGATGGAGAAATTCGTCATCCAGGGCGGTGTGCCGCTCTCCGGCGAGCTGACGGTCGCCGGCAACAAGAACGCGGCGCTGCCGATCCTGGCCGCCTGCCTGCTTACCGAAGAGGAGCTGCTGCTTCACCGGGTGCCGCGCATCCGCGACACCGAGGCCCAGATCGCCCTGCTCGAGCGGCTCGGCGTCGAGGTCGCCTGGGTCGCCGACAACAGCGTCCGCCTGCGCGCGGCGGCGGTCTCCGACATCGCCGTCGACGAGGAGCTCTCGAAGCAGATCCGCGCCTCCTTCCTGCTCGCGGGGCCGCTGCTGGCTCGCTTCGGCGAGGCTCGGATGCCTCCGCCCGGGGGCGACTTCATCGGCAGGCGGCGGCTCGACGCGCATCTCGACGCCTTCGTCGACCTCGGCGCCAAGGTCGACGGCGACCGCTGGATCGAGCTGAGCGCTCCCGCCGGCGGCCTGCGCCCCTGCGGGATCTTCATGGACGAGCCCTCGGTGATGGGAACCGAGAACGCGCTGATGGCGGCCGCCCTCACGCCCGGGCCGACGACGATCTCCAACGCCGCCTGCGAGCCGCACGTGCAGGATCTGGCGCGCCTGTTGAGCGCGATGGGGGCCCAGGTGGACGGGATCGGCTCCAACGTGATGACCGTGCACGGCCGCGATCGCCTCGGCGGTGCCGAGCACACGATCTCCGCCGACCACATCGAGGTCGGCAGCTTCATGGCGCTGGCCGCGGCGACCGGGGGAGAGCTGCGAATCCGCGACGTCGAGCCGGGCGATCTGGTCATGGTCCGCCGCCAGTTCCGGCGTCTCGGGCTGAACTCGGAGATCGAGGGCAACGACGTGATCGTCCCGCCGGGTCAGCGGCTGCGGGTCAAGGCCGATCTCGGCGATGCGATCCCGAAGATCGAGGACGGGCCCTGGCCGGCCTTCCCGGCCGATCTGACCTCGATCGCCCTCGCCCTCGCCACCCAGGCGGACGGCGAGATCCTGATCTTCGAGAAGATGTTCGAGAACCGTCTCTTCTTCGTCGACAAGCTCGTCGCGATGGGCGCTCGGATCACGCTGTGCGATCCCCACCGGGCGATCGTCAGCGGTCCGAGCCGGCTTCACGGCGAACGGGTGGAGAGCCCCGACATCCGTGCGGGCATGGCGATTCTCATCGCCGCCCTCGCCGCCGACGGCACCTCGGAGATCGGCAACATCCGCCAGATCGACCGTGGCTACGAGCAGATCGACGAGCGCTTGCGCGGGCTCGGCGCCCAGATTGAACGGGTCTCGTCAGAGGTCCCTGCCTAGCGGGGCATTCGCGCGCTCTCTCGTAAGGTCCGGCGAATGATTCACCCGATTCCCCCAGGCACCAGGGACGTGCTGCCCGACGAGATGCGGGAGCTGCGCCGCTTGCACCTGGCGATGATCGAGGTCTTCGAGGGCTGCGGCTACGGCGAGGTGGCGACGCCCGCGATCGAGTACGACGAGGTGCTTGCGCGCGGCGATGGGCGTACCGCGGCTTCCGCCTACCGCTTCTTCGACGAGCGTGGCGACCTGCTCGCCCTGCGTTCTGACATGACGGTGCCGATCGCCCGCCTCGTCGCCAGCCGCTATGCGAAGGCCGAGCCGCCGCTGCGCCTCTGCTACCTCGCCAACGCCTTCCGCGCCGTGCGTCCGCAGCGGGGCCAGATGCGCGAGTTCGCGCAGGCCGGCGTCGAGCTGATCGGCGCCGCCGCTCCCGAGGGCACGGCCGAGGTGGTCGAGGTGCTCGAGGCCGCCCTCGACGCCGCCTCGCTCAACCGGGCCGTGATCGGGCTCGGCGACGCCGACCTCTACCGGCAGCTGCTCGCCGAGCTCGGGATCGCCGACGAGGCGCGCGACTCCTTGCTCGGTCGCCTGGCTGCCCATGACCTCGTCGGCCTCGAGGCGGAGCTGTCGGAGCTCGACGGCATCGACGACGAGCAGGTCTCCACCTGCCTCGCCCTCTCGCAGCTGCGCGGCGGAAAAGAGGTCCTCGACGAGGCACGCTCGCTCGGAGGCAGCGCGGTCGAACGGGCGACTGCACGGATCGGCGAAACATTCCGCGCGCTCGAGTCCCGCGGCGTCGCCGACCGGGTCCAGATCGACCTCGGGCTGCTGCGCGACCTCGGCTATTACAGCGGCGCCATTCTCGAGGTCTACGACCCGGCGCTGGGCCACGTCCTCGGCGGCGGCGGTCGCTACGACGGGTTGCTCAAGCGCTTCGGGCTGGATCTGCCCGCGGCCGGCTTCGCCCTCTACCTGGAGCGCGTGCACGTTGCCCAGATGGAGGAGGAGTCGCGCGGGGGAGGCGACTCGTGAGCGTCGAGGTCGCCGGCTTGGGCCGGGCCAAGGCCGAGGGACCGCTGAAGCTGGCGGTGCCGCGCGGCGCCCTGCTCGGCGAGACGCTCGACGCGCTCGACGCGGTCGGCATCGACACGAGCGAGGTGCGCGGCGAGTCGCGCTCGCTGATCTTCGAGGGGGAGGGGATCGTGCTGGTGACGATGCGGCCCTCCGACGTGCCCACCTACGTCGAGGCGGGCGCCGCGGACGTCGGCATCACCGGCAAGGACGTCCTGCTCGAGCAGTCCGACCGGGTCGTCTACGAGCTGCTCGACCTCGGCTTCGGCCGCTGCCGCATGGTCCTCGCCGGCCGCGTGGGCGACGAGCGACTGGGCGAGTCCGAGCGGCGCCTGGGGATGATGCGGATTGCGACCAAGTACCCGCGGATCGCCGAGCGCCACTTCGAGGCGACCGGGCGCCAGGTCGAGGTGATCGAGGTCAAGGGCTCGGTCGAGCTGGCGCCGCTGATCGGCCTCGCCGACGGCATCGTCGACCTCGTCGCCACCGGCCGCACCCTGGAGGAGAACGACCTCGAGGTGCGCGAGGAGATCCTCGAGTGCACGGCGCGCTTCGTCGCCAACCGGGTGTCCCACAAGCTGCGCGCGCGCGAGGTCGATGAGCTGACGGCGAGGTTGCGGGAGGGGATTGCGCGATGAGGGCGCGACGCTTCGAGTGGCACGGCGCCCAGCAGACCGCCGCCGAAATCCGAGCTTGGGCCACGAGAGACCAGCTCGACCCTAAGCTCGACGACACCCTCGACGAGATCGAACGAGCCGTTAGGGGTGAGGATCGAGACAGGGCGGTTCTGGAGTTGACCGCTCGCTTTGACGCCACCGAGGCAACTCCGTCATCCCTGCGAATTGAGCCGGGAGACATCGCCGCAGCGCTGTCGAGAATCGATCCAGAGCTGCGGGACGCAATGGAAGTGGCTGCTTCAAACATTCGCTCGGTTGCCGTTGCTCAAGTCGGCGCTAAGTCCAAGACAGTGGAGCTGCCCCAGGGGCAATCAGTCACGGTCCGAGAAGTGCCCGTCCGGGCGGCCGGTATCTATGCACCGGGGGGACACGCTGCGTATCCGTCCAGCGTGCTCATGTGCGCGATTCCGGCTCAAGTCGCCGGCGTTGGGCGCATTGCGCTCGCAACGCCCCCTGACCCAGGCGGCAAGGTCAACGATGCGGTGCTGGCCGCTGCCGCCCTGTGCGGCATCGAGGAGGTGTACGCCATGGGTGGGGCTCAGGCGATCTTCGCGCTCGCCTATGGCACTGAGACGATCGATTTCGTCAGCGTTATCGCTGGCCCCGGCAATGACTGGGTGCAAGAGGCCAAGCGAAGGGTTTACGGGATCGTCGGCATCGACTCCTACGCCGGCCCGTCGGAGCTGATGCTGATCGCCGGGCACGACACCGACCCGGAGTGGGCGGCGCTTGACCTCTACGCTCAATCTGAGCACGGTGCCGGTGGCGCTCTCATCGCCGTTGCGGTCGAGGAGGCTGTGCTTGAGCGTATCTCCGCTGCAACGCAACGCTTGGCGGCGGCACCTGGCGGCAGGGGAAATCCCGAGCTTGCCGTTGTCCAAGTGCCCGACCTCAGCGATGCGATCGATCTCGCCGACGCGTTCGCTCCGGAGCACCTCGAGCTGCTCGAGGAGGACGCTGCGCTGCTTGCTAACCGAGTCACCACCGCTGGCTGTGTCTTCGCTGGTCGTTACGGCGCGACCGCCTTTGGCGACTACGTCGCCGGGTCCAACCACGTCCTGCCGACGGGCGGCGCCGGGCGATTCTCAGGGCCGCTCAGCCCCGGCGCCTTCCGTCGCAAGATCTCCACCGTGGAGGTCTCAGCCGAGGCCGCGGCGAAGCTTGCCCCACACGTAGACGTTCTCGCCCGCGCCGAGGGATTCCCCGTCCACGGCGAGTCGGCGATGATCAGGACTGAGAAATGAGCCGCACAGCTACGAGAGAGCGCAGCACCGCGGAGACGCAGATCCGCCTTTCCGTCGACCTCGACGGGGGGGAGGCGAGCGCGGCGACCGGCGTCGGCTTCCTCGACCACATGCTCGACCTGCTTGCCCGCCACGGCCGCCTCGGCTTGAAGGTCGAGGCCGATGGGGACCTGGAGACCGGCGCTCACCACACCGTCGAGGACGTCGGCATCGTGCTCGGCCAGGCGCTCGACGAGGCGCTCGGCGACCGCGCCGGGATCAGGCGCTACGGCTCGGCGGTGGTGCCGATGGACGAGTCGCTCGCCGAGTGCGCGATCGACATCTCCGGCCGGCCGCTCTGCGTCTTCGACGCCGAGCTGCCGACGACCTCGATCGCCGGCTTCGACACCGAGCTGGCCGAGGAGTTCTTCCGCGCGGTCGCCAACAGCGCCAAGCTGACCCTGCACGTCTCGGTCCGCTACGGCAGCAACGCCCACCACATGATCGAGGCCTGCTTCAAGGCGTTCGCCCGCGCCCTGCGGGTCGCGGTGTCGATCGACCCCGAGGAGAGCGGCGTGCCCTCGACCAAGGGCACGCTGAGCCTGTGAGCGCCCCGAGGTCACGGTGATCGCCGGAGATTCGAGTCCGTGGCGATCGGGGCGCGAGCGTGAGTTTTTCCTTAGCGCGGCACCCGCGGCGTGATCCTCTACCCCGCAATCGACATCCGTGGCGGCAAGGCCGTCCGTCTCCTGCAGGGCGACTACGAGCGGGAGACTGCCTACGACGCCGATCCGGTCGACGCCGCGAGGCGCTGGGTGGGCGAAGGGGCGCAGTTCCTGCACGTGGTCGACCTCGACGGGGCGAAGGAGGGCGCCCCGCGCAACCTCGACGCCGTCGCTCGGATCGCGGGCGCGATCGAGTGCCCGATCCAGGTCGGCGGGGGGCTGCGGGACGCCGATTCGGTCAGCGCCGTCCTCGGGGCCGGCGCCGAGCGAGTCGTAATTGGCACTGCCGCCTTGCGTGATCCGGAGTTCCTGGCGAGCACGCTGGACCTCTACGGCGATCGGGTGGTGGTGTCGGTGGACGCCCGCGATGGCAAGGTGGCACTGGCGGGCTGGACGGAAGCGGGCGAGGAGGAGGTCGCGGAGGCCGTTGCCGAGCTGAGCTCTCGGGGCGTTGCCCGCTTTCTCTGCACCGCTATCGAGGTCGACGGGACGATGGAGGGCCCCGCGATCGGTGAGCTGAAGCGAATCGCGGCGGCGACGGGGGCGCAGGTGATCGCGTCGGGCGGGGTCGGTGGGCTGGCCGACCTCGAGGCGCTGGCCAGCGCAGCGGTGCCGAACATGGAGGGCGTGATCGTCGGGCGGGCTCTCTACGAGCGGCGCTTCACGGTCGCCGAGGGCAACGCCGCTTTGGCCTCGTAGAGACGTTCAGGCGCTCGGTCCGAGGTCTTCGGCCAGGCCACCGACACTGCGCGATCCGAGGATCTCGAAGCGCGCAAGCTCGTAGGGCGCTCTCGCGACCTCGTCCCACCCGTTGTTCGGCTGCTCGGCCATCCGGAGAAGCGATCATGGTAGGCAACCGACCGATGCCTTCCCCCGTAGAGCCGATCGACGATCTCGCTACCGCGCTGCGAGACGCCTACCCGGAGCTGGCGGCCGTCCGCGCCGCCGCGCAGCGGCCCGTCTACCTGGTGGGCGGCGCGGTGCGTGACCTGCTGCTCGGCCGGGGACGAGCCGACATCGATCTCGTGGTCGAGGGCGATGCCGCTGCCCTTGCCGCGCGGCTCGGGGCCGAGGTCGTCGCGCACGAGCGCTTCGCCACCGCCAAGGTCGGCCTCGATGGCCACGAGGTTGACATCGCCGGCGCTCGCGCGGAGAGCTACCCCCATCCAGGAGCGCTGCCGCTCGTGGAGCCGGCGGGGGACATCGCGGCGGACCTCGTCCGCCGCGACTTCACGGTCAACGCGATGGCGATCCCACTCGACGGCGAGCCACGCCTGATCGACCCGCACGGAGGCCGAGCCGATCTGGGGGCCGGCCTCCTGCGCGTCCTGCATCGGCGCTCCTTCGAGGACGACCCGACGCGAGCCTTGCGCGCGGCGCGCTACGCGGCGCGCTTTGGCTTCGAGCTGGAGGCCGAGACCGCGGCGCTGCTGCGCGAGGTGGATCTGACGACGGTCTCCGCCGATCGTCGCGAGGCGGAGCTGCTGCGGCTCGCCGCCGAGGCCGAGGCGCCGAGGGCATTCGCCCTGCTCGCCGAGTGGGGGTTGATCGAGCTTCGCGCGGACGGGGTCGGGCTCGCTGCCCGCGTCGCCGAGTTGCTCGAGTCCGAGCCCTGGCGGGACCTGGTCCCGCGCGATCGCGCGGTTCTCGCTGCAGCCTTGGGCCCGGCGGGCGAGGAGGAGGCCCTCGCCGGGGCGCGCCCGTCGCGCCCCTCGGAGGCCGTCGCCCTGGCCTCCCGGCGCATGCCGCTCGAGCTGGTCCTCGGCCGAGCGCTGGGGGCGGATTGGCTCGATCGCTATCTGGCCGAGTGGCGGGACGTGTCGCTGGAGATCGACGGCGAGGATCTGATCGCCGCCGGCGTGCCGCGGGGCCCCGCCGTCGGCCGGGGCCTGCGCGAGGCGCTGAGGCGCAAGCTCGACGGCGAGGTCGCCGGGCGCGAGCAAGAGCTCGCGGCGGCGCTGGAGGCGGCTGGGGGTGACGATGGAGTGGCGTGAGGCGGGGGGCGTGCGCTGGCTCCAGGCCCAGCTGGCCGGGGGGACCGCGGCCTTCACGACCAGAGCCGGCGGGGTCAGCGCCGCCCCCTTCGACGGCCTCAACCTCGGCGTCCTCACCGAGGACGAGCGCGAATCGGTGGTCGAGAACCGCCGCCGCCTCGCCGATGCGCTCGGCTTCCCCGCGGAGCGGGTGACGATCGGCCACCAGGTCCACGGCGCCGGGCTCGAGAGGCACGACGGCCCACAGCACCCGAGTCCCTTTGCCGAGCCGGACAGCCCGATCCCCGCGGTCGACGGTCACGCCACCGCGGAGCCCTCCCTGCCGCTGCTCGTCTTCGTCGCCGATTGCGTCCCGGTCGCCCTCGCCGGGCCCGGCGGAGTCGCGATGCTGCACTGTGGCTGGCGCGGCTTTGCTGCCGGGATCGTCGCGAGCGGCGTCAAAGCGGTTGGAGCGACCCAGGCCGCGATCGGTCCCTCGATCGGGCCCTGCTGCTACGAGGTCGGCGAGGGGGTGCTGGCCGCCTTCGCCGGTCTCGGCGACGGCGTAGCGCGAGGTCGCATGCTCGACCTTCCCGAGGTCGCCCGCCGTCTCCTGTGCCAGGCGGGGGTCGAGCGGGTCGAGTCGAGTGGGCTCTGCACCGGCTGCGAGGCCGAGCTCTTCTTCTCGCACCGGCGCGATGCCGGCCGCACCGGGCGCCAGGCGGGGCTGATCTGGCGCGAAGGGGGGCTGAGCTGACGTGCCTGGGCTGATCCACGGTCTCGATCCGGCCAAGATCGCCGCCAACCTCGAGCGAGCCCGTGCGCTCGCCGGCTCCGAGGTCGAGATCCTTGCCGCCACCAAGTACGTGCCGCTGGAGGAGATGGGAGCGCTGGCGGAGGCGGGCGTTCGCCTCGTCGGCGAGAACCGCCAGCAGGATCTTGCCGCCAAGCAGGCTCGCTGGGGAGACGCTTTCGAGTGGGACTTCATCGGCAACCTGCAGAGCCGCAAGGTGAAGCAGCTGCTGCCCGTGTGCCGGCTGATCCACTCGGTCGCGAGCGAGTCGGCGCTCGAGCAGCTCGGCCGTCATGGCAAAGACGGCAGCGAGGTCCTGGTCGAGGTCAACATCGCCGGGGAGGAGGGCAAGGGTGGCGTCCCGCCGGCCGCGTTGGGGGCATTCATCGAGCGCTGCCCCGTGACCGTCGCCGGCCTGATGACGATGCCGCCCTTCAGTCAGGACCCGGAGGCCTCGCGCCCCCATTTCGCCCGCCTGGCGCAGCTGGCGGCCGAGCACGGCCTCCCGCGCCTCTCGATGGGCACCTCCCAGGACTGGGAGATCGCGGTGCAGGAGGGAGCGACGATCGTCCGCCTCGGGACCGCGCTCTACATATGAGCCATAATTCCTAGAGGAATCGGCCCGTCAGAGCCGAAAGAGGCGAAACCATGGCCCTACGCGATACATGGCATAGAGCGCTGGTCTACTTCGGCCTCGCCGAGGACCACGACTACGGACCCGAGTACGAGGACGATTTCGAGCCCGAAACCGGCACGGAGGAGGCCTTCGAGGGCCGTCGCGAGTCCGGTCAGGTGCGGCGCCTGCCGACCTCGAGGCGGTCCCGTCGCGACGAGATCGACGACATCTTCGCCGACGACGAGCCGATCTCCGCTTCGCGCACGCGAACCCTGCGGCCGGTCGGCAACGGCGATTCCGACGTCCAGGTCCATCTCGTCATCCCGCGCAACTTCAACGACGCCCAGCAGGTGGCCGACCAGTTCAAGCGCTCGGTCCCGGTCATCCTCAATCTGCAGACGACCGACCACGAGCTCTCGAAGCGGATGATCGACTTCTGCTCGGGGCTGACCTACTCCCTCGACGGCGGCATGCAGCGGATCGCCGAGAAGATCTTCCTGCTCACTCCCCGCAACGTCGAGGTCTCCGCCGAGGAGAAGGCCCGCCTCCTCGACAAAGGCTTCTTCAACCAGTCCTAGCCGGTCCGGTCGCGGCTTTCGCCTCGGCCACACGATCTTCACGACTCGGCCACAGCATCGCTACATCGCCCTTTTGGGGCGCTCCTAGGTTGCCGCTGACTCCGTCAAACCAACCTAGGAGAAAAGATGAAGCGCAGGCGTCTCGCCCTTGTGCTCGCCGCATCGCTCACCGTCGCCGCGCTCGGCGCCGGCACGGCAGCTGCGACGGGCCTCTTCGGTCACCACCCCAACAGCACCAAGCGCGCCTTCGTCGCGGCCCTGCACGATCGCCATCCCCAGAACGTGATCTTCTTCCTCGGCGACGGGATGGGCACGCAGGAGATCACCGCCGCCCGCTACTACCAGGGCGTGAAAAACGACCTCAACGTCGACCGGATGCCCTTCACCGGCTTCGACACCACCTGGTCGGTGAAGCCCGGTGCCGGTCCCGACTACCTTCCGGACTACGACCCGGACTCGGCCTCGACCGGGACGATGTGGGCGACCGGCCAGAAGACGATCGACGAGCGGATCTCCCAGGGCCCGAGCAGCGCCGAGACCGTGCCGGGGCCGAACCTGAAGACCGTGCTGGAGCTGGCCCAGAAACGGGGGATGAAGGTGGGCGACGTCTCTACCGCCGAGATCACCGATGCCACGCCGGCGGTACTGGCCTCGCATATCTCCCTGCGCGGCTGCCAGGGCCCGGCCAACATGGGGCCCTGTCCGACGGAGGCCAAGGCGGCTGGGGGCCTCGGCTCGATCGCCGAGCAGGAGGTAGATCACAAGGTGGACGTGCTGCTCGGCGGCGGGCGCGCTCGCTTCGAGCAGAAAATCACGGGTGGTCCCGACGCTGGCAAATCCGTGGTCGAATCGGCCCAGGCCAAGGGCTACCAATACGTCACCGACGCGGCGGGCCTCAGTGCCGTGCCGAACGGCAGCAAACCGGTGCTGGGCCTCTTCAACGCCGGCAACATGTCGCTCGAGTGGAGCGGCCCAGCCGCGTCCACGGGCAAGGGCAACGCCCCGGCGCCCTGCAACGAGAACCAGCGCCCGGCGAACGAGCCGAGCCTGGCGGCGATGACCCAAAAGGCGATCGGCCTGCTCGACAACCGCAGGGGCTTCTTCCTGCAGGTCGAGGGCGCCTCGATCGACAAGCAGGACCATGCCACCAACGCATGTGGGCAGATCGGCGAGACGGTCGCCTTCGACCAGGCGATCGGCGTCGCGCTCGACTACCAGCGCTGGCATCCGGACACGCTGATCGTCGTTACCGCGGATCACTCGCACACCAGCCAGATCGTCAGCGAGGACGCGGGCGGCTCGGGCGTTCCGACGGGCTACTCGACCAACCTCCTGACCAAGGACGGGCAGACGTTGAGCCTGACCTACGGCACGGCCGGCTACGGCGGTCCGGGAGCGGCACCCGTGGCGACTCCGCCGAGCCAGCAGCACACCGGCGCCGTGGTGCCGGTGTGGGGGAGCGGGCCGGGCTCGCTCGCGATCCTGGGCACGAACGATCACACGGATCTGTTCGACGCCCTGGGCGGCTGACGCAGGAGGCGGGTATCGGGGAGGGTCGGGCATCTCGCCCGACCCTCCTTCGTTTGGCGCGGCTAGGCTGCCCTGCATGATCGTTGGCTTCTGCGGGTCCGGCAGCATGGCGGCGGCGATGGCGCGGGGGTTGGCCGGCGGGGTCGAGGGGATGCTCTTCAGCGATTCCGGATCGGGTCGGGCCCAGGCGCTCGCCGAGGAGCTCGGCGGCGAGGCGGTCGAGTCCAACGCCGAGCTGGCCGAGCGCGCCGAGCTGGTCGTGCTGGCCGTGAAGCCGGCAAAGCTCGATGCGGTGGCAGAAGAGCTCGCTGGGGCACGGATTGTCGTCTCGCTGCTTGGGGCAACTTCCCTGGAGAGGCTTCGCGGCGCCTTTCCCCGCTCAGGGGTGGTACGGGTGATGCCCAACGTCGCGGTGGAGGTCCGAAAGGGAGTGCTCTGCGTCGCCGGTGGACCGGACTCCCGTGTCCGGGAGGTGCTGGAGGCGCTCGGCCACGTGGTCGACCTTCCTGACGCCCAGTTCGACGCGGCCACGGCCGTGATGGGGTGCGCGCCGGCATACCTGGCTCTGGCGGTCGAAGCGATCGCCGACGCGGGTGCCGCGGACGGGTTGGACGCCGAGCTGGCCCGGGATCTGGTGATCGAGACGGCGGCTGGGACGGCGGAGCTGCTGCGGGTCCGCCATCCTGCCGACGTGCGCAAGGCCGTGGCCTCGCCCGGGGGGAGCACCGAGGCCGGCCTCGAGGCGCTCGACCGGGCGGGAGCGCGAGAGGCCTTCGGGGCGGCCGTGCAGGCGTCGTTGGAGAGGATGCGCGGATGATCGCGCTGGCGCTGACCCGCGCTGACGTCGCCGACTACGTCAGCGCGCTCTTCCTCGTCTACATCATCCTGATCTTCCTCAACATCCTCAGCTCGTGGATCCCGCGCATGCCCTACAACCCCGCCCTGCGCGCGACGCTCGACTTCATCAAAGAGACGACCGATCCGTACCTCAACTTCTTCCGGCGATTCCTGCCGCCGGTCGGCGGCGGTGGCTTCGCGCTCGATCTCAGCCCGATCCTCGGGGTGATCCTGCTCTTCATCTTGCGCGCCGTGATCGTCAGCCTGATCGCCGGGTGAGGGGCGACGGCGCCAGGGCGCGCGCCTGGCGCTTGGCGGGCGCGCTCTGCGGCCTGGTCGTGGTCGCCGACCAGGCGGCGAAGGCGCTGGTCGAGGCCGATCTCGTGCCCGGCGAGGAAGTCGACCTGATCGGGCCGCTGGGCCTGACGCTCTCGCACAACAGCGGGGTCGCTTTCGGGCTCGCCAGCGGCGGCGGCACGCGCCTGGTGGCGCTGACGGCGCTCGCCCTGGCCGTGGTCGGGATTCTCTTCTACCGCAACCCGACCCGACCCGGGATGTGGGTCGCGGTCGGCCTGCTCGCCGGCGGCGCCCTGGGCAACCTCGCCGACCGCGTCCGCGTCGACGCCGTCACCGACTACATAGCGATCGGCAGCTGGCCGAACTTCAACCTCGCCGACGTCGCGGTCACCGCCGGCGTCCTCGTCCTGGCGCTCTCCTACGCCCGCGAGCCGCAGTGAGCGATCCAATTGGCACCGTGATCGCCGAGCGTTCCAATCCGTGGCGATTGGAACGCGAACAAAGGGCTGTCCAATGAGCGAGTCGTTGCGCATCGTCCACGTCGACGAGGCGCTGGCCGTCGTCGACAAGCCCGCCGGCCTCGTCGTCCATCCGGCGCCCTCGCATCGCGGGCCCACCCTGGTCGAGGAGCTGGGAGACCTGCTCGGCGGCGGCGCCGACCCCGAGCGCCCCGGCATCGTGCACAGGCTCGACAAGGGGACGAGCGGCCTGCTCGTCGTCGCCCGCACCGACGAGGCCCACGCTGCACTGCAGGCGCAGGTCCAGCGCCGCGAGGTCGAGCGCGCCTACCTGGCGCTGGCGAAGGGAAGGCTGAGGTCCCGCACGGGGACGATCGACGCGCCGATCGGGCGCGCCGCGCGACAGCGCCACCGGATGGCTGTTTCCGGGGCCGCCTCGCGAGAAGCCCGGACTCACTTCACCGCGCTCGAGCTGCTCCGGGCCGAGACCTATGTCGAGGCGCGCCTGGAGACCGGCCGGACCCACCAGATCCGCGCCCACTTCGCCGCCATCGGCCATCCGCTGGTCGGCGACGTTACCTATGGGGGCGAGCAGAAGTACGGCCTCGAGCGCCAATTCCTCCACGCCCATCGCCTCGCCTTCGCCCATCCGTGCAGCGGCGACTCGATGGCCTTCGCCTCAGAGCTGCCGGCGGATCTGGCGGGGGCGCTCGAAGCGGCCCGCAGCGCCTAGTCGGCCTGCCCGCTCTACAATTCTTCGCCTCGGAAACGACCCCCGCGCGTACCGACTCGGATCCTGACCGGCCTTTTCGCCGGATCCCGGTGAGGGCAGCGGGTAAATGCATCAAAGACAAGGAGCTTCACCCATGGCAGAGGCAGGCCTCAAAGAGCTGCTGGAGGCCGGAGTTCACTTCGGCCACCAGACGCGTCGCTGGAACCCCAATATGCGCCGATACATCTTCGGCGAGCTCGACGGGATCCACATCATCGACCTCGTCCAGACCGAGGCGCTGCTGGAGAACGCCCGTCGCTTTGCCGGCGAGCTCGCCAGCGGCGGCGGAACCGTGCTCTTCGTCGGCACCAAGAAGCAGGCCCGCGGCCCGGTCGAAGAATGGGCCGGGCGCTGCAAGATGCCCTACGTCAACCAGCGCTGGCTGGGTGGGCTGCTGACCAACTTCAACACGATGTCGGCCCGGATCGCGCGCCTGCACGAGCTGACCACCTGGCGCGACGAGGGCAAGCTGGAGCTGCTGCCGACCAAGGAGCGGATGGGGATGCAGGCCGAGCTGGCAAAGCTCGAATACAACCTCGGCGGCGTCCGCGACATGGAGCGCCTGCCCGACGCGGTCTTCGTCACCGACCTGAAAACCGAGGAGATCGCCGTGCGCGAGGCCGCCCGGCTGCGGATCCCGATTATCGCCCTGGTCGACACCAATTGCGACCCGACCCCGATCGACTACGTGATCCCAGGCAACGACGATGCGATCCGCTCGTGCCAGCTCGTGATCGGCACGATCGGCGGCGCGATCGAGGAGGGCGCCGGCGCCTGGCGCGTGCAGGAGGAGAAGCGCATCGCCGAGGAAATGGCGCGGCGCAAGAAGGAGGAAGAAGAGCGCAAGAAGCGCGAGGAGGAAGAGAAAGCGCGGGTCGAAGCGGAGGAAGCGGCCAAGAAGGCGGCGGCTGAAGCGGAGGCTGCCAAGCAGGCCGAACAGGCTCAGGCTCAGGCGGTGCAGACTCCCTCTGCTCCCGCTCAGGGTTCTGGCGGGGCTTCTGCTCCGGGTCAGGGTTCGGGCGGGTCTGGTGGTTCGGCTCAGGGTTCCAGCCCCTCTACCGCGGGTCCTGTCCCGGGTGATGGGGGGGCGCTGCGGGCGGGGGCGTCCTCGACCCCCCCATCACCCGTGCCACCCGCGGGTGAGACGGCTCCGGCTCAGGCCGAGAAGGCTGGCGCGCCCAAGGTTGAGGAGGCGCCGAAGGCTGAGGCACCGGCGGCTGAGAAGGCGCCCGCCGAGGAGCCTGCCGCGGAGGGGAAAGCTGAGGAGGCTCCGGTCGCGGGGGAGAAAGCTGATGAGGGATCGGCCGCTGAGGAGAAAGCTCCGGCGGGGGAGAAAGCTGAGGCTGAGGCACCGGCCGCTGAAGAGAAGCCTGCTGAGGCTGAGAAGGAGGGGGAGGGGTCGTGAGCGTTACGGCTGCCGATGTGAAGGCGCTGCGGGATCGGACCGGGGCGGCGATGATGGATTGCAAGGCCGCTCTGACCGAGTCCGACGGGGACGCCGATCGGGCGATCGAGATCCTGCGGGTCAAGGGGCAGGCCTCTGCTGCAAAGCGGGAAGGCCGGGGTACGAACGAGGGCGTGGTCGCCTCCTACATCCACGCCAACGACAAGGTCGGGGCGATGGTCGAAGTGCAGTGCGAGACCGATTTCGTCGCCCGCAACGAGGACTTCAAGGCGTTCGCCTACGAGGTCGCCCTGCATGTGGCGGCGACCGCCCCCCAGTACGTCTCGACCGAGGAGATCCCCGCGGAGGAGCGCGAGGCCGAGAAGCGGGTCTTCGAGGAGAAGGCCCGCGAGGACGGCAAGCCCGACAACGTGGTCGAGAAGATCGTCGAGGGCCAGCTGGCCAAGTGGGGCAAGGAAGTTGCCCTGCTCGACCAGTCTCACGTCAACGCCGAGAAGCACGACTCGAAGTCGATCGAGGAGCTGCGCCAGGAGCTGGCCGCAAAGACCGGCGAGAACATCCGCATCGCCCGCTTCGCCTACTTCCGCATCGGCGAGTAGCGGCCGACGGGCCTTAAATACGACTATGTGTCGCCTTTCAGGCCCGTCGGCGGCGAGGTCGGATGGGGGATAGGCTCTGCTCCGCCTCGATGTCGACGAATCCTCAGTTCAAACGCATTCTGCTCAAGCTCTCCGGTGAGGCGCTGATGGGCGATCTCGACTACGGGACCGACGCCGTGGAGGTCACCCGGATAGCCGAGCAGATCGCCGCGATCCGCGGCCGCGGGGTCGAGGTGGCGATCGTGGTCGGCGCCGGCAACATCTACCGTGGGCTCTCCGCGGCCGCCGAAGGGATGGACAGGGCGACCGGCGACTACATGGGGATGCTGGCCACCGTGCTCAACGCGCTTACCCTGCAGGACGCGCTGGAGAAGACCGGCGAGCACACCCGGGTGCTTTCCGCGATCGACGTCAAGGAGGTCGCCGAGCCCTACATCCGCCGCCGCGCGATGCGCCACCTGGAGAAGGGCCGCGTGGTGATCTTCGCCGCCGGCACGGGCAACCCGTTCTTCACAACCGACACCGCGGCGGCACTGCGCGCCCTGGAGATCCACGCCGAAGCGATCCTGATGGCGAAGAACGGGGTCGAAGGGGTCTACGACTCCGATCCGGCGAGCAACCCGGACGCCAAGTTCATCGCTGCGATCAGCCACCGCGAGGCGATCGAGCGCGGCCTCAAGGTGATGGACTCGACGGCGCTCTCGCTCTGCATGGACAACGACCTGCCGATCTACGTCTTCAACATGGGAGACGCGGGCAACATAGATAGGATCGTCGGCGGCGAGAGGGTGGGCACGCTGGTCTCCAGCGCTCCCGCCAAATGACGAGAACGGGGGCCGCGGTGGAGCTGATCGACGAACTGCTCGAAGACGCCAAGGGCCGGATGAGCAAGTCGGTCGAGTCGAGCCGCGGTGAGCTGGCCACGGTGCGCACCGGGCGGGCGTCACCGCACCTGCTGGACCGCATCGTCGTCGACTATTACGGTGCGCAGACGCCGCTCAAGCAGCTCGCCAACGTGGCGACCTCCGATGCCCGACTGCTCACCGTGACCCCCTTCGACAAGTCCTCGATCGGGGCGATCGAGAAAGCCATTCAGGAGTCCGACGTCGGGCTCACGCCGAGCAACGACGGCAACGTCGTCCGCCTGCAGGTGCCTGAGCTGACCGAGGAGCGCCGCCGGGAGATGGTCAAGGTCGTGCACGGGGTCGCCGAGGAGGGCCGCGTGGCGATCCGCAACATCCGCCGCGACACGATGCACGACCTGCGCGAGCTGAAGAAAGAAGGCGAAGCCGGCGAGGACGACGAGCGCCGTGCCGAGGCTGCCCTGCAGAAGCAGACCGACGATGCGATCGCCGAGATCGACGCTCTCTTGAAAGGGAAGGAAGAGGAGATCCTGGAGGTGTGAGTGCCTCCGCGCGGTACGTCGCGATCATCACCGACGGCAACGGGCGCTGGGCGCAGAAGCGGGGCTTGCCGGTCGTCGAGGGGCACCGCGCCGGCGCCGACACGGTCAAGGCCAGGCTGCGCGACGCGGTCGAGCTGGGAGTCGAGGAGCTGACCGTCTTCTCCTTCTCGACCGAGAACTGGTCGCGGCCGGCCGAGGAGGTGGAGGCCCTGATGGCGATGTTCGGCGAGCGGATCGAGGCGGAGACGCCGGAGCTCGACGCAGAGGGCGTGCGGATGCGCTTCGTCGGTCGCCGCGAGGGGGTCGCCGAGGAGCTGGTCGAGCGCATGGACTGGGCCGAGGAGACGACGGTGGCCAACGACCGGATCGTCCTCTTCGTCGCTTTCAACTACGGCGGTAGGGCCGAGATCGTCGACGCGGCGCGTGGATTCGCCGAGGGGTCCGAGGAGGACTTCCGCCGCCGGCTCTACGCGCCCGAGATGCACGACCCTGATCTGCTGATCCGCACCAGCGGCGAGCAGCGCATCTCCAACTACCTGCTCTGGCAGTGCGCCTACTCCGAGTTGGTCTTCCGCGAGGAGCTCTGGCCCGACTTCGACCGCGAGGCGCTCGAGCAGTGCCTGGACGAGTTCAGGGCGCGCCAGCGCCGTTTCGGGGCGAGGGCCTGATGCAGGACCTCTTCGACGACGACCTCTTCGCCGAGGAGCCGCCGCCGAAACCGGCGCCGCGGCCACCGCGCAAGCGCGGCAAGGGTGCCGCTCGGGGTGAGACCGTCAAGCGCATCCTGATCGCGATCCCCTGGGGCATCTTCGCGATCGCGATCGCGGTCGCCGGCGGCCTCGTCTTTACGCTGGCGATGATCGGTATCGGCGTGCTCTGCCTGCGCGAGTACCTGGCGATGACGGGGGAGATACGACCCGTGCAGCGGGCCGCCTTCCTCGCCGTCCCAGCGCTGATTCTCGCCGCCCACTTCGGCACCGCCTTCAACGTCCTGCTCGTCCTCGCCGCTTCCTTCCCGGTGCTCTTCGCCTTCGGCGCCGATCGCCACCATCGCGACGGGATCACGATCTCGATGGGCGTCACCCTGCTGGGGATCGTCTGGATCGGCATTCCCTTGGTCCACGCCGTCCTGCTCCGGGACTTGCCCAACCACGGCGCCGCCCTGCTGGTCGACGTATTGGTCGGCACCTTCGCCGCTGACACCGGCGCCTATGCGACCGGCCGCATGTTCGGCTCCCACAAGATCGCCCCCAGCCTCTCGCCGAACAAGACCCTGGAGGGGCTGGTGGGGGGCTTCCTGATCGGCACCATGGCCTTCTGGTTCGCCGGCCTCTACCAGGACTGGCTCTCCGGCGTCGACGCCCTGATCATCGGCGCCGCAGTCGCCGCAGTCGCCCCCGTCGGCGACCTCTTCGAGTCGATGCTGAAGCGGGATCTGGGCCGCAAGGACACCGGCACGCTCTTCGGCCCCCACGGCGGCATCCTCGATCGCCTCGATGCCGTCTTCTTCACCGTCGTCGTCGGCTACTACCTCGCCGTCCAACTCGTCTACTGATGCGAGTCCGCCATAACCCGTCCACAAGACGGGTAACCGCGGACTCGCGGGTGCCGGGGCCGCGTCCCTATCCTCTTTGCAGATGAAGAAGGTCGTGATTCTTGGGTCGACGGGGTCGATTGGGACGCAGGCGCTGGAGATCGTCGGGGCGTCGGACGAGCTCGAGGTGGTCGGGCTGGCGGCCGGGTCGAGCTGGGAGCGGGTGCTCGCGCAGGCCGCCGAGCACGGGGTCGGTGCGGTCGCCTTCTCCAGTTCCGAGGCCGCCGCGAGCGCGAGCCGCGCCTGGGACGGGCGCGTGCTCGCCGGCGAGGAGGGCATCCGCGAGCTGATCTCCTCTTCCGGGGCGGACCTCGTGCTCAACGGGATCGTCGGCGCAGCCGGCTTGGGGCCGACGATCGTCGCCCTCGGCGAGGGCATCGACGTTGCCCTGGCCAACAAGGAGAGCTTGGTGATCGGCGGCGCGCTGACGATGGCGCTGGCGGAGGCGACGGGCGCACGATTGCTGCCGGTCGACTCCGAGCACTCCGCCCTCTTCCAGCTGATCGGCGCGGAGCGCCCGGGAACGGTCGACCGGCTGGTGCTGACCGCCTCCGGGGGGCCGTTCCGCGGCCGCAAGGACCTGGAGGGCGTTTCGGTCGAGGATGCACTCGCCCACCCGACTTGGCGCATGGGGGGGCGGATCACGGTCGACTCGGCGACGCTGATGAACAAGGGCTTCGAGGCGATCGAGGCGCACCATCTCTTCGGCGTTCCCTTCGAGGCGATCGAGGTCGTCGTCCACCCGCAGTCGATCGTCCACTCGCTGATCGACCTCAACGACGGCGCCACGCTTGCCCACCTCGGCTACCCGGACATGCGGGTGCCGATCTCCTACGCCCTCCACTACCCCGAGCGGGCCGACGTCGACGTGCCCCGGCTCGACCTTGTCGCGGTCGGAGAGCTGAGCTTCGAGTCCCCGGACCCGGCGACCTTCGGCTGCCTGCGCCTGGCCCTCGAGGCGGGCAGGGCGGGAGGGACGGGGCCCTGCGTGCTCAACGCCGCCGACGAGGTCGCGGTGGCCGCCTTTCTCGAGGGGACGATCGGCTTCACCGCGATCGCCGCCGCGGTCGAGGCGGTGCTGGAGCAGATGCCGGCGCAGCAGCCAACCCACTTCGAGGATCTCTTCGCGGTCGACGCCGAGGCTCGCCGCCGCACCGAAGAGCAGGTCGGGGGGTTGGCCAAGGTATGAGTGGCGCCGGCAGCTGGCTTCTGGTCTTCCTCGGCTTCTCGCTGCTGATCATCCTGCACGAGGCCGGGCACTTCTTCGCCGCCAAGGCGACGGGGATGAGGGTCGAGCGCTTCTTCCTCTTCTTCGGGCCGAAACTGGTCTCGGTGAAGCGGGGAGAGACCGAGTACGGGATCGCTGCGATCCCCGCGGGGGGCTACGTGAAGATCAGCGGCATGCACCCCGAAGACAAACTGCCTCCCGGGGAAGAGCACCGCGGCTACTACGAACAGCCGGTGTGGAAACGGATCGTGGTCATCGGCGCCGGGCCGGCGGTCAACATCCTCCTTGCCTTCGCGATTCTCTTCACGCTGGCGCTCACCTCCAGCGTCACCCCGACGCAGACCGTGGAGGAAACCCTCCCAGGCTCTCCGGCCGCGGGAGTGCTGAGGCCGGGCGACAGGATCGTCGCCGTCGATGGCCGGAGCTACGCGGGGCTGGATCGCGAGGAACGCGTAGAACGCTTCCGCGACGAGATCGCCACGCACCAGTGCGCGGGCAAGCCGAAGGGCGGTTGCAGGGCGGCCACCCCGGTTCAGCTGAGGGTCGTCCGCGACGGCAGGGTGGAGGCGCTGGAGGTGCGCCCCGAATACCAGGCGGCTGAAGGTGAGATGCGAATCGGGTTTGGCTTCGACAGCGCCCCGGCCAGCGTCGGCGTGGGGGAGGCGGCGGACCGTGCCGGCAGCTTCGTCTGGCTGATCACCCACAAGACGGTGACCGTCTTCGCCAACATCTTCGACTCGGAGCAGCGCAAGCAGGTCTCGGGGGTGGTGGGCGTCAGCGACGTCGCACATCAGACGATCGGGATCGGCGCGGTCGAGGCGCTCACCCTGCTGGCGGTGGTCAGCCTCTCCCTCGGCCTGATCAACCTCTTTCCGTTCCTTCCCCTCGACGGGGGCCACATCTTCTGGAGCCTGGTCGAGAAGGTGCGAGGCAGGCCGGTTCCCTATCGGGTGATGGAGCGCGCTGGTGCGCTCGGCTTCGTCTTGGTGATCATGCTCTTCTTCATCGGCCTCACCAACGACATCGGCCGCCTCACCGGCGAAGGCTTCAACGTCCGCTAGGTTCTCAGCATTCGAGCGATCTCTTCCTCGTACAGGCTGAGGGGTGGATCGAAGAACTCGAAAGCGGTGTACAGCGGGCGGGCAAGCTCCTGGACCACCTCCGGCAATCGTCCTCGGAGGCCGGCAGCCGAGAACTCTCCATAGCTCTCCACGGCGCTTTGGTTGCAGCGACGGGGATGGATCTCCCGGTCGGAGGCGATGCTCACCAGGGTTCGGTTCGCGAGTCCCTCCCAGCGAATGGAGAACGCGACGGTCGCGTCTGAGCCGCCGTATTCGAGTGCGAATCGCTGGGCGTGAAGCAGGCACTCTGCGAGGCGCCAGATCGGAACGGTGGTGAAGTCCAAGAGTTGACCGGGCTCGGAGCCCTGACGCCCGTCCTCCTGGTAGCCCCGTGCGAGGAAGAGTTGGCCGGCGGGGCTCGCGCGCCAGAAGTCGGCGTGGGCGCTGTCCTTCGGCCCGAGCGCAGTTCGAAGCCAGTTCTCGGGGTCCGGCTGAGGAGCGCCCGGCTCCGCAAGCCAACACTCAATCGTGTCCTCGTGCGGGTAGGGACGGATGCCCTCGCGGGTTGGAACCCACCAGGGAGGCCAGCCGGTCTCGCTGCCGGCGACCTCGGTCAAGACCTCCAACAGCCTCGGCAGCGGCATTGCTCCGGGCGGTGGAGCCACCGCGTAGGAGACGCTCCACACACCATTCCCATAGAGCTCCTGGAGGCCGTGCTCCTCTTGGAGCCGCGCGAAGCGATTGGCGGAGGATCGTCTGAAGTCGAGGACGGCGTTCTTCAGTCCCCCGGCTGCGCCAGAGCCCTCTCCCTTGCCGAGCACATCGGCGAGGCCCTCGACCCCAATGGCGCCGACGACGGCCATGAAACCCTCGATCAGCTCATCGCGTCGGACCCTGATGCATCGCTCAAAGAGGTCATCCCACTCGTGGGGCTCTTCAATCGGGGCGCTCTCCGGCTTTGGCCGACGGGTGTAGACCGCGCCCTTCTGCGGCTCGCCGTTGTCTGGTCCGCCCCGACGGCAGCGGATCGGCACACGATGATCCCCGGGGACCTTGACGACTACGTGATCCCCACCGCAATCGCGGGGACAAGGAACCCGCAGCGCCCGGCACTCGAAGGCGGGCGAGGCATAGGCCTTGACGATGTCGTTGAACGCGTCCTGCGAGTAGTGCTTCAAGTCGTAGGGGCAGGGGCCGGGGTGAGTGAACTGGCCGTCGTGCTTCTCGTCGATCCCGAAGACCAGGAAGCCGCCGCCATGATTGGCGAGCGCCATCAGATCCTTCGCGATCTTTGCCCTCTCCGGCTTTTGCTCGAGGTCGACCCAGGCCTTGCAATCGACCCCCATGTCCTCCCTGGGATAGGCGACCAGCTCGCTGGTCTGCTGCTGGAGGGATTGCTCGTCGCTTGGCTCCACGGGAGCACGGTAGCCGAGCCTTCAAGCCCGACCCGCTTCCATTTGCAGAGGGCGCGTCTAGCGCTTTGCGAGGACCCTGAACGCGTAGCGAGCCGGGCTCGGGTCGAGCTCGCCGGAGCCCTCGCGGGCGCGGACCTGGAAGCTGTGGCGGTCGACCGCGAGCCTCCTGCTGGCGAACGGGGAGCGGCAGGGCCTGAACGGCTTGCGGTCCAGCTTGCATTCGAAGCTCGATCCCGGCTCGTCGGCGGCGAAGCGGAAGCTGGGGGTGCGATCGCGGGTTCGGTGCCCCGGTCCCCGGACGATCGTCGTCTGCGGCGTCCCCCGGCCCCCGGAGGGGCCGCTCGGCCCGGGGCCGGGGGAGCTACAGGAACGCTCGCTGGGGTCTGCCGAGTTGGGGCGCGGGCCGGGGAAGACCGCGGCGAAGTCGGTGGTGCTTTCGTCGCGGTCGTCGGTCGGCTCGAGCAGGCTGGCGCAACCGGGGGAGATCGTGCGGCGCAGGGCCATTCCGTCTGGAATGCCCGATGGGCTCGCCGGCGCTCCTGCGGGGCTCGGCAGCGAAGCCTTGAAGTCGCCCCAGGCGACGCAGTCGATCGCCTCCCAGCAGACCGCCCCGCCGCCGGGGTCGAGCTGCCCCGGTGCCATCACGGCGTCCGGCGCGACGCCGAAGGCCGATTCGACGGAGGCCGTCCCGAGCAGGATCGTGCTCTGGTTCGCACCCCCTGCCACGTCGCCGCCGAACTTCGTCGCCCCGGCGACCCCGCCGCCGGCTTTGTAGGCGATGAGGTTGTGTCCCCCGACGAGGTTCTGCCCCGCCCCCCACATCTGCAGCTCGACGTACTCCGTTTCGGTCTGCGTCGACGAGCCGGGGTAGACCTCGCGGATCGAGATCTCATGGAAGGTCGCGGAGGCTGCCGGGGAACAGAGCGCCGCCGCGGCGAGGAGCAGCGATCCGGCGAGGGCGCCGCGTCTCGCGATTCGGCTCACCCCTTCACCACCTTGAAGCTGAACTTGGCCGGGCTGGGATCCGCGCTACCTGCGGCGACCGTTCGCACCAGCAGCGTGTGGCGGCCATAGGAGAGCGTCTTGGTCGTCAGGGGCGAGCGGCAGGGCTTGAACGGCTTGCCGTCGAGCTTGCATTCGAAGCTCGCCCCCGCCTGGCTCGAGCGGAAGCGGAAGGTGGGAGTCCGGTCGCGGGTCTTGGCACCGGGCTTGGCGGAGATCTTGGTGTCGAGGATCGGCGTCGGCGCGCCGGTTGGGCTCGGCGGGGAGGTGGGGGCGCCAGGCACCGGCGACGAAGGAAGCTGGCCCGAGAGGACGACGTCGAAGCTGTAGCCGGCGGGGCTGGGATCGACGTTGTTGCTGGGGTCGATCGCCCTCACCTGGAAGGTGTGCGGCCCGTCCTGAAGGTCGGCGTAGGCGATGCCGGCACCGGAGCAGGGAGCAAAGCCGCCGCCGTCGAGTGCGCACTGGAAGGTCGATTCCGGCTCATCGGAGCTGTAGGTGAAAGCCGCCGTGGGGCTGGCGCTTGGGTTCGCCGGCTTCGACTCGATCGTCGTCTGCGGGGCCGTCGTGTCCGGGGCGGACGCTTCCACGGTCCATTCGTAGGCGGTGGGCCCGCCCTGGTTCCCGGTCCGGTCCCTGGCCCGCACTTCGAAGGTGTACTCGCCGTTGGCCAGGTTGAGGTACGTCTTGCCGGTCGCCGCGCAGCTCGTGAAGGCGGCCTCCTGTGGGGCCAGCTTGCACTCGAAGGGCGAGCCGGAAACCGGTCCGAGCTCGTTCGATTCGTAGGTGAAGGAGGCGCTTTTCCCGGGGCTCGGGTCTGGCGGTTTGACCAGGATCGTGGCCACCGGTGGGGTCAGGTCGACGCGCCAGGTGTAGCTCGCCGGCGTCGGGTCGGCGCCGGCGGAGTTGACGGCGCGGACGGCGAAGGTGTGCGTGTCCTCTCCCAGCGCCATGTAGGCCGCCGGAGAGGTGCAGGCGGTGAAGGCGGCCGCCCCGTCGAGCTTGCATTCGAAGCTCGCTTCGGTCGGCGGGCTCGCCGTGAAGGAGAAGGACGCTTCGGTGCTTTTGGTCGGGTCGGCCGGTTTCGTGCCGATCGCGGTGTTGGGCAGGGACGGGCACGCTTTCTCGCTCGGGGCCGTCGCGTTGTTGCGCGGCGTGGGTTCGACCTCGGAGAAGTCCGTGGCGCTGTCGTCGCTGTCGTCGGTCGGGGGCGGATCGAGCAGGGTTGAGCAGCCGTTGGCGATCGAGCGCCGCAGGGCCTTCCCCACGGTCACCCCCGAGGGGGAGACGGGGCTGCCGACCGTGAAGGGGGGAATGTGCGTTGGCAGGGGGCCGGTGAAGTTGCCCCAGGCGACGCAGTCGGGCGGCGAGCCTTCCGTCCAGCAGACCGCGCCCCCCGCCGGGAGGAGGTTCAGGTTGGAATCGCTGGCGTCCGGCACCAGTTTCCCCGTAAAGACCGACCCGTAGCTGCTGTCCGCGACGAGGATCGTCGCCTGGTTGGCGCCGCTTGCGACGTCGCCGGCAAAGGCGAATTCGTCGATCACGTTCCCCGTCGGGCCGTAGGCGACGATGTGGTGCCCTTTGACGAAGTTCTGCGCCGCCGCCCACATCTGCAACTCGACGTAGCTGGCGTTGTTGGCGCCGCCGGGATAGACCTCGCGAATCGAGATCTCGTGAAAGGTCGCCTGGGCTTGCGGCGCCGCCAGGAGAAAGGTCGAGGCGGCGATCGGGGCGAGCGCAGCACAGCGAAGCCATGCGGCCCGACCCCGCGACGCCCGCTTCCCCTGCGGCTGCGTACCCATGCGTTTGTGCATACGGCGGGCCGCGGGCCCAGGTTCAATCCGGCCCGGAGATCGCTGCCGCTACGCTTGCGCCGTGGCATCCAAACGTCAGATCTTCGTCGGCGGCGTGCCGATCGGCGGTGGCGCTCCGGTCGTCGTGCAGACGATGACCAAGACCGAGACCGCCAACCTGGCGGCGACGATGGAGCAGATCCGCAAGGTCGCCGACGCCGGGGCGGACATCGTGCGGGTGGCGGTGCCGCGCGACGACGACGTCGAGGCGCTGAAGACGATCGTGCGCGACTCGCCGATCCCGGTGATCGCCGACATCCACTTCAATCACACCCTGGCGCTGAAGGCGATCGACGCCGGAGCCCATTGCATCCGCCTCAACCCGGGCAACATCGGCGGTCGCGAGAAGGTCGCCGAGGTGGCCGAGAGGGCGACCGCCGCGGGGGTGCCGATGCGGATCGGCGTCAACTCTGGCTCGCTGCCCAAGCACCTGCACGAGCTCGAGCGCGAGAGCCCAGTCGAGGCGCTCGTCGCCGCCGCGGTCGAGTTCGTCGAGCTGATGGAGGGCCTCGAGTTCGAGAACTTCAAGGTCTCGATCAAGTCGACCAACGTGCCCAACACGATCGCCGCCAACCGGCTGCTGGCGGAGAAGATCCCCTACCCGCTGCACCTGGGGATCACCGAGGCCGGCACCAAGTGGTCGGGCTCGCTCAAGTCCTCGGTCGGGCTCGGCACGCTGCTCGCCGACGGCATCGGCGACACGATCCGGATCAGCCTCTCGACCTTCCACGCCGAGGAGGAGGTCAAGGTCGCCTGGGAGATCCTCAAGGCGCTGCAGCTGCGCGAGCGCGGCCCGGTGCTGATCGCCTGCCCGACCTGCGGCCGCCTGCAGTTCGACATGGACTCGGTCGTGGCCGAGATCGAGCAGCGGCTCGAAAGCTACGCCGAGCCGATCGAGGTCGCCGTGCTCGGCTGCGCGGTGAACGGGATCGGCGAGGCCTCCCACGCCGATTTCGGCATCGCCGGGGCCAAGAACGAGGGCTTGATCTACGCCCACGGCAAGCCGCTGCGCAAGGTCCCGCAGGCCAAGCTGGTCGACACGCTCTTCGATGAGATCGACAAGTCGCTCGATCGCGGCGGGGTCGAGTTCAACGAGAACGAGTCGCGCGAGGGAGCTGCCTGGCTGGCGAAGATCGAGGAGGAAAACGCGGGGGAACTGACGCCGGAGAAGATCGCGCGGATGGAGCACGAAGCGGCCGAAAAGGGCGAGTCGGATCGGGTTCTCCTGGACGAGGAGGCGTCTCCTACCGCGGGACGCCGCTTCACCCGCGCCTGAGCGGCCAGTAGGTTTCGGGCGTGACCCGCCTGAGCCAGACGTTTCTCCCCACCCTGAAGGACGCGCCTGCGGATGCGGAGGCTGTGTCGCACAAGCTGATGGTGCGGGCTGGCCTGATCCGTCAGGTCGGTGCGGGCTTGTGGAGTTATCTGCCGGCGGGCTGGCGGGTTCAGCGGAAGGTCGAGGCGATCGTGCGGGAGGAGATGGAGGCGATCGGTTGCCAGGAGATGCTGATGCCGGTGCTGCAGCCCGCTGAGGCCTGGGAGAAGACCGGGCGCTACGCGATCGACGAGCTGTTCAAGCTCGAGGATCGGAAGGGCGCGCCGATGGTGTTGGCGATGACGCACGAGGAGTGCGTGACCCAGCACGTGGCTCGGGAGGTGCGGTCCTACCGGGACCTGCCCCTGATGCTGTTCCACTTCCAGACCAAGGAGCGCGACGAGCCGCGGCCGCGGGCCGGGGTGCTTCGCACCCGCGAGTTCACGATGAAGGACGCTTACTCCTTCGACCGCGACGAGGAGGGGTTGGCGCGCTCATACGAGCTGCAGTCCGGCGCTTACGAGCGCATCCTCGATCGCTGCGGCCTGCGCTGGTACAGGGTCGAGTCCGACGTGGGGATGATGGGCGGCTCCGGCGCTCACGAGTACATGGCGCCCTGCCCGGCGGGCGAGAACGAGGTCGCGCTGGCGCCTGGGTACGCCGCCAACGTCGAGGTCGCCTCGGCCGAGGCGCAGGCGGTCGAGCTGCCGGCGGAGTTGGCCGAGCCGCAGCCGGTGAGCACGCCGGGGCTGGCGAAGGTCGAAGACGTCGCGCCCCACCTCGGCCTCCCCGCCGGGGCCTTCATCAAGACGCTGCCGGTGATCGTCGAGGGGCGGGGCATGGTCGTCGTCCTGCTCCGGGGCGACCATCGCCTCAACGAGATCAAGCTGCGCAACGCGCTCGGCGCCGACTTCCGCCAGGCCAAGGCCGAGGAGATCGAGGCGGAGATCGGCCCTGTCGGCTACATCGGACCGGTCGGCCTGAGTCACCCGATCGTCAAGGACGCCGCCATCGGCGGGGCCTCCTACGTCAGCGGCGCCAACCAGGCCGACACCCACTTGCGGGGGATCAAGCCCGGTCGCGACTTCGAGTTCGAGGAGCTCGACGTGCGCACGGTCGAGGCCGGCGACACGGCCCCCGGCGGGGGCACGATCGAGATCGAGCCGGCGATCGAGGTCGGCAACATCTTCAAGCTCGGCACGCGCTACTCCGAGCCGCTCGGCGCCACCTACCTCGACGAGAACGGCGGCGAGCGGCCGATCGTGATGGGCAGCTACGGGATCGGCCCGGCCCGGATCGTGGCGGCGGCGATCGAGCAGGCCGCCGACGAGCGCGGGATCGTCTGGCCGCGACCGCTGGCCCCCTGGGGCATTCACCTGGTCGCGCTGGGCAAGGCGGGAGAGGACGAGCGCGCCGCCGCCGACCGCCTCTACGAGGAGATCTCCGCCGGCGGGACCGAGGTCCTCTACGACGATCGCGATGCCGGTCCGGGCGAGAAGCTCACCGATGCCGAGCTCCTCGGCTGCCCGATCCGACTCGTCGTCGGCCGCCGCGGCCTCGCCGAGGGCGTGGTCGAGGCGAGCGAGCGCGCCACCGGCGCCGAGCACAAGCTGCCCGTCGAGGAGGCCGCGGCCCAGGCCCAGGCCCTCCTCCAGGGCGATGGCTGACACCGCCCCGTTCGGGCGCGGCCGCATTCGCCGCCTCTTCGGGCTCGATCGCAGCGGGCCACCGCCGCGACAGACGCAGAAGGGCGAACCGCTCAACCCGTGGACCCTCCCCAACCTGGTCGGCTACGTGCGGCTCGCGGCACTGCCGCTCTTCCTCGCGCTCGCCTTCGAATCCGGCGACGGTCGCAGCGCCCCGGCGGCGATCGTCTTCTGGTTGATCGCCGCCGGCGACTACCTCGACGGCTTCCTCGCCCGCGTCACCGGCCAGTACAGCCGCCTCGGCTCGATCCTCGACCCGGTCGTGGACCGGCTCACGATCCTCGCCGGCGCGGTCGTCTGCTGGCACTTCGAGCTGCTGCCGCGCTGGGCGCTGGCCCTGCTCGCGCTCCGCGAGCTGGCGATGCTCCTGCTCGGCCAGTACGGCCTCCGGCACGGGGTCGAGATCCGCGTCAACTGGCCCGGGCGGATCTCGGTCTTCCCGATCATGGGCGGCATCTTCTTCGCCATGGTCTTTGCCGGCTGGGTCCCAGCGGCCCTCCTTATCGTCGGCCTCGCCCTGGCAATCATCGCCACCGTCCTCTACGCCCAGACCGGCATCCGCGAAGTCAACCAAGCACGCACCTCCAAACGCTGACTTCGCCTTTTGTCTCGCTATACGTCACTAAACACGAAGTCAGCGGCTGCAAGATGGGCGCCAGGCGTCGATAAACCTTCAACCTTCAGTTGAACCTTTGGCTGAGCTACCTATAATCGGTCGCCCAGCGGCCCGCAAGGGCCAAGACCCGCTACTCAAGGAGCGAGATGGAGGACACTTTTCCCGATCTTGGTTCCCTCAGCGACGAGGAGCTGAAGGACCTGATCGACAAGCTGACCGAGGAGGAGAACGAGATCTCCTACAAACGGCGCGTCCTGCACGGCAAGATCGACATCCTCCGCGCCGAGCTGGTCAACCGGCTGCGCCAGAAGCGCGAGCGGGGGGATTCCCTGTTCTCCGGCGACGACGTCGCGCAGCTGACCGAGATCCTCGCCGGCAGAGCGGAGCCCGCGCCCGAGGACGAGCCCGCCGCCTGAGCCAGAGCCGATGGCCGTCCACTGCCCAGACTGCGGATTCGCCAACCCCGAGGGCGCCAATTACTGCCAGAAGTGCGGCGCCTTCCTGGGGGGACCGGCTGAAGGCGGCGAGGACCCGACGACGATGACCTACACCGTCGACGACACCGGCGAGATGCAGCCGGTGGACATCGACGAGACGGTCGAGCGCAGCGGCGCGGCGCTGGTGATCCGCGCCGGCGGCGGTCGCGCCGGCGAGAGCTTCGGCCTCGCCGAGGACCGGGTCAGCATCGGCCGCAGCCCCGACGCTGGCGTCTTTCTCGACGACGTCACCGTCTCCCGCAACCACGCGCTGCTGGTCCGTCGTCGCGACGGCCTCTACATCGACGACCTCGGCTCGCTCAACGGCACCTACGTCAACCGCCGCCGGATCGAGTCGCACCGCCTTGCCGACGGCGACGAGATCCAGGTCGGCAAGTACAAGCTCAGCTACCTGGAGAAGTGAGGGCCCCCGCGATGGCCGTCTCAGAGCAGCAGGTCCGCTCCCGCGACTCGCGCCCGCGCAAGGCGCTGACGATCGGCGCCGTCTGCAAGATCCTGCAGAGCGAGTTCGACGACGTCTCGATCTCCAAGATCCGCTACCTCGAGGACCAGAAGCTGCTCACTCCGCGGCGCACCGCCGGCGGCTACCGCCTCTACAGCCAGGCCGACGTCGAACGGCTGCGCACGATCCTGCGCCTGCAGCGCGACGAGTTCCTGCCGCTGCGGGTGATCCGCCAGGAGCTGGCGGCCGGGGGCGACATCGTCGTCGCTGGCGCTGGTTCGGACAAACGGCCCTCCGGGGGCGCGGTGCGGCGGGCGATCCTGGTCAACACCTCGCGCGCCTACCTCAGCCTGGACGAGGTGATCGAGGAGACCGGCGCGCGCGAGGAGCTGGTCGCCGAGCTGGAGAACTTCGGCATCGTGCAGCCGGAGAAGCGGGAAGGCAAGATCGTCTACGACGAGACCGACCGCGAAATCGTCCGCGCCGCCAACGAGCTCTCCCGCTTCGGCGTCGCCGCCCGCAACCTCCGCGTCTTCCGCTCCTCCGCCGACCGCGAGGCGAACCTGCTCGAAGCACTGCTCGGCCCCTCGTTGCGCTCGCGCAACCCCGATCGCCGCAAGGAGGCGCTGGAGAGCCTGGAGAGCCTGGCGGCGACGGTCAGCCACCTCAAGCATCTGCTCCTGGTCCGCGACCTCCGTCGCCTCGCCGGCGACTAGGACGCGCTCCCTGCGTCCTTGCCAGACTCCCGACTGCGCGTCCTAGTCAATGCCTCGGGTAACTCGAAATAGAAGAATTTCTGCTGATCCAAGGGATGTTTGGAGTCTTGTCTCCGAGCCCTACAACCTGCCGCGGTGGTGGCCGCGCACCTCGCGGGTGGAGAGCGTCGACGGCGAAGGCGTGGGGGCGCAGTGGACCAAGGTGCTGGAGACGGCGGAGGGGAGGGGGGTACGCGCCGACTTCCGTTGCAGCGAGTCGGTGGAGGGCGAGCGCTTCGCCTGGGAGCAGCAGCTCGTGGGGACGCCCTTCGAGCGCCACCTACAGCGCTACGACGTTGCGGTTGACCTCCGCGAGGAGGGGGGCGGGACCGTGGTGAGCATCGCCGTCGCGCAAACCCTGCGCGGGCTCTCGCGGCTCGGCTCGCCGATGATGCGGCGCGGCCAAGGGGCGCTGCTCGACGAGGCCTTGGACGGGATCGAACGGGCGCTGACGTGAGCGGTCCGCGGCGTGACTCGAAGTGGTGGGGGTGGGGCGATCCCACCGTCTCGCCCGAGCTCGACGAGGCGGCGCTGGCGACGCTGCGCGAGCGCGTCGGGGAGCTGCAGCCCTCGGCGCCCCCGGCCGAGCTGGCTGACTTCGAGCTGCCCGAGCCCGAGCCGCTTCCCCCTGCGCTGGTCGAGGCGGTCGGCGAGGAGAACGTCTTCACCGGCGCCGAAGACCGGATCCGCCACGCGACCGGGTGCGGCTACGTGGACCTCGCCCGCCTGCGCTCGGGCGGCCTCGACGCCTTTCCCGATGCGGTCCTGCTTCCCGCCGATTCCGATGCGGTGCAGCGCGTCCTGTCCTTGTGTGGGAAGGAGGGCGTTGCGGTGGTCCCGTTCGGCGGCGGGACGAGCGTCGTCGGTGGCGTGGAGCCGCTGCGCGGCCGTCACGACAGGCTGATCAGCCTCGACCTGGCCCGGTTGCGCGAGGTCGAGGTCGACGCCCGCTCGCTCACCGCCCGCCTCGGCGCCGGTCTGCGCGGCCCCGAGGCCGAAGCGGAGCTGTCCCGGCACGGGGTCGTCCTCGGTCACTATCCGCAGTCCTTCGAGTACGCAACGATCGGTGGCTTCGCGGCGACGCGCTCGGCCGGCCAGGCCTCCAGCGGCTACGGCCGCTTCGATGCCCTGGTCAGCTCGGTCAGGCTGATCGCCCCGGCCGGAGACCTGCGCACGCTGGAGACGCCGCACACCGCCGCTGGCCCTGCACTGCGGGAGCTGGCGATTGGTTCGGAGGGCGTCTTTGGCGTGATTCCCGACGTCACCGTGCGCGTCCGCCCGGCGCCGCGTCAGCGCCGCTACGAGGCCTGGATGGCGGAGAGCTTCGAGGCGGGTGCGGAGATCGTCCGGGCCTTGGCTCAGGGGGCCGGCCTGCCCGACGTGATCCGCGTCTCCGACGAGGAGGAGACGCGAGTCTCGCTTGCGCTCTCCGGCCCGCGCGGCATCGCTGGCAAGCTCTTCGGCGGCTACCTCGGCCTGCGCCGCCGCAGCGGAGGCTGCCTGATCGTGGTCGGGCTGGAGGGCGAAGAGGAGTCGGTCGCGCGCCGGCGGGCGCTCTCGGTGCGCGAGCTGCGCCGAGGGGGTGCCGCCTACCTCGGCCAGGGGGCGGGGAGCTCCTGGGAGCACGCCCGCTTTCAGGGCCCCTACCTGCGCGACACGCTGATGGGCATGGGCGCGATGGTCGAGACCCTGGAGACGTCGCACACCTGGAGCCGGCTGGGTGAGCTGCACGCCGCCGTCGGCGGCGCGATCGCCGACTCGCTGGCTGGGCAGGGCACCCCGGGCCTCGTCTTCTGCCACCTCTCCCACGCCTACGCGGACGGCGCCTCGCTCTACTTCACCTTCATCGCCCGCGCCCGCGAGGGCGAGGAGATCGAGCAGTGGCGGCAGGTGAAGCGCGCCGCCTCGGAGGCAATCGTCGCCGCCGGCGGCACGATCACCCACCACCACGCCGTCGGCCGCGACCACGCTCCCTACATGGAGGCGGAGGTGGGCAAGACCGGGCTCGACGTCCTTCGCGCGGTCAAGGACTGCCTTGATCCCGCGGGAATCATGAATCCGGGAAAGCTCCTCGGCTGACCCGGCGCTGCGCACATCGGCGTCCTCGGTCGCTCGCGTGCAGAGCACGCCACGCTCCCTGCGTCCTTGATCTGCTTGGCCAGGCCAGCCGAGGACGTTTATTGCTTTTTGATCGCGGGGCCTGTTATTTCGCCGCGCAGGACGCTTTCGCCAATAAAAGGCGGCAACGTCTTTTCGCTCTTGGCTTTCGTCAGCGCCGCTTTGTAGGCCGCGTCGGAGGTGAGCGAGAGGTCGATCTGGTCGAAGGCGCCGCTGGCGACGTAGGCGAGCAGCTGCGGCGGGATCGCCAGCTGAGCGGCGATCTTGCCGGACTGCTCCGGCGCCGAGCCGATGCGCAGCGCGATCTTGGGCGAGCGGAAGAGCCAGACCGAGTAGGACTGTCCCTGGGGGGCGGGGTCGAGGCCTTCTGCTTCGACCTGGAGCAGGACGTTCTTCTTGAAGCGGCCGAAGAGGGCGCGGCCGCTGGCGTCGCCGCCGTTGCTCGGGGTGAGAACCGCCTCGGTGAGGTTGGGGTTGGACGTCGGCGTGCTGTTCCCTTCGGCCGCGGTCGTGGAGGCCGCGGTCGAGCTCGACCCAGAGTCGTCGCCGCCGCTCACTGCGAGGACGATCACGAGGACGACGACGGCCAAGGCTCCGGCGCCGAGCCCGATCAGGGCGCCGCGGTCCTTGGGCAGCCTCAGGCCCGATGGCGCGGTGGGGCGCCCGCGTCGGGGCCGGCGTGGTGCCGGTGGCTTCGAAGCGGTTTGAAGGGCCGGGGAGGACGGCGGCTCCTGCGTCGCCTCGGGTGAGGGCGGAGGCGCCTCTCCCGTCTCGGGCGTAGGCGGCTCGGGAGCGGGGGTCGTGGCCTGTGGAGGGGGCTCTGGCGCGGGCGCGGGCGGTGACTCGGGTGCCCGTCCCGCCGCCTCGCCCGACCGGTCGACCTCGGCCAGCGCCTCTTTGACCCGGGTACGCACCTCCTCGATGCCGATCCCCATCAATGCCGCCATGTCCTCGTAGCCCTCTTCGCGCTGGGCCAGCAGCCGGAGCATCGCCTTCTGGTCGTCGGTCAGGGCCACGGGTTGGGAAGCCTACGCGAGCGGGGCGGCGGTAGGGTGCACCGCGATGGCAGAGGATCCACGTTTACTTTCCCACTTCGACGCGCTGGTGGGCACCGAATGGCTCGACGACGATCCCGAGCACGCTCGGGTCCGCGTGTTGATGCGCGACGAGCTGCGCCAGCCGGTCGGCCTCCTGCATGGCGGCGTGATGTCGACGCTGGTCGAGAGCGTTTGCTCGCGGGCGACCGCCCTTGCCGTCCTCGGCGCCGGGATGGCGGCGATGGGCCAGTCGATCTCGCTCAGCTTCATCCGCCCGATCACCGACGGCCACGCCGAAGTCCACGCCGTGGTCCGTCACCGCGGCCGCACCACCTGGGTCTGGGATGCCGAGATCAAAGACGCCGAAAACCGCCTCTGCGCGCTGGCGCAGATGACGATGGCCATCAGGCCGCTTTCACAAGCTAGCCTCCGAACCGATTTGTAATCGGCAGGCGCCGGTCGCGGCCAAAGGCCTTGGGCGTGATCCGGATGCCCGGAGCCGCCTGGCGGCGCTTGTACTCGGAGCGGTCGACCATGCGCATGACCTCCTCGACGACTTCGGCCGGCATCCCGGCGGCGATCATCTCCTCGCGGCCCTGGTCGCGCTCGACGTAGGACTCGAGCACGCGGTCGAGCAGCTCGTAGGGAGGCAGCGAGTCGCTGTCGAGCTGGTCGGGTCGCAGCTCGGCCGAGGGCGCCCGCTCCAGCACCGAGTCCGGGATCAGCTCGCGGCCGGCGCTCTCGTTGCGGTGGCGGACAAGCTCGTAGACGAGCGTCTTCGGCACGTCCTTGATCGCGGCGAAGCCGCCGGCCATGTCGCCGTAGAGGGTTGCGTAGCCAACCGACATCTCGCTCTTGTTGCCGGTGGTGAGGACGAGCCAGCCGTGCTTGTTGGAGAGCGCCATCATCATGTTGCCCCTGATCCGCGCCTGGATGTTCTCGGCGGCGAGGTCGGGCTCCGACGGTCGGGTCGGGTCCCGCGGCAGCGACTCGGCCGCCGCTGGGTCGCTGTCGCTGCGGGTGAAGGCGCCCGAGAGCGCGCTCTCGTACTCGGCCATCGCCGCCGCGATCGGGATCTCGAGCGCCTTCACTCCCAGGTTCGAGGCGATATTCCGCGCATCCGCCTGTGTTTCAGAGCTCGAATGTGGAGAGGGCATCACCACGCAGCTGACGTGCTCGGGACCGAGCGCGTCGACGGCGAGCAGGGCGACGAGGGCGGAATCGATGCCGCCAGAGAGCGCCACGCCGACGTGGCGGAAGCCGTTCTTGCCGACGTAGTCGCGCAGCCCGAGGACCAGTGCCGCGTAGACCTCGGCCAGGTCGGACAGCGGCTCAGTGAGGGTGGTGGGAGCGGGGGAGGGGATCTCGCAGACGAGCAGCTCCTCTTCGAACTGAGCGGCGCGGGCGATCACCTCACCCTCGGCATCGACGACGAAGCTGTGGCCGTCGAAGACCAGCTCGTCCTGGCCCCCGACGAGGTTGCAGAAGGCAAAGTGGGCGCCGTAGGCGCGGGCCCGCTCGGCCAGCATCGCTTCGCGCTCGCGGCCCTTGCCACGGTGATAGGGGGAGCCAGACGGGTTGGCGATCAGAGTCGCTCCCGCCGCGGCCTCGCTCGAGGCCGGCGGACCCGGCGACCAGACGTCCTCGCAGATCGTCAGGCCGATTCGCTGGCCGCTGACCTCGGCCGTAGCCGGCTCGCTTCCCGGGACGAAATAGCGCTGCTCGTCGAAGACCGAGTAGTTGGGCAGCCGGTTCTTGCGGTAGACGGCCCGCACCTCGCCCCCGGCGAGCACGGCGAGCGAGTTGTGAGCGTGGCGGAAGTCGCCGCCCCCGGCCACCGGCTCGGCGAAGCCGACCAGGGCGACCATCTCGCCAACTCCACGGGCGAGCTCCTCGACCGCGCGGCGGTTTGCCTCGACGAAGTGGCGCTTGAGGTAGAGGTCCTCGGCCGGGTATCCGGGCACGCAGAGCTCGGGGAAGATCGCCAGGTCGGCTCCCTCCGAGCGGGCACGCCCGATCCAAGCGGCGATCTTTGCCGCGTTGCCGTCGATGTCGCCAACGGTGGGGTCGATCTGGGCCAGGGCTACGCGCAAGGGGCAGTCCTCGGGACGCTCACGGCTGAAGTATCGCCGCCGAGCGCTGAGTTCGCACTTTGTCTCGCTATGCGAGAGGAAAGGCGAACTCAGCGGGCAAGACGCGCCTGGCCGGCCTGTAGATTGCCGCGGGTGCGGGCGCGCTGGCGGCTGATAGGGGCTTCGCTCGCATCCGCGGCACTGCTCTCGCTCGCGCCTGCTTCGGCGGCAGCCGCCGACCAGTGGGTATTTCGTGCCCCCGCGGCGCGCCCCACCGATCATCCCGACCCCAACCGCAACGCCTACACCGTTCCCGAGGCGCCGCGTTCCCCTGCCTGCACACGGCACTTCTGCATCCACTGGGTTGCGGTCGGCATCGACGCACCCGACCTCGCCGACGCCACCGGCGACGGCGTGCCCGACTTCGTCGAACGGGTCGCGGCGGTGGCCGAGCACGTCTACTCGATCGAGAACGAAAGGCTCGGCTGGCGCGACCCCAAGTCCGACGGCCGCAGGGGGGGCGGTCGTGGCAAGACCGACGTCTACCTCGCCCAGATCGGCGGCGCTCTCTTCGGCTACGCGGCGCCCGACCGGGGCCAGGCGACGAAGGGTCACCGGCTGCCGCGCCACCTGCACGGCTACCTCGTGCTCGACAACAACTACGACCCGAGCGAGTTCCCCGGCACGACCCAGGAGCACGATCTCGAGGTCACCTTCGCCCACGAGTACGACCACATCCTCCAGTTCGCCTACGACGCGTACCAGGACGCCTGGTTCGCCGAGTCGAGCGCGGTCTGGATGGAGGATCAGGTCTACGACGGCATCGACGACTACCTGCGCTACGTGCGGCGTTGGGTGAAGCGTTACGACACCCCGCTGACCGCGAACTCGATCAAGGAGTACGGCTCGGCGGTCTGGAACGAATGGCTGGCGCACCGATACGGGCGCTCGATCGTGCGACGCGCCTGGGGGCGGGCGGTCCACACCAAGCCCGGCGGCTTCTCGGTCTCCGCTTACGACTCGGCGATCAGGGCGGCTGGCGGCTCCGACTTCAGCCGCGACTTCGTCCTCTTCGCCCGCGATCTGCCCGAGTGGCGTACCGACACGGTATTCGGAGAGGGGGACCTCTACCCCGACGTCTCGCGTCAGGGGAGCCTGCCGCTGAGCGGCCGCACCCTGGATCGCCAGCTCAATCACACGACCTTTCAGCTGCTTCACGTCCACGCCGGCGGCGGGCGGGCCGTCGTCGTCGAAGCCGAAGCGCCACTCGGCATCGCCGCCGGGTTGGCCCTGGTTGGGCGGCGCGGCGGTGAGCGCCGAGGCCACGTCGTCTCCACCCTTCGCTTCAAGCGGCGCGGCGGCCGCATGGTCGTGCGGCTAGGGCGCCCCGGTCGCTTCGACCGGCTCACGGCGGTGCTGGTCAACGCCGATACCAGCGCTTCCGGCTTCAGCGCCAGGCGGCTCGACTGGGCTTACTTGACCGACAGTGCGCCGTTCCGCGTCTCTGCGCGGCTGGTGCGCTGAGAAGACCAGCCGCCGACCGCGGCGGCTGGCTCGCCGGCGATTTCGGCGATCGCCCCCGCGAGGTCGAGACCGAAGCTGTCGAGGTCGGCCATCGCGTCGTAGTCCCCGACCAGGCCGAAGTCGACCTGGCCGTTGTAGGACATGATCCCGACGCAGAGCGCCTGGCGGCGAGCCAGCGGCACCAGCGGGAAGATCGCCTCCATCTGCCGTCCCAGCACGAAGAGCGGGAATTGCGGCCCCGGCACGTTGGTGACGACGAGGTTGAAGAAGCGCTGGGCGGGCTGTAGGCGGGCCGCCTGGGAGGCGATCGTGGTCGGGGCGAAGTCGACGACGCGGGTCAGGATCTCGGCGCCGACCGCTTGCCCGGAGCCCTTCAGATCGCCCATCGTCTCGGTGATCAGGTGCAGCCGCCGCACCGGCTCCTCGCACCAGATCGGCAGCGGCGCCATCATCGCCGAGATGCGGTTGCCGAGCGCGCCGCGCTCCTCTTCGGCGCGGACACTGACCGGCACCATCGCCCGCAGCTCGAGGTCCTCGGTGTCGTGGCCGCGGGCGCGCAGGTAGTTCCCGATCGCCCCGGTGACGACGGAGAGGACGACGTCGTTGACGGTCCCGCCATGCTCGTTCTTGACCGCCTTCAGCGCCGCCAGGTCGGTGCGGACGAAGGCGATGCGGCGGTGGGGCCCGATCTCGACGTTGAATGGAGTGGAGGGGGCGGACATGCCGGCGCCGATCACCTTGCCGGTGTCGCGGAACCCGCGCACCACCTGCCGCGGCCCGCGCAGCGCCGCGCGCACGCCGCGGGCGAACTCGCGGGGGCTGGTGGCTCGTTCGCGCAGGGCGTCGCCGAGCAGCTGCAGATCGGTCGGCTCTGGGCGCGGAGCCCATTTCGGCGGGCGCAGAGGCGGGTTGGCGGGCTCCTTCTCGACGTCGAAGAGGACCGTCGTGATGTCGACCCCGGAGATGCCGTCGACGAGGGCGTGGTGGCTCTTGCCGACGATCGCAAAGCGGTCGTCCTCTAGTCCCTCCACCAGCCAGAGCTCCCAGAGCGGCTTGCTGCGGTCGAGCTGCTGGGAGAAGATCCGCGCCGCGAGGTTGCGCAGCTGCTCCTCGGAGCCGGGCGCCGGCAGCGCGGTCTGTCGCACGTGGTAGTCGAGGTTGAGGTAGGGGTCGTCGACCCAGACCGGGCGACCCTGCCCGAAGGGGACGAAGCGCAGCTTCTGGCGGAAGCGCGGGACGAGGTGCAGCCGCGCGGCGATGTGATCGCGGAACTCCGCGTGGGTCGGCGCTGGCCCTTCGAAGACGCTGGCGGAGGCGACGTGCATGTGCGCCCCGGCCCGCTCCATGTGGAGGAAGGAGGAGTCGAGTCCACTCAGCCGGTCCGCGCCCATGGCGGAAATCTTCGCAGACCCGGCGAGTGGGTCAATCGGCGACTGCGAGGCGGAGCTGGTCCCGCCCGTCGCCCTCGTCCTCGCTGTCCTCCTCGTCGGGTTCCTGGCCGAATCCCGCCACCCGGACCCCGAGCAGGCGGACGGGTCGCTGCGGGTCGTAGGCGCGCAGGAGGTCGAGGGCAACGGAGTCGACCAGGGCAGGGTCGTTGGTCGGCTGCTCCACGGTGTGAGATCGGGTGACGTTGGTCCAGTCGTCGAGGCGGATCTTGATTCCGATCGTGCGGCCGGCGAGCTCGCGCTTTCGCAGCCGCCGGCAGAGCTCCTCCGAGAGGCCGCTCAGCGAGGCTTCCAGCTCGGCGCGGTCGTGCACGTCGACGTCGAAGGTCGTCTCCGCCGACTGGGACTTGGTTTCGCGCACGACCGTGATCGGAGTCTCGTCTTCGAGGTGGGCCCGGCTGTGCAGCCAGCGACCCTGGCGCGGCCCGAAGGACTGCTCGAGGAGGACCGGGTCCTGTGCGCGCAGATCGGCAAGGGTGCGGATGCCCATCCGCTCCAGCTTGACCACGGTCTTGGGCCCGATCCCCGGGATCAGGCCCGGCGACTCGCCGGAGAACCGCTGCAGCGCTTCGTCCCGCGAGAGCACGACCAGGCCGGCGGGCTTGCCCAGCTCGCTGGTGATCTTCGCCAGCATCCGGCTCTCCGAGATCCCGATCGAGCAGGTGAGTCCTGTCTCCTCCTGGATCTCGGCCGCGATCCGCCGCATCGTCGCCTTCGGCGAGAAGAGACCGGTCAGGTCGATGTAGGCCTCGTCGAGCCCCACGACCTCGACCGTCTCGGCATTTCTCCGCAGCACCGCCATCACCTCGCCCGACGCCTCTCTATAAGCGGTGAAGTCGGGCTGCAGGTACACCGCATCGGGCAGCCGACGCCGCGCCACCGCGGCCGGCATCGCCGAGTGGATCCCCGCAAGCCGCCGCGCCTCATAGCTGGCCGTGGTAACCACCGCCCGCGGCCCCGACCCGCAGACGACCACCGGCTTCCCCTTCAGCTCCGGCCGTCGCCGCAGCTCGACCGACGCGTAGAAGGCGTCCATGTCGAGGTGGGCGATGGTTTGCGAAGTGGCCACAGAGCGATGGTAGGCGGAGGGAGGGACGACGGCTTGAGGGCTCCGACCAAATCGGAGCCGAGGTCCTCTTCCTAGTCGTCCTCAACGATCTCGGGGCGAAGGTCTCTGACCTCGCAGGGAAGTTCTCGAGCCCTATCGATGATCTCGGGGTCACCAGTCAGAAGGACGGCACTCTCGCTTGTCGCCAGGGCAACGGCGAAGCAATCCGCGAGGGCCATCGGGTGCGCAGCCTTTAGATTCGCTGCGGCTCGCATCGCCGACACTCCGGGCAGATGCTCTGTAATGCGAGAGCGCAGCTCAGCCAAAACGCGATCTGCTTCCTCCTGGCCGTGATCCCGCGCCACTCGGTAGTGGACCTCAACCAGGTTGATCCAGCTCATTGCCGGGCGTTCCTGGTCCAGGGTGTCGGCTACCACGCTTGCGACAGGCTCGTCTCCGTCGAGCCAAGCCAAAACCGGCCACGAGTCCAGGCAGAACGGCACGTCTATCGCGGCTCGTGCGCGCGATCCTCAATCAACCGCGCCGCCATGCCGCTTTTGGCGAAACGTCCTCGCAGTCTCGAGGCTCGATCCGTGCGCCGCACGATAATGCCGTCGTCGACTGGCTCGAAAGAGACATCGGCCCCGGGGCCGAGGCCAGCCCGCTCACGCAGATCCTTGGGAATCACGACCTGGCCCTTTGCTCCAACTCGCTGAGTCATACTGCCTAAGTATAACGAAGGCGTAGGGCCCATCGAGCTAGATCCCAAGGCGGCATGAAAGGCCCGCGACTGATCTAAGCTGACCGTAAGCATGGGCGCGCGATCAGCGAGACACACCGATCGCGTTTTCTTGCCAGTTCTAGCCATCGCTGCCTGCGCATTGCTCTTTGTGGCGGGCATCTGCGGGGGCAAGCTGGCCGGCACCAGTCAGGCCAAGGGCCCAACGCACGTCAGAGCCGCCCCATCTGCGACGTTTGCCCCGGCTGCCGCCACCGGCGCGTTCGGACTCGACCTCATGCGCGCGCAAGGGGCCGGAAATCTGGTCCTCTCGCCCGACAGCGTTGCGGCGGCGTTGGCGATGACGGGTACGGGCGGTGCTCGAAGCACCGCAGCGGAGATCTCCCGGACGCTCCACCTGAAAGGGCCGGCCGATTTCGCCGCCGTCGGTGATCTCCAGCGTGCCATCGCCGCTGGGCAGGCCGCTGCTGCGGTGGGCGACCCCGAACCGCCTACGCTCGAGATCGCCAGCGGCCTCTTCCTCCAGCAGGGGCTCCCGCTTGAGCCGGCCTTCCTCTCCGGCGCCCAGCAGCACTTCGGTGCCGTCCCGGAAGCAGTTGACTTCACGGGCGACCCGACGGGCGCCCTTGACGCGATCAACCGTTGGGTGAGTGATCACACCAAGGGATTGATTCCTCGGATCCTCGACTCGCTACCCAAAGAAATGGCATTGGCCCTGACCAACGCCGTCTATCTCGACGCCGACTGGGAGCACCCGTTCGAGCGCGGAGATACCGGGCCGGATGTTTTTCATAAAGCGACTGGAAAGACCACCGTCGACTTCATGCGCCAGACCGAGTCGCTGCGCTACGGCACGGGTCCCGGCTACAAGGCGGTGGCCCTGCCGTACCGATCCTCGACGCTTTCGTTGCTGGTGATGCTCCCCGTGCGACAGCCGCTCGGCTCACTGCAGCACCACCTCGACGGCAGAGGCCTAGTCCGGATCGCGCGCGGCCTCTCGACCAGGACGGTGATCCTCAGCTTGCCGCGCTTCCACCTTGACACCGAAGCCGAGCTGACCGGTGCCCTCGAAAAGCTGGGCATGCCCACTACCTTCAGCGAAAACGCGGACTTCCCCCGCATCACGGCAGCAGTGCCCTTGAAGATCGACTTCGTCAAGCACGCTGCTGATTTCACCGTCGACGAGGAGGGGACCGTCGCCGCCGCCGCGACGGCGGTTGGGATGGTTGCGCTCTCGGCCCCACGGATTCCAAAAAACGCGGTCACCTTCAACGCCAACCGCCCGTTCCTCTTCTTCCTGCGCGACGACCGGACCGGCGCGGTTCTTTTCGCGGGTCGCCTTGCTGACCCGGCGTCCGCCGGTCCCTAACGTCTGGTCGGGGTACGATCGCTGTGTGGCCGACGTGACCCACGTTGCGATCGAGGAGATCGAGGCTTTGCGGGGCTTCGATCGGGTCAGCCTCCGCCGTGCCGCGAGTGCACTGGGCGTGACCTCGTTCGGCATCTCGATCGAGGAGCTCGGTCCCGGCGCCGACGAATATCCCGAGCACGACCATTCAGAGGATGGCCTCGGCGGCAGGATGTTCGCCGAGCGCCCGCAGCAATTGGGCCAGGAGGAGGTTTACGTCGCGCTGCGCGGCTCCGGCACGCTCGAAGCCGATGGCGAGGTGTACTCGCTCGATCCGGAGCACGTCGTCCGCGTCGGGCCCGAGGTCAAGCGCAAGATCACCGCCGGACCGGACGGCCTGCGGCTGCTCGCCCTCGGTGCCACGCCGGGCAGGGCGTACGACTCCGGCGGCACGCTGTAGCGCGCGGCGTACCGGTTCTAGACTTCAGCGATGGCATCCCCGGAGGCGAAGAACCTCGAGGCGATCTCGAAGGCGATCGACCAGCACAACTCGAGCTGCCCGTTCCCGGCCGCCGAGGTGCGGATGAACCCGTTCGAGGTCGAGCGGCTGGGCTGGGACCAGATCCGCGGGCTGCCCGTCGTGCCGGATTCCGAGATCGGGACGGGACGCTTTCGGATCGTCTGCTCCCGCGATCTCGATGGCGAAGGTCTCGAGGAGGTCGAGGCCGTCGGGCAGGAGATCGAGACCGTGGCGCCGGTCAACAACTAAGCCCGCTGAGAGGGCGGGCGGCCAAGCAGCTCAAGGACGTAGGGGAGCGAAGCGTGCTCTGCGCATGAGCGACCGAGGACGCCGAGATGCGCCAGCCGCACGCCCTCTCAGACCGAGTTCCAGAAGTCGAGGCCCAACCCCGATAGCCAGCTCTGGGCTTCGGCATTGAGCTGGGTCAGCTGGTTGGTCCAGATCAAGATGCCCATGGCGATCAGGATCAGCCCGCCGGTGGCGACGATCAGCTGGTAGTGGCGCTTGACCACGGTGAAGGCGGTGGTCACGCGGGAGAAGGCGATCGCGGTGAGCAGGAAGGGGATCGCGAGACCGGCGGAGTAGACGGCGAGGAGGAAGGCGCCGCGCCCGGCCGAGCCGGAGAGGGAAGCGGCCGAGAGGATCGCGCCGAGGGTCGGCCCGATGCAGGGCGTCCAGGCGATCGCGAAGGCGGCGCCGGCGACGATCGGGCCGCCCTTGCCCGCCCGTTCGAGCAGGGCGTCGACGTGCCACTCGCGGTTGAGGCGGGTGACGAAGAGCGAGGCGACGAAGAGGACGCCCATGGCGACGATCAGGGCTCCCGAGATCTTGGTCAGCAGCTGCTCGTGGTCCTGCAGGGCCGAGCCGAGGCCGGTCGCGGTCAGGCCGAGGGCGATGAAGATCGCCGAGAAGCTGGCGACGAAGAGCAGGCTGGGGCCGAGGATGCGCCGCCAGCCGGCGCTCTCCAGCTCGGCTGCGGAGACGCCGCTGACCGCGGAGAGGTAGCCGGGCACCAGAGGCAGCACGCAGGGGGAGAGGAAGGAGACGACGCCCGCGGCCAGCGCGGCGAAGATGCCCACCCCAGCAGCGGGATCGGTGCTCAGCTCGGCGACGATCACGACCTACCAGGGTACCCGGGGACGCTTGGCCATTTGGCTCCCTGGGCTCACGGGTTCATAAGATCTCCGCGTCCTTATCTCGGAACGCAAGGAGTTCTATATGGAGCTTTCAGCTCGCAGGCTGTTCGTAGTCGGCGCCGCCATCGCACTTGCGGCACTTTCGCTCGCCACCATGCCGTCGCCGGCTTCGGCCAGCGACAAGGACTGCGCGGATTTCGCCAGCCAGCGCGCCGCGCAGATCTTCTTCCTCAAGCACGGTGGGCCGCGGTATGACCCGCACCGTCTCGATGGGGACGACGACGGCGTCGCCTGCGAGGACAACTCATGTCCCTGCTACGTCAAGAAGCACCTGCCGCGGCGCCCCGCTCTCTACCTCAGCCCGGATCGGCGGTGGCTGCCGGTCGCGTAACGGACGCAAACCGCTGCGGGCCGCGTCTGTGCTTGGCGCCGACGGCGCCGCGAGACTTGCGGCCGATGGAACTGTTCAACGCTGGTGGCGCCAGGCAACGGCTTCAGGCTTCGCCGCTGTTCGCGATCGGGCCGAGTGAGCCAGGCCCGGCGCTGCGCCGCGGCGCCCTCGTCGCGATCCCGGTGGGCCTGGCGCTGCTGCTGGAGCTGGGCCTGGACAGCCCGACCAAGGGTGCGATCGGGACCGGCGCTCTGCTGGCGGGGTTCCCGGGCCTCGACGCCCCGGCCCGCAGCAGGGCCGCCTGGCAGGCGGTGACGGCGCCCCTGATCGGTCTCGCGGCCGCATTGGGGGTGCTGACGGGGGGCAACGCCTTCCTCGCGGTGGCGGCGATGGGGCTGGTGGGCGCCGCCGCCGGGTACTGCTTCGCCGTCTCGCTGCGCTTCTCGATCGCCGGTCTCTCGGTGGCGCTCTCGCTGTTGATCGCCCAGGACCTGCCGCTCGACCTCGGCGATACGGGTCCGGCACTTCTTCTCGCCACCGCCGGGGGTCTTCTGCAGGCTGCCTTCTCGCTCTGCGTCTGGGCCGCGGGGGATCGAGAGGAGGAGGGAGGGGCGAGCGCCTGGAGCACGCGCGGTGCCCTGGACGCGCTCGCGTCCAACCTGACCCTGCGCTCGGTCAGCTTCCGCCACGCGCTGCGCTTTGGCGCCGCCCTCGCCGCCGGCGTCGCCACCTACTGGCTGGTTGGGATTCACGAGCACGGCTTCTGGATTCCGCTGACGATCCTCTTTGTCCTGCGCCCCGAGCGGGACGAGACCTTCCATCGCTTGATCCTGCGGGCCGTCGGCACCCTGGCCGGTCTCGTGATCGCGACGGCGCTGGCCGAGTGGTTGCGCGGCGACGGGGTTGCGATCGCCCTGGCGCTTACCGTTGCCACCGCCTTCGCATACGGCCTGCTGACCGTCCAGTACGCGCTCTTCACGGCGGCGATCACCACCTACGCCGTGCTGCTGGCCGACTCGATCGGCGAGCCGGCGCTGCGCGCAGCGGGCCAGCGAGCTCTGGCGACCGCGATCGGGATCGCGATTGCGGGTGCCGCCTTCGTGCTCTGGTCAAACCCGCCGCCGCGCGGTCGCGGCAGTGAGGCTAGGAGACGGTCAGCGCCTCGCCTAAATGCGGACCGAACGCTTCCGCGCTGAGGGTGGTGGTCCATTCGACTTTCGAGCCGAGGGCTTTCAATTTCGTTCCCGTCGCGGTGAAGCTCGCGGCGTCGAAGACGAAGCTTTCGGTGCCCGCTTCGAAGCGACCGCCGGCCGAGCCTGTGATCGCGACGAATACTTCGCCCAGCACGCATTCTTCACCCGCGTAGAGGATGCCGACTTTTAAGCTGGGGATGACGAGGTAGTGAGTGGCGCCGATCGTTTTCAGCTGTGCGGACCAGGGCAGGCTCTGGGCTTCGATCGTTTTCACCGTGCAGACGGCGCTGTTGGTCGTGCATTTGAACATCGGGAAGTAGGTGAGTTCGCCTTCGCCCGTGCCGCCTTTGTTCTGGATTTTCATCTGGTAGACGATGCCTTTGCATTTGGTCGTCAACCCGGGAATGGTCCAGGTGCTTTCGGTCGTACCGCCGATCAGCATTTCGGTGCCGATCAGTTCGGCGCCTTCGAACTTCCACGCCGGGCTGGCAGCGGCACTGGAGGCAAGGGCTGCGCTAGCGACCAGGCTCGAGAAAACGCTCAGCAGGATGACGTTCACTGCCCTTCGCCTCATCGATCCTCGCCCCTTTCCGTCCAGCAATCAAGTTTCTTAGAGCGATCGATTCTAGCCATCTTCCCAATGGCTCGACGAGCCGCCTCCTCGCGCTGGGCGCTACAGCCAGCCGGCGCGCCGGAAGCGCCGGTACAGGGCGAGGCAGGCGATCGCGATGAGGAGGAGGACCGCTGGGTAGCCGAAGCGCCAGCGCAGCTCCGGCATGTGCTCGAAGTTCATCCCGTAGATGCCGGCGACCATCGTCGGCACGGCGAGGATCGCGACCCAGGCCGAGATCTTGCGCATGTCCTCGTTCTGGCGGACCGAGACCTGGGTCAGGTTGGCGTGCAGGGCGCTGCCGAGCAGGTCGCGGAAGTCGGCGATCCGTCGGCTGACCCGCCGCAGGTGGTCGTGGACGTCGCGGAAGTACTCATGCAGCTCGTCCGGCACCACCTCGAAGTGCCCGCGGGCGATCTCGTCGACGGCGACGGAGAGGGGCGCAACCGCGGTGTTGAAGTCGAGCACCTCGCGCTCCAGCTTGTAGATCCGCTCGACCGGGTTGGCGCCGTCGTCGGAGAAGACCTGGCGCTCGACCTGTTGGATGTCGACGTCGATTCCCTGGGCGGCGTCTTCGTAGCCGTCGACGACGTGGTCGAGGATCGAGTACAGCACCATGCCGACCCCGTGGCGGAGCAGGTCGGGGCGGCGCTCGATCCGCTCCCTGACGGCGCTCAGCTCGCCCTCGCCGTGGCGCACGGTGACGATGAAGCGGGGGTGGACGAAGAGCAGCAGCTCGCCGACCTCGATCACCTCCTCGGAATCGACGTAGCGCGCGGTCTTGACCACCACGAGCAAGGTGTCTCCGTAGAGCTCGACCTTTGGCCGCTGGTGGGCGTTGACCGCGTCCTCGACGGCCAGCTCGTGCAGGTCGAACTCGCGCGCGATCTCTTCGAACTCCGCCGCCGAGGGCTCGTGGACGCCGAGCCAGACGAACGAGTCCTCGCCACGGGCGGCCTTGCCCGCCTGGTCGAGGGGAAGGTCCCCGTCTCGACGATGCCCCGCCTCGTAGACGGCGCAGTTGACGATCATCCGATCAGTATCGCCGTCCGGTCGGTCCCGTTTGCCGACGCGGACGCCTCGGCGGCGGAAGCCGGGAGGTCACCGCTGCCCTGGGCGCTCTAGAAGACCGTCAGCGCTTCGCCGTTGTGCGCGCCGGTCGCTTCGGTCGTGAACGCGCCGTTCCATTCGACTGAGCCGCCAAGTGCTTTCAGCGCTGTTTTCGTAGCTTTGGAGTTGGCCGCGTTGAAGGTGAAGGTTTCGGTTGGGTTGTCGTATTTGCCCCCGACCGTCCCGGTGATGGTGACCCAGAACCCGCTCAAAACGCATTCGGCTCCACCGTATAAAATCGCGATTTTGACGCCTTCGAAGACGACGTAGTTGGTGAAGCTGAAGGTGGCCAGGTGCGCTGCCCAGGGAAGTGATTCCGCCGTGATGACTTTGACCGTGCATGCCGCGCTGTCCGTCGTGCAGGTGTTGAACCCGAGTTCTTTGAGCTGCCCTTTGCCGACGCCGAGGGAGTTCGAGATCGACATCGCGTAGGTCATTTCTTTGCATTTGGTCGTCAGGCCCGGGATCGTGAAGCTGCTCGGAACGGCCTCGCCCTCGATCGTTTCGGCGCCGACCAGTTCTTCGCCTTCGAACAACCAGGCGGGACTCGCGCTCGCGGTGCCGGCCAGTGCCGTACCGCCGAGGAGGGCCGAGACCGCCGTCGCGAGGAGGATGCGGGTGAGCCTGCGGGCCATTGCGCCGCCGACCCTCTCGCACGAAAACAGGAAAGTCAAGTCTTTTTGAGCAATGGCTCCGATCGGTCCCGCGCCGCACCCGGTAGATTTCCTGGCTACGCAGCCAAACCGCCGCCGCAGCGCGTGGCAGACCACAGGAGCAGACTTTGAGCAACCGCACGTTCGTGATCGGGGTCGGGATGACCAAGTTCGAGAAGCCCGGCACCAAGGAGGGCGACTACCCGGACTGGGCCAAGGAGGCGGGGGAGAAGGCGCTCGCCGACGCCGGCATTCCATACGAGGACGTCGAGCAGGCCTACGCGGGCTACTGCTACGGCGACTCCACCTACGGCCAGCGGGCGCTCTACCAGCTCGGCCTCACTGGCATCCCGGTGGTCAACGTCAACAACAATTGCTCGACCGGCTCCTCGGCGCTGTTCCTGGCGCGCCAGGCGGTCAAGGGCGGCCTGGTCGAGTGCGCGCTCGCGCTCGGCTTCGAGAAGATGGAGCCGGGCTCGCTCGGCGTCAAGTACACCGACCGCACCAACGCGCTCGACAAGCACGCGATGCGGATGTTCGAGATCCGCGACCCGGAGCAGTCGCCGCCGGCGCCGCAGATGTTCGGCAACGCGGGTCGCGACCACATGGAGAAGTACGGCTCCAATCCGGACCACTACGCCTGGATCGGCTGGAAGAACCACAAGCACTCGGTCAACAATCCCTACGCCCAGTTCCAGGACGAGTACACGATCGAGGACATCAAGGCGGCGAAGATGATCCACGACCCGCTGACCAAGCTGCAGTGCTCGCCCACCTCCGACGGCTCGGCCTGCGCGATCGTCGCCTCGGAGCGCTACGTCGAAGAGCACGGGCTCGGCGACCAGGCGATCGAGATCGCCGGCCAGTCGATGGTCACCGACCTCTCCTCGACCTTCGCCGAGGACACCGACTGCATGAAGATCGTCGGCTCCGACATGTCGAAGCAGGCGGCTGAGGAGGCCTACGCCGAGGCTGGCGTGGTGGCCGACGAGATCGACGTCTGTGAGCTGCACGACTGCTTCAGCGCCAACGAGCTGATCACCTACGAAGCGCTCGGCTTCGCCGCCGAGGGCGAGGGCCACAAGCTGGTCGAGGAAGAGGCGACCACCTACGGCGGCAAGGTCGTGGTCAACCCCTCCGGCGGGCTGATCTCCAAGGGCCATCCGCTCGGCGCGACCGGGCTGGCGCAGTGCTCGGAACTGACCTGGCAGCTGCGCGGCGAAGCCGACAAGCGCCAGGTCGAGGGCGCCAAGACCGCCCTGCAGCACAACATCGGCCTCGGCGGCGCCGCCGTGGTCACCGTCTACAAGCCGGCGGCCTAGGGCCGCCGGAGAGGAGATACCGATGGCGAAAGAGCGGCGCTCTCTCAGCGGCAAGGTCGTGGCGATCACCGGGGGCGCCCGGGGGATCGGCAAGGCGACGGCGACGGCCTTGGTGCGCAAGGGGTGCCGCGTCGCGATCGGCGATCTCGACCTCGAGCTCGCCGAGCAGACGGCTGCCGGCCTGGGCGGGGGCACGGTTGCCCTGCCGCTCGACGTGACCGATCGCGGCTCCTTCGCCGCCTTCCTCGACGCCGCCGAGCGCGAGCTCGGGCCGGTCGACGTCGTCGTCAACAACGCCGGGATCATGCCGGTGACGCCCTTCGCCGAGGAGTCCGAGGACTCGGTCAAGCGCCAGCTCGACATCAACGTCTACGGCGTCATCGTCGGCATGCAGCTGGCGATCGAGCGCTTTCAGCCCCGCGGTCACGGCCACATCGTCAACCTCGCCTCGCAGGCGGGCAAGGGCGGCTTCCCCGGCATCGCCACCTACTCGGGCACCAAGCACGCCGTGGTCGGGATCAGCGAGGCGGTGCGCCAGGAGCTGCGCGGCAGCGGCGTCGAGATCGCCTGCGTGATGCCGACCGTGGTCAACACCGAGCTGACCGCCGGCGTCGGCCAGACGCTGATCAGGCCGGTCGAGGCCGAGGACGTCGCCAACGCGATCGTCGACGCCCTGGAAGCTCCGCGCTTCGACGTCTGGGTGCCGCGTATCAACGGCGCCATGTTCAGGTTCGTTGCCCTCCTGCCCCGGGGCGTGCGCGAGGCCCTCGGCCGCCTGACGAAAGTCGACAAGCTGATGACCCAGGTCGATCACGGCGCGCGCCGCGCCTACGAGGAGCGGGCGGCAGCGAGTGCCGGCGAGGCTGAGACGGGGGAGAGCCAGCGCGCCGAGGAGCGCGAGGCGGCCTGATTACCGCCCGCGACGACGCACGGCGGGCCTGACCGCCGCATACCCTGGTCCGGTGCGACGGCACCGGTTCTCCATAGGCCTCGGCGGCGAGCCCCCGGCCACCTGGCTCGGGATCCTTGCCACGCTCGGCGCTGTCGCGCTGGGGACGGCAATCGTCTACCCGCTCAAGTCGGTCGCACCGGTCGTCTCCCTCGGCATCGTCTACCTGCCGGGGATCCTGCTCATATCGATCGTCTGGGGCCTGCGCCTGGGATTGCTCGCCTCGCTCGCCAGCGCCATCGCCTTCAACTTCTTTCACCTGCCGCCGCTGCACCGCCTCACGATCGCCGACGAGGAGAACTGGGTCGCGCTGGCGGCCTTCGCGATCGCGGCGATTCTCAGCAGCAGCGTCGCCGGTCTCGCGCGCGCCGGCGCGGTCGAGGCGGAGCGGCGCCGCGAGGAGGCCGATCGGGCGCTGGCGGAGCTGGCCGCCCTCACCCGTGAGCGCGACCGCATGCAGGCCGAGGCGGTCGAGGCCGAGGCGCTGCGGCGCAGCGACGAGCTGAAGACCGCCCTGCTGCGCTCGATCTCCCATGACCTGCGGACGCCCCTGACCTCGATGATCGCCGGCGGCTCGGCGCTCGGCTCGAGCACGCTGACCGCGGAGGAGCGCGCCGAGCTGAGCGAGGCGATCGTGGGGGAGGGCGAGCGCCTCTCCCGCCTGGTCGAGAACCTGCTCGACATGTCGCGGCTGGAGGCGGGAAAGGCGGAGCCGCACCGGGAGCCGGTCGACCTCGGCGAGGTGCTGCACGCGGCGCGCGAAGGGGTGGCGAGCCCAGGCCCGATTCGCCTCGCGATCGACCCCGACCTGCCGATGGTCGACGCCGACGCCGCCCAGCTCGAGCGTGCCTTCGCAAACCTGCTCGAGAACGCGGTTCGCTACAGCCAAGGGCGGCCGGTCTCGGCGAGGTCGCGGCTCGTCGGCGCCAACGTCGTCGTCCGTGTCGTCGATCAGGGGCCGGGGATACCGGAGACAGAATGGCGGCGGATCTTCGAGCCGTTCCAGCGGGGGGACGGGCCCAACGCAGGCTCCGGGCTCGGCCTGGCGATAGCCAAGGGGTTCGTCGAGGCGAACGGCGGCGAGATCGCGGTCGAGTCGCTGCCGGGGCAGGGCACGAGCTTCGTCGTCACCGTTCCGCGCCGAGAGCGGGCTGGCGAGTGAGCGGCGCGGTCCGGGTCCTCGTCTGCGACGACGAGCCCCAGATCCTCCGTGCCCTGCGCGTGATCCTCCGCGACGCCGGCTACGAGGCGGTCACCGCGGCCAGTGGCGAGGAGGCGCTCGACCGCGCGGCGGTGAAACCGCCGGCGGCGGCGATCCTCGACCTGATGCTTCCCGACCTCGACGGGGTCGAGGTGACGAAGCGCCTGCGCGAGTGGAGCGAGATGCCGATCATCGTCCTCTCGGCGGTGGGCGAGGAGGAGGAGAAGGTGCGCGCCCTCGCCGCCGGCGCCGACGACTACGTGACGAAGCCGTTCGGGCCGCCGGAGCTGGTGGCGCGGCTCGAGGCGGCGCTGCGACGCGCCAAGCCGGAAGCGTCGGAGCCGCTGATCGCCGCGGAGGGCCTGGAGATCGACCTGGTTGCCCGAGCCGTACGGCGCGATGGGGAGGCGGTACACCTGACCCCAACCGAGTTCGAGCTGCTGCGAGTGCTGGCGCAGAATCGTGGGCGCCTGATGACCCACCGCTCGCTGCTGGTAGAGGTCTGGGGGGTGGAGTACGAAGACGACGTGCAGGTGCTCCGCGCCCACGTCGCCAACCTGCGCCGCAAGATCGAGCCCGAGGACGGGCCCCGCTACATCCGCACCGACCCTGGAGTCGGCTACCGCTTCTCGGGTTAGCGACCTTTACGAAATCTGTATACGCCGGCCGCGCTCCTTCATGCGGCCTTGATGGGGGCAGAGCGACGATCGCTGCATGGATCTCGTCTCGATCGCCCTGGCGCTCGCCGCCTTCGGGTTGATCTATGCGCTGATCGAGGCGGTGGACCGGGTATGAGCGCCGCCGAGCTCTTCGGGCTGCTCGTCTCGGTCGCGGTCTTCGCCTACCTCGCCTACGCGCTCTTTCGGGGGGAGAGGCTCTGATGGCGCAGGGCTGGGCGCAGATTGTCGTCTTCCTCGTCGTCCTGACTGCGCTCGTTCCGTTGGCCGGCGGGTACATCGCCCGCGTCTTTCAGGGAGAGCGTGTGTTCCTGAGTCCTGTCGTCGGGCCGATCGAGCGCTTCTCCCTTCGGGTGCTGCGCGTACGGCCCGGCGACAACCAGGACTGGAAGGCATACGCGCGCTCGCTCGTCGTCTTCAGCCTGCTCTCCTGGCTCCTGCTCTACCTGTTGCTCCGCACCCAGGGCATCCAGCCGTTCAATCCCGAGGGCTTCGGCTCGGGCCCCCCGAACCTCAGCTTCAACACCGCCTCCTCCTTCGTCACCAACACCAACTGGCAGTACTACGGCGGCGAGACGACGCTCTCCTACTTCGTCCAGATGGCGGGGCTGACGGTGCAGAACTTCGTCTCTGCCGCGGTCGGGATCGCTGTGCTCGCCGCCGTGATCCGCGGCTTCGCCGCCCGCTCGGGGGCGGCGCTGGGCAACTTCTGGTCGGACCTGATCCGGATCGTCCTCTACGTCCTGCTGCCGATCTCCTTCGTCGCCGCTCTGGTGCTCGTTTCGCAGGGGGTGATCCAGACCTTCGACGGCTCGCAGACCTTCCACACGCTCGCCGGGGGGACGCAGACGCTGGCGCTCGGCCCGGTCGCCTCGCAGGAGGCGATCAAGGAGCTGGGCACCAACGGCGGCGGCTTCTTCAACGTCAACAGCGCGATGCCGTTCGAGAACCCGGGCGGCCTCACCAACATGGTCGAGCTGCTGCTGATCCTGATCGTCCCGGCCGCCCTCACCTCGACCTTCGGCCGCATGGTCGGCAACCGCCGCCAGGGCTGGGCGCTCTACGCGGCGATGATGGCGATGTTCCTCGTCGCTGTCGCCGTCGTCTACGCGGCCGAGCAGCACGGCAGCCCGGCCCAGCACCACGCCGGCGTCCTCACCCATGCCCTCGACGGCTCGACCGGGGGCAACATGGAGGGCAAGGAGCAGCGCTTCGGCATCGCCGAGTCCTCGCTGTGGACGGCGGTGACGACAGTCACCTCTTGCGGCGCCGTCAACGCCGCCCTCGACTCGCTGACCGGGATCGGCGGCCTCGTGCCGCTGGCGAACATGGGGACCGGCGAGGTGGTCTTCGGCGGGGTCGGTTCGGGCCTCTACTACATGCTGTTGTTCGTCCTGCTCACGGTCTTCATCGCCGGCCTGATGGTCGGCCGCACGCCGGAGTTCCTCGGCAAGAAGATCGAGTCGCGCGAGGTGAAGCTGGTCCTAGTCGGGGTCCTGGTCACGCCCCTGCTCGTCCTCTTCGCGACCGCCTGGGCGGTCGCCAGCCCGGACGGCACGCACTCGATCTACAACGCCGGCCCGCAGGGCTTCTCGGAGTCGCTCTACGCCTACGTCTCGCAGGCCAACAACAACGGCTCGGCCTTCGCCGGCTACACCGGCTTCGTCCAGCCCCACGCGCCCGGCAACGCGGGCGCCTACGGGTACGACTTCGCCAACCTGCTCGGCGGCGTGGTGATGCTGCTCGCCCGCTTCCTGCCGATGATCGCGGCGCTCGCGGTGGCCGGATCGCTGGCCGGCAAGCGGATCGCCCCCGCGGGGGCGGGGACCTTCCGCGCCGACTCGCCCACCTTCGTCGTCCTCCTGATCGGCGTAGTCGTGATCGTCGCCGCGCTCACCTTCTTTCCCGCCTTCCTGCTCGGCCCGGTCGTGCAGGGGCTGACCGACCAGCTCTTCTGAGATGCGCAGGGACCTGACAACCGCCACCGTCGCGATCGCCTTCCTGACGCTGCTGCTCGGCATCGCCTATCCGCTCGCTACGACCGGCGTCGCCCAGCTGCTCTTCCCGAACGCCGCCAACGGGAGCAGGGTCGAGGTCGACGGCAGGGTCGTCGGCTCGAAGCTGATCGGCCAGGACTTCCGCGGCCTGCCGCGCTACTTCCAGAGCCGGCCCTCGGCGACCGAATACAGCGCCGACGTCACCTACTTCAACAACCTCGGGCCGAACAGCCGAGAGCTGTCGGACCTCTTCGCCGAACAGCTCGCCGCCTACCTGAAGCGCGAGCGTCCCTACGACCCCGGGCTGCGCGCCGCCGCGGTTCCGGTCGACGCGACCGCCACCTCGGCCTCGGGCGTGGATCCCCACATCTCGGTCGCCAACGCCCGCATCCAAGCGCACCGGGTTGCCGCGGTTCGCCACCTGCCGTTGCCAGACGTGCTCGACCTCGTCGACGAGCACACCCAGGGCCGCTTCCTCGCCCTCTTCGGCGAGCCGGGGGTCAACGTCCTCGAGCTCAACCTCGCTTTGGATCGGGGAGCCGCGCGATGACCGACGAGACGCTTCGCAACGAGCCGCGCTCGCTGCTCGACCGGGCGATCGTCGTGCGCGCCCTGCTCGATTCGCTGCGCAAGCTCGACCCGCGCCACCAGGTGCGAAACCCGGTGATGTTCGTGGTCGAGATCGGCGCCGCGATCGTCACCGGCGGCTGGCTGATCCAGGTCTTCGGCGGGGCGCCGCTCGGCGGCGGCGACGAGCCGGCCTGGTTCGCCTTCTCGATCGGCCTCTGGCTCTGGCTGACCGTGGTCTTCGCCAACTTCGCCGAGGCGATCGCCGAGGGGCGGGGGAAGGCGCAGGCCGACGCGCTGCGCTCGATGCGCACCGAGACCGTCGCCCGCCTTCGCGACGGCGGCGAGAAGCCGGCCTCCGAGCTGCGGCGAGGCGACGTCGTCGTGGTCGAGGCGGGGGAGACGATCCCCGGTGACGGCACCGTGGTCGAGGGCATCGCCTCCGTCGACGAGTCGGCGATCACCGGCGAGTCGGCGCCGGTGGTGCGCGAGTCGGGCGGCGATCGCTCGGCGGTCACCGGCGGCACCCGCGTCCTCTCCGACCGGATCGTGGTCGAGATAACCCAGGAGCCCGGCCAGAGCTTCCTCGACCGGATGATCGCCCTGGTCGAGGGAGCCGAGCGGCGCAAGACGCCGAACGAGATCGCGCTCAACATCCTGCTCGCCGGCCTCACCCTCGTCTTCCTCGCCGTGGTCGTCTCGCTGCGGCCCTTCGCCGAGTTCTCCGGCACCGACGCCTCGGTCGTCACCCTGGTCGCCCTGCTCGTGGCGCTGATCCCGACCACGATCGGCGCCCTGCTCTCGGCGATCGGGATCGCCGGCATGGACCGGCTCGTCCGCCACAACGTGCTGGCGCTCTCGGGCCGGGCGGTTGAGGCCTCGGGCGACGTCGACGTGCTGCTGCTCGACAAGACCGGGACGATCACGCTCGGCAACCGCGAGGCGACTCGGTTCATCCCGATGCCGGGGATCGAGGAGGCGGAGCTGGCCGAAGCGGCGCAGCTCTCCTCGCTCGCCGACGAGACCCCGGAGGGCCGCTCGATCGTGGTCCTCGCCAAGGGCTACGGGATCCGCGAGCGCCAGCTCGAGTCCCACGAGGCCCGCTTCGTGCCCTTCTCGGCGGAGACGCGGATGAGCGGCGTCGACGTCAACGGCAACCAGTACCGCAAGGGCGCTGGCGACGCGATCATCCGCTACGTCGAGGAACAGGGCGGGCGGGCGCCCGCCGAGCTGCGGGCGCAGCTCGACTTGATCGGCCGCGACGGCGGCACGCCGCTGGCGGTCTGCCGCGACAACCACGTGCTCGGCGTCGTCCACCTCAAGGACATCGTCAAGGAGGGGATGCGCGCCCGCTTCGACGAACTGCGGCGGATGGGGATCAGCACGGTGATGGTCACCGGCGACAACCGCCTCACCGCGGCGAAGATCGCCGAGGAGTCCGGCGTCGACGACTTCCTGCCGGAAGCGACGCCGGAGCAGAAGCTGGAGCTGATCCGCGGCCACCAGGAGGAAGGGCGGATGGTCGCGATGGCGGGCGACGGCACCAACGACGCGCCCGCCCTGGCCCAGTCCGACGTGGGAGTGGCGATGAACACCGGCACCCAGGCTGCCCGCGAGGCGGGCAACATGGTCGACCTCGACTCCAACCCGACGAAGCTGATCGAGGTGGTGGAGATCGGCAAGCAGCTGCTGATCACCCGCGGGGCGCTGACCACGTTCTCGATCGCCAACGACGTCGCCAAGTACTTCGCGATCCTGCCGGCGATCTTCGCCTTCACCTACGCGGCCAACCCGGGCGAACGAGGCCCGCTCAACGAGCTCAACGTCATGTCGCTCGGCACGCCGCTCTCGGCGATCCTCTCGGCGATCGTCTTCAACGCCCTGGTGATCCCGCTGCTGGTGCCGCTGGCCCTGCGCGGGGTCCGCTACCGGCCGATCGGCGCGACGGCGCTGCTGCGCCGCAACATGCTGATCTACGGCCTCGGCGGTCTGATCGTGCCCTTCGTCGGGATCAAGCTGCTCGACCTCGTGATCCACAACCTGCTGGGAGCTTGAGTTGCACGCCGCAGAGGTCGCGGCGGAGAATGGGGGCGTGCGATCCGCTCGCCGCGGTCAGCTCAAGGTCTTCATCGGCATGGCGGCTGGTGTCGGCAAGACCTACCGGATGCTCCAGGAGGGGCACGCCGAGCAGGACGAGGGCCGGGACGTGGCGATCGGCTACATGGAGCCACACAGGCGCCCGGAGACATCGGCCCTGGCGGAGGGGCTGGAGGCGGTGCCCAGGCGGCTCCTCACCTACCGCGACACCGAGCTCGAGGAGATGGACCTGCCGGCGCTGCTGGCGCGCGCTCCCGAGCTGGCGCTGATCGACGAGCTGGCCCACACCAACGCGCCGGGCGCCGAGCACGGGAAGCGCTACGAGGACGTGCGCGACGTGCTCGCCGCCGGGATCGACGTCTTCTCCACCGTCAATGTCCAGCACCTGGAGTCGCTCAACGACCAGGTCGCCGAGCTGACCGGGACGCGCGTGCGGGAGACGATCCCCGACGCGGTGCTGGGCGATGCCGACGAGGTGGTGCTGATCGACCTAACCCCGGAGGCGCTGATCGACCGGCTGCGCGACGGCAAGGTCTATCCGGGCGAGAACGTGCAGGCGGCGCTCGAGAACTTCTTCACCGCGGAGAACCTGTTGGTGCTGCGCGAGGTGGCGCTGCGCCAGGTCGCCCAGGAGGTCGAGGCGAAGCGGCTGGTGGTCGAGCAGCCGCTCGGAACCCGCGAGGAGCGGCTTGCCGCCGAGGTGCCGAAGGCGGTGGGGGAGAGACTGCTGGCGCTGGTCCGCCCGCAGCCCTCCTCGCAGCGCCTCGTGCGCCGCGCCTGGCGCTCCGCCCAACGGCTCGGCACCGGCCTCGACCTGCTCTGGGTGAAGCCGCCCAACCAGGCGATCGAGGGCGAGGTGGAGCGGCAGGTGACGGCACTGCGCCACCTCGCCTCGGTCCTCGGCGCCAGCTTCGTGATCGAGGAGAGCGACAACCTCGTCGAGGGCGCCGCTCGGGTCGTCCGCGAGCGCGGCATCACCTACATCATGGTCGGCGAGTCGCGGCCGCCGCGCGGCCTGGCGAGGCTTCGCGAGCCGCTGCCGCAGCGGCTGATGCGAGCGACGCCGCCCGGGGTCGACGTGCGGATCGTCGCCCACCGAGGGGCCAGGGGCGGGGGGCTGCGGTGAGCGTCGAGCGCGTCCTGATCGGCGTCGCCCTCCTCGCCGGGCTGGCGGGCGGCTACCTGATCGCCCGTGCCCGCCGGCGCGGGCGGCGCTCGCAGCGGCCGCAGGCGATCCACCAGATCCTCCTTCCCTTCACCGGGACGGCGATCTCCCGCCGGGCCCTCGACGCGGCGCTGCGCCTGGCGCGGGCCGAGCGGGCGACGCTGATGCCGGCCTACCTGGCGACCGTTCCGAAGCGGCTCCCCCTGGAGTGCCCGATCCCGGCCGAGGCGGCAAAGGCGATGCCGATGCTGGAGGCGATCGAACAACGGGCGACGGCGCAGGAAGTGAGTATCGACTCCCGCATCGAGCGCGGCCGCTCCTACCGCCACGCCCTCGCCCGGTTGCTCGACCGCGAACGCTTCGACCGCGTCGTTGTCCCCGCCACCGCCGAGTCCGGCGCCGGCTTCTCCGGCGAAGACCTGGTCTGGCTCCTGGAGAAGGCTCCGGCTGAGGTGTTGATCCTGCGCCCCGGTCCCGAGGACGAGGGGGTCGTGATCGCGAACGGCACTCAATAGCGAACGGACGCGGTGGGGCCCTGGTTTGCTGAGTTCATCCGCTAGGCGGACTTGTGGATCTGGAGCAAGGGAATGACCTTGCTCTGCGGCGCTGAGGCGCATATCTCTCACCTCCCTTCCGATTCCTTTGGGTGGGGCATTGACTCTTCTGAGCGCCCCTGCTCAGCAACGATTGCGCAAAGCTTTGCTGGGTCACCTTAAGCAGCTACGGTCCCTGAATGGGTCGGATCTACGACGCGACGTGGGGGAGGGCGTTCGCGGCGCTCTACGACCGCGGGCTGAGAGCGACTGAGGAGGCTGGCCTGGGCGAGATCCGGCGTGAAACCCTCGCCGGCGCCAGCGGTTGCACGGTAGACGTTGGCGCGGGGACCGGGGTGAACATAGGGCTGTTCCCGCCGGGGGTGAGCGAGCTGGTCATGGTCGAGCCCGATCCGCATATGCTCAAGAGGCTGAACGCAAAGCTCGAGGAGTCGGGAGAGAGGGGATCGGCAATCCGGGCGTCGGCCGAATCGCTGCCGTTCGCCGACTCGAGCGTCGACACGGTCGTCTTCACGCTGGTCCTCTGCACGGTGCCTGACCCCGCTGCGGCGTTGGCCGAGGCCGCGAGGGTCCTGCGTCCCGGCGGCAGGCTTCTCTTCGTCGAGCACGTTCGCTCCGACGACCCCCGCCTGGCCCGCTGGCAGGACCGCCTGGAGAGGCCATGGCACTTCCTCGCCGACGGCTGCCACTGCAACCGGGATACGGTTTCTCTGATCGAGGAGTCTCCGCTTACGCTTGATCAGGTCGAGCGTGGCCGCCTTCTCAAGACCGCTCCGATAATCCGACCCCTGGCCCAAGGCAGTGCCCGCCTTGCCGCCTGATGGGCTCTGAGGTCGACTTTCCCGCCGGGCCCGTCGCCGATCGTCTGACCCTGTGGCCCGTGGACGATGGTCGCTACGGCCTCGACGCGGTGTTCCAGGGAGCCTCCGGATTCGATCGCTGTGAAGAGCACCGCGCCGGGCTCGAGGCTGCCGGAGTGCAGTGCTCGCTCGTCCAGGGTCTCGACAATTCCTGGTCGCTCCGCCTTGGCCCGTTCACGGCGCACGAGGTGGGGAAGGCGATCGGCGCCTTCGTACGCTGACCCCAAAAGCGCAGGATCAACGCACGATAATGGTGGTTATGTCAACCTGAGGCGCCTATCTCAGGAACACCGCTGAGAACAGACGGTGTTTGCTCGGTGCCCGGTGGATGGCCGTACGATCTGCCGATGGACGTGCGGAGCATGTGTCTCGATGAGATTGATGCTGCGGTCAGTGTGTGGCGTGAGGCCAACATCGCCCGTGGTGCTCCACACGGACCTGAGCGCACCGCCCGCATCCGCGCGAAACTCTCAGCCCCAGACGCACTGCCTTTCGTAGCGTTACGACCAGGCATCGTGGGCATGGCGCTGGCCGAGCCTGGAAGGTTCGGCGGCGGCGCGGGAGAAACCGATCCATCGCTCCTGCACATCTCGATGGTATTCGTGCGTCCCGCCGCGCAGCGCACAGGAATCGGGCTCCCAATGGTCCTTCACGTCCTCGACGTCGCGCGCTCGATGGGCTACCAGCGTGTCGGAGTCTGGACGGCCCGGGAGAACAGTCCCGCTCGCAGGCTCTACGAGCGAGCCGGGATGACCCTCACCGGCAAAACCGCTCCCCTCCGGTCGAGCCTGGCCCTCCAGTACGAAAGCTCCCTCAGCGACGGGGAAGCGTCGCGGGCCTAAGGTGGCGACACCGTCCGCTCACGTTGACTCCGGTGTGACTCAGCCAGCGTCGGCGATGGCTGATTCGAGGGCGCCGGCGCTCCCCGGCGTGCCGAGCGGTTCGAGGCCGCTCGTGCTGGGGCCTTGGATGGCGAACGTTGGCGTGCCGGTGAAGCCCAGGCTTTCGGCCTGCGAGGTGGTTTGGGCGACTTCGTCGCTGACCGGGCCGCTCTGGCGGTCGTGGTTCCATTTCGCGACGTCGGGCACCCCGGCCGCCCTGGCGATCGCGGTGAGGAAGGAATCGGTGACGTAGCCCGAGTTCTCCGGGCCCTGGTTGCGGTAGAACAGCTCGACGAAGCTCCAGCCGCGTCCCTGTTCTCCGGCGGCGATCGCGCCAGCGCCGGCCTGCGCCGATTCCGGGCCGATGATCGTGTAGTTGCGGAAGTCGATCTTCGCTTCGCCGCGAGCCACCGGTCCTTCGATCAGCTGCGGCAGCACCTCTTCGGCGTAGCCCTTGCAGACCGGGCACTGCAGGTCGCCGAACTCGAGCAGGGTCACCTTGGCGCCCGGCTCGCCCAGCACCATCCGGTCTTGCGGAATGCCCTTCAGGAGCTGCTTCACCTCGGCGGCGCCCTCCAGGCTGGTGTCGCCGCCGTCGCTCTGGCCGGCGGTGACGACGATCAGCACGGCTACTCCAACCACCGCCAGGAACGCCATCGCGCTGGCGAGCTTGATCAGGCGCTGTCGCCGCTCGGTCGCCTCCGTGGACGCCTCTTCCCGCTGGCGCTCTTCGCGCCGCGCTTCCCTGTCCTGACGGCCGCTCATGGAGCTCTGCCGACGTAGGCCAGCATGCGGGTGGCGTTGGCAAGGAGGAGCAGCGTCATCAACACCGCGCTGGCGACGCACCACTGGCAGACCGCGTCGATCTTGAAGAGCTCGAGGTAGGTCAGGTAGACGCTGTACCCGAAGCCGATCAGCGCCAGCGCGAAGCCAACCATGCGCGCCCCGTCGCCCCGCAGCAGGGCGCAGGCGAGCAGCGCGACGTAACCGACGATCCCGAAAACGGCGACGTTGACCCCGAGCAGGTGCGAGTAGGAGCTTTCGGCGACGGTTCGGCAGCCAGTGCCACCGGCCAGACAGACCGGCGAGCCGCCGCCGGAGTCGGCGATCGCGATGTAGGTGGCCACTCCGATGCCAAAGGTTGCGAGGAAGGTGGCGATCCCGCGCAGTGTGCCCTCGGCCGGCGCTCTCACGGCGGAAACGCTATTCGAACCGGCTATGGGAGAGCTAAACCCCCAGCTCGGCACAGAAGGCGGCGATCTCACGCGAGAGCCTCCCCCCCTGCCAGGCGAGCGGCGACTGGCCCTCCTGCTCGCTGGTCAGGCGCGCCCGCGGCAGCCGCTCGGCGTATTCGGCGGCGACCGCATAGGGATGGCCGGGATCGGCAGCGTCGTGGCTTGCGACCACGAGGGTGGGGACCTCCAGGTCCTCGAGCTCCGCCATCGACTCGAACGGCTGCGAGCGCGGCAGCTCGCGCAGGGCGACGACGAGGGCGTCGAGGTGGCGATGGCGCAGCATCCGCTCCCGGGTGAAGCGCAGGACCGATTGGCGCCAGGCAGGGTCGATCCTCTGGACGCGGTCGATGTAGGCGACGAATCCCTCGACGCCGCCCTGCTCCAGCGCCGCCGAGAGGCCGTCCCAGTACTGGAGCGACTCTTTGGCGATCCCCTTGCCGGTATAGGTCGGACCGATAAGGATCAGCCCGGCGAGGAGCTGCGGATGGCGAAGCGCGTAGGCAAGGGCGGTGTGGGCTCCCATCGAGTGACCGCCGAGGACGAACCGCCGCCCGCCGACCTGACCGGCGACAACGGCCTCCAGGTCGTCGACCAGCTCCGGGTATCCATAACCTCGGTCCGCCGGGGCGGGCTCGGACTCGCCGTGGCCGCGAGCGTCATAGGTAATCACCGCATGGCCGGAGCGCTCCAGCCCGCGCGAGCCGTGCACGACCGAGCGGCGGGTGGCGGTGATCCCGTGGCAGAGCACGATCGGCGACCCCTCCCCTGCCGTCTCGCCGCGGAGCAGCGGCGCCTCGCCCGCGGTGAACGCGGTCGGCTCGGTCGGCATCAAGCCAGGGCGGCGACCGCGCGTTCCAGGTCGCCGACCGACTGGAACGTGCTTCCCGTGCGCGAGACATGCCGGTAACGGACGATGCCCTCGCCGTCGATGACGAAGATCGCGCGCATGATGTAGCGACCCTCCGGCACGTCCTCCAGTTCTGTGAAGCGGGCGAGGGGCCCGAGCCAGGCGGTCACCCCGTAGCGCTTGCTGACGGCGAGGTCCTCGTCCGCCAGCAGCGGCAGGTTGAGCCGCTTCTCCTGCGACCAGCGCTCGTGCGAGTCGACCGATTGCGGTGAGATGCCGACCACCTCGGCGTCGAGCTGGTCGAGCCGGTCGGCGTTGTCGCGGTAGGAGCAGAACTGGGCGGTGCAGACCTTGGTCGCATCGCCGGGGTAGAAGGCGAGGACGACGTTCTTGCCGCGGTGGTCGGAGAGCCGGAAGGTCTGGCCGCCCGTGCCGGGCAGCTCGAAATCCGGTGCCGCGTCCCCTACGTCGACCTTGGCCACGGGCCTCAGCCTAGAGCAGCTAGCCCTTTTCGATCGTCATCTTCTTGATCAGCACGGTCTGTTTGGGTTTTTCAGACGGCGTGCCAAGTTTGTCGATCCGTTCGACCACGTCGTAGCCTTCGTCGACCTTGCCGACCAGGGCATATTCGGGTGGCAGGCCGGCGTCGGCCGCTGTGACGACGTAGAACTGGCTGCCGGAGCGTCCCGGCGGCTCGGCCGAGCTCTTCGCCATCGCCACCGTTCCCTTGGTGTAGGCGAGGTTCGCCGGCGGTTTCTCGTCGACGCTGTAGCCGGGACCGCCGGTGCCGGTGCCGAGCGGGTCGCCGCCCTGGATCACGAAACCGGGAGCGACCCGGTGGAAGATGAGGTCGTCGTAGAAGCCTTCTTCGGCGAGGTAGGCGAAGGAGTTCGCCGTCTTCGGCGCCCTCGTCGTGTCGAGCGCGATCTCGAACGTGCCACAGCTGGTCTCGACGACCGCTGTCAGCTCTTCGCCTTTCTGCACCGTCTGCTCTGGCGCGCTCAGGCTGACGCGCTTGGGCTCGGGCGGTTCGACTTTCTCGCAGCCGTTGGCGCTGGCGGTCGTGGTGGAATCGTCGCCGTCGTCACCGCCGCTGCGCGAGATCAGGATCGCGGCGACGATGCCGACCGCGATCAGCGCGAAGACGGCGAGGATGATCAAGCGGCGGTCTGACCCCTGCTCCATCGGGCGGGAAGACTAGAGCATCGCCGCCCCGACGCAGTTGAGATCATCGCCCTGTGCGCGCCCCTCCGCTGACGCCGCTCGCCGCCGCGCTGCTGCACGTCCCGGCCCCCGAGCGCGCCCTGGTCGTGGGCTGTGGTGAAGGAGAGCCGGCATTGCTGCTCGCCCGCGAGTTCCCAGCGGCACGGGTGCGCGGCGTCGATCCCTCGCCGGAGCTGGTGAGCGCGGCGAGTTCCCGGGTCGGTCTCGACCCCGAGGCGAGGGTTGCCTTCAAGGTCGGCAAGGCGAGCGCACTCCCCTACCCCGACGGGTTCTTCGACCTCCTCGCCCAGGTCGACGGTCGTCTTGCCCCGGCGGAGATCGCACGGGTGCTGCGACCGGGTGCTCACCTGATCCTGGCTCGCATGCGCCGCCCGCGAGCAGCCGGCGGCGTTGGGGCAAGGCTGCTGCATTGGCGCCTCGCCCGTCGCGGAGTCGAACCGCTGGTCGCGGAGAACGCCGGCGACGGCAACTTCTTCGTCGGCCGTCTGACCGAGCGGGCCTAACCGGTACCCGGCCCTTAGGCTGCGGCCCAGATGGGGATCGAGGGCATGCCGCTGACGCTGCTGGTCAACCCTGCCTCGGCGGGCGGCAAGACGCTGAAGCTGTTGCCCCGGGTCGAGGCCGAGCTGGACGCGCTGCGGATCCCCTTCCGGGTCGAGCGCACCCAGGGGCTCGACGACGGTGCCGAACGGGCATTGCGAGCGGTCGAGGCCGGCGAGGTCCCGGTCGTGGTCAGCGGCGACGGCCTGCTCGGCGCGATCGGCGGCGCGATGGCCGGTGCGGAGACCCCGCTTGGGCTGATCCCCGGCGGGCGCGGCAACGACCTCGCCCGCGTGCTCGGCATTCCCGACGACCCGGCCGAGGCGGTGGCGATCCTGGCGGCGGGCGAGACGCGCCGCATCGACGTCGGCGAGGCAAATGGCAAGCGCTTTCTCGGCATCGTCAGCGTCGGATTCGACTCCGAGGCCAACCGGCTCGCCAACGAGACCGGTTTCCTGCGCGGCAACCTCGTCTACGCCTACGCGGCCCTGCGCACGCTGCTCACCTGGAAGCCGGGGCGCTTCACGGTGCGCGTCGACGAGGAACGGATTCGCTTCACCGGTTACTCGGTCTCGGTCGCCAACAGCCGCGCCTTCGGCGGTGGCATGTACATCGCTCCCGACGCCGAGCTCGACGACGGCGAGTTCGACATCGTCACCGTCGGCGAGGTCGGCAAGCTGCGCTTCGTGAGTAACCTGCCGAAGGTGTTCAAGGGCACCCACGTCGAGGAGGACGAGGTCCGCGTCTTCCGCGCTCCTCACCTGGAATTGAGCGCCAGCCGTGCATTCCCGGTCTACGCAGACGGCGAGCACCTCACCGACCTTCCCGTGTCGCTGCGGGTCCTGCCGCGCGCTCTCAGCGTCCTCGCCCCGCCCCGGCCGGAGAGTTGAGGGCCTTGGCGCCTCGCGAGGGTCGCCGCCGCTCGAACGGGGCGCTGTTCGGCGCGAAGCTGACCGCCGCTCGCGCCGCCGGCCTGGCCAGCCGCGCCAGCGGTCGGGGCGGCGGCACGACCCTGCCCGGGCGGCTGCTGCTGCGACTCGAGCCCGACGCCCTTTCCTTGCTTGGGGCAAAGCTGGATCGCGGCACGACGATCGTCAGCGCTACCAACGGCAAGACGACCACGGCAGCGATGATTGCCGCGATCCTGGAGGCGGAGGGACGGGCCCCGGTTCACAACCGGGCCGGCTCGAACATGACCTGGGGCGTGGCCACGGCTCTGCTCGAGCAGGACGGCCGCGAGGGCCTGTTCGAGGTCGACGAGGCCTGGCTGCCGGCCGTGGCGGCGCAGCTCGACCCGGAGACGATCGTCCTTGGCAACCTCTTTCGCGACCAGCTCGATCGCTACGGGGAGATGGAGGCGCTGGCGGCCGAGTGGGCGAAGACGGTCGAGGCACGCGCTGGGCGCACGCGCTTCGTGCTGAACGCGGACGACCCGACGATCGCCGACCTCGGTCGCGACGCGGCTGGCGAGCCGCGCGAGGGCGTCACCTACTTCGGCGTCGAGGACGGCTCGCAGGCACTGCCCGAGCTGCAGCACGCCTTCGACGCCAAGCACTGCCGCCGCTGCGGCCACCCCTACGCATACGAGCGCGCCTTCGTCGGCCACCTCGGCCACTACTCCTGCCCCGGTTGCGGCGCCCGGCGCCCCGAGCCGGCGGTCGCCGCGACCGAGATCGAGCTGCTGGGCATGGAGGGCTCGCGCGTCACCGCCCGCACGCCGCGGGGCGAGATCGCGCTGGAGCTGCCGCTGCCCGGCCTCTACAACGTCTACAACGCCCTCGCGGCTGTGGCGGCGGCGATTGAGCTCGGCGTCGAGCGCGAGCGGATAGCGCCCGCCCTACAGGGGATGAAGGCCGCATTCGGCCGGGTCGAGACGATCGACGTCGCCGGCACCGCGCTCTCGATCCTGCTGATCAAGAACCCGGCCGGCGCCAACGAGGTCCTGCGCACGCTGCGCCTGGAGGCGGGCGGCGAGGGGCTCGACCTCTGGATTGGGCTCAACGACCGGATCGCCGACGGACGCGACGTCTCCTGGATCTGGGACGCCGACTTCGAGCTACTGGACGGCGCCGTGCGCCGGGTCGTCTGCGCCGGCACCCGCGCCGCGGAGATGGCCTTGCGGCTCAAGTACGCCGGCTGGCCGCCGGAGGCGATCGAGGTCGAGCCCGAGGTCGAGCCCTCCCTCGATCGTGCCCTCGCCGGCTCGGGGGATCGCCTCTTTGCCCTCCCCACCTACACGGCGCTGCTGGAACTACACCGACTGCTCGCCGGGCGCGGGCTCGCCGAGGAGTTCTGGCGATGAGGGCGGAGGTGATCTGGAACGACGTCGAGTGCGGTGGCTATACCGCCGACCTGCCGCTCTGGGAGGAGCTGGCCGCCGGGATCGGCGAGGAGGAGGCGATCATGGAGCTCGGCTGCGGCGCGGGCCGGGTCACTCTCCACCTCGCGCGGCGCGGCGGCCATCTCGTCATCGGGGTCGAGCGCGATCTCGAGCTGGTCGAAGCCGTCTGGGAGCGGGGCCACGGAATCGGCGGCGACGCCGAGCACATGGACGTGCGCGACTTCAGCTTCCTCTCGACCCGCTTCGACCTGATCCTGGCGCCGATGCAGTTGATCCAGCTGCTCGGCGGAAGCGACGAGCGGATCTCCTGCCTCTCCTGCGTCTCCGACAGCCTCGCCGCCGGCGGCCGAGCTGCCTTCGCGATCGCCGAGGAGTTTCCCCCTCCCCCGCCCGAGGGCGCTCTGCCGCCGTTGCCGGACGTGCTTCAGATGGAAGGCTGGATCTACTCCAGCCTGCCGCTGGAGACGGTGGTCGAGCCTGAGCGGATGATCCTGCGGCGCCTCAGGCAAACGGTCGATCCCGACGGCGCTATGAGCGAGGAGCTAAACGAGATCGAGCTCCGCCGGCTCTCCGCCGAGACGCTGGAGGAGGAGGCTGTCGAAGCCGGCCTGCAGCCGCTCGGCCGCCGCGCGATTCCCGCCACCGAGGCCCACGTCGGCTCCACCGTCGTCCTGCTCGGGAAGGCGCCCTGATGGAGCTCCGCCTGCTTGCCCTCTATCCCGAGCAGATGAACATCTACGCCGACCGCGGCAACATCGTCTTCCTGCGGCGGCGCTGCGAGTGGCGGGGGATCGGGTTCTCCTACGCAGCCTCGGGCCCCGGAGAGGCCTTCCATCCCGGCGAGCACGACCTGCTCTACCTCGGCGGCGGGCAAGATCGCGACCAGCGCGCCGTCGCCGCCGACATGGTCGAGCGCAAGCGGGAGTCGATCGCCGCGGCGGTGGATCGCGGCGCCGCCATGCTCGCGGTCTGCGGCGGTTACCAGCTGCTGGGACACAGCTATCAGCTCGACGAGGAGCGGCTGCCGGGCCTGGGGCTGGTCGACCTGGAGACGGCGCGCAAGCCGGGACCGCGGCTGATCGGCAACGTCGCGATCGAGGTCGACCTCGGCACCGGGAGGCACACGGTCGCGGGCTTCGAGAACCACGGTGGCCGCACCTACCTCGGCGCCGCGGCGCAGCCGCTCGGCCGGGTGCTGCGGGGCTTCGGCAACAACGGCGAGGACGGGATGGAGGGCGTGCGCAGCGGGAACCTGATCGGCACCTACCTGCACGGCCCGCTGCTTCCCAAGAACGCCTGGCTCGCCGATCACCTGATCGCCGCGGCGCTCGAGCAGCGCTACGGGAGCCGTCCCGAGCTCCCACCCCTGGACGACGCGCTCGAGCGCGTCGCGCACGAGTCCGCGCGCCGGGTCGCGCTCGGCTCCTAGCCAGGGCGAGACACGCGCATCCGACATTGACCCCACCCAGGGGTGGTCAAAGTCGGATGCGCGAGCCTAGGGGACCTAGCGGCCGCTGGAGCCGAAGCCGCCGTCGCCGCGAGCGGAATCGGTGAGGGCATCCACCTCGACCGGCGCGGCGAGGGCGATCGGGACGATCAGCAGCTGCGCGATCCGGTCTCCCGGTTCGACCCGGAAGATCTCGGCCGGGTCGGTGTTGAGCAGCAGCACCCGCACCTCGCCCCGGTAGCCGGAGTCGATCAGACCCGGGGCGTTGACCAGAGCGATCCCGTGTTTCTTCGCCAGGCCGGAGCGCGGCAGGACCAACCCCGCGTGCCCGGCGGGGATCTCCACCGCGATCCCGGTGCCGACGCTCCACCTCTCCCCCGGCCCGATGTGAGCAGACTCGCAGGCATAGAGGTCGAGGCCGGCGTCACCCTCGTGCGCGCGGCTTGGCACGACCGCACCACCCTCTACCTTGGCCACCGGCAGCTCCATGGCCGCGAACCCTAGACGACGGCCAGATCGTCGAAGCGGTGCAGCTCGGCGACCGGGACCTTGGCGCGAACCAGGACGCCGTCGTCGCGCTCGACCCGCACGAGGTCGCCGGCGATCTCGTGCAGCTCGTGCAGGCGAGCGCCTTCGGCATAGGGGACCAGCAGCTCGACGTCGGCCAGCGTGTCCTCGAAGGCGACCTCGATCCGCTCGCGCAGCTCGGCGAGACCCTCGCCGGTCAGGGCGGAGACCAGCACCGCGTCCGGGTGGCGCAGCAGCACCTCTCCCCGCTGGGCTTCGTCGAGCAGATCCGCCTTGTTGAGGACGAGTAGGCGCGGTCCCTCGCCGGCGCCGATCTCCTCCAGCACCTCGTCGACGGCTCGCATGTCCGCGATCAACCGCTCCTCCGCTGCCGCCGCGTCGACGACGTGCAGGATCAGGTCGGCGACGACGGTCTCCTCCAGCGTTGCCTTGAATGCCTCGACCAGCTGGTGCGGCAGCTTCTCGATGAACCCGACCGTGTCGGTGAGCAGATAGGTGCGGCCGGAGAGCTCGACGCTGCGCGTGGTCGGGTCGAGCGTGTGGAAGAGCCTGTCGCCGACGCCGACCTCGGCCCCGGTGAGCGCGTTCAGCAGCGTCGACTTGCCCGCGTTGGTGTAGCCGGCGAGGGCGACGCGCGGCAGCGAGGAGCGCTCGCGCTGTGCCCGCATCACCCCGCGGTTGCGCTCCAATCGCGCCAGGCGGCGCCGCAGCGCGGCGATGCGGTCGCGGGCGAGGCGGCGGTCGGTCTCGATCTGGCTCTCGCCAGGGCCCCTGGTGCCGATGCCGCCGTCGATGCGGCCGGCGCCGAGCCGCTCGAGGTGCGTCCACAGCCCCCGCATGCGCGCCATGTTGTATTCGAGCTGGGCCAGCTCGACCTGAAGCTTGCCCTCGGCCGAGTGTGCGTGGTCGGCGAAGATGTCGAGGATCACGGCGGTGCGATCGATCACCGGGACGCCGAGGGCGGCCTCGAGGTTGCGCTCCTGTCGCGGGGCAAGCTCGTCGTCACAGGCGACCAGGTTCGCGTCGCAGGCGGCGATCTCGGCCTTCAGCTCCGCCAGCCTGCCGCGGCCGAAGTAGCGATCGGGATCCGGCGCCTCCCGCTGTTGAACGGCCTCTCCGGCGGTGGCGACTCCGGCCGTGCGCAGCAACTCCTTCAGCTCGGCGAGCGGATCGCTGTCCTCGCCGCCGCTGGTGACGCCGATCGCCAGCGCCCTCTGCCTGGCCCGGGGGTTGGCAACGCCGGCGCCGTTGGCGGCGTAGCGCGTCTGCGCCTGGCGTCCGTTTCTCGACCGTTCCACCTCGTCCGATTGTAGGTGGGCGCCCAGTCCAAGTAGGGTTACCGCTCGTGAAGGTCTTCGTGACGGGAGGAACGGGTTTCATCGGCGGCGAGGTCGTGCGCCAGCTGCGCGCTCGCGGCGACGACGTCGTCTGCCTGGTGCGCAGCCCCGAGAAGAGCAAGGCGATCGCCGAGCTGGGCGCCGAGCTGGTCAACGGCGACCTCAGCGACGCCGCGGCGCTCCGCGCGGGTATGGAGGGCTGCGACGCGGTGGTCCACGCCGCGGCGATGTACGAGGTCGGGATCCCGGCCAAGCAGCACCCGGCGATGTGGGAGGCGAACGTGGCCGGGACCGAGCGCGTGATGGGGGCCGCGCTCGAGGCCAAGGTCCCGAGAATCGTCTACGTCTCCACCTGTGGCGTCTTCGGCAACACCCACCGCAAGGTGGTCGACGAGACCTACGAGCACCCCGGCAAGGAATTCACCTCCTATTACGAGGAGACCAAGCTGGAGGCCCACCGCGTCGTCAAGCGGATGATCGCCGACCAGAAGCTGCCGGCGATCATCGTCCAGCCGGGCGGCGTCTACGGCCCGGGCGACACCTCGCAGGTGGCCGATCTGCTCGAGGAATTCTTCGCCGGCCGGCTGCTGCTCCTGCCATTCCCCGAGCTGGGGGTCTGCATGACCCACGTCGAGGACATCGCCGGCGGCATCCTGCTCGCCTTCGACAAGGGCAAGCTCGGCGAGACCTACGTGCTCAGCGGCCCTGTGACCACCATGCGCGACGCGATCGAGATCGTCGCCGGGCTCAGTGGCCGCAAGGCGCCGAAACACGCCCTCCCCACCGGCCTGATGAAGGCCCTGACGCCGATCGGGCCACTCGTGGGCAAGCTCATGGGGCAGCCGCCGAACCTGCGCGAGCTGATCTCCACCGCCGACGGCGTCACCTTCTGGGCAAGTCACGAGAAGGCCAGCCGCGAGCTCGGCTACGCCCCCCGCGGCATGGAGGAGGGGATGCGGCAGACGCTGGAAGCCGACGAGCGGTTCCCCGCCCCGGTCTCCGCGGCAGCCGCCTGAGCGAGCTCCGGCCCGCGATGCGCGTAATCGACGTCAAGCACCTCGGCCGTCCCCGCGTGATCGGCTGCTGGGAGGTGGACGGGGCCCTGGTCGATCCGGGGCCGCAGTCCTCGATGGAGACCCTGCTGGCGGCGCTTGGCGGCGAGCGGCCGCGGGCCCTGATCCTCACCCACATCCACCTCGACCACGCGGCTGCGACGGGCGCCCTGGTGCGGCGCTGGCCCGACCTCGAGGTCTACGTCCACGAGCGCGGCGCCCGGCACCTGATCGACCCGGCGAAGCTGCTGGCCAGCGCCGAGCGCCTCTACGGCTCCGAGATGGAGCGCCTCTGGGGCGAGATCGTCCCCGTTCCCGAGGCCAACGTGAAGCCGCTCGCCGGCGGCGAGGAGGTGCTCGGCATGCGGGTCGCCTACACGCCTGGCCACGCCTCCCATCACGTCTGCTACCTGCACGAGGAGAGCGGCACCGCCTTCGTCGGCGACGTCGCCGCCGTCCGCATCCCACCCTCGGACCTGGTCGTCCCCCCTACGCCGCCGCCGGACATCGACATCGAGACCTGGCTCGACTCGATCGCGATCGTCGAATCCTGGCGCCCCGAGCGCCTCGCCCTCACCCACTTCGGCGCGGTCGAGAACCCGCTCGAGCACCTGGCGGTGGTGCGCGAACGCCTCCGCGAGGAGGCCGACCTCGCCCGTGACCTCTCCGAGGCCGACTACGAGCGCCACCACCGCGATCGCGTCGCCGAGAGCGCCGACCCCGAGACGGCCGCCGAGCTGATTCAGTGCGTCCCGCCCGAATACCAGTGGCGCGGCCTGGACCGCTACTGGAGCAAGCGTTAGGTTCGCAGGGCGCCGGTGGATGCCAGCCGGTCGCCCAGTGTCGCGTCCACCCCAGCCTAGGAGGAGTCAGTGAGCAAGGTTTCCACTCGATTGCCGATCCCAGTCGTTCTCTGCGCCGCACTTGCCGTGGTAGTTGCCCTCGCGCTCTCCGCCTGCGGCGGTGAGAGCGACCAGGAGCTGTCCTTCGAACTGACCGGCAGCGGCAAGGCGGCGAAGTTCACCGGCCCGGAGAGCGCCGATTCGGGCAAGGCAGAAATCTCCTTCACCAACAACGGCGACGCCGCCTCCGACATGCAGCTGATCCGGGTCGAGGGCGACCGCACGCCCGAGGAAGTCGTCGAAGGTCTCGGCAAGGCGGTGCAGGGGAAGCCATTCCCCAACTGGTTCTTCGCCGGTGGCGGCACCTCCACGCTGAGGCCGGGCAAGAGCGCGACCGTCACCCAGGTGCTCGAGCCCGGGACCTACTACGCGCTCAGCACCGCGGGAAGCGGGCCCGATCCCGCTTCGCTGGCCTCGCTCGAGGTGAGTGGAGACGAGTCCGACGAGGAGCTGGAAGCGGACGCGACCGTCACCGCCTCCGAGTACCAGTTCGAAGCCGACGGGCTGAAGGCGGGCGAGAACGAAATCGACTTCAGCAACGCCGGCGCCCAGCCGCACCATCTGCTGATCTCGAAACTGGTCGGCGACGCGACCGCTGAGGACCTCGAAAAGGCGATCAAGTCAAACAGCGGCAAACCCCCGATTGAAGAAAAAGGAGGCGTCGCGACCGCGGTCATCGAAGGCGGCGAAAGCCAGCTCGTCGACTTCGACCTGAAGCCGGGACGCTACGCCTTCTACTGCTTCATCAGCGACCGCCAGGGCGGTCCGCCCCATGCCCTCAAGGGCATGGTCGACGAATTCGAGATCGAATAAGCCGTCAGGCAAGGGCGCGCGAGCACCGGCAGCTCAGGCCAGGTGCTCGCGCATCCGCTCGACGGCCTCGGTGATGCGCTCGTCGGGCGTGGTCAGGGAGATGCGGAAGAAGCCCTCGCCGCTGGGCCCGTACATCGAGCCGGGCGAGACCACGACGGCGGCGTCTTCGAGCACCAGCTCGGAGAAGGAGGTCGAGGTGTGGCCCTCGGGGACGGGGGCCCAGACGTAGATCGTCCCCTTCGGCGCGCTCACCTCGACGCCGATCTCGCGCAGGGCGTCGACGACCAGGTCGCGCCGCCGCGTGTAGGTCTCGTTCATCCGCTGGAGCGGGCCGCCGGGTCCCTGCAGCGCCGCGACGCCGGCCAGCTGCACGGCCTCGAAGAGGCCGGAGTCGACGTTCGTCTTCAGCCGCCAGTAGGTCTGCACCGCCTCGGCGTTGCCGAGGATCGCGGCGCAGCGCCAGCCGGTCATGTTGAAGCCCTTGGAGAGGGAGAAGACCTCGACGCCCACCTCCTTGGCTCCCGGCGTGGCGAGGAAGCTGGGCGCGACATAGCCGTCGTAGGTCGTCTCCGAGTAGGCATTGTCGTGGACGACGAGGATCTCGTGCTCGCGGGCGAAGGAGACGACCCGCTCGAAGAACCCCTCGGGTACGACGGCCCCGGTGGGGTTGTTGGGGAAGTTGAGGAACATCAGGCGGGCCTTGGCGGCAACGTCGGCCGGGACCGCCGCCAGGTCGGGGGCGAAGCCGAGCTCCGGCACGAGCGGCAGCAGCTCCGGCGTCGCCCCGGCGAGGATCGGGCCGCCGGTGTAGACCGGGTAGCCGGGGTCGGAGGCGAGCGCGACGCCGCCCGGGTCGAGGAAGGCGAAGCAGAGGTTGTAGATGCACTCCTTGGCGCCGATCGCCGGGATCACCTCGCTCTCGGGGTCGATCTCGACGCCGAAACGGCGGTCGTAGAACTCGGCGAAGGCCTGGCGGAACTCCTCCCGGCCGCGGTTGCTGGGGTACTTCTGGTTGGCGTTCTCGGCCACGGCCTCCTGCATCGCCGAGACGATGTGCGGGTAGGTCGGTTCGTCCGGGTCGCCGATGCCGAGGCTGATCACGTCGATGCCGGCAGCGCGCTTGTCGGCGATGCGCCGCTCCAGCTCCTGGAACATGTAGGGGGGCATCGCCTCCAAGCGCTTGGACGGATTCGAGATTCCCATCGGCGCGGGAATCTAGTCGTCCAGCTCGGCGAGTGCCTTGAGCAGGTCCGCCGACAGCTCGCCGGAGCAGATCGGCTCGGCCCAGCCGCTGAGCGTGACGTCGAGCTCCTCTGAGATCTTCACCTCCAGCTCGCCACCGTCGAGCTCGACCGTGATCGGGCTGCCGGCGCCGCGGAGGAAGGCCGTGACCGCCGCGCCGCTGGCGCCGGTTCCCGAGGAGAGCGTCTCCCCCACGCCGCGCTCGAAGATCCGCGCCCGCACACGGCTGCCTTCGACGCGGAAGAACGAGACGTTGGTCCGGTTGGGGAACAGCTCGTGCGCTTCGATCGGCGGGCCGAGCTCGGCGAGGTCGAGGTTCTCGAGGACATCGGCCTTGCCGTCGATCTCGATCGCGCATTGCGGGTTGCCGATCGAGACATGCTGGAAGCGCAGCATGCGCCCCTCGCCGGCGTCGATGCTGCCGGTCCCGTCGGGCGGCCCCGAGGGAAAGTCCCGGGAGGCGGTGCTCGCCCGTCCCATCGCTACCGAGCAGGTGCGCTCGGAGGTGATCGTCGGCGTCACCGGGCCGGCCGCGGTGAGGATCGAGAAGGTGTCCGCGTCGGTCCAGCCGTTGCGGCGCAGGTAGAGGATTGCCTCGCGCGCACCGTTGCCCGACAGCTCAGCCTCGGAGCCGTCGGGGTTGAAGATCCGCAGCTCGGCGACGAACTGGGGATCTTCGCTGCGCGAGAGCAGCAGCACCCCGTCCGAGCCGATGCCGAAGTGCGGATCGCAGAGGCGCTGGGCTCGTCGAGGCGTCAGCTCCCAGGGGAGCCGGTCCGCCTCGACGATCAAGTAGTCGTTGCCCAGTGCCTGCCACTTTTCAAATCGCACGGCCGGCAGCCTAGCCGGTCAAATCCCTTCCCTCACTATCCACATCTTTGCGACGCCACCGGCTTCCGGTTTGGTGAATTCGTATTTCCCTTCCCAGGGGAGTTGCGCGCCGCACTTTTCGTCCGATTCGGCCGCCACGCGCGTGGTCATGGTGCCGCCGACCACCATCTTCGCGGGAGCGCCGCCGGTCACGGAGCCATAGGTCAGGCTGGTTTCATAGGTGCATTTGTAGGCACCGATGCAGTTGACCTGCAGGCGCGGGGGCGCGCCACCGCCACCCTGGACCATTTCAAAGCCGCCGTTGCCGCTCCCGGAGGCATTGAAGTTGGCGGCGTACGGCAATTTGAGGGCGGTGACCGCGCAGGTCCCGCCGCATTCGGAGAACGTCAGGGAGGTCAGTTCGCTGGACAGCGGCCAGATATCGGCACTGGTCGTTTTGGTCGCGAAGTTCGAGGATTCGCAGGCCACGGTGTATTCGGTTGCTTTGCCTCCTTCGGTGATCGTGACTTTGAATTTGGCTTTCGCCCCGGTTTCGAGGCGGGCGCTCAGTGACGTGGGCACGCCGTAGGTTTCGCCCAGGGAGCACGGCGTTTCGTTTTTCTTGCAGAGGTTCACCGCTGGGGCGTAATCGGCCATGTAAAGCCTGCCACCGCTGGGTTCGTTGAGCGTGTAGGTGGCCGACCAGGCGATTGGGGAGCCGGCGCCGGGGCAGGTGAGGCCTTTGGCGTTGCCGAGAGCGTCTTCTTTCGCGGAGATCGTCGCGCCGGTCGCCGCGCCTTTGACGTCGAGGGGAGATTCGAACCGATAGAGGCAGTCGATCTGTTTGCCGCAGACGATTTTCACGCTGGGTGGCCCGTGGAAGCCGTCTTCGACGAGTTCCATCGTCCCGTCGTTGCCGCTCGTCCACAGGTACACGCCCCGGTAGGAGAGGTTGAGCGTTTCGATTGTGCAGCCAGCCCCTTCCAGGGTGCAGGCTGAGAACGGCAGGCTCCAGATGAAGCTCTGTGCGGTTTTGCCTTTCGGAGTGGGCGGTTTGCTCACTTCGTCTTCCAGGTAGGACACGCATTCGACGTCGCCGACCGAGGTTTCGAAGCGCACGTCTTCTGCTTCTCCTTCGACGAAGGTGCCCGCCTGATAGGCGGATATGCACGCACCTTCGCTTGCTTTGAATTCGCACAGCGCCGTTGGCGAGGCGGAGTTCGCCCCTACGGCAAGGGCGATCGACGCCGCGGTAAGGGCGGCAATTCCCAGCTTTACCGACTTCATGCTGTCTCCTTGCTCGATGGACTGGTGCAGAGACCGATGAGGCCTAGCCATACCACCTCATGAGCAAATGATCAAGAAAACTAAAGTGAACTAACGGCCCGATGGGGCCAGCGCCAGTTTGCGCTCACGCAGCCGTACCCGCAGGCCCCGCGGGCTCATCGTGAAGCCGAGCAGCTCGGTGACCGGGTCAGCCGAGGGGTCGAGCTCGATCTCGAAGTTGCGGGCGATCATGCCGAGGGCGGTCTTCGCCTCCAGGAAGGCGAGGTTGCGGCCGGGGCAGAAGCGCGGCCCCGCCCCGAAGGCGAGGAACGACTTCTGGGACGGTGTCTCGAGCTCGTCATCGTCGAACCAGCGCTCGGGCTTGAACTCGTTCGCTCGCTCCACCTCGCGTAGGCCCGCGTAGCGGTGCAGGATCATCAGGCGAGTCCCGGCTGGGACTCGGACGCCGGCCACCTCGGTGTCGGCGAGCGGCTCCAGGCCGGAGATCGGGACGACCGGCTTCAGCCGCATCGTCTCCCGCAGCACCCCCTCGCCGTAGCGGAACCCCTCGACCGTCTCGTACTCGGTCGCGTAGGGCTGCTCGCCGAGCACCTCGTTCGCCTCCTCCGCCCACCTTGCCTGGATCTCGGGCCGGCAGGCCAGCGACCAGATCGTCCACGCCATCGAGTGCGAGGTCGTGTCCTCGCCGGCGAGCAGCAGGGTGAAGACGTTGCCGAAGATTTCGTCGTCGCTGAAGGTCCCGTCCTTTTCCTGGGCGGCGATCATTCCCTCGAGGAAGTTCTCCGGCGACTCGCGCAGCTCCGGCCTTGCCGCGATCCGCTTCCGGGTCTCCTCCATGAAGGTCGTCACGGCCTTGCGGATCTCCGCGATGGATCGGTCTAGCGCGCGATCCGCCGGCAACTTGAACCAGCGCCAGTACGGCACGGGTGCGAACAGGCGCCGGTTGGTCATGTGAAAGACCCGGTGAAGGTGCCCCTGCAGACCGGTGTCGCCACGCTCGAGCGTGTTCAGGTCATGGCCGAAGGCCAGGGCCGAGGTGACGTCGACGGTGAACGAGGACAGCGCCTCCCCGATCTCGAAGGCCCGCCCGTCGCGCGCCGCCTGCTCGAGCCTGCGGTGCAGGCGGGCGGTGCAGGTACTGACGATCTCGAAGTAGCGCTGCAGGTGGTTGCTGTTGAGCGCGGTCACCGCCAGGCGCCGCTGGTGGCGCCAGTCGTCCCCCTCGGCCGCGAACACGCCGACGTTTCGCATCTCTTCGGCGATGTCGAGGATCTCCGACCAGCGTCGGAATCCGTCCGGGCGGTCGCGCAGAACCGCGTTGATCGTGTCTGCATCGCCGAGGGCGACGACCCGCCGGGGCCCGAGGTCGAAGCGGAAGATCGGGCCGTACTGCTCGCACCACTCCTCGGCGGTCAGGTGCATGCTGGTCGATCGCACCCGGTGCGCGTTGCCGATCAGCGGGAGGCGCGGAGGTCCGGGTAGATCCGAGATCGAGCGCAGGGTCGCCATCGGCGAGCGAGTATCCCAAAGATCAAGATCGCTCAAGCATCGAGCGTCCCGGCGATCTCGGCCGCTACCTCCGCGTCGTCGCGATCCGTCCGGTCGATCCAGCGCAGGTTGGGCACCTTGCGCATCCAGGTCAGCTGGCGGCGGGCGTAGTTGCGCGATCGCTGCTTCATCCGGTCCTGCTCGCCGCCGAGCAGCTCGTCGAAACCGAGGGCCACCCGCGCCGTGCGCGACGGTCCGAGCTCCTCTGCCCGCAGCACCTCCTCTCTGGCCCCCGCGGCGACGATCGCCTCCGTCCGCGCGTCGATCCGCTCATAGAGCCGCCCCCGCTCCATGTCGAGCCCGAAGATCACCGTCGGATGCCGGGTCTCGGGCGACCAGAGCTCCGAATCCTCCGATTCCGGAGCCACCTTCACCAGCGAGAGCTCTGCCAGCGCGGCCCGCAAATACAGCCCGGTCCCCCCCACCACGATCGGCTGCCGCCCAGCCCCCAAAGCCGCATCGATCTCAGCATGCGCCAACGGCATGTAGTCCCCCACCGAAAACGGCCGACTCACCGGCACGAACCCCACCAGCTTATGTTCAAGGCGAGCTCGCTCCTCCGCGGTCGCCACCCCGGTGAGCACCGAGAGCCCCTCGTAGACCTGCAGCGCATCGCACGAGATCGCCACCGGATCCCCGCCCCGCTTTCGCAGCTCATCGGCTAGCGCAACCGCGACGCCGGTCTTCCCCACACCGGTGGGGCCAAATATCGCGACTACAGGCATCGTGGGCGCAGCTCAAGCGCTCCGTGAAGCCGGTGTCGGCGCTGCCCCGAACGGCTTGTACTTTTTCGGCAATCCATTCTCGGACGGCTCTTCCCGCCTCACCGAAAAAGTTGAGTGAGGGGTTGCGCCGACACCGGCTAGAGAGATCGGCTCAGAAGCCTCTCTGTCCCGGTAAGCGTCTGCGAGGTCGCATCACTGATCTCGACCATGACGAGATCGCCAGGACTCGCCGTCCCTTCGAAGTTCACAGCCTTGTTGTGCCGAGTCCGCCCCCGCAGTTTCGTCTCATCGGTCCGACTGGTCCCTTCAACGAGCACCTCCATCTCCCGCCCCACGAACCGCTCCGCCCGTTTGCCCGCCCGCCGCTGCACCAGCGCGACAAGCCGCTCCATCCGCTCCACCTTGACCGGGTGCGCCACCTGTCCGTCCATCTCGGCCGCCTCGGTCTCCCGCCGCGGTGAGAAGACGAAGGTGAAGGCGCTGTCGTAGCCGACCTCGTCGACGACTTCCAGGGTCTGCTCGAAGTCGTCCTCGGTCTCACCCGGGAAGCCGACGATGATGTCGGTGGTGATCGCGCAGTCGGGAACGTGTTCGCGGATCAACGAGACCCGGTCCATATAGCGCTGACGGTCGTAGGTGCGGCGCATGCGCTTGAGCACGGCGCTGGAGCCGGACTGCAGCGGCAGGTGGATGTGCTCGCAGACCGAGGGCAATTCGGCGTGGGCGAGGATCACGTCCTCCTTCATGTCCTTCGGGTGCGGGCTCGTGTAGCGGATGCGCTCGATCCCGTCGACCGCGTCGATTCGCGCCAGCAGCTCCGAGAAGCCGATGCGAGCCTCCTTCGGCAGGTCGCGCCCGTAGCTGTTCACGTTCTGTCCCAGCAGGGTGACCTCGAGCACGCCGTCGGCGGCGAGCGCCTCGGCCTCGGCGGCGAGCTCGGCCGGGTTGCGGCTGACCTCGCGGCCGCGGGTCGAGGGCACGATGCAGTAGGCGCACTTGCAGTTGCAGCCCTGGGAGACCTGCAGCCAGCCCTGGAACTCGCGCGCGCGTCGGGTCGGCAGGTGGCCGGAGAAATCCTCGAACTCGAAGTAGCCCTGGGCGCTGAGCGAATCGGAGTTGAGGAACTCCGCCAGCCTGTGGATCTGGCCGGGGCCGAAGGCGACGTCGACGAAGGGAAAGCGTTGGAAGACCTCGTCCTTGACCGACTGGGCCCAACAGCCACCCACGCCGACCACGCGATCGGGGTCTTCCGACTTGAGCCGCTTCGCCTCGCCCAGGTGGGCGATGAAGCGGGTGTCGGCGGACTCGCGGATCGAGCAGGTGTTGAAGAGGATCAGGTCGGCGCTGTCCCGGCTCTCCGCCTCCTCGTAGCCCAGCGACTCGAGCATCCCCTGCATACGCTCGGAGTCGTGCACGTTCATCTGACATCCGAACGTCGTTACGTGATAGCGCCTGCTCATGCCACCCAGGGTACTGACGGTGCGAGAGGCAAGCAGATCAAGGACGCAGGGAGCGAAGCGTGCTCCGCACGTCAGCGACCGAGGACGCAGAGATGCGCCGCCTATCGCACCGTCAGTACGCCTTCCATGCCTGCTTCGGCATGACCCGGCACCGTGCAGAGGAAGGTGTAGGTGCCGGGGGTGAGGTCGGTGCTCACCGAGGTCTTGCCTTCGACGATCGTTTCGGAGGTCGCGATCTGCTTGCCGTCCTGCTCGATCGCGACGTTGTGTTCGAGCGGTGCCGGGTTGGTGAGGTCGATCGTCACCTCACCCGGCTTGCCGCTCAGCTTCGTGGTGTCGAAGGCGAGCTCGGTCGGGGAGGCGGCCAGCTGAAGGGTGCTCCCAGAGCCCTTTGTCGCCGGCTGGGTTTTCGGCGCCGGCTTTTCTTCCGCGCCGTCTCTGACCGGAGAGGCCTCCTCCTCGGTGATTTCCTCGCCCGCCTTGGAGAACTCCGCGGCCTTTGCCTCCTGCTCGTCCTGGGCGTGCAGGACGGCGAAGGTCGTGGCGCAGCCGACCAGGACGACGAACCAGGCGGCAACCAGCGGCGTGGCGCGCCCGGGGAATTTCGGCAGGCGCAGGCCAAGCAGGCTCACCACCACCGCGGAGACCGCCAGCGCGATTCCGCAGATGTAGAAGAGGTCGCCGTTGCTCATCGCGGCGGAATCCTATCCACGGGGCGCAGGCGCCGTCAGGCTGCCTGCGCCTCCTCAACCGGCGGCGATTCCGTCTTCGCAGCCTCGCCGCCGATGCCGAGCGCCGTGCGGATCTTTGCCTCGATCTCGTTGGCGATCTCCGGGTTCTCGACAAGGAACTGCTTCGCGTTGTTGCGCCCCTGTCCGAGCCTCGTCTCACCGTAGGAGAAAAAGGCTCCGCTCTTGCGCACGATGTCGTGCTCGATGCCGAAGTCGAGCAGCTCTCCTTCGCGAGAGATTCCGGCTCCGTACTCGATCTCGAACTCCGCCTGGCGGAACGGGGCCGCAACCTTGTTCTTGACCACTTTGACCCGGACCCGGTTGCCGACCGCCTCGGTCCCGTCCTTGAGCGTCTCGATGCGGCGGATGTCCAGCCGCTGCGAGGCGGCGAACTTGAGGGCCCGCCCTCCGGGCTGGGTCTCCGGCGAGCCGAACTGGACCCCCACCTTTTCGCGAATCTGGTTGGTGAAGACGCAGACCGTGTTGGTGCGGTTGAGATTGCCGGCCAGCTTGCGCATCGCCTGCGACATCAGCCGCGCTTGCAGGCCGACGGTCTGGTCGCCGATCTGCCCGTCCAGCTCGGCCTTCGGCGTCAACGCGGCGACCGAGTCGATTGCGACGACGTCGATTGCGGCGGAGGCGATCAGGCGGTCGGCGATCTGCAGCGCCTGCTCGCCGTAGTCGGGCTGGGAGACGAGCAGCTCGTCGGTGTCGACGCCGATCGCCCGCGCGTAGATCGGGTCCATCGCGTGCTCGGTGTCGATGAAAACGCAGACCCCGCCCTTCGCCTGCGCCTCGGCGATGACGTGGTAGACGAGCGTCGTCTTTCCTGACGCCTCGGGACCGAAGATCTCGACGATCCGCCCCCGCGGCACGCCGCCGATGCCGAGCGCGAGATCGAGCGCGAGAGCGCCGGTGGGGATCGCTTCGACCGGCAGCGCGCTGCCGGAGCCGAGCCGCATCAGGGAGCCCTCGCCGAACTCCCTTTTGATGTGCGTGACCGCGTTCTCGAGCGCTGCGTCCTTCGCTTTGGCCTCCTTCGCCGAGGCGTCCTTCAACGTCGCTTTCTTGTCTGCCATCTATCTCACCTCAGCTCGATTTGGGCCAGCGGGACGTACTCTGCCCCGGAAGGCTTGAGTTCAGAACGGTAAAGACGGACCCGGACGAGACGCGTGGGCTGCAAGAGGTCTCTCGGCAGCGCTCCGGGCAGCCGCTCGACACGCCGCGGCCGCTGCGAGCCCTTGCCCTCGGGCTTGACCCTGGCGACCGTGACGTGGGGCCAGAAGGGGCGCTTCTCGGGTTTGTAGAGACGGGCGGAGACGAGCTTCTCCTGCAGCTCGGCCTGCAAGGCGACGGCTCCCGGGGAGTCCGCCGGAAGTGCGAAGAGGCGCGCTCGGCGGAGCGAGGGCTTCGCCGCCGGGTCGCCCAGCCCGATCGTCGGCGCCGGCGACGCGAGCCCGGCGACGATCTCGCCAAGCCGCTCGACGTCCCGTTCGGGCCGCCAGCCGAGAAAGGCCAGCGTGACGTGCAGCGACTCGCGCCGCACCGGCCGTAGCGCGGGGTCCGCCAGCTCCCGTCGCCCCCACTCCACGAGTCCATCCCTCGTCGCCTCCGGCAGGTCGAGGGCAACGAACAACCGCAGCCGCGGGCTCTTTAGCCTCTCCTTCGCCATGCGGCGACGCTACGGGGTCGTGACGCACGGGACAAGACACGAACGTCAAGCAGTCGTCAATTCTCTGTCGCTCAAGCCATATGAGCTCACCGCGGCAAACGACGACCGCACCGATTGCGCGCCTGCTTCTCCACTTTCGGACTGGGGATGATCCCTCGCCGCGTGCGCGATCTCGATCTCCGGTGGCAGCGCCTCCTCGGTTGCCCGACGACGCCCGCTGCCGGGCTCGCGGATGGCTCTCCGGGGCCTGACACGCTCAATGGCCACGCGCTATCGGCTGGCGCTGGAGGCGGTGATGGCGACTTCGGGCTATCGGGTGGCGCGGGCGGCGGTGACGGCAGTTCCAGCAGCGCCGAATCGAATGAAAAGTTGGATGACGAGTAGATCCCATGGCAGTCCCAACCGCCGAGCCAACCGCAATGGAAGTCCGTGCGTTCCTCCAGGGCCGACAGGCAGAGCAGGAGCGTGTCGGCTCCGTGGGGAAGCGAGACGTCCGAAAGGTCGAAGTTGGTAGCGCCCTCTCCTGTGCGTTTCTCGTCTTCCCAGATGACTTCGATGCCATCCGTGATGGAGTCCAGGTTTCGCCCCGGTGAGGAGCAGCTCTCCCCTGAAGACGTTGGCCCGATCGTGGCGTAGGACGTCCAGACGCTGCAGCTCCACGATGGAACCGACTCTGGGTCCCAGGGCTCGTCCGGCCATTCTTCGCAAGGCTCGGTCCATTCGACGAATCCGGCGAGGCTGGCGTGAGTCCCGTTAGCACTCACCTCTGCCCGAGTGAATTCGCCGCTCGAGGCCGAGGCGGTAGCGGCGGCGAGAGCGGCGACGACCAAGCCGACCCCCACGATCAAGGCGACCCGGGCTTTCCTTTTCGCGAACATCATTTCCGAGCGAAACTCTATAAGTACCCAAATTTGCCTTCAAGGCGTTCCCCTTTCTACAGAGGCGCCTCGCTGCCGCTGAGCAGGATTCGGAGCATGTGCATCCCGACCAGGGCCGAGCGCTCGCGGACGTCGGCGCGGCCGCCGGGGATGACGGGGTCGCGGGCAAGGGCGGTGCCGTCGGCGAGGCGGGCGTTGAAGCAGACATAGCCGACGGGCTTCTCCTCGCTGCCGCCGTCGGGCCCGGCGATGCCGGTGATCGAGACCGCCACGTCGGCCCCGAAGCGCTCCAGGGCGCCAATCGCCATCGCCTCGGCTACCTCGGGCGAGACCGCTCCCCTAGCCTCGATCAGTTCGGGGTCGACGCCGAGCAGCTCTGCCTTGGCGCCGTTGGCGTAGGCGACGACGCTGCCGGCGAGGTAGGCCGAGGCGCCGGGAAGGTTGGTTATGCGGGCAGCCAGCAGGCCGCCGCTGCAGGACTCGGCCAGGCCGAGCCGGTGACCCCCGAGGAGGCCGGCAACCTGCGAGTCGATCGTCTCTCCGTCGAGGCTGAAGAGGTGGCGCGGATGGCGCTCTGCCAGCCCGGCTTGCACCGCCTCGGCCGTCGCCGCCGCCTCGTCGCGGTAGCGCACGTCGATCTCGATCTCACCGCGCCGCAGGCAGGTGGTGATCTCGACCTCGGGTACGGCGATTCCCCCGTCCTCGATCTCGCGCAGGCTCTTGGCTATCTCCGACTCGGGGACGCCGAACATGCGCAGGGTGTAGCCGCGCAGCGGCGAGGCCCTGTCGAGCAGCTGCCGCAGCGGCTCGGTTTCGAGCGCGGCAGGCCACATCGGCTGCAGCTCGCGTGGCGGGCCCGGCAAGACGACGACGAACTTGCCGTCGGCGGGGACGACTAGGCCGGGCGCCGTCCCAACCGGATCGAGTGGGATCGAGCCCTCGGGGATCATCGCCTGCTTGCGGTTCGCCTCGCGCACCGCCTCCTCGTCGAAGTTGAAGCGGCGGGCGAAGCCGCGCAGGATCTCCGCGATCTTCTCCTCCACCGCCTCGTCGAGCACGATCTCCCGCCCGGCGAACCTAGCGACCACCTCAGCGGTGAGGTCGTCGGCGGTCGGGCCCAGGCCGCCCGAGGTGACGATCAGGTCCATGCCCTCGGCGGCCATGAAGCGGAGCGCCGCCAGCAGGTCGTCGGGCCGGTCGCCGACGACGAGGATGTGAGCGACCTCCACGCCCAGCTCCGCCAGCCGTTCGGAGACCCATGGCCCGTTGCGGTCGGCGATCCGGCCGGTCAGAACCTCGGTCCCGGTGACCACTATCCCCGCCCTCACCTCAGCCGCCCCCGGACGCGGGAGCGAATCCCTGTCCATATCTGATTCTTCAGGCATTCGCGGGAGCAGAGGCGGCGGCGTTTGTCATGTACAGGTCGGCCGTTCTGCTTCGGAGAGCTCGGTCAGCTGGCCCGAGGAGTCGATCGTGTACCCGATCGGGCTGGACGTCGCCGGGATTTCCGCTTCCTTGCCGTCGATGAGCATCGAGACCTCCCCGTTGCCGAAGGAGACGGTGAAGCTACCGGAGCGGAAGGGTCCCTCCGCGGCTCCCGCTTCGAGGATCTGTCCGTCGACCAGGGGCTGGCCCTTGGCGTCGACCAGGCAGACCCAGACTTCGGCGCTGGCGGCGAGGCGCATCGAGACGCCGTCCCCTTGCGGTTGCACCGGTTGGCCCTGGCCCTCCCCCCGGTTACGTCCCTGCGTGGCCCTTTGCTGTCCCGCGACCCCACCGTCGCCATCGTCGCTGCCGCCGGGCAGCAGAACGATCACCAGGGCCGCGGCCGCGACGACCCCCGTGACGGCGAGCCAGCCCGCGGGAGGGATCGGCCGCCGGGTCCGGGCGGGGGGCCGAGTTGCCGGGACCGGCGTCGTCGGCTCGGCCGCTCCACGGCCGGCGGGAGTGACTTCGACGCTGCCGCGGTAGACGTCGGCGAGTCGCTCTCCGTCCAGGCCCAGGAAGGAGGCGTAGGTGCGGATGAAGCCGCGTGTGTAGACGCCGCCGGGAAGCACGTCCCACTCTTCGTTCTCGATTGCCCGCAGGTAGCGGACGCGGATCCGCGTCGCCGCTTCGACCTCCTCGAGGTCGATTTTGCGGCGGTTTCGCGCCTCGCGCAGGATCGTCCCGATGCGGCTGTCCATCCCCCAATTGTCCCTAACCACCTCGACCCGGACGGGTCCGGTGCGCTTTATCCACCCAATGCGTAGATAAGGCGCGCCGGAATGGGTCTACTCGGGCACTGCGGCGGGAGGCTCTGACTCGACGTCAAGCTCAGGAGCGCCGCTGTTGAGCCTGGCCAGGTCGGCCTGTGTGATCAGCACCTGGCGCGGCTTCGAGCCTTCGTAGCCGGAGATCACACCGCGCCGCTCGAGCATGTCGATCAGCCGGCCGGCGCGGGTGTAGCCGACCCGCAGGCGGCGCTGGATCATCGATACCGAAGCCGTTTCCGTCTCGACCACGACGCGGATCGCCTCGTCGAGCAGATCGTCGCTGTCGGGGTCGTAGTCGCCCTCGGCTTCGACCCCCTTCTCCTCCTGAACCTCGAGCAGCTCCGCCTCGAATTCGGGTTCGCCCTGCTTGGCCCAGTGGCCGGTGATCCGGGCGATCTCCTCCTCGGTGATGAAGGCGCCCTGGATGCGCTGCAGCTTCGAGGTGCCGGCGCCGCGGAAGAGCATGTCCCCCTGGCCGAGCAGGGCCTCCGCCCCGCCCTGGTCGAGGATCACCCGCGAATCGGTCTGCGAGGAGACGGCGAAGGCGATCCGGGCCGGGATATTGACCTTGATCGTGCCGGTGATGATGTCGGTAGAGGGGCGCTGGGTCGCCAGCACGAGGTGGATCCCGGTGGCGCGGGACTTCTGCGCCAGCCTGATGATCGAGTCCTCGACCTCGGCCGGCGAGACCATCATCAGGTCCGCGAGCTCGTCGATCACGCAGAGGATGTGGGGCAACTGGGGCTCGCCGGCCTTGACCCGGGCCCGGTTGAGCTCGGCGAGGTTGCGGCAGCGAGCCTGGCCCATGATCCCGTAGCGGCTCTCCATCTCGCCGATCAGGTTGGCGAGCACGTTGGCGGCGAGCCGCGGCGAGGTGACGACCGGGGTCAGCAGGTGGGGAACGTTCTCGTAGTGGTTGAGCTCGACCTGCTTGGGGTCGACCAGGACCAGTCGCACCTCGTTGGGCGAAGCCTGCATCAGGATCGAGGAGAGGATCGCGTTGACGCAGCCCGACTTGCCCGAGCCGGTGGTGCCGGCGACGAGCACGTGGGGCATCTTCGCCAGGTCGGTCCAGACCGGGTTGCCGTCGATCCCCTTGCCGAGCCAGGCGACCAGCGGCGACGTCTTCTCGGGCCGGCCGGCGTAGATGTCGCCAAGGCGGACGATGCGCCGGCGCGTGTTGGGCACCTCGACGCCGACCGCCTGCTTGCCCGGGATCGGGGCGAGGATGCGGATATCGGTCGAGGCAAGCGCGTAGGCGAGGTCGTTGCTGAGCTCGGTCACCTTCTTCACCTTGGTGCCCGGGGCCAAGCGCAGTTCGTAGCGCGAGACGTGCGGCCCACTGACGATGCCAACGATCTTGGCCTCGACGCCGAAGTGGCCCAGCGCCTCGACCAGCTTGCGACCGACCGCCTCGTGATCGCGCGGGTCGACGCCCTTGTCGCCTTTCCCGCGTTCGAGGGCTTTCGCCGGCGGCGGGCGGTAGTCGATCTCCTCGGAAGCGGTGACGCCACGCTTGTTGCCCTGCGGAGTCAGCGCAATCTGCTCGCTGACGGCGGGAGCCGCCTCCCCCTCCAGGGCCTTCTCTTCTTCGGCTTCGATATCCGCCAGCTCCTGGTCGAAGTCCTGCGTAACGGGCTCCTCCGCGGCCTCCTCCGGCTCCTCGACCAGCGCCACGGTCGGCTCCATCCCCTCCTCGTCCGGATAGGCGCTCATCACGTCGGTGGCTCCAGGCTCGGTCTCGAACGAGTAGGTCTTCTCCCCCCGCCGGTCCCGCCGTGTCTGGATCGCGGTCTGAGCAACCCCCCTGCTGCCCATGAAGACGCGCCGCAGCCCCCGCCCAATCCCCCGAAACAGCGTCGAGATCGAAGTCCCGGTCACGAGCAGCCCGCCGACCACCAACATCAGCACCGTAAAGATCCGAGCCCCCACCGTCCCGACCAGGTAAACGAGAGCCGTTTCGACCCCATAGCCGACCTTGCCCCCCTCCCAGCCAAAGAAGAGAACAAAGCTCAAATAGACCCCGGCAGCGATCAAAAACAGCCCCAGCAGGTCCAAATGCCGCTGCTGCAGCTCCGGCAGATGAAACCGAGACCCCCGAACCTTGACCTTCCCTTTGGCCGGCTTGCGAGAGCCGCCAGCTTTCCTCTTGACCGTCTTTTTCCGCACGAACATGCCCCCCGCTTCGACGCAAATCGTCCCGAACCTGCGCCTGTAAGCAGGGAATCGGGAGGGGCTGGAACGTCTTGTACTTTTTCGCGGCTCCGGCCAGAGGCGCCAGCAGTCCCCTCCGCCCGAAAAAGTTAAGTGAAAGCCCCTCCCGATTTCCTGCCCTCACCACGCCTAAATTCGCGCTAAATCCCGCCAGGAACCAGCATTTATCCGTCTAACATCGACGGAAGATGCTCACGCCCGCCACCGATGCAGCAACCGGCCGCGTCCTAGTAGTAGAGGACGACGCCGAGATCGCCGACGTCCTCCGCCGCTCCCTGCGCCAAGAGGGCTATGAAGTCAGAACCTCCGCCGACGGCGTCGACGCGCTCGACGTCGCCACGGGATTCGCCCCCGACCTCGTCGTCCTCGACCTCGGCCTCCCTCGCCTCGACGGAATCGAGGTCTGCAAACGCCTGCGCGCCGAGGGGGACGTCCCGATCCTGATGCTGACCGCCCGGGCCGAGACCGAGGACCGCGTCGGCGGCCTCGACAGCGGCGCCGACGACTACCTGGTCAAGCCCTTCGAGCGCCAGGAGCTTCTGGCCCGGATCAGAGCGCTGCTGCGCCGGCGCCCGCCCCGCGGCGCGGCCTCGCTCGAGGTGGCCGACCTCACCCTCAACCCCGACACGCGCGAGGTGCGTCGCAGCGAGCGTGAGCTGGAGCTGACCAACCGCGAGTTCGAGCTGCTCGAGTACCTGATGCGCAACGAGCGCCTCGTCGTCTCGCGCGAGCGGCTGCTCGACGACGTTTGGGGCTATGACCCGATGGCGGCGACCAACACGATCGACGTCTTCATCTCCAACCTGCGTCGCAAGCTGGAGGCCGGTGGCGAGCGACGCCTGCTTCACACCAAACGCGGCGCCGGCTACGTGCTGAAGGGGTGAGGTTGAGGCCGAGCACCATGGCGGAGCGCCTCCCCACGCGCCTTCGCCCAGGAAGCTGGCCGGTCCGCTGGCGCCTCGCGGGCGTCTCGGCCGGGCTGACGCTGGCGATTCTGCTCCTCTTCGGCGCCGTGATCGGCAAGGTCGCCACCAACCGGATCCGCGACGATTTCAACCGCGAGGTGAGCAGCGCCGCGCAGACCCTCGCCGGCGAATTCCGCATCGTCTACACCCCGCTGGGGACGATCTCGCTCCAGCGCGGCCCCCAGCTCGACGATTTCGTCCGCCCGGACGGTGCCTCGGCGCGGGTTTTCGACATCAACGAAAACCTGGTCAAGAAGAGCACCGACGCCGAGCTCCTCGGGCCACCGAGCTCGGGGCTTTCCGACTACGGCCAGATGCGGGTGGCGACCGCCCCCATCACCAGCGACACGGGGGTGATCACGGGCTACGTCGAGTACGGCCGCAGCCTCGCCCACGTCGACTCCACCGTCGACCGCCTCTGGCTCTTCATCGCCGCGGGGATCCTTGGCGGCACTCTCCTTGCCAGCCTCGCCGGCGTGGCGATCGCCTCGCGGGCGATGCGGCCGATCTCGGCGCTGACCGCCACCGCGCGCCAGATCACCGCCACTGGGGACCCCTCGCGCCACATGCCCGACCCAAAGGTGGAGGACGAGGTCGGCGAGCTGGCGCGCACCCTGGAGCAGATGCTTCGCTCCCTCGATGCCGCCCGGGCTGAGCGCGAGGCCGCGATGCGCAAACAGCGCGAGTTCGTCGCCGACGCCTCGCACGAGCTGCGCACGCCGCTGACCAGCGTCCTCGCCAATCTCGAGTTGCTGCAGGCCTCGCTGCGGGAGCCGCGCCAGGAGGACGACCGGGCGATGGTCGACTCGGCCTTGCGCTCCTCGCGCCGGATGAGCCGCCTCGTCGCGGACCTGCTGCTGCTTGCCCGGGCCGACGCCGGCCGGACGAGCAGGCGCGGTCCCTGCGACCTCGCGGAGGTGGCGGGAAACGCAGCGGCAGAGGTGGCTCCGGTGCTCGGCGATCACGAGCTGGCGATCGAGAACGAGAGGCCGCTGCCGGTCGAGGGCAACTCGGACGAGCTGCACAGGATGGTTCTCAACCTGCTCGACAACGCGGCCCGCCATACACCGCCCGGTTCCCGCATCGAGCTGCGACTGAGTCGCGATTCCAATGATGCGGTGGTCGAAGTCTCCGACGACGGGCCGGGCGTCCCTCCCGGGCTTCGCGCTCAGATCTTCGATCGCTTCGTCCGCGGCGAGGGCCCGGCGGATACCGCGGTCGGTCCGGGCAGCGGCCTCGGCTTGGCGATCGTCCGCGCTGTCGTCAGCTCACACGGCGGCGAGGTCGAACTCTCCGAGTCCGGGTCTGGCGGGGCCCTCTTCCGCGCTCGCATCCCGCTCAACCGTGCTGAGCAAGGAATTACGGCGGCTTTAGAGCCCCTTTAGCGGCGGGGCCTAGGTTTTCTCGCGGACGAGACACAGGACCCGCCGGGCTCTCCCCAACAGCCCCGGCGGGTCCTATTTCTTTGCTGTTCGGTTCAGACCTCGACGACGACGGGGATGATCATCGGCCGTCGGCGCAGCTTTCCGTAGACGAGCTCGGCGACCGCGTCGTGGAGGTCTTCCTGGATCAGGTGCAGCTCGCGGGTTCCGGCGGCGGCAGCGTCCTCCAGCGAGTCCTCGATCACGTCTTTCAGCTCGGCGACCAGGGCATCGGCCTCGGCGAGGAAGGCAACGCCGCGGAAGAGCACTTCCGGGTCGGCGACGACCTGGCCGTCGTCGGAGGAGATCGTCGCGACGACGATGAAGATCCCGTCGGCTGAGATTTCGCGACGATCGCGCAGGGCGACGTCATCGGGCTCGCCGACGTTGACTCCGTCGACGAAGATCACGCCGGCGTGCACGTCCTCGCCGAAGCTGGCACCGTCTCCGTCTAGCTCCAGCGGCAGGCCGTTGCGCCCTTGGAAAACGCACTCGGGCTCGATCCCGACCGAGTGGGCGAGCTCGGCGTGCAGGCGCAGTCGCTGGTGGTCGCCGTGCACCGGCAGCACATAGCGCGGTTTGGTCAGGTTGAGCATCAGTTTCAGCTCCTCCTGCCAGCCGTGGCCGGAGGCGTGGATCGGGGCGTCTTTCGCCGTCACCACTTTGGCGCCGATCTCGTAGATGCGGTCGATCGTCTCGTTGACGGCGCGCTCGTTGCCTGGCACCGGAGTCGCCGAGAAGACGACGGTGTCGCCCGAGTGCAGCTCGACGTCGCGGTGATCGTTGTTGGCCATCCGCCGCAGCGCCGAGAGCGGCTCGCCCTGGCTGCCGGTCGAGATCACGACCACCTTCTCGTCGGGGAAGCTCTCGATCTCGCGCGGCTGGATGAAGAGGCCCGACGGCGCCTCGGCGATGCCGAGGTTGGAGGCGATGTTGAAGTTCTTGCGCATCGAGCGGCCGACCAGGGCGACGCGGCGGTCGAGCTTCACGGCGGCGTCGATCACCTGCTGAACCCGGTGGATGTTGGAGGCGAAGGAGGTGACGATGATCCGCCCCTTGCAGCCGGAGAAGGTCTCGAGCAGGGCCGGGCCGACGCTCGACTCCGAGGGTGCGACCCCCGGCCGGTCGGCGTTGGTCGAGTCGCCGCAGAGCAGCAGCAGGCCGTCGCGGCCGAGTTCGGCGAGGCGCGAGATATCGGCGGGGCGGCCGTCGACGGGCGTCTGGTCGAACTTGTAGTCGCCGGTCATCAGGATCGTGCCCAGCTCGGTGGTGAGCAGGACCCCACGGGCGTCGGGAATCGAGTGCGAGAGGTGAACCAGCTCCAGCTCGAAGGGGCCCAGCTGGACCTTTTCGCCGGCCGGCAGCTCCTCTAGCGGCGCGTCGCCCAGTTTGTGCTCGTCGAGCTTGGAGCGGACCATGCCGATCGTCAGCATGCCGCCGTAGATCACCGGTGGCATGCCGATTTCGCGCAGGACGTAGGGCAGGGCCCCGACGTGGTCCTCGTGGCCGTGGGTGAGGACGATCGCCTCGATGTCCTCGGCGCGGTCGCGCAGGTAGGAGAAGTCCGGCAGGACGAGGTCGATCCCGAGCATCTCGGCGGTCGGGAACATCAGCCCCGTGTCGACGACGATGATGCGACCGCCGTACTCGACCAGGGTCATGTTCTTGCCGATCTCGCCCAGTCCCCCGAGCGGGAGCACCCGCAGCTTCGAGCTCGGCACTAGCGGTTCACCGGACTGAGGCCGACGCTCTCCAGCGCCGCCCGCACCATCGCGCGTTGCTCGTCGTCGGCTGGCACCAGGGGCAGCCGCAGGGCGCCGGACGGGATCAGGCCCAGCATCTCCAGCGCCGCCTTGAGTGGAATCGGATTCGTGGTCACGCCCATCGCAGCGTAGACCTCGCGCAGCCCGGTGTTGATCTCACGCGCCCGCTCGATGTCACCGGCCTGGGCGGCGTCCCAGATTTCCCGCATCTGCGGACCGATCAGGTGCGAGGCGACCAGGATGCCGCCTTTGCCGCCGATTTCCAGCGTCTCGAGGAAGATATCGTCGTTGCCGGCGAGGATGCCCAGGCCCTCGATCGGCTGCAGCTCCTCGTTGTTGGCCTGCTTGACGGCGACGACGCTGTCGATCTTGGCCAGCCCGGCCAGGCCCTCTGGCGGCACGTTGACAACGACCCGCGAGGGGATGTTGTAGGCGATCAGCGGCAAGCCGGGGACGGCGGCGGCGATCGCTTCGAAGTGGGCCTGGATGCCCGCCGGATTCGGCTTGTTGTAGTAGGGGGTCACGATCAGCGCCGCGTCGGCCCCAGCCTCGGCGGCGCCCTGCGTCAGCTCGATCGAGTGCTGGGTGTAGTTGGTCCCGGTGCCGCAGATCAGCAGGGCCTCATCGCCGATCTCCTTGCGGATCGCGCGAAGCAGGACCAGCGCCTCCTCGTCGGTGAGGGTCGGCGCCTCGCCGGTCGAGCCCGAGATCACCAGCCCGTGGGAGCCGTGCTCGAGCAGGTGGGTGGCCAGGCTGAGGGCGGCGGCCTCGTCGACGGCGCCGCTCTCGTCGAACGGCGTCGCCATCGCCGTGATTACTCCGCGGATCTCCTTCATCGCGCCAGGGTATCGCGAGACACTTAGAGCAGCTTCTCCAGCCCGACCGTGAATCGATCGGGGAGGCTGCCGACACGGCGCACGGCGAGCAGCACGCCGGGCATGAAGGAGCGGCGGTCGATCGAGTCGTGGCGAAGGCTCAGCGTCTGCCCCTCGCCGCCGAAGATGACCTCCTGGTGGGCGACCAGGCCGGGCAGGCGCACGGAGTGGATCGGCTCGTGGACGTTTCCCCCCGCGGCGTCGATCAGCTCCGCGGTGCGCTTCGCCGTGCCCGATGGAGCGTCGAGCTTGCGGTCGTGGTGCAGCTCGACGATCTCGCACTCGGGCATGTGCGGGGCGATCGCCTGCGCGACCTCCATCAGCAGCACCGCGCCGATCGCGAAGTTGGGGGCGACGAAGCAGTTCGCAGTTGAGGACTCGGCCGCCCGCTTCAAGGCATCGAGGTCGAACCCGGTGGTGCCGACGACGGCGTGGACGCCGGCCTCGAGGCAGGCTTCGGCGTTCGAGAGCGCCGTGTCCGGCGTGGTGAAGTCGACGACGACGTCGGCCCCGCCCAGCACCTCGGCCAGCTCGACCCCCAGAGTGGGATCCGCCCTGCCGGAGAGCTCGGTGTCCTCGGCGCCTTCGACCGCTTCGCAGACGGCTTGGCCCATGCGCCCGGCAGCGCCGGAGACCGCGACCCTGATCACGCCGCCACCAGGCTCTCGCTCACCGGTCCGAGCGCCTCGCGGAAGCGAGCCTCTTCGCGGCCGATGCAGGCCGCCGAGAGCCGCTCGGGCCTGTAGAGCTCCTCGGCCAGCGCGGTCAGGTCATCGACCGTGACCGCGTCGACCTTGGCCAGCATCTCGTCGAGGCTGTCGATCGGCAGGTCGAAGAGGGTGGCGCGGGAGATCCGCGTCATCCGCGCCGCGGTCGACTCCGAGGAGAGGACGAGGCGCCCCTTGACGCTCTCCTTGGCTCGGACCAGCTCCTCTCCCGAGACCGGCTCGCTGCGCAGGCGGGAGAGCTCGGCGCCGATGATCGAGCAGGCCTCCTCGACGTTCTCCTCGCGCGTGCCGACGTAGCTGGCGATCAGACCGGAATCGGTGTACTGCTCGCTGTAGGAGCCGACCGCGTAGGCGAGGCCGCGCTTCTCGCGCACCTCGCGAAAGAGCCGCGAGGAGCTGGAGCCACCGAAGATCGAGTCGAGCACGGCGAGCGCGTAGCGACGCTCGTCGGCGCGGGTGATTCCCGGCGCACCGAAGCAGATGTGGTACTGCTCGGTGTCCTTCTCGTAGAAGCAGAGCCGCGGGTCCGGGCCGGCCGTGGTCGCTGGGGGCGCCCCGTTCCCCCCCGCGACCGGCGAGACCAGCCGCTCGCTCAGCTCGACGATGCGCCCGTGGTCGACATGGCCGGCTGCGCCTACGACGATGTTGGCTCCGGTGTAGCGGGCGCCGTGGTAGGCGTCGATGTCGGGTATCGGGATCGAGGCGATCACATCGGCCTCGCCGAGCACGCGCCGGCCGAGCGGGTGCTCGCCGAAGACGGCGGCGGCGAGGACGTCGTGGACCCGGTCCTGCGGTTCGTCCTCGTACATCGCGATCTCCTCCAGCACGACCTCGCGCTCGGAGTCGACTTCGGGATAGGTCGGCGCCAGCAACATCTCCGCCAGCAGGTCGAAGACCTCCTCGGTGTGTTCGTCGAGGAAGCGCGCGTGCAGGTGGGTGGTCTCCTTGCCGGTGGCGGCGTTGACCGCGGCGCCGAGCCCGTCCAGCCGCTCGGCGATGTCGATCGCCGAGAAGCGGGCCGTGCCCTTGAACAGCAGGTGCTCGAGGAAATGGGAGACGCCCGCCTGGGCCTGCGTCTCGTCGCGTGAGCCGGTGCGCACCCAGAGCCCGAGCGCCACGGATCTCACCGAAGGAACCTCTTCGGTGACGACCCGGACGCCCGAGCTCTGCTGCGAGCACTGCGCCGACCCCGTCATCGTCTGGCTCTTCGGGGGCGGCGCAGAGCGGAACCGGTGTGTCTTAGCTGCGGTGCGCTCAATCTCGTGCTCAGCGGCGCTCGCGGTCGCCGCCGCGAGGCCGGCGTCCCTCGCGACCGCCTCGCCCGCCCCGGTCGCCGCCGTTGCGGCGCGAACCGCCGTCGCCGGAGCCGACCGAGGCCAGTTCCTCCGGGCTCTTGCCGGCGATCGAGGGATCGTCGGAGAGGCGCAGGCCGATCCGCCCGCGCTCGCGGTCGACCTCGACCACGGTGACGTCGATCTCCTCGCCGGCGGTGAGCACGTCGTCGACCGAGTCGACTCGCTCGCCGGGCTTGACGTTGGAGATGTGCAGGAGGCCATCGGTGCCCTTGACCAGCTCGACGAAGGCGCCGAAGGTGGTCGTCTTGACGACTTTGGCGGCGTTGTAGCGGTCGCCGATCTCCGCCTCCTTGGTCATCGATCCGATCCTGGCCACGCAGGCTTCGACCAGCGAGCCCGTGGGCGCGTAGATCCGGATCGTGCCGTCGTCTTCGACGTCGATTTCGGCTTCGAACTCCTCGCAGAGGGCGCGGATGGTTTCGCCACCCTTGCCGATCACGGCGCCGATCTTCTCCTGGTCGATCTTGATCGCCTCGATCCGCGGCGCGTGCTGGGAGAGCTGCTCGCGCGGGCCGTCGATCGCCTCGGCCATCTTGCCGAGGATGAACTGGCGGCCTTTGTTCGCCTGCTCCAGCGCGTCGGTGAGGATCTCGAAGGTGACGCCGGTGATCTTGATGTCCATCTGCAGGGCGGTGATCCCGTCCGCGGTGCCGGCGACCTTGAAGTCCATGTCGCCGAGGTGGTCCTCGACGCCGGCGATGTCGGTGAGGACGATGTAGTCGTCACCCTCCTTGATCAGCCCCATCGCGACTCCGGCGACGGGAGCGGTGACCGGCACGCCCGCGGCCTGCAGCGCCATCGAGGACGCGCAGACCGAGCCCATCGACGAGGAGCCGTTTGACTCCAGGGTCTCGGAGACGACCCGGATCACGTAGGGGAAATCCTCCTCGTTGGGGATCGTCGCCACCAGGGCCCGCTCGGCGAGCGCGCCGTGGCCGATGTCGCGGCGCTTGGGGCCGCGCATGAAGCCAGCCTCCCCGACCGAGAAGGGCGGGAAGTTGTAGTGGTGCCAGAACTTCTTCGAGGTCTCCAGCCCCAGCGTGTCGATCCGCATGTCCATGCGCGTCGTGCCGAGGGCGGCGTTGGAGAGGATCTGCGTCTCGCCGCGAGTGAAGAGGGCCGAGCCGTGCACGCGCGGGGAGATGTCGACCTCGCACTCGATCGGGCGGATCTCGTCCTGGGCGCGGCCGTCGGGGCGCTTCTTGTCGACGGCGATCGCCTTGCGGATCGTGTCCTTCTCGATCGAGCCGAAGGCCGCCTTGACTTCGGCAACCTGCTTCTCGTCGGTCTCTCCGTCGGCGGACTCGGGCGCGTACTTGGCGACCACCTCGTCCTTGACCTTGTCGATCGCCTCGTAGCGCTCGAGCTTGCCTTCGGTGGCGATCGCGTCGACCAGAGCCTGGCCGTGGGAGGAACGGATATCGCTGATCAGGCCCTCGTCGATCTTGGGGGCCTCGACCTCGATCTTCTCCTTGCCCGCCTTCTGCTGCAGCTCCTCCATCGCCGCGACTAGCTTCTTGATCTCGCTGTGGGCGATGTCGAGCGCGTCGAGGATCTCCTGCTCGGTGACGCCGTTGGCGCCGGCCTCGACCATCAGGATCGCCTCGTCGGTGCCGGCGACGATCAGGTCGAGCTCGAGCTCGGCGTGGTCCTCCTCGGAGGGGTTGACGACGAAGTCGCCGTCGAGCTTGCCGATCCGCACCGCGCCGACGTGGGCGGCGACGGGAACCGGCGAGATCGCCAGAGCGGCGGAAGCACCGTTCATCGCGAGGATGTCGTAGGGGTTGACCTGGTCGACCGACATCGGGATCGCGACCAGCTGGGTCTCGTAGTGCCAGCCCTTGGGGAAGAGCGGCCGGATCGGCCGGTCGATCATGCGCGCGGTGAGCGTCGCCTTCTCGCCCGAGCGGCCCTCGCGACGGAAGAACGAGCCGGGGATCTTGCCCGCGGCGTACATCCGCTCCTCGACGTCGACGGTGAGGGGAAGGAAGTCCACGTCGCGCAGGTTCCCGACGGTCGCGGTGCAGAGCACCATCGTGTCGCCGGCCTGGACCACGACCGCGCCACCCGCCTGCTTCGCGAGTTTTCCGGTCTCGAAGGAAATCTGGCTATCGCCGATGTCCGCCGAAACGCGGGTTACCTCAAACATGCTCATTTAATTTTTTTACCTCCGGCCACCCGGATGGCGGCCATTTGCATTCAGAACTCTCGTTCTCTTTCGCAGAAGAGAGTACAGGGCTAGCGGAAGAGTGCCGGGGTGCCGGTGACGCCGGCGCGGATGCCGGACTCGAAGTCGCGGCGGACGCGGCTGGCCACCTCGGCCGAGCGGCGGTCGGCCTCGAAGCGATCGAGGTCGAGGGCGAGCTCCTCGGCCCGCTGCCAGAGATGCGGGTCGTCGACGTGGCCGCGATCGGCGTAGAGCGAGTCGGCCATCTCGAAGAAGCGTCCCTGCAGCCCGGCCGCCTCGGCGGCGGCGTGCAGCGCAGGCGAGCGCGGGTGCTTACTGGCAACGGGGAAGTGACGGAAGACGATTGTCGCCTCGCGCTCGGCGATCTCGAGCCAGGCGGCGGCGCAATGCGGGCAGCCGAGGTCGGCGTAGACGATCAAGTTCGGACCCTCGCCCCGCCGGTGGTCGTCAGAGCCAACTGGCGGAACTTCCGCGCTGGTCAGTTCAGACAAATTCGGGGTCCGCGGCGAAATTAGCGCGAGGCCGGGGAGGCCGATGACCAAGCGGGACGGTCACGATACGACTCCCGCGTAGCAGCGCTACGCGGGACGTCGGAGAGGGGGCGCATCCGCGCAGCGTCAGCGGCCTCATCCGGACCGCGATCATTTCGCCGCGGACCCCGCCAGGGCGTCGAAGATCAGGTTGGCGCCGGGGATCTCGAGCGGCGTCGGCGACTCGTGCACCCACTCGACCGTGCCCTCCTCGTCGACGAGCACGAGCGAGCGGTTGGCGTGGCCGATCTTCTCGATGTAGGCGCCGTAGGCGCGGGCCACCTCGCCCTTGGGCTCGAAGTCCGCGAGCAGCGGAGTGTCGAGGCCGAGCTTCTCCTGGAAGGCCTTGTGGGCGAAGCCGCTGTCGACGCTGATCCCGATCATCTGCACGCCCTTGGCCTCGATCTCCGGCTTGACCTCCTGGTAGATCGAGAGCTGGTCGGTGCAAACCGGGCTGAAGTCGAGCGGATAGAAGACCAGCAAGACCTTGCCGTCGCGAAAATCGGAGAGCGAGACCTTCTCCCCGTCCTGGTTTCTCAGGGTGAAGTCGGGCGCCGGCTCACCGGCTTCGATCATCGGCGCAGGCCGAGTTCAGCGACGAGGGCGCGGTAGCGCTCTAGATCGTGGCGCTCGAGGTAGCGCAGCATGCGGCGGCGCTTGCCGACCAGCATCAGCAGGCCGCGGCGCGAGTGATGGTCCTTCGCGTGCGTGCGCAGGTGCTCGGTGAGTTCGTTGATCCGCTCGGTGAGCAGGGCGACCTGGACCTCGGCGGAGCCGGTGTCGCCATCGGCGCGACCGTACTTGCCGATCAGCTCGCTTTTTTTCTCCTTGGTCAGGCTCATCTCGAAAAAAGTGCCGCGCCCCAGGTGGAGCTCACGGCCGCTGGAAGCTAGCACAGACGCGCTTTGCGTCCTCGACGTCGGCGCGCATCTGGGCGATCAGCTCCTCGACGCTGGCGAAGCGTTTCTCGCCCCGCAGGCGGGCGACGAAGGCGACGCGCAAGATCGTCCCGTAGAGGTCCTCCTCGTGGTCGATCAAGTAGGTCTCGATCAGGACGCCGCGGCCTGTCTCGAAGGTCGGGCGCACACCGACGTTGACCGCGGCGGGAACACCGTTGGCAAAAGCCGCGTAGACCCCGTGTCCCGGAATCGCGAGGCGGTCGTCCGGGACCAGATTGGCAGTTGGGAAGCCGAGCTCGCGGCCGCGCTGGTCGCCGCTCACCACTTCGCCCTCGACCATGAAAGGCGCCCCGAGGCAGTGGCGGGCGCCCTCCATGTCGCCAGCCGCGATCAGCGCCCTGATCCTGGTCGAGGAGACGGTCTCCCCGTCGACCTCGACCAGCGGCACGACGCGGGTCTCGAATTCGGCGTGCCTCGCCAGCATCGCCGGGTCGCCCTGCGCTTTGGCGCCAAAGCGGAAGTTCTCGCCGACCGAGACCCGCTCGGCGCCGAGGCGTTCGACCAGCACCCCCTCGATGAACTGCTCGGCGCTGCGCCCGGCGAACTCCTGGTCGAACGGGATTACGACCAGCTCGCGCACGCCGAGCCCCTCGATCACGTCGCGCTTGACCCCGAAGGGCATGATCAGCTTCGGCAGCGCGGCCGGGTGGAGGACCTCCAGCGGGTGGGGGTCGAACGTGAGCACCGTGTCCGCCCCCTCGATCACCGCCTGGTGCCCCCGATGCACCCCGTCGAAGGTCCCAATCGCAACATGCCGTGGCCGCGGCTCCGCATCCGGCAGCGATGTCACCTGGATGCTCATCGCAGTCCCTTCCGGTGCGCTTTATGTGGGCATAGACCGCAAAAGGCGCACTGGAAGCTCATCGGAGGGCCTGCGCGGTTGCGGGGACCAGCTCGGGGAGTTGGTGCAGGTCGATTTCTTCGCCGGCGTCCTCGATGCGGAAGGGGCCGATCGCGGTGCGGCGCAGCTCGGCGCAGTAGGCGTCGTCGAGCGTCTCGATCAGCGTGCGGACGTAGGTCCCGGTTGAGCACTCGATCTCGTATTCGGCGCTCCCAGCCTGGTTGTCCAGCAGGTCGGCACGGTAGACCTCGATCTCCCGCTCCGGGGTCTCAACCGTTTCGCCGCGATGCGCCTTGCGGTAAAGGCGCTCGCCGCCGACGCGCACCGCCGAGGTCATCGGCACCCGCTGGCGAACCCTTCCCGTCGGCAGATCCAGCGACGCCGGCATCCGCCCGGTCTCCGTCAGCTCGCCGTCTGGGTCTCCCGTGCTGGAATGCCAGCCGAGACGCGCCCGGGCGCGGTAGGTCTTCGGCAGCTCGGTGAGGAAGCGCTGCAGGCGGGTGGCGCGACCGAGCAGGACCAGCAACAAGCCGGTGGCGAACGGGTCCAGGGTGCCCGCGTGGCCCGCTTTGCAGCCGTGCTCTCGGCGCACTCGCATCACCAGGTCGTGCGAGGTTATCCCGGCCGGCTTGTCGCAGAGGAGCACGCTGCCCTCGCCCGCTCCGGCCACGATCAGGACCCGAACTGGGCGTCGACCTCTCCGCAGAGAAAGGCGACCAGCTCGTCGAGCTCGAGGTCGGTAGAGAAGCCGGCGGCACGTTTGTGCCCCCCGCCACCGTGCCTGCGGGCGATCGCCGAGACATCGATGTCGCCGCCGCTGGCGCGCAGGCTGACCTTGCGCGCGGCGCGGCCGCGGTCGCCCTGGTCGCGGATCAGCGCCGCGACCTTCGAGCCCTCGACCGAGCGCAGGTGGTCGATGATCCCCTCGGTCATCTCCTCGCCTGCCCCGCTCGCCTCATAGTCGGCGGCCGTGACGTAGGCAAGCACCAGCCGGTCGCCGCAGTGGCGCTGGATGCCGTCGAGGGCGCGCGAGACGAGGCGCAGCTTCTCGATCGGCACGTGCTCGTAGAGGCGGCGGTAGGTTTCGTCGACGGCGACGCCTGCGTCGATCAGCTCCGCCGCGATCCGGTGCGTGCCGGCGTTCGTGTTCTCGTACATGAACTTGCCCGTGTCGGTGACGAGGCCGACGTAGAGCGCGGCGGCCATCTCGGCGGTGATTTCGGCGCCGAGCAGGATCGCCAGCCGGTAGACGATCTCGGCGGTGCAGGAGGCACCGACGTCGACCAGGTTGATGTCGCCGAAGAGGGTGTTGTCGTGGTGGTGGTCGACGTTGATCGTGAAGTTCTCGCCCGAGCTGAGGAAGTCGACCGGCATGCGGTCGATGTTGCCGCAGTCGAGGAAGATCACGGTGCGATCGGCCATGTCCGCGGGTGCCTCGTGGAAGACCTCCTCCAGGGGCAGGAATCGATACTCGATCGGCAGCGGGAACTCCTTCGCGGCCATGAACATCACCGAGTCCTTGCCGAGCTGGGTGAGCAGGTTGTGCATGCCCAGCAGCGAGCCAAGCGCGTCCCCGTCGGGCCCCTCGTGGGCGGTGAGCAGGAAGCGATCGCGGGCGCGGAGCTCGTTCGCCACCTGCTCGATCGCCGCCGGCGCCACCCCGGTCGCGTCGCTCACGCTTCCCCTTCCTCATCGAGCAGGCGCGATATGCGCATTCCCTGCTCAACCGTCTCGTCGTAATGGAAGGAGAGGGTCGGCGTGCGCTTCATCCGCGTCTCGGCCGCGACCTTCGACTGAAGCACGCCGTGCGATGAGCGCAGCCCGGTCAGGGTTTCCTCGCGCTCCTGCTCGGAGCCGAGCACGCTGACGTACACCTTGGCGGCGCGCAGGTCGGGGCTGGTCTCAACCGAGGTCACGGTTACGAAGCCGATGCGGGGATCGCTGAGCTCGGCGATGGTCGCGCCGATCACCTCTCGAAGCACCTCGTTGATGCGGCGCATGCGAGGGGTGGCCATCTTAGTGGCTGTCGGGGAATCCGCGCGTGCGGCTGGCGAGGGCCGGACCGAGCGGGGGTAGGACGCAGGGAGGCCGAATGGCAGCGCCATTTGGCCGACCGAGGACGCCGCCCCGCGAAGTGTGTCCGGCGCCGCCAGGCGTGCGTGGGGATTCCCTGACAGCCACTTACTCCAGCGTCTGCTCGACCTGCTTCGTCTCGAAGAACTCCAACATGTCGCCCTCCTTGACGTCAGCGTAGCCGTCGAGGACGATGCCGCACTCCTGGCCCTCCTCGACTTCCTGCACGTTGTCTTTGAAGCGGCGCAGGGAGCCGAGCTTGCCGTCCCAGATCACCGTGCCCTCGCGCACCAGGCGAACGTTGGCAGTGCGTGTGACCTTGCCCTCGGTGACGATGCAGCCGGCGATGCGCCCGACCTTGGAGGCCTTGAAGGTCTGTTTGATCTCGGCCTCACCGAGCGTCTCCTCGACCTCGATCGCCTCCAGCATGCCCTCCATCGCGTTGCGCAGGTCTTCGGTGATTTTGTAGATCACCGAGTAGGTGCGGACGTCGACGCCCTCGCGCTCGGCGGCGCGGCGGGCGTCTGCGAGCGGGCGCACGTTGAAGCCGATGATGATCGCGTCGGAGGCTGAGGCCAGCATCACGTCGGACTCGTTGATGCCGCCCGTCTGCGAGTGGATGATGTTGATCCCGACCTGCTCCTGGGGGACCTTGGCGATCTCGTCCTGGAGCGCCTCGAGCGAGCCGGCGACGTCGGCCTTGAGCACGATGTTGAGCTCCTTGATCTCGCCCTCCTGGACGCGCGAGAAGACCTCCTCGAGGCTGACCTTGCGCGCCTGGCGGCGAGCCAGGGCCTCGGTCTTGAGCCGGTTGGCGCGCTCCTGGGCGTCCTGGCGGGCGCGGCGGTCGTTCTCGACCGCACGCACGAACTCGCCGGCGTCGGCGACACCGTCGAAGCCGAGCACCTCGACCGGCATTCCCGGCCCGGCGCTCTGCACGCGCTTGCCGGTGAAGTCGTGCATCGCCCGAACACGGCCCCACTGCGGCCCGGCGACGAGCGAGTCGCCGACCTTCAGCGTGCCGCGCTGGACCAGGATCGTGACCACGGGGCCGCGGCCGGGATCGAGCTGGGACTCGACCACCGTGCCCGAGGCAGGTGCGTCCGGGTTCGCGCCAAGTTCCTCCAGCTCGGTGACGAGCAAGATCATCTCGAGCAGCTTGTCGAGGCCTTCGTGGGTCTTGGCGGATACGTCGACGTAGACCGTTTCCCCGCCCCAGTCCTCCGGAGTGAGGCCGTCGGCGGCGAGCTCGTTGCGGACGCGGTCGGGCTGAGCGCCCTCCTTGTCGATCTTGTTGACAGCGATCAGGATCGGCACGTCGGCGGCGCGCGCGTGGTCGATCGCCTCTTTGGTCTGGGGCATGACGCCGTCGTCGGCGGCGACCACGACGACGGCTATGTCGGTGACCTTGGCGCCGCGGGCACGCATCGCGGTGAAGGCGGCGTGGCCCGGCGTGTCGAGGAAGGTGATCGTTTTCTCGTCGTGGTGGACCTGGTACGCGCCGATGTGCTGGGTGATGCCGCCGGCCTCGCCCGCGGCGACCTCGGTCTCGCGGATCGCGTCCAGCAGCGAGGTCTTGCCGTGGTCGACGTGACCCATGATCGTGACCACGGGCGGTCGGTCGGCCAGCTCCTCGTCGGTGTCCTCGAACTCCGGGGCCTCTGGCTCCTCGTCGGCGGCGGTGACGATCTCGAGCTTGCGGTCGTACTCGTCGGCGATCGCGGCGATCGACTCGTCGGTGAGGGTCTGCGTGAGGGTCGCCATCTCCCCCATCGTCATCAGCTTCTTGATCACCTCGGCGCTGCCCAGGCCGAGCAGCTCGGCAACCTCGCGCACGGTCGCCCCCGAGGGAACCTTCGTCGCCTCGGGCTCCACCTCGGCGGCTTTGGGCGGCGGCTCCTCCAGCAGCGGCCGGCGGCGGCGTCCCCCGCGCCTGCGCGGTGGGCGCTGCGGCGGCGGTCCGCCCATCTGGTCGCGGCGGGCTGCCTGCGAATCGATCACGACCCGCCGCTTTTTCCCGCTGGCTCCGCCCCCTCCGCCGCCGGCGGCCGGTTTGGCAGCGGGGCGCACGGGACCTTTCGATGCTCCTGCCGCTGGCTTCGCGGCGGGCTTTGGCGCTGGTGTGGCAGCGGGATTGGGCTTCGTGGCGGTGGCGGCTCCGCCATCCCCTTTCGCAGCCTTGATCGCCTTCAGCGCATCGGCCTCCTCGACGCTGGAAGCCGCGGCTTTCGCCTCGATCCCAGCGCTCTTCAGCGTCTCGAGCAGCTCCTTGCTGCTCAGGCCCTGCGCTTTAGCAATCTCGTGAACCCGTTTTTTCGCCACTAGGACTGCTCTGCCTCCTCGGCTACCGGCTCCGCCTCGGGAGCCTCGTCCTGGGGCTCCTCGGTTGCCTCTTCGGCGGAATCCGAAGCTGGCTCGTCTGGGCTCTCGGCGGGCTCCTCCTCGACGAACTCCGATGCCGCCCGCTCGACGATCTCCGCCACCTGGCCCTCGTCGGCGTCGGGATCGGCGAGGATCTCTACCTCGGTTTCGGACACGGATGCGAGGATCGCCATCTGGTTGGTCTCGAAGCGGCTCAGTGCCTGATGCTGGGGCAGGCCGCAGTAGGTCGATTCGGCGATCGCGGCGTTGGGACAGCGCCGCCCGTTCGAGAGCACCGCCATGCAGCGCCCGTCGAACGTTTCTTCGCCCTCGTACTCGACGTCCTGGTCCTCCTGGGAGAACTCGGTCTCGGACTTGATGTCGACTCGCCAGCCGGTCAGGCGAGCGGCGAGGCGGGCGTTCTGGCCGTCGCGGCCGATCGCCAGCGAGAGCTGGTCGTCGGGGACGATCACGGTCGCCTGGCGCTCGTCGTCGTCGACGATCACCTCGCGCACGCGCGCCGGAGATAGCGCCTTGGCGACGAAGCGGGCGGGCTCGTCGTTGTGGGGAATGATGTCGATCTTCTCGCCGCGAAGCTCGGAGACGACCATCCGCACCCGGGAGCCGCGTGGGCCGACACAGGCGCCGACCGGGTCGACGCCGTCGGCGTGGGAGATCACCGCGATCTTCGAGCGGTACCCCGGCTCGCGGGCCACGCCGACGATCTCGACCAGCTTGTCGGCGATCTCGGGGACCTCCATTTCGAACAGCTTCTTGATCAGCTCCGGACTGCGCCGCGAGACCACGATCGCCGGGCCTTTGGTCGAGTCGGAGACGTCGGTGATCACGGCCTTTACCCGCATTCCGTGGTCGTAGCGCTCGTTGTAGACCTGCTCGGACTTGGGCAGCAGCGCCTCGACCCGCTCGCGCAGCTGCACCAGCGTGTAGCGCTTGTCGGACTGCTGGATGATCCCCGTGATCAGCTCTCCAACCCGGTCCTGATACTCGTCGAACATCATCATCCGTTCGGCCTCGCGGATCCGCTGCAGGATCACCTGCTTCGCGGTCTGGGCGGCGATGCGGCCGAAGTCTTCGGGGGTGACGTCGCGAGTGGAGATCTGGTCCTCGTAGGGAGCGATCATCTCCGGGTCGAGCTCGGGGTCCTCGGGCTCGCGCAACTCCCCGGTTTCTGGGTCGATCTCGCGCTCTTCCTCCTCCTGGGCCTCGGCGGCCTCGGCGAGCAGCTTCTCCTCCAGCTCCGGCGGCAGGATCAGTTCGAAGACGCGGAAGTCGCCGGTTTCGTGATCGAGGTCGACGCGGGCGTATTTGGCCGCTTCGGGCGTCCTCTTGTAGGCGGAGAGAAGCGCGTCCTCGAGCGCGTCCATCAACTTGTCGGCGGAGATCCCCTTCTCCTGCTCGAGCGCCTTGACTGCTTCGACGATCTCCTTGCTCACGAGGTCTCCTTGCTATTGCTGTACTTGGGACCGGGCGAGGACACCTCCAGCGAGTACTCGGCCCGCAGATGGTTGAGATGCTTCGTCACCTTCTCGCAGAGGGCGAGGTCGACGCCGCCGGGGTGGTCGATGAAGAGGCGCAGCGATTCCTTGCCCGGCTGCTCGAGCGCGACGAGGTCGAGCTCGGAATCGAGCTCGCGGAGCTGCTGCTGGATGTCTTGCTGGAGTGCCTGCATTCGGTTAAAGCCGTAAAAAAAGTGGGCCAGGCCCACTTCGGGTACAACGGGACTCACTAAAGCTTGGGCCGAGTATAGCTCTCTAGGCGTGCTGGGCCGGCGGGTCCTGTCATGGATTTGGAACCACCACCCGCTGCGGGGGCGGCTGCGCCGCCTCCTCGGGGTGGTCCCCCAAATCCATGCCACCCCCCGGCAGTTGCGCATTCGGGAGACGCCGCTCCAAGCCGCTATCTTGCCCGTGAGCTTTGCTTGCTTCGGAGCTGGTCGACTCTCGTCAGGATTGCCTCCGCGATTATCTCCTTTGAAGCTTGTGGGACGGGGGTGTCGCCCGTTGGGTCGATCAGGGTTACGGCGTTTTCGTCGCTCTCGAAGCCGATCGCCGGGTTCGAGATGTCGTTGAGGACGATCAGGTCCGCGTTCTTGCGGGTCAGCTTCTCGCGGGCGCGGTCGACGTTGTTGCCGGCTTCGGCGGCGAAGGCAACGACCGTCTGACCGTCGGTGCGCGTGGCGGTAAGGCCGGCGAGGATGTCCTCCGTTGGCTCGAGATGGACATCGAGGGAGGCGTCGCGGGTCAGCTTGCCCTCGGTCGCCTCGGTGGGACGGAAATCGGCGGGGGCGGCGGCCATCAGGAGGACCTGTGTGGTGGGGAACTGGGCACGGGCCGCGTCGGCGAGTTCCTGGCCGTTCTCGACGTCGATGCGGTGGACGCCGGGGGGCTCGGGGAGGTTGACGTTGGCGGCGAGCAGGGTGACGTCCGCCCCGCGGCGGGCGGCGGCGGCGGCGAGGGCGAGTCCCATGCGGCCGCTGGAGCGGTTGCCGAGGTAGCGGACGGAATCGATCGGCTCGCGGGTGCCGCCGGCGGTGACGAGGACGCGGAGGCCGTCCCAGGGGCGGTGGCCGCTCGGGGCGGCTGTTTCGAGGCGGGCGAGCAAGCGAGTTGGGTCAGGCAGGCGGCCACGGCCGCGCTCGCCGCGGGACGCCAGAGCACCCTCGTCGGGGTCGATCACGGCGACGCCCCGCTCGCGCAACGTCTGCAGGTTGGCCTGGGTAGCCGCGTCGGCGTACATGCGGTCGTTCATCGCCGGTGCGACCAGGCGCGGCGCGGTGCAAGCGAGAAACGACGTGGTGAGCATCGAGTCGGCGTTCCCCGCGGCAAGCTTCGCCAGCGTGTTCGCCGAGGCCGGTGCGATCAGATATGCGTCGCAGTTGGCGGCGAGCTCGAGGTGGCCAATCGGGTCGTGCTCTGGCACCGGATCGCCCGGGAAGGCACCTCGCAGCGGATCGCGCTCGAACTCCGAGGTCAGCACTGGGGCGCCGACGATGCCCTCGAATGAGGCGGCGCCGATGAAGCGTGTGGCCGTCTCGGTCATCACGACGCGAACGCCGTGGCCAGCCACCGTTGCCAGGCGCGCCAGCTCGAGCGCCTTGTAGGCAGCGATCCCTCCGCTTACGCCGAGCAGGATTCTTGCCATGGTTTCCTCGATCCGGCCCTTGCCGGAAGCGCGCTAGGCGCGGTACTCGTACTTCAACTTGCCCTCGGCGATCTCTTCGAGCGCGATCGAGAGATAGTTCCTGTCGCCGGGGATTTCAACCATCGGCGGTGGGTACTCGCCGAAGCTGCCCTCGCCGAGGCTGTGGAAGTAGCTGTTTATCTGCCGGGCCCGCTTGGCGGCGACGACGACCGCCGCGTAGTGGGAGTCGGTGTGATCCAGAAGCTTGTCAACGCGTGGTTTGATCATTGGTCCCGGAGTGTAGTGATAGGCCCAGCTCGGTGCGCACGATTCCCTCCAGCTCGGTCGCGGCGCGCTCGAGGTCGTCGTTGATGACCCTGTGGGCGAACTCGTCCTGGGCGGCGAGCTCCTGCTCGGCAACCTCCAGGCGTGCGTCGATCGCCTCGAGGCTGTCGGTTCCACGCGACTCGAGGCGCCGGCGCAGCGCCATCGGGTCCGGTGGGGCAATGAAGACCTGAGCCGACTCGCGCATCGCGGCGCGCACCTGCCGGGCACCCTGGACCTCGATCTCGAGCACCACCGAGTGCCCCTCGCTGAGCCTGTTGCTGACCTCGGAGCGGAGCGTCCCGTAGCTGTGGCCGCTGTAGGTGGCGAACTCGAGGAAGTCTTCGGCCGCGATGCGCCGGTCGAACTCCTCGCGCGAGAGGAAGTGGTAATCGCGCCCGTCGACCTCGCCGGCGCGCGGCTCCCGCGTCGTCGCCGAGATCGAGAGCTCTAGGTCCGGTATGCGCTCGAGCAGCTTCGAGATCAGCGTTCCCTTGCCGACCCCCGAGGGACCCGTAATGACGAAGACCTTGGCCATTGCGGCCCGGGATACTGACTGACCCGGCGGTCGCTACCTACGGAGCTGGGAGACCAGCTCGGCGCGCTGGCGCTCGGAAAGGCCGCCGATCGTCTTCGAGGGGGAGATACGGCACTGGTTGAGGATCCTGTTGGTCTTGACCCGGCCGTACTTCGGTACCGCAAGCAGCATGTCGAAGACCTTCGCAGTCAACACGTAATCGGGCGGGTCGAGCAGGAGAGCGTGGATGTTGGCCTTCCCCGCTTTCAGGTCCTTCTTCAGCTTCGCCCGCGCGGTGCGAATGTCGTTGGCGCGTTTGAGGGCATCCATCCGCTGGTCCAGCGACCTCTCTGGGGCCGCGGCGGAGGTCTTGACTGGGGCAGGCATGTGGGCGGCGAGTATAGCCGCGGGTCGTCCGGGTGCAAGGGCTTCCAACCCAAATGCCCCCAAATTCACCTCAACCTCGACTCTAGGTTTAGGCGATGGGGCGGACGGGAGTGCCGCTTCGATCGTCTTTGAGCGCTCCGGCGATCTCTTTGGCAACCCTCTCCCCCGCTCGCGGGTCCCGGAAGCTCTCGGTGCCGACGGCGACCAGCGTCGCTCCGGCAGCGATCAGCTCGAGCGCATCGACGCCGCTCGACACGCCACCCATGCCTACGATCGGGATGCTCACGGCCGCCGCGACTGCTCGGAGCTGTGCAACCGCGATCGGCCTGACGGCGGGCCCCGAGAGGCCTCCGTGGCCGGCGGCGATGCCCGGCCGTCCGGTCGCCGCGTCGATCGCGCTTGCCTTCAGGGTGTTGATCAGCGACACCGCATCCGCCCCGCCTTGCTCGGCGGCAACCGCGACGGCCGCCGGGTCGGCGACATTCGGCGTCAGCTTCACGATCAACGGCTTCTCCGTCAGCGGCCGCAGCGCTTCCAGCAACACCTCCGTCTCGCTCGGCTGCTCGCCGACGATCAGGCCGGAGTGCACGTTCGGGCAGGAGACGTTCAACTCGATCGCCGTCACCTCGTCCCTCTCCCCCACGCCTGCGATCAGCCTCGAGAACTCCTCCCGGCTCGTCCCCATCACCGAGACGATCAGCGGCACCGGCAGCTCCGCCAGCTGCGGCAGGTCCTCCGCGAGGAATCCATCCAGGCCCTTGTTCGGCAGCCCGATCGAGTTGATCATCCCGGCGGGCGTCTCCCAGATCCGCTGCGGATCGTTGCCAACCCGCACCTCCGGCGTGATCGTCTTGGAGACGAATGCTGAGAACGGAAAGTCCCTCAAGAGCTCATCGCCATACACGCGCCGAGCCGCAATCGCGTCGAACGTCCCAGAAGCATTGATCACGGGGTGTTCCAGCTCGATGCCGCAGAACTCAGTTGTGGTTGGGCGGGCGGGTCCTGTCGCCGATTTGGTGCCACCACCCGCTGCGGGGGCGGCTGACGCCGCCTCCTCGGGGTGGTCCCCCAAATCGACGCCACCCCCCGGCAGGGGCCGAATCACGGGACCGTCTACGCATAGGCGGAGGTAGCTGCCGTCCCCTCGAGGCACAGCGCAGCCGAAGCAAGCGCCGTAGCCGCAGGCCATCGGAGACTCCATCGCAAGCTGGCAAGGGACGTCGCGTGCGAGGCAGAGGGCTGCGACGGCACCGAGCATTGGCGGCGGGCCGCATGCATAGACAACGGCTGTCGCGGCATCGTCGCCCTCGAGCATGTCGGCCAGGAGGTCAGTGACGTAGCCGTGGTGGCCGGCGTGGCCGTCGTCGCTGGCAAGGCGGACCTCGCAGCAGGAGAAGAGGTCGTCGAGACCGCCCGAGTGCGCCTCGTCGCGGAAGCCGAGGAGGACCCGGGTCGGGATGTTCTTCGCCGCGAAGGTGCGGCGCAGCAGGGCCAGCGGTGCGATGCCGATGCCGCCGCCGACGAGGATCGCGCCCGCCGCCCCGGCCGAAAGCTCCCGTGGAGCGGAGAAGCTATTGCCCAGCGGCCCGTTGACCCAGACGCGCTCGCCCGCCTCCAACTCGCAGAGGCGGTCAGTGCCCGGCCCAATCCCCTCCACCAAGAAATCCAATCGCACCCCGCTGACTTCGCCCTTTTTCTCTCTATGCGAGACAAAAGGCGAAGTCAGCGTTGCGTTGGCGACGGATAGCGCTCGGGGCAGGAACGGGCGCTGGGAGCGCTGCTCCCAGTGGTGCTCGGCGGCCAGCATGTAGAACTGGCCTGGCTCGGGTTCTGGGCCCTCGCTGTCCAGCAGCGAGAAGACCCGGTAGCCACCGGAAGCACGGTTCTCGGTGACCTCGCAGAGGCGTCGCCCGAAGGGGGCGGTCATCGGGGTTGCTTGGCCCTCTCCAGGCCGTGGATCTCCTGCAGGGAGCGAACCTCGGCGCCGTGCTCCTTCTTGGCGGCGATCGCCCTGACGGCGGCCGAGGCGCCGGTCATCGTGGTTACGCAGGGGATGTCGTGGCGCACGGCTGCGGTGCGGATCTCATAGCCATCGGCGCGGGCGCCGGAGCCGGTCGGGGTGTTGATCACGAGGGCGCAGCGGCGCTCCCGAATCAGGTCGACGACGTGCGGCGAACCCTCGGCGATCTTGTTGATCGGCGTCACCGGCACTCCCATCGCCGAGATTGCCTGGGCCGTGCCGCCGGTGGCGATCAGCTCGAAGCCGAGGTCGTGGAAGCGCGCGGCGATCTGCGTCGCGGCCGGCTTGTCGGTGTCGGTGACGGTGATGAAGACCGTCCCCTCGGTCGGCAGCGAGACTCCCGCGGCCGCCTGTGCCTTGCCGAAGGCAGTCGGGAAGTCGGCGGCGATGCCCATCACCTCTCCGGTGCTCTTCATCTCCGGGCCGAGGACCGAGTCGGCGCCGGCGAAGCGGGCGAAGGGAAGCACTGCCTCCTTGACGCTGACCATCCCGGGGGGAGGATCGCGCAGCTCCTGGTCGGCCAGCCTTTCCCCCAGCATCAACCGCGCGGCGACCTTGGCCAGCGGGACGCCGGTGGCCTTGGAGACGAAGGGCACCGTGCGCGAGGCGCGCGGGTTTGCCTCGATCACGTAGAGGTCGCCGCCGGCCACGCCGTACTGGATGTTGATCAGGCCGACGACCCCCAGCTCCAACGCGATGCGAGTCGTCGTCGCGCGGATCTCCTCCAGCATCTCGACGCCCAGGCTCATCGGCGGGATCACGCAGGCGGAGTCGCCCGAGTGGACGCCGGCCTCCTCGACGTGCTGCATGATCCCGGCGATGTGAACGTCGCTGCCGTCGGCGAGCGCGTCGACGTCGACCTCGATCGCGTTCTCCAGGAAGCGGTCGAGCAGCAGCGGGTGCTCCTGGTCGGCCTTGACGTTGGCCTTCAGGTAGGCGTTGAGGTCGTCGGTGGAGTAGCAGATCTCCATCGCGCGACCGCCGAGCACGTAGGAGGGGCGCACCAGCAACGGGAAGCCGACTTCTTCGGCGATCACGGCCGCCTCGTCGGCGGATAGCGCGGTGCCGTAGGGCGGGTGCTCGACGCCGAGACGGCGCAGCAGGGCGCCGAAGCGGCCGCGGTCCTCGGCCAGGTCGATCGCGTCGACGGGGGTTCCCAGCAGCGCCACCCCCGCTTCCTCTAGGGCTCGGGCAAGCTTCAGCGGCGTCTGGCCGCCGAACTGGACGATCACGCCCTCTGGCTGCTCCTGCTCGCAGACGGCGAGCACGTCCTCTGCGGTAAGCGGCTCGAAGTAGAGGCGATCGGAGGTGTCGTAGTCGGTCGACACGGTCTCCGGGTTGCAGTTGACCATCACCGCGTCGCGGTCGAGCTCGCGGGCGGTCATCGCGGCGTGGACGCAGCAGTAGTCGAACTCGATCCCCTGGCCGATCCGGTTGGGACCGGCGCCGAGGATGACGACCGAGGGGCGATCGCCGCGACGCACCTCCGAGGAGGGACCGCTGCGCAGGGGACGCTCGTAGGCCGAGTAGTAATAGGGAGTGGCGGCCTCGAACTCGGCGGCGCAGGTGTCCACCGACTTGTAGGTGCGGGTGAGGCCAGCGGTGCCGTCCCCCTCTGTGGCGAGGGCGTGCAGCTCGCGCAGGAACCAGCGGTCGACCAGCGAGCGCTCGTGCACGGCCTCGACGTCGATGCCCCGGCCGAAGGCGGCGAGGATCAGGTCGAAGCGCTCGGGGCAGGGCTTCTCGAGCAGGTCGAGCAGGGCATCGTCCTCGGCGGGGATCTCCGCTTCGGAGTCGAGCTCTCGCGAGCGCATCGCCTTGGCGAAGGACTCGCGGAAGGTGCGGCCGATAGCCATCGCCTCGCCGACGCTCTGCATATGGGTCGAGAGGCGGCCCTCCGCCCCCGGGAACTTCTCGAAGGCGAAGCGCGGGATCTTGGTCACCACGTAGTCGATCGTCGGCTCGAAGGAGGCGGGCGTGGCGCGGGTGATGTCGTTGGGGATCTCCTCCAGGGCGTAGCCGACGGCCAGCTTCGCCGCCATCTTGGCGATTGGGAAGCCGGTCGCCTTCGAGGCCAGGGCAGAGGAACGCGAGACGCGTGGGTTCATCTCGATCACGACGATCTCGCCGTCCTCGGGGTTGACCGCGAACTGGACGTTGGAGCCGCCGGTCTCGACCCCGACCGCGCGGATCACCCGGATCGCCTGGTCGCGCAGCTCCTGGTAGAGCTGGTCGGTGAGGGTCTGGGCCGGGGCGACCGTGACCGAGTCGCCGGTGTGGACGCCCATCGGGTCGACGTTCTCGATCGAGCAGATGATCACCGCGTTGTCGTTGCGGTCCCGCATCACCTCGAGCTCGAACTCGCCCCAGCCGATCACCGACTCCTCGACCAGGACCTGGTTGATCGGGCTTGCCGCCAGGCCCTCGGAGACGACCTGGCGCAGCTCGGTCTCGGTGCTGCCGATGCCGCCCCCCTGTCCGCCCATGGTGAAGGCTGGGCGCACGATCGCCGGCAGGGAGATGCGGCCGTCGGCGAGCGCCGCCTCGACCTCGCCGAGGCTCTCGACCGTCATCGACCAGGGCACGCGCAGGTCTGCCTCGGCCATCGTGCGGCGGAACTCCTCGCGGTCCTCGGCGCGGCGGATCGCGGTGTGGTCGGCGCCGATCAGCTCGACGCCGAAGCGCTCCAGGGTGCCGTCCTCGTGCAGCGACATCGCCAGGTTGAGGGCGGTCTGACCGCCGAGCGTCGGCAGCAGAGCGTCGGGGCGCTCCTTCTCGATGATCTTCGTCACCGACCCCGGCAGCAGCGGCTCGATGTAGGTGGCGCTGGCGAACTCGGGGTCGGTCATGATCGTCGCCGGGTTGGAGTTGACGAGGACGACTTCGTAGCCCTCCTCGAGCAGCACCTTGCAGGCCTGCACGCCGGAGTAGTCGAACTCGGCCGCCTGGCCGATCACGATCGGGCCCGAGCCGATCAGCAGGATCTTCTCGATGTCGGTGCGCTTAGGCATAGGAATATTCGCTGTGCTCCGGTCGCAGGGAATCGGATATGGACGCTCCCTCCGCTCCGCTCATGAGGCCAGCTCGAGGAAGGAGTCGAAGAGATGGCGCGCGTCGTGCGGTCCGGGGCCGGCCTCGGGGTGGTACTGGACGGTCGCGGCGGCGACGTCCCTCAGCACCAGGCCCTCGACCGTGCGGTCGTAGAGGTTGAGGTGGGAGAGCTCGGCCGGGCCGAAGTCGGTCTCCCACCGCACCGGCTCGTCGGCCTCGATCCGCAACTCGCCCCCAGGGCCCTGCACGGCGAAGCCGTGGTTCTGGGAGGTGATGTCGATCCTGCCCGTCGCCAGGTCCTTGACCGGGTGGTTGGCGCCGCGGTGACCGAAGGGGAGCTTGAAGGTCTGCAGGCCGACGGCGCGGCAGAGCAGCTGGTGGCCGAGGCAGATGCCGAAGAGGGGCTTCTTGCCGACGAGGTCGCGCACCGTCTCCACCACGTAGTCGAGCGCCGCCGGATCGCCGGGCCCGTTGGCGAGGAAGACCAGGTCGGGCTCCTCTGCGAGCACCTCCTCGGTTGAGGACGCGCAGGGGAGCAGGGTCACCCGGCAGCCACGCTCGCGCAGCTGCCGCACGATGTTGAGCTTGATCCCGGTGTCGATGCCGACCACGTGAAGGCCGTCCCCCTCGAAGCGCACCGGCTCCGGTGGAGTGACGGTTCGCGCCAGGTCGGCGCCGTCCATCGAGGGCTCCGCTTCGACCTGCGCGCGCGCCTCGGACTCTGCCATCTCGGCCGGGAAGATCCCGCCGCGCATCGCGCCGCGGTCGCGGATGTGGCGAACCAGGGCGCGGGTGTCGACGCCGCCGATGCCGGGCACGCCGCAGTCGGCGAGCCAGTCGAGCCAGCCCCCCTCGGCGGTGGCGACGTCCTCGCCGTTCTTGGGGTCGCGCATGACGACGCCGCGGGCGTGGATGCGATCGGACTCCATCGCCGCCGCGCCGACCCCGTAGTTGCCGATCAGCGGGTAGGTGAAGACGATGATCTGGCCGGCATAGGAGGGGTCGGTGACCGACTCCTGGTATCCGGCCATCGCCGTGTTGAAGACCACCTCGCCGGTCACAGGCCCTCCGGCCCCGCACGGCACGCCGTCGAAGCGCGCCCCGTCCTCGAGCAGCACGTAGCCCTCCGTCATTCCGGTGCGCCTTTTGTGGTCATGGGCCGCATAAAGCGCACCGGAAGGGGGGTCATGCGGCTACTCCTAGGCTGAAGCTGCGCAGGCGGTAGGCGATTTGGCCGCCGGCGAGGGTCATCAGGACCTGGCCGGTGAGCTTGCGCCCGGCGCACCAGGAGTTCGAGGAGCGGCTCTCGTAGCCGTTCTCTCCAACGGTCCACTCGGCGCTGAGGTCGCAGAGCGCCACGTTCGCCTCGCTGCCGGGCGCCAGAGAGGGTCGCTCGACGCCGAAGGGCTCGGCCCCGCCCGCCATGCGCTCGACCAGGAGGGAGAGGTCGAGCACGCCGGGCAGGACGAGCTCGGTGTGCAGGGCGGCGAAGGCTGTCTCGAGGCCGGTCACGCCCATCGCCGCCTGCTCGAAGGGGACCTCCTTTTCCTCCGCCGCGTGCGGGGCGTGATCGGTGGCGACGCAATCGATCGTGCCGTCGCGAAGACCGTCGATCAGGGCCTGGCGGTCGGCCTCCGTGCGCAGCGGTGGGTTCATCTTGAAGCGGTGGGGGTCGAGGCTGCGAACCTCCTCGTCGGTGAGGCAGAGATGGTGGGGCGACGCCTCGCAGCTGATCCGCACGCCTGCCGCTCGGGCGGCCCGGACCGCCTCGACCGACTCGGCCGCGGAGAGGTGCTGGACGTGGATGCGGCCGCCCTCGTAGCCGGCGAGCGCTGCGTCGCGGGCGATCGTCGTCGACTCGGAGACCGAGGGGATTCCCTCGAGGCCGAGCGCGGCCGAGACCGACCCCTCGTGCATGACGCCGCCGCCGGAGAGCTCGGGGTCCTCCTCGTGCAGGGCGATCGTGCCGCCGCAGAGGCGCTGGTACTGCAAGGCTCGGCGCAGCAGGCGGGCGCTTCGAATCGGCAGGCCGTCGTCGCTGAAGCCGAGGGCGCCGGCCGCTCGCAGCGAGGCCATCTCGGTCAGCTCCTCCCCTTCCATTGCCCGCGTCACCGTGGCGAGAAAGCCGACCGGGACCGAGGCGGCGGCGCGGGCATCCTCGCGCAGCGCCTCGACATCGGCTGGCGTGGAGACGGTCGGGTCCGTGTTCGCCATCGCGACGATGCCGCAGTAGCCGCCGGCCGCCGCGGATCGGGTTCCGGTCTCGATGTCCTCCTTGTGCTCCTGGCCGGGAGTGCGCAGGTGAACGTGGGGGTCGAAGAAGGCGGGAAACGCGTGCAGGCCGCGGGCCTCGATCTCCTCGAGGCCATCGCCGGAGGCCGTTCCCCCAGGGGCCAGCTCGGCGATCCGGCCATCGCGGATCACGACGTCGTGCGGCCCGTCGATTCCGGCGATCGGATCGAGGACGGTCGCTCCGCGCAGGAGGAGGTCCGCGCTCTCCCCAGCGCGCATCTCGAGCTGGGCCGAGCTCACGCCGGTTGCCCTATCGGCGTTGCGCGCTGCGCCCCGTCGCCCGCGACCGGCGCCGGCTCCTCGTCGCTCGCGGCCAATAGCTCATAGAGAATCGCCATTCGAACCACCAGGCCGGAGGCGACCTGCTCGGCGATCAGCGACTGCGGCGAGTCGATCACCTCGCCGGAGAGCTCGATGCCGCGGTTGATCGGGCCGGGGTGCATCAAGAGCTGGCGAGGGTTGAGGCGGCGCGAGTCGATCTGGAAGTGCGCCGCGTACTCGCGCAGCGAAGGGACGAAGCTCTCGCGCATGCGCTCGCGCTGAAGGCGCAGGGCGTAGACCACGTCTGCCTCACCGAGCTGCTCGAGCGAGTGGGTGACCTCGCACCCGAGTTGCTCGAGGCCGCGCGGGATCAGCGCCGGCGGGCCGCAGACCGTTACCTCGGCTCCCATCGCGGTGAAGGCGATCAGGTTCGAGCGAGCGACCCGGCTGTGCAGCACGTCGCCGACGATCCAGACCCGTTTCCCTTCGAGCGATCCGAGACGACGTCGCAGCGTGTAGACGTCGAGCAGCGCCTGGCTCGGGTGCTCGTGCTTGCCGTCGCCGGCGTTGACGACCGCCGCCTCGGTCCAATCGGCGACGAGCTGGGCCGCACCGGCGTAGGGGTGGCGCAGCACGATCGCCGCCGGTTCGTAGGCGGAGAGGGTGGCAACCGTGTCCTTCAGCGACTCGCCCTTGTCGACCGAGGAGCCGGCCGCCTTGACCGAGACGAGGTCGGCGGAAAGGCGCTTGGCTGCCAGCTCGAAGGAGCTGCTGGTCCGCGTGCTCGACTCGTAGAAGAGGGTGACGATGGTGCGTCCGCGCAGGGTCGGGACCTTCTTGATGTCGCGGCGGCCGACCTCGGCGAAGCTCTCGGCCCGCTCGAGGATCGCCTCGATCTCCGCTTTCGAGAGGTCGCTCATCGAGAGCAGGTGCTTCACGTCCCCACCCCCGCCGCTTGCGGCTCGGAGATCGTCACTTCATCCGACCCGTCCTGCTCCTCCAGCCGCACGTTGACCCGCTCCTCCCGCGCCGTCGGCAGGTTCTTCCCCACGTAGTCGGGCCTGATCGGCAGCTCCCGGTGGCCCCGGTCGCAGAGCACCGCGAGCTGGACGCGCTGGGGGCGACCGTAGTCGAAGAGCGCGTCGATGGCCGCGCGCACGGTACGACCGGTGAAGAGCACGTCGTCGACGAGGACGACCGTGCGATCGGCGAGGTCGAAGTCGATGTGCGAGGAGTGGACGACCGGCTGTGACCCCGGCGACTTCGCACCTACGTCATCTCGGTAGAAGGAGATATCGAGGTCCCCGATCGGCGTTTCGGTTCCGGTCAGCTCATTGAGCAGCTCGCGGAGGCGCCGGGCCAGCAGTGCGCCGCGGGTATGGATCCCGACAATCGCCAAACCATCGGGGTCTGGGTTCTTCTCGGCGATCTCGTGAGCGATCCGCCGCAGCGTTCGCTCCAAATCGTCGCGCTCTAGCACGACCTTCTCAGGCACTCACACCAGCTCCTTCTAGGCCTCGCGGGACCGGGTTAAAGGACGCTGGCAGCGTAGCAGCGCCAAGGGACCGTTACTCGGCAACCTCGGGCTCCGCCTCCTCGGCTCGGTCCCGCGCCCCATTCGGCACCAGCTTGGGTTCGCCCCGCTCCGGGAACGGGATCTCGATCAGGTCGAAGTCCTTGGGGGCGACGCTGGGCTCGAAGACCTCGCGGGCCTCGTCGAGGACCGTGCCTACGTGGTAGCGGGAGGAGATGTGGACCAGTGCGAGCATCTTCACGTGGGCCTCGCGGGCGACGGCGGCGGCTTGGCCGACGGTCGAGTGACCCGTGTCGGCGGCACGCTGAACCTCCTCCTCGGAGAAGCTGGCGTCATGGATGAGCAGGTCGGCATCTGCAGCGGCCGCAACGGTGGAGTGGCAGGGGGCGGTGTCGCCGGTGAGGGCGATCGTGCGTCCCGGCCGCGATTTGCCCATCACCTCGTCGGGGTGGACGGGGCCGGCGCTGCCCGGGACCTCCTCGCCACGCTGCAGAGCGGCAAAGGCCGGGCCTTCGGTGACCCCGAGCCGCTTGGCTGCCTCGGGGTCGAAGCGGCCGGGTCGCTCGTCCTCGATCAAGACGTAGCCGTTGGCGCGCACGCTGTGCTCGACCGCGAAGGCGCGCACCTCGGCGCCGTCGTGGCCGACGGACTCGCCGGGGTCGAGTTCGACCAGGTCGAGGCTGTAGGCGGTGCGACCGACGAGGCGACTCAGCGTCGCCTTGAAGAGGTCGCGCAGGCCGCGCGGGCCGTAGATGGTCAGCGGATCCTCGCGCGCGGTCAGGTCGTAGGTCTTGAGCAGCCCCGGCAGGCCGAGGATGTGGTCGGCGTGAAAGTGGGTGAGGTAGATCTCGTCGACCTGTGCCAGACCCAGCGAGCGCTGCAGCTGGCGCTGCGTCCCTTCGCCGCAATCGAACATCAACCGCTTGCCCCCTCGCGCCAGCATCACGCTCGCGGTCGAGCGCCGCGCAGAGGGGACCGAGCCCCCGGTGCCGAGAAAGATTGCCGAGAGATCCATGCGAGCTTGCGAGCCTACGCGACGCGACGCCTCAGCCACCCAAAGCTAGACTGGCCCCTGAGCGCCCGTAGCTCAGCTGGATAGAGCGTTCGCCTCCGGAGCGAAAGGTCACAGGTTCGAATCCTGTCGGGCGCGTTTCGGCGCGCCCGGATCAGTCCGTCTTGAGTCGCGCCAGCCACTCGTCGCGGTCGAAGCTTGCCGGCTCGGTCTGTTCGAGGAAGCGTTCGAGCACGGTGACGAAGCGGAGCGGCTGCTCGACCTGGGGCAGGTGACCGGCGTCCTCGAAGATCTCGAGCTGACTGCCGGCGAGCATGCGATGGGCTTCTTCGCCGTGCCGGGCGGGGATGATCGGATCGCGGGCGCCCCAGACGATCAGCAGGGGAACCTCCTCGGCCAGGTAGAGGCGGTCGGAGGCCGAGACCCGCTGGCCTCTCGTGCCAACTACCGAGCGCAGCGTCGCCAGAAACGCCTTGCGGCGCTGCGGCTCGGCAAGCGCCGCGTAGCCGCGCGCCACCTCGCCCAGATCGGGACCGGGCCTCATCCCAACCGCTGCCATGCCGCGGCCGATGGCGTTGCCGGCTTTCTCGCCCATGCTCGCCGTCGCCGCGATGAAGAGGTCGGCACCGGGGAGCGCTGCCGCCCGCAACACTGGACTGACCTCGGGCCCGAGGCCGCCGCTGGAGACCAGGACCAGGCGCTCGACCATCTCCGGGAATTGGTAGGCGAACTGCATCGCGATCCCGCCACCGAGCGAGTGGCCAACCAGAGTGGCGCGCTCGTGGCCGAGCGAGAGCAGGAGGTCGCGCAGGCCGGTGGCGAGATTGCCCAGCGAGTAGTCGCCGGGGCCTCCCCCCGACATGCCATGGCCGGGCAGGTCCGGGGCGATGACGGTGTGGCGAGCCGCGAGGGGATCGAGCACGTCCCGCCAGTGCTCAGAGCTGACGGCTATGCCGTGAATCATCAGCAGCACTGATCCCTCGCCGCCACCCAGATAGCTGATCTCGCGGCCGTGCAGTTCCGCTGTCTTGAAGCTCACCTCCGCCTGCTCGGGCGACTTCAGGGGATCGGTCACGCACGTACGGTAGCTCGGCACCCGGGCGACGGATGCCGGCGAATCCGCTGCCGCTTCCAATACTGTCGCGGCCGATGGCTGACGAGAGGCAGATTCGCCCGCCCCGCGGGGCGCTCGTCGTGATCGCAATCGGCCTCCTCGCAACCGTGGCGGCGGCGGTGCTCAGCACCGACAAGCCGATCGGGGCGGCGACGCTGGAATGGATCGAAGAAGCGCCGATGACCAGCTCGAGGCCGGTCGCGATTCCCGGCGGTGGGCAGATGGGGCTGACGAAGGCGGAAATTCGCTCGACCGAACCCAACGTCAGCGACTACACGCTCTTTCGGGTCTCGGCGGTGCTGACGATCGATGCCGGCTCGGCGGTCGGACAGGGACGGCTGAGCTGTGCGGTCGATGTGCCCCGGCGGACGCTGATCGCCCAGACCCACAAGGGCCGCGCCGCCTACCCGCGCTCCAGCGAAGACCTGTTCGAACAGGACACGCCGGAAACCTCCCTGGTCGAGTTCAGCTCGCACAGCACCGACCTCGCCTCGGTCGAGGTCAGCGACGTCTTCGGCGAGCGCTACACAACCGAGAGAGGCATCGTCGTCGAGTGGGCGCCCTACCGGGAAGGTCAGCAGGTCTGGAAACTGGGACTGCCGAGCGGTCGGCCGAAAGGCGACCTGAAGCTTCCCTTCGTCTCGATCTGGCGCACTACCGCGAAGCCAGCGGCCCGCATGTCCTGCACGATCGAGACCGCCGCCGGCTCGGCCACCGTCCGCACGGCCGGCTCGCTGCCCGGCTAGGAGGGATTGGCGAAACGGGTTCGCGGGCCGGCGAGCGCCAGGCCAAGCGACACACGCATCCGACATTCACCCCACCCCAGTGTGGTCAATGTCGGATGCGCCGTCCGAGCGGCCCGCTCGGTGCACCTCTCGCAGAGAGTCCTCTAACCCGGATCGACGAGGACGCCGTATCGCGCAGCGCCGCCGCCGCTGGACGCGTGCGGGTTTCGCCAATCCCTCCTAGCTAGGGAGCAACGAGCAGCTCGGGGCCTTCCTCGCTGCCTTTGCCGACCTTGTTCAGCTTCGGGTTGGCGGGGGCGCTGTCCATCCGCGACGCGGACAGCGGCGCGCACATCGCCACAGCGTCCTCGACGGAGAGATCGGGGCGCAGCCAGGCTGCCTCTGCCTCGGCATCGGGCAGGATCGCAGGCATCCGGTCGTGCACCGGAGAGACCACCTCGTTCGGGGTCGTGGTGACGATCGTGCAGCTGTAGAGCCAGCCGTCGTCGAAGCCGCGGTCCTCCTCGTCCTCCCACTCCTTGCGGGTGCAGATGCCGGCGAAGGCGAAGGTCTCGCCGCCGTCGACGGTGAAGCGCCAGGGTTGGCGCGGCTGCTTGGGATCCTCCGCCTTCATCCACTCGTAGAAGCCGTCGGCGACGATCAGGCAGCGGTGGCGGAACTTGCCGACCAGCGGCGAGTAGGCGCGGCTCGAGGTGAGGTTCTCGGCCTTGGCGTTGATCATCCGGTAGCCGACCTTGAGGTCCTTTGCCCAGCGCGGGACCAGCCCCCAGCGCATCAGCCGCGCCTCGCGCTCGCCCCGCGCCGCCTCGTCAGGGTCGGGAGAAGCGCGCACGGTCAGCACCTCCTGGGTCGGCGCGACGTTGAAGCGCCCCAGCGCCGATTCGACCTTCTTCACCCGCTCCGCCTTCGGTGGAGGCGCCTCGCCGGCCGAGTTCCGCTCCAGCGCCTTCTCCAGCTCGACCTGGAACTGATCGGCGATCTTCTTCGTGTCCTTGGCCGTGACCGTGAAGCGCCCGCACATGACTAGGTGGCCAGTCTTGCAGGGCGGGCATCCGGATGGGCGCGGTACCACTCCAGCGTGCCGGCCAGTCCCTCGGCGAGCTCCACCCCGGGGCGCCAACCGGTGAGCGCGCGCAGCTTGCGCGAGTCGACGTACTGGCGGTCGATCTCCCCGTCGGGCGTGCCCGCGCCGAGGTATTCGGGCTCGATCCCGGTTCCCGCCGCTGCCGCGATCAGGTCGACGACCTCGCGCACCGAGTGCGGTCGCTCGCCGCCTGCGTTGAAGGCCTCCCCCTTCCCCCGGCCCCCGTCGAGCGCCGCGGCGATCGAGAGGTAGGCCGAGACGGCGTCGTCGACGTGGAGGAAGTCGCGCTCGGGGCTGCCGTCGGAGCGGATCGCCGGAGCGCGGCCGTCGATGACGGCAACGGCAGTCTCCGGGATCAGCCGCGAGAAGTTGAGGTCGCCGCCGCCGTAGACGTTGGCGAAGCGGGTGACGGCGAGCGGCACGTCGTAGGCGTGGGCGTAGCTGCGGGCAATGATGTCGGCGGCGGCCTTGCTGGCGTCGTATGGGTAGGCGGCGCGCAGGGGGAAGTCCTCGCGGTAGGGCAGCTCGGGGCTGGCGCCGTAGGCCTTGTCGGAGGAGGCGAAGACGACGCGCTCAACGGCATGGGTGCGACAGGCCTCGAAGACGTTCCAGGCGCCTCGGACGTTGACCTCGAGCGTCTCGACCGGGGAATCGCGGGCGACGCCGACGATCGTCTGCGCCGCCAGGTGAAAGACCGAATCGCAGCCGGCCACGGCGGCGTCGACGCCTTCCGCGTCACGGAGGTCGGCCTCGGCCAGCTCGACCTGGTCGCGTATGCCGAGCAGATCGAGGGCCGAGCTGCGTGGCCCACCGACATCGGCGGTTCGGGGGTCCGGCCGGTCGAGGATGCGCACGGCGACCCCTCGCTCGAGCAGGGCGGTTGCCAGGTGCGAGGCGACGAAGCCGTGGGCCCCTGTAACAAGCGCTCGCTTCACCGTGCCGCGGCGCTCGTCTCTGTCCAGGTGGTCCAAGGTGGCTCTCCTCCGGCCCAGAGATCGTTGAGCACGACCGCGTCCTTGTAGGTGTCCATGCAGTCCCAGAAGCCCTCGTGGCGGAAGGCGCGGAGTTGATCGTCCGCCGCCAGGCGCTCGAGTGGCTCTCGCTCGAGCACGCTGTCCGCGCCGATGCGATCGAGGGCGGCGGGCTCGAAACAGAAGAAGCCGCCGTTGATCCAGTGCTCGCTGCGGGGCTTCTCGACGAAGCCCTCGACCCGGTTTTCGGGACCAAGCTCGGCGATCCCCCACTGCAGCTGCGGCTGCACGACCGTGACCGTGGCGAGCTTCCCGTGCGAGCCGTGGAAGCCGAGCAGCGCGCCGAGGTCGACGTCGGCGACGCCGTCGGCATAGGTAACGCAAAAGGGTCCGTCGGCGAACCGCTCACCGAGTCGCGCGATCCGCCCGCCCGTCGGCGTGTCGAGCCCGGTGTCGACGCACTCGACCTCGATCGCTCCAGGCCAGCTCTCAGCGCCGACGAAATCCTCGACCATCTCTCCCAGGTAGCCGGTGGCGAGCAGGAAGCGCTCGAAGCCCTGCGCCGCGTAGATGCCGATCACGTGCCAGAGGATCGGCCGGCCGCCGATCTCGACCAGCGCCTTCGGCACCGACTCGGTTTTCTCACGCAGCCTGGTCCCGCGCCCGCCACAGAGAATGACGACGGTTGGCGGCTCAGAGACGATCCCGGCAGGGGTGGAACGTCTTGTACTTTTTCGCGGCCGCTCGCTCGCGGCGCCAGCCATCACCGATCCTCGAAAAAGTTAAGTGGAACCCCTGCCGGGATCGTCTCATCCACCTGCGACTGCCGGCAGGATCGTTACCTCGGCGCCGTCGTCGATCTGAGTCTGGAGACCCTCCTGGAAGCGGATGTCCTCGCCGCTGACGTAGACGTTGACGAAGCGGCGCAGGTCGCCGTCCTGGGTAATCCGGTCGCGCAGGCCGTCGTGCGCCTCGAAGACGGCGTCGAGAACCTCGCCCACGGTGGAGCCGGCGACCTCCAGCTCGGCCTCCCCCCCGGTCGCGGCGCGCAGCTGGGTCGGGATCTTCACGGTGACTGGCATCAGACGGCTACCTCCTGGCGGAACTCGGCCTCGAAGCTCTCGAGGTCGGGATCGATCTCGTGCATGCGGAACCTATCGCGAGTCGCGTCGAGGGTCTTCAGCCCCTCGCCCGTGATGTAGATGACGACGCGCTCGCCGGCGGCGATGTCGCCGCGCTCGGCCAGCTTGGCCAGGACGCCGATCGTGACCCCGCCGGCGGTCTCGGTGAATATCCCCGTCGTCTCGGCCAGCAGCCTGATCCCGTCGCGGATCTCCTCGTCGCTGACCGAGTCGATCGCGCCGTTGGTCTTGCGGGCGTGCTCGACCGCGTAGGGACCGTCGGCCGGGTCGCCGATCGCCAGGCTCTTGGCGATCGTCTCCGGGCGCTGCGGCTTGCAGACGTCCCAACCTTCGGCGAAGGCGGTGGCGACCGGGCTGCATCCCTCGGCCTGCGCGCCGTTGAAGACGGGCTGGGTGCCCTCGATCAGCCCCAGGTCAAGCCATTCCTGGAAGCCGCGGCCGACCTTGGTGAAGAGCGAGCCCGAGGCGATCGGGCAGACGACCCGGTCGGGCAGCTCCCAGCCGAGCTGCTCGGCGGTCTCGTAGGCGAGGGTCTTCGAACCCTCGGCGTAGTAGGGACGGAGGTTGACGTTGACGAAAGCCCAGGGGCGGGTTTCGGCCAGCTGAGTGCAGAGGCGGTTGACGTCGTCGTAGTTGCCGTTGACGCCGACCAGGTTGGTGCCGTAGATGCCGGTGGCGAGCAGCTTCTGCTCCTCGAGGTTTGCGGGGACGAAGACGTAGGACTGCAGGCCGGCGGCGGCGGCGTGGGCGGCGACCGCGTTGGCGAGGTTGCCGGTCGAGGCGCAGGCGACCGTCTCGAAGCCCAGCTCGCGCGCCTTCGCCACCGCCACCGCCACGACCCGGTCCTTGAAGGAGTGGGTCGGGTTGGCGGCGTCGTTCTTGATCCAGAGCTCGGCGTCGAGCCCGAGGCGCTCGGCCAGACGGTCGGCGCGCAGCAGCGGCGTCAGGCCCGGCTCGAGCGGGTCTCCCGGGCGCCCCTCGAAGGGAAGGAAGTCGGCGTAGCGCCAGATTCCCTGTGAGCCGGCCTGGATCCTGCGCTTGGCCTCGGCCGGGTCGAGGGAGGAGTGATCGTAGGTCACCTCCAACGGGCCGAAGCAGCGCTCACAGGCGAAATGGGCGCCCAGGTCGTAGCTCGCCCCGCACTCCTTGCACTTCAGACTCTCGATTGCCATCCGATCTCGCTTTCCGTCGCCAACGAAAAAACCTCCGCCTTTTGTGGGGCAGAGGTCCGATCGGACTTTCCCCACATCTTCCAGGCCTTTCACATGACCTGCTGGAGTTGGCACCTCCCCTCGAACCGATGGTCCGAGGTGGTTGCCGGGGCTTCAATGGGCCAGTCCCTCCACCCCTCTTGATGTGGCGCTATATGTGAGAAGGAACTCTACCAGGGGAGATCCCGTTCAGCCCAGGCTGGGTGCGGCGGCTAACCTTGTGCGGTCATGCCCGCCGAGCCGATGAGCCAGAACGATGCCGAACCTTCCGAAGCCAAGGCTGCGGCGAGGCGCGCGTCGCGCCGATCTGGCGACGGCGCCACCGCAGGCTGAGCCCCAGGCGCCCCGGGTCGAGCAGGTCGACGCCGCCGGCCTGCGCTGGGTCAACATCGAACGCCCGGGGCTGCTCGAGCGCACCTGGCTCGAGGAGCACTTCGACTTCCACGCGCTCGATCTCGAGGATGTGCTCTCGCGCAACCAGCGGCCCAAGATCGACGTCTACGACGAGTACCTCTTCATCGTCCTGCACTTCCCCGTCTTCGACCCCGCCGCCGGCCGGCTGGGAACCGGCGAGCTCGACCTCTTCGTCGGCCCCGGCTACGTGGTGACGATCCCGAACCAGCCGCTGCAGCCAGTCGAGTACCTGTTCGAGCGCTGCCGCGCCAAGGAGGAGCTGCGCGACCAGCTCTTCTCGCGCGGCTCGGGCTACCTGCTCTACAGACTGGTCGACGACAGCTTCGACTACTGCTTCCCGATGCTGCGCAAGATCGGCAACAAGCTCGATGCGCTCGAGGACGACATCTTCGAGGGGCGCTCGGAGGAGGTCGTGCGCGACATCTCCAACGTCAAGCAGGAGATCATCAACTTCCGCAAGGTGATCCGCCCGCAGCGGCCGGTGCTGCGCGACCTGGAGAGGGTCAAGCAGCGCTACCTCGCCACCGACCTCGACCTCGAGATCTACTTCGACGACATCGTCGACGCCCACGAGCGGATCTGGGACATGCTGGAGAACTACAAGGAGGTGGTCGAGGCGCTGGCCGAGACCAACGAGTCGGTGATCTCGCACCGGGTCAACGACATCCTCCGCGTGCTCACCTCGATCAGCGTCATCGTCCTGCCGTTGACCCTGATCGCCAGCATCTGGGGCGCCAACGTGCACGTGCCCGGCGAGGGCGACACGACCGCCTTCTGGATCCTGCTGGGCGCGATGGTGACGATCCTCCTCGCGATGGTCGGCTACTTCCGTAATCGCGGCTGGCTCTGATCGGGCGCCGCCTCCTCTGCTCACACACAGGCGCGCTCCTCACACCCGGCGATCTCGCGCCCGTGTTCCCGCGTCCGGGGGCGGCTTGGTCTTACATAGGATGCGATGCGTGGCAAATTTCCGCATCTGGGCGCCCTGGCGCCTCGCCTACGTGAAGGACGCGTCGAAGGACATAGAGGAGGAGTGCATCTTCTGCGCCAAGCCGGCGGCGGACGATGACGCGGCCAACCTGATCGTCCACCGGGGAGAGAGCTGCTTCGTGATCCTCAACCTCTTCCCCTATACGAACGGTCACCTGATGGTGGCTCCCTACGAGCACATCGGGCGTCTCCAGGAACTGCCCGCCGCCACTGTCGCCGAGATGATGTCGCTGTCCCAGCGGGCGATGGGCCGACTCGAGGAGGTCTACAGCCCGCACGGCTACAACGTCGGCTTCAACCAGGGCCGCGTCGCCGGCGCCGGGGTCGAGCACCACATCCACCTGCACGTCGTTCCCCGCTGGGGCGGCGACACCAACTTCATGCCGGTGATCGCCGACACCAAGGTGATGCCGCAGACGCTGGAGCAGAGCTACGAGGCCTTGAAGGGGGCATTTTGAGCGAGCAGCCGATCCTGGCGCCGCCGGGAATCTTCAAGGCGTACGACATCCGTGGCCTGTACGGCGAGGAGATGGACGAGACCACTGCGCACGCGATCGGGCGGGCCTTCGCCCGCGTGCTGGCGCGGCTGCGGGGCAAGCAGCCGGACGAGCTGCGGGTCGGCCTCGGTCGCGACATGCGCCTGACCGCGCCGGCGATGGCGGCGGAGCTGCGCGACGGCCTGATCTTCGAGGGCGCGACCGTGCTCGACGCCGGCATGGTCGCGACCGAGATGCTCTACCACCTGGTCGGCTCGCGCGACCTCGACGGCGGCGCGATGGTCACCGCCTCGCACAACCCGAAGGCCTACACCGGCGTCAAGCTGGTCCGCGAGGGAGCCCTCGCACTCTCCGGCGACGCGGGGATCGGCGACGTGAAGCGCGAGATCGAAGCTGGGCTGGGCCATGCCCCCGGCGGCGGCTCGCTGGAGGAGGTCGACGTCTGGGACGAATACCGCGCCCACGCCCTCTCCTTCATCGATCCCGCCAAGGTGGCGCCGATGAAGGTCGTAGTCGACGGCGGCAATGGCATGGCCGGGCCGATGGTCGGTCCGACACTGCACGGTTTGGGACTCGACCTGGAGGAGATGTATTTCCAGCCCGACGGCGAGTTCCCCGACCACGAGCCGAACCCGCTGCTGCCCGAGAACCGGGCCCTGATCATGGAGCGCGTGCGCGGCACGGGCGCCGACCTGGGGATCGCCTGGGACGGCGACGCCGACCGCTGCTTCTTCATCGACGCCAGCGGCGAGTTCTGCGACGGCGACTTCATCTGCGCCTTGCTGGCCCGCGCGGCATTGGCCAAGAACCCCGGCGCGACGATCCTCTACGACCCCCGCTCCAGCCGTGCGGTGCCCGACCTGGTCGCCGCCGAGGGAGGCCGCTCCGATCTCTCGCGCGTCGGCCACGCCTTCTTCAAGATCCGCATGCGCGAAGAGGGCGCGGTTTTCGGCGGCGAGGTCTCCGGCCATTACTACTTCCGCGACTTCTGGAACGCCGACTCGGGCACGATCCCGGCGCTGCTGATGCTGGAGCTGCTCTCGGTCGACGGGCGCTCGCTCTCGGAGCTGATGGCCGAGTTCCGCTCGCGCTACTTCATCTCCGGCGAGATCAACTCGGAGGTCGACGACCCAGAGGCGAAGATCGCCGAGATCACTGAGCGCTACGCCGACGGCAAGCAGGCGACGCTCGACGGGATCTCGGTCGACTACCCCGAGTGGCACTTCAACGTCCGGCCCTCGAACACCGAGCCGCTGCTGCGCCTCAACCTCGAGTCGCTGGTCTCGCGCGAGGACATGGAGGCCAAGCGCGACGAGGTCCTCGGGCTGATCCGGGCGTGACGCTGACGCCAGAGCAGGCGCTCGAGCAGGCGGCGCTGGCCGGAATCCACTGCCTGCGCATCCCCACGCCCTTCGCGGTCGGGCGGGTCAACTGCTACCTGATCGAGGACGAGCCGCTGACCCTGGTCGACACCGGGCCCAACTCGGGCAAGGCGCTGGACGAGCTGCAGTCCCAGCTGGCGGAGCGCGGCCACGCGATCGAAGACCTCGAGCTGCTGATCGTCACCCACCAGCACATCGACCACCTCGGGTTGGCCGAGATCGTGGTCCAGCGCTCCGGCGCTCAGGTCGCGGCGCTCGGCGTCGCCACCGAGCGGCTGGCCAACTTCGACGAGGACGCCGAGGCCGAGGACCGTTTTGCGGTCGAGCTGATGATCCGCAACGGCATCCCCGAGGAGGTGACCGTGGCGCTGCGCAGCGTCTCGCGCAGCTTTCGCGGCTGGGGTTCCCACGTAACGGTCACGAAACCCCTCGCCGACGGCGCGGAGATCGAGTTCGGCAGCCGCACCCTGCGGGCGATCCACCGTCCCGGCCACAGTCCGTCGGACACCGTCTTCTGGGACGAGCAGCGAAGACTTCTGATCGCCGCCGACCACCTGATCGCCCATATCTCCTCCAATCCTTTGATCTCACGACCGCTCGACGGATCCGAGCAGCGCCCCCAGGCCCTCGTCACCTACATCGAGTCGATGCGCAAGACGCGCGAAATGCCGGCCGAGATCGTCCTCTCCGGCCACGGCGAGCCGATCACGGACCACGTCGCCCTGATCGACGACCGCATCGCCAAGCACGAGCGCCGCAAGGAGAAGATCTACAAGCTGATCGCCGAGCGACCGCGAAGCGGCTACGAGATCGCCCAGGCGATCTGGGGGAACGTCGCCGTCACCCAGGCCTTCCTCACCCTCTCCGAGGTGATCGGCCACGCCGACTTCCTCGTCAACGAGGGCCGTGTGCGCGAAGTCGACGACGGGGAGGTGATCCGCTATGAGGCGACCGGGTAGGGCGCGCTCCGCCAAGAAGCGGATGCTGATCATCGTCAACCCGTACGCGACGACGGTCTCGGATCGGTTGAAGAATCTCGTCGTCTACGCGTTGCAGGGGCGCTTCGAGGTGGAAACGGTGGCGACGGAGGCGCAGAACCACGCGACCGAGATCGGGCGGGAGGTTCGCGACCATGGCTATGACGTGGTCGTCGCCTTCGGCGGCGACGGGACGCTGAACGAGGTGGTCAACGGGCTGGCGGGCACCGACGTGCCGGTCTCGGTGCTTCCGGGCGGCTCGACCAACGTGGTCTGTCGCACGCTAGGCATCCCCAACGACGTCGTCGACGCAACCGAGCACCTGCTGGCGCTGGTCGACGGCTGGGAACCGCGTCGCATCGACCTCGGCCTCGCCGACGACCGTCACTTCGTCTTCTCCTGCGGGGTTGGCATCGACGCCACCGTGGTCAAGCGCGTCGACGCCCATCCGAAGCTGAAGTCGCGGGCCGGGCCCTACTACTACAGCTGGGCAGCGATTTCGGCCTTCTATCGCTCCTACCTGCACAACCCCGTGAGGCTGCGGGTGCAGGCGGGCGGCGGGGAGGCCGAGGGCGTCACCGCGCTGGCCCAGAACTCCGATCCCTTCACCTACTTCGCCAGCCGTCCGGTGCGGGTCTGCGAGGGGGTCGAGATCGACGACGGAGCGCTCGCCATCGGCGTCCTGAGGCGAGCCACGCAGCGCGACATGCCGACCCTGATCACCCGGCTGTTCAGCGAAAACCGACCTGCCTGCCACCATCGCCAGATCGAGCAGTTGAGCGGCGTCACCGAGGCCCTCGTCAGCTCGATCTCGGAGACCAAGGACGGTGACACCCGTCCCTTCCCGGTCCAGGTCGACGGCGACTACATCGGCGAGAAGACCCGAGTGGGGCTTCGCGTCGCCCCCGGCGCCCTCACCATCGTCGCCTGACCAGGAGGGGGCCCTCTTAGGGCGCCGAGCGGCGGCCGGAGACGCGGCCCCGGAGAACGGTTTCGAGGGCCGCCCAAGCCGCGCGCCTGCGCTCGCGTTCGTAGCGGCTGGGCAGCGAGTGGAGGATCAGGCGAAGGGCGTAGCGCAGCGCCAAGGCCCAGCGGTAGTCGGCGGCGACGCTGGGGAAGTGCTTGCGGGCAAACTGCATACGGGCGTAGGCCGCTCTGGCCACGAAGCGCGGGTCCCCACGGCGGATGCCCTCGTCGCGACGCATCGTCATGCAGGGCAGGTAGGCGACGGCCCAACCGGCGCGTCTCAGCCTCATGCAGAGGTCTGCATCTTCGGCGAGGGGGAGGAAGCGCTCGTCGAACCAGCCGACCCGCTCCAGCGCCGCCCGCCTGATCACGGTGAAGCCCGCAACCCAGTCGCAGGCACGCGCGCGTTCGTACTGTCGGGGATCGAGCTCGCGCTCGCCGAAAACGGCCCTTGCGCCCGGGATCCGCTCGGCGCCCAGCGCTTCGGCCAGCATGTGCAGCGCCGAGGGGAAACGCCGCATGCTCGGCACCAGCGACCCGTCGCTCCTAATCTGGCGAACACCGGCCAGCCCGACCTCCGGCCGGCTGTCCAGGGCAGCGATCAGGCCACCCAGGTTGCCCCGCCAAACCTCGAGGCCGGGCTCGAGGAAGAGCACATAGCGCGCGTCGGCGACCTCCAGCCCGCGGTTCTTGGCATGGGCCAGGCCGCGGCGGGGGCAGCCGATCGTGCGCACGCCGACAAAGCTGTCTTCGACGAACTGGGCTAAGCCGTTATCGCCGTCGTCGACGACGACAGCATCCAGGTCGATCTCCCCGGCGTGTTCGAGCAGGCTGGCCAGGGCGACACCGAGTTGGTCGCGGTCGGCATCGGCGATGGCGATCACGCAGAGGTCGTGCATCGTCTGGCCCCCCGTCGAAACGCGTCGCCGGCGGGCCGGCGACTAACCGTTCTCGCGGGGCAGCGGTCTCGCCGGATTCCCGACGACGGTCTCCCCCGCCGCCACATCCCTGGTCACCACCGCGCCGGCCCCGACTATCGCGCCGCGACCGATCCGAACGCCGCCGAGGATCGTGGCTCCCGAGCCGATCGAGGCGCGCCGCTCGACCACGGTCACGAGCAGCTCCCAGTCGGACTCCGTCTGCAGCTCTCCGGAGCCGTCGGTGGCCCGCGGGCGCTTGTCGTTGACGAAGGTGACGCCATGGCCGACGAAGACCTCGTCCCCGATCTGGACGCCGTCGCAGATGAAGGTGTGGCTCTGGATCTTGCAGGCGGCGCCGATCTCGGCGCCCCGCTGGACCTCGACGAAGGTGCCGATCTGCGAGCGATCGCCGATCCGGCACCCGTACAAGTTGGTGAAGGAGCGAACGATCACGCCCTCGCCGAAGGCAACGTCGTCGATCTCGCGGTTGCCCGCGTCGTTCGCGGGCGATCCGTATCCTGCAGGGGCCTCCGCCCGAACCCGCGTCTCGATAGTCGGGGAATCCATTTCCAGATCAACGGAGCGCGAGCCCGCCCTCTTCCGCGAAACCGTTCGCAAAAGCGCGCAAGCTTGCGGGGTCTCGCGGCGTTCTATCTACATGTCAGTGGTCGAACAACGGCGGGTCGAGCCTGCCGCGGAGTCGGTAGCGCTCGAGTCGGCGATCGTGATCGCCGAGGACGCCCTTACTCAGAAGCGGATCGCCGCAGCGCTCGCGGCAGACGACCTGAAGCCGCTGGCGCAGGTCGAGTCCCCATCCGTGATCGAGGAGCTCGATGCGGAAGAGTCGACGATCGTGATCACCGTTTGCGACGTGGATGTCTCGCAGGACGTATCGGGACTTCGCCGCCTCTGCCGCGAAATTCGCCAGCCGGTACTAGTGGTCTCGCCGCCGGCGACCGGCGCGGGCGTCCGCCGCGCCCTCGATGCCGGCGCCGCTGCCCTGGTCTTCGATTCGGAGCTCGAGCTGACCCTCGTCGCCACCATTCGCGCGGTCGCCAGCGGGCAGTCCGCCGTGCCGCGCAAGTTCCGTGCCAGCGTCGAGCGGCCGACCCTCTCGCACCGGGAGCTCCAGGTGCTGGCGCTGGTTCGCCAGGGCCTCACCAACGCCGAGATCGCCAAGCGCCTCTACCTCGCGGAGAGCACGATCAAGAGCCACCTCGGTTCGATCTTCACCAAGTTCGGGGTGCACTCGCGCAAGGAGGCGACGGCTGTCTTCGCCGACCTTGAGCTAACGTCCGGCAACGTGGCGACGGCGCTCGAGCAAGATTCTCCGGAGCAAGCGACTGCGTGAGCGCCAGCGGCGGACCGGCCCAAGCGGCGAGTGTCGCGCGCGTGCCCTTCACGCGCTTGGACAACGCCGAGCCAGAGCTGCTCTCCGAGCTGCTCGAGGTCGTCGCGCGCGTTGCCGATCGGGCTGCCTTCACCCTCGGTGAAGAGGTCGAGTGCTTCGAGCGCGAGTTTGCCGCCTGGTGCAAGGCCGGCGATGCCGTCGGTGTCTCCTCTGGAACCGCCGCCCTCGAGTTGGCCCTGCGGGGCCTCGGGATCGGCCCCGGCGACGAGGTGGTCGTCCCCACGAACAGCTTCATCGCCACCGCGGAGGCGGTCAGCATGGCGGGCGCGACTCCCGTGCTGGTCGACGTCGACGAGGAGACTGCCCTGCTGACGGCGGAGATCGTCGAGGCTGCGCTGACCCCGCAGACCCGCTGTGTGATCCCGGTCCATCTCTACGGCCGCACCGTCGAGATGGGGCCACTGCTCGATCTCTGCGCTCAGCGGAACGTCTTCGTGGTCGAGGATGCATGCCAGGCTCACGGCGCGCGCTACCGGGGCCGGCCGGCCGGGTCGCTGGGCGACGCTGGCTGCTTCAGCTTCTACCCGACCAAGAACCTCGGTGCTTGGGGCGACGGCGGGGCCGTCGTCACGAGCGACGCCGATCTCGCCGCGCAGGTGCGCCTGCTGCGCTCCCACGGGGAGGGCACGCGCCACCACCACGAGATGCCGGCCCGCACCGACAGGCTCGACGGCCTGCAGGCCGCGATTCTTCGCGTGAAGCTCGAGCGCCTGAACGAGGCGAACCAGCGCCGTCGCAATGCTGGCGCGGCGCTTCGCGATGCGCTGGCCGGGAGCGACGTAATCGCCCCTCCCTCGCCCGCGGCCGACGGCGATCACGTCTTCCACCTCTTCGTCGTCCGCTCGACCGCGCGCGACGCGCTGCGCGAGCACCTCGATTCCCAGGGCGTCTCCAGCGCGATCCACTACCCGACCCCGATCCACCTTCAGCCTGCCTACGCTGAGCTTGGTCTGACGAAGGGCGGCCTGCCGGTCGCCGAGCGCATCGCCGGCGAAGGCTGCTCGCTGCCGATCTTCCCGACCATCGGTGAGGACGAGATCGAGCGGATCGCCGCCGCGGTCGACAGCTTCTCGGCCGCTTAGCGCGTTTTCGATCTCCTCGCTACTGCTTGCGGGGGAGTGGCTGCTTCAGCGCGATTGCGATCGTTCGCGATTCGGACGAGCCGTCGTTCGCGTCGAAGCTGACCAGCACCCGGATCGTCACCTTGTGCTCTTCCGTTAGCAGCTGCCTGCTCGCCGGGGTCAGCCTGACTCGCAGCTTGACCTTGCCGGCCTTGGTGGTGCGGACGCTCTTCGGCACGATCTGGTGTGCGGCTCGCTGTCGCGCAGCGCTGCCGTCCGCCTTGCGCAGTCCGCTCGAGACCGGTGGTTCGGGCGTGGCAGCCGAGAGCCTGCCGGGGCCGGGGACCTCGATGGTCAGGATCGCGGCTCGGCGCCGCCGGTCGTACTTGATCTGCAGGATGCGGACCACGTCGTGGGCGGAGGTCGGCGGTTCCGGGCTGACTGCGGTGACGGTCGGCTGTACGAGCGGTGGCGCAGTGTCGACCGTCCAGCCGTAGACCGCGGGGCTGCTGTCGGCGTTGCCGGCGGCGTCGATCGCTCGCACCTGGAAAGCGTGGGGCCCGTCCGCGAGCGCGGCGTAGCTTTGCGGCGAGTTACAGGGCTGCCAAGCGGCGGCAGACTCTGAGTCACGGCGGCACTCGAACGAGGCGACGCCCGAGCCGGAGCCGTCGGAGCCGGAGAACGCGAACTGGGCGGTGGTCGAGCCTGAGAGCGCATCCGGGTGCGCGTCGATCTGGGTCGAAGGCGCGGTCGAGTCCTCGACGTAGGCGAGGGGCTGCGAGCAGGGTGACGGTTTGCCCGAAGCGATCGCGTCGGCGCTGAAGTGGGAAGTGGAATCGTCGGTAACCGAAACGGCGACGCCGCTGGTGAGCTCTGCGTCGCTAGCGGTCGCGATCGCCGCTCCGGAGCAATCGGCGTTGGCGTAGAGGCGCACGGTCGAGCCGAGTGGCGCCGAGCCGACGATCTTCGGCGAGTTCTCGTTGGCCGGTGAGGCGGGGACGGTGCCGGTGAGCTCCGGGGACGGTGGCGCCGTCGTATCCACCGTCCAGCCGAAGCTGGCGGGGCTCGGGTCGACGTTGCCGGCGCCGTCGACGGCGCGGACCTCGAAGCCATGGGGGCCGTCGGCGAGCGAGGCGTAAGCCCTGGGCGAGGTGCACGGCTCCCAGGCACTCGCTTCGGCGGAGTCGCGACGGCACTGGAAGATGGCGACGCCAGTGCCCGAGCCGTCGGAACCTGAGAACTCGAACTGGGCTGAGGTCGAAGTCGTGAGCGCCGGCGGGTGGGCGTCGATCTGCGTCTGCGGCGCGACGGTGTCGATCGTCCAGGCGAAGCTGGCGGGGCTCTGGTCGACGTTGCCGGCCCGGTCGATCGCCCTCACCTCGAAGCTGTGTGCCCCCTCGCCGAGCGAGCCGTAGCTCTCCGGCGATGAGCAGGCCGCCCAGTCAGCTGCCTGGCCGGAGTCGATGCGGCACTGGAAGGAGGCGACACCCGACCCGGAGCCGTCGGAGCCCGAGAAGACGAAGGTCGCCACATTCGAGCTCGCCGGGTCGGCTGGGTGCCCGTCTATCTGGGCGTTGGGTGCGCTCGAGTCCTCCGCGTAGGCGATCGGATCCGAGCAGCCGGAGGGGTTGCCGGCCAAAGAGGTGCCGTTGGCGCTGAACTTGGTGGTGGTGTCGTCGAGTACCGAGACGAGGACGCCATCGACGAGCTGGGCGGCGCTCACGGTCGCCAGCGCTGGGCCCGAGCAATCGATGCCTGCGTAGAGGCGCACGGTCGACCCTCCCGGCGCCGAGCCGACGATCTTCGGCGAGTTCTCGTTCGCCGGCGAGGCGGGCACGGTCGAAGTCAGCTGGGGCGGCGACGGGGCGGCGGTGTCGACGCTGAACTCGCGGATCGTCGCCGTGCCCTGGTTTGCCGCCGCGTCGGTGGCGCGCACGCGGAAGGTGTGGACGCCATCGCCTAGCGGGCTCGCCGGCGTGTGAGAGCCCGCGTCCGAGCAGGGGCCGAAGCTGGGTGCGCCGGAGTCGATCGAGCATTCGAAGGAAGATCCCGCCTCACCGGCGTGGAAGGCGAAGGTCGGCGTGGAGTCGTTGGTGAGGCCGCTGGGGCCGGAATCGATCGTCGCCGTCGGCGGGGTCGTGTCGATCGTCCAGCCGAAGGCGGTGGGGCTCGGGTCGGCGTTGCCAGCCAGGTCGATCGCCCGCACCTGGAAGACGTGGGCGCCATCGCCAAGCGAGGCGTAGCTCTGCGGCGAGGCGCAGGGGCCCCAGGCGCTCGCTTCGGTCGAGTCGCGCCGGCACTGGAAGGAGCCCACCCCGGAACCCGCCCCGTCGGAGCCCGAGAAGGCGAAAGAGGCCGAGGCGGAAGCGGAGAGCGCGGCGGGGTGGCTGTCGATCTGGGTCTCGGGGGCGGCGGTGTCGACGCTCCATTCGAAACTGGCGGTGCTCGGGTCGACGTTGCCGACGGCGTCGATCGCTCTCACTTCGAATTTGTGGGAGCCGTCGGCGAGGGAGCTGTAGTCCTTCGGCGAGGAGCAGGGCGCCCAGGCGCTGGGTTCGGCTGAGTCGCGGCGGCATTCAAAGGAGGTGGCGCCGGAGCTGTCGCTGCCGGAGAAGCCGAACTGGGCCGAGCCGGAGGCCGTGAGCGCCGCCGGGTGGGCGTCGATCTGCGTCTGCGGGGCGGTGGTGTCGACGGTCCAGGTGAAGGCGGCTGGGCTCGGGTCGACGTTGCCGGCGGCGTCGATCGCGCGCACTTCGAATTTGTGGGGGCCATCAACGAGGGAGCTGTAGCCGACCGGCGAGCCGCAGGCTTCCCAACCGCTTGGCGCGGTCGAGTCGAGGCGGCACTCGAATGAGCTCACGCCGGAGCCGCCGGGGTCGGTGGCCGAGAACCCGAACTGGGCCGCCGTCGAGGGGCTGAGCGAGGCCGGGTGCGCGTCGATCTGGGTCTGCGGGCCCGTCGTATCCACCGTCCAGCCGAAGCTGGCGGGGCTCGGGTCGACGTTGCCGGCGCCGTCGACGGCGCGGACCTCGAAGCCATGGGGGCCGTCGGCGAGCGAGGCGTAAGCCCTGGGCGAGGTGCACGGCTCCCAGGCACTCGCTTCGGCGGAGTCGCGACGGCACTGGAAGATGGCGACGCCAGTGCCCGAGCCGTCGGAACCTGAGAACTCGAACTGGGCTGAGGTCGAAGTCGTGAGCGCCGCCGGGTGGGCGTCGATCTGCGTCTGCGGGGCGGCGGTGTCGATCGTCCAGGGGAAGCTGGCGGGGCTCTGGTCGACGTTGCCGGCCCGGTCGATCGCCCTCACCTCGAAGCTGTGTGCCCCCTCGCCGAGCGAGCCGTAGCTCTCCGGCGATGAGCAGGCCGCCCAGTCAGCTGCCTGGCCGGAGTCGATGCGGCACTGGAAGGAGGCGACACCCGACCCGGAGCCGTCGGAGCCCGAGAAGACGAAGGTCGCCACATTCGAGCTCGCCGGGTCGGCTGGGTGCCCGTCTATCTGGGCGTTGGGTGCGCTCGAGTCCTCCGCGTAGGCGATCGGATCCGAGCAGCCGGAGGGGTTGCCGGCCAAAGAGGTGCCGTTGGCGCTGAACTTGGTGGTGGTGTCGTCGAGTACCGAGACGAGGACGCCATCGACGAGCTGGGCGGCGCTCACGGTCGCCAGCGCTGGGCCCGAGCAATCGATGCCTGCGTAGAGGCGCACGGTCGACCCTCCCGGCGCCGAGCCGACGATCTTCGGCGAGTTCTCGTTCGCCGGCGAGGCGGGCACGGTCGAAGTCAGCTGGGGCGGCGACGGGGCGGCGGTGTCGACGCTGAACTCGCGGATCGTCGCCGTGCCCTGGTTTGCCGCCGCGTCGGTGGCGCGCACGCGGAAGGTGTGGACGCCATCGCCTAGCGGGCTCGCCGGCGTGTGAGAGCCCGCGTCCGAGCAGGGGCCGAAGCTGGGTGCGCCGGAGTCGATCGAGCATTCGAAGGAAGATCCCGCCTCACCGGCGTGGAAGGCGAAGGTCGGCGTGGAGTCGTTGGTGAGGCCGCTGGGGCCGGAATCGATCGTCGCCGTCGGCGGGGTCGTGTCGATCGTCCAGCCGAAGGCGGTGGGGCTCGGGTCGGCGTTGCCAGCCAGGTCGATCGCCCGCACCTGGAAGACGTGGGCGCCATCGCCAAGCGAGGCGTAGCTCTGCGGCGAGGCGCAGGGGCCCCAGGCGCTCGCTTCGGTCGAGTCGCGCCGGCACTGGAAGGAGCCCACCCCGGAACCCGCCCCGTCGGAGCCCGAGAAGGCGAAAGAGGCCGAGGCGGAAGCGGAGAGCGCGGCGGGGTGGCTGTCGATCTGGGTCTCGGGGGCGGCGGTGTCGACGCTCCATTCGAAACTGGCGGTGCTCGGGTCGACGTTGCCGACGGCGTCGATCGCTCTCACTTCGAATTTGTGGGAGCCGTCGGCGAGGGAGCTGTAGTCCTTCGGCGAGGAGCAGGGCGCCCAGGCGCTGGGTTCGGCTGAGTCGCGGCGGCATTCAAAGGAGGTGGCGCCGGAGCTGTCGCTGCCGGAGAAGCCGAACTGGGCCGAGCCGGAGGCCGTGAGCGCCGCCGGGTGGGCGTCGATCTGCGTCTGCGGGGCGGTGGTGTCGACGGTCCAGGTGAAGGCGGCTGGGCTCGGGTCGACGTTGCCGGCGGCGTCGATCGCGCGCACTTCGAATTTGTGGGGGCCATCAACGAGGGAGCTGTAGCCGACCGGCGAGCCGCAGGCTTCCCAACCGCTTGGCGCGGTCGAGTCGAGGCGGCACTCGAATGAGCTCACGCCGGAGCCGCCGGGGTCGGTGGCCGAGAACCCGAACTGGGCCGCCGTCGAGGGGCTGAGCGAGGCCGGGTGCGCGTCGATCTGGGTCTGCGGGCCCGTCGTGTCCACCGCCCAGGAGAAGCTGGCGGGACTCGGGTCGACGTTGCCGGCTCCGTCGACGGCGCGGACTTCAAAGCCGTGGCCGCCGTCGGCGAGCGAGGCATAAGCCCTGGGCGAGGTGCACGGCTCCCAGGCACTCGCTTCGGCGGAGTCGCGACGGCACTGGAAGACGGCGACGCCGGTTCCCGAGCCGTCGGAACCTGAGAACTCGAACTGGGCTGAGGTCGAAGTCGTGAGCGCCGCCGGGTGGGCGTCGATCTGCGTCTGCGGGGCGGCGGTGTCGATCGTCCAGGGGAAGCTGGCGGGGCTCTGGTCGACATTGCCGGCCTGGTCGATGGCCCTGACCTCGAAGCCATGCGTGCCGTCGCCGAGCGAGCTATAGCTCTTCGGGGATGAGCAGGGTCCCCAATCCGCGGCCTGAGTCGAGTCCAGGCGGCACTGGAAGGAGGCGACACCCGACCCGGAGCCGTCGGAGCCCGAGAAGACGAAGGTCGCCACATTCGAGCTCGCCGGGTCGGCTGGGTGCCCGTCTATCTGGGCGTTGGGTGCGCTCGAGTCCTCCGCGTAGGCGATCGGATCCGAGCAGCCGGAGGGGTTGCCGGCCAAAGAGGTGCCGTTGGCGCTGAATTTAGTGGTGGAGTCGTCGGGGACCGAGACCGAGACGCCGTCGACGAGCTGGGCCGGGGTCACGGTCGCAAGCGCAGTGCCCGAGCAGTCGAGGCTGGCGTAGATGCGAACGGTGGAGCCAGCCGGCGCCGAGCCGACGATCTTCGGCGAGTTCTCGTTCGCCGGCGAGGCGGGCACGGTCAAGGTCAGCTCAGGAGCCGGTGGCGCCGCGGTGTCGACCGTGAACTCGCGCGTCGTGCTCGCCCCCTGGTTGCTTGCGGCGTCGGTCGCCCGCACGCGGAAGGTGTGGGCGCCGTCCGTCAGCGGGCTGGCGGGGGTGTGAGAGCCAGCATCCGAGCAGGGTCCGAAGTCCGGCGTGCCGGAATCGATCGAGCATTCGAAGGAGGAGCCCGGCTCGCTGGCGTGGAAGGCGAAGCTCGGTGTGGAGTCGTTGGTGAGGCCATGGGGGCCGGAGTCGATCGCGACGCTGGGCGGCGTGGTGTCGACCGTCCAGCTGAAGGACGCCGGGCTCGGGTCGGGGTTGCCGGCAACGTCCACCGCACGCACCTCGAAGCTGTGAGTGCCGTCCGCGAGGGAGGCGTAGCTCTGCGGCGAGGAGCACGGCGCCCAGGCGCTCGCTTCGCTGGAATCGCGGCGGCACTGGAAGGAGGCCACGCCGGAACCCGGGCCGTCGGAGCCCGAGAAGGCAAAAGAGGCCGAGGCGGAAGCGGAGAGCGCGGCAGGGTGGCTGTCGATCTGGGTCTCGGGGGTGGCGGTGTCCCGGCTCAGCGTCGCCGTGGTCGAGCCCCTGTTGGAGGCGGCATCGGTGAGGCAGAGGCGCAGCGTGTTCTGGCCTTCGGCGAGGTCGGCGACGGCGACGATCGAGGCGTGGGTCGCCGGCTGGGAGCCGTAGGCCCCCGAGTCGAGCACGGTGCCCGAGCTGCAGTCGTTCCCCCCCACCCTCAGCTCGAAGGCGCCGTTCTCGTTTGCGTGCCAGTGCACTTCGCTCGTTTGGCCGATTCCCAGCAAGGCCCTGGAGAGCGAGTCGATCGTCACCGCCGGCGGCGTGGTGTCGACCGTCCAGCTGAAGGACGCCGGGCTCGGGTCGGGGTTGGCGGCCCCGTCGACAGCTCTTACTTCGAGCTTGTGGGCACCGTCGGCGAGCGCGGCGTATTCCTTCGGCGACGAGCAAGCTTGCCAGGCGCTTGGCGCAGTGGAGTCGAGGCGACACTGGAACGAGGCGACGCCGGAGCCAGATCCGTCGGAGCCGGAGAAGCTGAATTTGGCGGCGGCCGAACCGCTCAGCGCCGGCGGGCCGCTGTCGATCTGGGTCTGCGGGGGCGTCGTGTCCACCGTCCACTCGAAGCTCGCCGGGGCTTGGTCGACGTTGCCGGCGGCGTCGATTGCCCGCACCTCGAATTTGTGGAAGCCGTCGGCGAGGGAGCCGTAGGCCCGTGGCGAGGCGCAGCCCCCCCAGTCCGCGGCCTGGGTCGAGTCGAGGCGACACTGGAACGAGGCGACCCCCGATCCCGTGCCGTCGGAGCCCGAGAAGGCGAAGCTCGCCGCCGCCGAGCCCTCGAGCGCTTTGGCGTGGCTGTCGATCTGCGTGTCCGGCGCCGCCGTGTCGATCGTCCAGTTGAAGCTCGCCGGGCTTGGGTCGACGTTGCCGGCGACGTCGATCGCCCGCACTTCCAGCCCGTGGGAGCCGTCTGGCAGGGCGGCGTACGTCCTGGGCGATGCGCAGGCCTCCCAGGCGGAGGCTTCATTGGAGTCGCGGCGGCACTCGAACGAGGCGAGGCCGGACCCACCAGCGTCGGATCCCGAGAAGGTGAATTTCGCTTCCGCTGACGCGCTGAGAGGGGAAGGGTGCGTGTCGATTTGGCTTTCGGGGGCCGTCGTGTCGACCGTCCAGTTGAGGACAGCCGGGGTCAGGTCGACGTTGCCGATCTGGTCGATGGCCCGCACCTCGAGCTTGTGGGAGCCGTCGGCGAGCGCTGCATATTCCTTTGGCGATGTGCAGGCCTGCCAGGCGCTTGGCGCGGTGGAATCGAGGCGGCACTCGAAGGAGGCGACGCCGGAGCCGGCTCCGTCTGCGCCGGAGAAGTTGAATTTGGCTTTGGCCGATGCGCTCAGGGCCGGTGGGCCGGTCTCGATCTGCGTCTCGGGCGCGGCCGTGTCGATGCTCCATTCGAAGCTCGCGGGGACGGCGTCGACGTTGCCGGCCTGGTCGATCGCCCTGACCTCGAACTCGTGGGAGCCGTCGCCGAGCGAGACGTAGCTCTGCGGCGAAGAGCAGGACGCCCAGCCGCTCGCCTCGCTCGAGTCGAGGCGGCACTGGAAGGAGGCGACGCCGGAGCCCGACCCGTCGGAGCCGCTGAATTCGAACTGGGCCGCGCTCGAAGCGACGAGGGCGTTGGGGTGTTTGCCGATCTGCGTGTCCGGCGAGGTCGTGTCGATCGTCCAGTTGAAGACCGCCGGGGTCAGGTCGACGTTGCCTGCCATGTCGATCGCCCGCACTTCGAATTTGTGACCGCCGTCGCCGAGCGAGGCGTATTCCAGCGGCGAGAGACAGGGCCCCCAGCCGCTTGGTTCGCCGGAATCGCGCCGGCATTCGAGGGAGGCCACGCCCGAGCCGGCGCCGTCTGTGCCCGAGAAGGCGAATTTGGCGACGGCCAGGGCCGAGAGCGCCGGTGGGCCGCTGTCGACCTGCGTCTGCGGGGCGGTTGTGTCGACGTTCCATTCGAAGCTCGCGGCGGTGGAATCGACGTTGCCGGCCTGGTCGATGGCTCGCACTTCGAGCTTGTGGCCGCCGTCGGCGAGGCCTCCGTAGCTCTTGGGCGAGCTACAGGGCGCCCAGTCCCCTGCCTGGCTCGAGTCGAGGCGGCACTGGAAGGCGGCAACGCCGGAGCCGCTGCCGTCGGCGCCGGAGAACGCGAACTGGGCGGACGGCGTGGCGAGGAGGGCGGCGGGGTGGTCGTCAATCTGGGTGTCCGGCGCCGTCGTGTCGACCGTCCAGTTGACGACAGCCGGGCTCGGGTCGGCGTTGCCCGCCACGTCGATTGCCCGAACCTCGAATTTGTGGACGCCGTCGGCGAGCGCGGCGTACTCCTTCGGCGATGCGCAGGCCTGCCAGCCGCTTGGCGCGGTGGAATCGAGGCGGCACTCGAAGGAGGCGACGCCGGAGCCGGCTCCGTCGGCGCCGGAGAAGATGAGCGTGGCCGCGGCCGAGGCGCTGATGAGAGGCGGACCGTTGCCGATCTGCGTTTGCGGCGCCGTTGTGTCGACCGTCCAGCTGAGGCTCGCCGGGCTTTGATCGACGTTGCCCACCACGTCAATCGCCCGCACTTCGAATTTGTGGGAGCCGTCGGCGAGCGTGGCGTATTCCTTCGGTGAGGAACATGTCCCCCAGGCGCTTGCTTCGAGCGAGTCGAGGCGGCACTGGAAGGAGGAGACGCCGGAGCCGGAGCCGTCGGAGCCGCTGAATTCGAACTGGGCGTTGTCCGAGGCGCTGAGGCTCGGAGGCCCGGCGGTCTGGGTCTGCGGCGCCGTCATGTCGACGTTCCAGCTGAAGAGCGCCGGGGTCGGATCGACGTTGCCGGCGACGTCGACAGCCCGCACTTCGAATTTGTGGGAGCCGTCGGCGAGCGACGAGTAGACCTGGGGTGACGTGCACGCTCCCCAGCCGCTCGCTTCGCTCGAGTCGAGGCGGCACTGGAAGGAGGAGACGCCGGAGCCGCTGCCGTCGGAGCCGCTGAATTCGAACTGGGCCGCGCTCGAAGCGACGAGGGCGTTGGGGTGTTTGCCGATCTGCGTGTCGGGCGGAGCGACGTCGACGTTCCAGCTGAACACCGCCGGGCTCTGGTCGACATTGCCAGCCTGATCTATCGCCCGCACTTCGAATTTGTGGGCGCCGTCGGCGAGCGACGAGTAGACCTGGGGTGACGTGCACGCTCCCCAGCCGCTCGCTTCGCTCGAGTCGAGGCGGCACTGGAACGAAGCGACTCCCGATCCCGTGGCATCGGCGCCGGAGAATTTGAATTCCGCGTTGCCCGTCGCGCTCAGGGCCGGCGGGCCGAGGTCGATCTGGGTCTGGGGCGCGACGGTGTCGACCGTCCAGCTGAAGACGGCCGGGCTCTGGTCGACGTTGCCAGCCTGATCTATCGCCCGCACTTCGAATTTGTGGGCGCCGTCGGCGAGCCCCGTGTAGGCCTGTGGCGAAGTGCAGGCCTGCCACCCGCCGGCAGCTTCGGAGTCGCGGCGGCACTGGAATGACGCCACACCCGAGCCGCTGCCGTCGGAGCCGGAGAAGGCGAATGATGCGGCTGCGGAGGCGACCGGGTTGGCGGGATGAGACCCGATCTGGGCATCGGGCGCGCTGGAGTCCTCGACGTAGGCGAGCGGCGCCGAGCAGGGCGAGACGCTGCCGTTGGCCAGGGTCGCCGTGGCGCGGAATTCGGCCGTCGTGTCATCCGGCACCGAGACGGCGATCCCGCCGGCGAGCTGGGCGGCGCTGCCGGTCGCCAGCGGCGAGCCCGAACAGTCGGCGGTGGTGTAGATGCGCACCGTGGAGCCGGACGGCGCAGAGCCGGTCACTTTGAGCGAGTTCGCGTTGGCGGGCGAGGCCGGCGTCGTGGCGATCAGCTCGGGCCCATAGACGGCGGTGTAGCTGCCGGCGGTTGCGTCGAAGAAGGCGTATTCGATCCCCTTGATCGTCTGGATCGCGGTGGCGACGGGTGTGCCGCTGCGCTTGACCGAGAGCAGGTCGCCCGCGGCCGGGCTGACCGGCAGCATCGCCCGTAGCCCGTTCGCACCTTCGCCCGGGCTGATCGTGAAGCTGAGCCGGTTGCCGGTCCACCCGATCGAGCCGAACGAGGACTGGTTGCGTCCGTCGAGCCAGGTCAGCATCTGGCGGGCCGAAACGACCGGAACCCCCCGTGCCTGCGCCGAGGCGACGATCGCGTCCGAGTCTTCGATTTCGGCGACGTCGGTGTGCATGTTGGCGCCGAAGACCCCGTAGTAGCCCTTCGACCCGAGCGCGTTGTCGAGCAGCGTGTCGGCGGTGAACGGGTAGGACTGTTCGGACTCGTCGGTCATCTGGGTCGCGACCTGGTAGACGTCGACGAGCGAGCCGTCGAGGTCGGCGAAGCGCATCGGCATCCCCGAGCCGGTGAACATCCCCGGCCGGTCCTGCACCCAGGCGGCGGGCCAGTAGTAGTAGTTCGCGTCGAGGCGGATCCCGTTCGCGCGCTCGACCTTCGGCTGCGTCGCCCAATCGCCCCAGGCCACGCAGTGGGTGCGGTTGGTCGCGGGCGCGGGGAGGCTGGGGAAGTTGGCTGAGAATTCGCCCAGCTGGCTGCTGAAGAAGGCGTTCAGCTCGCCCTGGCCGTCCCAGTCGCCGCAATTCGTCAGCGTGTGCAGCGACAGCTCGAAGCCCGCCGAGGCATAGGCAGAGGCCTGGGCGTCGGTAAGCGGCGTGCCGGGATAGATGTAGGAGGTCGACCTGACGCACTCCCATTTCGCCACCACGCAACCCGGCGGACTGGCTTTCTCGTACCCGTCGAAGCGCCCAGCGGTGCCGCCGTTGCCGTGGTCGTCGCCGGTCATCACCACCGCTGCCCTCTCGTCGCGGGGCAGGAACCAGAAGCGCGGCAGCGGCTTGCGGTCGGCGTTCATCTTCTCGATCAGGTTGGTCAGCAGCCGCTGCTGCTCGTCGGCCTGCGGGATCGCGACCTTTTCGAGGTCGACCCAGTCCGGCTGGGGGTCGCCGGCCTTGTTGCCGAAGAAGAGGTCGTCGGAGCGGATCGGCGAGCGGCCGTCGCGCTCTTCGCCCGACCAGGCCGGGTTGCCCTGGCGGGTGAGGACGACGGATCTGGCCAGGTCGTAGCTGAACGAGGCCGCCTGGCCGCCTTTGCCGCCGACGCTGCGCAGCGTCACCGCCGGGTTCGCGGTGGCGCTGCTGGCGCTCGAGTAGAGCGTGGCGATCGTCTGGGCCGAGGTCGGGGTGTAGCGGTCGGCGCTGCCGTGGAACTGGATCGTCTGGTCGACGATCCCGGCCCCGGGGGCGGTGCCGGTGTCCACCTTCATGTAGGCGTTCGCCAGCGCACCTCCGCTGGGGTTGAGTCCCAGCAGCCCGGAGAGCTGCGGGTCGGGCCGCATCGCGATCAGGTTGCCGCCCCCGCCGACCCAGCTTTCAAGCATCTGAGCCTGGCCGGAGCTGAGGGTGGTTTCGCCGAGGATCGCCACGTCATAGGCGTCGAGGGTCGCCGCCGTGACGGTGGAGATGTCCTTGACCGTGAACTCGTTCAGCCCTTCGGCACGGAGGATTTCGCCGTAGTAGCGACTGAAGGGATTGGCCGCGTTGGAGATCACCAGGATCGGACCGCCGGGCCCGCTGTCCGGCGGCGGTGGCGGCGCCACTTCGGTCGTGAACGACCAGCTCGAGCTGCTGGGCAGAGCGTTTCCGGCGAGATCCTTGACCCCGGCAGCCCCTCCCTTGACGGTCGCCGTGTAGGTGGTCGCGTAATGCAGCGGCCCGATCGATTTCACCGCCGCCCGCCGATTGCCGGGGCTGTAGCTGACGGCGCTTTCGACCAGGCCCCCGCTGCCGTCTCGCAGCTCGATCGTGCCGGAGGAGATCGTCGCGGGGTTCATCGCCTCGCTGAAGGTGGCGGCGGCGGCGACGTTGACGCCGATGTCTGTGGTGCCGTCGGCAGGCACCTGGCCGTTGAGCGAGGGGGGCGTCGTATCGGGACCGACGTGCTCGTCGAAGACGACGTCGACCAGGTAGTTGGTCGAGTGAAAAGAGCGAGGGGGCCCTTCGGTGAAGAGCCCGCCCGCCGGCCCGTACTGGAAGACGCCGTTCTCCCCGTCGACCCCGTCGGCGAGCGCGTGCAGCGGCCCGTTGTCGTGCCCGACCAGGGCGAAGTAGTCCGACAGGCCCGCGTAGTGCCCGCTCGGCGCGTGGTAGGAGGCGATGTAGGTTTTGCCCGCTTCGATCGAGACCGGCTGGTCGAAGGTCACCGTCTGCCAACCGGACGCGGACTCCCCCGTGAAGGCGGCCTGCGCCAGCTGGGCCCCGCCCGCCGTCCAGAGGCGGCCGACGTGCTGCCCGACGTTGCCCGCGGTCTTGTAGAAGCGGACGCCGGCGATCAGTCCGGCGACGTCGGAACGGAACTTGACGCCGAGTTCGACCGCGCCCGCCGGATCGTCGTCCTCGGGAGCGGCGAGCGCTTCGTCCCAGATCGAGCAGGGACAGGTGGGCGGCGTGACTTCGACGCCGACCTGGTCACCCGCGCTCTCGAGGTTGCCGCTGTCGTCGACCGCCCTGGCCTCGATCGTGACTTTGCCGACGGCGCCGGGGGTCCAGGCGTAGGTCCACTGGTCGCGACCGTCGGCTGGGTGCCAATGCTGCCCCCCGTCTGTCGACACTTCGATCCCGGCGACCTGGCCACCGGCGGTCTCCCCGGATGCGTCGGTCGCGGTGCCGCCGATCGTCACCGCTTCGCCGCTCTCGAGCTGCGCGCCCTCGCCGGGAGAGCCGATCGCGCTCGTCGGCGGGTCGGCGTCGGTCGTCTGCGTCGCCGCAAACAGCCCCCCTTGCAGGCTGCCCGCTTTCACCCCCATGTCGGCCAGCAGGTTCACCGTCGCCTGCTGCATGCGCGAATCGGGTTTGGTGTTGCCCCTGTCGTGCTCTCCGTCGAGGCCCCAGGACCACTGCACGGTCCCGGCGCCGAAGACCAGCGCACCGTTGGGGGCGCGGTAGAGCGTCAGGTGGTGGGTGCCGGTGCCGGGGGCGTAATTGGAGCCGTAGTCGACCAGTCGCTGCGGCACCTCCACCGTGGTCGAGGAGAGGTCCATCAGGCCCGGCGGCCGGAAGCCGTTGTCGACGTCTTCGTCCCACTCGTAGCCGAGCGTGTCTTCGCCCAGGGTGGCGGTTTCTCCCGGCCCGAGCGAGGCGATGCCGGTATCGCGCCAGAGTCGCAGCCTGCCGTCCGCGGCGGGGACCCGGATCGCGGCGGTTCCCTCGTCGACCATGAAGATCGTGCCGCTGAGCGAGTTCTCCGGCTTGCCGCCGTCCGCCGGCGGGCTGAAGCGCGGGTCCCGCCAGGTGCCGGTCCAGACGTTCGCCTCCGGGTCGATCTTGGCGTTGGCGTGCGTCTCCTTGTAGGCGACCAGCGTGCGGTGGTCGGCCCCGGAGCCGTCGATGCCGTCTTCCCAGCGCGTCTTCCAGAAGATCTCGTTGCCGCTGAAGAAGGCGAGGTCGACGCCGGCGTCGCGCGCCGCTTCGACGTTGGCGCGCTGCGCTCCCGACCAGTACTCGTCGTGACCGACCGAGAGGTAGGCCTCGTGGTCGAGGATCTCGCTGCCGCGGCGGTCGGCGTCGACGCCGGTGAAGTAGCTGACGTCGTAGCCGTTGCGCTCGAGCCAGCGCACCATCGGGTACTCGGCAGAGAACGGCGCGTCTTCCGGCGCCGTGCCGCGAGTCGTCAGCGGGCGGTTGTAGCTGACCTCGTACGCACGACCCGGATTGGCCCCGGGGCCGCCGACGTAGAGGCTGTTTCCGCCGTAGCGGTTGTAGGCCTCCCAGGTGGTGTCGGAGGTTTGGAAGAGGAGATCGGAGCCACCGCCGTCGTCGCGGACGACGAAGAGGATCTGGCTTCCGTCGGAAGGCTGGTCTTCACGAACGAGCTTGGCGAAGTAGATCCCCGAGACGGCGTCGGCCGGCACGGCCCAGGACGCCGACTCCGCCCAGTTGCCGCAATCGACCAGCCCGGTGGATGGTTTGGTGTCGCAGCCTGGTTGTTTCTGGGGCAGGGCGGCCGACGGCTCGACCGTGTCGACCTTGCGAGCGCCGTCGCCGCCGTAGTAGCCCATCCGGTAGACGTCGAGGCGATACTCGTCCGAGGCGGTGTCGACCTTGAAGTGGACCGTCTCGCCGCGGTCGACGCTGATCTCGGTGGCGAAACCCTGGATGCTGGGGTCCCCCGCCCCTTCGACGTCCCACTCGCTCGGCGGGTTGCCGGGCTTGGAGTTCTCGCAGACGATTTCGTTGGCGGGCGGGTCGCAGGGCCCGGCGAGCGCGCCGTCTGCCACCAGCACCTGGACGCCCAGCAGAAAAACGAGGAGCGCGAGCGCGCCTGCGCAAATCCGGGTAAATGCCGAAATCTCTGAGCTCCTTCGATCGATCGACCTCGTCCAGCGCCGCCGTCGCGGGCGCCGGTACACCACCTACGGGAGCAACGCTCGATCACCCGACCTTTTTCCACCTTTTTGACCATGCCCCACCCACTACCGCAAATTGCGGGTTTTTAGGTGAAATATCTAACCTTCAACCAAAGACTGAGGGTTGCTCAGCTCGCCGATTTCAGCGCTACCGGCGAGGACGCGTCGCGGAGGACGAGCCGTGGAGGACCGCTTCCGTCGGCCGGGACCGTGTACACGTCGAGCCCATCCGAGTAGACCAGCGTCTCGTCGTTGAGCCACTCGACCTGATCGTCGATCGGTCGCTTCTCCGCCACTGGGTGCGCCTTCAGCGTGTCGAGGTCGAGCACCTCGAGCCGCCAGCGGTTTTCGTTGCCGATCCGGCTCTTGTAGCCGATCCGCGTTCCGTCGGGGGACAGCGAGGGACACTCGACGCGATCCCGCAGCACCCGCACCGTCTTCTCCCCCACGTCGCCTTCGACCAGGTAGTAGTGCTCGCCGCTGCGGAGCGTCGCGTAGAAGCGATTCGAGTCCTCGGCGAAGGTGATGCCCCAGAAGTTGAAGTCGACACCGTCGAAGGGCTTGCCGCCCATGCTCACCTCGAAGCTCTCGAGGTTGCCCACAACGCTGCCGCTGCGCATGTCGACGATCGTGGTTTCAGTCGAGAAGCCACCCGAGCCGAGGTAGGCATGGCCGTTGACGAATGCCGTCATCGCCCCGTAGCGGCCGTCGCTCGAGACGCGAGCGCGCGATGGGACCCCGCCCAACGGCAACTCCTTCAAGGGCCGGAGCGAGGAGTCGAAGATCGTCGCTTCGTAGTCGATGCCGGTTTCCGCCGTCGCCAGGCAGAGGCCGCGACCGGCGGCGAAATAGACGCGCTCGCAGGCCAGTTCCTGCCCGGCCAGCCGCCGAGGCCGACCGTCCTTGACGACGAAGACCTGGCCGTTGAGGCGCGGGTCCTCGCGGTCTGCCGCCCGCACCATCAGCTGCGACCCGGCCAGCTCGGTGGCGGCGCCGGCCAGGCGCGGCTGCGCGTCGGTCGTCACCTCGTTTGGATTGAGCGAGGCGAGCACGAGGTAGAGGGCACCGCCGGCTACGCAGAGCACGGTGATCGCCGCCAGCGCCTGCTTTCTGCGCCGGCTCACCCAGTGGCCCCGGGGCGCAGCCGGATCAGCAGCGGCGTGGCGATCGCCAGTGCCGCCGCCAGCGCGACGCCGAACACGATCACGGCGCTGCTCAGGCCGAACTTGAACCAGAGCGCTCCAAAGGCAACCGAGGAGGCGAACTGCCCGAGGCTGATCACCGTCACCAGCAGGCCGATCCCGCTCGCCTGCAGGCCCTCCGGCAATATCGCGCCCGCGAGCGCCGTGGTGACCCCATCGGTGGCGGCATAGTAAGCCCCGAGCGCAAGCAGGCAAAAGAGGACCGCGGCGCTCCCGCTCGAGGAGAGCAGCAGCCCGTATACCGGCAGCAGCAGGGCGTGGCCGGCGATCAGGACCGGCACGCGACCGATGCGGTCGGCGAGCCGGCCGACGGGAATCGCCAGCGCCATGAAGACGACGGCCGTGACCACGTAGAGCAGGGGGAAGACGGTTGGGTCGAAATCGGTGCGGCGCTGCAGGCCGACGTAGATCAGCGCGTCGGAGACGCTGGCGAGCGCCAGCCCGCCGGCAGCGATGAGGAGGAGCCGGAAGCGCGAGTCCCGCAGCACCGCCGCGCCCACCTGCCGCAGGGCATGGGGCGGTTTGGCGCCGATCGCCCGCTGGGGCCGGCCCTGGACGGCGAGCACCAGAACCGCCAGCCCGAGGAAGGCGAACAGGGTGCTGACCACGAAGACGGCGTCGAAGCGCGCCGGGGCGGCGAGCAGAATGCCGAAGGCAACGAGGGGCCCGAGCATCGCGCCGGCGCTGTCCAGCGCCCGGTGGACGCCGAAGGCCGTCGCCAGCCCGGCTTTCGTGCTCGAGAGGGAGATCAGCGCGTCGCGTGGCGCCGTGCGCATGCCCTTGCCGATCCTGTCGGTCGCCACCAGCGCGCCGATCGCGCCGACGGAGCTGCCGACCGCGACCAGACCCACCTTGCAGAGGGCCGAGAGCCCGTAGCCAACCGTCGCGACCTCCTTGTGGCGCTGCCAGCGATCGGAGACGAGCCCGCTGGCGACCTGGACGATCGAGGAGGCCCCCCGGTAGAGGCCGTCGACCGCGCCCAGCACCAGCGGCGACGCGCCCAGCGAGAAGACGAGGTAGAGCGGCAGAACCGTCGCCACCATCTCCGCCGAGACATCGGTGAGAAGGCTGACGAACCCGAGCAGGACGACGTTGCGGGGCACCGAGATCCGCGCCGAGGGGGTCGCCCAGGTTCGCGGCTTGAGTAGCGCTCTCGACGCCTCGACTTGGTACATGATCAGCCGCTCGGGGAACGGGCGGTCAGGCGGCGCCCTTGCCGTGGATCACCGTCGGCAGCGTCAACAGCAGGATCTTGACGTTCAAGCCAAGCGAGCGTCGCTCGACGTACTCGGCGTCGAGCGCGATCATCTGGTGAAAGGTGAGGAGGCTGCGCCCCTGTACCTGCCAGAGCCCGGTCAAGCCCGGCTTCACGGCGAAGCGGCGGAAGGCCTCCGCCGGGTAACGGTCGACCTCGTACTGGATCGGCGGCCGGGGGCCCACCAGGGACATCTCCCCCCGCACGACGTTCCACAGCTGGGGCAGCTCGTCGATGCTCGCCCGCCTCAAAAAGGAGCCGACCCGGGTCACCCGGGCGTCTTCCTGCAGCTTCGTCATCGGCTTGGCGCTGCCGCCCGTGCCCCCGATCATCTGCTCGACGTGGGCGCGATGCGCCTCCGAGCCGGCGCCTTCGCGCATGGTGCGGAACTTGGCGACGGAGAAGGGCCTCAGGTTCCTGCCGACGCGGCGCTGGCGATAGATCGCGGGGCCCTCCGAGTCGAGCCTGACGATCGCCGCGACGACGAGCAGCAGCGGAGAGAGCAGGATCAAGAGGAGGACGGCACCGACAAGATCGAGCAGCCGGATCGCGACCTCGGCGAGGCGCGACGTCGCCAGGGCGCCGATCTCCTCGCGGTGCTCCGCATCCGAGCCTTCTTGGCGGTCGCGGGAGCGCAGCGGAGAGAGGATCGACGACCCGTTCGCAGCCGCTGCCTGCTGCGAGGGGTCGGGGGTCATGCCGTCACCTTCTCCGTCGCGTGTTGGGCGATCCGCTCGACGACGTAGTCCTGGTCCTCGTCGGAGAGCCCCGGGAAGAGCGGCAGCAGCACGACGTCCGAGGCCGCGGCCTCGGTGTGCGGAAGGTCGGCGCCCGATTCGGCGTATGCCCCCTCGAGGTGGATCGCCATCACGCCGCGCCTGGTGGCGATCCCGTCGCGAAGCAGCTCCTGCATCAGGCCCTGGGCGTCCACCGGCGAGAGCGAGCCGACGCGGATCGGGTAGGACTGCCAGGTGCGCCCCGCGTACTCTGGTTCGTAGGGCGTCTCGATCGAGGGAATCTCCGCAAAGGCGGCGTTGTAGCGCTCTGCCAAGCGCCGGCGCTCGTCGAGAATCGTGTCCAACACGTCGAGCTGCCGCAGCCCGACGGCAGCCTGAAGGTCGGTCATGCGGGCGTTCCAGCCGCGCTCGGGGTAGTGCTCGATGACGACGTCCTTGGCCTTGTGGCGCGCCAGCGCCGACTGGTCCATCGCGTGCTGGCGCAGCCGCCGCAGGCGCTCGGCGATCTCCGGATCGTGGACCGCGATCATCCCCCCCTCGCCGCAGGTGATCACCTTGCGCGGGTGGAACGAGAAGCAGGCGAGCGGGCCGAGCGAGCCGATCGGACGACCCCGGTGAAGGGCGCCGATCGCACAGGCCGCGTCCTCGACCAGGGCCACGCCGTGGCGCTCGGCCAGATCGAGGAAGGCGTCCATGTCGGCGGGCAAGCCGACCTGGTGGACCGGCATCACCGCCTTGGTCCGCGGCGTCATCCGGCGCTCGACGTCGGCCGGGTCGAGGTTGTACGTGCGCGGGTCGACGTCGGCGAACACCGGCGTCGCACCGCACTGCCAGACCGCGTTTGCGGTCGCGACGAAGGAGAGCGAGGGGACGATCACCTCGTCGCCGGGGCCGACGCCCGAGACATAGAGAGCGAGATGGAGCGCGGTCGTGCAGCTCGTCGTCGCGACCGCCTCGGGTGCGCCGACGCGGTCGGCGAAGGCGCGCTCGAACTCCTGCACCCGGGGGCCCTGGGTGAGCCAGCCCGAGGCGATCACCTCGGCCACCGCCTCGGCCTCCCCCCCGCCGAGCCACGGCCGCGCGAAGGGGACCTCCCTCATGAGGAGACCTCCGAGTGCGCCAGGGGGCTCTCTCCGGTGTGTACGGCGGAGCGGTTGTCCTGCCACCACTCGACCAGCTGCGAGAGGCCCTCTTCGAGGCCGATCTCGGCGCGGAAGCCGAGCGCCTCTTCGGCGGCGGAGGTGTCGGCCAGGCGCCTGGTGACGCCGTTGACCGCGCGCTCGGGCCCGTGCTCGACCGAGAGGTCGGAGCCCATCACCCGCAGCAGCGTCTCGGCCAGCTCGCCGAGGCTGGTCTCGACCCCGCTGGCGACATTGAAGACGGAGTCGGTCGTGTCGGCTTCCGCGGCGAGGATATTGGCGCGGGCGATGTCTGGCACGCAGACGAAGTCCATCGTCTGCGTGCCGTCGCCGAAGATCAGCGGCGGCTCGCCGGCGGCGATCCGCTCCATCCAGCGCACCAGGACCTCGGTGTAGGCGCCGTGGACGTCCATGCGCGGCCCGTAGACGTTGAAGTAGCGCAGGGCGACGTAGTCGAGGCCGGCCATCGCGTGGTAGCTGCGCAATAGCCCCTCGTTGAAGGTCTTGGAGGCGCCGTAGAAGGTGTCGTTGGCGTAGGGATGGTGGCGCTCGTCGGTGGGGAACTCGGTGGCGAGGCCATAGACGGACGCCGAAGAGGCCGCAATCAGCCTCTCTACGCCGGCGTTAGCCGCTGCCTCGACCACGTTGAAGGTGCCGTCGACCATCACCTCCAGCGCAAGTCGCGGCTCCTCCGCGCACTGTGTGATCCGAATCGCGGCCTGGTGGAAGACGAGGTCGGCCCCGGCGCAGAGCTCCTCGACGAGCGCGCGGTCGCGGATGTCGCCTTCGACCAGGGCGACGTTGCCGTTCTCTTTCGCCCACTCCAGGTTCTGGCGACGACCGCGGACGAGGTTGTCGAGGACGACGATCTCCGCCGCGCCGTGCTTGACCAGCTCATCGACGACGGTCGAGCCGATCGTCCCGGCGCCACCGGTCACCAGCATCCGCTTGCCATCTATCCGGCTGCCCTTTGAACGGCTCTGCTGCTGATGGTTTCCGTTGAGTGTCATTCGCTTCCTCGTCTGGCTGATTTCCCGACTAACGGAGCCAGAGCGGCGATGTTTCCGCCCGCCCGCTCGAACTTCTCGCTGGGTGGAGCGCCAACGGCGGAAAATCCGCTCGGTCGGGTTTCCCCGTTATCTTGGTGGCGCATGAGGCAGGGGGAGATAGCGGGTCGGCGCCTGTCGTCACAGGTGGCTCGTTGCGGCCTGATCGCTTGCCTGGGCCTGCTGCTGATCGGGTGCCTCGCCCCCGCGGCGCGAGCCGAGCCTTTGATCCTGCGGCTCGGCGCGCAACCGCTTGGCATCGACGGCAGCGGCGGCATCGTCGCGACGGGACTGGTGCGCGCCAGCCATGTCCACGTCCAATACCTGGGTCGCTGCGTCGGCATGAAGCTGTCCGACAGCCGCGGCGGCGAGCGACGCTTCACCCTCGTCGTCGAGACCAGCGACGGGCGCTGCGCCCGTCAGGCGATCCAGCGGGGGTGGGTCCGCGCCTTTGCCTGCGCGCACGGGCGCTGCGTCTCGATCCAGGTTCGGATCTCGCACTTCAAGGACAGCGACGGCGACGGGCTCAACAACCTGCTGGAGCGCTGGGTCTACCACACCTCGCCGAGCAACCGGGACAGCGACGGCGACGGCCTGACCGATCGCCGCGAGCTCTTCGTCTACCACTCCGATCCCCGCAGCGCCGACAGCGATGGGGACGGGGGCTCCGACGGTCTCGAGGCGGCGAGCGGCTCGCCCCCGTCCGGAGGAAACCCCCCACCGCCTCCCCAGGACACGACCCCCCCGCAGACCTCGCTCAACTCCTCGGGCCCAAGCGGCACGGTCACCGTGGCCGGCGCCACCTTCTCCTTCTCCAGCAACGAGGCGGGGTCCAAATTCTCCTGCAGCCTCGACGGAGCGGCCTGGGCGGCCTGCGGCTCGCCCAAGACCTACGTGTCCCTCGCCAACGGCGCCCACTCCTTCGAGGTCCGCGCCACCGACCCCACCGGCAACACCGACGCGACGCCGGCCCAGCGGCAGTGGACCGTTGACGTGCCGCCGCCGGAGTTCACTTGCGTGGACGGAGCCACAAACGTGACCACGGCGGCAATGGTTCGCAGCGAGGTCGCGGCGGGGCGAAGCGTCTGCCTGACCGCGGAAGTGGGCAGCGTCAACCTGCGCAACCTCGGCAACAAGGCCGGCGTCGTGATCTCCACCGAAGGGGCGGGCTCGATGGGGTTCGTCGACCTCGGTGGCGGCACCACCGACCTGACGATTCGCGGCGCCCGCTTCCGCGCGATCGAACTGCGCGGGGCCGATCGCACGACCCTTCTTGGCAACACGATCGGCGGTAGCCCCGAAGACCGCGTGCTCGACGAGCTGATCTTCATGCCCGAGGAAAGCAACGACGTGGCGATCGAAGGCAACGACATCGGCTGGACCAAAGCCGACGACTCGGGCAATACCGGCTACGGCTGCCGCTGCTACGGCGAGCTCAACGGCCTGCGCTTCGTCGGCAACAAGATTCACGACATCGCCGCCGACGGCTTCCAGGGGGTGGGCGGATCCGACGTGCTGATCGACCGCAACGAGATCGGCCCGGTCGGGGCGAATCCGGACTCGAGCGAGCACTCCGACAACATCCAGCTCACCTTCAATGGCCCCAACACCCGCGTCACCAACAACTGGATCCACCACCAGGGCTTTTACGAAGGAAACGTCACGGGCAACTCCGGCTCCACCTATATCCACGGCGGCACCTCGAACTCGCTCTTCTTCGAAAACAACCTGGTCGAAACGGCGCAGGGGCGCACCGAGATATGCGGCCTGGGCACGGGCGGCACCTCGCGCTCGAACGTCACGATCCGCAACAACACCTGGATCGACGGCGGGCGCGCCTTCAGCGGCTTCCCGGGGTTCGAGTGGGACTGCGACTCGGGCAGCGGCAACGCGATTGAAAACAACATCGCCGTCGATCCCGACGGGGGCTTCGCCCAGGACGGCTCGGCCGCAGCAGCCACCTTCGCCTCGAACCTCTGGGGGCAGGCATCGCTGGTGAGCTTCGATGCCGACCACAACTGCATCTCGGCCAACTGCAACCCCGCCGCGGGGGCCCCGATCGGGTACCGCAAGCCCAGCGGCGTCGCCTGGTAGCGCGCCTCGGAGCTGAAAGAACGGCGCTCCCAGAGCCGTTCTTCGGCTGCTGATGCGTCACGCCTCGACCCCTGCCCAAAGCCCGCTCCGATGAGCCCCGCGCCGCTGCTGCTGATCGGCGCCGGCGGGTTCGCCCGCGAGACGATCGAGCTGGTGCGGGCGATCGACCGCGAGGCTCCCAGCTGGGAGCTGATCGGCCTGCTCGACGACGATCCCGAGCTGCGGGGCACGCGGATCCACGACGTGCCCATCCTCGGGCCCTGCACGGCCGCCGCCGAGCATCCCGACGCCTTCGTCGTCGCCTGCGTCGCCTCCCCCGACGACCCCCTGCGGCGCCTGCGGCTGGTCGAGAGGGTCGCGCTTCCGCTCGAGCGCTACGCCACCCTGGTGCACCCCCGGGCGACGATCGCCGAGACGGCGACGATCGGGCCCGGCTCGGTCGTGCACGCGAACACCGTGCTCACCGCCGACATCCGCCTCGGCGCGCATGTGGCGGTGATGCCATCCGTAGTCCTCACCCACGACGACGTGGTCGAGGACGGAGTCACCTTCGGCGCCGGCGTGCGCGTCTCCGGCGCGGTGACGATCGAGGACGGCGCCTACATCGGCTCGGGGGCGCTGCTGCGCGAGCGGATCAGGATCGGATCCGGGGCCCTGGTCGGGATGGGCTCGGTGGTGACCAAGTCGGTGCCTCCCGGGGAGGTCTGGCACGGCGGCTCCCCCGCCCGGCCGCGGGAGGGCCGCACCAGCCTCGAGGCGCTCCAGTGAGACTTCTCGTCGCCCCCCACGACCTCGGCATCGGCGGCAGCCAGATCAACGCGATCGACCTCGCCGCCGGCGCAGCCGAAGCGGGCCACGACGTCGTCGTCTACGGCAAGGAGGGGCCGCTGGTCGAGTACGTCGAGTCCCGCGGGCTCGAGTTCATCCCCGCCCGTCGATTGCGCTACCGGCCAGCGCCCTCGCGCATCGCCCAGCTCGCCAGGCTGGCGCGCAGTCGCCGCCTCGACCTGATCCACGCCTACGAGTGGCCGCCCTGCCTCGACGCCTACTACGGCGCCCACCTCGGGGCCGGGGTGCCGCTGCTCTGCACCGTCCTCTCGATGTCGGTCTCGCCCTACGTGCCGCCCTCGATCCCGCTGATCATGGGAACCGAGGCGCTCGCGGACGAGGCGCGGCAGGATCACCGAGCCCCGGTTTGGACGCTGGAGCCGCCGATCGACACGGTCGCCGACTCCCCCTCGATCGACGGGGCCGAGATCAGGCGCCGCCACGGAATCGACGATGCCGAGCTGCTCGCGGTCACCGTCTCGCGGCTGGCGCTCGAACTGAAGCTCGACGCCCTGGTCGAAGCGATCGATGCCGTCGACGCGCTTGCCGGCGAGCTTTCCCTGACCCTCCTGATCGTCGGCGACGGCCCGGCTGGCCCCTCCCTGCGGGCCCGCGCGGAGCGCGTCAACCGCCGCCTGAGGCGCGAAGCGGTCAAGTTCGCGGGTGCCCTGGCCGACCCCCGCCCCGCCTACGCCGCCGCTGACCTCGTGCTCGGGATGGGCAGCTCCTCGCTGCGGGCGATGGCGATCGAAAAGCCGGTGATCGTCCAGGGCGAGCGCGGCTTCTCCATGGTCTTCGGACCGCGCACCTACGACCACTTCATCCGGCACGGCTTCTGGGGCCTCGGCGACGGGCAGCCCAACTGCCACCGCCTGGCCGAGCAGATGCGCGACCTGCTCGGCGACCCCGAGCGCCGCGCCGAGCTCGGGCGCTACGGCCGCGAGACGGTGACCGCGCGCTTCTCGCTCGAACGAGGAACGCGCTTCCAGCTCGGTGTCTACGAGGTAGTCGCCTCGGGCCGATCGCCGCGCCGCTGGGGCGAGGCGGCCACCGTGGCCGGGCGCGCCCTGCGGCTCGAGCTGGACAACCACGACCCGCGGACGAAGCGGGCGCTCGGCGCCTCCGAGGCGGCGCGCCTCACCGACGCCGCCGAAGCGCCCTCCCCCGCCGCGCGATCCGTGCCCGTCCCGGCCGGGTGAGCGCGTGCCACCGGCGCTCGACACCCGCTCGTCCCCGCCGCGCCACGTCCGCGATGACCGCGGCCCCTGGGATGGCCTGGTCGTACTCTGCGCGGCGAACAGCTGGGACGAGGTCAAGCTCGCCGACCGGCACATGGCCGAGCACCTCGCCGCGCTGGCGCCGGTGCTCTACGTCGACCCGCCGATATCCCACCTGACGCGCTTCAACGCGCCGGCGATCGCCGGCTCGCTGAAGCGACCGCGGCTGCGCACGGTGGCGCCGCGGATCGCCCGCTACACCCCACTGGCGCCGCCCAAGCCGATGGAGCCAGCGATGTTGCCGCTGACCAACAGGATCGTTCGCCACGAGCTGCGAGGCGCCGTGCGCCGACTCGGGGCGCGTGTGGAGGCGGTCGTCACGACCTGGCTCTTCGTCGATGCCTACGGGGCCTGCGGGGAGCGCGTCCGCGCTTACTGGTGGCAAGACGATCCAGTCGCGGCGGCAGCGCTCTGGCGGCGCAGCGCCGAGCGCCTGGCCGAGGGCGACCGGCGACTCTCCGAGACATCCGACCTGGTCGTCGCGGTGAGCGAGGGCGTAGTCGAGGACCTGCGCTCCCAAGGGGTCGAGGCGGCCTACCTGCCCAACGGTTGCGACGCCTCCTTCTACGCTGGCGTCGATGACGCGCCCGATCCGCCCGACGTCGACCTGTGGGGGCCGGTCGCAGGGTTCGTCGGGCACCTCAACAGCCGCACCGACCTGGCCCTGCTCGAGGCGATAGCCGCCTCGGATGCCTCGCTGCTGCTGATCGGCCCCCGCGACCCCGATTTCGAGCCGACTCGCTTCGAGGCGCTGGCGGCGCTGCCAAACGTGTCCTACCTCGGACCGCGCCCCTTCGAGGAGCTGCTGCCCTACCTCAAGGCGATCGACGTCGGCATCGTCCCCTACGCCAACACCCAGTTCAACCGCAACAGCTTCCCGATGAAGACGCTCGAGTACCTCGCCGCGGGCAGGCCGGTCGTCTCCACCCCCCTTCCCGCCGTGCGCTCGCTGGAGACCCGCCTCGTCGCGATGGCCGAAACGCCGGAGGAGTTCGCCTCCGCGGTCCTGCACCAAGCGGCGGGGGCGAAAGAGCCGGCGTTCGTTGCCGAGCGCCGAGCCTTTGCCGCCCGGCACAGCTGGGCGACGCGGGCCGAGCAGCTCGCCGACCTGCTCGGCCTGGAGATCGAGCCGCGGCCGAAGCAGGATGGCGATGTCTGAGCGCCCCGCCGAACCGGCGGGCGGCTCCGGCGAAGAGGAGGAGCTTGGTGGTCGCGCCCGCTCGGGGCTGATCTGGAGCCTGCTCAACAGCGCCGCCGCGCGCGTCCTCAACGTCCTCGCCGGGCTGGTAATCGCGCGGGTGGTCGCGCCGGCGGAGTTCGGCACCTACGCCGCCGCGGTGCTGGTGATGACGATCGTGCTGAGCATGAACGAGATCGGCCTCAGCGTCGCCGTGATCCGCTGGAAGGGACGGGTCGAGAGCATCACCCCGACCGCCGTCAGCGGCTCCCTGCTCAGCAGCGGCGCCTGGTTCGCGCTGATGTTCTTCGGCGCGCCGACGATCGCGGCACTGCTGGGCGCCCCCGAGGCGACCACCGCGATCCAGGTTCTCTCCGTCGGAGTTCTCCTCGACGGCGTCTCGACGATCCCAAACGCGCTGCTGATGCGCGCCTTCCAGCAGCGCCGCCGGGCCGTAGCGGAGATATTCGGCTTCCTCGTCGGCACGCCGATCGGCATCTACCTGGCGGCCGATCACGGCGCCTCGGGCCTGGCGGTCGGGCTCTTGATCGCGAATCTGGTCACAACCGCCCTGATCCTCTGGCTCGCTCCCTCCTGGCCCCGGCCCGGGTGGGACCGGGAGACCGCGATCCGCCTGATCCGCCTCGGCCTGCCGCCGGCGATGACCAGCGTGCTCCTGCTGGCGATCATCAACGTCGACTCGGTCGCCGTCAGCCGCGTGCTCGGCGTCAGCGCCCTCGGCTTCTACGCGCTCGCCTTCAACGTCGCCAACTGGCCCTGGACCCTGCTCTCGATGTCGATCCGGCAGGTCTCGCTGCCCGCTTTCTCACGCCTCGCCGAGGACCGAGCCGGACTCGAAGACGCCTTCTCGCACAGCCTCGCCCTCGCCGCCGGGGTGGCCGTGCTCGGCGGCCTTCTCCTCGCCGCGCTCGCCGAACCCCTGGTCGGGATCCTCTACGGCGACAAGTGGCTGCCCGCCGTCGCCGCGTTGCGCTGGCTGGCCCTCTTCGGAGCGCTCCGCGTGGTGCTCGAACTCTGCTACGACCTGCTGATCGCCGCCGGTCGCGCCGGCTCCCTGGTCCGCGTCCAGCTGGTCTGGATCGCGACCCTCGTCGTCGCCCTGCCGCTCGGCGCCCACCTCGGCGGGATCGCCGGCGTCGCGATCGCCCAGAGCGCCGTCGCCGTGGCCCTGGTGCTGCCGCTGAACCTGCGCCTGCTGCACGGCGCCAGCCTCAGCATGGGGCCGCTTGCCCGGGCGCTGCAGCCCACCGCGTTCGCCACTGCAGCCGGCACCGTGGTGGCGCTGCTGACCCTGGAGGCAGGAGCCCCCCGCGCCGTCACCCTGCTCGTCGGCGGCGCCCTGATCACGCTGGCCTACTGCGCCGCGTTCCTCTGCACTCGCCGGGGGCGGATTGCATTGCGCTGGGCCGACCCCCCGTTCCTGTCTCGGTACCTCTCGCCGGGCCAAGGGCCCGAGCTCTCGGCGACGGCTCAGCCCGCCGCGGCGTCAGCGCCGCGCTGAGGTGCCGGCCGCCGGCTTGGCACAGAGGAAGATCTCCTCCTTGCCGAAGGCATCGTCCTGCTCGCGGCGCAGGCCGAGGCGGGAGATCGAGCGCTTGTCGAAGCCGTCGAGGTAATCGTCCGCTCGCACGTCGAAACCGGCCGCGGCGAGGCGATCGCCGTAGTCGCGCCCGTAGAGGCGGGCGTGATCGGCCTGGCCGAAGACGCGGTGGCGATCCTCGGGGGTGACCACGGCGGGGTCTTCGAGCGTGGCCTCGCGCCGGTAGTCGACCGGGCACATCAGGATCGCCCAGCCACCCGGCACGAGCACCCGATCGATCTCGGAGAGCGCCCGCCGGTCGTCCTCGACGTGCTCGAGCACGTGGTTGCACATCAGGAAGTCGAAGCTCTCGTCGGCGAAGGGCAGGTCCATCAAGTCGAGCTGCACGTCTGCCAGGGCCGAGTCGAAGTCGCCGGTCACGTAGCGCAGGCCGTCGAGGCGGGAGAAGCGGTTGAGGAAGGCGTACTCGGGCGCGATATGGAGCAGCGCGCCGGATCGTTCGAAGAGGTCGGTCTCGCGTTCGAGGAAGAGCCAGAGCAGGCGGTGGCGCTCCAGCGCCCCGCACCCCGGGCATTTCGCCTGCGCCCTGCCGCGATGGGGCAGGAAGCGCGAGAAGGTCGACTGGCAGCAGGGGCACTCGACCCGGTCGCCGCGATAGCGGATCCCGCGCAGCGTGCCGAGCATCCGGTGGCGCCGGGCTCCCGGCATCAGCCGCATCAGGGTGCGCTTGGCGAGCGGATCCTCGACCGCGCCGTGCTCGGCGCCGAAAGCGGGATTGAGGGGCGTTTGCGCTGCCTGGGCTTCTGCTTCCACAGACGATGAACGGAGCGCTGCGGGCCGCGCTTTCGCACAAGATCGCCCCGCCTGGGGTCGTTGATCCTGAGAATGAGCCAACGCCTGCTTGTCATCTCGCCGGTCCGCAACGAGGCCGAGCACCTCGATCGCGTGGCGCGGGCGATGGCCGCCCAGAGCCGCCCGCCGGACCTCTGGCTGCTCGTCGACGACCACTCGACCGACGGCACCGCCGAGCTGGTGGAACGGCTTGCGCGGGAGTTCCCCTTCATCCGCCTGCTGCGCGCGCCCGAGCATCCCCCGCTGCTCGACCCTCGCGACAGGCTCGCCTCGGCGGTCGCACCGCGAACCTTCAACTTCGGCCTCAACGGCGTCGAGTGGCAGCAGTTCACGCACATCACCAAGCTCGACGGCGACATGGAGCTGCCGCCGGAGTACTTCGAGCGCATCCTCGCCGAGTTCGACGCCGACCCCGGCCTCGGCATGGCCGGGGGCCTGCGCCGCGAGCTGGTCCGCGGTAAGTGGCGGCTGGAGAAGGTGCCGACCGAGCACCACGTCAACGGCGCCCTCAAGTGCTACTCGCGCGAGTGCTTCGAGGCGATCGGCGGGGTGCAGGAGCGGCTCGGCTGGGACACGATCGACGAGACGCTCGCCCGCATGCACGGCTTCCGCACGCGCACCTTCGAGGACCTCGTCGCCATCCACCACCGCCCCTGGGCGAGCGCCGACGGCACCCTGCGCGGCCGCGCCCGCTACGGGGCCGCCGCCTACATCGTCCACTTCCCCGCCTACTGGGTCGCCATGCGCTCGCTCAAGATCGCCACTGCGAGGCCGGAGGGCATCTCGGGACTGGCCTTTCTCTACGGCTACGCCCGCGCCGCCTTCCAGCGCACCCCCCGGGTCGAGGACCGCGAGTTCCGCAGCGCGGTCCGGCGCGAGATCCGCGGTCGCGTGGTCGGCAAGCTGCCGCTCGCCTCGGGGCAGGCGCCGGGCTGATGTGCGGCATCGCCGGTCAGGTGCGCGCCGACGGCGCCGCGGTCGAGGAGGAGCTGATCGCGCGCATGTGCGCGGCGCAGGAGCACCGCGGGCCCGACAGCCGCGGCCTGCACGTCTCCGGGCCGGTGGGGCTCGGCATCCAGCGCCTGCGGATCATCGACCTGGACACCGGCGACCAGCCGATCTACAACGAGGACGGCTCGATCGCGGTCGTCCTCAACGGCGAGATCTACAACTACGCCGAGCTGCGCGAGGAGCTGCTGCGCGCCGGCCACAAGCTCGCCACGAAGGGGGACACCGAGGTCATCGCCCACCTCTACGAGGAGCTCGGCACCGGCTGCGTCTCCAAGCTCCACGGCATGTTCAGCTTCGCCCTCTGGGACGCTCGCCGCGAACGGCTCTTCGTCGCCCGCGACAGGGTCGGCAAGAAGCCACTCTTCTACAGCTGCCGCGGCGGCGTGCTCAGCTTCGCCTCGGAGCTGCGCGCGCTGACCCAGGACCCGTTGGTCCCCCGGGAGACCAATCCCGCGGCGATCGACGCCTACCTCGCCTACGGCTACGTCCCCGCCCCGCTGAGCATCTTCAGCGGCGTCCACAAGCTGCAGCCCGCGCACCAGCTCGTCTTCGAGAACGGCGCCCTCACCGTCGAGCGCTACTGGCGCCTCGACTACGCGCAAAAGCGATCGTTCGGGGACCCACGGGAGCTCGACGAGCAGATTCGCGCCGCGCTGCGCAAGGCCGTCGGCAGGCGAATGGTGGCCGACGTTCCGGTGGGAGCGTTCCTCTCCGGCGGCATCGACTCCTCTGCCGTGGTCGCGGCGATGGCCGAGCAATCCCGCGAGCCGGTGAAGACGTTCTCGATCGGCTTCGCCGACGCCAGCGTCGACGAGCTGCCGCGGGCTCGCCTGATCGCCGAGCGCTTCTCCACCGACCACCACGAGCTGGTCGTCGAGCCGGATGCGGTCGAGCTGCTGCCCAAGCTGGTACGCCAGTACGGCGAGCCGTTCGGCGACCACTCGGCGCTGGCCTGCTTCTACCTCGCCGAGCTAGCCCGCGAGCAGGTCACCGTGGCGCTCAACGGCGACGGCGGCGACGAGAGCTTCGCCGGCTACCAGCGCTACACCTCCAACGTCCTGGCGGCGCGATTCGAACGGCTGCCGGCGCCGCTGCGGGGCGCGATCGCCGCGGCCGGCACCAGGATGGGGGCTGCCGGCGACCCGAAGGCCCTGCGCAGCCGCGCCCAGCGCTTCGCCACGCGGGTCGGGGGCGATCGGCACCGCCGCTACCTCGACCAGGTCAACGTCTTCGACGCCGCCGAGCGCGGCGCCCTGTACGCCCCGGAGTTGGCCGCAACCGTGGCGGATGCCGACGCCGACCGCTTCCTGCTCGACCCCTGGCGCGAGGCCAGCGGCAAAGCCCTGCTCGACCAGCTGCTCGAGGTCGACGCGACGGTTTACCTGCCCGGCGACCTACTACCGAAGATCGACATCGCGACGATGGCCTTCTCGCTCGAGGCGCGCTCGCCGCTGCTCGACCACGAGCTGATGGAGCTGGCCGCTTCGATCCCGCCCGAGCAGAAGGCGAGCGGCGTGCAGCGCAAGATCGCCCTGCGGCGAGCGCTGCGTGGCTGGGTCCCCGACACGATCCTGGACGGCACCAAGCAGGGATTCGAGCTCCCCGTCGCCAACTGGCTCCGCACCGACCTCGCCCCCTACGCGCGCGAGGTCCTGCTCGACCGCGAGAGCGCCGAGCGCGGCTGGACCCGCCCGGCCGCCGTGGAGCAGTTGCTCGATCAGCACGTCGCCGGAGCCGCCGACCACGGCCGCAAGATCTGGTCGCTGCTGGCGCTGGAGCTGTGGGCCCGGTCGGCGACCGAGACGACTACTGAGCCAGCTGCGGTGATGGCGTAGGGCGGTTGTTGCCCGGGTGGGGTTTGGGCGGGGATGGCGGGTGCGCCTCTGCGGGAATTGATGTCGCACGCGCGCTGCGCACGCTTAGCGACTATGTAGGAGCGCGGCTTCGCCGCGCAATCACCGGATTGCATAGGCCGCTTCGCGACATTCCCGCAGAGGCGCACCCGCCATCCCCTCTCCGAAGCACACAAGCTTCAAAGGTCGCACTCTCGAAGCCCCGCCTCCGGCGTCGGGGTTGAAAAGCTTTTGAACCCTGAGGCCGGCTTCGCAGCCTGGGCCGTGTAGGGAGCTGTGTTGAGGGAGGAGCCTGGTCGCCCTCCAGGCGAATGTCGCGAAGCGGCGGAAATGCAATCCGGTGTCCGCGCGGCCGCAGGCCGCGCTCCTCATTCACCCCAAGAGCTCCGCTCTTGGGGTGTCAATTCGACTGGAGGGCGACCAGGCTCCTCCACCACACAGGCTTCGTGGAATCCGCCAGCTAGAAGAACGCTCTCCGGCGAAACGTTGTTAGGGCATGGCCGAATCACGCTTGATCGACCCGATCGCCGACCCGGACTGGCTTGCCTTCGTCGAGGGCAGCCCCCAGGCCGAGGTCTTCCACCACCCGCGCTGGCTGGAGCTGCTGCGCGCCCAGTACGGCTACCGGATCCAGGCCTGCTGCCTCGCCAACGGGAACGGGATCGAGGCTGGGATCCCGATCGCCCGGATCGAGAGCCGCCTCACCGGGCGACGGCTCGTCTCCCTTCCCTTCTCCGACGTCTGCTCGCCGGCCCTCGCCCCGGGCGCCGACTCCGCAGCGCTCGATGCGCTTGGCCGCGCGCTTGCCGAGGAGGCCCAGCGCGCCGACCTCGGTCTCACCGTCCACGCCCCGCTGTCAGGTGCGCCGGAGGCGACCGTCCAGCCCCGCTTCGTTCGCCACCTGCTTGCGCTGAACAGCGACCCGACTGAGATCGAGGCTTCCTATGCGAAGCAGATCAAGCGGGGCATCAAGAAGGCCGAACGGGAAGGCCTGCGGGTCGAGCGCCGGGGCGATCGCTCCGCGCTGGATGCCTTCTACGCACTCCACCTCGAGACCCGCCGCCGGCTCGGCGTGCCCACGCAACCCAAGGGCTTCATCCGGCGCTTCGAGGACCTCTTCGACGCCGACCTCGGCTTCGTCGCCCTCGTCCTCGACGATTCCGAGCCGATCGCGGCGGCCGTCTTCCTCACCCACAACGGCACCGCGACCTACAAGTACGGCGCCTCCGACGCCGCCAAGCTCGGCAAGCGCCCGAACAACCTGCTCTTCTCAGAGACGATCCGCTGGGCCTGCGAGGCGGGATTTGGGACGCTCGACTTCGGCCGCACCGACCTCGACAACGAGGGGCTGAGGTCCTTCAAGCGATCCTGGGGGGCCCGTGAGGAGAGCCTCTCCTACACTTACCTCGACGAGCGCGAGCCATCGCTGCAGCCCGGCCTGCGCGACCGCGTGATGAGCGCGACGATCAAGCGCTCGCCGGCAGCGGTCGGTCGCCTCGCCGGCGCGGCGCTCTACAAGCACTTCGGCTAGCCCGATGGACCCGCGCCCGGATCTCTCGGTCATCGTCGTCACGCACAACGGTCGCGAGATGGCTTTGAGCACCCTGCGCTCGGCGCTCGGCGCCACCCGCGCGACCGCGGCGGAGTGGCTCGTCGTCGACGCCGGCTCCAGCGACGGCACGCCGGACGCGATCGAGCGGGAGTTCGAGGGGGTGCGGGTATTCCGCCGCGACAACCGCGGCTTCGCCGCTTCCAACAACGTCGCCATCGAGCAGGCGCAGGGGCGCTACGTCCTGCTGCTCAACCCCGACGTCGAGGTTCGCGACGGCAGCCTCGACGAGCTCGTCGCGGCGATGGACGCCCGCCCCGAGCTGGGCCTCGCGAGCGTCGTCCAGCGCGGCACCGCGGGCGAGCTGCAGACGTCGATCAGGCGCTTTCCCTCGCCGCTGCGAAGCCTCGGCGAGGCGCTCTTCGCCGCCTACTGGCCGGTTTTTCGCGGTCTCCAGGAGCTGGAGACCCGGCCGGCGCGCTACCGGCGCGAGGGCCGCGCCGACTGGCTCGTTGGCGCCTTCCTGATCGCCCGTCGCGAGGCGGTGCGAGCGGTCGGCCCGATGGACGAGCGCTTCTTTCTCTACTCGGAGGAGATCGACTGGTGCTACCGGTTCTGGCAAGCCGGTTGGCCGGTCGCGCACCTGCCGGTGATGACGATCACCCACCACGCCGGCGGCCGCTCGCGCGGCGACCTGATGGCCCAGCTGAGCCACTCGCGACTGCTCTTCGCCGCCAAGCACTACGGCGGCGCCCGCCAGCTCGGCATCCGCGCCGGGCTGGCCCTCGGTCACGCCATCCGCATCGCCGTCTTCGCCCCCGCCGCGCTCCTGCGCCCGGCGCAGCGGGAGCGGGTCCGCGCCGAGCTGGCCGGGCTGCGGGTGATCCTCGGGCTCTCCGCGCCGCCGCTGGGCGCCTACTCGAAGCGGGCGCGCGCCGAAGCCGCAACTTCATCGTGACGGAGGTCGTTGATCCGATGGCGATGCCAGCCCACGACGAACGCCACTACCTCGAGGAACGCTACCGCGGCGCCGGGCCGCCTCGCTCGCGTGCGCAGACCGCGTACTACGCCCTCAAGCCGCTGCTGCCGAGGCGGCTGCAGCTGGCGATGCGACGGCTCTATGCCAAGCGCCAGGCGCAACGCGAGTTCCCGCGCTGGCCGATCGAGCCGATCCTGGTCGAGCGTCGTGAGGCCGAACTGCGCGACGGCCTGCTGCCCGCGGTCGAGACCTGGCCGGACGGCAAGCGCTTCGCGGCGATCCTCACCCACGACGTCGAGGGCCCGTCAGGGGTGGCGAACGTGCGCAGGATCATCGAGATCGAGCGCCGCCACGGCTTCGTCTCCTCCTGGAACTTCGTCGCCGAGTGGTACCCGATCGAGGACGGCCTCTTCGACCACGTTCGCGCCGCCGGCTGCGAGATCGGCCTGCACGCGATCAAGCACGACGGCAGGCTGTTCGAGAGCCGCGCCCGCTTCGAGGCCGAACTGCCGGCGATCCAGCGCTACCTCGATCAGTGGGACGCGGTCGGCTTCCGCTCACCCGCCACCCACCGCAATGCAGACTGGATGCCGGAGCTTGGCGCCCTCTACGACAGCTCCTTCCCCGACACCGACCCGTTCGAGCCGCAGTCCGGTGGCTGCTGCTCGATCCTCCCCTACTTCCTCGGCGACATGGTCGAGCTGCCGATCACCCTGGTCCAGGACCACACCCTCTGGGAGATCCTGCGCGAGGACACGATCGACCTCTGGACGAGCAAGAGCGACTGGATCGCCGAGCACGGCGGCCTGATCAACCTGATCACCCACCCCGACTACCTCGACACACCGGCGCGCCTGCGCATGTACGAGGAATTCCTCGAGTACCTGGCGGCCCAGCCCGACGGCTGGTACGCCCTGCCGAGGGAGGTGGCGACCTGGTGGCGCACCCGAGAGCGAGCCTGCGAGGAAACGGCATGGACGGCAAGCGCGTCCTGATCCTGCTCCAGAACGAGCCGCTGCCCTCCGACCGGCACGTTTGGAACGAGTGCCGGGCGCTCCTCGGCGCCGGCTACGACGTCACCGCGATCTGCCCGCGGGGCGAGCGGCGGGACCGCGATCGCTTCGAGCAGGTCGAGGGCGTGAAGATCCATCGCTATGAGCCGCGTCGCGCCGAGGGGAGCGCAAGCGCCTACGCGCTGGAGTACCTCGCGGCTCTCTGGAGCATGCGCCGCCTCGCCCGGCGCCTGGCGCGTTCGCGCCCGTTCGACATCGTCCACGCCTGCAGCCCCCCTGACTTCCTCCTCCTCGCCGCGCTCGGGCTGCGCCGCCGCGGCGCCCGCTTCGTCTTCGACCATCACGACCTCACGCCCGAGCTCTACCTGACGCGCTTCGGCGGCGGCCTCCTGCACCGCGCCACCCTCGCAGCCGAGCAGGTCGCCTTCCGCAGCGCCGACGTCGTGCTCTCCGTCAACGACTCCTACCGCCGGGTCGCGATCGAGCGCGGCCGCCGCGACCCCGCCGACGTCGCCGTCGTTCGCACCGGACCGGACCTGACCCGCTTCGCCCCGAGCGAGCCCGATCCCAGCCTGAAGCGGGGAAAGCCGTTCCTGCTCAGCTACGTCGGCGTGATGGGGCCCCAGGACGGCATCGACGAGGCGCTGCGGGCGCTCGCCGAGCTGGGCCAGCTGCGCGACGACTGGCACGCGGTGTTCATGGGCGACGGCGACGTGATCGGGGAGATGCGTGCCCTGACGCGCGAGCTGGGGCTCGAGGGCCGCGTCGAGTTCACCGGCTGGGTCGAGCACGACACGATCTGCCGGGTGCTGTCCAGCTCCGACGTCTGCCTTGCGCCAGATCCGCGTAACGCGCTGAACGACGTCTCCTCGATGGTCAAGATCTCCGAGTACATGGCGATGTCGCGGCCGATCGTCTCCTACGACCTCGCCGAGTCGCGGGTCGGGGCCGGCGAGGCTGCTGTCTTCGCCGCCGCCGGCGACCACGCCGGCTTTGCCCGCCTGGTCTCGGAATTGCTCGACGACCCGGCACGACGCACCAAGATGGGTGCGGCTGGCCGGGAACGGGTCGAGAACGTCCTCGCCTGGGAGCATCAAGAACGCTCGCTGCTCGCGGCCTACGCCCGCACGCTCTCGATGGGACCTGTACGAGAAAGTCGTTTGCAGGTCTTCCGTCGACTGTTCCTTCCGCGCCACAAGGTGCTCGCCGCTGCCGTCGAGCATCCCCGCGACGCCGTCGCCTAGCGCGCTCCGAGCCCCCGTTCGGCACGACACTTTTTGTCGGCCATTGTTTCGCGGCTTGGGATTCGGGAACTGACACTTCAGAAGCATTCATACGTTTGTCCAGATTGAACCCGTTCAATCTCCTCAAGCGGTTCGCCACACCGATACCTCCAGTCATGAGCCGCCTCCCTCAGATACCTAAACTCGCCCTGGCCGCCTTCGCGCTCATACTCGCGCTCATCGGTCTCCAATCTCTCGCCGTCGCAAAGCTGCCACTGCAAGACCAACAAATTGCTCCGAGTCAGCTTCGGGTTTTCACTCATAAGGAATACGCCAAACTACTTCCGCGTATAGCCGCAACACACACATCCAGCACCGCGTCGAGAGACACAGACCACGAAGGCCTGAGCGACTGGACGGAGGTCAATCGCACTAACACCGACTATCGCAGGGCGGACACGGACAGCGATGACCTCACAGATTGGACCGAGGTAAATAAGACCAAGACCAATCCGCGTAAGGCGGACACCGACGGCGATGGATTCAAGGACGGCACCGAGGTCACCGCCGGTTCCAACCCGCTCGACCCGAAAAGCGTCCCACAGCCCCCGGTGACGCCTCCTCCCCCACCGCCGGTCGATACCACTCCACCGGACACCACCATCGTCGCCGGACCTTCCGGGCCAACCACAGCGACCAGCGCGAGCTTCTCCTTCTCGTCGTCCGAGCAGAGCACCTTCGCCTGCAAGCTGGACACAGCGAGCTGGACCTCCTGTGTATCGCCGGCGGCCTACTCGCTAGGGCTCGGCGGCCACACCTTCTCCGTGCGAGCCACCGATGCAGCCGGCAACCTCGACGCCACGCCGGCGACACGGAGCTGGACCGTCGAAGCACCACCCCCGCCACCTCCTGCCGACAACCCGGCCCATGCGGTCTGGGCCCCGCCCGTCGCGCCCCAGGCCGGTTCCCCGGTAACCCTCGACGGCAGTTCGTCCAGTGGCGACGGTCCGATCCTCTGCACTTGGTCCTTCGAGAGCCAGGACGGCAGCGCCGTCTACCAGACTCAGGGAGGGTGCAAAATCAACTTCACTTTTTCCGAAGCTGGGACGAAGTACGTGAAGCTCACCGCCCAGGACGTTGACGGCGACACCGACTCGAGCAAGCTCTCTTTCGCGGTCTCCTCCGCAGTCGACTCCACGCCTCCGAACACGACGATCGATTCTGGCCCCTCGGGCACGACCACCTCGACGGCTGCGAGCTTCGGCTTCTCCTCGAGCGAGTCCGGCTCCTCCTTCCAGTGCCAGCTGGACGGGTCTGGCTGGGGCGGATGCACCTCGCCGCGCGCTTACTCGGCATTGAGTCCTGGCAGCCATGCCTTCTCAGTGCGAGCCACCGATGCAGCCGGGAACGTCGACGCGACGCCGGCCACACGCAGCTGGACGGTAGAAGTGATGGTTGAACCGCCCCCTGGCGATACGACACCTCCGAACACAACTATCTCCTCGATGCCAACCAGCACCACAACCGAAACGTCGGCGAGCTTCTCATTCACCTCGAATGAGTCGGGCTCCACGTTCGAGTGCAAGCTCGACTCCGGCGGATTCGCATCCTGCCCGACGCCAAAGGCCTACTCAGGTCTGGCGATCGGCAGTCATGCCTTCTCGGTGCGAGCCACCGATGCAGCCGGGAACGTCGACGCGACGCCGGCAAGCTACAGCTGGACCGTCCAGGCGACGGAACCGCCCCCGCCACCCCCACCGGGATCGGGATGCGCCTCCGGCTCGACCAACGCCACCTCTGCCTCGGCCGTCACCAGCGCCGTCTCCTCTGGCAAAAACGTCTGCGTCACCGCCAATGTCGGCGACGTCAATTTCGTCAACATGGGCAAAAAGGCGGTTGTGATCTCGACCGAAGGCGGGTCGATGGACCACCTCGAGATCCAGGGCACGACCGACCTTACCCTTCGCTCTGCCCGCTTCACCTCGGTGACGATGCGCGGCGCCCACCGCACGACGATCGAAGGTTCCACCATAGGTGGCACCCCGACCAATCGCTCCTACGACCAGCTGATCTTCATGCCGGACGAAAGCAACGACGTGACGATCAAAGACAACGACATCGGCTGGACGAAAGCGGACAACTCGGGCAATACCGGCTACGGCTGTCGCTGCTATGGCACCGTCAACCGGCTCCATTTCGTCGGCAACAAGATTCACGACATCGCCGCCGACGGCTTCCAGGGCGTCAACGGCAACGACGTCCTCATCGACCGCAACGAGATCGGGCCCGTGGGCGCGAACTCGGACTCCAGCGAGCACTCCGACAACATCCAGATCACCGGCAATGACTCGAACCTGCGGATAACCAACAACTGGATCCACCACCAGGGTTACTTCGAAGGCAAAGTCACCGGCAACGCCGGCTCCACCTACATCCACGGTGGCTCCTCCGGCTCGCTGATCTACGAAAACAACCTGGTCGAAATCGCCCGGGGACGCACTGAGATATGCGGCCTGGGCACGGGTGGAACCTCGCGCTCGAACATCACGATCCGGCGCAACACCTGGGTCGAAGGCGGTCAGGCCTTCACCGGCTTCCCCAGCTTCGAGTGGGATTGCGACTCCGGCTCCGGCAACGTCGTCGAACGCAACATCGCCGTCGATCCCGACGGGGGCTTTGCCCAAGACGGCTCGACCGGGGCTGCCACGTTCTCCAGCAACCTTTGGGGCCAGCCCTCGCTGGTTACCCTCGACGCGCAGGGGAACTGCACCTCCGCCAATTGCAATCCCGCCAGTCAGGAAGCAATCGGCTACCGCAAACCCAGCGGGGTGCGCTGGTAGGGGATGTGGCACGCTCCGCGGGTGAGCTTCAGCAGCCCCCGCGGAGCGCCCGCCAGGCAACCTCTCGCCAGGGGCATCGGGATCCTCCCGGTGCCCCTGGCTCTTATCGCGGCGGTGTCGGTGGTCGCCGGCTGCTCTGGCGGTGACGCAACCGTGGAGAGCGCTCGTCCCGAGCGTGCCACGGCCTGCACCGTCACCCTCTCGCCCCACGCGCACCTCGCGCCCGCCCTCGCGAACGCCACCTCGGGGGACGTGCTGTGCTTGCGCGCTGGCAATTACCCCGGCGCTCGGATCCCGGCGGCGACGAGCCGCGAGCCCTCCAACGTGACGATCACCTCGGCGCCCGGTGGCTCGGCCGTCTTCACCGGCGAGCTCGCCTTCGACGGCGCAAAGCACCTGCGCATCGAGGGCCTCAACTTCAGAAGCGGCCTCGCCTTCACACCGGCCGCGTCCGACGTCGAGGTGGTCGGCAACGACCTCACCGGCCCGGGCGGCATCTTCTTCTTCGGCGACCCCGGCCAGCAGGGCAGGGTCGAATCGGTGCTGATCGAAGACAACCACATCCACGACATCGCCTACACCGGGCCGCAGGCGGTCTACCGCGGCTACGGGATCAAATCGATCGGGAGCCAACGCGACTTCACGGTCAGGGACAACACGATCGAGAGCGTCGCCGCCGACTACATCCAGACCGACCAGGCCAACGACTGGACCGTCGAAGGGAACACATTTCTAGGCCCATCGCTGGTCGCCGGCCACCCTGAGGAGCACCAAGACCTCTGGCAGATCTACGCCGGCGGCAGGGACATCGTCTTCTCCCACAACGTCGCCCGCGACACCGGGACGAGCCAGTCGCTGCTCTTCCAGCTGACCTATCCGGGCGACCGCTTCTCCGACGTCACGGTCGTCGACAACCTCTTCGACCGCGACTCCCGTGGCTACAGCTGTCAGATCTACCAGGCCGACGGACTCCTCTTCCGCGAGAACACCGTCGTCGGCTCTCGCTGGGGCTGTCTCTTCCGCGACGACGACCGCTACCCGCCAGGGTCGGGGTACCGGGTCGAGCGCAACGTCTTCGCCGCACGCGAAGGCTCCGACATGGGCGTCGAGGGCAGGGCGGGAAACTGGGGCACCTACGACTACAACGTCACCGCCGACGAGACCGCGATCGGCCCCCACTCGCTCCGGGACTGGGTCCCCGCCTGGGGGAACAGCGTCGACTACCAGCCGCTGGGCCTCCCCTTCGAAGCGGGATACACACCCGGGAGGTAGGGGCTTAATCCCTCTAGGCCGCAGACCCGGCCGGCACGGCCCGTCGTGGCGCAAGCGGCCGCCATACCCCAGCTGGCACTTCCACCGAAGCCGCACAGGTGCACATCGCCGCCATGAAGAGGAACAGGTAAGGCGCCTGCGGGAAGGAGAGGATGTCGTAGAGCGCCGTGGCCACGCCGAAGGCCAGGCAGCCGGCGCTCGCCGCGAGGGCCGGCGGGCCCCGCAGGGGATTGTCGGAGCGCAGCACCGAGCGAACGATGAACAGCGGCGTCACGATCAGGGCGATGAAGGCGAGCAGGCCGAGCCCACCCACCTGGTAGACCTCGCCCAGGTACTCGTTGTCGAAGATCCGGTAGGTGTCGAGACGGATCGAGTCGAGCGTCCCGTACCCCCGGCCGAGCAGCGGATGGGTGAGGAGATCGGGGACGACGGCCGGGTAGTCGGACGTTCGCCCCTCGGTCGAGGCTTTGCTGTCGGCCTTGCCGAACTCCTGGATCGTGCTGAAGACACCCGGCGCGACGGCCAGGGCGATCGCCAGGGCGACGATCCCGAAGGGCGCCAGGCGCAGGAGCTGGCGCGGGCGCAGGACGAAGAGGGCAAGGAGGGCGAAGGCCGGGACCACCGCCCCCGACTTTCGCTGTGTGATCATCGCCCCGGCGACGATCACGCCGGCGGCGAGGACCCAGAGCAGGCGCCGGCGCGTGGTCGGCGCGATCGCGGCGAGGACCACCGCGAACGGCAGCGCCATGCCGAGCAGCGAGGTGACGGAAAGGGGGTGCCGGGTCGGACCGGTGATGGTTGGCCGGCCGCGGTTGAAGGCGGGATCGATTTCGGTCGGCGAGGGGTCGACGTCGGCGATCGGCGAGAGCACCGTGGTGGCGGTGCTGTAGAAGACGTTGTAGCCGGTCTTCATCTCGTAGATCGTCCCGGTCGCGGTCAGCACGGCGAGGACGGCGATCAGGACGGTGAAGGGGCGCAGCTCGGCGACCCGCAGCGTCAGCGAGATGATCGCGAAGATCGCGACCAGGCCGATCAGGACCGCGAGGCGCTTCTGGGCGACTTCCCATTCGCCGAGGTTCGTGATCCGGTCGATGTTGACCACGATGCTCGTCACCGCCAAGAAGAAGAAGGCGATCATCCCCGCCGCCCAGCCGCGCGAGCGCAGCCTCACGACCTTCTCCCGACCGCCGACCACGGCCCCGGCCAGCCAGACGGCGACGATCACAGCGACGAAGAAGCGATCGAAGTCCGAGCTGAAGGGAAGGTGGACCTTGAGGTGTATCCCGTCGATCGGGAGGAGAAAGATCGCGGTGACGAACCCGGCGATCAACCAGGGCAGGGGCCGGCGGGTACGCGGCCAGGCATCCGCCGTGTAGACGGCGTCGGGTGGCGTTCCCGGCCCCAACTCAGCGGGCCCTCTCGTGCTCGGGGTCCGGGCGCGGGACCGCTTTCCCCGGCCCGTGACCGTTCCGTCGGCGGCGGGGGCTGCCGTCGGATCTCACGCCTTCCCCCTCGCCCAGCTCGCGCCAGCCGCGCGCGATCGTCTGGGCCGGCACGAGCAGCAGGCACCAGCCGATCAGGACGACGATGAAGACGAGGGTCGCGATCTGCAGACTCGCGCTTTCGTTCACAACCCCGCCGACGGCGCGGCCGAGCTTGCGAACCTCCACGCGGCGATCGAGCGGGGTGTCCTCGCGGGCCTGGATTCCCCCGATGTAGCCGCGCAGCGCGGCGGGCGCCGCCGAGGCGAGGGCGAGGGCCTCCTCGGTGGTCGGGGCCTGAGCGAAGACCGAGATGATCGGCAGCTCCGGGCTGTTCTCGAAGCGGATTCGGTAGAGCGCCCGCTCGCCGAGGATCTGCGAGCTGCGCCTCTCGGCGGTGGGCACCCGCTGGAATTCGGGGACGTTGAGGTCGTAGGGCCCCTGGGCCTCGATCCCGTCGATCGGAAGCTTTGCCTCGCGGGCGATCAGGGCGAGTGCCTCGGGGCTGGTCATGAAGCGGGCGAAGACGCCGGCCCGCGTGTTCAGCGGTTCGATGTCGTTGGCGACGTCGGCGAAGGTGGAGTCGGGCGTGTCGATCAGGATCTGCGTCGAGGCCGTGGCGAAGACGTTCGTGCGGCTCTTCATCCCGGGCGGAAACAGGCTCACCTGGTAGATGCTGAGCAGGGCGGCGATCGCGGCTATCACCGCGCCCAGAACCACCAGGCGCCGCCGGCGCCGCAGCGTTTTTAGAGTCCGCGCGAGCTCCATCGGATCCTCCTCGCGGTGTGTGCGGTCGCGGTCATGGCTCGCGACGTCGCCCGATCCAGGCCGCCTCGTCCGCGCCCTCTTCGGGATTGCCGCCACCGCCACCGGCAAGGTGAAGGATTTCGGGCTCCTGCTCTTCCCCGGCCTCGGGCCCGGGGGGCGCATCGTCCGGATCGGCCGCCGTCCAGGCGGCCTTGAAGCGCGGCACGCCCAGGATCAGGCCGACGCACAGCGCCAGGACGACGAAGAAGAGCGCCAGCGCCGCCTTCTTGCCGAGCGCTTCGTCGTTCATCGCCGCCTGCGCCGGACCGAGGACCCGGAACTCGATCCGCTTGTCGGCGGGGGTCCCCTGTTGAGCTTGGACCGACTCGACCACCTCGCGAACGGCCTTGGGGGCGGCCGAGGCAAGCGCGCGCGCTTCGTCGACGGTCGGGGCGCGGGTCACCACCTTGACGATTGGAAGTTCTTCGGGCTGGGTTATCGCGATGCCGTACGGGTGCAGCTGCAGCGGTTCCTGACCGACCCCGGGAGCCTCGCCGGGGAACGGCGTCGGACCGGCGACGTCGATCTGATCGAAGGGAATGTCGCTGTCCTTGGCGATCTGACGAACCACGTTGCCGCCCGCTATCAGCCGCGCGAAGACGCCGGCGCGGGTCGTCAGGCCGGTGAGATCGCGCCGCGAGTCGGCGAGCGGCGAGCGGGCGGAGTCGATCAGGATTTCGATCGAGCCCTGGGCGTCGACCTGCGTGCGCTTGGAGATCCCCGGCGGCGAGACGCTCACCTGGTAGACGACGACGACCGGGATCGCGATCGCCGCGACGACCGACAGGACCAGAAGCACCTTGCGGCGCCAGAGCTCCTTCAAAAGCAAGATCAGGTTCAAGTCGTCTCCAGGGTCGGTCGGTCGGTAGAGGCGGCGGTCTTGATAAGAACGAAAGGGGCGGTGAGAACTTCTGCGTCCCGGCGCCCGCCGTACCGGCTTTTAATCAGACCTCCCCTCCCCCGTTTTTCCACCCCCCGATTTCGGTGGCCTTCAAAAGGGCGGGGATTCAAAAGGCGTTTGTTGATCGATGAACCTCGACCACGCCATTGAGACTCTCGTCGTCGGCCACGGATACTGGGGCCCGAACATCGTTCGCAACATCGTCGAGCGGCCCGAGTTCCGCCTCGCCGGCCTCTGCGATCGCGACGAGAAAAAGATCGACGACTTTCAGCGGCGCAATCCAGGCGTCGCCGTCGAGCGCGACCTCGACGTCGCCCTCGCCGACCCCAGTCTCGAGGCCGTCGCGATCGCCACGCCCCCTCATACTCACTACGAGCTGGTGCGGAGCGCACTCGAGGCCGGCAAGCACGTCCTGGTCGAGAAGCCACTCGCTCGCACGGCCGACGAGGCAGCCGAGCTGATCGCCCTCGCCGACGAGCTCGACCTGGTGCTGATGCCGGGGCACACCTTCCTCTATAGCCCGTCGGTCAACAAGATCCGAAGCCTGATCGAGCAGAACGTGCTCGGCGAGATCTACTTCGTCACCTCCTCCCGGATGAACCTCGGCCTCTACCAGCAGGATGGTGTGGTGCTCGACCTCGCGCCCCACGATCTCTCGATCCTGCTCCACTGGCTGAGGGAACCGCTTGTCGAGGTGACCGCCAACGGCCGCAGCGTCTTCCAGGACGGCGTTCACGAGACCGCCTTCCTCACCTTGCGCTTCGCGGGCGGCGCCCAGGCCAACGTCCAGGTCTCCTGGCTGGCGCCGCGCAAGATGCGCCAGATGGTCGTCGTCGGCAGCGAGCGCATGGTCCAGTACGAGGACACCTCCGCGGACGACTCCGTGAGGATCTACGACCGCGGCATGGACTTCTCCAAGCCACCCGCCAATTTCGGCGAGTACCGGCTCACCTACCGCACCGGCGACATGATCGCCCCCCAGATCGAGGCGGCAGAGCCCCTCGCCCTGGAGCTGAAGGACTTCGCCTCCGCGATCCTCGAGGGGACCACGCCGGTCTCCAGCGCCAAGCTGGGCCTCGAAGTCGTCTTCGCGCTCGAGGCGCTGGAGCAGTCGCTGCATGGCCACGGCGAGCCCGTCGCCGTACGCAGCGTCGCCGAGGCGCTCACTGGCGCCCGCCAGCGCGTCTGAGCATCGAGTCGCGCTTGCCGCCTTTTCTCCCGGCTGGAGAGGGACCGCGGCCGACCACTCTTGCTTCTATTCCCTCCCCTGCCCGGGGCCGGGCCGCTTTGCTCTCTGCCTAGACGGGGCGAGTCGGCGAGCTGAGGAAGTCCAGCTCGGCCAGGTAGACGAGCACCGTATGGCCCGCGAGTTGGCTCAAGCTCGTCTGCTGCCGCGCCGCCTCGCGCTCGAGCAGCGCCTCGGTCTCGGAATCGACCGATAGATCGAGCGCCACCGCGGTGTCGGCGGCAGATGCCGGCCGGGCGAAGTTGGGCGGGCCGATCGGCGGCCTGCCGGACTTCAGTTTGCCCGCGTAGTGACACAGGGCCGCCTGCACGGCAGAGCCCAGATCGCTGCCCAGTTGGGCTTCGATCCCGCTGCAAGCAAATGTTCCGAGGGTGATTCTCATCTTGTCTTCTACCCGAAGAACTCCGCGAACCTACCCAGAATTTTCACGCGCCAAACCAAGATCCTCCTATCTTCAGACTCTCCATTTCCCCCATATTTGCAGCGGCTTGAGGGTCAAGTCTGAAATTTGGACGAATATTAGGATTGACAACTCGACCAACCGTCCTTAATCCTTCCCGCCGACGTTGGTCGCAAGGAGCGCCGAACGCTCCAACTGCGACTTCGCATTTTGGGACGACATTTCTTTTTGTCCCCATGCAGCCTCTTCAACTCATCCACCTCCACACGAAAGGCCGATCCAATTGACCAGTTCAGATTCGGCAGGGAATCCGAATCGCCGCGGCCTCTCCGGCGACCCAGCGGGAGCGTCGGGCAATAGCCAGCTGGTCCACCATGCGATCGAGCGAGCGAAGGCCGGCGACAACGAAGGCCTGCACTTTCTCTACGCGCGTTACGCCGCCGATGTGCAGCGCTACGTTGCCAGCGTCGTCCACGACCATCACGAGGCCGAGGACATCACGCAGAACGTCTTCGCCAAGCTGATGACCGCGATTCGCAAGTACGAGCAGCGCGAGGTCCCCTTCGCTGCTTGGATCATGCGGGTTGCGCGCAACGCGGCGCTCGATCACCTGCGGGCGCGGCGGGCGATCCCCGCCGAGGAGGTGAGGGTTGCCGACAACGGTAATGCGCAGACGAGCATCGACCGCGGTCAGGATCTGCGCTTGGCTCTCGAACAACTGCCCGAAGACCAGCGCGAGGTGTTGATCCTTCGCCACGTCGCCGGCCTCTCGCCGCTGGAGATCGCCGACACCCTGCAAAAGACGGAGAGCTCGGTGCACGGCCTCCATCACCGGGGACGACGCACGCTGCAGGAGAAGCTGGTCGAGCTCGGCGCTGCCCCCGTGGTGGCACCACCCGCCGCCTAGAGGGGCGCCGGGTCAGCTCTCGTCGAAGTCGTCGATGATGCGCTGGGTCACGCGCCCGGCGTCGACCTCGGCCGCGAAGTAGAGGGCGGCGTGCTCGATCATCTGCTGGGAGGAGACACCCTGGCTCTCCGCCTCCGCCTCGAGTGCCCGCCAGAGTTTGTCGTCGATGCTGAGATGCAGGGGCAGCTTGCCGTTCTCCAGATCCCCACGACGGAAGCCGGGGTAGCGCCATCCCAGCCCACCCGTTCCCTTGTCCTCGAGGTAGCAGCGGATCGCACGAACCGCCGCGGCTGAGACGGCTTCGCCGCCGGCATCAGGCCTGCTGCTCTGCTCGCGCACGAGGGCTTCCCGCGCAAAGCTCCCCAGCCTCACGTCGACCTCGCGCTTCACGCGATCTTCTCCGTTGCGCTCTGGCGTACGCGGCCAGGCGCGCTAAACGCGACCGTGCTCATAAATCACTCCCCCATTTCGCGGCACCCAAACCCGCTTAGGGATCCTATACGAGTGACAGCGCCGCCTTTCACGTATACCCGGATCCGCCCGATCCACCCCTTGCCAGGCTCAATCCTCGTCTCCGGGTACTAGTACTAAGCCCCCGGCGTGATCCGGTAGGCGTCGAAGACGGACTCGACGTTGCGCAGGCGGGCGATGCACTGCTTCAGCTGCTCGGTGTCGCCAACCTCGACGACGAACCTGTTTTTGACCATCGGGTGGTTGGTCGTGCAACTCGCCCCGAGGATGTTGATGCCGGCCTCCGAGAAGGTGCGCGAGAGGTCCTCGAGCAGGCGAGTGCGATCGTAGGCGTCGATTTGCAGCTCGACCCTGTAGGAGGACTTGTTCTCGCCGTCCCAGCTCACGTCAACGAACCTTTCCGGCGCTCGCTTCAGCGCCTTCATGTTCTTGCAGTCGCTGCGATGGATCGTAATCCCGCGACCGAGCGACACGTAACCGGCGATCTCGTCGCCGGGAACCGGGCGGCAGCACTTCGCCAGCCGCACGGCGATGTTGGCCGCGCCCTTGACGCTGATCCCGTAGTTGGCGGCGTCCTTGGTCCGCCGCGCCTTGTCCTCACGCTGGCCGTCGAGCCCGAGCGGGTCGGTGTCCTCGACCGCCTCGCCGGCCTTCAGTCGCTGCATCAGCTTGTTGGCGACCGCCTTGGTCGAGACTTTGCCCTGGCCGAGGGCGATGTAGAAGTCGGTCGCCTTGCGGAAGCCCATCTCGCGGATCACGTCGACCAGCAGCGGCGAGGCGGCGACCTTCTGCATCGGCAGGCCGCGGGTGCGCAGCGCTTCCTCGAGCCCTTCGCGGCCCTTGCGCTCGGCGTCCTCGCGGTTCTCCTCCTTGAAGAAGGCGCGGATCTTGTTGCGGGCGCGGCTCGTCCGCACCAGCTTCAGCCAGTCGCGCGAGGGGCCTCGCTTCTGCTTCGCGGTCAGCACCTCGACGATGTCGCCCGAGCGCAGCTGGTAGTGCAGCGGCACGATCGAGCCGTTGACCTTGGCGCCGACGCAGCGGTGGCCGACGTCGGTGTGGACGGCGTAGGCGAAGTCGAGCGGGGTCGAGCCGGCCGAGAGGTTCTTCACTTCCCCCTTCGGGGTGAAGACGAAGACTTCGTCCTCGAAGAGGTCGACCTTGAGCGACTCGAGGAACTCGGCCGGGTCCTGCTCGCCCTCGGCCTCGACCAGCTGGCGCAGCCAGGTCATCTTCTCCCGGCGCGGGTCGGCGACGCCGCCCTCCTTGTAGGCGACGTGGGCGGCGATCCCGTACTCGGCCAGCTTGTGCATCTCCTCGGTGCGGATCTGGATCTCCAGCGGCTTGCCCTCGGGACCGATCACGGTCGTGTGCAGGGCCTGGTACATGTTGGCCTTGGGCATCGCGACCCAGTCCTTGAAGCGACCGGGCAGCGGCTTCCAGAGCGAGTGGATGACGCCGATCGCCCCGTAGCAGTCCTTCACCGAGCCGACGATCACCCGCATCGCGGTGAGGTCGAAGATCTCGTTGAACTCGCGACCCTTCTTGGTCATCTTCGTGTAGATCGAGTAGAAGTGCTTGGCGCGGCCGGAGATGTCGGCCTCGATCCCGACCTGGCGCAGCTCCTGGGAGAGGAACTTGCCGGCGTCGTCGACGTAGACCTCGCGTTCGTTGCGCTGCTGGGCGACCAGCTGCTTGATCTCGGCGTACTTGCGCGGGTGCAGGGTGGCGAAGGCGAGATCCTCCAGCTCCCACTTGATCGCGTGGATCCCCAGTCGGTGGGCCAGCGGCGCGTAGATCTCCAGCGTCTCGCGCGACTTCGCCATCTGCTTCTGCTTCGGCAGCGCCCCGAGCGTGCGCATGTTGTGGAGGCGATCGGCCAGCTTGATCAGGATCACCCGGACGTCGGTGGCCATCGCCACCATCATCTTGCGGTAGTTCTCGGCCTGGCGCTCGTCGCGACTCTCGAAGGTGATCCCGGTCAGCTTGGTGACGCCGTCGACGAGCTGGGCGACCTCCTCGCCGAACTCGGCGCGGATCTCCTCCAGGCTGGCGCTGGTGTCCTCGACCGTGTCGTGCAGCAGCGCCGCGCAGAGCGTCTCGGTGTCGAGGCGCATGCCGGCGCAGATCTGCGCCACCCCCACCGGGTGGGTGATGAACTCGTCGCCGGAGCGCCGCAGCTGGTCGGCGTGGCGATCGCAGGCGAAATCGAAGGCGCGGGTTACCGCGGCGCGGTCGATCGCGGCCAGCGCGACGGCGAGGTCGCCGCTCTCGGTACTTCCGTTTTCGCCCGTGTCGGCGCTCGCCGGCGAGTCGAACTCCTCGACCACGGCGAAGAGGTCGGCGAGGAGCTCCGGGCTGTCTACGGCTGTTTCTGTCCTTCGAGGAATCGGTGTGCCTCCTGATAGCGGGCGCCGTAGGCACGAAATGCCTCCGAGCGCTCGAGATCGGTCCCCTCTGAGGATACGACCCCGACCGCCCCGCCGGCGACGCCGGGATCTCCGCGCACCAGGCCGAGCTCGGCGAGAACCCGGAAGCAGCGGGCTGCGGCCTCGGCGCTGCGCGGGCGCGGTCCGCTGCCCTGCAGCGCCGAGCGCAGCTCCTCGCCCTCCACCTCGCCGGCATCGCGGAGATCGCGGAAGGTCGCGATCAGGATTGGCCGCTGCGCCAGCTGATCGGCCGCGACGCTGAGCGCAAGGCGCCGCTCGGCCTCGCCCCAGGCGCGATGCAGGTAGCCGTCCGCGGCCTCGGAGCGCGATACGAGGCGCTCCAGGTGCGCGAACGGAGGCGGGTCGACGAGGACCACGTGGGCGAACCTCGCTGTCAGCGCCGGCTCCCTTTCCAGCTCCGGGTAGTCGGCCAACCGCAGGCCGTCGCGAGCCATCGCGCAGCGCAGCCCGGCGTCGGCGCAGAGCGCGACCACCGTCTCGCCGCAGGAAGCGAGCTCCCCCGCAACCGCGGCCGGCGCATTGGCGCTGATCAAGACCCTACGCTCGTGCTCACCGGCGGCGCCGATCTCGTCGGGGGGCCACTCGGCGGGATCGCGGGCCAGCTCGGCCTCGAACCGCCGCCACCACTCGGCCGCCTCCAGCAGGCCCTCCCCCGCCTCTCGGGGGTACAGCTCACGCAAGATCAGCTGCGGCTCCACCGACCCGTTCCACTGGTTGACCTCGAGCCGCACCGCAGCATCGACGAGATCGTCCTCGCCCACCCCGAGGCTGGGACGGCCGAAGGCGACCCCGAGCGCCCGGTGGGCGCCGCTGTGCAGGCTGAAGCGTGCGTGCTTGCCCTCCCCCATCGTGCGCACGTCGCGGACCCGGGCAGAGGGAACCAGCAGTCGCACGCCGGGGTTTCCCATCCCGAAGGGGGCCAGCTGGCGCAGCTCCTCGGCGAGGTCGAGCCCGAGCGAGGCCCCGCCGACGATCGCGTCGATGCGCTCCGTCCGGCGCAGCTCCTCGGGGCCGAGGACAGAGCTGGCGTGGGCAGCAAATGCCTCGCGGAAGGCATCGAGACTGCCCTCCTCCAACTCCAGCCCCGCCGCCGCCCGGTGCCCGCCGAAGCGCCCGAGGTGATCCGAGCACGCCTCCAGCGCGCCGAGCAGGTCGAAACCGGGAATGCTCCGCCCCGACCCCCGCCCCGACCCCTCGCCGTCGAGCGAGATGACCACCACCGGCCGGTTGTGCTGCTCTGCCAAGCGCGAAGCGACGATCCCGATCACGCCGGGATGCCAGTCGCGCCCGGCGAGAACCAAGCCCGGCGCTTCCCGCAAATGATCGGGCAGCTCCCGCATAGCCGCCTCGGCGGCGGCGGCGACCTCCCGTTCCGTCGCCCGCCGCTCACCGTTGGCCCGGCTCAGCTCAATCGCAATCTCCTCGGCCCGCCCCTCGTCCTCGGTCAGAAACAGCTCAACGCCGGCGTCGGCCCGGTACAGCCGCCCCGCAGCATTGACCCGCGGGGCCAGCCGAAAAGCAAGATCACCCTCATCGAGCTGCGTCGGCTCGCATTTAGCCGCGGCGATCAGCGCCTTCATGCCAGGCCGGCGCATGCGCCTCACCTGCTCCAGCCCACGCCTCACCAGCGATCGGTTCTCCCCCACCAGCGGCACCACATCGGCCACGGTCGCCAGAGCCACGAGATCGAGATCGCGGTCCCCAAGGGCGTCGGGGACAGGGTCCCCGGGGACTCCGCGCGTAAGCGCGGCCGGGGACCCTGCCCCCGACGCCCCACGCAACCCACAGGCAAGCTTCCAAGCGACCCCGGTCCCACAAAGCTCGGCAAACGGATACCCGTCGAGAGCCGGGTGGAGGATCGGACAGTCCGGGAGCTCCGACCCCGGCTGATGGTGATCGGTGACGACGACCTCCATCCCCAGCTGCTTCGCCAGCCGCACCTCCTCCACCGACGTGATCCCGCAATCGACGGTGACGATCAGCCCGGTGCCGCGCTGCGCCAGCCGCTCGACGCTGTCGGCCTGGAGCCCGTAGCCGTCGGCGAGCCGGTCGGGGATCAGCCAGTCGCACTCGGCCCCCAGCTCGCGCAGCGCCCCGACCAGAAGCGCCGTAGCGCAGACGCCGTCGACGTCGAAGTCGCCGTGAACCGCAATCTGCTTTCCAGCGGTGATCGCCGCCAATACCCGCTCGACCACGGCGCCCATCGACTCGAATTCGCCCGGATCGTGCGACTCGTCGGCGGCGAGGAAGGCACGCGCGGCAGCCGGCGTGCGGTAGCCGCGCCGCACCAGCGCGATCGCCACCGGATCGCTCAACCCCAGCTCGCTCGACAGCGCCCGCGCCTCCCCATAGGAGAACGGCTCAGCTCGATAGGCGCTCGCAACTGCTGACACCCGACGAACCTAAAAACCACCCCGGACGCCAACCCTGCCCACTCCCGCTTCCGGTGCGCTTTTTGCGGTCTATAACCACATATAGCGCACCGGAAAGCGCTTGCGCCGCCGGGGCGCTGAATTCAGGGGGTTGTTTGGCGTTCGGAGCGGACGCCGAGGGCGTAGACGATCGCCAGGCCGATCGCGACGCCGGGGATCGCGGTCAGCGCGGTGCCCAGATCGGTGTCACCGAGACCGCGGTCGCTGGCGATCTCGACGATCGCCCCGAAGACGACGGCGCCGATCGTCGAGCCCAGGAAGGCGCCGACGATCCCCTGCCAGAAGCGATCCGGCAGGAAGACGGTGAAGTGCCAGAGGGCGATGCCCATCATGAACCAGACCAAAAGAGCCATCTAGCGGTTTCTCCCGTGTTTGCGCCGCTGTTTGCGCCGTTCGCGCCGTCGCTCGTCACGTTCGCGCCGCGCGACCGCAGCCGGGTCCATCGGCGGCGGCTCGCCGTTGCTCGAGGGCGCAGCGCCGTCTCCCTCAGTCGCCGGCTCGACCGTCGCCACCGCGGCGGGCTTCGGCCGCTCTTCGCGCTGTGAGGCGATCTCCTCCTCGATCTCGGCGTCGGTCTCCTCACCGTCGAGCCTGGCCAGCTCGACGTCGTCGGCGAAGGCGGGCACGCTGCCGTCGAGCGCGGCAATCCGCTCGCGCCGCCGCGCGAAGCCGGGCTCGCGTTCCTTCCAAGCGGTCAGGACCGGCGAGGCGATGAAGATCGAGGAGTAGGTACCGGAGGCGATGCCGACCAGCATCGCGAAGGCGAAGTCCTGCAGCGTCGCGCCGCCGAAGACGAGCAGGGAGATGACCCCGAGGATGGTCGAGAAGCTGGTCGCCAGCGAACGGGTCAGCACCTCGCTCATCGAGCGGTTGACGATCTGCGAGAACGCAGCTCGCGGCATTCGCGGCATGTTCTCGCGTATTCGGTCAAAGACGATGATCGTGTCGTAGAGCGAGTACCCAAGGATGGTGAGGAAAGCGGCGACCGTTCCGCTCGTCACCTCCCGGCCGGTCAACGAGTAGATGCCCGCGGTGATCAGGATGTCGTGGAAGATCGCGATCAGCACCGGCACGGCGAACTTCGGGTCGAAACGGAAGGCGACGTAGGCGCCGATCACCAGCAGCGAGAAAATCAGCGCCTTCAGCGCGCTGTTGGCCACCTGTTCGCCGAAGGTCGGACCGACGCTGGTGCTGTCGAAGCCGTCTTTGACCACCCCGAACTCCGATTGCAGCGTGCTCTCGGCCTCGTGGACCCTGCCCGGCCCGAGCTCGCGGGTCTGGATCTGGAAGACGTTTTCGCCGAAGACCGGGTCGGTGACCTGCTGGATCTCCTCCCCGCTGATCCCCACCCCGTCGAGCGCCGAGCGGACGCCTTCCTCGTCGGTCTTCTTCTCGAGGGCGACCTTGATCCGGGTGCCGGACTTGAAGTCGATGCCGAAATTGAGCTGGCTGGTGGCGAGGGAGAGAGCGCCGACCAGCAGGATCACCCCCGACATCGAGAAGAACCAGCGGCTCGCGCCCATGAAGTCGAAGTGCCAGCGGACGCGCTCCCGCGCAGCGCCCAGCGCGGCGGGAGAGCGCAGCAGCCGGGTCCGGCTCAGGCTGCCCAGCAGCGCCTGGGTGAAGACGACCGCGGTGAGCAGGGAGACGATCGTGCCGACGCCGAGGGTGAAGGCGAACCCCTTCACCCCGGCGGTCGCCAGGACGAAGAGGATGAAAGCGGTGAGCAGGGTGACGACGTTGGCGTCGACGATGGTGGCGATGCCGCGCCGGTAGCCGGCCGAGATCGCGCTCGACATCGAGCGGCCCGCCCGCACCTCCTCCTTTATTCGCTCGAAGATGACGATGTTCGAGTCGGCCGCGACCCCGATCGTCAGGATCAGGCCGGCGATCCCCGGCAGCGTCAGGGTGATCGGGATCAGCTTGATCAGGGCGAAGAAGATCACCCCGTAGGCACCCAGCGCCAGCGCCGCGATCAGGCCGAGGAAGCGGTAGAAGAGAAGCAGGAAAAGGATGACCAGGATCAGCCCGACGACCCCGGCCTTGACCCCGTCGTGCAGCGCCTGGGTGCCGAGCGTCGCCGAGACCTGCGTCTGGCTGATCAGCTTGAGGTTGATCGGCAGGGCGCCGATCTGCAGGATCGTCGCCAGTTCCTGGGCCTCGGTGATGCTTTTGAACCCACCCGAGATCTGGGCCCCGGTGCGGCCGTCGATCCCGTCGGGGTTTTCGGCGTAGTTGATGATCGGCCGGGTCTTGACTTCGTTGTCGAGCACGACGGCGAAGTGGCCGGAGGTCGCTTCCGCCGATTCGCCGCTGGTCGGCCCGATCGCCGAGGCGGCGCCGCGCTGGGCGATCTGCCTGGTCACTTCCTGGAAGGCCTGCTGCCCTTTGCCGGTGAACTGGAAGGTGACGTTCGGTTCCTGGAATTCGCCGAATTCCTGCTTCGGGTTGGTGATGTCGGTGCCGGAGAGCGCCGGGCGGTCGCGCAGGGCGTACCAGCCGGGCTCGGCGTTTTCGAGCACCTGACCGTTGGCGTCGCTCGGCTTTTCCGAGACGATCACGGTGCCGGGCGGCGCCTTGAGCACGGTCGTTCCCTTGTGGGGCCGCTCTTTGCCGGTGGCGCTGATGAAGAGGTCGTCTTCGCTGAACTCGGGCCCCGCGATCAGCTCGTGAGGTTCGGACTTCGAGAAGAGGTAGAAGCGCGGCCTGCTGGTCGAGCAATCGGTGCAGTCCGGGACCGGCTTCTGTTCCGACGCCAGCAGAACCGCGTTGTAGGCGGCGGGAAAGGCGCCTGAGGCGATCAGCTGGGTGTCCTGGGGTTTGGTCGTGCTGCGCCCGGCTTCTTTCCATTCTTCGGTCGCTTTTTCCACCGCGCCTTCCGGGGGTTCTTTGCCTGGGTGCCCGCCGATCGCAGCCTGCTGGCCGATCAGGTTGGGCTCCCAGTCATAGAAGTAGAGCTGCGCGGTGGTGCCGACCTGGTCGATCGCCCGCTGGGCGTTGGTGACGTCGGGCAGGCTGACCGAGATCTCGTTCTCGCCCAGGCGCGATACCTCGGGCTCGGAGACGCCCAGCTCGTCGATGCGCTCGCGGATGATTTCGATCGATCGATCGATGTCCGAGCCGCTGATCGTCTTCACCTGGCCGGTCGGCGTGCCCTGGTAAATCAGCTCGACGCCGCCCTTGAGGTCGAGCCCGAGCTTGGTCGGCTTGCTGACGATGACGAGCCCGGAGACGACGACGAGGCCGAGGACGAAGAGCAGGATGAAGAGGTTGTTGCGCCGTTTGCCCATCTCGCCTCAGCCGTCCGGGGTGAGGACTATCAGTAGCCCCCCGTCGTCGTCATAGGCCGGGAAGACGTCGGCGACCGCCTCGGCGGGGATGTCGCCCTCAGCGTTGACCGAGACGCGCTTGCCGAGCGAGCGCACGCCCCACTCCAGCGAGGTCTCGATCGGATCGGTGACGCCGTCGCCGTTGGTGTCGGCCGCCTCGTCCCCGTCGCCCTTCTCGCGCCACTGCAGGCCCAGAACCTCCTGCACCGGCCGGCCGATCACGTCCTCGTCGGTAAGGCCGGTCAGCTCGAAGCTACCGCGGCCGGCGTCGATCACCCGCGCCTGCCGATCGCAGACGAAGAAGGCGGCGTTGGGCGCGGGGTAGTAGTCGTCGAGCAGCTCGAAGACGAAGCCGAAGCCGCATTTGGAGCAGCCCTTCGGGCGCGTGCTGAAACCCGCCGTGCGATCGGCGCTGACCTCCCTGTGGCCGCAGTTGGGGCAGATGAAGAACGGCACCCCCCGCAGGTTACTGAGAGTGACTTTTAGAAGAGGCTTCTTGCGCCATCCGGCACGGGCAGGCCGAGATGCTCATAGGCCCGTTGCGTGATCACGCGTCCGCGCGGGGTGCGCTTGAGCAGGCCCTGCTGCAGCAGGTAGGGCTCGAGCACGTCTTCGATCGTGTCCGCCTCCTCGCCGATCGCAACCGCCAGCGTCGAGAGGCCGACCGGCCCGCCGGCGAACTTGGTCGCGACCACGTCGAGCAAGGCGCGGTCGCTGCGATCCAGCCCCGCGGCGTCGACCTCCAGCATCGCCAGGGCCGCGGCCGCTACGCCGGCGTCGATCGCGCCCCGCTCCTTGACCTGGGCGAAGTCGCGCACTCGCTTCAGCAAGCGGTTGGCGACCCGCGGCGTGCCGCGCGAGCAGGTGGCGATCGCGTGCGCCCCTTCGGCGTCGATCTCGACGCCGAGGATGCCGGCCGAACGGAGGATGATCTCGCCGAGGTGCTCGGGGCTGTAGTGCTCGACCCGGTGGGAGAGGCCGAAGCGGTCGCGCAGCGGAGTCGTCAGCAAGCCTGCCCTGGTGGTGGCGCCGATCAGGGTGAAGGGGGGCAGCGGCAGGGTGACCGTGCGGGCGCCGGCGCCCTGACCCAGGACCACCGGCAGCTCGCCGTCCTCCATCGCCGGGTAGAGCGTCTCCTCGACGGCGCGACCGAGGCGGTGGATCTCGTCGACGAAGAAGACGCTGCCCGGCTCCAATGCGGTGAGGAAGGAGGCGACGTCGGCCTTGCGCTCGAGCGCCGGGCCGGCGGTCTGCACCATCGGCACCCCCATCTCCTCGGCGACGATGTGGGCCAGCGAGGTCTTGCCGAGGCCGGGCGGGCCGGCGAGCAGGACGTGATCGAGCGGCTCGCCGCGACCCCGCGCCGCCTCGATGAAGATCGCCAGCTGCTCGGTCACCTGCTCCTGGTTGACGAAGTCGGCGAGCGTGCGCGGGCGCAGCGAGCGGTCGAGGTCCTCGTCGGGGACGTCGGCGCGCGCATCGTGTATCCGCACCTCATCGTCCGCCTCCGGCTCATCGATGCCCGGCGTGCGAATGCGCTTTGCGCCGATGTCGCTCACGCCTTGCTCCTCGACGAGCCCGCCTTGCGCAGGGCGGCGGCAATCAGCTGCTCCGCGTCCTCGCTCTCGATCCCGTCGAGCAGCTGCTCGGCTTCGAGCGGCGCGTAGCCGAGGTTGACCAGGCCGTCGCGAGCGAGGCCACGCGGGTCGCTATCGCCCTCCCCCGCAAGCGCCACCTCTTCCTCGAGCGCCCCGGTGATCTTTTCGCGCAGCTCGACGATGATCCGCTCCGAGGTGCGCTTGCCGATCCCCGGGACCGACTGGAAGCGCTTGGCGTCGCCGGCGGCAATCGCCCGCAGCAGCTCACGCGCAGGGCCGCCCGAGAGCGCGGCAAGCGCGACCTTGGGCCCGATGCCGCTGACCGAGATCAGCTCGCCGAAGAGGTCGCGCTCCTCCTCGGAGGCGAAGCCGAAGAGGGCAAGGGAATCGTCGCGAGAGATCAGCTCGGCGTGGAGGAAGGTCTCGCGCCCGGTCGCCGGCACCGCCTTCAGCGTCTCCGCCGAGACCGCGAGCCGGTAGCCGACGCCGCCAGCGTCGATCACGACGTGGTCGGGACGCCGCACCATCACCTCCCCGCGCACCGCCGCGATCATCCCGCCACCTTTTGCGCCGCCGACCCCTCGACCGCTTCGATTGCGGCCTGCTTGCCGGCGCCGCCGCCGTGGCAGATCGCCACAGCGAGGGCATCGGCGGCGTGATCCGGAGTTGGCGGGTCGGGGAGGCCGAGCAAGGTCCCCACCATCCTCTGCACCTGCTCCTTGCCGGCCGCCCCCGAGCCGCAGACCGCCATCTTGATCGCCTGTGGCGTGTAGGTGAAGCAGCGCACGCCGCGCTGAGCCGCGGCCAGCATCGCGGCTCCGCTGGCGCGGCCGACCGCCATCGCCGAGTGCACGTTCTTGCCGAAGTAGAGGTCCTCGAGAGCCATCGCGCGCGGCTGGTGCCACTCGAGCAGCTCGGAGAGGGCGCTGTGAATTCGCTCCAGGCGCCGCTCGATCGGCAGCTCGGGCGAGGTCTCGACGACGCCGCCGTCGAGGGCGACCATGCGGCTGCCCTCGATCCGGACCACGCCGAAGCCGAGATTTGCTGCGCCTGGGTCGATCCCCATCACGACTTGCATGGAAAGTGATTCTGGGCCTCGACCCGGATGCCTTCCGGACCTGGGCGGCGCTCAGGCGGCGAGCTTCTCGATGATCTCCTGTGGGATGTCGAAGTTGGCGTGGACCTCGTTGACGTCGTCGTGCTCCTCGAGCGTGTCGACCAGTTTCAACAGCCATTCCGCCTCGCTGCCCTTGACCATCACGGTGCTCTTCGGCTCCGTCGCGAGATCGGAGGACTGAACCTCGACACCCGAGCCCTCGAGGGCCTCGCGCACGGAGCTCAGATCGCTCGGGTCGCAGATCACCCGCAGCTGCTCGCCGTCCTCGCGCACGTCCTCGGCGCCGGCGTCGATCGCCACGATCAGGTCGTCCTCGCCGTAGCGGGCGCCGTCGACCACGACGACGCCGCGTTTCTCGAAGATCCAGGCGACCGAGCCGGGCTCGCCGAGGCTGCCGTGGTGCTTGCTGAAGGCATGGCGCACGTCGGCGCTGGTGCGGTTGCGATTGTCGGTCAGCGCCTCGACCAGGATCGCGGCGCCACCGGGACCGTAACCCTCGAAGACGACCCGCTCGATCGCGTCGGCGTCGGTGCCGATTCCGCTGCCGCGGTCGACCGCGCGCTGGATGTTGTCCTTCGGCATCGAGGCTTCGCGCGCCTTCTGAATCGCGGTTGCAAGCGGGGCGTTGGCATCGGGATCGGGGCCACCGTCGCGGGCGGCGACGGTGATCGCCCGGGCCAGCTTGGTGAACTGCTGGCCCCGCTTGGCGTCCGCGGCAGCCTTCTTGTGCTTAATCGAAGACCACTTCGAGTGTCCTGACATAAGTGGCATTCTATGAATGCGCCAATGAACACCGATTCACACAGCGCAACACCGATCAGAGGTATCGCCGCCAGCTTCGTCTTCGTCGTCATGCTGATCGCCGCGCTCTCGATCTGGACGGCGATCCCGCTGAGCTGGATCTACATCGGCTCGAAGGTCTCCCACACCCAGTTCCCGAGCCAGGGGCCCTACTTCGTCGTCGCCGCTGGGATCCTCGTCTCGGTCCTGCTGATCGCCTGGCTGATCGGCAGGCTCAACCGCCTCTACATCCAGGTGACCGGGACCAACCGGCTCGAGCCGATGCGCCCCGCCTGGCTGAAGAGCATGCGCGACAGCTCCGGGCGGGGGACCACGACCGTGGTCGAGGCGGTGCTGATGGGCTCCGTCCTCCTCGCCGCCATCGCCCTGACGCTCTGGTTCTTCCTCCTCGCCGGCTCGCCGATCCCGAACCAGTAATAAAATTCCGCCCGTCTGCTCTGCTCCCGGGCACGGCCACAGAATCAGATATGGATGGCCGTACCCTCCCGCGTCCGCGACGGGCGGGCGGGCTACACGACGAACTTGCCGTCGACCTGGAAGTCCTCGCCGTCGACTTCGATCTTGCCGCCGAGGCGGAGGTCGCAGACCAGATCGGTGTGCACGGCGGACTCGTTGACGCCGCCCGACTCGGGGTAGCTGCGGCCGACGGCCATGTGGACGGTGCCGCCGATCTTCTCGTCGAGCAGGACCTCGAGCGTGCCGCGGTCGATCGCGTAGTTGGTGCCGATGCCGAGCTCGCCGAGGCGGCGGGCGCCGTCGTCGGTGTCGAGCAGCTGGATCAGGTACTCCTCGCCGCGCTCGGCGCTGGCGTCGACGACCTTCCCCGCCTCGAAGCGCAGGCGCACGCCCGAGACCTCGCGGCCGCCGATCACCGCCGGCAGGTGGAAGGAGACCTCGCCCTGCACCGAGTCCTCGACCGGCCCGGTGAAGAACTCGCCGTCGGGCATGTTGTGCTCGCCGACGCAGGGGATGAAGGTGCGACCGGCGATGCCGAGGGTGATGTCAGTCCCCGGTGCGGTCACACGCACCTCCTCGTGGCCCTGGATCCACTCGGCTAGGCGTTCGGTCTCCGCCGAGGCGCGCTGCCAAGCCGTTAGGGGATCGCCGTCGTCGGCGAGACAAGCGCCGTAGTAGAAGTCCTCGTACTCGACCAGGCTCATCTCCGCCTCGGAGGCGTAGGCGTTGGTCGGGTAGAGCGTGTAGCACCAGCGGAACTCGCCGGCGGCACTGCGATCCATCATCCGCGCCTGCAGCTCGCCCATCGCCGCCTGGCGCCGCATCTGGCGCTCCGGCGGGACCTTCGACAGTTCGCGCGTATTGGCGCTGGCGCCGATGCCGATGCGGACGTCGGCGCTCTCGACCATCCACCGGGTCATCGGCGAGACCCAGGCGAGCTGCTCGTCGTTGGCGTGCCTGTAGAAAGCCGCGGCGACGCCGTCGAGGGCGACGTTGAGGATCGGGTGGGCGCCTGCCTCGAGCACCTCTTCGTAGACCGCCCTCAACAGCGGCTCGGCGCCGACCTCGCCGTCGATCGAGACGACCTCCCCCGCCTTCACCTTGGTCGAGTAGCCGACCAGGATCTTCGCCAGGTTCTCCGCTCTGGGGTCTCTCACGTCTCCGCCTCCTCCCGGGCGCGCGAGCGCGCCCCCGTCGTCATGGCCATGAAAAGGGCGTGCAGGCGAGGGTCGTCGGTGAGCTCGGGGTGAAACGCGCAGGCGAGCACTCCGCCCTCGCGAATCGCCACCGGGTGGCCCTCGTAGGAGGCGAGCACATCCACCCCGCTCCCGCAACGCTCTACCCAGGGCGCTCGGATGAATACCGCGCGCAACGGCTCGTCGCCGATCCCCTCTATCTCCAGATCCGCCTCGAAGCTCTGCAACTGCCTGCCGAAGGCATTTCGCGCCGCCGTCGCATCGATCAGCCCGAGGTGCGCCTCGTCGCAGACGATCATCCCCGCGCAGGTGCCGAACACCGTGCCGCCGTCGGCGAAGTGTCGCCGGATTGGCTCTTCCAATCCGGCCGACTCGATCCCCATCGAGATCGTCGTGCTCTCTCCCCCTGGGATCACCAGCCCGTCGAGCCCCTCGAGATCTCCCTGCGCTCGAACCTCTCCCGCCTCGGCGCCCAGCCCACGCAGCATCTGCAGGTGGGCCTGGAAGCCCCCCTGTACGGCTAGGACGCCTATTCGCAGCTCAGGCTCCGCGGTCCTGGAGCAGCGCATCGGCAGCGGCCAACTCCGCGATCTCCAGCCCGGGCATCGCCTCGCCAAGCCCGACCGAGGCTGCCGCGACCCGCTCGGGGTCGTTGAAGTGCGTGGTCGCCTCGACGATCGCCCGGGCGCGGCGCTCGGGATCTGCGCTCTTGAAGATGCCCGAGCCGACGAAGTTGCCTTCGGCGCCGAGCTGCATCATCAGCGCCGCGTCCGCCGGCGTCGCGATCCCCCCAGCGCAGAAGAGAGGCACCGGCAGGCGGCCGTTGTCGGCCACCTCGCGGACGACTTCCAGCGGTGCTTGGTGCTCTTTGGCAGCCCCGGCGAGCTCCTCCGGGCCGAGCTGGGAGAGGCGTTTGATCCCAGCGACGATCTCGCGCATGTGGCGCACCGCCTCGACCACGTTGCCGGTGCCTGCCTCGCCCTTGGAGCGGATCATCGCCGCCCCCTCGCCGATCCGTCGCAGCGCCTCGCCGAGGTTGGTGGCGCCGCAGACGAAGGGGACGTCGAAGGCGAGCTTGTCGATGTGGTTGCGCTCGTCGGCCGGCGTCAGCACCTCCGACTCGTCGATGTAATCGACCTCCAGCGCCTGCAGAACCTGGGCCTCGGCGATGTGCCCGATCCGGGCCTTTGCCATGACCGGAATGCTCACCGCCTCCTGGATCCCCTTGATCATCGCCGGGTCCGACATCCGCGCAACGCCGCCGTCCCGCCGGATATCCGCCGGAACCCGCTCCAGTGCCATCACAGCGCAAGCGCCCGCCTCCTCGGCAATCCGCGCTTGCTCAGGCGTGACCACGTCCATGATCACGCCGCCCTTCAGCATCTCTGCCAGGCCTGTCTTGACTCGAAACGTCGCTCGTTCAGTCACGTCTCGCATATTAAGGGCAGCCCACATCGCGGTTCCTCGCGGGGGGTGGTGCGGATTTGGGGGACCACCCCCGAGGAGGCGGCGCAGCCGCCCCCGCAGCGGGGTGGTGGTTCCAAATCCGTGACAGGACCCGTCGCGCCCGGCCCGCTACTTCAGCTTGTAGGCGCGGATGCGGTCTTTGTGCGTGTCTTCGTCGCGGGCGTAGAGGCCGTGGGCCAATGCCTGGACGAGCGCCATCAACGCCGTGTTGGAGCGGGCGAAGGAAGGACTGTTGGAAGAGAAGTAGAGGGTCAGCTCGGCATGCTCGCCGACCTCGGACATCGAGGCGTCGGAGATCGCCAGCGTGCGTGCGCTGCGGTGCAAGGCCAGTTTCATCGCCCGCAGCAGCAGCGGGTGCGCCCGGCCGGAAGAGAGAACGATGACGAGCGTCTCCTCGTCGATCCGGCCCAGTCGCTGCAGGGACTCGCCGCCGGTGCTGGCGACGATCTCGGCGCGGATGTCGAGAAGGCTGAGCGTATGGCGCAGGTAGCTGGCGAAGAAGGCCATCTGGTCGACGCCGACGATCACGACCCGCTGCGCCTCCGCGAGAGCGGCGACGGCACCGTCGACCTGCTCGCGGGTGAGCTTGCGAGCGGTTTCCTCGAGGTTGGCGTAATCGGCACCCAGCGAGCCCTCCAGCTCGGAATGGTCGAAGGAGAAAAGCGCTCCGGCGCTGGCGGTGCCGCTGACGGCCGCCCCAGCCGTGCGGTACTCCTCGATCGCGGCCTGCTGAAGCTCGGGGTAGCCGTCGAAGCCGAGGGCCTGGGAGAAGCGCACCACCGTCGATGAGGAGGTGCTCGCTCTCCTGGCCAGCTCCTCGGCGGTGAGGAAGGCTGCCTCGTCGAGATGGTCGACGATGTAGCGGGCTACGTCTTTCTGCGAGCGCGAGAACTCGTCGAAGCGCTCCTGGATGTACTCGGAAAGGCTCTTGAGCTGCGGGGTTGTCTTCGTTGCGGTCTTGGTCACGGGCCTCAGATTCGCCGGACCCCACGCTTTCCCTTCCGAGCGCCGGCCCAATACGTCGGCGATATCTGGTTGGATGCGGACTGCGATGACGCTGGAGCAGGCGCTGCGCCTCACCAACCGCAACATGATCGCCTTCGATCTGGTTCTCGGCAGCGCCGCTATCGCGGCGCCGGCGGCGACGCTGAAGGTGCTCGGGCACGAGCACCCCTCGCCCGACGCCGAACACCTCTTCCGGCGCTGCGGGCCGATCTGGCTCACCTTCGCCGCGGCCCACGCGATCGCCGAGCGGCGCGGCGAGGGGCGCGACTGGTGGGCGCTGGCCTGGCTCCGCGGCACCGAGATCGCCACCGACGCGCTCTGGGCCGAATCGCCCGCCGTCACCCGTCCCGGCGCAAAGCTCGGGCTGCGCCTCGCGGGAGCTGCCAACCTGGCGATGGCCGCCGGCTTCGGCTGGCTGTCGCGGCGCTGAGCCGTGGCCGGCCTCGCCGGACTGCCCGACAAACGCTGGAGCCTGCGCGGGACCACCGATGAGGGCGACGAGGCGTGGGTGATCCGCAGCATCTCCCGCAAGCTCTACCGCTGTCCCGCCTGCCACGGCGAGATCGAGATCGGCAGCGAGCACGTCGTCGTCCAGTACGTCTTCCGCGCGGGAGGCACCGAACACCATCACTGGCACCGTCGCTGCGCGGAAGAGCTGCTGATTCCCGACCTGCGCCAGGTTCGCCGCCTCCCGGCCTCCGATTCCTCGCAATCGCGGCTGCAAGAACGCGGCCGGCGCCCCTCGGGACGCCGTCGCCACCGTTGACGTGAGTCGTCGCGCCGAGCTGATCTCGATCTACGCGCGGATCGGGCGCACTTACGTGAGGTGGGCGCCCTCGCTGGTGTCGCTTGCCGTCATCGTCTTCATCCCGCTCGGCCTGCTCCACGCAATCACCCTCCACGCCGAGGTCGGCTCGTTCGGCTTCGGCGTGGGGCTGCAGCTGCTGGCGACCGCGGCGGCGGTGCTGGCGATCGCCGCCACCGGTCTGATCGGCGAGGTCTTCTACACCGGCGCGGTGGCGATCTCGCTCACCCACCCCCATGAAGGGCGGCCGCCATCTCTGCGCGAAATCGCCGGCATGGTCAACTACGGGCCGCTGATCGCGATCGACCTGATCTACGGCGCCGCGGTGGCGATCGGTCTCGTCCTCTTCGTGGTGCCCGGCGTCCTCGTCTTCGTTTGGCTCGGCCTCGCCGCACCCGTGGTCGAGATCGAGCATCGCGGGATCCGCGAGGCATTCGCCCGCAGCGCCCGCCTCGTGCGGGGAAAGTTCTTCGTCGTCACCGCGGTTCTGCTCCCGATCGAGATCGCCGGCGACGCACTCACCAACCTGGTTACGACCTTCGCCCACAGCCTGCTTGGCGACTCGCTGTTCGCCGAGTGGCTGGCCGACGTCCTCTCCAACCTCGCCTTCACCCCCTTCTACGCCGTCGCCGCCGTGCTGCTGACGGTGGACCGGATTCGTGAAAACGGCGGCGGTATCGAACTACACTCGAAGCCGTCGTCGTGACCGCCGCCTCGATCTTCAGCGACTTCTGGAACCAGCTCACCGAGCACGACGAGCAGGGCCTCTTCCTCGTCTTCGCCGGCTTCATCCTCTCCTTCGCCTTCATCCGCATGAGCACCAGGCTGATGCGCAGCCCCAGGGTTTCCTGGTGGCCGGGCAGCGTGGTCAGCGACAGCGGCGTGCACCTACACCACCTCGTCTTCGGGATCGTGACGATGATGGCCGCCGGCACGCTCGGCTTCGCTGCGCTCGGCGCCAGCCCCTGGACGGAGATCTGCGCCTTCGCCTTCGGCGTCGGCGCCGGCCTGACGATCGACGAGTTCGCGCTCTGGGTCTACCTCGACGACGTCTACTGGGCCGAGGAGGGGCGCAGCTCGATCGACGCCACGGTGATCGCCGCCGCCGGCATGGTTCTTCTGCTGCTCGGCTTCACTCCCTTCGACTTCGACACCAGCTCCCTTGCCCAGATCCTCGGCAGCATCCTCGGCGCCCTCTTCGTCTTCGCCATGGTCGCGCTCTGCTTCGCCAAGCAGCGCCTGATGCACGGCACGATCGGCTTCTTCGTCCTGCCGCTGGCGATCTACGGAGCCTGGCGGCTGGGCAAGCCCGGCTCGCCCTGGGCCCGCAAGCGATATGGAGAGCGCAATCCGGGCAAGCAGGCCCGCTCCGAAGCCCGCTTCCCCCCCGATCGGCGCACCGAGCGCCTCAAGAACGCCTTCCGCGACATCGTCGGCGGCAAGCCGAGCGAGGGCATGGCGGCAGTCCAGCACGAGGCGGCCGCGGCCACCCGCGAGGCGGCCGAAGAAATGCGCCAGCGGGCCGAACGGATGACCCACCCGGGCGGCGCCGGCCGCGACGAGTAGGACCCCCCCTCAGGCTCACCTCGACTGCGGTCGCTCGCTACTCCCCCATCGCCTTGATCACGAGGCGCTTCGGCCGCCCGCCGTCGAACTCGCAGTAGAAGACCTGCTGCCAGGGCCCGAGGTCGAGCCGCCCACCGGTGACCGGGACGATCGCCTGGTGGTGGACCAGGAGGTTCTTCAGGTGAGCGTCGCCGTTGTCCTCGCCACCGCGGTGGTGGCGATAGTCGCCATCGTCTGGGAGAAGCTCCGAGGCGACGTCGTTTGCCGGCGCCTGCCAGCTCGGGGGCGCCACCTTGTCGAGCCATTCGAGCACGTCCTCGTGCAGGCCGGGCTCGTCGTCGTTGACCCAGACACCGGCTGTGATGTGCATCGCCGAGACCAGCACCATTCCCTCCGCGATCCCTGCCTCCTCGACGGCAGCCTGCACCTCCTCGGTGATGCGAATCAACTCCCGCCGCCCGCTGGTCTGAAAGGTCATGTAAGCGGTGTGCGACTTCATCTCGTCTCCTTTCCGCGCTATGCCGGGTTGGCACTGCACTTTTCGAGACCGACCGCGCGGGCCAGGTCGTAGCGTTCTCCGGCCTCCTCGTCGCGCCTCTGGCGGGCGGCCAGGTAGGCGGCGGTGTCGCCCGCTTCGGCCGCGTTCAGCGCCTGGCGGTCGTGGGCCTTGACCCGCTCCTGCGCCTCGACGTATTCGCGGTAGGGCCCGCGGACGCTCGCCGGGGGAGCCAGCGAGTTGAAGCGGCGCACCGCGCGGGTCGAGATGCCGGTGAGGATCTTCGCGTAGGTGACGTCCGGTTCGGTCTCCCCTGTGGGGAAGTCCTGCCGCGTGGCCAGATAGGTCGCCTGACTGTCGGCGCAGATCGCGTCGGCCCTCGCGATCAGCTCGGGCTTTGACAGGGCGTCGACGCGAGGGGGCTCTTGCCTGTTCGCATCGCGCGCGGTCGCGCCGGTGCCGGCCGGCGAGCCCCCCGGCGGCGATCCTCCTCCGCCGTTCGCCAGGGCCATGACACCCGCCGCCGCCGCGATGACCAACGCCAGCGAGCCCCCGACCAGCGCAATGCGGCTGTTGCGGCGCGCGGGCTTGGGGGCAGGAGCATTTGAGCTAGCGCCGACGGGTGAGGTACCGCCGGAGCCAGGGTGGGCGGCGGCGGTTTCCTGCGACCCGACCGAGATCGTCTCGGCCGTCCGCGTCGCCGCCGCACCCGTCGCCACGGTCCGCTCGGGCGTCGCCGGTCGCTCGCCGCGCAATGCCGCCTGCGCCGCGCGGCCGAGGTCTCCGGCCGAGGGGTAACGATCGTCGGGGGACTTCGACATCGCCCGGATCACGACGTCGTCGAGCGCTATCGAGACCTCGGGGGCGTACAGGGATGGCGCCGGCGGCGGGTCGTTGAGGTGGGCAAAGAGGCGAGCCGCCTCGCCGTCCTTGGGGAACGGCACCTCGCCGGTGAGCAGCTTGAACAGCAGGCAGCCGAGCGCGTAGACGTCGGCGCGAGCGTCGACTGCCCCGCCGGAGATCTGCTCCGGCGCGACGTAGTCGAGCGTGCCGACGAAGCGACCGGTTTGGGTCAGACCGGACTCGGTGGCGACGTTGCGGGCGACGCCGAAGTCGGTGATGTACGCGTGCTCCGCGCCCTCCGCCCCGCTGAGCAGCACGTTCGCCGGCTTCACGTCGCGGTGGATCAGGCCGGCGGCGTGGATCGCATCGAGACCGTTGCCGACCTGGCCGACCAGCTCGGTGGCAGCCTTGGGATCGAGCCGCCCTTCGCGAGCGAGGCGCTTGGCCAGGTCGGCGCCGGCCACGTAGCGCATCGCGATGAAAGGCACACCGCCCTCTTCGCCGGCTGCGTATATCGGCACCACGTTCGGGTGCTCGATCGAGGCCGCGATCCTCGACTCGTCGGCAAATCGACGGGCGAAGACCTCGTCGGCGGCTGCCTCTGGCGCGATCAGCTTCAGCGCGACGTGGCGCTCCAGACCAGGCTCGAGCGCCAGGTAGAGCATTCCCATGCCGCCACGGCCGAGGCGCCGCTCCACCCGGTAGCCCGCGAACTCATCGCCCGGTGAGAGCTCGATCGCGGGAGCCGGCTCGTCCATTGCCCAACCCTAGGGCTTTGAGTCGAACGAAATAGCACTCCGTTAATCCGGGGCGGATCCGCTCGGACCTAGACTTGACGGTGGGACCATGCGCCGCCTGATCGCCGTATCCGTGCTTGCACTTATCGTGCTCGTCTTCGCCTGCTCTGCACAGGGAGAACTGGTGCAGCAAGGAAACCTGCGGGTCTCCTTCAGCGGCGACCTCCTCCCCCACAAGCTCCCCCGCGAACGCTCCGTGCCGGTGACGGTCCGCCTCTCCGGCTCCGTCGCCACCGTCGACGGCAGCCGCCCACCGCAGCTTCGCCAGATCTCGATCGCCGTCAACAGGGCCAGCCAGATATCGGTTGCCGGCCTCCCCACCTGCGCCGCCTCCGAGCTCCAGCAGACCAGCACCGAAGCCGCCCTCGCCATCTGCCGCCAAGCTGTCGTCGGCCACGGCCGCTTCGCCGTCAACGTCGACGTTCCCAACTCCACCCTGATCCCCGCCCGTGGCCGAGTGCTCGTCTTCAACGCCAGGACCCGGGGCCGGGCGGGCCTGCTCCTGCATCTCTACGGCTCGAGTCCCGTGCGAGCCACCTTCGTCCTGCCGTTCGAGATCTCGCGTGGCCAGGGCCGCTTTGGGACGGTTTTCTCAACCAGAATCCCGCAGATCGCCTCCGATCTCGGCTACGTCACGGATCTCGATCTCACTATCGGGCGCAGGTACGGATACGCGGGAGAGCGGCGCAGCTTCCTCAGCGCCAGCTGTGCGGCCCCCGCCGGCTTTCCAGGCGCGATCTTCCAGCTTGCCCAGGCGACCTTCTGGTTCAACGGAGGCCAGCGCCTGACCTCCGGGCTGGAAAGCGACTGCAGGGTCGCCGGCTGAGCTGCTCCATCGCCGAAGCGCCGGGTCAGAGCCCGAGGTCCCCGACGCCCCGCTCGTCCCAGCCGAGATGATGCGCCAGCTCGTGGCGCAGCGTGCGCTCCACCTGTCGCGCGAGCAAGGCGCGGTCGTGCCCGAAGTCACGCTCGAGGGTGTCTCGGTAGATGACGATCCGGTCCTCGTAGCGCTCGCTCGCTATTCCATCCCCCATGTATTGCCCGTACGCGTGCGCCTCGGCACCGCGGTCGGAGACGACCACCGCGATCCCCGCCAGCACCCGTTGGAATTGCTCCGGCAGGGCGTCGATCGCATCCGCGACCATCGCCTCGAAAGTGTGCTCGCCGTCTGCAGCGGCCATCCGCCAAGGATGACTCAGTCTGGCCCGTGGGGGCACGGCGGCCCCGGCGACCGAGTCGCCGCCGGGGCTCCAGACAGGTGCTTCTAGTTGCCGTACTGCTGTGCTTGCTTTTCCGCTTCTTCGATCCCTTGTTCGGCTTCCCGCTTGCCCTTTTCGATGCCCTGCTGCGCCTCTTCTTTGGCGCGTTCGATGCCCTTCTGGGCCTCGTTCTTGCCGCCTTCGGCGCCGCTCTTGACTTCTTCTTCGGCCTTCTTCAGGCCCTGCTTCACTTCTTCGGAGCCCTTTTCGATGCCCTTCGTCGCCTCTTCTTTTGCCCCTTCGATGCCCTTTTGGGCTTCTTCCGTTGCCCGTTCGATGCGGTCTTGCACTTCCGACCCGGTGCCGTTGTCGTCCCCGTCGCCCCCGCAGCCGGACGCGACGAAGGCGGTGAGGCCTATCGCCAACGCGAGCCCCCATACCCGAGACATGGCTCGCCACCTCGAATCACCAGCTGACACTTTCGCTCCTCTCTGTCGTGGGCCTTGGCGGCGATCTTCGCACCGATCGTGGCGCCTCACCAGCTTCGGATCAGCTGTGCCTTGAACTGCGATCCGGTCAAAGGCACATCGGGGGCGCCGGGGAACGAGACCGCCAGCGAGCCGGTCCAGCTCTTGGCGCCGCTGACGTCACGCTGAAAGGAGGCATCGCCGCTGAAAGGGGGCGGCGGGGTGACGCCGGCGAGGCTGAGCGCATCGTCGACCGCGAAGGTCAGCGGCGAAGCGAGCGCGAAGGCGTAGCGGTAGATCGCCAGCGCGCCCTGGCTCTGTGAGCTGCTGGCGAAGAAACGGGTGTGCCCGCGACCGCTGTCGAGCGCCGTGAACGAGGTGGCGCTGAGGCCCAGCCTCCACCCCGCCGTCAGGGTCGTCAGCTTCGCGCGAGGGTCCGCACCGCCGGGCCGACTACGCCGGGGCGCCGGGAAGACGGGACCATTGCAGTCCAGCGAGAGGGGGCTGATGACCCTGCCCTTCGCCCGATGCAGGTGGGCCGCCGCATAGCCGCCCTCTCCCTCGAAATCGAGCTTGCCGACGAAGACTCCGAAACGGATGGTGAAGTGATCCGGACCGCGACACCCCCGCTCGGCCCGGCTGCGCTTCACTCTTCCGGAGGGGCGGAACCGGACCGAGACCGTGCCCAGGTCGCCGAAGGTCGCCTTCATCCGCGTCGGGCTCAGCTTGGCGCGGGCGATATAGACGCTAGAGGCCCCCGCCAGCCCCGCCGACAGGGGCCGGCTCACGTCGAGAAACGCAGTCGCGCCTTCGGCGCTGACGCCAATCGAGTAGCCGTTGCCGCCCGGTGCCCGCAGCAGGAGCTGCTGGCCTCCTGCGGCGCCGGCGATCGCGGGGCACGCCGAGACCACCGCGACCGAGAGGACGAGACCAGCCGCGAGGCGGAGGCGCTGCGAGGCTCTCACCGAACCCCCGAGGCGCGGGTGAACAGCTGGCCCACCGCCCGGCCGAAGTAGGGGCCGTAGTCCGTCGTCGGGTCGTCGGGGTAGCCGTTCGTGGTGACGCTGTTAAGCAGCCCCCCGGAGATGATCCAGCCGCCCCCCGATGCGCCGCCGGTGACGTTGCACTGCACGGCGAGGTCGAGCGGTCCGGGCGAGAGAAACGAGACGAGGTCATGACCCAGGAACGGTGTCTGGGGGCAGCGCTGCAGCGTCGCGCCATTGAAGGGGTCCTCCGCCGGGTAACCGTAGACGTCGAAGACCTGGTTGGGCGTGAGATCCCAGGCGATCCCGTAGCCGCCAACCGCGGCGGCCAGCGTTTCGCCGCGTTCGTTGCGAGACACGACCGCGGCACCGACGTCGAAGTTCTCGTTGCTGCCCGCGACCCATTGCCCGGGGCTGCCGAGCCACTTGGCGGCGAATGTTCCATAGGGGCGGACGCCGTGGTGGTAGCCGGGAACGAAGACCCACTTCCGCCCGAACCAGGTATCGCCGAAATGAACGCAGTGGCCGGCCGTGAAGACGACGCTCATGTTCGGCGCGTTGACGGACGTCCCCGAGCAGCGGCCCAGCTGCCCCGGTCCGACGACCGCGAAGATCGCCCCGTTCTGGGCGATACCGGGCAGGGTCGGGTCCGCCACGGTTTCGGCAACCGAGCTGGCAGCCGCAACCGAGCTGGGGCCGCGCGGCGGGTACCGGTGAGGGTGACCGTGGCCGACGCCATCTCGCGAGACCGTCGTCAATCGCGGAGGCCGGGAGCGCTGCCCCGCCGAGAGCGGACGGGCTCGGGCCATTCGAGCCGGCGTCCAGAAGCTCTGCGCCGCTATCGAGTTAGCCGGCGTGAGGCTTCTCCCCATCGTTGCGCTCGCCCCCGCTCGGGTAGGAAAGATCCCGATCGCGAGAAGCAGGGTGGCGAAAAGCAGGATCTGAGAGGTTCGAATCGATCTCACCGGCGGCACGCGGAATCTACCGAGCCCAAAACGGTGTCCGGCCGCTATCGCTGCCGCAAGGCCCTCCAAGGGAGGGATTGGCGAAACCCCACACGCGTCCAGCGACGCTCATGAGCATCCGGTTCCGTCAGGTTGATGCGGAGCTGGTCCCACCTGACCCAGGGGCGGCTCGGCGCATCCGACTTTGATCACCCCTGGGTGGGGTGAATGTCGGCTGCGCGTGTCTCGCCGGTCGGCCCAAGGCTGATCTTCATGACTCAGGGCGGGATCTGCCTGAGCGAACCGGATACTCATGAGCGCTATTCGGGCTCCCTGCGTCCTTGCCCCGCTTGTCCGGCGCTCGCCAGTTCGCGCACCCGGGTTTCGCCAATCCCCCCTAGGGCCCGGCGGTCGCCGGCAACACCTCAACCAACGCAAGGTCCCAGCGGTGTCCGGTTGGGGCGGTGTCGTTGATCGTCACCGTCGTCCCCGCGGCCGGTGTCGTCGCCGTTTGACGCTGAGTCCAGAAGGTATCCCCGCTGGGACTGAGGAACTGATCCACGAGGGTCTGCCCTGACCCTACGGTGCGGGCCGTCGCGCCGTCCCAATCCTCCCCCACGCCCCAAACCCAGCTGCCCGCCCGCGTCGTGACCAGCGAGGCCGTGGGGGCGCCCGTCGACGCGGAGGCCGATCCGACCGCCCCGTTGACCGCGGTATCCGCGCCCGTGAACGCGGCAACCGTGATCGCCCCCTGGTAGCTGCCGGTCGCGCGGGTCGCGGTGATCACGGCGTTGGTCAGCGTCGAAGGCGCGGTGGCCTGCCAGATCTCAGCCGTGCCCGCCTGGGCGTTGGCTCGCCGGCGCAGGGTCCAGGTGAGCCCACCACCGCTGACGGCGCTGATCGACTGGCTCGATGCCCCGCTCGGGCCATCGGAGCCGATGAACGCCAGAAGCAGCTCGCCCACTTTCGCCGTGGTCAACGGCGGTGCGGAGATCGTCGTCGCGGCGGTGCTCTGGCGGGTCGTCACCGTCTTGTCGAGCGCGAAGCTCGGCGCGGTAGCGGTGGTGACCGTGAGCGGCGCCGAAGGGCCACTCGGGTTGCCCGCCGCATCGACGGCGAGCACCGTGTAGGTGTAGGGGGTGTTCGGCTGCAGACCGGTGTCGGTGAAGCTCGTCGACCCCGGCGTGCCTACCTGCGCTCCATTGCGGCTGACGCGGTAGCCGGCCACGGCGACGTCATCGGTCGAAGCGTTCCAGGAGAGGCCGACCGAAGTGTCTCCAACCGCGGTGGCCTGAAGTCCATTGGGCACGCTCGGTGGCGTGGTGTCGGCGCTGACCGTAGCCGGAGCCTCCGCCGAAGCCGGCCCCACGTTGCCGGCGGCGTCTTCGGCGGTCACCTTGTAGTACCAGGTGCCAGCCGGGACGCCGCTGTCCGCGAAGGAGGTCGCGGCCGTCTGGCCGACCCGGTTCGCGGCGGTCGGCGTGAAGCCCGGCGCGCTCGAGCGGTGGACGTTGTAGCGGGCGACGCCGACGTCGTCGGTCGCGGCGGTCCAGCTCAACGAGGCTGTTCCCACCGCCCCACTGGCGGAGAGTCCCGACGGCGCCGTCGGGGCGCTCGTGTCTTCGTAGGGCGCGGGGAAGCGAACGAAGGAGGCGACGCTGGGAACGCCCTGGCCGTTGACGATGAAGAGCATGTAGTAGCCGGGCGGCACGTCGTTGCGGTTGGACGGCATGTTGACTTCGAGGCCGCCGGCGGTCTGGGTGAAGCTCAGCGACGTCGCGCGGGCGTTCTGGTCGAAGGCGTGGGTAACCGAGCCGGTGCGGATCAACGAGACCCGTGAGATCGAGGCGGCGTCGGGCGTGCCGACGAACATGCTGGCGCCGTATTTGCCGGTGGCTGGAGCCGAGCCGATCGTCGGGCGGGCCCCTTTGAAGAGGTAGGGCGGCGAGAAGATCTGGGCGCTGCGCTGGTCGTTGACGCCGGGGTCCCCCCCACCGCCGGACACGTAGACCCGGCCATCGGGAAGGAGGACGGCGACCGAGTGGTAGAGGCGCGGAGCGCTCATCGACGCGTAGGTCGTCCAGGTTCCCGTCGCGGGGTCCCAGTCCTCGGCCTGCAGCACGGCGTTGGCGTCGACGAAGCCCGACTTGTCAGTGCCGCCGCCGGTGGCCAGCACGGTGCCGTCGGGCAGGTTGGTGAGGTTGAGGAAGCTGCGCGGAAAGGCCATGCTCGCGGTCGGCTGCCAGATCGCCCCGGGGGCGCTCATGTTCAACGTGTAGGCGGTTTTCACCGAGTTGCCCGAGTAGCCGTCGTCCGCGGCCGAGCCGGCCTTGATGAAACGGCCGGGGGCGTAGTTGGCGATGCTGCCACCCTCGATCACACGACTGTCGAACGTCGTCCACTGATTGGTCGAGAGGTCGAGGACCTCGCTGGCCGTCGGCCCCTCGGAACCGCCCAGGTGGGCGATCCGCCCGTCGGGCAGCTGGTAGATGAACGGGTAGATCGGCATCGTGTGGCTTGCAGCCGTGAGGCTCTGCCATTTGTTCGTGTCCGGCGAATAGAGCTCAGGGATCGGCACTACATCGTTGATATCGCGGTTGCTGCCGGAGTTGACCAGCACCTTGCCGTCAGAGAGCGTCGTCGCCGTCGCGTACCAGCGGGGGAACTGCATCGGGGCGAGCGCGCTCCAGGTCTCGGCCTGCCAGTTGAAGGCGGTGATGTCGGGAACGCCGAACCCCCCCTGGGTCGCGGTGCCGCCGACGACGAGCACGCGCCCGTCGGCGAGAACCGCCTGCCCGGCGCAGAACAGATCGGCGGCAGCGTCGGGGACGTGGGTGACCGATCCGGTCTGCGGGTCGAAGACGTACTGCTGGCCGCCGCTGGAGAAGTCGCCCTGGAAGAGCAGGATGCGGCCGTTGGGAAGGAGCGCCGAGTGGATCGCCACCGCCGGCAGTGGGGTCAACGGGCCCCACTGCCCGACCTGGGCGGGCCCGGTCCCGCCGTTGGAGACGGTGACCGTGGCCGCCGTGGAGGTCGCGGTGTTGCCAGAGCCGTCTCGAGCCCGCGCCGCCAGGGTGTGCGATCCGTTCGCCACGGTGGTCGAGTTCCAGGCCAGGCTGTACGGCGACGAGGTGTCCTCGGCGCCGAGCGGGCTCCCGTCGAGCAGGAACTGCACGCCGGCGACCCCGCTCGCATCGGAGGCGGTTGCGGTGAGCGTGGTCGTGCCCGTAACCGTTGCTTTGTCGGCCGGCGCCGTGAGCGAGACGGTGGGCGGCGTCGTGTCCCCCGCGGGGGTGGTCACGCTCACCGGTTCCGAGGCGGCGGAGAGGTTGCCGGCGCCGTCGTATGCCTTCACCGTGTAGGAGTAGGTGCTCGAGGGCGAGGCCGTCGTGTCGGTGAAGCTGGTTCCGGCCACGTCGCCGACCTGCCCGGCGCCGCGGAAGATCCGGTAGCCGGCGACGCCCTGGTCATCGCTGCTGGCGGTCCAGGAAAGCCCGACCTGGGTCGGGGTGACCGTGCCCACCGTGAGTTTGGTCGGCGCCGTCGGCGGCTGGTTGTCGACCACCGCCGGGATCACCTCGACCGCAGCCAGGTTCCAGCGATCGGCGGTGGGAGCGGTGTCGTTCAGCGTCACCTGCGTGCCGCTCGCCGGCGTGGCCGTGTTCTGCCGCTGGACCCACAGGGTGTCGCCGGTGGCGGCGAGGAACTCGTCGACCTTGGTCTGATTGGCGCCGACGGTGCGCGCCGTCGCTTTGTCCCAGTCGTTGCCGACCCCCCAAACCCAGGACCCCGCGCGGGTGGTCGTCAGCGAGACGGAGGCGGCGCCGGTGGCGGCGCTCGCCGCCGCGGTGGTCCCGTCGACGACCTGGTCGGCCCCGGTGAAGGTCACGACGGTGATCGAGCCGTTGTAGGAGCCGTTTCCCCGGGTCGCCGTAACCGTGGCGTTGCTCAACGTCACCGGCGCGTTTGCGGCCCAGACCTCGGCGGTCCCGGCCTGGGCGTTGGCGCGCCGCCGCAGGCGCCAGGTCAACCCCCCGCCCGTGACGCTCGAGAAGGTCTGCGAGCCGCCGGCCGAGGGACCGTCGGAGCTGACGAAGGCGAGCAAGAGCTCGCCGGGTGCCGAGGTCGAGAACGCCGGCGAGGAGATGGTTTTGGACGCAGCCGCCTGGTGGGTGGTGACGGTTTTGTCGACGGCGACGCTGGCCGAGGCCGAGCTGGCGCCGAAAGCGAGGGCAGCGGCCACCCAGACGCAGAGAAGACCGGTATTTCGTCGAGGGCGATCGCCGCGAGCCACCGGCGCATCTAAGCGCAGGCCCGAGGGAGATTCGACGATCGGGCACCGATCTCGTACGAATTTCAGCTTCCGGCGGCGGCTGCTACGGTTTGTGGGTCGGGTTTGGCCCATCGCCGCCCGAGAGGTTCCGTTTCCCTCCGTGTGCCGCTTGGCGCCTAGGGGCTGCAGGATCTCCCCCTAATCGCTCAAGAAGGAGCTCACAGATCACTTCCTTTGCCGATCTCGGCATCTCCAAGCCTGTCGTCAGCGCGCTTTCGCGCCGCGACATCACCAAACCATTCCCGGTCCAGCAGCTGGTCGTGCGCGACGCTCTGGCCGGCCACGACCTTCTCGTCCAGTCGCCGACCGGCTCGGGCAAGACGCTCGCCTTCGGCATCCCACTGGTTGACCGCATAGAGCCCGGTAGCGGGCAAACCTCGGCTCTCGTCCTCGCCCCGACGCGCGAGTTGGCGGGGCAGATCGTCGAGGAGCTGCGCTCCGTCGCCGACGCTCGCAGGCTGCAGATCGCCGCCGTCTACGGCGGCGTTGGCTTCGGGCCCCAGAGCAAGGCCGCTCGCCGCGCCGACATCCTGGTCGCCACCCCCGGGCGGCTCGAGGACCTGATTGCCCGCGGCATCGTCTCGCTCGAACGGGTCCGCATCCTCGTCCTCGACGAGGCCGACCGCATGCTCGACATGGGCTTCAAACCGGCCGTGAGCCGGATCGTCTCCCAGACCCCGGCAAAGCGTCAGACCCTCTTCTTCTCGGCAACGCTCGAGGGCGCCACCGGCAAGATCGCCGCCGCCTACACCCGCGACGCCCGCCGCCACACCCAGGCGCAGAGCAAGAGCGCCAAGGCCGACATCGAGCACCGCTTCCTGCGCGTGGACTCGCAGGCCGACAAGCTCGACCACCTGGTCGATCAGCTCCGCGGCAGCGCGAACGGCCGCACGCTGGTCTTCGTGCGCACCAAGCGCGGTGCCGACCGCCTGGCCAAACGGCTGCGCGCCCGCAAGGTCGAGGCAGCGGCCATGCACGGCGACAAGAGCCAGGGGCAGCGCGAACGAGCACTGGCCCGCTTCGAGTCGGGTGAGGTACGCGCCCTGATCGCGACCGACGTCGCCGCCCGCGGGATCGACGTCGACGACGTAACCCACGTCGTCAACTTCGACACCCCCGGAGACCGCGAGTCCTACGTGCACCGCATCGGCCGCACCGGGCGAGCCGGGCGCCAGGGCACGGGGATCAGCTTCGTCCTCGCCGACCAGGCCGACGAGGTTCGGCGCATGGCGCACTCGCTCGGCCTTTCCCGGGAGTTCGATCAGGGCCACGGGGGGCCGGAACGCAGTCCCGAGCCCAAGCACGGCGCACCCCGCTCCCGCCGCCGCAGGACGAAGGCCCCGCGATGAGCCGGCGCGGCGCCACCTCTCGCAAGTGGACCTGCAGCGGCTGTGGCGTTTCCGCGAGCCGGATCGATGGCAGGGCGGCGCCGCTTCCCGACACCTGGATCAGCGCCGCCGAAGGGAACTTCTGCCTGACCTGCAGGCGACAGCGAGCGGTCGAAGCCGCCGTCGAGGCCGGGCCGAGCAACAGCGACAGGGACGCCCGCGCCAAGCTCCGCCGAGCCGGGCTGATCGAGTTCGAGGTGCGCCGGACGCCAGAGCGCACCGACGGCTCGATCGCCAAGGCCTGTCGCTCTTCGGCTGTTGCCGTGGCGGCGGCACGGAGGCGACTGCAGTTGCGCGAGGGCCCAGCACCGGGCTCCGATCGCGACCGAACCGCTGCCCATGCTCGCGTAGCGAGTCCGCTCTAGGGGAAGGCGGTGGGCTCGGTCGAAGCAGGGGTTGCACTTGCGCTGGTCGCAGCCCTGCTGGCCAATCTCGCCTCGCTCTTCAAGCACAGGGGGGCGCAGCGCGTCGCGCCCGTGGAAATCCGCCGGCCGTTGCGCAGCGCCCGCAGCCTGGCGGGATCGCGCTGGTTCGCCGCCGGATGGGGCCTGGCCGCAGCGGCGTGGCTCCTCCATGTCGCCGCCCTCTCGATGGCGCCGATCTCCCTGGTGCAGGCCGTGCTCGCTAGCGGTGCGGTCACCCTCGCCGTGATGTCGCAGCGACTGTTCGGCAACCGGATCGAGCCGCGGCAATGGCTTGCGTTGCTTCTCGGGGGCGCCGGGCTCGCCCTCCTCGCCGTCACGGTGCCGCACTTCGGCGACAGCCATTCGCATTTCTCCGTCGCGCCGATCCTCGGCTTCGAGGGAGGGCTGGCACTCGTTGCGGCGGGGCTTGCCATGGGTCACCGATCCGAGCGTCTCGCCGCACGCCGCAGCGTCCTCCTCGCCGTCCTAGCCGGCACGCTCTTCGCCATCGCCGGAGTTGCGATCAAGGGCCTGACCGGCGCCGGCGGAGCCTCGGTCGCCGTCGTCGTGCCCTGGGTGGGCCTGATCGTCCTCTGCGGAGCCCTCGCCCAGTACGCGGCGGTAGCGGCGCTACAGGGAGGTGAGGCGATAGAGACGATCGGCCTGATGGGCCTCGTTGCCAACGCAACCCAGATCGTCGCCGGCCTGCTCGTCTTCGGCGACCCCCTCTCCACCGACCCGGCCGGGATCGTCCTGCAGGCGAGCGCCTTCGCGATGGTGTGCCTCTCCGCCCTGCTCCTACCGGGACGAGGCCAAGCGGAGGCACCTGCGATTCGGCCTCTCGCCAGTACCGCCTGAATCGTCCACGTTCACTCCCTGGGTGAACTGCCCTGTCTTTGGATGCCCGCCGCAACCTTCGCAAGAAAGGTGGTTTGAGCATTCCAACCATCCCGACACGCAGGGGCCACAACCCAAAGGAGGAAAGTGGATGAGGTGTCGACAGAGAAACGGATACGGTGTAAGTGTCAGTTCGAAGAAGAAGCGCGGAAGGTTGAGTGGAATGGGCCTTCTCGCTCTCGCCGCGATGAGCGCCTGGGCGCTCTTGGCGACAACCGCCGCACAGGCATCGACGGTCACCATCGGAAGCGTTCTGCCCCCAGGATCTTCCCCAACCGCCTTTGGGCAGGTGGAGACTTTCTTCAACACCGCGCTGCCCGAGAAAGGCGCCAACTTGGTTTCACCGGTTAACGGCACGATCGTGCGCTGGCGAATGCAGGACGCCCAGGGGGGTCCGTTCTATCTGCGAGTCCTCCGGCCCAACGGTTCGGGTGCGTATACCGCGAGCGGCACCAGCAACCCGGCGACGCCGTCGGGAACGGGACTCCAGACCTTCACGGCGAACCTGCCGATCCGCGCCGGGGACCTGATTGGAGTCGATCCGACCAATGGCACGGACAAGATCGGAACCGTCGAAGTCCCGGGCGCAAGCTACGGCTTCATCTTTCCGCCGCCCTTCGACATGGCGACGGTAGCCCCGAGTGGGACGATCGCGGGGAAGGAGATCGAGCTCAGTGCCGAAGTGCAGCCAACTCCCGCGATCGGCTCGATCGTGCCGGACTCCGGCTCTGTCCTTGGCGGCACCAGTGTGAAAATCACCGGAACGGACTTCACTGCGGCGAGTGCGGTCAAGTTCGGTTCCACCCCCGCCACTGGCTTCACGGTCGAATCGGACACCCAGATCACCGCGATAGCCCCGTCGAGCACCACAGTCGGCCCGGCCGACGTGACGGTTACCACCCTGGCCGGGACCAGCGTCACGACCAGAGACGGTCAATTCACCTACGAAGGCTGCGTCGTCCCGAAGCTCAAGGGCAAGAAGCTGAAGCCCAGCAAGAGGGCCCTACGGCGTGCCGACTGCAAGGTCGGCACGATCAAGCGCATCAGGGGCAAACGGGGCCGGGTGGTCAGGCAGGATCCCCAGCCCGGCAAGGTCCTGGAGCAAGGGACCAAGGTGAACGTCACCGTGGGTAAGTAGGCCATCGAGGCCGCAGCAAGCGCAGCGGCCCCGAGCCGGCCGTCTCCATGCTTGCTGGAGACGGCCGGCTCTACGATTTCTATAACTACTCCGGGGTCACGACTGCGGCCCGGCCCGTGCAGGGGCCGAGTCTCGTCGGCGCTGGAGCAGGCGTGGTAGCCGAGCCCGTCGGCCAGCCCCGCCGCATCGAGCAGCTCCTGCCTTGCCCTCCTGTGGAATAAAATGGCCGGACGATGCCATCGCGAGGAATCCATCACGTCGATCTGGCCGTCGCCGACGTTGAGCGGTCCCTCGCCTTCTATCTCGACCTGCTCGGCCCACTCGGTTGGAAAGAGAGCGTCCGGTATCCGAGCTACCGAGGAACCGAGGAGGTTGTGTACCTCGAGGACGCGGTGAAAGGAGCCCGAGAACCTGGGTCGGGCTCCTCGATGTTCGGAATCCGCCCGGCGGATGGCCCCGCGCATCGCTACTACGGGGTTGGAATCGAGCACTTCGCCTTCGAGGTCGACCGACGGGAGGAGGTCGATGAGGCGCACGCACGCTGCCTAGCGAGCGGTGCAAACGTTCACTTCCCGCCAGAGGAGGATCGCGACGTGCCCGGCTACTACGCGCTCTTCGTCTTCGATCCCGATGGGATTCGGGTCGAGGTGTTCTGCTGGCCCCGCTGAGCGTGCTCGAGCTCGGCCGATCCGGTGGGGTCGGGCTGAGGGTCCCTCCATACGACGGTCCGTTCCGGTGTTCGAAGCCAAACCCAGGGTTCCACCGCGTACCGAGACTAGACTGAGCCCACGGCCACAGAACAGTCTTCATATCAGCACTCGCGCCGATACGACTTCGGTGCTTGCGCCTTCAACTCGAACAAGGACCTCGCCTCCTACGCAGATCGACTGGTCGAATTGGTCGAGGAAGACACCGGGACCGCAGCGGCGGCGATGGTCGGCGCCAGCCGCGGCATTCACCCACATCACGAAGAAGACACCATCCCTCTCAACGAGTTCTCAGAGCGGGCGGACGAATTCCCTTTCAACGACCCCACGGTCGGCCTGGTCATCGCGGTAGTCGGCGCCGGAGGTGCTCTTTGCCTGAGACTTCATCACGCGGGCGCTGCACCCAGCTCTGATTGGGTAGAGATCGCCGGGCAGGACAAGTCGCTCATAGAGCAGCTCAAGCAGCGGGTCAAGGAAGACGGGGAAGAGCGGGTCGCGGCAGCCGAGAATGCCAACGGGGTGGCGGGACATCCAGCTCCCAACCGGCGGACGTGGCCTTTCCGCGCAATCAAGTCATTTGGCCAAGGGCTGTTGGTGATCCTCAAGAACCGGTGGTTCGAGGGAATAACCATCGCGGTGATCAGCGGATTGATAGTGGCGTATCTGGTCTACCAGTTTCACTGGGCTCCGTAGTCCTCGCCTTAAAGTGAGCCGAACTCGCGGGGCGCTTCCAGCTAGCGAGAACCCTCTGGCGGGGAATCCCAAGCTGCTTACAGATCGCGCGGGCGAGCGGGTAGTGGATCTTGCGATGGCGGGGCACCGACGTCGACCGCTCGGCGTCCATCCCCAGTAGCTATGCCGGCCCCCCTCTCGAAGCATTCGGGCACCGTGCTTCTTCAGATGTCGCTCAAGGTCTCGACGCTTCACGCCGCAACGATATTCAGCGACTCGCTGCCAACTGCCTTGCCTTGCGGCTCGTGCTCGGCGGCACGCAGCTCAAGCATTCCTTGCCAAGGCATCTAGCGCCATCTCGCGGGCCTCCTCCTTGGTTCGGCCCTGACTGAGCACGCCGGGGACCTCAGGAATCGAGGAGAGGATCCAGCCGTCGTCGCCCCTCGCAGAGGATCGTGAGATGTAGAGGGTCGCCCATACGCTCAGGGAAGCTGTCTATAGAGCCGAATCGTGCCTGGCTAGATGCCCTCAGTCCGAGGAGTTCGGCTGAGTTCGGTGGAGTCCGGGACAAATTTCGGGACAAAGTTTCGAGCGACCGTCAGGCCAGCTCATCGCACCTATGCAGCGATGGGATGGCCGGTCGAGTCCCGTGCCTCGATACGCGCCCGAGGGGGGAACTGAACCGAACCGTGATTACGGCGACGGAAGCGCAGCAGAAGCGCCGTCACGGCGAGAGACCAACGCGCGGGGCCGTGAACCTCCTCAGGCCGAACAAGAAGCTCGTGCCCATCGGCATAGACGATCACGACGGGGTCGCCATCAAACAAAGCACGGGTAGCCATCTCGCCCTGGTCGGGATTGTCGGCCGAGATGAAGTGCGTCCGATTGGGATACCGAGCAGCCAGCCCCTCGTCATCGATGCTGGCGAGAACTCGCTCGGTTGCAGGGTCGGTCTTTGCGTCACGGCTCATGATTCCCTCCATTGTCTCACGATCTCCGGAGCCTCCCCCTTGGCCTTTCTTATTGCCGCTGCCATGGCCTCATTTGGGGAGTTGAAGTCCAGGACTGTGGCTGCGTGCTTCCCGTCCGTTCTGGTGTGCTTGTGCTCATGATGCTCGTCGGCCACATCCGCGTTGTCCCAAAGGCGCACGGTCGTCCACGCGCCGTCCTCAAAGCTCTCCAGCATGATCGCGTAGGAGATTGGCGGAGGCGGCTCGCTGCGACGAAACCGGATGCGAATACCTGGCGCAACATCAATAAAGATTTGCCGCTCTGTTGGAACCACAGACAAAGACTTTCAAAGCCTCCGGCGCGAAATAACCCCCTCCTGGCTACCGCGACCCGAGGTAGGGCGATTGGGCGGTCGACCGGGATCAGCGGGGTGCTACGAGGGCTGAATCCGCGCGCCAACGCGCTGGTGTCCTGCCAAGCCAGCAAGCGCGTTGTACGCATTTGCGGCATTACCACGCATGTCATCGAAGACATCGGGTGGGACATCGAAGGTCCTGTCTCCTTGCAAGATTTCGTCTCGGTTCACGCTGAAATCCTTGATCTGGACGATGGACCGGGACACGGCTTCAAACGCCCCGTTGTCGAGTTTGGTGGCAAGAACGCTCCGATACTCATTCCAATTGGTCATAGGGAATGCCCGGTAGGCGAGAACCTTCCCCAAAGTTTGCATCTCACGAAGCTTGGTATCGGCACCGGCAAGATCACTGGCTACCAGCCTCGCCCCTGCCTTGGCGAGCTTTTGGTCTCGTCGCCAATCCAAGGCTGACTCAACGATTACACCTGCGACCACACCGATGAGTGCACCCCCGAGCGCCCCGACGGCAGTCCAGCCAGGGGCAGAAAGTGCAAGGGGCCAAATCCATGCTGGCAGCCTAAAACGTTCGGACTATGAGTCGGGGCTCAGAAAGCCGCCCGTAGATCGAATCGTGCCTAGCCGGACGCATTCAGTCCAAGGCCTTGGGATGAGTTGCTGTCAGTCGTTCCCAGATGACGGCAGCCTCCTCGCTTATTCCTGCAATGCAGTCCCGAACCAAAAGCGGCTGAGTCCATCTTGCGGCACTCTCCCGAAAGAGATAGAGGAACGCAACCATCCGAGAAAGGAGCGTGGCGATCGGCTGTGCCAGAAGGACTATCCGACTGCCGAGCGGTTGGCGATCAAGCTCGGCAATGGTTTCAGACTGATGTCGGACCTGGACTGACAGCCCCAGGGCGACCGGGACACGGTCGATCTGACAATGCCGCCGCATGACCCGCTGGAAGTCGCCAAACGCCTGCGCGACGAAGCGCACGGCGGCTTCCCGGACATATGGCTATTTAAAGCGTTTTTCCATGGGGCGGGAAGGACTCGAACCTTCGACCGACGGATTATGAGTCCGCTGCTCTAACCAACTGAGCTACCGCCCCTCGGTGGTAGGTGAGGGTAGCGCTATGCGCTGAAGAGCTGGGCGAGTGAGCGGCCCACGTCGGGTGGCTCTTCTTTGCCCTCCGATGCGGCGGCGGCGCCTTCGGCGATGGCTTTGGCGGCGTCGGCGATCTGGTGGGTGCGGCCGCCGCGGATGCTGCCGGTCTTCTTCGCTTCGGCGAGGTCGGATTCCATCAGGCCGGCGAGCTCGGCGAGGCGGCGCAGGCCGACGACGCCGGCTGCACCCCTGAGGGCGTGGGCCTCGATCCGCATCGTCTCGAAGTCGGTGGTCTCGGTCGCCAGGCCGGCCGCGATCACGTCGCAACGGCGCTTCGCCTCCTCGGCGAAGGAGGCGAGCAGCTCCGCCTCGGTGCCCGTCTTCTCGCTCATTCTCCGATCAGCCCCTTCACCACGCTGGTCAGTTCTTCCACGCCGAAGGCGCCCTTGATCTCGTCCTCGATCCGGCCCTGGCGATCGATCGCGAACAACCACGGCTCGGTCGGGAGATGGAAAGCGCGCACCTGTGGCCGCACGTTCTCGCTCGGATCGTTGTCGTTGTAGATCTCCATATGGATGAACGCCGCCTCGTCGCCGTAGAGCTGCTTGACCTGCTCAGCCACGTCGACCACGGGGCCGCACACGCGACTTTCGCAGAACTGGGGGGTCGCGAACAAGAGGACGATCGGTTCCTTGCCGAGAGCATCCGCGTAGTCGACCTGATTCTGCGTGTCCGGCGGGATCCGAGTCGTGATCTTCGAGAGGTCGCCGCCGGCGTCCGACGCCGTCGGGGTGTGGATCAAGGGAGCCTTCTCGCCAGCCCGCGGCACCTTGGCGAACTTGCCGACCTCGGCGCTCGGCAGCAGGGTCGCCGTCAATTCGTCGCCCTGCCTGATCAGGGCCGCGATCCGCCACTCGCCGTCGCTGGGAAAGTCGACGTGGGTGGCGTAGACGACCGAGGCGGCGTCTGGGTCGCTCGACGTCGTCTGGGCGCGGAAGGCTGGCTTGGTCTGCAGGCTTTCGATCGCCGCCGGGAAGGGGCCGACCGCGGGCTGGTCGAGCGCCGCTTTGGGATCCGTGGCGCTCGACTCGATGCTTCCAAGGGCCCCGGCTTTCCCGGGCACCTTGGCGAAGTAGAGGGCCACCTGGGCGTCGGGGACCTGCGTGCGATCGCGCTGGAAAACGCCGAACGGGTAGCGGTTCTCGCCTTTGTAAAAAGTCTGCGCGGCGGGAGAGACGACGAGGGTGGACGCCTGAGCGCCTTCGGCTTCCAGGACCTCGCCCAGGGTTTTGCCCTTGGCGCTGGGGAAATCGCTCTTCGGCGGGGCCGGCTGACTCTGCCCCGTGCCCGACGAGGAGCTGGTCGAGGAGTCCGATCCACCACCGCAGCCGACGAAGGCGCCGGCAGCCCCCAGCAACAGGCAGGCAAGAGCGGCGAGGACTCGAGTCGGGTGCATCGCCGCCATGTTATTGACGGCGCTGGGACGGCAACGGCGCCCCTGCGGGCAATGTGCGAAGACGGGAGATAGGGTCCGCAGCGGAATCGGAGGGCGACGGGAGGAGACGACCTTGGCGGAGCGAGCGGCACTGATAACGGGGGCATCGAGCGGAATCGGGCTGGCGATCGCGCGCGCCCTGGGCGAAGACGGCTATCGACTGACGGTCTCCGCGCGCCGCCCCGAGAAGCTGGAGAGCGCGGCCGAGGGCCTGCGCAGCGACGGCATCGAGGTGCAGAGCGTCGCCGCGAACATGACCGAGGAGGAGGACGTCGTCGGCGTCTTCGCCAAGCATCGCGAGACCTACGGGCGCCTCGACGTGCTGCTCAACAACGCCGGGGTCGGCATCGGAGCCCCGATGGAGGAGATCCAGACCAAGCACCTCGACATGCAGCTGGGGGTCAACCTGCGGGCGCTGATCATCGGCACCCGCGAGGGACTGCCGATGCTGCGCGAAGCCGGCGCCGAGCACGGCAAGGCGCTGATCGTCAACACCGCCTCGATCGCCGGCAAGGGGGGCCAAGCGTGGCTTTCGATCTACGCCGCCACCAAGGCGGCCGTCATCAACTTCACCCAGTCGACCCACCGAGAGGTGGGCAGTACCGGGATCCAGTGCACGGCGCTGGCGCCGGGCTTCGTCGACACGCCGATGACCGAGTTCGCCAAGGGCCAGGTCCCGGGCGAGGAAATGATCCGGCCGGAGGACCTCGGCGAGGCGGTCCGCTTCCTCCTGCGCACCTCGCGCAACTGCCATGTCCCCGAGATCGTGTTCACTCGACCGGGTGAGGGACTCGACACTCCCTGACAGCAGCGCAGTGGCGGCGGAGAGCACCGGGGGCCGCCGCTTCCTCGTCGCGGCCTTTGGTGACCCCGGCCACGTCTTCCCGGCGATCTCGCTGGGACGGGCATTGGCGTCACGAGGGCACGAGGTGACGATCGAGACCTGGGAGGAGCGACGAGGCGCCGTCGAGGGCGCCGGGCTGGGCTTTGCCGCCGCCGAGGAATACCAGATGTTCCCGCCGCCGGATCCCGACTCGGCCGATGGCACCCATGCCGCAGAGGCCGCCCAAGCGCTGCTGCCGCTGCTCGAAGAGATGCGCCCGCACGTGGTGATCAGCGACATCCTCACCCTTGCCCCGGCGCTGGCGGCGGAGAAGCTCGGCATCCCGCTGGCGACGCTTATCCCCCACATCTACCCCGTGGTCGAGCCGGGCCTGCCGTTCTTTGCCATCGGCCTGCAGCCGCCGCGGACACCCCTCGGGCGGGCCGTCTGGCGGACGGGCCAACGGGCCCTCAACATCGGGCTCGAGCATGGTCGTCGCGACCTCAACCGGCAACGATCGCGCCTCGGCCTGCCCCCGCTCGATCGCTTCCATGGGGGCATCAGCCCCGACCTGGCCCTCGTCGCCACCTTTCCCCAGCTCGAGTACCCGCGCCGCTGGCCGGTGGGGATAGAGATCACCGGGCCAATGACCTTCGAGATCCCCCACCCAGAGATGGAACTTCCGCCGGGAGACGAGCCCCTGGTCTTGGTGGCGCCGAGCACCGCCCACGACTCGGACAACCACCTGGTCCGCACCGCGCTGGCGGCGCTCGCCGACGAGCCGGTGCGCGTCGTAGCGACCACCAACCGGGTCGTGCCGCAGAGTCCGATCGACATCCCCGCCAACGCGATCCTCGTCGACTGGCTCAGCTACAGCCAGCTGATGCCGGCGGCCTCACTGGTGATCTCCCACGGTGGCCACGGAACGGTGGCGCGGGCACTCGGCGCGGGCACCCCCGTGCTGATCTGCCCGATCATCGGCGACATGAGCGAGACGGCAATGCGAGTCGCCTGGGCCAAGTGCGGCCTCTCCCTGCCCTGGCGCCTCTGCCGTCCCACCCCCCTGCGCTGGGCCGCCCGCCGCCTCCTGCACGACCGATCCTTCGCCCAGCAGGCGGAAAAGCTCGCCACCTGGGCCGGCGAGCACGACGGCGCCCAGCGCGGCGCCGAGCTGATCCAGCAGCTGGCGCGCGACCGCGCACCGGCGTAGAGAAACTCCGGGGGTGGGACTCGAACCCACAACCCCGCGGTTAACAGCCGCGTGCTCTACCGATTGAGCTACCCCGGAACGACCTGGAGGAATGTACCGATTAGCCGCCGACGCGCTCGGTGTGGGCTATGCGTTCGACCAGGGCGGCGCGTTCGCGGCTGAGGGCTGCGCGGTGCTCGGGATTGCCTTCGCCGCCGGCTACGGCGATCTCCGCCTCGAGGCGGCGCTGCTCCAACAGGAGGTAGTTGAGCTCCATCGCCTCGCGGGAGGCGGGCTCGTCGTGGGCGAGGATGACCAGCTCGGCGATCAAGCCGGCCAGCTCAGAGTCGTCATGAGGGAGGTTGGAGGCCGGATCCTCGGGGTGCTCTCGAAGCCAGCCGAGAGCGCGGATGCCGCTGGACGAGAGGTGCTCGTCGGTGAGCCGCCCCAGGTACTCCTTGCCCTCCCCGGGCAAAGCGATGCACATCGCCAGCAGCGCCCGCTCGCGTCGCTCGCGGGAGGTCAGCTCCGCGGTGGTCCGGCGGGCAGAGGGCGCGTGCCCTGCGTCGGGCTTCTCCCCACCGCCGGGACCGCCGCTGAGCGGCTGCGCCGCCACGACCCTCCCCATCACCATCGCCGGCTCCAGGTCGAGCTGCTCGGCAACCTGGCGCACGAGGTCGTCGCGGCTGATGCTCTCCCCCAGCCCGGCGAGGATCGGCGCCACCTCGCCGAGAGCCCGATCGCGCTCCGCCGGCGAGGAGGTATCGGTTCGGGCGAGGACGAGCCCGACCTGGAACGCGGTCAGCTCAACCGCATCGTCGACCAGCGCGTGGAAGCGCTCGGCCCCATCGGCCCCAGCCAGCATCTCCGCCGGGTCCTCGCCCGCCGGCATCGCCGCCACTCGCAGGCGCATCTTGCGCCCGGCGGCTACGCGCTGTGCTCGCAGCATCGCCTCCTGCCCGGCGGCGTCAGCGTCGAGCGCCAGCACCACCTCGTCGACCATGCCGGAGAGCGACGCCACCTGCTCCTCGGTGATCGCCGTGCCCATCACCCCGACCGCCTCCTCGATTCCAGCCTGGTGCAGGGCGAGGACGTCGGTGTAGCCCTCGACCACCACGGCCCGCCCCGCCTTGGCGATCGCCGCCTTTGCCCGGTCGATGCCGTAGAGCATGTGGCTCTTGTGGAAGAAGTCGGTCTCGGCGGTATTGACGTACTTGGCGCCCTGATCGGAGCGCATCGCCCGTCCGCCGAAGCCAAGGGTGCGGCCGCGGCGGTCGCGGATCGGGAACATGATCCGCGAGCGGAAGCGGTCGTACTCGCCGCCGCCCCGCCCCCGCTGGACCAGGCCGACGCCGCGCAGCTCCTCGACCTTGAAACCTGCCCGTTGCCCGCGCAGCAGCACCTTGTCCCAGGCGCTCGGTGCGTAGCCGACGTCGAAGGCGCGCAGGACCTCCTCGCCGAGCCCGCGCTGCCCCAGATACTCGCGCGCCTTCCTCGCCTCCTCGGAGTCCCAGAGATAGGTGGCGTAGAAGCCAGCGGTGCGGTCGAGCAGCTCGGCCAGCCGCCGGCGCTGCTGGCGCTTGGCCTCGGCGCGCGGATCCTCCCGCTCTCGCTCCAGCTCGACCCCGTAGCGATCGGCGAGCAGCTCGACCGCCTCGGCGAAGCCGAGCCCCTCCTTCTCCTCGATGAACTTGATCGTGTCGCCGCCCACCCCGCAGCCGAAGCAGTGGTAGAGCTTTTCCTGCGCGTCGACCGAGAAGGAGGGCGTGCGCTCCTCGTGGAAGGGACAGAGGCCGACCCAGCGGGTGCCCTGCCTGCGCAGGTCGGTGTGGGCCGAGATCACCTCGACGATGTCGACCGCCTGCTTGACCCGCTCCAGGCTCTCGGTCGAGATCAGCGCCACAGGGCATCCTCGGGGATCGTCAGCTCGGCGAACTTGGCGATGCAGTAGCGGTCGGTCATCCCCGCCAGGTAATCGGCGATCCGCTGGCAATCGCTGGCGCCTGGCTCTAGCTCGGGCACCTCGTCCGGGTGCTCCATGTAGTGGTCGAAGAGCGCTCGCATCGCGCGGTGCACCCGCTCGTGCTCGCCGCGCGCCCGCGGGCCGAGGTAGACCCGATCGAACATGAACTTGCGCAGGCGCAGCATCGCGCCCCCGATCTCCTTGCTCTGCACTATGTCGCCGGCGTCGCGCGAACGCTCGACGATGTCGCGCACCAGCGTGTCGATCCGCGCCGAGCCGGTCTCGCCGAGCAACTCGATCTCGTCCGCCGGCAGGTCGTCCGGCCGAAGGACCCCGGCGCGCAGGGCATCGTCGATGTCGTGGTTGATGTAGGCGACGCGATCGACCAGCTTGACGATCCGCCCCTCGAGGGTCGCCGGCTTGCTGGAGCCGGTGTGGTTGAGGATGCCGTCGCGAACCGGCTCGGTCAGGTTGAGGCCATGACCGTCGCGCTCCAGCACCTCGACCACTCTCAGCGAGTGCGCGTTGTGCTTGAAGCCAGCGTCGCAGCGCTCGCGCAGGGCCGCGTCCAGCGCCTCCTCGCCCGCGTGCCCGAAGGGCGGGTGGCCGAGGTCGTGGCCGAGCCCGATCGCCTCGGTCAGATCCTCGTTGAGGGCGAGGGCGCGGGCGACGGTGCGGGCGATCCCACACGCCTCCAGGGTGTGGGTGAGGCGGGTGCGGTAGTGGTCGCCCTCGGGGGCGACGAAGACCTGGGTCTTGTGCTTGAGCCGCCGGAAGGCCTTGCAGTGGACGATTCGGTCGCGGTCGCGCTGGAAAGGAGTACGCAGAGGGCTGTCGGCCTCCTCGACCCGCCTCCGCGCCGGATAGGACCGCGTCGCGCCACCAGAGAGAAACTCCTCCTCCCAAGCAGAGACCCGGTCCTCAAACGTCGCCGTTGCGTCCATCCATCGATCCTACGGGTCGGTCCTGGCAGGGGTGGAGCGTCTTGTACTTTTTGCGCGCCCCGCACCGGGCGCCAGCGGCTCCACTCCCATTCGCAAAAAGTTAAGCGGAACCCCTGCCAGGATCGACCCTCACGCCGCCGACCGAAGCTGCACATGGGCATGATGCTCCAGGGTCTCGCCCACCGCCCGCTCGGCCTGGCGCAGCGCCAGCTCCTCGGCTTCAGGGGCCTCGGCCAAGGGACTTCCGATCGCGCCGACCATGAAGCGGTGTGCCTCCTCGGAGAGCGGAAAGGCACTCCCTTCGCAGCTCGCGCAGACGACGCCGCCCGCCGCGCCGGAGAAGGCACGCAGGTGCTCGGCCCCGCCGCAGTGTGCGCAGGACGCCAGCTCGGGGGCAAAGCCTGCCACGAGCGCCAGCTTGAGGCGGAACGAGAGGGCGGTTTCGAGGCTCGCCGCCCGCTCGACCGCGGGATCGTCGAGCATCCCCAAGTAGCGGCAGAGCAGGTTGTACGCGGGCAGATTGGGCTCGGTCGAGTCGAGCAAGCGCAGGATCGCGTCGCAGGCCCGCGCACCCGCGTTCAGAGCCGGGCCAGAGGCGCGCAGGCGGGGGTAGCCGTCGAGGGTGGCGACGTTGGTCACCGTGAACAGCTCGCCGCGCCCTTCGTGCAGTACCAAGTCGAGGCGAAAGAAGGGCTCCAGCCGACCGCCGAAGCGCGACTTCGGGCGGCGCACCCCCTTCGCGATCGCCCCGATCCGGCCCTTCGTCTTCGAGTAGAGGTGGAGGATGCGGTCGGCCTCGCCGTAGCGGATGCTGCGCAGCACCACCGCCTCGGTCTTCAGCGTCTTTCCGGGCACCCACCTACGTTGCCGGACGAGCCGGACGGCGCCGGCGCGCTCGCCGCCGCAGCCGCACCTGACAATCCGGGCAGTAGTAGGTGGAGCGGCCGGAGACGACGATGCGGACGATCGTGCCGCCGCAGCGCGGGCACGGCTCCCCCTCGCGCGTGTGGACCAGGAACTCGTCCTGCATCGTGCCCTTCTCGCCGCGACCGTCGCGGTAGTCGTCGATCGAAGCGCCGCCCCCGTCGATCCCCGCTTCGAGCGCGGCGACGACTCCCGCGTGCAGCGCCTCCCGGTGCTCGGGCTTCATCGAGCCGGCCGGCGAGAGCGGGTGCAAGCGCGCCCTGAAGAGGGCCTCGTCGGCGTAGATGTTGCCGACCCCGGCGACGCCGGACTGATCCAGCAGGAAGGACTTGAGCGGCGCCGTGCGGCCGGCGGCCATCTCCCCCAGCGCCCCGGGGGTGAACTCGTCGGAGAGCGGCTCGACCCCGAGCCGGGCAAAGCGCTCAGCGAGATCCGAGTCGGCGATCAAGAACGCCTCGCCGAAGCGACGCGGATCGGTGAACCAGAGCTGGCGCCCGTCGTCGAGGAGGAAGCGAGCGCGCAGGTGCCTCTCGGAAACCGATCGCTCCCCCTCGTACAACCGCCTCCCCTCGGAGGGATCGAGCTTGCTCTCCCCCTCGACCAGGACCAGGTTGCCGGTCATCCGCAAGTGCATGACCAGCGTCCGCGCGCCATCGAGCCCCAGCAACAGGTACTTGCCCCGCCGCCCAAGACCCTCGATCGTCGCCCCCTTCACCTTTCGCTGCAGCGTGGCGGGCGGCGTCGGTCGACACCAGCGCGCATCGAGAATCTCCAGGCGAGCGATGCCATGCCCCCGCAGCTCGGGATCAAGCTGCCGACAAACGGTCTCCACCTCGGGCAGCTCCGGCATCCCCCAGTTCTACACAAGCCGAGTTCGTGTTTCTTCTCGCATAGCGAGACAAAACACGAACTCGGTGGCTATTGGGTGGTGGCTCGGGGGTGGGACTCGAAATAGACCTGCTTGAGGCGCTCGCCCGAGAGGTGGGTGTACATCTGGGTGGTCGAGACATCTGCGTGGCCGAGCATCTCCTGCACCGCGCGCAGATCGCAGCCGCCGGCAAGCAGATGAGTGGCAAAGCTGTGGCGAAGCGTGTGCGGGCTGAGCTGGCCGGCGAGGCCGGCTGTGCGGGCATTGCGCTGGACGATCTTGTAGAGGCCCTGGCGGCTGAGCGGCCCGCCGCGGAAGTTGACGAAGAGCCTCGCCTCGTGACGCTCGCCGACCAGCTTCGCTCGGCCGCCGCGCAGGTAGGCAGAGATCGCCGCGATCGCCTTGCGGCCGAGCGGCACCAACCGTTCCTTGCTGCCCTTGCCGCGGGCGCGGAGGAAGCCCTCGTGCAGGTCGACGTCGACGACGTCGAGGCCGATCGTCTCCGAGGCGCGCAGCCCGCACGCGTACATCACCTCGAGCAGGGCCCGGTCGCGCAAAGCCGTCGGCTCGCCCCCCTGCGGGGCGGCGAGCAGCTTCTGCACCTCGGCGTAGTTGAGGACCTGGGGCAGCTTCTTGGCCCGGCGCGGGGCGCTCAGCGCCGCCGTCGGATCGTCGCCGATCAGCTCGTCGCGGCGCAGCTGCTTGTAGAAGGAGCGCAGGCAGGCAGCCTTGCGATGCACCGTTGCCGAAGAGCAGGCGGGGCGTCCCTCCCCCGTCGCCAGCTCGGCGAGGAACTCGCTGACGTCGCCGGGCCTCGCCTGCAGCGCGTCGATCTCATGCGCGGCCAGGTATTCGCCGTACTGGAGCAAGTCGGTGCGGTAGGCATCGAGGGTGTTGCGGGAGAGGCCTCGCTCGAGCTCCAGGTAGGAGAGGAAGTCGAGGACGAGGCTCTCGAAGCGCGACTGAGCGGGGGACGACGGCTGGACGGCGACTGCCATGGCGGCTGGTTCTCGCCGCGGCGCCTCAACCCTTGCCGCGCAAGGCACCACCCGCCGCCAGGGCAGCGGCAAAGAAGAGCGGGTCCTCCTCGATCGTGCGGCCCATCGTCTTGGCCGGGAGACCCGAGGCCGCATAGCCCGCGGTGTTCGCCGGGGCTTCGTGCAGGCGGTGGCGCCAGCCAGCCGCCTGGGCCAGGATCGCGATGGGGACGGGATCCCCCGCCGGGACCACGATCTCGACCGGGCCGAGCAGCATCTTGATCACGGTGAGGGTGTGGTGGCTGACGGGGCGATGGCGCTCGCGGGGGTCGGCGCTCGAGAGACGAGGCGAGAGCAGGGTCGGCAGGCCGAGGGCAAGCGCGGCGTGGGCGGAGTCGAGGGCGGCGATGCCGCCGTGGCCGAGACGGGTGTCCGACCCGATGATGCCCGGACCCGGCCCCACTATCGCCGCGTCCCAGCCGAGCTCCCCTGCCGCCGCATCGAGGGCGCCGGCGACCGAGATCGCCTCGTGATCGCCGCCGTAGGCGGGTGCGGCGGTGACGTGGTCGCAGAGCAGACCGCGCTCACGCAGCTCGGCGACGTCGCGTGAGAGCGCGCCCGGCAGGGCGCCGCCGGCCGTCTGCACGTAGCCGATCCTCGACCCGGGCGCCGCCTGCGCCGCGGCCCACGCCGCCGGCGCCAGATGACCGTGGAGAGGGAGGACGAGAACCGAGGTGGTGGCCGTGCCTCGGGCCTCTGCCAGCGCCCGCTCGACCGGCTCGACCGCGTGCTGGAGCGAGCTGTAATTGAGCTTGATCACGTGCTCGCCCCCGCCGCCGCCCCCTTCGAGACCACGAGTGAGGTTGACGTGGACGACGTCGAAGCCGCCCGAGCCGAGGCCGAGATCGAGCGCCTCGACGTTGACGACGACCTCGTCGCCCTCGCGCATCTCGCCGAGCAGGAGCTCGTCGGCCCAGGCGGGCCGCCGCTCGCCCGCGACCTCCACCGTCAGCGGCTCCTCGCTGACGACGACGCCGCGTCGGAGCTTCAGCCGGCCGCTCACCCGCCCGCGGCGGCCTCGGCGACGATGCCCTCGCAGACCTCGAGCATGGCATCGAGGCTGCGCGAGCTCACCGACTCGTCAGGCGTGTGGTTCGCCTCGGTGCCATTGGCCAGGAGGACGCAGTCGAAGCCGGCGAGGATCAAGGCATTGGCGTCGCTGCCGCCGCCGGTCGCGGTGCGCTGCGGCTCGAACCCCGCTCGCCGCAACCCCGCCTCAGCCAGCGCCAGTGCCCGCGATGACGAATCGAGCTCGTAACCCCGGAAGAGCTCTTCGATCCGCACGTCGGCGTCGCAGCCGTGCTCGCTGGCGCCCCAAGCGCAGGCGTCGCTCAGCGCCCCCGCAACCTCGGCCGCCCGACCGGCGTCGAGGCTGCGCGCCTCGGCGACGATGTCGCAGTGACCGGGCACGACGTTGCCCGAGGTCCCGCCGGAGATCACGCCGACGTTCGCCGTCGTCTGCTCGTCGAGGCGCCCCAGCTCCATCCGGGAGATCGCCGCTGCCGCGGCGGCGATTGCGCTGCTGCCGTCCTCGGGCCGGATGCCGGCGTGTGCCTCCACCCCGGCGAAGTCGGCCAGCACCCGCTGCTGCGTGGGCGAGGTGACTATCACCTCTCCGATCGCGCTGGCGTGGTCGAGGACGAAGCCACAGCCCGAGCGCAGGGTCGAGACGTCGAAGGCCTTGGCGCCGCGCAGCCCCTGCTCCTCGGCGACGGTCAGCAGCAGCTCGATCCCGACCGGCGGCGGCGACGAGGCGTGGCGCGCAATCAGCTCCATGAAGACCGCGACCGCGGCCTTGTTGTCGGCACCGAGGATCGTCTCTCCGGCGCTACGGAAGACGCCGTCGGATTCGACCACCTCGATCTGCCCCGCATGGGGGACGGTGTCGATGTGGGCGCAGAACATCACCCACTCGTCGGAGCGGCCCGGTAGCCGGGCCAGGATGTTCCCCGCGCCCGCTTCGGCCGGCCCGGCGGCGTCGTCCTCGCTCACCTCGAGCCCGAGCGCCCGCAATTCGGCCGCGATCGTGTCCGCGACCTCGCGCTCCTCCCCCGTCGGGCTGCGGATCTCACAGAGCCGGACGAACGTCTCCTGCAAACGTTTCATGGCGAAAGCCTAAGCGTGACGGCCCCAGGCGCCGCTATGCGGCGTCCTCGGTCGCCCAAATAGCGCTGCTATTCGGGCTTCCTGCGTCCTTGCCTAGCGACGCCTGGGACTCGTCATTTGCCCCTCCGTAACATCCTCGGGCAGCTCCGCCCCCTCGGCCGGGCGCTCGCCGGCGTGGCGCGCGGCCGCTCCGACGAACTCGCGGAAGAGCGGCTCCGGCCGGTTCGGCCGCGAGTTGAACTCGGGGTGGAACTGAGAGGCGACGAAGAACGGGTGGTCCGGCAGCTCGACCATCTCGACCAGGCGCTCGTCGGGCGAAGTACCACCGCAGACCATCCCCTCGTCCTCGAGCCGGCGCCGCAGCTGGTTGTTGACCTCGTAGCGGTGGCGGTGACGCTTGTAGATCACGGCCTCGCCGAAGATCTCGCGCGCCCGCGTCCCCTCGTGCAGCTTCACCGGGTCGGCGCCGAGCCGCATCGTGCCGCCCATCTCGGAGACTTCCTTCTGCTCCGGCAGGAGGTCGACCACCGGGAACGGCGTCTCCGGATCGAACTCGGCAGAGTTGGCGCCCTCCAGCCCGACCACGGTGCGGGCGAACTCGACCACCGCGATCTGCATCCCGAGGCAGATCCCCAGGTAGGGGATCGAGCGTTCGCGGGCGATCCGGGCAGCCGCCACCTTGCCCTCGATCCCGCGCTCGCCAAAGCCGCCGGGGATGAGGATGCCGTCGGCGCCCTCGAGGCGCTCCGGCTGGAAGTCCTCGGAGTCGACCAACTCCACCTCGACTTTCACCCCGTGGTGGATGCCACCGTGCTCGATCGCCTCGATCACCGACTTGTAGGCGTCGGCTAGCTGCACGTACTTGCCGACCAAGGCGATCCGCACCTTGCCCTCGGCTCCGTCGGCGCGTTTCACCATTGCCTCCCATTCGGCCAGGTCGGGCGGTGGGCCCTCCATGCCGAAGTGGTCGAGCACCAGGTCGTCGACGCCCTCGGCGCGGAAGACGAGCGGCACCTTGTAGATGTTGTCGACGTCGTTGGCGGAGATCACCGCGTCGACCGGCAGGCTGGCGAACAGCGCGATCTTCTCGCGGATCTCGCGATCCAAACGGCCCTCCGCGCGGCAGACCAGAGCATGCGGCTGGATCCCGATCCGGCGCAGCTCGTTGACCGAGTGCTGGGTCGGCTTCGTCTTCAGCTCGCCGGCGTGGCCGACGTAGGGGACCAGCGTCAGGTGGACGAACATCGAGCGCTTCGGCCCGAGGTCGGTATAGAGCTGGCGGATCGACTCGAGGAAGGGCAGCGACTCGATGTCGCCGACGGTGCCGCCGATCTCGGTGATCACGAAGTCGACCGACTGCGACTCGGCGACGATCAGGATGCGGTTCTTGATCTCGTTGGTGATGTGCGGGATCACCTGCACCGTGGCGCCGAGGTAATCGCCGCGGCGCTCGCGGTTGATCACCGAGTTGTAGACGGCGCCCGCCGTGACGTTGGAGGCGCGCGAGGTGTTCTCGTCGGTGAAGCGCTCGTAGTGACCGAGGTCGAGGTCGGTCTCGGCGCCGTCCTCGGTGACGAAGACCTCGCCGTGCTGGAACGGGCTCATCGTCCCCGGGTCGACGTTGATGTAGGGGTCGAACTTCTGCAGCTGGACCCGGAAGCCGCGCGAGACGAGAAGGCGGCCGATCGAGGCGGCGGCGATCCCCTTGCCGAGGGCCGAGACGACCCCGCCAGTGACGAAGATGAAGCGGGTGTCTCCTTGCGAGGGCCTGCTCATGCTCTGCCGAGCGAGTCTAGCCAGCGCAGTGGCGGAAGCGAATCGATCGCCGCCGAGATCGAACGCAACTCTCCGTAAATGGTCAATCCGGCGACCACCGCGAGGGCGATCAGACGCGCGTCGGCGCCCAGTGTCGTCAGCAGCCAGACGCCGGCGATCGCACCGACCAGGTTCGAGCCGGTGTCGCCCAGCATCGCCCGCTCACGCAGGGTGAACCAAGCGCCGACCAGGACCGGCCCGGCGAAGACGCCGAGCAGCTCGATCGGGTCGATCGTCCAAGCGCCGAGGCAGAGCCCGGCACCGAGCAGCGCCAGCCCCTTCTCCGTCCGCCCCGGTCGCAGGTCGAGCAGGTTGAAGAGGTTGGTGGCGAGGATCAGCAGCGCCACGTCGGCGAGGTAGCGCCAGGACTCCAGGCCACGCCCGGAGACGACGTAGGCCGCGAGTGCCAGCGCGCCCAGCGCCTTCACCGCCCCGGTCGAGAGGCTGCCGGAGCGCAGCGCCCGGGCATGACCCCGCCAGCCGCGGGGGGCGCCAGCCGCCTCGCCCCGCCCCAGCGCGTCGTCGAGGAAGCCGAGAAAGGCGATCCCGAGCAGGTACGGCATCCAGCGACGCAGCTCCGGGGCGAGCAGCTCGAGGTCGGCGCGGTCGTTGAGGAAGGCGAGCGGGGCCAGGGCGACCAGCGCCGCCGCACCCAGCACCGCGCCGAGCGGGAAGGCGAGACGAGCGCCGCGGTAGTTCTCCCGCACCAGGCCGGCGTCTAGAAGGCCCCGCACGCCCGCGGGCACGACCAGCAGCGCCACCCCAATCGCGACCGGGAAGCCGACCCAGGTCATCGAGCACCCGTTTGCTCGCGCCCCGACCGCCCCGGATTCGAACCACCGGAGATCACCGTGACGGTCGGGGCGCTCACGGGCGCGACCCCGCCGGCGGCAGCAGGTCCGGAAGCAGGCGATCCGCCGAGCCCTTGACCCCGAAGCTGCCCTCGGCGCCGAGCAGGGCGAAAACCGTCGCCACTTTGCCTGCAGCCGCCTCGACGTCGTCGACGCTGGAGAGGTCGTTGCCGCCGAAGAAGGAGATCGAGGACGGCTCGGCGGTCGAGGTCTCGACCCCTACCGCCGGCGTGCGGGTGCCGGTGATGCCGCTCATCAGCGCCGCTTCCAGCTGACCGGCGGTGGAGCGCTGTACCGGCCCCATGTCCTCCGGTTGCTGGCGGACGACGATGACGCCGTCGAGGGCGCCGAAGTTGCCGCTGGCGCGCGAGAAGAGGTGGCTGCGCACCCGTTCGAACAGGGTGCCGCCACGGACGAGCTGACGCCCGACACCGGTGCCGAAGGTGGTCAGCGCGTCGGAGTCGCGTGCGATCTCGGCGAAGCGGGTTTTCGAGAGATCGTCTGAGAGCGCCTGCAGATCGACGGGCTCGCGCACCACCCCGACGCCGACCAGCCGCGCCCCGGTTGGGCCCAGCGCATCCTCGATCGCCCCCGAGGCGTCCCCCGGAAGGTCGCCAAGAGCGACGACGCCGATCCGCCGGCCGGCGAGCCGACCCCGGACCAGAGCGGGGTAGACGCGGCTGGCGAATTCGTCGGAGCGGGCGAGCCGCCCGTTCAACTCGTCGGCCCGGTCGCGCGCGTCCTGGAGGTTGCCGGTGAGGCTGTGCTCGAGGTCCCTGCGCGTATTGGTCAGGGCGTCGCCGCCGAACTCGGCGCCGATCAGGATGCCGATCGCGAGGGCGAGGAAGACCGCGACCAGCGAGGTCGCGTGGTATCGGGCGCTGTAACCCATCGGCGGGCAGGCTAGATGCTGGCCGGCGACCCCGCTACAGGCCGAGCCAGATCCGGATCTTCAGCCAGACCAGCTGGACGAGGTCGTTGAGGGCCGGCGAGGTGATCACGACTATCGCCAGCAGGATCGCGAAGGCGGCGAGGAAGAGGACCAGCGGCCCGAACGGAGAGCTAGGGTTGTAGAGGCGGCTGACGCCCTTGGCGTCGACCAGCTTCTCGCCGATCCGCAGCCGGGTGAGGAAGGTCGAGGACATACCGCCGCGCTTGCGGTCGAGGAACTCGATCAGGTTGAAGTGGGCGCCGACGCTGACGATCAGCGTCGCGCCCTTCTCGTAGGCCATCAGCATCGCCACGTCCTCGCTGGTGCCGGCCGCCGGCAGCAGGGTGTGGTCGAGCCCGAGGTCGAGCAGGCGCTGGCGACCTGGGGCACGGCCGTCGGGATACGCGTGGACGATCAGCTCGGCGCCGCAGCGCAGCGCCTCGTCCCCGGCCGAGTCCATGTCGCCGAGGATCAGGTCGGGTTTCATCCCCGCCTCCAGCACGCCGTCGGCGGCGCCGTCGACGGCGACGACGAGGGGGCGCACGTCGCGGATGTAGGCGCGCAGGGCCTTGAGATCGCGGCGATGGCGCTCGCCGCGGACGACGATCAGCACGTGGCGGTCGCGGAAGGATGCGCGGGTCGGCGGGAACTCGATGCTGCCGGTGAGCAGGTCGGTCTCCTGGCGCACGTGGGCGACCGTGTTCTCGGCGAACTCGGCGAGCGCCTCGTCGACCCGTTCGCGCTGCTGGTCGAGCTGGCGCTCGAGCTCGATCACGCCGAGCACGCGGCCCCGCACGACCTCGTGCTCGCCACGCAGCACGGCGCCGCCGTCGATCCTCACCGGATCGCCGTCGCCGAGCAGCTCGAAGGGATCGCCCTCACCGACGTCGAGCAGCGCGATCCCGGCCCGGGCGAGCAGCAGGGGCCCGGCGTTCGGGTAGCGCCCGTTGGACGACGGCGAGGCGTTGATCACCGCACGGACGCCGGTGGCGATCAGCTCCTCGGCCGCGATCCGGTCGATGTTGAGGTGGTCGATGACCGCGACGTCGCCCGGGCCGAGCCGCTTGACCAATCGCTTGGTGCGGCGGCCGAGCCGAGCCGTCCCTTCGATCGCCGAGTCAGCGGAGGCGCCGTTGCGGCGTGAGAGCAGCGCAGGGATACGACGGCGACTGGCTGCGGTGGCCACCGGAGCAGGTTAACCGGCCTGGCAAGCGCTTCAAGCCCATGCCGCAAGACGTTGGCTCAGGCGGCGGCGAGCAGCTCCCGGGCGTGGCGCGTGGCAGCCTCGTCGGAGCGCTCGCCGCCGAGCATGCGGCGGATCTCCTCGACCACACCCTCGCGGTCGAGGCAGCGAACCGTTGCCGTCGCCCGCTCGCCGCTGACGTCCTTCTCCAGGGTGAAATGCGTGGCGGCCAGCGAGGCGACCTGGGGCAGGTGAGTGATGCAGAGAACCTGGTGCCCCTCGCCCAGTGCCCGCAATCGCTCGCCGACCGCGCGAGCGGTATTGCCGCCCACCCCGGCGTCGATCTCGTCGAAGACGAGCGTCGCCGCCCCCCCGCCACCGCCGAGGCTGCTCAGGGCGAGCATCACCCGCGAGAGCTCGCCGCCGGAGGCGGCGTCCTGCAACGGCGCCGGCTCCAGGCCCGGGTTCGGCGCCAGCCGCAGCTCGACCGTCTCGGACCCGAGCGCGCCGAAGCCATGTGGATGGGGATCTAGCGAGACCTCGAGGCGGGCCCCCGGCATCGCCAGGCGGACCAGCTCCTCGGCGACCTCGTGCTGCAGAGGCGCGGCGGCCTCGGCGCGGGCCTTGCTGAGCTCGGTGGCGAGCTTGGCGCGACTTGCCTCCGCCTCCGCCAGCGCGGCCTCTGCCTCCACCTCGCGCTGCTCGGCACCCTCCAGGCGGCCGATCTCCGCCCGGCAGTGCTCGGCGTGGGCAAGCACCGACTCGATGCTGCCGCCGTGCTTGCGCTGCAGCCGATCGAGCGCCTCGAGGCGCTCCTCGATCAGGGCGAGCCGACCGGGGTCGGCCTCGAGCCCGTCGAGGTAAGAGCGCAACTCGGCGGCCACATCGCCGAGCTCGATCGCCACCGCGCTGAGCCGCTCCGAGAGGGCGTCGAGGCCGGCGTCGACCCCAGCGGCAGCCTGAAGCAGAGCTTCGGCTCGCGCCAGCTCGCCAACCGCTCCGCCGCCTTCCTCCTCGGCGCCGATCGCCGCCGCCTGTGCGGCGGTGGCGGCCTCGCGCAGCCCCTCGGCGTGCCCCAGCCGCTCGCGCTCGGAGCCGAGCTCGGCCAACTCGGCCGGATCGGGCGCAACCGCCTCGATCTCCGACAGCTCGTAACGGTGGAGATCGAGGTCGCGCTCGCGTGCGCCCTCGCGCTCGCGCAGCTCGGCCAGCTCGGCCCCCAACCGCAGGCACTCCCGGTGGGCCTCGGCGTAGCTATCTCGCAGCTTCAATTGCGCAGCGCCGGCAAAGCCGTCCAGCACGTCGGCCTGCGCGGAGGAGATCGTCAGCCTGCGGTGCTCGTGCTGGCCGAAGAAGGCGAGCAGCCGCCCGCCGAGCAGCTTCAGGTCGGCGGCGCTGGCGGTGCGACCGCCGACGAAGGCGCTCGTCCGCCCGCCTGCCGTGACTCGGCGGCCGAGCACCACCTCGTCGGCGCCCTGCGGCAAGCGCTCGGCGAGCTCGGCCATCTCGGGCTCCTCGAGCAGCCCCTTGGGCAGATCGAAGACCCCCTCGACCCAGGCCTCCTCGGCCCCGGGCCGGACGATCTGCGGGCGCGCTTTGCCGCCCATCAAGAGGTCGAGCGAGTGGGCGAGGACGGTCTTCCCCGCCCCCGTCTCCCCCGTGATCGCGTTCAGCCCCTCCCCGAGCCGCAGCTCAGCCCGCTCGATCAGCAGCAGGTTCTCGATCCGCAGCTCTCTAAGCACAGCCTCTTAGTACCACCGGAGGCGGATCGACTTAGGGTCCGGCGGGGATGTGGGCAGGGGTTCCGCTCAACTTTTTCGGTGAAACGGAGATGGTCGTCCGCATTCCACTCGACGAAAAAGTACAAGCCGCTCCACCCCTGCCCACATCCCCGAGGGCGCAAGCGGGACCCCTTGGACCGCTATGCCGGAGCGGGCTCAGTAGCTGCCGGGCTCTCGGATGAAGCTTGGACGAAGTCCCTGGAGCGGACCAGGAAGAAGCCGAGGGCGGCGCATACGAAGGAAAGGGTGGCGGCGATCAGGAGGATCTCGTTGAAGCCGGTGGTGAAGGCGACGGTGGAGGCGTGGGCGACTTCGGCGCGCGCTCCTGGAGGTGAGACGGCGATAGCGGCTTTCGAACCGCCTGAGGCGACCAGTTCCCCCAGGCCGGCGGGAGCGTGGGGCAGCAATTCGGTGAGCTTCGAGTCGACCCGCGACTGGAAGATGGCGCCGAGGGATGCGACGCCCGTGGCGATGCCGACCTGGCGAAAGGTGGTGTTGATCCCGGACCCCATCCCCGACTTCTCGACCGGCACGACGGCGATCGCCGCCTGGCCGATGCCGGGATTGGTGATGCCGATCCCGGCGCCAGCAACCAGGAAGCCCGCCAGCAGCGCGGTCCACTCCGAGTCGGCGTCGACACCGTGCATCAGGAACAGGCCAACGCCGACCGTGCCCAGGCCGACGCCGAGCAGGACCCGGATCGGGATCCGGTGCGAGAGCGTGCCGGCGATCGGCGAGGCAATGAAGGAGAGCACGGTCAGCGGCAGGAAGCGCAGGCCCGCCTCGAGCGGCGAAAAGCCAAGCACCCCCTGCATGTAGATCGTCAGGTAGAGGAACATCGCGAACATCCCGCCCGAGAGGCCGAAGGCGACCGCGGAGACGCCGTTGAAGGCGGGCTTGCGAAACAGGGACAGGTCGAGCATCGGGTGATCGCTTCGGACCTCGCATGCGATGAAGGAGGCCATGAGGAAGGCGGCAGCGCCCAACGAGAGGACGATCTCCGGGCTCCCCCAGCCCTCGGGATTGCCGCGGATCAAGCCGAAGATGAGGAAGAAGAGGGACAGCGAGAAGGTGACCAGGCCCGGTAGGTCGATCCGCTCGGGGTCCTGGGCGGCGACGTTCGCCAGCCGGCGCTCGGTCAGGGCGATCGCCAGCAGCCCGATCGGCACGTTGACGAAGAAGATCCACTCCCAGCCGAGGTGCTCGGTGATCACGCCGCCGACCAGCGGCCCGATCGCCACCGCGCCGCCGACGGTCGCTCCCCAGACGCCGAACGCGGTCGCCCGGTCCTTGCCGTGGAACTCCTGCCCGATCAGCGCCAGCGAGGTGGCGAACATGCCGGCGCCGCCGACACCCTGCAGGCCGCGAGCGAGGTTGAGCAGGGTGGGATCGCCGGCGATGCCGCAAAGGAACGAGGCGAAGGTGAAGATGCCGAACCCGATCGTGAAGACCCGGCGACGGCCGAGGCGATCTCCCAACGAGCCCGCCGTCAGCAGGAAGGCCGCAAGCGTCAGCGAGTAGGCATCGACGACCCACTGCAGGCTGGAGAGGCTGGCGCCCAGGTCGTCGCGAATGTCCGGCAGGGCGACGTTGACGACCGTGATGTCCAGCAGCAGCATGAACGTCGCGATCGAGATCAGGACGAGGGTCCACCACTTCCGCTCCATTAGTGCGCAGCCTAGAGAACCGTCGTCTTCGCCTGAGGACGTCCGACCAAGCAGATCAAGGACGCGTGAGCGAAGCGTGCTCTGCACGCGAGCGAGCGAGGACGCCGATACGCGCCGGCCAGCCGTCCTCAGACGGCGAGGTGGCCGAACTTCTCGCGTATGCGGTGATAGAAGCTCGTCCCCGGCAGCTGAGCCAGGCGGCCGACGGCGTCGGCGAAGCGAACCTCCAGCGACGCGCCCGGGGCCAGCGTGCCCGTCAGCTCGCCGTCGACGGCGACGTCGACCGGCTCCCGCCCCGCCGCATTGCGGATTTCGAGCACGTCCGCGGGCGCTACGACGAGGGCACGCGCGGTCAGCGAGTGGGGCGCGATGTAGCTGACGACGTAGCCCTTCACCCCCCAGGCGAGAATCGGGCCCTGGTTTGCGAGGTTGTAGCCGGTCGAGCCCGCGGGGGTCGCGGCGACGAGGCCGTCGCAGCGCACGTTTCCGACCTCCTCGCCGGCGATCCGGTAGCTCAGCTCGGCGACCCGGTCCTGCGGGCGGCGGCTGAAGCTGACGTCGTTGAAGCAGAAGCGCTCCTCGCCGGCGACGGCGACCTCGAGCGCGGGCAGGTCGATCGTCTCGGTCTCTCCCGCCAGCGCCCGGCGGATCCCCTGCTCCGCATCGGCGCGCTCGACCGCGGCGAGGAAGCCGACTGTGCCGAAGTTGACGCCGAAGACGGGGACGCCGGTGCGGGCGAAGCTGCGCAGCGCGTAGAGGATCGAGCCGTCGCCGCCGAGGACGAGGCAGAGATCGGGCTGCGAAGGCAGCGAGGCAACCTCCTCGATCCCGCTGCCGGCCTCGCCGTGCTTGGCCAGCTCCTGGCCGGTCGCGACGAGGCGCCAGCCGGCATCGGCAGCGACGGCGGTGGCTGTCGCCACCGCCTCGGTCGCCGTCGGCGGGTGCGAGTGGGTGATCAGGGCAGCGGTCTTCATCCAGGCTCCGCCGCGGCAATCGCCGCTTTGAGATCGTCCACCGCCTGGCCGCTGCCGCCACACCAGACGAAGGTCTCGCGGTTGCCCTTGGGGCCGGGCAGGCCGGAGGAGGCGAAGCCCCGCACCGGCAGACCGAGGTCGCGGGCGGCCAGGGCGACGGCGAGGATCGCCTCGCGCCTGTCGCCCGCGTCGCGCACGACGCCCTTGCCAACCCGCTCCCGTCCCAGCTCGAACTGCGGCTTGACCATCGCCAGCACCTCGCCCCCGGGCGCCAGGCAGCCGGCCACGGCGGGCAGCACCTTGACCAGCGATATGAAGGAGACGTCGACCGTCGCCAGGCTGGGCGCGAAGGGCAGGTCGGCCGGCACCAGCTCGCGTGCGTTGAGCCGCTCGATCGCACTGACGCGAGGGTCCTCGCGCAGCCTCAGGTCGAGTTGGCCAAAGGCGACGTCGACCGCGGCAACACGCGTTGCGCCGCGCTGCAGCATGCAGTCGGTGAAGCCACCGGTGGAGGCGCCGACGTCGAGGCAGTCGCGCCCCGCAACGTCGATGCCCAGCGCCTCGAGGGCGTTGTCGAGCTTGATCCCGCCGCGGGAGACGAAGCGGGGACCCTCCTCGACGATCAGCGCCGCCTCGGGCTCGACCAGCTGGCTGGGCCGCAGCGCTACCGGGCCGTCGCGGCCAACGCGCACGGCGCCAGCTCGCACGGCGCCGGCCGCGGCCGTGCGCGAGGGAAAGAGGCCGCGCTCGGCCAGAACCGCGTCGATTCGTGCCTTCTTCATCTGCTGGAACGCTACCGGCGGCCAGGGCCCCTGGCCGTTCGTCTGAAGCGGCTACAGGTTTTTAACCACGCTTTGACTAGGTCTGGTCTCCTATGGCTCGAGCTGGTGGCCGTGGGAGAAGGGGCTCCCGGAACCAGCAGTTGGTCTGTGATCCCACTCACACACAAATCGCACATACGTTCGTACGCTGTTCAAGGATTCGCAGAGGACGACCGATAAGGGGCAGAACGAAAGACTTCTTGGTTGGGTTCGGCGTCGCCCATATGGCGCCCATCGCTTCCCACGATGGCGCGTCCGCGACACATCAAGGGCCCACCTACCTCCCACGGATCCACATATATAGAGATACATATCTCTCCTCCCTGTAGTAACCCCAGAAACGCCTCGCCTCCCCGGCGGGGCGTTTTCTGTTGGCCACTCCCGTCCAGCAGCAGGCTTAGTGGAGGTCAGCGGCTGGCTCTACGAGCGCGCTCGACCAGGCTGTCAAGGATATCGTCGTCCTCCAGCATCGCCAGACCGACCGTGATCGGGACGCCGGGGTAGCGCTCGGCAAAATCGGAACACGCTTTCTCGAGGCGATCGCCGACGTCCACCTGAACTTCTCCAGCGAGGGCGCAGACGAACTCCTCCTCACTCCAGCGAACGATCGGGTCATACGAACGGAGGCCTGCCTCGAGGGCGAGGAAGAGATGCTGGTCCCGTGAAGCGCGCACAGAATCGCCGTTATGGCACTCCTCGGCCTGCGTGACCTCCCCGAGGGTGACGATGCCGAGTGTCAGCACGCCTCCAACACCGCGAGCGCGTTCGATCTCGTGACCCAAGAGCACGTTCCCAATGCGCCTCCCGTAAGCGTCGCTCAACACGTCCATCAACTCGCGGTCGATCTCGCTCGTCGGTTCGCGGCGTAGCGCGGAAACGTCCCGATCGGCCGACGCATGCTTGCGGTTATCGGAAGCCTTTGCCCTGACGGCAGCAGCAGCCCTCCCGGTGGTCGCCGCTGCGACATCGGTCAGAACGTCTTCGCCCAGCTCAGCCGGCGTGTCCCCTCCAGCGACGGCGGTCCCTTGCCCCCCCCCGCCCTGAACCACGGCGGTCTCGTCCCGATTGCGAGCGGTCTCGTCCCGATTGCGAGCGGTCTCGTCCCGATTGCGGCCGCCTGCATGACGCTCCGAGGAGCTCCGTGTACGACCGGAGGTGGTTGCCGCCCTTGCCATTGTCCCTTCTTCCCGTACGGCCTTGGCGTGCTCGTAAACGCGAATAAGGCCGGGGCTGGGGGACGGGTGCGCCTCAAGCTCGAGATCGAAGGCTTCCTGATCGCGATCGGAGAGGCGCTGGTCGGCATCGGAAGCCGCTTGATCGCGATCGGACATCGCCTGATCGGAATCGGAGCTCGCCTGATCGCCGCCTGAGCCCGTTTGATCCTCGTTGGAGGAGGCTTGGTCAGGCTCAACCTCCGCCGAGCGCCGACGGTCGGGTGCTCCTGAATCCATGGCATCCTTCCTCTCGAGCTGAGGGGCAGCCCGAGACGGCTCCAGATCGATTGACCGTCTGGCGAGAATAGCACCGCTTTGGCTCCCCAAAGGGGTTTTGCAGATCACAGGCCGGGCCCCAGCCCCTCGGGTCGCCTGACGTCGCTGCCGAAGGTATTCGGGACCCACGACCGGGTCCCGAATGCGAGATAGTTCCCGCGTGACGCGCCGGCGGGGACTGATTGCATCGGGGATCGCAACGCTGATCCTGCTCCTCGCCATGTCCCCCGCCGAGAACCGGATGAAGGACACCGGCGGCCCCGGGATGGTCCCCTTCGAGCTCACGGGCGGACAGGACCGGGCCGACGAGATCCTTGCCGAATGGGGCGAGGAGGGAAAGGACGCCGCTCGCGAGTCGCTGTGGATCGACTTCGGCTTCCTGCTCGCCTACGGGGCCTTTCTCACCTTCGCCCTTGCCGCGGTTCGCGATCTGGCCCGGCAACGAGGCTGGCGTCGCCTCGCCGCGATAGGAGCGGTCGCCGTCTCGCTCGGCGCTCTCGTGGCGGCGTTCGACGCGCTCGAGAACGTCTGCCTGCTGCTGACCCTCGGGGGCGCCGGCGCTGTCTTCCCGCTTCTAGCGACGATCTTCGCTTCCTGCAAGTTCGTCCTGCTGGCGGCGGCGATCGCCTACCTGCTCGCCGGCCTGGTGGCTTGGCTGCGCAGCCGCGGTTTGGCCGCACGGACGTCTTAGCGGCGCCGCCTTTCCACAGCTGACCGGCGGACCGGCGGCGGCACAGTGCTCGCCGCCGCCGATCCCCGATTTACCTCTTAGCCGAATTCGACGACCACTGCCCGCAGCGAGGCGGCGGTGGCCGAGCTGCAACCGGTGCTGCCGAACGCGATCGCAGAGAGCGTCTGCGGCTGACCGGCCTGCTGCAGGCCGATCGCAGCGGAGTTGCCGCTGACCGGTTCGAAATTGAACGGCGGGGTGCCGCTGGCGTTGGCGAAGATGCTCGCGCCGGTGTACGGCACGCCGTTGACCAGCACCGTAACGGAGGCGAAGCACGCTTCTCCCCCTGGACCGTCAGCGTCGGTCGGGGTGCCCTTCAGTTCGACCAGGAGCTCGTAGGACTTGCCCGCCGCGGGGGTGAAGGTCGCGGGGCCCGTCAGGGACACGGGCGTTCCGCCGGTCGGTTCGCTGGTCAAGCCAGGCACGAAGGGCGCCTGCACTTCGGCGACCTGCAGACCGGCGAGGGTGCCCGCCGCCAGGTTGTTTCTGGTCAGGGTCGCTTTCTTCACCTTGCCGCTGGTGACCGCTTCCTTCTTGATCTTTGCGCCGGTGACCGAGTTCGCTGCGAGGCTCTTCGCCTTGACCGCGTTCTTGGCCAGGTTTCGCGACTTCACGGCATTGGCGGCGATGTTGTTCGACTTGACCGCGTTCTTGCCGAGCGTCGAAGCGGCATAGACCACGCCGCCGCTCACCGCCAAGAACAAGGCGATTGTCGCCACGACGTTCGCGTAGCTGAACGTCCTACGGAGTTGCTTCCTCACGTTTCGCTCTCCTCTCGGGCATGCATCGAGCCCTATGACCGGGTGCAGGAGCGCGCGGCATACACACACTCCTGCCTAGTCCGGCTACTCTATTCGCTCGAAGCACTTAGGGGTACCAAAAAGGTACCGACGTCGACAGAGGGCTCCGGATTCGCCAGGCTCAGACCGGCGCCCAGCCCTCGGGTCGCTTGACGTAGAGGCCGAGGCCGAGGCGGGTATCCAGCGGCCCGTAGAGGTCGTCGTAGAAGGGCCCGAAGGCAAAATGCGCCTCGCCGCCCCCAGCTCGCTTGGCCAGCGCGACGAGGTCGAGGAACTCGTCTTCGGAGAGTTTCTCGGGGGCGACGTTGAGAAAATGCCGAAAACCACGGGCGTAAAGCTCCCCCCAGTTCTCGGCGGTTACTTCCAGCTCAGGCACGCCAGGACGACTCCACCGCCATACTTGAGTTCAAGTCTATAGACCGCGGCAATGCCGGCGGGAAGCGTCTTCATGGATGGCGCGCCGCGCAGAACCCCAACCAGCGCTTGGTCGAGCGATACGCCGGCTACGCAAGGACCGACAGCTCAGTCAGGAGGAGCTGGGGTTCGAATCTGGGATCCACCCAACCTGGATCTCCCACATCGAGTCAGGCCGGGCGAATCCGGCCTGGGGGACGGTCCGGCGCATCGCCCGCGTGCTCGACGTGCCTCTCTCCGAGCTGGTCCTGCTGGCGGAGGAGATCGACCGGCCCAAAGAGCCGATCTGACCGTCGCAGCACCGCGACTCGGCGCTCTTGGCGCCGGCGCGGCTAACGCAGTAGATCCACGACGCTCCCTACGTGCGGACCCACATACATAGAGACGTCTCTCCTCCCTCTAGTAACCCCAAGAAGAGACGCGGGCAGGCTAGCCGATTGAGCCGTTTGGTGCAAGCCCAAATTCGGAGGAGGCAGCCCGGTCAGCGCAGGGCGGGCTCGGTGGCGCCAAGCGCTGCGAGGACACGGTCGCAGACCGCCTCGCCGCTGAGACCGACCTCCGCTCGCAGCAGCGCCGGCTTGCCGTGGGTGACGTAGCGATCGGGAAGGCCGATGCGGAGCACCCGGGCCCGCTCTCCCGGGCGCTCGGCGAAGGCGTCCTCGAGCTGCTCGAGCACGGCCGAGCCGAAGCCACCGGGAAGAACGTTCTCCTCGATCGTCACCAGCAGCTCGTGCTCGAGCGCAAGCCGCTCCAGCAGCTCGGTGTCGAGCGGCTTGGCGAAGCGGGCGTCGGCGACGGTGGGGTTGAGGCCGTGACCGGCGAGGATCTCGGCCGCCTCGGTGGCGACGGAGACGCCGAAGCCGAAGCCGAGCAGGGCGACGCGCTCGCCGCTGCCGAGCAGCTCGCCGCTGCCGAGCGGGATCGTCTCGGGCTTCGCCGGCAGCGTCGCTCCCTCGGCCGCGCCGCGGGGGTAGCGCAGCGCCGCCGGGCCGTCGTGGGCGATCGCGGTGTGCAGCATGTGAACCAGCATCGCCTCGTCGCGGGGGGCCATCACCACGACGTTGGGGATCGGGCGGAAGTAGGAGACGTCGAAGGCGCCGTGATGGGTGGGGCCGTCGTCGCCGACGAGGCCCGCGCGGTCCATCGCGAAGGTGACGTCGAGCTCCTGCAGGCAGACGTCGTGGATGATCTGGTCGTAGGCGCGCTGGAGGAAGGTCGAGTAGATCGCGCAGACCGGCTTCGCCCCCTGCAGGGCCAGCCCCGAGGCGAGCAGCACCGCGTTCTGCTCGGCGATGCCGACGTCGTAGTACTGCTCGGGAACCTCGTCGGCGAGCTTCTGCAGGCCGGTCCCCCCCGCCATCGCCGCGGTGATTCCCATTACGCGGCTGTCGCGGCGGGCCTCGGCGACGATCGCATCGGCGAAGACCTGGGTGTACTGCGGTGGCGCACCCGCGACGGGCGGCTTCTCCAGCCGCTCGGGGGCGATCGCCTCGGGCGAGTCGGACTCCTGGACGGCGACCGGCTTGGAGGCCGGGGCGCCGTTGACGATCGAGTTCGGCTTGGCCGCGTGCCATTTCTCCATCCCCTCGAGGCCGCCCTCCTCGGCGGGGGCAAAGCCCTTTCCCTTGACCGTGTGGATGTGGACGACGACGGGGCGGTCGGCCTCGAAGGCCTCGCGCAGTGCCTCGCGCAGGGCGTGGACGTCGTGGCCGTCGATCACCCCCATGTAGGCGAGGTCCAGCTCCTCGAAGAAGAGGCCGGGGGCCCAGTAGGCCTTGATCGCCGACTTGATCTCCGGGCCGAGCCGTTCGATCCGGCGGCCGAGGCCGAGCGGCAGCTTCGTCAGCCGGTCCTCGACCCCCTCGCGGGCATGGTAGAGGCGCGGGTTGAGGCGGACCCGGTTGAAGTAACGCGAGAGGGCGCCGACGTTGGGTGAGATCGACATCCCGTTGTCGTTGAGGACGATCACGACAGGGGTCTGCAGGCCGCCGGCCGCGTGCAGCGCCTCGTAGGCGACGCCGCCGGTGAGGGCGCCGTCGCCGATCACGGCGGCGACCTTGCCGTCCTCGCCGATGCCCTTGCGCATCGCCTCCTTGAGCCCAACCGCGTAGCCGATCGAGGTCGAGGCGTGTCCGGCCCCCATGATGTCGTGCTCGGACTCGAAGACCGAGCAGAAGGGGGCCAGGCCCTCGTACTGGCGGATCGTCGGCAGGGCCTCGCGACGGCCGGTCAGGATCTTGTGCGGGTAGGCCTGGTGGCCGACGTCCCAGAGGACCTTGTCGCGGGGCGAGTCGAGCAGGCTGTGCAGGGCGACCGCCAGCTCGCAGGTGCCGAGGTTGGCGCCGAAGTGGCCGCCGATCTCACCGATCGTGTCGATGATGTAGGTGCGCATCTCCTGCGCCACCTGCTGCAGCTGCTCGTCGTTGAGGTCGTGCAGGTCGGTGGGTGCGTCGATGCCCGCGAGAAGGCTCTCTGCGGGCGCCTCGCGCCCTGGGTCGTGTCCGTTCTCCGTCATTCGTCTCTGGTGAAGATGTAGTCGGCGATCCGCCTCAGGTCGCCCGTCTCGCCGTCGGCCTCCGCGAGTGCCGCGGTCGCCTTCGCGTGGGACTCCGCCGCGAGCTGGCGCGCCTGCTCGAGGCCGAAGAGGCTGACGTAGGTGAGTTTGCCATGTCGCTCGTCGCTTCCGGGGGGCTTGCCGAGCCGCTCGTCGCTTCCGGTCACGTCGAGGATGTCGTCGACGATCTGGAAGAGGACGCCCAGCTCGTTGGCGAATCGGCGAAAGGGAATTGTCTCAGGTTCGGCCAGTCCCTCGAGGTCGAGTACGACGCCGACGCTGGCGGCGATCAGTCGCCCGGTCTTCAGCGTGTGCAGCGTGCGCAGGTCCTCGGCGTCGCGATCGGCGACGGCGACGTCGACGTACTGCCCGCCGACCATGCCGTCGACGCCGGTGGCGCCGCTCAGCTCGCGGAGAGCCGCAAGCACCCGCGCGGGCTCGCCGGGCTGCTCGCAACAGAGCCGCACCGCCTCGGCGAAGAGCCCGTCGCCGGCGAGGATCGCCACGTCCTCGCCGAACTTGACGTGCGAGGTGGGCAATCCCCGCCGCAGCTCGTCGTCGTCCATCGCCGGCAGGTCATCGTGGATCAGCGAGTAGGTGTGGATCAGCTCGACCGCGCAGGCAACCGGCAAGAAGCGCTTCGGGTCGGAGCCGAGAGCACGAGCGGTCGCAAGCGCCAGCACCGGCCGCACCCGCTTGCCGCCGGCCAGCAGCGAGTAGCGCATCGACTCCACCAGTCCCCCGGTCACCCCCGGCGCAGGAAAGCGCAGCTCCTCCAGGGCGGAGTCGACCAGCGAGCGCAGGTCTTCGGGGTAGCTCACGAACGGGGACCGGCGCTCACCCGGCGCCCGCCTCGCCCTCGCGGATGCGCCGGTTGGTCTCCTCGACCGCCTCGGCAGAAAGCTCGGCTGCCTCGTTTGCGAGCTCGGCCGCGCGCCCGTCGTCGGCGCCCTCGCCCCCAAGCTCGCGGGCAATCGCGGCGAGCCGCTCCGAAATCTCGCGCAGCCTGTTCATCTGACCCCTTCCCGCTCGCGAGCGATGGCCCCGAGCACCCCGTTGACGAAGCCGGGGGCATCTGCCCCGCAGTACTCCTTGGCGATCTCGACCGCCTCGTCTATCGCCACCTCCGTCGGCACGTCCTCGCTGTGCCCCATCTCGTAGATAGCCACCCGCATCACATTCCGCTCCAGCGGCGCGATCCGCTCCAGCTCCCAACCCTTGGCGTGGCGAGCGATCTCGGCATCCAGCTCGGCCCGGTGCGCCTCTACCCCGCTCGCCAACTCCTGGGTGAAGGGCCGGGACTCCGCGATGAGCTCCGCCAGCGGCCGCCCCGTCACATCCCGCTGATAGCAGGCGAAAACGGCGTCCCGGCGCTGGTCGGATCTGCGCATAGACCCATTCTCGCGCTTTGGGCGGTTGGAGGGCAGAGCGCCAAGCTCCGACGCAACCTCCCGCTTGTACAGCTCTTCCCACTTGAAAGCTCGGGACCCCCCGAGGGAGGTCCCGAGCCCCAATCATCGGCCGGTACCGCCTTCCCAGGGCCGCTGACCCGCCTTAGCAGACCCCCCATGGGTTTCCGCTTTCCAATTCAACCCAAATAGTTCCGGGGAGCTTCGCTTCGTTAATACCGAATTTGAAGTTATTCGGGAATAACGATAAATCAGCTACCGATACTAACTGTTTCGTTACGGACGCTGAGCCCAATTGGACTACGAAGTTGCCCGATAGTAAGCTCCCATTTGGAACGTTGACGCATTCCTCGCTCCAAATTTTGGAGTGAACTGTTACTTTTATGTACTTAGCACCATTGTGTGTAATGATTTCGAATAAGGCAGTCCCCAAAATGTTTTTGGAATTGGTTAACGCATTTCTATCTGCCTGTGTCTCGAAAAGTAAACATTTCGGCTGTAGAGTTAAGGTTCCACCGCTAGTGGTATAACCTTGGCACCCTTCATATAAGAGCCCCACATGGGCGATATTTGGTTCTGTTGCCTCTCCGGAACCTAAAATTACTCCCAGGTTGACTTTGAATGCTGTGCAATCAATTTTCGAGTTGAGGGCCGGGACTTCGAGAATGTTTAATGTGTCAATTTCTGCTTTGAAGTTTTTTAAGCCAGTAATTGCTGAGCCGTTCTCTAACCACACCCCCTGGGCGATCGCTGCACCAAACGCCATCAGGTTAAGTACCACGAAAAAACTCAGGCCAAAGACTTTGGGTCCGTGCTTTCTAACGTTCATATCTTGCGCTTTTCCTTTCGTCACTGGTCACAGTTCTATAAACCAACAGGGGACACCCCAGCCCCAGGTGAAGCACATTCACGGGATGCCTTAAGGGATAAGGCACCGCGGCCGGCGCAAGGCCGGCCGCGGCATAACGGTGCAACGGAGCGCTCCTCCTAAGGGTGTTCTTCGTTGTTCTGTTTCACTGAACTGCGAAGCGTCATCCAAACTTCGTTTTTCAGCCTCGCGGTGTTTTTGCCAGCCGCCGAGGGCAGACCGGCCGAGGTGTTGACGATCGGGTCGATGAGGAAGGCGAAGACCCCGCCGCAGCCGCTGGCGGCTGGCGCCGACCAGGCGTTGTCGACCAGTTCGTTGCCTTTGAGCTTGAGGATCTGGGATTCTTCGAGGAAGGAGACTTCCCCGATTTTGCCGCTGATCGAGGTGTTGGGTCCTGGCGGGCTCGTTTTACCGCTTGTCAGTTCCCATTTGACTGGCGCGCTGCTCGAGCCGACGTAACAGGTTTCTCCCAGGAAGGGGTTTTCCAGGTGAACCATGACAGGCAGTTTCATCGCCACGCCGATTCCTTCGGCGAGGTGGATTTCGCTGATCCTGATGTCGCTCGCCGGTTTGGCTAGTTCGAGCGTCGAGGTGACGCCAGTCAAGCCGTTTTCGAAAGTAACTTCGCAGCTGACGCGCAGCAGGAAGTTGCTGATTTCTTTGCAGTTCACGAGTCCGGCCAGCCCACCGGGGACGTTCTGGGGGGCTTTGGAAAGCGTTACGCCGTTAGTCGCTTCGACGAATTCTGCGTATTCGCCTTCGGGGCCTTCAAAGGTAGTTTCCTTGTAGCCGCCCTGCAGCACCACCTGTTTTTCGATCGGCACTTTCTTCGAGCCGAGTACGACTTCTCCCCCGGTGGTGAGCGAGTTGATACAGCGTTCGACCGAGGTGTTGTTGTAAGGACAGAATTCGAACTTTTTGAATTCTCCCGTTAGGCTCGCCGAAGCGCTTCCAACAAGCGCAAGCATGGTGAGCGCCAGGGCAAACACAGCCACCCACACCCCCCGCATCATCTTCAGGTGCATTCGCATTTTCTTTGCTCCTAACTTTTGTCGATGGACCGGGTCTAAGGGAACAAGCACCGCGGCCGGCACAAAGGCCGGCCGCGGAGACTCGCTGTAGAACGGGGCGCTACCTATGGATTTTCTTCATTGTTCTGTTTCACCGAATTGCGAAGCGCCATCCAGATTTCGTTTTTCAGCCTCGCGGTGTTTTTGCCGGCAGCTGAAGGCAGGCCGGACGATGCGTTGACAATCGGGTCGATGATGAAGGAGAAGATCCCTCCACAACCATTGGCAGACGGCGCCGACCAGGCGTTGTCAACCAGTTCGTTGCCTTTGATCTTGAGGATCTGGGCTTCTTCCAGGAAGGAGATTTCACCGATGTTGCCGCTGATCGAGGTGTTCGGACCGGGCGGACTGGTTTTACCGGTGGTCAATTCCCATTTGATCGGCGTGGTGCTCGATCCAACGTAACAAGAGCTACCCAGGAAGGGGTTTTCCAGGCGGACCTTGAGGGGCAGTTTCATCGCTACGCCGATTCCTTCGGCGAGATGGAGTTCGCTGATCTTGATGTCGCTCGCCGGTTTGGCCAGTTCGAGCGTTGAGCTCACTCCGGTCAGGCCGTTTTCGAAGGTCACTTCACAGCTGATGCGCAGCAGGAAGTTGCTGATTTCTTTGCAGTTCACGAATCCGGCCAGCCCGCCGGGCACGTTCTGGGGGGCTTTGGATAGCGTTACGCCGTTGGTCGCTTCGACGAATTTGGAAAATTCGCCTTCGGGGCCTTCGAAGGGGGCTTCCATGTAGCCGCCCTGCAGCACAACCTGTTTTATGATCGGCACTTTCTTCGAGCCGAGTACGACTTCTCCCCCGGTGGTGAGCGAGTTGATACAGCGTTCGACCGAGGCATTGTTGTAAGGGCAGAATTCGAACTTTTTGAATTCTCCCGTTAGTTTTGCCGATGCACTTCCAGCGAAACCTAGCGTGGCGAGCGCAATGGCGAACATCGCCAGGCACACCACCCGCGTCATCTTCAGGTGCATTTGCATCTTTTTGTTGCTCCTAACTTTGCTCAATTGGACTTTGGATTTCTATTTTCAGAAGTTGTGTTGTTGGTTGATACTTGGCCCTCACCCATAGGAGACAGCCATCAGCCCCGCATTCCCTGATATCTCGAGCACCTGCTCGCGGAGAGACGCGGGGTCAAAGCCCTGCTTCGGCGAGAGCGCCTTGGGCAGTGCGTAGAGGGCGAAGATGTAGGTTTCCGCTGCATCCTGAGCCGGGCATATCTCATAGCTGTCGTGCCCGAAGCCATTACGACCGACGGTGGCGCCCTTGGGCAGCTTGCCGCTCTGGATGCCTTCCAGGCTCGGCTCTAGACCTGCCACGGCCCAGTTGAAGAAAAACGCTTCGTCCACCGGTTCCAGGGCCAAGACCAAGAGGATCAATTCCTCGCTGTCCGCGGGCACCCCCGACCAGCGCAACTCGGGCCAGTCGCCCTTGCCGTCACAGGTGTATTCGGCGGGCAGAAGTGACGTCGAATCAGCGCCCTGCGCTGCTCCGAGCGCCGGGCTTTCCAAGGCGATGTCAGCGACCGTTGCGTTTTCCACTTCGACTGGCGTCGCCGCTCGCTCGCGCGGACCCTTGGGCGGCTCAATGTGGGGCCCTTGCTTTACCTTCGAGGCCTGCTGCGTGGCGCCTTCCTCCTCGTCCACGCTCTGACTTCGCCCCCCCGCGACGCCCTCAGGCCCTTGCCCTGGCGTTGTCGCCTGAGCACCCTCGTCGCTCGTGCTCTGCGTTTGAGTATCGGAGCCTCCCCCGCAACCCGAGAGCGCAAATGCGACCGCGGTCGCGAGCGCCAGGAATACCCCGGCGCTCGCGACCTTGGCCCTAAGCGCTATGAAACCGTCAGCGCTTGTTCTCTGTGCCATTCGAACGCTTCTGTTGGAAAGACGCCGTTCCATTCGATTTTCGTACCGAGCGCTTTCAGTTCGGTCCCCGACGCAGCCAGCGTGGTGTTGTTAAACGTGGCTGTTTCGGTTTCGTTGCTGATAACCCCTCCGGCCGACCCGGTCACTTTCACCAGCGTCCCTTTCACGGCGCAAAGTTCGCCGGCGTAGACGATGGTCACCAGGACCCCTTCGATGATTATGTAGTTGCTTGTTGAGATCGTTTTCAGTTTTGCTGCCCACGGCAGTGCTTCTGCGGCGATCGTTTTGACCGTGCAGTATTTGCTGTTCGTAGTGCAGTTGAAAAGAGGGACTTCGGTAACGCTTCCCTCACCGGTTCCTTCTTTGTTTTTGATCGTCAGCTTGTAGAGGAAATTTTCACATTTGGTGGTGAGACCGGGGATGGTCATGCTGCTTTCGATGGCCCCACCGACGATCGTTTCCGATCCGGTCAGCGATTCTCCTGCGAACTTCCAAGCAGGAGCGGCGCTGGCGCTTGCCACGAGCACCATGCTGGCGACGGTTGCCAGAATGGCCGCAACCACGCCCCGCCGCAAGATGCTCTTTGCATTGCGGTTCATCGTTTCATCATCTCCTTGCGTACGAAGCGGGTTATGGGTTTTCTTCATTATTTTGTTTCACTGCATTGCGGAGCGCCATCCAAACTTCGTTTTTGAGGATTGCGCTGTTGTGGCCAGCGGTGGTCGAGCCGAGCTGACTGTTGATGATCGGGTTTACGAGGAAGGAAATGATTCCCCCGCAGCCGCTTGCACCAGGTGCCGACCACGCGTTGTCGACCAGTTCGCTGCCTGTGAGCTTGAGGATCTGGGCTTCTTCGAGGAAGGAAACTTCGCCGATTTTGCCGGTGATCGAGGTGTTGGGCGCTGGCGGGCTGGTTTTACCCGTCGTCAGTTCCCATTTAATCGGCGTGGTGCTCGAGCCGACGTAGCAGGATTTGCCCAGGAAGGGATTTTCCAGGTGGACCTTGACCGGCAGTTTCAACGCAACGCCGATCCCTTCCGCGAGATGGAGTTCGCTGATCTTGATGTCGCTCGCCGGTTTGGCCAGTTCGAGCGTTGAGGTGAGACCGGTGATTTTATTTTCAAAGAAGAATTTGATCAGCACCTGGACCAAGAACGGGGTGCCTTTTTCCGGCACGATTCCAGCCAGCCCACCGGGAACATTCTGAGGGGCTTTGGAGAGCGTTACCCCGTTGGTTGCAGCGACGAATTCCGCGAATTCGCCTTCTGGACCTTCGAAGCTGGGTTCCTTGTAGCCACCTTGCAGAACTACTTGTTTTTCGATCGGCACTTTCTTTGAGCCGAGCGCAACTTCTCCCCCGGTGGTGAGTGAGTTGATACAGCGTTCGACCGAGGTATTCGTATAGGGGCAGAATTCAAACTTTTTGAATTCTCCCGTGAGTTTCGCCGAGGCACTGCCGGCGAGCCCGAGCGTGGTGAGCGCCGCGACCAACAACGCCACGCATACCACCCCCGTCGTCCTAGGGTGCATTCGCATTTCTCTTGCTCCTAACTTTGCTCGATTGGACTGGGTTATCTGCTTCTGGAAGCCTTAGAAAGCTCAGCGGCGATTGCCTTTACTGTGGGCTTTCTGGCGCGATTTGCCGCAGTCGCTCTTGACCACGGGGTTGAAATCATCAAGCGCTCCGTTTTGCCCATCGATCTTCACCGTCGCCCGGGTGGCGGAGGCCCTTAGCTTGCAGAGGTTGGCGCTGTTGATGAGCAGGCCCTTCTTGACACCCTTCATTTTCACCGCCACCCTCGTTGCCGGCGCGTCGGGAATGTCTTCGAAGGTGGCGCGTATCCCGCCGTTTATCGAGTCCACCCGCCCAACCACGACGACGTCGACCTGGCCATGCAGAGCGACAACTAGGTCGGGTAGTTCGTGGCTCGAAGAGCGCAGATAAACCGGGCCTTCTAGCGGTTGACCGAGCAATGGCGTGGTGGCCACGGCGTGGCCGTAAATCGAAGCGGCCGGACACTGCTTGGCGGCGAACTGGACCCGGGTGCAAACGGTGCCGATGTGAGCCTGGTCCAGGAACTCCGATCTCGGCAGCGTGACCGAGAGACGTTTCAGGTTGGCTTGGCCAGGAGGGAGGCGCAGCGTGCTGGTCAAGGTCGGATGCCCGGTGCGCTTGGTCTGCCCCTTCAGCTTGAGCGAGAGCTTGGGCTTGAAAGGCAGCTCCTTGCAGCCCCCGACTTGGAAGGGGCTGGAGAGGGCCACGGCCTGCACAAAGACCGAAGTAGCGGTGGCCAACACCGACTTTTTGTCGCAGTTAGTCGGGTTTAGGGTGAAGTCTGGCCGATCGGCGCGCACCACTGCGGAGCGCAGATCGAGAGGAATCCCGCCGAGGATCGTCGGCAGCGGATCGGAGACCGCACGGCCCTGAGCGTGTTCGGGGTCGACATAGAGTGCAGCGCGCGTCACCACTGCCCCGAGGTCGAAAGGCCCTGCCACCGCTGGGGTGATGATCACGAAGCTGAGTGGGGCGCCCTTGTAGGGGCCGGCAAGGTAGAGGTGCCCACCGACGTGTATAGGGGTCGGACCTGCACCAGCGGCAGCGTCTACGCTCCCCAGCTCCGAGGCAGCCGGACAGCTCGGTTTGGCCTGCTCGAGCCTCCCTTCTTCTGGACGGCTTCGCGCCTGAGCCTGGGCGATCTGAGCCTCAGAGCAGTAGGGAATGCCCGCCAGCTTTGCCAGGAGACCGCGCGGCAGCGTCGCTTCGAAGCCCGCGATCGGCTGGGTACCGTCCTCACGGCTCACCTTCATCACAAAGGGGCTGTAGGCGCCAGCGACGGGGGAGATCGTGCCGGCGACGAAACTCGGCTGATTGGGAGCCGCTGCGGGATCGGTGGGGCAGCTCCCGCCACCCGGAGCGGCGCTGATCGCAAAGGCGTCAGAAGGCGCGGCGTTGATGCCTTCGGGACTGGTCCAGGGAGTTAGATCCGAGGTTGTGGCGTAGGTGGAGCAGGCAGCCGGCGTGCGCAGTGAAGCGCGCGGGCCGCTGAAGATGTGAAGGCTCACATCTTCAAGCGGCAGCTCGGGTCCTTCGGTGAGCACATTGGTGAGCTGACCCGTGCTCGGATCTAGCATCACCTCCGCGGCAAACTTGGCTACCGTCCCCGAAGTGGGGTCCTCGACGCCCAGGTAGATCGCAATCAGCGAGCCGAAGGGGTTTTGGAAGGGACTTGCAAGGTAGACCGCGCCATGGACCGCCCGGCGAACAGCGTTGCCTTTGGCGTCTTCTTCGACTTTGTGGGTTACAGGGTTGATTTCCCCCAACAGCGGCGTCGTTGCTTCCAACGTTCCGATCTTCGAGCTATCAGGACAGCTCGCGGGCGCCTTCGAGAAGTGAACCGGGGACTGACCCACGCCTGTGCTCAAACCAATCTGGTCGGCCGTGCAGACCCCTTGCCCCATCGCCGCCGCAGGGTTCACCGTTAGCCCCGCGGGCAAGTTGATCGTCGCGTCCCTTAGGTTCGCGGTGGAAGTATGTTCGAGTTCCGTGTCTTGAGGCTGGTGCAAGTTGAACTCGAGGCCCGACGGCGAATCGGCGAAGTTGGTCGTCGGCCTTGCTTCGATCGTAGGCTCGAATTTGGGTTTGTTGCAGCCGTCGACCCCTACAGGGGTGCCCCCCGTATCGTGGCTGTGAGCGCTGCGCTGATGAAAGACGCCCGGCTCCTCCCAGCTATCGATCGCCCCTGCGAATGCGATCGGCCCCGTGCACTGGCTCGGCATCGTGATCGCCGCCGTCGGCGTCGGGTCGACCGAGCAGGGATCGTTCGACAGCCCCGCAGTCCTGCAGGCGCCGCGAAGCTGATCGTGGGTCGAGCTCGACGGGTCCCCCCAGATCTGCCCCGTGCCCCCAAGCACCGGGTTACGCGGGAAGGCGAGGACGTCGTTGAGTTCTCCGCGGATCCCAAAATCGCCGTCGCTTCGCACACCGCCGCTCAGGTGAATGAAGATCCCCACCCCGGCGGCGTCGAAACCAAGCTCCGCCGCGGTCCCCGCCGGTGGCACCATGTTGTAGAGAGCATCGGTCGTGTAAAGCGGGACACCGACCGAGGTCATCGTGTTGACCACGCCGATCTGAGAGGGGATCGGGCAGTCGTTGATGAGCCCTCCGCTCGTCCCGCTCAGCTCCGCCTCCGTGCAGAGGATCGGGGTCGCGGTGGGGTTGACCAGCAGGCCCCTGGGCAGGTCGACGCGCAGGTCCTTTATGTGGTCGGCGGAGGTGAGGCCCTCCGGCGGGTGTTCGACCGAGAAGCCGAAGCTGACCGTCATCTGGCTCGGGTGCGAGCCGGCCGCGGTCGCCGCGGAGTTGTCTGCGTTGCTGAGCAGCGCGTCAAAGCCGGCGGCGCCTGGAACGAAGTCGAAAGCCGGCCGCGCGGCGCTGATCGTCGTCGGGGCGATGGTCGTGACTTCCGGCGCTCCACCGCCGTTGACGCTCGCGTTCGTGGTCAAGATCCCCGCAGCGGTCGGGGAGACGTCAACCGCCACGATGACGCCGAGCCACCGGCCCGGATGCAGGGGCCCGGGGGTGGTGCATGTGACTTCCTGTCCCGCTGGGGGCGAACAGGTCGGGCTTGGCGATTCGGGGTCTTCCCCCGTGCTGAATGCTTCGCTAGGGGCGAGCCCGATCGGCAGCTCGGCTTTCAGCGTGATCGGTTCGCCGCTGGTCACTTTGCCGCCGACGTTGGTCGCGATCAGCAGGTATTCCGCAGTGCCCCCTGGAACGAAGTTGGTCGGCAATTGCACTGCCGAGAGCTTCCAGGCCGGTGCCTCGCCGACGGCAAGCGCCGGGGCGCTCGAGGCAAGCGAGGCCCCGAGGACGAGGGCTGCAACCAGGGTTACTCTGATCCGCCTCATCGAGCCGCCCCCCTGCTTTTGTGAGCCTTTCGTTTGTGCTTGGGCTGACCTTTATGGTGTCGTTTTGGCACGCAGCGGCCTTTCTTGCCTTTGCCGCCCACCCTGTGCCTGCCTTTCGCGCAGTGCTTGGGCCTCGCTTTGCTTGGACTCTCCGGGCCGATGAAGTCTTTGGTCGCAGGGGACTCGAAGGGCGGCTGCGGTGGCGGCGGGCCCTTGCACGATTCTTCGCTTGCGCATGTGACGTTCACAACCTCTTGCTCTGCGAGACCTCCCCCAACACGGGCGTCATAGACGTCCATCAGCTGATCGCCGTCTTGACGAACCAGCGCCTCGCGAGTGAAGAAGAGGACGTCGTCGCCGTCTGCTGAGGCATCAGCCAAGAGAGACGGTTCGCTGCTTTTGCCCGTGGAGATCAAATACAGGCAGCCACCGTTTTGGGCTTCCGATTCGCATGAGCCCGAGCCCATCGCCTCCCACTCATAGACGTCTTGACAGGCTGGGTAGCTCTGATTGACGGAGCCCACCGTTGAGCAGCCCTCAACCCCATTCGTATCTGCGCCAACCAGCGCATCGGTCGTCTGGAAGAAGACGCGCTTTCCGTCTTCGGAAAGGTTTCGGGAGAGCGTCGCCGCCGGCGGTTCGGTCGGCAGGACCGGAGTTTCGACGTTTTGCGCCCTGACACTGACCGGGGGTGTCCCAGTCGGGTCGCACGATATACAGCTTGGGGCCGTCTCCCCAATGATGTAGCGGTAGAGCTCCACCTGGCCGTGGTTGTCATAGGCGGTCAACTTGCGCCGCGAGCTGAACAGCAGCGTCCGCCCGTCGGCGCTGATCCGCGCCGGCTTTGGCCCTACCCGCGCCACCGTCCCCGACCAGTTCGGGTTGTCCCGATCCCCCAACCGCGCGATGAAGCCGATCTCACCTCCGTGCCACACGTAGAGGTTGCAGGTGCTGGTCCCTGACTGACTTAGGATCCCCTCACAGCCGCCCAGTGCCGCGCTTTCCCCTTCTCCGTTGGGCGTGTTAACCACGCCGTCGGGGATTCCGTTGGCGACGAAGTAGACGTAGGAGCCGTCGGCCGAGATGCCGAGCACGCCCCTTACTTCCGCCCCGTTTTCATCGCCCGCATCGACCGCCAGGTCGTTGAGGCGCTCGCCCTCGGGCGCGCTGGCCACGAAGCGATAGAGATCGTTGCCGGGATTCGGCACCACTTCCTGGTTCGCCGACCAGAAGATGTGCTGTGCATCGATCGCCAGCCCTTTTGGCCCCGCCGCAGCTGGGACGAAGTCCAGTGTGGCGCCTTCTTCTTTCAGGTCGAGGGGAATCCGCCCGATCGAGTTCTTCCCCTGCCTTGCCCAGTAGACATAGCTGCCGTCGACCGCCACCCCCCGCACCCCAGCCACTCCTTTGTGTTCGTCATCAAGGAATACTTTCCGGCTTTCCGGATCTCCGTCGAGGTCGTAGCGGACGACGAGACCTCTGACGCTGTTGTTCATCGTCATGTAGATGTGGGTCGCGTTGATTGCGATCCCCTCCGGCGTCCGTTCCTGGGATTTATCGCCCACATTGAGGAAAGCCTCTTCGACGCTAGCCAAGTTGCCATCGATCTCCGCCCGCCCGATCGTCCGAGTCTCGTCTACGTCCCCCGCGTTTGCCCAGTAGACGTATTCACCGTTGACGGCGACCCCCCGGGGTTTGGTCGCACCTTTAATGAATTCCTCTTCGATGCTGGCCAAACTCCCATCGATCGCCGCCCGCCCGATCGTGCCGTGGCCAGGTGCTTCATCGGCGGCGTTGGTCCAGTAGATGTGTTCGCTATCCACCGTGACGTACTGGGGGTGAGCCGGAGAGAATTTCCCGGCTTCGACTTCGACTTCGGGAACTTCGATGAACTTCTCATTGGCCGCTTCGCCATTGAGTTTGGCCCGCCCGATCGCGTTTTCGTCCGGATCGGCCCAGTAGATGTATTCGCCATCGACGGCGACGCCGTAGGCATCGGCAAGCAGGAACCCGAGCTGCTTCGAGCTGCCATCGGCGATGTTGGCTCGGGCGATCTCCGGCGGTTCGCTTGGTTCGGGCCCCGTGGTGGCGTCGTCGGTCAGCTTCTCCGGCGAGGTCAAGAACGCGACCGAGCCGTCGGCGCTCGCGCCCATGAAAGCCGCCGGTCGGGTACCGCTTATGTCGTGGCCGTCTTCCCCTCCCCCGATGGTTCTCTCCGAGGCCGAGACGTGCACGCTCTGCGCGCCGGGCTCGGTCGGATTGGTGCGGCGGTAGAGCTGGCCATCTCCTGCCGTGAAGTAGGCACTTTTGCCGTCGCTCGAGACCGCCCGTTGCTCCTGGGTGTAATACCTTCCTGATGCGCCACCCACTTCCACCGGGTCGCTGCCATTGATCCAGTTATACGGTCCCGCCATCGAGCCTTCTGGCGGAGCGCAGGGCGCCGGGGCGCAGTCGGCATCCGGCAGGAAACCGACGAGATTGATCTCTTCGCTCGAGCGCTCCCAGACGTAGAGGTTGTATTTGCCCGGCGTAGCCTCGGGTGTGAGAGGGGCAGTCGCGGCCTCGAAGAAGAGCATCGAGTCGTCGGCGCTCTCTCCGGCGAAGCTGAAGTTGAGGCTGGCGGCGGTATAGGGAACTATTTCGGTGATCGAACCATCGGCTTCAAGGTCGAGTAGCGCCTTGGTATTGGGCGGGCCAAAGCGCACCGCCTGTACGAAGACATCGGAGAAGTCGGGAGTCCAGCCGACCGCGCTTGCGTTCTGCCCGGAGGCCTGCGGCGTCAGCAGGCCACGGGTGAGCCAGTTGCCCGCGCCGCGCTCCGAGAGGTGCAGCGGGGGCTCCTGGGTGCCGCTGCTGGCAGGGGTGCCTGAAGTGGTCACGAAGCTGACCGCCTCCCCGCTGGGGGACGACTTCACCGTCATGTAAGCGCCGGTGGCATCCAGGCCGTTCTTGTTGACCAAGCTCGCCTGCTCGAAGACGCGGCAATCCGGCAGGACCGCCGAAGGCCGTTGGCTTCGGAAGGGGTCCTCATTGGGGCAGGGCTTGAAGATGGGGTCAAGCGGAAAGGTGGTGAAGGTCTGGTCAGGGCTTTGCGATGGGCCGTCACCGTTTTCCGCCACCACGCGAAAGTGATAAGTACTCCTCGGCACGAGGCCGCCGACATCGACCATGACCGGTTCGGGGTCATGTTCAGGTACTTTCGGGACTTCTTTATCAGGAATCGGCGCTTTCGTACAAGGATTGGACATACAGTCTGCTGCGCCGTACTCGAAGTGATAGCTAGTCGCTTTGCCTTTGGGACTGATCTCGGCTTCGAGAGTCACCGAGGTGGTCGTGACGCTCGACACCCTGGTTTGCGAAATCTCGGGAATAGCCGCTACAGCGCTCCCGGCGTCGAAAATCAGCAGAGGGAATAGGGCGATGCATAGCCAAAACACATGGCTCCCAATCCGCACCCTTCTTTTCTGCGCACCCGCGGAAGGTTTCCCTTTCGGCGAGTCCCCAGGCGGCGCTTTCTGCGCACCCGCGGAAGGTTTCCCTTTCGGCGAGTCCCCAGTCTGCGCACTCGCGGAACGTTTCCACCTCAGCGAGTCCGCAGACGGCGCCCGATGCGCCGTCTGCGGTGCAACCAGCCAAGACACCACGCGATGAACCCAAGACTTACTCATGGTTCTGCCCAGGCCTGCTTCCGGGGAAGTAAAACTTCACCCCCGTACCGCCCAGGTGCCGATGCCTCGGGCCTTTGGATCGGTCACGGTGAAGTGCATGACGGCGCCTATTTCACCGGTGCAGCCCCCGCATGACAGTTCTGGATTAGTTACGAATTTAAGGGTCGCGCCGCTGAGCGAGATCACCCAGATGCAGAGATGTTCGTTGGCGGTGACGTTGCCCGGATCGGCGCTACCGCCGCAGAAGTCTCCGAAGTCCGCGTCTCCCGAGACATGAACACGTTCTTCCCCTTCGAAGAACGCACTGGAGAGCGGAATCGTGAAGCCGATCGGCACCATCGCATCGCCGCCGCCTTCAGTCTCGCCTGGGGTGCCGTTGAAGGCCCACACGCCCTTCTCCGTAGCGCCATGTGGAAGGGTGCCGCCCGCCGTCCAAGGTTCGCCTTTTTCGCCGTTGCAGACTTTCTGCGCGCTCGCGAGTTCGCCTTCGACTTCGACCTCCGCGCCGCCTCGTTCATCGCATTTTGCCCCACCTACGGCAATTGCGGTCACTTTCACGGACTTGCCGGCGATGCCAGGGTTGCCCTGTGTGCCTGGGTTTCCTTGACCGCCCGGAGCCCCTGGGTCGCCCTTAGGACCAATAGCCCCGGGAGCCCCTGGGTCGCCCTTCGGACCCACCGCACCTTGCTTGCCGGTAAGGCCCCGTGGGCCGCGTTTGCCCTGTGCGACCTTGCCTTTCTTCGAGTTCGTCTGCGAGGCAGCGTAGGCACCGCCCATCAGCGCGAATACCAAAGCAAGTATCGAGAGAACCAGCGCTGCGCTGCTGAACTGATTGCGAAAACGTGAGAACATCGACCTCTCTCCTTCTGTGACGGCTGCCGAGCTGCCCCGACCGGCCTCAGTTGACGTGTCCTGCTCAATCGGGCCGGCGCCCCTCGCCCCGGCATAGTCGCTAGTGGCGCCACCACCCCCCAGCCTTTCCCTGTCCATCAATGCTCTTCTCCTCTTTTGAACTACGCCCTTTTGCTTCTCCCTGAGCGGCGGCCCGGGACCGCTTTGAATGAACGGTCCCGGGCTCCGACTATGTGTGGTACATCGTTACTCGGTACTGCCTAGGTGATCTGCTTCAGCAGATTCCCCATGGATTTGAGCTTTCCAGTTCGACCCACACGGTTCCCTGGAGCTTCGCTTCGTTAATACCGAACTTCAGGTTATTCGGGAATAACGCTAAATCTGATACTGAAACTAATTGTTTTGTTACGGAAGCCGCACCAAGCTGCATTACAAAGTTGCCGGTCACTAAAGTTCCATTCGGAATGTTGACACATTCCTCACTCCAAATTTTGGAGTGCGCTGTTACTTTAATGTACTTAGCACCATTGTGTGTGATGATTTCGAATAAGGCGGTCGCCAAAATGTTTCCGGCATTGGTTAACGCATTTCTATCTACCTGTGTCTCGAAAAGTAGACATTTTGACTGTAGCGTTAAGGTTCCACCGCTTGTGGTGTAGCCTTTGCACCCTTCATATAAGAGCCCAACGTGGGCGATATTTGGTTCTGATGCCTCTGCGGAACCTAAAATTACTCCCGGGTTGACTTTGAATGCGGTGCAATCGATTTTTGAATTGAGAGCCGGGACTTCGAGAATGCCTAAGGTGTCGATTTCTCCTTTGGCATTTTTTAACCCCGTAATCGTCGCTCCGTTCTCTAACCAGGCCCCTTGAACGACAGACACACTGAATGCCATCAGGCTCAGTGCCGCCATAACGCTCAAGCCAAGGACCTTGAGTCCGTGCTTTCTAAAACTCATGCTTTGCGATTCCTTTCGCATTGGTTACGGTTCTCATGACGCGAGCAGGGGGTCTGTCCCCCGCACGGTAGGAGCGTCGCATTGGGTTCGCATACGGTCAATAACTCGTGGGCCCCGGTCCTCTAGTTGGGTCAAATCTGAGCTTGATATCCCGTTGCACTGGGAAATGGCGTTGGGATGGAAAACTCGGTGACGGAAAACCGGGCCTCGAAAAGTTCTGGTTACGGACACCTTCTGTCTACGCTTTCTGCTCACGGCGGATCGCGGCCACTGCAGCGGAGGAGCCGATCGACGGCACCAGCGCCATGTAGGAGAGGGTTGCGGACAGCTGGGGGCGCTGGGCCCAGTCCTTGGCTATGTGGTTGTGGAAGAGGGCCCAGACCGCGCCGGAGGTTGCCTCTCCGGCCAGCTGGTTGGGACGTCGCCTGGCCGGCACGCTTTCACCTATCTGCTCGGCGACGGCGGCGATCAGGCGGCTGCGACACTGTGCAACCCTTGGACTCCACTGAAAGTCTTCGCTAAGACACACACTGGCGAGAAAGTGGTCCTCCGCGATTCCATCACAGAGACTGGCGATCGTTCTGTAGATGCCCCCGGACCAAGTTCGACTTGCCACCTGCGCGAGGGCGGCTCTCGAAAGCAACTCCGCCGCCCTTAGCTCTAGGGCGGTAATGAAACAGTCTTCGACGTCTCGGAAGTGTGCATCAAATGTTCTGCGGGAAACGCCGGCCGCGGCGCGTATGCGAGGGACCGTCAGGCTGCCGTAGCCATCGCTGACGGTTAGCTTGGCGATCGCCGCGAGAACGAGAGCGCGGTCACCTGAGGCCGGCCACCCTCCCCCGTTTCCCAAGACCGTGGGGACCTCCTGCGATCGCGTCGTGCCTTTTTCCGAGACGGCTCGAATGTCGAGTTCGGCCAGGGCGCTGGCAGGCTCGCCTGGGTAGCAAAGCGCCCAATCGACCAGTTGGTCCTCGAGCTTCGACAGCTGCGCTGCTCGACCCGCGACCAGCCGCGTGCGCGCTACGTGAGCTACGCCGGCCACCATTCCCTCGATCACCAGTGACGGCACCACGACCCCACCCGGCGCACGGGCCAGGCCCTCCGCGAGCATTGCCTCGAAGGTGAGCTCGTGTCGCCTCACCTGCTCGAGCGCCGCCGGCCCCGCAGTGCATGTCTCGACGAGGGCGAAACGTCCGGCTTTCGGCGAGCCCTTCAGTTCTCGAGCGAACGCGCCGAGAACCAGGCGCGCCCGTTCCTCCCAACTGCCCTCACCGAACTGCTCGGCGATGATCCGCCTCGTCGCGCGTCGCGCCACCAGCTCGTACGTCTGCAGAACGCAATCCTGCTTGCTGTCGAAGTGCTCGTAGAAGGCACGCGTCGATACGCCCGCCAGGCGGGAGATGTCTCGAACCTTTGCGCCTCCGTAGCCCTGCTTGGCGACGATCTCTATGGTCGCCCTGCGAAGTCTCGCGGTCTGACTTGCGGCGACCTCCGCGGCCGGCATTCCGGGGCCGGGGCTCAGCTTGTCCATTCGCGCCCCGGCGACGGGAGCACCTACTCGCGCTCGCGATGCCTCACCCGTGGCGGTCACCGGCGCACCTCACTCCAACCCGAACCCGCAAGACCGGTCTCCCCCCGTGATCGAACCGTTCTGTCTTTTGAAGATATCTTAGAAGTACCTAAGACAGACTAAGTCGTACCACATTGGGGCGGGTCTTTCAAGCAAATCGAGCAATCGGAGTGACCCGAGCCAGTGCCAGGCGGCCGAGCTCAGTGGCGGAGAGAGCGCCTAGGCGCGCGAGACGTATTCGCCGCTGCGGGTGTCGACGCGGATGGTCTCGCCCTCCTCGATGAAGAGGGGGACCTGAACCGTCACGCCGGACTCGAGGGTCGCCGGCTTGTTGCCGCCGCCAGAGGCAGTGTCGCCACGCACGCCGGGCTCGGTCTGCGTGACCTTCATCTCGATCGCGCTCGGCACCTGGACGTCACTGGGGCGCTCGTCGACGAAGAGCACCTCGACCTCGGCGTTGGGAAGCACCCAGCGCATCGCATCGCCGGCCAGCTCGCGGGAGATCTCGATCTGCTCGTAGTCGCGCGTGTCCATGAAGACAGCGGCGTCGCCGGAGTCGTAGAGGTACTGCATCTTGCGCGACTCGGTCCGCACCGGCCGGAACTTCTCCCCCGCCCGGAACGTCTTGTCCTGCACCGAGCCGTCCTCGATCTTGCGCAGCTTGGTCCGCACGAACGCCCCGCCCTTGCCCGGCTTGACGTGCTGGAACTCGAGAATGCGGAAGATCGTTCCGTCGATCTCGATGTGGGAGCCGTTCTTGAACTGGTTGGTGCTAATCACGGCGGCGAATCCTAGAGAAGCATCGTCACGGGGCGGCTCTACGGCTCAGGTGAAGCGAGAGGGCGTGACCCTGCAGTAGTGGAATTCGAAGACGAAGCCGACGTTGTTGGCGGCGTTGCCGCTCCGTTCGAGGCGGATCGTTTCGTGGGTCGCCTTGATCTTGTCGCCTTCCAACAGCGCCTTGCCAACCTGGCGCAGGTTCGTCTTGATGATCTTGAGAACGCCAAACCACTTGACCAGGCGTGCGTCGTCAGCGGGCGGGCGCGGCACCGCGGAGATTTCCCCCAGCGTGGAGCCGAACGCCTCGGAGGCGCGAATGAACTGATTTCCAGCGGTGGTCAGCTTGCCCGCCCTGACCTTGTCTCGGACGTTCTTGAGGATCCGTTTGTTGGCGACACTGTTCGCCTGGCAGATCGGCTCGACCTTGGCGACGTATTCGTCGCGGCTTGGAGCCGTTTCGTCCGCCCCGGCAGTGGGGATTCCACCCAGTGCCGCGACCGCCACGAGGGCGACTGTCAACTGAAGAACTCTTCTCATTCCTGATCGGAGAGCTTAGGCGAGCCCGGGGCGGCCTCGTTTGAATCTCCCATTGTGCTCGTGGTAAGGCTCGAGGCGGCACCGCCGGAGAGCACACGGCGGACGAGGCGCGGCGCGAGGATGCGCGCCGCCGCCGCGAGAGCGTAGGGCCGCGGCACGTAGCGCTCCGCCTTGCCGCCAAGGCCCGCCTCGACGATCGCCTCGGCGACGCGCTCGGGCTTGGAGACGATCCAGCGGGTGAGCGCCCGTTCGCGCAGCTCGGTCGCGGGGAAGCCCTCGGTCGCGATGAACCCCGGCAGGACCGTGCCGACGTGGACCCCGTGCGGCCGCTCCTCCGCGTAGAGCGCGTCGCTCCAGCCGATCAGCGCGAACTTGCTCGCCGAGTAGGCGCCGGTGCGAGCGCGCGCCACCCGCCCTGCCGTGCTGGCGACGTTGACGATCGCGCTGGGCGCCGACGCACGAAGGTTCGGCAGCAACGCCTCGGTGAGACGGAGCACGGCATCGAAGTTCAGCTCCATATGACGGTGGACGTTGGCGTAGCCGCTCTCGCCGAAGCTGCCCCGCCAGGAGGCGCCCGCGTTGTTGACCAGCAGCGTCAGCCGACCGCCTCTCCCGGCAACGTGAACCCGGACCTTTTCCGGTGCATCGCCAGCGGTCAGGTCGACGGCGACGTAGCTCGCCTCGCAGGGAAGCGACTCGGCCAGCTCCCGCAGCCGCTCCTCGCGGCGCGCCACCAGGATCAGCTCGGCACCGGGCTCTCGTGCGAGGCGCCTCGCGGTCGCCTCGCCGATTCCACTCGAGGCGCCCGTCACCAGCGCCGTGAGGCCATCCGTGCTCACCAATCGAAGGCTATTCGAATCCCCACCACGCGGACGCTCGTTCGAGTGACATACTGCCGCCCTCGTGAGCAAAACGCCTGGACTACTCGACAAACTCCTCCGAGTCCCTGCACCCTCCGGGTACGAGGCACCAGCGGCGAAGGTCTGGCGAGAAGAGGCCGCTTTCGCCTCCGTCTTCGCCGATGGAATCGGCTCCTCCATCGCCCGCATCGGCGACGCCTCGCCAGTGCTCGCGGTCGTCGGCCACATCGACGAGATAGGCCTGGTGATTCGGCACATCGACGAGAAGGGGTACCTCTGGTTCGCCCCGATCGGCGGCTGGGACCCACAGATCCTGGTCGGCCAGCGGGTCGAGGTCCAGGGCCCCGGCGGACCTGTGCTCGGGGTCGTCGGCCGCAAGCCGATGCACCTCCTCGACGGCGAGACGATGAAGAAGGCGGTCGAGCTGAAGGGCCTGCACATAGACGTCGGCGCCGCCGACCGCGACGAGGCCGCTGCGCTGGTCCGCGTCGGCGACCCAGCCGTGATCGCGTCCGACCCGCTGCGCCTCGCCGGCGGCCGCGCGATCTCACGCTCGATGGACAACCGGCTCGGCGCCTACGTCGCCCTCGAGGCGCTGCGGCGCTGCCACGAGCGCGGCTCGCTGAAGGGGAGCTTCGCCGCGATCGCCGCGGTGCAGGAGGAGATCGGGCTCTTCGGCGCCCGCACCTCCACCTTCTCCGTCCAGCCCGACCTGGCCCTGGTGGTCGACGTCACCCACGCCACCGACGCGCCCGGAATCGACGAGAAGGAGCTGGGCAGTCACGCGCTCGGCTCCGGCCCGGTGATCTACCGCGGCGCGACCCTCTCCCCCAAGCTCTTCGAGCTGCTGGTCGAGGTTGCCGAGCAAGCCGGGATCGAGCACACGCTCGGCGCCACCGGCAACCACACCGGCACCGACGCCGACGCGGTCCAGTTCACCCGCGCCGGAGTCCCTACCGGCCTGGTCGCGATCCCCCTGCGCTATATGCACTCGCCGGTCGAGATGGTCGACCTCGCCGACGTCGAGGCCACCGTCGAGCTGATCGTTGCCTTCGCCGAGCGGCTCGACGGCGACGTGGACCTGAGCCGCTAGTCGGACTCAGATCGCGACCGAGACGGTGTCGCGACCGCTGGCCTTGGCCATGTAGAGCGCGGCGTCGGCGCGAGCGACGAGGTCGTCGGTGTCGACCCGCTCGGGCTTGGAGACGGCGGCGCCGATGCTGATCGTCACCCCCACCCCTACCGGGCGCCGTTTGCGCACCTCCAGCCGCAGGCGCTCGGCGATCCCAACCGCGTCCTCCCTGCTCGCGCCCGGCAGGACGACGAGGATCTCCTCGCCGCCGATCCTGTAGATCGAGTCGCCGGCCCGCAGCGCGCCGCGCATCGTGTAGGCGACGTCCTGCAGGACGGCGTCGCCGGCGGCGTGCCCGTGCTCGTCGTTGACCCGCTTGAAGTGGTCGAGGTCGCAGAGCAGCAGGGCGTGCGAGCTCCCCTCCGGCGCGCTGCTCGGCTGGCCGTCGAGCTCGGCCAGGCGCTGCTCGAGGGCGTTGCGGTTGAAGAGGCCGGTGAGCGGGTCGAGCGTGGAGCGGCGACGGTGGGCGCGGTCTGACTCCACCAGGGCACCGGAGAGGATCACGGTGCTGAGGATGAGGGCGCCGGTGGCGACCAGCGCCTGGCTATGGGCTTCGGCGGCGGCCGGATCGACGGCGACGGTGCTGACCAGGAAGACGGAGAGGATGTAGGCGGTCCCCACCGCCATCCCCCACGGGTCGAAGCGGGCCCCGAGCGTTACGGCCGGCAGCGCAAACCACATCAGCGCCGGGCTGGTGGGGCCGCCCGTCGCGATCACGGCGCCGGCGAGCAGCAGCGGCAGCATCCCCCAGGCGCCCGCCACCCAGAGCCACGGCCGCGGGCTGGTCTGCATGAACCGATCGGCGACGATGAAACCGCAGAAGCCGACAGCGAGCGGAGCTAGCCAGAGCCAGCCGACCTCGGGGCCGGCGGAGGCGAGGGCCAGGGCAAGGATCGCGAAGCAGGCAGCACGGTAGCGCCGCACGCGCCGCTCCATGTCGAGCAGGCGGTCGCGCCGCGCTTCCTCGCGAATGTTCGCCAGCGACTCTGCCGACTGCGAGCGTTGCTCGTGACCAGGAGCGGCATTCCGGGGTCTGCTTGCGGTCGTTGCCACAACCGTCACATCGGCACCGCGGCGCCGGAGACTTAGCCCTGCAGTGCCGCTGCCGGGCTACTCGACCAGCTGCAGGTCCTTGGGCAGGCCGCTGAGATTGCGGTAGCCATCCTCGCCGACCACGACCAGGTCCTCGATCCGCACCCCCAGCTCACCGGGCAGATAGACGCCCGGCTCGACCGTGATCACCTCACCCGCCGCAAGCACGTCCTCGGAGCGCTTGGAGACGTGCGGCTCCTCGTGCACCTCGAGCCCGACGCCGTGCCCCAGCCCATGACCGAAGCGCTCGCCGTGCCCTGCCGCATCGATCAGGCCGCGGGCGACGCCGTCGACCTCCTCCGCCCTGGCGCCGGCGGCGATCGCCCCGAGTGCCGCCGCCTGCGCCTCGCGCACGACCTCGTAGACCTCGCGGGCTCGCTCGCCCGGCTCGCCCGTGGCGAAGGTGCGGGTGCCGTCGGAGCAGTAGCCGTCGAGCTTCGCGCCCATGTCGAAGACGACCAGCTCGCCCCGGCCGATCTCGCGCTCCCCCGGCTCGGCATGTGGCAGGGCGCCACCGGGACCGGCGGCGACGATCGCCGGAAACGACGGCTCGGCTCCCAGCTCACGAATACGCGCTTCGGCAGCCCCCGCCACGTCGAGCTCGCTGCGGCCGACGAGACCCCGCGCCAGCGTCCAGCGCCAAACGTCGTCGGCGAGCTCCGCGGCGGCGGCGATCTTCGCCAGCTCGCCGTCGTCCTTGACTCGGCGCAGCTTCTCAACCGCTCCCCCCGCCGCCTCCAGCATCACGCCCTCGGGCAGTTTCTTCCCCAGTTTCTCCCGGGTGCGAACCGCCATCTTGTGGTCTTCGAACCCCGCCCTGCCGCTCAACCTGGCCGCTATCTCCCCCAGCCAATCGTCCTTCGCGGTCACCACCTCCCAGCCGTCGACCTCGGCTTCGGCGCGCTCGGTGTAGCGGAAGTCGGTGAGGAAGACCCGCACGCCCTCAGCGCAGACACAGGCTCCGTTGGTGCCGCCGAACCCGGTCAAGTAGCGGACGTTGACCATGTCGGTGACGAGGAAGCAGTCGAGCCCTCGCTCGCCCAGCCCAGCGGCGAGACGATCGCCGCGCGCCGCCATCAGGAGACCGTGCCGAGCTCGCGGGCGAGCAGCTCGAGCGCCTCGCGATACCCGTCGGGGCCCTTGCCCGAGATCTTCTGCAGCACGAGACCGTCGAAGACCGAGAGCTTGCGCCACTCGTCGCGCGCCTCGACGTCGGAGAGGTGAACCTCGACGGCCGGCACCCCGGCCACGGCCAGCGCATCTGCGATCGCCCGGCTGTAGTGGGTCCAGGCGCCGGCGTTGATCAGCGCCGCATCGGCCAGCTCCGGCACCCGGTGCAGGTATTCGCAGTACTCGCCCTCGGAGTTGGTCTGAAAGAAGATCGCTTCCAGGCCCAGGTCGCGCGCCCAGCCACCGATCTTGCGCTCGAGCTCGGCGAGGGAAAGGCCGCCGTAGACCTCTGGGTCGCGGCGCTCGAGGATGTCGAAGTTGACTCCGTGCAGAACGGCAACGCGGTTGTGGGCAGTGGTCATCGAACCAACTCTTCCACAGCCTCGCGGACCTCGCCGGGGTCCAGCAGCTGACCGACTCGCGGGGCGCCGGGCTCCGAGATGAGGACGAAGCCAACCCCGGCCGCCGTCCGCTTCTTGTCGCGCTGCAGGGCGTCGATCACCGCATCGACGCCGACCTCCCGATCGAGCCCGATCGGAAGCTGGTGTCGATCCAGCGTCGCCTCGACCTCGTCATGGAGGCCGGGCGCGCCCGAGAGCCGCAGCGCAGCCAGCAGGCCCAGCCCCACCGCTTCGCCATGCCGGTAGCGGGCGTAGCCGCTGGCTGCCTCGATCGCGTGGCCGACGGTGTGGCCGAGGTTGAGCACGGCGCGCAGACCGGCGTCGCGCTCGTCGGCGGCGACGACCTCGCACTTGTAACGGGCGCAGGCGAAGACGAGCCCCGCGAGCTGCTCGGGATCGAGCGCCTCGAGCGAGCGCGCACGCTCCCACAGCTCGCCGCCGGCCAGCAGCCCCGTCTTCAGCAACTCGACGAACCCCGCAGCGAGCTCCGCACGAGGAAGGCTGGCGAGGGCGGCTGTGTCAGCGAGGACGGCAGCGGGCAGGTGGTAAGCGCCGGCGTAGTTCTTGCCCTCGGGCAAATCGACGCCCGTCTTGCCGCCGTAGGCGGAGTCGACCTGGGCGACGAGGGTCGTCGGGACCTGCACGACCGGCACGCCGCGTTGGTAGACGTGAGCGCAGAACCCGCCCAGGTCGCCGACGACGCCGCCGCCGAGCGCGACGAGGTGATCCTCGCGCGTCATGCCCGCGGCCGCCAGCTCGCGCAGCACCCGCTCGGCCACCGCCATAGTCTTCGCACCCTCGCCGGGCTCGACCTCGATCTGCCCGGCCAGCGCCCCCAGGCGAGCGGCGTAGAGCGCACCGACCGAGCTGTCCGTGACGCAAAAGCGGCGGCCCCCCAAAGGCCACCAGTCCGCCTCCAACAACCCTGGACCGACGAAGACCGGGTACTCGCCCGAGGCACTCGCCGCCCAGAGCATCTTGGTCCCGGCCGGCAACTGAGAGAGCGCGAGGAGCGAGGGCATCGCGCGCGTGACCATGCCGCGATCCCCCGGCGGGACGATCGCGCCGGCAAGCGACTCGTAGAACGGCATCCTCTCCTCCAGCAAGCGCCCGACGTCCTCGGCGCTGCTCGCCAGGGGCCGATCGCTGTGGGCGATCCGGCGCCAGGCCTCCCGTGCATCCACCTGCAACCAGACGACGACGTGGCGGTCGAGCGCCTCGCGCACCCGCTCGGAGAGAACGCTGCCGCCGCCGAGGGCGATCGCGCCGCCATCGGCTTCCTCCAGCAGCGAGCCGACCAACTCTGCCTCGCGAGCGCGAAAGGCATCCTCGCCATCCTCCTCGAACGCGGCGCGAATCGGCTTGCCGAAAGCCCCTTCCATCAGCTCGTCGATCTCGGTTGTCTCCAGGCCGGCATCGCGAGCGGCGGCGAGCGCCGTCGACTTGCCGGCCCCCATGAAGCCGATGAAGACGATCGCGGGCTGCTTCACGGGCTCACCCGCGGAAGTCGATGCGCTTCTTGTAGGCATCGACGGCAGCAAGCACGTCGTCGATGTGGTCGCCGCCGAACTTCTCGCGGTAACAGCGGGCGAGCGTCAAGCAGACCATCGCCTCGGCGACTACCGCGGCCGCCGGCACGACGGTCGAGTCGGTGCGCTCGCGCAGCGCCTGCGCCGGCTCCTTGGTCTCGGTGTCGACCGAGCGCAGCGGCTTGGTCAGGGTGGAGATCGGCTTGATCGCCGCCCGCACCGAGAGCGGCAGGCCATTTGTCATCCCGCCCTCGAGGCCGCCGGCGTGGTTGGTCTCGCGGTGGTAGCCGCGCTCCTGCGACCAGAAGATCTCGTCGTGGGCCTCGGAGCCCGGGCGGCTGGCGACATCCCAGGCTTCGCCGATCGAGACACCCTTGACCGACTGAATCGAGGCGACGGCGCCGGCGAGGCGGCCGTCGAGGCGGTCCTCCCAGGAGATGTGGGAGCCGAGACCGGGAACGAGGCCGAAGGCGCACACCTCGAAGCTGCCGCCGAGGCTCTCGTTGGCCTTGCGCAGCCGGTTTATCTCCTCGACCATCGCGGCGCTCGCTTCCGCGTCGAGGCAGCGCACGGGGTCCTCGTCGACATCGGCAAAGTCGGCGCGCGCGAGCTCGGCTTGCTCCGGCGCCACCACCGAGGCGATCTGGGTGACATGACTGTGCACGCTGACCCCGAGCGCGGTCAGCAGCCCGCGGGCGATCGAGCCGGCGGCGACGCGCGCCGCCGTCTCGCGCGCGCTGGCGCGCTCCAGGACGTTGCGGATGTCCGCGTGGCCGTACTTCTGGGCGCCGACCAGGTCGGCGTGGCCCGGACGCGGTAGGTGGACCTCGTCGACGTCCGCCTCGACCGGCCAGGGGTTCATCCGCTCCTCCCAGTTGGCGTAGTCGCGGTTGGCGACGAGGAGGGCAATGGGGCTGCCGAGGGTGCGGCCATGGCGCAGGCCGGAGCGGACCTCGACCGAGTCGGTCTCGATCTTCATCCGACCGCCGCGGCCGTGGCCGAGCTGCCGCCGCGCCATATCTCGGTCGAGAGCGTCGCGGTCGAGCTCGAGGCCCGCCGGCATCCCCTCGACGATCGCGACCAGCCCAGGCCCGTGCGACTCCCCCGCCGTCGTGAACCTGAACCCACTCATTCCCGCAAGGCTATAGACGCGCCAACCAATGGGACCCCCAGGCTGACTTCGCCTTTAGCAGTCCATGAGCACGACAAAAGGCGAAGTCAGCGGGTGGGGCAGGTCGTTTAGAGGCGCGCGGCGGAGCGCATGGTGTCCAGGGGGGGCTTGCGGCCGGTCCAGATCTCGAGCGAGAGGGCGCCCTGCTGGACCAGGATCTCGATGCCGTCGACGATGTGGGCGCCAGCGGCCTCGGCGGCTTGCAGCAGCTGCGTCGGCTCGCCGCCGTAGACCATGTCGACCACGGTTTGCCCCAAGGCGAAGCCATCGCGGTCGAGCGGAAGCTCCTCGAAGGCGTCCTCCCCGCCCAGCCCGACCGCGGTCGAGTTGACGATCAGCTCGTAAGCGTCCTGCTCGGGCGCGGCGACCGGCTCGCCCCCCAGTTCCTCGCAGAGGTGGTACGAGCGCAACTCGGTGCGATTCCAGACGGCGACCTCGGCGCCTTCGCGCGCCAGTGCCCAGACCACGGCGCGGGCGGCGCCGCCGGCGCCGAGCACCAGCGCCCGCTTGCCGCCCGGCGAGGCGGGCAGCGAATTCAGCAGCCCCTTGGCGTCGGTGTTCTCACCGCGCACCTCGCCGTCCTCGAAGAGGAGGGTGTTGGCGGCGCCGATCTCCCGCGCCGTCTCAGAGAGTTCGTCGGCGAGCGCCAGCGCCGCACCCTTGTGCGGAACAGTGACGTTGGCGCCGACGAACCCTTCGCCGACCATCGTCCGCACCCGGGCCTCGAAAGCGTCGGGGGCGACCTCGATCGCCTCATAGCTCCACTCGTCCCCCAGGCCGAGCTCGGCCAGCGCCGCGGTGTGCATCGCCGGCGAGCGCGAGTGGCCCACCGGGTGCCCGAGGACGGCGAGCCTTCGCACCATGCCTATTCCCCGCAGCTGTCCGGCGAGTTGCCGCCGGCCGCTTCGCGCGCCGCGTTGTAGCGCTCGACGTCTTCTTCGAACCCAGCTTCGGTCGCGGAGAAGGCGAGCTGGCCGCAGGTGCCGGGCTTCGCCACGTAGAAGAGATAGTCGACCTTGGCCGGATGGGCCGCTGCTTCGATCGAGGCGAGTCCGGGACTGTTGATCGGCCCCGGCGGCAGGCCGCTGTGGGTGCGCGTGTTATACGGCGAGTCGATCGCCAATTCGGATTCGGTCAACGGTCGGGCGTAGTTGCCGGTGGCGAAGCGGGTCGTCGCGTCGATCCCCAGCGGCATGCCTTCGTGCAGGCGGTTGTAGATCACCGCCGCAACAAGCTTGCGCTGGCTGGCGAGACCCGCCTCGTCCTCGATCATCGAGGCGATCGTGACCACGTCGTAGACCGTCAGGTTCTTGGAGCGGGCATAGCCCATGTCCACACCCTTGATCCGCCGCTTGAAGTCTTCGAGCTGCAGCTGCACCAGGTCGGTAACCGCGGCATGTCGCCTCAGTTCGAAGGTGTCGGGGAAGAGGAAGCCCTCGAGGTCCTTGGCCCCGCTGCCGCCGTACTTGGCCGGGTCGAGGTACCTGGAGCGCACGGTCGCCTTCACGTAGTCGCCCCGGAGCCCGTCCTGCTTGGTCAGCTCGGCGGCCTGGGGACGGCCGTAGCCCTCGGGGATCGTCACGGTGACCGTGCGGACGACCACCGGTGGCGGCGTATCGCGGTGGAAGTGGCGGTAAGCCAGGGCGGCGATGGCTGCGATCCCGGCAAGGACGATCGCCAGCGCGACGAGCACCCCCAGTCGCCGGCGGCGGGAGCCGTTGCCGCCTCGATCCGTGGGCTCACCGGGCGGCGGGGCGGCGACTTCCTCTACCGGCTCCTCCCAGAAGTCCTCCTCGACCGTGCGCGGCTCAGCCGGCGGCGGGGGTGGTGGCGGAGGGGCGGGCGCGGGGGGCGCGGCCGCCTCCTTCGCGGCCTGCTTCTCATCGCGCTTGCGGCGCCGCTCTTCGCGCTCGCGGCGGCGCTCCTCGCGCTCGGCGGCAGCCGGATCGTCGTCGGCGAACGGGTCGCCGGTGTGGCCTTCACGCATCGTCGGCACCTTCGATCGCCGCACGGCCGGCCAGGTACGCCTGGAGCAGGTGAGCCGCCGCGAGCGAGTCCGGCGCCGCAGTCGCCCCTTCGCGCTTGCTCGCCTCTGCCATCCGCGTCGTCAGTCGCTCGTCGTAGGTCTCAACCGGAATCTCGAGTACGCCCTCCAGTTCCCTGCAGAAGGTGCGGGTGACGGCCGCCTGGCTGCCTTCCTCACCGCTCAGGTGCAGCGGCAGGCCAACGACCACCCGCTCGACATCGTGCTTGGCGACGAGATCGACGACAGAGCGGGCCTCCGGCGGCTCGATCACCGGCAGTGGCGTCGCCAAGGTGCCACTCGGGTCGGAGAGCGCGCAACCGATCCGCGCCGTGCCGTAGTCGAGAGCGAGGACGCGCATCGGCCTAGCCGACCCCCCGCTCGATTGCCGCCCTGGCGACAGCCAACGCCTCGTCGAGCTTCTCCGGCTCCTTGCCACCGGCCTGTGCCATCTCCTCGCGGCCGCCACCGCCACCGCCGACGACCGGCGCCGCCTCACGGACCAGCTCAGCCGCGGAGAGCCCCCGTGCCACAGCCCCCTTGGAGACGAGGACGACGAGGGCGACCTTGTCGCCCTCGGCCCCGCCTAGAGCCACGGCCGAGTCGCCGCCCAGCTTCGACTGCACCCGGTTGGCGAGATCGAGCAGCCCACGCTGGTCGGCCAGCGGTGCTCGCGAGACGACCACCTTGACGTCGCCGGCCTCGTTCGCCTCGCCCACCAGCCGCTCCGCCTCCTCGCCGAGGAGTTGCTTCTGAGCCTGCTGCTCGCCCTTGCCCGCCTCCTGCAGGCGGCGGGCGGCGCGCCGGGCGGCGGCGAGGGGGTCCTGTGGGGTGCCGAGCAGATCGCCCACCTCGCGCAGCTGCTGCTCCCGCTCCCGGAACCAGTCGATCGCAGCGGGCCCGCTCAGCGCTTCGATTCGCCGCACGTTGGCGGCGCTCGATCCCTCCGCGGCGATCTTGAAGATGCCGACCTCGGCGGTGTTGGCCACGTGGGTACCGCCACAGAGCTCGCGCGAGACCCCGTCGACCTCGACCATCCGAACCCACTCACCGTACTTCTCGCCGAACAGGGCCATCGCACCCAGCCGCTCGGCCTCGGCCCGCTCCATCTCCAGCCAGCGCACCGGGCGGCTCGCCTTGACCCACTCGTTGACGCGGTCCTCGACCGCGCGCAGCTCCTCGGGGCCGAGCGCCTGGCCGTGGGTGAAGTCGAAGCGGAGCTTGTCGGGGCGAACGGCGGACCCCGCCTGGCGAACGTGGGTGCCGAGCTGCTCGCGCAGCGCCGCGTGCAGGAGGTGGGTGGCGGTGTGGTTGCGCATCGTCGCGTGGCGCGTCTCCCGGTCCACCTCCGCCAGGACCGGGACGGCGGTGTCGAGCTCCCCAGCCACCGGCTCGACCTCGAGCGCCTGGTCCTCGCCGACGCGGTAGACGTCGAGGACCCGCGCCTCGCCGCCCTCCCAGCGCAGGAGGCCCGAGTCGGCGACCTGGCCACCCCCCTCGGCGTAGAAGGGGCTCTCCTCCAGCTTGACCAGGGCGCGGCCGTCGTCGCTCTCGACCGACGCCACGCCGGTCGTCGCCCGCAGCGTCTCGTAGCCGACGAAGCGGGTCGGGGCCGCCGCCCCGGCGAAGGCGATCACCCGTCCGTGGCGATCCTCGGAGCCGTGGGCGGTGGCGGCGCCGACGCGGGCGCGCTGGCGCTGCTCCTCCATCAGCTCCTCGAACCCTCCGTCATCGACCGAGAGGCCCTGCTCGGCAAGCAGCTCCTTGGTCAGGTCGTAGGGGAAGCCAAAGGTGTCGTGCAGCTTGAAGGCATCGGCCGCGTCGATCCAGGAGGTCTCCGAGTCCTTCGCGTCGGCAACCAGGCGCTCGAGCAGCTCCGTGCCGCGCTCGAGGGTGCGGCCGAAGCTCTCCTCCTCGTCGCCGACCCAGCGTGCGATCGTCTCCCGCTCGGCGGCCAGCTCCGGGTAGGCCTCCCCCATCGTCTCGATCGTGCGCTCGGCGAAGCGGCCCAGCCAAGGCGCCTCGAGGCCGAGGGTGCGGCCCTGTTGGATCGCCCGCCGCATGATCCGGCGCAGGATGTAGCCGCGATCCTCGTTGGAGGGGACGACGCCGTCGGCGATCAGGAAGGCGGCGCCGCGCGAGTGATCGGCGACGATCCGCATCGCCCGCGTCACCGCCCCGCCCTCGCCGTAGGAGCGGCCGGACATCTCCTCGGCGAGATCGATCAGCGGCCTGACCAGGTCGGTCTCGAAGACCGAGGGGACGTCCTGCAGGATCGAGGCCATGCGGTCGAGCCCCATGCCAGTGTCGATGTTGCGCATCGGCAGCTCGGTCAACGAGCCGTCGGCACCGAGGTCGTAGGTCATGAAGACGTGGTTCCAGAACTCGAGGAAGCGGTCGGTGTCGTCGCCCGGTCGCTCCTCGGCGGCACCGAAGTCCTCGCCGCGGTCGAGGTAGAGCTCCGAGCAGGGGCCGCAGGGCCCCGCTGGCCCCGCCTGCCAGAAGTTGTCCTCGCGGCCGAGGCGGACGATGCGCTCGTCCGGCACCCCGACGCCGCGCCAGACCGCGATCGCCTCCTCGTCGGGACCGAGCCCCAGTTCCTCGTCGCCGCCGAAGACGGTGACCCAAATCCGCTCGGCATCCATGCCGAACCCCTGCGTCGAAAGCTCCCAGCCCCAGGGAATCGACTCCTCCTTGAAGTAGTCGCCGAAGCTCCAGTTGCCGAGCATCTCGAAGAAGGTCAGGTGGCGAGCGGTGTTGCCCACCTCCTCGATGTCGGTGGTGCGGAAGCATTTCTGCACGTCGGCGAGGCGGCGCGCGGGTGGCTCCTCGCGACCGAGGAAGTAGGGCTTGAAAGGCTGCATCCCCGCCGTCGTCAACAGCACCGACGGGTCGTGCGCCGGAGGCACCAACGACGCCGAGGGGACGATCTTGTGCCCGCGCTCCTCGAAGAAGGAGAGGTAGGTCTGGCGGATCTCGCTGGCCTTCATGGATGAGAGCCTAAGCCGCGGAGGGCTCCTCCGCGTCCCGCAGCAGGAACTGACAACTCGCGGTGGCTCCCGTTCTGAGATTGAGCGGATATGCCCCTACCCTTGCCAGATGGAGGAGTTCGACCTGACAGAGGTCTATCGGCGCTACAGCCAGGATCTCTTTCGTTTCTGTCTCTCGATCGTCGGCAATCCCGAGGACGCTCAGGACGCCCTCCAAAACACGATGATCAAGGCGCTGCGGGCGCTGCCGGGCGAGCAGCGCCAGATTCAGCTCAAGCCTTGGCTCTACCGCGTTGCCCACAACGAGTCCGTGGAACTGCTGCGCAGGCGGCGCAACGAGGCCCCGCTCGACCCCGAATTGACGGCGGGCGGCGGCGAGCCGGCCGAGACGGCAGCCACCCGGGAACGCCTGCGGCGCCTGCTCGGCGACCTCGGCGAGCTGCCGGAGCGCCAGCGCGCGGCCCTGGTGATGCGCGAGCTGGCCGGCTTCGACTTCGAGCAGATCGGCGAAGCCCTCGACACCTCCCCGGCGGTCGTGCGCCAGACGGTCTACGAGGCGCGGCTGAGCCTGCGCCAGCTGGAAGCGGGGCGTGAGATGGACTGCGCAAAGGTGACCTGGCAGCTCTCGGAAGCCGACGGCCGGGTCCTCAGGCGCCGGGACATCCAGGCTCACCTGCGCGACTGCGCCGAGTGTCGGGAGTTCCGCGACTCGATCGCGAGCCGGCGACGCGACCTGGCGGCTCTGGCGCCGCTGCCGGCCGCCGCCTCGAGCGGCATCTTGCAGGCGCTCCTCGAGGGTGCCGGCGAGCACGCTGGCACCGGCCTCACCGGCGCGGCCGCCGCGGGGGCAGGCAAGGCATTCGCGACTTCGGCCGTGGTGAAGTCGGTCGCCACCGTCGCCGTAGTGGCCACGATCGGGGTTACGGCCGCGGACCGAGGCGGTTTGATCGACGCGGGCCTGCCGGGCGATGACAGCAGCCGCACGACGAGGCACGGTGGAGCATCCGGCAACGCGACCGACTCCGACTCCTCGGCTGCGGCGGGCGCCGTCGCAGCGAAGCGCAGACTGGAGGAGGCCGCCAAGTTGCACATCGCCGGCCGACATCCGGTGGCGACAAGGTCGCCCGACCGCACAGGGGGCGCGCCGCAGGGGGCTGCCGTCGGTGAGATCCCCGCGGCAGACGAGAACCGTGGCCAGGGCCCACCCGCATCCCTGCCTCAGACATCCGGACATGGCCAGCAGACGGCCGCAACGCATAAAGCCCAGCACGGCCCACGTTCGGCGGGGGCGCACGGCAAAGGTCGAGCGACCTCACCCAGTTCGGCGCACAAAGGGCAAGGCGGCTCCCATAGCCCCCCTGCGCACTCCAACGGACAACCCGGCCACTCGCAGAGCGGACCCCACCACTCGCAGAAGGGAACGGCCGGCAAGGGAGAGAGCGAGCCTCACGAACAACCCCACGGGACGCAGTCGGCACCGCCCCAACATCCGGCGCCAACAGAAGAACAGGGCGACCCACAGGCCGAGGCAGTCAATCCAAGCGCAGGCGGCAAGAAATCTGAAAGTTCGCCCTGACGGAGCGGCGGCATCGCCGTCTTAGCTCAGGCAGTCGCCGCAAATCGTTCGGTCTATGTCGAAGGAGGCACGATGAAGCCGCAGCTGAAGCTGATACTTGCGACCGCCGTGGTCGCACTGGTCGTTCCGGCGATGGCACTCGCCACGCCCGGCAATGGCAAAGGCCAAGGCCAGGAACACAGCCAAGGACAGGGTCAGGGGCAATCCCAGGGAGGGCCCACCTACACGCCAGCGCCACCCCCACAGGCAAAGGCCTACGGCAAGTACTGCCAAGGGGAAAGCAAGGAGCACGTCAAAGGCGAGAAGGGGACGGCGTTCAGCCGCTGCGTGACCACGATGGCTCACGCCGCGCACAACCCGGACCTGACTCCGCGCCAAACGTGCAAAGGAGAGAGCAAGAAGCACGTCAAAGGCGAGAAGGGGACGGCGTTCAGCCGCTGCGTGAAAGCAGCCGCCAAGCTGCGGCACGACGAACACCAGGAGGAACAGAAACAGTCTTAGCGGCAGATCGTGCCGTGGCCGACGATGGCTTCTCCCGCTAGCAACACAGCTGTCTGCCCGGGCGAGACACCGGCAAAACACTCCCCCAGCTGGATGTCGAGTTCGGCATGTCGCCCCGTCCCCGTCGCGGATACCGTGGCGGGGACGGGCTGCGAGCGATAGCGCAAGCGCACCGCATCGACGCTCTCCCCGCCCCGGTGCAGAAGGGCGTCGCGGAGCTGGACGGTGCGCGCCATGAGGTCACGGCGCGGCCCCACCGTAACGGTGTTTGCCGCAGCGTCGATGTCGAGCACGTAGAGCGGCTCCTCGGCCGAGACGCGAATGCCCCGGCGCTGGCCCACCGTGAAGTTGTGGTGGCCGCGGTGGCGCCCGATCGCACGACCGGCGCGATCCAGCACCTCGCCCTCGCGCTCGCGCAAGCCGCCGTGGCGACGCAGGAAGTCGCCCTTTCCCTGGCCGGAGAGGAAGCAGAGGTCCTGGCTCTCGGGCTTGCGGGCGACGGCTAGGTCGTGGCGTGCGGCGATCTCCCGCACCTCGGGCTTGGTCAGCTCGGTGAGCGGAAATCGCACCCTCTCCAGCATCGTGGGCGGCAAGGCGGCAAGCATGTAGCTCTGGTCCTTGTTCTCGTCCGAGGCGGCGGCGAGCAACGGGCCGTAGTCGTCCTCGACGATCCGCGCGTAGTGGCCCGTTACCAGGTGGCTGGCGCCGAGCCGCATCGCGAGGTCGACCATCGCCGCGATCCGCACCTCGCCGTTGCAGGCAATGCAGGGGTTGGGAGTCCTGCCGGCGGCATAGCCCGAGACGAACTCGGCGACGACGCGGCGGCGAAACTCCTCCTCGAGATCGAGCGTCAGGTGCGGAATCCCCAGCGAGTGGGCCAGCGCCCGCGCTCCCAACACCGCCTCGGGAGAGCAGCAGGCCTTCGCCCCATCGGTCTTTGGATCCGCCCAGAGCTTCAGCGTCACCCCCACCACCTCCGCCCCCCGCTCCTGTTCCAAGAGCGCCGCCACGGCGCTGTCGACGCCGCCCGACATCGCCACCAGCACCCGATCCCGATCGGCCCGCCCAAGCCGCTCCGAAGAGGCCGCAACCCGCGCCAGCGCCCGGTGCAACGCATCGGCAGCCAACTGCGCCGCATGCCTCTTCGCTGGCGTCAACCCCCCAATCGCCTCGTCGACCTCATCCGCCCCGATCCGAGCCACATCGAGCACAGCCTCACCCTCGACCATCTCGGCGACCGCTGCGGTGGCGGCTCGAGTCGCGCCGCATCCCTCCGCGTCGAACGTAACCCGCTCGATCAGCCCCCCTCGAACGACAAGCGAGACGCGCGAGACGTCCCCACACGCGGCCCCGCCGGCAGCCCCCGTGAAGGCGCCGTCGTCCGGCGTTCCAAGCCGGCTGCGGTCATGCAGATAAGCGTCAAAAAGCTCGCGATCCATCTCGATCCAAAAAGTATGAACCTGTCGAGGGAGATTGGGGTGTGCGGCTGGCGAGCGCCTGAGCAAGCGAGGCAAGGACGCAGGGAGCCCGAATAGCAGCGCTATTCGGGCGACCGAGGACGCCGCCCCGCGCCGCTCCGCCGCCGCCAGGCGTGCGCACCAATCTCCCGAGCCAGGCTCGCAAAAGAGGCTCCAGCCCGCCGGTACCGCCTCTAGCTTTGATCCCTTGAAGTAAAGGGTGGGCGCCTCCTCGCAACCCCACGGGGTCTTGAGAGATCAGCTCCCGCGCCGTTTGTGTTGGGTCAAACGGTGAGACGGCTCACGTACGGGCTCGAGCCTCTGCGCCAAACCGTACCACCGCATCGGCCCTCTGGCGAGCCCTGATCTCGATCAATCGTCGAGGTTGGAAAGGAGCATCTCGGCCTCGCTCCAATCCTCGGGTTGAACGCGCAGGGCGATGTCGCCGCGGCCAAAGCGGTCGAGCGGCCAGTCGACCGTCAGAACCGCCTCGATACCCGCCTCCTGCAATGCCTGGTGCCAGGCGCGGGCCGTCTTCACGTCGGTGAAGTCGCGCACCACCTCCCAGCTGTCGAAGCGTGGGTCGTCGACGTGGATCGGCGTCGCTCCGGGGCCCGGCGGTCGGGCTCCGAATAACGCTCGGATCCGACCGAAGAGGCCCATCTCAGTGACCGGCCAAGGGGCGCTGGTGCAGCGAGACCCCCAGCTCCTTCAGCTGCAGATCCTCGACCGGCGCGGGCGCGCCGGTGAGCAGGTCGAAGCCGGAGGCGGTCTTGGGGAAGGCGATCACGTCGCGGATAGTCTCAGCCCCGTAGAGGCGCTGGACTATGCGGTCGATGCCGTAGGCGATGCCGCCGTGCGGCGGCGCGCCGTAGCGCAGCGCCTCGAGCAGGAAGCCGAAGCGCGCCTGAGCCTGCTCGGCATCGATGCCCAGCGCGGCGAAGACCTTCTCCTGGACGTCGGCGCGGTTGATGCGGATCGAGCCACCGCCCAGCTCCTGACCGTTCCAGACGACGTCGTAGGCGAGCGCGCGCGCGGCGCCGGGGTCGTCCGGATCGAACTCGCCCGCCGGCGCCGTGAAGGGATGGTGCAGGGCATCCCAGCGCCGCTCTGCCGCGTTCCACTCCATCAGCGGCCAGTCGACGATCCAGACCAGGCGGTTCTCGTCCTCGGGGATCAGCTCGAAACGCTCCGCCAGGTCGATGCGCAGCTGGCCCAGCACGGCGTCGGTTACGCCGCGCTCGTCGGCGACGAGCAGCAGCAGATCGCCCTCCTCGGCCCCAAGCCGCGTATTGAGCTCGGCCAGCTCCGCGTCGGAGAGGAACTTCGCCGTCGGCGAGCGCCATCCCTCACCCTCCCTGAAGGCCCAGACCAGGCCCTTGGCCCCCAGCTCCTGAGCGCGGGAGATCAGGCCGTCGAGCTCCGAGCGCGGCATCTCGCGGCGGCCCGCGTTCAGCCCACGCACGGCCCCGCCCCCCTCGATCACCGAGCGGAAGACCTTGAACTCGGTCTCGCGCAACGCATCGCCTAGGTCGACCAGCTCCAATCCGAAACGCAGGTCGGGCCGGTCGGTGCCGAAGCGGTCCATCGCCTCGGCGTAGGGCATCCGCTGCATCGGCAGCTCGACCGCCGGCCCGCCGGCCCGCTCGAAGACGTGCGCGAGCAGGCGTTCGTTGACCGCGATCACGTCGTCGACGCCGACGAAGGACATCTCGACGTCGAGCTGGGTGAACTCTGCCTGGCGGTCGGCGCGCGTGGCCTCGTCGCGGAAGCAGCGGGCGACCTGGTAGTAGCGCTCGAAGCCGGCGACCATCAGCAGCTGCTTGAAGAGCTGCGGCGACTGCGGTAGCGCGTAGAAGGAGCCCTGCTGGAGACGGCTGGGGACGAGGAAGTCGCGGGCGCCCTCCGGGGTCGAGCGGGTCAGCACGGGCGTCTCGACGTCGAGGAACCCCTCGCCGTCGAGGAACTCGCGCATCGCCGCGGTGACCCGGTGGCGGAGGACGAGCGCATCGCGCATCTGCTCGCGGCGCAGATCGAGATAGCGGTGGCGAAGGCGAGCGTCCTCGCCGACCTCGCCGGCGAAGCCCTCGATCTGGAACGGCGGCGTCGCGGCGTCGGCGAGCAGCTCGGCATCGCTCACCTTCAGCTCGACCTCGCCGGTCGGCAGCTCCGGGTTGACGGTCTCCGGCGAGCGCTGCACGACCGTGCCGGCTGCGCTGAGCACGTCCTCGGCCCTGAGCTTGTGTGCCAGCTCGAAGGCCCCGCCCGCCTCGTCGGGGTTGAAGACGAGCTGGACGATGCCGGTGCGATCGCGCAGGTCGATGAAGATCAGGCCACCGTGGTCGCGGCGGCGGTGCACCCAGCCGGCGACGCGTGCCTCGGAGCCGACCCGATCGCCGAGCACCTCGCCGCACCATGTATCGCGGTAGCCGTTTGGCTGCAGCGCGGGGAGCTTGCTCATGCCTCGCCCCCCACGATCTCCTCGACCAGTCTCGCCGTGTCGACGGGGCGCTGCTCACCGCTGCGCATGTCACGCAATTGGGACCCCTCCTCGTCGAGGATCACGACCTTGCGTGCGCCGATCCGATCGGCGTGCTTGAGCTGACCCTTGAGGCTGCGCCCACCGAGATCGATCTCGGCCGAGAGCCCGGCCTTGCGCAACTCTCCGGCAAGTACCAGGGCAACCGCCGGATCGGCCTTGCCCGCGCCTGGGGAATGGGCGATGAAGACATCGCGACCCGTCGCGACCTCCTCCTCGTCCAGCGCCAGCATGATCCGCTCGATCCCCGCCGCCCAGCCGACCGCCGGCGTGGGCTTGCCGCCGAGCTGCTCGACCAGGCCGTCGTAACGACCGCCGCCGCCGATCTCCGACTGGGCGCCGAGCCGGTCGCAGACGAAGGAGAAGATCGTCCGCGTGTAGTAGTCGAGACCGCGCACCAAGGTCGGGTCGATCGCGTACTCGACCCCTGCGGCGTCGAGCAGGTCCCGCACCTCGCCGAAGTGCTCGGCGTCCTCGCCGGAGAGCCGCTCGACCAACTTCGGCGCAGTCGCCATCACACCCCGCGTCCCCTCGTCATCTGAGTCGAAGGCGCGCAACGGGTTGGCGTCGATCCGATCGCGCACCTCCTTCGCCAGCTCCCCCTCGTGGGCTCGCAAATGCGCCTTCAGCTCCTCCAGGTACTCCCTCCGCGCCTCGAGCGAGCCGAGGCTGCCCAGCCGCAGCTCGACCCCCGGCACGCCCAGCTCCACCAGCAACTCGGCCAGCAGCTCGATCGCCTCGGCATCCGCCAAGGGCGAGTCGGTGCCGATCGCCTCGGCCCCGAGCTGGTGGAACTGGCGGTAGCGACCCGCCTGGGGGCGCTCGTGGCGGAAGAACGGCCCCAGATAGGAGAGCTTCACCGGCTGGGCCAGCTTCTGCATGCCGTGCTCGACGTAAGCGCGGCAAATCGGCGCAGTGCCCTCCGGCCGCAGGGTGAGGCTGCGCCCCCCCTTGTCCTCGAAGGTGAACATCTCCTTGCGAACGATGTCGGTGGAATGGCCGACGCCGCGCTCGAACAGCTCGGTGTCCTCGAAGGCCGGCGTGGCAATCGGCTCGTACCCCGCGCGGGCGAAGATCCCGGCGGCGGTTCGCTCGACATGCGCCCGCGTCCGCCCAGCCGCGGGCAGGACGTCGAAGGTCCCCCTGGGCGCCTGGTAGGTGTGTCCCGCCACGCCGCGACCTTACCTGCGCCGAAGGCTCACCGGCTGCCTACTCCGGCAGCTGCGCAAGAAAGGGATTGGTCGCGCGCTCGGCGCCCAGCGTCGTCACGCCCATGTGCCCCGGATAGACGCCGGTCTCGGGCGCGTGGGAGTCGAGCAGCGCGCGAATCGAGCGCAGCAGGGTCGGGCCGTCGCCCCCCGGCAGATCGACCCGGCCGACCGAGCCCTGGAAGAGCACGTCGCCGGAGAAGATCGCCTCCTCGTCACGCACCGAGTAGGTGACGTGGCCAGGGCTGTGGCCGGGCGTGAAGATGACGTCGAGCGTGAGGCCGGCCAGCTCCAGGACCTCGCCACCCTTCACAGTCTCGTCGGCCTCGTAGCTCTCATACGGGCCGAAGCCCTCGAACGGGACGAAAGACATGAGATCCGCCAGCACCGGCCGCTCGAGCTGGGGGCAGTAGACCGGGGCGCCTGTCGTCCTCGCCACCGGCGCGACCGCGCCGACGTGGTCGAAGTGGCAGTGGGTGATCAGGATCGCCTCGATCTTCGCCCCCATCTCTTCGACCTCGGCGAGGATCCGGTCGGGCTCCTCGCCGGGATCGACGATCACCGCTTTGCCGGAGCCCTCGCGGCGGACGATGAAGCAGTTCTCGCCGATTGCGCCGACGGTGAGCTGGTGGACGTCGAGGCTCACGACTGGTCGGCGCCGCGCATTCGCGCCCGCTCCCGCCGCCGCCACATCATCGTGTCGATGTAGTACCCAGCTGGGATGTAGAAGACGAGCATGAAGGCGCCGAGGCCGAGTGCAGACGGCACCGTGCGACGGAAGACGAGCAGCAGCGCGAAGGTGAAGATGACGGCAGCGATGGCGCCACGGGTTGCCGCACCGCGCCAGGTCGGCGGGCTATCGGTACGAGGAGTGCGCTTTGCCCCCGACCGGGCGCGGGCTTTCGCCTCGGCGCGGTTGCGGGGCCGGGCGGCGCGGCGATTGGTGTCGATGCGGCCGCCCTGAGTGCCGCGATGCTTACGCCGGCGCTTCTTCTTCGTCTGAGCCATCGCCTGCGGGAATTTAGCGCTCCGCCCCCCAACACCCCCCGCTGCCCCCGCTGAGTTCGTGTTTTGTCTCGCTATCCGAGACAAAACACGAACTCAGCGCTCATTGGGGGTTCGAGAGGCGGGCCTCGATGGTCTGGGCGGCGGGGTTGAAGGCGCGGATCGGGAGGTCCTCGGGGAAGCCCACCAGCGCCGCCTGGGGCACGAGGCCTACGACCTCGGCTTCGACCGGGCGGGCGCCGAGAGCCGCGGCGAGATCCCGCACCCGAGCGACAACCGTCGCCAACGTCACGGCAAAGGGGTCGTGAACGTTGGTCGAAACCTGCGTGCGACCGCTGGTGAGCGCCAGGCCGATCGCGCGCACGCCCGGCAGCCCGCCACCCGACTCGCGCAGGCCGGCGGCGACGGCCCGGGCGAGCTCGCGGTCGCCGCTGTCGAGCTCGACGTTGAAGGCGGCCAGCGGGGGGCGAGCGGTGACCAGCGTCACCCCGGCCGTGCGGTGGGGCGATCCGGGCCCATGGTCGGGGCGGAGCTCACCGCCCTCCATCCGTAGCCAGAGCTCGGCGAGGCCGCCGTTGCGGAAGTAGGCCCGCTCGGCGTGCTCGGGACTGCTGGCAAGCTCGCCGTAGAGGAAGACGGGAACCCCGAGCCCGCCAATCTGCGCCGCCACCTCGAGTGCCTCGGTTCGAGCCGCGTCTCGGTCGCCCGGGTCGAGCCAGATCACCGGGCAGACGTCGAGCGCTCCCACGGCCGGGTGCAGGCCGTCGTACGCCGTCATGTCCACGGTCTCGATCGCCTGCTCGGCGCCGGAGAGCAGCGCATCGCGCAACGGCGCCGCACCCGCCGCCAGGGTGAAGACCGTGCGGTCGTGATCCGCGTCGGAGTGGCGGTCGAGCAAGGTGGCGCCGCGCGAAAAGGCAAGCCGCAGGCCGGCGATGCGCTCGGCGTCGCGGCCCTCGGAGACGTTGGGGACGGCGAGCAGCGGTCCGGCCACCGTCAGACGAGCAGCTCGCCGTGGCGGCAGACCGGCTCCCCGTCGATCTCCACGGTCGGCTCGAGCACGACGCAATCGAGGTGGACGGGAACCTGGACCGTGCCGCCGATCGCCGCAGAGGCGCCGAAGGCGACGTGGGCGGTGCCGAGGATCTTCTCGTCCTCGAGGATGTTGCCGGTCAGCGTCGCCTCTTCGTTGGTGCCGATGCCGAGCTCGGCGACGTTGGTCCCGTCCTGCCCGTGCTTGGTCAGGAGTTCGAGCAGCGTCGCCCCCTCGGGGCCGGTCGCGTCGGTGAGGTGACCATCGCGCACGGTCAGCTCGACCGGCGTCTCGACCTTGCCGACGCCGGCGATCGAGCCGTCGACCACCAGCGTCCCCTCCGCCGTGCTCGGCGCGACGAAGGCCTCTCCGCAGGGAAGGTTGCCGAAGGCGCCGCGGGCATTGAGCACGCCCGCGTCGGCGATCGGGGTCCGCCCCTCCAGGCCGAGGCGAAGGTCGCTGCCGTGGGAGCAGGTGATTCGCGCCTCCTCGCCACTGCGCATCGCCGCCGCGAGCGCCGCGCCACGCCGCCGCAGCACCCGCATGTCGGCATTCATCAGCCGCGCCAGCATGTCCTCGGTGACGCCGGGCAAGGTCGCCACCCGCACGCCGGCCTGGTTGGCGGCGCGGCGCGCGTAGGTGTGGGAGAGCGACTGGATCGTCGGCGCCAGGACGACGTTGGCGGCGAGCATCGCGGCCGCAACCGGCGTCGGCGGCTCGGCGCCGTTGGATTCGAGCTCGGAGATCACCGCCAGCGTCGCGTAGGCCCCGTCCCCCTCGGCCTCGATCCGCATCAGCGCCCCAATGTCCTCGGTCACCGGATTGCAGATCACCAGCACCTCTTCGCCCGGTTCGACCCGCAGGCAATCCCGCAGCACCGTGCGAACCGCCCTATCCAGCTCCTGAGTCACGCACCGAAGGCTAATGCCCTCCCGCACCCGCCGAGCGCCGCCCCTCCATCGCTACGATCCCCCAACCCCGCCGGAGTAGCTCAGCTGGTTAGAGCAGCGGAATCATAATCCGCGTGTCGGGGGTTCGAGTCCCTCCTCCGGCACTAGAAATCACTCGTCGTAGGGGATGTGGCGGCGCAGGACAGCGTGAAAGCTACGGCCACGAATGCTGAGCGGCTCGCTCCCCAAGAGCGGAACCCGAACCGTGCTCCTCCAAAGGTTGCGACCGTCGCGGCGGCGCTTGAAGGTCCCATGGCCGCTGAAGGGCCTCGGCGGATGCACCGTCGCGGTGCCGGCCGCATGATCGAAGACGAAGGCTGACGCACCGGTTACGAAAGCTGAGATGGGGGTCTCGGCCAAAGTCGTTCGGGCGATGCTCATCTCTTCCCGGTCTTCCTGCTTCGTACCAAGGAAGGCGGTCGGCCCGGGCCCCTTGCGGTTACGGATCGCGAGGGCGAGGAAACCGCAACGGCAGCGACGACTTCTGACGCCCAACAGCGCTTCTCTTTCGGGGTTGGACTGCTTACGAGAGCTGCCAGCCGATAGCCGCGGCGCACCCCGAGGGCGCAGTGACCCATTCTGTCCGGGACACTCCCACTCCGATTCTCGGCGGACGTTCGTCTTCCCCTTGACCCGGCCAACGTCGATCCGCACGTATCCGCGCTCGCCGGTGAACTCGATCGTCCCGGTGAAAATGCCTTCGCGAAACGTCGAGGGCTCCCCCTCGCATTCCTCGGGCGGCTCTTCTGTACGCAGGGTCTTGGTCGGCGTGAAAGCGACGTCGATCAGCCCGAGCTGTCCGAACTGCGCTTTCAGCCCCGCTTCGGTGGTTTCACCGTCCACCCGATAGGAAGCCAAATGTCCTTCGCGGCGAAGCTCCAGCGTAATCCTGCCGTTGTTGCCTTCGACGTACGCATGCAGACCGTGGTTTGCGACCGGCCTGAACGAGACGTAGGCGGAATGGGCTTCCGGTTCCGCCGCTGGCGATGCCTCCGTGGGCACCACCGCCGGCAGGGCAGCAATCGCGAGAGCGAGAACGGGCAACACTGGTCGGGACATTTCGACCTCACCATATGAGATTGAGTTCTCAGAACACCGTTGACTCTCAGTGACGGTGCCGGCGCTACAGGCGTACGTGAATCCCGGCCTCGTGCAGCTCTCGCTTGACTTCGCCGATCGTGTAGCGGCCGTAATGGAAGATCGAGGCACAGAGGACGGCGTCGGCGCCGGCCTCGAGGGCCTCGATCAGGTGACGAACCTCGCCTGCTCCGCCGGAGGCGATCACGGGGATGTCGGCCGCCTCGCTGACGGCGTGGGTGAGCTCGAGGTCGTAGCCGTCTTTGGTCCCGTCGCGGTCCATGCTGGTCAGCATGATCTCGCCGGCGCCGAGGTCCGCGACCCGCTTCGCCCACTCGACGACGTCGATCCCGCTGTCGACCCGTCCGCCCGCCGTGAACACGTTCCACCCATCCCCGCCGGGCCTGCGCTTGGCGTCGATCGCGAGGACGAGGACCTCCCGCGCCAGGACCATCTTGATCTCCTCGATCAGCTCCGGCGATTCCACCGCGGCCGAGTTGACCCCGACCTTGTCGGCGCCCGCGTCGAGGACCATCTGCGCATCGGTGAGCGAGCGGATGCCGCCGCCGACCGTGAAGGGAACGAAGACGTCGTTGGCTACCTCCCTGGCCACCTCGACCACGGTCGCCCGCTTGTCACTGGTGGCGGTGATGTCGAGGAAGACCAGCTCGTCGGCGCCCTCGGCGTCGTAGCGCGCCGCCAGCTCGACCGGGTCGCCAGCATCTTTGAGGTCGACGAAGCGCGAGCCCTTGACCACGCGGCCGGCGTCGACGTCGAGGCAAGGGATGACGCGCCGGTAGAGCCTTCCGCCGGGTGTGGCCAAGGAGTCCGCGGGGGAATCCTCCACCGACCGCTCAGACAAGGTCTGGCTCGGCGCAGATCCGCACGAAGTTCCCCAGCAGCTTCAGGCCCTGGCGAGAGGACTTCTCGGGATGGAATTGGACGCCGTAGACGGGCGGCTTCTCGATCGCGGTGGCGAACTCGCAGGCGTAGGTAGCCCTGCCGACGATCTCGGGCCTGGCGAAGAAAACATCGGGGTCGGCGGAGTCGAAGGCCGCATAGGAGTGCAGGTGGTAGAAGGTCGATTCCGCCTCGGCGATGCCCGCCCCCAGGCGCGAGCCCTCGCTCCACTCGACCTGGTTCCAGCCGATCTGGGGGACCTTCAACCCGTTGGCCGGGAGCTGGTGGACCTGGCCCGCGACGAAGCCGAGCCCGTCCATCCCGCCGTGCTCGTCGGAGCGCTCGAAGAAGACCTGAGCCCCGAGGCAGATGCCGAGGATCGGGCGCTCGCGCTCGCGCCGCGCCTTCAGCACGTCGAGCATGCCGGCCTCGCCCAGCCGCCTCATCGCCTCAGGGAAGGCGCCCACCCCGATGACCACGGCGCCGTCGGCATCGAGAACCTCGTCCGGGTCTTTCGTAACCGTCGCCTCGGCGCCGATCTTGAGGAAGGCCTTCTCGACCGAACGCCGGTTGCCCATGCCGTAATCGATGATCGCGATGCTCGGATTCATTGGTCGAAGACCAGTAAATCAGCCGAGTGTGGCGCCGACGCCGTGCTGGCGGAACTCGGCGAGCATCTCGCTCATCGAGTCGATCTCGCAAGGGACCATCTCGGCCCAGGGCTTGTCGGGGTGCTCGTCGAGCGTCTTGTAGCCGTTGCCGCTGATCACCGCGACGACCGTGTCGTCCGGGCCGATCTTGCCCTCCGCGGCGAGCTTCATCGTCGCCGCAACGGTGGTTCCCCCGGCCGGCTCGGTGAGGATGCCCTCGGTGGCGCCGAGCAGGTCGATCGCCTCGAAGATCTCGGAGTCGGTGGCGGTCGCCGCGGAACCGCCGCGCGACATCACCGCGTCGACGACCAGCGGCCCGTCTCCGGGGGCGCCGATCGCGAGCGAGTGGGCCGCCGTGTGCGGCGATTGCGGCTCGATCTCACCGCTGCCGTCGAGGATCGCGCTGGCGATCGGCCCACAACCGGCGGCCTGGGCGACGCTGATCTTGGTCGAGGCGGTCTCGGCCAGGCCGACCTTGTCCAGCTCCACCAGCCCCTTGTGGACGCGCGAGGAGAGCGTCCCCCCCGCGGCCGGGATGACGAAGTGGTCCGGCGCTTTCCAGTCGAGTTGCTCGACCACCTCGTAGGCGACCGTCTTTGCGCCCTCCGCGTAGAACGGGCGCAAGGTGATGTTGGCGAACTGGATGCCGCTGGTCAGCGCCAGCTCGCGGCAGGCCCGGTTTGCTGCGTCGTAGTTGCCGTCGAGCTGGCAAACCGCGGCGCCTAGGGCCCGGCAGGCGCGGGCCTTGCCCTTCTCGAGGTTGCTCGGATAGAAGACGTAGGCGGTTACCCCGGCCTTGGCGGCAAGCGAGGCGACGGCGGTACCGACGTTGCCGGTCGAGACGCAGCCGATCTCGTCCTTGCCCAGCTCGAGCAGGCGCGCGACCGCCATCGAGACGACCCTGTCCTTGTAAGAGAGGCTCGGGCGCTGGGTGCTGTCGTCCTTGAGGTAGAGCTTGCGCAAGCCCAGCTCGGCACCGAGGCGGTCCGCATGGATCAGCGGCGTGCGGCCGCTGTAGCGGCCGACCCGTGCCTGTGCCCGCGCGTCGATGATCGGGAGAAGCTCCTCGAAGCGCCAGATGTTGATCTGGCGCTCGGCCGGCGGCAGCTCGGCGAGCCGCGCCGTGGCCAGCTCGTAGTCGTAGTCGACGTCGAGTCCCTGCCCGCACCCCAGGCACTTCGAGGTCGTATCGAGGAGCGGCAGGCGCCGCCCACAGTCGCGGCAAACCAGTTCGGTAGCGCAGGAGCGGGTGCGGTCCTCGGGGCTCAGCATGGCGAGATCTCCTCAGAGCAGGGTACTGGCCGCCCCCCGGCCCCGTCGAATGGCCTCAGCGACTGGCGCTCCATCATGAGGCAACTGGGTATAACAGACCCTGGTCCAACGATCAAGCTTTGCTGTGCATTCGCCTCGACCCGCCACGAAAAACGGGCCCGCCCCCGGCGGTGTCAGCTTCCGCGGGGACGGGCCCTACCTGCGACCAGCGCCATCAGGGCTCCGGCCTGAGTTACGGCTTGCGTCGGGGCCTGGGACCACGCTCCCGGCGCGACTACACCGTTTGTGGCCAATTGGTTCGACCACACTTCTTCAGCGCCGCGACCCATTACATGGCCGCCCCCCCTCTCCGGGGGCCTGGCTGCCAGAGGTGGGAGGGCGAAGTGGCCGTGGTGCTGGGCAGCGTCACGGGCTGGAGGTGGGGCAGTGCCAGCGACGCTGTCGCCTCCCCTATGCATCCCAAACGGCCAACATCTCGACTCATGACTGGACACTCCTTTGCCATCGCAAGGCGAGTCGCCCCTGACTGGGTTCCCACCTCTCCGCTGGCGCTCGGTCGTCAGCAGGGGTACGTATAACAGATGTCCGCCCACCGGTCAAGTCTTCCTGCGTAAATGATCGGGTAACGGCGAGAAAATGAAAGATCACATCGCGACGCGGGCGCGAGGCTGCCACGTGAAGCAGCGAAAGGCATCCTCGAAGCCCGCCCGCACGAGGCTCTCACGGTCGGCCACGGCCGGCTCGCAACCGGCCTCTCCAACCATGATCGCCTCGCAGCCCGCTGCCGTGGCGTCGGCGATGCAGCGATGCAGGACAGCGTCCTGACCCGTGCCGTCGCGCTCTCCTACCGGGCGCGAGGCAAGCGCGATCTCGGCGACTCCATCGTCCACCAGCATCGCTAGGTAGGCGAGTGGCTCGTCGCCGTCGACGGCGCAGTAGCAGCGCCAGCCGGCCCTGCCCGGTAGGTCGAAGAAGAAAGTCTCGGCCCATTTGGGCAGACCGAGGCTCTCTGCCAGCGGGTCGCCAAAGCCTTCGTCTTCCCAGGGGTCGGTCCGCTCGAGCACTTCGACGACGGGCACGGGCAGTCGCGGCGGCGAGCCGTCGCGAATTAGCTTGGTAGGGCCCTCCAGGCGACGGTGGCCGTGACGTGCGAACCACTCCTCGGCAGCAGCCACGCCCGGCAGGCCGGGCACCAGCGGCACCCGGTAGTCGACGTCCTGCAGCTCGACCCAGCGCACCGCCTCCGCCAGGTGACCATCCTCGACGGCGCCCTCGCTGGCCGCGCCGAGGATGAAGTTCAGCGCCGGCGTCCCCGCCTCCTCGGTGACGATCGCCGCCTGCACGGGACCGAACCAGTCCATGTCGATACCGAGGTCGACGACCGCGTCATCGACGGCCGTGTCCCAGAGCTCGTTCCAGAACCGCTTCTCGACCGCGTCCAGCACAACTGGGTCGTAGGACAGACCGTCCTCCGCTGCCATCGCCCAAAAAATTATAGGTCTTAACTCGGAACAGTCAAGTTTCCCTGCATAAAACTGCCTGTCTCCGGCCAGCGGCCGGGCAGCTGCGCTCCGTCCTCATCGCCGGCGGCGAGCAGGAGCGCCTCACCGGCGTGGGGCGCGAAGGGAGCGAGGATGCGGGCGAGCAGGACGAGAGCCGCCACCTGAGCCTCTGCATCGGCGCGACTGAGCTGACCGCGGCGCTCGAGGACGCGCTTCTCGAAGTCCTGGATGCGCTCGAAGAGACGGGTGAGGTTGCGAACGGCCTTGTGCATCTGCAGATCCTCCAGATCGGAGGTAATGCGATCGAGGCCGTTCTCGCACCATTTGCGCAGGCGCTCGCGCAGGAACTCGGTGTCGGCAGCGGCCTCGGCGTCCTCGGGCGCCTCGCCGGCGGCGGCGAAGCGCTGCAGCGAGTAGCCCCAGGCATTGCCGAGGAAGCGGCTGCAGAACCGCAGCGCGCCGTCGTTCCAGTTGAGGGTCTTCGCCGGACCGGCGGCGTAGAGGACGGCGAGGCGGACGGTATCGGCGCCGTAGCGCTCGACCAGGTCATCGGGATCGACCACGTTGCCGAGGTGCTTGCTCATCTTGCGGCCATCCGCGATCACCATCTCGTGAAAGAGGCAGCCAGAGAATGGCTCTCCCTTCCCCATGAAGGCGAAGGGGCCGATGTCGCGCAGCGCCTTGGTGACTACGCGCTGGTCGAAGACGAAGCCACCGCTGTCGGAGCCGGCGACGAGCCGCTCAGCGGGAAGCCAGTGCCGCAGGTCGGGGTGGGAGAACATGTCCTTCGCGCGAGCCTCGGGCGGAACAGCGGAGGGCACCCAGAGCCAAAGCGCGTCGAAGTGGCAATCGAGGGTGTCGGTCTCGCGCCGGGCCGGCTCGCCGCAGCGCGGACAGGCGACCTCGACGAACTCGGCCCGCTCCGCGAGGGGGTTGCCCTCGCCGGTGGGCTCGATGTCGCGCGGCAGGACCACGGGCAGCTCCTCCTCCGGCACCGGCACCGCACCGCAGGCCTCGCAGTGGACGATCGGGATCGGCGTGCCCCAGAAGCGCTGCCGGGAGATCGAGAAGTCCGCGGCGCGGTAGCGCACCGCCTCCCGCGCCTCGCGCCATGGCTCGACCCCGGCCTCCTCGGTGCCGGAATCGCCCACACGTTGCAGGCGCCCGGCAAGGATGGCGTCGGCCTCGTCTGCCTCCGGTATCCCCAGGGCCGCCGTCGGCCCGAAGCGGGCATCGACCAGCGGCGAGACCACCAGGGGCAGGGGCTCCGCGCTCCACGGAGCCGTCGCCGAGAGACCGGTGTCGACCAGCGGCACCGAGCGGGCGTCGCGGGCGCTGCGCTCCCAGCCCCCCGAGCGCAGCTCGTCCAGCTTCTCGGCGACGCCTGTATCGATGGGCCAGGCCTCGAGCTCGGGGGAGCGCGGGGAGAGCAAGACGAAAGACGACGCCGTGACGCCCTCTCTATGGGGAGTGAACGCCGTGAGCGGCGTCCCCCCCGGCCCCTGTATGTCGACCTCCACCCCGTCGCTGCGGCCGAGGATGTAGCGCTGGGTGGCGAGTGAGATCTCGTCCCACTCGCCGCCTGCCTCGAGCTCGCCGAGACTGCGGTCGTTCTCCTCCAGGTATGGCGTTATGCGCAGGAACCAGGTGGGTCGCCGGATCAGGCGGACCTCGTTGTGACAGCGCCAGCAGCAACCGTCCTCGACCTGCAGGGCCGCGAGCGTCGTACGGCAGTGGTCGCACCAGTCGACGGTGGTGTCGTCGCGGTAGATCAGGCCCGCCTCGAGCAGGGTGAGGAAAAGCCACTGCGACCAGCGGTACTGCTCCTCGTCGGAGCTGTAGAAGACACGGTCGAAATCGAAGGAGAAGCCGAGCCGCTTCATCTGCTCCAGCATTCGCTCGCCGCAACCCTGCACCCACTCGGCCGGCGGCACTTTGCGCTCGATCGCCGCCATCTCGGCCGGCAGGCCGAAGGCGTCGAAGCCGAAGCCGAAGAGAACGGCGTCGCCCCGGGCGCGGCGGAAGCGGGCGTAGGCGTCGCCGATCGCGTAATCGCGGACGTGCCCCATGTGCAGTTTGCCGGAGGTGAAGGGGCTGGAGGGCTTGACGTAGACAGCCGACTGACCCTCGGCAGGGAACGGTGTGGCGAAGGCGTCGCGCGCCACCCAGGCCTCTTGTCGGCCGGCCTCGACCGCCCTCGCGTCATAGATCGATTTCGCGCCGCTCATCCGCCTGGCCCCTCCGTACGCCCCCGTGCCCCGGTGGCGTCAGGGTAAAAAGATTTGACCATTGAGCAACGGGCGCTTATCGTCTTCAGTCGAGTCTACACTCGCCTTCAATACTCGGCCCCGGCGGTGCTTGCGACACCCCGGGGCCAGGCCGAGACCTGAAGAGGAGGTCCCAACATGACAGAGGGTAGAGAACCCACGCTCGTAGTCGAAGGCCGCTTGGACGAACGGCTGGCAGAGCGGGCATTCGCCGCGGCCGAGGCCGCCCCTCCCGAGGAGCGGATCAGCAGTGCGTTGGAGGCCGCGGTCGATCTTGCCGAGAGCGATCCACGGGGCGCCCGCGAGGCGCTTTGGGCGCTGCGCGGCAGCCCAATCGCCCTGAAGCGCCTCGAGGCCTGCCTGGACATGGGGCCCGAGCGGGCGACGCTCGCGCTCGGTGCTGCGATCCAGATCGCCTCCACCGAGCTCGCCGCAGCCGACCCCGACCTACGAGGCTGCAGCGGGGAGATTCTGCGCTGGCTGGAGGGAGCCTGGTAGGCCGCGCCGCTAGGCCTTGCGGCCCTCGACGAAGACCTCGAACTGGGTGTCCTTCGGCGGCCGCGGCTTGCCGTTGCCGCGGAAGACATTGGCGAGCGACATGCCGACCGCCTCGTAGATCTCACCCAGCTCCTCGACCGAATAGAGCCGCTGGCGGAACGGAATCGGCCGCGGCCGCTCGAACGGCTCGCCATAGACGATCGGCGTCGTCGAGCCTTCTAAATAGCGAGTGCGGCTGTCCCAGCGATGGTCGATCAGTTCCAGCATCGAGTCGCCCTCGATCCAGGTTTTTTGGGGCAGGTGAGCTTCGGCGTAGAGCACGTTCGGCAGCTGCATCAGATGGCCGCCGCCGCTGCACAGCGCCCGCGCAACGACCTCGAAGGTGCGGCGGTTCTCCTCCTCGGTCTCGAAGTAGCCGACGGCGCCGTCGTTGAGGCTGAGCACGAGATCGAACTCGTCGTCGAAGTCGAGCTCACGCAGGTCCGCCTCGACGAAGGAGACCTCGAGCGCCTGCGCCTCGGCGTCCCCGGCGGCGACCTCGAGGAGATCGGAGGAAATATCGACTCCGACGACGGCGAAGCCGCGGCGCGCCAGCTCCAGCGAGTGCCTGCCGGTGCCGCAAGCGAGGTCGAGAATGCGGCCCCCGTCGGGCGGGTGCATCATCGACAGCGCGCGGTCTATTTCGGCCGGGGTCTGGTCCGCCCACGGTCTCGCGACCGTCGTCTCGACCGAGAACCCTCGCCGGTACCAGTCAGACGGGACTTCGGTGGCGGTTGCCTGCTCCATTACTCCGGAATATTAGCGCTATGGAGCGAGCACAGCGCCGGCGCTCGCCGGCCGCCGCTAGGCGAAGGTCCAGAGCTTGTTGCCGAGGAAGTTGAACGGCATCGCCACCGCAACGGCGATCGCCTGGGCGGACAGATCCCCGAGCGAGGCGCCGGTGACCAGCGCCTCGAGCACGATCAGGTTGATCGCGAGGGCCGCGATGCTGACGGCGAAAAAGCGAGCTGCCTGAAAGCCCGCATGGCCATCGCCAGCGGCGAAGGTCCAGTGGCGGTTCCAGAAGAAGTTGCTGCTGACGGCGACGCAGAAGGCCCCGATCGCGGCAATCGCGTAGTGGACGCCGAGGCCGTTGCTGAGCAGGGCGAAGACGCCGAGGTTGATCACGTAGCCTGAGCCGCCGACGAGGCCGAACTTGAACAGCTGCCACCAGCTCGCCGGGCGGCGGGCGGCGGCGCTGAGCCGGTAGGCGAATTCAGCGGCGCTCACGGACCCGCTCCGAGCGGTCCGTCGACCACGACCGCATTGCTGCCGAAGCCGGTGCGGACGTCACGCAGGACGTGGAATGGGACTTCGTGTAGGCGATTCGACATATAGCGGGTGAGCGTGAGGCGCTCGAACCTTACTCGGGCCACGGGGCGGAACGCCGGTGGAATCCCGGTGATGCGGCGGTCGACCGTGGACTTGCTGATCACGTCGATCGCCCGCAGCGGCGTCTCCCCGCTGTAGACGCGAAGCGAGCGGTCATCGAGGTAGAAGCGGACAGGATCCGCGGCGAGCTTCCAGCTGACGATCGCGCGCGGCAGCTTCTGGTCGTCGAGCTCTTCGGTGATCGCGCGGAAATCGGGGCGTTGCAGGTTGGGGGTTTGGGTGACATGGACGTCGAAGGCGACCCAGTAGGCGCAGAGCGCGACCGCGAGCAGGAGGCCCGTGCGGCGTGCGCGTTCGACCGCGAAGCCGATACCCGCCGCGGCAGCGAGCGGCACCAGCGCCGGCAGCAGGTTGCGCTCGACCACGTAGTCCTTGCCGAACAGGACGGCCAGCGCTGCCAGGCCGGCCACGCCGAGCCCGACCGTGACGCCGAGCAGGGCCCCGCGGCGCTCGCGCGCCGTCCCCCGCGCGGCGACGAGGAGAAAAGCCGCGCCGATCAGGATCGCGGGCAACAGCGCGTAGCGCTCGCGAGGTGGCTCGGCGATCACGTGGCCAGTCTCTCCGGCGAGGAAGCTGACCCCCGTCTCGAAGAAGCGGGTGGAGAGCAGGCTGTGGTCGATCCAGCCGATGTGGGTTGGGTTGACCTGGGCGGAGATCAGCGGGATCAAGGCCGCTCCGACCAGAGCGACGCCACCGACAGCCGGCAGCACCGCGCGCCAGCGCGCGCGCAGGACGACGAGCAGCAAAAGCGCCTCGATCCCGACGGCGAAGACGGCGAAATAGTGGCTGCAGAGGGCCAAGGCCGAGCCCAGTGCCCAGAGCGCCAGGTCGCGACCCTCGCGGCTGCGCAGGGCGCGGACGAAGAAGAGGAACGAGACGGCACAGAAGAGGACGAGCAGGGCGTAGGAGCGAGCCTCCTGGGAATACCAGATCAGCATCGGGTTGACGGCGACGAGAAGGGCGCCGATCAATCCGGCGCGCCTGCTCGACAGCTCCTGCCCGATGCAGTAGGCGATCGGGATCGTGACGAGGCCGAACAGTGCCGAGAGCGAGCGCATCGCGACCTCATCGGTGCCGAACGCCTTGGCCCAGCCCCAGGCAAGGACGTAGTAGAGGGGTGGGTTGGACTCGCTCCCCTTCACCTGCTTCAGCATGTCCGTGAAGCTGTCGGGGATGACGCGGGCGACGGTGATCACCTCGTCGTGGTGATAGCTCTGCACGCCGAGGCTGGCGAAGCGCACGGCAGCCCCGAGGGCGACCGCGGCGGCGAGCAGCGAAAGGGCCGTTGCCCTACTCAGCTCCCACCCGGTTGGCTCCGTGCTCGTGTCCGCAATGCGGAGGTCGCCCGGCGTGCTGTCGACGAGGCTCATTACAGGCCAGTACCCGCTAGGGCCGGCACTCGCCCCTCGGCATTGGCCGGCGCGGGCCGAACGAAGGCGGTATTGCGGTGGCGGCCGTTCCCCATTTGCGGTTGGGATGATGGTCAAGCCGGAAGGCGAGGTCAGCGCCGCGAGCGAGCGTGCAATAGGTGGTCCAGGGCTTGTCGTGGCGGTGGCCGTTGATCTGCAGCTCCTCGATATACGGCGCGCGGGAGGAAGCCGTGATCGTCACCCGACGGTGGCGCGGCATCGCAATCGAGGCGCGGGAGAAGAGCGGGCTGCCGATCGCGAGGAGGCCGACACCCGGAACCTCGGGATAGAGGCCGAGGGCGCCGAACACGTACCAGGAGGAGAGCGTGCCGAGGTCGTCGTTGCCCGGGTAGCCGTCGGGCGTGGTGCCGTAGAGGCGGAGGGCCCGGCGAACCGCCATCTGGGTCGCGTAGGGCCGCTGCATCCAGTCGTAGAGCCAGGGCACGTGCAGGGTCGGCTCGTTGCCGAGGAGCGCGTGGTCGGTGTGGGTGCCGCCGCCGCTGCCGTTGAGCTTGCGAAGGAAGTGGTGCAACCGCCCGGCAGCCTTCCCCCTGCCCCCCATCGCGGCGGCGAGGCCGGCGGGGTCGTGCGGCACCATCCAGGTGTACTGGAGAGAGTTGCCCTCGACGAAGCCGCCGCCGCGCTTGTTGTCGTAATCGGCTGGGAAGGCGCCATTTTCGTAGCGCGGCTCGATCAGGCCGCTGTGGCGGTTGAAGAGCTTGCGCCAGCTCCCCGAACGTCGCATGAAGCGGCGGTAAGTGCCGCGATCCCGCAGGGCGCGGGCGGCGAACTGGGCGATCGCGAAGTCGTCGACCTGGTACTCGAGCGAGGTCGCGGCAGAGCCCCAGACGCTTTCGGGGTCGCCGTAGATCGAGTTCGCGTTGCGGATGTTGGTGTCGAGGTCATAGGGGACATAGCCGTGCGCGAGGTAGGCGGCGAGCCCCTGGCGCTCCAGGTATTCGCCGTTGGCGCTGCGGCACGGTTCCTCGGCGCCCCTGAGCATCGCCGCGAGCGCGGCGTGGCGATCGAAGGCCCTAGCGCCAAAGGCAGCCGCCGAGGCGATCAGCGGAGAGGCGGAGTCGCCGACCATGGTCATGCTCTGGCCGTTGGCGTAAGACCAGCGCGGCAGGCAGCCGCTCTCGGCGGCGTCGGCGAGCAGCGACTGGACCATCTCGCTGGCCCGGCGCGGCACCAGGATCGAGAGCAGCTGGATCTGGGTCCGGTAGGTGTCCCAGCCGGAGAAATCGGCGTACTGGACGCGGCCGCGGGCGCGGTGGACCAACCCGTCCATGCCGATGTAGGCACCGCCGACGTCGCTGAAGGTGCGGGGCGCGAGGAAAGCGTGGTAGAGCGCGGTGTAGAAGGTGTCGATGAGGCGGCGCGGGCCGCCGCTGACGCGGATGCGTCCCAGCGACCTGTTCCAGGCGCCCTCCGCCCGCCTGGCGACCGCGCCGAAGCCGAGGCCAGGGTCCTCGGCCGCGAGGTTGGCGCGGGCGTCCTCGACGCTGACGAAGGAGACGCCGACCCTGGCGAGAACGACGCGGTTGCGGCGGGTGTCGAAGCTGGCGTAGGCCCCCGCCTCGGCGCTGGTAGCCGGGTTGGCGGGCGGATTCTGGCTGTCGCTTGCCGCGGTCGCTCCCGGGACGATCCGGTTGCCTTCCCAGGCGCCGGAGGCGTCGAAACGGCGGTTGAAGACAGCAGCCATGTAGATTCGGTAGCGGGGCCTCTGGCCGCAGAAGAGGCCGCTGGAGGCGGTGGCGTCGATCTCGCGCCCAGCGGGATCGAGCTGCACCGAGGCGAAGTCGTTGGGCTGGGCGCTGCCGCCGGCGTCGATCAGGACGCTGGAATGAGGACTGCGAGGGAATGTGAAGCGGGCGATGCCGGTGCGGGTCGTCGCGCTCAGCTCGACGTCGATGTCGGCCCCGCCGGTGGGATTGAGGCGCACCGTGTAATAACCGGGCCGGCCGCTCTCGTGAGCATGAGAGAAGCCAGGCTGGAATCGACCGTCGAGGCGGGAGCCGTCGTCGGCGGGCGAGCTCTGCAGGGGCTCGGTGGTCGGCAGGAAGGGGAAGTCTCCGTAGAGCGAGCATCCCGCTCCGGCCAGATGGGTGAGGCCGAAGCCACGGATGTGGTTGTCGCGGTAGTCGTAGCCGCCGCGGCCGTTGCGGTCGGCGGGGGTCGTGTCGGGACTCCACTGGACCATGCCGAAGGGCATCGTCGCGCCGGGGAAGTTGTGCCCGCCGCCGAAGGTGCCAGGACCGGGCTTGGTGCCGGCGAAGACGTGCACATGATCGGCCAGCCCGGCGGCAGGCGCAACCGGCGCGGCGAGGGCAAGGGCCACGGATGCCGCGACGGTGGCGATGCCTGCGCGTCCGAACAAGGCATAGACGTTAAACGCGCGCTCGCCTAAGGTTCCCGACCGTGCGGGGCAGAAATGCGATCTTGCTCGTCGGCGCCGTGGCAGTGGCGGTGCTGATTCTCGTGCTCGTCCTCGGCGACAGCAGCGACGACGGCACCGGGACAGCCAGCGCAGCGCCCTCCACTGGGCCCAACGTCGCTGTCGTCTCGCCGCGCAACGGCGCCCGCCAGACCAGCCACGCGGTCGTGGTCAAGGTCGAGGTGGACAACTTCCAGCTCGCGCCCCGCCAGTTCGGCAGCGAACCACAGCTCGGCGAGGGGCACATCCGCTTCGGGCTCAATCGCGTGCCCGATTGCGTCGATCCGGTGAAGCTGCAGCGGGCGATCGAGAGCCCCTTCGGCAAGGGCCGCCTGATTGGCCGCTCCTTCGACTTTCCCGAATACGCCGGTCCCAACGGCGTGCTTGCCGAACGGATCGGATCGGCCGGAAGCTACTCGCCGGCGACCCGGCCCGAGATCTACTACCACGACCTCCCCCCCGGCTTCTACCGCCTCGTCATCAACCTGGCCCAAAACGACGGCTCGCCCACCCCCTTCCACGCGGTCACCAACTTCCAGATCCTGCCGAAGCCGGGCCACGGCCCCAAGTGCACCGGTGGCAAGGTCCCCAGCGCCAAGGCCGCAGCCTTCGACTGAGCCAATACTTCACTTTGTATAGTGGGTCTGGATGCGGACCTACCGCCGTTTGATGGGCTTTATGCGCCCCTACCGTCGCCAGCTCTGGGGATCGCTGGTGTTCGCTTGGGCGGCGATGGGGATGACGGTGCTGATCCCCTGGCTGGTCGGGCGCGCCGTCAACGCGATCCAGGACCACGAAAAGCCCGACCTGCTGCCGCTGGCGCTGGCGATCCTCGCCGCCGGGATCCTGCGCCTTGGCCTCACCGTGGTGCGCAGGCTGGTCGCAGGCAGAGTGTCGCTGGCGGTCGAGTTCGACCTGCGCCAACGCTTCTACGCGCATCTGCAGCGACTCGAGCTGGGCTTCTTCGACTCCCAGCAGACCGGCCAGCTGATGTCGAGGGCGACGGTCGACCTGCAGTCGATCCGCTTCTTCCTCGGCTACGGCCTGATCTTCATCACCCAGAACCTGCTGACGCTCGTCCTCGCCTGCGCTGTGATGATCGCGATCAACCCGCTGCTGGCGCTGGTCGCGCTCCTGCCCGCGCCGCTGGTGATCTACACCGCCTCCCGCTACAACCGCGTCTCGAGGCCCGCGGTCCAGGAGGTGCAGCAACGGATCGCCGAGCTGACCGCGGAAGCCGAGGAGAACATCTCCGGGATCCGCATCGTCAAGGCTTTCGCCCGCGAGGAACACCAGCTGCACCGCTTCCAGCGCGCGGTCGCGCGGGTCTTCGACCAGAGCGTCTACTCGACCCGCCTGCAGGCGACCTTCTCGCCGCTGATCGGGCTCTTGCCGCAGGTCGGGATCGCCCTGGTGCTGCTGGTCGGGGGCCGCGAGGTGATCGCCGGCAACCTCAGTCTCGGCAACTTCACCGCCTTCTACACCTACGTGGTGATGCTGGCAGGGCCGATGCGGATGCTGGGCATGGCGATGGGGATGGCGCAGCGGGCGATCGCCTCGGGCAACCGGCTGTTCGAGATCCTCGACCGCGAGCCACGCATCGAAAGCCCCCCAGAGGCGCCGGCGCTCCCAGCGGGGGGTGGACGCGTCGAGCTGCGCGAGGTGACGCTGCGCTACGACACCGCCAGCAGGAGCGCATCCGAGATCGACCACACCGGAGCAGGGTCGATGTCGGCTGCGGCGCTGAGCGACGTCGATCTGGACGTGGCTGCGGGCAGCACCGTGGCGCTGGTGGGGCCGTCGGGCTCGGGCAAGACGAGCCTCGTCGCGCTGATCGCCCGCCTCTACGACCCGAGCGAAGGCTCGGTGCTGGTCGACGGCGCCGACGTGCGCTCGATCGACGTCGCATCGCTGCGCTCGCAGGTCGCCTTCGTCGCCGACGACAGCTTCCTCTTCAGCGCCAGCGTCGCCGACAACATCGCCTATGCGCGGCCGCAGGCGGGTCGCGAGGAGGTCGAAGTAGCGGCCCGGCGCGCCCAGGCCGACGAGTTCATCCGCGACCTTCCCGGCGGCTACGACACGGTGGTCGGCGAGCGCGGCCTCACCCTCTCCGGCGGCCAGCGCCAACGGGTCGCGATCGCCCGCGCCCTCCTCGCCGACCCGCGCATCCTGATCCTCGACGACGCCACCTCCTCGGTCGACGCAACCACCGAGGCGGCGATCAAGGCGGGGCTGCGCGAGGCAATGGCCGGAAGAACCACCTTCATCATCGCCCACCGCCTCTCGACCGTCTCCCTCGCCGACGAGGTGGTGGTGATGGACGGCGGCAGCATCGTCGACCGCGGCAGCCACGAGGAGCTGCTGGACGGCTGTGGCTTCTATCGCGAGATCGCCGAGCACGGCCTCGCCGACTCGGTCTTCCTCCAGCGAGACCTCGAGCAGCGCGAGGAGATGGCACGCCTATGAGCTTCCGGTGCGCCTTTTGCGGTCTAGGCCCACATAAAGCGCACCGGAAGGGGTGGGTGTGAAGCGTTTTCGCGAGATCTATTTGCTTTTTGGGGCGCTGTGGCGGCTGGTTCGCGGACAGGACCAGCGGGCACGCAAGGTGCGCTGGATGATCGGGCTGTTGCGTCCATATCGCGGCAGGGTCGCGCTGATGTTCGCCGCCCTGCTCGTCGCGACCGGCAGCGCGCTCGCCCCGCCCTACCTCGCCGGCCAAGCAATCGACTCCGGGATCATCACCGGAGATGTCTCGGCGCTCAACCTGATCGTCGTCGCCTTCCTCGCCGTGGCGGCGCTGTACGCGGGCGCCTCCTTCCTGCAGACCTACCTCGTCGGCTGGGTCGGCACGCGGGCGCTGCAGGACCTGCGCGAGCGGGTCTTCACCCACCTGCAGACGATGTCGATCGGCTTCTTCACCCGGCGCAGCCCGGGCGTCCTGATCAGCCGCATGACCAACGACATCGAGGCGCTCAACCAGCTCGTCACCGACGGCGTCGTGACGATGTTCTCCAGCGTCCTGACCCTGGTCGGGGTGGTCGTGATCATGCTCCTGCTGGACGTAGAGCTGGCGCTGGTCACCTTCCTCACCTTCCCGCTGATAGCAATCGCCAGCGTCGTCTTTCGGATCGTCTCCCACGGCGCCTACCGGGCGACGCGTGAGCGCATCGCCGCCGTCACGGCCTATCTCCAGGAGACCCTGAGCGGCGTCCGGGTCGTGCGCAGCTTCGGCCAGGAGCCGCGCCACGCCGCCGTGATGACCGAGCTGAACGTAGCCAACCGGGAGGCGAACATGAGGACGGTCTTCCTCAACGCCTCCTACTTCCCGGCGGTCGAACTGCTCTCCACCGTCGCGGTCGCCGCGATCCTGCTCTACGGCGGCAGCCAGGCGATCGACGGCGCGATCCAGATCGGCGTCATCGTCGCCTTCGTCGGCTACCTGCAGGTCTTCTTCGAACCGATCCAGCAGCTCTCCCAGCTCTACACCACCTACCAGCAGGGAATGGCGGCCCTGGACAAGATCTTCGACCTGCTCGACACAGCCCCCGACATGGTCGACTCGCCCGGCGCGATCGACCCCGGAACCCTCCGCGGCGAAATCGAGATGCAAGCCGTCTGGTTCTCCTACGACGACACCCTCCCCCAAGAACCAACCGCTGACTTCGCCTTTAGTCTCGATATGCGAGACAAAAGGCGAAGTCACCCAGGGGAAGAGGGGGATTGGGCGATGCGCGACGTGGATCTGCACGTGGCGCCGGGGCAGACGTTGGCGCTGGTTGGTGCCACCGGGGCGGGCAAGTCGACCTTTGCCAAGCTGGTGGCGCGCTTCTACGACCCGCAGCGGGGGCGCGTCCTGGTCGACGGCCACGACCTGAGAGGGGTCCGCCAGCAGGCGCTCCGGCGCCAGCTCGGGATCGTCCCCCAGGAGGGGTTCCTCTTCTCCGGCAGCGTGCGCGAGAACATCGCCTTCGGGCGACCGGAGGCGACGCTCGCCGAGATCGAGGACGCCGCCGCCGCGGTCGGGGCCACCGAGTTCATCGCGGCACTGCCCGAAGGGATCGAGACCCAGGTCGGCGAGCGCGGCGTGCAGCTCTCCGCCGGCCAGCGACAGCTCGTTGCCTTCGCCCGCGCGCTGCTGGCGGAGCCGCGCATCCTGATCCTCGACGAGGCGACCTCGAACGTCGACGTGCGCACCGAGAAAACGATCGAGCGCGGTCTGGAGCGGTTGCTCGCGGGCCGCACCGCGATCGTGATTGCCCACCGCCTCTCGACCATCCGCCGCGCCGGCAAGATCGTCGTGCTCGAAGGCGGCCGCATCGCCGAGGCCGGCACCCACGACGAGCTGATCGAAGCCAGCGGGCCCTACGCGCGCCTCTACGGCGCCTGGCGCGAGTCCTCGGCCGCCTGAACATCGTGGCGTAACGCGTTGTCCGGGTAATGAACGGACGAAGCGTTACAGCCGAGGATTTGGGGTGCTAACCGGGGCCGATGCCGCCGGAGCTACCGCCGGTGGTGCCGCCGCCTTCGGCGCCGCCGCCCGCACCTTCGGCCGTGCCGCCGGCGCCACCGGTTTCGGGGGCCGGTTCTGGCGCGACTTCCGGTTCGGGTTCGATCACTTCGGGTTCGACCGCTTCCGGGGCTTCGGCCGATCCCGTTTCACCGGATTCGGGAGCCGCCGTGACCGGCGGTGCACTCGGACCTTCGCCGCATTCTTCGAAGCCGTATTCCTGCGCCGCCGCCTGGAAGGAGGCGAGCGCCGAGGAGGCGTTCGATTCGGCGACTTCGAGGCCGGCGGTATCGCCACGCTCGCTGGCGAGTTTGACTTCGCCCTCCGCTTTCGCCAGCTCTTCGGCCGCGGCGGAGAATTCGGAGTAGCCGGCGCTTTCGCTGGGCGCGCCGAGGTTGTTCAGGCTGCCGACCATGCCGCTGTAGAGGTCAGCGACCTGGCCGGCCGGGCTGCCGCTTTCGGCGCTGCTGGTGCCGACCGTGCCCACCGCTGCGTTGACCTCGGCGCAGATCGCGTCGCCCTGTTCGATCAGCTCAGCCTTGCTCAGCACCGCAGTCGTCGTCACCGCGGCCGGCGGCGGCGCCGATTCGGTCGAGTCGTCTCCCCCGCCCCCACAGCCGGCGACGATCAGGGCCGCCGCGGGCAGCACGGCAATCCATGTCTGGCGAAGCTTCACGAGTGGGCGAAGCTAGCAAAGCGATCAGTCGCCCAAGCAGGGAGGACTTCCTCAGCTGCGGCCCAGGGACTCGAACCCCGACTACCTCGTCCAGAGCGAGGCGTGCTGCCATTACACCAGGCCGCAAGGATCAGGCCTGAGGATATCCGCTCGCCGCTAGGAGATCGCCGCAAGGTCGCTGCTGGGATCGGCGATGCGGTCCTTTGCCGCGGATACGTCGACTTTGTCGGCGAGCATGCGGCGAGCTTCGGCCAGGTCCTCGGAGCGCTCGACGCTGAGGGCGCCCGCCACGCGACCGTCCTTCAGGTACCAGACCGAGAACTCGCCGGCGTCGCGATCTCCGCGCCAGACCTCCTCGTCCCATTCGGAGGCGGGACCGACGTACTCGAGGCTCGCCCAGTCGGCGAGGTCGCTGAAGAAGTACGGGACAACCTCGTAGTCGCGCTCCTCGCCGAGCAGGTTGCCGGCGGCGTGCATCCCCTGCTGCATCGCCACGTCCCAGTGCTCGACCCGCAGCCGGCGGCCATGGACGACGCTGTCGTAGGAGCAGCAGTCGCCAGCGGCGTAGATGCCCTCGGCCGAGGTCCGTAGCTTCGAGTCGCAGACGATCCCGTCGTCGACCTCGAGCCCGGCGCGCTGCGCGAGCATCGCATCGGGCCGCACGCCGGCGCCGACCACCACCGCGTCGCAATCGATCGCCAGGCCGCTCTTGGTGACCACGGCGCCGACCCGGCCGTCGCCCTCGTAGGCCTCCAGCTCCTCGCCGCCGTGGATCGTGACGCCCTTCGACTCGAGCAGCTCGTGGAACCAGCGCCCGGCGTCCTCGCCGAAGGTTCGGGAGAGGGCCACGTCCTCCATCGTCACGATCGTGCACTTGGTGCCGCGCGCGGTCAGCGAGGCGGCCACCTCGGCGCCGATGTAGCTGCCGCCGATCAGGACGACGTGCTCGGCCGCCTCAGCGTCAGCGCGGATCGCGTCGGAGTTGCCGAAGGCGCGCAGGTAGTGGATGCCCTCGTTCTCGGCGCCCTCGACGCGGAGGATGTTGACCATCGCTCCGGTGGCGATCAGCGCCTTGCCGAAGGCGACCTCCTCCCCGCCCTGCAGCTTCGCCGTCCGCGCCCCGGGGTCGAGCGACATCACGTTGGTGCCGCTGAGCAGCTCGACGCCGTTCTCCTCGTACCAATCCGGAGGGTTGACGTAGGCGTCCTCACGCTTCGCCTCGCCGCGCATGTACTCCTTGGAGAGCGGCGGGCGTTCGTAGGGAGGCTCGGGCTCGCGGCCCACCAGCAGAATCGACCCCTCTGCATCGCGCTTGCGCAGCTCCGCCGCGCAGCTGGCCGAGGCCAGGCCCCCACCGATCAGGAGGAAGTCGGCCTTCCGGTCAGCCACCCGAGCCGTTGCCTTGGCCGCCATTGGCGGGGCCGAAGAGCACCTTCAGCTGCTCCTCATGCCCGGGGTCGAGCACGGCCAGCACCTCGTCGCCGACTTCGAGCACAGTGTCGGGGCCGGGGACGAAGCCCTTGCCGTCGCGCAGCACCGAGATCAAGAGGCTGCCTTCGGGCATTTCGAGGTCACCGACACGCCTCCCGGTTACCCCCGAATCCTTGCCGAGCAACATCTCGATGATCTCCAGCTGCTCCTCCTGCAGGTCGAGCAGGTGGACGAGGCCGTACTCGGGCACCTCGTGCTCGAGCAGGCGCAGGATCAGGTCGGTGGCCGAGACCGAGGGCTTGATCCCGAGCAGGTCGAAGTGGGGCTTGTTGCGCGGGTTGTTGACGCGGGCGATGATCCGCTCGACCAGGTACTTCTCGCGCGCGACCTGGCAGATCAGCATGTTGTCCTCGTCGTCGCCGGTGACCGCGATCACCATGTCGGCGCGCTGGATCCCGGCCCGCTCCAGCACCCAGAGCTCGGAGGCGTCGCCATAGGTGATGTTGTGCTCCAGCTCCTGCTCGACCGTGAGGTAGCGGCGGCGGTTGCTCTCGATCACCGTCACCTCGTGCTCCTTCTCGAGCAGCTCGCGGGCGAGGTTCCAGCCCACCTTGCCGGCGCCGACGACGATGATGTACACGCGCCCTCCCCTCCTCGCCTAGGCGGCTTCCGCCGCGCCGTCGTCGTCGGGGCTCTTGCTTCCGCGTGGCGTGCCCTCGCGCACCGCGGTCTCCAGCATGTCGATCGCGACCCGGGTCGGGCAGACGGTGTGCACGCCCTGGCGCTCGTACCACTCGGCGCGCAGCGGGTCGAGGATGCGCGCGATCACCGTCGGCACCTCGTAGCGCCGCTGGGCGATCTGCGCGATCACGATGTTGGTGTTGTCGCCGTCGGTGGAGGCGATGAAGGCGTCCGCCTTCTCGATCCCGGCGGCAACCAGGGCGTCTGTCTCGAGGCCCGCCCCAACGGTGAACTGGCCGCCGAGGTCCTCCCAGCCCTTATCCAGCCCGACCTCGAGCCGCGCGTGCGACTCGGGGTCCTCGTCGAGGCAGGAGACTTCGTGGCCCTCGCGCAGCATCGCGCGCGCGACCGAGGAGCCGACTCGACCGCAGCCGACGATCAGAATGAACAAGACGCCACCACGGCCTGGATACTAGTCCGCGGAAGCGGGTTCGGCCTGCGGCTCGGGGGTCCCCTCCGCGGGTGCTTCAGGGGGAGCCGTCAACAACACCTGACACGGCGCCTTCTTCAGCACGTACTCCGTCGCGGCGCCGATCTCGGCCGGCTTGGCGGCTGAGATCCCGCCCAGGGTCGCGCCACCGCGGATCCTGCTCGGTGGCTCGCCCCCGATCACGATCGCCTCCGCCCCGCTGCGCCGCGCCGCCTCGACGATGCCGGGCCCGACGCCGCGCGCCCGCACGGTCTCGGTCCCGACCCTTACGTCCTCGTACTCCTCGGCGACGTCGCTGGCGCGGTGCAGCGCCCGCCGGGCCTCCTCCTCCCTCTCGGGGGGCAGCTCCGCCTCCAAGGGCAGCGTCAGCGGCACCTCGATCACGTAGACGAGGTCGAGCCGGGCGTCGCCGTCGCCGCCGGACTCCTCCTGCTCGGCGGCGGCGAGCCGTCCCGCGGTGGCGACGATGTCGTCGTCGAGCTTGGTGCCGAAGACCGGCACGAGGATGTTGCGAAAGGAGACTTCCGGCACCTGCTTGGTCAGCGCCTTCTCGGTGACCGAGACCCGCTTGGTCAGCGTCGTCCCCTCGAAGACCTTGCGGTAGACGACGTAGAAGAGCAGGCCGAAGGTCATCCAGCCGAGTCCGACCCAGCGGGCGGTCGCGTGGTAGGCGAGGACGCTGACGAAGGCGAGGGCGCTGAGCAGTGCGGCGACGAGCGCCGGCGCCGGCAGGCGGGCGGTCCCCCAGGAGACGTCGAGAGGCACCCGGAACGGGCGCGGCCTGTCGGGCTCGGTGATCCTCAGGCGGATGATCGAGAGCTGGGCGATCGTGATCGCCAGCATCGCGCCGAAGGCGTAGAGGCCGGCCAGCAGCTTGACGTCGGTCGGCGCCACGAGGCCGATCGCGATCAGGCCGGAGATCGCGATCGCCACGTGCGGCGTCGCGTGGCGGCTGTTGAGCTTGCCCAGCCAGCTCGGGATCTGGCGGTTGATCGCCAGGGTGTAGATGTGGCGGGAGACGCCGAGCATCGCCGTCGTCACCGCCCAGAACAGCACCGGGGCGGCGATCAGCGCGACGAGCCATCGCATCGCGTCCGAGACCCAGATCGGGTGGTAGGCGGAGACGACGCCGAGCACGGGCGCCTCTACGAATTCGTTGCCGAGCGCGGTTTCGGGCCCGTTTGGGCCGGCGAGGACGGGCACCGCCATCAGCGCGATCGCCGCCATCCCGGCGTAGACGAGCGGTACGGCGAAGGCGCCGAGCGAGACGATCCGCTTCAGGTCGCGCGGATGGACGTCGATGTCCGGGGCGAGATCGGAGGCGGCCTCGATCCCGGCGTAGGCGAGCATCGCCACCACCGCCGAGTAGACGATGTCGTGGAAGCTGGGGCTGGTGAAGAGGTGGACCTGGTCGGTGAGGCGGTCGGGGTGCAGGACGGCAAGCACGCCGACGACGATCACCGCCAGCTGCAGGGCGATGTCGGCGAGGGCGAGGACCGCCAGCGGCCGCTCGCGCCCGCGGCCGGTGATGTTGAGGACGTTGAGCACGCAGGCGGCGACGATCACCGCACCGGAGATGCCGATCTCCCAGCCCGCCTCGGAGAGGTGGCCGGAGATCGGCTCCAGGTAGTGCGGGACCGAGATCGCCGCCAGCGCGGCGACGATCAGGTAGTCGATCAGGATCGCCCAGCCGGCGATGAAGGCGATCAGCTCGTTGAAGGCATGGCGGGCGAAGCTGGAGGAGCCGCCGCGCTCGCGCAGCATCGCCCCGCCCTCGACGTAGCTGAGCGTGGTGAGGACGAAGAGCAGGCCGGCGGCGAGGAAGATCAGCGGGGTCAGGCCGAGCCCACGGTCGGCGACGACGCCGAGGGCGAAGTAGATCGAGAAGCCGACGGAGGAGTAGACGGCGACGAAGAGCCCCGGCACGCCGAGGCCGCGCTGGAGCAGCGGCTCGAGCCGCTGCCTTCGCGGCTGCTCGGGCTCGGCGCTCAACGCTGGCTCGTCCGCGCCGCGATCCAGAGCCGTCCCACTCCTACCGCGAGGAAGACGACGCCGAGCAGCACGCCGATCGAGAGTGGCCCGCCCCCGTTGGCCAACGTGCTGGCGAGGATCGCCAGGCCGAGGGCGATGAAGAGGAACGAGAGGAAGCGGACGGAACCGCGGTAGATCCGCTCGGACGAGGTCATCGCCTGGGCGATTCTAGGAGGGATTGGCGGAACCCGGGTACGCGGGCCAGCGAGCGCCGGACCAAGCGGGACAAGGACGCAGGGAGGCCGAATAGCAGCGCTATTTGGCCAACTGAGGACGCCGTACCGCGCAGTGTCCGCCGCCGCTGGACGCGTGCGGGGGTTCCGCCGACCCTCCTAGGCCAGCGATGGGACCAGATCCGTCCCCGGCTGGGTGCTCTGGTCGGAGACGACGATGACGCGACAGGGGCGCTCGCCGAGCACGGTCTGCAGGGTCTTGTCATAGAGGGGGCGGCCGTTGCGGTAGCGCAGGCCGACGACCACCGCGGCGGCGTTGACCATTCTCGCCTCGTCGGCGATCTCATAGCCCGCCTGGCCGGGGCGCACGCGCTCGACGTGACCGGTGACGCGCTGGCCACCGATCAGCTTCGCCTGCTCGATCTTGCTCTGCGCCTCGGATTCCTGCTCGGGCATATCGGCATCGAGCGGCAGGTTCGTGGGAACGGTCAGCATCGAGTGGATGTGGATGCCGCGGCGGCGCGTGGATGCGAGCTTGACCGCGGTCGCGACCATCTCCTCCGAGAAGGGCTCGCCGTCCTCGAAGGCGACGAGGACGCTGCGGTACTCGATCTCTTCGACCCCGAGCGGCTCGGGGGTCAGCACCTTGACCGTTTCCGTCAGCGGCAGGCGCTGGTTGCGGCGGTAGAGGACGTAGACGGCGATGCCGAAGGCCATCCAGCCGATCCCAACGGCGAGCGTGCGCGGGTTGAGCGCCATCACCACGATCCAGGCGGCGAAGGTGCCGAGGCCGCCGAGCACGGCTGTCAGCGGCAGCTCGGCGCCGAAGGCGCGGAAGTTGAGCGGTGGCTTCCAGGGCCGCTCCTCGCCGGCGTGGCGGCGGCGCAGCTGGATCACCGAGACATGGGCGATCGTGAAGGAGAGCATCGCGCCGAACGAGTACATCGTCGCCAGGAAGTCGGTCTGGCCCGGGACCAGGGTGATCATCGCCACCGCGGCGAAGACGAGGATCGCGATGTAGGGGGTGCGGTAGCGCGGGTGGACCTGGCGCAGGCCCTCGGGCAGCTGGCGGTGCTGGCCCATCGAGTAGGTGAGGCGGGAGACGCCGATCAGGCCGGCGTTGGTCGCGATCAGCAGGATCACGGCAGCGAGGATGCCGACGTAGAAGCGCAGCGCTTCGGTCATCCCGGCGCCGAGGCCGAGGTTCTCGACGATGCCGAGGATCGGGTCGTTGGCGAACTCGCTGCCGAGGGCGGTGACGTAGTGGCCGGCGCTGTTCTGCACCACCGGCATTGCCGAGAGGGCGACGATCGGGATCAGCACGTAGAGGGCGAGCACGGCGATGACGACGAGGCCGACGCTGCGCGGGATCGTCCGCACCGCGTCCTTCGCCTCCTCGGCCATGTTGGAGATCGTCTCGATCCCGGTGTAGGCGATCATCCCGACCGCGATCCCGAGCGCGAAGTCGCTCCAGGTGGGGGCGACGCCGAGGTGGATGTTGTCGACCAGGACCTGCGGGCTGAGGACGAGGACGACGCCGATCCCGACCAGGACGACCTGGGTGGCGAGGTCGGCGACCGCCAAGACCAGGTTGAGCTTCGCCGACTCCTGCGAGCCGCGGATGTTGAGCACCGCGAGACAAGCGATCACCACCGCGCCGGCGATGATGTCACCCGGCCCGTGCCCCAGCGGCTCCCAGAAGACCGCCAGGTAGTGAGGCACAAAGTAGGCCGAGATAGCGACCGTGATCACGTAATTGAGCATCTGCCCCCAGGCCGCGACGAAGCTGACCAGCTCGTTGAAGGCATGGCGGGCGAAGCTGGAGGAGCCGCCCGCCTCGGGGAACATCACCGTCGCCTCGGCGTAGGTGGCGGCCGTGGCGGCGAAGATCAGCCCGGAGATGACGAAGGCGACCGGCGTGAGGCCGAGGGCGAAGGCCGCGGTGACGCCCAGCGCGTAGTAGATCGAGGAGCCGACGTTGCCGTAGGCGGCGGCGAAGAGCGCGCCGACGCCGTGGACGCGGCTCAGCGATTCGTCGCGCGGGATGCGTTGTGCCATCAGCTACTCGTCGCGGGGCGCATTCAGCCCGAATATACGGACGCGCCTGGCCACCGCTGCACATGCGCCCGGGTCAGCTCCGCGGGCGAGGCGCAGCCGCAGAGGGCAAGCGCGAGCTCGAACTCGTCGCACAGCAGCTCGAGGACGCGGCGTGCGCCCGCCTCGCCGTCCACCGCGAGGCCCCAGAGAGCGGGTCGACCGACCATCACGGCGTCGGCGCCGAGCGCCAAGGCGATGGCGACGTCGGTGCCGCGGCGAATACCGCCGTCGACGATGACGGTGCCCTTTCCATCCACAGCCTCAACCACCTCCGGCAGCGCATCGGCCGTCGCGAGCACGCAGTCGAGCTGACGGCCACCGTGGTTGGAGACGACCACGCCAGCGGCACCATGCTCGACCGCCAGAGCAGCGTCCTCCGCGGTGAGCACGCCCTTGATCAAGACCGGCACGCTGCACTCGGAAGCAAGCTTCTCCAGGTCGCGCCAGCTCAGCGCCGGTTCCATCAGCGCGAACGTCTCCTCGATGGTCACGGCGCGCTCGGAGCCCAGAGCAGCCTGAACGCTGGGCACACCGAGGCCCTCGGGAAGCTTGAAACCCGTGCGCAGATCCCTTTCCCTGCGCCCGCCCCGCGGGGCGTCGACGGTGATCACGATCGCCTCGAACCCAGAGTCGATCGCCTCGTCCATCAGCGCCCGCGTGACCGCCTCGTCGCGGAACGAGTAGAGCTGGAACCAGTGGTGCCCGTCGGGCGCGGATTCCGCGATGTCCCCGGGTCGAGCCGTTGCGAGGGTCGACAAGCACATCGCGGTGCCGACCGACGCCGCAGCGCGCGCCATCCCCTCCTCGCCGCCTTCGTCGACGAGCCGCTGATAAGCGACCGGGGCCACCAAGATCGGCATCGCGACGTCACGATCGAGAACCTGCGTCTGGGTCGCCCACTCACTGCACCCGGCCAACATCCGCGGCCGCAGCCTCCACCGCCGCCAAGCGGCGACGTTGTCCGCGAGCGTCACCTCGTCGCAGGCGCCTCCGAAGAAGTAGCCGGCCGGGCCAACCTCCAGCCGCTCGCCAGCCACGCGCTCGAAGTCGGCGACGTTGAGCAGGGTCTCGTCCATCAGGGGCTCGACCCTAGCCAACACGCTGCGAAAACGGCGACGCCGCCGCCACGAGAGCTCGTGGCGGCGGCGTCGGGCCTAGGGGGCTACCGCGTCGTCAGCGATCTCTAACGATCAGGGATTTGCTTCGTCGTTTTTCTTCACCGCGGTGGCAGTTGCCTGGGTGATCGTGTTGACCAGTTTCGCCGAATTTTTCCCAGCTGCCGAGGGCAGGCCGGAGGAGGAGTTGACGATTGGGTCGATGATGAAGGAGAAGATCCCGCCGCAGCCGCTGGCCGCCGGAGCAGCCCAAGCGTTGTCGACGAGTTCGGCTCCCACGACTTCCAGGATCCGGCCTTCTTCGAGGAATTTGAATTCGCCGAGTTTGCCCGTGATCGGTTCATTCGGTTTCGGCGGATTGGTTTTGCCGGTGGTCAGTTCCCATTTGATCGGGTTGGTGGCGGAGCCGACGTAGCAGGATTCACCCAGGAATGGGTTTTCCAGGCGTGTCCTGACCGGCAGTTTCAGCGCCACTCCGATCTGTTCGCCGAAGTGTTCGTTGCTCACCCGGATATCGGTGGCCGGTTTGGCCAGTTGGAGCGTCGAATTGACCCCGGTGAGCCCGTTTTCGAAGACCGCTTCACAGCTGATCCGCAGCAGGAAGCTGCCGATTTCTTTGCAGTTGATGAATCCGGCCAACCCACCTGGCACCGGCTGAGAGGCTTCGGAAAGCGTCACGCCGTTGGTCGCGGCGAAGAATTTCGAGAACCCTGCTTCCGGTCCTTCTTCAGCTGGTTCGGAAAGACCGCCCTGCAGGGTCGAGGGGTTCACGATCGGGACTTTCTTGTTGCCGAGCACGACCGTGCCGCCCGTGGTCACCGAGTGCATGCAGCGTTCCACCGCGGGGTTCGTGTAGGGGCAGAACTGGAACCTCGTGAAAAGGCCCGTCAGTTTCGCCGAAGCGCTCGCGGCGAAGACCAGGGTGACAAGCATGGCGGCAAGCACCGCAATGCCGATGACCCCCTTCGCATTCAATTGCTTTCGCATCTCTTGCTCCTTGTCATTGCTCAATTGGACTGTGCGATACATGCGCAGATCTTTAGGAACGTCTTAATAGACTGGCCTCAGGCTTCGATCCACGGCTGGCATTGCGGCCCGAGCCGCTCCCCACTGCAGCCGCCAGCATCGCGCGTCGCCTGCAAGGCGGTCAAGCTTTTCAGCGCAATGTTTTTTAACTCGCCAGCTCGCGTGGCTGGAACGATCCCGACCCAGCAGAAGGCGCTGCGGCCATGAGCAGGACCCATGGCCGCAGCGCCTTGGCTACCGCGTCGTCAGCGATCCCTGAGGATCAGGGATTTTCTTCGTCGTTTTTTTTCACCGCGTTGGCCGTCGCCTGCGTGATCGTGTTGACCAGGATCGCCGTGTTTTTCCCAGCCGCCGAAGGCAGGCCAGATGAGGTGTTGACGATCGGGTCGATGATGAAGGAGAGGGCCCCGCCGCAGCCGCTGGCCGCTGGAGCAGCCCAGGCGTTATCGACGAGTTCGGCTCCCACTACTTCCAGGATTTTGCCTTCTTCGAGGAAGCTGAATTTGCCGAGTTCGCCCGTGATCGATTCATTCGGTTTCGGCGGATTGGTTTTGCCGGTGGTCAGTTCCCAGATGATCGGGTTGCTGGCGGAGCCGACGTAGCAGGATTCGCCCAGGAATGGGTTTTCCAGATGCGCCATCACCGGCAGTTTCAGCGCCACGCCAATCCGTTCCCCGAAGTGTTCGTTGCTGACTCGTATGTCCGTCGCCGGTTTGGCCAGTTCGAGCGTCGAGTTGACGCCGGTGAGGCCGTTTTCGAAAGCCAGTTCACAGCTGATTTTCAGCAGGAGATCGCTAATTTCTTTGCAGTTGACGAGTCCGGCCAGCCCGCCGGGCACCGGCTGGGGGGCTTTGGAGAGCGCAATTTTGTTCGTCGGTTCGACGAATTTGGCAAACGCCGCTTCCGGCCCTTCTTCAGCTGGTTCGGTGAGACCGCCCTGCAGGGTAGAAGGATTCACGATCGAGACTTTCTTGCTGCCGAGCACGACCGTGCCGCCAGTGGTCACCGAGTGCACGCAGCGTTCCACCGCGGGGTTCGTGTAGGGGCAGTACTGGAACCTTTTGAACAGGCCCGTCAGCGTCGCCGAAGCGCTGGCGGCGAAGACAAAGGTGACGAGCGCAGCGGCAAGCACCGCAACGCCGATGAACCCCTTCGTATTCCATTGCTTTCGCATCTCTCTCTTTGCTCCTTGTCTTTTGCTCATTGGACTGCTGTCAGCTCAACCTTCCGTGTTGATCCGCTCACGCAACCGACATCAGCCTGGTAGGACCCCGTGCTATACATGCACAGATCCTTAGAGCACCCTTAATAGACTGGTCTCGGCCATCGATCACCGACAGCTTCACGGCCTGAGCCGCATCCCCACTGCAGCCACTAGCATCGCGTGGCGCCCGCAACGCGGTCAAGCTTTTCGGCTCAATGTTTTTTAACTCGCGCGCCGCTGCTAGGCGCTCTCGGTTCCCTGCCCCGATGCCCGGGATCGCTCTTAGCACGACCCCGGGCGTCTCTGTGCTGCCTACTGCTTGATTAGTTCTAACTGCTTGGCCGACTGTCCTTCTAGCACTTGTTACTCAGCAGAGTCCCCATTTGCGATTGAGGTGTTCGCCGATGAGGAACACCCATATGCTACCGGCGACAACTGCGTTGCTTTCGCCGTATTTAATCTGGTTTCCTAATCTGAATGGTTCGGCTGCTTCCTGGAATAAATGTTTGACTAGATGTGTTCCGAAGCCATCATGTGCTAACAGAGCAAGTTTGCCTTTGATGTCGGCACTTGCTCCGGCAGGACAATTTTTGTAGAATAATTTGGAGAAATTTCCGCCAGCCACCTTAGGCTCGGCTATGACTATTACTTTTTCTCCACCCGCTCCTGTGTGTTTTAAGACTAAAAGTAAGGCTTCAACGAGGAACTTGCCTTTGTTCGTGCCAGCAGTGCGGTCTGCTGCTGTTGGGTAGATTTCACATTCCGAGAGAATACTTAACGGAGTGTGCTGATACACTAAGCATTCTTCGAATAAGATTTTCGCGTCGATATCGTGTCCTGATGTTAAATATAAACCTTCCTGAACGGTGAATTTGTGACAATCGATCTCTAAGTTAATCGGCACAATTAAGAGGACCAGTAATAAATCGACTTCGGCGCCGAAAGTGGCGTGTAACTCCGATAACACTGTTTCCGCGGCGTTTAAGATTAAGACCTTGCCCGTAGTGGCTGACGCCCCTGCAGCAGAGATCGCCATAAAGACGAGCGCCGCGAAGAAAGTCAAGCTAAGGGCCTTGAGTCCGTGATTCCTGAGGCTCATATTTGAATTCCTCTCGTGGTAGTTACGCTTTACGCGGGCACATGAGCCCCGCGCTGCAGCGAGCATCGTGCCTTGACTACTAAGCAGTCAAGTTTTTTAGTTTAAAATTTTTTAACTTATTACCGCTGCGCGACGCGATCTACAGGCTTGCTCGTGGTAGCCCGCATAGAAGGGCTGATGGCCGAATGGCCAGCTCGGTTGATCTCGCCGGTTCCGCTTTTACGAGCGCCGCTTGATGCAGTGGCTCGGCTCCCAGCAGGTCGCCAACCAGATGCCATTCGCACCCGCCACGCCCACGAAAGGCCGCTCACCCCCGCACATAAGCAGTGACCAAGAGCCCCACGTTCCCCGATGTGTCGAGGACCGCTTTGCGCAGAGTCATCGGGTCAAAGCCCTTCGCGGGCGAGAGGGACTTCGGTAGGGCGTAGAGGGCAAAGACGTAGGTTTCCCCTTCGCCTTCTGGGCAGACCGAGTAGCCCTCCTTGCCGAAGCTGTTGCGGCCGAGGGTCACGCCCTTGGGGAGCTTGCCTTCCTCGATGCCTTCGAGACTCGGATCGATTCCGGCAACCGCCCAGTCGAAGAAGATCGCCTGATCGATCGGTTCGACGTTCATCGTGAAGAGGATCAGTTCCTCTGTCCCAGCGGGGATGCCGCTCCATTTGAGCTCCGGCCAGCTGTCCTTGCCGTCGCAGGTGTATTCGGCGGGCAGCGCCTGCACCGATTCCGCTGCCGGGCCCAAGGCTGGGCTTTGCAGCGACATATCGGCCACCGTCGTCTCGGCTTCTTCTTGAGGAGTCGCCCCCCTCTCCGGCGGGCCTTTGGGCGGGGTGATGCCCGGCCCTTGCTTTGCCTTGTCGTTGCCCTGCCCGGAGCTGGCGGGAAGGCTCGCCCCTTCGGAGGCGGCTGTGCTCGGCGCCTGCGTGGATCCAGCCTCCGAGCTCGAACCGGAGCTCGAGCCGGAACCAGAACCAGAGGTGGAGGTGGAGGCGCCCCCATCAGAGCCTCCCCCGCAGCCGGGCAGCGCCAGCGCGACCCCAACCACGAGCACCAGGAAGACCCTGGTGCCCGTGGCCTTGGCCCTGGGCGCTATTCGACCGTCAGCGCCTGTTCTCTGTGCCATTCGAACGCTTCCGTCGGGAAGACGCCGTTCCACTCGATTTTCTGACCCATAGCTTTCAGTTCAGTTTTCGTCGCTTCAAGCGTCGCTTTGCTGAACGTCGCGCTTTCGGTCGCGTTGTCGATCGAGCCACCTGCGCTGCCGGTGACCGTGACCGTGGTCCCATTCAACACGCAAAGTTCACCGGAGTAGACAATTTTGACTTTGACCGCTTCGATGATGATGTAGTTGGTGGTTGAGACTTTGGTCAGTTTCGATGCCCACGGCAGTTCTTTTGCTTCGATGGTTTTCACGAAGCAATAGGGGCTGTCCGTGTGGCAGTTGTAGAGGGGGAGTTCGGTGACGCTTCCCTCACCGGTCCCTTCTTTGTTTTTGATCGTCAGCTTGTAGAGGAAGTTTTCGCATTTGGTGGTGAGGCCGGGAATGGTCATGCCACTCTCGACCGCGCCTCCGAGGATCGTTTCCGAGCCCGTCAGCGATTCGTTTGCGAACTTCCAAGCGGGGGCGGCACTGGCTGATGTCGAGAGCGCCATGCTGGCAACAAGGGCCAACATTGCCGCCAACACGCCCCGCCGCAAGAGACTCTTTGCTTTGCGGTTCATCTTCTCTTCCTTTCCTTGCGCGCGAAGCGGGTTATGGATTTTCTTCATTGTTTTTTTTCACCGCGACTGCGGTCGCCTGGTAGATCGTGTTTTTGAGTTTCGCCGTGTTGTTGCCAGCGGTCGTGGTGCCGAGCTGGCTGTTGATGATTGGGTTGACCAGGAAGGAGATAATCCCCCCGCAGCCGCTGGCGCCGGGCGCAGACCAAGCGTTGTCGACCAGTTCTGCGTCTTTGACCTTCAGCACGCGGCCCAGTTCGAGGAATTCGAAGGTCCCCAGCGAGCCCATGATCGATTCGTTGGGTTTCGGCGGGCTGGTTTTGCCCGTCGTCAGTTCGAAGGTGATCGGCGATGTGCTCGATCCGACGAAGCAGGATTTACCCAGGAAAGGGTTTTCCAGGTGGACCTTGACCGGCATTTTCAGCGCAACGCCGATCTGTTCGCCGAAGTGTTCGTTGGAGACCCGGATGTCGGAGGCCGCTTTGGCCAGTTCCAGGGTCGAGGTCAGGCCCGTGATTTCGTTTTCAAAGAAGAATTTGATCAGGGCTTTGACAAGAAATGGCGCTCCTGCTTCGGGCACGATGCCCGCCAGGCCTCCGGGGACTTTCTGAGGGGCTTTGGAGAGCGCGATTTTGTTCGTCGGTTCGACGAATTTGGCAAACGCCGCTTCTGGCCCTTCTTCGGCGGGTTCGGTGAGCCCGCCCTGCAGGACGACTTCTTTTTCGACCGGCACCGACTTTTTGCCGAGTTTGACTTCGCCGCCCGTGGAGGTCGACTTGAAGCAGCGTTCGACCACGGGGTTGGTGTAGGGGCAGAATTCGAAGTTTTTGAATTCGCCCGTCAGTTTCGCCGAGGCTGGCCCGGCGAGAGCGAGGAGGGCGAGCGCGCTGATCAACAGTGCCGCGCTCACCGCCCCCGTGGACTTCACATGCATTCGCATATCTCTTGCTCCTATTGCTCGTTGGACTGGGTATCTGCTGCTCGAAAGCTTTTGAGAGGGGCGAGATGGGCTCTGCTCTAGCGTTTTCCTCGCCGGTGCTTTTTGTGCTTGGCCTTGCCCTTGCAGTCGCTCTTGACCACTGGGCGGAGCTCGACGCGGCGGCCGTTTTGGGCCGCGAGCTTTACGGTGGCCCGGGTCGCCGCGGGCTTTAGCTTGCAGAGGTTGGCGCTGTTGATCAGAAGGCCCTTTTTGGCGCCGCGCGCTTTGACCACCAGCTTGCTCACCGGCACGTCGGGGGTGTCTTCGAAGGTGAAGCGAATGCCGCCGTTGACCGAGTCGACGCGGGCCGAGACGACGGCGTCCACCTGGCCGTGCAGATCGAAGACGACATCGGGCAGTTCGTGGCTCGAGGAGCGTAGGTAGACCGGGCCTTTTACGGGATCGTCCAGCAGCGGCGTGATCGCCATCGCCTCGCCGTAGATCGAGGCCGCCGGGCACTGCTTGGCGGCGAACTGCACCCTGGTGCAGACGGTGCCGATGTGGGCTTGGTCGAGGAACTCCGAGCGGGGCAGGGTGACCGCGGCGCTGGCGGTGTTCGCCCCGCCCGGCGGGAAGGTCACGGTCGAGGTCAGCGCCGGGTGACCGGTGCGCTTGCTCTGCCCCTTCAGCTTGAAGGAGAGCTTTGGCTTGTAGGCAAGATCGGCGCAGCCACCGACGCCGAAGGGGGCAGAGAGCGAAGCCGTCTTGCCGAATACCGACGTCGTCGTGGCGAGGATCGTCTTTGACTCGCAATTTGTCGGGTTAAGCGTGAACTGGTCGCGATCGATCAATAGCGAGGCCGCTCTGAGGTCGAGCGGGATGCCGTAGAGGATCGAGGGCAGGGGGTCGGTTACGGCCCTTGCCGTGGCAGCTTCGGGGTCGATGTAGGCGGCGGCTCTGACCACGACCGTGCCCAGATCGAAGGGGCCCGATACCGCCGGGACGATCGTCACGAAGCTGATCGGGGCGCCCTTGTAGGGGCCGGCCAGGTAGACCTTGCCGGGAACGTGGACGAGGGTGTCCGATGGCCCTGCGCCGGCGGCGGCGTCGATCGTGCCGATCGCAGAGGCCGCCGGACAGCTGGGGTTGGCTTGCTCGATCGCCCCTTCGTTGGCGTTGGAGCGCGAGCGCGCTTGGGCGATCTGGGCCTCTGAGCAGTACGGGACTCCGGCCACCTTGGCCAGCAGGCCTTTGGGCAGCTTCACCTCCAGGCCGCCGATCGGCTGGGAGCCGTCCTCGCGCGAGAGCTTCATCGTGAAGGGGGTGTAGGCGCCGGCTTGCTGGGAGAGCGTGCCGGCCTTGAAAGTGGGCTGGTTCGGTTCGCTCCCCGCCGCGGTCGGGCACTCCCCCCCGCCCGGGGTCGAGGCGATCGCGAAGGAGTCGGCTGGCTGGGCGCCCGGGCCCTGCGGTGCGCTCCAGGGGACGAGCTCTGTGGTGGTGGTGTGAGTGCCACAGGTGGCCGGCGTGCGCAGGGAGGCACGGGCGCCCTCGAAGGTCCTGATCCGCACGTCTTCCAGCGGCAGCTCGGGGCCTTCGCTCAAGACGTTGGTCAGCTGGCCGGTCTGTGGGTCCGCCCGCACCTCGGCCGCGAACTTCGCCACCGTCCCTGACTTTTCATCGTCTACGGCGAAATAGATCGCTAGGAGAGAGCCGAACGCGTTTTGAAATGGCTCTGCGAGATAAACAGACCCCAAGACCGGCCGCGGGATCGCGTGGCCCTGGGAGTCGCGCTGGATTTTGTGGGTCGTCTCATCGATCTGGGCCAAAAGCGGCGTCGTTGCTTCAAAGCTGCCCACCTTGGCGTTGTCGGGGCATTGGGCCGGGACCTTGCTGAAGTGGATCGGCGCCGCCCCCACCGCCGTCATCAGGCCGATTTGCTCGTTCGTGCACACGCCCTGGCCCCCGGCTGCGGCGGGATTGACCACTAGACCGGGAGGCAGCGTCACCGCCGCGTCTTTCAGGTTCGCCGTCGCGGCGCCTTTCAGCTCCACTTCCTGGGGCTGGTGCAGGTTGAAGTCAAGCGCAGCCGGGCTGTCGGCGACGTTGGTCGAGGGCTGGGCTTTGATCGTCGGCTTGAAGTCGAGTTTCTCGCAACCGCTGACCCCGACCGGCGTCCCGCCGACGTCGGCTGTCTCCACGCTTCGTTCGTGAAAGACGCCCATCTCCTCCCAGCTGTCCGCCAGCGCCCTGATCTCAAGCGGCCCCGTGCACTGGCTCGGCATGCTTATCGCCGCCGTCACAAGCGGTTCGTCCGCCGGACAGGAGCCGCCGTCTTTAGAGCATTTCCGGCTGCGGATCTGATCGTGGCTCTCCCCCGTCGGATCGCCCCAGATCTGGCTCTGCCCCCCCAGCACCGGGTTATTCGGGAATGCCAGCACGTCCCCCACCGTCCCCGTGATCCCGTAGTCCCCGTCGCTTCGCACCGAGCCGGTCACGTGCACGTAGATTCCCGCCCCGACCGCGTCGAAGCCCAATGCCGCCGCCGTCCCCGCCGGCGGCACCATGTTGTAGAGGGGGTCGGTGGTGATTTCGGGCCCGCCAAGTTTCGTCATCACGTTCACCACCCCCACCTGGGAGTCCCGCGGGCAGCCACGATCGCCCGCTGCCTCGAGCTGGGCCTCGGTGCAGAGCACCGGCGTCGCCGCCGGGTTGATCACGAAGCCGCGCGGCAGCTCGATCTGCAGCTCGTGCAGGTGGCCACCGGCTGAGGTCAGCCTTTCGCCTTTCGGCACTTCCACCGGCAGGCCGAAGTTGAGGCTGAGCTGGTCGGGATGGGTGCCCGCCAGGCTCGTCGCCGAGCCGTCGGCGTTGCTGAGCAGCACACCGAGGCCGCTCGGGCCTTCGAGGAAGTCGAACTCGGCCGTTGTCGGGGTGACCGGGAGCGGGGCGGTCGTGTCGACCACCTCGCCCGCCCCACCGCCGCTAACGCTTGCTTTTGCCTCGAGCGGCGCTTCGGGTCCCGACACGTCAACCGCGATCAAGGCCCGTAGCCAGTAACCAGGATGGAGCGGGCCTTTGGTCTCACAGCTGACCGTGGGCGGCGTGACCGTGCAGTTGAGGCCTCCGGATTTGGGATCGCCCACCTTTCCTCCCGTGCCCGATTTCTGGGGCACGACTGCCGGGGGCAGCGTTACTTCCAGCTCGACTGGTTCGTTGGCCGGGAGTTTTTCCTCCGCCACCCCCGCGCCCACGTTGGTTGCCGTCACCAAGATGTTCGCTTCCTCACCCGGGGTCAAGTTGCTGGGCACCGGCACCATCGCCAATCTCCAGGCAGGTTTGGGTTCGAAGGCCGCCGTCGCCTGCTGGGCAGGCAAGAGCCAGGCGCCCACGAGGAGCAGGGCGAACGCGACCCTACACGCCCACACAGAAGACACCCCCCCCCTTCTTCCTAGGTTTTCGGATGATCGGCAAGCTGGAGGAGCCCACGTAGCAGGATTTACCCAGGAAGGGGTTTTCCAGGTGGACCTTTTGATCAGCTGGCGAGATGTGGACACAGTGCGCATCATCGCCCTGCCCTCCCGCTCTTCCCGGCGCCTTTACGCCGTTTACCATGGTGTTTCTTCTGGTGTTTCTTGGCAACGCAGCGCGTCTTGCCCTTGGCTTTGACCAGCCGCTTTGGCTTACGGCAAGGCGCTTTGCCCTTGACGTTGCCACCGCCCGGGACTTCGGTCACTGACGGAGGTGAGGGTGGCGGCGGTGGTGGGGAATCGTGGCAGTCCTCGGTGCTGAGGCAGACGTCGGGCTGTTCGTTTTGCCCAGGCAAGCCCCCGCCCGCCTTCACGTCATACACATCCATCACCCCGTCGATGTCTTGGCGCACCAATGGGGAGCGCGTAACGATGAAGACGTCATCGCCGCTGGCCGAAGCGTCAAGGAAGAAGGAGGGATAGGGGCCCTTGCCGGTCGAAAGCAAGTGCAGGCAGCCGCCATTTTGGGCTTCTGACTTGCAGGAGCCCGTCCCCTTCGCCTCCCACTCATAGATGTCCTGGCAGGCGGGGAAGCTCTGTGCGTCAGAACCCACAATCGGGCAAGGTTCGCCTTCGGCGTTAGTGAACTCGTAGTTGGTGTCCTCCGCCACCAGCGCGTCGGTCGATTCGAAGAAGACCCGGTTGCCGTCAGCCGAGAGGCTGCGCGAGAGGGTCGAGGCAGGGCTTTCGGGCTTCATCAAGGGGGTGATGATCGGCACCGTCGAGATACCCACGGGCGCTTCCCCGCTCGGGCGGCAGCTGATGCAAGCGAGGCCCTCCCCCGCCCGGTATCGATAGAGCTCCGAGGCCCCTTTGGCGTTGTCGTTAGAGGTCAGCTGGTGCGAAGAGGTGAACAGCAGGGTCTCCCCGTCAGCACTGAGGCGCGCTGTCTTTTGGAAGGCCTCTGTGCTAGCTATAACCCCCGCCGGCGTCCCCGTCCAGTTCGCCTCGTCCTCGATCCGCGCGATGAAGCTGATCGTGCCGTTGTGCCAGAGGTAGAGGTTGCAGATGCCGCCTCCCGTGCCGAGGACTTTCCTGCAATTGCCCGGCGCCGCACTTTCGCCCTCCTCGTTCGGTGAGCCCTGTAGTCCTCCCGGCACGCCATTGGCGACAAAGTAAACGCGCGAGCCATCCGCAGAGACCGCCAACACACCCCTCGCTTCGATCCCGTTGGTATCGCTCGTATCAACGGCGAGGTCGGTGAGTTTGCCCGTCACGGCGTCGTAGCGGTAGAGGTCGTTCCCAGGGTTGGCCACCGCTTCCTGGTTTGCCGCCCAGTAGATGTGGGTGCCATCTACGGCCACCCCGCGCGGGTGGTCGGCGGGCTTGATCCATTCCCGTTCTCTGCTTCCTTCTTCCAGTTCGAAATCGACCCGTCCGATCGCATCTGCGCCCTCTCGCGCCCAATAGACGTGCCCTGAGTCCAATGCTATTCCGCGCAGACCAGGTTTGCCTATGTGTTGGCTGTCGAAGAGGAGCTTTTCGGTTGATTCGTCGCCATCCAAGTCGAACCGAAGGATGTAGCTTTGCTCCTGATTGCTGTCGACCGTCATGTAGATGTGGGTGGCGTTGATCGTTATTCCTTGCGGGGTGTGTTCAAAGCCACCATTTCCCACTTTGATGAATTCGCCGCTGACCCCTTCGGGATCGCTTACGCCCGATTTCGCCCGCCCAATCGTCCGTGTGGCGTCGTCTTTGCCCGCGTTTGCCCAGTAGATGAATTCGCTGTTGACCGCGATCCCCTGGGGATTGGTCGCCTGCAGTTTTTCTTCTCCGCCTGCTTCTTTGCCCTCGATGTATTCGGCGTCGATTCCTTCGACCCCGCCTAGGCCACCTAGTTTGGCCCTGCCGATAGAGCCGTGACCAGGCTGGTCATCGGGCGCGTTGGTCCAGTAGACGTATTCGCCCGCAGGGTCGACTGCCACGTATTGCGGCCTGGCGGGAACTTTGCTGAAAACGCCAGGTTCGACTTCTATTTCGACTTCAGGGACGGCGATAAACGTCGGTTCTTCGTCTTCGGGCTCGCTCGTCCCCAGTTTCGCCCGCCCGATCAAGTTGGTGCTCGGGTCCGCCCAGTAGATGTGCGAACCCGAGATCGCGATGCCTTTCGCCTTGGCGGGGAGGAATTCGAATTCCTCGCCTTTGCCGTCAGCGATGTTGCCGCGGGCGATCGCCGCGACTTTGGTCGGTTCGGGACCGGTGGTGGCGTCGTTGGTGAGCTTCTCCGAGGAGGTGAAGAAGGCCTGAGAGCCGTCCGGGGTCGCGGCCATGAAAGCAGCCGGCTGGACGCCCGCGGCGTCAGTGCCTTCTTTTCCGTTGCCTTCATCCTTTTCAGAAGCCGAGACGTGGTCGGTCTGCGGGCTCGGGCCAAGCGGGTCCTCGCGCATATAGATCTGCCCCCCGCCGGCTGTGAAGTAGGCCCTGCTGCCGTCTTCGGAGACCGCGTGCTCCTCCTGGGTGTAGTAGCTGCTGAGCGCGCCGCCGAAGGTGAGAGGAACTCCGCTGTCGCCATTGACCCAGTCATAGGGCCCGGCAAAGGAGCCGCCCGCGGGGGCGCAGGGAGACAAGGCGGGGGCACATTCTGGGTCGGGCAGCGCACCGACCAAGGCGATCTCTTCGCTCGTGCGATCCCAGACGTAGAGGTTGTTCCTGGCGGGGGCATCGCCTTCTGTGAGGTCGATGCCGAAGGCCTCGAAGAAGACCAAAGAGCCGTCGGCGCTGGCACCGACGAAGTTCGGCTGGGGGCCGGCGACATAGGGGTAGATCTGGGTCAGCGAGCCGCCGGCGGTGGGGGTGTCGAGGAAGGTCGAGGTGTCTTTGGGCTTTTCGAACCGTTCGGCCCAGCTGAAGACGTGGGCAAAGTCGGGCGTCCAGCCCACCGCGCGGGCGAGGCTGCCCACCTCCGCCGGTGGCAGCATGCCCTGCGTCGTCCAACCCTGTGCGTTTCGCCTCGCCAGGTAAAGGGGCGGTTCCTGCGCGCCTTCGCCGCCGGGGATCGCCGAGGAGGTGGCGAAGGTGATCGCATCGCCGGCGGGCGAGGCCTTCGTCGTCGGGTAGGTGCCAAGGGTGTCGAGGCCGTGTTTTTCCACTGGGCTTGCCTGCTCATAAGCGCGGCAGTCGGGCAGTGCGGCGGAGGGTTTGTCATTGGGTGCCAGGTTGCCGCTGCGGAATTCTTCATTGGGGCAGGGATCGAAAGGCGAGGACGGCGTGGTCGTGGTGAAGACCCGGTCGGGGCCGTTGACCAAGGTGCCGGCGCTGGCCGCCACGCGGAAGTGGTAGGTGGTGCCGGGGGAAAGGCCGCTGATCGGAGCTTCCACTTCCACCGGATTGGCGCTGTTGGGGAAGCTGAGCTCTTCGGTGGCGGTGCCGTGGGGGCCTTCGGCCACGGCGTATTTGGTGGCGTCGTATTCGAAGTGGTAGGTACCCGCCTGGCCGTTCGGTTTGAGCGTGGCTTTCAAGGTCGCTGAGGTCCCGCTCACGTCGGTGACCGTGGTGCTGAGGATCGTCGGCGGCGCCGCGAGGGCGCTAGCAGGGCTTATGGCCGCCAAGCAGAGGGCCAGGGAGAGAACGAAGTAGGGCCTATGTCGTCTCATTTTGCTTGCTCTCGATCTCTGCTTGAAGTGAACTCGGATCAGTTGGTTTTGGGAAACCCGGACGGCGGGCGGCGCCGTCCGGGTTGATGGTCGTCTTGTCCTCGTGCTTATTCTTCGGGGCAGAGGTCGGGGTCGGCTGGCGGCAGGGTGAAGCTGCAACCCTTGACCGCCCAAACACCTGACCCGCTCGCGTTGTCGGCGGTCGAGATGAACTTGAGGTATCCACCGAGCGGATTGAGCCCCTGGGTTCCCCCGGGCTGGCCGGCACCTGGTCGGAAGGCGCCGCCGAAGGTGGCACTGCTGAGCCCGGCTCCCGCCGCGTATATGCAGAGCTCAGCTGCATTCACCACCACCGGTTCGCTCGCGTTTCCGGTGCAGTGCGCGGAGAAGTTAGGTTCTCCGGTGAACCAGACGCGCTGGCTTTCTTCGGTAAATACCGCTTCGTTCAGGCGGACCGTGAGCGAGACCGGCAATCGAACTTCGCCGTCTGCCAAGTCAAGGTTGTTGAATGCCCAAACGCCGGTCTCGACTTCGCCGGGTTCGAGCTTGATCGAGAAGTCGAAGGTGCCGTCTTCTCCGTCTTCACCTTTTTTGCCGTTGCAGACCGGGACTTTGGGGCTTCCGTCTTCCTCTTCGACCAGCGCACCGCCGGTTTCTTCGCATTCCGGCTGTCCGCCGATGGCGAGTGGTTTGACTTTGACCGATTTTCCAGGCGCGCCGTCATTGCCTTTGGGCCCCGGAATGCCCTGGTCGCCCTTTAGGCCCGGATCTCCCTTGGCTCCGGGAGCGCCGGCTAGGCCTTGGGGCCCGGCTGGGCCCTGGGGTCCTTCCTTGCCCGGCTTGCCCTGCTTGCCGCGCGGGCCCGGAATCAGCTTTGCCTTGCTCGCGTTCGAGGCGGCGTAGGCGCCTCCCATCATCGCGAAGACGAGCGCGACGATCGAGAGGATGAGCGCTGTCGTGCTGAACTGCTCTCGTATGCGTGAGTACATCAGTCCATCTCCCCTTCCCTAGCGGCTGCCGGGATGCCCCGACCGGCCTGCGTTGACTTGCACTGCTCGATCGAGCTAAGGCTTTGTCCTTCTCCCCGGCTCCTCGCTGCGGCGCCGCTTCCCTGCGCTGCCGCTCCCCGTTGGTCCCTGCGCATTACTCGCTTCCCCTTTGGCTTGAGTTCACCCTTGATGACCCTTCTGCCCCTTCTTCCCGTTCCCTGGCTCAAGGCCCGGGATCGCTTGATGCGATCCCGGGCGCTTGGTCTGTTGCTTACTGCTTGGTGCTGCTTACTTCTTTTGGCTGCTTGTGCTTCTAGTGCTTGGTGTTAGCAGAGCCCCCATTTGCGATTGGCGTGTTCGCCGGTGAGGAACACCCACACGCTGCCGACGATGCTTGCGTTGCTTTCGCCGTACTTCAACTGATTTCCTAACTTGAATGGTTCGGCTGCTTCCTGGAATAAATGTTTGACTAGATGTGTTCCGAAGCCATCATGTGCTAACAGAGCCAGATTGCCTTTGACGTCAGCACTTGCTCCGGCTGGGCAGTTTTTGAAGAAAAGTTTCGAGAACAGCCCGCCGGCTACCTTAGGATCGGCTATGACTATTACTTTTTCTCCACCCGCTCCTGTGTGTTTTAAGATTAAGAGTAAGGCTTCAGCAAGAACCTTGCCTTTGTTTGTGCCAGCGGTGCGGTCCGCTGCCGTCGGGTAGACTTCACATTCTGAGAGAATACTTAACGGAGTGTGCTGATACACTAAGCATTCTTCGAATAAGAGCTTGCCGTCAAGATCGTGTCCTGATGTTAAGTATAAACCTTCCTGAACGGTGAATTTATGACAATCGATCTCTAAGTTAATCGGCGCAACTAAGAGCACACCTAATAAATCGATTTCGCCGCCGAAAGTGGCGTGTAACTCCGATAACACTGTTTCCGCAGCGTTTAAGATTAAGACCTTACCCGTAGTGGCTGACGCCCCCGCAGCAGTGATCGCCATAAAGGCGAGCGCCGCGAAGAAAGTCAGGCTAAGGGCCTTGAGTCCATGCTTTCTGAGACTCATGCTTTGAATTCCTCTCCTTGGTAGTTACGGTTTACGCGGAGCACAAGGAGCTCCGCGCTGTAGCGAGCATCGCGACCGGCCGGTCAGCGGTCAAGTTTTTCGGCTCAATGTTTTCCAACCGATGAGAAGGCACCCACGGGACGGCTCATCAGAGCCGCCCCGTGGCACTTTTCGAGCCCTTGCTTCGCCTTCGCGAAGCATTCGGCGCACGCTGAAGCGACCTTGCTTCGGAAGCGAGATCGGTTATCGGCAGGGAGACGACGATGCTTATGGGGGCGCCCCGACCGAGCGCACCACCTTCCCGGCGATGTGCACAAGGCGCTGGCGCAGCCCCTTGGTTCGGCGAGGGCCATCTCGCTCTCGAGGCAGAGAGGACGGGTCCAGGCGAGCAGCTCCTGGGCGATCAGGGTGACTTCGCCATGAAGACCTCAACCAGGTTCTGAGCTGAGTCCGGGCCTGGGATCGTGCTCACACGATCCCAGGCCATGGTTGCCTACCTGCGTTTCCTGGTTACCTACGACGGGCCCTAGATAATTCCCCAAGTGCAGTTTTCGTGGGCACCAGTGAGATACACCCATAGGCTACCTAATATGTTTGCGTTGTTTGCGCCGTATTTAAGCTGGTGTAACTTGAACGATCCGGAGGCTTCTTCTACTAAGTGTTTGACTTGATCTCCGGTGGTGTGGAATAAAGCGTCTACTTCGCCTTTGATGTCGGCAGAGGCTCCACTTGGGCAGTTTTTGAAGAAAATTTTTGTGAATAGCCCGCCAGCTTCTTTAGGTTTGACTGCGACGATTGTTTTGCTTCCACCTGCGCCTGTATGTAATAATACTAAGAGTAATGCTTCGGCAGTGATGTGCCCTTTGTTCGTGCCCGCAGTGCGATCCGCCGCAGTTGGATAAATTTCGCATTCTGAGATCAGCGATAAAGACGGGCTCGTTCCATAGGCTAAGCACCCTTTGATTAAAACTTTCCCATGACCGATGCCTTCTGAAGCTAATATGGTCGTACTTTCAACTGTAAATTGACTGCAGTCGATCTCTAAGTTGATGGCCGGGACATCGAGTGCCCCTAATAAGTCAATTTCCCCAGCGCCGGTTGCATCTAATGTAGTGCTACCTAAGACTAAGACTTTGCCTGTGGTAGCGGGGGCCTCTACAGGGGCAATGGCCATCAGGCTAAGGACCGCCAGGCAAGATAGGCCAAGGACGTTAAATCCGCACTTCTTAAGGTACATTTGTTTGCTCCTTTGTCGCGTGATAGTCAGCAAAAGCCCAAAGCTTCCGCAAATAGGAGTCTTGTACAGTTAGCACTCGATGGTCAAGCTTTTAACGCAATTGTTTTTTAGCTTTATTAACCCCGCACATAAGCAGTGACCAAGAGCCCCACGTTCCCCGATGTGTCGAGGACCGCTTTGCGCAGAGTCATCGGGTCAAAGCCCTTCGCGGGCGAGAGGGACTTCGGTAGGGCGTAGAGGGCAAAGACGTAGGTTTCCCCTTCGCCTTCTGGGCAGACCGAGTAGCCCTCCTTGCCGAAGCTGTTGCGGCCGAGGGTCACGCCCTTGGGGAGCTTGCCTTCCTCGATGCCTTCGAGACTCGGATCGATTCCGGCAACCGCCCAGTCGAAGAAGATCGCCTGATCGATCGGTTCGACGTTCATCGTGAAGAGGATCAGTTCCTCTGTCCCAGCGGGGATGCCGCTCCATTTGAGCTCCGGCCAGCTGTCCTTGCCGTCGCAGGTGTATTCGGCGGGCAGCGCCTGCACCGATTCCGCTGCCGGGCCCAAGGCTGGGCTTTGCAGCGACATATCGGCCACCGTCGTCTCGGCTTCTTCTTGAGGAGTCGCCCCCCTCTCCGGCGGGCCTTTGGGCGGGGTGATGCCCGGCCCTTGCTTTGCCTTGTCGTTGCCCTGCCCGGAGCTGGCGGGAAGGCTCGCCCCTTCGGAGGCGGCTGTGCTCGGCGCCTGCGTGGATCCAGCCTCCGAGCTCGAACCGGAGCTCGAGCCGGAACCAGAACCAGAGGTGGAGGTGGAGGCGCCCCCATCAGAGCCTCCCCCGCAGCCGGGCAGCGCCAGCGCGACCCCAACCACGAGCACCAGGAAGACCCTGGTGCCCGTGGCCTTGGCCCTGGGCGCTATTCGACCGTCAGCGCCTGTTCTCTGTGCCATTCGAACGCTTCCGTCGGGAAGACGCCGTTCCACTCGATTTTCTGACCCATAGCTTTCAGTTCAGTTTTCGTCGCTTCAAGCGTCGCTTTGCTGAACGTCGCGCTTTCGGTCGCGTTGTCGATCGAGCCACCTGCGCTGCCGGTGACCGTGACCGTGGTCCCATTCAACACGCAAAGTTCACCGGAGTAGACAATTTTGACTTTGACCGCTTCGATGATGATGTAGTTGGTGGTTGAGACTTTGGTCAGTTTCGATGCCCACGGCAGTTCTTTTGCTTCGATGGTTTTCACGAAGCAATAGGGGCTGTCCGTGTGGCAGTTGTAGAGGGGGAGTTCGGTGACGCTTCCCTCACCGGTCCCTTCTTTGTTTTTGATCGTCAGCTTGTAGAGGAAGTTTTCGCATTTGGTGGTGAGGCCGGGAATGGTCATGCCACTCTCGACCGCGCCTCCGAGGATCGTTTCCGAGCCCGTCAGCGATTCGTTTGCGAACTTCCAAGCGGGGGCGGCACTGGCTGATGTCGAGAGCGCCATGCTGGCAACAAGGGCCAACATTGCCGCCAACACGCCCCGCCGCAAGAGACTCTTTGCTTTGCGGTTCATCTTCTCTTCCTTTCCTTGCGCGCGAAGCGGGTTATGGATTTTCTTCATTGTTTTTTTTCACCGCGACTGCGGTCGCCTGGTAGATCGTGTTTTTGAGTTTCGCCGTGTTGTTGCCAGCGGTCGTGGTGCCGAGCTGGCTGTTGATGATTGGGTTGACCAGGAAGGAGATAATCCCCCCGCAGCCGCTGGCGCCGGGCGCAGACCAAGCGTTGTCGACCAGTTCTGCGTCTTTGACCTTCAGCACGCGGCCCAGTTCGAGGAATTCGAAGGTCCCCAGCGAGCCCATGATCGATTCGTTGGGTTTCGGCGGGCTGGTTTTGCCCGTCGTCAGTTCGAAGGTGATCGGCGATGTGCTCGATCCGACGAAGCAGGATTTACCCAGGAAAGGGTTTTCCAGGTGGACCTTGACCGGCATTTTCAGCGCAACGCCGATCTGTTCGCCGAAGTGTTCGTTGGAGACCCGGATGTCGGAGGCCGCTTTGGCCAGTTCCAGGGTCGAGGTCAGGCCCGTGATTTCGTTTTCAAAGAAGAATTTGATCAGGGCTTTGACAAGAAATGGCGCTCCTGCTTCGGGCACGATGCCCGCCAGGCCTCCGGGGACTTTCTGAGGGGCTTTGGAGAGCGCGATTTTGTTCGTCGGTTCGACGAATTTGGCAAACGCCGCTTCTGGCCCTTCTTCGGCGGGTTCGGTGAGCCCGCCCTGCAGGACGACTTCTTTTTCGACCGGCACCGACTTTTTGCCGAGTTTGACTTCGCCGCCCGTGGAGGTCGACTTGAAGCAGCGTTCGACCACGGGGTTGGTGTAGGGGCAGAATTCGAAGTTTTTGAATTCGCCCGTCAGTTTCGCCGAGGCTGGCCCGGCGAGAGCGAGGAGGGCGAGCGCGCTGATCAACAGTGCCGCGCTCACCGCCCCCGTGGACTTCACATGCATTCGCATATCTCTTGCTCCTATTGCTCGTTGGACTGGGTATCTGCTGCTCGAAAGCTTTTGAGAGGGGCGAGATGGGCTCTGCTCTAGCGTTTTCCTCGCCGGTGCTTTTTGTGCTTGGCCTTGCCCTTGCAGTCGCTCTTGACCACTGGGCGGAGCTCGACGCGGCGGCCGTTTTGGGCCGCGAGCTTTACGGTGGCCCGGGTCGCCGCGGGCTTTAGCTTGCAGAGGTTGGCGCTGTTGATCAGAAGGCCCTTTTTGGCGCCGCGCGCTTTGACCACCAGCTTGCTCACCGGCACGTCGGGGGTGTCTTCGAAGGTGAAGCGAATGCCGCCGTTGACCGAGTCGACGCGGGCCGAGACGACGGCGTCCACCTGGCCGTGCAGATCGAAGACGACATCGGGCAGTTCGTGGCTCGAGGAGCGTAGGTAGACCGGGCCTTTTACGGGATCGTCCAGCAGCGGCGTGATCGCCATCGCCTCGCCGTAGATCGAGGCCGCCGGGCACTGCTTGGCGGCGAACTGCACCCTGGTGCAGACGGTGCCGATGTGGGCTTGGTCGAGGAACTCCGAGCGGGGCAGGGTGACCGCGGCGCTGGCGGTGTTCGCCCCGCCCGGCGGGAAGGTCACGGTCGAGGTCAGCGCCGGGTGACCGGTGCGCTTGCTCTGCCCCTTCAGCTTGAAGGAGAGCTTTGGCTTGTAGGCAAGATCGGCGCAGCCACCGACGCCGAAGGGGGCAGAGAGCGAAGCCGTCTTGCCGAATACCGACGTCGTCGTGGCGAGGATCGTCTTTGACTCGCAATTTGTCGGGTTAAGCGTGAACTGGTCGCGATCGATCAATAGCGAGGCCGCTCTGAGGTCGAGCGGGATGCCGTAGAGGATCGAGGGCAGGGGGTCGGTTACGGCCCTTGCCGTGGCAGCTTCGGGGTCGATGTAGGCGGCGGCTCTGACCACGACCGTGCCCAGATCGAAGGGGCCCGATACCGCCGGGACGATCGTCACGAAGCTGATCGGGGCGCCCTTGTAGGGGCCGGCCAGGTAGACCTTGCCGGGAACGTGGACGAGGGTGTCCGATGGCCCTGCGCCGGCGGCGGCGTCGATCGTGCCGATCGCAGAGGCCGCCGGACAGCTGGGGTTGGCTTGCTCGATCGCCCCTTCGTTGGCGTTGGAGCGCGAGCGCGCTTGGGCGATCTGGGCCTCTGAGCAGTACGGGACTCCGGCCACCTTGGCCAGCAGGCCTTTGGGCAGCTTCACCTCCAGGCCGCCGATCGGCTGGGAGCCGTCCTCGCGCGAGAGCTTCATCGTGAAGGGGGTGTAGGCGCCGGCTTGCTGGGAGAGCGTGCCGGGGTCGAAGCTGGGCTGGTTCGGTTCGCTCCCCGCCGCGGTCGGGCACTCCCCCCCGCCCGGGGTCGAGGCGATCGCGAAGGAGTCGGCTGGCTGGGCGCCCGGGCCCTGCGGTGCGCTCCAGGGGACGAGCTCTGTGGTGGTGGTGTGAGTGCCACAGGTGGCCGGCGTGCGCAGGGAGGCACGGGCGCCCTCGAAGGTCCTGATCCGCACGTCTTCCAGCGGCAGCTCGGGGCCTTCGCTCAAGACGTTGGTCAGCTGGCCGGTCTGTGGGTCCGCCCGCACCTCGGCCGCGAACTTCGCCACCGTCCCTGACTTTTCATCGTCTACGGCGAAATAGATCGCTAGGAGAGAGCCGAACGCGTTTTGAAATGGCTCTGCGAGATAAACAGACCCCAAGACCGGCCGCGGGATCGCGTGGCCCTGGGAGTCGCGCTGGATTTTGTGGGTCGTCTCATCGATCTGGGCCAAAAGCGGCGTCGTTGCTTCAAAGCTGCCCACCTTGGCGTTGTCGGGGCATTGGGCCGGGACCTTGCTGAAGTGGATCGGCGCCGCCCCCACCGCCGTCATCAGGCCGATTTGCTCGTTCGTGCACACGCCCTGGCCCCCGGCTGCGGCGGGATTGACCACTAGACCGGGAGGCAGCGTCACCGCCGCGTCTTTCAGGTTCGCCGTCGCGGCGCCTTTCAGCTCCACTTCCTGGGGCTGGTGCAGGTTGAAGTCAAGCGCAGCCGGGCTGTCGGCGACGTTGGTCGAGGGCTGGGCTTTGATCGTCGGCTTGAAGTCGAGTTTCTCGCAACCGCTGACCCCGACCGGCGTCCCGCCGACGTCGGCTGTCTCCACGCTTCGTTCGTGAAAGACGCCCATCTCCTCCCAGCTGTCCGCCAGCGCCCTGATCTCAAGCGGCCCCGTGCACTGGCTCGGCATGCTTATCGCCGCCGTCACAAGCGGTTCGTCCGCCGGACAGGAGCCGCCGTCTTTAGAGCATTTCCGGCTGCGGATCTGATCGTGGCTCTCCCCCGTCGGATCGCCCCAGATCTGGCTCTGCCCCCCCAGCACCGGGTTTCGGGGGAAGGCCAGCACGTCCCCCACCGTCCCCGTGATCCCGTAGTCCCCGTCGCTTCTAACCGATCCCGTTACGTGCACGAAGATCCCCACCCCTACCGCGTCGAAGCCCAATGCCGCCGCCGTCCCCGCCGGCGGCACCATGTTGTAGAGGGGGTCGGTGGTGAGGGTTGGCCCGCCGACGGTCGTCATCACGTTGACCACGCCCACTTGGGAGTCCCGCGGGCAGCCGGGAGACAGCTGTGACTCCAGCTGGGCCTCGGTGCAGAGCACCGGCGTCGCCGCCGGGTTGATCACGAAGCCGCGCGGCAGATCGATCTGCAACTCGTGCAGGTGCCCACCGGCGGAGGCCAACACTTCGCCTTTCGGCACTTCCACCGGCAGGCCGAAGTTGAGGCTGAGCTGGTCGGGATGGGTGCCCGCCAGGCTCGTCGCCGAGCCGTCGGCGTTGCTGAGCAGCACACCGAGGCCGCTCGGGCCTTCGAGGAAGTCGAACTCGGCCGTTGTCGGGGTGACCGGGAGCGGGGCGGTCGTGTCGACCACCTCGCCCGCGCCACCGCCGCTAACGCTTGCTTTTGCCTCGAGCGGCGCTTCGGGCCCGGACACATCGACCCCGATCACGGCCTGCAGCCAGCGGCCGGGGTGGACCGGACCCTTGGTCTCGCAGCTGACCGCAGGGGGCGTGACCGTGCAGTTGAGGTCTTCGGAGTCGGGATCGCCCACCGATCCCCCCGTACTGGAGACCTGCGGCACGACTCCAGGCGGCAAGGTCACCTCCAGCTCGATCGGTTCATTTGCCGGCGGCGCTTCCTCCGCGGTCCCCGCCCCGACGTTGGTCGCCATCACCAACAGCCTCGCTTTCTCGCCGGGCGTGAAGTTGCTGGGCAATGGAGAGACCGTCAGCCTCCAGGCCGGCTTGGGGTCGAAGGCAGCCGGCGCCTGTTGAGCGGGCACAAGCAGGACGCCCAAAAGGAGCAGCCCCAATGCAACCCTAGACGCCCCCATCGGTGACCCCCATCGATCTTCTCTGGGTTCCCGGATGATCGGCGAGGTAGAGGAGCCCACGTAGCAGGATTGACCCAGGAAAGGGTTTTCCAGGTGGGTCTTGGCCAGCTTTTTTTCGAAGAAGAATTCGATCAGCTGGCGGGGGATAAGAATGAGCCTCATCGTCCCGCCCTCCCGCTCTGCTTCCCGTTACTGTTGTGCCGCCCTTTTCCTCCCCGGCGTTTATGGGGCTTTTTCGCCACGCAGCGGGTCTTGCCTTTTGCTTTGACCAGTCGCTTTGGCTTGCGACAAGGCTTTTTGACCCGTTCTTTGACGTTTCCCCCACCATCAGCCTTGGTCACCGGCGAGGGTGGAGACGGAGGCTGGGGGGATGGATCGTGGCAGTCCTCGGTGCTGAGGCAGATGTCGGGGACTTCGTTTTGCCCAGCCAGCCCCCCACCGACCTTCACGTCATACACATCCATCACCTCGTCTATGTCCTGGCGCACCAGCGACGAGCGCGTGACGATGAAGACATCGTCGCCATTGGCCGAGGCGTCGAGGAAGAAGGAGGGGTAGGGGCTGTTGCCGGCCGAGAGAAGGTGCAGGCAGCCGCCATTTTGGGCTTCTGATTTGCAGGAGCCCGTCCCCCTGGCCTCCCACTCATAGATGTCCTGGCAGGCGGGGAAGCTCTGTATGTCTGAACCCACGGTTTTACAACCCGAAGCGCCGTTGGTGTCGGCCCTCACCAGCGCGTCGGTCGATTCGAAGAAGACCCGGTTACCGTCAGCCGAGAGGCTACGCGAGAGCGTCGAGGCCGGACTTTCAGGCAGTATCACCGAGTTCGAAATTGGCTTCGTCGGAATTCCCACGGGCGCTTCCCCGCTCGGGCGGCAGCTCACGCAGGTAAGCCCCTCCCCCGCCTGGTACCGATAGAGCTCCGAAGTTCCTTCGTTGTCGTAAGAGGTCAGCTGGCGTCGTGAAGTGAACAACAGCGTCCCCGCATCCTCATTGAGACGGGCGGTCTTTTGGAAGAGGCTCGCACTCGGGACCACGCCCGCTGGCGTCCCCGTCCAGTTCGCCTCGTCCTCGATCCGCGCGATGAAGCTGATCGTGCCGTTGTGCCAGAGGTAGAGGTTGCAGATGCCGCCTCCCGTGCCGAGGACTTTCCTGCAATTGCCCGGCGCCGCACTTTCGCCCTCCTCGTTCGGTGAGCCCTGTAGTCCTCCCGGCACGCCATTGGCGACAAAGTAAACGCGCGAGCCATCCGCAGAGACCGCCAACACACCCCTCGCTTCGATCCCGTTGGTATCGCTCGTATCAACGGCGAGGTCGGTAAGTTTGCCCGTCACGGCGTCGTAGCGGTAGAGGTCGTTGCCGGGGTTGGCCACCGCTTCCTGGTTTGCCGCCCAGTAGATGTGGGTGCCATCTACGGCCACCCCGCGCGGGTGGTCGGCGGGCTTGATCCATTCTTTTCGTTCAGTTTCTGTCCCTTTCAGTTCCAGGTCGGCCCGCCCGATCGCGTTTTCCCCCTCTCGCGCCCAGTAAACATGGCCAGCGTCAAGTGCGATGCCGCGTGCGCCTGGTTTGCCAGGGTGTTCGCTGTCAAAGACGAATTTGAGACTCGTTGTATCACCGTCAAGGTCAAAACGCCGAATGGAGCTGAACTCCTTATTGGCACCGCTGTCGACCGTCATATAGATATGGGTTGCGTTAACCGCTATTCCCTGAGGTGTATGTTCGAAGCCGCCTTCTCCCACCTGGATGAAGTCACCATCGACTTCTCCCCCTTTCACCGCTCCCGATTTCGCCCGCCCAATCGTCCGTGTGGCGTCGTCTTTGCCCGCGTTTGCCCAGTAGATGAATTCGCTGTTGACCGCGATCCCCTGGGGATTGGTCGCCTGCAGTTTTTCTTCTCCGCCTGCTTCTTTGCCCTCGATGTATTCGGCGTCGATTCCTTCGACCCCGCCTAGGCCACCTAGTTTGGCCCTGCCGATAGAGCCGTGACCAGGCTGGTCATCGGGCGCGTTGGTCCAGTAGACGTATTCGCCCGCAGGGTCGACTGCCACGTATTGCGGCCTGGCGGGAACTTTGCTGAAAACGCCAGGTTCGACTTCTATTTCGACTTCAGGGACGGCGATAAACGTCGGTTCTTCGTCTTCGGGCTCGCTCGTCCCCAGTTTCGCCCGCCCGATCAAGTTGGTGCTCGGGTCCGCCCAGTAGATGTGCGAACCCGAGATCGCGATGCCTTTCGCCTTGGCGGGGAGGAATTCGAATTCCTCGCCTTTGCCGTCAGCGATGTTGCCGCGGGCGATCGCCGCGACTTTGGTCGGTTCGGGACCGGTGGTGGCGTCGTTGGTGAGCTTCTCCGAGGAGGTGAAGAAGGCCTGAGAGCCGTCCGGGGTCGCGGCCATGAAAGCAGCCGGCTGGACGCCCGCGGCGTCAGTGCCTTCTTTTCCGTTGCCTTCATCCTTTTCAGAAGCCGAGACGTGGTCGGTCTGCGGGCTCGGGCCAAGCGGGTCCTCGCGCATATAGATCTGCCCCCCGCCGGCTGTGAAGTAGGCCCTGCTGCCGTCTTCGGAGACCGCGTGCTCCTCCTGGGTGTAGTAGCTGCTGAGCGCGCCGCCGAAGGTGAGAGGAACTCCGCTGTCGCCATTGACCCAGTCATAGGGCCCGGCAAAGGAGCCGCCCGCGGGGGCGCAGGGAGACAAGGCGGGGGCACATTCTGGGTCGGGCAGCGCACCGACCAAGGCGATCTCTTCGCTCGTGCGATCCCAGACGTAGAGGTTGTTCCTGGCGGGGGCATCGCCTTCTGTGAGGTCGATGCCGAAGGCCTCGAAGAAGACCAAAGAGCCGTCGGCGCTGGCACCGACGAAGTTCGGCTGGGGGCCGGCGACATAGGGGTAGATCTGGGTCAGCGAGCCGCCGGCGGTGGGGGTGTCGAGGAAGGTCGAGGTGTCCGGTTCACCAAAGTTCTGTGCCCAGCTGAAGACACGGGCGAAGTCGGGCGTCCAGCCCACCGCGCGAGCGAGAGTGCCTGTCTCACCGGGAGGCAGGAGTCCCTGCGTCGTCCAACCCTGTGCGTTTCGCCTCGCCAGGTAAAGGGGCGGTTCCTGCGCGCCTTCGCCGCCGGGGATCGCCGAGGAGGTGGCGAAGGTGATCGCATCGCCGGCGGGCGAGGCCTTCGTCGTCGGGTAGGTGCCGACAGCGTCGAGGCCGTGTTTTTCTACCGGGCTTGCCTGCTCATAAGCGCGGCAGTCGGGCAGTGCGGCGGAGGGTTTGTCATTGGGTGCCAGGTTGCCGCTGCGGAATTCTTCATTGGGGCAGGGATCGAAAGGCGAGGACGGCGTGGTCGTGGTGAAGACCCGGTCGGGGCCGTTGACCAAGGTGCCGGCGCTGGCCGCCACGCGGAAGTGGTAGGTGGTGCCGGGGGAAAGGCCGCTGATCGGAGCTTCCACTTCCACCGGATTGGCGCTGTTGGGGAAGCTGAGCTCTTCGGTGGCGGTGCCGTGGGGGCCTTCGGCCACGGCGTATTTGGTGGCGTCGTATTCGAAGTGGTAGGTACCCGCCTGGCCGTTCGGTTTGAGCGTGGCTTTCAAGGTCGCTGAGGTCCCGCTCACGTCGGTGACCGTGGTGCTGAGGATCGTCGGCGGCGCCGCGAGGGCGCTAGCAGGGCTTATGGCCGCCAAGCAGAGGGCCAGGGAGAGAACGAAGTAGGGCCTATGTCGTCTCATTTTGCTTGCTCTCGATCTCTGCTTGAAGTGAACTCGGATCAGTTGGTTTTGGGAACCCGGACGGCGGGCGGCGCCGTCCGGGTTGATGGTCGTCTTGTCCTCGTGCTTATTCTTCGGGGCAGAGGTCGGGGTCGGCTGGCGGCAGGGTGAAGCTGCAACCCTTGACCGCCCAAACACCTGACCCGCTCGCGTTGTCGGCGGTCGAGATGAACTTGAGGTATCCACCGAGCGGATTGAGCCCCTGGGTTCCCCCGGGCTGGCCGGCACCTGGTCGGAAGGCGCCGCCGAAGGTGGCACTGCTGAGCCCGGCTCCCGCCGCGTATATGCAGAGCTCAGCTGCATTCACCACCACCGGTTCGCTCGCGTTTCCGGTGCAGTGCGCGGAGAAGTTAGGTTCTCCGGTGAACCAGACGCGCTGGCTTTCTTCGGTAAATACCGCTTCGTTCAGGCGGACCGTGAGCGAGACCGGCAATCGAACTTCGCCGTCTGCCAAGTCAAGGTTGTTGAATGCCCAAACGCCGGTCTCGACTTCGCCGGGTTCGAGCTTGATCGAGAAGTCGAAGGTGCCGTCTTCTCCGTCTTCACCTTTTTTGCCGTTGCAGACCGGGACTTTGGGGCTTCCGTCTTCCTCTTCGACCAGCGCACCGCCGGTTTCTTCGCATTCCGGCTGTCCGCCGATGGCGAGTGGTTTGACTTTGACCGATTTTCCAGGCGCGCCGTCATTGCCTTTGGGCCCCGGAATGCCCTGGTCGCCCTTTAGGCCCGGATCTCCCTTGGCTCCGGGAGCGCCGGCTAGGCCTTGGGGCCCGGCTGGGCCCTGGGGTCCTTCCTTGCCCGGCTTGCCCTGCTTGCCGCGCGGGCCCGGAATCAGCTTTGCCTTGCTCGCGTTCGAGGCGGCGTAGGCGCCTCCCATCATCGCGAAGACGAGCGCGACGATCGAGAGGATGAGCGCTGTCGTGCTGAACTGCTCTCGTATGCGTGAGTACATCAGTCCATCTCCCCTTCCCTAGCGGCTGCCGGGATGCCCCGACCGGCCTGCGTTGACTTGCACTGCTCGATCGAGCTAAGGCTTTGTCCTTCTCCCCGGCTCCTCGCTGCGGCGCCGCTTCCCTGCGCTGCCGCTCCCCGTTGGTCCCTGCGCATTACTCGCTTCCCCTTTGGCTTGAGTTCACCCTTGATGACCCTTCTGCCCCTTCTTCCCGTTCCCTGGCTCAAGGCCCGGGATCGCTTGATGCGATCCCGGGCGCTTGGTCTGTTGCTTACTGCTTACCTTGCTGTTGTACTTCTAGTGCTTAGCGTTAAACGATTCCCCAAGTGCATTTTTCGTGCGCACCGGTGAGGAACACCCACACGCTGCCTAAGATGTTCGCGTTGTTGGCTCCATAGAGCAGCTGATCTAACTTGAACGATCCCGTTGCTTCCTGTGCTAAGTGTTTTACCTGATCTCCGGTCGTGTGGAATAAGAAATCCACCGCGCCACTGATATCCGCGGACGATCCGGTCGGACAGTTTTTGAAGAAAATTTTCGTGAATAGCGCGTTCCCGGGTTTGGGCTCGGCCTTGACTATAGTTTTTTCTCCACCTGTGCCTTTATGTAATAAAACTAAGAGTAAGGCTTCAGCGGTAATATGACCTTTATGAGTACCAGCGGTGCGGTCCGCTGCCGTCGGATAGACTTCGCATTCTGAAAGGAGCGCTAATGACGGACTAGTTCCGAACACTAAGCATTCTTCGTATAAGAGTATTGTGTGAGCGACACCTTCAGACGCTAATATCGTTCCGCTTTCGACTTTGAATTTATGACAGTCGATCTCTAAGTTGATGGCTGTAACGTCAAGCACATTTAATAAATCGATTTCACCACCCGCGGTCGCATTTAAGGTTGTGCTTCCTAAGACTAAGAATTTGCCCGCGGTGGCTGACGCCCCCGGAGCGATGATCGCCATCAGGCTGAGCGCTGCCAGGAAGGCAAGGCCCAAAGCCTTGAGTCCATGCTTGCTAAGACTCATAATTTGGTATTCCTCTCCTTGGTAGTTACGGTTTTTACGCGGAGCACAAGGAGCCCCGCGCCGTAGCGAGGATCGTGACCGGCAGATCAGCGGTCAAGTTTTTCAGCCCAATGTTTTCCAACCGGGGCGAAGCCGCACTGGCTGGCCACTGCGTCGACGAACGGTGCTGGCCTTTGGCTCGAAGCTCTGCTTGTCTACGATGCGCTCGATGCCGATCTACGAGTTCGAATGCGAGAGCTGCAGGGGACGCTTCGAGCAGCTGACGGGAAGCGATGTGGGGACCGTTCCGTGCGCCGAATGCGGTTCACCGCGGACCCGGCGCCTGCTCTCCCCCCTCGCGCCAGCGGGGCGCCAACCACGCGGTGCCCAAGTGCGCTCCGATGAATCGCGACGCCAGGAGCGGGAAGCCGCTCGGGGTGAGCGACTGGCCGAGACACGACGCAAGCGGGCTGCGGGTGAAACCCCGCCGCCGCGACAGGGCGGTGGGACTTGAGCGCAACCGCCGAGGAGCGGCGTGAGGAGCTCGTCGCGCTGTTCAAAGAGGTACAGAAGTGCACGCGATGTCCCCTGCACGAGACACGGACCAAGGCGGTCTTCGGGGCCGGCGACGCCGATGCTGACGTGATGTTCGTCGGCGAGGCGCCGGGAGCCGAAGAGGATCGGCAGGGGCTGCCCTTCATAGGACGGGCCGGTCAGCTGCTCAACCAGATGCTGGAAGGAATCGGGATGTCGCGCGATGACGTGTTCATCGCCAACGTGCTGAAGAGCCGTCCACCCGGGAACCGTGATCCCCAACCGCTGGAGATCGAAGCTTGCCGGCCCTACCTCTTCGAGCAGATCCGGTTGATCGAGCCGCGGGTAGTGTGCACTCTGGGTAATTTCGCGACCAAGCTGCTCAGCGGCAACCCCGCCGGGATCACCAGGGTGCGGGGAACGCCCCAGGTGCACGAGCTGGGTGGCCGCACCGTTTTCCTGCTGCCGCTCTTTCACCCCGCCGCGGCTCTGCGCACACCGGCGGTGAAAGAGACTCTGCGCGCCGACTTCGAGCTGCTACCAGAGCTACTCGCCGGACCGGGACCCACACCGCTTCCCGTGGAGGAGGAGGAGGAGGAGGAGGAGGAGGAGGTCGAAGAGGCGGCGGCGCCGGAGCCCCCGCGGCACACGGACGATCAACTCGGCTTCTTCGGATGAAGGTCGAAAGCCGTTCGGTCGCCGAGACGGAAGAGCTCGGGGCTCGCCTCACACAGCACCTCGGGCCAGGGGACGTCGTCGTGGTCAGCGGCGAGGTCGGTGCCGGCAAGACAGCCCTGATCCGTGGAGCCTGCCGGGCCCTCGAGGTGACGGGGCCAATCACCTCTCCGACATTCACGATCGGCCAGCGCTACACGGGAGGACGCCTGCCCGTCTCCCACCTCGACCTCTACCGCCTCGGCAGCCTCGACGCAGAGGACCCCGCCCTGCTCGAGGACTACCTGACGCCCGACGCGGTCGCGTTCATCGAGTGGCCGGCAGTCGCTGCACCCGAGCTCGCCGATCACAGGGTCATCGCCATCCGCCTCGGCCATCTCGGCGAGGATCGGCGCTCGATCGAGCTCCCCGCCGCATCCACCTGCAAATAGGCGTGTTCGCATTGGTGCGGGTCCCTGTAGCATCGGATCCGCAACTTCTCGACTCGAACGGAGGACGCGCGGGATGAAGGGACTGAAGACGCTGACGGCAGTGCTGCTCGGCACCGGGCTGCTGGCGAGCGCTGCGCCGGCCTCGGCGGGGGCCGCCGCGTATAGCCACTACGTCGCCTGCGGCGTCTCGCAGAACGCCAAACCGGCGCATAAATGCCCGAAGAAAAGCAAAAAGGGCGCTTTCTTCAAAAGCCTTCAAGCCGATGTCTCCTACAGTGTCTGTGTGAAGTTCCCGACCGGGAAAAACATCTGCGCAAAAGCTCAGGAAGCGACGCAGGGAACGCTCTACGTCAACAAGATCACGTCCAACATCACCGGCAAGCACCGGGTGTCCTGGTTCGTCGGGGGCAAACGCGTCGGCTCCTTCGTCTTCAACGTCCCTGGCTGACGACAGCCACAGCGGTTCCACGGTCGTCGGTTTCGACACGGCGACCGTGGACACCGCTGTATGCGCGGCTCGTGGCACCGAGGTGCTTCACGAGTCGCTGCTCGGACTGGGGGCGAATGGCAGCCCCCGGCACTCGACCGCGCTGCTCGCCGAGGTTGAGCTTGCTGCGGCGGCGGCTGGCAGCTGGGAGGCGGTCGACGCGATCGCGGTCGGTCTCGGCCCTGGTTCCTTCACCGGGATCCGCATCTCGATCGCCACCGCCCTCGGCCTCGCCACGAGCACCGGCCTGCCTGCGCGGGGTGTCTGCACGCTGGATGCGCTCGGCCGCGCCATGGGCGAGCTAGCCGATTCCGAGCGGGAGCTGCTCGCCGTGCTGGATGCGCGTCGCGGGCAGGTCTTCGCGGCGCTCTACTCAGGCAGCGGCGAGCGTCTCTGGGAGCCCCTGGTCGCCTCACCAGACGAGCTGGCCGCACGCGTCGGCGAGCTGCCCTCTTCGCCGCTGGGCGCCGGATCCGGAGCGGTAAGATTTCGCGATGAACTGGCGAATAGGGGCGTCGAGGTGCCAGACGACGCCGATCCCGTGCACCGGGTCGCCGCGCGACACATCTGCGCCCTCGCGGCGGCGGGGCTTGGCGGTCAGGGCAACGACCTCGATCCGATCTACTTGAGGCCCCCCGACGCGGAGCGCTGGCGTGAGCGAGACACTTTCAAGACAGCCGAGTGACGCGGTGACAGTAACCGCGGTGAGGCGGCTCGCCTACAGCGACCTGCCCGCGGTGATCGCGATCGAGCGGCGATCCTTCCCCACGCCCTGGTCGCTGGCGATGTTCGTGCTCGAGCTCTCCAAGCCCTCGGGGATCTGCCTCGCGGCGACGGCCGGAGACGAGCTGCTCGGCTACCTCGTCTGCTCCCGCTACGACCAGGTCTGGCACCTGATGAACGTCGCCGTCGCCCCCGAGCGCCGCCGTACCGGCGTCGCCAGCAACCTGATCGCCCGCCTGGTCGAGGCGGGCGGCGGCGCCCTGCCCTTCACGCTCGAGGTACGGGTCTCGAACCGTGCGGCGATCGCGATGTACGAGCGCCTCGGCTTTCGCTCCGCCGGCGTGCGCCCTCGCTACTACCAAGACAACGGCGAGGACGCGCTGATCATGTGGCTGGACTGACGCTCGCCATAGAGACGTCCTGCGACGACACCTGCGCGGCGGTGCTGGACGGGCCCCGCGTGCTCGCCAACGTGATCTCCTCGCAGGCGGCGGCACACGCGCAGTTCGGCGGGGTCGTGCCGGAGGTCGCTTCGCGGCACCACCTGGAGCTGACTGCACCGGTGGTCGAGGCCGCGCTGAGCGAGGCGGGCGCTTCCCTCGACGACGTGGGGGCAGTTGGGGTAACCGCCGGCCCCGGCCTGATCGGAGCGCTGCTGGTGGGGGTCAGCGCCGCGAAGGCGATTGCGGCACCACGGCGATTGCCGCTGATCCCGGTCGACCACCTGCAGGGGCACGTCGCCGCCAACTTCCTCGAGCCCGACCCGATCGAGCCGCCCTTCCTCTGTCTCCTCGCCAGCGGCGGACACACGCTGCTCGCCGCGGTGCGCGATCACAGCGGTCACGAGATCCTCGGACAGACGCTCGACGACGCCGCCGGGGAGGCCTTCGACAAGGTCGCCCGCCTGCTCGGCCTCGGCTACCCGGGCGGGCCGGCGATCGAGAGACTGGCTCGGGATGGCGACCCGGAGGCGTTCTCGATGCCGGTGGCGATGAGTCGCAACCCCGGTCTCGACTTCAGCTTCAGCGGCCTGAAGACGGCGCTGGTCTACCTAACCCGCGATCTCGGTCCCGACAGCGTCGCCGAGCGTCGTGCCGATCTCGCCGCCAGCTTCCAGGCCGCCGCGGTCGGTCAGCTCGTCGCCAAGCTGGAGCGGGCGCTGAAGAGGGGGGATTGGGAGGCGGTTGCCCTCGGCGGCGGGGTCGCCGCAAACGGGGCACTGCGAGAGGCGGTAGCAGCGCTCTGCGAGCGCCGCGGCGTCGAGCTCAAGCTGGTCTCCCGTGAGCTCTGCACCGACAACGCAGCGATGATCGGCTCCGCCGCCCGCTTCGCCGAGCCCCTGCCCTACCCCGAGTACCTCGCCTACGACGCCTTTGCCACCGGCGACCGCGCAGCGGCGTGACCCAGGTAACCGTCTACTCGCGGCCGGGCTGTCACCTCTGCGCCGAAGCAGTCGAGGCGCTCGTCGGCCTGCACCGCGCCGGCTACCGCTTCGAACTGCACGAGGTCGACATCGAGAGCGAGGAGCTGCTGCTCCGCCGCATGCTGGAGAAGATCCCGGTGGTCGAGATCGACGGCGAGGTCGTCTCCGAGCTGATCCTCGACGAGGCGGCCGTGCGGGCGAGGCTCTCGACGGGTGTCGGAGGGGAGAATCCGGCGCTCTGAGCACTTAAGAACCAGTGGCTTTCAGTCCAATCACCGCACCGCGGCCCGGTGCCCGGGATCCAACGATTTATCTGGACCGAGCACGCCAATGTGCGGGCTCGGCAGCGGAAGCTGGGCAAGGTTGACGTGGAGCGAGTGATCAGCATGGGGCACGGCGAACGCGCCATCAATGCGGGTCGCGCCCAGTGGCGCGTCATCGGTGCGGTTGACAGGGATCGCCGTGTGGTTGTGGTCTACGATCATCCGCACGGTGTGGACAGGGCTGCAGTCCGAATTGTCAGCGCATGGCCCCTATAGCGCAGCGCGGCAGCCAGCGCTACCCTCAGCTGGCTATGCGTGCCCACTATGACCCGGAGGTAAATATCGCTCTGATCGTGCTCGAGTCTGGCGAGGCGGTCAGCGAGGAGTATGGCTGGGGCCTCATCGACCGCGACCCCGAAGATGGCCACCTAATGGGCTTTGAGATCTGGGACGCCGATCGGCGCCTGCCCTCCGAGCTTCTGGAGGCCATGCCCGCCCCGGCGCCCAGTGCCGACGCGGCGTAGTCGACTGCCCGCGGCAACCAGCATCGAGAACGAGGGGCCGCTGCGCGACGAGGCGGCCGTGCGGGCGAGGCTCGATACTGTGGGGGCGTGAGTGCGACGATCGAAGAGCAGGACGCGGCCGAGGGGCTGATCGTCGACGGCGAGCGTCTCTCGCTCGGCGTCGCGGCGCGGCTCTCGCGCTACCTCCAGGTCCTCACCCAGGCGCGCAAGATGGGGCGGGAGACGATCTCCTCGCAGGAACTCTCCGAGTACACGCACATCAACCCGACCCAGATCCGCCGCGACCTCTCCGGCTTCGGCAAGTTCGGCAAGCGCGGCGTCGGCTACAACGTCGACTCGCTGGTGGCGGAGATACGCAAGATCCTGCGTACCTCGGGTCAGCACAACATCGCCCTCTTCGGCGCCGGCAATCTCGGCCAGGCGATCGCCAGCTCCGACATCTTCGCCGACCACGGCTTCCAGATCGTCGCCATGTTCGACGTCGACAGCGCGGTCGTCGGCAAGGAGGTCGGCAAGCTGCGGGTGCGCGACTTCGCTGAGCTGGAGGCGACCGTCGCCGAGCAGGAGATCGTCGTCGGCGTCCTCGCCGTCCCCGCCGCGGCCGCCCAGGCCGTTGCCGACCGCCTGGTCGAGGCCGGCGTCAAGATCATCTTCAACTACTCCGAGCAGCTGCTTCAGGTGCCGCCCGAGGTCACGGTCCACACCTCCAGCCCAGCAGTCGACCTGCTCTACGCGCTCTACTTCTACCTGGCCTAAGCCCTTGTCCCTAGACCTCGAGCTCGCTCGCGAGAGATTCGAGTCCTCGACCGACTTCACGATCGGGCTGGAGGAGGAGTTCGCGATCCTCGACCCGGCGACACTGGAGCTCGAGCACCGCTTCGAGGACGTCTACGCAGCCTGCCAGGGCGACCCGGTGCTGGCCGACTCGGCGGCCGGCGAGCTGATCGCCTCGGAGATCGAGATCCGCTCGGGGCGCGCCGAGAGCTTCGCCGAAGCGCTCACCCTGCAGCGCGAGCGCCGCATCCGCCTCTTCGAGTTGGTCGAAGGGATGGGGCTGGGGCTGGCGGCGATGGGCACCCATCCCTGGGCGAGCTACCTCGACCAGCGCATCATCGACACGCCCCATTACAACCGCCTGCGCCATGAACTGGGCTGGGTCGCCCAGCGCAACAACACCTGGAGCATGCACGTGCACATGGGGGTGCGGGGCGCCGACCGGGCGATCGCCGTCTGCGACTGGATGCGGGAGCTACTGCCGTTGCTGCTAGCGGTCTCCGCCAACTCACCCTTCCTCGACCGCCGCGACTCCGGACTGCACACGGTGCGCACGGAGATATTCACCCGCACCTTTCCCCGCTGCGGCGTTCCCAGTCCCTTCGTCGATTGGGACAGCTACGCGGGATTCGTCGAGATGCTCGAGCGAGCCGGATCGGTGGTGGAGTCGACGCAGCTGTGGTGGAGCGTGCGCCCGCACCATGCCTTCGGCACGGTCGAGGTGCGCATCTGCGATGCGCAGACGCGCGGCGAGGAGTCCTTCGCCCTCGCCGGGCTGATCGCGGCCTGCATTGCGCAGACGGCGCTTGCCTACGACGAGCACGGCTACGACGGGGCGGGGCGGCCGCTGGCCGACCGCGAAATCGAGGAGAACCTCTGGCGGGCGATCCGCCACGGGATGAGCGGCCGCCTGATCGATTTCCGCCGCGGCACCGAGGTCGAGGCGGCCGCGGTGCTCGAGGGTTTGCTCGCCTGGACCGAGCCGGCACGGACCCAGCTCGGCATCGAGGTCGAGCTGCCCGCCCGCAACGGCGCCCAGCGCGCCCGTGAGGCGCTCGACGCCGGGATCGCGATCGAGGACATCTACCGCGACGCCGTGGCTGAGACGAAACGCACCTACACGGCCGATGTCGGCGCGCGTAGATAGACTCCCGCGCCGCTGAAACCACCTCCGGAGGATTTGACTTGACCAGCTTCTTGACCGAATACGGAGTCGTCGTCGCGCTCGTCTGCGCAGGAGCAGCCGTGGTGTACGGACTCATCATCACGCAGCGCCTGCTGGCGAAGTCGCCGGGCAACGAGCGCATGCAGGAAATCTCAGGAGCGGTGCAGGAAGGCGCTCAGGCCTACCTCAACCGTCAGTACACGATCATCGCCGCGGTCGCCATACCGATCGCGATCGTGCTCTGGCTCCTGCAGGACTACAAGACCGCGATCGGGTTCGTCTTCGGCGGCATCCTTTCGGGCTCGGCCGGCTTCATCGGGATGAACCTCTCGGTGCGCGCCAACGCCCGGGTTGCCGAGGCGGCGCGTGGAGGAGTCCCGCCAGCGCTCGACGTCGCCTTCAAGGGCGGCTCGGTCACCGGCATGCTCGTCGTCGGCTTGGCGCTGCTCGGCGTCGCCGGCTACTACGGCATCCTCGTCGTCACCGGCAGCTCCGACAAGGAGGCGGTCGACGCCCTCGTCGGCCTCGGCTTCGGCGGCTCGCTGATCTCGGTCTTTGCCCGACTCGGCGGCGGCATCTTCACCAAGGCGGCCGACGTCGGCGCCGATCTGGTCGGCAAGGTCGAGGCTGGCATCCCGGAGGACGACCCCCGCAACCCGGCTGTGATCGCCGACAACGTCGGCGACAACGTCGGCGACTGCGCCGGCATGGCCGCGGACCTCTTCGAGACATACGCGGTCACCTCGGTCGCGGTGATGCTGCTCGGCGTGCTCACCTTCACCGGCTCCGGTGGGGACTTCTCGCGCGAGGTGGCGATCTACCCGTTGGTGATCGGCGCCGTAGCGATCATCGCCTCGATCATCGGCGCGCTCCTGGTGCGGACCAAAACCGACCGGGTCGAGGGGGCCCTGTACACCGGCGTGATTGCCGCCGGAATTCTCTCGATCGCGGCCTTCTACCCGATCACCGACTGGCTGATGAGCGACCCGGTGCGGCTTGGCCTCAGCGCCGGTGCCAACGCGGTCAGCACCACCGATCTCTGGCTCTGCTCCGTGATCGGCGTGGCGGTCACCGCACTGCTCTTCGTGATCACCGAATTTTATACGTCGACCCGCTTCCGCCCGGTCAAGACGATCGCCCAGGCATCGGAGACCGGCCACGCGACAAACATCATCCAGGGGCTCGCTCAGGGCTTCCAGTCGACCGCCGCTCCGGCGCTGGTGATCGCGCTGGCGATCCTCGCAGCCAATGAGCTGGCCGGCATCTACGGCATCGGCATCGCCGTGATGGGGCAGCTCTCGCTCTGCGGTCTGATCGTCGCCCTCGACGCCTTCGGGCCGATCACCGACAACGCCGGCGGCATCGCCGAGATGGCCGACCTGCCGGAGGAGGTGCGCGCCGTTACCGATCCGCTCGACGCGGTCGGCAACACGACCAAGGCCGTGACCAAGGGCTACGCGATCGGCTCGGCGGCGCTAGCGGCGCTGGTGTTGTTTGCGGCGTTCAAGAGCGAATTGGCCGGCGAGGCACCGGCTGGCTTCGATCTCAACGGGCTCTTCAACCTCTCGAGCCCCGACGTGCTGATCGGGCTGATCATCGGCGGCATGATGGTCTACCTGTTCGCGGCGTTCGCGATCGAGGCGGTCGGCCGCGCCGGCGGCCAGGTGGTCGAACAGGTCCGCGAGCAGTTCCGCGAGCACCCGGGAATCATGGAGGGCACGGAAAAGCCCGACTACGCCAAGACGGTCAGCATCGTCACCCTGGCGGCGCAGAAGGAGATGATCCTTCCCTCGCTGATCCCGATCGTCGTCCCCGTCATCGTCGGCCTGCTCAGCGTCGACGCCCTCGGCGGTCTCCTGATCGGCGTCATCGTCGTCGGCCTCTTCGCCGCGATCTCGATGACCGCCGGCGGCGGCGCTTGGGACAACGCCAAGAAGCTGATCGAGGACGGTGCTCACGGCGGCAAGGGCTCCGAGGCCCACGCCGCCTCGGTCACCGGCGACACCGTCGGCGACCCCTACAAGGACACGGCGGGCCCGGCGATCAACCCGATGATCAAGGTCGCCAACATCGTCGCGATCCTGATCATCCCGATCGTCCACTTCTAGAAGCTCTCGCAGCTCAAAAGGGGCGGGAAGCGGACGAGGCCGTCCGCTTCCCGCCCCTTTGCTTTGCCTAATTCCAGCAGATGGAAAACAGCGCTTGCACCTCGCGTTCGACTCTGGTACTAATTAGAACGCTTCTAGGTACGGACCGGTGACTTTAGAGCCGGGGAGGGAGAGAGCGAGTCTTGCTGCGCTGGGGAGCGGGGAGCATCGGTGGCAGTCGCGGGTGAAGCGTTGGCGTCGGCGGCACCGGCCGCCAGGACGCCAGAGGCGCTCTACCGCAAGCTGAGCCCCGGGCCGGGGATGTCGGCCCACGAAGTCGCTTCCCACCAACGCGCCCGCATCCACGGCGCGATGATCGAGATCGCCGGCGATCTCGGCTACGACGCTGTTACCGTCCGCGAGCTTGCCCAGCTGGCTGGCGTTTCGACGCGCGCTTTCTACGAGAACTTCAGTGGCAAGGAGGAGTGCTTCCTCGCCACCTACGACCTGATCGCACGGCGCATCGCCGCGGGCGTTGTCGCCTCGCAGAGCGGCGAGCGCGATTGGCAAGAGCGGATGCGCTTGGCCTTTGCCGCATTCGCTCGCGAGATCGAGGCAAAACCGCGAGCGGCGCGGGTGGCACTGGTCGAGACGTTCGCAGCCGGACCAGCTGCGCTGGAGCGCATGCGCTGGGCGGAGGGGATCTTCGAAGCGATGGTGAGCGAGAGCTTCTGCCGCGCCCCAGATGGCATCGAGGTCCCGCCACTTCTCGTCACGGGACTCGTGTCGGGCATCGCGCGGGTGGCGCGAGGGAGGGTGCTTGCGGCCCGTGAGTCGGATCTGCCCGACCTGGCCGAGGAGCTGCTCGAGTGGGCACTGTGCCTCCGCTGCGACTCTGCCAAGGAGCTGGAAGAGCTCAATCGCCGGTCCACCCTATTACTCGCCATCGCAGCGACCCCAGCAGCAATGGACGGGCGGGAGCCGGACGACGATCGGACGCGAATTCTCAAGGCTGCCGCAAAGCTCGCAAGCAGCGGCAGCTACGCCGAGCTGACGGTCCCACGAATCCGCGTCGCCGCAGGCGTCTCCCGCCGGAGCTTCGATTCCCTCTTCGAAGGGGTCGAAGACTGCTTCATCGCGGCACTGGAGCACCGCATTGGCTCGGCGCTCGAGCAATCCACCAAAGCCCGCGCTGCCGGCCGCTCCTGGGCAGGCGGGGTCTACCGAGCTATCGCCACCCTCTGCGTCAAAGTCGCCCGCGACCCCCTGCTCGCCAAGCTCGGCTTCTCCGAAGTCTTCGCCCCCGGCCTCAATGGCATGCACTGCCGTGAGCGCCTGGTGCAGGCCACCGCCACGCTCCTCCGAGACGAAGCAGCAGCCGAGCAGCAGCCGAGCCAGCTCGCCGCAGAAGCGTCAGTCGGCGCGATCTGGGGCGTCATGCACCACCACGTCGTCAACGGCCGAGCCCAGCAGCTGCCGTGGATCGCCGCAACCCTCTCTTGCCTGGCTCTAGCACCAGCAGTAGGCGCCTCTGTCGCAACAGACGCGATCCGCGCCGAGCAAGTCGACAGATAAAGACATCCAAAAGGGCAAAGCCCCTTCTGACCAGTGGGAGGAGAACAGGATGAGTCGTAGAGCGCGTGCCTTACGAGCACTTGGCCTGAATATCTTGATCATGCTGTGCCTGATGCTGGTCGCTGCATCCGCTGCCGATGCCGGCACCTACGAAGTCTTAGGCAAACCGATCGCCGAAACAGCCGAAGCGACAGTAGAACCCGACAGCTTAGGCGTCCTCAAAGTATCCGCAATCAACTTAGAGCTCGATTGCACCAAAATCGACACCGGCGAAGGGAAACTGTTAGTCACTGGATCCAGCGACGTCGTTCTCTCGCTTTTAGAATGCAAGGTGTATCAACTGAGCCCGTTAACACTGCTGAGTGAATGCGAGGTCTACCCAACCACAGCAGATCGCACCGCCGGCACGAACAAAGGTACGATTACCGTCAAAGCCTTACTTAAAGTCATCGCCCATGAAGGGAAACAGTATCTCTTAGCCGAACCATTGGGCGGCGCTGGGACGCTGTTCACTAAAATTTTCTATAAAAACTGTCCGGGCAGTGCAAGTGCTGACGTCAAAGGCTCGCTCGTCCTCGAACTGACGGAAACCACCGCCGTCAAACAGTTAGTGCAACCAGCTTCTGCTGCGTTATTTGCATCCGACAAACTGATGTATGGGGAAAGCGCAGCAACGCTCGAAGGAAGCGTATGGGCGAAACTGACGGGTGCGTTAGCTGGTGAGCCTTGGGGGATTGAGCCCTACCCCACGGAAAACATCTACGAAGTCTTAGGCAAACCGATCGCCGAAACAGCCGAAGCGACAGTAGAACCCGACAGCTTAGGCGTCCTCAAAGTATCCGCAATCAACTTAGAGCTCGATTGCACCAAAATCGACACCGGCGAAGGGAAACTGTTAGTCACTGGATCCAGCGACGTCGTTCTCTCGCTTTTAGAATGCAAGGTGTATCAACTGAGCCCGTTAACACTGCTGAGTGAATGCGAGGTCTACCCAACCACAGCAGATCGCACCGCCGGCACGAACAAAGGTACGATTACCGTCAAAGCCTTACTTAAAGTCATCGCCCATGAAGGGAAACAGTATCTCTTAGCCGAACCATTGGGCGGCGCTGGGACGCTGTTCACTAAAATTTTCTATAAAAACTGTCCGGGCAGTGCAAGTGCCGACGTCAAAGGATCGCTCGTCCTCGAACTGACGGAAACCACCGCCGTCAAACAGTTAGTGCAACCAGCTTCTGCTGCGTTATTTGCATCCGACAAACTGATGTATGGGGAAAGCGCAGCAACGCTCGAAGGAAGCGTATGGGCGAAACTGACGGGTGCGTTAGCTGGTGAGCCTTGGGGGATTGAGCCCTACCCCACGGAAAACATCTACGAAGTCTTAGGCAAACCGATCGCCGAAACAGCCGAAGCGACAGTAGAACCCGACAGCTTAGGCGTCCTCAAAGTATCCGCAATCAACTTAGAGCTCGATTGCACCAAAATCGACACCGGCGAAGGGAAACTGTTAGTCACTGGATCCAGCGACGTCGTTCTCTCGCTTTTAGAATGCAAGGTGTATCAACTGAGCCCGTTAACACTGCTGAGTGAATGCGAGGTCTACCCAACCACAGCAGATCGCACCGCCGGCACGAACAAAGGTACGATTACCGTCAAAGCCTTACTTAAAGTCATCGCCCATGAAGGGAAACAGTATCTCTTAGCCGAACCATTGGGCGGCGCTGGGACGCTGTTCACTAAAATTTTCTATAAAAACTGTCCGGGCAGTGCAAGTGCTGACGTCAAAGGCTCGCTCGTCCTCGAACTGACGGAAACCACCGCCGTCAAACAGTTAGTGCAACCAGCTTCTGCTGCGTTATTTGCATCCGACAAACTGATGTATGGGGAAAGCGCAGCAACGCTCGAAGGAAGCGTATGGGCGAAACTGACGGGTGCGTTAGCTGGTGAGCCTTGGGGGATTGGCTAACCGAAGAGAGTCAGCGCTAGCGTATATTTGGCGATCAAGATCACTGTAGCGGTGATCTTGATCGCCGATGGCCTAAGACAGCGGCTCCCAGTCCCACGCTTTCGCCGACGACAGGCTCTCCTGCTCCAGGTAGTGCCTGAACTCGGCCAGCTCGGCGGGCTCGACGCCGTAGACGTGGTCGGGTTCGGGGAAGTGGTGGGTGCGGACCTCTTCGACGTAGCGGCGCACTCCGTCCACCATCTCGCCGTGGATGTCGGCGTAGCGCTTGACGAATTTGGGGGTGCGGCCGGTGGTGATGCCTAGGAGGTCGTGGAAGACGAGGACCTGGCCCGCGGTGGCGGGGCCGGCGCCGATGCCGATCGTGGGTATCTCCAGCTTCTCGGCGATCGCCTCGGCGATCGCGGCTGGGACGGCCTCGAAGACGATCGCGAAGCAACCGACCGATTGCAGGGCGAGGGCGTCCTCGCAGAGGCGGATGGCGCCGGCGACTGTCTTGCCCTGGGTCTTGTAGCCGCCCAGGGCGGTGGCGCTCTGCGGGGTTAGGCCGACGTGGCCCATCACCGGGATGCCGGAGCGGACGATCGCCCGGGCGCGCTCGACCGAGGTCCCCCCCGCCTCGAGCTTGACCACCTGACAGCCGGTCTCCTTGACCAGGCGCTGGGCGTTCTGCACCGCCAGCTCGTTGCTCGCCTCGTAGCTGCCCATCGGCATGTCGCCCACCATCAGCGGGGTCTGCAAGCCGCGGCGCACGGCGCGGCCCAGCATCACCATCTCCTCCATCGAGACCGGCTCCGTGCCCGGGTAGCCGAGCACGACCATCGCCGCCGTGTCGCCGACGAGGACGATGTCGGCCCCGGCCTCCTCGGCGACCCGCGCCGAGGGATAGTCGTAGGCGGTGACCATCGCGATCGGCTCTCCCGCCGCCTTCATCTCGGCGAGGCGTGGCAGGGTGACGGGCGTCCGCCCGGCCGCCGCAGCCCCCTCGGTCCTCATGAGAGCAGCACCTCGGGGCGGCTGTCGACGGCGACGATCTCGTTGTCCTCGCCGACGTGGACGACGACGGGCGAGTAGGCCTCGAGGTCGCTCTCGTCGTAGGCGCCGAAGGAGGCGACGATGATCTTGTGGCCGGGGCGGGTGAGGTGCGCGGCGGCGCCGTTTACCTGCATCGTCCCCGAGCCGGGCTCGCCGTCGATCACATAGGTGACGAAGCGGGCCCCGTTGTCGATGTCCCAGACGTGGACCTGCTCGTTGGTGATCAGGTCGGCGGCGGCCATCAGCTCGGTGTCGATGGTGATGCTGCCGATGTAGTCGACGTCGCAGTCGGTCACCGTCGCCCGGTGGATCTTTGACTTGAGCATCTGCCTCTGCATCGAGTCTCCCTCTCAGATCTTGCGGTTTACGCTTTTCAAGGTTGGATCAAGACGTTGTCGATCAGCCGCGCGCCACCGACCTTCGCGGCGACGGCGACAAGGACGGGGCGGTCGCCCAGCTCGGCGACCGGTTGAAGCGTTTCGGGATCGCGTGCCTCCAGGTACTCGGGCTCGATCTCGGCAGCGCGCAGCTCGGCTTCGGCGGCCGTGAGGCCAGCGGCGAGGTCACGCTCGCGCGCGGTGGACTCGGCGAGGCCGAGCGCCCGCGAAAGCGCCGTCGCCCGCTCGCGCTCCTCGACGCTGAGATAGGCGTTGCGCGAGCTCAGCGCCAGGCCGTCGGACTCGCGCACCGTCGGCAGCACCTCGATCCGCAGTGGGAAGTCGAGATCGTGGGCCATACGCCGGATAACGGCTGCCTGCTGCGCGTCCTTCTGGCCGAAGTAGGCGATATCGGGGCCAACCGAGTTGAAGAGCTTGGCAACTACGGTCGTGACGCCGCGGAAGTGAGCGGGGCCGCGCTGGGCGGGATCGCCGTCGAGAACCTCGGTCAGGCCCCCCTCGACCTCGACTTGAGTGGCAAAACCCTCCGGGTAGACCGCCTCGACCGGTGGCGCGTAGACGAAATCGACTCCCGCCTCGGCAGCAAGACCCAGATCGCGCCCCTCGTCACGCGGATAGCGATCGAGGTCCTCGCCCGGCCCGAACTGCGTCGGGTTGACGAAGAGGCTCATGACGACGACGTCGCACTCGGCGCGGGCGGCGCGCAGCAGCGAGAGGTGTCCCTCGTGGAGGAAGCCCATGGTCGGGACAAGACCGATCCGTTTTCCCGCGCGGCGCGCGGGAGCAAGCGCGGCTCGAAGCTCGTCCTTACCGCGGAGGAGCTTCACGTCGCCTTGTGCGTGAGGGGGATCGACGAGTTCGAGGAGATTCATGGTCCATGCCCTTGGGGTCACGGCCTTGTGCCGGATTATAGGGGCCCGAAGAGGCGGCCCCGCGTGCGCTCGGTCACTGATCCAGTTAGCCGGAATCTTCCAGCGATTGCCCCACCCGCCCGATCGGCTTCGCCGGCACCCCGGCGGCGATCGTCCGGGGAGGCAGGTCGCGGGTGACGACCGAGTTCGCCCCGATCACGCAGCGCTCGCCGATCGTCACCCCGCTGGTGACGACGCAGTTCGCCCCGAACCAGCAGTTGGGGCCAATCCGGACCGGGCCCTTGGAGGTGAAGCCCTGCTGCGTGACCGGCGTGTCCGGATCGTCGAAGCGATGTGCCGAGTCGCCGACGAAGCAGCCGTTGGCGAACATCGTGTGATCGCCGATCTCGATCCGCTCGAGCGCCGCCAGCATCGTGTTGCGATTGAGGAAGCAGTCCGCCCCGATCTCGATCCGCGCCTCCGGCGCCAGCGTCAGCCAGCACCCCGGCTCCAGCAGAGTCCCTTCGCCGATCCGCAGCCGTCCCTCGTCGAGCGCCTCCAGGGCCTCCCCCTCGACCGGCTGGCGGACGAAGAAGCCGCCGCGCGCGGCGTGCCGCGCCAATCGCCAACGCCGCGACAAGCGGCGGTTCCGCTCGTACCAGCGCCGCTTCGCCCACCACACCCGCCAACCGCTTTGCTCGCCGGCCACGCCCCTAGCTTTCCAGAGCCACCGAGGGGGGCGTCGGCCCGTGACCGCCAGTGAGGCGGGTTCGGCCTTCAGCCCATGGCGGCGGGCATACACTGCCGGCGTGGCGGACTTGCGCGGCGGCATAGACCTCGGCGGGACGAAGATCCAAACCGCGATCGTCGACGGCGCCGGTCAGGTTCTCGGCGAAGCGCGGCACCCCACCCCGACCAGCGGCGGGCCGGCCGACGTGGCGCGGGCGATGGAGGACGCTCTGCGCGAGGCGGCTGCGGGCGCTGCGGTTAAGCCAGAGGAGCTTCGGGGCGTCGGCGTTGGCTCCCCGGGCGACGCCGACGGCAAGACCGGCATCGTCTCCGGGGCCCGCAACCTGCCCGGCTGGGAGGGAAGCTTCCCGCTCGGCGAGACGCTGTCGGGGGAGCTCGGCACCGAGGTGCGGGTCGGCAACGACGTCCAGGTAGCGACCGAAGCCGAGTTCCACCTCGGCGCGGGACGCGAGTTCTCCAGCCTGATCGGGGTCTTCTGGGGCACCGGCGTCGGCGGCGGCCTCGTCCTCGACGGCAAGCCATGGCTCGGCCGCGGCGCGGCCGGAGAGATCGGGCACATGGTGGTCAAGCGCGGTGGGGCGAAGTGCCCCTGCGGGCGCAAGGGCTGCATGGAGGCCTACGCGGGCCGAGCCGCGATGGAGGCCGAGGCGCGGCGACAACACGAGGAGGGCGTCAAGACCGACCTCTTCAAGCTGATGCACAAGCACGACAAAGACCGGCTCACGAGCGGAATCTGGGACCGCGCGATCCAGCACGGCGACGATCTGGCCGAGAAGCTGATCGACCGCGCGGTCGAGGCGCTCGGCACCGGCATCGCCTCCGCCGTCAATCTGCTCGACCCGGAAGCGGTGATCATCGGCGGCGGCCTCGGCGTTCGCTTCGGCGAGCGCTACATGGAGCCGCTGACCGAGGAGATGAGCAAGCACCTCTTCGTCGACGAACGCCCCCCCGCGGTCCGGGTCGCCTCGCTTGGAGACCTCGGCGGGGCGATCGGCGCCTCGCTGCTGCTCACCTAGACCCGGCCGGCGGCCTGGCGCTGCTGGCGGGCGATCGCGTCGACGATCACGGCAAGCAGCAGGACGCCGCCGGTGACCATGAACTTGACCGCCGAGGAGAGGGCGAGCAGGTCCATGCCGTTGGCGATCGAGCCGATCACGAGGGCGCCGAGGAGCGCGGTCCAGACTGCACCACGGCCGCCGAAGAGGCTCGTGCCCGCGATCACCGGGCCAGCGATCGCCAGCAGCAGCAGTTCGCTGCCACCCGAGCTCTGGTTGACGGCAAGCAGTCGCGAGGCGGCCAGGATGCCGCCGATCGCGGCCATCGTGCTGGCAAGGGCGAAGACGGCGACGCGAGTCTTGTTCACCCCGATGCCCGCCCGGCGCGCCGCCTCGGCGTTGCCGCCGACCGCGTAGACGTGACGGCCGAAGCGGGTGCGCCTGGCCACGTATTCGAAACCGACGACGAAGGCGAGCAGGATCAGCAGCGCCAGCGGCACACCGCGGTCGGAGTTGAGGACGGCGACGGCGATGATCGTGATCAGGGCAACGAGTGCGATCCGCACCGCCAGCGGCGCGAGGCTCTCCCCCGTCAGCCCGTGGGCAACCCGGCTGCGATAGCCGGCAAGCACTATGCCGGCATAGGTGGCGATCACCACCGCGGCGAAGACCCAGCCGACGGTGTCGGAGTAGAAGGTGTTGGCGAGGCCGGTGATCTTGGGGTCGGTGATGTTGATCGAGCCGGTGGAGCCGAGAACCTGCAGCAGCGCTCCCTGCCAGGCCAGGAGTCCGGCGAGGGTGACCACGAACGAGGGCACGCCGAAGCGGCTGAACACCGACCCCTGGAAGAGCCCGATCGCGGTGCCGGCCAGCACCGCGGCCGCGATCGCCAGGTAAGGGCTCCAGCCATGCTGGACGTTGAGCACGGCCATGATCGCCGCGGCGAGCCCGCTGACCGCACCAACCGAGAGGTCGATCTCACCGAGCAGGAGCACGAAGACAATGCCGATCGAGATCAGGCCGACTGCGGTGATCTGCAGCATCAGGTTGGTCAGGTTCTCGGCCGAGAGAAAGCGGTCGTTCTCGAACTGGAAGATCGCCCAGATCACCGCCAGCCCAAGCACGACCCGCAGCGAGGCGAGGTCGCCCTGGACGAAGCGCCGCACGGCCTGGGAGCCGGTGCTTGCCTCGCCCTCCCCGGCCGCGGCCGGCGTGGCGCCTTCTGCAGCGCTCATGCAGCTCCCTCCTCTTCGTCCTGCTTCTCGCCGTTGCCGCCGATGCCGGTGATCGCGGCGACCACGTGCTCCTCGGTGGTCGCTTCGGCCTGGAAGTCGCCCGCCGCGCGGCCGAGGCGAAGGACGACGATCCGGTCGGCGACCTCGAAAACGTTCGCCAAGTTGTGGCTGATCACGACCACGCCCATTCCCCGCTCGCGCAATCGCCCGATCAGCTCCAGTACCTGCTTGGTCTGGGGCACGCCGAGCGCCGCTGTCGGCTCGTCCAAGAGCACGACCTTGGGCTGGCCGAGGAGGGAGCGTGCCACGGCGACCTGCTGGCGTTGGCCCCCTGAGAGCGTGCCGACCTCGGTGCGCACGCTGGGAATCGTCACAGCGAGGCTGGAGAGCAGCTCACCGGCCCGGTGCTCCATCTTCGCCTCGTCGAGCTGCCGCGTGGCACGGGCAGCACCGCCCGTGACCACCTCCTGGCCGAGGAAGATGTTGGCGACCACATCGAGGTTGTCGCAGAGGGCGAGGTCCTGGTAAACGGTGGCGATGCCAAGCGCCGTCGCGTCCTGGGGGCGAGTTATCGAGACCGCCTCGCCGCCGAAGCGGATCGAACCTGCGTCTGGCGAGTGGATCCCCGCAATCGTCTTCACCAGGGTCGACTTGCCGGCGCCGTTGTCGCCGACAAGGCCGACCACCTCACCCGCCTCGACCGCGAAGTCGACCCGGTCCAGAGCCTGGACCGGGCCGAACTTCTTGCTCACGCCGTCTATCTCGAGCAGAGCGGTCGAGGTCATCCCATCGCCTGACTAAGAGATGCCCGCTTCTTCACATGCCTTGGCGTAGGCGCTGGTGCAGAGTTCATCCGCGGTGATGAATTCGTCTGCGATCACCGTCTGTTTGATGTTGTCTTTGGTCACTGCGACCGGTTCGAGCAGGATCGAAGGCACCTTCCCCGCTTCGTTGTCGAGTTCGTCGGTGACTTTGCCCTGTGGGATTTCCTTGCCTTCGGCGAGATCGACTGCGATTTCAGCGCTGATCGACGCCTGCGGTTTGATCGCCTTGTAGACGGTCATGTACTGCTGGCCGATGAGGATGCGCTGAACCCCGGCGACGGTGGCGTCCTGGCCGGTGGTGGGCCGTTCTTCAGGGTCGATGCCGGCCGATTTCATCGCCGCGATCGCGCCGCCGCCGGTGTCGTCGTTGGCTGCGTAGACGCCGGCGAAGCCATCTTTCCCAAGCGCGGTAATCGCCTGCTGCATCTCGTTCTGCGCGTTCGTCGCCGACCATTCCGGCGTGTCGTATTCCTTGGCGATCTCGACACCGCTGGCTTCGAACCCTTTGTTCGAGCCTTCCTTGAAGAGAGCCGCGTTGCTATCGGCGGGATCGCCGTTGATCTTCACGATCGGGCCTTTGGGGCTGCCGTCTTCTTTGAGCTTTTTGGAGAGTGTTTCGGCCTGCAGTTCACCCACCCTGACGTTGTCGAAGGAGACGTAGACGGCGACTTCGGCGCCGAGGACCAAGCGGTCGTAGCTGAGGACCGGAACGCCCTGCTGGTCAGCCTTCTGGACGCTTGCCGCAGCCGAGGCAGCATCGACTGGATCGAGCACCAGCACGTCCGCGCCCTGGGTCAGTGCGGCTTCGACCTGACTCTGCTGCTTCGATGCATCCTCGGTCGCGTTGCTGTAGAGGATTTCGCAGTCTTCGCAGATCTGTTCGACCTTTTCTTCGAAATACGGCCGGTCGGCAGACTCATAGCGAGGTGTCTGATTCTCCGGCAGCAGCAGGGCGATCTTGGAGCCGCCACCTCCGTCGTCGCTGCCTCCGCAGCCGGCCACGACTGCGACGACCGCAAACAGAACACCAGCTGCGATCGAGAATCGCTTCAGGGGTGATATGGACATGAGGCACTCCTTTCCGCCCCCGCCCATATCCGCTCGTCACGAATACCACTCCAAAGGTAGCGCTAGACAGCGCTGAGCACCATGAATTTCCGTTCAGTACGGAAAGTCGTCATGCGGCAACTGCTTCGCGCCGCTTGCGTGGGGCACGCTTCGGCTTCGCCGGCTCGACCAGGTCGGCGAGGAAGCGACCGGTATACGAGCCCTCCACCGCCGCAACCTCCTCCGGGGTGCCGGTGGCGACCACCTCTCCCCCTTCTTCGCCCCCCTCGGGACCGAGGTCGATCAGGTGGTCGGCGGTCTTGATCACGTCGAGGTTGTGCTCGATCACGACCACCGTGTTGCCGGCGTCGACGAGGCGGCTGAGCACGTCGAGCAGGCGCTGCACGTCGGCGAAGTGAAGCCCAGTGGTGGGCTCGTCGAGGATGTAGAGGGTGTTGCCGGTGGCGACCTTGGAGAGCTCGGTCGCCAGCTTCACCCGCTGCGCCTCGCCGCCAGAGAGCGTCGTCGCCGCCTGTCCGAGGCGGATGTAGTCGAGGCCGACGTCGTGCAGGGTTCGCAGCCGCCGGGCGATCTTCGGCACGTTCTCGAAGAACTCGACCGCCTCCTCGACCGACATCTCGAGCACGTCGCCGATGTTCTTGCCCTTGAAGCGCACCTCGAGCGTCTCGCGGTTGTAGCGCTTGCCGTGGCACTGCTCGCAAGGCACGTAGACGTCGGGCAGGAAGTGCATCTCGATCTTGATCTGGCCGTCGCCGCGGCAGACCTCACAGCGGCCTCCCTTGACGTTGAAGCTGAAGCGGCCGGGCTTGTAGCCGCGCGCCCGTGCCTCCTGGGTCTGGGTGAAGAGCTGGCGGATGTGATCGAAGACGCCGGTGTAGGTGGCCGGGTTGGAGCGCGGGGTGCGCCCGATCGGCGACTGGTCGATGTTGATGATCTTGTCGATCTGGCTGAGCCCGTCGACGCCGTCGTGGGCACCGGGGCGCAGCTTCGCCTGGTGCAGGCGGTTGGCGACCGAGTGGTGCAGGGTCTCGTTGACCAGGGTCGACTTGCCCGAGCCGGAGACACCGGTGACGCAGCAGAAGACGCCGAGCGGCACGGCGACGTCGATCCCCTTCAGGTTGTGTTCGCGTGCGCCGCGCACGAGCAGCGCTCCGCTCGGTTGGCGTCGCTCCTCGGGCAGCTCGATCTTGCGCTTGCCCGAGAGGTACTGGCCGGTCAGCGAGGCGGGGTTTTTTGCCACCTCCGCGGGCTTGCCGGCAGCAATTACGTGGCCGCCGTGTTCGCCCGCCCCGGGACCGAGGTCGACGAGATGATCGGCGGCGAGCATCGTGCCCTCGTCGTGCTCGACCACGATCACCGTGTTGCCGAGGTCGCGGAGGCGGTCGAGGGTGGCGATCAGCTTCTCGTTGTCGCGCTGGTGGAGGCCGATCGAGGGCTCGTCGAGCACGTACATGACGCCGACCAGGCTGGAGCCGATCTGGGTCGCCAGGCGGATCCGCTGCGCCTCGCCGCCGGAGAGCGAGCGGGCCGAGCGACCAAGCGAGAGGTAGCCGATGCCGACGTTCTCGAGAAAGGCAAGACGTTCGGAGATCTCGCGCACGATCAGGCGGGCGATCGCCCGCTCGGTCTCGTTCATCTCCAGGGCGGCGATCCACTCGGCGGCGGCGCGCGCCGATTTCTGGCTGAACTCGGCGATGCTGATCCCACCGACCTTGACCGCGAGGCTCTCCGGGCGCAGCCGCGCTCCCTGACAGTCCGGGCAGGGTTGCTCGGCCATGTAGCCCTCGATCCGCTCACGGTTGCTCTCCGAATCGGTCTCTTCGTAGCGGCGCTCGAGGTTGTTGACGATCCCCTCGAAGCGGACTTTGTAGGAGCGCTTGCGACCGAAGCGGTTTGTGTAGGAGACCTGATGGCGCTCCTCGCCGGTCCCGTAGAGGAAGACGTCTTTCTCGAGCTTCTTCAATTTCGCCCATGGCTTGTCGAGATCGACGTCATAGGCGTCCGCGACCGAGGCGATCAGGCGCTTCCAGTAAGCGGTGATCCCTCGGTTCCAGGGCTGCAAAGCGCCCTCGCCGAGCGAGAGGGTCGGGTCGGGCACGACCAGCTCGGGATCGATCACCCGCTGGAAACCGAGCCCGTGACAGCGCTCGCAGGCGCCGTGGGGCGAGTTGAAGGAGAAGATCCGCGGCTCCAGCTCGGGGATCGAGGTGCCGCATTTGAGGCAGGCGAACTGCTCGGAGAAGAGCAGCTTGTCCCCTTTTGCATCGTCGACCATCTCCACTTCGACCAGCCCGCCAGCAAGGCCCGCCGCCGCCTCGACCGACTCAGAGAGACGGCGCCGCAGGTCGGACTTCATCACCAGCCGGTCGACGACGACCGAGATGTCGTGTTTGAACTTCTTGTCGAGGACGATCTCCTCGTCGAGCCGGCGCAGCTCGCCGTCGACCTCGACCCGTGAGTAGCCCTCGAGCCGGAACTGCTCGAACAGCTTGCCGTACTCGCCCTTGCGCCCGCGCACCACCGGCGCCATCACCATGAATTTGAGGCCCTCATCCAGCGTCATCAGCCGGTCGACGATCTGCTCCTGGGTCTGACCGGTGATCTCCGCCCCGCACTCGGGACAGTGCGGCACCCCGATCCGCGCCCATAGCAAGCGCAGGTAGTCGTGGATCTCGGTCACCGTGCCGACGGTCGAGCGAGGATTGCGTGAGGTCGTCTTCTGGTCGATCGAGATCGCCGGCGAGAGCCCCTCGATCGAGTCGACGTCGGGCTTCTCCATCAGCCCGAGGAACTGGCGCGCGTAGGCCGAGAGCGACTCGACGTAGCGCCGCTGCCCCTCGGCGTAGATCGTGTCGAAGGCAAGGCTCGACTTGCCTGAGCCCGAGAGCCCGGTGATCACGATCAGCGCATCCCGAGGCAGCTCGAGGTCGATATCGCGCAGGTTGTGCTCCCGCGCCCCAGAGATGACGATCCGATCAGAAGCAGCCACAGAGGGCGATTCTACGCACCCGAACAGATGTTCCCCCTGCTTCTCCGCAACGTGCGCAGTTACCCCAGCGTTTCAGGCCCTCCCAGCGGAGAACTCCGCTGACTTCGCCCTTAGTCTCGATATGCGAGACAAACCACGAACTCACCATGGGGTGGCCGCGCTTGCCGAGCGCCAGCACGGCCTCATTTCGGCTCGCCAGCTCGTTGAGCTCGGCTACTCAACGAAGGCAGTTTCGCGAGCGACGGTCGACGGGCGCCTTCACCAGATCCACTGGGGCGTTTACGGGGTTGGGCATAGAGCTCTTTCAAAGCACGGGCGATGCCTGGCGGCGGTGCTCAGCTGTGGAGATGGTGCATTGCTAAGTCATCGCTCTGCCGCGTGGCTTTGGGGCTTTACCAAGTGGTGGCCATCGATCGTCGAAGTCACCGCTGCGAGCCCAAGAGAGACTCGCCAAGAAATACGGGTCCATAGCGCAGCCGCCCTTATTGCCGAGGACAGAAGCTCGTTTGAAGGCATCCCGGTCACTGCGGTCTCAAGAACCCTTCTCGACTTTGCGGCGGTTGACCCACGCTTCCTTGGAAACGCGATAGAGCAGGCAGAACGACGCGGCCTGCTCGAGCTGAGTGCGATCGACGCGCTCCTGCAACGTAGCCGCGGCTTTCGTGGGGCGGCACGATTGAGGGACGCGCTGGCGATCTACCGCGATCCGGCATTTACCCGCTCCAGACTCGAGCGTCGATTCCTCGCTCTGGTCAAGCGCGCTGGGCTTCCGAGGCCATCCATGAACTACTTCGTCGAGGGATATGAGTTGGACGCCTATTGGCCCACCGAGCGCTTCGCGGTCGAACTCGATACCTACGACTACCACGGGGGGCATATGGCATTCGAGGGAGATCGGCTGCGCCAAGAGGACCTGAAGCTGGCCGAAATCGAGATGACCAGGGTCACCGGCGTGCGGATGGACCGCGAACCGCAGGCCGTAGCGACCCGCCTGCGCCGCCTCCTAGACCAACGCCGCCGCCACCTAAAACGGTCCCCCCATCACAATACCCCCGGCTGACTTCGTGTTTTGTCTCGCTATCCGAGACAAAACACGAAGTCAGCCGGGGTGGGGCGGGGTGGTTAGGGGGTTAGTAGAGGGATGTGGCTAGGCGGCGGCGGTAGTGCGCTGCGGCTGGGTCGGCGGGGTCCAGAGCGGCGAGGATGCCGACTATTGCGCGACGGAGTTGCTCGCGAGTGGCGTCATCCGCGTCGGCGAGTTGTTCGAGGAGGGCATCGAGGGCGGCTGGGGTCTCGCCGCGGTCGAGGGCTTCGAAGGCCTCCGTGGCGATGCCGCTCTTGGTCAAGCCGATGCGGGCGGCGATCCCTGCAGCGGCGAAGTCGCCTTCGTGGCCTTTGACGGCATCGAGAGCGTCGTCGTCTGCCCCGCGCTCCAAGCGCTCGCGAGCGAGGGCCACGGCTATATCGGCGCGGCGCGGCTCCAGTTCCGAAGCCTCGCGCAGGGAGAGCTCGTCTCCGGCCACGAGCAGCTCGTCGGCGCGCGATGGCACCAGGGCATCGAAGAACTCCTCGACCTTCGCCCTTGGCACGGCGCCGACGAACTCGCTCGCCACGGCGCCATCGCGGAATGCCTTAACCGCCGGGATCCCCTGCACGCCGTAGCGAGCCGCCAGCGCCTGGTTGGCATCGACGTCGACCTTCGCCAGCACGACCTCGCCGTCGCGCGAAGTCTCCGCGGCCTCCAGCGCAGGCGTCAGCGTGCGGCAGGGACCACACCACTCCGCCCAGAAGTCGACCACGACGGGTACCTGGCGCGAGCGCTCGACCACCTCGCGCTCGAATGTCGCCTCGCTGACGTCGATGGCCATGCCGGCAGATTAGTTAAGGACCCTTGCGTGCATGCCCGGCCGCGAGTAGCGTGATCTAAGGGCAGGGCCAGCCAGCAATTTAGGAGGAAATATGTCGAATGTCGACACCGCCCGGTCCGCCTATGAGGCCTTCGGCCGCGGCGACTTGGAAGCGCTGAAGGAGATGCTTGCCGAGGACGGCACCTGGTTCACGTCTGACGAGCTGCCACTCGGCGGCGAGACGCAGGGCCGCGACACGATCATCGGGAACTTCGCCCAGATCCCCAACTACTGGTCGTCTTTCAGCGTCGAGCCCGAGGAGTTCATCGACGCCGGCGAGTGGGTGGTGATACGAGGAACCCAGAAGGCCGGCCACGACGGCGACAGCTTCGAGGCGCCGTTCGCCCACCTGATGAAGTTCGCCGACGACAAGATCGTGCGCGGCGAGTTCTACTCGGACAGCGCCAAGGCAGCGAAGGTCCTGGCCTAGGCAGTCGAGCCGACAGCGAGCCCGGCGACCGCGAGTCGCTCCTCGACGACGGCGCGCTGCTCGGGGAGCGGGCGCCCGCAGGAGCCGGGCTCGGTGCCCTCGACCACGACGGACGAGCCGTCGCGCAGCGCGATGCACAGGCGGCTGGGGAAGGTCATCCGCAGCGCCGCCGTGTCGAGACCGTCGATGCCGCCGTCGCCCGCACCGCCGGCGAGCCGGTGGCGCAGAGAGTGCCCGAGGAAGCGGCGCAGGCCACGGTCGGCGGCAAGCGCCCGCACCAGCGCCGGGCCGGGGTTGGCCTCGTCCATGTTCACGTCGCCGAGGCGACGGCGGATACGCAGAAGGTCGCGCAGGCCAAGATCGGGCGATGCACCCGCCTCGAGCGTCCCGCGCAGGGTCTTCGCGGTCAGCGCCGGGTCGTGACGGAGGCTGACCCGCGCGGCGAGGTCGCGGATCTCGGCCTCGTGCTCGGCCAGCCAGGCCGGCTCCAGCTCGGCCGGGGTGAATCTGCCGGCAAGCAGGGCGATAGCCGCGGTCAGCGTCGCCGAGAAGTTGACCCGGATCGGCGAGAGATCGGGGCCGCGCCCCAACTCCTCCATCTCGCAGGTGAGCCAGCCCGCCTCGATCTCGACGCTCGCCACCTCCTCCGAGTGGACCCCGGCTGCAAGCGCAGCCTCGGCAACCGACTGCAGATAGGCGCAGCCGGGCAGGCGCTTGTAGGCGAGGGTGTCGGTCAGCCAGACGCTGCCGAGGCCGCCGAACATCTTTGGCCGCGGAGCGAAGGAGAGGCTGGCGAGGACGCCGCGCGGGTGCTCGATCACGTCGAGCGCCCCGCTGACCCCGTCGGCCGCCAGCAGCGCAGCCCGTGCCCCCACCGCCGCCGGCTCGGCCGCCGTCAACAGCTTGCTTGCCGGGCCCATGAATCCCGGCCACATCCCGTACGGCGGCTGGTAGAGGGCGACAGCGAGCGCGTGGGCAGTGCGGGCCCGATCGAGACCGAGGCCCACGGAAGCGGCCACCGCAGCCGAGGCGCAGTGGATCGAAGCCCAGAACTGACCGTTGTGGGGACCGAGGAAGAGCGCTGCGCCAAGCCGCCCGGCGACCTCGTTGGCCGCCACCTGGGCGAGCAGCCGCCGCTCGGGGTCGTCCGCGAAGGCGGCTGCCGCCGGCACCGCCGAGTGGCCGGTGTGGCCCATGAAGAGGTAGTCGTCCCAGTCGTGTGCGATCGAGGCCGCCGCCGAGCGGTAGACCTCCCCCACCGGTCCCTCAGGCGCGACCGCCGCGAACGGCGCTGCCGCAGCTTCGCCCGCGGCGCGCCCCGCGGCGACGCACATCGCCTGCAGCTCCGCCCGCTCACGCACGCTCGACGGCAGATCCGCAGCGCGCAGCTCGGTGGCCCACGCCCCAATCTCCTCACAAATCGTCACGACCTCGATGCTCTCATGAACGACGATCAGGACCCATCTCAGTAGGGGTGGAACGTCTTGTACTTTTTCGCGGCCTCCGCCTGGGCGGCAGCAGTCCCCGTCCCTCGAAAAAGTTAAGTGGAACCCCTGCTGAGATGGGCTCTACGCGCCGGCTCTCATGCCGTCGAGGTCGCGGCGCAGCTCCTTCAGCTCGTCGCGCAGGCGGCCTGCCTCCTCGAAGCGAAGGTCATCTGCAGCCGCCAGCATTTCCTCCTCGAGCGCGACGATCGCGCGCTCCAGCTCGGCCGGGTCGGCGAAGTCGGCGGCGTGCTTGCTGCGGCGCTTGCGCGGTGCGCGGTCCTCCATCGCCAGGAACTCGCTCATCTCGGAGATGCCCTTGCGCACGGTCGCCGGGGTTATCCCGTGCTCCTCGTTGTAGGCGAGCTGGATCGCCCGGCGCCGATCGGTCTCGCGCATCGCCGCCCGCATCGCATCGGTCTCCTTGTCGGCGTACATCAGCACCCGCCCGTTGACGTTGCGGGCAGCGCGGCCGATCGTCTGCACGAGGCTGGTCTCGCCGCGCAGGAAGCCCTCCTTGTCGGCGTCGAGGATCGCCACCAGCGAGACCTCAGGCAGGTCGAGCCCCTCGCGCAGGAGGTTGACCCCGACCAGTACGTCGTACTCGCCGAGGCGAAGGTCGCGGATGATCTGGATCCGCTCCAGGGTGTCGACCTCGGAGTGCAGGTAGCGGACCTTTACCCCGTACTCGAGCAGGTAGTTGGTCAGGTCCTCCGCCATCTTCTTGGTCAGCGTCGTGACCAGGACCCGGTCGCCTTCCTCGGCGATCCCCTTGATCTCGTTCATCAAGTCGTCGATCTGGTTGCGGGTCTCGCGCACCTCGATCGCGGGGTCGATGATCCCGGTCGGGCGGACGATCTGCTCGACGATCCGGGTCGATTCGGCTTTCTCAAACGGCCCCGGCGTCGCCGAGACCATCACCAGCTGCGGCACCCGCTCGAGGAACTCGTCGAACCTGAGCGGCCGGTTGTCGATCGCCGAGGGCAGGCGAAAGCCGTAGTCGATCAGGGTCTGCTTCCGGGAGCGATCGCCCTCGTACATGCCGCCGATCTGCGGGATCGTCTGGTGGGACTCGTCGACGAAGACGGCGAAATCGTCGGGGAAATAGTCGATCAGCGTGTGCGGCGGGCTTCCCTCAGGACGGCCATCGAGGATGCGCGAGTAGTTCTCGATCCCCGAGGTGAAACCGACCTCTTTCAGCATCTCGATGTCGTAGGCGGTGCGCTGGCGCAGGCGGTGCGCCTCGAGCTGCTTGCCCTCGGCCTCGAGTTCCTCCGTGCGCGAGTGCAGTTCGGCGCGGATTTCCTCGACCGCCCGCTCCAGCGTCTCGTCGCGGGTCACGTAATGCGAGGCCGGCCAGACCGAGACGTGGTCGATCGTGTCGAGGATCTCGCCGGTGAGCGGGTCGAAGTGCTGGACCCCCTCGATCTCATCGCCGAAGAGCGCGATCCGGTACGCCGACTCGGCGTAGGAAGGCATGATCTCAAGCACCTCCCCGCGCACGCGGAAGCTGCCGCGGCTGAGCACCGAGTCATTGCGCTGGTACTGCATCTTGATCAGCTTGCGCAGCACCTCGTCGCGGTCGATCACCTCGCCGACTTTGAAGAGCTGCATTTTTTCGTTGTAGACCTGAGGCGAGCCGATCCCGTAGATGCAGGAGACCGAGGCGACAATGATCACGTCGCGGCGGGCGAAGAGCGCCGCCGTGGCGGCATGGCGCAGGCGGTCGATCTCATCGTTGATCGAGGAGTCCTTCTCGATGTAGAGGTCCTGTGCCGGGACGTATGCCTCGGGCTGGTAGTAGTCGTAATAGGAGACGAAGTACTCCACCACGTTCTCGGGGAAGAACTCGCGGAACTCGTTGCAAAGCTGCGCCGCCAGCGTCTTGTTGTGGGCGATCACCAGCGAGGGCCGCTGCACCGCCGCGATCGTCGCCGCCATCGTGAAGGTCTTGCCGGTGCCAGTCGCCCCAAGCAGGGTCTGGAAGCGATCCCCCGCCCCCAGTCCCTCGGCAAGCCCCGCGATCGCCTTTGGCTGGTCGGCCGTGGGCGTGTAAGCGGGATTGAGCTTGAACTCGGGCACGCGATGACGATAGCGGGCGCACTACACTGCTCCGCCGATGCGCTCTTCCCAGAAAGCCCTCGCCGGCTTCTTCGCCTTCGCCGGGACGATGCACTTCGTCATCCCGCGAAGCTACGAAGCGATCATGCCGCCCTCGCTGCCACGCCACCGCGAGGCGGTGATCGTCAGCGGCCTGGCCGAGATCGCTGGCGGCGCCGCCGTGCTGGCGCGGCCGACTCGGCGTTTCGCTCGCTGGTGGCTGCTCGGGCTGCTGCTGGCCGTCTTCCCCGCCAATGTCCACATGGCGATAAACCCCGAGCAGGTGAGCGGCCTCGACCTGAAGCGGGTCCCGCGCTGGGCGCTCTGGGCGCGGCTGCCGCTGCAGCCGCTGGCAATGCTCTGGGTCTGGCGCGCGACCCGCGATTGAGGCGTGCTATAAACGTCCCGTTTTGTCTGTAGGTGTCTTGTCTGTAGCGCTTCTGTCGTCGCAGACAGAGAATCGCCAGCCATGAAACCACGCGAACGTTTCGCCACTAATCTGCGCAAGGCGCGCCAGAAAAAGAAAGTCTCGCAAGAGGAGCTCGGCTTCATGTGCGATCTGCACCGCACCGAGATCTCCCTCTTGGAGCGCGGTGGGCGCGAGCCTCGGCTCGGCACCATCGTCAAGCTCGCCAGCTCGCTGGACACCACCCCGGAACAGCTCTGCGAGGGGATTCGCTGGCTGCCGGGCAAGACCCGCTTCCAGATCAAGAAATAGGCAAGGACAGGATCAAGGCAGGAACTGTTCGAGCAGGCCCTGGGCGGGGCCGAGGAAGCTCTGCAGGTTGTCGAGCAGGGTGTTGGCGTTCTGGATCAGTTCGATCGCCTGGTCGAGCGGGATGCTTCTCAGCGTTTCGCGCAGCGGTGCCGCGAGCAGCGGGCTGAGCGCACCCGCCCGTTCGGCGTCGTCGACCGCGCGCAGGAGCCCGGCTCGGATCGCCTTCGCCAGCTGCGCTTCGTCGATGTCGTAGCGCCTGCCGAAGCGTTCGCGCGACTTCGGCGTCGCCAGCCCCCGGGCCAGGACCTCCCGGCTCACCCCAAGCTCGCAGGCGGCGCCATCGAGGGCGGAGAGCGTGAACTGCTCGGCGATCTGCTGCAGGCCTTCCGGGTTGCGCCAGGGCCGCTGCTGGCACGGGTCCTGCGTCTTCGCCGGTGCGTAGGAGGTACCGCCAGCCGCCAGGTAGATGCCGACGAGGGCAATTGCGGCGGCGATCGATCCGCCGACCAGCAGCCGCGCTCTCGACTCCGCGCTCACAGCTCCACCCTCCGCGCCAGCCCGATCGGGATCAGCGAGAGCAGGCCGAGCAGCGCGGCGAGGCCGAAGGAGGGGCTGAAGGCGTGGGTGGCGCCGCGATTCAGCTGGTCCTGCAGTTCTTCTCGCAGCTGCACGACCTGGTCACGTTCTTCGGCGTCGTCGGGGAGCGGCTCGAAGGCCGAGCCGATCGTCGGCACCCTGCCCCCCTCTCCTTCCAGCTGAACCTCGATCCGCTGCGCGAGGTCGAGCTTGGTCAGCGGCGGTACCCGGGAGTCGAGGATCACCGCGGTGCCGGCATCGATCGCGTCATGGCGCTGCTGGGCGATGTCAAAGGTGAAGATCGGGGTCAGCGCCAGCAGACCGAGGACGACGCCGGCGTGGCGCGCCGAGATCGTCCAGCCGCCGTGGATCGCCTGCGGCGCGCGGCCGCTCAGCGCGGTCTCGGTCAGCGCCGAGAGCACCAGCGCCAGCCCGATCCCGACCATGATCTGGGGCGGCAGGGTCAGCGCCACCTCCGCCTTCGGCAGCAGCGCCAGCCCGCCCAGGCCGCCGGAGATGAGGATCGCCCCAGCCGCCGCACGCGCTCGGGCACTCGGGACCATGTGGTCGAGACGGCTACCGAGGAGAGCGAAGAGCGGCATCACGCTGACGACGATCGCGGCGCCGATCGGGGTCAGGCGCCAGCCCTCGATCAGCAGCAGCACGAGCAGGAAGAGCGCCGCCGCGATCGCGGCGGAGATCATCGCCAGGGACAGATTTGCGAGCACGTGGGGGCGCCCGGTGCGGCGCAGCTCCCCTTCGACGATCCCGGTTGCCGCCTCGTGCCTTGCGACGGCGAGAATCGGCACCGCCGCGGCGAGCGCCACCGGCACCTGGATCAGGAAGATCGACTGCCAGGAGACGAGCTCGGTGAGCAGGCCGCCGACAGCGGGGCCGAGGGCGGCGCCGGTCGCCCCGGCGGCGGCCCAGACGGTCGCGGCGCGCCGCTCCGAGCCAACCGTCGCCGGCAGCAGCTCCAGCACCGCCGTCACCGCAGCTGCCCCACCGAGCGCCTGCACGGCGCGCGCTGCGATCAGGGTGCTGAGGTGGGTGGAGGCGGCACAGGCGATGCCCGCGCCGGCGAAGACCGCCAGGCCGACCGCCGCGGCGCGCCCGGGGCCGACACGACGAGCAAGGTGCGCCGCCGGGACCGCGGCCAGCGCCATCACCAGATTGAAGGAGATCAGGACCCAGGTCACCCCCGCGACGCTGGTGTCCAGCTCGCGGTAGATCTCCGGCAGCGCCAGGACGACAATCGAGGAATCGGCCAGGACCAGGCCGACCGCGATCGCCAGCGCTGCCACGCGCGGCCTCGGTGCCTCGCTCATCCCACACCCTTCCGGTGCGCTTTATGTGGGCATAGACCGCAAAAGGCGCACCGGAAGCTCATTGGTAGCCCAGCTCCTTTGCGTACTTGTCGCGATAGGCGTGCTGCTTGTCGAGGACCTCTTCTACGTAGGCGCGGGTTTCGGGGAAGCGGATGTCGTCCAGGCCCAGCTCGCTACCGCCCCAGCTGTCGACGTTGGTCGGTCCCGCGTTGTAGGCCGCGAGAGCGGCGACCGCGTCGCCGCCGTAGCGGTCGAGCAGTTCGCGCAGGCGGTACGTGCCGTAGCGGATGTTGATTTCCGGATCGGAGAGGTCGCCGAGCTTGAAGGTGGTGCCGCCGCTGTGGCGCTCGATCTCGTTGGCGGTTTCCGGCGTGATCTGCATCAATCCTCGCGCTCCGGCGCTCGAAGTCCGATCGCTGAACTTGGACTCCGAGTAGATCACCGCTGCGATCAGCGCCGCGTCGACGTCCTTTTCGCGCGACTGCTGGCGGATCACGTCCTCGTGGCGCAGGGGCAGGGTGAGCTCCTGGATCGCCCGGTCAACGTCCCCCACCACTCCAAGCAGCACCCCAGCGACGATACCGGCAGAGACCACGGCGCCCCCGAGCACCAGGCGTCGCCTTCTCCGTTTCTTCATCTCGCGGTTTCGCGCCGGACTCATGCCCCCAGCTTCGCGACCAAGGCGGACAGGCGACGCTCGAGATCCTCGAGCGTGCCGTCGTTCTCGACCACGTGCTCGGCCCGCGCCGCCTTCTCCTCCTGGGCCAGTTGTCGCGCCTCGCGCTCGCCGACCAGGGCGTGGCCTCGCGCCTCGGCGCGGGCCCGGCGGACCTCGTCGGTGGTGACGACGGCGACCGTAGTGTCGAAGACGGGCTCCATCTCGGACTCGAAGAGCAACGGCACCTCGACCACGGCGACCTTGGAATCCGATGGCAACGAGGCAAGCCAGGTGCCGATCCGCTCCCCGACCAGGGGATGGATCTGCGACTCCAACCAGGCCAGCTCCTCCGGGTCGGCAAAGACGATCTCGCCCACCTTGGTGCGGTCGATCCGGCCCTCGCGGGCGACGTCCTCCCCCCAGCGCTCCGTCAACCGACCCAGCAGCGGCTCGCGGTCCAACAGCTCGTGCACCACCGCGTCGGTGGAGATCGTCGCCGCCCCCAGCCGCTCGAAGGCAGCGAGAGCCTCGGACTTCCCAGCCGCAATCCCACCGGTCAGCCCGATAGTCAGCGGCATGGTGTGGGCCTGTCCCGGCAGGGGTTCCGCTTAACTTTTTCGAGGACAGTCAGATCGCTGGCGCCTCTGGCGAGCACTCGCGAAAAAGTACAAGACGCTCCACCCCTGCCGGGACAGGCCCTAAGGCTCGGAAGGCTCCTCAGGGGCTGGCTCTGCCTCGGCTGCTGGGGTTTCCTCATCGGCGGCTGGCGCGGACTCCTCGGCCACAGGCTCCTCAACGGCCTCGGCCTCCGGCTCCTCGGCCGGCGCCTCCTCGACCTCTGGAGCCTCCACCTCAGCGGCAGGGGCCTCATCAGCCTGACCCTCCTCCGCGGCCGGAGCCTCAACAGCCTGGTCCTCCTCAGCGGCCGAAGTCTCATCAGCTCCCTCCCCGGAGGCAGGTGCCTCGACCTCGGTCGCAGGAGCTTCAGCCTCAGCGGCCGGCGCCTCAGCGGCCTCAGACTCGTCTTCCGCGGGTGGCGTCGAGGCTGCGCCCTCCGGGGTGTTCGCCGGGGGGTCAGCCTCGGCGTCAGGACCCGCGGCCGATTCCTCTGAGCCCTCAACCGAGCCCTCACCAGAAGCCTCCTCAGCCGTAGAACCCTCGGCAGCCGCAGCATCCTGAATCTGCTCCCCGAGATCGCCCATCGCCATCTTGCCTTCGGCAACCTGCTTGATGCTGAGCGACAAGCGCCGCCGCTCCTCGTCGATCTCGAGGATCTTGACGTTGAGCGTCGTCCCGGGCTCGACCACCTCGCTCGGACTCTCGACGTGGTGGTCGGCGAGCTCGGAGATGTGGACCAGGCCCTCTACGCCGGGCAGGATCTCGACGAAGGCGCCGAAGGCGACGACCTTGGTCACCGCTCCCTCGAGCACGTCGCCGGGCCGGTGGGCGCTGATCACGCGCTGCCAGGGGTCCTCCTGCGTCTGCTTGAGGCCAAGCGAGATGCGCTGGCGGTCGCGGTCGATGTCGAGCACCTTGATCCGCACGGTGTCGCCGATCGCAACCACCTCGGAGGGGTGGTTGACGTGGCTCCAGGAAAGCTCGGAAATATGGATCAGGCCGTCGATGCCGTCGAGGTCGACGAAGGCGCCGAAGTCGACGATGTTGGAGATCTTGCCCTCGACGACCTGGCCCGCCTCGAGGCGGCCGAGGATCTGCTCGCGCACCTCCTTGCGCTCTTCCTCGAGCACGGCACGCCGCGAGAGCACCACGTTATTGCGGCTGCGGTTGAGCTCGATCACTTTGCACTCGAGCGTCTGGCCCGTGAACTCGTCAAGGTTGTGGACGCGGCGGATGTCGACCAGCGAGGCGGGCAGGAAGCCGCGCACCCCGAGGTCGAGGATGAGGCCGCCCTTGACCACCTCGATCACGTTGCCTTCGACCGGTTCGCCCGACTCGGCGGCAGCCTCGATCCGGCGCCAGGCCTTCTCGAAGCGGGCGCGCTTCTTGGAGAGCACCAGGCGACCCTCGGCGTCCTCCTTGGTGAGGACGAGGGCATCGACCTCCTCGCCCAGCTCGACCTCGTCGGCCGGGTTGACCGACTTGCGGATCGAGAGCTCGTGCGAGGGGATGACCCCCTCCGACTTGTAGCCGATGTCGACCAGGACCTCGTCCTTGTCGATCCGCACGACCCGACCTTTGACGACGTCGCCCTCCTCGAAGGAGACCATCGTCGCCGCGTAGTTGGGAACTACCTTGCCGTCGATCTCCAGCAGGAGCCCGTTGGAACCCTCGACAGGGGTGCCAACGGGGGCAGGCGCAGCGAGTGTGTCGGTTGCGGACACGGCGGCGAATAATGGCAGAGTGGATACCCTGCGGTCGTGCCGGTAAGAGCGACCAAACGCGGCGACGAGCGAACGGCGCTCGACGGCAGCTACGACGTGCTGATCTGCGGCGCGAGCTTCGCCGGGCTGGCCGTCGCACGGGAGCTTGCCGGCTCGGGCGCCGACGTGATGGTGATCGATCGCTATGAGATCGGCGAGCGGCAGACCTCGGCCTGCGGCATCCCCACCGAGTGGCTGCGGACGACGGGCCTGATGGAGGCCGAGCGCCAGCGCTTCGACTCGCTGCTGATGCACACCCCCCACGGCGATGCGCGCTTCCGCCTGCCCTGGACCTTTTCGACCTTCGACTACAGGGAGCTCTGCGAGCTGCTCTGGCGCGACTGCGACGCCAGCTTCGAGACCGCCAAGGTGAACGGGCGCGCCCGCCCCGCCAACGGCGACGGCGCGATCGCGGTCGAGACCGATCGCGGGGTGCTCAGCGCCCCCCTGGTCGTCGACGCGCTCGGCTGGCGCCGCGTGCTGGCCAGCGGCGACGGCTTCCAGCCGCCCGACGCGCCGCTCTCGCGCGGCCTCGAGGTCCACCCCGGGGGCAAGGGCGAGGACCTCGAGGTCTGGATCGACCGCCGCTACGTCCCCGCCGGCTACGGCTGGTCCTTCCCGGCGAAGGACGAGCTGCGGATCGGCGTCGGCTCCTTCGACCCCCGCTTCCACGTCCGCCAGACCACCGAGCTGCTCGCCGAGGATCTCGGCGCCGACCGCGTCCGCTACCAGGGCAACTGGATTCCGCACAAGCTGCGCCCGGCGACCGAGGGCGGCGTCTTCTTCGCCGGCGACTCGGCCGGCCACTGCCTGCCGCTCAGCGCCGAGGGGATCCGCACCGCGCTCTATTTCGGGATCGCGCTGGGGCGGGAGCTGCGCGCCGTCGTCGAGGGCAGCCAGGACCGCGAGCGCGCCGCCGCGCGCTACGCCGAGTTCAACGACTCCCACGAGTGGAAGTTCCGCTGGATGCTGCGCGTGCAGCGGTTCGTGCCAAAGGTGCCGCCCCGCCTGCTGGGACCGCTGATTCGCCTGCTCGGCGCCAAGCGCTTCATCGACTGGTCCTTCGGCCACTACCTGCGGATCGCGCCGCCCGAGTTCGCGACGGCCTCAGCGAACGATGAGAACGGTGCCGGCCATGAGCAGGGCGACGCCGATCACCCGCTCGGGGCTGAGCGGGACCTGGTCGAGACCGAATAGTCCCAGGCGGTCGATCGCCACAGAGAAGGTGAGCTGGCCGGCGATCGTCGCCGCCGCCACCCCCCCGGCCCCGATCGCGGTCACCGCGATCAGCGCGTTGGCGACGTAGACGGCGCCGAGCAGACCGCCGAGCAGGTAGTACCAGCTGACGTCGAAGGTCGAGCTCAGCCCGCCCGCCTTGCCGCTGAGCACGACGATCGCAGCGAGGGCGACCGTGCCGACGAGGAAGGAGACCAGCGCCGCCGGCAGGCTGCCGGTGGCCCGCCCGAGCCCGGCGTTGATCGGCGCCTGCAGGGCGATCAGGCCGCCGGCCCCGGCGGTCAAGAGCACCGCCAGGCCCCTATCCATGCCCTGCACCCTGCGCGGAGTCCGTGATCTTCGCTCCGCTCGCGTGTTGGCTGGACAGAGATCTCATCGTCGATCGAACCCGGTTGCTGTCATATCAGTAACCGGTTCAGAGAGCCGGATGCCCATGCCACCGCCAGCAGAGACCTTTGCCGCACGCTTCTTCCTCGGCCCGGCCCGAGTGGTAACAAACGACAACGGCACCGGCGCCAACTGCACCGTCTCCGATCTTGGCCGAGTAGCCCAATGGACGTTTGATCGGCTCACCGTGTCAGTGGGCCGTGCGTCGGGTACTCACTTTCGAGTATCCGACGTGCGACCCAACTACTCGGAGGAGGCACCATGACGCGCAAGTCGAGGACAGCGAGGACGATCGCCCTCGTCACCACCGTCGCGGGGAGCGTGCTCGCGATGGCGCTCGCCGGTCCAGCCATCGCCCATCACCACCACGACAGTGACGACCCCGCCGGGACGATCGCCTCGTTCGATCCCGACAGCGGCGTCCTGGCAATCGATCTCAGCTCGGGGGGAACGGTCAGCGGAGAGGTCACCCGCCTGACCTGGATCCAGTGCGGCGACGACCGGCACCACGGCTGGCGACACGGTCGCCACCACGGACGCCGTCAGCTGCATCACTCCGAGGACGGCGACCACGACTGGAGCCACTCCGACTGCTCCACCGACGACCTCACCGCCGGTGCCGTCGTCGACGAGGCGATCCTCGGGCTGCATGACGGCCAGGCGTTCTTCTGGAAGATCGAGCTGGACGACTGAGCCCGGACCGGACGGACCTACTTGGCGTCGAGCCAGTCCGGGCCGACGCCGATGTCCACCTCGAGCGGGGGATCGAGCTGGTAGGCGGCGCACATCTCGCGCCGCACCAGCTCGACCGCGGCGTCCATCTCGCCGGGCGGGCCCTCGAAGAGCAGCTCGTCGTGGATCTGCAGGACGAGGCGGGTCTCCGTCCCCGCCTCGCGCAACGCCTTCTGGCAGCGCACCATCGCGACCTTGATGATGTCGGCGGCGGTGCCCTGGATCACCGTGTTGACGGCGAGGCGCTCGCCGAGGCGGCGCGTGTTGGGGTTGCCTGAGCGCAGCTCGGGGATCCCCCGGCGGCGCCCCATCAGCGTGGTCACGTAGCCCTCCTCCTGCGCCCGCTCGACCACCTGCTCGCGGAAGGCGCGCACGGCGGGGAAGCGCTCCAGGTAGCGGGAGACGAATTCCTCGCCCTCTTTGCGCGGGATGTTGAGCCGGTCGGCGAGGCCGAAGCCGGTCAGCCCGTAGACGATGCCGAAGTTGACCATCTTCGCCTTCGAGCGCTGGCCGACGTCGACGTCCTCGCGCGAAATGTCGAAGACCTCGGCCGCTGTCGCCGCGTGGACGTCGTCGCCGGCGCGGAAGATCTCCTTCAGCACCTCCTCCTCGGCGACGTGGGCGAGAACGCGCAGCTCGACCTGGCTGTAGTCGGCGGAGAGCAACTGGGCGCCCTCCTCGGCGACGAAGCAGGCGCGCACCGGCCGGCCGATCTCGGTGCGAATGGGGATGTTCTGCAGGTTGGGGTTGGTGCTGGAGAGGCGGCCGGTCGTCGTCGCGGCCTGGTTGAAGGTGGTGTGGACCCGCCCGGTCTCGGGGTCGATCAGGTCCGGCAGCGAGTCGAGGTAGGTGTTCTTCAGCTTGGTCAGCTCGCGCCAGGACTCGATCTTCTCGACGATCGGGTGCTCGTCGCGGATCTGAGCGAGCACGCGGGCGTCGGTCGAGTAGCCGGTCTTGCCGCGGCGCTTGCGGGTGAGGCCAAGCTTCTCGAAGAGGACCCGACCGACCTGCTGCGGCGAGCCGATCGTGAACTCCTCCTCGGCCAGCTCGAAGATCTCCCTCTCCAGGGTCTCGATCCGCTCGCCGAAGCCCGCTCCGACCTCGGCCAAGCGCTCGGCGTCGAGCTTCAGCCCCTCCCGCTCCATCGCGGCGAGCACGTGGACCAGCGGCAGCTCCACCTCGCGCAGCAGCTCCGCCAAGCCGAACTCCGCGATCCGCGGGCGCTGCGCCTCAGCGAGTGCGTGGACGAGGCGCGCCTCCTCGGCCGGGTCGAGGCCGGCCTCGCCCTCCTCCCCGTCGAGTGAGAGCTGACCGTCGTCGGCGGTCTCGGTGGGGGTCGCTCCGGCGGCGATGCCGATCCCGGCGTCGGCGGCCAGCTCGGTCAGCTCGTAGGTGCGCCGCTGCGGCTCCAGCAGGTAGGCGGCGAGCATCGTGTCGTGGTCCAGGCGCAGATCGATCCCCTCGCGGGCGGCCGCGGCAAGCAGGCCGTGGCGGCCGCCGCCAAGCGACTTGGCGTCGTGGGCGACGAGCGACCTGCCGGCAAGCGCCGTCGCCAGCTCGTCGAGGGTCGAGGCGCCGGCGAGGGTTCGCGCATCCTCGGCGGCGGCCCAGCGCTCGCCGTCTATCGCCAGCGCAAGACCGCCCTCCCCCTCGCCCAGATCCGCCGCCGCCCCCTCCTCCACCTCGACCTCGAGCTCGGTCTCGACGCTGCGACCGGGCACTGCATCGCCGTCGGGCAGCGCTTCCTCGAGCCGCTCCAACACAGCTCGCAGCTCGAACTCGCGCATGAAGTCGCGCAGTGCGCCGCGATCGGGCTCCGAGCCCATCACCGCCGCCAGGTCGATGCCGGTGTCGATCTCGTACTGCAGCGTCGCCAGCTGCTTCGACATGCGGGCGTCATCGGCGTGCTCGACCAGGTTCTGCTTGCGCTTGGCGCCGGAGACTTCATCGACGGAAGCGAGCACCGCCTCTAGGTCCCCGAACTGCTGCAGCAACTGGGTCGCGGTCTTCTCGCCGATCCCCGGCACGCCCGGGATGTTGTCCGAGGTGTCGCCGCGCAGTCCCATCAGGTCGGTGATCAGCTCCGGCGGCACGCCGTAGCGCTCGAGGACCGCCTCCCTGTCGTAGACCTTGGTCTCGGTGATCCCGCGCGAGGTGCTCATCACCCGCACTCCCTCGCCTACCAGCTGGTAGGCGTCGCGATCGCCGGTGACGACCATCACCGCGATCTCCTCCTCGCGAGCCTGGCGGACCAGCGAGGCGATCACGTCGTCGGCCTCGTATCCCTCGACCTTGACGTTGGTGTAGCCGAAGGCCTCGACCAGCGGCATCAGGTTGGGCCACTGCTCGCGCAGCAAGTCGGGGCGGGGTTTGCGCTGCGCCTTGTAGAGGTCATAGGTGACCTCGCGCCCGGACATCCCCGCGTCCCAGGCGACGACCACCCCCGCCGGCGCATGCTCGTCGATGATCTTGACCAGCATCGAGGCGAGGCCGTAGATCGCGTTGGTCGGCCGCCCGTCGCTGGTCCCGATCGACTCCGGCAACGCGAAGAACGCCCGGTAGGCGAGCGAGTTGCCGTCGATCAGAAAGAGCTCGTGGGTCTCGGCCACGCCGCGATCATAGGTCTGCCCCCGGAGCGGAGCTGGCACCCCAGCTCGCCAGGACGCCCCAGCGTAGATTTCTCCCTCAGCTGGCGTATCGCTCGGGCAGAAGGCCTAGGCCCGGCACGAAGCGGCCGACGCGGGAGGCGTAGGTGGCATAGGCATCGCCATGCACCCGCAGAAGGTGCGGCTCCTCCACCATCCTCACCTGCAGCTCGAGGGCGACCACGAGGCAGACGAGGCCCGCGATGGCGAGAACGGTGGGAACCATCAGAGCAAGGCCGGCGATTTTCGGGATCATCGCGCTGTAGATCGGGTTGCGGACCAGCCCGAACGGGCCGCCGGTTACCAGTTGCGTTCGCTCCTCGGGGTCGACGCCAACCCGCCAGGCATTCCCCATCGCCAGCTGGGCGCCGAAGATGGAGACGATGCCGGCGACAGCGAGGACAACGCCCAGCGCGTGCCCGACGACGCCGTCGAGGGCGGCGATCGGATCGAGCGCGCCAAGCAGAACCAGCGCGGGCGAGGCCGCGCTGAGCGCCAGCGAGAGGATGAAGAGAACGCCGGCGAGCCACTCGATCGAACCGGGACTGCCGCTGAGGCCCTTCAGCCCCGTGGAGCCGGTCCTGCGCACCTGGACGGCGACCCGCAGGCCGAAGGTGACGAACAGGGAAACGCCATAGAGGACAAGGGCGGCGGCTGCCATCTCGCGCCCACTCTACGAGGAGAGGTCCAAGCCGGTCGCAATGCAGATCGGCGAAGCCGAGTGTCAGTGGGCCGCTGTGCGGGCCAGGCGAACGCGGTCGAAGCTCGATTCGGGCGTGGCGGTCTTGGGAGAGAAGCTGGTCAGCACCCGCAACGTCAGCCCATGTGCGTGCAGGCGCCGGCGGATCGTGGCGGAGAGCTTGCAGCGGAGGGTGAACGGGCCCGTGCGGGTCACCGTCGCCTGGACCGAGCACGCCTTGACCGATCCGTGCCTCGTCTTGACCTTCGCCGTTTGCGAGACCCGGCCGGCTTCGAGGAGCCAAATGTGGGTGGAGAGCACGCGGCCCTCGAGCCTCGAATGCCCGACGTAGAGGCTCGGAACCGCCGTGGCTTTCGGCTCGGGTTCAGTGCGAAGGCTTGCGGTCGTCACTGCACCAAAAGGAGTTTTTTCGGCGTCGAGCCAAGCGGCGAGTTCGCCGGGCCGGTCGGCGACGAAGGCGAGGGTGTCGGCGACCGCGCCTTTCACGGATCCGGGATGCTCGAGGCGGGGATCGATGTTCTCCCAAGGCCCGAGCAGAGCAGCGGTCTGAGCGCCTAGCGCGCCAAGGCCAAGGCCGGAGATCGCTGTGCCGGCCGAGCGCAGTTCGGTGCGATAGAGCGCTTCGCAAACCGGGTCGGCCAGGCACTTGTTGAAGAGCAGTCCGCCGGGCCCGTCGAAGGAGAGCCGCTGCTCCCAGGTCAGATCGGTCCCCCACGGCAGCATCTGGAAGGCGCCGAGCGGGTCGCTGTAGAGGTAGTAGTTGTTCGGCTGTTTCGGGGCGACGCGGCCGGAGTACCCGTCCCAGTGGCCGATGTACTTCTCGACCGCCCACATCCGGGTCATCTCGGAAAGGTCGACGAACGGCGCCACCTGACCCGACCATCCGGCGCCTTCGCTGGCGTTGACCGCGGCGACCAGCGCTTCGAGGTCCGTCAGATCTTCGTCGTCACCCTCGTCGACTCCGAATTTGCCTTCTTCTCCCGGATGGACGTCGGTGCCGTATTCGCCCTCGTAGAGATGCTGCGGATCGTCGAAGGGCCCGAACCAACGTTCCAGGTTGACCTTGTCGAGGTTCTCGAGATTGAGGTAGATGCCGAAGTCGTTGCCGTTGAGCCGGACGAAGGCGAAGCCGGTGCGCGGAGCGGCGATGCCGGCGGCCCGAAAGGCCCGGTAGGCGAGCGTCTCGTGGATCAGCGAGTAATCCTCGACCATGTTGTTGAGGGTCATCTTGCGCAGGCCGAGGAAGGGTTCGGTTTTGCCGAACTTGAGCTTGAAAGCGGCCTTGCCGTCCAGATCGCGGAAGGAGCCTTCGACGTTCCCCTTGAGGCGGATTTCGGCGGGCAACCCGGTCACGACCGGCGTCGCCGTCCCACCCGGGGTGCCGTCCGTTTTCGCCAGCGAGAACGTGCCTTTCACGTACTCGAAGGGTTCCGCTTCGAGTTTCGCTTTTTCGGTCGAGTCGAGCGTCAGGTCGATGCGCACGACCGTGCCCGCTTCGTACATCCACCCTGCCGTCCCGGGCGGGGGCTCCGCCACGGCGGCGGCATTCGCAACGCCGAAGAGGAGAGAAACCGCAGTGCAGACCGCCGTGAGCCGACCAGCCCCAGCCAAGATTCGTCTTCCTCGCATACAGCATTAACGCTAGCGAGATCGATTTCTACCGCGATCTGATTCGATAGCTGTCTATGGCCGTCAGCGCCCAGTACAGCGTCACGATCCGGGTCGAGCTCGATGCGCGGCAGGAGCCGCTCGGGAAGCTGACCGCTTCGATCGCCGAGGCGGGCGGACAGCTGCAGGGGGTCGACCTCGTGCCGGGGGCCGGCGGCGAGGGCAAGCGGGTGCGCGAGTTCACGATCGACGCCCAGGACCGCGAGCACTGGGAGCGGATCCTGCGCGGGATCGGCTCGACCCGCGGCGCCCGCGTCCTCGACTACGTCGACCGCACGATGCAGATGCACCGCGGCGGCAAGATCTCGGTCGAGAACAAGTACCCGCTGAAGACGCGCGACGACCTCTCGATGGCCTACACGCCCGGCGTCGCCCGCGTCTGCCAGGACATCCACGACGACCGCTCCAAGGCCTTCGAGTTCACGATCAAGAAGAACACGGTGGCGGTGGTCTCCGACGGCAGCGCCGTGCTCGGCCTCGGCAACATCGGCCCGGAGGCGGCGATGCCGGTGATGGAGGGCAAGGCGATGCTGTTCAAGGAGTTCGCCCAGGTCGACGCCTTCCCGATCTGCCTCGACACCCAGGACACCGACGAGATCGTCAAGGCGGTCGAGCTGATCGCCCCAACCTTCGGCGGGATCAACCTCGAGGACATCTCCGCCCCGCGCTGCTTCGAGATCGAGGACCGGCTGAAGGACTCGCTCGACATCCCGGTCTTCCACGACGACCAGCACGGCACCGCGGTGGTGACGATGGCGGCGCTGTTCAACGCGCTGAAGATCGTCGGCAAGCCAATCGAGGAGCTGCGGGTGCTGGTGGTAGGTCTTGGCGCCGCCGGGGTAGCAGTAACGAAGATGATGCTCGCCTCCGGCGTCACCCATGTGGTCGGCTGCGACCGCCAGGGCGCGCTCTCGACCGGGCGCGCCGACTACGCCTCGGGCGGGATGAGCGGGATCAAGCGCTGGTACGCCGAGAACTCCAACCCCGAACAGCTCAGCGGCCAGCCCGACGAGGTGATCGAGGGCATGGACCTGTTCATCGGGCTCTCCGGCCCGGGGATCATCAAGCCCGAGTCGCTCGGCAAGATGAACGACGACGCAATCGTCTTCGCGATGGCCAACCCCAACCCGGAGGTGATGCCCGAGGACGCCGCCCCCTACGTTCGGATCATGGCCACGGGTCGCTCGGACTACCCGAACCAGATCAACAACGTGCTCGCCTTCCCCGGCATCTTCCGCGGTGCGCTGGACGCCGGCGCTCCGCGGATCACCGAGGAGATGAAGCTGGCCGCGGCCAAGGGCATCGCGATGGCGGTGACCGAGGAAGACCTCTCCGAGGACTACGTCATCCCCAGCGTCTTCAACCGCGAAGTCGCCCCGAAGGTCGCCGAAGCGGTGGTCGAGGAGGCAAAGCGCGAGGGCATCGCCCGCTTCAGCGAGGAGACCGGCAGCTTCAGCACGGTGGAGGCCACCTGAGCCCGTGAAGGTCCTCGTCACCGGCGCCAGCGGCTTCATCGGGTCCGCGCTCTGCGACTCGCTGCTGGTCCGGGGCGACACCGTGGTCGGCCTCACGCGCGACCCACAGCGGGCGCGAGCGACAAACCCCAGCGTCGCATGGCATGCCTGGGAGCCGACCCTGGAACGACCGCCGGCGGAGGCGTTCGACGGCGTCGACGGCGTGATCAACCTGCTCGGCGAGAAGATCAACCAACGCTGGACCGACGAGGCAAAAGAGCGGATCATGGAGAGCCGGCGCACCGGCACCCACAACCTGGTCGGGACGATCGCCGGGCTGAAGCAAAAGCCGCGAGTGATGGTGAGCCAGTCGGCGATCGGCTTCTACGGCGACCGCGGCGACGCGATCGCCGACGAGTCGACCGAGTCCGGCGCGGGATTCGACGCCGAGGTCGTGCGCGAATGGGAGAAGGCGGCGCACGAGATCGAGGCCGCCGGGGTGCGGCTCGCGATCGTCCGCACCGGTCACGTACTCGACCCCAGCGGCGGCATGCTGAAGCAGCTGCTCACCCCCTTCAAGCTAGGCGTCGGCGGCCCGCTTGCCGGCGGCGACCAGTACGTCTCCTGGATCCACATCGAGGACGAGGTCGGCATCCTGCTCTGGGCGCTGGAGAACGAGAAGGTGAGCGGGGTCGTCAACTCGACCGCGCCCCATCCGGTGACCAACAAAGAGCTGTCGAAGCAGCTCGGGCATGCGCTCGGGCGGCCAGCGGTGATGCCGGTTCCGGGGTTCGCGCTTGACCTGATGTACGGCAGCGAGTTCGGGGCGGTTCTCAAGGGCGGGCAGCGTGTGATGCCGCGCAGGGCGCTGGACCTGGGGTATGAGTTTCGATTCCCAGAGCTGGAAGGTGCGTTGAAGGACCTGCTCTAGACAGGGGAGGGTCCGGTGACCCCTCCCCCGACGATCGGCCTGCGGCCGATCTCGAGTGTCGGTGGAGGGGTCACCGGACCCTCTTTAGGGCTGGTTCAAGGCATCTCGGATCGACTCTCGGACGGAGCCCGAGCCGGCTTCGGAGACCAAAGTGAGGAGGCGCGCCATTGCTTTTTGGCCCGAGCTGTTGGAGATCCAGGCGATTTCGGCGGATTCGAGGATCGGGTGGGTGAAGCTCCCGATCCCGGGATCGGGAGCTTCCAGGTAAGCGACGGTGGTCGAATCTTCGGTGGCCCCCCGTGCATTGGCGCCGACCGTAGCCAGATCAAGCTTCTTTCCCTCACGACTGCTCGGCAGACAGACGGCACGGACGTCGAGGTCGCCAGCTTGGCCGCCAGAGCTGGACAGCTCTCGCTCAGCTTCGGCACACAGGGGCGCGGCCACATAAGCAGTCACCGTGGCGCCATCCTCCACGCCTTCTCCTCCCCCACAGCCCGCAACAGCTATCCCAAGCAGGACGGCGCTGGCCACCAAGGCGGCGGTCTTGGTGGGGCTTCGCGGAGGGGCGGGCAGGCCCCTCGACTGGCGGATACTCAAATTGCCGGGCTCATTAGCCCGGCAATTGTCAGGCGAGGGGCCTGCCCGCCCCTCCCCTGTCTCGCTACCCAAAGAAAACCTCAGCCTCCGAGTACAGCGACTCCGGCACCGTCTTCAGCTCTGCCGTGGCCTCATCGAGCGAGACAAGCTGGATGTCCGTGCCCCGCAGCGCCGTCATCGTCCCCCACTTGCCGGCATCGACAGCATCGATCGCATGCAGCCCGAACCGCGTCGCCAACACCCGGTCGAACGCGGTCGGAGTCCCTCCCCGCTGGACGTGCCCGAGCACCGTCGCCCGGGCCTCCTTGCCGGTGCGCCTCTCGATCTCCCCCTCGAGCCAGTGCGCGATCCCGCCCAGCGCGACGTGGCCGAACTGGTCGAGCTTCTCGCTCTTCGTCTCCGGCATCCCCCCCACCGGCTGCGCGCCCTCGGCGACCACGAGAATCGGCGCGAACTGGTCCTCGAAGCGGCGGCCGACGAACTCGCAGACCCGCTCTAGATCAAAAGGCAGCTCGGGGATGAGGATCACGTTGGCGCCGCCGGCGAGGCCGGCGTGGAATGCGATCCAGCCGGCATGGCGCCCCATCACCTCGACGATCAGCACCCGGTGGTGGCTGTCCGCCGTCGTGTGCAGGCGGTCGATCGCCTCCATCGCGATGTTGACGGCGGTGTCGAAGCCAAAGGTGTAGTCGGTGGCGCCAAGGTCGTTGTCGATCGTCTTCGGCACGCCGACCAACGGGACGCCGTGCTCGCGGTGCAGCCGAGCCGCCGCGCCCAGGGTGTCCTCGCCGCCAATCGCGATCAGGCCGTCGACACCGGCATCGGCAAGGTTCCTCGCGATCCGCCCGGGGCCGTCGTCCTCCTTGAACGGGTTGGTGCGCGAGGCGCCCAGGATCGTGCCGCCGCGGGGCAGGATGCCGCGGACCTGTGGCACGCCGAGCGGGCGGGAGTCGCCCTCGAGCGGCCCGCGCCAGCCGTCACGGTAGCCGACGAACTCGTGCCCGCAGTGTTCGACCCCCTTGCGCACGATCGCCCTGATCACCGCGTTCAATCCGGGACAATCCCCGCCGCCGGTGAGCACGCCGATCCGCATCGACCTCAGATTAGGGCCTATCCCGCTAGGGGTGCGATCGCCCAGAGGGACAGGCCGTAAAGCTGCCGGCTTACCGGCAACGCGCTAGTTTCGTTCCACACCCAGCGAGAAGGGAGCGAGGATGAGCGACGCGGCGGATATGGGAACGGTCCGGCAGGCGATGCAGAAGACGTGGTCGGAAGGCGATTTCGCGATGGTGGCGGGGATCGTCCAGATGGTCGCCGAGGAGCTGGTCGAAGCCCTGGACATCGTGCCCGACGAGCGGGTGCTCGACGTGGCCTGCGGCAGCGGCAACGGCGCCCTCGCCGCGGCCCGGCGGGCCTGGGGCAACACGGTCGGGGTCGACTTCGTCCCCTCGCTGCTCGAACGTGGTCGCGAGCGCGCCGCCGCGGAGAGGCTCGACGTCGAGTTCGTCGAGGGCGACGCCTCCGACCTCCCCTTCGGCGACGGGGAGTTCGATGTCGTGATCTCGATCTTCGGTGCCATGTTCGCGCCCGAGCACGAGAAAGCGGCCGCGGAGCTGCTCCGCACCTGCAAGCCGGGCGGCCGCATCGGCATGGCGAACTGGGTGCCCGACGGCGGCGTCGGCAAGATGTTCATGACGATCGCCAAGCATGCCCCGCCCCCGCCTGGGGTCTCCTCGCCGCTGCTTTGGGGGACCGAGGACCACGTTCGCGAGCTGTTCGGGGACGGGATCTCCGAGCTTCGCGTCGAGCGCCGCCGCTCGCGACAGACCTTCCGCTCCCCCGACCACTTCCTCGAGTTCTTCCGCACCTACTTCGGCCCCACCAAGGTCGCCTACGAACGGGTCGGACCCGAGGGCGAGGCGGCCCTCACCGCGGACATGCGCGCCTACCTGGAGGAGTACAACCAGGCGGGCGATCGCGCGGCCCTCGTGCTCGAACCGGAGTACCTGCAGGTAGTCGCGACGCGGGCCTAAGGGTCCATCCGAAAACTCGGGCGGCGCATCCGACATTGACCACACTGGGGTGGGGCGAATGTCGGATGCGTGCGTCGACGCCGGCTTCGAGGTATGTCCGCCGCCGCCAGACGTGCGCGAGGAGTTTTCGGATGGACTCTCTAAGCGCCGGGCTTCGGCTGCAAGACGCGGATCACGCCGCCGATCAGCAGCACCGTGAAGAAGACCATTCCCGCGACCGGCCCGCCCTGGCCGAAGGCGTAGGAGAGCGTCGTAGCGGCAAGCGCCAAGAAGAGCGTGATCACCATTCCCATGCGGCGCGCATCCTAACCGGCGAGCGCGACGCGCGTTTCGCGCAGGAAGGAGCCCACCGCCAACGCGGCTGCGTCGGCGCCCTCTGCCTCACCGGCGGCGCGAACCAGGCGGCTGCCGATGATCACCCCATCGGCGAGCTTCCCCACCTCGGCAGCCTGGGCGGGCGTGCCGATGCCGAAGCCGACGGCAACCGGGACCTCGGACTCCTCCTTGGCGGCAGCGACGAGATCGGCCAGCTCCGTTGGAACCTCGTCGCGCTCTCCCGTCGTGCCGACGGTGGAGACGACGTAGACGAAGCCCTGCGCGAGAGCGCAGATGCGAGCGCGGCGCTCGGCCGGCGTGGTCGGCGCGACCAGCGGCACCAAAGCGAGCCCAGCGGCGGTGAAGGCCTCCCGCACCGGCTCGGCCTCCTCCAGCGGCAAGTCCGGGACTATCGCCCCGGCGGCGCCGGCCGCCAGCGCGCGGCGGGCGAACTCCTCGGCGCCGCCGTGTGCCAGCACCATGTTGGCGTAGACCATGAAGACGACGGGGACGCGATCGGAGATCGCCTCGCACACCTCAATCGCCGTCTCCAGGGTTGCCCCCGCCCCGAGCGCCGTCGTCGCAGCGGCATGAATCGTCGGTCCATCCGCCAGCGGATCGGAAAAGGGCACCCCGAGCTCAACCAGATCCGCAGACTCGGCATAAGCCTCAGCGACAGCCAGCGACGTCCCCAGGTCTGGAAAGCCGGCCATCATGTAGGGCATCAGGGCAGCCCGGCCCTCCTCCCGCGCTGCATCGAAAGCAGCCCCAATCCGCTCCGCCCCCGTCACCGTTGCCTCAGCCACCGGTGCGCTCCATCACCTCGGCCAGATCCTTGTCCCCTCGCCCGCTAAGACAGAGCACGTCATATCCCTCGCCGCCGCCGTTCTCGAGCAGCCAGGCGATCGCGTGGGAGGACTCGAGCGCGGGGATGATCCCCTCCAGGCGCGTCAGGGTCGAGAAGGCGGCGAGCGCCTGCGCGTCGGTGATCGCGAAGTAGCTGGCCCGGCCGGTGTCGCGCAGGTGGGCGTGCTGGGGACCGACGCCGGGGTAGTCGAGACCGGCGGAGACGGAGTGGGCCTCGAGGATCTGGCCCTCCTCGTCGGCGAGGACCGATGAGAGCGAGCCGTGCAGGACACCCGTGCGGCCTTTGCCCAGTGAGGCGCCGTGGCGGTCGGTCTCGACCCCCTCCCCCGCGCCCTCGACCCCGATCAGCTCGACCCCCTCGTCGTCGATGAACGGGGTGAAGATGCCGATCGAGTTGGAACCGCCGCCGACGCAGGCGATCACCCGCGCTGGCAGAGCGCCCTCGGCGGCAAGCGCCTGCTCCCGCGCCTCGTCCCCGATCACCCGCTGAAGGTCGCGGACCAGGGCCGGGAAGGGCGCCGGGCCGACGGCGGAGCCGATCACGTAGTGGGTCGTCTCGACGTTGGCGACCCAGTCGCGGATCGCCGCGCTGCTCGCCTCCTTCAGGGTGCGAGCCCCGGCCTCGACCGGCACCACCTCGGCACCGAGCAGGCCCATGCGCTCGACGTTCGGCCGCTGGCGGCGGATGTCCTCCGAGCCCATGTAGACGACGCACTCGAGGTCGAGCAGGGCGCAGGCCGTGGCGGTGGCGACGCCGTGCTGGCCGGCGCCGGTCTCGGCGATCACCCGGGGCTTGCCCATGCGCTCGGCGAGCAGGGCCTGGCCGATCGCGTTGTTGATCTTGTGGGCGCCGGTGTGGGCGAGGTCCTCGCGCTTCAGGTAGACCCGCCGGCCGGCCCGCTCCGAGAGCCGCTCGGCCAGGTAGAGGGGCGTCGGGCGGCCGATGAAGTCGCGGTGGAGGAGGCGCAAGCGGTCGAGGAAGGCGGCGTCCTCCCGCGCAGCCGTCCACTCCTCCGTCAGCTCGTCGAGCGCGGCGATCAGCGTCTCAGGGACGTAGCGCCCCCCGTAGGGGCCGAAGCGCTCCGGAACATCCGCCCGCGTACTCTGATCTTGCTCGTTCGCGCTCATCGTCACCGGCTATCTTGCTCACTCGCTTTCGCATCCGTCGCGGGCGGGCGAACCCTTTCAGGTCTTTGCCACCTCATGCGTAGCCTCGAAGAAGGCGGCCATCGCGGCGTGGTCCTTGCGGCCCGGCTCCGCCTCCACGCCGCTTGCGACGTCGACGGCGTATGGGTGGGTGACCTCAATCGCGGTGGCGACGTTGTCGGGGCGCAGCCCGCCGGCGACGATCGACGGCACCTCCGAGCGATGACCGCGCAGCAGCGTCCAGTCGAAGCTCTCCCCGGTGCCGCCCCAGAGCCCCTTGCCGCGGCGATCGAAGAGGTGGAAGTCGGTGCGGAAGGCCTCGGCGCCGTGCACCTCGGCAGCGCTCGCTACGTGGATCGCCTTGATCACCTTGACCCCCGTCCGCCGCGCCACCTCGGCGCAGAACTGCGGCCCCTCGGCCCCGTTCAGCTGCACCATCGTCAGTCCGGCGCCCTCCACGGCCTTGGCAACCTCCTCCAGCTCCGGGTTGACGAAAACGCCGACGACCTCGCACTTGCGCCGAAACGCCGCGCAGATCGCAGCGGCCTCGTCCGGCGGACAAGCCCGCGGGCTCTTGTCGTAATGGATCAGCCCGATCGCCCAAGCGCCAAGCAGCACCGCCTCGGCGGCGTCGTCCAAATTCGTGATCCCACAGATCTTGACCCGCATACGCCCAGGGTACGGGAGCGGCGCGGCCGAGCTATTTGACCGAGCCGGGGCGGTTGCCGAGCGTCACGGTGATCTTCTTGGTCTCACCCTGTCGCAGGACCGTCAATTCAAGCTCGTCCCCGGGCTTCTTGCCGTTGACCGCGTCGATCACTTCTTCCATCGAGCTGACCGGCGTACCTTCGACTTCGGTGATGATGTCGCCGCCGAGCTGCAGGCGGGCGCCTTCGATCGTCGCTTCCGTGCTGCCGCCCTGCAGGCCCGCCTTGTCGGCGGGGCCGCCCTTGACCACCTCGGCGACCAGCACCCCTTTGCTGACCGGCAGGTTGACCGCGCGGGCCAGCGTCGGGGTGATCGTGCCTCCGTTGATGCCGAGGAAGGCGTGCTCGACGTGACCGTTCTCCTCGATCTGGTTGGCCACTTCGCGGGCCGTGTTGATCGGGATCGCGAAGCCGATGCCAACGTTGCCGTTGCCCCCTCCCCCGGTCGCGATCTGCGAGTTGATCCCGATCACGTTGCCGCCGGCGTCGATCAGCGGCCCACCGGAGTTGCCGGGGTTGATCGCCGCATCGGTCTGGATCACGTGCGAGATGGAGAAGCCGTTTGGCGCCTGGATCTGGCGCTGCAGCGCCGAGACGATGCCGCTGGTGACGGTGCGATCGAGCCCGAAGGGATTGCCGATCGCCACCACCGGGTCGCCGACCCGGACCTTGGAGGAGTCGCCGAGCGCCAGCGGGTGGAGCTGGTCGGCGGGGGCGTCGACCTTGAGCAGGGCGATGTCGCTGGCGGGATCGGTGCCGACGACCTCGGCCGAGTGGGTCGTGTTGGAGGAGCCCAGCTTGACCGTGATCTTCGTCGCCCCTTCGACCACGTGGTTGTTGGTGAGGACGTGGCCTTCGGTGTCGATGACGAAGCCCGAGCCGGTGCCGACGCCGCCGCCCCGCGGTTCTTCTTCGCCGAACGGGTTGAAGGGGGCGGTCGTTTCTTCGGGCGCCTGGGTCGCTTCGATGAAGGCGACGCCCTGCCCGTCGCGGCGGTAGATCTGGTTGACCACGTTGGCGCCGCCGCTTTCCCGATCGACCACCGGCGCGGCGAGAGGGACCGCGCCGGTGGTCGTCGAGCTGTCCTGGGCGTCGATCCAGCCGGCAGACAGGGCGATGGCGAAAAAGGCCGCTACGACCGCACCGCCGAGGAGGGCCGAGCCGAACGGGGTGCGTAGGAAGCGTCGCATTCAGGGGCAGCGTAGGCCCCGATCCTCAACCGCTTCTAAAAGCGCCCGAAAAGCTCCCTAAGACCCTCTCAAGGCACTCAGGGCAGATGGTGCTCGCGGGTGCCTTCGTCGAGACCGGTCAGCTCGCGCGCCTTCGCCTCCGGATCGGCGGCGCTCATCAGCGCCGAGCCGATCAGCACCGCGTCGACTCCAACCCGTTCGAGCTCCTCCAACTCGGCGCGGGAGGAGATGCCGCTCTCGGCGACGACCGTCTTCCCCGCCGGAACGTCGGGCATCAGCTCGTAGGTGGTGGAGACGTCGACGCCGCCCGAGTCGAGGTCGCGGTTGTTGATCCCGATCACCTCGGCGTCGAGCTCCAGCGCCCGCTGCAGCTCCTCGCCGTCGTGGACCTCGACCAGGCAGTCGAGGTCGAGCCCGCGCGCCTCCCCGTACATCGCCCCCAGCTCGCGATCGTCGAGCGCCCTGGCGATCAGCAGGATCGCGTCGGCGCCGTTCACCGCCGCCTCGTAGAGCTGGTAGGGATCGACGATGAAGTCCTTGCGCAGGATCGGCAAGTCGCAGGCGGCGCGGGCCGAGCGCAGGTCCTCGAGCGAGCCACCGAAGTGGCGCTCGTCGGTCAGCACGGAGAGCGCTGCCGCGCCGCCGCGCTCGTAGGCACCCACCTGCTCCACCACCGATGCCGAGCCGGAGATCTCGCCGGCGCTCGGCGAGCGCCGCTTGAACTCGGCGATCAGAGAAAGCCCAGGGCGCACGAGCGCCTCGCGGAAGGGACGGTCCTCGCCGCGGGCGGACAGGCGCGACTCGAGGTCCGCCTGCGGGACCTGCCCGCGACGCTCCTCCACCCCTTCCCTCGCCACCGAGATCAGCTGCTCGATCATTGCCACTTGACTGGCGAAGCCTAGACGGCGGGAGCCGCCGTCGCTGCAACGAGGCGGTCGAGCAGCTCACTCGCCGCGCCCGAGTCGACCGTGGCCGCGGCCTTCTCGACCCCAGCGCCGAGGCTCTCGGCGGCGGCACCGAGGTAGATCGCGGCGCCGGCGTTGAGCAGAACGAGGTCGCGCCGCGGGCCCGGCTCGCCCGCGAGCACGGCGCGCGAGATCGCGGCGTTCTCCTCCGGGGTGCCACCCGCCACCTGCTCCAGCTCGGCCATCGCGAAGCCGAAGTCGCCGGGCTCGACGTAGTGCTCCGCGGTGCCGCCGTCCTTGACCTCGATCACCCTCGTGCGCGCCGCGATCGAGATCTCGTCGACCCCGTCCTCGGCCGAGACGACCATCGCCCGCTCACAGCCGAGGCCGACCAGCGCCTCGGCGATCGTCTCCTGGTAGTGACGGTCGGAGACGCCGAGCAGCTGGCGCGGCGCCCCGGCGGGGTTGGTCAGCGGGCCGAGGAAGTTGAAGATCGTGCGCACGCCGAGCTGCTTGCGCACCGGAACGACATGGGCCATCGCCTTGTGGTGGCGCGGCGCGAACATGAAGCCGAAGCCGATCTCGTCGATGCAGCGGCCGACCTCGGCCGGATCGAGCTCGATGTTGACGCCGAGCGCATCGAGCAGCTCGGCAGCACCGCACTTGCTGGTGTAGGAGCGGTTGCCGTGCTTGGCGACCGCGCAGCCAGCCGCTGCGGCGACCAGCGCCGCCGTGGTCGAGACGTTGAAGGTCGAGGGGCCGCCGCCGGTGCCGGCGGTGTCGACCAGGTCGGTGCGCTCGGTCGCGACCGGCGTGGCCAGCGAGCGCATCGTACGGGCGAGGCCGACCAGCTCGGGCACCGTCTCCCCCTTGGCGCGCAGTGCAATCAGGAAGGCGCCGGTCTGCACCTCGCTCGCGCGCCCCTCCATGATCTCCGCCAGCACCGCAGCGGCATGGTCGGCGGTCAGGTGATCGCCAGCACAGACCGCGTCGATGGCCCGCGTAACTACCTCGTTCGGCCCAACACTCACCCCCACACCCCGTTCCGGTGCGCTTTATGTGGTCTATTCCCGTAAAAGGCGCACCGGAAGCTCATGGCGAGGCCTTCAGGAAGTTGGCTAGGAGGTGCTTGCCTTGGGGGGTGAGGACGGACTCGGGGTGGAACTGGACGCCCTCGGCGGGGAGCTCGCGGTGGCGCGCGCCCATCACTACGTCGCCGAGGCTGGCGCTCAGTTCGAGCTCGCCGGGGAGGTCGGGGTCGGCCACCAGCGAGTGGTAGCGGCCGGCGACGAGCGGGCTCGGCAGGCCGGCGAAGACGGTGCGGCCGTCGTGCTCGACCTCGGCGTCCTTGCCGTGCACCGGCTCGCCCTGGACGGTGCGACCGCCGAAGGCCTCGACCAGCGCCTGGTGCCCCAGGCAGACGCCGAGCACCGGCGTGCCCGCTTCGGCGAAGCGGCGAATCGCCTCCGCCGAGATCCCCGCCTCCGCCGGGGTGCAGGGCCCGGGCGAGACCACGAGCCGCTCGGCGCCCCGCTCGAGCAACTCGTCGACGGTCGCTTTGTCGTTGCGCACGACCTCGATCTCCGCCCCGAGCTCGCCCAGGTACTGGACCAGGTTGTAGGTGAAGGAGTCGTAGTTGTCGATCACGAGGACGCGCATCGCTATGCCCAATCCGGTTGCTCGCAGGCTAGCTCGACCGCGCGGAAGACCGCCTTGGCCTTGTTGACCGACTCGTTGTACTCGTAGGCGGGCTTGGCGTCGGCGACGGTGCCGCCGCCGGCCTGCACGTGGACCTGGCCGTCCTTGGCCACGACCGTGCGGATGTGGATCGCCGTATCGAGGTCGCCGTTCCAGGAGAGGTAGCCGATCGCGCCGCCGTAGGAGCAGCGCTTGACCGGCTCCAGCTCGTCGATGATCTGCATCGCCCGCACCTTGGGGGCGCCGGAGAGAGTGCCAGCGGGCAGGGCCGAGCGCAGCACGTCCATCGCTCCCACGCCCTCGCGCAGGGTGCCCGAGACCTGGCTGACTATGTGCAGGACATGCGAGTAGGTCTCGACCACCATCAGCTCGTCGACCTTGACCGAGCCGTACTCGCAGACCCGACCCAGGTCGTTGCGGCCGAGGTCGACCAGCATCACGTGCTCGGCGCGCTCCTTGGGGTCGTTGACGAGGCGCTCGGCGAGGCGGCGGTCCTCCTCCTCGTCGCCGCCGCGCGGGTAGGTGCCCGCGATCGGCCGCGTCTCCACCCGGTTGCCGGTGACTTTGACCAGCGGCTCGGGCGAGGCGCCGGCGATCTGGAAGTCGCCGAACTCGAGGAAGTACATGTAGGGAGAGGGGTTGACCGCGCGCAAGCCGCGGTAGACGGAGAAGGCCTCGACCGGGGCCGATGCCGAGAAGCGCTGCGAGGGCACGACCTGGAAGGCGTCGCCGGCGTGGACGTACTCGACGATCCGCTCGACCGCGGCTTCGAACTCCTCGCGCTCCATGTTCGAGGCAAAGCGGGGCGGCTCGGCAGCGGCGGACCGCTCGGGAGCGGGAACCGCGCCGCGCAGGCGCCGGCGGGCATCGGCGATCGCCGCGGCCGCGCGCTCGTAAGCGGCGTCGATGCCGCCCTCGTCGTCGGCGAAGGCGCAAGCCATGATCGTCAGCTCGTGGCGCAGGTGATCGAAGACGAGCAGCAAGTCGGTGACCATCAGCGCCATGTCGGGGAGGCCGAGCGGGTCGGGGTTGGGCTCGCCCAGCGGCTCGACCGTGCGCACCAGGTCGTAGCCGAAGAAGCCGACGGCGCCGCCGCTGAACGGTGGCAGGCCCTCCACGGGGGCGAGGCGGAAGCCGGCGAGGTGCTCGGCGACGGCGGCGTAGGGATCGGGTGCCGCTCGCTCCTCGCCATCGCTGTCGGCGAGCACCCCGTCGCTCCAGCGCAACACCGAGCGGGGGCGGAAGCCGACGAAGGAGTAACGCCCGACCTGGCCCTGCTCGGCGGACTCGAGCAGGAAGCACGGCGCCCCCTCGGGCTCGCCGGCGCGCAGCTTGAGGAAGGCGGAGACAGGCGTCTCGCAGTCGTCGAGCAGGCGGGCGCAGATCGGCACGACGTTGCCCTGCTCGGCCAGGGCGCGCGCCTCCTCCAGGCTCGGCTCGAGGTGCAGCTCGGACTCAGCCGCGACGGCCATTGAGCACTTCCATCGCCGCGGATTGGGGGACCTCGCGCGAGGCGAGCAGGACGGCGAGGTGGTAGAGCAGGTCGGCGGCCTCTTCGGCAACGCGCTCGTCGGTCTCCTCGCGCGCCGCCCGCACTACCTCCTCCGCCTCCTCCTCGACCTTTTCGCCAGCCAGCTGCGGATCGTCGAACAGCCTCACCGTGTAGCTGCCCTCGGGCCGCTCGGCGGCACGGCTGCGCAGCGTGCGCTCGAGCGTCGCCAGGGCCTCGTGCACGACCGGCGACGGCACGCCGTCGCCATCGAGGTCGCGGTAGAAGCAGCTGCGCTTGCCGGTGTGGCAGGCGGGCCCGGTCGGCTCGACCAGGGCGACGATCGCATCGCCGTCGCAGTCATAACGCAGCTGCCGCAGCTTCAGCACGTTCCCGGACGTTTCACCCTTGCGCCAGATCTCCTCGCGCGAGCGGCTGTAGAAGTGCAGCTCCCCCGTCTCGGCCGTCAGCCGCAATGACTCCGCATTGGCGTAGGCCAGCGTCAGCACCTCACCCGTTGCGTGATCCTGCGCCACAACCGGCACCAGCCCTCGCTCGTCGAATTTCACCTGCTCGAACACCTGCCAATCGTATGCGAGGCGATGGGGATGCCCTCGAACGGGCGGATACTCAAAGCGCCGAGCTAATTAGCTCGGCGCTTGTCCGGGCGGAGACATCCCCATCGCCTCACTCGATCCCCAACCGATCGAGCAGATCCTCATCTCGGCGCCAGTGGCTGCGCACGCGAACCTTGAGGTCCAGGTGGACCTTCGCGCCCAGCTCGGCTTCGAGCGAACGGCGGGCGCCGCTGCCGATCTCCCCCACCTTGGCGCCGCCCTTGCCGATCAGGATGCGCTTCTGCGACTCGGTCTCGGCCCAGACCTCGGCACTGACCGTGACCAGCCCGTCCTCGCGCGCCTCGACCTCTTTGACCGCGACCTCGACCGAGTGCGGAATCTCGTCGCGGGTGCGATTGAGCACCTGCTCGCGGATCAGCTCGGCCAGCAGCAGCTCGCTCGACTGGTCGCTGTGGTCCTCAGGCGGGTAGAGGTACGGGCCCTCGGGCATCAGCTCGGCCATGCGCTCGACCAGAGCCGCCACGCCCTCACCGCTGCGGGCGCTGATCGGGAAGACCTCGTCGACGCCGCTCAAGTCCGCGGCCTCGGACAGCACCGGGACGAGCTCGTTAGGCCCCAGCCGGTCGACCTTGTTGACGGCGCAGATCGTCGGCAGCTTGGTGCCGGCCCCGAGCAGAGCGCGGGCGATGAAACGGTCGCCGGGGCCGACACCCTCCTCGCCGTTGATCACGATCAGGGCGAGGTCGGAGTCGGCGAGCTCGCGCTCGACCCGCTTCTGCATCCGCTCGGTGAGCACGTCGCGGGGGCGCTGCACCCCCGGCAGGTCGACGAGGACGAGCTGGCGACCGCCCTCGACCTCGGTGTGGATGCCGCGGATCGCCCGCCGGGTCGTCTGCGGCCGCATCGAGACGATCGCCACGCGGCTGCCGACGATCTGGTTGACCAGGGTCGACTTGCCGACGTTGGGCCGGCCGGCGAGCCCGACGAAGCCGGAGCGGGTCACGCCAGGCCCTCCAGCACGCGGGCCTGGAGCGCCAGCATCTCGCCGTCGTCGCTCTCGTGGTCATAGCCGCAGAGGTGAAGGACGCCGTGGACTGCGGCCTCGGTGACGTCGGAGCAGTGCTCGGGGCAGATCGCAACGTCGCCGAGCTCGCGCGGGCCGGGGGCCGGGCCGACGCCGTCGATTGGAAAGGCGAGCACGTCGGTGGGCAGGTCCTTGCCACGGTGCTCGCGGTTGAGCTCGCGGATGCGCGCCGCATCGACCAGCTCGACCGCGAGATGGCCGTCGCCCACCTCCACGGCGGCAAGCGCAGCGGCCACCGGCTCGCGCAGCTCCGCCGGCACGTCAGAGAGGTCCAGGCTCAAGAGCCCGGCGTCGGCCCGTGTTCGGCCCGCGCCGCGCGCTCGCCGTGCTCGTCATAGGCGGCGACGATGCGCTGGACCAGCTTGTGGCGGACGACGTCCTCACGGCCGAAGTTGATGAAGTCGATGTCCTTGACCGAGTCGAGGATGTCGCGAACGACGACCAGGCCGGAGCGCTGGTCGGTCGGCAGGTCGATCTGGGTGACGTCGCCGGTGACGACCATGCGCGAGTTGAAGCCGAGCCGGGTGAGGAACATCTTCATCTGCTCGGGGCTCGTGTTCTGCGCCTCGTCGAGGATGACGAAGGAGTCGTTGAGGGTGCGGCCGCGCATGAAGGCGAGCGGCGCCACCTCGATCACGCCGCGCTCGAAGTAGCCGTTGACCCGATCGGGGTCGAGCATGTCGAAGAGGGCGTCGAAGAGCGGGCGCAGGTAGGGGTCGACCTTGGCCTGGATGTCGCCGGGCAGGAAACCCAGCCGCTCGCCGGCCTCGACTGCCGGCCGGGTGAGGATCACCCGCTGCACCTGGCGCTCGGCCAGCGCCGCGGCCGCCATCGCGACGGCGAGAAAGGTCTTGCCGGTACCGGCCGGGCCGATGCCGAAGGTGATCGTGTGGTTGCGGATCGAGTCGACATAGCGCTTCTGATTGAGGGTCTTCGGCGCCACCTTGGTGTTGCGGTGGCGCCAGACGACGTCCTCGAGGATCTCGGCCGGGCTCTCCTGGGCGTCGAGCGCGCCGGTGACCGCTTCGATCGTCCCCGGCGCCACCTCGTGCCCCTGCTCGATCAGCTCGACCAGCTCGTCGACCACGGTGGCAGCCGTTTGCACGTCGTCGGACTCGCCGTCGAGGGTGAGCACGTTGCCGCGCAGGTGCAGCTCGCAGCCGATGTGCCCCCGCAGAGCCCGAAGAACCGCGTCCTCGGAGCCCGCCAGTTCGGCGGCCACGCTGTTGTCGAGCGTCAGCTGCCTACGCGCCAAGCCGCTCACGCACCGCCGCGCTGACCCGCTTGCCATCGGCACGTCCGCCGAGCTTCGGCATCAGCGCCGACATCACCTGGCCCATCTGCTTCTGTTCGCTCGCCCCGGTCTCCGCGACCGCGGCCTCGACCAGCTCGGCCAGCTCCTCGTCGGAGAGCTGCTGGGGCAGATAGGCCCCGATCAGCTCCGCCTCGGAATGCTCCGCCGCCGCCTGCTCGGTGCGACCGGCATCCCCGAAGGCCTCGGCCGCCTCCAGCCGCTTCTTGCGCTCGCGCTGCAGGACCGCGACCTCGTCGCCCTTACCGAGCTTCGCGTCCTGCTGCAGCGAGTCGACGACCATCCGCAGGGCAGCCGCGCGCTCGCGGTCACCCGCCTTCATCGCAACCCGCACGTCGCCCTGAACCTGCTCGAGAACGCTCATCCGCTCTAAGGGTAATCGGCGGCGTCGGGCGCCACCGCCAGGCCCTTCGAGACGAGGTCGGCGATGTCGGTGCTGACCAGCGTCCAGTCGTAGCGTCGCGCCGCAGCAACGTAGGCAGCGTCGTAGGCGGTGAGCTTGTGCTCGCCCGCGATATCGAGCGCGGACTCGATCAGCAGCGGAGCGACCGCAACGACACCCTCCGCGCAACGCCCGACAATCAGGCGGCACAGATCAACCGCATCGCCATGGCGACCTAGAACTGCCCCAAGCCCATTCGCCACCTCGTAGAGGGTCAGATCCAAAGCCGCAACAGGCTTCGCCGGGTCAACCGCTAGCGCACGAGCCGCATCGAAGTAGCGATTGCCACGGTTCTTCGCGGCAATCCAGACACTCGCATCGAGCAGGAACACGTCTAGTGCGATTCGCGGTCTTCGCGGATCAGTGTCGCAGCATCGACACCGAGGTCAACGGGTGGCCCGAGAAGGGCTTCGAACTCCTTGCGGCGCCTGGCTTCCTCCACCGTGAGCTCGCGTTCCACCAAGCTTCGCAGGAAGCCGCTGCGCGTCTCACGATTTGCTCGCGCCCGGGCATCGAGGCGCTCAAGCAAATCGTCGGGCATCGAGATCATCACCTTTGCCACAGGGCGAGTATATACGGTATTGCTGAGAGCTATTGTCGTCGTCATAACCAGCACCCACCCAGACCATGCCTCACGCATGGGTCACCTATGTGCCGACAGTGAGAATTCGGCCGCACGCAACTCACGCCGAGGCCGGGATCTCCACCCGATCGACCTTGCCCAGGGGCATCTGCAGGAAGCGAGTGCCGAGAGCGCGGAACGAATCGACGTCTCCGCTGCAGAGGAAGCGATACTCACCCTCGCCGTCCTGCTCGCGAGCGATGCCGCCACGCTCCAGCGTGCGCTGAACCGCCGCGGCAACCGCATGGCCGCCACTGACCAGGCGCACGTCGCGACCGAGGATGCGCTGCAGCATCGGCGCGACCAGCGGGTAGTGGGTGCAGCCAAGGATCAGGGTGTCGACCTCGGCGCGCCTCAGCGGCGCGCAGTAGCCGCGGGCCATCTCCATGACGTCTTCGTCGAAGGGGGAGCCGTCCTGGATGAACGGCGCCAGGTCAGGCGCCTCGACCTCGGTCACCTCGAGCGCCCTGCCCTGCTCTTCGAGCGCCCTGCGATAGGCGCCGCTCGCCACCGTGTTCGGGGTCGCCAAAACGCCCACCTTGCCGCTGTCGGTGATCGCGGCTGCGATCTCGGCCTGCGGCTCGACCACGGGCACCACCTCCACCCCGTGCGCCGCCGCCACCTCGCGCGCCACGTTCTCGCCGATCGAGGTCGCCGTGTTGCAGGCGATCACCAGCAACTTGGCGCGGCCGCCCAGCAGCAGCTCGGCGATGGCGCGGATCCGAGCGCGCAGCGCATCGGGGTCCTTGACGCCGTAGGGGAACCAGGCCGTGTCCCCGAGGTAGACGTAGTCCTCCTCGGGAAGTGAGACCAGGCACTCGTGCAGAACCGTGAGGCCCCCCACGCCCGAATCGAACATGGCGATCGGGAGCGAGGCGTCGATCTCGGTGCCGGTGGCTGGCAGCACCGTCAGGGTCGAGACGCTAGAGGAAGGGCTTGTAGGTCATGAAGAAGACCGTCACGACGACGATCAGCCCGGCGAGCGAGCCCACTTTGCTGAGCCGCTGGGAAACGACCATGAACTCGTCGCTGAACTCCTCGCCCGACTTCAGGTCCCGTTCGGCCAACTGCCGGGCGCGGCGGGACTGGGGCCGGAAAAAACCGTGTTGCAGGCCGAAAAGGACGATGATCGCGAGGAAACCGACGCTGATGAAGGCATCGCTCGCTTCCCATGGCCCGTCGGCGAGCACGTAGATGCCGGCGAGGAGAAGGACGATCATGCCAGGGTTGACCAGGTAGCGATCGGTCTTTTCGATCCCGGCGATGATCGCCGGCGTCGCCCGTGGGAACTGGGGCGTGACCGAGAAGAAGAAGGCGTAGCCGAAGGTCGGCCCGAAGGCGAGCACCACAGCCAAGATGTGCAGGAAGAGCGCAATCTTGTAGCCGGGGCTGATGATCGTCGCAAGCTCCATCGGCGGCAACATATCGCTAGGCGCGGAGCAAAAGCGCGGCCCAGTCGCCGTGCAAGCGGCGATCCGCCTCGGCGAGGCCGGCGGGCGCGAAGGCGGCGGCTGTGTCGTCGAGCTCGGTGGGCAGGAGGCCGGAGAGGATGAGGGTCGTGGGCGCCGGGGGAGGGCTCGCCGGAGCAACAGCGGGGAGGCTCCGGCGAGCCCTCCCCCGGCGCCCGGGGGCGTCGAGCTGCTCGGCGACGGCCCGGAGAATCGGCGCGGTCAGGTTGGCTACCGTCGTCGTCGCGAGATTTGGCAAGCCCTCGCGCAAGTTGAGCTGCTTGAGCTCGATTGCGACCCCGTTCGCCTTGGCGTTGGTTGAAGCTGCCTCGATTGCGGCCTTCTCGTGGTCGTAGCCGCTGACCGGAGACCAACCGAGTTTTGCGGCGGCGATGGCGAGGACGCCGGAGCCGGTGCCGAGGTCGGTGAGGGGGCCCGTCGCCTCGCCCGCGGCGGCAAGCTCGAGCAGCAGCTCGAGGCAGAGTCGGGTGGTCGGGTGGGCGCCGGTGCCGAAGGCCTGACCGGGGTCGACGACGACGTCGATCGCTCCCTCCCGGGGTGCCTCCCAGGAGGGCCGCAACCAGAGGCGATCGCCGACCAGCAGCGGCTTGTGGAAGTCCTGCCAGCGGTCGGCCCAGTCGTCGGGCACCTCGGTCGCCACCACCTCGACCAGTCCGTCCCCAGCGGCAGCCTCGATCTCACCCAGCTCCGGCAGCTCGCCCTCGCCGCCGTAGATCGCGTACTCGACGTAGCCGGGCCCCCGCTCCTCCTCGACCCCGTTGGGGGCGAGGACGGTCAGCTCGGCGAGGACGATCTCGGCCTGCTCGGGAGAGCAGCGAACCGCGAGGCGGATCAACCGAAGGCCCGGCGCACGCGCGAGAAGAAGCCGCCGTCACCCTGCTGTGACCTGAGGTTGCGCGGCTCCAGCGTCTCCTCGAGCTTCTGGGCCAGCTCGCGCTGCTCCTCGGAGAGGTCCGTAGGGACGATCACGTGGATGACGACGCGCAGGTCGCCTGGCGGGCCTCCGTTTGCACCGGGAAGGCCGTGGCCGCGCAGGGCGAACTGGGCGCCGTGCTGGATTCCCGGCGGCAGCTCCACCTCGCGCTCCCCCTCGTGGCTGGGGATCTGGATGGACCCCCCCAGCATCGCCTGCATTGCCGAGATCTCGACGGCGTGGACCAGGTCCTGGCCGCGCATCGGCCCGCGGCGCACCTCGAAGCCAAAGGCGCCACCGAAGACCGCCTGGAAGATGTCCTCGACCGAGCTGAAGCCGGCGCCGCCAGGCGGAAAGCCGCCCGAGCGCAGGCCATCGTGGCCGAAGCGGTCGTACACCCCCCGCCGCTCTGGATCCGAGAGGACCTCGTAAGCCTCGGCCGCGGCCTTGAACTTCTCCTCGGCTTCGGGGTCATGAGCGTTGACGTCGGGGTGCAGCTCGCGGGCCAGGCGCCTGAAGGCACGCTTCACCTCGGTCTCGGAGGCGCCCCGCTCGACGCCCAGAACCTCGTAGTAGTCGCGGGGCATTAGACGTCGTAGACCGTCTCGCAGTAGCGCGAGAGCTCGCGGGCGGCGCCGCGGACGGAAGCGATCGCGGTGGCGTAGTCCATCCGCAACGGCCCGACCACGCCGACGGCACCGAGGTTGCGGTGCCCAAGGCCGTAGTTGGCGCCGACGATGCTGACCGAGCGCAGCTCCGGCCGCGGGTTCTCGTCGCCGATCCAGAGGAATACCGAACGTTGGTCGAGGGCCGAGCGCAGCATCTCCAGCAGGCTCGCCCGCTCCTCGAGCGCGGTCATCAAGCGGTCGGCTCGCGGAAGGTCGGCGAAGTGGGCTTCGGAGAGCAGGCGCGAGGCGCCCTCGGTGTACAGGGTGTCGGCGCTCTCCTCGCCCTCGAGCTCGGTGAAGGCGGCGCCGAGGGAGGCCAGGAACTCGGCCTCCGCCGGCCCAAGCTCGGGATCGGCGAGCCGGCTCGCGATCATCCGCGCTCCCACGCCGAGCCCCGAGAGCGACTCGTTCAGGTAGCTCGACGCCCACTCGACCAGGCCGTGGTCGACAGGACCGGGGAAGTCGAAGACGCGCTTGGCGATGGCGCCGTTGGAAGCGATCGCAACGACCATCACCCGGCTGGGCTGAAGCCGCAGCACCTCGACCCGGTGGATCGTCGCCGAGACGGTCTCGGGCGGCGCCGTCACCAGCGCCATCAAATCGGTGACTTGCGCCAGCGCCGCCGTCGTCTCCCGCATCGCCGCGTCGATCTCGCGTCGCAACTGCGAAAGCTCGAGCGCCACGCCGGCCTCCGCGCGGGGCCCACCCCCGGCCATCATCAAATCCACATGGCGCCTGTACCCAAGCTCCGTCGGAACCCGCCCGGCCGACGTATGCGGATGGGTGAGGTAACCAGCCGCCTCGAGAGCCGCCAGCTCCGCCCGAACAGTGGAAGCTCCCCACTCAACCTCAGCGAGTCCCACAAGCTCCTTCGAAGGCACGGGCCGGCCCGACGCCAAGTAGGCATCCACCACCAGCTTGAGAATGAGCTCCTGTCGAGGCGAAAGCACGCTTCGAAGTCTAGAAGGGGTGCCGGGTGCCCCTGCCGGCGGCTTGTACTTTTTCCGCTGATCCTTCCGCGGACAACCGGCTACTGCCTTCGGAAAAAGTTGAGCCGGCAGGGGTGCCCGGCACCCCTACGCGCCTACGACTTCCGCCTCAGCGTTCCGAATCGTCTGATTCTCGCCCTGCGCAGCAACCGTGTCGATGACCACCGTGTCGCCATCCACCGACTTGACCGTGCCGGAGACGACGATCTCGGTCTCCGGCGCGCCCATGCCGCGGAACTGCACCGAGAGCCGCTTCAGCGCCTTCGGATCGCCGCCGGCGACATCGGTCGCCGCGCGAGCGACGAGACCCATCATGTAGAGGCCGTGCAGGATCGTGTTCGGCAGGCCCACCGCCTTGGCGAACTCGGGGTCGATGTGGATCGGGTTGAAATCGCCCGAGGCGCCCGCGTAGCGATGTGGCAAGTACTTGTCCGGGGTCACCGCGAGCTCGGGAATCGAGTCCCCCGCGTTCAGATCCGCCATCTCAGACTCCCCTCACGATGTTGGTCCAGGTTCCCTTGACCACCTGGTCGCCGTTCTGGTTGACCGAGACCGTCTCGAAGACGTAGAAACCCTTGCCGTCCTTCTCGAAGATCTGCAGGCACTTGGCGGTGGTCGTGATCTCGTCGCCCGAGCAGGCTGGCTCGCCCCACTCGAACTCCTGGCCACCGTGCACCATGGTGGCGAAGTTCATCCCGACCTCGTCGTCGAACATCGCCGGGCCCAATGCGGGGGCGCTGTAAACGACGCAGAACATGGGTGGCGCGACGACGTCGCGGTAGCCGGCGGCCTTTGCCGCCTCGCGGTCGAAGTGAACCGGGTTGTCGAGCCCGATCACCCTCGCGTACTCGCCGATCTTCTCCCGCCCTACCTCATAGGTCGTGGCGGGCCATTCCTTGCCAACAGCTTCAGTCTTAAGGCTCATGGCTGCGGCAGTCTAAAGACGCCCCTCAGCCCTGGTCGTCTCCCCCAGCTAGCGCCCCAACAGAGGGGTCGGGTGCCCCTGCCGGCGGCTTGTACTTTTTCCGCTGATCCGATCGCGGACAGCCGGGCACCGCCTTCGGAAAAAGTTGAGCCGGGAGGGGCACCCGACCCCTCTGCTCCACCGCCTACTCGTCTATCTCCAATACAGCCAGGAATGCCTCCTGCGGCACTTCCACCCGCCCGACCGACTTCATCCGCTTCTTGCCCGCCTTCTGCTTCTTCAGCAGCTTCTGCTTGCGGGTGACGTCGCCGCCGTAGAGCTTCGCGGTGACGTCCTTGCGCAGCGCCTTGACCGTCTCGCGGGCGAGGATGTTGGAGCCGATCGCGGCCTGCACCGGCACGTCGAAGAGCTGGCGCGGGATCGTCTTGCGCAGGCGCTCGACCAGGCGCTTGCCCTGCTCGTAGGAGAAGTCGCGGTGGACGATGATCGAGAGCGCGTCGACCTTGTCGCCGGCGAGCAGGATGTCGACCTTGACCAGATCGGAGGCGCGGTTGCCGATCGGCTCGTAGTCGAGTGAGGCGTAGCCCTTGGTCGAGGACTTCAGCAGGTCGAAGAAGTCGAGGACGATCTCGGCCAGCGGCATGTCGTAGCGGATCTGCACCCGCTGCGGACTGAGGTAGTGCATGTCGACGTGGGTCCCGCGGCGCGACTGGCAGAGCTCCATCACGGCGCCGACCTGCTCCGAGGGGCAGATGATCGTGGCGCGGATGAACGGCTCTTCGATCTCGGCGATCGTGCCCGGGTCGGGCAGCTCGGTCGGGCTGCGGACCTCGACCTCCTCGCCGTTGGTCAGGTGCACCTCGTAGCGCACGTTCGGAGTCGTTGCCAGGAGGTCGAGGCCGTACTCGCGTTCGAGCCTCTCGCGCACGATCTCCATGTGAAGCAGGCCGAGGAATCCGCAACGGAAGCCGAATCCCAGCGCCTCGGAGGTCTCCGGCTCCCAGGACAGCGCGGCGTCGTTGAGGGCGAGCTTCTCGAGCGCGTCGCGGAGGTCTTCGAAGCGGTCGGTGTCAATCGGGAAGAGGCCGCAGAAGACCATCGGCCGCACCTCGCGATAGCCCTCGAGGGGCTCGCCGGCGGGACGGTCGAGCGAGGTCAGGGTGTCGCCGACGCGCAGCTTGGCGACGTCCTTGATCCCGGTGATCAGGTAGCCGACGTCGCCAGCCTCCATTCCCCCCACGCCGGTCATCTCCGGGCGGAAGAAGCCGATGTCGTCGATGTCGGCCTCGGTCCCGTTCTGCATCGCGAGGATGCGGCCGTGCTTGCGGAAAGCCCCGTCGACCATCCGCACGTAGGCGATCACGCCGCGGTACTGGTCGAACTCGGAGTCGAAGATGAGGGCGCGGGGCGGGGCGTCGGGAATGCCTTCGGGCGGCGGCACCCGGGCGACGATCGCCTCGAGCACGTCGACCACCCCCTCCCCCGTCTTCGCCGAGATCGGTATCGCGTCGCCTGGATCGCCGCCGAGCAGGTCGGCGATTTCGCCGGAAACGCGCTCGGGCTCCGCCCCGGGCAGGTCGACCTTGTTCATCACCGGGATCAGCTCGAGGCCGTTCTCGATCGCCAGGTAGGTGTTGGCGACGGTCTGCGCCTCCACGCCCTGCGCCGCGTCGACCACCAGCAGCGCGCCCTCGCAGGCGGCGAGGCTGCGCGAGACCTCGTAGGAGAAGTCGACGTGCCCCGGCGTGTCGATCAGGTGCAGGTGGTAGGTCTCGCCGTCGGCGGCCCTGTACTCGACCCTCACCGCCTGGGCCTTGATCGTGATCCCGCGCTCGCGCTCGAGGTCCATCGAGTCGAGAACCTGAGCCCGCATTTTCTTCGGATCGACGGCTCCGGTGATCTCGAGGATGCGGTCGGCCAGGGTCGACTTGCCGTGGTCGATGTGGGCAATGATCGAGAAGTTGCGGATGTGGTCCATGGGCGGGTGCGGAGTATGGCCGACGATGGTTGTTGGCCGGCGGGTCCTGTCGGCTGGGTGAGGTGCCCTCCTTGCGCTGCGCGCTGCTTCGGGCACCGGGACCGTGCGGGCTCAGGGATGAGGCCTTGCCCTCAGCAGCCTCCGCGCGGCGGAGATCACCTCACCCAGCCGCCACCCACCGGAGAAGCGTGCGCTGGCTAGTGGGGGCACCCGGATGGATCCAGGGGGGTCCTTAGCTGGTAGATGACTGTGGGGGGCTTGCGCAGGATCACGGTGGCCGAGGGACCTTCCGTCCAGGCTGCCGTCCGGGGGTAGGTGGGCTTCTTGGGTTCTATGCGGTCTCGGGTTGTGACTACGTAGTCGTAGTTGCCGGCGTTGAGGAGGCGGCGCCAGGTGGGGCAGGTGGTTGGTGGGACGAAGCCGCCGTGGGGGCGCTCTTCTCCCACGTAGGAGACGTGGTTGCTGAGGTCGGTGCCGAAGAGGGGGTACTGGCGGGTGCTGGTGGTGGCTATGCGGGCGCCCGAGACGTCGCGGGACCAGCGGAAGGCGGCGTTGAGGCCCGGGGTCGTGAACGAGGGGTCGGCGTAGCGCCGCTGCAGGTAGTGGCGCTGGACCGGATAACCGACGGCAACCATGAGCAAAACCAGCGCCCCAACGCCTCCCAGGGCGACCCCGCCCCCCCACCGCCCGCCGAGTTCGCCTTTTGTCTCGCTATGCGAGACAAAAGGCGAACTCACCCGGGCCAGGCGGGTGAGGCGCTCGTGAAGGGCCGGTGCGGTTGGGAGCAGGGCTAGGCCGAGGGTCAGGGCTGGGGCCAGGTAGCGGAGGCCGGACTCGAAGCCGCGGGGGATGCCATCGGGGCCGGAGGCAGAGGTCGGGGCGATCAGCCAGGCGAGGGCGGCGGCCAGGCCGACTGCGCCCGCGAGGCGGAGGACCGGGTCGGCGCGGCGACCGAGGCAGAGGAGGAGGCCGGCAAGGGCGAGGGCGCCGAGAAGAGGCCAGAAAAGGGTCAGACCATGGTGAAGGCCGGGCAGGAACCAGTCCGACCAGATCGATCCGTCACCGAGGTAGCCGAGGACGCTGTGCCCTTCGCGTCCCCCCAGCGCCTGTTCCGGCGCGGGAAGCGCGATCGGGCCGAGGTCCTTGACCCAGGGCAGCGGGTTCCCGGTGTGCGCCAGATTTCGCAGGTACCAGTAGCCGCCGCCGGCCAGCGCGGCCGCAATCGCGACGGAGAGCGTCAGCCATCTCCTCCCCCTCGCGGCAATTACAACCAAGCCGGCCACCAACACCACGGCGGGCAAGAGGAAGTTCAGCTTCGTCCCAGCCGCCAGCCCGGCGGCGAGCCCGACAACCGCAACAGCCCCCAGAGGCAAACGTTCTCCGCCGTCCCGAATGGCCCAGGCGTTAACAGCGACCGCAACAGCAGCAAGCAGGAAGAAGATCCCGACGATGTCGTTCCGCGCCTCGCCGGCTTGATCGCTCAGTGCCGGGACGCTCAACGCAATGGCGCCCAGAGCCAGCGAAAACGGCGCGACCCGATATGGCCGCCCGATGCACCAAGCGGCCGCCAGACACCCAACGAACCAACCAAGGTTCAACAGCGGCGACAACAGATCCCGGCCGAACGCCAGCATCCCGACCCCATGCAGCACTTCCGAATTCGCCGGGTAGAACCAGGCTAGGAACTGCGGCGCGATGAAGTGCAAGCTCCACGTATCTCCGCTCTGGAAGAACCCCGCTGCGAACGGCCCGTGGTACCAGGTCGAATCGAACCCGGTCATCCCCGTCGACAACCGCATCCGGACTCCACCCGCGAAATGGACGACGGCAATCGCCGCGATCGCCAGCGCGATCAGGGTCGGAAGATCGACGCCCCTTCCGCGGGTGGTGTCGGGGTGGGGTGATCTCCGCCGCGCGGAGGCTGCTGAGGGCGAGGCCCCATCCCTCCCACCGCGATGTCCCGGTGCCCGAAGCAGCGCGCAGCGCAAGGAGGGCACCCCACCCCGACGACAGGACCCGCGGCCAAGAACCATGATCCCTGCTCCAACCACCGCCACGGCCACGAGATAAGGCACCGCTTCGAACAGACCAAACGCGCCGAGCGCCTCGGCAACCCAAATCAAGATCGCGATCGCAACGATCGCGGTCGCAAACCAAGCGGGCGCGCCCGAAAACCGAGGCAGCAGCCACCAGCGGACGCGCCATGCGCCGAGCCAGGCAAAGCCGACGAGCAGACCGATCTCGGCGACCCCCAGCAGGTAGCGCCCGGCGCCCAGCATCTAGCGCCGCCGCAGGAGGCGCATGATCTGCTCCAGCTCGGCGATGCGAAGGAGCTTCGCCATTCCGAGGTAGGCCAGTCCACCCAACCCCAGCGCGGCGCCCACCGAGACGATCTGGCCGGCGAGGCCCTGTCCAAGGACGCCGTCGAGCAGATCCCAGACGCCGAACGAGACCGCGGCCAGAACCCCGGCGGCGACGGTGATTCGCAAAGCGGTGTCGGCCAGCCTCGTGAGCTCGAGACCGTCGAACTCGCGGCGCAGGATCACCGCCTGGGCGACGACGGCGGCGGTGGTGCCGATCCCGGTCCCGGCGACGATCCCGCCGGTGCCGAAGGGCTTGTAGAGCAGGAGCGCCCCCAGGGCCGAGACGACGAGGTCGATCCCGGCGAGGCCGGTCGCCATCCACGGCCGCTGGAGGCTGAAGAAGGTTCGGGTCTGGAGCAGGTAGAGGCCGTTGGTCGGCAGCGAGAAGGCGAACCAGAAGAGCGCGGTGGCGACCAGGGTCGTCTGCTCGGGCGTGAACTCGCCGCGCTGGTAGACGAGCTGGATCATCGGCTCGGAGAGGACGAGGATCGCGGCTGCGGCGGGCACCAATACGAAGAGGATCTGGCGCATCCCGTTGGCCATCGTCGCCCGCAGGTTCTCGTGCTCGCCGCGGGCGGCGAAGCGAGCCAGGGTCGGGAAGAGCACCGTCGCGATCGCGACCGAGAAGATGCCCTGGGGAAGCTGGTAGATCCGGAAGGCCTTGTCGATCGCCGCCGGGGCCTGGTCGCTGACGAGGCTGCCGAAGAGGCTGTTGATCAGCAGGTTGAAGTTGATCAGCCCGAGGCTGATCGTCACCGGCAGCATCAGCAGCAGCACCCGGCGCACGTCGCGGTTGCGCCACTCGAAGCTCCATTCGAACTTGAAGGGCGTGTTGCGCAGGTCGAAGACCGGGATCAGCAGTTGCACCAGGGTGCCGGCGAGGATGCCGATCGCGTAGGCGTAGATGCGGTTCTGGCCGTGGAAAGCGGGTGCCAGGGCGACGACGACGGCGATGATCGTCAGGTTCCAGAACAGCGGCGAGATCGCGAAGGCGCCGAAGCGGTCGTAGCTGTTGAGGACGCCGACGACGACGCCGCTGACCCCGAGCAGGATCAGGATCGGGAAGAGAACCTGGGAGAGGGTGACGGTGAGGTCGAGGATCCCCCCCGAGAAGCCGGGCGCGAAAAGCGGCATCAGCAACGGCGCGAGGAGAACGAAGAGCGCGGTGATCGCCCCCAGCACGAGCGTGACGAGCAGGAGCAGGGTCGAGGCAAGCCGGAACGCCTCGCGGTAGTTCTTGCGCTCGAGCTGCTCGGTGAAGATCGGCACGAAGGCCGGCTGCAGCGCCGCGTCGGCGAAGAGGGCGCGGACGAGGTTGGGAACCTGGAAGGCGATCGTGAAGGCCGACATTGGCCCGCTGACGCCGTAGTAGGAGGCGGCGACGATCTCGCGGACCAAGCCGGCGACGCGCGAGGCTGCCGTCGCGATGGAGAAGAAGGCGGTGGAGCGAGCGATGCGACCGGGGCGAGAGCCGGGCGACGGATCGCCCCCTTCCTCCCCCTGCTCGAAGGCCTCTGCCGCACGCACCGCCGCCTCGCTGGCGAGCAGCTCGTCCTCGCGGTCTGGAGTGTCGGGGGCCTCGGGCGTCTCCAAGCTCGGTCTCAGTCGCTATAGTCGGCGGCCGCCCGGAGGGGGCTCGACACCCACTCAGGCACACGACTCATGGCCAACATAGCCTCACAGAAGAAGCGGATCCTACGCAGCGAGCGGGAGCGAACCGAGAACCGGCTGCTCACCAGCACCGTGAAGACCTACTTCCGGCGGCTTGAGAGCGCCGTCGCGGATGGCGACGCTGCCAAGGTGGAGGCCGAGCACAGGGCCCTGGTCTCGAAGATCGACAAGGCCGTGCAGAAGGGCGCCCTGCACAAGAACACGGGCGCCCGCAAGAAGTCACGAGCGGCGCGACTCACCGCCACCGCTGCCGCGAAGTAGCTACGCGGCAGCGCCGGCCGCCTTGCGCAGGGCGAGTGTGAACGCCAGCTCGTCGCCATAGTCGGCACCGCCACGGCACCAGACCTCCAGGTCAGCCAGGGCGATGGTCGCCTCGCGCAGGTCCTCGACGCTCGTCTTGCCCAGCCGCGCGACGAGCTGACGGGCGGCATATGGGTGCATGCCGAGGCTGGACTCGACCTGCTTTGGAGGGGTCCCGTCCTCGATCTGGGCGGCGGCGTCGCAGGCCTTGCGCAGCCGCGAAGCCAGCCCGTAGATCAGCCCGGTCACGTTCTCTCCCTGAGAGAGCAGACGCTCGGCGATCGACGTGGCCCGACCGGAGTCCCGTTCGAGCAGGGCGTCGGAGAGAGCCCAGACCGCGGCCTCGGAGGTGTCGGAGACCATCGCGTCGAGGTCGGCTGCGCTCACCCTTCCCTCCTCCCCAGCCCATAGCGCCAGGCGCTCCAGCTCGTTGCGAAGGCGAACCGAGCTGGTCCCCATCCGATCGACGAGGATCCGCGCTGCCGCCGGCTCGAGAGCGAAGCCAAGGCGCTTGGCATCCCCAACGAGCATCCGGGGAAGCTCACGAGCCTTCGGCGCCTCGAACTCATGCAGCTCCCCCCGCGCAGCCTTGACCGCCTTCGCCAGCTTCGGCGGTGTCTTGGCACGTGCGATCAGCACCACCGTGAGGTCGGGTGGAAGCGCGCCAAGCGCCCCGGAGACGGCCTCGAGCTGCGCGTCGCGCCAACGCTCGATGCCATCGGCCAGCAGGTAGCGCCGCGACTCGGTCAGCGACATCGCCGGGATCGCAGCCAGCAGCGCTTCATGGTCGGGCCCCCCTCGGCCCTCACTCGGCTCGAAGACCTCCAACGCCGCCGCTCCGCCATCCGCTTCGGCACGAGCCCGCAGGCGGGCACGCGTGGCGTCGATCTTCGCCTGGTCGGTGCCGGCGATCAGGTAGAGAGATGCCAAGCCCTCGGCCATACGGCGGCCGAGTCTAGTGGCGCTCCCAGCCTGACCTTCCGACGCCCTTGATCCCGCTCCAGCCAGAGCCTTTACTCGAGCTTTCGCCGGGCAGCGCGGGTATCTGAGCCGGCGCCGGGACCGGGTATTCGGATATCGGCGGCAGGGCTTCCTTCGGTTGCTGTGGGTGCGAGTGGCCCTTGGATCCACCATCGACCTGCCCGCCAAGCAGCGGCGGAGGGGAGCGGTGGTAACGCCAGCCGTGGTCGCCGCTCCCATCGTCGTCCTCGCTGCCGGCGATCTCGCCGAGCGGGCTCGAGGCTGCTGTTTGAGCCCCGCCATCCGTGTCGGTGTCCGCGACCGGCGCAGTCGGGGCAGGCGAAGGAGCAGGAGCCGCAACCGGAGTCTGGGCGGGCGCCGTCGGGGCCGGGACAGGCGAAGGAGCCGCAGCCGGCGGCTCAGAAGCAATGGGGGCAGCGTGAGCAGCGGGGCCCTGAGACGAGATCTGCCGCGATCCCGCGAGCGCCGAGTCCACCCCGGTTCTGCGCGCATGCCGTGGCGACGTCGAGGACGGGCGCGACGGAGTTCCACCGTTATGCGCGGGCGCCCCGGCCGAGCCTCCCCCCGCGGGCGAGAGGGCGATCGTGTCGTTGTGGACGACGGCGGCCCTCGGGTTGGCCGGTATCGGGCCGCTGAAGACCTCCGGCCAGCCCTGTTGGGAGATGAAGACGACCAGGCCCAGCCCTATCGCGGTGACCCCCGCCAGCATCGCGATCGAGGTGCTGCGAATCCTGACCAGCAGCCCGTCACCCGCCAGGCTGGAGCCCGAGACGTGCTGAGAAAGCGCCTGTCGAACCTTGGAGAGCACCTTTACGCCCATCGGCCAGGACAGTGCCGGTCAAAAGGGGTAATCCGACAAAACCCCACTTTTCCCTCGGTCATACGTTGAGCGTAGCGTCAGGGGCCAATGCGCGCACGAATGGCATGGCGGCTCACGTCGAGAACCACCGTGCCATCGCGATCGGTGCGCATGACCGGGACCCCGTGGGCCGCAAGTGTGGCCAGGGTCTGCGGGGTCGGATGGCCGAAGGGATTGTCAGCGCCGGCGGAAATCACCGCGAGCCGCGGAGCGACGCGATCGAGCAGGGCATCGAGACCGGCGTCGTCGCTGCCGTGGTGGGCAACCTTGAGCACGTCGACCGGGCCGGGATCGATCGGCACCGACTCGGCCTCCGCATCGGCGGTAAGCAGCATCGAGAAGTCCCGCCAGCGGACGAGGATGACGAGGGCCTGCGCATTCGGGTCGACACCGGCGAGCGGAGCCGCCAGCAGCTCGCGCGGCGGCCAGAGAACGCGTAGCTGCAACGAGCCCGAGCGGATCGCGTCGCCCTCGGCGATCCGAAACGGACGCACGCCTGCCGCCTTCGCCTCGCCGCGGAGCCGCCGGCTGAGGCGGGCATAGGCGAGCCGGGCGACCGGATAGCGACCGAGCAGCTCCTCGACCCCGCCCGCGTGGTCGGACTGTTCGTGGGTGATCACGGCGACGCCGAGCCGCGCGACTCCGGCGGCATCGAGCTTCGCCGCGAAGTCGTCGCCCGGCGGCCCGCCGTCGACGAGAACGGCGGGGGCGCCGGCCGGCTGCAGGAGGATCCCATCCCCCTGGCCGACGTCGAGCACCGAGACCCTGAGCCCGACGATCGGCTCCGCGGCGCTCGCCCCACCCCCGCCTCCCATCCAGGCCAGCGCGACGGCGACGACTCCCAAGCCGGTGGCTGCGGCGATCCACCCAAGCCCACCTCGACGGGACGATCTCGCCCGATGCCTGGACGGCCCCGACCCGTCGACGGCTACAGCGGCACGCCGCCTCTGTGCCGCGATCCGATGACGGCGCAAGAGTCGTGGAACGCCGATGGCACCGGCCGCCAACGCGAGATAGGAGACGATCAGGCCCGTGGTCCCCAGCCGCACCTGCACGTAGGCCCAGCTCGGCCGGCCGCACCAGGCCGCCACCTGGGCGATGTAGGCGAGCAAGGGGGCGGCGATCGCGTTGAGGACCTCCACCGGGAAGCCCGGAACCTGGCCGGCCGCGGCGACCAGCATCCCCAGCCACATCGCCGGCGCCACCGCCGGCAGGACGAGCAAGTTGGCGACCAGCGTCGTGGTCGAGAAGGCGCCGAAGTGAAAGGCGATCAGCGGCGCCGTCGCCAGTGTCGCGGCGATCGTCATCGCCGCCCCCTCGGCCAGCGCGCCGCGCCAATCCCGGCTGCCGAGGCGGGAGGCGATCGCGGCCCGCAGGGGCGCGACGAGCGCGAGGATGCCGAGCACCGCGGCGAAGCTGAGCTGCCAACCGACGTCGGCGCCGATGTCGGGGTCGACCGCGAGCGTCACGATCGCCGCCACCGCGAGGCCATAGAGACGCGACGAGCGCCTTCCGGCGAGAGTCGCGAGCAGGCTGAGCCCACCCATCACCCCGGCCCGCAAGATCGACGGGCCGCCACCCGCGAGCGGCACGTAGAGGACGATTGCAGCGAGGATCCAGACCAGCCGCGTGAGCAACGGTATCCCGAGCGCAGCCAGCAACGGCATCGCCAGCAGGCCGAGCAAAGCCACGTTCTGGCCGGAGACCGCGAGCAGGTGGCTGAGGCCGGCGCGGCGGAAGTCCTCGACCGTGCCGTCGTCGATGCGTTCGTCCTCGCCGAGGACGAATCCACGCGCGAGCGCCGCCTCTCGGGCCGGCATCCCGCGGCCGAGCGCGTCCTCGGCACGGCCTCTTATCGGCTCGCGGTGGACGAGCGCCAGCGCCGCCACTGCGACGATGGCGAGCACGAGCAAAGGCGAGGGACGCCCGGCCCGCATCGCCGAATCAGGGTTGCAGGCGCGAGCGCAGCGACTCCATCGTCGCCGGGCCGATCCCGCTGACCTGGTCGAGCTGGTCGACCGAGGCCAGCCCGCCCTGCTGGTCGCGGTATTCGATGATCTTTTCCGCCGTAACCGGACCGATCCCGTCGATCGTGTCGAGCTGTTCTGCCGTGGCCGTGCCGAGGCTGATCGGCCCCTCTTCGCCGCTCGCGCCGGTCGCCGCCAGCGGTGTCCCACCCGGCCCCCTCTTCGGCACCACCACCTGCTGGCCGTCGGCGAGCCGCGCAGCGAGGTTGATCGCTTCCAGCAGGGCGCCGCCGCTCGCGCCGCCGGCCCTCTGCACGGCGTCGGTCACCCGTGCCCCGATGGGCAACCGGTAGACGCCGGGACGAGCCACCGCCCCGGTGACGTCGACCACGACGTCACCGCCCGAGCCGGTGCTGTCGACGCTGAAGCCCCGGCTGCCGCCCGACGTGAACGACGTGGCGGACTGGGCGCTATTCCCCTCCGCGCGAATGGCGCGCGCGCCCAGCAGCAGGAGCGCTACGGCAACCGCACCGTAGACAGCGATCTGAGACCGAGAGAGATCTGGCATAGCCAGACCCTTGCGAGTCCAGGCGCACGCATGGCGCGCAAATCGACAACTAACTCAAACGCGAATGAGCCGCGAGAAGCAAGCAGGTCGGGGGACGCAGGGAGCGTGGCGTGCTCTGCGCGCGAGCGACCGAGGACCCCGAGATGCGCCGCTTATCGCGGCTCATTCTCGTCGTCGTAGCCCGCCACCTCAGCGAGCTGATCGCTGTACAGCTCGGAAGCGGCTACCGGCGGCGACTGCACGGAGAGGCAGGCGAGCTCGGCGTCGCCGTCGTTCGCAATCGCGTGGTCGGTCGCCGGAGGGACCATGATCAGATCGCCCTCGGCGACGCTCTGGGTGTCGCCGGCGACCGACATCGTGCCGGCGCCACGAACCACCACGTAGGCCTGCTCGGCCTCCTCGTGGGAGCGCAGGGTTTGCTCGGCCCCCGAGGGAAGCTCTATCCAGGTCACGGAGAGGTTGCGCGAGCCGAGTTCGCCGGCATCCATGAGGACGCGGGTCCGCAGCCGGTGCCACTCCTCGACCGGCGCCTCTGAGAGCCTTCTGACGAGCACGCGCGCTTTGTACCAGAAACGTAGACCGGATCTTGTAAACGGGCTACCGAACCACGAGATTGACCAGCTTGCCAGGCACGACCACTTCCTTGACGATCTCCCTGCCGTCGAGGAAGCGGGTCACCTTCTCGCTCTCGCGGGCGAGGCGCAGCAGCTCCTCGCGCGGCGCCTCGGCATCGGCCTCGATCCGGTCGCGCAGCTTGCCGTTGACCTGGACGACGAGGGTCACCGTCTCGCTACTCAGCAGCTCGGGGTCGGCCTGGGGCCAGGGCTGCTCCCAAACGCGACCGCCGTTCAATCGCTCCCACACCTCGGCGCCGAGATGGGGCGCAAAGGGGAAGACGAGGGAGGCGGCGGTGGCCGCAGCGAAGCGCACCGCCTCGGTCCCAGCCGGATCGGCGTAGAGAGCGTCCTTGAGCCGGTAGGCCTCGTTGATCAGCTCCATCACCGCGGCGATCGCGGTGTTGAACTGGAAGCCGCGCTGGAAGTCCCGAGTGACCTTGTCGATCGCCCAGTGGGCCTTGACCAGGAGGGTGCGGGCGTCGCCGCCCGCGCCGGCCGCATCGATCTCCCCTCCCTGCCTCGGCTCGACCTCCTCGCAGAGGCGCCAGAGCCGGGAGAGGAAGCGGTTGACGCCCTCCACCCCCTCGTCCGCCCAGTCGGCATCGCGCTCGGGCGGGCCCATGAAGCAGATGTAGGTGCGCGCGGTGTCGGCGCCGTAGCGCTCGACGTACTCGGCCGGGCTGACCGTGTTGCCGCGCGACTTCGACATCTTCGCCCCGTCGCGGGTGATCATCCCCTGCGCGAAGAGGTTGGCGAATGGCTCCTGCAGGTCGAGGTTGCCGGTGTCGGCCAGGGCCTTGGTGAAGAAGCGCGCGTACATCAGGTGCAGGATCGCGTGCTCGACACCGCCGATGTACTGGTCGACGGGCAGCCAGTGCTCGGCGGCGGCACGGTCCCAGGCGACGGCATCGTTGCCCGGGTCGAGGTAGCGGATGAAGTACCAGGAGGAGTCGACGAAGGTGTCCATGGTGTCGGTCTCGCGGCGGGCCGATGCGCCGCAGCGCGGGCACTCGGTGGCGAGCCAGTCCTCGGCGGCGGCAAGCGGGCTTTTCCCCTGGGGGGCGTAGTCGTCGACCTCGGGCAGCTCGACCGGGAGCTGGTCGTCGGGGACGGCGACGATGCCGCACTCCTCGCAGTAGACGACCGGGATTGGAGCGCCCCAGTAGCGCTGGCGCGAGACCAGCCAGTCGCGCAGGCGGTAGTTGACGGAGGAGCTTCCCCGGCCCTCCTCCGCGAGCCAGGCGACGATCTCCTCGTAGGCCTCGCGGTTGCCCTTGCCGTCGAAGCGGCCCGAGCCGGTCATCGGACCGTCGCCGGGGTAGGGCAGGCCCTCGTCGTCGCGGGCAACCTCCGGATCGCTGCCCTCGATCACGCGGCGGACCGGCAGGTCGAAGGCGCGGGCGAACTCGTAGTCGCGCTCGTCGTGGGCCGGCACCGCCATGATCGCGCCGGTGCCGTACTCCATCAGCACGTAGTCGGCGACGAACATCGGGATCTCCTCGCCGTTGACCGGGTTGACGACGCTGCGCCCGAGCGGCACGCCGGTCTTCTCGCGGTCCTCGGCGCCGCGCTCCTCGGCCGACTCGCGGGCAGCGCGGTCGACGTACTCGCGCACGGCCGCCTCGGCCGGGGTGCCGGCGATCAGCCGCTCCAGCTCGGGATGCTCGGGGGCAAGGACGAAGAAGGTGGCGCCGAAGAGCGTGTCGGGGCGGGTGGTGAAGACGGGGAAGTCGAGGTCGAGCTCCTCGCAGCGGAAGGTCACCTCGGCGCCCTCGGAGCGGCCGATCCAGTTGCGCTGCATCGTGATCACGTGCTCGGGCCAGGACTCCAGCAGCTCGAAGTCGGCGAGCAGCCGCTCGGCGTAGTCGGTGATCTTGAAGAACCACTGCTCGAGCTTGCGCTGGACGACTTCGGTGCCGCAGCGCTCGCAGCGGCCGTCGATCACCTGCTCGTTGGCGAGCACGGTGGCGTCCTTCGGGCACCACTGGACCGGCGCCTCGGCCCGGTAGGCGAGACCGTGCTCGAACAGCTGCAGGAAGATCCACTGGGTCCAGCGGTAGTACTCGGGCGTGTGGGTGGCCAGTTCGCGAGACCAGTCGATCGATATGCCCCACTCGCGGAACTGGCGGCGGAAGGACTCGATCGAGCGCTCGGTCGCCTCGCGCGGCGGCTCGCCGGTCTTGATCGCGTTGTTCTCCGCCGGCAGGCCGAAGGAGTCGTAGCCCATCGGGTGGATCACCTCGAAGCCGTGGCGGCGGCGGAAGTGGGCGATCGCGTCGCCGACCGCGTAGGTCTTCAGGTGCCCGACGTGGGGTTCGCCCGACGGGTAGGGCAGCATCTCGAGCACGTAGGACTTGGGCTTCGAGTCCTCGTAGCCGGGCTGCCCCGGGTTGGCGACCTCCCAGGTCTTCTCCTCAGCCCAGACCTGCTGCCACTTGCTCTCGATCGCTGTGGGGTCATAGCCGGCCATCAAAACCCCTGTTCACGCTTCGCTCGCGGCGCGAAGAACCAGAGATGCACGCTTGCTCGCTCCGCGTTCACGGGGCGATCTTGTCAGACGGCCGGTGAGAGGGCTTCGAGGATGTGAGGCCAGACGTAGACCTCGATTGTCGCTGCAACGACGAGGACTGGAATGGCGATCAGAACGGTGATCAGGGTGGCGGCGAGGAGCTGGTTCCACTCGCCGCGGCGGCTGGCGATCAGCCAGGCGGCGAGCGGCAGGAAGAGGGCGGTCAGCTCTGGGAGGGCATGGGGTAGGACGCTGAGGAGCAGGGTCGCGATCGAGATGTGGAGCTGGAAGGAGATCGTCGAGCCCTGGAAGCCGAGGTAGAGCGCCTGGGTGCCGAGCGAGAAGAGCGTCACCGCGCAGACGAAGAGGATCGCCAGCTCGCCGGCCTTGACGTGGATCCAGCGCGAGAGCCCGGAGCGCTGGGCGGCGGCGATCGGCATCGAGGCGCCGGCGATGAAGCCGGCGATGCAGGCGGTCCCGTGCAGGGCAAGGACCAGCGAGTTGCGCCAGAGGATCGGCAGCAGGTCGCCGGGGTCCGAAGGTTCCGTCAGCCCCGGCAGGTGGATCGGCGTGATGTCAGGCGTCAACAGGCCGGCGACCACCCAGACCGCCCCCAGCAGCGCCAGTGCGATCGCCAGGCTCAGCCCCAACCAGCCGCGCAGAACCGCCCAAGGCCTTCCGTTCCAAGCCTCCAGCGCCACCCGCGTGTCCCGCATCCCGTGCGAGAAGACGTGCTCGTTGGCGGTGTTCATTCGCTCACACCATCGGCATCTGGCGGTCGCGATTTGAGCGATGGAGCTAGCCGGACGACTATCGAGGTCGGCCATCGATTGACTAGATGCCACGTCACTCGGCTCTGTAAGGATCGCGCCATGCACCCAATGGAACCGGTAGAGCTAAACGGCGACTTGGTGGGGATTGAGCCGTTGTCCCCCGATCACGCTGCCGGCTTGCTGGCTGCTGCAGATGCCGATGAGGTCTTTGCATGGCTTCCGTATTCAAGGCCCCCAGACCTCGATCGAGCGCGGGCCTGGATCGACAACGCAATCACCGATCGACAGGCCAACCGCCGGTTTCCCTTCGCAATTCTCAGCATTAACAAAGGTTCGGTAATCGGCTCCACGTCCTACTGGGACTTCGACGCCAACAACGCGCATGTGGAGATTGGCTCAACATGGCTCAGTCGCGCTTCCTGGCGGACGGGTCGAAACGCCGAGGCGAAGCTGCTTCTGATGACACATGCGTTCGAGACCCTGCAACTCGAGCGAGTTGCCTTTCGCACTGACATTCGCAATGAACGCTCACAGCGATCGCTAGAGACGCTCGGCGCGATCAAAGAGGGTGTGCACCGTCACGAGATGCAACGACGAGATAGCAGCTGGCGCGACAGCGTCCACTACTCGATTCTCAGCTCCGAATGGCCCGATGCGAAGCACCGCCTGCTCGAGCGGCTTGGAGCGAGGGGTTGAATCCGGACAGCCCTACGGCATCAAGCAACCACTGATGGAGCTGAGGGGGCTCGAACCCCTGACCTTCGCGCTGCCAGCGCGACGCTCTTCCAGCTGAGCTACAGCCCCGGGAACTCGTTACGCGCCGCTGAGTTTAGCGCTGCACGCTGGCCCTTCTCCCTGCGGCACGGCGCCCGACTGCCGCAGTAGGGTTCCTGCCCAATCCAGGGTCACGAGCAGTTTCAGGACCGCACGGCGACCCGTTAGCTCCCCACAGGGAATCGATTCTCCCGACTCCCCGAGCGGGATTGGAAAGGGACATCGTGGCCAAGAATGCAACGGACGGCCCGCGCCAGGGAGTCGACGGACACAAGAAGGGCATGCCCGCCGAGGGCAGCCCGGTCGACCGGATCGCCAACTTGACCGTCACCGTCGTGCCGCTGGCCCTGGTCGGCTACGCGGCCTGGCTTGCCTGGGGCGGCATCCTCGACTGGCAGGCGATCCTGATCTTCTTCGCCACCCTGATCCCCTTCGGCCTGGGGATCACGGTCGGCTTCCATCGGCTCTTCACCCACCGCTCCTTCAAAACCTCGCGACCGATGCGTGCCCTGTGGGCGGTGCTGGGCTCGATGACGCTCGAGGGGCCGGTGATCGAGTGGGTCGCCTACCACCGCCGCCACCACGCCTTCTCCGACGAAGAGGGCGATCCGCACAGCCCTCACGTCGGCCACGGCGAGGGCTGGCGCGGCGCCCTGCGTGGCCTCTTCTACGCCCATGTCGGCTGGGTCCTGTTCAGCACCGAGCCGGCCGAGGAGGAGCGCTACGCACCCGACCTGATCAAGGATCCGGTCGTTCGCTTCGTCGACCGCACCTTCGTGCTCTGGGCCGTGCTCGGGCTGGCGATCCCGTTCGGACTCGGGGTGGCGCTCACGGGGACAATCCGCGGCGGGCTGCTCGGCCTGCTCTGGGGTGGCGCCGTGCGGATCTTCGTCCTCCACCACATCACCTTCTGCATCAACTCCCTCTGCCACTTCTTCGGCACCCGCGCCTTCGCCACGGGGGACGAGTCGCGCAACCTCGCCCTACTGGCCCCGTTCACCTTCGGCGAGGCGTGGCACAACAACCACCACGCCTTCCCCACCTCGGCACGGCACGGCCTTGGCCGCGGCGAGCTCGACCCCTCGGCAGCGTTGATCTCGCTGATGGAGCGCGTCGGCCTGGCCTGGGACGTGGTTCGCATCAGCCCCGAGCGAATCGCCGCCAAGGCGACCGCCGGCCAATGATCGCCCCTCCCTAAGCGAGCATCTGCTCGGCCGTGCGGTGGGCGAGCGACATGATCGAGACCATCGGGTTGACGCCGGGAGCGCTCGGGAAGGCGGAACCGTCGCCGATCCAGACTCCCTTGACGTCGTGCAGCTCGCCGCGGCCGTCGGCGACCGACGTCTGCGGGTCGGACCCCATGCGACAGGAGCCCATCTGGTGGGCGGAGAGGCAGCCGACGTCGTTGGGCTCGTAGGAGGCCGCCTCGACCTCGGCCAGAAATGCGTCGAAGTCCTCGCCCTGTCGCCAGCGCAGCTCGCGGCGGTGGAGGGTGAAGATCTCGACCGCACCGGCCGCCTGCTGGAGCCGGCAGAGCTCGACGTTCGCGCGCATGGCGAGGCGGCGGTCGACCGGGTCGTCGAGGCCCCAGCGCACCACGGCGCGCCCGTGCTCGTCGATCGCCACCTCACCCGAGCCGTGGTCGCGGGCGACGCTGATGAACGGGGCGTGCCAGCGGAACGCCTGCATCAGGCGCTTGTGGTCGGCCCCGCTCTCCCACGGATAGTTCGCCCCGATCAGGCCCGGGAACATGCCGGTTGCCTCGATCAGGAAGCCGCAGCCGTCCTCGAGGTCGGCGTAGGCGTCTGAGACGAGCGACTGGATCTGGCCGCGCCAGCCCTCGACCGGCTCGTCGTAGGTTCCCATCACGACGAAGGCGGGATGCAGGCGCAGGTTCTTGCCGACCGCTGGGCCGCCGATGCCCGAGCGCAGCAACAGGGCCGGCGACTCGATCGCCCCGCAGGCGACGACCACCGTCGGGGCCTCGACCGTGACCGCCGTGGTCGAGCCGTCGGCGTGGGTGACCGTCGCCTCGACTCCAACCGCCTGCCCGTCCTGGACCAGGATCCGCTCCGCGTAGGTGCCGACGAGCGCACTCGCACCGCTGTCCGAGGCGTCCTGGAGCCAGGTCTTCATCGCCGAGCGCTTGCAGCCGTGCTGGCAACCCATCGGGCAGTAGCCGCAGTTCTCCGGGTTGTCCTCGAGGGCGGCGTTGCGCACGATCGGCCGGTGCTCGTGGCCGAGCGCGTCGAGCCCGGCCATCAGGCGGGTGTGGGTGCCGTTCTGGGTCGTCACCTCGGTGTTGGCGTTGAGCCGCTCCAGCACCGTGCCGATGTGCTCCCGGCGGTAGGCCTCGTCGTCCTCAAGCCCAACCAGGCCGTGCTCCGACCACTCGGCGAGGATGCGCTCCGGCGTGGGGATGCAGTTCATGTAGTTGACGACGGTCCCGCCGCCGAGGGTCTGGCCGGCAAGGAGCCCGATCGATCCGTCCTCCGATGCCGCCAACCCCGCTCCGTAATAGAGCTCGAGGTAGCCGGGCAGCTCCAATTGCTTGAAGTCCTGCTCGTTGCGATACCCCCCCATCTCGAGCACGAGCACCTTCTTGCCGGCGGCGGCGAGCCTGGCGGCGATCACCGACCCGCCGGAGCCGGAGCCGACGACGCAGGCATCGGCCGTGAGCGTGGCGCTCTCGCCGCTGACCTCCTCGACGGCGATCGTCTTGGGAGCGGCCGCCGCATCGGGCGGCGGACTCGTCGGCCCTGGGTAGCCGATCGCCTCCCAGTTCGGGTTGCTCCCCCGCTCGTCGGGAAGCGCGTAGAAGAAGAGGAAGGTGAGGCCCTTGAGGCGGTCGAGCCCCAACTTGGCCTCGGGGTCGGCATCGCGAAAGCCGTGGACGACCTGGGTGCGGACCTCGATCGGCAGGCTGGCGAAGTCCTGCGCGGTGAGCGCATCGAGCAGGCCGGCCACGGCCGCAAGCTCCTCCGGCAGCAGCGCCTCGGAGAGCATCGCCTCGATCTGGGCCGGCACCCCGAGGTCGGCAGCCGAGCGCGCCATGAACTCGCGCTCGACCGGATCGCCGCTGTCCATCTCCACCGACGGCACGAAGGTCTCGCACAGCGCCGTCAGCGTCGCATGCTGGGTCTCGTCGAAAGTCGGCGCCAGTACGGCCATCGTTCCCCCTCGGTAGTCGCTATCTCGGGCGACCCTAACGCCCCGATCTTTGGTCCGCAAACCTTGATCGGCCGGTGCGGTTTGCGCATGGCGGCCGCGCGGGGAAAGGGTTGCGGATAAACCGATGGCCTAGCGGGTCGTGGTTCGGTGGATGACCGAAGCGCGAGGGGCGTCAAACCAAAAGGCGAAGCAGGAGCTCGACTGGCAGCCGGCCTGGTCGAGCTGGCGGGAAGGCTTTCGGGACGGGCTCCAGGATTAGCGGCCAGCGATCGGGGGCCCGCCAGATGAAAGCTCACCGAGCAGCCCTAGCCGCTCAGGTGGAGACCACGGACCGGCCCGTCGCCGACCTGGACCAGGAGGGTCACCGGCCTGCGGTCGCGCAGCAGGAACCCGGCTGCGAACACCGTTCGCGGCTTGTCCTCGCAGGGCACATAGGTGACAGAGGCGTAGGCGGGACGGGGATGCACTCCGAGAATCCCGACGCGATACCGCTGCGCCTCTGGCACGGAGATCGTCACCGGACGATGCCCCGCGACCATCGTCGGCGTCTTCACCGTCAGCAGGCCGTCTTCGAGCGCGCCTTCGTCGAAGTCCGGGCCCGGGCCCGGACCGGCCAGCCCGAACGGGCCGATCCACAGTGAGTGCTTGCGCCAGTCGGCGGGGCCAGGACCGTCGAAGGTGATGTCGCAGTCGCGGACCTTGGAGCCGACCGCGAGCTTCGGGTGGGGCGGCGTGGTGCGCGCGCCGTGCGCGACCCGTGCCGTCGTGTCGTCGGGCTGGGAGCCCTCGCCGCAGCCGGCAAGCAAGGTCAGGCAGGCCGCGAGGACCAGCATTAGGTGAAGCTCAGCCTTTGTCAGGGGACCCATTCTGAGCACTCGACGGTGTGGAGCGAACCGACTATGGTCGATGCTCCACGACAATCGAGGAGGATCCATCATGTACGTGCGTGCCGTCAGGTTCACCGACGTATCTGCAGAGCGGGTGCAAGAGCTTCTTTCTCGCATCGAGGAGTCCGACGGACCACCTCCTGGCGTCCCCGCCACGGGTCTCAAGATCTTGGTCGACGGCGCACAGGAAACGGCGGTGGTCCTTCAGTACTTCGAGAGCGCGGAGGACATGGAGGCCGGAAGCAAGGTGTTCAGCGCGATGGATCCGTCGGAGACGCCCGGCACGCGCGCATCGGTTGACATGTGCGAGGTGAAGCTCGAGCGAACGCTTACCTGAATCACTGCGCAAGCGCCGCATCCACAGCAGGCCGCCCCGGCTTAGCATGGCGCCGATGAAACGGGCCGGACAGATCGCTTTCCTCGCCGCCCTTCTGGCTGTACTGCTCGTCAGCTCAGCGGGCGGGCGCGGCGGGGGCGAGCCGGCGTCGGGGGACCCTTACTGGCTCGGGCCCTACTTCGCCGGCATGCGAGTGACCGGCGAAGAGAGCTACACCGGCACCACCATCCTGTATGGGGACTGCGAACTTCCCGAAGGCGAGGGCGGGTGCTCGCTGCCGGCCCAAGTCCAAACTACGACCAGCTGCGCCCGCAACCCGATTGCGATCGACAAACTCCCCTACCGGGTCTACCCGCTGCGGGGCGGCGGGCTCGCGGTCGCCTACGAAGCCACCGCCGTGGACGTCGGGACCGGCAACCGGACCGTGACGGTCTACACCAACGAACTCGAGCTGATGAGCGCGGCCCTGCGTGAAGTCCGCCGCCGCTCCGAGCCGTCCCCGCAACCGTTGCCGCCGCCGGTCTACCCGATGACCGTGCTCCGCGAGCTGAAGCGTGTGACCGCGGCCGCGAATCGGCTCCACGGCGTCAAGGCGATTGCCAGGGCGACCGAACTCTCGCCGGACGAAGTGAGGGTGCGACTGCGGATCGCCGATCTGCTCGGGCCGAAGGCGCTCGCAGGGGTGCCGGCCCCGAAGATGTCGACTGCGACCGTCGAGCGGTTGCGCCAGCTCGCCTTTGCCGCCGACGAACTGGGCCTGGCCGAAACGGCCCGCAAGCACCATCTGACGAAGGCGGAGCTGCGGGCGAAGATCCGCCGCGTGCGCGGCCTCGCTTACTGCTAGTCGAACTGGTATTCGGGACGGAGGATCGCCGCGAAGCCGGGGCCACCGGTGTCGATCGGATCGGCCCCGAGAAGCGGCACCCGGATCGTGCTTCGCCAGAGGGCGCGACCATGAGGACGTGTCTCGAAGGTCGCGCGGCCGCTGAGCGGGCTCGGCGGGCGCAACGTTGCCCTGCCCGCGGCGTGGTCGAAGTCAAAGGCCGAAGCCGGGCCGATGACCTGGGACGCGCGGGTGATCTCCATGCCTTCGCGTTTTTCGAGCTTCGCGCCCAGGAAGATGCTCTTGCCGCCGCTGTAGCGATGGTGGACGCCGGCAGCGAAGTAGCAGGAGCAGCCGCGGCTGCCCGCCGAGAGCGTCGCCGACTCCCTTCCGCCCTTCTCGTCCCGGGAGGTCGCCGCCGACAGGCGCGCGACACGGGCGAAGGGGTCCATCGCTTCGGCTTCGGGCACTCCCACTGGGAGATCACGCTCATCGTTCCACTCGCCTGCGGCCCTTCGATCCGCACGAATCCCTGCTCGCCGGTGAAGTCGACCGTCCCGGAGAAGACGCCTTCGCGCAGGGTCCGCGGCGCTCCCGTGCAGCCCTCCCCCGGCTCAGTCGAGTTCAGCGTCTCGGTCGGGGTGAAGGTGGCGTCGATCAGACCGAGCCGCCCGAAGCGCACTCTCAGCCCCGCTTCGGTGGCTTCGCCGGGCACTTCGTAGCTGACGATCTGGCCCTTTCTCCGCAGCTCGAGGGTCACGGTCCCGTCTTCGGAGTTTTCGAGGTGCGCGTGCAGGCCGTTGCTCGCCTTCAGCTCGAGCTCGACCCGGACGACGGTTCCTCCTTCCGGGCCCGCACCAGACGCCACCCCGGCCGGAACCGCTATCAGCGCAGCGGCGGCCGCGATTGCCGGGGGCAGAAAGAAGGCACGGCGCACAGCCACAGAATAGGGCGCCCGAAAAAGCCGCATCGGGGCACATTGCACTGCTCAATAGGCCTCCCCGCAGCTCTAGCTTCCTTCCCGTTGGCGAAAGTCTCTCGCCGCCCACCACCAAGTCGCCGCTAAAGCTCGGTTTTGAATCGACGCGGGGCCAAGGCGCGCCGCCCGCCGGTTACCGAGCAAGCCGCCGGGCGATGACCTTGAGGGCAAGGACCTCGTCCGCGCCCTCGAAGATCGACAGCACCCGGGCATCCACGTAGTAGCGGCTGACCGGGAACTCCTCGGCGTAGCCCATGCCGCCGTGGATCTGCATCGCCTCGCGGGTCACCCACTCCGCCGCCCGGCAAACGTAGGCCTTGACCATCGAGACCTCCATCGCTCCCTCGCCCTGCGCCATCAGGCGGGCCACGCGATAGGCGAACTGGCGGCTGGCCTGGATGACCACCGCCATCCGGGCCAGCTTCGCACGGGTGAGCTGAAACTCGATGATCGGCTTGCCGAAGACGTTGCGCTCCGACGCGTAGTCGTAGGCAGCCTCGTATGCGGCCTGCATCACGCCCACCGCACGCGCCGCGGTCTGGATGCGACCGTTCTCGAAACCCGCCATCTGGAGGTAGAAGCCGCGACCGAGCCCCTCCTCGCCACCGATCAGGTTCTCCGCCGGGACGTACCAGTTGTCGAACGCAACCTCGTAGGAGTGCATCCCGCGGTAGCCGATCGTGTCGATTGCGCGGCCCTCCATCTTGCCGCCCTCCTCCTGGCTGAGCTCGAAGCCGTGACCGGCGCTGCGCTCCTTCGGGACGACGAAGAGCGAAAGTCCCTTGTGGCCCTTCGAGCGATCCGGGTCGGTCCGCGCCAGCAGCATGAACACGTCTGCCCTGGCGCCAAAGGTGCACCAGGTCTTGACGCCGTTGATCCGCCAGCCGTCTCCGTCCCGGGTGGCCATGGTCCTCAACGAGGCGACGTCGGACCCGTAGTCGGGCTCCGTCACGGCGATCCCGACCATCAGCTCGCCGCTGGCCATGCGCGGCAGCCACTCCCGCTTCTGCTCCTCGGTGCCGCCCGCCAAAAGCGCCCGCGCCAGGATCTCCGGCCGGGTGACCAGCGAGCCGCCGACGCCGAGCGAGCCGCGCGAGAGCTCCTCGGTCGCGACAACCATCGAGAGGTACTCGCCTTCGCCTTCGGCCGCAAAGCCGTCGTACTCCTCGGGAATCGAGACGCCGAACGTTCCGAGCTCGGACAGGCCTTCGATGATCTCCTCGGGGATGTCCTCGTTCTTGCGGTGGATCTCCTCGGCGACCGGGCGGATCCGCTCCTCCGCGAAGCGGCGGAAGGTGTCCTGCACCATCACGAAGTCGTCGTCGAGGTGGCGCGGCCCCTGGGTCCCGCAGAGCGCCGAGAGGAACTCCGGGGAGCGATAGGGGGGCGCAAAGGCGAGAGCGGAGTCGAGAGCCCCCAGCTCGGTGCCCCACTCTTGCTCGCGACCCATGAGCCGGGTGGCGACGTCATGGATGACGTCGGCGACGAAGGCGCATGCGATGCGGGCCTCCTCGTTCCCCCTCTCTCCATAGTCGAGGACGGCCCGGGCGTTCTCGACCGCTGCTGCGGCGTGCGCGAGGTCGTAGGCGACGACCTGGTCGGCGTCGACGTCCCCGTCGGCGGCGAGGTGCTTGAAGGCGCCTTCGACAACCGAGCCGGCGGCCTCGACTGCAGACGCGGCTGCGACGAGGTCGGGTTTCTCTACGGACGTGGCGGTGGCGGGATCGGTTTCTTGTGGCATAGCCGGAGACAATAAATCCGCGGCTTGCTTTGAGGCCTCGAAGGCTGCCGAGGCCGTGCGGGTCAGCCGTCCTCCGACCGCGGGCGACCCTATTGTGGCCCGCCCCTTGTACGACGCCTCTCAGCAACCGATCGGCGGCAGGGCGCACGCCCGATCGCTTCCGGATTGGCCCGATGCCCGACCCCTCCGCTCGTGGCAGGAGGAGGCGACCGAGGCCGTGCGGGCGCACTCGGCCACCAGCTTCTTGGCCTCGGCTACGCCGGCGGCCGGCAAGACCACCTTCGGCCTGCACATCGCCCACCGGATGCTGAGCGCCAAGTTCGTCTCGCGCGTTGTCGTGGCTGGCCCGACCACCCACATCTGCCGCCAGTGGGCCGCCGACGCGGGTCGCTACGGCATCGACCTCGAGCCGAACAGGCCAAACTCGGACGGGCCGGAGTCGGCCGACTTCCACGGCGTCGCCGTCACCTACCAGACGATCGCGGCCGGGCCGGATACGCACCGGCTGGCCGCCGGTCGCCGGCCGACCCTGCTGATCGCCGACGAGCCGCACCACATGGGCGATCAGGCCGCCTGGGGCCTGCAAACCCGCAGGGCCTTCGACGGCGCCCGCTTCCGGCTGCTTCTCTCGGGCACGCCCTTCCGCTCCGACAACTCGGCGATTCCCTGGGTCACCTACGACGAGGAGGGCGTCAGCCGGGCCGACTACGCCTACGGCTATCCGCAGGCATTGGTCGACCGGGTGTGCCGCCCGATCACCTTCCTGCCCTATGACGGCGAGATGGAGTGGATCTCGGACGGTCGGCTGCGCAGCGCCGACTTCGACCTCGTCTTGCCGGCGGCGGAGTCGGCACGGCGCCTGCGGACGGCGCTCAGCCCGAAAGGCGAGTGGATGGGCGAGGTGCTGCGCGACGGCGATGCCAGGCTGAGCGAGGTCCGCGCCGACGGGCACCCTGACGCGGGAGGCCTGGTCATCGCCTCCGATCAGGATCACGCGCGGGCGATTGCGGCGCGGCTCGGGTCGGTCTCGGGGGAGCGACCCGAGCTGGTGATGAGCGACGAGCCCGACGCCAGCCGGCGCATCGCCGATTTCGCCTCCTCCGATCGACGCTGGCTGGTCTCGGTCCTGATGGTCTCAGAGGGCGTCGACATCCCACGCCTGCGGGTCGGCGTCTATGCGACGGCGGCCCGGACCGAGCTCTTCTTCCGCCAGGTGGTCGGTCGCTTCATCCGGACCACCCCGAGGCCGCGCCGCCAGATGAGCTACCTCCTGATGCCAGCCGACCCGCGGCTGAAGGCACTCGCCCACGAGATCGAGCTGGAGCGCCGTCACGCGCTCGACCTCTCGCCGGACGCCGAGGAGGAAGAGGGCGAGATGGACGACTCCGGTCCGGAGGGGCGCGAGCCGGGTGGCGGCTTTGCCGCCCTGAGCTCGGACGGCGCCGAACTGGACGAGGCGATCATGAGCGAGACAACGCTTCAGCTCTTCCCGACCGATGACCCCGAGCCGGGGGCGAAGAGGGCGACCGCCCTCGCCAGGCCCAAAGCCGCGCCGGAGGACCTCGAACCCGAGCGCGAGTCGGCCTATGCAACCCGAGAGCGGCTGCGCGCCGAGCGTAGGCGCCTGGTCGCCGACGTCGCCCGTCGCACCGGCAAGTCGCACAGGGAGGTCCAGGCCCGCATCAATCGCGACACCCGGACGCGCTCGGTCGCCAGCGCCACCATCGAGCAGCTCGAGCGCGGCAACGCGATGCTGCGCCGCGAGCTGTGGCGCTGAGATCCACCCTCTCGTCGCTGCGAGTCCGCCGGTGACCCGAGTCGGCTAGCGTCGTCGTGCACTGCGATGGAGTGGTAAGGAGGAGCAAGCATGAAATCCAAGGCGATCGACCCGGTCGACTTCCGCGAGGCACAGCACAAGCAGTGGGATTCCGCTGCGGTGGGATGGAAGGAGTGGAACGAGTTCACCGACAGCGCCGCCGGGCACATCAGTGAGCGGCTGGTGGAGCTCGCTGACGTACAGTCGGGAAGCCGAGTTCTGGACGTCGCCGCCGGCTATGGCGAGCCGGCGCTGACCGCCGCGCGTAAGGCCGGCCCGGAGGGCAGCGTTCTGGCCACCGACATCTCCGCCGAGATGATCGCGTTCGGGCGTGAACGCGCGGCCGCTGCCGGCTTGGGCAACGTCGAGTTCATGCAGTCGGACGCCTCCAGCCTCGATTTTCCGCCCGCGAGCTTCGACGCCGCCGTCTCGCGCTGGGGAATCATCTTCGAGCCCGACGCGGAGGCCGCCGCGGGGCGCATCCGAGGCTTCCTCGAGCCGGGCGCGCGGATGGCGATCAGCTCGTGGGGCGAGCCCGATCAGGTCCCCTTCCTCTCGATTCCGATGAGGACGACGATGGAGCGGCTGGACGTGCCCCCGCCCCCGGCCGGAACGCCCGGGCCCCTCTCCCGGCCCACCCCCGCCGCCATCGGCGGTCTGCTCGAAGGAGGTGGGTTTTCGAAGGTCGCCGTGGAGCAGGACGAGGTCACCTTCGAGTTCGACTCCCCGGAGCACTTCACCGCCTACGTCAGGGCGATCGCCGCCCCGATCCGGGCGATGATCGAGCAGTACGCAGGTGACTCCCAGGAGGAGGCCTGGGACGCGATCACGCAGGCCGCAGCGGAGGCGGCGGGTGGCTCGAAGCCACTGAGCCTCTCGAACGTGGTGTTGCTCGCCTCGGCAACCGCCTAGCACCGCCTCGCACAGCTCGGGAGGCCGACCGCCTTCTCCGACAGGGTTTGCTCAGCGATCGGCGACGCCAGCCCAAGCGCCCCATGCGATGGCGACCGTAGATCCTCGCTGGCCGCGCCGAACCTGACCCGGTAACGCAGCGACACGCAGGTCCCGCCTGGGCGTTAACCGGCACCGCGGCGGCCTGCTCTCACGCGGATGCGTGGGCCCCGGACGTGATGTGCTCGATCACTCGCCGGAACTCCTCGGTCGGCGAGAAGTCGACGTACTCCGAGTCCTCGAGCGCCTCGGGAGCGTGGCCGGCCGCCCAGTAGAACGCTTCGCCGGCCGCGAAGTCCTGATGCCCGTCCGGTGTGTGCATCCGCACGCGACCCTTGATCATGTACCCCCAATGAGGGCACGGGCAAAGATCGTCTGGGAGACCCTTGGTGGCGGGGCGCAGGTCGGCGCCGGCTGGCAGCCGCACGAACCCAACGGAGAGACCGTCCTCGTCGCGCAAACGGACCTCGACGCCGTTGTCGTCGATCACGACCGGGACGTCCTCACGTGGGATGGATCGCATGGTGTGTCCTCCTCCTGTTAGTTGAGTAGCTCTGCGATGCGCTGCGCCGCCAGGCAAGCGCCGTCCGTCTCTACCGGGCGGTAGTCGACGTCTCGGCCGATCTCCTCGGCGATCGCCTGGGCGATGACCTCCGGGGTGGCGCTCTCGAAGTCCATCCGGCGGCCGGCTCGGTAGCGCTCGAGCCGGTGAGCCACGTGAAAGCGCTGCTCGAAGTGGTGGCGCAGGGGGAAGTAGAGGAACGGCCGCCTTGCGGCGGTCAGCTCCATCGCGGTCGTCAATCCGCCCTGAACCACAGCGAGGTCGCAGGCGGCGAGGTGGCGGTAGAGATCCTCGACAAAGGCACGCACCTCCAGGCCGTCGGCCGCGGGCAGGGTTGCCGGGTCGATACGCGGTCCGGCAACGACGATCATCCGCAGCCCGGGGACGAGTTGCGCTGCGGCGGGGAAGGCCGCCATGACCCGGCGCAGCAGGCTCGCGCCCACGCCCGAGCCACCGACCGTGACCAGGCAGACGCGCTCGTGCGGACGGTAGCCGAGCTCGGCGCGCAGGCGCTCGCGGTCCCCCAGCTCGGTCTGGTCGAAGCCGGTGACGTAGCCGGCGAAGTCGAAGTTGCGCTCGGTCCACTCGCGGATCCCGGGGAGTCCCGGGCCGAGGCGCCCGCCGATGATGTCGTCGGGGTTGCCGACAAAGATCGCCCGGTCGCGGATCTCCGGGTGCTCGCGTACGTGCTCGACCATCTCGGCGTTGTAGTCCGCCACCACGGATGCCTCCCGCTCGCCGTTCTCGGGCATCGGCAGCCAGCCGACGAAGTCCGTCAGCCAGGCGAAGGGTGCGCGCTTTCGGTCTGGGTTCTCGTGCAGGTGGTAGTCGAGCTCCCAGGCCTCGTCGCCGATCCAAAGGTCATAGGGCGTCTCGCTGACGACGTCGTCGAAGACCATGTAGTTCGCGGCCAGGATCTCGTCCATGCGCCGGATGGCCTGGAAGCACTGCAGGCCGTGCTCGGCGGACTCCGATTCGATGTGGGCCGACTCGTTGGCCAGGTGCCTGCTGGCGGGATGGATGCGCTCGCCCTCCGCTTCCAACACGCGTGTCACCGGGTTCTGGGCAAGCCAGTCGATCTCGAGGTCGGGGTGCAACGCTCGCAGCTCGCGGGCGATCGCGACGTCGCGGCGGGCATGGCCGAGACCGATCGGAGAGCTGACGTAGAGCGCGCGCCGCCGGGCGCTCGACCGCCGCTTGAACGTGGGATTACGGCGGAACGAGGAATCGACGAACTCGCGGACCGCGAGGTTCACCGCGACCGGTTGCCGCCCCTCGGGGAGGTGATCGCCACCCTCGATCGCCACCAGCTTTCCGCCCGTAGCGCTCGCCAGCGCCCTGGCGTCGGCGTGGCTCGTCACCTTGTCCTTCGTTCCGCTGATCACCAGCACGGGGCACCGGACGCGGCGGGCGAGCGCCAACTGGTCGCGGCGGGTGACCGGCGCGGCAGCGTCGGCAATCACGGTCATGGCCAGCGTGTCCGGATCGGTCTCGAGCCCCCATTCGACGACGTCGTCGAATCCCTTGGTCGAGTGGGCCTCGCTGGTGCACATGGCCGCGAACCACTCGACGAAGTCCCGGAAGTCGCGGCGAAAGTGCACCGCGTTGACCTTCGCCCAGCTCCGCGCCACGATCGGCCTGCGTGTGAACATCGACCGCGCCCATGGATGGAGCATGACCCGGTAGCGCACTCCGCCAAGCGAGCGGCTGGCGGGGAACCAGGGGCCGATCAGCACCACCCCGAGAACCCGCTCGGGGTGCTCGGCGGCGAGTAGGAGGGCGCGCTGGGTGCCGCGGGAGAGGCCGACGACGACCGCCTGCTCGGTGCCGGTCGCGTCGAGGACGTCGAGCGCGTCGCGGGCGAACTCCGACTCGGCATATGCCTCGACGTTAGGCGGCCGGTCGCTCTTGCCGTTGCCGCGCGGGTCGAAGACGACCACGCGGTGGTGGCGGGCGAGGTAGGGGATCTGCATCTTCCACACCCGCGAGTGCACCAGCGTCCAGGTCGGGCAGAACAGGATCGTCGGCTCGCCGCTGCCGTAGACCTCGTAGAAGACGCGCACGCCGTCGCGCTCGATGTAACCCCGATCGTCCGGATACAGCGCTCGGGTCTGCTCGTCCGTATCGGCCTGCTCGTTTGTGACCTGCTCGGCGATGGTCATTTGCTCTCTTGGCTCCGCGATCTGTCAAAGGTGTACTTGTTTCAGGTGATTGGTCGGACGACCAACTAACTTCTATCGTATACTGCGACCCGATGTCAACCGCTGACCCCGACGTGCGTGCGACACCAGCGCCGAGTGGGGACCTCCGAGTCGCGCAGGGCCAATCGACGCGCGCGCTGCTACTCGCCGCCGCCAGCGACCTGCTGCGCGAGGAGGGCTATGCCGCGACCTCGACGCGCGCCGTCGCCGAGCGCGCGGGGGCGCGACTCTCGCTGGTCCATTACCACTTCGGCTCCAAGCGCAGCTTGCTGCTCGCCGTTCTCGAAGACCACACCGAGCGCCTTCTGCACCGCCAGCAGACGATGTTCAGCGACGGCCGGTCGTTTGCCGAGCAGTGGCGCAGCGCCTGCGATTACCTGCGCGAGGACGTCGACTCCGGCTACGTGCGGATCCTCTGGGAGCTGTGGGCTGCCGGACTCGCCGACCCCGAGCTCGCCGAGCGCTGGCGCGCGACCCAACGCGGCTGGCGCGAACTGATCGAGGCACGCCTCGAGCGCCTGCAGACCGAGCGCGGCGTGGAGCTGCCGATGCGGCCTCGCGCTCTCGCTGCGCTCATCGGCAACCTCTTCGAGGGTGCGGAGGTCGAGATCCTCGCCGGCGTCACCGAAGACGAAACTCCACACCTCGAAGCGCTCGAGGCCTGCGCGGCGCTGGTCGCATGGGCCGAGCGGTGATGACCCGCTACGGTTTTCGGCACGATTTCGTCTGCAGGGAATCGAAGCGAAGCGGATATGCGCCGATATGCACGCTGTCTGGGACGTTGAGGCCAAGAGCGGCACGTGGCGGGTTGTCACCAGTCACAGGTTCGAATCGTGTCTGGCGCACTCCCCGCCATAGCCGGTCGTAGAGCACAGCGTTGAAGAACTCCGGTTAGTAGGTTCGCTGCGCCTCGCGCTGGCGCAGCTCGATCCGCCGGATCTTCCCCGTCAGGGTCTTCGGCAGCCCGTCGACGAACTCGATCCGCCGCGGGTAGGCGTAGGCGGAGAGACGATCGCGCACGAAGGCCTTGATCTCCTCGGCGAGCTCGTCAGATGGCTCGTCTCCCTCGGCGAGGACGACGAAGGCCTTGACCACCGAGCCGCGCCGCTCGTCCGGCGAGGCGACCGCGGCTGCCTCGGCGACCGCAGGGTGCTCGAGGCAGACCGACTCGACCTCGAAGGGGCCGATTCGGTAGCCGGCGGCGATGATCACATCGTCGGCGCGGCCCTCATACCAGACGTATCCGTCCTCGTCTTCGCGGGCGGCATCCTTGGAGTGAAACCACTCGCCGCCGAAAGTCTCTTCGGAGGCCCCCGGCTGGCGCCAGTAGCCGAGCGGGTAGTGGGGATTGGAGCGAGCGCGGAGGCAGATCTCACCGCGCTCGCCCTGGGGGACGGGTCTCTCGTCGGGGTCGAGGATCGCTACGTCCCAGCCGGGCATCGGCTTGCCCATCGAGCCCTCTCGCACCTCCATCCAGGGGAGGTTGCCGCAAAGCGGATAGGACTCGGTGAGCCCGTAGTAGTCGAGGACGGTGACCCCATATTGGTCGCGGAACCAGCGGATCGCCTCGGGGTTCAGCGGCTCGCCAGCCGAGCAGACGACACGGAAGCGTTGGGGGTAGCGCTCGCGGGCGTCCCCTATCGCCATCATCGAGCGGATCGCTGTCGGGGTGGCGAAGACGTTCGAGGCTTCATAGCGGGAGAGGAAATCCAACTGCTTGTGGGGATCGAAGCCGCCAGCGCGCTGGTAGACGAGCTGGACGGCGCCGAGTCGCCAGGGTCCGAGCAGCGGGCAGATGCCGGCGGCCCAGGCCCACTCCCCCATGCCGTGGAAGCGCTCGCCCTCGCGCACCTCGTGGCAGAGCTCGAACTCGTTGTGGGCGAGCAGGTAGCGGTGAGCGTGGACGATGCCCTTCGCGAGGCCCGTGGTGCCGGAGGTGTAGTAGAGCTGGGCGGGGTCCTCGGCGGAGGTGTCGACTGTCTCGAAGGCGTCGGACTCAGGGGCGAGGAGGCTCGGCTCGAGGATAACGAGGCGCGGTCCGTTGAGACCCTCGAAGCGCGAGGCGTTCGCGGCGTCGGTGACCAACACCTTCGGTTCGGAGTCGGTGACCCGGTGCGCGATTCCCTCGTCCCCGTAGAGGACCGACATCGAGAGCAGGACCGCACCGAGCTTCCAGGCCGCGAAGAACAGTGCGGCGGTCTCCGGGGTGGGCGGCAGGACCAGGGCGACCCGGTCGCCCCTCTCCACCCCGAGGCCGGCGAGCAGGTTGGCGGCCTGGTTCGAGAGCGCCTGCATCTCGCCCCAGTGGACCTCCCGCGTGGTGCCTTCGTGATGCTCGTGGAGCATCGCGAGCGCGTCGGGGTCGCGAGCGTCGCAGACGTCGGCGGCGATGTTGTAGCGGGCGGGGACTTGCCACGAGTATTGGTCGCGCAGCTGTGCGTAGCGGTCGCTGCTCATCAATCGTCTCCTTCAATCGCTCACCCGAAAGGGTGTATCTCTTGGGCCAGGATGGCAATCCCAACCCAGGCATCACGAGAGTCTTCCAGGCCTCGAACCGTGGAGTGAATAGACGACGGGGCGTTCCGGGCCGCCGGGACACTTTATGTCGATGGCCCGACGTAGCTCCGCTGGCGCTTGAAAGCGAGCCGGAATCGCCGCTAATCCCTGCGCATCCGCGTCATTTCGGGACTAGTGCCCAAAACGGAGGCAATATGCGAGGGTGGTTTGATTTTCCCCCGCGAGGGCCGAGTGGCCCAAGTGCAGGGGATTCGAAGCGAAGCGGCTGAAGGGATTCGAACCCTCGACCTTCTGCATGGCAATTAGACCGACCTCCAGCCCCGCCCGGCAGCGAATATGGTCATTTGCAGGGATTTCGCAGCGGGACTGCAGACGCTCCGCGATCGGAAATGCGTGCGGATATGCGCCGATATGCAGCCATTCGGGCACTCGTGCGCGCGAGTGCCCGAAATTCGAGGTGACGGTTTCATTCTGGCGCCGGCAATCAAAAATCGGCAGCCCGAGGCGAGCTAGGCTGAGTCAATGTCTACCTCTCGCGAGTACGAGGTCGTGCTGACGCCCGAGGCTGAGGGTGGGTTCAGCGTGTTCGTCCCCGCCCTCCCCGGCTGCACGAGCCAGGGCGAGACCCGCGAGGAGGCCCTGTCGATGATCCGCGAGGCGATCGAGGTCCACATCGAATCGCTCGTCGCGCATGGCCACCACATTCCAGAGCCAGTCGAGATCGAGCGAGTCACCGTCGTTGCGTGACCCCGCGCGGTTCCAATCCCTGAATTTGGGAGTTAGGCGTTCCGGGACTTCAGCCGACCTGTGCGCTCATCAGGTGCTGGTCCGACACTCGGCCAGCCGCCTTTTCCACAGCAGGCTGGCTTCTCCTTGCGCCCCTGTCCCGCGGCGCCGATCGCGAGCGTCTGCGAAAGCTCGGCATAGAAGGCGCGGCTATCGTGGCGGCCAACTGCGACGACGATGGCGACGCCGGGTTCGAAGGTGGTGATCACGCGCCAGTCATCAACCAGTCGCTTACAGCAGAACTCCGAGTAGCCACCGTCCTCGGCGCCCAGCAGCCGATAGCCGGCGACCCCGCAGCCCTGCTTTCGCAGTTCGGCCTCAAACGCCGCGTAGCTCTTGCCTGCCCTGCCCCGGAGAAGGTCGATCGCAGCCGCAGCCGCTGGCGTCGCCCGCAGCGTGAAGTCTCTGCCCGCCATCGCGGCGGGACCATATTCAGCGCTCGATCAGCTCGCCCTGCCGCAACTGCTCAACGCCCTCGCGAGCCCACCCCTGCTCCAGCAGATCGCGGTCGTGAAGGAAGGCGGCAAGCGCCTCGCTCCAGCGCCTCGCCGGGTAGCTCTCGCGAACCGTGCCCAGCACCCGCTCGACCTCGATCACGCTGCGCTGGGTGATCTCCACCGGCTTGTGGTCCTCGACCCGCTCCAGCAAGCTCTCGGCAAGCCACTTGCGAATCGTCGGCTCACTTACTTCCAGCCGCTCAGCCGCTTGGGCAACCGACAGGCCGCCTGGCAAATCAAGCGCCTTCTGGACCCGTGCGCTCAGCGCCTCCACCCGCTCGAGCGCGCGCTCCAGCTCCGACTTCGAGACGGAGGCGGTACGTAGCTCGGAGACTGCGTCGGCTAGCTCTTCGGCCTCAAGTCGTGCGAGCGCGGCGCGCCGTCGTAGCTGCGTGGGAGCGGCACCGGAAGACATGAGCGCAGGCTAGCAGTTCGTTTCGGAAAGAGCCACTTTTCCGAAACTACATTTCGAACCCCGTTATGGGTCAGTGCGCACCCCGAGAGCCTCTGCGCCACTGCCTTCACGCGAAAGGAAGAGCGGGAGCTAGCCCACCCCGAGCCTGAGTTTTCGTGCGGTGGACGCCTAATCTAGGCGGCATGGACCCGAAAAACCCGTTCAAGGATTGGCTGGAAAGCGACCCCTATGGAGGAGCCTGGGTCCCAGTTGCCCGGCTCGGCGGCGACATGCATCTAACGGAGAACCCGATCATGTTTCCGTGGGAGAAGAAACAAGCGGTTCTTGACCGCGAGGACGGCCGCCTCGATTGGCCGATCAGGATTGACGGGGCCCGTCCGAGTTCCTGGATCGCTAGCGACGGAGCGGATTCCTGGAGGGAAGATTCCAGTCTGTACCCCCAGCACGTCGAGGACGGCGTGACGTTCGACCCATTCGTCGCCTATTTCCGCCGGGCCTCCGGCAGATCCTGGTTGGAGCCGATTCAAGGCTTCATCCTCTATTGGGAGGCGTGGCCGGAGCGTAAGCCAGATGGGGCAATCGGGTGGTGTGTCCGTGATGAGGATGGACGCCCCGACGAGATCAGCCGCTGGCAACCTCAGCCGACCGGGGAGCGCGGGGGTGTTCTACAAGTCCGCCGCGACAAGCTTCTCGATTTCCTCCACGACTTCCAGCGCAGCCTGGCCATCTTCGCCGACTCCAACATGGTGACGGATGCTCTGCCCGCTAGCTGGGTCGATGATGGACGGGACGAGCACCGCCGCTTTCACTGTGTAGCGGGAGACATTGGGGCTGCGAAGGGAGTCGGCGTTCTCTTGCGGGCGATCACAATCATAGATCGGCCGCCGCAAAGACCACTCGGACTCGGCCTCGATGAACCGAAGGAGGAGATGCTCCCGTTCGTCACCGGCCTCGACAAGGCGACCGGGAAGCCGGTCGAATCCATACACCCGCCGGACCCGTTTCTGACTCCCGTCTACTTCAAGGCCGAGGTTCTAGACTCCTACTACGCCGACCCTGCTCACTACCGCATCGACCGGGTGATCGTCACCGCTGGTGACGTGTGGTCGTTGCGGATCGCCCACACCGGCGACGGGCATGTCCACGCCTGGCTCGGCGATATTGGGCACCTTCCGAAGGCTGCGCAGCAGCACTGGCAGAGCCACGCGGTGCCCTACGACAAGCCGGTTCCGGCCTGGCGCCTTGAGCGCGATCTGCACGGCTCGTTCGTCGAGGCACCTGGGATTGGTCCGATCAACGAGCTGCACGATGCGATTGCCTTTGTCAACGGGGCCGCCAACGAGCTCGCCGGCGTCCCGCTCATCAGGGAGCCAGCTGAGTTGGATCGCGATCGTGTCGCCACATTGCATGTTCCTTTCCACAATTCGATTCCGGCTTTCCAGGCCTCGATAGCGACGCTAGCGGTCCTCGTGAACGAGAGCATCAGTCCGTCGTTCCTGAAGGCTGTCGCCGCACCGAAGGCTGAGGGCAGCTTGAACCGTCTCGCCGAGTGGCTTAGCGTGACCCGCGGCATGCACATTAAGGAGGCCAAGGATTTGCTCGCTGGCCTCTATGCCCTGCAGTCCTTGCGCTCAAAGATGAGCAGCCACCCAGCGGGCTCGGAGGCGAGGGAGGCACTCGACAGAGCTGGTGTTGATCTTGAGCAGCTTGCAGATGGTTTCGCGCTTCGAGTGGAGGCCGTCATTGGTTCACTGGACGCTCTCGCTCAGACATTGAAAGATCAAGCCCGCGGAGCTTGACAAAGACCGAGCCGCCCGCAGAGCAGCTGGGGCAAGTGAGACCAACACGATCGACCGCTTCGCGCGAAGAGCGGCCAGCTTGAATCTCAGGTACGCCGTGTCGATACCGACTTGGTGTCCCGCTTCCGAGAAAGCCCCCTCGCGATCCGGCTGTACGTCGTCGGGTTCTTTCTACTTGTCTGGGCGCCGGTCCCGTTCGACCACGGCAACGCGCCTGCCGGAAGAATCGTCGCGGCCTTTCTGCTCACCCTGATTCCGTTCGTGTTTCTCCTGATGAGAAGCCGTGTTGCCTGGATCGTTCTCCTGGCTATCGAGGTCGCGGCGCTGGCCTTCAACCTGCTGACGGGTCCTCGCTGGCTTGTGCCAATCGAGGTAATTCTCATCGCCCTATTGCTGGCACCGTCGTCGCGTGCGTTTGTATGGCAGCGCCAGTCGGAGCAAGAGGCCTGAAAGGCAACCGAGCTTCGGTAGAGCAGTTCACCCGCCGCCGCCCAGGATTCGCGAAGGCAAGGAACGTACCCTGCCCCGCTTCGCGCGAGGAGCGTCAGGGGGCGCTGCGACCCGGGGTGGTCGCAGGGTCCCAGGAGATGGTGATATCCGCCCCCTGGTCCTCGGGACTATCTACTTCGTCCTTCTCGATGAGGAGTCGGAACACCCGCGTGTCGTTCACGTCGGGGAGAAGGACCCCGGTGAGTCTCCGGACGTTCTGCGAAGTGAAGAGTGTGTCGAGGACAGGCTTGACGAAATTGTCGAGGTCGACGGCCGGCCTCGCGAGGTCCAAAGGAGTCATCCAGAAGGTCACCTCGACGGTGAACCTGGCGGCCTTCAGGTGAGGCGAGGTGAACGGCGCCTGCGGATAGGCGGCCTCCACCGCGGCGCCTATGGCGTCCCTCCATTCGGAGCTATCGCGGCGCGCTGGGTGTTCACGCACCTGAATCCGCCAGGGGTTCGGGGTTGAGTCAACTCCTTCGCTCATGGCAGCATTCTTTCGCTTTGCGCGAAAGGCGAGAGCTGTGCGTCGCCGCGAGAAGTTCGCGTCGAGGAGGAGCTTCACGCTGCCGGAGCTACCACTGCCAGCTCACGCTCCTGCGCAGCGGCTGCTGCGTATTCGAGCGCGGCGAGGACATCCTCGCGTTCCAGGTAGGGGAAGTCGGCCAGCAGCTCGTCGATGCTGGCGCCAGCGGCAAGCTGACCGAGCACCGCGCTGACGGTCACGCGGGTGTCGCGGATGCTGGGCAGGCCGCGCATCCGGTTTGGGTCGACGGTGATTCGCTCCTGGGCCATAGGGCAAGGGTACCTCGCCGTCCGCCTATTACTGCGTCTACGGGACCACTGCAAGACGGAATCGGCCGAAATCACCGCCAATCGCCGCGCATCCGCGATATGCGGGGATGGTTCCATTTGGTTTCGGCGACCCGCGCCGAAACCAACCCGCCCACGTGCAGGGGATTCGCGAAAAAGCGGCTGATGGGATTCGAACCCACGACCTTCTGCATGGCAAGCAGACGCTCTAGCCAGCTGAGCTACAGCCGCACGGCCGGGGATTCTAGCCCTATGTCGTCACAGGGTCCGCTTCGCCGAGCCTGCGGTACAGGGCGATGCTTGCCAGGAGGATCCAGAGGAGGAAGAGGAGGAAGCCGATCAGGAAGCCGAGGACGCCGTCGGCGGCGAAGGCTCCGTGGTCGGTGAAGACGTTGCCGAGGCCGAAGGCGTTGAAGAGCGCGGTGACGAACGCGAGCCAGCCGAGCCAGGACGGAAGGTAGCCGGAGCGGATCAGGCTGAGGCCGTTGGCGACGAAGAAGACGACGGCAGCGGGGGCCGAGACGGCGAGCACCATGGTGCCGGCGTCGACCAGCGCCCTGGTGACGTCGGGGCCGTTGGTCGCCGGGTGCAGGGTCGCGGTCGCCGTGAGAGCGAAGGAGACGATGAGCGCGGCCGAGGCGATCAAACCGCCGCCATAGGCTGCGTTTGCGAGGCGACCTTGGCCGCCCTCCGCGGCAGCCAAGCAACTGCGCAAGGTGCCGATGAACCAGATGAAGAAGAACATCGCGGCGCCGATGATCAGCTGGATGACGTGGAGCGCGTTCTCGTGGTCGGTGACGTATTCGAGGATCTCGGCCGGCGCGGCATCGCTCGAAGGCGGCTTGGGCTGGACGAGAAAAGCGACGATGACGAGGATCACGAAGAAGATTCCCGTCGCGGCGCCGTAGCGCTCGTAGCGATCTTTCATCTGGTTTCCCTTCGGCTTGGCTGTCTCCCTGCCCAGAACCGATCCTCTCCTCCCACGCGGACGACAGTCAAGGCCTCATGCAAGCCGATACCAAGTATTTAGTACGCTGATCGAACTCCGGTAGGACGGTCGCCGGCCACGAGACAACAGGGAGGCACAGTGATGCGAAAGAACGCAGTCCTCGTTTCGTTGTTCGCGGCGCTTCTCGCGACGGCGCTCCTTCCCCCTGGCGCGTCAGCGTGGGCACCCGCGGGTCAGGCGACCGTCCATCCGGGGGTTCAGGCCTTCACCGAAGGCGCCCAGTGCACGTCGAACTTCGTCTTCCAGGACCCCTCGAGCGTCTACCTCGGCCAGGCCGCCCACTGCTCGGGCACCGGCGGGCAGACCGAAACGAACGGCTGCAGCAGTGCCTCGCTGCCGATCGGGACGCCGGTGCAAATCAGCGGCGCCAGCAAACCCGGCACCCTCGTCTACAACTCCTGGCTGACGATGCAGGCCAAGGGCGAGACCGATGCCAACGCCTGCGCCTTCAACGACCTCGCCCTGATCAGGGTCGACCCGGCCGATGTCGGCAAGGTCAATCCCTCGGTGCCCGGCTTCGGCGGTCCCACCGGCGTCGGCACGGTCGGCGGTCTGGGCTCGACCGTCTACTCCTACGGCAACTCGGAACTTCGCGGCGGGGTAACCAAGCTGAGCCCGAAGCAGGGAATTGTCGTTCAGAACGAAGGCAATGGCTGGAGCCACAACGTGGTCACGCTCACCCCCGGCGTTCCGGGCGACTCCGGCAGCGGCTTCCTCAACGGCTCCGGGCAGGCGATCGGCGTCCTCAGCACCCTTCAGCTGGCGCCGCTCGCGGGCTCCAACGGGGTCGGCGACATCGACAGGGAGCTGGCCTACATGCGCGCCAACAGCGCCTTCACAGCGGTGCAGCTGGTCCACGGCACCGAGCCCTTCAAACCGAACCTGGTCGGGGCGATACTCGGCTCTTAGGAATCCAGCTCGGCCAGCAGCCCCTGCAGATCGAGCGGGCGGGTGTACATCTCTACCTTCTGGCCGGGTTGCGGCTCTGGCCAGTCCCGCTTCGGCCTGTCCCAGTAGAGCTCGATTCCGTTGCCGTCCGGATCGTCGAGGTAGAGCGCCTCGCTGACGCCGTGGTCGGAGGCGCCGCCGAGGCTGACGCCGGCCTGGGTCAGGCGGCGCAGGGCATCGGCGAGCGCTGCTCGACTCGGGTAGCGAATCGCGAAGTGGAAGAGACCGGTCGTGCCGGGCGGCGGCGGCGAGCCGCCCCGGGATTGCCAGGTGTTCAGCCCGATGTGGTGGTGGTAACCGCCGGCCGAGACGAAGGCGGCTTCCTCGCCGTAGCGCTGCTGCAGCTCGAAGCCGAGGACGCCGCAGTAGAAATCGAGCGAGCGCTGCAGGTCGGCGACCCTGAGGTGGACATGGCCGATGTCGACGCCGCGATCGATCGGCTCGTCAACCATCCAGCACCTCGTTGACGAGGCGGTCGGCCTCGACGTTCTGCTCGCGGCGGACGTGGCGGATCGACCAGCTATCGAACGGCGCCAGCGCCCGCTTCACCTCGGCGTGCAACTTGCGCATGGTCGCGTCCTTGACCTTGTACTCGCCTTTGACCTGGCGCACGACCAGCTCGGAATCGCCGACCAGCTCGACCTTGCCCGCGCCGAGCGCCGCCGCCCGTTCGATCCCGAGCAGCAGCGCCCTGTACTCGGCGACGTTGTTGGTCGCCCTGCCGATCCGCTCGCCGCGCTCCTCCAGCACCTCGCCACCAGGGGCTTGCACGACCGCCGCGATCGCGGCCGGCCCGGGATTGCCCCGGGCGCCGCCGTCGACGTTGACCACGACCTTCTCGAGCGGCTCAGCCAACGGGCTCTCCGTCGCGCGCCCGGCCGGCGGCCGGTGCGCCGAGCACGACCCTCCCCCCCTCGCCGGCGCTGGCGTTCCACTGACGCGCCGAGCGATCGAGCTGATCGACCTCGCTGCCCTTGTCGATCGGGAAGACCGGGCGCAGCTCGTCGCCGAGGTCGACGCCCCACTGGTACCAGGAGAGCTCCCAGGCAACGGTGACCCTCACCTCGCTTGGCGATCCCGCCGCGGCTCCGACCGAGACCCAGGGCTGCCCGAGGCTGCGCATCAACCCAGTGACCGTTCGCGCCGCGTCGCTCGCGTTGAAACGCGCAACGGCACGCTCGAGGCGGCTGCCGGGCTCCTCGCGTGCCTCCGGATCCCGACGTCCGACGTTCGCCCCCGGCGCCGCCGGATCGACCCAGCCGAGCCGCTCAGCCCGCTCCCGGCAGAGCTCGCAGACTCGCCGCGGGCCGTCCTTCGGGCTCATGTAGGTGCGCGTCCGCTCCCCCGCCAGGATCGTCCTGCCACAGACGCCACAATTGTCGTCAGCGCTCACATCTGGAAACTAGTCCATGGCTGACGCGCATGGCCAAGCAGATCAAGGACGCAGGGAGCGTGGCGTGCTCTGCACGCGAGCGACCGAGGACGCCGATATCGCCGCGCCACGCGCGTCAGCTGGCGGCGGCGACTTTGTCCGCGAGGTGCCCGGGAACCTCCTCGTAGCGGTCAAACTCGACCTCGAAGTCGGCACGGCCGCCGCTGATCGAGCGCAGGTCGGGCGCGTAGTCGAGCACCTCCGCCATCGGCACCTCCGCCCGCACCTCGGTCGCCGAGCCCTTCGGCTCCATCCCCAGCGGATGGCCGCGGCGCGAGTTGAGGTCGCCGATCACCTCGCCGACGACGTCCCCGGGACAGCTCACGGTGAGGCGCACGATCGGCTCAAGCAGGACCGGGTCCGCACCTTCCATCGCCTCCTTGAAAGCCATCGCGCCGGCGATCTTGAATGCCATCTCGGAGGAGTCGACGTCGTGATGCTTGCCGTCGACCAGGCGAACTCGCACCCCCTTCACCGGATAGCCGGCGACGGTCCCGTGCGCCATCGCCTCCTCGATTCCCTTCTCCACCGCCGGGATGAAGCTGCCCGGGATCGCCGCGCCCTTGATCTTGTTGACGAAGTCCAGGCCGACCCCGTCCTCTGCCGGCTCGATCTCGATCTGGCAGTCGGCGAACTGACCGCGACCACCGGACTGCTTCTTGTAACGGGCGCGGGCGCTGGCGGGACTGCGGATCGACTCCTGATAGGGAACCCGCGGCGGGTGCAGGTCGATCTCGACGCCAAAGCGGCGCTTCATCCGCGCCACCACCACCTCGACGTGAATCTGGGTGAGGCCGGCGATGATCTGCTCTCCGGTCTGCGCGTCGCGATGGACGTCGAGGGTGGGGTCCTCCTCGGTCAGCCGCCTCACTGCCGTCGCCGCCTTCTCCTCGTCGCCCTTCGAGCGCGGCTCGTAGGCGAAGGCCATCACCGGATCGGGAAGGTCGAGTGGCGCGAAGGAGATCTCCTCCTGACCCGAGCAGAGCACGTCCCCGGCGCGCGTCTCCTTCAGCTTCGCCACGGCGCCAATGTCCCCCGCCCCGAGCTCGGCGACCGGGTTCAGCTCCTTGCCCAGCGGCTGGCCGAGCTGACCGATCCGCTCCTTCTCGCCGCGGCCGACGTTGATCGCCTGCGAGTCGGAGCGCACGGCGCCGCGGTAGACGCGGAAGAGGTTGACGCGGCCGGTGTAGGGATCGGCCGTCGTCTTGAAGACATAGGCGACCAATGGGCCGTCCTCGTCGGGCTCGACCTCGACCGCCTCGCCGCCGGGACCGCTCGCAGCGACCGCTCCGCGCATCGCCGGCGAGGGCAGGTCCTCGACCAGCGCCTCGAGCAGGCGGCCGGTGCCGAGGTTGCGGGTCGCCACCCCGCAGGTGACCGGGAAGATCCGGCCCGCGGTAACTCCCTGCTTCAAGGCCCTGACGATCTCGTCGTGGTCTATCGCCTCTCCCTCGAGATAGCGCTCCATCAGCTCGTCGGAGTTCTCCGCCACCTCGTCCATCAATTTCTCGCGATATTCGGCGGCCTGCTCGCGCAGTTCCTCCGGGATCTCCACCTCCTCCGCGGCGCCCGGCCCGGTGCCCTCGTAGACGAAGGCCTTCTCGTCGATCAGGTCGACCACCCCGCGGACGTCATGCTCGCTGCCGATAGGGATCTCGGTGGCGACGACGTGGGGGCCGAAGGCGCCCTTCAACGAGTCGAGGACGCGGCAGAAGTCCGCCCTCTCGCGGTCGAGCATGTTGACGTAGACCAGGCGAGCGAGTCCCTCGGAGTCCGCCCGGCGCCAGAGCCGCTCGGTGTGGACCTCGACCCCCATCACGCCGTTGACCACAACCACAGCGGCGTCGGCGACCCGCAGCGAGGCGATCGCGTCGGCGACGAAGCTCGGCTCCCCGGGCGTGTCGATCAAGTTGATCTCACGCCCATCGTGCTCGAAGCAGGCGAGCGCCGCGTTGATCGACATCGCCCGTTCCTGCTCGTCGGGCTCGTGGTCGGAGACGGTCGAGCCGTCGGCGACGCTGCCCATCCGCCCCGTTGCGCCCGCCTCGAACAGCATCGCCTCGAAAAGGCTCGTCTTGCCGCAGCCGCGGTGCCCGATCAGAGCGACGTTGCGGATGCGGTCTGCGGCCTTATGTGGCACGTAATGAAGTTACACCCAGCGCGGCCCAACTCAAACCGCTTTCGCGGGTCAGCTCAGACAGCCTGCAGGCCGGACTTCAAGCGCATCACGGCCTTGGTGTGCAACTGGGAGACGCGCGACTCAGTCACCCCCAGGACCTCGCCGATCTCACGCAGGGTGAGGGTCTCGTAGTAGTAGAGGGCAACGACCAGCTGCTCGCGCTCCGGCAGCGAGGCCACCGCCTCGGTGAGCCGGTCCTTGATCTCACTGCTGGCAAGGGACTCCTGCGGGTCGTCGGCGCGCGGGTCGGAGATCGTGTCGAGCAGGGAGACCTGGTCGCCGGAGGAGTCGGAGACCGTCCAGAGCTCATCGAGGGCGTAGACGGAGGAGTTGGCGATCTCCAGCAGCGAGGTCTGCAGTTCGTCCTCGGTGACTTTGAGCGACTCCGCCAGCTCTGCCTCGGTCGGCGCCCGCTGCAACTCGTGCTCGAGCTTCGACTGGGCGGCCTCGATTTCGCGGGCGCGCGACCGCACCGAGCGCGGCACCCAGTCGAGCGAGCGCAGCTCGTCGATGATCGCGCCGCGAATGCGGGTCATCGCAAAGGTCTCGAATTTGATCCCGCGCTCGGGGTCAAAGCGCTCGATCGCGCCGATCAGGCCCATCAGGCCGTAGGAGATCAGGTCGGCGTCGTCGACGTGGGAGGGCAGCCCAGCCCCGAGGCGCCCGGCGACGAACTTGACCATCGGCGAGTAGGCGACGACGAGTCGCTCGCGCGCGCCGGCGTCGCCATCCACCTTGTAGCGGCGCCAGAGATCGCGCAGCTCCACCTCTTTTACGCCGGTTTCCATGGCCCTTCGGGGAATCCTATGTTCGCTGACAAGTTATTGCGGCTCATGCGCGCGGATGGGTCGCAGCGTAGGCGTCACGCAGGCGGGCCGCATCGACGCGAGTGTAAACCTGTGTGGTCGAAATCGAGGCGTGGCCGAGCAGCTCCTGGATCGTGCGCAGGTCGGCGCCGCCCTCGAGCAGGTGGGTGGCGAAGCTGTGGCGGAGCGAATGCGGCGAAACCCCTGCCGCCAGCGCCGCCTCGCGCACCCAGAGGGCGAGGCGGCGGGTGACGTCGGAGTTGGAGAGGCGGCGCCCGCTCTTGGAGAGGAAGAGCGCCTGCTCCCGAGGGTCCCCCGCGAGCGCGTGGCGACCTCGCTCCGAGTAGCGGCGCAGCGCCTGCTGCGCCGGCTCGCCGACCGGCAAGAGGCGCTCCTTGGAGCCCTTGCCGAGCACCCGAAGTTGCTCGGTCTCGAAATCGAGCGCGCCGAGATCGAGATTGACGATCTCCTCGCAGCGCAGCCCGCAGGAGTAGGCCAGCTCCAGCATGGCGCGGTCGCGCAGCTCGAGTGGCGTGTGGGCGGGGATCCGCTCCAACAGCGTCCGCACCTGCTCGGCCGTGAGCACCTTCGGCAGCTTCTCCTCCCGCTTCGGGCTGGAGACGAGGTCGGCGGGGTTCTGGCCGACCCGCTCGGTGCGGACGAGGAAGTCGAAGAGCCCGCGGATCGCCGCCAGCTTGCGCGCAACCGTCGCCGGCGCCGCGCCCTCGCGCGAGAGCCCGGCCGCATAGCGGCGCACGTCACGATGCCGAACCTCGCCGGGCGCCCGCTCCCCGGCCCACTCGACGAACTGCCCGAGGTCGACGCCGTAAGCCTTGCGCGTGCGCTCGGCGGCACCCCGCCCTCTCAAATCACGATCGTATGCAGCCAGAGCCTCCGTCCAATTCACAGAAACAGCATTCGTCCTGCTCCATGTACGTCCTGCGAGCGGTGCGAGAACCAAGCGGAGGCCAAGCGTGAGAGCCCACGGCGAGACACGCGCAGCCGACATTCACCCCACCCAGGGGTGGTCAAAGTCGGATGCGCCGAGCCGCACCGCGTAGTGCGCCCGTTTGCAGCGTCCGCCGCTACCCGATAAATATCGGCGTTCCGACTTCGACTTGGTCGTACAGCTCTTCGACGTCGGGGATCGACATCCGCACGCAGCCGTGCGAGGCGGCCGAGCCGAGCGACCAGGTCTCTTCGGTGCCGTGGATCCCGGCGCCTTCGAAGATCCCCATCCAGCGGGCCTTGATCGGGTCGGCCGGGCCAGGCGGGATCACCTGGCCGGCGAGATCGCCCGCCCAGGCCGAGTTCGGCACATGCCAGGAGGGGTTTTCTTCCTTTTCTTGGATCGCGTAGAGGCCTTCCGGCGTTTCGAGGCCTTCCTGGCCAACCGCGACGGTGTACGTCTTCGCCAGCTTCAGGTTCTTCCAGAGGCGCAGGGTGAACGTCCCCCGATCGAGCGTCAGGTAGGAGGGGTAGGCGTCGGCGACTTCCTTGGTCGTCACCTCCGGCTTGGTGTAGTGGGTGCGCGCCGCGATCGTGTGATCGGCGGCCGCGTTTAGCACGGCGGCCTCGAGCTGACGGGTGAGGAGGTTGTCGCGCAGCTTGCGCCCGTTCTCAGCCGGGACGACGCTGAGCCCGTCGGCGCTGGGTTCGACCGTGGCGTCCTGGGCCTCGCGATCGACGCCATCGGCGACCCGGCGCACGAAGCGATTGACGGCGGGACGCGAGTAGGTGACATCAGCGGGGATCTGCTTGTCGAGCTCGCCGCCGCTGACGTAGCGGACCAGGCGCGTCGGCAATCCGCCGTCGCGGCTGTCGTCGAGCGCCCTTTCGACCGCGGCGTCGATTTCGGCGTGGACCTTCAGCTTCTTGCCGGGGAGCTTCCAGCTGTTGCCGTCGTAGCCGACTCGCAACGAGTGCCGCAGCGGCCCGAGCAGCTGGCGGCTCACTGCCCGCTTCGCTTCTGCTTCGTCCATGCCGCCGACATTGACGCCGCCGATCGTCACCCCCTCGGCGATCTTGCCCTCCTGCGAACTGTCGTAGGCGTAGCCGGCGAAGGCGACGACGATCAGAAGCGCCACGAGGGCGACGATCGCGATTTGAGCCTTGCGTCCCATCACCTTTTTCCCGAGATCGTCATCGGCCGCCACCGCAACTGACCTTCGCAAAGTTTAGGCATACGGATCATTCGGCCAGATCGGTGTCATTCCCTGCAAATCTGCATTCGGCAGGGTGACGGATGTGGCGGATATCTTTCCCCCGTGGCCTCCAAGGGCGATCTCGGCAAGGGCTCGAAGGACGATGTCCGCAAAGAGGTATGGAAGGCGATGGACCGCGCTGGCGTGTCCCGCTTCCCCGGCGCGGAGGGGCGAATCCCCAATTTCGCCGGGGCGAAGCTGGCGGCCGAGAAGCTCGCCGGCCAGCGGCTGTGGAAGCGAGCCCGGGTGATCAAGGCCAATCCCGACTCCCCTCAGACCTATGCCCGCCGCGCCGCGCTGGAGGAAGGCAAGGTCGTGATCATGGCGGTGCCGAGGCTGCGCGACCCGCACCCCTTCCGTGTGCTCGACCCGAAGAAGCTCTCCAAACGGGCGGTGAAAGAGGCGGCGACGATCAAGGGCGCGCTCAAGCACGGCCGCGTGACCGCCCTCGACGAGCTGCCCGAGATCGACTTCGTCCTCTGCGGCTCGGTCGCGGTCAACCTGAGCGGCGCCCGAGTCGGCAAGGGAGGTGGCTATTCCGACCTCGAGTACGGAATCCTGATCGACGCCGGCAAGATCGACGATCACACCACCGTGGCGACCACGGTGCACCCGACCCAGGTTCTGCGCCGGCACCTGATGATGACTTCACACGACCTGCCGGTCGACGTGATCGCGACCCCCCGCGCCGTGATCGAGGTCGAGCGCCAGTACGAGCGCCCCCGCGGCATCCTCTGGGACCACCTGCAACCGCCCCAGATTCGAGAGATCCCCATACTCGAACGTATGGGCTATGCCTGACGACTACGGCAACTCGGACGGCGAGTGGCTGAAGGTCGACTGGCGTCCCCATATCCACCGGGTCGAGCTGCCGGGGGCAACGGTCAACTACGCCGATATCGGAGAAGGGGAGCCGATCGTCTTCATCCACGGGATCACGAGCTCCTGGCAGGCCTGGCTGGAGAACCTCCCCCATTTCAGCCGCACCCACCGCACCATCGCTCTCGACCTGCCCGGCTTCGGCGCCAGCCCGATGCCCTCGTGGCCGATCGACATGCACTCCTACGGCCGCCTCTTGCTCGACTTCTGCGAGAAGCTCGGGGTCGACGGGGGCGCGACCTTGGTCGGCAACTCGATGGGAGGCCTGGTCGCGGCCGAGGCCGTGCTCACCGCCCCAGAGCGCTTCGACCGCCTCGTTCTCGTCTCCGCCGCCGGCTTCATCAACACCTGGCTGCCGCACCAGCGCGGAGTCGCCACCTCACGCGCCTGGGACACCTTTGGACGGCCGTTCGGTGCTGCGGCCCGCTTCTTCGTCACACACCCCCGCGCCCGCTACCTGATGTTCCGCTTCGCGATCCGCCACCCGGATCGGCTGCGCAAGGAGCTGCTCTGGGAGCAGATGGCCTCGGGCGTGCCTTGCCCGGGCTTCGCCCCCTCGCTCGAGGCGGTCATCGAGTACGACGCCCGCGACCGCTTGGAGGAGATCAAGATCCCGACGATGATCGTCTGGGGAATGGAGGACTGGGTCATCCCGTCGGTGGCGGCTCTCAGCTACCACCGCCGCATCCCGCATTCGCGGCTGGAGATCTTCGAGCGGACCGGGCACGTGCCGCAGATGGAGCGGCCGGGGCGATTCAATCGGGTGCTCGAGGAGTTTCTTGCTTGAGCGGCGGGGCCAGGGAGTTCCGCTTAACTTTTTGGCCTCTAAGCAGGGTGGCTCTCGCCGACGCGGTGGTGCCAAGAAGTACAAGACGCTCCACCCCCTGGCCCCGCCGCTCAGAACGTGACCGCGCCCCGGGATGCTGAGGAGACCGTTGCGGCGTACTTGGACATCACGCCATCGCCGAAAGGGGAAGCTGGAGGGCTGTAAGCGGAAATGCGCTCCGCTATTTCCTCGTCGGTGAGGTCTACGTCGAGGCGGCGGGCGTCGATGTCTACGGTGATCTCGTCGCCCTCCTGGATCGCGGCGATCGGGCCGCCCTTGGCGGCCTCGGGCGCGACGTGGCCGATCATCAGGCCGCGGGTGGCGCCGGAGAAGCGCCCGTCGGTGACCATCGCGACGCTCTGGCCGAGGCCCTCGCCGACGATCGCCGCCGTGACCTGGAGCATCTCGCGCATGCCGGGCCCGCCCGCGGGGCCCTCGTTGCGGATCACAACTACGTCGCCGGGCTCGATCTGCTGCGCCTTGACCGCGCGGAAGCATTCCTCCTCGGACTCGTAGACCCTGGCCGGGCCAGTCTGCTTGGTCCGCTCGGTGCCGGCCAGCTTCACCACCGCGCCCTCGGGGGCGAGGTTGCCGCCCAGGATCGCCAGCCCGCCTTCCGGCTTCAGCGGATCATCCGCGGGACGGACCACCTCCTGGCCCGGAGCCTCCGTGGCCTCGGCCGCGATCTCGCCGATCGTCTTGCCGGTGACCGTGAGCGCCCCCTCGTGGAGGTTGCCCGACTCGGCGAGGCGCTTGAGGATCACCGGCACGCCGCCGGCCGCGTAGAGGTCTGTGGCCACGAAGCGCCCGCCGGGCTTGAGGTCGGCGAACAGCGGAGTGGCGCGGGAGATGCGCTCGAAGTCGTCCATCGTCAGCTCTATGTCGAGCTCGCGAGCGAGCGCGATCAGGTGCAGAACTGCATTCGTCGAGCCGCCCGAGGCGCAGACGCAGGCGATCGCGTTCTCGAGCGAGTCGCGGGTGATCACCCTGCTCGGCGTTATGTCCTCCGCGAGGACCTTGATCACCAGCTCCCCGATCCGCTCCGCGACGGTGCCCTTCCCCTCGTCTTCGGCGGGCACCATCGCCGAGCCGCCGGCGCTGACCCCGAGCGCCTCGAACGCGCAGGCCATCGTGTTGGCGGTGAACTGGCCGCCGCAGGCGCCGGCACCGGGACTTGCCACTCCCTCCAGCTCGTTTAGTTCCTCGTCGCTCATGTCGCCGGCGTTATGGGCGCCCATCGCCTCGAAGACGTCGAGGATCGTGACGTCGCGGCCATGCCAGTGGCCGGGGGCGATCGAGCCGCCGTAGAGCACGACCGAGGGCACGTCGAGGCGGGCCAGGGCCATCGCACAGCCGGGAATCGTCTTGTCGCAGGCGCAGAGGGCGACGATCGCGTCGAACTGGTAGCCGCGCGCCATCAGCTCGATCGAGTCGGCGATCACCTCGCGGCTGACCAGCGAGGCCTTCATCCCCTGGGTTCCCATCGTGATCCCATCGGAGATCGCGACCGTGTTGAACTCCAGCGGCGTGCCGCCGGCAGCCCGCACGCCGTCCTTGACGTGAGCGGCGAGCCCGCGCAGGTGGAAGTTGCACGAATTCGCCTCGGCCCAGGTGTTGGCGATGCCGATCGTCGGGCGGCTGAGCGCCTCGTCGTCGAAGCCGACGCCCTTCATGTACGCGCGCGAGTGGGCGCGGTCGGGCCCATCGAAGACCGCGCTGGAGCGGGGACGGGGAAGCTTGGTGGAGGTGGCGCCGTTCGAGCTCATGAGCCGAAATCTACTGAGGCGGCCCAGTCGCGAGGCCGAAGACGTCGACGGGGCCAGGTCCCTCGCCGATCTCGCCCAGGCCGTGGGCGACCGCCGCGGAGGCGACCTCGCGGGCCTTGCGTGCCGCCCCCAGTGGCGCATCGCCGAGAGCCAGGAACGCCGCCAAGGCCGAGGAGTGAGTGCAGCCGGAGCCGTGGGCGGCGGCGCCCGGGTGGCACTCGCCGACGATCTCAGCCGACTCGCGACCGTCGAAGAAGAGGTCGACCAGGCGCTCGCTGTGGCCGCCGGTGACGACGACCGCCCGCGGGCCGAGTGCAAGCACCTCGCGCGCCAGATCCTCCTGCGAGTCGCGCTCCCCCGCCCCGCTCAGCGATACGGCCTCGGGGATGTTCGGCGTGACGACGGTGGCGAGGGGCAGCAGCCGCTCGATCAGCGCCGCGCGTGCGCCGCTGTCGAGAAGGACGGCGCCGCTCTCGGAGACCATCACCGGATCGAGCACCACCGGCGCCTCGCCCACCAAGCCGAGCGCCTCGACGACCGCGTCGACGGTCTCCGCCGTGCCGAGCATGCCGACCTTCACCGCATCGACCCCGATGTCCTCGGCGACAGCGCCGACCTGCGCCACGATCATCTCCGGAGAGACTGCCTCCACCGCCTCGACCCCCACCGTGTTTTGCGCCGTGATCGCGGTGATCGCGGTCATCCCGTGCACACCGCAGCGCGCGAACGCCTTCAAGTCCGCCTGGATCCCGGCGCCCCCGCCGGAGTCCGAGCCGGCAATCGAGAGCACCGCCGGAACCTGTGACGATCCGTCCATAGGTTAGGCAGCCTAGATACCCGGCGCCGCGAGAAGCGTTCGCGAGTAGACGCCGAGGAGGGAGCAGGAGACGTAGCCGAGCGTCTCGAGGGTGGCGAGGGCGGAGGCGGCCTCGGCGCCGGGCAAAGCGAGGGCGTCGGCGATCGCGTCGCAGGTCTCCCCACCTGCCTCGACCGCGGCCAGCACGCCAAGGAGCCCCGGGTCCAGCGCCGGCCCGGTGGGCTCGGTGCGGCGCACCCCGGGGCCGAGCATCGCATCGAGGGCGTCTTGGGCGTCGCGGATCAGGCAGGCACCGCCAGCCAGCAGCTCGTTGGTGCCCGCCGACCAGCGTGAGTTAACCGGTCCAGGCACCGCCCCTAGATCGCGGCCGAGATCGGCGGCGAGGTCAGCGGTGATCAGCGAGCCGGAGCGCTGGGCCGCCTCGACCACCACGGTCATTCCGGCGAGGGCGGCCATGATCCGGTTGCGGGCGGGGAAGGTCCAACGCCAAGCGCCCGTGCCCGGTGGCAGCTCCGAGAGGACGAGGCCCCGCTCGCAGATTCGCCGCCAGAGCGAGCGGTGCGCGGCCGGATAGGCGATGTCGGCGCCGCAGCCGAGAACTGCAACGGTGACGCCGCCATCGAGAGCGCCGCGATGCACGCAGGCATCGATCCCGAAGGCGAGCCCGCTGACCACGACGAGGCCGGCCACGGCCAGCTCACGACCCAGCTCGCGTGCGACCTCGCGCCCGTAGGAGCTGCCTCGTCTCGAGCCCACGACGGTGACCGCCCCCTCGGGCTCCAGCCGGTCGAGCAGTGCCGGGTCGCCTCGCCCGATCAGGGCCCAGGGAGCGTCCTCGGCATCGCGCAGCCCAGCCGGGTAGCGAGGGTCATGGCGACAACAGGCCCAGCACTGGGCGGTGAGCAGGTCGTCGGCAAGCCGCCGCTCCGGCACCGCGCTGACCTGAGACAGGATCTGAGCGGCAACCTTGGGTGCTGCGGCGGTGGCGAGGTCCTCGTTGGAGAGCCGCAACAGCTGCGGAGATCGCGAGCCGGGCGCGCCGGTTGCGATCTTCTCGATGTAGGGGGCCAGATGAGCGAGCAGCCGCGAGCGGCGCAGGCAATCCGGGCAGGCCCGCGGCTCGATCATCCCAGGTCCCTGCGACGCAGCTGCAGCGCCTGCGCCATCTGCTCGCGGCCGATCCTCTCGGCACCAGCCAGGTCGGCGACCGTTTGCGCAAGGCGCAACACCCTGTCGTGGGCCCGACCGCTGAGGCGCCGGCGGGAGTAGGAGTCGGCGAGGAGCGAGGCGGCATCTCCCTCGAGTGCGCACTCGCGCACCTCGCCGGGGGTCATCTCGGCGTTGCAACGGCCGCGGCCGAGGCGACCTTCCTGACGCTCACGCGCGGCGACCACGCGTTCGCGCACCGCCGCCGAGGGCTCGCCCGGCGGCCCACCGATCTCCGCTGCGCTGGGCTGGCGGATCGCCGCGAGGACGTCGATGCGGTCGGCGAGGGCGCCGCTGAGGCGCGCCTGGTAGCCGCGCACCGCGAGCGGAGCGCAGCTGCACTCGGGGTCGTTGTCGCCGCGGCCGCAGGGACAGGGGTTGGCCGCGGCGATCAGCATGAAGCGGCAAGGAAGGTGGCGCCAGGATCCCGAGCGGGCGATCGAGACCCAACCGGTCTCGAGCGGCGCACGCAGCGCCTCGAGGCTGTCGCGGCGGAACTCGCAGAGCTCGTCCAGGAAGAGAACGCCGCGGTGGGCGAGCGTCGCCTCGCCTGGACTGGGCGGGTTACCGCCGCCGATCAGCCCTGCGGGGCTGACGGTGTGATGCGGAGCGCGGAACGGTCGGCCCTGGACCTGTCCCACCCCAAGCCGCCCACAGGCGCTGGCGATTCGAGCCACCTCCAGCCCCTCCTCGGACGCCAGCGGCGGCAGGATCGACGGCAGCCGGCTCGCCGCCAGCGACTTGCCAGCCCCTGGCGGGCCGACCATCAGCAGGCTATGGCCGCCGGCCGCGGTGACCTCGAGCGCGTGGCGCAGGTGCCGCTGTCCGCGCAGATCGGCGAGGTCCGGGCCGCCGGCAGAGCCGAGGCCCAGCTGCAGCGGCTGCGGGCGGCTTGGCGTCCACTCCCCCGCCGCCAGCGCCACCAGCTGGCCGAGGCTCTGCAGGCAGATCACGTCGATATCGCCTGCCAGCGCCGCCTCGGGGCCGTTCTCCGCCGGCACCACGATCGCCTCGAGATCGCGCTCGCGCGCCGCCTCGGCGATCGCCAGCACCCCGGGGATGGGACGGACCGAGCCGTCGAGAGCCAGCTCGCCGACCATCGCCAGGCGTCGGCGCCCGCCGAGGTCGAGCTGGCCCGAAGCGGTGAGCAGAGCGACCGCGATCGCCAGATCGAGCCCCGGCCCCGCCTTGCGCAGGCTGGCGGGGGCGAGGTTGGCGACGATCCGCTGCAGCGGGAACTCGAAGTCGCAGTTGACCAGCGCCGCCCGCACCCGCTCCCTCGCCTCGCGGACGGCCGCATCGGGAAGGCCGACGACGGAAAAGGCGGGCAGGCCGCGATGGACGTCGACCTCGACCCGCACCGGGCGGGCGGAGATCCCGTCGAGGGTGAATGTCTGCGCCGTAGCGAGCACGGTCTCGACGCTAGGGGGCCAAATCCGACGCGTGCTGCGCAGAATGTGCCGCCTCTGTGGCATCTGTCCCGAGCGAACGTGCCAGGGCCTCCCGAGACCGCGATCCATCCCTAGGGTCGATCGCAGTGACCGCGCAGAGACAACGGATTGGCCGCGCGGCGGAGGAGCTGGTCGCGACTCGGCTGGCCGAGTCGGGCTGGAAGATCCTCGAGCGCAACGCCCGCACCCGCTTCGGCGAGCTCGACCTCGTCGCCCTCGACGACGAGGTCCTCGTCTTCGTCGAGGTCAAGGCTGGGCGCGAGAGCCCAGCCTTCGGCCCCGAGCGAGCAGTGCTCGGCGTGGACCGTCGCAAGCAGCGGCGCGTCCGCCGCCTGGCCGCCGCCTGGATGGGCGAGCGCCGCGACCTCCCGCGCTACACCGAGATCCGCTTCGACGCCGTCGGCGTCACCTTCGACCGCGCCGGCCGTGCGATCGACATGGAGCAGATCAGCGGAGCGTTTTGACCGGGTGATTTCGGTGGCCCCTGCCTACCGGCTGCATAGGAAGGCAGCCGCCAGCGCATCGGCAAAGGCCTGGCCGCCCTGCGGAGCGGCGAGGGTCAGGACCAGCTCGCCCTCCAGCTCGTTCAGCTCGAGGTCGAGGAACGAGCAGCACTCGGCCTCGGCGGCGACGATCTCCTCCAAGCGGCGGCGCGTCGTCTCGTCGGCACGAAAACGCAGGGCGTGGGCTCCACCTTCGGTGTCGCGGTCGATCAAGCTGGCGGCGCCCACCGCAGCGATCTCATCGAGACGCTGTCGCAGGTCGCTCGCGCCGAGCGAGCAGGCGATTGGCCTTGGGTCGGTCATCCGGGACTCCTTGGGAGTGGGCCAGGCACCGGCGCTAAGTGTTGCAACCTGAACCCAGTTCAGGTCAAGGAGCGACCGAGATGACGGATGCAGCACTCAGCGGCGCCCCAGCCCACGAGCAGCTGCAGGCGCTCGCCGCCCACAAGTTGCCCGAGGTCGACGTGCTAATCGAGCGGGCGCAGGCGATGCGCGATTGGCTCACCGCCGCGAGTGCCTGCGGATGTGAGTCCCTGGAGCAGTGCGGCCTATTCGCCGAGGGAGCCGGAGGCCTATCCGGGTGACATCACCCAGCCAGCTCGAGCTGGCTGTACGCCACCGACTGAAACGAGCGGCGGTGCAGGGGCGAGATGCCGATTCGCTCGATCGCCTCACGGTGCTCGGGTGTCGAGTAGCCGACGTGCTCCTCGAATCCCCAGCCGGGGTAGTCGCGGCCGGCAACGTGCATGTAACGATCACGAGTGACCTTGGCGATCACCGATGCGGCGGCGATCGCGGCGCTGGTGCCGTCGCCCTCGATCACGGCGCGGTGCGGCACGGCGCAGCGCCGCAGGGCGAAGCCGTCGACGAGGCAGGTCGCCGAAGGGTCAGGTCGCAGTCGTTCCAGCGCGCAGGAGAGCGCTTCGATGTTGGTCACGTGCAGACCGCGGTCGTCGATCCCGCGGGCGCAGCGAACGACCACGCTCACCCGCTCGGCTGCGCGCAGCACGCAGGGAAAGAGCTCTGCCCGCTTCTCGGCGCTCATCTGCTTCGAGTCGTGAAGGCCGGAGAGCATGCGCCGGTCGCCCACCGAAAGGGTCTCGTAGTCGATCAACACCGCCGCGGCCACGAGGGGACCGGCGAGACAGCCGCGCCCTGCCTCGTCGGCGCCGGCCACGAGGCGCGAGCCGAGGCCGCGGTCGAAGGAGAAGAGCCGCTGGGTGCGGGCCAGGCGGCGCCGGTGCAGCCTGCCTTTGGCTGCCCCCTTAGAGGACGCCGATGCGATCGGGCGGCCAGTAGGTGGCGAAGGCCTTTCCGATGATCCAGCTGCGGGGGACGGGACCCCAGAAGCGGCTGTCGTCGCTTTCGCCACGGTTGTCGCCCATCATGAAGTACTCGCCGGGTGGAATGGTGATCGGTTTCGGCAAATTGCAGGCAGCGGCAGCGCCGCAGGGCCTGATGTAGGACTCGTCGGACTTCTCGACGCCGTTGACGACCGGGTGCCCTTCGTGGACGCTGAGCGTGTCGCCGGGACCGGCGACGATCCGCTTGATGAAGTTCTGGCTCGACTCCTCGGGGGTCGGCCGCGGGCAGGCTTCGCGCGGGCCGTGCGGAACGCCGCATTCGGTGCCGTTATCGGCGCCCTTGGGCGGGTGGAAGACCACGATGTCCCCCGGCGAGGGATCGCGGAAGTGGTAGAGGAAGCGATTGACCAGGACCCGCTGGCCGACGTCGAGGGTCGGCTCCATCGACTGCGAAGGGATCTGGTAGGGCTTGATCAGCCAGGCCTGTATGGCCAGAGCCAGGCCCAGCGCCAGCGCGACGATGACGACCAGCTCCAGCAGCCCGCCGCCCCGACTTGTCGGTTTGGGGATGCTGAGTTTCAGGCCGAGTCCCCGCCGGAGCCGTCGGACTCCTCGTCCGACGCCTCTTTCTCGGCATCATCCGCCGCGGCGTTGTCCTCGGTCTCCCCCGCCTCGGGCGCCTCGGCGTCCGTGCCTGCTTCTGCCTCATCGGCCGCCTCCGCCTCGGTCGCCTCGGGCTCAGTGCTGGCCGCTGGCTCCTCGGTGGCCTCCGCCTCGGGCTCCTGGGGAGCAGGCTCATCCGCCGCCGCCTCGGGAGCTGCCTCGCCATCCTCGGCGACAGGACCCGCGGCCTCAACGGCCTCAGCCTGAGCAGCGTCTTCCTCGGCCTGGCTAACCCCCTCCGCGTCGACGGCTTCGGGCTCGGCTGCCGCAGTGGGCGCCGAGATCAGCTCCTCGTCGATCCCCCAGCGCCGCTCGGCGACGCGGGCGGCCTTGCCGATCCGCCCGCGCAGGTAGTAGAGCTTCGCCCGGCGCACGTCGCCGCGCGCCGCGATCTCCAGTTTCTCGATCTTGGGCGAGTGCAGGGGAAAGGTCCGCTCGACGCCAACGCCGAAGGACTGCTTGCGAACCGTGAAGGTCTCACGCGCCCCGGAGCCCTGTCGCCGCAGGACGATCCCCTCGAAAACCTGGGTGCGGCGGCGGTTGCCCTCGACGACCTGGAAGTGAACGCGCACGCGGTCGCCGGGGTCGAAGGAAGGGAGTCCCTTCCTCAGCTGGCCACGCTCGATGTCGTCAATGACGCTGCTCATGCGAAAAAAGACCGCCGGGCCCAACCCGGGCGCCGCGCGGTGCGGGAATCGTACCTACTTGGAATCTCTTTCGAGCTGCTCGGCCCGCGCTTGGCTCTGCTCGGCCCGCCAGAGCCGCACGCGCTCGTGATCGCCGGAGAGCAACACGTCGGGCACCCCCCATCCCCGGTACTGGGGCGGGCGCGTGTAATGCGGGTACTCCGGTGCGCCCTCCAGCACCTGGCTGAACGACTCCTCGACCGCGCTGCGCTCGTGCCCCAGCGCCCCCGGCAACTTCCGCATCACGACGTCGGCAAGGACCATCGCCGGCAGCTCTCCCCCCGCCAGCACGTACCGCCCAATCGAAACCTCGTCATCGGCGAGATGCTCATGCACCCGCTCGTCGAAGCCCTCGTACCGCCCACACAGCAGGGCCACGTGAGGCTCCCGGGTCAGCTCATCCGCCAACTCGTCGTCGAGCAGCCGCCCCGTGGGCGACAACAGCACCCGCCGAGGCCTCTCCCCATTCGAGTAAGCAGCCTGCAACGCCGCATCGACGACATCGACCCGCAGCACCATCCCAGCTCCCCCGCCATACGGCGCGTCGTCGACCTGCCCAGCCCCAAGCGGAGTCGTATCCCGATAGTTGAACAGCTCCAGCTGATTCCCTTCGCCGAGCGCGTTCTGCACCGACCGCTGCGACCGAAACCAGTCGAACGCCTCTGGGAAAAGGGAAAAGATGTCGAGCCTCATAAGCGTGCCGTTTCGGAGTCTGGGGGTAGGGGTGGAGCGTCTTGTACTTTTTCGCGGCCGCCGCTCGGGCGACAGCAATTTCCGCTCCTCGAAAAAGTTAAGCGGAACCCCTGCCCCCAGACTCCGCCCGATAACCGTCAGTCAAGAATGTCGACGATCACCCTGCGGTCGAGCCGAACCGCCGCAGCCTTCGCAATCGTCCGAATCGCATTGGCCACCCGCCCGCCCTTGCCGATGACCCGTCCCAAATCGTCTTCGGCAACCGTGATCTCGTAGACCAGATCGCCGTCCTCTTCCAGCTCCTCGACGACGACCGCGCTCGGATCCTCGACCAGCGCCCGGACCAAGAACTCCAGCAGCTCGGTCACGACAGGATCAGCTGCCCGACGCGGCGATGCCCTTGGTGCGCAGCAGAGTGGCGACGGTCTCCGAAGGCTGAGCGCCGTGCTCGAGCCAGTGGCGCGCGCGCTCCTCGTCGACCTCTATCGTCGAGGGCTCCGTCTGCGGGTTGTAGCGGCCGATCGTCTCGATCGTGCGCCCGTCGCGAGGCGAGCGCTTGTCGGCGACGACGATTCGCCAGATCGGGTTCTTCTTCGACCCGACGCGTCTGAGTCTGATTCGGACTGCCATAAGCCGCGAGAGATTAGCGCTATTGGCTCCTGGGCGGCACCCCCGTGCCAATGCATTGACCTCAATGGATGCCCCATGACGTTCGGACTTCCCTTCCTGACTCGGACCACCAAACGAGCCGCGCCTCATACAGGGATCGATCTATCTTTGCTATAAGAAATTAGATTGATTACTCCCTCTCTCAAGGGATGACTCGCGATTGAAACCTGGGAGCAAACATGCTCGTCCAAAGGAGGCTCGTGTGAAGCTTTCACCAAGACAGGCGAAGATCCTTAGCGCAAGCTGCGCAACGATGCTCTATCTAGCATGCGCTCATACCGCAATTACTCAAGCAAGCGCATTCAAGGTATTAGGCAGCGAATCCTTAAACGCGTCTTTTGCCTTTAGCGTAGACCAATTACTGGAGCTCTTAGTTCCAACGCTAAATGTAAAATGGGACTGTCAGAAAATCGCCACCGAAGAAGGGGCTCTTTTAACGACTGCAGGAATAGGTCATGCAAAATTCTTATATAGCGAATGCACTTTTTATTACGAAGTTACTCCTGGAAATTTCATCACCTGCAAACCCTATCCCACAAAAAAAGATATAGAAACGGGTACGAATAAAGGTAGCCTGATAGGAGAAAACTTACTTATTGCCTTCTTACACGAAGGCGAAGCGTATTTGTTACTTGAAGGCAAAGAAATTGAAGGCAAAGAAGGACCAGTAATCTCGGGACTCTTTGACAAAAAAGAATGCCCATTCGGGGGTTCTCAAATAAGAGGCTCACTAGTTTTTTCCCTCAGCTCACAGAAAGAAGTTTTCGCCCAGTTATTGAAAGCGGCTTCAAAAGAATTATTTTCAGAGGGATTGAGATATGGCGCACTGGAAGTGATCTTTCATGGAAGCTTTTGGATGAGCCTCGTAGGGGCTCATTGGGGCTACACCTGGGGCGTCGTTTAGCCTCTACCGTCTACGCACCCTCGGCCGCGGCGCGCCTCCTGAGAGGCGCGCCAGCTGCTGGGGGTCTGGCATCTTGCCTGAGGCCATGTGGCGCATCAGCTTGCGCATCTGATCGAACTGCTTGACCAGCTGGTTGACGTGCTGGACTTTGGTTCCGGAGCCGTTGGCGATCCGCTTGCGGCGCGAGCCCTTGATGATCGCCGGATTGGCGCGCTCTTCCGGCGTCATCGAGAGGATGATCGCCTCGACCCGGTCCAGCTCCCCCTCGTCGACGTCGGCGTTCTTCAGCTGTTTCATCGCCCCCATGCCGGGCAGCATCCCGATCAGGCCGCTGAGCGGCCCCATCTTGCGCACCTGCCGCATCTGCTGTAGGAAATCCTCGAGCGTCAGCTGGCCGCGCTGCATCTTCTCCTGCAGGTCGAGTGCCTGCTGCTCGTCGACCTGCTGCTCGGCTTTCTCGATCAGGCTCAGCACGTCCCCCATGCCGAGGATGCGCGAGGCCATTCGATCGGGGTGGAAGCGGTCGAAGGCCTCGATCTTCTCGCCGGTGGAGGCAAAGAGGATCGGCTTGCCGGTCACCGCCTTGACCGAGAGCGCGGCGCCGCCGCGGGCGTCGCCGTCGAGCTTGGTCATCACCACGCCGTCGAACTCGGCAGCCTCGGCGAAGGACTCGGCGACCCCGACCGCGTCCTGGCCGGTCATCGCGTCGACGACCAGGAGCACGTCGTGGGGCTTGACCCGCTTGCGAATCCGCGCCAGCTCGTCCATCAGGTCCTCGTCTACGTGGAGGCGGCCGGCGGTGTCGACGATGAGGACGTCGCGCCGCTCCTCGCGGGCGCGGTCGAGAGCCCAGGCGGCGATCTCGACCGGATCGGCGTCGGTGCCCTGCTCGTAGACGTGGGCACCGGCCCGCTCGCCCATAGTCACCAGCTGGTCGACGGCGGCGGGGCGGTAGACGTCGCAGGCGGCGAGGGCGACGTCCTTGCCGGACTCGCCGAGGTGGCGGGCGAGCTTTGCGCAGGCGGTCGTCTTGCCCGAGCCCTGCAGGCCCGCCATCAGGACCACGGTCGTGCCGCTGGAAGCGAGGGCGAGCTCGCTCCCGGTCCCCCCCATCAGCTCGGTCAGCTCCTCGTTGACGATCTTGACCACGTGCTGGCCCGGGTCGAGGCTTTCCAGCACCTCGGCGCCGAGGCAGCGCTCCTTCAGCGTCGCCGTAAAGGCTTTGACCACCTTGAAGTTGACGTCGGCCTCGAGCAGGGCGAGGCGGATCTCGCGCATCGCCGCGTCGACGTCGGACTCGCTCAGCTTGCCGCGCGAGCGGACCTCGGAGAGGGTCGCCTGCAACCGGTCTGAGAGCTGGTCGAACATCGAGCTGAGCTTAGGGCAGTGAGTTCGTGTTTTGTCTCGCTATCCGAGACAAAACGCGAACTCGGCCTCGGGGCTAGTCGCCTAGGAGGGCGTTGGCGAAGTCCGCGGGGTCGAAGGGGCGCAGGTCCTCCAGTTGCTCGCCGGTGCCGATTAGCTTCACCGGGATGCCTAGCTCGTCGGCGATGCCGAGGACTACGCCCCCCTTGGCGGTGCCGTCGAGCTTGGTCAGGACGACGCCGTCGACCTCGACTGCTTCGGCGAAGACCTTCGCCTGGCGCAGGCCGTTCTGGCCGGTGGTGGCGTCGATCGAGATCAGCGTCTCGTGGGGGGCGGCGGGGATCTGCTTGCCGATCACGCGCCGCACCTTGGCCAGCTCGTCCATCAGGTTGCTCTGCGTGTGCAGCCGGCCGGCGGTGTCGACGATGACGACGTCGGCGCCGCGGGCACGGGCGGCCTCGATCGCGTCGTAGGCAACCGCCCCCGGGTCCCCCCCGGGAGCCGAGCGGATCAGTTCGGCGCCGGCGCGCTCGGCCCACTCCGCCAGCTGCTCGGCGGCCGCGGCGCGGTAGGTGTCGGCGGCGGCAAGGACGACGGTGAGGCCGAACTCCTTCGAGAGGTGCCAGGCGATCTTGCCGATGGTCGTCGTCTTGCCGGTGCCGTTGACGCCGACCATCAGCAGCACGGCGGGCTCGCCGCTGAGGTCGATCGGAGCCCGGCCGTTCGCCGCGACCTCGGCGAGGATCTCGATCAGGCGCCCGCGGACGGCCTCGCCGTCCGCGGCGACACTGCCCGCATCGACCTCGTGCTCGAGTCTTTCGACCACCTTGGCCGTCGTCGACGCGCCGGTGTCGGCGAGGATCAGCGCCTCCTCCAGCCGTTCCCAGGTGCTGTCGTCGATTCGCTCGAAGAGGCTGGCCGAGATCTCCTCGGTGAGCGCCTGGCGGCTCTTGGAGAGGCTCTCGCGCAGGCGGCGGAGGACGCCGCGGCGCTGCTCCTCGGGCTCAGGCGTCGCTGAGGCGTTCGCGCTCTCGCGCGAACCGAGGTTGAGTATCTCCTGCCAGCTGGTCGCCATCGTCGTTGCCCTCCTTGCTGCCGGAGGCTATCCGGGCGGCGGCGCGGAGCTCCTCCACCGCCTCGCCGAGGTAGTCGGGGATCCGTTCGACGTCGGGCATCGCGACGCGGTCGGCGAGGATGCCGAAGCCGACTTTGCCGTTGTAGCTGACGATGGCCACCGCCAGCGCGTGGCGGCGAGCGAGGAAGCCAACCGGGAAGACACCCGTGACCTCACGCCCCAGCACATAGAAGGGAATCTGCGGACCGGGGAAATTGGTGACCAGCAGGTTGAAGAGCCGCGTGGAGAAGTTGATCGCCGCCGTCGGCCGCAGCAGCACGGGCGGGGCGAAGTCGCGGAACCAGTCGTTCAGCCCCCAGATCGCCTCGGCGCCGAGCGGCTGCCTCGAGGACTTGAGCTCGTCCATTCCGGCGTGCACGGCCCGCAGGCGCTCGACCGGGTCGGCGATGCCGACCGGCAGGGGGCCACGCATTGCCGTCAGCCGGTTGCCCAGCTCACCCTCCTCGTCGATCGTGCGAACCGAGACCGGCACCAGCGCTTTCAGCTCGATCCCCTCGGTCTCGACCTCGCGGTCGTGCAGCCAGAGGCGCAGTGCACCTGCGGTCGCAGACAGGATCACGTCGTTGACGGTGACGCCGAGCGCGTTCTTGATCTGCTTCACGTCGGCGAGCGGAAACTCGGCCCAGGCGAAGCTGCGCGCCGGGCCGATATCGACGTTGAGCGGCACCTTCGGCGCCGGCTTGAACAGCGCCGACGTCACCTCCCAGAGGCCGGCGATGCCGTCGGCGGCGCGTCTCCGCGCCCGTTTCGGCTGGCGCGCGGCCGCGCCCAGCCAGCGCGTCATCCTCCGCACGGTGGCCCAGACCCCGCTGAAGGCGCGGGCGAGGAGCGCGCCGTGCGAGGGCGGCTGCTGCGGGTCCCAGGGCGCTTCCTCGCGCGAAGGCACCGGATTGGCCTCCGGGTCGAAGAGCAGCTTGCCGATGTCGACCGCGGAGAAGCCGTCGGCGAGCGCGTGGTGGGTCTTGTAGACGATCGCGAAGCGATCGCCCTCCAACCCCTCGACCAGGACCAGCTGCCACAGCGGCCGCGAGCGGTCGAGCGGCGGCGAGAGCACTTCGCCGACGAGATCGTGGAAAGCCGCCTCGTCGCCGGGTGGGGGGAGCTTCACCCGGCTCAGGTGATTGGCAAGCCGGAAATCGGGGTCGTCGACCCAGAAGGGGGTGCCCAGGCCCAGCGGGGGAAAGGCAAGCCGCTGGCGCAGGCGGGGCAGATGGTGCACCCGGCTGCGGATGTGGGTGGCGAAATCGTCCTGGCTGGGCGGCTCTCCGTCGCAGACCAGCACCGCGCCGATCGCCATGTGCCCGTTGGACCGCTCGTTGGCCAGGAAAGACGTGTCGAACGACGTCAGTCTGTCCATGTGCCGCTGCGCCATGTTCCCCTCCTTTGCTTCCCGGAAACAGCGTAGCGGCGAGCCCTCGCCCGCAAGGTTCTGTTTTCTTTAAGGGCCTGTCTCAAAACCTGCGTATGCGACTGGCGAGTGCCGGACCGAGCGGGGGTAGGACGCAGGGAGGCCGAATGGCAGCGCCATTTGGCCGACCGAGGACGCCGCCCCGTGAAGTGTGTCCGGCGCCGCCAGGCGCGTGCGGAGGTTTTGAGACAGGCCCTTAGAGAGCTACTAAGCGGCTTCGCTGCCGGCCGGGGGCGTCGCCGCGGGGGACTGCTCGCCGATCAGGCCGGGCTTGGCGCGACCATCGTCCCCATCGGCTGCCTCGTCGGCTTCGTCGGCGAGGCCGGCGAACGGGGGCGGTGCGGCGACGTCCACCGCGCCCGTCGAGTCGGCGTCGTCTCCGCGCTCACCCTCCCCGACTTCGCGCGGCAGGCGGCGCGAGACGACCCGGGTCACGCCGTCGCCTCCCATGCTGACGCCGTAGAGGACGTCGGCGGCGTCCATCGTCCGTTTCTGATGGGTGACGATGACGAACTGGGCGCGATCGGAGAAGCGGCGGATCAGCTGCAGGAAGCGGTCGATGTTGGCGTCGTCGAGCGCCGCCTCGACCTCGTCGAGGATGTAGAAGGGGCAGGGCCGGGCGAGGAAGACGGCGAAGACGAAGGCGATCGCGACCAGCGACTTCTCGCCGCCGGAGAGCAGCGAGAGCTTGCGGGTCGACTTGCCGGCCGGGGTGACCTCGATCTCGACTCCGAGCTCCTCGCGCGTTTCCTCCTCGTCTCCCTCCCCGGCCCCCTCGGCATCCGCGTCGGGCTCCTCCTCGGCGTCGCGGACGGGACGCAGGGCAACCCGCCGCAGGGCGCCGCGGCCGCCGGGGAAGAGGTGCTCGACCATCTCCTCGAAGTTCTTCGCGGTCGCCTCGAAGGTCTGCTCGAAGGCGCGCTCGATCTCGCGGTCGATGTCGCGGATCAGCGTCTCCAGCTCGCGCATCCCGCGCTCCGTGTCCTCCCGCTGGGCCTGCAGCGACTCGACGTGCTCGCGCGCCTCCTCGTACTCCTGCTCCGCCAGCGGGTTGACCGGGCCGATCTGGGCGCGGCGGCGCTCCAGGCGCTCGAGCCGGCGATCGATCTCCGCGCGCTCCTCCTCGCTCAAGGGCTGCTCGGCCGGGCCCACCTCCTCGCCGAGGCGCTCGGCGATCGAGGCAAGCTCCTTCGCCGCCTCGGCGCGGCGGTCGCCGAGGTGGGCGGCCTCGACCTCGACCTCGGTCAGCTTGTCGGCGGCGGCCTTCATCTCCGCCTGAAGCTCGTACTCCCGCTGCGAGCAGGCGCGCATCTCCTCGGCGATCTCGTCGCCGTCGCCCTCGCCGCCGACCACGGCGCGCTCGATCCGCTCCACCCTGGCGCGGATCGCCGCCTCGGCTGCGGTTGCCGCCGCAGCCGAGGCGCGGACGTCGTCGAGCAGCTCCTCGCCGGCGGCGAGCCGCTTGCGCAGCTGCTCGCGGTGGCGCTCGCCGAGCAGGCCCTCCGCCCGGCGCGCATGGCGGGAAGCTCGCTCGGCGCCGCTGCGGACCGCCCCCAGAGCGGCCTCACGGGCCGCCTCGGTGGCATCGACGGAGCGGGCGCGGGCCAGCCCATCTACCGCACCGGCCAGGCCGGCGTCGATCTCCCCCAACTCCTCCTCGAGCTTCTTCGCGCGCTCGCCGGGCGCCGCGGCGGCGCCGACGTCCAGAGTCAACGGACCGAGCTCCGCGCGCAGGTCCTCCAAGGCCGAGGAAAGCTCCCCCTCGCGGTCGCCGAGGCCGGCGGCGCGGACGGCGATCCGCTGCTGATCGCCGCGCAGCTTGGTCAGCACGCCCCAGGCCTGGGTGCGCTCGCGGTCGCGCGCGGCAAAGCGCTCCTCGGCGGCGCGGCGCTTCTCGCTCACCTCGGCCAGGCGCTGCTCGATCGCGGTCCGCTCCGCCCGTGCCGCCGCCGCCGCTTTCTCCGCTGCCGCGGCGCGGTCGGCGCCGAAGCGCAGCTCCTCGGCGACCAGCTGCCCGCGCAGCCCCAGCTCCTCGCGCTCGATCCGAGCTCCCAGCTCCGCCGCCTGGGCCTGGCGCTTCAGCGGCCGCAGCCTGGCGCGGGCCTCGCGCTCGAGATCGAGCGCCCGGTCGAGGTTGTCGCGCGCCGCGCGCAGCTTCAGCTCGGCCCGGCGACGCCGCTTGCGGTGCTTGCCGAGCCCAGCCGCCTCCTCAATCAAAAGCCGTCGGTCGCGCGGTTTGGAGTGGATGATCGACTCGACCCGGCCCTGGCTGATCACCGAGTGCATCTCGCGGCCGAGGTTGGTGTCGGAGAGGACCTCGACCACGTCGACCAGCCGGCAACGGGCGTCGTTCAGCCGGTAGCCGCCGTCGCCGGAGCGGTCGAGCGTGCGGCGGATCGCGATCTCCGACAGCTCCGTGGCGGCGCGGCCCTCGGAGTTGTCGATCACGACCTCGACTTCGGCAGCCCGGCGCTGGCCGACCCCCTTGCCGCCTGCCGAGATCACGTCTTGCATCGAGGCGCCGCGGATCGCGCCGGGGCTCTGCTCTCCCAGCGCCCAGAGGACGGCATCGGTGATGTTCGACTTGCCGGAGCCGTTGGGCCCGACGATCACGCTGACGCCGGGCGAGAACTCCAGTCTCGCCCGCTCGGGGAACGACTTGAACCCCTTCATCTCGATCGATCTCAGATACATCGTTCAGTCCCTCGCTGCTCGGCCCCAAGACTTGCGTTCGAGTCGGACGCGACCGCCACCACCGTCTATGCCCCGAGTCGCTTCAACGCCTGCTCGGCCGCCGCCTGCTCGGCGGCCTTCTTGCTGCGGCCAACGCCCTCGCCGATCCGCTTGGATTCGACGACCGCTGCCACCTCGAACCTGCGCCGGTGTGGCGGGCCTGATTCGGCCGTCACTTCGTAGCTTACGCGCGAGCGACGGCGTGCAAGCAGCTCTTGCAGCGCCGACTTGAAGTCGATCGTGGTCTCGGCCACGTGCTCGACGCGCGATTCGAAAGCCGCGGCGACGGCTTTGGCCGTGCGCTCGAAGCCAAAGGCGACGAAGCAGGCCCCGATCAGCGCCTCGGTCACCTCCGGCAGCGGTCGCTCGCCGCCCAGCAGCACCTCGGCCGGGATCCCGACGTCGAGGTCCTCCGGCTCGTTTGCGCGCAGCATCGCCGGCACGTCGAGGAGGCGACCGACTTCGGCGCAGGAGACGCCGCTGACGGCCTGGTTGTGGATCTTGGTGAGGCCGCCGGCGTCTACCTCGGGGAAGCGATCGATCAGGTCGTCGGCGACGGCGAGCGCCAGCACGCTGTCGCCCAGATAGGCGAGGCGCTCGAAGGACTCGGCGCGATCGTCGGTCCAGGAGGAGTGCGTCAGCGCCCTCTGCCGCAGATCCTCCGGCAGCTCCAAGATCAATTCCGCCAGCGTGCTCTGCCCTCGCTCACTCGCACTCATGGTCACCGGCATTCTTGCTCGTTCGCTCCCGCGTCCGCCGCCGGCGGGCGAGCCATCACGCCGGCGCGTGCTCGAGCACGAACTCGACCGCGTCGCCGACCGTGACGATCCGCGCCGCCTGCTCCTCCGAGACGGAGACGCCGTAGGTGTCCTCGAGCTCCATCACCAGCTCGTAGAGGTCGAGTGAGTCGGCGTCGAGGTCCTCCTTGAAGCGGGTGCCCTCGCCGATTCCGGCGACGTCGACCTCGAGCTCCTCGGCGAGGTGCTCGCGCACGAGGGTGAGGATTTGCTCGCGGGTCACCGACGGGTTCCTATCACGCGCCGCCGCGGGCTTCGCGCTCGCCCGCGAGCTCGCCCCTGCCGGCGCCTCCCTCGCGCAACAGCGCGGCGGTGCGACCGACGGCGTCGACCTCCACGCAGCGCGCGGCGAGCCGGATCGCGTTGGCGATTCCCTCCGCCCCCGCGCTTCCGTGACCGACCACGGCGACCCCGCGAAGCCCGAGCAGGATCGCGCCGCCGGTGCTGTCCGGGTGCAGTTCGCGGCGCAGGCCGCCGAGGGCCGGGCGCATCAGGGCGCCGCCGAGAGCGGCTAGCGGGTTGGAGCGAGCGGCATCGCGGATCGCCCCGGTGACGGCCTTCGCGGTGCCCTCCATCAGCTTCAGCGAGACGTTGCCGGTGAAGCCGTCGGTGACGATCACGTCGGCCACCCCCCCGGGCAGATCGCGCCCCTCGACGTTGCCGACGAACTCGATCCCGGTCGAACCGGCGAGGATCGAGTTGGCCTCGACGACCTCCTCGCGGCCCTTGCCCGCCTCCTCGCCAACCGAGAGCAGCCCGACACGCGGCCCCTCCACGCCCAGCACGGCCTCGCTGAAGGCCGCGCCGAGGTAGGCGAACTGAACCAAGTGCTGGGCGCGCACCTCGGCGTTTGCGCCGACGTCGAGGAAGAGCACCGGCTTGCCGGGAACGGGAATCTGCACGGCGAGCGCCGGCCGCTGCACGCCCCTGAGCCGGCGCAGGCCGAAGGTCGCCGCGGCCATCGTCGCCCCGGTCGAACCGGCGCTGACCATCGCCGCGGCGCGCCCCTCGGCGACGTCGGCGGCGGCTCGCACGACCGAGGCGTCCCGCTTCGACCGCACCGCGCGGACAGCATCCTCGTCGTTGCCGATCCACTCCGTCGTCGGAACGAGCTCGACCCGGTCGACCCCGTCCAGCTCCAGCTTGGCGGCCGGCCCGAAGACCCGAACCCCGACCCCATCCGTCGCGGCCATGCGCACGGCCTCCGCAAGCACGTCGAAGCCCTGCTCCGCCCCAAAGCCATCCAGGGCGACGGTGACGCCCTCAGGCACGGCTACTCAGCGTCTGGAGAAGGAGCCGTCGGCTCGGCGATCTGGTGTTTGATCACCTCACGCCCCGCGTAGGTCCCGCAGGTGGGACAGACGCGATGCGGCAGCCGGGGACTGTGGCAGCGTGGACAGCGGTTGAGCCGCGCCTTGCCAGCCTTGTGGTTGGCCCGTCGCTTATCGCGCCGGGCACTCGAGGTTCTCTTCTTGGGGACGGCCATCGGTCGCGGGATGGTAGCGGGTAGGGGACGGAATCGGCGCTACTCCAGCTCCAGCTCCTTCAGCTTGGCCCACCTCGGATCCGGAGCGGTCTCGTGTTCGTGATCGGCCGGGTCCGCGTCGTTGAGGGACTCACCGCATACGGAGCAGAGGCCGGCGCAATCGTGGCGGCAGAGGAATTGGGTGGGGATGGCGAGGACGGCGGCGTCGTGGGCCCAGCGGCCGAGGTCGAGCTCCTCGTCCTCCACGTAGGGGCTGCGCAGCTCCTCGTCGTCGGTGTTTTCCTGGGCGACCTCGCGGGCGTCGACCTCAGTCTCCAGCGCAGCGCCCTCCAGGCAGCGCATGCAGGGGCCCTCGATGCGAATCGGGAAGCGCAGGCGAAAGGCGTAGCCACCGCTCGGCCGGGAGACGTCGAGACGAGTGGCGACCGTCTCCGGGGAGACGGCGTAGGCCTGCCCACCCATCTCCAGCGGCTCGAGTCGCACCGGCAGATCGAGCCGCCGCCCCTCGCCGTGGGACAACGACAACCGCGCCAGGTCGATGATCGTGGTCGCTGCCTGTGCCATGGACTCTCCCTCCGCTCGAGCCGGGCTTACGATGCCTCCAACGAGATTAGGGAATGGATCGATTCGACTGGACACCCGAGGTCTACCTGGAGCGGATTCGCGCCCAGATCCCGCGCTACGACGAACTGCAGGAGCAGGCGATCGCCGCGATCCCCTTCCCACCGGAGCGAGTGCTCGAGCTGGGGATGGGCACCGGCGAGACGACGCGCCGCCTGATCGAGGCCCACCCCGACGCCTGGGTCGTCGGCCTCGACGCCAGCCCCGACATGGTCTTCCGCGCCCGTCAGACCTACGACGACGTCCAGCTCGCCCGCATGGAGGACCCCCTCCCCGACGGCCCCTGGGACCTGGTCATCGCCGTCCTCTCGATCGGCGACCTGGCCGAAGACCAACTCCAAGCCCTCTGCCGCCGAGTAAAAGACCACTCCCGCTCCTTCGTCATAGGCGACGTCTTCGAACCACAAAAGCTCCTAGCCCTCCTCGACTGGTCCGGAGCCCAAATCACCTGGCAGGCCGACGACCTGGCCGTCATCAGCGCCACGTACTAAAAGCTCAAGGTCGCCAGCGCGCTTTGCCGAGAGGGGCGGGGCACCCTCGCGAACGGCTTGTACTTTTTTCGGGCACAGCTCCGGGCGCCAGCCATCTCGGCTCCTTCGAAAAAAGTTGAGTGAGCGAGGGTGCCCCGCCCCTCTCGCCGAGCCCGCTAAGACTGCTGCTCGTCCAGCTCAGGTACCGGCTGCTGCTCTTCGTCCCGCCCAGCCAGCCGATCCCGCCCCCGCTGCACCGCAGCGAGGAACTTCTGAAGATTGACCTCGAGCGTGTTGAGGATCTCGTCGGCGTAGTCCTCGGCGCCGAGCCGGATCTCCCGCTCGCGCGTCCTCGCGTCCTCGACGATCTCGTCGGCTGCCCGCTCGGCCTGCTTGGTGACCTCCTCGTCGGAGATCAGGCGGGCCTGCTGCTCGCGCGCCTCGCGCACGATCCGCTCCGCCTCGCGCTTGGCCTCGGCCAGCATCTCCTGGCGCTCCTTGACGATCCAGCGCGCCTGCTTGATCTCCTCGGGGATCGTCGCCCGCATCTGGTCGAGCAGGTCGTAGATCTCCTCGCGATCCACGCGAACCTGATCCGTCAGGGGGACGGGTCGGGCGTTGTGGACAACGTCGTCCAGCTTGTCTATGAGAACGAGAACGTCCATCAGCAGGTCGTAAGCCTACGTGTCGGAGACTTCTTCGGTGAAGAAGCGGCTATTTCCTCGGCTTTTTGCAAGCTACCGCCCACACCACTCCGCGCCGGAGAAGCCTACCTGTCGCCCAGGCGCTCTGCCATCCCCGTCGCCACGGGGCCTGGGACGAGGTCGGACACGTCGCCGCCGAAGGTCGCCATTTCCTTCACTCCGGTCGAGGAAAGGAAGCTGTACTGGGGCGAGGCGATCATGTAGATGCTCTCGATCCCAGGGTCGAGCTTGCGGTTGAGCTGGGCCATCTCGAACTCGTACTCGAAGTCGGAGATGGCCCGCAGGCCCTTGACGATCGCCTTCGCCCCCTGTTCGCGGGCGAACTCGACCAGCAGGTTGGAGAAGATCTTCGCCTCGACGTTGGGCAAGGCGGCAGTCGCTTCTTCGATCAGGCTCTTGCGCTCCTCGGCGGTGAAGAGCGTCTTTTCCTTGCGCATCGGGTTGTTGACGATGCCTACCACCACGCGCTCGAAGACCTCCGAGCTGCGGGTGATGATGTCGAGGTGTCCGTTGGTGACCGGGTCGTAGCTACCCGGGCAAACCACGGTCCCGTCGCGCTCGGCCATCAGCCCTCCTCTCCGTAGAAAGAGACGTCGGCGGCGCCGTAGCGACGTTGCCGCAAGCGCGGCAGCGACTCGATGCGCAGCGGTCGCCGCGCGCCGCTCTCGACGATCGCCCGCCCTCCAGCGCCGAGAAGACCCGGCAGATGGGTGTCCAGTTCCTGCCCCACGCGGTCGGCGAGTCTATATGGGGCATCGATGAAGACGAGGTCGAACCCCGCTTCACCGGCAACCGAGGAGCGGGCGCCGAGCCAGCGGGAGACGTCGGCGCGGACCAGCTCTGCCCGCTCGCCGAGGCCAAGCCGCTCGACGTTGCCGAGCGCGGCCCGGGTGTCGCGGTCGACGAGGACCGCGCGGGCGGCGCCGCGCGAGAGCGCCTCGATCGCCAGGGCGCCGGTGCCGCAGTAGAGATCGAGGACGGTGGCGCCCCCCACCTCGAGCCCGAGCGCGGAGAAGATCGCCTCGCGCACGCGGTCGGACGTCGGCCGCACCTTCCAGCCGCGCGGCGCCACCAGCCTCTGCCCCTTCAGCTCTCCCGCGATCACCCGCATCCGGGCCACTGTAGAGACACGCCTAGAGCGGTATCGGGTCGGCGGCACCGGCGCCGAAGCGGCGCTGCGCGGCCTCCATCAGCGGGCCGAGCTCAGGCGCGTCGAGGGATCCGTAACGGCGCATGAGGGAGAGAACCTCGTCGCGGGCGGCGACCAGGGTCGGCGTGTCCTCAGGCAGCTCCGCGATCGCGAAGCGGGGCAGGCCGTGCTGGCGGGTCCCCAGCACCTCGCCCTCGCCGCGCAGGCTCAGATCGACCTCTGCCAGCTTGAAGCCGTCGCTCTCGCGCTCGACCGCCTTCAGCCGGCGGCGCGCCATCGCCCCCGCGTCTTCGGGGAAGAGCAGGCAGTGGGACGCGTGCTCGCCCCGCCCGACGCGCCCGCGCAGCTGGTGCAGCTGCGAGACGCCGTAGCGCTCGGCGCCCTCGATCACCATCACCGTCGCGTTCGGCACGTCGATCCCCACCTCGATCACCGTGGTCGCGACGAGGACGTCGGTGTCCCCGGCGACGAAGGCCTCCATCGCCTCCGCCTTTCGAACCGAGGGCATCTGACCGTGGATCACCCCGACGGAGAAGTCGCGCAGCTCTCCCGCGGCCAACCGCTCGGCCTCGACCTCGGCCGCGCGCCCCTGCAGCTTGTCCGACTCCTCCACCAAGGGACAGACGACGAAGGCCTGCCGCCCGGCGCGCAACTGCTTGCGGATGAACTCATAGGCCGCAGCCCGCTTGCCCTCCTCGACGATCCGCGTCTTCACCGGCTTGCGACCCGAGGGCAGCTCGTGCAGGGCCGTGGTGTCGAGATCGCCGTAGGCGGTAAGCGACAGCGTCCGCGGGATCGGCGTCGCGGTCATGTGGAGGACGTGCGGCGCCATCCCCTCCACCCCCTTCGCGTCCAGCGCCTTGCGCTGCTCCACTCCAAACCGGTGCTGCTCGTCGACCACGCAGAGGCCCAGCCGGGCAAATTTCACCGACGACTCGATCAGCGCGTGGGTGCCGACGATCAGACCCAGCTCGCCGGTGGCGAGCCGCTCGAGGGCTTCCTTGCGCCGTGCCGCCGGCGTCGCCCCGGTCAGCAGCGCAAAGGGAGTCGCCTCCTGCGCCAGCAGCTTGCCCAGCGTCACCGCGTGCTGCTCGGCAAGCGTCTCGGTCGGCGCCATCAGCACCGCCTGGAACCCGGCTTCCAGCGCCCGCAGCATCGAGTACAGCGCCACAACCGTCTTCCCCGACCCCACCTCCCCCATCAAGAGCCGTTGCATCGGCTCCCCGGCGTCGAGGTCCGCATCGATCTCGTCGAAGGCTCGCAACTGGTCCCGTGTCGGCTCAAACGGCAGCGACTCGATCCAGCGCCCAACCTGCTCCTCCGGCTTGCCCAGCTTCGGTGCGGGTCGTGCCGCTCGGTGCGTGCGCTTCCGCGTGGTCAGGATCGCCTGGTAGAGGAACAGCTCCTCGAACCCCAGCCGCTGCCGCGCCTCCTCCACGTCCTCCTCCGTATCGGGGAAGTGCACAGCCTTCACTGCGTCCGCTGCCCCCGCCAACCCCCGACGAACCCTCAACTCCGCCGGCAGCGCCTCCAGCACATTCCCCACCGACGGAAGCACCTGCTCCATCCACTGCCGGATCTTCTGAGCCTTCAGCCGCTCGGTAGCCGGATGCACCGGCACGAGCCCCCCCGCCTCTCCCGCGGGTGGCGTAGGGGGAGGGGGGTCGAGGACGCCCCCGTCCGCAGCGCCCCCCTCCCCCTGCGACAGGACCCGCGGGCCAGCAGCCATGAACTCATATTCGGACACCCGGAACCCCCGCTTGTCCAACGACCCAGTGAGCAACAGCCGCGTCCCAGACACCAGCTTCTGCGCCAACCAAGGCTGGTTGAACCAAGTAGCCCGCACCGTCCCGCTCTCGTCGCCGACCTTGACCCCGAGGATCGAGAGCCCTCGTTTGCGAAAGGGCCGAGGAGCGGCACCGAGCGTCTCGACCGCGATCGTCGCCTTCTGCCCCTGCTCGAGACTCGCGATGGGAACGATCTGCTGGTCACGATGCCGGTGGGGAAAGCGATGAAGCAGATCGCCGAGTGTCGTGATCCCAGCCTCGGCAGCCGCCTCGGCCAACCTCGAGCCGACCCCCTCGAGGGCCTGGATGGAGACGTCGAGAGCACTCGGTCGAGGCCAATGAGCCGGAGCGTCGAGCAGCTGCGCCTTGGTCAGCTCGGAGGCTCCGGCGAACGAGCGCACTACTGGGCGGCGAGCAGCCACCACCAGCTCGGCTGGCCGCCCTCGTGGGTCTCGATCTCGACCCCGTCGGGAACGTGGGTATCGAGCTCCTCCAACGCGATCGGCGCTTCGTTGCCCGCGATCACGGTGACGATCTCGGCCTCAGCGGAGAGCTTCTCGATCGTCGCGGCGAGGGTCGACCCCGCCCCGCCCCAGGCGACGATCTCCTCGGCGACGAAGCCGACCGCGTCGCCCTTGCGGAAGCGTCCCTGAGCGTCGTCGCGGGCCGCAGGGGCAACCCCCCCGGTCGCAACGGTCTGCAGAGCCGAGGCGAGGCGCTCGGCGTTCTGCTCGCCGGAAGCGTCGGGGTCGAGCTCGACCAGGGCGAGCAGGCTGGCCTGCTGGGTGGTCGCCGGAACGACCTGGGCGGGCTTCTCGGACAGCTCGCAGGCCCGCTCCGCCGCCATGATCACATTGGACGAGCTGGGCAGGACGAGCACTTCCTCGGCCGGCACCTCGTGGATGCCGGCGAGCAGCTCGTAGGTCGAGGGATTCAGCGTCTCGCCGCCAGGCACGACGTGGGCGCCGAGCTCGGCGAAGAGGCGCTCGATCCCCTCGCCGGCGGCGACGGCGAGGGCGCCGGTGCGGCCGCCCTCGAGCCGGGCTCGGCGCTCGGCGATCTGCTCGCGCATGTCGGCGACGTCGAGGTTGGTCACCTTGCCGGTGTCCTCGAAGAGCGCCACCGCAGCCTCGGGGTCGTCGGTGTGGACGTGCACCTTCAGGGTCACCTCGTCGCCGACCACCAGCACCGAGTCGCCGAGGCCCTCGAGCCGCGGCAGGAAGTCGCGCCCGCGCAGACCGGTCCCGGAGACGATGAAGTTGGTGCAGTAGCGAAAACGGCTGTCCTCGTGATGGGGGCGGCTGAGGCGGGGTGCCTCTTGGTGGGAGACCTCGGGAACGGCCGCACCGTCGCCGCGCAGGCCGGCGACGACGCCGGCGAGGATCAGCACCAGGCCGTAGCCGCCGGCGTCGACGACGCCTGACTCGCGCAGGACGTCGAGCTGCTCGGGGGTGCGCTCGACCGCGCGCTGGCCGTCGGCGATCGCCCGCTCGAGGATCTCGGCGAGGATCGCGTCCTGCTGCTCGTCGGCGACGCCGCGGTCGAGGCGCTGCCGATCGGCGTCGAGCCGGGAGAGCTGGCGGGCGACCGAGTGCGCCATCTCGCGGAAGACGGTCAGCATCGTCCCCTCGGCCGGCTCCCGCACCGAGTCGTAGGCGGCGTCGGCGGCACTGGCGAAGGCTGAGGCGACCAGGACGGGGTCGATCAGCTCGCCGGGGCGGCTGGCCAGCTCCTCGGCGGCGCCGCGCACGATCTGGCTGAGGATCACGCCCGAGTTGCCCCGCGCCCCCATCAGCGCCGCCCGAGCCAGCGCCTGGACCAGCTGCGTGCGGCCGACCTCGTCGACCTCGAGCCCGTCGAGCCGGTCGAGCTCCTCCATCACCGCCCTCATCGTCATCGCCATGTTGTCGCCCGTATCGCCGTCGGCCACGGGGAAGACGTTGAGGTCGTTGACCTCCTCGCGGCGCTCCTCCAAGTGGGCGTAGGCAGAGGTGATGACGCGCCGGAAGCGCACGATCGAGGGATCGGGCATCGCTTGAAATCTAGCCACCGGCCGGGACCCCGCGATCTGCAGCTCGCGTTGGGGGCGGCCGTCGAGGCCGGGGGAGCGAGTTCGCTAGCGTGCCCGCTCGATGAGACGCTTCGCCACCTGGTGCACCGGGCACCGCAAGACGGTGATCATCGGCTGGATCGTTGCCCTCTTTGGGATGGGGATGATCTCCAGCTCGGTCGGCTCCGACTTCACCGAAGAATTCAAGCTGCCCTCCTCCGACTCGCAGGAAGCCTTCGACCTGCTGGAAGAACGGTTCCCGCAGCAGTCCGGGGTCACCGCGGAAATCGTCTACAGGGCGACGGCCGGAGCCGACTCGGCGGCGGTGCGCAAGAAGATGGAGGGCGTCTTCGCCGAAGCGGAAAAGCTGCCCCACGTCAGCGAAGTCGCCAGCCCCTACACGCCTGGCGGCGCAGCGGCGATCAGCAAGGACGGGGAAATCGCCTACGCGACCGTCCAGTACGACGTCACCACCGACAAGCTCGAAAAGGACGACATCAAGAAACTGGTCTCGATCGGTCAGGCCGCTACCGGCGACGGCCTACAGGTCGAGGTGGGCGGAGCGCCGATCGAGGAAGTGCGCTCCGAAGAAGAAGGCGACTCCTCCTTCGCGATCGGCCTGCTCGCCGCGGTGGTGATCCTGCTCTTGACCTTTGGCTCGGTCGTGGCGATGGGCCTGCCCCTGCTCACCGCGCTGTTTGCCCTTGGCGTCGGTCTCAGTCTGGTCACCCTTGGCACCCACGTCTTCGACACCGCCGAGTTCGCGCCACAGCTGGCGGCGATGATCGGGCTCGGCGTCGGCATCGACTACGCGCTCTTCATCCTCACCCGCTTCCGCAACGGGCTCGACGAAGGGATGGAGTCCCGCGACGCGGCGATCGCCGCCGTCGACACCGCCGGCCGTGCCGTGCTCTTCGCCGGGGTGACGGTGATCATCTCGCTGATGGGGATGCTGCTGCTTGGCATCAGCTTCCTCTACGGGGTCGCGATGGCGGCAGCGATGGCGGTGCTGTTCACGATGATCGCCGCCCTGACCCTGCTGCCGGCGCTGCTGACCATCGCCGGCCGCCGGGTGGACAAGCTGCGCATCCCCGGCCTGGGCAAGCGCGAGCCCTCGACCGCCGAGGACACGCGCTGGTTCCGCTGGAGCCGCGAGATCCAACGACGCCCCGTCCTTTCCGCCGTCCTCTCAGGCGCGCTGCTGCTGGCGCTCTGCATCCCGACCCTCTCGCTGCGGCTCGGCTCCAACGACGCCGGCACCGACCCCGCGGGGTCCTCGACGCGCGAAGCCTACGACCTGCTCGCCGAGGGCTTCGGGCCTGGCTTCAACGGCCCCTTCGCGATGGTCGCGGCGCTGCCGAGCAAGGGCGACGACGAAGCGCTGGTCGTCCTGCGCAAGACCCTGCGCAGCGAAGACGGAGTGGCGAAGGTCACCTCGATCACGCTCAACCCGGCCAAGGACACCGGCGTCTTCCAGCTCTACCCGACGACCTCGCCGCAGAGCGAGCAGACGACCGCGCTGCTCGACCACATCCGTGGCGACGTACTGCCGCCGATCGCGCAGAAGACCGGCGCCCAGCTGCACGTCGGCGGCATCACCGCGATCTTCGAGGACTTCGGCGACGCGATCTCCGAAAAGCTGCCGCTCTTCATCGGCGTCGTCGTGCTGCTCTCGGCGCTGCTGCTGATGATCGTCTTCCGCTCGCTGCTGGTACCGCTGAAGGCGATGGTGATGAACCTGCTCAGCATCGGCGCCGCCTTCGGCCTGATCGTCGCCGTCTTCCAGTGGGGCTGGGGCGCAAGCATCATCGGCGTCGACGGGACCGGGCCGATCATCTCCTTCTTCCCGGTCTTCCTCTTCTCGATCGTCTTCGGGCTCTCGATGGACTACGAGGTCTTCCTGATGTCGCGCATCCACGAGGAGTGGGAGCACGGCAAGGACGCCACGCTCGCCGTCACCCGCGGCCTGGCCCTGACCGGCCGCGTGATCACCGCGGCGGCGGCGATCATGGTCACCGTCTTCGCCTCCTTCATGATCGGCGAAGACCGCATCATCAAACTCTTCGGACTCGGCCTCGCCTCGGCGGTCTTCATCGACGCGGTGATCATCCGCTCGGTCCTCGTGCCGGCGATCATGCAGCTATTCGGCAAGCGCGCCTGGTGGCTGCCGGCCTGGCTGGACCGCATCCTGCCCAGGCTCCACGTAGAGCCGGCAGAGGGCGATCCGGCCCCCACGGGAGAGCATCCCGTTGTCGAAAGCGCCTGACGCGTAGAACTGGAAGTGGTTGGGCGGGGATGGCGGGTGCGCCTCTCCGGGAATTGATGTCGCACGCGCGCTGCGCGCGCTTAGCGACTGAGGTTGAGCGCGGCTGACGCCGCGCGGCACCGGATTGCATTCCCGCCGCTTCGCGACATTCCCGGAGAGGCGCACCCGCCATCCCCGTCTCGAACGCGGACAGCTTTACCGAGAGGCGGCACTCGCTGCTGGCTAGAGCTTTCGAGGGCCGGAGTCGTGTTGCATTAGCTGTTGAAGGAGGGGTCTGGTCCTCCTTCAGTCGAATGTCGCCGAAGGCGGCGATATGCAATCTGGTGCTCGCGCGGCGTCAGCCGCGCACCAACATCGTCGCTAAGCGAGCGAAGCTCGCGTGCGACATCAATTCGACTGAAGGAGGACCAGACCCCTCCCCCATCCCCGCTTGCGCAGGACTACGCGGCCTTCGTGACCTTGTTGGCCTTCAAGCAGCGGGTGCAGACGTAAGCCCGCAGCTTGCGGCCGTTCTCTTGGATCCGGACCTTCTGCAGGTTCGGGTCGAAGCGCCGCTTGGTGGCGACCATCGAGTGGCTGCGGGACTGGCCGAACGCCGGCCCCTTGCCGCAGCTATGACAGACCTTGGCCATCGGGTCGGAGATGGTACAGGTCGTCGCTAGCTGTCGCGGACCTGCCAGCGATACGGGTTGACCTGTTTTTTCAGCAGGGCCATGCGGGCGACGGTGAGGGCGGCGTTACGGCCCTGGTCGCGCTTGCCGCCACCGGCGCGGGCGAGGGCCTGCTCCATCGTGTCGCAGGTGATCACGCCGAAGGCGCAGGGCACGCCGGTCTCCAGCTGCACGTCCTGGATGCCGCGGGCGGCCTCGGCGCAGACGAAGTCGTAGTGGTCGGTCTCGCCGCGGATGACGACGCCGAGGCAGGCGACGCCGGAGAAGCGCCCGCTGGTCGCGTGCAGCTTCGCGGCGAAGGGCAGCTCGTAGGCGCCGGGGACGGAGACCTCGCTGACCGAGGACGCCGGCACGCCGGCCAGCTCGAAGCCTTCACGGGCGCCGCTGAGCAGGCGTTCGGCGAGGTCCTCGTAGAAGCGCCCAACGCATACGGCGAACTCCAACCCGGCCAGCGCCTCCCGGTCCTCCTCGGCGAAGCTTTCGAGGAAGGCAGTCGACTCAGCCATCCGCCGCCTCGCTCTCACCGGCGGCGTCGCGCTCCTCCTCGTTGCGGATCATCTCCTCATCGAGGGCGAGGCCCTGGTGGTGCAGCGAGTGGCCCATCTTGTCGCGCTTCGCCCGCAGGTAGGCCTCGTTGTGGGCGTTGGGCGACGATTCGATCGGGACCTGCTCGGAGACCGAGAGGCCGTAGCCCTCGAGCCCGACGATCTTCTTCGGGTTGTTGGTGAGGATGCGGATGCTGGTCAGGCCGAGGTCGCCGAGGATCTGGGCGCCGATCCCGTAGTCGCGCAGGTCGGCGGGCAGGCCGAGCTTGAGGTTGGCCTCGACCGTGTCGGCCCCCTCCTCCTGCAGCTTGTAGGCCTTGAGCTTGTTGAGCAAGCCGATCCCGCGTCCCTCCTGGGAGAGGTAGAGGAGGACGCCGCGCCCCTCGTGCTCGATCTGCGTCAGCGCCGCAACCAGCTGCTCGCCGCAGTCGCAGCGCATGCTGTGGAAGACATCGCCGGTCAGGCACTCGCTGTGGACGCGGACGAGCACGTCCTCGGCGCCGTCGACGTCGCCCTTGACCATCGCGACGTGGTGCTTGTCGTCGACCAGCGATCGGTAGCCGACCGCGGTGAAGTCGCCGAACTCGGTTGGCAGCGCGGTGTCCACCACCCGCTCGACCAGCTTCTCGGTGCGGCGGCGGTAGGCGATCAGGTCGGCGACCGTGACCATCTTCAGGCCATGGCGCTCGCAGTAGGGGATCAGATCGGGGACCCGCGCCATCGTGCCGTCGTCGTTCATCACCTCGCAGATCACGCCCGCCGGGGTGAGTCCGGCGAGGCGGGCGAGGTCGACACTGGCCTCGGTGTGGCCGGTGCGCTCCAGCACGCCGCCCTCCTTGGCGCGCAGCGGGAACATGTGGCCGGGGACGACGATGTCGCGCGGGCCGGAGTTGGGGTCGATCGCGACCTGGATCGTGTGAGCGCGGTCGTGGGCGGAGATGCCGGTGCTTACCCCGCCGGCCGCCTCGATCGTCACCGTGAAGGCGGTCTGCAGCGGCGCCTCGTTCTTCGCCGCCATCAGGTTGAGGCCGAGCTTCTCGCAGCGCTCGGCGGTCAGGGCGAGGCAGATCAGGCCGCGCGCCTCCTTGGCCATGAAGTTGACCGCCTCCGGCGTGGCGAACTGCGCCGCCATCACCAGGTCGCCCTCGTTCTCGCGGTCCTCGCCGTCGCAGACCACGACCATGCGACCGCGGCGGATCTCCTCGACCGCTTCCTCGATCGTCGAGAACGGGCTCTCGCCCGTCTCCCTGCCCGCTCCGTCTGTCCTCTGCGTCTCCGTCATCTGGCTCACGCGCGCTCCTTTCCGGCGAATGGCGCCACCAATCGCTCAACATACTTCGCCACCACATCGCACTCGACGTTCAGCTTGTCGCCCACGGCGAGCGCTCCAAGGTTCGTGCGGCCGAGGGTCTCCGGGATCAGCGAGACCTCTGCCCATCCGTCGCCGATCGAGGCGACGGTGAGGCTGACGCCGTTGAGAGAGATCGACCCCTTCTCGACGGCGTAGCGGATCAGATCCGAGCCGAGCCCGATGCGGAGGCGACGGGCGAAGCCGTCGTCCTCGATCGAGACGACCTCCCCCACGCCATCGGCGTGACCCTGGACGATGTGCCCGCCAAGGCGATCGGAGGCTTTCATCGCCAGCTCCAGATTGACGCGACTGCCGGCCTGCAGGTCGTCCAGAGCCGTCACCGCGAGCGTCTGGTTCATCGCCTCGGTCTCGAAGCCGCTGCCGTCGACACCGGTGGCGGTGAGGCAAACCCCGTCGACCGCGACCGAGTCTCCCGTTGCGATCTCCGATCCCAGGCGGGTCCCAATCCGCAGTCTCGCGCCCTCGGCACCGGTCTCGACCGCCTCGACCTCGCCGACGTCTTCGATCAGGCCGGTGAACATCACCACTCCCTGAAACGGGTCTCGATCAAGGTGTCCTCGACGCCGGGGTCCACGGCCGCAGTTCGCTTCGAACCCGCGAGCAAGATCGGGGCGACGAAAACCCGTGCCTCGTCGACCTCGCCGGCATCGGCGAAAGCAGCGGCCAGAGTCGGGCCGCCCTCGAGGAAGAGGCTGGTTACGTCGCGGCGGCCCAGCTCGGCGAGGGCCGCCTCGATTCCGTCGGCGACCAGGGTTTCCACACCCGCAGCACGGAGCGCGGAGACCGACTTGGAATCGGCTTCCGAGCCCACGACGACGAGCGCCGGCGCCTGATCGAGCGTTCTGAGCAGCTGCGAGTCGAGCGGCAACCGAGCCCGCCGATCGAAGACGACACGCAACGGCTGCCGCAAATCGGTTCCGGTGCGCTTTATGTGGTCATGCGCCGCAAAAGGCGCACTGGAAGCGGGTGAGGGGCGGGCGGTTAGGAGAGGGTCGTCGGCGAGGGCGGTGCCGATGCCGATGCCGATTGCGTCGGATTCGGCTCGCCAGCGATGGACCAGCGCGCGGCTGCGCTCGCTCGAGATCCAGGGCGAGTCGCCGGGCGGCGGCGAGGTGCGCCCGTCGAGCGACATCGCCAGCTTCAGCGTCACCAGCGGCAACCCGGTGCGGGCGTGCTTGCGGAACGGCTGGTTGAGCAGGCGTGCCGCGGTTGCCTCCTCCCCGGCGGCGAACTCGACCTCGATGCCGCCATCGCGGAGGATCCCGGGACCCCGCCCGGCCGCCTTCTCGCTCGGATCCTCGGAGGCGATCACGACGCGCCCAATCCCCGCCTCCAAGATCGCCTCCGTACAGGGCGGCTGCCGCCCCTGATGCGCACAAGGCTCCAACGTCACGTACATCGTCGCCCCGGCGGGATCGTTGCCTTTTCCCCGACAGTCGGCAAGCGCCGCCCGCTCAGCGTGCAGATCGCCCAGTGCAGCGTGGAATCCCTCGCCCAGCACCGTCCCGTCCCGAACCACCACAGCTCCCACCAGAGGATTCGGGCTGACTCGACCACGCCCGCGCTCCGCAAGCTCAAGCGCCCGAGAGAGGTGCGACCGATCCGTGCCTGTGAGCTGGGAATTCATGCGACCGATTGACTGGTCAATCAACTAATCGTACCGCGCCGCTGCTCGTCTTAAGTGACGTATCTCGCGCGGGTGGCGTCAGGGTGGGGTGATCTGCGCCGCGCGGAGGCTGCTGAGGGCAAGGCCACATCCCGGAAACCGCAACATCCCGGTGCCCGAAGCAGCGCGCAGCGCAAGCAGGGCACCCCACCCTGACGACAGGACCCGCGCGCCGATACCGCGGATACCCTGACCCAGCGCCTATGAAGCTGATCGTCCAAATCCCCTGCCTCAACGAGGAATCCACCCTCCCGGCAACGATTGCCGATATCCCGCGGGAGCTCGAGGGCGTCGACACGGTTGAGCTGCTCGTGGTCGACGACGGCTCGACCGACCGCACGGTCGAGGTCGCCCGCGAGCACGGGGTCGAGCACATCGTCCGCCTGACCAACAACAAGGGCCTGGCGGCGGGCTTCCAGGCGGGACTCGACGCCTGCCTCAAGCTGGGCGCCGACGTCGTCGTCAACACCGACGCCGACAACCAGTACCGCGGCGCCGACATCGCGAAGCTGGTGGCCCCGATCCTCGCCGGCGAGGCCGACATGGTCGTCGGCGACCGCCGGGTGGCCGAGATCGAGCACTTCTCGGGCCAGAAGAAGCGGCTCCAGCGACTCGGCAGCTGGGTCGTGCGCCGGCTCTCCGGCACCGAGATCGCCGACACCACCTCGGGCTTCCGCGCTTACAACCGCGAGGCGGCGCTCGGCCTGCTCGTCGTCGACGACTTCACCTACACCCTGGAGAGCCTGATCCAGGCGGGCAAGATGCTGGTCGCCGTCGACCAGGTCGAGATCGGCGTCAACCCGCAGACGCGCGAGTCGCGCCTCTTCGCCTCGACCGGAGCCTACGTGCGCCGCAACGCGCTCTCGATCCTGCGCATCTATGCCCGCTACGAGCCTCTGCGGGTCTTCGCCACCGCCGGCCTCGTCGTCGCGATCCTCGCCCTCGCTGCCTGGATGCCGTTCCTGCTCGACTGGGTCCTCAACGGCGACAGCGGCGGCCACATCCAGTCGCTGATCCTCGGCGCGGTGCTCTTCATCGCCGCCGTGCAACTGGTCGCGCTGGGGGTTATCGGCGACCTGCTGGCGGGACAGCGGGTGATGACGCAGCGCGTCTTCGAGCGGGTGCGCCGGGTCGAGCTGGCGCTCGAGGTCGAGCCCTCCCATTACGAGCGCGGCGCCGCGAAGCGTTGATCGGGCGCCTGCGCCAAGCGCTTGGCGTCCGCGGCGACGCCGGGGACGACGGTGGCTCGGCGACCGCCGACTACGGCAGGACCGCCAGCTTCCTCGCGATCGGCGTCGGCCTCACCGGCCTGATCACCTACGTCTACTTCTTCATCGCCTCGCACGTGCTCTCCAAGCCCGACTACGGGCAGATCACCGTGCTCTGGTCGGCCGTCTTCATCACGATCTCGACCCTCTACCGGCCGGTCGAACAGCTGCTCTCGCGCCACATCTCCGAACACCTGGCCAAGGGCGAGGCGATCGCCGGCACGACCCGCAATGCGGCGACGATCCAGGTTGGGTTGGCTGCCCTTTTCGCGGCGCTGGCGCTGGCTTTCCGCGGGCCACTGCAAGACGATCTGCTGGAGGGCAACGAAACGCTCTACTGGGTCTTCTTCGGTGCAGTGCTGTTCTACGCGGCGAGCTACTTCGCCCGCGGCTTCCTCGCCGGCCAGAAGCGCTTCGGGCTCTTCACGGCGCTGATCCTCTCGGAGTCCTGCTTTCGCACTCTCTTCGCGGTGCTGGTCGCGGTCAGCCTGCTGAGTGGCCAGTCGTGGGTGGCGGTCGGCATCCTCGCCGCGCCGTCCCTGAGCCTGATGGTCGTGCCGCTGGCCTTCGCGCGCCAGGCGCGCAGCGCGCCACCGCCGTCCCGGGAGTCCGAGGACACCGCGGTCTCGATGGCGCACGGCACCGGCTTCGCCGCGGCGGTGCTGGTGATCATGTTCAGCGAACAGGCCTTCCTCAACGCCGGTCCGCTGATCGCGCGCGGCCTCGAGGGAGCCGCCGCGGCTGGCTTCATCTTCAACGTGCTGATGCTGGCGCGGGCGCCGCTGCAGCTCTTCCAGGCGGTCTCGACCAGCATTCTCCCCCACCTGACCGGCCTGCACACCAGCGAAGAGCCCGACAGCGAGGAGGAGTTCCAGCGCTCGGTGCGGATGGTGCTGCTCGGGATCGCCGTCTTCACCGCGGTGATGGCGCTGGCGATACTGGTCGCGGGACCGCAACTGATGCAGCTCGCCTTCAGCGACAAGTTCAGCTACGACCGAGCAGGGCTGCTGCTGGTCGCTGCCGGGACGGGGCTCTACCTCTCCTCGGTGACCGTCAACCAGGCCTGCGTCGCGCAGGGCCAGGTGCGGCGCGTCGCCGTCCGCTGGCTGGCCTGCGCCGCGCTCTTCGTCGCCTGGAACTTCGTTCCCCTGGTGAGCGACGAGTTCCGCCGCATCGAGATCGGCTTCACGCTTACCGCCGGCGCCCTCTTCGCCCTCCTCTACTTCATCTACCGCCGCCCCCACGAGCGGGCCGAGGACGTGCCGGCACCGGGCTCCCCCGAGGAGCTCGAGCTGCGCCTGGCCGCGGTCGACGAGAACACCTAGGCCTGCGATGGGAGGCCACGACGCCGAGCTGATCCTGGTTGCCGGCGCCCTGCTCGCCACCGGCATCCTCGGCGCCCTGCTCGCCGATCGCATCCGAATCCCGGGCCTGCTGCTCTTCCTCGCCCTGGGGATGCTGGCCGGCTCCGAGGGGATCGGCGGGATCGAGTTCGACGACACCGAGCTCGCCCGCACCCTGGGCACCATCGCGCTGGTCCTGATCCTCTTCGAGGGCGGCCTGACGGCGGGCTGGTCGGAGATCCGCCCGGTGCTCGGCACCGCCGCCTCGCTGGCGACGATCGGGACCGGGGTGACCGCCTGTGCGGCGGGACTCGCCGCTCACTGGATCTTCGACATCAGCGTGCTCGAAGGGATGATCGTAGGCGCGGCGATCGCCGCCACCGACTCGGCGGCGATCTTCGCCGTGCTGCGCCGCTCGACCCTGAAGAAGCGGCTGGCGCGCTCGCTCGAGGGCGAGTCGGGCATGAACGACCCGGTCGCCCTGCTCCTGGTGATCGGCTTCATCGAATGGATCCAGGAGCCCGGCTTCGGGCTCGGCGACATGGTTGTTCTGCTCGTCCTCAAACTGGCGATCGGCGCGGTCGTCGGCCTGGCGCTGGGCCGCCTCGCCGTCGGCCTCCTCGACCGGGTGCGGCTGCCGACCGACGGGATCTACCCGGTGGCGACGATCGCGATCGCGGGGCTCGCCTTCGGCCTGGCGGAGGTCGCCCACGGCTCGGGGTTCCTCGCGGTCTACCTCACCGCCCTCGCCCTCGGCTCGGCCCGGATCCCCGCGCGCAGGACGATCGTCGCCTTCCACGAGGGCGTCGGCTGGGTCGCCCAGCTCGGGCTCTTCATCCTCCTCGGCCTGCTCGTCTTCCCCAGCTCGCTCGGTGACGTCGCCTGGGAAAGCCTCGCCCTCTCGGCGATTCTGATCCTCCTCGCCCGTCCCATCGCCGCCTTCGTCGCGACCGCCTTCTCGCCGCTCGACCTGCGCGAGCGGGCGATGCTCGGCTGGGCCGGCCTGCGCGGGGCGACGCCGATCTGGCTCGCCACCTTCCCGGTCGTCGCCGGCGTCGCCGGGGGGAACGAGCTCTTCGCGATCGTCTTCTTCGTCGTCGTCACCTCGACCCTGGTCCAGGGGGCGACCTTCGAGCCCCTGGCGCGCCGGCTCGGACTCACCACCGACGAGCCGGCGCTGCCGCGGCGCCTGCTCGAGTCGGGGCGCATTCGCCGCATGGGCGGCGACGTGGTCTCCTATCGCCTGCGCCCCGGCGCGGCGGCGGCCGGCCACCTCGTGCGGGAGCTCGGGCTGCCGCGCGAGGCCCTGGTCAACGTGATCGTGCGCGACGGACACGCGATCCCGCCGCGCGGCTCGACCGAGGTGCGCGAGGGGGACGAGCTCCACATCCTCGTCCGCGGTGAGCTGCGCGAGGAGGTCGAGGAATTGACGCACCGCTGGCACGAGGGCCCGGTCGGCGTTCCCGCCACCCCCAAGCTGCCGCCCCGCGGCGCAACGCAGATCTTCACCGTGCGACCGGCCGGCGACATCGCCGACCCGCACGCACCGACCTCCGTCGACGGCGTCGCCGTGATCGGGATCCTGCGCAGCCGTCGTGATCGCTCCAGCGCCCTGGTCGCCCTCGCCGACGGTCGCTACGCGGTCACCAGCGACACCGTCGTCGCCCTCGGCGGGCGCCAAGCGCTGGCGCGCTGGTGCGAGCGGCGTGCGCAAAGAGTGGGCGCCGACGATCCGGCGGAGCGGGCTTGGTGGCAGGAGACCATCGGCGCCCTGATCGCCAGGGGCTGACCTGAGGCCCGCGACACGGCGCATATCGGCGTCCTCGGTCGCTCACGTGCAGAGCACGCTTCGCTCCCTGCGTCCTTGATCTGCTTGGTCTCAGCCCCTGGCGGGTTTCACACCGCGCCGGCAGCCGTTGCGATCTCGATGTAGGCGGCGGCGGGATCCTTCGCTCCGAATACGGCCGAGCCGGCGACGAAGAGCGAGGCGCCGGCCTCGGCTACGGAGCCGGCGGTGGCGGTGTCGATGCCGCCGTCGACCTCGATCTTCGCCCTGCCCACCAGCGGCTTGAGGCGGGAGACCTTGTCCGGAGAGCCGGGGATGAAGGCCTGGCCGCCCCAGCCCGGGTTGACGGTCATGCAGAGGACGATGTCGGCGAGGTCGCGCAGCTCGGCGATCGCCTCAACCGGCGTGCCGGGGTTGATCGCGACGCCGGCCAGGCAGCCGAGCTCGCGGATCGCGGCGAGGGTGCGGTTGGCGTGGGCGCTCGCCTCCTCGTGGAAGGTGATCGAGTCGGCGCCCGCCTCGGCGAAGGCCTCGATCTGGCGCTCAGGCTGCTCGATCATCAGGTGGACGTCGACTGCCCCGCCGCGGTCGTGAACCTGGTCGGCGATCGCCGACGCCACCAAAGGCCCGATCGTGATCGGCGGCACGAAATGGCCGTCCATCACGTCGAAGTGGATCACCCGGGCGCCGGCGTCCATGACCTCTTCGATCTGCGCGCCGAGCCGCCAGAAGTCGGCCGAGAGGATCGACGGGGCCACCTGGGGCGCCTCGATCAAATCTCTCATCCGCTCGCTCATACGGGTCGGAGCATGGAATCGCCGCAGATCTGGCAGGTCATGTCCTCGGTCGTGCTCATACGGGCGATCGTCTGGTGCTCGCCGCAGTTGGGGCACTGCGAGACGAGCTCGAAGCGGCGCAGACAGTACACGCAGCGGAAGCGGCCCGGCAGCTGCGTCGGCCGCAGCCAGGGCTCACCGCAACCAGGGCATCCCGGCCGGCGGATCGCTTCTACCTGCCCCTCTCCCGCCTCACTCATCCCCGGCATCATCGCGCCTCAGGCGGCAGATGAAGAAACCGGTCGTGCAATCGCGGTCCGGGCGGATCGTCCAGCGCTCCCCGCCGGAGACCTGGTCCTCGTTCTCGCGGCGGGAGATCGTGCAGGTCGAGTAGACGAGGGTTCCGCCGGGACGGAGGGCTTCCATGGCCCCGCGCAGGAGCCCAGCCTGGACCTCGGCCAGGCGTTCGACGTCGGCTGGGGACTTGCGCCAGCGGGCGTCGGGGCGGGAGGCCAAGGCCCCGAGGTCCGAGCAGGGGGCGTCGAGCAGGACCCGGTCGAATCCCTGGCCGAGACGGGCGCCGACCCCGGGCCCCGGGCCGGCCCCGCCGGCGCTGGCCTCGATCACGGTGACGCTGCGTAGGCCCAGGCGACCGGCCTGATCGGCAACTTCCGCGGCTCGGGCGGCATCGCTCTCCACCGAGATCACCTCGCCGCGGTCGCCCATGCGGGCGGCGATCTGGCCGGTCTTGATCCCCGGGCCGGCGCAGAGGTCGAGGATGTGCTCGCCGGGTTGGGGGTCGAGGACCTCGACCGCAGCAGCAGAGCCCCGGCTCTGCGGGGTCAGCTCTCCGGCGGCGATGAGATCGGGAACGATCTCCCCGGTCTGACCCTCGACGACGATCATCTCCGGCGCCGCCAGGGGCCACTCGCCGCTGGGGAGGCGAGCCTCCAAGCCAGCCTCGGCCAGCTTCGCCACCACCGCCTCGCGGTCGGTGACCAGAGTATTGACGCGAAACGCTCGCTCCGCCGGCTCGTTGCAGGCGGCGAGCAGGGAGCGCGCCTCCTCGCCGCCGAGCTCCCCCCACCACATCCGCGCCAGCCACTCGGGCGCCGAGTGCGCCACCGCGGCGGACTCGGGCGTCGAGTCGTCGCTGAGCAAAGAGCCGACGAGCTTCTCGCGGTCCCGGACCGCCCGGCGCAACACAGCGTTGACGAAGCCGGAGGCGTGCGCCGCCCCGGCCCCCTTGCTCAGCTCGACCGCCTGGTCGACCGCGGCATGATCGGGAGTCGCGTCGGCGAAGAGCAGCTCGTACATACCCAGCCGCAGGGCGGCCAGAACCGCCGGGTCGAGTTTGTGCAGGGGACGGTCGCTGAGGCGCCCAAGCGCGGCATCGATCGTGCCACGGCGCTGGACGGCGCCAAAGGCAAGCCGCTGCGCCTGAGCGCGATCGCGGCCGGCCAAGCCGCGCTCGTCGGCCGCCTCGCGGAAGGCCCGCTCGGTGTGAGCGTCTCGCTCGAAAGTTGCCCTGATCGTCTCGTAGGCGAGAGCGCGCGCCGGCGAGATCACGAGAGCTTCGGCAGCGAGTGGCCGCGCAGGTAGGCGTCGGCGGCCATCGGCTTGCCCCCGGGTGGCTGCACCACCTCGAGCCGCAGGGCGCCCTGGCCGCAGCCGAGCAGCAGCGCCCCCCACTCGGCCCGCACCTCGCCGGCTTTGACCCCGATGTCGACCGCCCGCGCTCGCCGCACCCCGAGCCGTTCGCCGCCTCCCGTCTCCAGGTAGGCGCCGACGTGCGGCGTCAGGGCGCGCACGACCCGGGCCAGCTCCGCGGCCGGGCGCGAGGGATCGAGGCGGCGCTCGCCGGGTTCGATCTTCTCCGCGTAGGTGGCCTCGCCGTCGTCCTGCTCGGCGAACTCCAGCCGCGACTCCGCCAACAGGTCGAACGCCCGCACCAGCAGCTCGCCGCCAAGCGCCGCGAGCCTCGCCGAGAGCGCTTCGAAGTCCTCCTCCGGGCCGACCTCGACCGCCTCCTGCATGGCGACGGGACCGGAGTCGAGGCCGGCGGTCACCCGCATCACGCAGACGCCGGTGCGGGCGTCGCCGGCCATCAGCGTGCGCTCGATCGGCGCCGCCCCGCGCCAGCGCGGCAGCAGCGACGGGTGGACGTTGAGCAGGGGCCACTCGGAGAGCAGCGGCTCGCGGATCAGCTGACCGAACGCACAGACGGCGACGGCCTGCGGCTGCCAGGTGCCAACCCGGGCCAACGTGTCCCCCTCGTTTACGTCCTCGGCCTGCAGCAGCTCGATGCCGAGCTCCCGAGCCGCCTCGGCAGCAGGGGGCGACTGGGTGCGGCGACCGCGCCCCTTGGGCCGGTCGGGAGGGGTGACCACCAGCAGCGGCCGGTGCGCCGACTCCGCCAGCCGGCGCAGCACGGTGGCCGCGAACTCCGAGGTGCCGAGGTAGACGGTTCTCACGCGTCGCCTGGCGAGCGCATCGATCGACACGGTGACAGCCGGGTGTTCGAGTCCGTGTCGATTGACGCGCTCACGCTGTGTGTTTCGGCTCGCGGTGCTCGCCGGGCTCGGCCTCGGCGGAGTCCTCGTCAAGCGGCGGGCTGTAGCTCTCTCCCGCGCGCAGAGCGCGCAGAGCGCCCTTGCGCTGGGCGCGCGGAGCGCGATCGAGGATCAGCACCCCGTCGAGGTGGTCGAACTCGTGCTGGAGCACTCGCGCCTCCAGGCCGGAGGCCTCGATCCGCACCGGCTCGCCATCGACGTCGAGGCCAGTGAAGCGGGCGTGAAGCGGACGCTCGACGTCCATCGAGACCCGCGGCAGGCTGAGGCAGCCCTCCTCGGCGACGACGACCTCTTCCGAGAGCCACTCGATCTCGGGGTTGACGAGCGCCGTCGGCTCGCTGTCGGGACCGGCCTGGAAGACGAGCAGACGGCGCAGGACGCCGAGCTGCGTCGCCGCCAGGCCGACGCCCATCGCGTCGCGCATGATCGCGATCATGCGCTCGACCTCGGCCCTCAGCTCCGGCCCGAACCCGGCAACCGGCGATGCCCTGCTCTTCAGAACCGGATCGCCGAACTTGACCACCCGCGCGAGCGCCGCTTCGCGGCGCTCCAGCAGCTCGGCATCGATCGCGCTCTCGCCGCGCTCGTCCGTCTCGGTCTCGATCCGATCCGACATCTCGATCTGAGTCTAAGGATTGGCCGGAGGTGACTACTGCGGGTCGACGTCGACCGAGATCGCGACGTCGCGGAGGGAGCGGTCGGCAGCCAGGCGCTCGACCGTGTCGCGCACTGCGGAGATCGTGTCCTCACGGTCCGCGGCCTTGAGCAGGAGGCGGCGGCGGTGGCGATTGCGAACGCGGAACATCGGCGCCGGGCCAAGCAGATCGGTGTCGTCCGGCAAGGCCGGCGCCAGGACGCTCGCCAGGCCGGAGGCAGCCTCGTCGAGGCGCTGCTCGGACTCGGCTTTGAGCACGATCCGGGTCAGGTGGGAGAAGGGCGGGTAGCGCAGCGCCCGGCGGCGCTCGACCTCCTCGCCGAGGAAGGCGGTCGCGTCGTGCCCTGCGGCGTGGGCGATGCTTGGGGCCGAGGGGCCCAGCGTCTGCACGATCACGTCGCCGCCAGCCGCGCCACGGCCGCTGCGGCCGGCGAGCTGGGCGACCATGGCGAAGGTGCGCTCGGCCGCGCGGAAGTCGGGAAAGCGCAGGGTCGCGTCGGCATCGAGGATCGCGCTCAGGGTCACCTCGGGGAAGTCGTGGCCCTTGGCGACCATCTGCGTCCCGACCAGGACCCCGCTGCGGGCCTCGCCGAAGGCGGCGAGGATGCGGGCGTGGGCGCCGCGACCGGCGGCGGTGTCGGCGTCGAGCCGGAAGACGGGCATCGGCGACAGGCGCTCTGCCAGCAGCGCCTCGATCTGCTCGGTGCCGACACCGGCCTGCGAGAGCGTGGTCGAGTCACAGTCGCCGCAGGCCCGCGGCAGCGGTTCCGCATGGGCGCAGTGGTGACAGACGAGGCGACCGCTGTGACGGTGGACGATCAGCGAGACATCGCAGTTGGGGCAGCTCCAGTGCCGCCCGCAAGAGCGGCAGGTGAGCCAGGGCGCAAAGCCGCGGCGGTTGACCATCACGATCGCCTTCGCTCCCGCTGCCCGCACGCGCTCGAGCGCTTCCCAGGCCTCGGGGTGCAGGGGTCCCGAGCGCGGGTCGGCGGCCCGCATGTCGAGGACCCGAACCGGTGGCATCGGGCGGCCGTCGACCCGGTGCGGCAGCTGCAGTCGCGGCAGCTCGAGCCATGACTCCGGGCGGGGCGTGGCGGTGCCCGCGACGAGAACGGCGCCGCACTCCTCGGCGCGACGGCGGGCGACGGCGCGGGCGTCGTAGCAGGGGTCGCCCTCCTGCTTGTAGGAGGGATCGTGCTCCTCGTCGATCACGACCAGGCCGAGATCGCGCAGCGGCGCGAAGACCGCCGAGCGGGGGCCGATGCAGGCGTTGGCTTCGCCGCTGCGCAGGCGGCGCCATTCGTCGTAGCGCTCACCGTCGGAGAGGGCGGAGTGCAGGACCGCGAAGCGGTCGCCGAGGCGAGCTCGGAAGCGCGCCACCGCCTGGGGGGCGAGTCCGATCTCGGGAACGAGGACGATCGCCCCCTTCCCCCGCGCCAGCGCCGCCTCGACCGCGGCGAGGTAGACCTCGGTCTTGCCAGAACCGGTGACGCCATGCAGGAGCAGCTCACGCGGCGCCCCGGACTCGCCGTCGAGGGCGGCGACTATCCCCTCTACCGCCGCCTGCTGCTCGGCCAGCAGCTCAGGACGCCCACCCGGAGCGCCGACATCGGGGTGGTTAGAGCTCCGCCGCACCCGCGAGCTGCGGGTGGCGATCAGGCCGCGCTGCTCGAGCCGGCGCAGGACGCCGCGGTCCGCTCCCACCGCCGCCGCCAGCTGCGGCGCCGACATCTCGCCCGAGCCCAGCGCCTCCAGCACGGCGCGCTGCTTGACCCCGAGGCGCTCTCCCCCGCTCAGCGCCGCCTCGCCGGCGGCCGCGATCTCGGCCCTCAGCTCCCGCTTCGAGCGAACCCGCTGCCCCGCTGCACCCGTTCCCGGCGGCAGCACCAGCTGAAGCCCGCGCGAGGGCGTCGAGCAGTACTCGCGGGCAATCCAGAGCCCGAGCCGGACGAGCTCCGCGGGCGTTCCCGCCTCGAGCGCCTCGAGCGGCTCCGCCAGCCGCTCGGGCGGCAGCTCGGAGGCGTCGGCGAGGCCGACGACGACGCCGAGGACGCGCCGACGACCGAAGGGGACGCGGACGACGCTGCCGACCTCGAGATCCGCCATCCCGGCCGGCAGCCGGTAGTCGAACGGCCCCCGCAGGGCGCGCGCGGTGGTGAGCGGCTCGACCTTCGCAATCGACACTCGGCCACGGTATGGAGGGACGCGGACGGCGCGGGTATGCTGCGCAACCGATGGCCCTAAACCTCAGCCCGGGAGAGCAGGTGATCTTCGAGGGCCACCCCTCCTGGCGTGCGATCCTCGGCTTCTACCTGAAGGGGATCCTGGTCGCGGCGATCATCGGCGTCATCGCCAAGCTCTTCGGCGCCGGCTCGGGCACCGTCTTCCTGATCGTCCTCGTCATCGTCGGGATCACCGTCCTGGCCGGCTTCCTCAAGCGAGTCGCCACCACCTACACGATCACCAACCGCCGTCTCAACATCAAACGCGGCATCGTCTCGCGCGAGATCCAGGAGACGCGGCTGGAGCGGGTCCAGAACGTCAACTACCAACAGAGCGTCTACCAGCGCCTGATGCAGATCGGCGACGTCGACTTCGATACTGCCGCAGGCGACGACTACAACTTCGTCTTCGCTGGCGTCGCCGACCCAGGCGACGTGGTCCACCGCGTCGACCAGGCGACTGGCGCAGACGCCGCCGGAAGCCACGGCCTCGGCGAGGCCCAACCGCCTAACTGACCAAGGGCTCGAGCGTGATCCCGGCGGGGATGGCGGGTGCGCCTCCGCGGGAATTGATGTCGCACGCGCGCTTCGCGCGCTTAGCGACTATGGAGGAGCGCGGCTAACGCCGCGCAGACACCAGATTGCATAGGCCGCTTCGCGACATTCCCGCGGAGGCGCACCCGCCATCCCCTCTCCAAAGCAACTCCAGCTCCAAGAGACAAGAGATCGGAGAGCCTTCTCAGCTCAAGTACAGCTGAGGTCCCATCAGCTCAAACCCAACCGGAGCACTCGTCAGCTCGTGCCCCAACCGGAGGCGATCTCAGCTTGAGCCCTCACAAGCTCGAGCGTCCCTTCGAGCCTGCAGCTTGAGCCTCTCGAGCTTGAGCCCCCGTATCGAGCTTGCAGCTTCGGGTTGCCAAGAGCTGTCGAGAGGGGTCTGGTCCTCCTCCAGTCGAATGTCGCGAAGCGGCGGAAATGCAATTCGGCCATTGCGCGGCGAAGCCGCGCTCCAACATCGTCGCTAAGCGCGAAGCGCGTGCGACATCAATTCGACTGGAGGAGGACCAGACCCCTCCCACACCAACGCTTGCGCAGTTCAGGCGGGTGCTGCCTCTAGCCCTGCTGCTGCTTTCAGCGCCTCGGCCCGATCCGTCCGCTCCCAGGTGAAGTTCTCACTGTCCCGACCAAAGTGACCGTACGCAGCTGTCTCACGGAAGATCGGACGATGCAGATCTAGATAGCGCCGGAAGGCCCCCGGCCGCAGGTCGAACTCCGCTTCGACCAGGCGCGAGATCTCGGCATCCGGAAGCTTGCCGGTGCCAAAGGTCTCGACCATCAGCGAGATCGGACGGGCGACGCCGATCGCGTAGGCGACCTGGACCTCACAGCGCTGCGCAAGGCCGGCGGCGACGACGTTCTTGGCGACGTGGCGCGTGGCATAGGCAGCAGAGCGGTCGACCTTGGAGGGGTCCTTGCCGGAGAAGGCGCCGCCGCCGTGGCGGGCCATGCCGCCGTAGGTGTCGACGATGATCTTGCGGCCGGTGAGGCCGGCGTCGCCGACCGGGCCGCCGATCACGAACTTGCCGGTCGGGTTGACGAGGAAGTGCTGGCGCAGCTCGGTCTCGTCGAAGAGGGCGGCGGCCTCGGCGCCGAGCACCGGCAGCACCACGCTCTCCCAGAGGTCGGGCTTGATCTTCGACTCCGACTCGACGCCCTCCGCGTGCTGGGTCGAGATCAGCAGCTTCTCGACGCGAACCGGGCGACCGTCGGCGTAGCGGACCGTGACCTGGGTCTTGCCGTCGGGGCCGAGGTAGTCGAGCGAGCCGTCCTTGCGGACGGCCGCGAGGCGCTCGGCGAGCCGGTGCGCGAGGTGGATCGGCATCGGCATCAGCGCCTCGGTCTCGTCGGTCGCGTAGCCGAACATCATTCCCTGATCGCCCGCGCCGGCGATCAGCAGCTCGTCCTCGACCGAGGGCTCGGTGCGGGTCTCGTAGGCGGCGTCGACGCCCTGGGCGATGTCGGGCGACTGCTTGTCGAGCGAGACGAGGACCGAGACGTGATCGCAGTGGTAGCCGTAGTCGCCGTGGTCGTAGCCGATCTCGCGGATCGTCTCCCGCACCAGCTCGGGGACGTCGAGGTGCACGTCGGTCGAGATCTCTCCCGAGACGACCGCCATGCCGGTGTTGACCAGGGTCTCGCAGGCGACGCGGCCCTCTGGGTCACCTGCCATCACCGCGTCGAGCACGGTGTCGGAAATCGCGTCAGCGACCTTGTCCGGATGGCCCTCGGTGACGGACTCGGAAGTAAAGAGGTACTCGCCCTCGGCGAGCGGCTGGGTCTCGGTCATTGCCGAAGCCTAAATGGTTGTTTCGAGCGGTGACATTCAGCGGCCCCGCCGAGTGCCGGAATGGGGCACGAAGTCGATCACCAGCGGCACCCCCTCGAGGGCGTAGGTCTCGCGCAGCCGGTTCTCCAGGTGGTAGGCCCAATCGCGCGAGATCAGCTTGCGGTCGTTGACCTGGATCGCGATCCGCGGCGGGCGCTCGCCCACCTGGGCGGCGTAATAGAGGCGCAGGCGGCGCCCGCGCCGCGAGGGCGGTGGCGTCTTCGCCACGACATCGGCGACGAAGCGGTTGAGCTCGGGGGTGGGAATCCGCTCCCCCGCCCGGTCGGCCAGCTCCAGCGCCTTCGGCAGCAGGTTGGCGACGTTGCGGCCGCGGGTCGCCGAGCAGGTGACGACGGCGGGGCGCAGGCGCAGCTTGCGCGTCACCCGGGCGCGGGCGTCGTCGATGTCGGTGCGGGTCACGTCCCACTTGTTCAGCACCATCAGGGTGGCGCAACCGGCGCGCATCGCCAGCTCCGCCACGCGCAGATCCTCGGCGGTGATCCCGTCGCCGGCGTCGCAGACGACCAGCGCCACGTCGGCGCGCTCGACCGCGTGTTCGGAGCGCAGCTGGGCGTAGTAGTCGACGCTGCCGGCGACCTTCGAGCGACGGCGCAAGCCCGCTGTGTCGACGAGGACGACGCGGCGGCCGTCGACCTCGAGCTCGGTGTCGATCGCATCGCGCGTGGTGCCCGCCCGCGCGGAGACGATCACCCGCTCGGAGCCAAGGAAGGCGTTGACGAGCGAGGACTTGCCGGCATTGGGACGGCCGATCACCGCGACCCGGACCGCCTCGTCGTCCGCCTCTGGCCTCGCATGCTCACCGAGCAGCTCGACCACGCGGTCGAGCAGGTCGCCGCTGCCGAGGCCGTGCGTCGCCGAGACCGCCATCGGCTCGCCCAGCCCAAGCTTGTTCAGCTCCGCGGTCATGTGCTCGTCCTCAGGCCGGTCGAGCTTGTTGGCGACGACGAGGATCGGCACCGGAGCGCCGCGCAGCGTCTGCGCCAGCTCGGCGTCGCCGGCGCGAACGCCGGCGCGGGCGTCGACGACCATCACAACCACGTCGGCCTCGGCGATCCCGAGCCGCGCCTGGCGCTGCACGTCCCGGGCCAGCTCGGACTCGTCCTCGAGGTCGATGCCGCCGGTATCGAGCAGCCCGAAGGCCACCCCGTTCCACTCGCAGCGCACCCGCTTGCGGTCGCGGGTGACGCCCGCTTCGGCGTGGGTAACCGCCTCGCGGCCGCCGGCGAGCCGGTTGATCAGCGTGCTCTTGCCGACGTTGGGAAAGCCGACCACAGCGACTGTGGGAAGGCGGTTCACGCCAGGCCTCGCTCGCGGGCGAGGGCCTCGATCTCGTCGACGACCTGATCGAGGCTGAGGCCGGTGGTGTCGATCTCGACTGCGTCGGGCGCGGGGCGCAGGGCGCTGTTCTCGCGCGTCTCATCGCGGTCGTCGCGCTCGCGCTGGGCAACCAGCACCGCGGCGGGGTCCTCGCCGGTCTGCTCCGCGCGGCGGCGGGCCCGCTCCTGCGGCGAGGCGGTGAGGAAGATCTTCAGCGGCGCATCGGGGCTGACCACGGTGCCGATGTCGCGGCCCTCGGCGACGTAGCGCCCGAGTGCGATCAGCTCACGCTGGCTGGCGACCATCGCCTCGCGCACAGCGGCATGGACGGAGACCCGCGAGGCGGCCTCGCTGACCCGCGGCTCGCGGATCGCCTCGCTGACGTCGCGCCCGTCGAGCTCGACCCGCTCGCCGTCGAGGCCGATCGCCAGCGAAGTCGCGATCTCCCCCACCGCCGCCGCATCGTCGGGATCGACGCCGCCTTCGAGCGCGGCCAGCGCCACGCAGCGGTACATCGCCCCCGAGTCGAGGTAGGTGAAGCCGAGTCGCACCGCGAGCGCGCGGGCAACCGTCGACTTGCCGGCCCCCGCGGGCCCGTCGATCGCGATCAGCATGGGCGGCAGCGTACGGGCGTCAGCTCTTCGACAGCGATGCGAGGTCGGAGACGAAGCCCGGGTAGCTGACCGCGGCGGCCTCCATGCCGGCGACCTCCACTCCCTCGCGGGAGGCAAGGCCGGCGACCGCGCCGAGCATCGCGATCCGGTGGTCGCCATGGGAGTCGATCGCCCCGCCCCGCAGGCCGCCGCCACCTTCGATCCTCATCCCGTCCTCGCGCGGCTCGACAGCCGCTCCGAGCGCCGCAAGCGCTTCGCTGGTCGTGGCGATGCGGTCGGACTCCTTGCGGCGCAGCTCGGCGGCGTCGCGGATCGTCGTCTCGCCCTCGGCAAAGCAGGCTGCCAGCGCCACCAACGGCAGCTCGTCGATCGCCAGCGGGATCTCCCTGCCGCCGACCTCTGCCCCGTGCAGGGCGCCCGCGCGAGCGCGGATCGTCCCGGTCGGCTCGCCACCGCGCTCGCCCACCGGCTCGACCTCGACCTCCGCCCCCATCTGCTCGATGATGCGCAGCAGCCCGGTCCGGGTCGGGTTGAGCCCGACGCCCTCCAGCGCGACCTCGCTGCCCGGCACGAGCAGCGCCGCGACGAGGAAGAAGGCGGCCGAGGAGAAGTCGGTCGGAACGGCGATCTCGCCCGGCTCCAGGCGCTTGGCGGGACGCACCGAGATCCCCCCGCTCAGCCAGGCGATCTGGGCGCCGGCCGCGGAGAGCATGCGCTCGCTGTGGTCGCGGCTGCGCAGCGGCTCCCCGACCCAGGTCTCCCCCTCGGCGAGGAGGCCGGCGAAGAGCAGGCATGACTTGACCTGCGCGCTCGCCACCGGCAGCTCGTAGGAGATCCCGTGCAGCGGCGCCGCCTCGACCTGCAGCGGCGGCAGGCGATCCTCCCGGCAGCCCAAGCGGGCGCCCATCTCCCGCAGCGGCAGCGCGATCCGGTCGACCGGCCGGCGCCGGATCGACTCGTCGCCGTCGAGCGTCCAGCTGCCCTCGGGCTGCCCGGCCAGCCAGCCGGGAAGCAACCGCAGCAGAGTGCCAGCGTTGCCGACGTCGATCGCGGCGGGCGAGGCGCCGCGCAGGCCGACTCCGCGCACGCGGATCGTCGGCTCGATCGCGGTCGCGCTCACCCCCTCGACGCCGGCGCCGAGCGCCTGCACCGCGGCCAGGGTCGAGCGGGTGTCGGCGGAGTCGAGGTAGCCCTCGATCGCCGTCTCCCCCTCGCCCATCGCCGCGATCAGCGCCGCGCGGTGGGAGATCGACTTGTCCGCGGGCGGGCGCAAGCGCCCGCGCAGCGGTCCGGCCGGGTCGAAGCGGGTCGCCACTCGCGCCTCTACCCGCCGTCGGCGACGACGCTCGCAGTGTGGCCCAACTCGCGCACCAACGCGATTGCCCGCCCTGCCTGCTCGTCGCCCGCGACCCAGAGCGACACCGCGCCCGAGGTCATGTCCGGCGCCGGGTAGAGCGCCATGTCCTCGATGTTGACCCCCGCCTCGCCGAGGGCGAGAGCCAGCTCGGCAATCGTTCCCGGCCGGTTGGCGACGACCACCCGCAGCTCGCGCAGCGCCCCGCCCGAGAGCTCGGCCTCGAGCAGCCGGCGCCGGTCGGCCGCGGCCGCGGAGTGCCACTCGGTTACGGCCTCGCGCTCGCCCCGGCGGATCAGCTCGGCCGCCTCGCGCAGGCGGGCGGCGACGTCGTCGACCGCCTCCGCCACCGCCTCGCGGTTGCTGGCGAAGATGTCGCCCCAGATCGCCGGGTTGGCGCCCGCCACCCGGGTCGTGTCGCGGAAGCTCGGCCCCACCTCCGGCATCCGCTCGGAGTCGCGGGTCAGCTCGGCGGCGGCCTGACCGACCAGCACGTTGGCGACCACGTGCGGCAGGTGACTGACCGTTGCCATCAGGCGGTCGTGGGCCTCGGCGTCGATCGCCTGCACCCGTGCGCCGAGGCCGGCAATCGTGCGCTGCAGACGGTCGTAGAGGAGGCCGCTGGAGCGCTCGGGTTTGGGGGTCAGGTACCAGCGCGCCCCCTCGAAGAGGTCCTCCCGGGCGTTCGCCACCCCCGACGTCTCCGCCCCCGCCAGCGGGTGGCCGCCGATGAAGCGCTCGTCGGAGCCGAGGGCGGCGACGATGTCGTGCTTGGTCGAGCCGACGTCGGTGACGACCGCATCGGGGCCGCAGGCCTCCAGCGCGCTGCGGGCCAGCTCGGCCAGCCCCGAGACCGGCGCCGCGCAGAAAACCACCTCGGCCCCGTCACAGGCCTCCGCCGGCGTGCCCGCCCCGCGACCGAGAACACCGGCCTCGATCGCGTTCGCAACGGTCTCGGAGTCCGGGTCGTAACCGACCACATCGGCCTCCAGCCGCCGCCTGGCGGCGAGCCCGATCGAGCCTCCGATCAGGCCGACGCCGAGGACGGCGATCCTCATCAGCCGCGCCGCGCCTCTACCGCCGCGGCCATCTGGCCGACCGTCGAAACCGTCGTGTCCCAGTCCATGCAGGGGTCGGTGATCGACTGCCCGTAGACCAGGTCCGTGCCGTCGCCGAGGTCCTGGCGGCCCTCGACCAAGAAGGACTCGAGCATCATCCCGACCAGGGCGCGGTTGCCGTCGGCGACCTGGTCGGCGATCTGCCCGGCGGCGACCATCTGCATGCCGGGGTCCTTGTCGCTGTTGTCGTGGGACGCATCGACCACGACGCGCTCGGGAAGGCCCGCCTCGCGCAGCAACAGCAGCGCCTCGTCGACGCCTTCGGGGTAGTGATTCGGCGTCCCCCGGCCGCCGCGCAGGATCACGTGGCCGTCGGGATTGCCGGTCGTGTAGAGGATCGCCGGCTTGCCGGCGTCATCGATGCCGGGGAAGGCGTGGTGAGCAGCCGCGGCGCGGACCGCGTCGACGGCGACCTGGATATTGCCGTCGGTGCGGTTCTTGAAGCCGATCGGCATCGAGAGGCCGGAGCCGAGCTGGCGGTGGATCTGGCTCTCCGTCGTGCGCGCCCCGATCGCCCCCCAGGAGACGGCGTCGGCGATGTACTGCGGCGTGATCGGGTCGAGGAACTCGGTCCCCACCGGCAAGCCGACGTCGAGCACTTCGAGCAGCAGCTTGCGGGCCATCCGCAGGCCGGTGTTGACGTCGCCGGAGCCGTCGAGGTGAGGATCGTTGATCAGGCCCTTCCAGCCCGTCGTCGTGCGCGGCTTCTCGAAGTAGACGCGCATCGCAATCAGCACCTCGCCGTTCAGATCGCGCGCCAGCTCGGCGAGCGAGCCGGCGTAGTCGAGCGCCGCCACGGGGTCGTGCACGCTGCACGGGCCAACCACGACCAGAACCCGGTCGTCGCTGCCGTCGAGGATGTTGCCGACTTCGCCGCGACCCCGAACCACCGCTTTCTCGCGCTCTTCCCCCAACGGCAGCTCCTCGAGCAGCCGTTCCGGCGAGACCAGCTCCTCGATCCGCTCGATCCGCTGGTCGCGGACCCGGTCTCGCGTCTCTCCCTGCATCCCGATCATCATCTTGCCTTCACCTTCCTCCACGCTCAAGAGCCTACTTCCGGTTTGGCTCCGCCGCGCTAGCGCGCCGCGAACCAGAGTCACCTACGACGCCCGGCCAGACTCTCTTCGGTGCGGCTCTCGCCGCGCGGCCGGACGCCTAGCTAAATCGCCAGTAATAGGAGAAGCGAGCAGGGAGAGCCGCGGCGCCGGTGGCGCGGTGGAGGCGGCTCGTGTAAGTGGATCGCTTCACCTTTCCTGACTTTGTAGCAGGCGCGCCGCGATTAGTCGAGGATCTCGGCCATCGCGCCGAGGAAGCGGCCGTTCTCCTCGGACGTGCCGTAGGAGACGCGGATGTGACCCGGATCGCCGAGGGGCGTGCCAGGGCGCACGGCAATCTGGCGCTCGGCGAGGGCGGCGACGACTTCCCCCTCGTCGGCCTCGCCGAGGTCGATCCAGGAGAAGTTGGCGTGCGTATCCGAGGTCTCCAGGCCAAGCGCGCCCAGACCCTCCTCGACCCGAAGGCGCTCGGCGATCGTGCTCTCGACCCGGCGCGTGACGTCGTCCTGGTGCAGGATCGCCTCGGCGCCCGCGGCCTGGGCGAGCGCGTTGACGCTGAAGGGCTGGCGCACCGCGTCGACGGCGCCGCGAAACTTCGGCGAGCCGAGCGCGTAACCGACCCGCAGACCGGCCAGCCCGTAGCACTTGCTGAAAGTGCGCAGCACGACGAGGTTCGGCAGGTCGGCGAGCAGGTCGACGGTCGCGTCGGGGTCGTCGTGCGCCTGGAACTCGACGTAGGCCTCGTCGAGGATGACCGTTACGTGCGCCGGCAGGCCCTCGCAGAAGGAGGCGACCTCCGCCACAGGACGGTGGGTACCGGTTGGGTTGTTCGGATTGCAGACGAGGACCAGCTGGGTCGCCGCCGTGACCTCGGCCGCCATCGCATCGAGGTCGTGGATATCTCCCTCGGCGAGCGGCACGCGGATCTCTCGCGCCCCGGTCAGCGCCGGCAGGTACGGGTACATCGAGAAGGCGGGCCAGGAGTAGAGGATCTCGGCGCCGGGCTCGCAGAGAGCGTCGGCAGCAGCGAGCAGGATCTCGCAGGAGCCGTTGCCGACCGCTACGCGGGCAGGGTCAGTGTCGTGGCGCTCGGCGATACGGCGGCGCAGCAGGGTGGCGTCGGGGTCGGGATAGCGGTTCATCGCGCCCGCCGCGGCGGCGATCGCCTCGACCACCTTCGGGTGCGGCGGAACCGGAGACTCGTTGGAGGCGAGCTGGGCGATCCCCCCCGAGGCGATCGCCTCGGGCGCCTGCCCGGTCGGAACCCCAGCCTGATACCCCGGCATGCGGGCGAGCTTCTCGGCAAAGGTGACGCTCATGGCAAAGAGTTTGCCCGATATGCGAATAACGGCGCCGGGCCAAGCGTCGGAGCCGACCGGCGAGACATGCGCAGCCGACATTCACCCCACCCAGGGGTGTCAAAGTCGGATGCGCCGAGCCGCACCGCGCCGCGCCCGGCGCCGCTATTGGGCGGCGTGAAGGTCGGCGCGGAGCTCCTGGGTAGCTCCTAAATAGACGTGCGCGGGCTTGTGGCCGACCGGGGCGTAGTAGTGCACCATTGCCCGGATCACCCGCGGCATCGCGCCTGGCACGTCGATCTCCCGCGCGCAGATCAGCGGAACCGAGTCGAGCCCGAGCCGGCGCGCGGCGACTGCGGGGAACTCGGCGTCGAGGTCCTGCGTGGTGGTGAAGAGGCAGCTGACCATCGCCTCCGCGCTCAGCTCGTTGCGATCGAGCAGCTCCCGCATCAGCGTCTCGGTGGCACCGACGATCGCATCGGCCTCGTTGGCCTCCGCCTGGACGGCGCCGCGGACCGCGAACAGTCGCTCCTCACCCATCACACCACCTCCGCTTCGCTCCCGGCGCGAAGAACCAGAGATGCACGCTTGGTCGCTCCGCGATCACGAGCCGGAATCTTCCCAGAGGCGGGCGATGTCGTCGTCGCCGAGCCGGCGCGCCCCGCCGAGAGGCAGCGATCCCAGCTCGATTGGGCCGAAGCGGACGCGCCGCAGCCTCACCACCCGGTTGCCCACCGCTTCGGCCATGCGGCGCACCTGGCGGTTGCGCCCCTCGCGCAGGACGATCTCGATCTCGCGCTCGCCCAGGCGCTGTACCTCAGCGGGAGCGGTGGGGCCGTCCTCGAGCTCGACCCCGCGCGCCAGCCGGTGCAGGTCGGCATCTGCAGGCGGGCGCTTCAGCTCCGCCCGGTAGGCCTTGGAGACCCCGTAGCGGGGATGCGTCAGCCGGTTGGCCAGCTCCCCGTCGTTGGTCAGCAGCAGCAACCCGGTCGAGTCGGCGTCGAGCCGCCCAACCGGATAGAGCCGCGCAACCGAGTCGACCAGCTCGACCACAGCCGGCCGCTTGCCGGGCTCCCGCGCGGTCGAGACCACCCCCGCCGGCTTGTTGACCACCCAAACCTCCCGCACCTCCTCCCCAACCGGACTCCCATCGACGCGCACGTCATCCCCAGCTCCAACATCCCGCGCCGGGTCGGTCACCACCTCCCCCCCAACCGTCACCCGCCCCTTGGCCACGATCAGCTCAGCTTTCCGCCGCGAAGCGACTCCCCCGTGGGCGAGGAACTTCGCCAGCCTCACGAGAAGGTCGCGGGAGAGGGCCCCCACATCACGGCTCGGCCCGCTGCTCCCCAGCCTTCAGCAGCCGCTCCCGCAGCTCCCGCTCGTCCTCCGGCGTCGGATCGAACCGCGACGGATCTGGAAGCTGGTCCAGTCCGGTCAGGCCAAAGAGCCGCTCGAACAGCTCCGTCGTCTTGAAGATCGCGGCGCCGAACTGCGAGCGCCCGGACTCCTCGATCAGGCCGCGCTCGGCCAGCGTCTGCACCGCCGACTCCGAGGAGACACCGCGGATCCGCGCCACCTCCGGCCGGGTCACCGGTTGCAGATAGGCGACGATCGCCAGCGTCTCGGCCTGAGCCTGGGTCAGCGGCGGCGTGCGCGGCTTGGCCAGCAGCCGCCGCGCAGCGGCCTCGCTGGCGGGATCGCTAGCCAGCGCGAAGCCGCCGGCCACCTCGCGCAGAACGACACCACGTTTGCCCTCGGCGAGATCCTCCCGAAGCAACTCGATCGCCTCCTCGACCTGACCCTCGGTCGCCTCCGCCGCCTCGGCCAGGTCGCGGCCGCTGACCGGCTGCGGCGAGAGGAAGAGCAGCGCCTCGATCGTGCGAGTGAGATCGCTCACGCCGGCATCTCCTTCTTTCGGATCGAGATCGGCCCGAAGGGCTCGCTCTGCTCCCAGGTCGCCTCGCCTTTGCGGTAGAGGTCGAGCAGGGCGAAGAGCGTCACCGCCTGGGTGAGCCGGTCCTCGCCCCCGAACTGCTCGTCGAAGTCGATGCTTCCGTGCGCGCGGAGGGCGTCGCGCAGCGCCCGCAGTCGCTTTTCCAGCGAGACGGTCGGGCGGATGTGGTCGAGGTTGAGCTCGGGCGGCGTGGCGAGGAGGTCGCCGAGGGCAGAGCCAAGCCGGTCGGGGTCGTAGGCGGCGGTCGCCGCCTCGAGCGCGACCCGGCGCAGCTCCGACGGCAGCGGGGCCGACCGGTACAGGTAGCCGCGCTCGGCCTCGAAGCGCTGCTCCAGCGTGGCCGCCGCCTCGCGGTAGCGGCGGTACTCGAGCAGACGCGCCAAGAGCTCCTCGACCGCCTCCTCGGGGGTGACGTCCTCGAGGCCCTCCTCTTCCCCCGGCAGCAGCAGGCGCGACTTCAGCTCCAGCAGAGCGGCGATCAGGACGAGGAACTCGGTCGCGACGTCGAGCTCCAGCTCCCCCTCGCGCTCGAGGTGCTCGACGTAGGCGACGATCACCTCGGCCAGCTCGACCTCGAGCAGGCTGACCTCCTCGCGCAGGACGACCGCCATCAGGAGGTCGAAGGGTCCGGCGAAGACGTCGAGGTCGAGGTCCAGCTCGGCGACGGTCACGGACAACGGCTCCGCTTCGCTCGCGGCGCGGAGAACCAGATATGGACGCTTGCTCGCTCCGCGATCACGGGTCCAAAGTTAACGCGGCGGGCCGATGCCCATGCGGTCGCGAACCTCGGCAAGGGTGGTCGAGGCGATCGCCCTCGCCTTCTCGGCGCCGGCGGCGAGAGTTGCCTCGAGCGCCGCCTCGTCGGGGCGCAGATCGGCGTAGCGCTCGCGGACCGGCGCGAGGAGCTCGACTACCGCCTCGGCCACAGCCCGCTTGAAGTCGCCGTAGCCCGCGCCCTCGAACTCGCGCTCGACCGCGGCGGGATCGATGCCGCGGGCGACCGCGTAGACGTCGATCAGATTGGTGATGCCGGCCTTGTCCTCGCCACGCCGCACCTCCCTCCCCGAATCGGTGACGGCGCTGCCGAGCTTCTTGCGAATCGCATCCGCCTCGTCGAGGACGAGGACGGTCCCGGCCTCGGTCCCGGCCGTCGTCGACATCTTCCGCTCGGGCTCCTGCAGGTCCATGATCCGGGCCCCAACCTCGGGAATGCGGTGCTCGGGCACGACCAAGGCCTCGCCGAAGCGCTCGTTGAAGCGGCGGGCGATCTCCCGCATCAGCTCGACGTGCTGGCGTTGGTCGTCGCCGACCGGCACCTCCGTCGCCTTGTAGGCGAGCACGTCGGCGGCCATCAGCACCGGGTAGAAGAAGAGCGCGGCGGGGACCAGCTCCCGCTGCTTGGCGGACTTGTCCTTGAACTGGTGCATGCGGTTGAGGTCGCCGTGGGAGGTGACGGCGGAGAGCAGCCAGGTCAGCTCGCTCTGCTCGCGCACGTCGGACTGGCGGAAGAGGATGCAGCGCTGCGGGTCGAGCCCAGCTGCAAGCAGGATCGCCGCGGTGTCATAGAGGCGCTCGCGCAGCTCGGCGGGGTCGAAGGCAACCGAGAGCGCGTGCAGGTCGACGATGCAGAAGATCGCCGGATCGCCCCGGTCCTGGCCCTCGACGTACTGGCGGATCGCCCCGATGTAGTTGCCGAGGTGCTTGCGGCCGGTCGGCTGGATGCCGGAGAAGACGATCGGGGCGCTCACGGGCCGGAGCCTAGTTCAGGGTGTCGGGACGGGTGCCCCTCGCCCGGACAAGCGTCGCCCTAATGAGGGCGACGCTTTGAGTATCCGCCCGTTCGAGGGGCACCCGTCCCGACCCTTAGGCGGGCTCGGTGGCCGGCTCGGGAGGCGCAGAGTCAGCTTCGAAGCCGTGGCCGCACTCGCCGGCCTGAGCGGAGCCCCTGCTTGGAAGAGCTTCCCTCCTTCGATGCGGGTTCTCGATGCCGACGCCGGCGATGGCGCCGCCGACGATCATCAGGATGCCGGCGATGCCGATGCCGAGATGGAAGGCGGAGGTCGAAGCGTCGGCCGAGGCGCTGCTCACCGTGGCGGCCTGACCCGGCGGCAGGGAGTCGGTCTTAGGAACCGCCAGTGGCTGCGCCTTGGCGTCGGACACGGTCCGCTCGGCGCGGGGACCGAGCGGGCGCTCGCCGAGGTTCGAGTCGAGGGCCGAGCCGAAGTAGGCCGAGATCACGGCTCCAAGGACAGCGATCGCCAGCAAGCCGGCAACCCGGGCAATGCCGTTGTTGACACCGGAGGCGATGCCGACGTGGCGCTCCTCGACCGAGTCGAGCACGGTCGCCGTCAGCGGCGCCACCGTGGCCGAGAGGCCGAGCCCGAAGACGAGGATCGCCGGCAGCACATCGGTGACGTAGTCCGCATTCGAACCGACCCGCAGCAGCATCAGCAGGCCGATGCCGCCGACGATCGGGCCGACGGTCATCGGCAGTCGCGGCCCGGTGCCGGAGGCGAGCCTGCCCCAGCGGGGCGAGAGGAAGAAGAGGATCAAGGAGACCGGCGTGGTCGCCAGGCCCGCCTCTATCGGCGTGTAGCCGGCTACCTGCTGGAGGAAGAGGCCGACGAAGAAGAGGCCGCCGATCAGCCCCGCGTAGGCGGACAGCGTGGTCACGTTGGCGACCCAGAAGTTGCGGATCCGAAACAGGGAGAGCTCGAGCATCGGGTGGCGGGCGCGGGCCTCGTGCAGGGCGAAGAGGGCGAAGCAGGCGATGCCGGCGATGAACGGAACCCAAACCACCGGGTCTCCCCAGCCGCGGCTGGGCTGCTCGATCAGGGCGAAGACGGGGCCGCCGAGCCCGGCGGCGGAGAGCCCGATCCCCAGCCAGTCGATGCCGCGGAAGGCGTCCGGGTCGCGGCTCTCTTTCACTGAGTGGAGGGTCAGCGCGACCGTGACCACGATCAGCGGCAGGTTGACCCAGAAGACCGCCCGCCAGCTGATCGCCTCGACCAGCGCGCCCCCACCGGCCGGCCCGAGCACTGTCGCGATCCCGGTCCAGGCGGTCCAGGTGCCGACCGCCTTGCCCCGCGCCGCGCCCTCGAAGGTGGCGGCGACGATCGCCAGCGAGCCGGGGACCAGCAGCGCCCCGGCGATCCCCTGCAGCGCCCGGGCCGCCACCAGGACCTCGACCGTGGGGGCGATCGCGCAGAGCAGCGAGGTCGCGGCGAAGGCGATCAGCCCGATCACGAACATCCTCCGCCTGCCGAACTGGTCGCCGAGGGACCCCCCGACGAGGAGCAGCGAGACCAGCGTCAGCATGTAGGCCTCGACCACCCACTGCTGCCCGGCCAGATTGGCGTCGAGGCCATCGCTGATCGCCGGCAACGCCACGTTGACGACGGTCGAGTCGAGGAAGACGATCGTCGAGCCGAGGATCGTCGCGACCAGCGTCAGGCGCTGTTGGCGTGACACCCGCCGAGTCTAGGAGAACCGGGTGCCTGACCAAGCAGGTCAAGGACGAGAGAGGGAGTGTGCTTCTGCACATGACCGACCGAGGACGCCGAGATGCGCAGCGTCAGGCGCCCGGTTCGCGCAGCTGCTGGGCGGGGGTGAAGAAGTTGCGGTAGGCGAGCGTCGTCGCCACCAGAGCGGCGATCGCGACGCTGCCGAGCAGCGCGTAGAGGAGGATCAGCTGCAGGCGCACGGCGTCGGTCGGGTTGGCGCCGGCCAGCAGCATGCCGACCATCGTCCCCGGGAAGAAGATCAGCCCGGTCGTCTTGGTCGAGTCGATCAGCGCGATCATCCCCGAGCGCAGGGCGCGTCGGACGATCGGCTGCGCCGCTTCCTGCGCGGTCGCCCCGAGCGCCAGCGTCGCCTCGATCCGCGACCGCGAGTCGGCCATCTCGTCGCCGAGGCGGTTGAGCGCCACGGCCGAGGCGGTCATCGCGTTGCCGATCACCATGCCGCCGACCGGGACCAGGTAGCGCGGCGTCGCTTCGAAGACGCCGAGGGCGACGACGAGGCCGAGGGTGGTCGCCCCGGCGGCGGCGAGCGCGACGAGCAGCGGCCAGAAGGCGTCCGGCACCTTCCTGGCTCGACCGCGCGCCGTGAGCGCGCCGAAGAACACCATCGCCGCCAGCAGGGCGAAGACGAGCCAGATCGTGTCGGCGTCGAAGATCAGCTTGATCACGTAGCCGATCGCGGTCAGCTGGATGAACGACCGGACCGTCGCGATGCCGATGTCGCGCTCGAGATCCGCCTTGCGCCAGAAGGAGACTGCGGCGGCGAGCGCGACGAGGGTGAGGGTCGCGGCGACCTGGCCGGCCGAGACGTGGATCGAGGTGCTCACGCCAACACCTGCTCCAGCGGCCCCGCCTCCGCCGCGCGCCCGCTCTCCATCCGCACCACCCACTCGCCGAGCCGCCGCGCCTGCTCGGGGTCGTGGCTGACGAGGACGATCGAGATCTCGAGCTCGCGGCGCAGCTCGGCCAGGGTCGCCTCGATCGCGTCGCGCGCGGCATGGTCGAGGGCCGAGGTCGGCTCGTCGAGCAGCAGCACTGCGGGCTCCTGGACGAGAGCGCGAGCAAGCATCGCCCGCTGCTGCTCGCCGACGGAGAGCTTGCCGACGTCGCGCTCGGCGAATTCGGCATCGAGGCCGGCGAGCCGAAGGCAGCGCTGGGCGTCGGGCCGCTTGCCGGCGAGCGTTGCGGCGTAGGCCAAGTTCGACCCCACCGTCCCCTCCAACAGCGAAGGCAGCTGCGGGACCAGCGAGACCTGGCGCCGCAGCGCCAGCGGATCGTAGGAATCGAGCCGCCGCCCGCGGTAGGAGATCGCACCCCGATCGGGATCGGCCAACCGATTGAGCAGCCGCAGCAACGTCGACTTGCCGGCGCCGGACGGCCCCACGATCGCCGTCGCTCCAACCGGTATCTCGGCGTTGACAGCGTCGAGAACCCGGCGACCGCCGCGGGTCAGGCTGACCTCGCTCAGCTCGAACAGCACCGCCGCATGATCTCGCACGCCTCGCAAGATGCCTCCCGCGGCGGCCGTCGGTTTGCGGGCACCGGTGCCCGGCTGGAAGAATCCGGGTAGGTGATTGCCGATGGCTAGAGCAATTTGGAGCGGCTCGATCAGCTTCGGGCTGCTCAACGTGCCCGTGAAGCTCTACAGCGCGGTGGCCCGGCGCAGCATCGGTCTGCGCGAAATCCGCGAGTCCGACGGCGCCCGCATCCGCCACAAGCGCGTCGCCGAGGGCACCGACGAAGAGGTCCCCTACGAGGGCATCGTCAAAGCCTTCGAGCTGGCGCCCGACCAGTACGTGCCGCTGAGCAAGGACGAGCTTGCCTCGCTCGACCCGAAGAAGACGCGCGCAATCGAGGTCCAGGACTTCGTCGACCTCGACCAGATCGACCCGATCTACTTCAACAGCCCCTACTACCTCGGCCCCGCCGACGGCGCCGAGCGGGCCTACTCGCTGCTGGCGCAGGCGATGGAGAAATCGGGCAAGGTCGCCGTCGCCCGCTTCGTCCTGCGCAACAAAGAGAGCCTCGCCGCGATCCGCCCCGCAGACGGCGTGCTGACGCTGACCACGATGCGCTTCGCCGACGAGGTCGTGCCGCCCTCCGACCTGGACGACGTGCTTCCAGACGAGGCGCCGTCGGTCGCCAAGAAGGAGGTCGAGATGGCGGAAGCGCTGATCGACTCGCTGACCCGCGACTTCGACCCGACGATCTACCGCGACGAGTATCGCGAGGAGCTGCTGGCGATGATCGAACGCAAGGCCGAGGGCAAGGAGCTGGTCTCGCCGCCGACAGAGGAAGCGGAGCCGACCCAGGCGCCGGACCTGATGGCGGCGCTGGAGGAGAGCATCGCCGCAGTGAAAGGCGAGCGCGACGGCAAGGCGGCGAAGAAACCCGCCGCCAAGAAACGCCGGGCGCCGGCGAAGAAACCGGCGGCGAAGAAACGCTCCTCCTCCCGGGCCAAGTCGAAGTCCTCGAAATAGACGGTGGCTTCCAGCCGTCAGGTCGAGGTCGATGGGCGGGAGCTGAAGCTCACCAACCTCGACAAGGTCCTCTACCCCAAGGCTGGCTTCAGCAAGGGTGAGGTCGTCGACTATTACGCCAAGGCCGCGCCGGCGATCGTCCCCCACCTCGCCGGCCGGGCGCTGACCCTGCGCCGCTTCCCCGAAGGCGTCGACGACACCGACGCTGCCTTCTTCGAGAAGCGCTGCCCCAAGCACCGGCCCGAGTGGGTGCAGACCACCCGGGTGCTTGCCGGCCCCCACTCCGGGCACATCGACTTCTGCGTCTGCGAAGACCGGGCGACGCTGATCTGGATGGCCCAGCTGGCCGCGATCGAGCTCCATCCCTCCCTCTCCCTCGGCGAGAAGCACGAGCGACCGACCGTGCTCGCCTTCGACCTCGATCCGGGCCCGCCGGCCGAAGTGCTCGACTGCAGCCGCGTGGCGCTGCGGCTGCGGGAGGTCTTCGACCACGTCGGGCTCGAGTGCTTCGCGAAGACCTCGGGCTCGAAGGGCCTGCAGGTCTACGCGCCGCTGAACACGGCCGTCACCTACGACGAGACGCGCCCCTTCGCCCAGGCCATCGCCCAGCTGCTGGCCAAGCAGACGCCGGACGAGGTGATCGCCAAGATGGGCAAGAAGACCCTGCGCAAAGGCAAGGTCCTGATCGACTGGTACCAGAACAACGAACGCAAGACGACGATCGCCGTCTACTCCCTGCGAGCCCGCGAACGCCCCACGGTCTCGACCCCGGTCACCTGGGACGAGGTCGAGCGCGCGGTGGACAAAGGAGACGCGGATTCCCTGGTCTTCGAGGCGAGCGACGTTCTGGAGCGGCTCGAGCGACACGGCGACCTCTTCGCCCCGGTCCTCGAGCTGAAGCAGAACCTCCCCGAGCTCTAATCGAAACGCCAGTGCCGCCACTGGCGGACCCAGAGGGCGAAGACCGGATCGACCATGCCAAGCATGTTGCCCTCCTCGCCGACACGGAAGAGCACGCCCTCATCCACAAGCCGCTTAGCCGCGTCCGGCGCCGCCGAGCCAGCCGGCAGACCATGGACCTCGCGGCTGACCCGGCCCGTGAGGCTCTGTACATCAGAGGCGATGGCCTCCACGACCCCCGCCTCAATACGGGAGAAGGAGTCCCATGTCGCCTCGAAGTCGCCCTGCAGATAGTCCCAGGCCTCGTTGTAGGCGCCCTCCCTGGCATAGTCATCGGCGCTTGCCCCCTCGTCGGTGTGCCGCCAGAGAAGGTGGGCGAAGAGCATCGCCCGCTGAGGATGGCCGTCGACCAGGTCGAGCAGCCAGCCAAGGGCGTCATCCACATCTCGCCCGGTGCGGGCGAACCGGTCCTCGATGTACGTGGCGAGCACATCACGCGGAAGCCGTCCCAACTGCAAAGGCGCCGCCTGTCCATAGAAGGGTCGACGCCGATCGGCGAAGAGCGAGCGCATCATCCCGGGATGCGAACCGCTGAACACGTAAGTGACGCCGCCGCCGTGGTGCTGGATGACGCTGCGAATCACGGCATCGAGATCTGCTTGCAACACCGCTTGGAACTCATCGAATGCCACCAGAATCGGACGATTGGTTCTTTCATGCAGTCGCAAGGGCAGATCGAGGGCATCGAGCAGCGCTCGCTCGCCGGCTTCGCCCGCGCCGAGCGACAGCGACGCGCCGCCGATAGGCGCGTGGAGCCCTATGCTGCCCCCGCGCCTACTCAGGGCGGCGTAGGCCTTGCGGAACGGTCCCGCCGGTAGCGCCTCGTACGCCCGCTGGATCTGAGCAGCCATCTGCCCCGGTGTTCGGGCGCCATAGAGATCGACAAGCACAGCGCCGGCCCCATCCCTCCTGGCATCCGTGACGGCCCGGTTCAGCAGACTGGTCTTACCGTAGTCGCGAGGACTGGCTAGGCGAGTGTTGACGCCTGCCTCCCGTCGCTCGGCGAGCAAGGCGAGCTCCGCTTCACGATCCACCAATTCGTTGGGCGCCAAGGGACGGGCGAAGACGAACGGGTTCGTGCTGACTGTCGTACGCTGACTACGTTCCATTTACTACGTTGAAACGTAGCAAACCATACGCTAAAGCGTGCGAACTAACCGAGCGGCTGGCGCACGACTGGCCTGCGGGTCGCCTTTACCTCGTCGAGGCGGCGAACCGGGGTCGTGTAGGGGGCGCTCTTGGCGATCTCCGGGTCCTCCTCGGCCTCGGCGAGGATGCCCTCGATGGCGTCGGCGAAGGCGTCGAGGCTCTCCTTGGTCTCAGTCTCGGTCGGCTCGACCATCAGCGCCTCGTCGACGAGAAGGGGGAAGTAGACGGTCGGCGGGTGGAAGCCGAAGTCGAGCAGGCGCTTGGCCAGGTCGAGGGTGGCGAGGCCGACCTCCCTCTTCATCGGCTTGCCGGAGAGGACGAACTCGTGCATGCAGTGGCGGTCGAAGGCGACCGGGAGGCGCTCCCCGGCCCGGCCCTCGGCGAGGCGCGCCTTCAGGTAGTTGGCGTTCAGCACCGCGGTCTCCGAGGCCTCGGCGAGGCCGTCGGCGCCGAGGCTGAGGATGTAGGCGTAGGAGCGGACGAAGACGCCGAAGTTGCCCTGGAAGCCGCGCAGCCGGCCGATCGACTTGGGGCGATCGAGGTCGAGGTCGAAGGCCGGCCCACCGCCACCCCCCTCCTCTCGCCGCACCACCTGCGGCCGCGGCAGGAAGGGCTCGATCCGCTCGGAGACGGCGATCGGTCCCGCGCCGGGGCCACCGCCGCCATGGGGCTGGCTGAAGGACTTGTGCAGGTTGACGTGGACGATGTCGAAGCCCATGTCGCCCGGCCGCGAGTGCCCCATCACCGCGTTGAGGTTGGCGCCGTCGTAGTAGAGCGTCCCTCCCGCAGCGTGGATCAGGGCCGCGATCTCGGCGATGTTCTCGTCGAAGAGCCCGAGCGTGTTGGGGTTGGTCAGCATCAGGCAGGCGACCTGGTCGGGGTCCTCGTCGATCTTCGCCCGCAGGTCGTCCATCTCGACGCCGCCGCGTTCGTTGGTCGCGACCTTGACCACCTCGTAGCCGGCCATCGTCACCGAGGCCGGGTTGGTGCCGTGCGAGGTGTCGGGAGCCAGCACCTTGGTCCGCTCTTCGCCGCGGTCGGCGTGGAAGGCGCGGGTCAGCAGCAGGCCGGCGAGCTCCCCGTGGGAGCCGGCGGAGGGCTGCAGGCTGACGTGGGGCAGGCCGCAGATCTCGGCCAGGGAGCGCTGCAGCAACCACATCAGCTCGAGCGCGCCCTGCGCCCGGCTCGGGTCCTGGGCGGGATGCAGGCGGGCGTGGCCCGGCAGCGCCGCGACCCGCTCGTTCAGCCGCGGGTTGTGCTTCATCGTGCAGGAGCCGAGCGGGTAGAAGCCGGTGTCGAGGTCGAAGTTGCGCCGCGAGAGCCGGTTGTAGTGGCGGACTATCTCCGGCTCGGACACCTCGGGCAGGCGCGGTGGCTCGGAGCGGAGGAGGTCGGCGGGAATCAGCTCCCCGAGCGGGGGCTCGGGCACTTCGGCGTCGGGCAGGACCGCGGCGCGGCGGCCGCTCTTCGACTTCTCGTAGATCGTCTGCGCCTGTTCGCGCTGCATCGGCGTCTCAGCAGCCGCCACTAGCCCACCTCTCCCGCGACTGGCGACTTCGCGCCGCTATCGGGGACAAAGTCGCCAACCTCGGCGGCAATGGCGGCTCCGAGCGCATCGGCAAGATCATCGATCTGGGCGCGGGTGCGGCGCTCGGTGATCGCCACCAGGAGGCCGTCCTCGTACTCGGGGTACTCGCGCCCGAGCGGGTAGCCGGCAGCGATGCCGCGCTCGGCGCACCTCTCCAGGACGGCCTCCACCGGGGCGTCGAGACGGACCGCGAACTCGCGGGCCACCGGCGCCTCGTGCAGCAGCTCGACGCCGCCCACACCGCTCAGGCGCTCGCGCGCGTAGGCGGTGCGCCAGACAAGCAGCTCGCCCAGCTCGCGGAAGCCCTCGCGACCGAGCCAGGCGAGGTGAACCATCGCCGCCAGCGCGTTCAGGGCCTGCGCCGTGCAGATGTTGTGGGTCGCCTTCTCGCGGCGGATGTGCTGCTCGCGCGTCTGCAGGGCGAGGACGAACCCGCGGCGCCCGTCGACGTCGTCGGTCTCGCCGGCGATCCGGCCCGGCATGCGGCGGATCTGCTCCTCGGTAGCGCAGAAGAACCCGAATGACGGTCCGCCGAAGTCGAGCCGGTTGCCGAGCGGCTGGCCCTCGCCGAGGGCGATGTCGGCGCCGCACTGGCCGGGCGGCCTGAGCACGCCGAGCGTCATCGGATCGGTCGCCACGACCAGCAGCGCCCCGTGCTCCTTCGCCGCCGCGCCCAGGGCCTCGACCCGCTCGACCGCGCCGAGGAAGTTCGGGCTCTGCAGGAAGACTGCGGCGGTCTCGCCGTCGACGGCGCGGATGAGCTCCTCGGCGTCGGTGCACCCGTCGCTCAGGCCCACCTCGACCAGCTCGGCGCCGTAGCCCACGGCATAGGTCTCGAGCGTCTCGCGACTATGGGGGTGCAGGCCGCGGGAAACGACGAAGCGGCGCCGGCCGGTCGCGGCCATCGCCAGATAGCCGGCTGAGGCGACCGAGGAGGGCCCCTCGTAGAGGCCGGCGTTGGAGACGGGCAGGCCGGTCAGCTCCGACATCGCGGTCTGGAACTCGAACATCACCTGCAGGCCGCCCTGGGAGATCTCCGGCTGGTATGGCGTGTACGGGGTGAGGAACTCGGAGCGCTGGGTGATCGCGTCGACGATCGCCGGCACGTAGTGGTCGTACATCCCGGCGCCGACGAAGCAGACCTCGCTCTCGGCGTCGGCGTTGCGGGCGGCAAGCGCCGCCAGCCGCTCGAACACCTCGGCCTCGCTCATCCCCTCGGGCAGGGCCAGGGGACGACCGAGCCGCAGCGGCTCGGGGATCTGCTCGAAGAGATCGTCGACCGAGTCGACCCCGATCGCGGCCAACATCTCGGCCCGATCGGCGTCGGTTGCTGAGGTGTAGCGGGTCACCGGGGTAAGGCTACGGAAGGAGCGGGCGGGGCTTCCTAGCCCTTTTCCAGCAGCTTGCGGTATTCGCCGGCGTCGAGCAGAGCCTCGGTCTCCGCCGGATGGCTCAATTTCACCTTGACCAGCCAACCCTCGCCATAGGGATCCTCGTTGATCCGCTCCGGCGCGTCGGCGAGCGCCTCGTTGACCTCGACGATCTCGCCCGACATCGGCGCGATCACGTCCGAGACCGCCTTCACCGACTCCACCTCCGCGTAGGAGGCGTCTTTCGAGATCGTCGTGCCGACCTCCGGCGGGTCGTAGAAAACGACCTCGCCGAGGCTGTCCTGCGCGTACCAGGTGATCCCGAAGACAGCGTGGTCGTCGCCCTCGAGCCGGGCCCAGTCGTGCTGGTCGTGGTAGAGCAGCTCATCGGGGTAGTGCGCGTCGGACAAGGCTCATCTCGCTTTCCGGTAGAGGGGCTTGGAAGCTATCCGGGCGGGGCGATGCTTGCCGCGCACGTCGATCTCGACCTCGGTCCCGGGCTCGGCCAGCTCGGAGCGGACGTAGGCCATGCCGATCCCACGCTCCAGCGAAGGCGAGAAGGTGCCCGAGGTAACGACGCCTGCCGGCTCGCCGCTCGCGAGCACCGTGTTCCCCGGGCGGGGGATGCCGGCGCCCTCGATCTCGAACGGCGCCAGGCACTCGGTCGGCCCCTCGCGGCGGACGCGGGCGACCGCCTCCGCCCCGATGAACCCGGTCTCCTCCTTGCAGCACCAACCGAGGCCCGCCTCGATCGGGTTGCGCTCCGGGGTCAGGTCGTTGCCGTGCAGGTGGAAGCAGACCTCGAGCCGCAGCGTGTCGCGGGCGCCGAGGCCGCAGGGAACGACGCCGGCGTCGAGCAGCTCGGCCCAGATCGGCGGCGCCACCTCGGGATCGATCAGCAGCTCGACCCCGTCCTCGCCGGTGTAGCCGGTGCCGCAGGCCAACGCCGGGCGGCCCCCGACGCGGACCGGGACCACCCGCATCCGCAGCGGCAGCTCGACGCCGAGTGTGGCGGAGACGATGCCGCGCGCGTGGGGGCCCTGGACGGCGAGCATCGCGTAGCGCTCGGCGACGTCGCGCACGGCCACGTCGAAGCTGCGACTCCAGCGCCCCAGCCACTCGAGATCAGCGCCGTGGTTGGCCGAGTTGGTGACGATCAGGTAGCGATCGCCCCCGAGCCGGTAGGCGAAGAGGTCATCGAGAACGCCGCCCTCCTCGTTGCAGAGGCACGAGTACTGGGCGCCGCCGACGGCGATCGCGCCGACGTCGTTGGAGAGCACCCGCTGCAGGAAGGCCAGCGCCCCCGGCCCCTCGACCTCGACCTCGCCCATGTGCGAGACGTCGAACATGCCTGCGTGGGTCCGCACCGCCGCGTGCTCCTCGCGAATCCCCTCGTAGGTAACCGGCATCTCCCAGCCCGCGAAGGGAACGAGCTTGGCGCCCAGCTCGGCGTGCTGCTCATAGAGGGGTGTGCGCCGAAGCGCGGGGTCAGCCACGCGCGGCAGCGTATTGGAGAGCTGTGGCAAGCTCGCCCGTGGACATGCCCGACCAGCTCCCCCACGAGATCCGACGCGCGCAGGCAGGCGACGCCGCCCCGATCGCGCAGCTCCTTCACGACTTCAACACCGAATACGACGACCCCACGCCAGGCGTACCCGCCCTCACCGAGCGCATCGGCGAGCTGCTGAGCAAGGAGGAGATCGTCGTGCTCCTCGCCGACGATCCACCGCTGGGCTTTGCCCTCTTCCGCATCCGCCCCTCCCTCTGGTCCAAGGCCAACGACGTCTACCTCGAAGAGCTCTACGTCGTCCCCGACCACCGCGGCCAAGGCATCGGCCGCAAGCTCCTCAACGCAGCAATAGACGCAGCCCGCCAAGCCGGCGCCGACCACTTCGAGCTAACCACCGGCGAAACCGACACCGAAGCACGAAACCTCTACGAGAGCTCCGGCTTCACCAACCGCGAAGGCGCCCCCGACGGCCCCCGCATGCTCTATTACGAGATCGACCTCTGAAAGCTCAAGATGAGGTCGACCCCTGAGACGCGCTCGAACTCCAAGCGCACTTGCCTGAGCGCGCCGTCGAGGGGCCGTTGGCAGCCCCTCCTCACGAACTCCCGCGAAGCGGCGGGAGGAGGGGCTGCCAACGGCCCCTCCCAAACGCCCCAGATCTATTCTTTGAGGAACCCAGGCACGTCGATGTCGTCGTCCGAGACCCGCAGTTTGCGGATATCCGTGTCCTCCGCCGAGATCCGCGGACGGCTCTCGTAGCGGCGGCGCACCCGCTGCGGCGAGCGGGCGAGCAGCTCGAAGCCCTCGAAGCCGGTGGCGATCACGGTGACGCGCACCTCGTCGCGCATCGATTCGTCGACGACCGAGCCGAAGATGATGTTGGCGTTGTCGTCGGCCTCGGCCTGGACCAGCTGCGCCGCCTCGTTGACCTCGAACAGGCCGAGGTCCTCGGGGCCGGTGATGTTGAGGAGCATTCCGGTGGCGCCCTTGATCGACTCCTCGATCAGCGGCGAGGTGATCGCCGCCTTGGCGGCATCCAGTGCCCGCGCCTCACCCGAGGCGGAGCCGACGCCCATCAAAGCCGAGCCGGCGTCGCGCATGATCGTGCGCACGTCGGCGAAGTCGAGGTTGATCAGGCCAGGGATCGTGATCAGGTCGGTGATGCCCTGCACGCCCTGGCGCAGGATGTCGTCGGCCTGTCGGAAGGCCTCGAGCACGCTGGTGCGCCGCTCGACCGCCTGCAGCAGCTTCTCGTTGGGGACGATGATCAGGGTGTCGACGTTGTTGCGCAGCTTCTCGATCCCCTCAAGCGCCTGCTGCATCCGTCGCTTGCCCTCGAACTCGAAGGGCTTGGTCACGGCGCCAACGGTGAGGGCGCCGATCTCTTCCTTGGCGATCTCGGCGATCACCGGTGCCGAGCCGGTGCCGGTGCCGCCACCCTCGCCGGCGGTGACGAAGACCATGTCGGCGCCCTTCAGCGCCTCCTTGATCTCGTCGCGGCTCTCCGCCGCCGCGCCCGCCCCGACCTCGGGGTTGCCGCCGGCGCCGAGGCCGCGGGTCAGCTCCTGGCCGATCGAGAGCTTGATGTCGGCGTCGCAGGCCTGAAGCGCCTGGGCATCCGTGTTGACGGCGACGAACTCGACGCCGCGAATGCCGGCGTCGACCATGCGACTGACGGCATTGGTGCCGCCGCCGCCGGCGCCGACCACCTTGATCACCGCGAGGTATGTGGATTCCATCTCCCGATTTCTCCAAGCCCAGTCCCTGGTTGGGGCTGGATATGCCCAGTCCGCCAGGACTGGATTTGAGTTGAGCCTTTGTTCCGTCCGAAGCTACAGCAATGCTTAAGGGTTCAAGGGTACGCTGTAACCGCGGAAATTGCGCTCAACGTAGGCCATTTGCGAGGGTCTGTCAAACCGCCGGGCGGCATCCTGCACGTACAGTCCCTCGACTCTAGGTTGAGGGTTTTCCCAACCTAACCCTGTGGTCGAGGGTCTAGGGGACGGGCGGAAGAGTATGCCCAGAGCCACCTATCGCAAGGTGGCTCGGCGCGTGCAGGTCTACATAATCGAGTGTGGTCACGCTCTCATCGGCGATCACCGCTGCCGCCGCCCGCCACTTGCGCGCGGCGCCCGTGGCGTCGCCGAAACGCAGTTCGACCCCCGAGTCGAGCAATACGTCCACCCCGCTTTCGCCGTAGTAGCTGCCTTCGACATAGGGGCGCAGCGCCCCCGGCGTGGCCCCGAGGACCAGTGCCTGTTTGAGCATCGGCCCCCGCAGGCGGCGACCATCGGGTGGGGTTTCGAGCGGCAGCCGCGGCAGGCTGCCTTCCTTCGGCGGCGGCAACCAGGCGAGGATGGCCCCGTTGGCGGCTACGGCCACCGCGCTGTCGCCGCTGCCGATCATCGCGGTCGGCTCCGTCGCGACCAGATGGGGAGAGACCGATTCGTCGCGGAGCAGGAAGAGGTAGGCACCCGCGAGAAGGGCGAGTGCGCAGACGCCGATCAGTAGCCGGCGCCTCAGAGCTCCCACCCCTCCGGCCAGCGCACGTCCCCCAACACCTGGACCTCGGGCTCCAGCACGACGCCGAAGCGCGCCTCCACGCGGCGCCGTCCCTCGGCCATCAGCTCCAAGACGTCCGCCGTGCTCGCCCCGTCGGCGTTCTCGACGAAGTTGGCGTGCTTCGGGGAGAAGCGCGCGCCACCGTGGCGAAGGCCGCGGCAACCGGCGCCCTCCAAGAGCTGGCCGGCGCTGCGGCCCTCGGCGCGCTCGTCCTCGGGGTTCTTGAAGGTCGAGCCGAAAGTCTTGATCCCCGAGGGCTGCGCTTCGCGACGCTTGCCGCGCATCTCCTCCAGCCTCGCCCTGATCGCCGCGGGATCGTCCGGCGCCAGCCGGAACGAGGCTCGCGCGACGACCTCCGAAGGGTCGAGGTTGGAGCTGCGATAGGCGAAGTCGAGCTGCCGCGGCGACCGTCGCTCGCTGCCGGCGGCGCTGCAGACGTCCACCCACTCGAGCACCTCGGCGAGCTGGCCGCCGTAGGCGTTGGCGTTCATCTTCACCGCGCCGCCCGCGGTGCCGGGGATGTTGACCCCGAACTCGATTCCGGCGAGGCCCCAGCCGGCGGCCTTCGCCGAGGCCGAGGGCAGCCTCGCCCCGCCCCCGCAGAGCAGGCGCTCGCCTTCGCGCTCGATCGTGGCCAGGTCACCGTCGAGCTTGATCGCGAGACCGTGGAAGCCCTCGTCGGCAATCAGCAGGTTGGAGCCGGAGCCGACCACCCCCAGCTCCAAGTTTTCGGACTCGGCCCAGGAGAGCAGCTCCAGCAGCGCGGCCTCGGAACCGGGGCGGGCGAACCAGTCGGCGGCGCCGCCGGTGCGAACCGTGGTGAGGCGAGCGAGCGAATAGTCGCGGGTCACGCCTTGCGGCGGAGCGCTCATATTTCGCCCTCCCCCACCAGCGCCTCGCCCAGCCTGAAGACGTCACCGGCGCCGATCGTGACCAGGACCTGGCCCTCGACGCCGCTGGCCTGGGCGCGATCCAGGCGAGCGGCCAAGGCGACCCGGGCCGCTCCGGCGTCGGGCAGCCAGAGGACCGGCCTACCTCCCATCCGCTCCGCCGCCGCCTGCGCGACCTGTAGGCCGCTGACGCCGGCGAGGTCCCCCACCGGCTCCTCCCGGGCGGCGTACACGTCGAGCACGGCGACCTCGTCCGCCAGGGACAGCGCCGCCCCGAACTGCTCGGCAAACGCCTTGGTGCGCGAGTAGAGATGCGGCTGGAAGACCGCGATCAGGCGAGTTGGCCCGAGCTCGCGCAGGGCCGAAAGAGCCGCTCGCACCTCGGTTGGGTGATGGGCGTAGTCGTCGTATATGCGGGCGCCGCCGCGCTCACCCTTCAGCTCGAGCCGCCTCCGCACCCCCGGAAAGTCGCCAAGCACCGCCCCATCCCCGCTGACTTCGCCTTTACCCGCGGATACCCCGGGAAAGTGCGAAGTCAGCGGCGGCTCGATGCCAGCCAGCTTCAGCGCGGCTAGGGCGGCGCGGGCGTTGAGAAGGTTGTGACGGCCGGGAACCGCAAGCGACAGCTCGGCCGGGCCGGGTGAGTCTGGTCCGAAGCCCTCGACCCGCTTTCCCTCGGCCAGGTCATCGAGGCTGCCATCGACCGGCAGGACAACGCCATCCGCCTCGGCGGCGAACTCGCGGAAGGCCCGGCGCAACTCCGCCACCGACCCCCAGCGAGCGTGATGGTCCATCTCGAGGTTGGTGACGACGGCGATCTCGGGCTTCAGCTCGAGGAAGCTGGCGTCGCTCTCGTCTGCCTCGGCGACGACCCACTCGCCCCCGCCCCAACCCGCGTTGGCGGCGGCCCCGTCGGCGCCGAGCCCCGGCACCTCGCCACCGACGAAGAAGGATGGATCGGCGCCGAGGGCGCGCAGCGCCCAGACCAGCATCGCCGTCGTCGTCGTCTTGCCGTGGGTGCCGGCGACGGCGATCAGCCGCTTCTCGGCGCAGAGCTCGGCGAGGAGAGCGCCGCGGTGGATCGGCTCGACGCCCCGCTCGCGGGCCTGCGCCAGCTCCGGGTTGTCGGCGCCGATCGCGGTTGAGACGACCACCTCGGCGCCCGCGGGCAGGTTGGCGGCGTCGTGGCCGACCGTGGGATCGAGGCCCGCTGCCCGCAACCGCTCCATATAAGAGGAGTCGGCTCGGTCGCTGCCGCTGACCGCCGCCCCCAGCTCGGCGCAAACCAGCGCCAGGCCGCTCATCCCCGCCCCGCCGATGCCGATGAAGTGCAGCCGGCGTGAAGACCAGTCGCTCACGTTCCGGTACGCCTTTCCCCCGCCATAGGTGGATAAGGCGGACCGGAACCGGCGGCGGCCAGGACCTCGTGGGCGATGCGGCGGGCGGCGTCGGGGCGGGCCAGGGCGGCGGAGGCGGAGGACATCGCGGCCAGGCCGGGGCGATCGGCGAGAAGTCCCGCCACACGCTCGGTCAGGAGGTCGGCGCTCAGATCGGAATCGTCGATCGTCTCGGCCGCGCCCGCACCCACCATCCAGGCGGCGTTGGCGCTCTGGTGATCGGCCGTCGCGTGCGGATACGGCACCAGGATCGCGGGGCGGCCCATCGCGATCACCTCGAAGATCGAGCCGCCGGAACGGGCCAGCACCAGGTCGGAGGCGGCAAGCACGTCACCCAGGTGCGGCTCGTACGCGATCAGCGTGTAACGGTCGCCGTGCGGGGCCGCCGCCAGGCGCCGCTTCAGCTCTTCGTAGTCGCGCCGGCCGGTCAGGTGGATGACGTGGAAATCGCGCTCGGCGCCGCCGTCGCGCTCGGCGAAGGCCTCGATCGCGGTCTGGTTGACCGAGCGGGCGCCCTGGCTTCCGCCCATCACCAGCAGGCAACTGGCATCCGCCGCGATGCGAAAGCGCCGCCGCGCCCCAGCCCGATCTTCGTGCAACACGGCATCCGGCACCGGCCGCCCCGTGAGCAGGTATCGCTCCCCCTCCCGTCCCGCAATCGGGAAGGCGAGACAGACCCGCCGCGCCCGGTTTGCCAGCAGCCGGTTGGCGAGACCGAGGTGACTGTCCGCCTCGGTCAGCACCAGTGGGATTCGCGAAAGCACGGCGGCCAGGCCCGCCGGGCCGGCGACGAAGCCGCCACCGCCCATGACGACGTCGGCGCCGCGCCGACGCAGCACGCCCCGCGCCGCGCCCACCGCGCCCGCCGCCTCGAGTACGGCGCGAGCAGCGCGCAGCGGGTTGCGGCGGTCGATGCCGCGCACCTTGACGAAATCGATCTCATAGCCAGCGGCGGGGACCAGCTCGGCCTCAATCCGGTCCCGCGTGCCGAGGAAGGAAACCTCGGCGCCGCTAGCCCGAAGCTCGGCGGCGACGGCCATCGCCGGCACGACGTGGCCGGCGGTTCCCCCCGCCGCCACCACGACTCTGAGCGCTTTTTCCACGGCTCGCTTTGCTCCTTTTACGGGCAGGCGAACGCCCGCCCTCGACGACCCGCAGTTTGCCAGCGCCGGAGGCGCGAGCCGGACGCGCGGCAGCGGCACGGCCGCCGCGGGCGACATTGAGAATCAGCCCGACGGCGAACAGGGTGGCCAAGAGGCTGCTGTTGCCGTATGAGACGAAGGGCAAGGGCACGCCGGTCAGCGGTGCCAAGCCCATCACCGCGAAGAGGTTGATCGTCGCCTGCGCGAGCACCAACGAGGTGAGGCCGGCGACGAGCAGCTTGCCGTAGCGGTCCTTTGCTTTCTGAGCGACCCGCAGCCCCGCGTAGCCGAAGAGCGAGAAGAGGCCGACGACGCCGAGGACGCCGATCAGGCCGAGCTCCTCGCCGATCACCGCGGAGATCATGTCGGTGTGCGCCTCGGGCAGGAAGCCGGCCTTCCCCACGCCGTTGCCGATGCCGACTCCGAAGAGGCCGCCGGAGCCGAGTGCAATCTTCGCCTGGGCCGCCTGGAAGCCGGCGCCGGTGGCGTCGGCACCGGGATGAAGGAAACCGGTGAGCCGGGCCATCCGGTAGGGCTCGATCAGGGTGACGAGGAGGGCGAAGAAGCCGATGCAGAGGGCGATCAGGCCGAGGTCGCGCGGACGCGCTCCGGCGGCGAGGAGAATGGAGCCAACCGAGAAGGCGACGACCATTGCCGTCCCCAGGTCCGGCTCGACCACGATCAGCATGCAGGCGGCAGCGACGACGAGCAGATAGGGCATCAGCCCGGAGATCGAGCGGACCATCTTCGGTTTGCGGGCGATCAGGTCGGCGCCGTAGAGGATCAGCGCCACCTTGGCCAGCTCCGAAGGCTGGATCTGCAGGAAGCCAGAGCCGATCCAGCGGCTGGCGCCGTTGACGGAGGTGCCGGCCCCGAGCACGACCAGGAGCAGGAAAAGCGAGCCGGCAAGGATGGCCGGCGTGAGGCGGCGCACCAGGACGAGGCCGTGGCGCGCGGTCAGGTGCATGACCACCAGGCCGACCGCGCCGAACATCAGCGTCCGCTTCAGGTAGAAGGCGCTGTTGGAGAGCCCACCGTCGCTGAGCACCTGGGTGGTCGAGCTGGCGGAGAAGACCATCACCGCGCCGAAGGCGAGCAGGCAGAGGGTCGCGGTGAGCAGCATGTTGTACTCGGCCGGGAGCGCGGCCGAGCGCGCGCGCCTCGCTTTGGTTTTCTTCTTTGCCTTGGTCGGCTTCCCCAGCCGGCCGAGGGCGAGCGAGCGAGCGCTCACGACGGGAGCCTCTCGACGATCTCACGAAAGCGCTCGCCGCGCCGTTCGAAGTTCTCAAAGGCGTCGAAGCTGGCACAGGCGGGAGAGAGCAGCACCGTCTCGCCGGGGCGCGCAGCGGCCGCGGCGCGGTGCACCGCCTGCTCGAGATCGGCGCAGCGGTGCAGCGCCACCCCGGCCGCGATCGCCGGCGCCAGCTCCTCGGCCAAGCGCTCGGCGGTGGCGCCGGTGAGGTAACAGGCGACGCAGCACTCGCGAATTGGGTCGAGCAGCGCCGTGAAGGGTTCCCTCTTCTCGCTGCCGCCGAGGATCGCGTGCACCCCGCCCTCGAAGGCACGCATGCCGACCGCGGCCGAGGCGACGTTGGTCGCCTTGGAGTCGTTGACGAAGCGAACGCCGCCCACCTCGGCGACCTGCTCGAGCCGGTGCGCGACGCCGGCGAAGCTGCACAGCCCCTCGCGAACCGCGTCGCGATCGATCCCCATCGAGAGCGCGGCGGCGGCGGCGGCCATCGCGTTGGCGACGTTGTGCTCGCCGATCAGCCCGAGCTCCTCGACCGAGAGCAGCGGCTCGCCGCCGTAGAAGATCGCGCCCTCGGCGAGGGCCACCTCGCAGTCGGGGCCGGCGCCGTGGCAGAAAGTGACGCGGCGGGCGCAGCCGCCCAGATCGACCCCGGCCAACGCCGGCTCGTCGCCGTTGTAGACGGCGAGGTCGTCATTGCCCTGATTGGCGAAGATCCGCAGCTTCGCCGCCAGGTAGGCACCGAGGTCGGCGTGCCGGTCGAGGTGGTCCGGCGCGAGGTTGAGGAAGACCGCGCACTCCGGGGCGAAGGCGGTGCTGTCCTCGAGCTGAAAACTCGATGCCTCGCAGATCACCGTCGCGTCGGGCTCGATCTCCCCGGCGAGCGAGGAGAGCGGCGTGCCGACGTTCCCCGCCACCGCCATCGGCTCCCCCGCCGTGCGGTAGACGTGCCCAAGCAGCTCGACCGTGGTCGTCTTCCCGTTCGTCCCGGTCACCGCGACGAACCGGTTCGGGATCGCCCGCCAGGCAAGCTCTAGCTCCCCGACCACATCGATCCCCCGCTCCAGAGCCGCCGAGATCACCGCGACCTCCCGCGGAACCCCCGGGCTCTTGACCACCGTCCGCACCCCCTCCAGGAGCGCCAATCCGTCTGCATCCAGAACGACTTCGACACCGACCTCCCGAAGCCCTGCCGCCCCATCGGGATGCCCAGAATCGACCCCCGTAACGTCCGCCCCACGTCCAGCAAGGAGTCGGGCAACGGCCTGTCCCGACCGGGCCAGTCCCACGACCAGAAACGGACCCTCAGGCAGCTCCGGGCGAAGCTTCCTAGGCGGCGGCGCACTCATCTCAGAGATACCTTCGCGCTTCACCCATTCGACCCTGTGCACAGCCACGGGAGGTCGGGTGCGCCCGACCTCCCCGAGAGCTACCGCCCAATCGACTGCTGATAAAGCGTGAACCCAATCCCCGAGCAGACCGCGGCGACGATCCAGAAGCGGAGCATGATCTTGGTCTCCGACCAGGCCATCATCTCGAAGTGGTGGTGCAGCGGCGCCATCAGCAGTACCCGGCGGCGGAAGGTCTTGAAGGAGAAGACCTGGATCGCGACCGACAGCGCCTCGATCACGAAGATGCCGCCGATGATGATCAGCAGCACCTCGGTCTGGGTCATCACCGCAAGGGCGCCGATCGCGCCGCCGAGGCCGAGCGAGCCGGTGTCCCCCATGAAGATCGAGGCCGGGAAGGCGTTGAACCAGAGGAAGCCGATGCAGGCGCCGACCAGGCAAGCCGAGAGCAGCGCCAGGTTCTGCTGCTCGTTGGCGACGAAGGCGATCGCCGTATAGGCGAGCAGGACGATCGCGCAGGAGCCGGCGGCGAGGCCGTCGAGGCCGTCGGTGAGATTGACGCCGTTGGAGGTGCCGGCGATGACGAGGAAGACGAGGACGAAGTAGAGGACCGGGCCGAGGTCGATGCTGGCGTCGCCGATACGGAAGTAGAGGATCGGCTCGAGGCCGACCTCGTGGCGGGCCACCCACCAGAGCCCGAAGGCGAGAATGACCTGGAAGAGCAGCTTCCAGCGCGCCGAGAGGCCGAGCGAGCGGCGCTTGACGATCTTGATGAAGTCGTCGGCGAAGCCGATCGTCGCGCAGCCGATCGCGACGCCGAAGACGGCGAGGCTCTGCGCGTCGCGGTCGGAGAGGACCAAATAGGGCACGCAGATCGAGGCGAAGACGATCAGCCCACCCATCGTCGGCGTGCCGGCCTTGGCGTGGTGCTCCTGCGGCCCGTCCTCGCGGATGTGCTGGCCGAACTCCTTCACCCGCAGGTACTCGATGAACTTCGGGCCGAGGAAGATGCAGATCAGCATCGCCGCCATCCCGGCGATCAGCACTTCACCCATCCGTTGCCCCCAGCAGCTCCCCGAGCGACTCCGCGACGGCCTCGAGACCGGCGGAGCGCGAGCCCTTGACCAGGATCGTGTCGCCCGGCTCGAGCTGGGCGGCGAGCAACTCGGCCGCCTCCTCGGGAGCCCCGACCAGCTCGTCGGGGCCGTACTCCCGCGCCGGCTCGCCGACGCCGACGAGCAGATCGACGCCTTCGGCGCGTGCCCTGGCCCCAACCTCGCGGTGGTAGCCGGGAGCGCCGGGACCGAGCTCCGCCATCTCCCCGAGCACGGCGATGTGGCGACCTTCGCCAAGTGAGGCGAGGTGGCTGAGCGCGGCGCGCATCGAGACTGGGTTGGCGTTGTAGCAGTCGTTCACCAGGACGATCCCATCGCCCAGCTCGAGGCGCTCGCCCCGGAAGCGGGAGAAGCCTATGTTCGCAGCGCGATCGGCCATCGCGGCGAGCGGCGCACCCAACGCCACCCCGACCGCCACGGCCGCCAGGGCGTTGTCCAGGTTGTGCGCCTCGGCAAAGGGAAAGTGGAAGAGCTGGCTGCCGGCGGGCGTCTCGACCAGCGCCTCGGTAACCCCTCCCTCGACCCGGCTCTCGACAGCACGGACGTCGCCGCCCGGCCCGAAACGGAGGAGCCGTGGCGCCTCGCTCAGATGGGGCTCCAGCTCGCCGGCGGAGGCGGGGACGATCGCCGTGCCCTCCGGCGGCAGCGCCGCGAGCACCTCCGCCTTGGCCGCCGCGATCGCCTCGATCGAGCCGAGCAGCTCGACGTGGACCGGCCCGACGTTGGTGATCACAGCGACCTCGGGCTCGGCGATCGCGGCCAGCTCGGCGATCTGACCGGCGCCGCGCATCGCCATCTCCAAGACCAGGACGTCGGCGTCATCGGGCGCCTCCAGAACGGTCAGCGGCAGGCCGATCTCGGTGTTGAGGTTCTCCCGGTTGGCGTGCACCGCCCCCGGCAACAGAGCCCGCGCGATGTCCTTTACCGAGGTCTTGCCGACCGAGCCCGTAACGCCGACGACCCGGGCGCCGAGCGCCCGCTGCCAGGCCCGGGCAAGTGCCTGCAGCGCCGCAAGCGGATCGGGAGCGGCGAAGACCCAGGCGCCGCCGAGCCCCGCAGCGTGCTCCGGAGCAGTGGCGACGCCCCATGCGCCCGCTTCGATCGCCGCCGCCCCGAACTCGCCGCCGTCGACCCGCCCGCCGCGAAGGCCGAAGAAGAGATCCCCTGGGCCGCTCTCGCCGGAGCCGATCGTCGCCCGACTCGGCGTTCCCGGCTCGCCCCTGGCGACGATCTCAGCCCCCGTCGCCTCGGCGATCTCCTCCGCCGTGAGCTTCAAAGGCGGCGCAGCTCCTCGCGCGCGACCTCGCGGTCGTCGAAGGGGATCTTGCGACCCGCCTCGAACTCCTGCCCCTGCTCGTGACCCTTGCCCGCGATCACCACCGTGTCGCCGGCTTGGGCCCGCCCGAGCGCGAGGGCGATCGCGGCGCGGCGGTCGGGCTCGACCTCGACCGCGGCGCCGTTCTCGACCCCGGCCAGAACCTCGGCGACGATCGCATCGGGGTCCTCGGAGCGAGGATTGTCCGAGGTGACGACGGCGAGGTCCGAGAGCGCCCCACCGGCGCGCCCCATCTTCGGCCGCTTGTCGCGGTCGCGGTCGCCGCCGGCGCCGAAGACGGCGATCACCCTGCCCCCGGTCAGCCGCCGCGCTGCCCGCAGCACGTTTTCCAGCGAGTCCGGGGTGTGGGCGTAGTCGACGAGGACGGCAAAGTCCTGCCCCTCGTCGATCGGCTCGAACCGCCCCGGCACCCGCTCCGCCCGTGCCAGCCCCGCCGCGGCCACCTCGGGTGCGACACCGAGTGCCGCGGCGGCGGCGAACGCCCCCAGCGCATTCGCCACGTTGAAGTCCCCCGGCAACCCCGTCCGCACCTCCACCTCCCCGCCAGCGGTGAACCGGGCGCCGCCGGCATCGAAAGAGACGTCGCTGGCATCGAAATCGGCGCCGGCCCCCCCGGCGGAGAAGGTGAGGCACTCGAATTCCCCCGCCAAGCGACGCCCGTAGGGGTCGTCGACGTTGACGATCGAGGTCCCGGGCCCCATCTCGAAGAGCAGCCGCTTGGAGCGGAAGTACTCCTCCATGCTGCCGTGGAAGTCGAGGTGGTCCTGGGTGAGATTGGTGAAGAGCGCCACCTCGAAGCGGATCGCATCGCAGCGGTGCAATGCCAGCGCGTGCGAGGACACCTCCATCGCGCAGGCCCGATCTCCCGCCTCGAGCATCCTGCGAAAGGTCGCCTGCAGATCGATCGCCTCCGGCGTGGTCCGCTCGACCTCCTCCTCGACCCCGCCGACCACCTGCCTCACCGTCCCCAGCAGCCCGCACTGCACCCCCGCCGCCTCGAGCACCTCCCGCAGCAGGAACGCCGTCGTCGTCTTCCCATTAGTCCCGGTGACCCCAACGACCCGCAGCTCCCCGGTCGGATCCCCCCAAAACCGAGCCGCCAGAGGCGCCATAGCCGCCCGCGCGTCCCCCACCACCACCTGCGCCACATCCAACGCCAACTCCCGCTCGACCACCAGCCCAACAGCCCCCGCCTCAACCGCAGCACCGGCAAACTCATGCCCATCGACCTTCTCCCCCGGAACGCAAAAGAACAACGTCCCGGGCCCAACCTTCCGACTGTCATAAGCAAGAGACCCAACCTCGACGGCGGCGTCCTCGACACCTCGGACCTCGGCTATCCCCGCAACGAGCGCGCCCAATCTCACGCGCCCGATTCTAAGAAGGGCGTCGGGTGCCCCTCCCGGCGGCTTGTACTTTTCCGCAGCTATCCCGCACCTGGTGCCGCCCGCTCAACGGCGGAAAAGTTGAGCCGGGAGGGGCACCCGACGCCCTTCCCTATTCCGGCGCCACGCCCAAATAAGGCAGCGCAAACGCAGCAATCCGCCCAAACGCGGGAGCCGCAACCGACCCGCCGTAGATATCCCCCTGCGGCTGGTCGACGATCACCGAAACCAGCAGCTGCGGCTCCCGCGCCGGCGCGAAGCCGATGAACGAGGCCACGTACTTCGTCTCGGAGTAGGTGCCGTTTTCCGCTACCTGCGCGGTACCGGTCTTCCCCGCCAGCGTGTAGCCGGGAACGCTCACCTCCGACGCGGTGCCGCCCGCGGCGAGCACGCCCTCGAGCATTTCCCGCACCTGCGCGGCGACGCCGGCGTCGATCACGCGGTGCCCACGCGGCTCGTGCACCGGTTCGTCGCCGATCCTCTCGATCAGCTGCGGGCGCCGCAGGAAACCACCGTTGGCGATCGCCTGGTAGCCGGCCATCATCTGCATCGGCGTCACCGCCAGGCCCTGGCCGATCGGAAGGTTGCCTATGGTCGAGCCGGAGTATTCGTCGAGCTCCGGCACGATGCCCTGCTCCTCGGCCGGGAACTGGACGCCGGTGGGGCGGCCGAAGCCGAAGCGATCGATCCAGCGGCTGAAGCGCTTGCTGCCCAGCTGAAGGCCGATCGTCGCCGCGCCGACGTTCGAGGACTCAGCGAGAATCTGGGCGACGGTCAGCGTCACCGGCGGCCGCGCCTCGGCGTCTTCGATGATGCGGTCGGCGACGTGGAGCTGCGATGGCAGGTAGAAGGACGTCTCCGGTGTCACTTCTTTTTCCTCCAGCGCCGCCGAGACGGTGAACGCCTTGAAGGTCGAACCCGGCTCGTAGGTGAAGCCGGTTGCCCGGTTGATCAGGTCTTCGGAGCTGGCGCTGGAGAGATCGCCGGGATCGACCGGCGGCCAGTTCGCCATCGCCAGGATCTGTGAGCTGCGCGGATCCATGACTATCGCCGTCGCGCCCTTGGGCGCGTAGGTTTCGCCGACTTCGGCCAGCACCTGCTCGGTCTTCGCCTCGATCGCCGGGTCGAGCGTCAGCTGGATGTCTTCGCCGTCCTCGGCTTCGTGCACCGTTTCCAGCCGGATCGGTTCCCCCTTTGCGTCGGTGACGATCCTCCGTTCGCCGTCCTCCCCGTGCAGGACGGATTCCTCACCGGACTCGAGGCCCGTCAGCCCCTGGTTCTCCAAGCCGACCGAGCCGATCACCTGCCCGGCCAGGTCCCCCTGCGGATAGGTGCGGCGACTGCTCGGGTCCTGGCCGATTCCCTGCAGCTCGAGCCGGGCGATCCGCCTCGCGGTGGGGATGTCGACGGTACGAGCGAGAACGACGTAGCTCGATTCCCTGGTCAGGTCGCGCAGCACCTCGTCGGGCTCGAGATCGAGGATCGGCGCCAGCTTCTCAGCAGTGCGCGGCACGTTCCGCACTTCGCCGGGGACGGCGAAGATCGTCGCGGCGTCTTCGGAGACGGCCAGCTCGTCGCCGTGGCGGTCGAGCAGGCTGCCGCGCAGCCCCGGGACCATGACGACGTCGGTCTGCTGCGAGGTTGCCTCGGAGGCGAGCTTCGCCCCCTGCACCCCCTGCAGCCAAAAGGCCCGCACGGCGACGACGAGGAAGCAGAGGAGAAAACCGGCGAAGAGGAGGCCGATCCTTCGCTCGATCGTCCGCATCGGGACGCCTAGTAGCCCGTGCCGGCGGCGGCGAGGCGCTTGGCGGCGATGGCGACGTCACCGGGGTCCGCCTGCACGTAGCCGATCTGATCGGTGGCCGCGGGGACCAGGCCGAGCGCGCTTGCGTCGTGCCGTATCCGGGACGCCCCGAGCTGGCGCGCTTCGCGGCCCCTCAGAAGGGGGTTCTCCTGATCGAGCGCCTGGATGTTCTGGTCGATATGGCCGGCGGAGGCAGCGAGGCTGAGGGTGAACACGTTGACGGCGACGATGCCGGCGAGGAGGACTCCGAGCACTCCGATCCAGGCGCGCCCGCGGGTCATCCGCACCATCAGGCTGGAGTCGGGCAGATGGCGGACCGCGGTCGCGGTGCCGACGGCGATCGGGATCAGCTGGCCGCCTGGACGCCGGGTCGGCGCCTGACGGCGCGCCGGGGCCCTGGACGGCTTGCGCGCGGGGGCGGCCTTGGCGGCCGGAGGCTTCCTGCGAGCGGGCGCCTTGGTGCGCGGCGCCGGGGCCGCAACTGCCCCGCGGGCGGTCGCCGCCACGGCCATCAGGCAGCGCTCCCGGCGTTCTCGGCGACCTTCACGGCGGCGCGCAGATGCGCCGATTTCGCCCGCGGGTTCGTGGCGACCTCCTCCGGGCCCGGGGCGACGGCGCGCCGGGTCAGCAGCTCGGCTTCGGGCTCGCGCCCGCAGACGCAGACCGGCAGCTCCGGCGGGCAGATACAACCGCGGGCGCGCTCGGCCAGGAAGCGCTTGACCCGCCTGTCCTCCAGCGAGTGGAAGGAGATCGCAGCGAGGCGACCGCCAAGCGGCAACATCCCCCAGGCGGTCGGCAGGGCGTCGTCGAGGGATTCGAGCTCGCCGTTGACGGCGATCCGGATCGCCTGGAAGGTGCGCTTGGCCGGGTGACCGCCACCGAAGCGAGCCGAGGCCGGCATCCCGGCCTTGGCCGCGTCGACCAGGTCCGAAGTCGTCGCAAGCGGCCGGCGGCGGACTATCTCGCGTGCGATCCCGCCCGCGTAGCGCTCCTCGCCGAAGCGCCGCAGGACCTGGGCCAGCCTCGACTCGGGCCACTCGTTGACGACGTCGGCCGCGTGCAGTTGTTGGCGGGTGTCCATGCGCATGTCGAGGGGGGCGTCGTAGGAATAGGAGAAGCCCCGCTCCCAGGCATCCACCTGCATCGAGGACATTCCGAGGTCCATGTAGACCATCTCTGGGCGCATGCCTTCGCCACGCAGGGCGCGAAGCCCTTCCGCGAAGTCGGCGCCGACGAAACGGGTCGCGCAGGGCACCTCGGCCGAGAAGGCCTCGAAGCGGGCCTCCGCGGCGGGGTCGCGGTCGATGCAGACGAGGGTTCCAGCGGGTCCGAGCGCGGCGGCAATCCTGCTCGCGTGGCCGCCGCCGCCGAAGGTGCAGTCGACCGCGGTCTGACCCGGCTCGGGGACGAGCAGCTCGGTCAGCTCGGCGGCGAGAACGGGTTGGTGCTCGGTCGTCATCTGAACAAGGGTTGCGCGACTCAGGTGCGGGTCGCCGACGGCGAGGGCTTGCTGGGCTCCACCGGCCACCTCACCCACCCGCTCCGTTCGCGGCCAGGCCCTCGGCGATCTCCGGCGCGGAGGAGTCGAGCTCATCCTCCTGCTTCGCCCAGGCCTCGGCGTTCCAGATCTCCAGGTACTCCCCGGCGCCGATCACGACGCAGGGCCCGGCGAGGCCGGCGTGCTCGATCAGCGGCTTGGGCACGCGGATGCGCCCGGCCGAGTCGAGCTTCTCGTCGAAGGAGCCACCGTGGAAGCGACGGCGCAGCTGGCGCGCATCCCGCCCGAAGGGGCTGTGCGGCGAGAGGAAGCGGTCGGAGAGCTGCTCGAACTCCTCGGTCGTATGCACCCAGACGCAGGGGTCGAAGCCCTTGGAGAGAACAACGCCATCGGAGAGGGCGGCCCGGAACCGAGAGGGGACCGTGAGCCGATCCTTCGAATCGAGACTGTGCTCGTAGAGGCCCCGAAATGCCACCGCGCCGGTTCCTTTCTGTGCGAGCGCCTGGAAAGAGAGTTAGGACCGAGGTGATGAGGTGGGAGGAACCTCACCACCCCGGTCCTGGGCTTCAACTCGCGGGCACAGTACCCCACTTTCTCCCACTTTGCAACACGACCCCACTCTGCAACCCCATTTGCAACCCCTGCGTTAGGTTGGCGCCGTGAGCTCCGAGCAAGCCAGCGCCCCGCCGCCGCCCGACTCCGGGCAGGCGCCCGACGACGCCGACGACCTGCGCGGCTTCCACTTCAGGCGGCTTCTTCGCAAGCCGGCCACCTGGATCGCGATCGCGATCGCGACGATCGCCGCCGGGGTCGCCGGCGCCGCCTTCCTCGGCCCGGGGATCGGCGCCGCGGGGGCCGGCGCTGTCTTCCTGATCGCGCTGCTGATCGTCTTCGCGATCGCCGACTCGAGGGCCGAGGACGCCTTCTTCGAGACCTACGCGGCGCAGCGCGGCCTGGCCCTCTCGGGCAGAGGACCCCTGCCGCCGGCGACGCCGCTGCTGCGCAAGGGCGACGACCGCTACGCCGAGCGCGCCCTCGCCGGACCGCTTGCGGACGGCGTCGACGGCGTCCTCGCCCTCTACACCTACGAGGACGAGACCACAGACAGCGAGGGCAACACCGAGACCAACTACTACCGCTACACGGTCGGCCTGGTCGAGGTGCCCGAGTGCGTCGCCCACATCCCCGAGCTCTTCTGCCAGCGCAAGTTCGGCCTGCGCTCGCTGGAGAAGCTCGAGGACGCCTTCCGCAGCTCGAAGCAGCGGGTCAAGCTGGAGAGCGAGGCGCTCGACGAGCGCTATGAGATCTTCGCCGGCAAGGAGCAGGACCAGATCTGGCTGCGCCGCCTCTTCTCCCCCACCTTCGTCGTCTGGCTCGGCGAGGAAGCGCCGAAGAAGTTCGCCTTCGAGCTGGTCGGCGGCACCCTCTGCTGCTACGTCAGCGGCCACAAGAAGAGCGCCGCCGACCTGGACGTGGTCGGCGCGGCCTCCGCCGCCGTGGTCAAGCGCCTGCGCGACGAGGCCCTCGAGTCGGGCCTCGAGCGCCAGCCGGGCTAGACGGCTGATTCGACGACGACTCCTGTTGGGTGGTTTGGGGGAGGAGCCTGGTCGCCCGCCAGACGAATTGACACCCCAAGAGCGGAGCTCTTGGGGTGAATGAGGAGCGCGGCCGTTAGGCCGCGCTCCTACATAGTCGCTAAGCGCCGAAGGCGCGTGCGACATCAATTCCCCCAGAGGCGCACCCGCCATCCCCTCACCAACCCGCCCGGGCAAGAACCGGGCCGCCATGGGATCGACCGACTAGAAACCGCTGAGCAGGATGTCGGCGTTGGCGATCAGGGCGGCGGCGATCATCAGCAAGACGGAGGGGACGAGGACGAGGGCCACCACCAGCTGAATCTTCGGCGCCGCCTTCGCCGCCCGCTCCTCGACTGCGCGGCGCTGGTCGCGCCGCAGGGCGCTCGATTGGCGGCGCAGCTGGTCGGCGAGGGGCGAGCCGAAGCGGCGCGAGCGCTCGATCGCCGCGCAGAGGCCGGCGATCTCGTTGCCGGGAACGCGGTCGCGCAACGACTGAAGCGCCTCGGAGAGCGGCCGGCCGCAGGAGAGCTCCGCGGCCGTCATCCGCAGCTCCTCCGCCAGCGGCCCGTCTCCCACCTGGGCGATCTCGGCGAAGCCGCTTGCCGGGCTGCGACCTGACGTGGCGCCCACCGCGAGCAGGTCGAAGGCGTCGGGAAGGGCACCGACTAGGCGGCGGCTGCGCATCCGGGCGCGCCGCTCCAGCAGGCCGTCGGGCAGGAGGAAGCCGGCGGCAGGCATCCCGATCGCGACCAGCAAAGAGATCCGCCCCGGCGCGGCCGGAGCGGCGAGGAGCCCCGCAAGGCCGCCGATCGCGGCGCTCGCCAGCTTGGCCAGCAGCACCGCGGCGAGCGGCAGCCGCGAATCGAGGCCGGCCCTGGCGAGGCGCTCGGGGAGGCCCAACCGCAGGGCGGCCGCGGCCGCCCTGCGGCCTCCGAGCGCGGTTCGGAAGCCGCCTCGCCCGGTTTCCCGCCCGACGAGGAGCTCGCGACCGCCCGCGCAGGCGAGGAGCGTGGCGACGCCGGCGAGCAGGCTGGCCGGGCTCACTCCACCACCCGGGCGAAGCGCCGAATCGCGACGAAGCCAGCGAGCTGGAGGCCGGCGGCGAGCATCAACAGAACCGCGGACGCCGGCGACCCCAGCACCTTGGCGAGGAAGCCCGGCTGCAGCAGCTCGGCGAAGAGGGCGCCGCCGCTTGGCATCGCGACGACGAGCAGGCCCGTGAAGCGGGCCTGCGAGGTGGCCGACCTCGCGTCCTCCGCGGCCCGGTCGCGCTCGGCCGCCCCTTCGGCGAAGCGGCGCAGGAGGCCGGCGAGATCGCCGCCCGCGAGACGCTGGCTGAGCAGCGCGGCGGCGAATGCATCGACCCGAGGCGATCGCATACGACCTCGCCACTGCGCGATCGCACCCACGGTCGGAGCGCCGAGCTCGAGCTCGGCGCCGAGGCGGGCCATCTCCACCGCCGCCGGGCCGTCGAGCGACGCGGCGGCTGCCGGCAGCGATGCCCGCAGCGACCGGCCGGCGCTGAGCGAGTCGGCAACCGCAACGGCGACGTCGGGCAGTGCGCGCTCGACCGCGGATCGGTAGCGGCGTCGGCGGCTGCCGATCGCCCAGGCCGCCAGGGCGGGACCGGCCACCGCCAAGGCGACGCCGGCGCTGGGACCGGCGAGGAACCAGCCGGCGAGAACGGTGGTCGCCGAGCCCAGTGCGGCGAGGCGGCGGCGCTCGCCGGTCGAGGGCGAGTAGCCCTCGCGTCCGGCGCGACGCAGGGGCTCGAGCGCCGCCCGCACCCAAGCCCCGACGGCGGGGCTGGCCAGCACGGCCTCGCGCACTCCCAGAGCCCCGAGCCCACCGGCCGCCGCGCCGGCCACGATCAGCGCCAGGCCGGGGCCGCTGCTCACGCTGTCGGCAAACGCTCGAGAGGGCGGACGGCGGTAGCACCGGCGACCCGGACCACCTCGGCGATCTCGGCAACCCGGCGGGCGCCGCTGGCGTCCCGCTCGAGGTGCACGACGAGGTCGATGCCCCGCCGCACCTGCTCGGCGATTGCCCCATGGGGCAATCCAAGCCCGCCCATCAGCGCCAGCGTCTCGAGGCGGCTGAGCGCGTCGACCGGTGAGTTGGCGTGGACCGTGGAGAGCGCGCCGTCGTGCCCGGTGTTGAGCGCGGTGAGCAGGTCGAGCGCCTCCGTGCCGCGCACCTCCCCGATCACGATCCGATCCGGGCGCATGCGCAGCGCGTTGCGCAGCAGGTCGCGCATGGTGACCCCGCCCCTGCCCTCGACGCTCGGCGGCCTGCTCTCCAGTCGCACCACGTGTGGCTGTTGAAGGCGCAGCTCGGCCGCGTCCTCGATCGTCACCACGCGCTCGCCGTCGGCGATGAAGCTGGAGAGCGCGTTGAGCAATGTCGTCTTGCCCGAGCCTGTGCCGCCGCTGATGAGAATGCTGCGCCGCCCGGCAACCACCTCGCCCAGCAGCTGGCACTGATCGCCCGTCAGGGTGCCCAGCTCGACCAGCTCGCGCGGTCCCGGCCGCTGGGCGCCGAAGCGCCGGATCGAGACCACCGGCCCGTCGATCGCCAGCGGCGGAATCACCACGTTGACTCGGGAGCCGTCGGCCAGCCGGGCGTCGACCATCGGGCTCAGCTCGTCGATCCGCCGCCCCACCGGCGCGAGGATGCGCTCGATCGTGTTTCGCAGCTCCTCCTCGTCTCCGAACCGGACGCCGGCGGGCTCGATCCGTCCGCCACGCTCGACGTAGACGCTGTCGGGACCATTGACCATCACCTCCTCGACCGCGGGATCGGCGAGCAGGTCCTCGAGCGGGCCGAGGCCAACCGTGTCGCGCACGATGCGGGCCTCGACCGCCGCCCGGTCCTCGGCGCCGAGCAGCGCCGCCTCCTCTTCAACCAAGCTCCGAACCTCGACCGGCAGCTCCGCGACCGGAGAGCGCCCAGCGGCGGCCTCGGTGCGCCGCCGCTCGATCAGCCGCGCCCGTAGAGAGGCGGCGAGATCCTCGATGTGCCGTTCCCTGGCCCCCATCCGTCAGCCATCCGGCAGCAGAGTCAGCTTGCGAGCAAAGCTCTCGGCCGCGATCAGGCGCAGCGCCTGGGCCCTAGTCAGCCCCAGGGTCGCGGCCGAGGTGCCGCCTGGGCCGGGACCGTCGGCCCCAGGACCCAGCGCAAGGAGCGGCACCCCGGTCGCGGCTACGTAAGTTCTCCCGGGGCCGGCTCCGCCCGGTTCCGTCGTCACCACCACGTCGACCTTCGCTCCGCGTGGCGCTGGCCCGGTGGCCAGCAGGGCCTCGGCGCCGCTGACCGAAATCTCGACCGGGCGGCGCCCTCCCGCCAGCGCCGGCCCGCCACGCCCCTGCTTCCGTGGCGGGCGCAGCTGGTCGGCGAGCAGGTACGACCCCGGGGGCGCAGCGGCGATCGGGGCAAGCCCGACCGCTTCCTCTGGTGCCGCCAGGGTGCCCGGCGGAACGAAGCGCACCGGCACACGCCGGACCTCGAGCGCGGAAGAGACCCGCTCCGGGCTGAGCGGCTCTCCCGCCGACAACCCGCGTGTGAGCACGACGACGGGGCGCAGCGGACCGTAGCCAGCGGCGACGCTCGATCCGTAGCCATCCGCGATGCCCGCAGCCAGCGCCGCGGCCAGCAGGGCGAGCAGGAGGAAGGCAAAAGCGCGAGCGCGGCGGCTCATGCGATCCAGTCGGCCTGGCTCGAGGCCAGCGGCAGCTCGAGCACCGCAAGCGAGCCACGCTCGGAGTGGCGCAGGGCGAAGCGACCGCCGTGAGCCGCCGCGACCCGGCGCACGACGGAGAGGCCGTGACCATGGCGGCGACGGCCGGTGAGCTGGGCAATCACCTCCGCCGGACTCCCGCGCCGCGAGCGTGGCCGCGAGGCGCGACCCGAGTCGACCACCGCAATGCGCAGTCGACCGTCGTGCAGCCGCGCGGCGACGACGATCGAGGGGCCGCCGTGCTCGATCGCGTTGAGGATCAGGTTGTCGAGGGCCTGTCCGAGCGCACGGCGATCGCCTTCGACGATCGCCCGCCCGGCGTTCCAGCGCAGCGCCAGCGATCCGTCGGCGAGCATTGCCCGGGAGCGCCAGCGCTCGACCGCCCCCCGAACCAGAGGGAGGCACTCGACCGTGCCCCTGACGGGCGCCGAGGGCCCGCCGTTGATCTCCCGGTCGAGCCGTTCCAATGCCACCGCAGCCAGCTCGATCGGATCCTCGCCCCCGTCCGATGCGGCGAACCGCGGCCCGGAAACGAGCGCGACCGCCTGCAGTGGACGGCGCAGCTCGTGCAGGGCCTCGTTGAGAGCGGTGCGCCGTCTACCGGCGCGCAGGCCGTGAGCGGCGAGGGTTGCCGCCATCGATGCAGCCAGCGGCCAACCGGCGAGAACCTGGGCCAGCTCGGTCATCCGTCGATCAGCCTGTATCCGTAGCCCCAGCAGTTGCCGACGTAGCGGCCGTGCTCGGGGTCGAGTTTGCGCCGCAGACGGCTCGCGTGCGAATCGAGGGTCCGCGTGCGGGCTGGACTGCGATACCCCCAGACTGCTTCCAGCAGCTCCCGCTTGGCGAAGACCCGCGAGGGGTCGCTCGCGAGCACACGCAGCAACCCGAACTCTTTGTTCGACAGCGCCACCTCGCGCTCGCCCACCCAAACCTTGCGGCGCGCCGGGTCGACCACGATCTCCCCCGCCCGACACGGGCCTTCACGCCCCCGCAGGCCCCGTCGCAGCACCGCGCCGATCCGTGCCCGCAGCTCCTGGTAGTGGAAGGGCTTCACCACGTAGTCGTCGGCGCCGGAGTCGAGACCGCGAACGCGGTCGGCATCGGCGCCGCGCCCGGTGAGCACGATCACCGGCAGACCCGGATCGAAGCGCGAGGTAACCCCATCGGCATCGCGAATCTCGTGCAGGACGTCCAGCCCGGACGCATCGGGCAGGGTCAGGTCGAGCAGGAGCAGGTCGGGGTGGTTGTAGCGGCAGAGCCGCAGCGCATCGGAGGCACTCGGAGCCGGAAGCACCCCGAAGCGATCGGCCGCGAGGTGATCGCAGAGCAGCTCCAGGGTCGTGGCGTCGTCCTCGCAGACGACCAAGCTCGCAATCTCTCGTCGCTGGGGCAGCATTGCCCCCTCTAAGGGCTCGGGGCCTGAAACTCTCCCCCCTCAGGGGCTCGAAGCCCGGAACCAGCTCGAAAAGAGCCGCCTCGGATCAGCGGAGGCGACTGTCCCCGTCGCTCTCTCTCGAGGCCTCCAGGGCCGCGTACACCCAGTCCGCCGTCCCGTCGAGGGTTAGGCGGTAGAAGTGCTCGGCTCCGCGGCCGACCCGGGTTTCGGCCAGCTCCAGCGCCCCCGCTTTGGTCAGCACCGTGACGTGATAGTTCACTTTCCCCACCGGGAGCTGCAGCGCTCTGGCGAAATTGCTGGGACTTTCCAGCCGCTCTTCGTCCGCACCGAATATCCGCAGGATCTTCCGCCGAAGGACGTGATTCAGGGCGGCAAGCATTTGCGGCGGGTCGGGGTTCATCGCACAACCCATTTCGAACGTGGTGCAAACGTTTGAGTGAAAACTCTCATTAGAGTGTATATGCTCTAACGATAAATGTACGGGTTCGGCAGTGTTGCGAGGCCATGCCGCCTCGCCGCCGGGCCCAACCGCGCTCCCCAGAGCACGCCGCCCTGGGGGCCGCAATCCAGTCGCTGCGAAAGAAGGCCGGCCTCAGCCAGGAGGCCCTCGCTGACCTATCCAACGTCCACCTGACGCACATCGGCGGTCTCGAGCGCGGCGTTCGCAACCCGAGCTACGCAACGCTGCTGCGACTTGCCATCGCCCTGCAGACCCGCGTCGGGGTGCTGGCCACGCTCGCCGACCAGATCCACGACGGAGCGGTCTAGCCCTCACCCACCCGGAGCCAGCTCGGGACCTCGAGCACGCTGGCCGCACCCGGGCAAGAGGCAACGCGATGCGGTCCAACTCCCCGGCAGACCTCGATCTCGCAACCACCCCGGTCGAGAAAATGCACATCGAGGGCAAAACGCATGCCGAAGGTGTGAACGCTCGAGCAACCCGGGATGAAGAGACCGCCGCCGGCGGCATCTCGGTCGAGGTGAGCGAGACCGAACAGGCGCGCCCGCCGGTCAACCGCCACCCGAACCCGCCATCCAAGGACGGTGACCGTCGGCAGGCGGGACAGGCGCGGTGCCAGAGCTGACCGTGACATGCAGTCTCAAGGCTGGACACGGATGCCTTCTCCCCCCGAATGGCAGCTAGCCTCCTGCAATGCCCCCGAGCGGCGAGGTGGCCGTCTTCGGCCCGCACCCGATGCTTTCGATCACGATCGAGGCGCTGACCAGCGAGGGCGGAGACGACATCCACCTGCACGCGGCAGGCCAGGGAGTCTGGGTGGCGCGGATGGCGGCGGAGCTGGGCGCCGACCCCGTCCTCTGCGGCTTCATCGGCGGCGAGACCGGGATCGTCCTGAGGCCGCTGCTGGAGCAGATGCCGGTCGAGCTGCGCCTGGTCGAGACCGCTGCGGCCAGCGGCTGCTACCTGCACGACCGCCGCGACGGTGAGCGCCACCCCGTGGCCCAAAGTGCCTCGCTGCCGCCCTCCCGGCACGAGGTCGACGAGCTCTTCTCCGCCACGGTCGCCGCGGCGCTCGACTCCGACGTGCTCGCGCTCTGCGGCCCCTACCCGGGCGAGGCGCTGCCGATCGAGATCTACGGCAACCTCGTCGCCGACGTGCGGGCCAACGGGACTCCCGTCATCGTCGATCTCTCCCCGCCGCGGCTCGACAGCGCCCTCGAGGGCGAGCCCGAGCTGGTCAAGATCAACGACTGGGAGCTGGCCCGTTATGTCGAGGGCCCGGTCGACACCGACGAGCGCATGCGCGCCGCCGCCCAGCGCCTGCTCGACAAAGGGGCTGGCGCCGCGATCATCACCCGCGCCGAGGAGCCGGCCGTGGTCATCCGCGGCGAGGAGGCCTGGGAGCTGATCCCACCCCGCTTCGAGCGCGGCTCGCGCGAGGGCTGCGGCGACTCGATGATGGGTGGGCTCGCCGCCTGCATCGCCGCCGGCCTCGGGTGGGAGGAGACGCTGCGGATAGGCGCAGCCGCCGGCGCCGCCAACTTCCTCCGCCACGGGCTCGGCAGCGGCTCCCGCGCGGTGGTCGACGACTTGGCGCAGCGGGTCGAGCTGCGGCCGATCGGCTAGGCCGCCGGGCCGAAGGGCAACTCCACCTCTGCCCCTTCGACGATCGCGCGGGGAGCGACGTCGCGCATCCACTCGAGGTGAGGCGCGAGCGACTCGATCTCATCCAGGCGCTCGAATGCCTCGCGCATGTGCACCGGCCGGCCACCGTGGGAGGAGTGGGCATCGCTGCTCAGCATGTGGATCAGGCCCGCCTCGGCAAGGGCCCGCATCCCGGCGACGGTGTGCTCTCGCAAGAAGAAATCGGCGGTCGCCTGGATGAGGGCGCCGCTGGTCACCAGAGCCGCGATCCGCGCGTACATGTCGGCCGAGACGTGGCGCTCGGGATGGGCAATCAGCGCCCGGTGGCCGCGCTGCGCGAGGTGCTCGACGCGGCGGATCAAGGTGTCGCTGAGCGGTCCCGGTGCCGGCTCCAGCAAGATCCACCGCCCGCTGCCAAGCGCCACACGGGCGAGCTCTTCCTCGCCCAGCCCCTCGACCGCAGTCTCGGCAACCTCGCCCCCCTGCAGGATCCGCACCGGCACCCCGTCGTCACGCAGGGCGGCGTTCAGCCGCTCGACACGGTCGGCGACCTCCTCGATCCGGACGTCGTGGTCGTGGCGGATGTGGGGCGTCGCGCAGATCGTCTCGATGCCGTCGGCCGCGGCCTGGCGCCCCATGCCGAGACTGTCGTCCAGGTCGAGCGCCCCATCGTCGACGCCAGGGAGGATGTGGCAGTGCAGGTCGATCACGGCAGGACCCGTGAGAGTAGCCATGAGACACCGCGCCCCGGCGAGTGCAACCCCTCTTTCAGGCGCGGGGGCGCACGCGCATGGGACTACGATGACCGGCATGATCCAGCACCTGCTCTCGCCGGGCTTGCGAGAGTCGTGATGGGCTTCAACTGTGGATAAGAAAGCGACCCGAAGAGGGAACTACGAGTCGGGCTCCGACTACGTGCTCGAGTACGGCGAGCTCCGCTTCGCCTTCAACGAGGAGGACTTCGGCCAGCGGGTCGAGCAAGCCGCGGTCAAACTCGGCTTCGTCGACCAGGGCCTCAGCCAAGAGGAGCTCGACGACCTGCTCGACCTCGCCGTCAGCGGCGAGATCGCCGAGCCCAGCTCTCGCCTCGGTGAGCACATCAACGAGAACTGGGACGACCTGGTCGGCCCCGCCAACCGCAGCCTCGTGCACTGGCTGCGCCGTCTCGTCTTCCGCGGCGCCTGGCTCGACCAGCGGGTCAAGGAGGGTGAGCTGGACGTCGTCTTCGACGAGCGCACCCAGACCTTCGGCTACGTCCAGCCCGACCGCAGCTCCGAGCTGATCGAGCTCTCCAAGGAGCCGAGCTGGCGCCGCATCGCCTACCGCAGGTAAGGCTCGGCTACTGCTGACGCTCGAGCGCGGCGACGACCGTGAGCGAGCCGCTGCCCGAACGGGCCAGGTTGAGGCCCCCGTCGAAGAGCTGCTTCGCAGCCTCCGGGTCGCCGAATTTCTCGTCGAGGCGACTCAGGGAATCGACCAGGAGAATCACGTCTTCGCCCCCCTCTGCGCGGCGCGAAGCCTGCGCAAGGGCATCGCTGGCATGACGGGCCTGACCGGCGGCGACCAGCTCGGCCTTCGGCACCTCGCGCTTCCAGTCGGCCAGCTCCTCGGGACTGGGGTCGATCAGCAGCGCGATCGGATCAGGGCCGTTCGAGGCGCCGGCTATCTCCGCCGCCACCTCGCGCAGCAGCGCCGTGCAGGCAGCGCGACTCTCGCCGTAGACGAGAGCCTGACGGCCAGGAGGCGGCAGCAGCAGGTCGTGGACGCTGAGGCCCTTGCTCTTGCGGCCAAAGCGACGGCGACGGCGACGGCGCGGTCGGGCCGACTGAGGCCCGTCCGCCGGCGACGGAACGACGGGCTCAGGCGCCGATGGTGGCTCGGTCGCAGTGGGCTCGGGAGCCGCATCCTCCTTCGCGGGGCGCTCTCTGGGTGGGCGCTCGCGCGGCGGGCGCTCACGCGGCGATCGCTCGCCGGAGGGGCGCTCGCGTCGCCGCCGAGGCGGGCGCTCGCGCGGCGGGCGCTCGCCCTTCGGGGCTTTCCCCTCGGCCTTCGCCGGCGCGGTACCTGCCAGCTTCTCGACCAGCTCCTCGCGGCGCAGCATCCGATAGCGGGGCACGCCCGCCTCGGCGGCGAGCGCGTGCAGCTCGGCGAGGTGCTTGGACTCCAGTTCGGACTTGGTCATCGGCATCGGAAGCGGCAGGTTATTGCAGGGGCTAGACGGGTGAGCCGGCGGGGTCGACCCCAGCCTCGGCCGCGGCTGCCGGCCAGGCATCGGCCTCGCGCTTGACCTGGCGCCGCGACCAGCCGAGCTCCGCACCCATCGCCGCCGCGACGGCCCGCGCCGGACCGGCGTCGCGAAGCTGAGGTGCGGCGAGCAGGCCGAGGCGCGTGCGGCGCAGGAACACGTCGGCGACGCTGCGCGCCTGCTCGTGCCGCGCGGCGACGACCGCCTCGGCGAGCAGGTCGGGGCGGCCGGGGACGATCGGCGCCGCCAGCTTGGGGTCCTCGCGGACCAGGGCCAGGACCGTGCGGGCGGCGTGGCCGTAGCGGAAGGCGAGCTGCTCGATCGACTCCTCCCCCACCGCGTCGGGCGCCTCCAGGTCCTCCGGGCGCGCCTCCATCCCGAGCGGGATCTCCGCGGTGTGACAGGCCGCCTCGCGCCCCTCGCGCTCGACCAGGCGGTCGACCGTCTGCTTCGCCATCCGCCGCCAGGTGGTGAGCTTGCCGCCGGTGATCGTCAGCATCCCCGACGAGGTCTCATACAGCTCCGCCTTGCGCGAGATGTCGACTGACTTCTTCGGGTCGCCGGTCGCGATCAACGGCCGCACGCCGGCGTAGGCGCCGACCAGGTCCGAGCGCCCGAGCGATGAGCCGAAGAAGTCGTTGACCGCGTCGAGCAGGTACTCGATGTCGTCGCTCGCCGGGCGTGGGTGGTCGATGTCGCCGTCGAAGTCGTTGTCGGTGGTGCCGATCAGGGTGCGGCCGTACCAGGGCAAGGCGAAGATCGCCCGGCCCTCGCCGGCGGGGACGATGCAGGCGGCGCTGCCGGTGGAGAGATCGTCGCGGTCGATCAGCACGTGGGTGCCGCGACTGGGCGAGATCCTCGGCACGTCCTCCTCCTCGATCGTCTCCTCTGGGCGGATCCGGTCGGCGAAGACGCCGGTCGCGTTGACCACGCTCTCCGCCTCGACCTCGATCCGCTCCCCCGACTCCGCCTCAACGAAGGCGAGGCCGGCGGCGCGGCCGTCTCGCTCCAGCACCTCGGTCACCTCGGCGCCGTTGAGCATCACCGCCCCAAAGCGCTCGGCCTCGCCGAGGACGGTGAGGGTCAGGCGCACGTCGTCGGTCTGGCAGTCGTAGAAGAGGTAGGCGTTCTTAGGATCGCGCGGTCCGAGCGAGGGGACCAGCGCCAGCACCTCGTCGCGGTCGATCGTGCGGTGGCGGTCCGGCGACCAGTAGAAGTCCTCGTCCTCCTGCTTGGAGGAGCGCATCTCGCGGCGGCTGCGGCCGACCCGCGTGGTGGCCATCACGTCGTACATGTTGAGGCCGATCCCGAGCCGGCGGTCGCGGCGCTCCTCGCCCAGGGCCGGGACGATGAACGGCGTCGGGTAGACGAGGTGGGGGGCGAGCTGGACCATCAACTGGCGCTCCAGCAGGGCCTCGCGAACCAGGCCGAGGTCGAGATTCTGCAGGTAGCGCAGGCCGCCGTGGACCATCTTCGAGGAGCGGCTGGAGGTGCCTTCGGCGTAGTCGCCACGCTCGAGCAAGGCCACCGAGTAGCCGCGCGAGGCGGCGTCGAGCGCCACCCCGGCGCCGGTGATGCCGCCGCCGATCACGACGACCTCGAAGCGCTGGCCGGCGATCGCCTCGATTGCTGCGGCGCGGGAGAGCATCAGTCGAGGAAGACGGTCGCCTGCTCGACCGGAGGTCGCTCGGGCGCCTCCTTCTCCTGCCTCCGCCTGCCCAGGTGCAGGAGGCCGACGAAGCGCTCGGCATCCGGCAGCCCGACGGCCTGGCGACCGCCGGTGGAGCGCAGCAGGCCCGGCGTGCGCCAGTAGCCGGCGAGGCCGCGGGCATGGGCGCTGAGCAGGACGATGTAGGAGGCGACCGCTGTGGAGTGCAGGTCCTCCTCGTTCTGGATCGGGTCGGGGCCGAGCACGCAGGAGACGACGATCAGCGTCGGGGCGCGGTCGAGCTTCGCCGCCCCCTCCGGACCGGCCGCCTGCTTCAGCCGTTCCAGCGTCGCCGCGCCGACGACCCGGAAGCGCCAAGGCGCGGTGAGGTTGTGATTGGGAGCCCAGCGGGCCAGCTCGAGCAGCTCGAGGATCTCAGCGCGCTCGAGCGGCTCGGGGCCGAAAGCCTTGTGCGTACGCCGCGTCCTGATCGCGGTCTCGACATCCACGCCTGCAACATAGCCTGCGAGCGGGGGCTACCAGCCGAAACGGCGGCCGAGCCACCACGGCGCGGCCACGGCAAGCGCCGTGCCGGCGAGGCCGATGCCTATCGGAGCCCAGGGCGAGGGAGCGCTGCCGCTGGCGCTCACCGGCTCCGAGGCGGAGATGGTCGATGCGGGTGGGCTGCTCACGCCGGTTTCCGCCTCGGCCTCGGGCTCTGCCCCGCCGGGGCTCGGCACCGGGCTCTGCGGGCTAGGGTCGCTGGCAGGGGGAGGCAATCCCGATTCCGACCCGAGCCCACCGGCACCGGATGGCTCGCCCGGCGATTCGCCGCTGGGTGCGATCCCGGAAGCGGGGCTAGGTGCCGGAGCGACGCTCTTCGACGGCGAGACGGTCGTCGGCTCCGGTTGTCTCGGGGGCGGTGCGATCGGCAGCGACTTGCCGGCGGTGGCGACGAGCACCTCGCCGGTGACCCAAACCGGCGTCTGGTCCTTGGATGCGGAGTAGCGGTAATGACCGTCGTCCGCCTGTTGAGCCTCGAGGTAGTCGAGCCCGCTTTGGCCGTCGACCTCGATCGTCGCCGGGTCGGCGCCAACCGCGAGCATGCCCTGTACCGCCCAGGCGGTCGACTGCGAGTTGACCGCGCCGGAGTCGCCGATGGCGAAGCCGCCGCCCGGGCGTTGGTGGTTGCGCAGGTAGGAGAGTCCACGATTCGCCGCCTCGGTGTCCGGCAATGCCTGCATCGCCGAGCCGGTCACGTCGGCGTTGCTCGGCGGTTGCGGCAGGTCTCCCCAACCGCCGTCGGAGTTCTGGGCGCCGGACAACCAGGAGAGCGTGCCGCCGAGACCGCCGGTGGCGCCGGCGGTCCGCAGCGCGATCACGCTGAACGAGGTCGTCCCGGGCCAGCCCTGGAAGGAACCGTTCTCGGCCCGTCGCCCCAGCAGTTGGCCAACGAGGTTCTTGCCACCGAAGGACCGGGGGTCGACCCCGGCGCCCTCGAGGGCGACGATCGTGCGGGCGATATCGCCGCTGCTGCTCACTTCGGCGAGGTTCGAGCGAAGGAAGTCGACCGGGCTGCGGCCGCCCTCGGTGACGTCAAGCGGGTTGCGGTCCGCCGCCTCCAGGCCGAGCATCGCCCAGCCGGTGATCGCAGCGCTGGATTCCTCGCCCGGTGAGGAGGCGAAGCCCCCGTCGGGGTTCTGCGTGGCTTCGAGCCAGTTCGCCGCCTGGTCGACACCGGCGGCTCGGGCCGGCGCCGCCAGGGCCGCCGGCAGCAGGAGCACGAGCAACACCGCGGTGGCCACCGCCGGGGTGCGCCACTCGAAGCGCCGCCGGAAGCGGCTCAGCATCCGCACCATCGCCGGCCCGGCAAGCAGGGCGAAGGCGACGTTGCCGATCGCGTGGGCGGCGTCGAAGGGCACCGCGCGTCCCTCCAGGACTAGGAACCGCTGGATCGAGAGATCGCCGCCGTAGGTTGCCATCAGCGAGAAGTTCAAAAGCACACCGTAGGCGATCCCGGCGAAGCCGCAAGTCGCCGCGAGGGAGAGGCGACCGGCGTTGCGCACGCCCAGGGCGAGCGCCGCACCGAGGACCCCGCAGAGGCCCCACCCCGCCATCTGCCAAGGCGTCCACGGCCCCTGGCCGAACCAGAAGTTGGAGACCAGGCCGGCGAGCGCGCCGACGGCGAATCCCGGTGCCGGCCCCAGCGCGTAGCCGGCGAAGACGACGATGTCGGTGGTCGGCTTGACGTTGGGGAAGGCCGCGAAGGCGATCCGCCCGGCGATCGCCAGCGCCGCCAGAGCGGCCACCAGCGCCACCACCTGCGAAGGCGGCCGCGAGCGCTCATACCAGGCGAACCCCCCGAGCAGAACACCCCCCAGCATGAGAAAGCTCGCCAGCTGCCAGGACATCAGCCCCCCTCCCCCTGCTGACTTCGCCTTTTGTCTCGCATACCGAGACAAAAGGCGAAGTCAGCGGCCGGGAGGGCTTTGGCGGCCTGGTCGGGGGTGATGATGCCGGGGAGGTCGAGGACTCGGGCGACCTCGGTGGCGAAGTACCAGCCGCCGGAGAGGATCTCGGCGGCGGCACCGTCGGCGATGATCGTTCCGTCGCCCATCAGCACGACGCGCTCGGCGAAGGCGGCGGCGAACTCGACGTCGTGAGTGGCGACGAGGAGGCCGGCGCCGCGAGCGGCGAGATCGGCGATCAGATCACAGAGGTCATCCTTGCGTGCGCGATCCATTCCGCGTGTCGGCTCATCGAGCGCCACTAGACCGGAAAGCTCTTCCCCTTCCATCCGTCCGGCGAGGGCGATTGCCAACGCCAGCCGCTGCCGCTCACCCCCGGAGAGGTCGCGCGGGTCGGCGTCGATTGCGTGCTCCAAGCCGACGACCTTCAGCGCAGCAACCCCAGCTTCGCCCGGCAGCTCATCCCCGACCCGCTCACGCACGAGGTAATCACCCGGGTTCTGGGTCAGCAGCCCTATTCCGCCAGGGCAGTCGACCTTGCCACGGACGGCGCTGATCAGCCCCGCGGCCGCCCGCAGCAGCGTGCTCTTTCCGGCCCCGTTCCGCCCCATCAGGGCTACTCGTTCTCCACGCTGCACCTTCAGATCGATGCCTCTGAGCACGTCGCGCTTGTCCTCTGCCGATTCGATCTCAACCCAGAGATCGCGGCACACAAACGTCTCGCTGGCGGGGAGCCGGACCCCCTCCGAACGGCTTGTGCTTTTTCGTCGATCCGCCTGCGGACGACCAACCCCGCCCGACCGAAAAAGTTGAGAGAGGAGGGGGTCCGGCTCCCCGCCACTATTCGCCTTCGAAGCAAGTGTGTTCCTCGCGTCGCGGACGCCGACGGGAAGTGGTTCGATGCCCACCAAGGAGAAGAGGCGGGCAGCCGGGGTCTCCAGAGCTGTGTCGACACTCTGCGCCCAGGTGAGGAAGTCGCGGGGATAGCCGTCGAAGGCGATCCGGCCCGAGTCCATCGCGATCACGCGGTCGGCCGCTGCGAGGCAGCGCTCGAGGCGGTGCTCGGCGAGGAGGATGGTTACGCCCCACTCCTCGTTTAGGCGGCGCAGGAGCCAGATCAGCTCGTCGCCGGCTACGGGGTCGAGCTGGGAAGTGGGCTCGTCGAGGAGGACGAGGCGTGGCCGGGTGACCAGGGCGGCAGCGAGAGCCACGCGCTGCAGCTCTCCGCCTGAGAGCGTGTCGACGGCTCGGTCCAGGAGCTGTGGGATCGCAAGAGCAAGCGCGACCTCCTCGACAGCTCTTGCGCGTGAAGCTGGGGCGTCTCCCCGCATCTCCAGGGGGAGCTCGATCTCGGCGGCGACGGTGGTCGAGACGACCTGCGTCTCCGGGTCCTGGGCCACATAGCCGACGGCGGCGGCCAGCTCTCCCGGGCCGGTGGCGAGGGCGTCGATGCCGGCCACCTCGACGCGGCCTGAGATCTCGCCACCGTGGAAGTGCGGGACGAGGCCGCAGGCGGCGCGCAACAGGGTCGACTTGCCGCAGGCGGAGCGACCGGCGAGGAGGACCAGCTCTCCGGGCGCCAGACGCAGCGAGACATCGGAAAGAGCCAGCCGCTGGGACTCGGGATAGCCGTAGGAGAGGGCCTCGACCGAGAGGACCGGCGATGCCCGGGTGGGGGTCGGGGTGGCGAGGTCAGGCACCGGATGCCCCTTGTGCGTGGGCCGTGGGTGTGTCCTTGGACCCAAAACGAAGCGAGCTCGGGGTGCGGCGGGGCCTACGGCGCAGCGGGGCCAGGCCGCTGAGGACGAGCAGCGCCGCGAGCGCGAGCGTCGCCGGGCCGGCACCGAGCTCGACCGCCGGGTATTCGCTGAAAGCGTCCGCACCGAGGAGCTTGGCGGCGACGGCGGAGACGAGGATCGCAGCACCGGCTGCGTAGAAGCGGCGGTCGTAACGCGAGCGCGTGGAGCGTCCACCCCCCGGTGGGACTTCGAGGCTGTAGCCGCGCAGCTCCAGGGTCGCGGCAACGTCGACGGCTCGGTCGAGCGATCCGGCCAATAGGCGCCGCGCAAGCGGCGCGCGTCCGAGCGGAGCGGCGCCAGGACCGCGCAGGCGGGCGGCGTCGCGCAGGCGGGCGGCGTCTGCGGCCGCAACCGGAACGAGGCGGGAGACCAGGGTCGCGGTGAGGGCGGAGCGGGCCGCGATCGGCCGCAGGGCGCGCAGCACGCGATCGGGGTCGACGCAGGCCGAGTAGACGGCGAAGGCCAGCATGACGACGGCGGCCCGCAGGCCGATCACGGCCCCGGCGGCGATCGCCTCCGCGGTGATGTCGACCTGGCCCAGCAGCGGCCACTCGCCCAGCCGCGCCAGCACCGTCTCGCCGCGGCTGACCACCAGCGCGTTGACGACGACGATCAGCAAAGCCAGGGTGAGGCCCATCCGCAGCGCCGCGCGGACGGCTCTTCCCGCCCCGGCCAGGCGCCCCGCGAGCGCCGCCCCGACCCCGGCCGCAACGAGCACGATCGGACTCGAGTAGATGAAGGCGACCGCAGTCAGCGCCCCGAGGTAGGCAACCGCAGCCGAGGGCGAGGCCGCCTGCAGCGGGCCGGGCCTCGGGGTGTAGGCAAACGGCGATCTCATCGCAGCGGCAGCGGCGTCTCCTCTCCACCATCGGTGGCGACCGCATAATGGTCGCGCAGGGCGGCCGCGCTGAGCATTCCCGCCGCCGCCCTCACGCCCGCGGCGCTCGCGCCGCTCACGACCCAGATCGGCGGCGCTTCGTAACGGCGGGTCGCCGCAACCAGGCCCGCGTCGGGGCCGAGGGCGCGCTTTGACTTGCCGTCTTCGGCCAACGCCTTCAGGACATAGCCGCCGGGCCCGGCCTGGAACTCGGCGAAGACCCCGCTCGCCTGCGGCCCGTCCTCGATCTGCGCTGCCGCCGGGTCCTCTCGAACCCGGGCCCATGGACCGACCAGGACCCTGATCGCGTCCTCGGGCAAGCCCGGCGACACCCGCGCACCAGCGCCCCTCAGACTCGCCCCGACCGTCGGGCAGGCCGCCCCCCCGCCCAGGCACTCGACCGCGACCGGGCGCCGCCGCCCCTCGTAGCCGTCGAGGAAGGGCTGCGGCCAGGAACCGACCACTGCCGGCACCCGCATCGCCGCATCCCAGTCGCGGTAGTCCCACCAGACCGACTCGCCGCCGTGGAGGGGATAGTCGGCCGCCCCCACCGTCGCCTCCACCCCATCCACGTAGTAGAACCAGTCGAGCGGGCGGGAGAAGTCCTCCTGCGCTTCCAGCCCCTCGATCGACTGGACGAAGCCGCCGCCGTAGCGGGTGGAGATCTCGGCGTTGCGTTCAAGCACCCGCATTACCGTGTCCGCTTCGGTGACGTCGCCGACGCTGCGACTGACCAGGCGCTTGGCGCCGTAGTCCCGGGTCACCGTCAATTCGACATCGCCGACCCCGCCGCCGGGGCCGAGGCCGCAGCCAGCGGCCGCGAGCGCAGCTGTGAGACACAGCGCGATCGCGGCCGCTGATCTGGCTAGCTGCCGGGGCACTTACCTCCCACGCACACCGCCTCGCCGTTGGAGGGGATGTCCTTGCCGTGGCGAGCGACCAGCGTCGCCGGCTTGGCCAGCGTCACGGTGGCGCGCCCAGCTGCATCGGTCGGCCCGGAGGCCCCGCTCACGGTCACGCCCGCGGCCGGCTTCTTCTTGCCTTTGTCGTCGTAGGAGAAGACGCGAACCTGGAACGGCATCCCAGCCTGCGCGCTGTCAGGCGCGCTCAGCGCCAGCTCGTTCGGGTAGGGGAAGCCCGCCAACGCCCAGAGCACTTCGTCTCCGGCGTGGACTTTGACCATTTCGCCGCCGAGTTCGGGGTTCTCGTGGTTGACCTTCAGGTACCAGGACGCTGTTTTGCTGGCCACGGAACCGCCGACGCCGCAGATCCCCAACCCGAAATCGAAATGGTCGGTGATCAGCAACGGCTTCAGCGAGGCGGTGAACTTGGCCGCCTGAATCAGCGTGCCGAGCGCGGTCGCGCCTTTGATCGTCACCGATTTGCCGCTGCCACCGGTGCCGGCGCCGAAGCAGGTCGCTTGCGGGCTGGTCTTGACCGAGGCGGTGCCGGCGCCGAAGGAGTCTTCGGCGAGAACCTTGCCGCCGGTGCCGACCACGCGCAGATCGACCACAGGCCCCTTCGCCACCGCAAGCGCGGCAAACGAAAACAGGGATACGAGAGCCAGCGCGCATGCAGCGGCCAGCCGGAACGGAACGAGTCTTGGCATTTAAGCCACCCTTTCCTCGAGGGTTGTCATGGCTGGCCGGAGGACAGGTCTCCTGGCTTCCGGGGTTGGTCGGTCACACCTTCCCAAGGGCTCTGTGTCGCCCTCAGTGGCTGGCGCTCAGGCGCCCGCGACGTCCTTGACCCGGTCACAGTGGCGGGACCGCGCCGGTCTTGCACCGGCTTCCCTTGACCACCGACCGATTTACGCGGGCGAGTCTATCCCCAAGCAAATCGGGAGGGCGGCGAGATAGGAGCAGCGCCGCCCTCCCAGTCCATCGAGCAGCACCCTGACGCCTATCGGAAGCCTTTGCTGACGACCGATGGCGGCGCCCGGATGCAATAGCAATGTTAAAGCTAAAAAATCGCCCCCCATCCGCTGGGCGCTCCCGTGCATCGCGGTTGCCGCAAAGACCGACTTCAGTCGCCCGGCGCCGATGCCTTCGGCGACTCGAAACAAGCGAGCCCGACAATTACCGGAATCGGATCCTCGCCGGTCTTGGCTAGCCGCATTGCCGCTTCGGCCTGCCGTATCGGAATGCGTGCGACAGTTCCTCGACTTCTTCAATCGTCTCGTCCCACGCCCGCTGGTCGAACTGGGGACCTGACCAGGTGAAGTGACGATCCGGTCGAACGTCGATGGTGCCAGCATCGATCGCCATTACGACCTGGTTGATGTAGGTCGTCATCACAGCTCCCGTGATCGTTTTCTTCAGTGACGCTGGAAGGCTCGCCCAGTTGGTTTCGTCGAACAGTGACAGCGCCGTGGCGCGGTAGAAGCGCTCAACGCCGCCCCAGCGCCTTCCCCCTGTCTTCGACTTCACCTCCTCTATGCATTCGAATGCCTCGAGCTTGCGGAAGTGGCCATATACCTGAGAGTGGGAGTACTGGGGGTTCGCCTTCACGAACTGGGTGACGCTCAGGTCGCGATGGTTCACAGCAATGAGGATCTGGACCCGAAGCGAATTGGAAAGCGCCTTGGCGAGCCTCTCGCTCACAAATGAAGGGGGCCTGACATCGGGTGCTGCGGCTTTCACGCCGAATCCTCGGTTCTCTCAGATTTGATTGAGCAGTTGCGAAAGCCTATCGACGGCGCCGCTGGGAATTGATTTTCCGATGACAGATGCTTTAATTATTTTGATTAATTAGGAAATTTAGAGAGAGGAGAGCGGAATGAAGATTGCCCCGACCCCCCTGGTCTTGCCGTCGGCTTCGACCACGAAGGGGGCATAGACGCCCTGGATCGGGCCGTCCCCGGAAATCTGACCCAACCAGAGGTCTTCGGGGTCGGCTCTACCCCCTCTGACTGCGGGCCTCGAAAACCGATCCGCATCACTTTCAAGATAAAAGGCGATTGCAGCGCTTTTTGCTTTCAAAAATACATTTGAAGAAGCGATTTACATCCCTAGACTGCCGCCGCAGTTCTTTAGTGCCTTGAAACGTATTGAACGCAATCGAGAAAAAGGGGGGCCTGGGAGTGACGGAGCGGGGCCTCGGGGACGAAGGCGGCGAGATTTCGCGGCGCGAGGAGGGGCAGCGCATGTCCCCTCTTCTGATCCAGGCGCTCAACCACCCGATCAGGCGGGAGGCCCTGCGGCTGCTGCATCGGTCCGCCGAGCCCATGAGCGCGGTTCAGCTGAGCCCGTTCATCAGGACCGTCAAAACCAACGTCTCCTACCACCTGCGGGTCCTCGCCGACTTCGACGCGGTCAGGCAGGTCGACGAGAGGTATGTCAGGGGCGTTCCCGAGAAGCTCTTCGCCTCCGAGGTCTCAGCCCACAAGCAGGTCCTTGCGATCCTGGCCGACACCGAGGCAAGCGACAGTGACGTTAGAGCGTAGGGACTTCCCCGACCTCTCCGCCCTCCACGAAACCCCGCTGCGCCGCCTCGTGCTGGCCCAGCTCGCCTCCTCGGTCGGCGACTTCATGGTGCTGGGCGCACTCCCCTTCGCCGTCTTCTCGATCGGCGGCTCGGTCGGCCAGGTCGGACTCGCCCTCGCCAGCCAGGCGATCGTCCTGGCGCTTCTGATGATGCTGGGCGGGGTGATCGGAGATCGCCACACGCGCCGCACGGTGGCAATCGCCGCCGACTTGATTCGCTTCGCCTCGCAGGGGGTCGTGGCGGTGCTGCTGATCAGCGGCGACGCCGAGCTCTGGCAACTCATCTGCGCTCAGGCGGTTCTCGGCGGCGGCACTGCCTTCTTCATGCCGGCGATGAACGGGCTCGTTCCCCAGGCGGTGAGGAGTGAGCGGTTGCAGGCGGCGAACGCCCTCCGCGGCATGGTGACCTCGAGCGCCGGTGTGATCGGGCCGGGCATCGCCGCGGTGCTCCTTGCCACCGTCGGACCGGGATGGGCGTTCGCCGCCGACTCCGCAAGCTTCCTCGTCAGCGCGACGCTACTGGTGGGCGTGCGGCCCGCCAGCGATGTAACTCCCGTAGCCAGCAAGCAATCCATGCTGGATGACCTGGCCGAGGGCTGGGTCGAGTTCCGCCGCAGGACCTGGGTCTGGGTCGTGGTGGCCGAGTTCGCGCTGCTCAATACGCTCGTCTTCGCCCCCTTCTTCGTCTTCGGGCCGACGGTCGCGGAGCAGTCCCTTGGCGGCCCCGGCGCCTGGGCGGCGATCCTTGCCGCGATGGGCGCCGGCGAGCTCGCGGGCGGCCTGCTCGCCCTCTCCTGGCGCCCAGCGCGCCCTCTCCTGGTGGCAACGCTGGCGATCGTGCTGTGGACCGCGCCGCTGCTGCTGCTCGCGACCCTTGCCCCAGTCGGCCTCGTTGCGATCGGCGCCGCCGCGGCAGGCTTCTCGCTTGCGTTGTTCGGAGCACTCTGGGAGACAACCCTGCAGACTCGCGTTCCGGCCACCCTGCTCTCCCGCCTCAGCTCCTACGACCTGCTCGGCTCGCTCGGCTTGGTCCCCGTGGGCTATCTGCTCGGCGCCCTAGTCCAGGGCGGCATCGGGACCGAGCCCGGCCTCATCGGCGCCGCCGCGATCATCGCCATCGCCACCGTCGTCGTCCTCGCCGTCCCCAGCGTACGCCGACTCGGCGCGGCCGAGGCCTAAGCACGCTGCGCGCTGAACGTTCGTCCAGAATGTTTTCTAACTCCTCCGGTCGGGACTAGTCTCACCGCCGCAAAGCTGTCCGAGTAAAGGGGGAAGGATGAATCGGAGGATGCGGCTGCCGTCGCCGGCGCTGGCCATCGGGGTCCTGGCGCTGTTCGTGGCGCTCGGCGGCACCGTTTACGCGGCCAAGAAGACGAAAATCAGCGGTCGGGCGATCAAGGTGAAATCCCTGCCGGGGAATCGGCTGAAGATCGGCTCGGTCCCGGTCAACCGCCTCAAGCCCGGTGCCCTCCATGACGTCCTCTCCCCCGGGAGCGGGCCGATCACCGGCGCCGAAATCGACGAGCTCAGCCTCGGCCAGGTGCCCAACGCCGCCCACGCCGAAACGGCCGACGTAGCCCGCAGCGCCACCGACGCGCAGACCGCCCTCAACGCCGTCAACGCGATCAACGCCCAGACCGTCAACGGTCACGGCGCCGGTTGCCTGCCGGGCACCGTCGAGTTTGCCGGTGCCTGCTGGCAGACCTCTTCGAGCGAGGCGGCGGTGAGCGCACCGGCCGCGGCGACTTCCTGCGCGGTCCGGGGCGGCACGCTGCCCGAGGCCCTGCAGCTCGCTTCATTCGCTCAACAGCCTGGGGTGAATTTGGACAGCGGTAATGAGTGGGCCAGTGACCTTACGAGCTATACATCTCCTGGGCTTTACAGCGTCGCAACGGTGTCGGCAGCTGCAGTCGTGAGTTCATCAGCCTCAACTAGCACCAAAAAATACCGCTGCGTAATCCCGCTCGTCACCTGAACCGGCTCGCCACGCCTAGGTTTCGACCAAGCCGCGCTCGAGCGCGTAGCGCACCAGCTCGGCGCGGCTGGATAGCCCCAGCTTCTGCTGGATGTGCGCGCGGTGGCTCTCCACCGTGCGAATGCTGATGTAGAGCTGCTCGGCGACCTCGGCGTTGGTGTGCCCGAGGGCGATCAGGCGCAACACGTCGCGCTCGCGCTCGCTCAACTCGTCGGGGACGGGCACGTCGACGTCAGCGGCGAGGCGGGCGCCGAGCGCCGGCTGCAGATAGATGTCGCCGGCGGCGGCGCTGCGCACGGCCTGCACCAACTCCGCGTCGGCCGCCTCCTTCAGCACGTAGCCACGTACGCCGGCCTGCAACGCGCGCCGGGCGAAGGCCGGCTCGTTCTGCATCGTCAGTACGACGATCTCGGTCTCCGGCGAGGCCTCTTCGACGTCGGGGATCGCATCGAGGCTGGCGCGACCGGGCATGTTGAGGTCGAGGATCAGGACCGCCGGTTTGTGGCCGCGGACGTAGCGCACCGCGGTATCGGCGTCGCCCGCCTCAGCCACGACCTCGAAGCCGGGCTCGGCGTCGAGCAGCATGCGCAGTGCGTTGCGCACCACGGTGTGATCGTCGGCAAGCACGATCGTGGTCGTCTCCGACGCGCCGTCGGGCGCTGCGTCAGCGTGCACGCTCTCGACGTTAGCGGCACCGATGGCTCGCTGGGTCGAGCTCATGGACTCATCTAACCTCGCCCCGGCGCTCTCGGCATCGGGGTTTTTCCGCTGTCTATCCAATCAATGGAGTTTGAGTGAAGGCTCCCAACCGATAGCATGGGTCTGCCAGCGAGCTCCGGAGGTGAGCTGAGCTGAGATGGCACAGGGGTATGACAGCAGCGCTCTCGACGAGCCCAGGCTGCGGGAGCTGATCGACGTCGGCCGCAGCTTGGTCGCCGAGCTCGACCCCGAGGTGGTCTTCCGCCAGCTGCTCGAGGTCGCCTGCGAGCTGACCGGCGCCCGCTACGCGGCACTCGGGGTGCTCGATGAAGACCGGCATGAGCTGGAGCGCTTCATCACCCATGGCATCGACGAAGAGACTCGCCGCTCGATCGGCAACCTGCCACGCGGACGCGGGGTGCTCGGCCTCCTGATCGAGCAGCCGCGGCCGCTTCGCCTCGGCGACGTCGGCCATCACCCGCGCTCCTACGGCTTTCCGCCCGGTCATCCGCCGATGACCAACTTCCTCGGCGTTCCGGTAATGATCCGCGGGCGCGCCTGGGGCAACCTGTACCTGACCGAGAAGAGCGGCGACGAATTCGACGAGGCGGACGAGCAGTCGGCCATGATCCTCGGCGAGTGGGCGGCGATCGCGGTCGAGAACGCCCGCCTCTACCGCAGCGTCCGCAGTCAACGCGATGAGATGGAGCGGGCCGTCCACCGGCTCGAAGCGACGACGGAGATCGCCCGCGCGATCGGCGGCGAGACAGACCTCGAGCGGATCCTGGAGATCGTGGTCAAGCGCGGACGGGCGCTGGTCGAAGCGCGCTCGCTGCTGATCCTGCTGCGCGACGGCGACGGCCTCACGCCGGCGTCGATCGCCGGCGAGCGCGCCGGGACCGAGGTCGAGACCCAGATCCCGATCGCCGGCTCGGTCCCCGGTCAGGTACTCGAAGCAGGTGTGCCGCGCCGCATCGCCGGCCTCGACCCGAGCCTGATGGCACGCCCGGGGGCCCAGGACGCCGGCGTCACCGCGCTGCTCGTGCCACTCCTCTTTCGCGGCGAAACCCTCGGCCTGCTCGTCGCCCTCGACCCGCTCGGCCGCGACACCGGCTTCAGCGACGAGGACGAGCAGATCCTGGTCTCCTTCGCCGCCAGCGCCGCCAGCGCCGTCGCCACCGCACAGTCGGTCGCCGAAGACCGCACCCGCGACAGCATCGCGGCGACCGAGCGAGAGCGCGGCCGCTGGGCGCGCGAGCTGCATGACGAGTCGCTGCAGAGCCTCGCCGGGCTGCGCGTCCTGCTCTCCGCCGCCAGGCGCAGCGACCCGCAGGAGCTCGACCGCCTGCTGATCCAGGGAATCGAGCAGGTCGATGGCGCGATCGCCGAGATGCGCCGCCTGATCGCTGACCTGCGGCCGACCGCCCTCGACGAACTCGGACTGGGCGCCGCCCTGGAGGCGCTCGGCGAACGGCTGACCATTGGCAACGTGCTCGACGTCGAGATGGACCTCGACCTCGACTTCCACTCGGGGCACCCGCGGCACCGGTTGGTGCCCCAGATCGAGGACACCGCTTACAGGCTGGTGCAGGAGGCGCTCAACAACGTCGTCCGCCATGGCGATACCGACCGCGCCCGGGTCGAGGTCTCCGAGAACGGCGAGACGCTGCGCATCTGCGTCTCCGACGAAGGCCGCGGATTCGACGTCGGGGCACGCAGCGAGGGCTTCGGCCTGATCGCGATGCGCGAACGCGTCGGCCTCGCCGGCGGCACCCTGGAGCTGCAGAGCACCCCCGGCCGCGGTACCTCGATCGTCGCCCTCGTCCCTGCCCAGCATCGCACCGAAGACGACGCCCGGGAAGAGAGCGATGACGCGCCGCGCCTGGGCGATACAGCGAAAGAGCAGAGTGCCGGCGGCGCCTGAGCCCGTCAGGCGCCGAGCATCGCCAGGTAGAAGCTGTAGTCGCGCCGGTCGGGCCGCAGGTTCGAGGCGAGCGCCAGGTGGTGGCGGGCACGCTCGGTCTCGCCGGTCTTGGAGAGCGCCCGGCCGAGGCAGAAGTGGGCGTAGTCGTTGACCTGGTGGCGCTCTACCACCGCCCTGAACTCGACCGCGGCGGCGGCGAAGCGCCCGGAGCGGAAATAGGCGCGCCCCAGCGCCTCGCGCACCGAGGACTTCTCCGGCTCGCGCCGCGCCGCCTCCTCCAGCGGTGCCGCCGCCTCCTCGAAGTCCTCCTCCTCGAGCAGCTCGATCCCACGCCGGTAGAGGGTCAGCGTCGAATCCCCACTCTGATCGCGCTGCATGGGTCAAGTGTAGGACGCCGGCGGGACCGGCTCACTACGTCTTCTGCCGCGTACCGGTACGCTCCGCGCCTCCACGGGGAGATGGATTTGAGGGAGGCCAGGTGAAACTCGTAGTCGGCATCGTGCGTCCGGAGAAGGCGAACGACGTGCTCGAGGCGCTCTACCGCGCCGAGGTGCGCGGCGTCTCACTCAGCCGCGTGCAGGGACACGGCGGCGAGCTGGAGCGAGTCGAGACCTACCGCGGCACCACGGTGAAGATGGGCCTCTCCGAGAAGGTCCGCTTCGAGATCGCCGTCTCCGACGACTTCGTGCAGCCGACGATCGACGCCCTCTGCGAGGGCGCCCGCACCGGCGAGGTCGGCGACGGCAAGATCTTCGTCCTGCCACTCGACCGGGCCGTCCGCATTCGCACCGGCGAGACCGACCACGGCGCAGTGACGCCGGTGGAGGGATGAGCGCGATGATGCTCGCCGCCGCAAGCGCGATCGACACCGGCGACACCGCCTGGATGCTGGCTGCGACCGCACTGGTACTGATGATGACCCCGGCGCTGGGTCTCTTCTACGCCGGCCTGGTGCGCTCGAAGAACACACTCAACACCTTCATGATGAGCGTCGCGGCGATCGCGATCGCGATGGTTACCTGGGCGCTGATCGGCTACTCGCTGGCCTTCGACGGCACCGGCTCGCTGATTGGCGGGCTCGGCTACGTCGGCCTGCACGGGGTCGACTTCGCGGCGCGCGAAGGAACCACCATCCCCCACCTCCTCTTCATGGCCTTCCAGGCGACCTTCTGCATCATCACCACCGCCCTTATCTCGGGCGCGGTGGTCGAGCGCATGCGCTTCGGCGCCTTCCTCGTCTTCGCCGCGCTCTGGTCGGTGCTGGTCTACGCCGTCCTCGCCCACTGGGCCTTCGGCGGCGGCTGGCTCGCCGCGGGCGGCACCCTCGACTTCGCCGGCGGCATCCCGGTCGAGATGGGCTCGGGCTTCTCGGCCCTGGCGGCGGCGTTGGTGGTCGGCTCGCGCAAGGACTACGGGCGCCTGGCGCTGCTGCCGCACAACGCCGTCTACGTGCTGCTCGGCGCCGGCCTGCTCTGGTTCGGCTGGTTCGGCTTCAACGGCGGCAGCGGCTTCTCCACGGGACAGAACAGCGTGCTCGCCTTCACCAACACCCTGATCACGCCCGCCTGCTCGCTGCTGACCTGGTTCGTCCTCGACCTGATCCGCGGTCGCAAGGTGACCGCGATCGGCGCCGCCACGGCGATCATCGTCGGCTGCGTCCTGATTACCCCAGCCGGCGGCTTCATCAGCCCGGGCTGGGCGATGGCGCTCGGCTTCCTCGGCGCCCTGCCCTGCTACGCGATGATCGTCTGGCGGCCGCGCACCCGGGTCGACGAGACGCTCGACGTGCTCGCCGCCCACGGCGTCGCCGGCTTGACCGGCATCCTCTTCATCGGCTTCTTCGCCTCCTTCGCCTGGAACGGCATCTCCGACGGCCTCGTCTACGGCAACGCCGCCCAGCTCTGGGACCAGTTCCTGGCGGTGCTCGCCGGCCCCGCCTACGCCTTCGGCATGACCTTCGTCCTGCTCAAGCTGATCGGCCTCTTCATGCCCCTCCGCGCCAGCGAGCACGAGGAGGCGCTCGGCCTAGACGTCACCTACCACGGCGAGGAGGCCTACGTCACCGGCGAGGGCGCGATCCTCGTCGCCCCCGCCGACGGCGAGGAAATCGCTGTCCCGGTAGCCGACTCGGTCTAGGCCTAGGCAAGCTACGGCGCCGCCGCGACGTGGACCCCGCCGCGGCGGTCGAGCTGGCCGATTCGAAGGCCGGACGGCCACATTGCCAGGGTCGCCAGGAGACCAACCGCAATCAGGGTCGTCGCCACGTAGGCGCCGGCCTGCAGGGTGTATTCGCTGTCGAGACCGGTGAGGTGGTTGAGCAGCAGCGCCAAGCCCACGACCCAGAGAAGCAGGGCGGCCGCGAGGCGCACCCGGTAGTGGCTGGTGTAGGCGGCGCGGGGTCGCCGGTGGCGGACCAGGGGCAGGACGATCATGATCGCCGCCGGACCGAAGATGTAGCCGAGCTCGGCCTTGGAGATCCCGTGCGGGCTGTTCGCGAGATCGAAGAGGGCCGAACGAGCGTCCCAGGTGAAGATCGCCCCCAACACCCCGACGAAGAGGCCGGCGGCGCAGAGCTGCACGACGATGCTCGCGACGTAGACCCGAGTATTGGCGAGAAAGACCTCTCGGCTGTCGTCCATTTCAGGCCCGTGCCGTGTCGGACTCGACGGTGGCGAGGGGCTTGCCATGGCGGATCAGGTCGGCGGCGCGCTCGGCGATCGCGATCGTGGGGGCGTTGGTGTTGCCACGGGTGACGGTTGGCATCACCGAGGCATCGACGACGCGCAGGGCGTCGACGCCCTCGACCCGCAGCTCTGAGTCGACCACCGAGCCGATCGCGCAGGTGCCAACCGGGTGGTAGATCGGGAAGGTGGTCTGGGCGACGTGGGCGCGCATGGCGTCCTCGGACTCGTCGGCCGGGCCGGTGAAGGGCTCGGCGGCGTAGGGACGGAACGAGGGCTGGGCGCAGACGTCGGCGACCAGTCGCACCGCGTCCATCATCCGCGTCAGGTCCGCTTCCTCGGCGTAGAAGGCGTTGCGGACGATCGGCTTCGCCGTGGGATCGGCGGAGGCGAGGCGGACCGAGCCGCGGCTGCTCGGAGTCAGCAGGCATGGCGAGGCCCAGACCCCGTGGGCCTGCGGCTCCCCCATTCCCTCTTCGACGATCTGCAGCGCGGCGACGTGGATCTGCACGTCGGGGGCGTCGGCGCCGGCCTCGACCCGGGCGAAACCGCCCGACTCGGCGAGGTTGGAAGCGAAGGGCCCTGTCTGAGAGGCCTCGAACTCCTCCATCGCCGCCGGCTCGAGGGCCAGCAAGAGGCTCTCCGGCTCCGGCGTCGTCCAGACCCCGTAAGTGGCGGGATGGTCGCTGAGGTTCTCGCCGACCGCCGGCTGGTCGAGCAGGACCTCCACTTCGCGCATCGTCAGGTGCTCGGCCGGGCCGATCCCGGAGAGCATCAGCAGCTGCGGCGAGTTGTAGGTGCCGCCGCAGAGGATCACCTCCCGCTCGGCCCGCAGCTCATGCGCCTCGCCCAACCGGCTCGCCTCGACGCCGACCGCACGCTTGCCGTCGAAGAGGACACGGTTGACGTGCGTGTACGGCATCACGGTCAGGTTCGGCCGTTCGATCACGGGGTGCAGGTAGGCGACGGCGGCGCTTGCCCGCATCCCGCCCCTCTGCGTCACCTGGTACATGCCTACGCCGTCCTGCTCGGCGCCGTTGAAGTCCTCGTTGCGCGCCAACCCCGCCTCGACGCCGGCCTCGACGAAGGCGGCCGTGATCTTGTTGCCCGAGCGCTGGTCGGACACCGGCAGCGGCCCGCCAACCGCATGCCACTCAGATGCGCCGCGCTCGTTGTCCTCGGCCTTGAGGAAGTAGGGGAAGAGGTCGTCCCAGCCCCAGCCCTGCACGCCCCACTCGTCGTAGTCGCGGCGGTTGCCGCGGATGTAGACCATCGCGTTGACCGACGAGGAGCCGCCCAGCACCTTGCCGCGGGGGAGCGAAACCCGCCTCCCGCCACAGCCCGGCTCAGGAGCGGATGTGTAGTCCCAATCGACCTCGGTGCGGGCCAGCTGCAGGTAACCGAGGGGGATGTGGATGTTCTGGTTGGTGTCCGGCGGCCCGGCCTCGAGCAGGACGACGCTGGTATCGGGATCCTCGGAGAGCCGCGCCGCCATCACGCAGCCGGCCGAGCCCGCGCCGACGATCACGTAGTCGTACATCCACCGCTCCTTCCCCCATTGCTCACCGGCACCCAATCCGGCTGCGTCGAGTGTACGCCCAAATGGTGGGTGTGCCGGTGCAGCGGGTGGAGCCCGCCGCACCGGCTGCGATGGCGTGACGCTACTTCCCGCCGCAGCCACTCACCCGCAGGGACAGGTGGTTGTTGCGAATCTTCTTGCCGTTCTGCGCCTTTAGGTTCATCACCGATGAGAGCGGGCCCGTGCAGAGGTTCCTGGAGTTGACCAGGAGGCCCTTGTCGCCACCCTCCATGCGGAGGATGAACTTACTCACCGGCGCATCGGGCAACGGGTTGAACACCGTCTTGATCCCGCCGCCTTTGACAGAGCTGATGATGCCGTGCAGCTGCACGTTGACCTGACCGCGCAGATCGGCGACCAGGTCCGGCAGCTCATGGCTGGAGGAGACCAGGTAGACCGGCCCCCTCAGCGGATTGCCGAGCAGCGGGCTCCTCGCCTGCGCGTGGCCGTAGACGGCGGCCTTCGGGCAGGTCTGGGAAGCCAGTTGCGGCCTCGTGCAGACGGTTTGGATGTGTCCCTGGTCGAGGAACATCGCCCGCGGCAGCGTCAGCGCGCTGCGCAGCACGTTGGCGTCGCCTTCGCGGGCTTCGAGGATCGCCCGCAGCTGCGGGTGCTTTGCCCGTGCCGTCGTCGACGGACCGCCAAACAGCCGCGTGTACAGCTTCGGCTTGAAGCCCAGCTTCTTGCAGGCGGTCGCCTGGTAGGGGACCGAGAACGGGTAGGAGCTGAACGCCGCTGGGTCGGTCGGGTCCGATCCCCCGCCGCCGAGGGTGCCACTGACAGCCCCGACACCGCAGTTGGTCGGGTTGTGGGCGAATTTGCTGCGATCGACGTTGAAGTCGATCGAGCGCAGGTCCAGCTTGACCCCGCCGAAGACGTCCGGGATCGGGTCTGAGAGCGTCCTGACCTGGGCGGTCCGGGGGTCGACGAAGAGCGCCACCCTGACGACGACGGTGCCGAGATCGAAGGGCCCGGCAACCGCCGGGGTGATCGCCGCCATCGAGAGCGGTGCGCCCTTGTAGGGACCGGTGAGATACGCCTTGCCGCCGATCTTCAGCGGGTTGGAGCCGGTGCCGGCCTCGGTGGAGACGCTGCCGATCTCGCTCGCCGCGGGACAGCTCGGGCTCGCCTGCTCCGTGACCCCGCTGTTGGCGGTTGCCGCCGCGAGGGCGTCCTCGGAGCAGTAGGGGATACCGGCTAGCTTGCCGGCGAGGCCCTTGGCCAGGGTCGCGTCGACCAGCTTCAGCTCCTGCTGGCCGTCTGGACGGCCGATGTGAACTCGGAATGGGCTGTACGCCCCGCCTTTGCTGTTATCGGATTTCGCCGTGTAGCTCGGCGCGAACGGCCTGCCGGCGAGGGTCGTCGGACAGCTGCCGCCGCCGGGTGCGGTCGAGAGGGTGAATTCGCTCGTGCGCGACCTGGTCGAGGCCGGGGTGGACCACGGTTCGAAGGTTCCGGTCGTCGTTGCCGGCGAGCAGGTGGGCGGGCTGCTGAGCACACCCTTGGCGCCGTCGAGGTGAATCTTCGCCGAGGTGAACGGAACCTGTGGGTTTTCGGTGAAGCGCGTCGTCAGCTGGCCGGTTTTCGGGTCGGCGCTGGTGTTGCCGATCAAGCGGCTCGAGATGCCGTACTGCTCGGACTCGGCGTCGACGAAGATCCGGAACTCCTCACCGGAGGTCGGATCGCGGCTCAGCTGCTGGCCGAGGAAGACGTCGCCCTCGAGCGCGCCTTTGGGCAGCGGCGGCGTCTCGATTTCCACCGTGCCGATCATCGAAGCATCCGGACAGGCCACTGGGTTGCGGGTCCCCTTGCCGAACTGGGCGTCCGTGCAGGCCGCGAGGCCGTTTGCGGCCGACGGGTTCAAGCCCATTCCGGCCGGCATCGTGATCTCCGCGTTGCGCAGGTGGGACTCGCTGAGTTTGTCGGCGCCCGTGATGAAGGGCAGTTCGGTGTTGATCGTCGGCCCCGCCGGGGAGTCGACCTGGTCAGTTCCGGCCGCGACCCCGAGCGTCGGATCGAAGGGAACGTTGGCGCAGCCGACCTGGACCAGTCCTTCCGGCAGCGCCGCTTCGACCGGCGTGCGGCCGCTTGGGAAGACCGGATCCGGTTCTTCCCTCGACTCGGCGCGGAAGAAGGTCGAGTAGGCCTGCTGGAACGGCGGCAGCTCCGGGCTGAAGCAGGTGGTCGGGTTGGTGATGAAGGTGCCGTTGCCGGAGGTGCCGATGTTGACGAGCCGGCTCCTCAACGTCTTGGTGGTCGCCGACGGTGGCGGCGTAGAGATCGTGAAGCTCTCGTGGTAATCGCTCTCCCATGCCACTTCGGTGATGAGGAACTCTTCCTCTTCGGTGGGACCGATCTTGAAGCCGAAAAGCGCCGGTTCGCCTTTGTTCGGCACCAGGTTGAAGATCGGGACGAGCGTTTTTCGTTCTTCGCTCGGGTGAATCACGAAGTTTTTGGGCAGCGTGGCGGGGGGCGGGTTCGGGTTCGGGATTTCGAATCGCAGGACAACCGTGGCTTCCTCCCTGCCGACTTCCGAGCTCGCCGGGCATTTGGTCACGTCTTCTTCAAAGGTCTCCAACGGACAGCGTTCGGTCGCTTCGGGGTTGACGGTAAGCCCGGGCGGCAGATCGGAACGCAGCGTCTTGATTTCCGCCAACGGTTCTTCGACCGTGTCAGGAACGAAGGTTTTATGTCTCAGCGTGTACTGGGTGAAGCCGAACGGGGGGTGGCCGCCGGCTTGATTGAAAAACAGCTCGGGGGTTTCCGGTGAGCATTTTTCAGCTTCGTCTTCGCTGCACGTCCCCGCCTGCCAGCCATCCGCGGCCGTGGCGGGGTGATGCTGTTCTTCGATGATCTGTGCGGTGTCGGCCTGCGCGGCGGACACCCCGAATACAAGTCCCTGGGCTACCAGAGCGATGACGATCAAACGCCTGGCCATTCGGCTCTCCTCGGTCGCATTGACGTGAACTCCCGTCCCTGCGCATGGCGCTCGATCTCTCGCGCCATAAACGGTACTCCTGGATACCCGCGCAGTTCAAGAGGGGAAACCCGCATATGCGTCTAGTGCCTCGATCCGAGCTCGGCCGCGGCCCATATCGGCTTGATCAAGCCGTTTCTGAGTTACTGGCTAGGCGTCGTCGGCGGCCCGTCGGAGACCCAGCCCACCTGCCTGAGCATCGCCTCGTCGGTGAGGAAAGCGCGGGCCTCGACGATCCTGCCGTCCTCTCCCAGGCGGGCGAACATCGCCCCCGGCGAGACGAGCTTGCCGTCAAGAAGGACCTCCGAGAGGACGAGGAGACCGTCGTTCCCCAGCGCCCGAACCTCGAGCACCCGAACCTGGTGCTCGATTCCGAGCGTGTCGAGTTCCCTCACCCAGCGCCGCAACCCGTCGTGTCCGTCGTAGCGCCGACGCGCCCCGACGAGGGATGTCGGGTGGAACTCGATCGCCGGGTCCGAGAGGGCAATGAGATCGTCGACGTGCCGCCGGTTGTACGCATCGACGAACCGGCGCCCGATGATCTGAACCGAGACCCTTGCCGCGGGCATGGGCCGATTTTATGGCGGCCGCCGAGTCACGTCCACCCTTTACTCGCTATACGCTCGCGCCCCAATGCCCGACCGCCTGCCGTACATCGACGAACACTCGGTCACGCTCGACACCGGGCTCGATGCCGCTTGGGAAGCGCTACTTCGGGTGATCGAAGGCTCGTTCGCCTCGACTCAGAGCGCCCGCGGCGCTCGCCTTCTCGGCTGCGCCGACGTCGATTCCTCCGGCCCGCGACCGCTAGCCGCAGGTTCGACGCTCCCGGGCTTCCACGTCGAGGCAGCAGATCGGCCCGAAGAGCTGGTACTTGCCGGCCGCCACCGCTTCTCCGACTACGCCCTGATATTTCGTCTCGAGCGAGAAGGGAGCGAGGGCTGCCGCCTCCGCGCCGAGACGCGGGCCAACTTCCCCGGCATCGCGGGCCGGACCTACCGCGCTCTGGTCATCGGCACCCGCCTCCACGTCTTGGTCACCCGCCGCCTCCTCTCTGCGACGAAGCAACGGGCAGAGGCTCGATAGGCGGCGCTGGCTATCGCGCTTTCTCGAGCTCGCCGGCGCCTGCGCCGGATGGGCTCGAGGCGAGCCAGCGGCGCTCCTTCGAGAGCATCACCGGCGTGGCGAGGAGGCTGCCCAGCCGTCGCTGTGCTTTTCGCAAGCGGGAGTCGTGCCCGGCCGGCAGCAGCTTGGCGAGCTGCCGGTACTCACGCGAAACGCTGCTCGTCCGGAACACGGTGGCGATCGCAGTCAGCAGGTCGTCGGGCTGGGCGACTGTCGTGCGGATCAACTCCTCCCCCTCAACCGTGATCCGCAGCTCCGCCGGATAGCTGCGCGCCGGGGGTGGCTGCAGCGGCTCGGCCAGCGCGGTGGCGATAGCGGCGGCAAGCTCGGCGCGGGCGGAGTCGACGTCACGGGATCGGGCATGTGCCCGCCCCTGACCTTCCTTGGTCGCCACCAACCGGGCGCTGCCCATCTCCCCCTCCCCCAGCTCATCGAGCATGCAGCGGTCGCCGCCCACGACCAGGACCGGGATCCCCTCGGCCGCCAGGCCCTGCGCGTAGACCTGCACCTCGCTGAGGGACTCCCCGTCCAACAGCACCTCCATGTCCCAGACGAAGGTGTGAGAGGAGAACCCGCGCGGACTGGTCGTGCGCGCGTGATGCCCGATCATCACCACCGCGTCGAGTGGGCCGCCGTGGGCCTTGGCCATCGATGGATCGGCCTCGACCAGCGCCAGGTCGGCGATCGGCCGCACCTCGATCCCCTCCGGCATCCGCTCGCGTTCGACGTTGGTGCCGACCATGTGCCAGTCGCCAACGGAGATGCGGTCGACCCCGGCGTCCCGCAGTGCCTTCACCGCCACCAACACCTCGTCGGTCATCAGCTTCCGGCCGCGGGCGTAGGCAGCGGGGTGCGATGGCAGGCAATCGCCGTAGTCGTCGATTCCCGCGATCCCCTCCATGTCCGCCGCGATCAGTACGTCCACTTGCCTCAGCCTAGCCTTTTGCTCCCGGCCATCCACCCACCCGCTGCCATCGCTATGCAGCCGCCGATCGCGACGTAGGGACCGATGCCGATCGCCGCAAGCCCGTGGACGTCGCGAAGTTCGTTTCGCAGATCCACCAGGGCGTAGATCGCCAGAACGCCGCCGAGCGCCCCGACGGCCAAGCCGGTCCCCCTCACAGTGGAGGGATTTCGCTCCCTAAATGCCACCATCGCAGCCGCCCCGCCTGCGACGACCGCCGCCCAGGCCCAGCTATTGGCGCGCCCGGCAGCGTCGAGCAGTTGAAACAGGCTCAGATCCCCGAGCAAGATCACCTTCACCCAGGTCAGGAACGGCGAGATCGCCAACCCCGCGCCGCCTCCGACGACGAGCATGCGAGCCCGCCCAAGTTCCTGAAAGCGCTGGAGCGGATGCGATGGCGCCGATGCTGAAGGGACGTGTATGTCGCCCGTCCACTTCATGCCATCCCAGTAGAGAAGGTTGCCGCTCCCCTGCGGGTCGGGGTACCAACCCGGCGCAGCCGATGTCTCCCCCTCTGTCACAGCAGTTCACGATATTCAATCAGGAAGGGGCGTCCAGTCGACTGAGCTTGGCCTTGAACGAGGTACCGGTCAGCGGCACCGTAACCCCCGGGAAAGCGGCCTCGAGAGAACCGGTCCAGCTTGATGAGCCCCCTGGACCGCTTCGGAAGCTGCCGCGACCGGAGAACGGAGCTGGCGGGGTGAGCGTGGCGGAGCTAAGCGCGTTATTGAAGGTGAAGCTGTCCTTGGTGGCGACTGCTTGGGCTGAACGCACGACGATGACGTCTTTCGAAATTGGTTCCAGGCTATTGGCATAGAAGCACGTCGACGGGCCTTTGGTACAGGTGGAGGCTATGAACATGTCGGCCGATCGACTCAATGCGGTCAGATAGACCGAGTCATCGGATGACGACGCCTGAGCCCTGCCGGCGCGATGGCTGATTTTGGTCGTGCAATTGCGGAAGAGTGAAGTGCCAACCGTGCCCTCGGCGCTGGCAAGGTCGACCGTCGTGTAGCCGTTTTCGCCCTGAAATTTGATCGTGCCGGTGAAGGTGCCGAGGCGGCGGACGATTCGTTCCGCGCCGACGCACTTCTTGGTCTTGTGTTGCAAGTCCACCTTGGTGACCCGGGTCTCGCCGGAAGGCTGGAAGGCGACCGAGATCGTGCCGAGGGAACCGAGATCGGCTTCGATCGCGCTTGGATCTCCCGACGAGTCGCGGGAGATGTAGGTGCTGGCTGCAACATTGCCCTTGTTGGCGGGACGGATATCGCCGGTGGCCGAAATGGTGGCGACCGGGGGTCGCTGGTCGGCTACGACAACCGTGACCGCGCCTTTTTCACTGTTTGACGTCGAGCGAATAGCCGTTGGTGCCGGCGACCGTGAAATCCGCAGACGGGCCAGGCTGCTTGCGAGCGTCGACCCCTTTCGCCCACGTACCCACCGGCAGCACCAGAAAGGCGGCCATGATGAGTGCGCCGACGAAGGCCAAGACGGCAAATTGCCCAGCACTCCGCTGACCCTCCACGAGCAGAAGATGGCTCTTCCGATCGAATTGCTTCACGGCACTCCCCCTTGCCTTCGGACCGCTCCGTCAGCGGTTTCGGCTTAGTGTACCTATCAATTCCTATACCGGAACGTCCGCTATACGACTGTCCTCATTCCTCTGCAAACGCGCGGCGTAGCGCCTCATCGAGTGATTCCGGGGCGATTTCAAATGGTTCGGCGCCAGACGGGTCGGTGACAACCGTCGGCGTGGTCAGACCCTCGACCAGGGGGCGCGCGACGTTGGTGTCGACAGGCGTGACAAGACCCAGCCAGAGTGCCGATAGCCAGGGCGTGATGAAGGGAACCGGGAGCTTCCGCCGTGGCCGCTTTCCCATCGCGATCGCCATCCGATCCAGCATGTCCGAGTAGGAAAGGACGTCGGGGCCACCGATCTGGACCTCCCGGCCCTCTGACTCCGGAACCTCAGGAGCGCGTCGCAGATACTCGATCGTGGTGTCGATCCCAATCGGCTGAGTGACGGTACGCAGCCAACTGGGGGCAATCATCACCGGCAGCCGCCCGACCAGATACCGCAGGGTTCGGTAGGACTCGCTTCCGGCACCCACCACCATCGCCGCCCGGAAATAGGTAAGTGGAGGTCCTTCGGCGGCGAGGACGCGAGCGGTTTGATGACGGCTGCGCAGGTGCTCCGAAGCGCTCTCCTCTCCGAGGCCCCCGAGGTAGACGATCCGTCCAACCCCTTCGCGGCGAGCCATCTGGGCAAAGTTGAGCGCACCGATCTGCTCACGCTCGGCGAAGCCCGCGCCTCCACCCATCGCGTGGACGAGGTAGTAGGCGACGTCGACTCCCTTCGCCGCGCCGATGAGGCTCTCGCTGTCGGTGACGTCGCCCACACGCAGATCCAGACCGGCAGCTTCGAGCCGGCGAGCCGTGGAGCGGTTGCGGACCAGGCAGCGGGCCGAGCCGCCAGAGCTCGCCAAAGCCGTGGCCAGTCGCGAGCCGATAAATCCCGTGGCTCCTGCGATGAGAGAACTTGTGGTGATCTCCACAAGCTACCCAGCGGACGATGTCGCCTCTCCCAGCTGGGCGATCGACCCAGCCGAGTTGCAAAGCTAAGCGCGTGCCCATGCACCTCCTCACGCGGAGCCAGCGGATCGAGCTGCCGATCGAGCGGGCGTTCGCCTTCTACGGCGATGCCGCCAATCTCGAGCCGCTGACCCCGCCGTGGCTCCATTTCGAGGTGACAACGCCAAGGCCGATCGCGATGCAACCCGGAACGCAGCTCGACTACAAGCTCAGGCTGCACGGAGTACCGGTGCGCTGGCGAACGGAAATCAAGAAGTGGGAGCCCCCAAATCGCTTCGTCGACATCCAGGCCAAGGGCCCTTACTCGCTCTGGGAGCACACCCACCTGTTCGAAAGCGACGGCAATGGCGCCACACTGATCCACGACCGCGTCCGCTACGAAATCCCCCTGGGACCGCTTGGTGAGATCGCGCACCGCCTCTTCGTCCTGCGCGACCTCGAGCGAATCTTCGACTACCGCCGCGACGCCGTTGCAAGGCGCCTAGCTCGAACAGCCACTGGATAGCCATACCCCCAGCGGAACACAAGGCGAACCAGGTGGCGCGCATCCAGGCCAACCCGGTTTCGCTGGGAGCCACGAGGAAGGCGAGAATCAGATTTATCTGATACCGTGAGAACATGATCAGCTTGACCGCGACGGAGGTCGCCAGAAAGTTCTCGCAGGTCATCAGCAGGGTAGGCGCCGGCGAGGAGGTGGAGGTCGTGCGCAACGGCGTCCCTATCGCGGAGATGCGGCCGACTCGAGGCCGCCAGGTGGTCTCCGCGGCACGCTGGCGCGAGCTGATGGACACTGCGCCGCCGGTCGACGACGACTTTGAGCGCGATGTCGAAGCGGGTCGTGAGACCATCGGCCCCCCGGACACTGCTTGGCCGTCCTAATCGACACCTCTGTGCTGGTCAACGCGGAGCGGCGCGGCTTATCGCTTGAGCGTGCCCTCGGCGAGCAAGACCGCGCGATCAGCGTGATCACGGCAAGCGAGCTGCTGCACGGCGTCCACCGTGCCAGAGACGATCGCGTTCGGACCCGACGACAGGCCTTCGTAGAGCATCTGATCTCCTCGATCGAGCCGTTGCCGGTCACGACCTCCGTCGCCAGAACTCACGCCGAGATATGGGCTGGACTGGAGCGACGCGGAGCAGTGATCGGCGCGCACGACATGTGGATTGCAGCGACTGCCCTGAGCCATGGCATGGAGATCGCGACGGCGAACGCAACCGAGTTCGAACGAGTCCCGGGCCTCGCGGTCGTGGCGCTCTGACAGAGAGCCACTCGGCAGACAATACATTTCAGACAGCGTAGGATGGGTATACGAGTGAGCAGCGTCGAGCCCCCACGCTTCCAGGTCGGTCAAGCGGTTCTGGTCGACCAGGGCTTACCCGGAAAGGTCATGGCGGTCAAGCGGGGAGCGGTTCCCGGCGTCTTGGGCCTGCCTCCGCTGGACACATGGCTCTATACGGTCGAGCCCGAAGCCGGCAGCGACCCGCAAACCAATGTCCCGGAGTACAACGTCGTCACCCGCGCGAGTTTGGGCCGGCCTCTCCCCTGATTGGCCGCACGCGCAACAGTCCCCCACTTCGACCACCGCAACGAGCCATACCGCTACGGGGATTCGAACCCCGGTTTCCGGACTGAGAAAAGCCTGGATGCGTTGCGGCCGTTTGCGGCTGTTTCGCGATTTCGCAGTCTGATCGGCAAAAGCGGCGAAAAGGGAGCAACGGGGCAACAATCTTTTGCGGCTATTTGCGGCTGGCAAAGGACGTCCTGTTGCTTTTTCGTTGCCGAGCAGCAGCATGCTGTTGCCGAGGGGTGGCGCTGGATCCAGCTCGTCCGTGTAAGGGGCAAGAGACCACCTGCCAGGGCAACGCCCTGCGCGAAAGGAAAGACGATGACCCAGCTAGTACGGACCTCCTCCCCCGGCATCTACCGCGCCCACGGAAACAGATGCGACGGCAAGGGCCGCTGCGACTGCCCCTACCTGATCACCTGGCGCCACCGCGGCCGCCAGCACAAAGAAACCTGCCGCACCTTCAACGAAGCGCGCGAGAGGAAGGCACTCCGCGACTCGGTCGACAGCAAACCGGTAGAGCGAACCCGCTTCGGCGACTACTTCCCACAGTGGATCGAGACCTACGCCGGCCGCACCCAGCGAGGGTTCTCGGAGACCACGCGCCCGGAGTACCGGCGAACGATCGAGAACTTCGCGATACCCCGGTGGAAGACCCTGAAGCTCAGCGAGATCGAGCCCAAGGATGTTCGCGACCTCCTTATGGCGATGCGCAACGAAGGCAAGAGCACATCGATGATCAGGAAAACGAGGGCATCGCTCTCGACACTCTTCGCCACCGCACTAGAGGACGGGCTGATCAGTACGAACCCGATCCGCGGCGTCCGCATTCCGGCCCCCTTGGTCGAGGAGGTGCCGGACGAGGATCGAGCCAAGGCCCTGACCAGAGCCGAGCTGACAACCCTGCTCTCAGCGATCCCCGAGGACTGGCATCTCTTCTTCGAGTTCCTCGTCCATACCGGGCTGCGGATCTCCGAGATGATCGGCCTGACCTGGGAGCACATGGAATTGGAGAACAGCCCACACGTAAAGGTCCGCGAGCAGTTCTACCGCTGCCAGCGCCGGCGACTGAAGAGCGGCTCCGGGCGGCGCGACATCCCACTGGCGCCGCGGATGACGGCACGGCTGATCGCACATCGAGAGGCGAACTACTCCGGCCCAACGGAGCCCGTCTTCACCTCCGACGTCGGCACCGAGCTGATCCGCGGCAAGGTCGCCGATCGTGTGCTCAACCCCGCCCGGAAGCTCGTCGGCATGCCGTGGGTGAGCTTCCATATCTTCCGCCACACCTGCGCCTCGCTGCTCTTCGCAAACGGCAAGGACATCAAGCAGATCCAGACCTGGCTCGGCCACGCCGACGCCGCCTTCACGCTGCGCACCTACGTCCACCTGCTGGAAGAGGGCGTCGGCTCTGCGGACTTTCTTGACGATGCGATTGGGGTTGGTCGCGGGCCGTGGTCAGCGGAGCAAGAAGAATCCTGAATGTCTCGGCTTTCGCCCGACGTCAGTCGTCGGGCGAAAGCCCACAGCCCCGGCACCACTCACGAGCCCGAAGCCGCTGGGTAGCGATACTCACCGGTTTTCCTTCCTACCGCTGCGACCCGCGGATACGCGTCGACCATCTTTCTTCGTGCTCGAGCGGGATGGACTCTGCATGGAAGTTCGACGCTTCCGTTTCTTCGCCCGTGGCTTCGTGGCACGCTTTGCCTCTGAGAGCGCATCTAGGAGATCTGGGGCCTGTTCGTTGGAACGAGCACTGACCGGACCTTCCGCCTTCTGCGTAAGTAGCTCCCGTACGGTTGCGTCAATCTCTGTGGCAACTCCGTCGTCACGCAGCGCTTCACGAACTACCCGTCGTGCCTTCTGGAATTGCCAGGCGTCATCGAGCTCAACGCTCTCAGCGACTTTCTCTGCCCGCTCGGCCAACTCGGCCAAGCGTCGTTGGGTTGGATTACTAGCGTCGTAGATCGCAAACGGAAGCGCGAAAACATGCAAGTCGAAGTGTCGAGGATTGTGCTGGCCTCGCGATTGCAGTTTGGTCACTGCATCGGTGAGGGCGCCACTGTTCAGCACCGCGCACAAGTAGCGGCCTTCGTCAGGCGAAGCCACTGAGCACCAATACAGCGTGTGGTCGATAACGGCCTCAGGATCGTTGATGCGGCAGGCCGCGAGATGTTGTCCGGACTTGGTGTAGAGGACTCGTTCGGGACTGACAGGCAACTGCGCTCGAAGCTTGCTTTGAAAGTCAATCTGCTCCAAGAGCGATAGGCGGGTCGCCTTGGTCCTGTTCGCCTCCCAGACCTGCTCGGCACGGTGCCACCATGCGGCAAGACCCGGAAACCCATCGATACGTTCATCAGAGCCATCGATCAAAACGCCCTCCAAATGCGGAGCAATTGCAAGTTTCGGGGTCCGAGCGCGGTAGGCGAGGATCGTGGCGCCGAGGTGCATCGGCACCACGAAACGCCTCTCAACTACACCGTCAAGCGATGGAAGGTTCTTCCACGGTCGCTTCTCATTCGCTGATCGCGCACTTTGGACGCGAATGCTGCCAGCGGTGACCCCAATTGGCCCGCCGGGACCTTTCACAACCGTCACCAGCACACGGGGAACGAGGGAGGCACCCTGCCGAAATCTGGCTCGGTACGGGGATTCCTCGCCGTCGGACCCGATTGCCACCTCTCCCTCCGAGGCTTGGAGGTGCGCCGACGCAGAAGCCCAGTCGAGATGATGACCTGGGACGCTGCCCGTCCAGATTTTCGTAGCGGCGCCAAGAGCCGAGGGAGATTTCGCCTTGACGCCGCATACAACGCAGGAGGGCACCGCGAACAGAGGCGGCTTCACGCTGGCAAAATCCTCGGCAGCGATCAGCTGGGCCATCGCGCCCTCCCCTTCGCCACCCCACTCGCCGGTTCTAAACCCTGCGTACTGCCGTCGCGAGAGGACCGCGAAGGGCATGACGAAGGCGAAGGTCCCCTGGGGCCTCAGATACTGCTCGACGGAGCGTGCGACGAAGAGATCGGAAAGATCCTGATGGGTTGCCACCTTGCCACCCGCCCACAATCCCCGCGCCTCGGCCAGTCGGCGATACGTCTTCTGCAGCTTCGCTGGCATCGAGCGATACGAGAGCCACGGCGGATTGCCGACCAGAACATCCGCGTGGCCATCGGAGCGCATGAACGACAGTGGTCGCGCAAGGTTTCGAATGTAGTAGGACCAGACGTGGTCACGTCCATCGTCGTGGAGCCGGCAGAGCTTTTTAAAGGCGATCTCCACTGCCTCGCGGTCCTCATCCGCGACAACGTGATGTCGATTGAGAAGGCCGGCAATCTTCGGAGGCTTCGTACCTGCTTTTCGCTTACCAGCACGACTAGCTAGCTCCGCGACCAAGCGATCAAAGCGCTTCGGATTCTCCACGACACCCTCGGGGAAGTGGAGCTCATCGTCCACCAACTCAAGCGGGTCGGCGGTGCGAACGGTCATGCCATCTTCAGTGCGGACAGTGTCATCCTGCTCCCAGCGGACCGAGTCACCGAGGAAGACCGGCACGGTCAGCTCTCCCCGGTCTTCGAGTCGCTTCGGCGTCAGTGCGAGTAGGTAGGTAACGCGGGCTAGGGTCACCGCAACCGGGTGAAGATCCATGCCCTGCACCTGGGCGGCTACACGCTCCAAGGCCTTGTGGTTCGAGATGCCTGCCTTCTCGCAGGCTGCGAGCAAGCGTCGGACCGCCCAAAAGAGAAAGGTGCCAGAGCCGCACGCGGGATCGAGCAGGCGCTGCTCAAGCGGGTTGTCGAAGTGGTCGATGACGATCTTCTCCGCCAGCCAGTCGGGCGTGTAGTACTCGCCGAGCCTGTGGCGAGTCTCCGAGTCAATGACCGACTCATAGAGTGCCTTCAGGACGTCATGCTCGACGTCGGCCCAATTAAAACGCGAAAGCCGACGTGCAATACCAGCGATCACCGGCTGGCCCTGGGCGATCGTCGCGGGCCAGTCGAAAAAGTCGGCCTCGACCACTCCGTGGAGACCCGCAATCGCGAACTGCTGTCCCTCAAGTAGCTCGCGGACATCCCCGCTCGCGGCGTCCGTAGGAAGACCCATCACCTCATGGGCGATCAGCTCTGCGGTGAGTACGAGGTAGGTATGAGTGACGAACAACTCGTCGCTGTCCTCAAAGCTCGTTCCGAGGGCCGATAGGAGAAGGCGCGCCCATAGTTCTCGCTTTACCTGCACCTCCGGGTCCTTGCGACAAGCCCGATACAGAGACCGGAGGTCAGCGAGATCGAGTTGGGCGGCCGGTGAGTCCGCGCCGAGACGTCTCACGATCTCCTTGGGCGTTGGCCTGACCTTGTCAGCGGTCGCTAGAACCGTCTCGAGCCAGGCAGCCAATCCCTCGAAATCACCGCTTCCTTGCACCTGGAAGCGGCTCACCTGGGCAAGGTCTCCGCTCGGTGTAAGGTGGTAAAGAATCCAACTTCGGCCGTCAGTGAGAACACCTACGTAGCGTTCGGAACGTTCTTCCGTGCGGGTGCGCACATAGTTCGCAAGCTGCTCAATCGCCGCGGCTACGGCCGCGGCGGAACCGAGGCTCTTCTTGACCTCGATGACCGCACAGCCCACCTCAATATCGATGCGCCGACCGCCCCCCACTTGAGCCTCCAGAAAGACGTCAAGGTCGTCGTCGGAGAGATATAGGGGCGCCTCAAGCAGAAGGGCCCGTACGTCTGCCTGAATGTCGGCCTCTGTCCGGCCCGTCGCTCCTTTCGCCAGCCGCGCGGTGATGTCGGCCAGCGCCGCCATTTTGGGAACGTAGCTATAGCTAAAGAGGAACGTTGCAGTAATGCATGCAGATCGCCGGTGGATTCAGCGCTGTGAATCGACGTATCCGCGAAAATACAGAGGAGTCAGTCGAGTTCGACCCCTTCGACGCTTGCAGGCTCCTGGCCAGACGCCGGAGCTAGATCTCCACTGGATGGCTGGGGACCATCGGGGACCGGCCTGAGATCGGGGCCGGTGACCTCCACGGACTCCGCCCTGCCGGACTCGACGACCTTCAGCTTGGCGACAGCCTGGGCCTTGCGCTTCTTGGTCCCCTTCTTACGCTCCCTATCGGCATCGGTAAGCTTGCCGAGCAACTCGATGTAAAGGTTGAGGCCCTCTCGAAGCTCGTCCGGAGTGGGCGACTCCGACCCATCGGCGAGCGCCTGGTCGTGGACCCACGGTGAGCTTTCACTCATACCGCGATCGACCATCTCGCAGATCTCCTCGCTGCAGTTAACCTGACGAAGCTTCTTCGTCTGGACATCATCAATACGACGTCGAACAACCCCAGCGAGGATTCGATCCTCAACCGTGCGCTCTATCGACCCGCGAAGTAGGGAACAGAAGCGAGCAGCCTTGTCCTGGTAAGCATCGTGGTCTTGTTTCTTATGAAGCTTTTCAAGTGCGAGCAACCGGTCCCGAAGCGGACCAACACGCTCGGCCGGACCAAGCCCCTCCCAGGGCAAACTAGGCCGGACATGGCCAACTGTTTCGCCCTGACGGTAGACATGCTGAGTCTCGATCATCAGACCACGGGGCGCCTGTCGGCCAAGCTCGAAAACAAAGGAAAGCTCATGGGTGAAAATGACGACTTGGCGGTCTTCAGCAAGTCTCCCCAAGGTGCGAGCAATCTGGCGGCGCCCCTCTTGGTCAATCGAACTGGTGGGATCATCGAGAACAATAGGACTGGGATCCGATAGCACTTCCATCTCCGCAAGAAACATGGCAAGGGCAAGGCGCCGCTGCTCGCCATGACTAAGGACATCGGTCAACGGCACATCATCGACCGTCTTGAATCGTAGGTAGACCATTGAGCGACCACTTACGATTCGAGTTTTCGGTACGACCTCTAGGGCGCGAAACTCCAACGCCTTCAGCTGCTTTTTAAGCGCGTCCTCCAGACCGGCCTGGATTAGCTGCTGGGAAAAGGCACCGATCTTGCGGCTGACCGCGCTGGTGTTCGTCTCGGCCATCGCCTTCTCAAGCCCATCTATCGCGCGCAACGCAGTAAGACGCTTCAGCACCTCGTCAACACGCTCCGACAAAAGGTGGCGCCCGTCGAACTCAGCAAGTTCCTGTCGGATCTTCTCGCTCTCCTCCCCACGCTCAATCACAGCCTGTCGTTTCGCCTCTCGCTTGCGAATGTCGATCCAGGGCGTCAGCTCGGGGGGCGGCTCAATTGACGCGAGGTCATCGAGTTCTCCGTCCCTTAGAAGACGAAGAGAATCCCGAACTTGATCCAGCCAATCGTTGATTGCCCGTCCCGGCTCGCCGTCTGAAGTTCCAAGCCGCCCCAACAAGCTCTGATGATTGGCGCGCACCGTTTCTGCATCAGGAAGAGCGAGATGACTCTCCTCAACTTCATCTTCTAGCTTCTTCAATCGTGCACTGACGTCGTCAGCGACGAACTGCTCGAAGTCGCGGAGACGATCGCGAGCCTCCGACCCAAGCTCCTGCATGCAAAGTGGGCACCGCGCGGGATCGTGATTAGGTGGCAGCGTCTGACCAAGGTGGCTTGCGTATTGCCGTGCGGCGCTCCAGAGGAGTCGCCAAGGTTCGCTGCCAACCTCACCCAGTGGCTGGTCTGCAAAGCGCTTGGCCGCCAATGTCGCGGCATCTCGAGCCTCACGCAACGAGCGAATTCGCTCACGGGCGACTACGAGCGCCGGCTCGCGCAGTGGCGCCGCAAGACTATTGAGATCGTCCAGAAGGCGAGAGGCGTCCGCAACATCACGCTCGGCCGCTAGGCGCAATTGCGGAGCCTGCCTAGCGTCGAGCTCGCCGACTCTCTTACGCAACGCTTCACGCTTCTTGAGGTCGTCTTTGCTAAGTAGCGCGAGGATCTTGATGCTCTCTTCAGGAGTCTTGGCGTCGAGGCCAGCGACAAGGCGGCCGGCAGCCGTGGCCTCGCCAAAGGGACGAGGGTCCAATGGCGACGTCTCGACCGCATCAAGACGCCGCCGCAGCACGGCTTTGACGGCATTCAGTCCCGCCGCAAGACGACTGAGACTCGCAAGGGTCGTGGGGACGTAGTCGACCTCGGTCTCTTTGGTCAAGTAGATCTCACCCGCCTTGCTATCTGCGATGCAGATACGTCCCAGCAACGCAGGCGGGGTGCCTTGAAGGTCGAGGGAGATTTCGTGCTCCTCGTCGCCTATGGACACGACGATCGTGGCACTGGGAGCTCCACCTGCATTCTTGGCCTTGACATTGGCGAGCACGCCCTCTCGATGCAGGGTTCGTCCCGCGTGCTTGAGAATGCGCGAGTAACCGGTCTTCCCGGCCCCATTTGCACCCCACACGACGTTGAGCCCGTTCGGCTCGAAGGCGAGCGACTGACCATCGGCAATCACGTTGACGTTCTCCAGGTCGCAGATTCGCCTGATGACCATGGGCTGATCCGCGCCCTCGGCGGCTGGAAAATCACTTCGGGATACCTCGCGAGGGCCCCTACCCTCGACGGCTTCGCCAAGCAGCATCGACGCCACGGCCTCTGCGTCTCCCTCATCCAACTGAGGAGACGAGGCCGCACAGACAAAGAGCTCCTGTTTCCAGGACTCGAAGCCTTGCACCCACTCAAATATCTCGTCTTGAACGCTCAAGCTGTGAAACTTGCCTCCGGAAGAAATCGGGCTGGCAGATACCTACGACGCCGAAGCGGGCGATCCGACCAGACACAAAGAGCAGTCGGAGATGGCACCTAGCAGCCGTTCCGATAGTCGTCACGCTATGGGTACGGCCTAATAGCTGTCAAGAATCAGCCCTAGTGATCTCGCTACTCGCATGAAACGCAGCCGATTCATCATGGTGGTTCTGCTGGTCGGGCATTTGCTTGACCGTTGACGACGTTGACGCTATTCTCGCTAGTTAATGGCAGCGAACCCAGCACTCCTAGATCGCACTGTCGAGGAGTTCCGACGCACTCTCACCGAGATCGGTGGGCAGCCGAGTTCGGCTGATGATGCCGAGGTGCTCGGCCGTCGCGCGGCGATGGTCGTGCTTGCCGGCGGCGCCTGGGAACGCGCTCTCGGGGAGCTGCTGACCAGCGCTGAGGCGCGGGTTCTACTCGGGGGGGTCAGCCGGGAGGCGCTGCGCAAGCGGGTCGTCAGCGGGTCGGTGATCGCGCTGCGCGACGACGCTGGGCTGGTTCGCTACCCGCGCTGGCAGTTCGATGCGGCCAGCGGGGCGCCCTTCGGGGCGGTCAAGAAGCTCAATGAGGTCTTCGACGATGCGGAGCTCGACTCGTGGACGCTCGCCTCGTTTGCCACCACCCCCCAGCCGGAGCTGGGCAACCGGACGCCGGTTGATGCCTTCGCCGACGCGGACATCGAGCCCTTGCTTCTCTCGGCCCACCGCGCCGTGGCCGACCTGAAGCGTTGAGTCCGCGCGGCCTGCCCGCCCCTCCGGACGACCTGCCCGAGCTTCCCAGCACGAAGCTCGGGACGAAACCTCTGTGGCGAATCCATGCCGCGGATGTCGCGCCCTGGTTCTTCGACGTCGGGCCTGACGGCAGGTTCAACCTTGCTGAGTCAGGTACTTGCTACCTCGCGGAGGAGCCGATCGGCGCCTTCGTCGAGAAGTTCGGGCGCCTACTTCGGCCAGGCGGGGTGATCCCGGAGCCGCTGGTTGACGCGCAGCGGCTATCTAGGCTGCGCCCACCCAAAGCAAACGTCGTTGACCTGACGGACCCAACCGTTCTCGGGCTCATTGGCCTCACCGCCGAGATCCACTCAACCTCCGACTACAATCTGACCCAGGGCTGGGCACTCGCCCTCCAAGAGGCTGGCTATGACGGCATCCGTTATAAGGCCCGCCACGACCCGCGCGGACAGCTGGTCTCCATCGCCCTCTTCGGCTCGAACAAACCACCGCGGAGCGCTGCCAAGACGGCGACCATCCCTGTCGACCTGATCCATGAGGTCTCGACCACTTTCGCGATCACGGTCCTGCCCCGCCGCCACTCGCGACGCCGGTAGGCAACACGACAGCGGCCTCGCAGCCGTTGCCGCGAACTGTCATCGCTGTTGCCGCGCGGCAACAGCGCAAACCGCTTCAGCATGGGAAACGCTCGCCCTGGGGCTCGCCCCGGGTGCCACGTCGGCAACACCCTGTTGCCGAACCGTTGCCCCAAAGAACTAGAAAAACCCCGGCAAAACCGGGGTTTTTGGCTTTCTAGAGCCGTTCCAACGAGGTACCGCTACGGGGATTCGAACCCCGGTTTCCGGACTGAGAATCCGGCGTCCTAGTCCCCTAGACGATAGCGGCGGGAGTTGGGCATCTTAGCGAGCGGGTCGGGTCGGTTGTCGCTTCGGGCGGGGCGGGTGGGGGCGGCAAACCGGTAAATTGCCTGCCCTCGCGGCTGTGGCGGAACTGGTAGACGCGCACGGTTCAGGTCCGTGTGGAGGAAACTCCGTGGAGGTTCGACTCCTCTCAGCCGCACTTGTTGTCCGGGCTCTAGGCGGGCTGCTTCGCCGCAGCTCGCCAGCCCGCACGCGAGGCGGTGTCGGCGATCTCGTCGACGAAGAGGGGCCAGAGCTCGCGGGGAAGGTCGTGGCCCATGCCCTCGACGATCCGCAGGCGAGCGCCCGGGATCGCGCGGGCAGTGGCGCGGCCGCCACTGGGCCGGATCAGGTTGTCGCGGGTGCCGTGGATCACGGTGACCGGCAGCTCCAGCCGGCGCAGCGCCGCGGTGCGATCGCCGGAGGCGGTGATCGCGTGCATCTGGCGCAGGATCCCGCGCGGGTTGTGGGAGCGGTCGTACAGCCTGCCCGCCAGATCGCGCAGGCGCTCCTCGTCGAAATAACCGGGGGAGCCGACGATCTTGAACGTCTTGACGATGCGCTCGGCGTAGGCCTCACGGCTGCGCGGGGCCTCCGCCAGCATCAAGCCAAAAGCCTTGAAGGTCGGCGTGCCGACCCGGCGGCTGCCGGTCGTCGACATCATCGAGACCAGCGAGCGCACCCGCTCGGGCCGCTCGATTGCCAGCGTCTGTCCGATCATCCCGCCCATCGAGGCGCCGACGACGTGGGCGGACTCGATCCCCAGGTGGTCCATCAGGCCGATCGTGTCCCCAGCCATGTCGGAGAGCCGGTAGGCCGCGCCACGACCGAGGAAGAGGTCGAGCCGCTTCGGCACGCCAGCCCCCTCGAGCATGGTCGAGTTGCCGATGTCGCGGTTGTCGAAGCGCACCACGCGGAAGCCACGCTCGGCCAGCGTCGCGCAGAACTCCTCATCCCAAGCCAGCATCTGGGTGCCGAGCCCCATCACCAGCAGCAGCGGCTCGCCGGCGGGATCACCCACCTCCTGGTAGGCGAGCTCGACGCCGTTTACAGGTGCCAGGCGCTCTTCGCTGAGGACGGCCATCCGGCGGAAGTCTAGCCAGAGGCTGGCCGGGCAGCCAGGAAGTAAGTTGGCTCGGTGCGCACGGCGATCGTCTCCGACCTTCACCTGGGCAGCGCCACCGGCGAGGACCTCGGCCGCGATCCGACGATCCGCCGCGCCCTGATCGAGGAGGTCGCCGGCGCCGACCGCCTCGTCCTGCTCGGCGACGTGCTCGAGCTGCGCGAACTGCCGCTGACGCGGGTGCTCGAGGTCGTGCAGCCGTTCTTCGAGGAGCTGGGTGAGGCGATGGCCGGCCGGCGGATCGTGCTCGTCCCTGGCAACCACGACCACCGGTTGGCAGAGCCGCTGCTGGAGGAGGTGGCGCTTGCCGGGGGCCAGCTCGGCCTCGAGCACCGCGGCCTTCCCGCCGGCGAGGCGGCAACCCGACTCGATAACTGGCTTGGCGATGCCGAGCTCGGCATCGCCTATCCGGGCCTTTGGCTGCGCGATGACGTCTACGCCACCCACGGTCACTACATGGACTGCCATATGTCGCTGCCGCGGCTGGAGTGCCTCGCCGCGGCAGCGATCATGCGCGCCGGCGGGCAGCCGCCAGACCCTGCTGCTCCCGAGGACTACGAGCGGATCCTGCGCCCAATCTACGGCCTCGCCTACGGACTCGCCGAAGCCGGGCTCGCGCGGGGGGCGACGCGACCCTCCGAACGCGCCTGGCGCTCGATCTCCGGCCGGCGGCGCAACGGCAGCAGCGCGCGCCGTGCCGCCACCAAGGCGGCGGTCGGCGCCGCCGTGCCGACCAGCGTCTGGCTGCTCAATCGCGCCCTTCGCGCCGACTTCGACCCCGACCTCTCCCCCGCATCGATCACCCGCAGCGGCATCGCCGCCGCCAGCGAGATGGCCCGGCGGCTACGCATCGAGGCCGAGCACACGATCACCGGCCACACCCATCGCGCCGGGCCCGGCGACGGCGAGCCCGCCTGGCGATTGCCCGATGGCGGCCAGCTCCACAACACCGGCAGCTGGGTCTACGCCGACGCCTTCCACCACCCGGGCGCCCCACCCGGGCCCTACTGGCCGGGCACGGTCACCTGGGTCGAGGACGAGAACCCGCCGCGCCGCGTGCGGCTGCTCACCGACCGGCCGCGCGAGGAGCTGCGCGCCGCGGTCGCCCGCGGTCGTCCAGCCGCTCGCCGCTAGTCAGCGAGCCACTCGGCGACGATGCGCCCGATCTCCGCCCCCGCGTCCTCCTGCAGGAAGTGGGAGGCGTTCTCGATCTTGCGCGGCGGCGGGAAGTTGAGCTGCTCGGAGACCCGTTCGCCAACCGAGAAGGGCAGGATGAAGTCGGAGTCGGCCCAGAGGACCAGGGCCGGGCGCTCGTCGGTCCGCAGGGCATCGGCGACCCGTTTGCCCTCGGCAGCGCCGGGCGCATCGGGCTCGGTCGGCAGGATCAGCGGGAAGGCGCGGGCACCGGCCTTCGACTCGGGACTCGGGTAGGGCGCGTCGTAGGCGGCGATCACCTCGTCGCCCGGGTCCTCCTTGCAGCCGCCCCGCACCAGCATCCCGACCGGCACGTCGGCGTTGTCGCGGACGAACTCGCGGAACTTCAGCCAGGCGTCGCTCATCCGCTGGTGGCCGGTGAAAGGGCCGGTCTCCATGATCACGATGCGCGAAAAGCGGTCTGGGTGCTCGACCGCGAGCCGCAGCCCGATCGGCCCGCCCCAGTCGTGGACGACGGCGGTGGCGTCGCGGACGTCGAGCTCCTCCAGCAGGGTCGAGATCAGCTCGACGTGGCGGTCGTAGCTGTACCAGCCGACGTCCGTCGGCTTGTCGGAGCGGCCGAAGCCGGCGTAGTCCGGGGCGATGCAGCGGAAGCCGGCGTCGCGCACCGGCGGAATCACCTTGCGCCAGAGGAATGACCAGGTCGGCTCGCCGTGGAAGAAGACGACCGGCTTGCCCTCCCCCTCGTCGAGATAGGCCAGCCGCAGCCCGTCGATCTCCCGGTAGCTCGACTGGAAGGGAAAGTCGGGCAGCCCCTCGAGGCTCTCCTCCGGCGTCCGCACGACATCCATGGCGCCGCAGTCTATTGCGGCACACGCACCCGCCCACGCTGGCCCGCCCACGCTGACTTCGCCTTTTGTGGACCAATAGCGAGACAAAAGGCGAAGTCAGCCCTGGATGGGGGATTGACGACTTTTCCAATCGACTTTGTGCTACCGTGCCGGCTTCATTTAGAACAAAGCTGGTCAAAAAACTAAATCAGTAGAGAAAGAAAGGATTCCTTTCTATGCGGAACGCTCGCAAGGTGACCCGGCGGCGCAGCGTCAACGCGGCCCTCCTGGCCGCGCTCGTTGCATTGGCGATCGGGGTCGTGGCAACCGGATGTGGCAGCAGCGACGACAGCAGCGCCTCGTCCTCTGGCGGTGGCAAGCTCGACGTGGTCGGCTACTCCACCCCGGAAGCGGTCTACCAGGAAGACCTCGAGCCGGCCTTCGAGAAGACCTCCGCTGGCGAGGGAGTCAGCTTCAGCAACTCGTTTGGCGCCTCGGGCGACCAGAGCCGCGCGGTCGTCGCCGGGCAGCCCGCAGCCGTGGTCCACTTCGCCCAGGCCGGCGACATGGAACGGCTGGTCGAAGAAGGCGGGATCGTCGCCAAGGACTGGGACAAGCAGCCCTACGGCGGCATCGCCCAGGACTCGGTGGTCGTGATCAGCGTCCGCAAGGGCAACCCGGAGGGAATCCAGACCCTCGACGACGTGCTGAGCAAGGACGTCGACGTGGTCACTCCGAACCCGTTCAGCTCCGGCGCGGCGCGCTGGAACATCATGGCCGTCTACGGGACCCTGATCAACGAGGGCAAGTCCCCCGATGAGGCTCTCGCCGGCGTCAAGACGCTGCTCGAAAAGACCACCGCGCAGCCCGGCAGCGCCCGCGACGCGCTGGCCGCCTTCACCCAGGGCGAGGGCGACGTTCTGCTCGGCTACGAGAACGAGGCGATCAAGGCCGAAGAGGAGGGCGAAGACCTCGAATACGTGGTGCCGCCCTCGACGATCCTGATCGAAACTCCGATCGCGGTCACCACGGACGCTCCGGAGCCCGCGGCGCAGGATTTCCTCGACTTCATCTGGTCCGACGCGGGCCAGGAAATCTGGGCCGAAAACGGCTATCGCCCGGTCAACCCGAAACTCGTCGACGAGAAGCAGTTCCCGACCCCGAAGGAACTGTTCAAGATCAGCCAGTTCGGCGGTTGGAGCAAGGTCAACGACGAGTTCTTCGATGACGAAACCGGTTCGGTCGCGAAAATCGAGACCGAACTGGGGGTCTCGACCTCAGGCTGATGTCCGCGCACCCGGCAAGCGCACCAGCAGCACCAGCAGCACCCCGGGCGGGCATCCGCCTGCCCGGGGTCGGCGCCGGCCTCGGCCGGGGCTTCGTCGTCCTCTACCTGAGCCTGATCGTGATGCTGCCCCTGGCGGCCCTGGTCAGCCAGTCCTTCGAAAGCGGCCTCAGCACCTTCTGGGAGCAGGTCACCTCGCCGCTGGCCGTCTCCTCGCTGAAGCTGACCGTGATCGCCTCGCTGATCGTGGTCGCGATCAACGCTGTCTTCGGCACGATCATCGCCTGGATCCTGGTCCGCGACGACTTCCCCGGCAAGGCTGCCGTCAACGCGGTGATCGACCTTCCCTTCGCCCTGCCGACGATCGTCGCCAGCCTCACCCTGCTGGCGATCTACGGAAGCGACAGCCCGTTCGGCATCGACATCGCCTTCACCAGGACCGCCGTCGTGGTCGCCCTCCTCTTCGTCACCCTGCCCTTCGTGGTCCGCGCGGTGCAGCCGCTGCTGATCGAGATGGACCGCGAGATGGAGGAGGCGGCGGCCTCGCTCGGGGCGAGCGGCTTCACCGTCTTCCGCCGCATCATCTTCCCCAACCTGCTGCCCGGCCTCGCCGCCGGGGTCGCCCTTGCCTTCGCCCGCGCCCTGGGCGAGTTCGGCTCGGTGCTGATCTTCGCCGGCGGCCTGCCGGAAACCCAGGTCTCCTCGGTCTTCATCCGCCAGCAGATCGAGTCCGGCAACGAAGTCGGCGCGGCCGCGGTCTCGGTCGTGCTGTTGGTGGCATCCCTGCTGCTGCTCGCTGTCGTCTCGCTGATCCAGCGCTGGGGCAGCCGCCACGAACGCAGCACCGGTGGGGGCTTGACCGTGATGCCGATCAGCGGCGAGGACTTCACCGCGGAGGGAGACGACGATGAGCATCGGTAGCGCACGGGGAAGCCGCTGGGGCCTGCGCACGCTCGGGCTCGGCTACCTGACCCTGCTCCTGCTCGCGCCCCTGGTGATGATCTTCTTCAAGGCCTTCGAAGACGGCCTGGGGCCGCCGCTCGACGCGATCACCTCGCCGGATGGCCTCCATGCCCTGAAACTGACCCTGCTGATGGTCGCGATCTCGGTGCCGCTCAACACCGTCTTCGGCGTCGGCTGCGCACTGCTGCTCGTCCGCCACAAGTGGAAGGGCAACGCGGTGATCGACGCGATCATCAACCTGCCCTTCGCGATCTCCCCCGTCGTGATCGGCCTCTCCCTCTTCCTCCTCTACGGCACCGACGGCTGGTTCGGGCCGGCCCTTGCCGAAGCCGGGATCAAGATCCTCTTCTCGGTCCCCGGCATGGTCCTGGCCAGCATCTTCGTCTCGCTGCCCTTCGTCGTGCGGGAGACCGTGCCGGTGCTGCAGGAGATCGGCACCGAGCAGGAGCAGGCCGCCTCGACCCTGGGCGCCAACGCCTGGCAGACCTTCTGGCGCGTCACCCTGCCGGCGATTCGCTGGGGCGTCGCCTACGGCGTCGTGCTGACCACGGCGCGGGTGCTCGGCGAGTTCGGCGCGGTGACGATCGTCTCCGGCTCGATCACCGGGCAGACGCAGACCCTGCCGCTCTTCGTCGAGAAGCAGTTCCAGAACTTCAACCTCCCCGGAGCCTACGGCGCCTCGATCCTGCTGGCGCTGCTGGCGCTCACCACCCTGCTCGCAATGAACGTCCTAAAGAGAAAGGAGGACGCCTGATGGGAATCACAGTCGAGGGAGCAAATAAGCGCTTCGGTGACTTTCAGGCCCTCAATGACGTTTCGATAGAGGTTCCGAACGGCTCGCTGACCGCCCTGCTGGGCCCGAGCGGCAGCGGCAAGTCCACCCTGCTGCGAGCGATCGCCGGCCTCGAGACGCTCGACGGCGGCCGCGTCCTGATCGACGGCGAAGACGTCTCGAAAAAGCCCACCCAGAAGCGCGAAGTCGGCTTCGTCTTCCAGCACTACGCCGCCTTCAAGCACATGACGGTCTTCGAGAACGTCGCCTTTGGGCTGAAGATCCGCAAGTGGGACAAGGCGAAGATCTCCGCCCGCGTCCACGAGCTGCTGCAGCTGGTCCAGCTCGACGGCCTGGCCGAGCGCTACCCCTCCCAGCTCTCCGGCGGCCAGCGCCAGCGCATGGCCCTGGCCCGGGCGCTCGCGGTCGAGCCGCAGGTGCTGCTGCTCGACGAGCCCTTCGGGGCACTCGACGCCAAGGTGCGCAAGGACCTGCGCACCTGGCTGCGCCGCCTCCACGACGAGATGCACGTGACGACGATCTTCGTCACCCACGACCAAGAGGAGGCGATGGACGTCGCCGGCCAGCTGGTCGTGATGAACGAGGGCAGGGTGGAGCAATCGGGCAGCGCCGACGACCTCTACGACCACCCCGCCAACGAGTTCGTGATGAGCTTCGTCGGCGAGGTCAACCGCCTCGGCGAGCACTTCGTCCGACCGCACGACATGGACGTCGTGCTCGACGCCGACGAGCGCACCGAGGAGGCGATGGTGCAGCGCATCGTCGCCCTCGGCTTCGAGATCCGGGTCGAGTTCGTGCTCGGCGACGGCACCGAGGTCTGGGCGCAGCTGACCCGCGCCGAACTGCAGAAGCTGGAGCTGCGCGAGGGCCAGATCGTCTACCTGCGACCCGGGCAGACCAAGAACTTCAACGGTGATGTCCCGCCGTCCGACGGCCGTGGGGCCTCGACTCCCCACGGCTCACAGGAAGGTGGCGACGCAGAGGTATCTGCAGCCGTCTGAAGAGGGAAGGGGCGGGGTCGCGCTTTGCCGGGTAGCGCCCCGCCCCAACTCATCGTCAGCTGAGGCGGCGCTCGAAAGTCTTCTTGAGCGCCTGCCCATCTTCCTCGCCGGCGACGGTCTTGTCGAGCCGGGCGATCGCCTCGCGACCGTCGAGGCGCAGGGTGGCGACCTGATTGTCGAAGTATGGGCCCTCGAGCAGGCGCCAGCGCAGGCCGGGATCGGGGGCACCCGAAACGCGGGCGAGCCCGCGTGTCAGCGCCGTGAACGGGCGCGAGAAGCCGGTGCGAATCACCCTGCGCTCGCGGGCGTCGAGGGGGTTGCGGTAGGGGGAGCAGACCGCCTGGTAGACGGCGCTCCGCATTTCCACATCCGGCCGGAAGCCGACCTCGCAGAGGTAAGCGTGGTGGACGTCGCCGGAGAGGAGCACGATCGAGGCCGGTGGCTTGCCGCGGCGTCCCGAGCCGACCTCTTCGAGCAGCTGGCGCAGGCGCTGGAAGGAGAACTGGAAGGAGGCCCAGTGATCGAAGTCGACGGCGCGCCGCAGCTTCTCGCTGGCGCGGGCCACCGGGTCGCCCCAGACGCCGTCGCAGAGCCGCTCGTTCCAGGCCTCCAGGTGATGAAAGCCCGGCGAGAGCAGGTAGGGAACGGTGGTGCCGATCAGCAGATGGTCGAAGTCGCCGCTGGCGTGGTCGACGATCCACTGCCAGACCTCGTCGTCGAACATCGAACGGCGCTCCTCGGTGAGGACGCGGGCGGCGCGCGAGTCGATGAAGAGGGCGCGGACGCCGTCGATGTCGCGACAGAAGCTCCAGCGGGTGCCGGCGGCGGTCGAGTCGATCTCCTTCGCCCACTGGCGCAGCACCCCGGTCGCGTCGGCCTCGCCCCTCACCCCCGCGTAGATCTCGTTGTCCTCGTCGAGCTCGCGCGGCGAGAGGTTGCCGATGTGCTGGTAGATCCAGTAGCTCATGATCCCGCCGACCGCCCGCTCGTGCCACCAGTGCTTGCGGTCCATCTCCTCGTGCCAGGAGCGCGAGATGTTCCAGTCGTCGCTCATGTCGTGGTCGTCCCAGACCATCGAGGTGGAGACGGTCGAGAAGAGCCAGCGAATCAGCGGATCGCTCCAGGCCTCTTCGTAGAGCCAGGTGTACTCCTCGAAGTCGATCACCTCTTCGCCGGGAGGCTCGCTGACGCCGCGGCGGGCGCGAATTCGCTTGCGCGTGGCGGGCGAGCCCTCGTCGACGTAGACCTGATCGCCGAGCAGGAAGAGCAGCTCCGGCCACTTGCTGCGGTCGTCGCGGACCATCTGGCGGGCCAGCACGCGGAGCGCGTCCAGCTCGAAACCGTCCTCGTCCTCGTCTTTGCTCTTCGTGTAGGGCTCCTCGTGGGGCACGGCCACCCGGCAGGAGCCGAAGCAGACGTCGAGCGGCTGGCCCGGCGCGAAGGTGCGGATCGCACTGGGCGGCAACCCCCCGTCCGGGAGGGGCCAGCGGCGCTCGCCGTTGAGCGCGACCTCATACTCGTAGAAGCCCCCGGGCTCGAGACCCTCGATCCGCACCAGCGCGTAGTGGTGGCCGGCGACGCCGAAGGTCCGCTCGCGGCGGCCGAGGATCTCGACCTCGCAGGCCTCGCTCGTCTCAACCCAAACCGTCGCCTTGGTTTCCGAGACGTAGCGCAGCAACGGGCCGAGGACGAGGTCGGGCATGGCACTCCCCTACCCCCAACCTCGAAAGCCGTACACCCTGCTATTCTTGATTTAGATACTCAACAAACTACGAAAGGAGGAATTGTGAGCGCCCCACCCGATACGACCAAATTCGTCTCCCGCGGCAGGCTGAACGGCGTTTTGCGGCAGCGACCCGTCGGGGGCGGACCGCCCGAAGGCAGCAGCACCCAGCCGGGACGCGAGCGGATGGGAGCCGACGAGCTCGACACCCAGGCCTTCGAAGCCCTCTACTACCGGGCCCGCCTGATCCTCGGCGAGCCCCTCCCCCGCCCCTCGCGCTTTCAGCTCCGCGGGCACTGAGCGCCTCCAGCCCGGCCGCGGCCGGGGGGCCGACGGGCCTCAGGTACGCCATATAGGCGTACCTGAGGCCCGTCGGCCCCCTTGCGGCGTTATTCGGTGGCCGCGGCTGGAACTTCCGGGCGCTCCGGGTAGGCCTGGACCGCCAGGCTCCAGCCTTTCAACGTGAAGGCCACGTTTTTCGCACCGACGTACTGGATCGCGACGGTGTGACCGCCCTTCTGCAGCACCGTCGTCTGCATCACGGTGTGGACCAGGGCGGCCGGCGCTGGCGTGCTCGCGGTTGCGGGCGCGAAGTTGACTTTGCCGGTCGACTGCCCGTCGACGAGGATCTGGATCGGGCAGGCAAGTTCGGCCGTCGGTTTGTCGGCAGTGCAGGTGGCGCTGCCGGAGAAGGTGATCACGGCCGAGGCCGTGCCAGGAGTCCCGAACGAGGTGAAGGCCGTTGGGATGTACCCCGGCGTGGTCGCCCAGGTCGGGCCGAAGACGGCCGTGCCGGCCGCGATGCCGACCACCGGCGCCAGCGGCGCCTCCGCCTTCGCCACGAAGGTGTTGGCAGCCGCTTTTTTCTTCAGGTAGAGCGCCGAGGCCTCCTTCTTGGTGACGTACAGGTGCGCCGCCTTCACGTTCTTCAGTGCCGATCCGGCGAACGACGGCGTCACGGCGACCGCGGCGGCAAGCACCGCCGCCAGCGCGATCGCCGTCGCTGCGCGGGGCGTGGACAGTCTTCTGCTGAGCAATGGAACCTCCGTTTTCAGGGCCGCCGGGAAGCCTTCTTTAGTAAAGGAGTCAATAAAGTACAGAAGGTGCTAGGGTCATGTCGAGTTAGCCAATCAAGAAACTTTTGTACCCGGCAGGAAAGGAAGCAAAGTCGAGATGAGAATCAAGACCCTTGCCATATCGGCGATCGCCGTGGTGGCGCTCGCCGTACCGGCATCTGCCGGCGCAGTGACCCTGATCGGATCGGGCTCGGTCGCCGCACAACCCGTGCTGCAGGCGCTCTTTGCCACCTACACGAAAACGGTCAACCACAAGGTCCACTTCGTCTACACCGCCAACGGAGGCAACGCCGGAGTCAAGGACGTCCAGAACGGCACCAGCCAGTTCGCCGGACAGGCCCGCACCCCCCTCCCCAGCGACGCGGGAACGACCTACATCAAGATGTTCCTCGACGGGCTCTGCATCGACGTCAACCCGAAGAACAAGCTGGAGAACATCACCATCCAGCAGACCCACGACATCTACCGGGGGCTGCTGACCAACTGGAATCAGCTGCCGGGCTCCGGCCTCGAAACGACGATCGACCCGGTCGGCCGCGACACCAACGGGGGGACCTACAACTTCTTCCTGCAAGCGGTGCTGGGCAACGAGCTGCCCTCCTCGAACGTCAACGCCCTGACCGCGGACGGCCTCGTCGTCAATGCGGTCAAGCAGGACCCGAGCGCGATCGGCTATGACGGGCTCGCCTGGCAGGGCGCAGGCCAGAAGGCGCTAAAGGTCAACGGCGTCCCCTGCGTGCCATCGAAGATCAGCGTCGAGCCGCTCAAGTACCCGCTCTCGCGCTACCTCTTCCTGGTGCTGCCCGGGGACGGAAGCACCAGCCCGCCGGCGCTGCAGAAGTTCATCGACTGGGCGCGACGCGACCCCGTCGCCGGAGAGGTGATCTCCAAGGCGGGTGGCGTCCCGGCCTTCAACAAGAAGGCCAAGAAGCGCTAGATGGAGGAGGAGTACCTCCCCGAGTACGGCCCCAAGTGGTCCGACCAGCGCGCCGAGCGGATGCTCGGCGCGCTGGTCTGCGCCGTGGTCGGGCTGCTGCTGGCGATGATCGTCACCGTCTTCGCGCGGGCCTGGCCGTCGTTCGCCCACAACGGCCTGGCCTGGTTCGGGGCGGGCGGCAGCGTCGAAGAGCAGCTCAACCAGATCTACCTCTCCGGCCTCAGCGGCGCCGAGTACGTCTACACCTTCCACGCCTGGCAGCTGATCTGGAGCACGCTCCTGATCACCGGTGGCGCGGTCGCGATCGCCCTCTTCTGCTCGCTCTTCGTCTCCGTCTTCATCGTCGAGTTCGCGCCCGAGTGGATGCGCAACGTGCTGCAGCCGGTGGTCCGCTTCCTGGCCAGCGTCCCCTCGGTGATCTACGGGCTCTTGGGGGTGCTGGTGCTGGTGCCGTTCATCGGCAACCACCTCGTCACCGAGCCGCAGAAGGCCTCGGTCGCCGGCGTGATCTCACTCAGCGGCTACAGCCTGCTGGCGGCGGTGCTGATCCTGACCGTGATGATCGCGCCGCTGATGGTCTCGATCTTCTCCGACGGGCTGCGCTCGGTCCGGCCCGGCTGGCTCGAGGGCTCGCTCGCCCTCGGCGTCAACCGCTGGCGGACGATGTGGAAGATCGCCGTGCGAACGGCGCGCCCGGCGATCGTCGCCGGCACCGTGCTGGCCGTGGCGCGGGCGATCGGCGAGGCGGTGATGCTGGCGATGGTCTCCGGCTCGGTCGCCTTCGCCCCCAACCCGGCCGACGGCCTGATCTTCATCTATGAGCCCTCGCGGCCGCTGGCACCGACGATCGTCAAGAACATCGACTCGCTCGGCTCGCCGCCGGCAAACGCGACGCTGTTCGCGATCGCGGCCGTGCTGCTCTTCTCCGCGGCGATCTTCTCGCTGACCGGCTGGGTGGCGCGGCGGGCGATGCGCAAATACGGGGCGACGGCCTGATGGAGTCCTCGCTCGCAACCCCGCCCGCCGCCTCCCCGCCCACGGCGCCTCCGCCCGGATCCGGCAAGGACCCGGTCGAGAGCAGCGCCGCCTGGCGGCTCACGGACCGCATCGGCCTGGCGATCTGCTGGGCACTGGGGCTGCTCTTCTGCGCGATCGCGGTGGCGATCGCCGCCTACCTGTTCGTGCAGGGGATCAAGTACCTGCGGCCCTCGATGCTGGTCACCCCCGCCACGGCGGGGTTCAGCGAAAGCCAGTCCGGCGGCTTCTCGGACGCCTTCATCGGCACCCTGATCGTCGCCGTGATGGGGATCTCGATCGCCCTGCCGGTCGGCGTCGGCGTCGCGGTCTGGCTGGTCGAGTACGGCCGGCCGGCCGGGCTGGCCCGGGTCACCGAGTCGACGATCGAGGCGATCGCCGGCATCCCCTCGATCGTCCTCGCCCTCTTCGGCACGGTGATCTTCTCCAGCACCGCGCTCGGCTTCCTCAGTCGCACCTCCGAAGGCGTCGTCTTCGGCCGCTCCTTCTTCGCCGCCTCCGCGATGCTCTCCCTGGTCGCCCTGCCACTGGTCGTCGCCAGCACCCGCGAGGGCCTCAGCGCTATCCCCCAGCACGTGCGCGAGGCATCGTTTGCCGTCGGCAAGACGAAGATCGCGACGACGCGGCGGATCCTGCTGCCGGCGGCGCGACCGCAGGTGGCGACGGGGGCGATGCTCGGCCTGGGCCGGATCATCGGCGACACCGCGATCATCGTCGTCCTCCTCGGGGCGACCCAGAACTTCGCCCCGGTCGGCGGGACCTTCCCGATCAACTACCTGCGCGGCGCCGGCACGACCCTGACCAACTTCGTCTACGAGGCCTCCCCCACCGGGAACCTCAACCAGCCGCAGAAGGCCTACGCGGCGGCCTTCGTCCTGCTGCTGATGGTGCTGGCCCTGAACGCGGCCGTCGACGTCGTCCATCGCCGCGCGAGAAAGGTAGGCACGTGGAGCTCCTAACACCACCCCCGATCCGGCGACTCGAGATCGAGGACCCCGCGGCCGCGACGCAGGTGGCGCCGCCCGCCCAGGCTGCCAACGGCAACGGCGCCACCGCGCCGGGCGGCTTCACCGGCGCCCGGCGCTCGATCGGCGCTCCCCAGTTCTCGATCCGGCGCATGGAGATCGACGACGTCTCGGTCTCCTACTCCGATCGCGAAGCGGTGAAATCGGTCTCGCTGCCGGTCCGCCAGGGGGAGGTGCTGGCGATGATCGGCCCTTCCGGCTGCGGCAAGACAACGCTGCTGCGCTCGCTCAACCGGCTCACCGAGCTGACCCGGACGGCGAAGCTGCGCGGCCGCATCCTGCTTGACGACGTCGACATCCGGCTGATCGAGCCAACCTCGCTGCGGCGGCGGGTGACGATGGTCTTCCAGCAGCCCAACCCGTTCCCGATGAGCGTCTTCGACAACATCGCCTACGTGCTGCGCGAGCAGGGCTCCCGACGCCAGCGCAAGAAGGCGCTCGAGCCCAAGGTTCACAGCGCGCTCGACCGCGCCGGGCTCTTCGAGGAGGTCAAGGACAACCTCGACCACCCGGCGCTGAAGCTCTCCGGCGGCCAGCAGCAGCGGCTCTGCATCGCCCGCGCGCTGGCAGCAGAGCCGGAGGTGCTGCTGCTCGACGAGCCCTGCTCGGCGCTCGACCCGCAGTCGACCCAGGTGATCGAGGACCTGATCGTGAAGCTGCGCGACGACGTCGCCGTCGTCATCGTCACCCACAACCTGCAGCAGGCCTACCGGATCGCCGACCACGTCGCCTTCATGTACCTGGGCGAGCTGGTCGAGTACAGCAGCGCGACCTCGCTCTTCGGGGCGCCCCGCGAGCAGCGGACCAAGGAGTACGTGAGCGGTGCGTTCGGCTAGCCCTCCCATACCCCGAGCGGGCCTCCTCGCGGTCTGCGGCCTGCTCATGGTCGGCGGGCTGGGCGGCTGCACGACGACGCAGGAAACCGCGGCGCGCAAGCAGGCCGAGGCGAAGCGCATCCTCGAGAAGCGCGAGCACCGGCGCGGGCATCGCCAGGCAGACCCAACGAGGAGCAAGGAGAGATGACAGCGACCCCGAGCCAGTACGAGCCCTGCGAGGAGTGCGGTGCGCCGCTCGACCCGCAGCAGCGCTACTGCGTCAACTGCGCGGCGCGGCGCGGCAACGGTGCCAACCCCGCCTCGCGCTACTTCGCGGCGATGAGCCAGCGCGCCCGCCGTCCCGCGCTGCGTCCTCCGGCCAAAGCCAACCCGGGCAGCAGGGCGGCCGCGGTGGCCTTCTTCGCGCTGCTGCCGATCGCGGTGGCGATCGGGGTCGTCGTCGGTCGCGGCGGCAGCGACGGCAGCGAAAACGAGGCGCTGCTGGAGGCGCTGCACCGCCAGGAATCGGCGGTGGCCAGCGCCCCTGCCACCGCTCCGACCACGGTGTCGAACGCCGGCGGCAAAGCCAAGGCGAAGAAAGGCGAGCGATCCGCTGCGGGTGGCGGCAAGGTCGTGGCCAAGACCAGCAACGGATCCGTCCACCAGGTCGTCGGCTACAAGCCGCCCGAGGAGAAGGTCGAAGAGGACACGCGGCTGGTCGAAGCCAACCCCGAACAGAAGGGGGAGAACTACATCAAGGCTCAGCAGAACCTGCCCGACGTGATCGTGGTCGGGGGCGATCCCGGCTCGGCTCCGGCCCCACCGACCGGACAGGGCCAGCCATGAGCGAGGACCTCGTCGCCCAGCGCGACCGGCTGCTGGAGAAGTTCACGATCATGCAGGCCGACCTCGGCGGCGCCTTCTACGAGATGGCGATCCGCGACCACGTGCGGATGGACGTGCTGACCCGCAAGGCGGCCGAGCTGCAGCGGGTCGACGCCGAGCTGCTGGCGGCCGAGCGAATGCTGGAGCTGGAGCGCTCCGACGCCGCCGGGGCCTGCCCCAGCTGCGGCTCCCCCTACGGCCACGCGGTGCGCTTCTGCCCCCAGTGCGGGCAATCGCTCGTCTCGGCGGAGGCCGCGAGATGAGGGCGCTGAAAAGACCGTTGCATCGCGCCGTGGCCGCGGCGGCGACCCTGACCGGCAAGCGCTTCAGCCTGCTGGTCGCCTCCTCGCTGGTCGCGACCGCGGCGATCGTCGCCAGCGCCCTGATCAGCACCGGCGAGAGCGGTGCCCTCGCCGCCGCCCTGCTCGGCCGCGCCGGTGCTTCCAACAGCGCCCCGGCCGCTGCCGTGTCGGCGCCGAAGCGTTCCTCGTCCGGGCCCGCCTCGCCCGGGCCCGCCCCGGGCGGCTCGGCATCCGCCGCGGCGGCGCCACTCGCCTCTCCAGCGCCGGTCGCGGCGCCAGCGGAGAGCGCCCCGGCGAGCAAGCCCGCTCCGCAGGGCCCGGCCGCGACGCCAGCGGCGCCGACGCCGGAAGCGAGCCGGATCAAGCACGTCTTCGTCATCTCACTTGCCAGCCCCGGCTACGAAGCGGCCTTCGGCGCCGCCCCGCAGATGCCCTACCTCGCGGCGACCCTGCGTCCGACGGGCCAGCTCCTCTCGGGATACTCGCTCCTCGACGACGCCGGGCTGGCCAACTCGGTCGCCGCGATCAGCGGCCAGCCGCCGAACCCCTCGACCCAGGCCAACTGCTCGACCTACAGCGAGTTCCCAGCCGGCTCGACGCTCGACTCGAAGGGGGTCGTCCCCGGCGCAGGCTGCCTCTATCCGGTCGAAGCGCTGACGATCGCCGATCAGCTGACCAGCGCTCACTTCAAATGGCGCGCCTACGTCGAGGGAATGGTCGACGAAACCGGCAAGCCCGGCAACTGCGTCCACCCCGAAGCCGCCGCGATCGACCAGCCCCCACCGGGCGGCTACGCAGCGCGCCAGAACCCGTTCGTCTACTTCCACTCGCTGCTCGACCTCGGCGACTGCGCGACCAACGACCTGCCGTTGACCCAGCTGGAAGCCGATCTGCGCAAGGTCGACTCGACCGCCAACTACTCCTTCGTCTCGCCGAGCCTCTGCAATGCGGGCGTCTCCGGCCAGTGCCCGGAAGGGAGCCCAGGCGGCGCCGCGGCCGCAGACGCCTTTCTCTCGCAGTGGGTGCCAAAGATCCTCGCTTCACCCGCCTACAAGGAGGATGGACTCCTGATCGTCAGCTTCGACGAGGTCGATCCCGCGGCAGCGGCGTCGAGTGCCGCGACGGCGCCGGCAACGCCGCGACAGGTCGGCGCCCTACTGCTCTCTCGCTACGCAACACCAGGTGCCACCAACGCCGCCGCCTACGGCCCCTACTCGCTGTTGCGCTCGGTCGAGGACCTCTTCGGCCTCGCGCACCTGGCAAGGGCAAACGGCGGCAAGGTGGGCTCGTTCGCACCGGCCCTGCTCGGGGAATCGGGGGGCGACTGAGGCTCCGCGATGCCGCCTCAGGGCAGGCTGCGGAGGAAGTTGCCCACCTCCAGCCCGAAGTAGGGCGAGTAGAGGCGGCCGAAATGGTGTCGGTAGCCGTAGCTGGTGACCCCGTCGACGTAACCGCCTTTGACGATCCAGGCGCCGCCGCTGGAGCCGCCCGCCATGTCGCAACTGCCGGCTATGGTCGGCGGGCCGGTGAGTCCGTTGGTGAGGGTGTCGCTGCCCAAGCCTCTGGTGTCACAGCTGCGCAGGGCTTCGCCTTCGAGCGCCCCGCCGGGGTAGCCGAAGATCTCGAACTTCGAGAAACGCGACTTCCCCGTCGTCCACTGACGACCGCCGACCACGTCGCCCAGCCTCCCCATCTGGTTCGGCTCCACCCTCAGGGCGGCCACGTCGAAGTCGGGATTTTCTGATCTTCGCCATTGCGGCATCGTGTGTACGGCGCTGACGTGGAAGGTCCCGAACGGCCTTTCCCCGTGGTCGTAGGCAGGGATGAAGACGAGGTTCCGACTCCACGTACCGCCCTCGTGGACGCAGTGACCGGCGGTGAGCACGATCGAGCGGCTCGGAGTGTCGAGCGCCGTGCCCGAGCAACTGAAACGGCCCTCGCGCGGGACGGTGCCGAAGATCTTGCCGTTGGTCCGCGTTTCCGCCGCATCGGTTTCGGCGACGCGCAGGCTGCTGGCGCCGGCGGTGGGGGCGCCTGCCGCAACGGCGGGGTGAAAGATCGCCGCTGCTACCACCAGCGGCAAGGCGGTCCTCGCCCGCAGGAACGCCTCGCTCAGCGGCGAAGCCGTTCCCAGCATCTGCCTGGCTCCATCCATTCGCGTCACGAAAGGGTTACGTATGAACGAGGAGAGCACACTGATAAGTGGCTGGTGGGTATTCGCCGGCGTCCTGCTGCTGATCGCTGGCGTACTGAACATCATCTACGGCATCGCCGCCATCGGCGATTCGAAGTTCTTCCACGACAACGTCACGTACGTGATCAGCGGCCTGCACACCTGGGGTTGGGTAATGCTGATCCTCGGCGTGCTCGAGCTGATCGCGGCCTTCTCGCTCTTCTCCGGAGGCGAATTCGGCCGCTGGTTCGGAATCTTCATCGCCTCCCTGAACGCGATCGGCGCGCTGCTCTCGATTCCGGCGTACCCGTTCTGGTCGCTGGCGATCTTCGCGCTCGCGATCATCATCGTCTACAAACTCGCTGAGGGCCCGGAAGGAGCGGTCAGCTAGGCGAAGACCCTGCAACGCGCTGCGGCCGAAGGCCCCGGAATTCCGGGGCCTTCGTCGTTGCGGGCTGCGGCGCGAGCGGCTCGGCAACATCGAGGCGAGACCAGGGAGCCGGCGTGCGCTCGTTTCCCTCGTAGACGACGTCGGCCCGGCTGAGGCGATCGTCCCAGGCGCGGCGCCGCTCGTCGAAGAAGATGCCGAGGAAGCCGAGACCAAACGGGATCGCCGCCAGGACCATCCCGAGCAAACGCCGCAGCGAGCGGCGGAAGCGAAGACCACGGCCTTCCACGTCGAGCCTGATCCCGACGAAGCGCATGCCGAGGGTCTGCCCGGCGAGCGACCAGAAGCCGACCAGGTAGAGGCTGCCAAGCGAGAACCAGAGGAAGGTGCCGGCGGCGAGCGCCTGGGTCGAAACGCCGTTGCCGCTGCCGGTGAAGGCCGAGGAGATCAGCGCCGCCACTGCGGCGAGACCTGAAAAAGCGAGATTGACGATCAGCACGTCGAGCCCGAAGGCGAGCCCGCGCGTGACCGCCCCGGCGCGATCGGTTGGCTCCACCCGCCGTCGGCGGAAGAAGATCCGACGCACGAACCTCTCCACCACCCCGTCCAGCCTGCGGGTGCCGTTGCCGATCGTGTGGCCGACGTCCTCGAGAATCCCCATGCTCTGGGCGCTGATCGCGGCGCGGATCTCCGGCGCCTCGGCAATCCGCTCGACCAGGCGCTGCGCCTCGTCGCTGGCCAGCAGGCGACGCCAGACCTCGTCGACCAGCTCGCTGTCGAGCGCCTCGATCAGGGCGCTCTTGACCGCATCGCTCTCCAGGGCGCTGTTCATCGCCTCTTCGACCGCCGGTCCGCGCAGGACCCGCGCCAGGGCCCGTTCTACCGCCTCGCTTTCGACCGCCGCGACCATCGCCTCCTCGGCCGCCGTCTCGACCGCGCGGTCGATGCCGGCCGCCTTGGTCACCGTGCGGGCGCTGCGCACGCCGGCGCCTAGAAGCCGAACGGAGAGCGGCAGGGGGCGGCCGGAGGGCCCGTCGCCGGGGGGTGTCGAGTGCGCGTCGGTGCCGTCGGCCATCGCCCGGCGAGTATAGGTCGCCCTATGTGGCCATGAGCAGGCGTTCGAGGAACTCCCCCTGAGCGGGGTTGATCTTCTGGCTCGCCTGCTCGAGACCAAACCACTCGGCCCGGTCGACCTCGGGGAACTCGCGCTGCACGCCGGAGCGCGGCGGCCACTCGATCGTGAAGGTGTTGCTGTGCTGTTCGGCCGGGTCGAAGTCGGCCTCCGCCGCCCAGCAGCGAACCACCTTGCCGCCCTTCTGGCGCACCGCGCCGAGATCGATCAGCTCGCCGGGATCGAGGTCGGGGGGCGTCCCCAGCTCCTCCGCCAGCTCGCGCAGCGCGCATGCGATCGGGTCCTCACCCTCCGCGTACTCCCCCTTCGGGATCGACCATGCGCCCAGGTCCTTCTTCGCCCAGAACGGCCCGCCCGGGTGGACGAGCAGCACCTCGAGCGCGTCAGCCGTGCGGCGATAGAGCAGGATCCCGGCGCTGGTGGCGGCCACCCGCTGACGTTATTTCACCGACCAACCTGCTCGCCTCGACCGCGCTCGCCCAGGAGACCTCGGAGAGCAGGCCGGGGGCGGCGACCATGTCGCCGGCCAGGAAGACGCCCTCGCCGCGGTCGATCGCGGGGCGATCGCGCCAAGTCTGGCCGGGCCGGTCGAGCGGGCCGGTGCGGCCCTCCATCACCTGTCGCCGGCGCCAGGTCTCGCGCCCGCGCCAGTCAGGCAGCGAGGCGTCGAGCAGGCGCTCGAGCCGACCGGTGGCCCCCTCGGTGCTCTCACCGGGCCGGATCGGCATCTGCGCCTGCACCAGCTCCTCGCCCTCGGGCGCAAGCGAGGAATCGGGTGCGCTGAAGCGCTCGACCCAGCCGGCCTCGTCGAGGTCGGAGACGACGAATGGATCGCCGCGCCGGTGCTCGAGGCCGAGGTCGAGGCATACGGTGCGCCCACCCAGCCACTCGAGCGAGTCGTCGCCGAGCAGCTCGCGAGCCTGGCCCAGCTCGGTGGCGAGGATCACCGGCGGCTCGGGGACCGCCTCGACCCGCCGGCCGGTCTCGACCCTGACCCCGAGCTGGCGCACACGGGCCTCGAGCGCCTCGATCAGCGAGCTCCAACCGCCGATCAGGTAGCGCGCGGTCGGCGGCGGGCTGAGCAGGACGCGAACCGTGTGCCCCCAGACGAAGGCGGCGGAGAGCTCGCCCGGATCGTGGTGGAAGGTATAGACGCCGGCGGCCGCGGAGAGCATCGCCGCAGTGCGCTCGTCGGCGTGGTCGGTAACCCAGCTGCGGAAATCGCGATCGACCGGGGCTTCGCGCCCACGCAGGCGCAGCACCGCCGGGATCGTCCCCAGCGGCGGCGTGCGGCGGACGTCGCCCTGCCAGCGGACACGGATCCCGGTGAGCGGCGGTCCGGCGTAGGGCGGCAGCAGATCGCGCTCGGCCAGCCAGCCCCAGAGCGGGCCGTCCTTGTAGATGACGTGGGGGCCGAGATTGGCCTTGTAGGCGCCGCCGGTGCTGCGAGCGCGACCGCCGAGGCTCTCGTGCGCCTCGATCAGCCGTACCTCCGCCCCGCCCTCGGCGCACTCGATCGCGGCGGTGAGGCCGGCCAGGCCGCCTCCGACCACGGTGACGCGGCTCGGTCGTGACCCGTTGCTCGACTGCTGCATGGCAAACCTCCTCGGCGGTCTTCGGAAGAACCTACGCTACGGCGAAACTGGCCCGCTATACAGTTCCAGTAATGCCACAAAGAAGAGGACCAGTTTCAGGTCCAAGGCTGCTGATGGAGCTCGAGCGCGGCGGCGAGGCGCCGCTGCACGAACAGATCGAGCGATCGATACGCGAGGACATCCGAGCCGGCCGCCTCCTCGCCGGGTCGCGCCTCCCCTCCACCCGCAGCCTGGCGATCGAGCTCGGAATCTCCCGCGGCGTCGTCAGCGAGGCCTACGGTCAGCTCGCGGCCGAGGGCTACCTGCTCGCCAGTCAGGGCGCGCCGACGCGCGTGGCGCGCAGCGTCCGCGTCCCCGAGCCCCGCCCGCCGGCGCGGTCGCTGCTGCCCGGATTCGCCTACCGGCTCGACCCCGGCCTGCCGGACCTCGCCGGCTTCCCCCGCGACCGCTGGCTGCGCTCGCTGCGTGCCGCCTGGCGCGAGGCTCCGATCGACGCCGTCGACTACCCCGACCCGCGAGGGGTACCGGCACTGCGCGAGGCCCTCGCCGAGTACCTGGGGCGCGTCCGCGGCGCGATCGCCGACCCCGAGCAGATGACCGTCTGCACCGGCTTTGCCCAAGGGTTCTCCCTGGTCGCGCGCTGGCTCCGCGACCACGGCGTCGAGCGCGTCGCACTGGAGGACCCCGGCTGGCACCCCCATCGCCTGATCGCCGAACAGGCCGGCCTCGGCGTCGTGCCGGTTCCGGTCGACGCCAATGGCCTGCGGGTCGAGGCGCTCGAAGCAAGCGGCGCAACAGCGGTGGTCGTCACCCCCGCGCACCAATTCCCCACCGGGCGGGTGCTGAGCAGCGAGCGGCGGGCGGCGCTGATCGAGTGGGCCGAGCGCGGCGAGCGGCTGATCGTCGAGGACGACTTCGACTCCGAGCTTCGCTACGACCGTGCTGGAGTGGGGGCCCTGCAGGGGCTGGCGCCGGAGCGGGTCGCCTACATCGGCTCGGCCAGCAAGCGCCTCGTGCCCGGGATGCGACTCGGCTGGATGCTCACCCCCTCCTGGCTCGGCTGGTCGCTGATCTCGGTCAAGGCGATCGAGGACCGCGGCTCGGAGGCGATCGGCCAGCTCGCCCTGGCCGACTTCATCTCGCGCGGCGAGCTCGACCGCCACCTACGACGCATGCGCCTGCGCTACCAGCGGCGCCGCGAGGCGCTGCTGGAGTCGCTCGCTCGCTGGCTCCCGCAGGCCAGCGTCGAGGAGGGCTCGGCGGGGCTATACGAGCTCGCCGAGCTTCCCGATGGGTTCGACGAGGCCGCACTCGTCGCTGCAGCCGCCGAGCGGGGCGTCGGCCTCGAGGGCCTCTCCCACCACCGCTTCAGAGCCGGCGGCCCTCCCGGCCTTGTCCTCGGCTTCGCCAGCCTTCCGGAGGCAGCGATAGAGCAGAGCATCCGGCTCGTGGCTAGCGCCCCGACCTAGCCATCGCGCAACCCCGACCAGAAACGCACGTACTCGCGCTCGTGACCGATGCCGGCTTCGAGTGCGAGCGTGACCTTGGCGGGCAGACCCAGGCGCTTGAACTCGGCGAGCTGCGCTTCGTACTCCTTCACTTTGCGCTCGTGGGCCTCCACCTGGCCCGGGGCGAGCAACGCGGGGTCGCCGCCGAAGTAGAGCTTGAGGATGCCGGCGTCGCGAATCTCGTAGCCCTCGGCCGCCGAGAGCGAGCGCCAGCCCTCCAGCGCCTCGACGCCCTTGCGGGTGAGGCGATAGATCCGCCGGCGGCGCCCGGATTCCTCGCGCTGCTCGGCGAGGTGGCCGTCCTCGGCGAGACGTTCGCACTCGAGGTAGAGCTGCGTGTGGGGGAGCGACCAGAAGTTGGTGACGCTGATCGCCGCGGCCCGCTTGAGGGCATAGGGCGTCGCCGGTTGCAGCTGCTCGACCAAGCCGAGAACGACGTAGGAGGTGGAAGTAAGACGAGCCCTCTTCAAGGCGCGCTCAGCATACGCTACGGCTTGTATTGTCCAGGTTGAACTATCGCTGTTGGACGACGGTCGTCGCTGCCCGGCCCCGCAAGGTGCGTGCCGGCCCAAAGGCCTCCCATGCGGCGATCGTATTCGCTTTGCTGCCCTGGATGCGAACTACTGGACCGGAGCCGCTGCCTCCAGAGTCGCCTTGACCGTGTCGATTCCGCGCTCCATCAGCTCACCGGTGATCTGGGCGAGGTCGTCGGGCAGCAGATCGGCGACCCAGACGAACCGGGTCGTCCCGTCCTCGTTGGCGAGCACCTGCGCAACTCCGTTGTGGTGCGTGTAGGGGCCGTCGACGATCGACCAGGCCAGTCGCCGCGCCTCGTCGCTCAGGTCGATGAGGCGCTCGCGCGCGACAGCGCCGTTGAAGAAGGTGACGATCCGATCGTCGCCGTCGAGCTTAGTGTCGACGACGAACCCGGGGACGAGGCGCTCGTGCAGCGCGCCCCAGTCGCGCAGGGCAGCCCAAGCCTCCTCCGGACTCGCCTCGATCGTCCGCTCTTTGTGGATCGATGCCATCTCGCTCTCCTCTTCGTCGTCGGCGCCGTTGCAGGGGCGAGGATGCCGTTTCCCGCCTCGCTTCGCTTTACGCTCGCGTCGATTTGCGAGACTGGCCGGGTGTCGGGTATTCGGGAGGTTCTCGATCGAGACGGCGTCAGGCTGGCGACGGAGGTCGATCACGAGGCTGCCGCCGAGGCGCTGGCGCTGGCGTTCGCCGATGACCCGGCCTGGGCGCATCTGCTCCCCGACGACTCGACGCGAGCCGAGCAGTTGCTGGCCTTCTTCAACGCCGAGATCTCAAACCTGGCGCCCGACCACCGTCAGGTCTGGGTGACCGAGGACGGCGGCGGCGCGGCCCTCTGGGGCCGCCCGGGCAGCTGGCGCGTGCCCACGCGGGAGACCCTGCGCCAAACCCGGCCGATGGCAGCGATCTTCGGCCGCCGCTTTCCCCTCGCGCTCTGGACCCAGCTGCGCCTCGAACGACACCACCCGCGCTCTCCCCATCACTGGTACCTGCACTACCTCGGCGTCGAACCGCGCCGCCAGGGACGCGGCCTCGGCACCGCCCTGCTCGCGCCGGTGCTCGACCGCTGCGACCAGGAGGGCACGCCAGCCCACCTCGAGTCAAGCACCGAGCGCAACCGGATCCTCTACGAACGCAACGGCTTCACCCTGACCAAGATCATCGAGATGCCCGCCGGTGGCCCACCGCTGCGCGAGATGTGGCGCGAGCCGCGACAGCTACGCGACGGCGCCTGACTCGCGCTCGCTGAGCTGGACGATCGGGATCGTCCGGTTCGCCTTCGCCGCTTCACGGCGGTACGCCGCGTATGGCGCGAAGACACGGTCGGCGAGCCCCCAGAGCCGCTGCCGCTCTGCCTCGTCCTCGACCACCGTCGCCCGCATCGGGATGCCGCCGAAGGTGACGTCGGGGTCGGCTTGAAGGTTGTGAAACCAGGCCGGGTGATTCGCGTAGCCGAGCTTCGAGGCGACGATCGTCACCCGATCGCCGTCATGGAAGTAGATGACCACGTTGCGTCGCACCGCCCCGCTCCTCGCCCCCCGGGTCTCGAGCAGGGCGGTGGGCATCATCAGGCCCATCCCAACCCTGCCCCCTGTCGCCCGCATCAGATACGGATCGACCTTCCAAACGAGGTGGGCCGACATGAACCTCCCCAGTCGAGTGTTGGCAAGCGCCGCATAGACGCGGTTGAGCAAGCCGGGCGGGTGGGTAGGATCTACGTACTTGAGCTGAGTTGGCATCGTGGAGTCTCCTTTTGAACATGGCCCAGCAAATCCGAGAGCTGCACTCATCGGGCCCAGGTCGCGGATCGACCAAATCCACAATGATGGTGGTATGCCAGCGAGTGAGCCGACCGAGATTCGAGATCTTCGCGAGCTCGCACGCGACTACAGCGTCCGGGTCGGGAAAAAGCAAAAGCGTTCCCACGATCTTGGCAAGCGACACCGGAATGTCTATTTCGCCATTGGAATCGGTGCGGTGGCCGCTGGTGTGGTAGCCGGGGTTACTGGCCTCGCCGAGAGCAATCCTCTGCTCACGGGGATTGCAGGTTTCGGGGCTAGCGCCCTAGCCGCAATCACCCCCAAGCTTGATGCTGAGCGATTGGGTCGATTCCATTTCGCCCGGGCTGCCGAGTACGGTGCGATCGCTCGGCATTTTGAAATTCTCGCCATAGCACCGGCCGAACCTACTTCAAGCCAAATCGATGATCTAAGTGAGCGGTTGGCTCGCTGCGAAGCTCGAGCGATTGACGATCCGCCCAGCTCAAAAAGCTCACCTCAGACCAACGCATAGATCTTCATCGGGGAGACAGGATAAGTCCCGCTTTGGTAGGGCGATTTGCGGTCGCCAGAGCTACGGGGCCGGCCGGGCGATAGGTCAGGCCGGCGGACGCTGAGCGGCGCGCTCACGCGCTTCCGCCTTCTGCTCCAGCGTCATCGCGCCGGGATGGCCGTCGCCCGGCCAGGGCGTGAGGATCAGGAGCAGGCGGGCATCAGACCTCGCAGCGATCGTATGGCGCTCCGCGGGGTCGAACTCGAAGAGGTGGCCGGCGCCGGCCGAGACCGCCTCGCCGGTGGCCGTGGTGACGTCGATCTCGCCGTCCACGACAACGAGCCTGGTCCGCTCGTGCACCTCATGCTCCTGCAGCTCCTCCCCGGCAAGGAGCCTAAGTACGATAGTGCGCGCATCGTCAGCCGAAGCGAGAATCTCCGGCTGGTGCGGCGTCGCCTCGATCGACTGGAGATCCCAGCTTCGCACCGTCGCCTCCCTCAGCTCCGCAGTCGCCGAGCCTCGCGCTGGATCTCGTCCTCGCTGAGCGGCTTGCGCGCGTAGGCATCATCGCGTTGGACGAGGAGGTAGATGAAGGCATGCGTGCGGAAATCGCGCTTTTTCTTCAACTGGAAGATCGCCTGCTCGCGCAGCTCCTCGTCGGCCCTGGTAGCAACCTCCATGGTTTCTTTGTACCAGGAAGGACGCGATCAACCCCACCTGCCCGATGAAGTCAGCAGGAAGGCGTGATCGGCTTGGGCGAGCCGGTAGTGGAGTTGCTGGTGAAAACCCGGTTCCACCTCCGACGAGAAAGCTCGCAGCCGCGATCACAGCGACTACGGCGGTATGGCCAGGATCTCGAAACCAGTGCCGACGATCCTGTTGGCTCTCTCCACCCTGCATGCTGAAGTCAATCAAGATCGACGGTGGAGCATGCTCGAGAGGATCTTGCCCTCACAAGCGCGTACGCCTCGAAGAGCTCTACGAAGAGGAAGACATTGAGGCCAACGGCTATGCCACGTTCGGTAATCGCAAACATTGGTTGGAAGCTCTACGGAGAGCCCGCTTGCTCCGCAGAACACCCGAGAGCATCGCCACCCCTTGCTCAGTGAAGGCGTAGGGGACATAGCGACGACCGCCCTGGCCGCTGTTTGAGGTTGCAATTTGTGACCTCAAAGCTGCCGCCTCCGATCTATCTAACTGAAACATGAAATCGTCCGGGAAGCGCTCGATGTTCCGCTTCACCTGCTGCACCAGGCGCTTCGTCTCCACGCCAAAGAGATCTGCCAAATCTTCGTCGAGCATCACCTGGCGTCCGGGAGCGACGAAGATCCGCTCTCAACTGCAGGCGCCACAACGAGCTCAAGCGATGCCGTCTTTCCTGCCAACTGGGCCATTCGCTCAGAATGGCAAAACGAGTCGGACGCTTTTGTCTGCAAAATCGAGCGATTCGGATTGATTTGGCTTCCGACGCCGGACTCATCCTCCTGCATCGCAGAATCCTGTAGGCGCTCCGACCTGCTGCGTCAAGAGCAGGACCGGCTGACCGCCGAGACCAACCAGGCCGAGCGGCAGCTCGAAGTCGCCGAGGCATCCTTCGCCGACATCGAGGACACGCTGGGCAAGGCGCTCGACCTGCTGGCCGACTGTCAGAACGCCTACCTGGGCCGCGCCCGAGCACCTGCGGCGCCAGTGGAATCAGGCGCTCTTCGAGCGACTCCTCGTCTACGACGACATCGAAACGGCGGAGGTCGCCGAGCCCTTCGCGACGCTGGCTGACCCCGAACTCCCTGCCCAGCTGGATGGTGAGGCCACCACGCAAACCGCCGCTTCTTCTGGCGGCGGTTCAAATGAGGGTCTTCTCATCGGGGAGACAGGATTTGAACCTGCGACCGCTCGGCCCCCAGCCGAGTGCGCTACCAGACTGCGCCACTCCCCGTGGCTGTGCTTCATTCTGACGGATCTGGGACGGCCGGGCGAGGTTGCAGGGGTTCCGGCAAACTGTCCCCGTGATGAGCCGGCCGTCGAGGCGGGCTCGCGCGCGGCGGTAGCTCAACGGTAGAGCCTCAGCCTTCCAAGCTGATGACGCGGGTTCGATTCCCGTCCGCCGCTCTCCCTCCCGCTGCGGTTGCCATCGTCCGCGGCCAGCAGCCGGCTCAAGTTCCCCCGCCCCCCTCGCCGATGCAGATGCTCGATGCGTCGCGCAGCCGGGAAACGGCACACCCTCGTCCTTCTCACCGCTACGGTGGGGGCCTTGGCACTCGCCGGCTGCGGGGGATCATCAGACGACAGCGAGAGGTCGACCGTTGGCGCGCAGCTCGTCACCTGGCCCCTGTTCGGCCGTGTCCCCGAGCGGACCCAGTACCTGCCCGCGCGGAGCCGCGCCCTCGACCCGCCGCTGCGGCGCGCCTGGACGATCAGCACCCACGCGCTGATCGAGTTCCCGCCGGCGGTGGCGAACGGCGTCGCCTACGTCGTCAACAAGTTCGGCAACGCGAAAGCGATCCGGCTGCGCGACCACGAGGTCCTCTGGGAGCGGATCGCGGACCCGAGCAACTCGGGCAAACCGACCGACGTGACGGCACCGGTCTACCACCGCGGCCTCGTCTTCTTCACCTACGTCGACGGCCGCGTCGTCGCGGTCGACGCCAAGACCGGCAAGCCGGCCTGGACACGCCACCTGCCGGGCCACCTCGAATCCTCGCCGATGGCCGTCGGCGGCCGGCTCTACCTCGGCACCGACACCACCAACGTCGTCGCCCTGCACGCATCCGACGGAGCGATCCTCTGGCAGTTCAACGCGCCCGGCGCGATCAAAGCCAGTCCCAGCTACCACGACGGCCGTATCTACGTCGCCGACTACGAAGGCGGGATGTTCAGCCTCGACGCTCACAGCGGCAAGCTGCTCTGGCGCACCAACACGACCAGGGTGCAGCCCTTCGGCGAGGGCGGCTTCTACTCCTCGCCCGCAGTCGCCTTCGGCCGCGTCTACGCCGGTCGCGACGACGGCACGATCTTCGCCTTCGACGCAAAGACGGGCAAGGTCGAGTGGTCGTTCCCCACCAACGACTTCGTCTACGGCTCGCCGGCGGTAGCCAGGGTGCCGGGCACCCCGCCGACTGTCTACATCGGCTCCTACGACGAGCACTTCTACGCCCTCGACGCGCGCAGCGGCCGACAGCGGTGGCGCTATGACGTCGGCGGCCCCGTCCCCGGCACCGCGACCGTGATCGGCCACACCGTCTACACCTCGAGCTTCAAGACCCGCGAGGCGATCGGGATCGACGTTCGCACCCACCGCCGGACCTTCCACCTGCGCCAAGCCGGATACACGCCGATGGTCTCCGACGGCCGCCGCCTCTACCTGATCGGCTACTACGTGCTGATCGGGTTGCAGCCGACCCGGGCCTAGAGCGGGGTGAGGATCACGCGGCCGCCCTTCGAAGGGGCCAGGACGGGCCCGTAGAGCTGGATGCGCTCTTCCGAACCCGGAGCCGGCTCGATCCCGAAGCTCCGCATCACCGCCCTCAGCACGACCCGCATCTCGAGCATCGCCAGCGAGGCCCCGATGCAGCGCCGGATCCCGCCGCCGAAGGGAACGAACGAGTAGGGGAGCGGTTTTCCCTCGAGGAAGCGCTCCGGGCGGAACGCCAGCGGTGCGGGCCAAAGGTCCCGGCGCCGCTGGGTGAGGGACAGCATCGCGGCCACGGCCGTGCCGGGCTCGAGGCGATGGCCGCCCAGCTCGACCGGCCCGGTCGTCGTGCGGGGGACGTTGACGATCGGGGGGCGAATTCGCAGGGTCTCCCGCACGACGGCGTCGAGGTACTCGTCCCCACCCTCGACGACCGAGGCGGCAAGCAGGTCGCGGACCCGGGGCGTGCGCGAGAGCCTCTCGATCGCCCAGGTCAATCCCGTCGCGGTGGTCTCGTGTCCGGCCACCAGCAGGGTCATCAGCTGATCGCGCAGCTCGACGTCGGTGAACGCCACCCCATCCTCGTCACGCGCGGAGATCAGCAGGGAAAGGACGTCGTCCCGCGCTTCGAGGGCGGGGTCGCGGCGCCGATCGGCGATCAACCGGGCGATCAGGCGATACAGCTCCTCGCGGCGGCGCAACACTCGCGTTGCTGGGTTGAGCCGGCCGCGGCGCCGCAGCATCGTCGGAAAGAACAGCAGCGGCGCAAGACGCGGGTCGAGGCTCCGCATCAGCGTGTGCCGCAGCTCGCCGAGCTGGCTCGAGCTCTCCGCCCCGAAGACCAGCCGGCAGATGACTTCGAGGGTGATCCGCTGCATCGCGGGGCGCACCGGCACCGGCGTGCCGAGCGGGAGCCGCGCCAGCTCGGCCTCGGCGATCGACTCGATCCGCCCCGACCAGCGCTCGACCAGGTCCTCGTGCATCGGCGGGAGCAGCAGCTTGCGCTGGCGCATGTGATCGGCGCCAACTGTGGTGAGCACCGAGGTCGACCCCACCATCGGTTCGACCAGGCGCCGGGAGACGTGCCCACCGACGAAATGCTCGGTGTCGGTGAGGATCCTCCTCACGTCACCGGGGTCGGTGGCGAACACGACCCGGTCGAAGAGGAACACACGCAGGGCGAAGACCGGACCGTAGCGTCGCTGACAGGCGTCGGCATAGCCAACCGGATCGGTGATCCAGCGCAGGAACTGCCAGGCCTTTGGTGCTCGCGGCCCGGGCACGGAGGAACACTTGTCACCCGTCGATCCGGACATGCAGCGACGCTACAGCCGCGTGGGGCGCGGGCTCTGTTAACCGCCGGCTAAAAAGCGGCACGGTGCATCGGCGACCAAAGCCATGCCTGACGGCATCGAAACAGCCGGAGTGGCTGCTAGATAAACCTCATGGCAGGGGAGCCCGACGGGACGCTCGTCGACTGGAGGGATATCGCCACTTCCTACAGGTGGGACACCCTGCTGCTCGGCAATGGCATGAGCATCAACGTATGGGAGCCGTTCGGGTATCGGAAGTTGTACGACCGGGCGAAGCTGGGCGACCTCTCGGCGCAAGACCGGAAGCTGTTTTCGTCCACGCCGAACTTCGAGCGCGTCCTCGCCGATCTCCTAACCGCGATCAGGGTCAGCGACGCCGTCGGCCTCGATACTAAGCCTTTGCTCGAGCGGTATCGCAAGATCCAGCGAGCACTCGTTCAGGCGGTGCGAGAGGTCCACATCAAGCTCAGTCGCGTACCCCTGTCCACTCGCAGAGGGATCAGCGACACGATGGAGGGCTTCGAGTGGGTCTTCACGACAAGCTACGACCTACTCGTCTACTGGGCGATGGCGGCCGGCGGCTTCGAGCCCTTCATGGACCATTTCCGCTACCGCGGCCGGTGCGAGTTCGACCCCGAGAGGGCGAGCGTCCCCCCTGACAAGGTCCCGGTGTACTTCCTCCACGGAGCGCTCCATCTCGTCGCGGGTGGAACTGGCGCCGCCTGGAAGCTCGTGCAAACCGACCTCGACTCCATCCTCGCTCAATTCGGCAAGCCGATCAAAGGGGACGCCAGGACCCGTCCACTGCTCGTCACCGAGGGCTCTTCCAAAGACAAGCTCGCTGCCATCGAGGACAACGCCTATCTCTCCCACGCCCTCGACCGCCTGCGCGAACGAGATCTCCCCCTCGTCGCATTCGGCAGCAGCCTGAGCGAACACGATTCCCATCTGGCCGAGGCCTTGAGCGAAAACCCCGACCGCCCAGTCGCGCTCTCGATGCTGCCCGCACCCAAGAAAGAGCTCTTGGCGCGGCAAGTCGACATATCCGGGCGACTCGAAGCGAATCCCCTGCTCTTCTTCGATGCAACTTCGCATCCGCTGGGGGATCCCACCCTGGCGGTTGCGGCAAATCCTTGAGCCGCTACGCCGCGGCCCGTTTCCTTGGCCGCGAAACCTTGCTCGCATCGACAACCTTGCCGGTGCGATTCAGGATCCGGATTTCGCCTCCACCCTCCTGCCGGATCAGCTCTCGCGCGGTATCGACGGCATCCGCCTTCGTAGCTCCATGTGCGGTCGCACGCCGATGGCCCTCCCTGACCACATCCCAGCCTCTTCCGCTGGCGGCCTTCTTCACGTAGCGCGTATTTTTCATCCGGGTTTCCTCATCGCCATCTTCTAGCGCTGACCCTACGTTAGCCGTCGGCGGGATCCGTCACCGCACGGGCCGTCCACACGACGGAGAGCCCTGCGACAACGACACCTGAGGACAAATAGAGCGGGCCAGCCAGGACTCGAACCTGGAATCCCCGGTTTTGGAGACCGGTGCCTTAGCCAATTTGGCCACTGGCCCGAGGGACCGCATCGTAACGCTCCGCTGGCGGTGCCTATGCGGGCGGAGGGATTTGAACCCCCACGGGCCGAAGCCCACCAGGACCTAAACCTGGCGCGTATGCCAATTCCGCCACGCCCGCGTGGCTGCCCCGGTTCGGGGCTTAACGCGCGACCAATGCCGCTGCGTCGCCTTTAGATTCTATGATCGACGGCGTGGCGGTTGGAGAGGTCAGGCCTGGCTACGAACTGTGGCGGCCAAATCGGGAAAAAGCCGAGTCGGTCACGACCAAGTTCGTGCTCGTCTTCCTGCTCGTAGCGACCGCCGTGATCGCGGGCCTGGTGACGATCGCCGGCTTCTCGCTGATGACCGGGGGCAGCACGATGGGGGTCTTCTGCCTGATCTACGCGCTGCTCTACGCCTTCTTCGCCTTCCTCGTCGCCCGCTGGAACCGCGGCATCCTCCCCGTCGCCGCCGCGCTTTCGACGATCCTGGCGATCTTCTGCGCGACCGGTGCCGAAAGCTGGTTCGCCCGCGACAAGGCAGGCTTCGAAGAGGGGCTGATCCCGGTTCCGATGATCGGCCTGCTCGTCCTCATCCTCCTCCTGCTCCAGGTCATCGTCGTCGCGGTCTGCCTCTATGCCTTCAATCAGGCCTGGAACGTCGAGGAGGAGCGCCCGATCGGCTCGGGCGAGGACTACGGCGCCGGCGCCACCCCCGACGACAGCGCGCCACTGCCGGCCTGACTATTTCGCGGCTATGCCGGAGGTGGGATTCGAACCCACAAGCCCGTTAGGGCAATCGATTTTGAGTCGATCGCGTATGCCGTTCCGCCACTCCGGCGCCACCAGAAAGATAGACCGGTCAGCCCCGTGTCGCCCGGTTGACCTGGCTGGGCAGCCGGGGCGCGACTAGACTCCCCCCGCGTTATGCGCATCCACCACCTCAACTGCGGCTCGTTCTGCCCACACGGGAGGCGATTGATCAACGGGGAGGGCGGCCTGCTCGAGCGAGCCTCGGTCGTCTGCCACTGCCTCCTGATCGAGGCCGGCGACGGGCTCGTGCTTGTCGACACCGGCTTCGGGATGGAGGACGCGCGCAACCCACGCCAGCTCGGCGTCCTCTTCGGCGCGATGATGCGGCCCCGGCCCGAAGTCGCCACCACGGCGCTGGCCCAGATCGAAGCGCTCGGCTTCGCCGCCGGCGACGTCAAGCACATAGTCGCCACCCACCTCGACCTCGATCACGCCGGCGGCCTGCCCGACTTCCCCGAGGCCGAGGTTCACGTCTTCGCGCCAGAGCTGCAGGCCGCCCTGCACCCGCGGCTCGACGAGCGGCTTCGCTACATCGGCGGCGCCCACTGGAAGCACAGCCCGCGCTGGATCGAGCACGGCGCCGGCGGCGACGATTGGTTCGGCTTCGGCAGCGTGCGGATCCTGCCCGACCTCGACACCGAGGTCCTGCTGGTGCCGCTGCTCGGCCACTCGCGCGGCCACACCGGGGTCGCCGTCAAGACGGCCGAGGGCTGGCTGCTGCACTGCGGCGACGCCTACTTCAACCACGGCGAGGTGGCGACGCCGCCGAGCTGCCCGCCGGTGCTGCGCTTCTTCCAGAACCTGACCGTCGTCGACCGCAAGGCGCGAAAGTCGAACCAGGAGCGCCTGCGCGAGCTGGCCCGCGCCCACGGCGATGAGGTCAAGCTCTTCTGCGCCCACGACCCGCGCGAGCTGGAGCTGGCGCAGGCAAAGGCCGCCAGCGCCGCGGCAGCGTGAGCCACCCAGCGCCCGAGAAGCTCTGGGAGCCATCCGCCGAGCTGATCGAGCGCTCGCGCCTGCGCGAGTACATGCGCTGGCTGGAGGTGGAGCGCGGGCACTCGTTCGCTGACTACGACGAGCTCTGGCGCTGGTCGGTGGAAGACCTCGAGGGCTTTTGGTCCTCGATCTGGGACTTCTTCGCCGTGCAGGCCGACGGCGAGCGCGGACCGGCGCTGGGCAGGCGCGAGATGCCGGGAGCCGAGTGGTTCGGGGGCACGAGCCTCAACTACGCAGAGCACGCCTTCGCCGGAAAGGACGATGCCGAGACGGCGATCCTGCACGCCTCAGAGCTGCGCGAGCTGGACGAGCTCAGCTGGGGCGAGCTACGCGAGCAGGTGGCGGCTCTCGCCGCCGGGCTGCGCGAGCTGGGCGTCGAGCGGGGCGACCGCGTCGTCGCCTACATGCCCAACGTCCCCGAGACGATCGTCGCCTTCCTCGCCAGCGCCAGCATCGGCGCGATCTGGTCGAGCTGCTCACCCGACTTCGGCCCCGCCAGCGTGATCGACCGCTTCGCCCAGATCGAGCCCAAGGTTCTCTTTGCCGTAGACGGCTACCGCTACGGCGGCAAGGACTTCGACCGCCGCGAGACGATCGCCGGGTTGCAGGAGGCGATGCCGAGCCTGCGGCGCACCGTCGTCCTGCCCTACCTCGATGCCGACCCGGACCTCTCCGCGCTGCGCGACGCGATGCGCTGGGACGAGCTGCTCGCCGCCGGCGAGGGCGCGGAGCTGTCCTTCGAGCGCGTCCCCTTCGACCACCCGCTCTGGGTCCTTTACTCCTCCGGCACGACCGGGCTGCCGAAGGCGATCGTGCAGTCCCAGGGCGGCATCCTGCTCGAGCACCTGAAGAAGCTCCACCTCCACGTCGACGCCCACCCCGGCGACCGCCTCTTCTGGTTCACCACCACCGGCTGGATGATGTGGAACTTCCTCGTCTCCGGGCTGCTCACCCGGGCCGCGATCGTCCTCTACGACGGCAACCCCGGGCACCCCGACATGGGGGTTCTCTGGGACCTCGCCGAGCGCGCCGGGGTGACGACGTTCGGCACCAGCGCCTCCTACATCGCCGCCTGCATGAAGGCGGGGGTGGAGCCCGGCGCCGGCCGCGACCTCAGCCGCTTGGGGGCGGTCGGATCGACCGGGTCCCCCCTCTCACCCGAGGGCTTCGACTGGATCTACGAGCAGCTCGGCGCCGAGACCTGGCTCTTCTCGACCAGCGGCGGCACCGACCTCTGCACCGCCTTCGTCGGCGGCGTCGCCCTCCTCCCCGTCTACCGCGGCGAGCTGCAGGGCCGCGCCCTCGGCGCCGCGGTCGAGGCCTGGGACGAAGACGGCAACTCCGTGGTCGACGAGGTCGGTGAGCTGGTCGTCACCGAGCCGATGCCGTCGATGCCGGTCTACTTCTGGGGCGCCCCCGACGGCAGCCGCTATCGGGGCAGCTACTTCGAGCACTACCCGGGCGTCTGGCGCCACGGCGACTGGATCGAAATCACCTCGCGCGGCACCGCCGTCATCTACGGTCGCTCGGACTCGACGATCAACCGCTCCGGCATCCGCATGGGGACGAGCGAGATCTACCGCGCGGTGCTGGGGCTCGACGAGATCGTCGACGCCCTCGTCGTCGACGTCCCCCGCCCCGGCACCGAGGGCTGGATGCCGCTCTTCGTCGTCCTGCGCGAGGGTGCGGTGCTCGACGATGAGCTGCGGGGTGAGATCGCCCGCCGGGTCCGCGCCCAGTGCTCCCCACGCCACGTCCCCGACGAGGTTTTCGCGATCGCCGAGGTGCCGCGCACGCTCAGCGGCAAGGTGCTCGAGGTGCCGGTGAAGCGGATCCTGATGGGCACCGCCCCCGAGCAGGCCGCCAGCCGCGACTCGCTGGCCAATCCCGCCGCCCTCGACTACTTCGTCGAGATGGCCGGCTCGCTCGACACCTGACCGGTCTCAGGCCGGCGTGATCGGGTTGCGGCGCTCGGCGAAGGAACGATCGCGGCTGGCAACCAGGGCGAAGCGGCGGATCAGGTCGGCGCGCAGGTTCGCGGGCTCGACCACGGCGTCGACGACCAGCTCCGAGGCGAGGTGGAGGATGTCGATGTCCTCGGCGTACTCCTCGCGCTTGCGCGCGACGAACTCCTCGCGCTCGGCCTCATCCTCGATCGCCTGGATCTGGTTGTAGAAGACGGCGTTGATCGCCGCCTGCGGGCCCATCACCGCGATCGAGGCACTGGGCAGGGCGATGCAGCAGTCGGGCTCGAAGGCGGGTCCCGCCATCGCGTAGAGGCCGGCGCCGTAGGCCTTGCGCACGACCACCGAGATCTTCGGCACGGTCGCTTCGGAGACGGCACTGATCATCTTCGCCCCGTGGCGGATGATCCCGTGGCGCTCGACCGCGGTGCCGATCATGAAGCCCGGCACGTCGGCGAGGAAGAGCAGCGGCACGTTGAAGGCGTTGCAGGTCTGGATGAAACGCGCGGCCTTGTCGGAGGAGTCGACGAAGAGGACGCCGCCGGTGTACCGGGGCTGGTTGGCGACGACGCCGACGACGCGGCCGTCGAGGCGGCCGTAGCCGACGATCAGCTCCTTCGCCCAGCGCTTGTGCACGGGCAGGAAGCTCTCGGCGTCGAGCAGCGAGTCGAGCAGCAGCTGCATGTCGAAGGGGCGGTTCTCGTCGGCCGGGACGATCTCGGCGATCGGCGTGTCCGAGGCGGGGTCGGCCGACGGCGCAACCGGCGGCTCCTCTCGCCAGCTTCCGGGCATGAAGGAGAGGTAGCGCTTGGCGAGGTCGATCGCCTCCTCGTCGCTCTTGACCAGGAAGTGTCCGCAGCCCGAGACGCCCGTGTGCATCTTGGCGCCGCCCATCTCCTCCAGGGTCACCTTTTCGCCGATCACCATCTCCGCCATTCGCGGCGAGCCGAGGTACATCGAGGCGTTGCCGTCGCGCATGATCACCACGTCGCAGAAGGCCGGGATGTAGGCGCCGCCGGCGGCGCTCGGCCCGAACAGCAGGCAGATCTGGGGCACCTGCCCGGAGAGCCGCACCTCGTTGTGGAAGATCCGCCCGGCGCCGCGGCGGCCGGGGAACATCTGCACCTGGTCCGTTATCCGCGCCCCCGCCGAGTCGACCAGGTAGACCATCGGCACCTGCAGGGCCAGTGCCCGCTCCTGGATGCGGAGGATCTTCTCCACCGTCTTCGGCCCCCAGGAGCCGGCCTTGACGGTCGGGTCGTTGGCCATCAGGGCAACGCGGCGGCCGTCGATCAGGGCGAGGCCGGTGACGACGCCGTCGGCCCCCAGGCCCTCCTTCTCCCAGTTGGCCAGCGCAGCCTCCTCGGCGAAGGAGCCCGGGTCGACGAGGCGCTCGACCCGCTCACGCACGGGCAGCTTTCCCTGCTCGGCGGTCTTCTCGTGGTGGCGCTGCGGCCCGCCGGCGAGAGCGGCCTCAAGGGCATGGGCGAAGTCGGACACGGCTGCGGAGCCTATCCGTGGCGGGGCTGGCGAGCGCCGGACCAAGCGAGGCAAGGACGCAGGGTGCACCAGAGCGGGCCGCTCGTGCGGCGCATCCGACATTGACCACACTGGGGTGGGGTGAATGTCGGATGCGTGTGTCGCGGCCGGCTTCGAGGTATGTCCCCCCGGCGCTCGGAGTGACTGGCCTGAGCGAACCGGATACTCATGGGCGCGCTATTTGGGCGACTGAGGACGGCGCATCGCGCCGTGTCCGCCGCCTCCAGCCGCGCCACGGTGCCAGTCGACGGGGCCGGCGCGGAGCACATGAGAGCCGAGCGGGCGGCCGAGCACGTCCTGCGCGGCGCGCGAAGCGTTCACCAGCGCCGCCAGGTCGATTCCGGTCTCGATCCCCATCTCGTGCAGCATCGAGACCACGTCCTCGGTCGCCACGTTGCCGGTCGCCCCAGGCGGCACCGGACATCCGCCCAGCTCGCCGAAGCTCGACTCGAAGGAGTCGATCCCCTGCTCCAATGCCGCCAACACGTTGGCGAGCCCCTGGCCGCGGGTGTTGTGGAAGTGGGCGGTCAGCTCGACGTCGGAGCCCAGCCGACCGCGCGCCGCCGCGAAGAACTCGCCGACCTGGCGGGGATTGGCCATCCCGGTCGTGTCGCCGAAGCCGACCTCGGAGCAGCCGGCGGCGGCGAGCCGCTCGGCGATCGCGAAGACCCGGTCGGGCGGCACCTCGCCCTCGTACGGGCAGCCGAAGGAGACCGAGATCACGCCCTCGCAGCGCAGGCCCGCCTCGCGGGCGGCGGCGAGGGTCCGCTCCAGCCCGCCCAGCGACTCCTCGATCGAGCGGTTGACGTTGCGCTGGTTGTGGGTCTCCGAAGCGGAGAGGAAGACGTTGACCTCGTCGAAGCGGTCGCGCAGCCCGAGCGCTCGCTCCAGCCCGCGCTCGTTTGGGATCAGGACCGAGAAGGCAACCCCCTCGCGTCGCTGCACCCCGGCCAGCACCTCCTCGGCGTCGGCGAGCTGGGGGATCACCTCCGGCCGCACGAACGAGGTCACCTCGACCCGCCCCAACCCCGTCGCCGAGAGCATGTCGACGAGCCGGATCTTCTCCGCCGTCGGGATCGTCTCCGGCTCGTTCTGGAAGCCGTCGCGCGGCCCGACCTCGCGGATGCGGACGCTGCGCGGTAGCGGGCTCATCGAGATTCGAGCTTACGCAGTCGGTGGGCCGGCCTGGCCGACCACGCGCCGCTCGTGGGTGCCAACGCCGATCGTTCGCTCGCCTTCGGTCACCTCGACGTCGAAGCGGAGCTTGCGCCCGTCGACGACCTCGCGCAGGGTGGCGCGCGTGCGGCAGGTGGCCCCCTCCGCTGCCGCTGCCACATGCTTGACGCAGACCTCGAAGCCGACCGTTGCCTGCCCCTCGGGCAGATGCTCGTAGGCCAGCATCGAGGCGCTGCCCTCCATCATCCCGATCATGCCCGGCGTCGAGAGGACCCCGGTGCCGATCGTGCCGCCGACGTCCGTCACGAGCGGCGGAGCGACTGTGAACTCGTCGCTGCGCTCGATCCCGGCGACCAGCGTTTGCTCCAACCCAGCCATCAGACCATGCCCAAGCCGCCGCTTACGCCCAGGGTCTCGCCCGTCACGTAGGTGGCGTCGTCGGAGACCAGGAAGGCGGCCGCGGCGGCCACCTCCTCGGGCTGACCGAGGCGGCCAAGCTGGGTCGAGGAGCGCATCGTCTCGATCACCTTCTCGCCGATCTCTCCGAACTCCTTGGCGCCCATCAGCAGCGGGGTCTCGATCGGGCCCGGGGCGATCGAGTTGGCGGTGATGCCATAGCGGGCGTTCTCGCGGGCGATCGCCTTCATGAAGGCGACGATGCCGCCCTTGGCGGCAGAGTAGACGGCGGAGCCCTTGGAGCCGACCCGCCCGGCCTCTGAGGAGATGCTGAGAATGCGGCCATAGCCTGCCTGCTGCATCGCGGGCAGGGCTGCATGGGTGCAGTTGAGAACGCCGACGAGGTTGATCGCGATCACCCGCTGCCACTGCTCGGGCGTGGTGTAGGTGAAGAAGCCGAACTCGTCGGTGCCGGCGTTGTTGACGAGGATGTCGAGCGTGCCCGCTGCCTCGATCGCGGCGCGGGCGGAGTTCAGCTCGGTGACGTCGAGCTCGATCGAGTGGCCGGCGACCTCACCCGCCACCCGCTCGGCCCCCTCGACGTCGATGTCCCCGACCCATACCTCGGCGCCCTCGGCAGCGAGACGTGCGGCGATCGCGGCCCCGATCCCGCTGGCGGCTCCGGTCACAAGTGCCTTTCTCCCCTCCAGCCTCATGCGCCGCGCAGCATAGACTGGCGCGTCCGTGGCGGACCTGCCCACCATCCCGATCGTCGGCGGCACCGGTGCCCTCGGTGCCGGCCTGGCGCTGCGCTGGGCCCAGGCGGGGGCACCGATCGCGATCGGCTCGCGATCGGCGGAGCGCGCCGAGGAGGCCGCCGACCGCCTGCGCGCCGTTGTCCCAAGCGCCAAGGTCGAGGGCCTGCTGAACGAGGATGCCGTCGGGCACGGGGAGATCGTCTTCCTCACCGTTCCCTTCCGCGCCCAGTCCGAGAACCTCAACAACCTGCGCGAGGCGCTGAGGCCGGGGCAGATCCTCGTCGACTGCACGGTGCCCCTCGCGGCCGCCGTCAGCGGCAAGGCAACCCGCTCGCTGGGTGTCTGGCAGGGCTCCGCCGCCCAACAGGCGCAGGAGATGGTCCCGGAGGGAGTCACCGTCGTCGCCGCCCTGCACACGGTGGGCGCCCCTACCCTCGGCAACGGCGAGGTGGACCTGGACGAGGACGTGCTGGTGTGCGGTGACCGCAAGGCCGACAAGGCGCGCGTCGCGCGGCTGATCGAGCTGATTCCGGGACTGCGCGCAGTCAACGCCGGCCCGCTGGAGATGGCGCGGATCGTCGAGCAGCTGACGCCGATGCTGATCTCGGTCAACAGCCGCTACAAGACCCACGCCGGGATCCGGCTCACCGGCCTGCCCGACGGCGACCACTGGGAGTAGGTAGCAACCGGTGAGGATCGCGCTGCTCGCCGGTGGGACCGGTGGCGCCAAGCTCGCCGCCGGGATGCAGGAGGAGGTCGGCTCCGACCTGACCGTGATCGCCAACACCGGCGACGACATCGAGACGCTCGGCGTCTACATCTCCCCCGACCCCGACCTAATCACCTACTGGCTCAGCGGCGAGATCGACGAGGAGCGCGGCTGGGGGCTGCGCGACGACAGCTTCACGGTCTTCGATCGCCTCACCAAGCTCGGCGCGCCGAGCTGGTTCGGCCTCTCCGACCGCGACCTCGCCGCCTGCCTCTACCGCCGCCAGTTCCTCGACGAGGGCGGCAGCCTCACCGCAGCCCAGGCGCAGATCGGCCGCTCACTCGGGGTCGAGGCACACGTGCTGCCGATGTGCGAGGCGCCGGTGCGAACCAAGGTCCTCACAGCCGCCGGCGCCCGCGGCCTGCAGGAGTACCTGATCGTCGACCGGGGCGAGCCAGAGGTCCACGGGGTCGAGCTGGAGGGCATCGAGGCGGCCGAGCCGACGGCCGAGGTCCTGGAGGCGCTGCGCTGGGCGGAGGCGATCGTGATCGGGCCCTCCAACCCGGTGATCAGCATCGGCCCGATCCTCGCCATCGCCGGCATGCGCGAGGCGATCGCCGCGCTGGGAGTGCCCGTCCTCGCGGTCAGCCCCTTCGTCGCCGGCAGGGTCGTCAAGGGCCCGACCGAGCGCTTCATGCAGGCACTTGGACGCCCCTCGACTGCGGCGGGTGTCGCGTCGCTCTACGCCGGGCTGATCGACGCGATGGTCGTCGACGAGGGGGACCCCGATCCGCCCCCGAGCGAGATCCTGACCCTTGCCACCGCGACGCTGATGGAGGGACCAGCGGGTCGCGCGCGACTGGCGCGCATCGTCCTCGACTACGCCGCTAGCCTCGAGGCTTGAAAGCAACCGCCGTCCTTCCCGTCAAGCGCTTCGACGCCGCGAAGCAGCGCCTCGCCGCCGGCATCGACGACGAACGACGCGCGGAACTGGCGGCGGCGATGCTCGAGGACGTGCTGGAGGCGATCGGCGCCGCCCGCTCGGTCGAGCGCACGATCCTCGTCACGAACGAGCCGCGCGCCGTCGAGCTTGCCACCGCCACCGGCGCGGAGGCCCTCCCCGACCCCGAAGAGGGGGGGCACTCCGAGGCGGCGCTAGCAGGCGTCGCACGGGCCTGTGAGCTGGGTGCCGCCTGCGTCGTCCTGCTGCCAGGCGACTGCCCGCTGCTCGATCCGCGCGAGCTCGAACGTCTGCTCACCGGCCTTCCCGAGCGCTACGTCGCGATCGTCGCCGACCGCCACGGGACCGGCACCAACGCCCTCGCGCTGGCGCCCCCAGACGCGATCCGCCCCGCCTTCGGCGAGGGGAGCTGTGCCCGCCACGTCGCCGCCGCGCGCGAGGCCGGCGTCCCCTTCGCCGTCGAGGAGCTGCCGTCGCTCGCCCTGGACCTAGACACTCCCGCCGACGTCATCGCCCTCACCTCGGCCGTAGAGCGCGACCGCCGCCGGGGCCAACGCACCGCGAGGGCCCTGGGCATATGAGCCACTCGACCGCTCCGGTGCGCCTTATCTCCCTATATGCCGGAAAAGGCGCACCGGAATGAGCGAGGTGAGGGTGATCCCCGTCGAGGGCCTGCCGGAGATCGCGCTCGGCGACGCGCTCGGCGAGCCGATCGCCAGCCGCGCCGAGCTCGCGGACGGCGACGTCGTGGTTGTCTCCCAGAAGGTCGTCTCGAAGGCCGAGGGACGGCTGCGCCGGCTCTCCTCGGTCCTCCCCAGCGCCAGGGCGCGCCAGCTCGCGGCTGAGCTTGGCAAAGAGCCGGCTCTGGTCGAGCTGATCCTCGCCGAGAGCAGCGAGGTGCTGCGCGCCGAGCGCGGCGTGCTGATCACCGAGACGCACCACGGATTCGTCTGCGCTAACGCCGGCGTCGACAGCTCCAACCTGCCCGAGCCCGGCACGGTCGCCCTCCTGCCGGAGGACCCGGACGCCTCGGCACGTCGGATCCGAGAGGAGCTCCGGCAAGTCGCCGGCGTGGCGCCCGCCGTGATCGTCGCCGACAGCTTCGGTCGCGCCTGGCGCCTGGGCCAGGTCGAGGTCGCGATCGGCTGCGCCGGCCTCTCCCCCCTCGACGACTGGCGCGGGAGACGCGACACCCACGGCCGCGAGCTCGAGGCGACCCTGATCGCGGTCGCCGACGAGGCCGCGGCGGCTGCCGACCTGGTCCGCGGAAAGGACAGCCGTGTCCCGGTCGCCATCGTCAGCGGCCTCGACCGCTTCGTCACACCCGACGACGGCCCCGGCGCCGTGGCCCTGCGGCGCCCTCGCGACGAGGACCTCTTCCGCTGACGGCCCCAGGCGCCGTCATGCGGCGTACTCGGTCGCCCAAATAGCGCTGCTATTCGGGCTTCCTGCGTCCTTGCCTGACGACCTGGGTCTCGTCAGGGCCGGATATCGAGGACGGCCGCGCCGCGGAGGTGGCCGCTGCGGATCGAGTCGAGGGCCTCGTTCGCCGACGCAAGCGGGAACACCTCGACCTCGGTTCGGACCGGCACCTGCGGCGCCAACGCCAGGAACTCCTCTCCGTCCTGGCGGGTGAGATTGGCGACCGAGCCGAGCGTGCGCTCGCCCCAAAGGGTCTCGTAGGGGAAGGAAGGGATGTCGCTCATGTGGATGCCGGCGCTGACGACGCGGGCGCCCTTGGCGCTGGCACGCAGTGCGGCTGTCATCAGCGCTCCCACCGGGGCGAAGACGATCGCACCGTCGATCTCCTCGGGCGGCGCCTGATCCGATGAGCCGGCCCACTCCGCGCCCAGCTCTCGCGCGAAAGCCTGCGTCTCCTCGTCCCCCTCGCGGGTGAAGGCGAACACCCTGCGGCCCTGGTGCGCGGCGACCTGACAGAGAATGTGCGCCGAGGCGCCGAAGCCGTAGAGACCGAGCCGCTCGGCATCGCCGACGAGGTGCAGCGCCCGGTAGCCGATCAACCCGGCGCAGAGCAGCGGCGCCGCCTGCTCGTCCGGGTAGCCCTCGGGGATCGCAAAGCAAAAGCGCTCGTCAGCCACGGCAAGCTCGGCGTAGCCGCCGTCGACGTCGTAGCCGGTGAAGCGAGCACGGTCGCAGAGGTTCTCGCGGCCGGAGAGGCAGTAGCGGCACTCGCCGCAGGTCCAGCCCAGCCAGGGCACGCCCACCCGCTGCCCGAGCTCGAACCGCTCGGCCCCCTCACCCGCACCGACGACGGCGCCGACGATCTGGTGCCCGGGGACGAGCGGCAGCTTCGGCCGATCCAGCTCGCCGTCGACGATGTGCAGATCGGTACGGCAGACGCCGCAGGCGTGAACAGAGATCAGGACCTGACCGGATGCGGGCGTCGGGTCGGGTAGCTCAGCGGGCCGCAATGGCTGCCGCTGTCGCTCGAGCACCATCGCCCGCATCTGCTTAGGGCAATTCGGATTCCAGCGTCTCGCCGGGCCCGGTCGCCTCGGTGCCGGCTTCGGGCTCTTCCGCGACCGGTTCGACCTCTTCGCCGACGGGTTCTTCCTCGACCCGCACGCAGCTGCCATCGGCACCGAGCAGCTCGACGAGTTCATCGATATCGGTCTGGTCGCCCCGCAGGGAGAATTCGCCTTCGCTTCCGTCGCTGCCGAAGTACTCGATCCGAATCGCGAATAGCGCCGGCACATCGGGGCTCTCCTCCCCTTCGGGCGTGATGACGACGACGTATTCGTCGCCTTCGCAGCCCGGTTCTTCGTCGATCCCGCCGCCCCCTGCGGCAACGGGGGGACGAGATCCGCTTTCCACGACGGCCGGGAGGGGTGTCGCGACTGGCGCGGATGGCGGCTCAGGCACCGGGGAAGAAACGGGCTGAGCTTCGGGGGCGGGCGAGGGCTTCGCCGGCTGGGGTGCCTCGGGGCTGCCGTCGACGCTCGCCACCGGCTGCGCAGGAGAGACCGCGAGGGCCGCGCCCGTCACCGGCTCCTCGTGCCCGGCGCGCCCTGATCCAACTTCCACCGCATCCTTCGCAGCGAGCTTCGGGGTCGCATGGCGAACGACGGATGCATCCGCAACCTCGCCCGCTTGCGCTGAGGGCAGTGCGACCGACTCGTCAACCACGCCGTTCAGGCCCGGTGAGATCGCCACGCTCGGCACCAGAGAGGCGGGCGCCCATGGCCGCAAACCGACCACGGCAACAGCGACCAGCACGAGAAGAAGGGCAAGCAAAGAGAAGACTGCGAGTCCCGGAATCCCCCCATTCCTGACTGACGCACGTGAAGCGATGGCCCAACGATACCGCTCTCTCAGTAAGTCTCAACTATCTCGTAGAGAGTCGTGCGCTGGGCCGGCTCACGACCCCCCGCGCGGGCCGCCCCGATCAGCTGCTCGGGGTCGAGGCGAACGCCGTGCTGGGAGCCCGCCATGCGGGAGATGTTCTCCTCCATCAGGGTGCCGCCGAGGTCGTTGACGCCCCAGCGCAGCGCCTCGGTGGCGGCCTCGAGCCCCATCTTCACCCAGCTCGCCTGCAGGTTCGTGATCGTCCTGCCCAGCGCCAGGCGGAAGGCGGCGGTGTGCTTGAGGTTCTCGTCGGCCGAGATCTCCTCGATCCCGTGGGTACGGCCGAGCATCGTGTTGAAGGGGATGAAGCTGAGCGGGACGAACTCGGTGATGCCCCCGGTCCGCTCCTGCAGGGCGCGGATCACCCGCATGTGGCGAGCCAGCTCGCGCGGCTCCTCGATGTGGCCGAACATCACCGTCGAGGTCGAGCGCAGGCCGGCGCGGTGCGAGGCCTCGATGATCTCGACCCAACGGTCGACGGGCAGCTTGTTCGGGGAGATCCGCTGCCGTACCCCGTCGTCGAGCACCTCGGCCGCCGTCCCCGGCGTCGAGCCGAGACCGCACTCGATCAGGTATTCGAAGACCTCGTCGGGCCCCTTCCCCGAGCGCTCGCACATGTAGTGGACCTCCATCGGCGAGTAGGCGTGCAGGTGCAGCTGCGGCGCCACGTCCTTCGCCAGCCGCAGCCACTTGCCGTACTCCTCCAGGGTCAGGTCGGGATGGATCCCCCCCTGCATGCAGATCTCGGTCGCCCCGAATTCCACGGCATCGCGGATCCGGTCGGCGAAATCCTCCTCGGAGACCTCATAAGCGTCCGGCGAGCGCTTGCCCTGCCCAAATCCGCAAAAGGCACAGCCAACGACGCAGATGTTGGTGAAGTTGATGTTGCGGTTGACGACAAAGGTCACCCGGTCACCAGCCAGCTCTCGTCGCAGCTCGTCGGCAGCAACCCGCATCTCCTCGATCGCCTCCGGCCTGGTCTCAGCAAAGAGAGCCGTCAACTCGTCCTCCGAGAGCTCCTTGCCTTCACGGCCTTTCGAAATGGCGCTCTCAGTCAATCCGGCCGCCAGCTTCTCCTCCGTCCTGCGCCCGGACCCTCGTCGCGGAATGAAGCTCCAGTACTTCAGCTTGATCACGTCGAGGACCCCCTGCTCCATCCACTCTGCATCCATGTACTGCGGGTAGACACAAAGCCGCTCTGTCAGCGCAAACCCCTTCGGCGCCAGCTCCTTCCGAACCTCATGCGGACTCGGGAACGCGTGCTCGGGAGAGATGTGGTCCCCGTTGGCCGACAGACCCCCCAGATCGGTCGCCCCCGCCTCGACCAGCTCACCCCAGGCATCCGAGAGATTCGGCGGCACCTGAATCCCCACATCCGGCATCAACCGCCGGCACTCCTGGATCAGCCTCTTGATGTCGTCGACAGATACGGGCGTCGCCCACTCTGGAAGCTCTGAAGAAGAGGGCGAGGGTCCCTCCGCCGGAAACTTTGGGAGCGACCGCGCTTCCGGCCCTGGAAACCTGTGGCGCGTGCGGTTTTCGGCGGAGGGACCCTCGCCCTCGCCCCGACGGTTTTCGGCGGAGGAGGCCCCGTCCTCCATCCACCTATCGAGCGCCGCCCGATCCGCGATGTCAGCCACTTCCTGCCCGTAGTACCGCGGATGGGGAACGAAGTTCTGGAGGATCACCTCCTGGAGGTGGCCGTAGCGGTTGTGCAATTCCGCAAGGCTTTCGAGCGACGCCACCTGCTCGTCCTCCGTCTCGCCGATGCCAACCAAAATGCCGCTCGTAAACGGGACCTTGAGCTCGCCGGCGGCCTCGATCGTCGCGAGTCGCATAGATGGATGCTTGGTCGGAGAGCCGGCGTGGACCGTCTCCATCAGCCGTTCGGAGACGGACTCGAGCATCAGCCCCTGGGAAGCCGTTACCTCTCGAAGACGCGCTAGCTCTGAGCTGTCGAGAACGCCAATGTTCGTGTGCGGGAGCATTCCCCGCTCGAGCGCTCGTTCACAGCTCCAAATGACGTACGAGGTGAAGTCGTCATGACCCCACTCAGCAAGCTTGGCCGCCACGAGCGGGTTGACCTCCGGCCGCTCGCCGGTGAGGACCAACAGCTCCTTGGCGTTGCGCTTCAGCGCCTCGTCGAGGAGCTTCTCGACCTCCTCAGGCGCCCGAATATGCGCCTGGTGAGTCGCAAACGCGCAGTACTTGCAGTAGCACTGGCAGGTGCGCGAGAGGGAGAGCGTGTAGTTCCGCGAGAAGGTGACCCGGCGCACGCTGCCCAAGCTACTGGAAGGACCGCCGGCCCCGACGGGCCGGCGGTCTACCCCAGTCGAATCAGAAGCTCAGCGCGCGCCCTCGGAGTACTTCGGCGCCGGCGGGCGGACCGGCTCCGCGGGCTCGGTCGGCGGCAGCTGACCGGACTCGAGCACGAACCTGAAGACGCCTGCCGCAAGCAGAGAACCGACGATCGGGCCGAGCAGGTAGGGCCAGACGTCGCCCCACTCGTTGCCGACCAGCGCCGGGCCGAACCAGCGGGCGGGATTGAAGGAACCACCGGTCAGCGGACCACCGACCATGACGAGGAAACCCAGCGTGGTGCCGATCGCCAGCGGTGCCCACTCCTTGAAGCTCTTGCGCGAGAAGACCGCGGCGAGGATTACCAGCACGAGGCAGAAGGTGCCAAGCGCCTCCACGATCATGCCCGGGAAGTTGCCGCCCAGCAGTCCGCTCACGGTCGCCGCCCCGTAGTGGGTCGCCCGACCCTCGTCGAGCAGCAGGCCCTTGCAGAGCAGGGCCCCGAGGACGCCGCCGGAAAGCTGAGCCAGCATGTAGATCACGCCGTCGATCGTCGAGATCCGCCGGATCGCCCATGCGGCAAGCGTCACAGCAGGGTTGAAGTGCCCACCGCTGACCACACCGAACATGACGATGAGGCCGAAGAGCAGGAAGGCGTGGACGAGACCGATGACGGCGAAGTCGGACCCGAACTGGGCCTGTTCGCCGGTGGAGACGAAAAGCACGACGACGCTGGTGATGAAGAACACCAGCAAGAAGGTGCCGATCAGCTCAGCAAGATATGCCGCAAGTCCTCGTTCCTGCACTCTCTCCTCCTAGGTCCCTTGATTCGACTGGGCGGGCGGCAGTCTACTCACATTGAGCGAACCAATTAGGGTTCGCGCCCGATGAAGGTGGTTGCTGCGCTGCTGGCGGCCGCCCTGCTGCTGGTCGGCGCTGCCGGCTGCGGCGGGAGCGGTGCTGAACCGGGCGCGCCGGTCGGCGCGACGCTCGTGCTCGATTTCACCCCGAACGCCGTCCACTCCGGCATCTACGCGGCCGAGCGCGAGGGCTTCTACAGGGACGAGGGCGTCGAGCTGACAATCCGCCAGCCCGGCGAATCCTCCGATGCGCCGAAGCTGCTCGAGGCGGGGCGCACCGACTTCGCGATCCTCGACATCCACGACCTCGGGATCGCCCGCGAGCGCGGCCTCGACCCGGTGGGCACGATGCCGCTCGTGCAGCGCCCGCTCGCCGCGCTGATCGCCGGCGACGACGACGGGGTCGTGCGCCCGCGTGACCTCCAGGGCCGCACGGTGGGAGTCACCGGCCTACCCTCCGACGAAGCGGTCGTCGACTCCGAGGTCAGCGCCGACGGCGGCGACCCGGCGGCGGTAAAGCGGGTGACGATCGGCTTCAACGCGGTTGCCTCGCTCGCCGCGGGAAAGGTCGATGCGGCAACCGGCTTCTGGAACGCCGAGGGGGTTGCGCTGCGGAGCCAAGGGGTGCCCGTCCGGATCTTCAAGGTGAACCGCTACGGCGCACCCCCCTACCCCGAGCTGGTCCTCGCCGCCTCGCGCAAGACGATCGAGCAGGATCCTGGGTTGGTTCGTTCGGTGGTCGACGCGACGAAACGTGGGTACGCATTCGCGGTCGAGGAGCCGGCAATGGCCCTGGACGACCTGGTTGCGGAAGTCCCCAGCCTGGACCGCGCCGATCAGAAGGCCCAGCTCGACGTGCTCCTGCCCGACCTGCGGCCCCAGCCGTTCGACCCAGCGGTGCTGCGCGCCTGGGCCCGGTGGGACCTGGCGCACGGGCTCCTCACCCGCCCGCTCGACGTAAGCGCCGCCTTCCAGCTCAGTCGCTGAGCAAGCCCTCGACCAGCTGGGGCAGCTCGCGCGCCATCCGCGAGCGGGGAACGACGAGGTCTACGCCCGCTCCCTCTGCCCGCCGCCTGGTCTCGACGTCGACGTGGGAGTAGAAGCCGAGCACGGGCAGGCCCGCCCCGACGACCGCCGCCGCGTCGACGACGTCGAGGTCGCAAACGATCGCGTCGACCTCGGGGGGATCCGCCAGGGTTGGCGCGACGACGACCTCGTGGCCGGCGCCCCGCAGGCCCTCGGTCACCCGGCTCGCCAGCATCAGATCGGCGACGATGGCAAGGACCCGCGCCACTACAGCGAGCGGCGTTCGCGGAACTCCTCGCGAACGCTCTCCGGCCGGCCCCACATCTGCACGACCTCGGCCCGGCCCTCGCGCACCTCGCGCAATGCCATCTCGCCCCCCACGCCTTCCGCGTCGAGCTTCGCGAGCACGCCTTTCACCGTCTCCGCTGCGGCGGCGTGGCCGAAGCCGTGGGCGACCAGCAGGCGCCAGTGCCAATCGTCCCGCGAATAAGGCTGGGCGTTGACCTGGCTCAGCGCCACCGCGGTGTCGACGTACTGGCTCTCGTCGTCGATCCGCAAGTCCAGCTCGAGGTCCGTCCAGTCGGGCGGTATCGAGTCGAGCACCTGCTGGAAGTCGTCGGCGAGCGACACGGCACAGCAAGCCTAGCCGCTACCCGAAGAAGACCTGCTGCAGGAGAAAGACGTTGAGCCCGATGATCATCGCCGCCAACCCTCCCGCCACCCCGGTCAGCCAGCGCGGATTGACCAACGGCCCCATCACCTGCCTCTTCGAGGTCAACATCAGCAGCGGCACCAGCGCAAACGGGATGCCGAAAGACAGCACCACCTGGCTGGCGACCAGGGCGTCGGTCGGATCGAGGCCGATGCCGAGAACGACCAGGGCGGGAGCGAGGGTGATCGCGCGGCGCAGGAAGATCGGGATGCGGCGGCGGATGAATCCCTGCATCACCACCTGGCCCGCCATCGTCCCCACCGAGGAGGAGGCGAAGCCCGAGGCGAGCAGGGCGATGCCGAAGACGGTGGCGGCGTTGATCGAAACGGCCGACTTCAGCCCGTCGTAGGCGCCGTCGATCGAATCGATCCCGGCGAAGCCGCCTTCGTGGAAGAGCGCTGCGGCGACGATCATCATCGAGAGGTTGATCACGCCGGCCAGCGACATCGCGATGACGACGTCGATCTTCTCGAAGCGAAGGATTCGCCGTTTCTCCTCCGCGTCGCGACCGACGATCCGCCGCTGGGTCAGCGCCGAGTGCAGATAGATCACGTGCGGCATCACCGTCGCGCCGATGATCCCGGTGGCGAGCAGGATGCTCTCGGTACCGGCGAACCCGGGGACGAACAGGTGCTTCGCCACTTCTCCCCCATCTGGGTTCGCGTGAAAGAGCTCGAAGACGAAGGAGGCGACGACGACCCCGACCAGCGCGGTGATCGCTGCCTCCAATCGGCGGAAGCCCATCTGCTGCAGGGCGAGGATGCCGAAGGCGCCGGCGCCGGCGATCAGACCGGCCGGGAAGAGCGGGATGCCGAAGAGCAGGTTGATGCCGAGCGCGGCGCCCACCACCTCGGCGATGTCAGTCGCCATCGCCACCACCTCCGCCTGCAGCCAGAGCCCGATCGACGTCCGCCGGGAGAAGGTTTCGCGGCAGAGCTCGGCGAGGTTCCTGCCCGTGGCGATGCCGAGCTTGGCCGACTGGGTTTGGACCACCATCGCAATCAGGTTTGCCGCGAGGATCACCCAGAGCAGCAGGTAGCCGAACTTGGCGCCGCCGGCGATGTTGGTGGCGAAGTTGCCCGGGTCGATGTAGGCAACGGCGGCGACGAAGGCCGGGCCGAGAAAGGGCCAGACCCGCGCGAGGCCGCGTGCGTGGCCGTCCAGCGAGCGGCGAGCGGCCCGGGCGACCGCCGCCTCGCCGGGGAGGACGTCTTCTACGGTGGCTTCGTCAGGGAGAACGTCTTGAGGGGTTGCCCGCCGCTCCTCGGTGGCAGCCGAGGGCTTCACTCTCCGGCAGCCCCCTCCACCGGAGGAAGCAGATCGGGCCCGGGGATCGGGGTGCCGTGGGGGTCGTGGCTGGGTTCGCCGAGCTTCGCCGCAATCAGCAGCTCGAGCTCCTCGGAGATGTAGTGCTCGAGCACCTCGGCCTCGTCGTGCACACGGTCCTCCGGCATGCCGAGGGCCTCCGAGAGGTAGGCCTCGATTAGTCGGTGGTGGCGGATCACCTCCAGCGCGACTTTCTCCCCCGCCGGGGTCAGCGTGACCCCCTTGTACGGGACGTACTCGACCAGCGCGAGCTCGTCGAGTCGCTTCAACATCGAGGTCGCCGTCGCCGGCGTCACCCCGAGCCGCTCGGCCAGCTCGCCGTTGGCGACAGGCCCGGCGCGCTTGCTCGAGAGCGCGTAGATCGCCTTCGCGTAGTCCTCGATCGCCTCGGTCCCCGGCGCGCGCCGCGGGCTGGCTCCCGTACCCATCAGACCGAGACCAGCAGGCCGGTCAGGTAGAGGACGGCAATGCCCGCGATCAAGCCCACGACAGAGAGTGGATGCAGGACGCGCCCCTCGTCGTCGCGCATCGCCGGGGAGATCTGCACGATCACCCGCACGATTGCGCCAACGCCGACGCCGAAGAGGAGTGCCGCGATGCTGGGATTGAACGCCGCCGCGCCGATCCAGGCGCCGAGGATTGCCGGCGCGCCGGCAATCAGGCCGAGCCCGGCGAGATGGGCGAGCCGCACCCTCGCACCCGCCCCATCCCCGTCGCGCAGTGGGGTGACGATCGCGAGCCCCTCGGTCGTGTTGTGGATCGCGAAGCCGACGACCAGGAAAGCGCCGAGGGCGAGGGCGCCGGTCGTGTAGGCCGAGCCGATCGCGAGCCCCTCGCCGAGGTTGTGAAGGCCGATCCCGATCGAGACCAGCAGCGCCATGTAGAGCCCGCCCTGAGCGGCATGGGCGCCGTCCCGGCGCCGGCTCGTGAGATAGGAGTCGACGCCGGCCAACGCCAGGTAGGCGACGAGCGCTCCGGTGAAGACCAGCCCGGAGCCGCCGAAGGCGCCCGGCGCGTCGGCGGCGATCTCCAGCCCCTCCAGCGCGGCGTCGATCGCCAACAGCGCAAGCAGCCCGGCGGTGAAGGCGATCAGCGCACCGGTCCAGCGGCGACCGATCCGTCGCACGAAGGGCAGCCAGAGCATGCCGAGGCTGACCGGCAGCACCCCGACGTAGACGCCGAGCAGCGCCATCAAGCCGAAGAAGCTTAGATCCGGCTCCGGGGTTTCGGTGGCAGCGGCGATCTCGGTATCGATCGTGCCGCCGGCGGAGGTGAGGACGAAGATCTCGTAGGCCTCGCCCTCGATCCAGGGATAGGAGATCTCCAGCGTGGTCGAGCCGAGCCGGCCGATCTCGCGACCCCCCGCCGCGGCGAAGGGCGCGTAGGCGTCGTTGACCGCGACCTGGGAGACCTCGACGGGGTCGGGCCCGTCGTTGCGCAGGGTCAGCTCGATCTGCCCCGGCCGCAGCACCGTGCGCTCGACCGCGACTTCCTCCAGCGGTGGCCCGGTGCGGCCACCGAGCCCGGGGCCGCCGAGCAGGGCGAAGGCGGCGATCGCCGCCGCGATCAGGGCAAGTGGCAGCAGACCCAGCAGCCAGGCGGGCAGGCGTCCCCCTCGCAGCGGCTCGGCCTGCGCCCCCGCCTCCATCAGGCCCTCTCGCCGGAGCCGCCCCAGGGCAGCTCGCAGTAGGCGGCCGCGGCCGATGCCGCGCTCAGCGAGGAGGGGTCGCCGACCCGGAAGAAGCCGCTCCAGCCGAGCTCGGCGAACTCGCTGACGTGGGCGTGGAACATGTAGTCGCCGTCGAACGGAAACTTCATCTCCAGGATCCCCCTCTGCCCCTGGCCCTGGATCACGGTGTCGGTGTACTCGCTCGGCTCCAGCGAGGTGCCGGTCGGGTAGTACTGGAAGAAGTTGGCGTGGACGTGGAAGGAGTTGAGCGGATCGAACTCGAGCGCGTTGACCAGGTAGACGCGAAGCAGATCGTCGCGGCCGACGCGGATCGGCTCGTTGACGTAATGGAAGCCGACGGTGTTCACCGCGTAGATCTCGTTGGAGAGGTCGAAGTTCGTGTCGAAGCCGTTCATCACCATCACCATCTCGTCGGCTTCCGGACGGCCCCGCTTCGGATCGACGATGAAGGCGCCGTAGAGACCGCGGGAGATGTGGCTGGCGAGCGGCGAGACGTGGCAGTGGTAGAGATGCACGCCGAACGGCGTGGCCTCGAACTCGTAGGTGAACTCGGCGCCGGGGGCGATCGCGCCGGCGCCGCGGTCTTCGCCGATGCCCGGCATGCCGTCCATCAGCGCCGGGTGGATGCCGTGGAAGTGCATCGTGTGGGGATGCTCGGAGGCGTTGACGAAACGCAGCCGCAGCCGCTCGCCCTCGCGTGCGCGCAGGGTGGGCCCGGGGACGCGGCCGCCGTAGGTCCACGCTTCGTACTTGACGCCGGGCGCGACTTCGATCTCCTTGTCCTGAGCAACGATCTCCCATTCGCGCAGGACGCGACCGCTGGCGAGGCGCCGGGTCTTGCCGTAGTCGAAGTCCCGCAGGAGCTCGGTCGGATCGAAGCCGTTGGCGCGGTGGTTCACAGCGCGCCCGGGAGCGAAGCCGGCGTGCGCGAAGCGGCTATGGCCGGCATGGGCATGCGGGGCCACCGCACCGGCGGCCGCAGGCCCGCCGTCGCCGCGCGGGATCAGGCCGCCGAGGATCGGCAAGCTCGCGCCGGCGGCCAGGGCACCGCCCAGCATCTTGCGCCGGCTCAGCCGCGAACCCGCCTGGGAGGACCTCTCTCGCTCTGATTTAGACACGTCTAAAAGATTTTGACACATCTAAAAGTCTGAAGAAGAGCCCCGACAAAAGCCCTGCGACTCCTCTGCCTCATTCGATGAAGCGCTTGGCGTCGGCCACCTCGTCAGCCCGTCGCCGACGCCAAGCCTCTTCCATGAGGCAGGGCAGGGTTTTGGCCTCGCCAGCCCGTCAGCCCTGCTTCTTCTGATCTCAGCGGTGCTTGATCGTCGAAAGCGACGGCACGACTGCCGGACACGGCTGGATCGTCATTGCGCTCACCCCCTTCCCTATTGCTCAAATCTTTTTAAGTATTTTAAAAAAGATTAGAGAAACCAAATAGAGCAGGAAGGGCTTCCTCCTCGCGCGCGGACGTTCCGGTGCCTGCTCGATGGACAGGGAGGGCGGCGCTGCTTCTATCTCGCCCCCTCCCGAAAAACCGCTCTGCAACGCAGAGTGTCTCCGTCGGGGCCTGCGAAGGTAGATCAATTGCCAAAAGACGCAGCCCGAGACCGCCGCTTCCTAGAATCAGTGCGATGGCCGAAGCCGCGACAGTCGAGCTCGACGTCCAGTACAGGCAACTGCGCGAAGAGTGCGGCCTGCTCGACCGCTCCCAGCGGGGCAAGCTGCTCGTGAAAGGGGGCGAGGCTGCCGAGTTCCTGCAGGGCCAGCTGACCAACGACATCGAGGCGCTGCAGGCCGGCGAGGGCTGCTACGCGGCGCTGCTCGATCGCAAGGGCCATATCCAGGCCGACATGCGGGTGCTGTGCCCCGCGCAGGACGAGCTCTGGATCGATACCGAGGCCGAGACGCTTGTGGCCACGCGCCGCCATCTAGAGACGTACAAGATCGGCCGCGAGGTCGAGATCGAGGACGTGACCGCCGAGCGCGCGCTCTTCTCGTTGATCGGCCCGGGAAGCGTCACGGTCGCCGGCGCGCCCCCGCTCCCCGAGCACGCCTGCGAGCCGAGCGCGGTCAGCGGCGTCGAGTGCCTCGCCGCCGGCACGGCACTCGGCATCGACCTGATCGTCGCCGGCGACGACGCCGCCCGCTTGCGAGCCGCCATCGCCGAGGCCGGTGCGCCCGAGGTCGGCCCAGGGGCAGCCGAGATCCTCCGCATCGAGTCCGGCACGCCGCGCTTCGGCGCCGAGATGGACGCCGGCACGATGCCGGCGGAGGCCGGCATCGTCGAGGCCGCCGTCGACTTCGAGAAGGGCTGCTACATCGGCCAGGAGACCGTCGCCCGCCTCCACTACAGGGGCAAGCCAAATCGCCACCTGCGCGGCCTGCGACTGAGCGCCTCGGCGGCGCCGGGCGCCCCGCTCGCCCTCGCCGGCAAGGAGGTCGGCAGGATCGGCGGCAGTTGCGTCTCCCCCGCCCAGGGACCGATCGCACTGGCGATCGTGCGCCGCGAGGCCGAACCCGGCGCGGAGCTGGCCGTAGGTGAAGATGGCGTTACGGCGCGCGTTGTCGACTTGCCCTTCGGCTAGATTCCGCCCCGATGGGTCGTGGGAGAGGAGGCAGAGTCGTCGCAGCGGGCTGCGTCCTCGGCGCGCTGGCGTTGACGTCGATCGGCTGCGGCGCCGAGGAACACGTCAACGAACCTCGGCCCCAGCCGCCGACCCGGGTCAGCGTCACGATCACGCCGAGGGAGATCACCGTGCAGCCGCCGCGGGTTGCGGTGGGCCCTGAACCGACCCAGCAGATACCGCAGAACCAACACGCCGGGCAACCCCAGATCCGCTCCAATGCCCCGCTCGACCTCGTCTTCGTCAGCGCCAACCTGACCAACTTCGACTCGAAACTGGAAATCCGCGGGCCCAAGGACGCGAAATCAGACGCGCTCGTCGCCAACGGCAACGGCTCCTTCCTCACCTCCCTGCCGACCGGCGTCTATACGGTCAGCGCCGCCGACATCCCCAGGGCCAAGCCGGTCCGCTTCACCGTCGGCTCCTTCCGCACGTCTTCCCAGAACGACCTGCTGCTGCCGTAAATAGCGGCGATCTCGCCGCGCGAGTACGTCTGCCTCGCTCGTCACCATCGGCGAGATGACCATCGTCCTCGCCATAGCCGTCCTCGCCCTCGCCGCGGCGCTGGTCTATCTGGCCGCCCGCCGCCCCGAAGAGCAACCTCCAGTCGACCACGGACCGGCGATCCAGGAGGCGACCGCCAGAGCCGTCGCCGACCTGCTGCGGGTCAACGAGGAGTCGCGCAAGGTCGACGCCAAGACGGCAGAGGCGGCCCTGCAGCAGCGCGAGGCCGAGTTCCGCAAGCTCACCGAGCCGATCGGCAAGAACCTCGAGCGGATCGAAAAAGAGGTCACGACCCTGAGCCGCGACCGCACCAAGGCAGACGGCGCGATGCGCTCGCTGCTGGACGAGATGAAGATCGGCCTCGGCGACCTCGGCACGCAGACCGGCACCCTGGTCAAGGCGCTGCGCCAACCGCAGACCCGCGGCCAGTGGGGAGAGGTGCAGCTGAAGCGCTGCGTCGAGATCGCCGGCATGACCGAGCACGTCGACTTCGAGCTGCAGCAGACGCTCAACGACGGCGAATCGATCCTGCGGCCCGATGCCGTGGTGATGCTGCCGGCCGGCCGGCGGGTCGTGATCGACTCCAAGGTGCCGCTCGACGCCTACCTCGAGGTGCTCGAGGCCGAGGACGACGCCACCCGCAAGGGCGAGCTGATCCGCCATGCCCGCCAGGTGCGCGACCACATCGCCAAGCTCTCCTCGAAGCGCTATCAGGACCAGTTCGACAGCGGCGAGTCGCCCGATTTCGTCGTCTGCTTCATGCCGTCGGAGGCCGCGCTGCACGCCGCCTTCGAGGCCGAGGCTTCGCTGTACGACTACGCGCTCGAGCAGAAGATCCTGATCGCCACGCCGACCACCCTGGTCGGGCTGCTGCGCACCGTGGAGCTCGGCTGGCGCCAGGAGCAGATCGCCGAGCAGGCACAGGAGATCGCCTCGGCCTCCCGCGAGCTGCACAGCCGCATGGGCGCTTTCCTCGAACACTTCGCCAAGGCCGGGCGGCAGCTCAACTCCGCGACCAAATCCTTCGACGACGCGGTCGGCTCGCTCGAGACCCGGATCATGCCGCAACTTCGCCGCATCGAGGAGATGGGCGCGGCCTCCGGCAAGGAGCTGGAGGAGCCGCGCCGGATCGATCGCACCGTCCGGCCGATCCTCGCCGACGAGCTGCGCGAGATCGAGGCAGCTGCCGCCGAGGCCGAGGCCCCCGTGCTCGACTAGGATTCGCCGCCCGCCTGCAAAACGACCCGCGGAGGAGCCGAGTTGGCCGTTGACACGAGCGCAGTAGCGAAACTGGACGTCGAGCCCGGAACCCTGCCCGAGACGATGGCTGCCTGGGTGATCCGGCAGGAGCGCGAGGGCGAGCCCAACGACGCGTTCCAGCTCGAGCAGATCGAGGTCCCCGAGCCCGGCGCCTTCGAGGTGATCGTCCGCGTGATGGCGGCCGGCGTCAACTTCAACAACGTCTGGGCGGCGCTGGGCAAGCCGGTCTCGATCTTCGGCTACGGCGACCATCCCGAGTACGGCCACCACATCGGCGGCTCCGACGCCTCGGGGATCGTCTGGAAGGTGGGCGAGGGCGTCACCCGCTGGAAGGCGGGCGACGAGGTGGTGGTTCACTGCAACCAGGCCTCCTACGAGGACGTCGAGGTGCACGGGCTCGACCCGCTGGCAGCACCGAGCCAGAAGATCTGGGGGTACGAGACGACCTGGGGCTCCTTCGCCCAGTTCACCAAGGTCCAGGCCCAGCAGCTCCTCCCCCGCCCTCAGAACCTCTCCTGGGCCGACTCCTCCTCCTACGGCCTTACCTACTTCACCGCCTACCGGATGCTGATCGACCAGTGCAAACTGCAGCCCGGCCACAACGTCCTGATCTGGGGAGCGGCCGGGGGCCTCGGGGTCTTCGCCGTCCAGCTCTGCAAGGCGGCCGGTGCCAACGCCGTCGGCGTCGTCTCCTCCGACGAGAAGGGCGAGCTGATCAAGCAGCTCGGCGCGGTCGACTACATCAATCGCAAGGAGTTCGGCGAGATGATGCGGACGCCGGAGAACCTCGCCGACCCCGCCGCCGACAAGGAGCGCTTCAAGGCCTCGCGCGGCTTCGCCAAGCGGGTCAAGGAGATCCTCGGCGACGCCCCCGACATCGTCTTCGAGCACGTCGGCCAGGCGACCTTCCCGACCTCGGTCTTCGTCGTAAAGCCCTTCGGGAAAGTCGTCATCTGCGGCGCCACCTCGGGTTTCCAGCTCGACTTCGACGTGCGCTACCTGTGGATGCGCCAGAAGCAGATCATCGGCTCGCACTTCGCCAACGCCTACGAGTGCATGAAGGCCAACCAGCTGATGGCCGAGGGCAAGGTCCGCCCGGTGATCTGGCAGACGATGGGCTTCGACGGCGTCGCCGAGGCACACCAGCTCCTGCACGAAAACAAGCACCTGGGCAAGATCTCGATCCTGGTCGGCGCGGAGTCAGAGGACGAGGGTCGCAACGAGGACGGCCCCGGAGCGATCCGGGCGGAGGTAGGCGCCTGATGAGCGAGGTATGCGTACTGGACTGGCACATCGCCCCCTTCCGGGCGGATCGGTGGCTCGACCTCTGGGAGCCGGCGGCGGCGCGGATGCCGTCGTTCGGGGCCAAGAGCTGGTCGCTCACCCGCTCGACCGACGACCCCCTTTCCTTCCGCCAATCTTCGATCTGGGAGAGCCGTTCGGACTTCGAGCGCTACTGGTTCTCGGAGGAGATCGAGGGCGCCCGCGCGGCGGTCATCGACCTCTACGACCTGCCGCTGCTGCCGACCTGGCACACCCTGCTCGCCGCCGAGTAACGCAGCTCAGCCCGGCCACCCGATCCACCACCTGAATACGGCCGGGGTCGGATCGGAGCCTCCCCCGGGGCCAACCGCGAGGACCTTGAAGACGTGCCATCCGGGCTGCAGTCGCCGGTAGACCCAGGGAGAGGTGCAGATCCGGAAGGGCCGTTCGTCGAGCTTGCAGTGGAAGCGAGAGCCCACCACGCTGGCGGAGAAGAAGAACCTCGCCGTGGAGCGTGAAGACCGCCGTTTCGGGTGCTTGCCTACGGTCGTCTGCGGCGCCTCGGGCGCGGCCTCAGCCGTCTTTTCAGCCTGAGAAGACAGGAGCGATCCGGCCGCTGCCTCCTGTCCGCCCTCGCCTTCTTCTTCGCTTTCTCCGTCCGGCGGTTCTTCCTCAGGAGGTCCTTCTTCCTCAGGAGGTCCTTCTTCCTCAGGAGGTTCTTCTTCGCCCGGCGGTTCTTCTTCGGGCGGCGGGTCCCCGGTGAGGTAGGACGCCACGTATTCCGTCACCGACCCGCCTGCTTCGATCGAGTGCACGCGGGCACCGCCATCTGACCAGCCCTGCCAGGCGTAGCTTTCGCCTCCCAGTTCTACGCCCAGCGGTGCGGAGAGGGTGATGTGAGAGCCTTCGATCGCGGTCAGCCCGAAGGGGGCCGGCTGCGTGAGAAGACCCGCCGTCAGCGTCACGCCGGCGGGATCGGAAGCGAAGTCCAGGTCCACGGTGCGCGGGTTGAGGGTGACCGTTTTGGTCGCCGACAGGCCGCGGGAATCGACCGCCGTCAGGGTGAGATCGATGTGCGAGGGGTAGTCGTGGTCCGGCGCGATCAGGGTGCCGGAGCCAACCGACGGGAACGCTTGCAGCGGATGCGGGTGGCAAGCGGAGGGGCAGTGGAACAGGCGCGAGCTCCAGTCGAGGCTGGTCTCTGGAAGGCCTCCGTCCTGGCTGTCGCTGGCGATGCCTTCGAATTCGATCGCCTGGCCGACCCGCCATTTGAAGCCTGCCGCCGGTTTGGCGATTGCGACGCTGGGGGGGCTCGTATCGCCCGGGTAGACGGTCACGCGGGCGATGCTCGTCGCGCCTTTCCCGTCACGGACACGGACCGCGACCGTGTGGTTCTGGGTATCGGAGAACGTCCTGGACTTTTTCCCGTTGGTGGTTTTCCCTTCGTAGGAACCGTCCCCCTGCGGGTCCCATTCGTAGCTGAGGGCTTCGCCATCGGCGTCGCTCGAGCCGGTCGCGTCGAACTGCGCCGTCAGCGGGCTGGCCCCCCATTCGGGCGTGGCGGTCAGGTGCGCGACGGGCGGCTGATTGCCCGACGAGTAGGAGATCCGGTGAATCGAGCCAGGTCCGTATTCGTCGCCGAAGAGGCTGACGTAGTAGAGAGCCCCTTCCGGCCCAACTTCGATGTCGACGCCGGGGTAGAGCCCCGCATCGCTGAGGAAGGGAATCGCCGTGGAGGGATCGGGCCGGCCGTCCTCGCCGGCGAAGATCACGTACACGCAGCCACGCACCGGGTCCGCAAAGAAGAGCGCGCCGTCGTAGGAGGCGGGGAAGGCATCGCCGTAGTAGAAGCTCGAGCCGGAGATCGCCGAGCCGTTCTGGTGCGTGCAGGGGTCTTCCGGCACGACCCCTTCGCCGTGGTCGTAGAGGAAGAACGGCTCCGAGGTCGAGCCCTCTTCGGAGTAGAGGCTCTCGCAGAGATTGAGGTCGAAGCCGAAGAAGCCCCAGTTCGGTTCGTCGCCTTCGTAGCAGGGCCAGCCGGAATTGTATGCCTGCCCCGGTTCGGTCGCGAAGCGGTCGATCTCCTCGAAGGTGCCGTTGCCGACGTTGCCGACGTATACCTCGTCGCTCTCCGGGTTGATCGCGAAGCGGTAGGGATTGCGGAATCCGTAGGCGACGATCCGCCGGGCGTTGGGATCGCTGCTGGCGGCGAGGGGATTGCCGGGGAAGCCTGCGCCGCTCACCGGGTCGATGCGGATGACCGCGCCGTCGAGGCCGGTCGGGTCGCCCAGGGTGCGCACGTCCTGCGAGCGCAGCGAGCCGCCTTCGGCGCTGGGCGGTCTGAGCGCTTCGCCGACTTTGCCGGGCGGGTCGCCGCACTGGTTCTTGTGCGGCCAGCCGAACTGGCCGTAGTCGGAGGAGATGAAGCTCGCCCCCTCGCCTCCGCTCGCGAACAGCGCCCCTTCGGGGCCGAAATCGAGGTCCCCGATCGAGTGCGACGAGTCCTGCTGGCACCAGTCTTCGACCAGGACCTTTTCGGCGATGGCGTGTTCGCCGCTCGCGTCCGCCGTGAGGCGAAGGAGGCGGCCGCTGACCGGGCAGGCATCGACGTCGGCGCTTTCCGGTTTGGGGCAGGGATCGCCGCTATAGGTCGGCGGTTGACCCCAGCGCGGATAGGCGCCGGGCGGGTCTTCGCCAAGCACGTGGTCGAAGGTATAGAGGGTGTAGACGTAGGGCTTGGCTGGGAATTCCGGATCTAGCGCCAGCCCGAGGATTCCACGGTCGCCGTTGTCGTAGACCTGTTTGCGCAGGTCGGCGAAAACGGACGGGGACGTGTCGTCGACGTCCTCATAGGCGAGGATCTTGCCTTCCTTCAGCGCCACGAAGACGCGCCCATCTGCGGCGAAGCGGATCGCAGTCGGTTCGTCGAGGCCCGTGAAGACCGTGCCGTCCTGGAAGCCGGCAGGCAGCGTCACTGCCGCGGCCGAGGAGGCGGAGACGAGCAGGGCAGCCAGAGCCGCCAGGGCCGAGGCCAGCCGTCCACGCCGGATCATGCGCGCTCGAGCGGCGCCATCGTCAGGCCAGCCTCGTCGAGCTGCTGCCAGTAGTGCTCGGCGGGCTCCCGCGGACCAGACCAGACGATCGCCTGGCCGCTGTTGTGGATGCTCTCGGCGAGCTGGTGACCGCGATCGAGGCTGACTCCGGGCAGCACCCTTGCGAGCGTCTCGGCCACATGGTCGAAGGTGTTGTGGTTGTCGTTGCGGACGATTACGCGCCAATCGCCGCCAAGGCCAGAGCCAGGACCCCCGCTGCGCGGCCGCTCAACTGTCGTCGTCGACATCGACCGCATTATGCGGAAAGTCCCTCGAGCACGGGACTGGTACGTCTGTCTAGGCCGTGCTCACACCCAAAATGTACTTAACTACTCAAGTTAGTTATGCCGTAGACTTTGCTTGACTCTGCCAAACCGCCTGGAGGTCCCAAGCGATGCCACCGCGCCCAGTTTCGATCGACCAGCGCCTGGCCAAGGCCTTGTCCAACACGCTGCGGGTGCAGGCTTTGGACCTGATTGCCGAAGGGGTGGCCAGCCCCAAGCTGATCGCCGAGAGCCTCGGGCTCGACGTGCGCAACGTCGCCTACCACGTCCGTGTGCTGAAACAGCTCGGTTGCGTCGAGCTGGTGGAGACGCACCAGCGCCGCGGCGCGGTGGAACACGTCTACCGGGTTACGGAGCGCGCCCTGAGGAAGGACTAGTAAGGACTGGGCACGCGGACGACGACGTCGTCGAAGCTCGCCTGCGCTCCCTTGGCGACCTTGTTCGAGCCGACCGAGAATCCCGATGCCCGCCCGCCGAGATCGCCAGCCCCCTCGTCGGTGATGTCGGCGATGAGCTTGCCGCCGACGAAGGCGAGAAGGCGACACTGGCCCTTTTCGGGCCCTTCGGTGAGGTTGAAGGCGCGCAGGCGCAGGACGTTCGCTTTGTCCGCCCCCTCAACGCCCGGTACGTCCTTCTCGATGTCGAGGTATTCGATGCTGCCGTCCGCGAGGACCTTGCGCAGCTGGGCCTTGCCCTGCAGCGGGTAGACGGCCAGCTGGTAGCGGGCGCCGTCGCCGGAGCGCAGGTCGAGCGCCAGGTAGGTCGACCGCTGCAGGGCCATCGGGGTGCCGCTGAGCAGGCGCGCCGTCGCCGCGATCTCGAGGTCTCGTCCAATCACGGGCGTGCGGTAGGAGCACTCCTTCGTCTGCTTGCCCACCAGAACTCGGAGAGCGTTGTCCGAACCGCCGCGCCCACAACGCTCGCCCGAGAGCTTCACCACCTGGGAGCGCTGCGCAGTCGTCTCCATGCTGTTGCGGTAGACGCCGACCAATGCAGCGTCGGCGACGGTGGAAAGGGCCAGCCCGACGACGAGGAAGGCGACGAGCGCGGCTATGCGGAGGGGGCTCACGATCTCGCAGCCTAAACACAGATACGGGGGAAAGATGCGGCCCGCCGGCCGGTGAACGGCGGATTTCGAGCGGACACAAATATCATTGGGGACGTGAGCGAGCACCGACTGCCCGAACGCGACCGTCCCTGGGTGATGCGCACCTACGCCGGGCACTCCGACGCGCGGCGCTCCAACGAGCTCTACCGGGGCAACCTCGCCAAGGGCCAGACCGGCCTCTCGGTCGCCTTCGACCTGCCGACCCAGACCGGCTATGACCCCGATCACGTCCTCGCCCGCGGCGAGGTCGGCAAGGTCGGCGTCTCGGTCGTCCACAAGGGCGACATGCACCAGCTCCTCGACGGGATCCCGCTGGACGAGATGAACACCTCGATGACGATCAACGCGACCGCCGCCTGGCTGCTCGGTCTCTACGTCACCGTCGCCGAGGAAAACGGGGTCGAGCGCGGCGCGCTCAAAGGGACGACGCAGAACGACATCATCAAGGAGTACCTCTCGCGCGGCACCTACGCCTTCCCGCCGGAGCCCTCGATGCGACTGATCGCCGACATGGTCGCCTTCACCGTCAACGAGGTGCCGAGCTGGAACCCGACCAACATCTGCAGCTACCACCTGCAGGAGGCCGGGGCGACGCCGGTGCAGGAGATCGCCTACGCCCTCTCCACCGGGATCGCCGTGCTCGACGAGGTGAAGGCGCGCGGACAGGTCGCCGACGCCGACTTCCCCAAGGTCTTCGGCCGCATCTCCTTCTTCGTCAACGCCGGCATCAGGCTGATCGAGGAGATCGCCAAGCTGCGCGCGATGGGCCGGCTCTGGAACGAGATCGGCCGCGAGCGCTACGGGGTCACGGACGAGAAGATGCTGCGCTTCCGCTACGGCGTCCAGGTCAACTCGCTCGGCCTGACCGAGGCGCAGCCGGAGAACAACATCCAGCGCATCGTGCTCGAGGCCCTCGCGGTGACGCTCAGTCGCGACGCCCGCGCCCGCGCGATACAGCTCCCGGCCTGGAACGAGGCGATGGGCCTCCCCCGCCCCTGGGACCAGCAGTGGAGCCTGCGAATCCAGCAGGTGCTCGCAAACGAGACCGATCTGCTCGAGTACCCCGACGTCTTCGAGGGCTCGAAGGTGATGGACGGCCTGGTCGAGGAGCTGGCCGAGGGCGCCCGCGCCGAGATGGCCGTGGTCGAGGAGCACGGGGGCGCCGTCGCCGCCGTCCCCTACATGAAGGCGCGCCTGGTCGAGTCCCATCGCGAGCGGGTGGCGCGGATCGAGCGCGGCGAGCAGAAGGTGATCGGCCAGAACAGCTTCACCGAGACCGAGGACTCGCCGCTCACCGCCGGCGCCGACGGCGGCATCCTCACTCCCGACCCCGAGGTCGAGCGCGAACGGGTCGAGGCGCTGGAGCGCTGGAAGGCGGAGCGCGACGAGGGCGAGGTGAGCTCAGCGCTGGAGGAGCTGGCGCGGGTCGCCGGCGCCGAGAGCGAGAACATCATGCCGGCGACGATCGCCGCGGCCAAGGCGGGCGCCACAACGGGCGAGTGGGCGGCGGTCCTGCGCGAGGCCTTCGGGGCCTACCGCGCTCCCACCGGCGTCGACGGCGCCGCTCCCCCGGCCGACCGCGACCAGTTGGCGCAGATCCGCGCCCGGGTCGACGAGGTCTCCGAGCGGCTCGGCCACCGGATCAAGATCCTCGTCGGCAAGCCCGGGCTAGACGGGCACTCCAACGGCTCCGAGCAGATCGCCCTGCGCGCCCGCGACGCCGGCATGGAGGTGATCTACCAGGGCATCCGCCTCACCCCGGAGGAGATCGCCGAGTCGGCGCTGCAGGAGGACGTCGACGTCGTCGGCCTCTCGATCCTCTCCGGCTCCCACCTCGAGCTGATCCCGGAGGTAGTGCGCAGGCTGCGCGAGGAGGAGGTGGACGTGCCCGTGGTGGTCGGCGGCATCATCCCGGTTGCGGACGCAAAACGGCTGCGTGAGGGCGGAGTCGATGGCGTCTACACGCCCAAGGACTTCGACATCAACAAGATCATGGGCGAGATCGTCGACCTCGTCGCCCGCCGCTCCACCGCTCCCGCCGCCGCCTGAGCGCCCGCCGCCAGACGCCGAGGTCGCGTCCGCGCGACAATGGGCAGATGAGCGAGCTCAACGGGGACCGCTCGGCCTGGCTGCGCTGCTACCGCTGCTGGTCCCAAAACCTCGAGATCCAGATCCACTACGACGCGATCCGCCGCGTCGATCCCGACAGCGGGGTCCTAGCCGAGGGGATCGACGAGGTCCAGGAGGCACTGGTGCAGTGCGTCGACTGCATGCACGACCAGCCCCACCTCGCCTTCCAGGACAACCAGGTGGTACCGGTCGAGGATCGCTGGGAGCGGATGGTCGCCGGCACCCCCTGGGTCGCCTCCTGCACGGTCAGGGTCGACCAGGACCGGGTCGAGACCTGCGCCGGGCCGGAAGCAGCCGAGTTCCTCACCTACGGGGCCTTCGGCGACGCCGGGGTGCGCGAGTTCTTCACCCACGTCCGCTTCCACAAGCACGACGAGGAGCAGATCGTCGTCCACATGCTGGTCGAGCTCTACGCCCGTTCGGCCGAAGAGGCAAGCGACGTCCTCGAGGAGGCGGCCCAGGGGCCCCTGGAGATCACCTCCCTGGCCGAGGAGTCAAGGCCCCCCGCCCACGCCTCGGACGAGGCGCACTAGAGCCGCTACTCGACGTCGCCCTCTGCCCTGGGGGGCTCGCCGGGGTTCTTGCGCGGGACCAGGACCAAGCGCTTGAACTCGGCGACGAGGACAGCGTCCTGGTTGAGGACGCGGGTGTGGACCTTGACCACGCCGCGGTCGGGCTTGGACTTCGAGGGCTTGACCTCGAGCACCTCGGTCTCGCAGAAGAGGGTGTCGCCGTGGAAGACCGGGTTGGGATGGCTGAGGTCTTCGGTCGCCAGGTTGGCGATCGCCTTGCCGGAGACGTCTGAGACCGACATCCCCAGGGCGAGCGAGTAGACGAGCGGGCCGACGACGACGTTGCGCCCCTGCTGGGAGCCGCTCGCGTAGACGTCGTTGATGTGGAGCGGATGGTGGTTCATCGTGATCAGGCAGAAGAGGTGGTCGTCGGCCTCGGTCACGGTCTTCGCTGGCCAGTGCTTGTAGACGGCGCCGACCTCGAACTCCTCGAGGTAGCGGCCGTAGCTGTGCGCGCCCGACGCCTCGCGCTCAGCCTGGTCGGTGCTCAGCTCGTACTTCTCATCGCTCATTCTCGGTCTCGTCTCCTGTTGGGGTAGCGGCGCGGCATCCTATAGACCGCCGCGTTCGGCGCGCCTGTGGCGAGACTAGACTGCTCGCGATGAAGATCGGCATCGTCGGCCAGGGCTACGTCGGCCTACCCCTAACCGTGGCCTTCGCCGAGAGCGGGCACGAGGTCGTCGCCCTCGACCTGGACCCGCGCAAGATCGAGAGCCTCGAGCAAGGCCGCAGCTACATCGAGGACATCCCCGACGCCGCCCTGGCTCCGCTCGGCGAGCGCCTGCACCCGACCTCCCGCCACGCCGACCTCGCCTCCTGCGAGGCGGTGATCATCTGCGTGCCGACCCCGCTGACGGGCTCACGCGAGCCCGACCTCAGTTACCTGCTCGACGCCGGCGCCGCCATTGCGGGCGTGCTCCAGCCCGGGCAGCTGGTCGTGCTCGAGTCGACCACCTATCCCGGCACGACGCGCGAGCGGCTGGCTCCCCTGCTCGAGGAGTCCGGCCTCGCCGCCGGCACCGACTTCCACCTCGCCTTCTCTCCCGAGCGGATCGACCCCGGCCGCACCGACTACACCGTGCGCACCACCCCGAAGCTGGTCGGGGGGCTCACCGAGGCCTGCGCGGAGCGCGCCCGCGACCTCTACGACCTCATCTGCGACGAGGTGGTGGTTCTCTCCAGCCCCGAGACCGCCGAGCTGGCAAAGCTCCTGGAGAACATCTTCCGCTCGGTCAACATCGCCTTCGTCAACGAGCTCGCCCAGCTCTGCGACCGGCTCGGGATCGACGTCTGGGAGGTGATCGACGCGGCAGCGACCAAGCCCTTCGGCTTCATGCGTTTCGACCCCGGACCGGGGATGGGCGGCCACTGCCTGCCGATCGACCCCTTCTACCTCGCCTTCAAGGCGCGCGAACACGACTTCTATCCGGAGTTCATCGAGCTGGCGGGGAAGATGAACCAGGCCCAGCCCGCCTTCTGCGCCGAGCGCATCGAGCGAGCGCTGAACGATGCCGGCAAGCCGGTGAAGGGCTCGAAGATCGTCCTGCTCGGCGTCAGCTACAAGGCCGGCGTTGGCGACACCCGCGAGTCGCCCGCGCTGAAGATCGCCGCGCTGCTGCGGGATCTCGGCGGCGAGATCTCCTACCACGACCCACACGTGGCCGAGCTCCCCCAGCTCGGCCTCAGCTCGATCGACCTCGACGCCGCGGTGAAGTCCGCCGACGTCGTCGCGATAGTCACCGCCCACCCGAGCCTCGACTACGAGGCGATCGCCTCCCGCGCCCTGCTCCTCGTCGACTTCCGTGGCGTCACCCGCGGCATCGACGGCGCGAACCTGATTCGCCTCTAGCCGACGCTGCCTCAGTGGGCTTTTTTGAGCCGGGCACGTTCCTCTTGACGCTCGACCACCTGGGCGATCAGCTTCTTCACGTTGGAGTCGCCCGTGGCCTTGATGTGGCCGGTCTCATAAGCCTTGCGATAGCTCTTCACGGTGCCGTTCTCGGCCAGCTCGTTGAACTGCGGTCGGTCGATCTGTACCAGCACCCGCTCGTCCTGGGAGAGGTCCTTCTTGATCACCGGGCCAGGCACCTCGACCCGGTAGAGCTGGATGTCGTGTTTGGCCTTCAGTTCCAGGCCGAAGACCAGTTTCAGCTTCTGCAGCGCAGGGACCTCGGCCTGGAATCGCTCGACGGCGGTCTTGATCAGGTCCGGGGTCGACGCCACTAGATCTTGTGCCTCTGCAGGAGCTTCTTGCCGATCACCATGCGCTGGATCTCCGAAGTCCCCTCGCCGATCAGCAGCAGCGGCGCGTCGCGGTAGAGGCGCTCGATCTCGTACTCCTTCGAGTAGCCGTAACCGCCGTGGATGCGGAAGCACTCCTCGACGCACTCCTTGCCTGTCTCCGAGGCGAGCAGCTTGGCCATCCCCGCCTCCAGGTCTGAGCGCTCGCCTGCGTCCTTCATCCGCGCCGCCTTGCGGGTGACGAGCCGGGCGGCCTCGACCTTGGTCGCCATGTCGGCGAGCTTGAACTGGATCGCCTGGTGCTGGGCGATCGGCTTGCCGAAGGTCTTGCGCTCCTGGCTGTAGCGCAGGGCCAGCTCCAGGGCGCGCTGGGCGATGCCGACGCCGCGGGCGGCGACGTTGACACGGCCGACCTCGAGCGCGTCCATCATCTGCACGAAGCCCTGGCCGACCCCAGCCTCCTCGCCGCCGAGCACGCGCTCGGGCGGGCAGCGGTAGCCGTCGTAGACCAGCTCGGTCGACTCGACGCCCTTGTAGCCCATCTTCTTGATCTTGGGCGGAACCGTCAACCCGGCGAAGGCGCCCTCGTTGACTTCCTTCCAGGGCTCCTTCTCGGTGATGAAGCAGGTCATTCCCTTGTACGCGGGCTCGGCCTTGGGGTCGGTCTTCACCAAGACGAAGACAACCGACGAGCCGAGGCCGTTGGTGACCCACATCTTCTGGCCGTTCAGCTCCCACTTGCCGTCCTCGCCCTTCTTGGCGGTGGCCTTGATGCCCTGGACGTCGGAACCGACCTCGGGCTCGGAGAGCGAGAAGGCAGCGCGGATCTCCCCCGTCGCCATCTTCGGCAGGAAGTAGTCCTTCTGCTCGTCGGTGCCGAACTTCATCAGCAGGTAAGAGCCGATGAAGTGGGTATTGACGACGCCGGAGATCGAGATCCAGCCGCGTGATAGCTCCTCGACGATCATCGCGTAAGTGCTCAGGTCGAGGCCCAGCCCGCCGTACTCCTCGGGAATCGTCACCCCGAAGAGTTCCAGCTCCTTCATCTGCTCGACGATCGGCTCCGGGAAAGAGTCCTCGTGGTCGTAGTGCTCGGCGTTGGGAATGATCTGCTCGTCGACGAACTGACGGACCATCTCAACCATCGCCTGTTGATCGTCGGTCAGTTCCCGGTATGCAGCGGTCTCTACGGCCATGGCTCCTAGCTCTTGGTCGGGGAAGTCGGAGGCGGAAGGATATCGGCGTCGCTTTCCCCGCATGTTGCGGCCGGCGCGATCCCGCTGCCCTTGACGACCTAAGGGCCGGCCCTCATACATTCGTCCAGGGGGCTGGACAGAGATGCTCCAGGGGTCGCGATCTGACGAGAAAAGGGCGGTGGCACCGAGGCTCACACGCTTGCTTGTCATCGCAGCGGCGATTTTCGCCGTATCCAGCACCAGCGCCCTCGCGGCGGGAGTGCAGGGCAAGCGTGTCGCCGCCTCCCCACCGCCCAATCCGGTCGCGCGCTCATCGACTTCGCTCATCGCCCCCCCGGCCGCCTGCCCGAACCAAACGGACCCGACGGCCTCGCCCGAAGTCCAAGAACAAGCGATGCGCTGCATGACCGAGTTCGCCCGTACCCAAGCCGGGCTGAACGAACTCTCCGACTCCCCGCAGCTCGATCTCTCCGCCCGCGAAAAGGGGACCGACGTGCTGCGCTGCGACAGCTTCAGCCACTTCGCCTGCGATCGGGAATTCACCTACTGGATGCGCGAAGTCGGCTACATCTCCAAGTCGTGCTGGCATACCGGCGAGAACCTCGCCTGGGGAACCGGCTCCTACGGCACCGCGCGCTCCATCTTCCAAGCCTGGATGCGCTCACCGGGCCACCGCCAAAACATCCTCGGCGATTACGCGGACCTCGGGCTCAGCCGGCAAGCTGGCGAGCTCAGCGGACGCGCCGACGCCAATGTCTGGACCGCGCACTTCGGCTCGCACTGCGGAGTATCCGCCCTCGAAGACTAGGCAGCAAAAGGCCCGCTGCACCCTCCGGAGCCACGGCTACGCTTCGGCGCCTCAGCGCGAGCTGACTGGGTACCCACGACCGGAGGAAGGCAAGGATGGAAAAACCCAAGCCCACCGAGGGCACCCTGAAGAAGTCCCACGTTGAGCTGGCCCTCGCCGCGATAGGAGCAGTAGCGGTGATCGTGATCCTCGTGCTGCTGCTCAATGGAGGCGACTCGAAGAAGAGCTCCGACTCGGGGAAGAGCTCGAACGGGGCCGAAATCGTCAGCGCCGACGCGTTGCAGGATGCGGCCGCGCAGCAGACAACACCCGTTTACTGGGCCGGTGAGCAGAAGGGAGCCGAGCTGGAGCTGAGCCAGCCAAGCCAGGGTCGCACCTACGTGCGCTACCTCACCGACGGCGCCGAGGCCGGTGACCAGAGACCCGACTTCCTCACCGTCAGCACCTACGCCCAGGGCAACGCGGTGGCCGCCCTGCGCCGCCAGGGCAAGGAGCCCGGAGGCGTGATCGGCACTGCCCCGGGCAACGCCACGGTCTACTTCAGCCAGACCAATCCCCAGAGCGTCTACCTCGCCTACCCCGGCGTTCCGGTCGAGATCGAGGTCTACGACCCGAGCTTCAAGCGGGCGCTGCAGCTGGTCAACTCGGGACAGATCGTCGCCGTCGGCTAGGAGGGATTGGCGAAACCCGAGTGCGCGGGCCAGCGAGCGCCGGACCAAGCGGGACAAGGACGCAGGGAGGCCGAATAGCAGCGCTATTCGGCCGACTGAGGACGCCGTACCGCGCAGTGTCCGCCGCCGCTGGACGCGTGCGGGGGTTTCGCCAATCCCTCCTAGACCGGGGCTTTTGACAGCTCACCGCCCACCCCAAACGGGGTGGGCGGTGAGTGTCGAGCGTGGTCCTGGCTACGGCTGGAAGTCCAGCCGGAAGTACATCGCCCGGCTGGTCGGATTGCCGGCCTTGCTCGCGACGATCGCGATGGCATCTCCGGCAGCAAACGACTGCGAGTTTTTCGTGTCTTCGCATGTCGTGCTGCTGCTCCCCGAGATCGGACAGGTGATGCCGGTGTTGACAGGGGGAGACGCGCCTGCGGGGTCCCTCCGAACGGTGAACGTGTAGGAATCTCCGCTTCCGGGGGAGCCAGTCAGGTAAATCCGGAGATTGCTGACTTTCCCGCCCGCCGACAGCACTTCCTGAATCGCCGGCTCGGAGGTCGAGAACATGTCGATCGAGGGGCCGAAGTACCGGCCGCTGTCGACGAGTGAGTCATTACCACCGCCGCGAAGCTCGTGGGCGGCGGCCGGGCCTACAGGGCCCTGTTCGCCTATCGGACCTTTGTCCCCGGTTGGGCCTTTGTCACCCGTAGGGCCTTTGTCACCCGTTGGGCCTTTCTCGCCCACGGGGCCCTGGGGTCCGATTGGGCCCTGAGGACCAACTGGACCCTGCTCGCCCTGCGGACCTTTGTCACCAGTCTCGCCCACGGGGCCTTGCTCACCCTGGGGGCCTTTCTCCCCGGTCGGGCCTTTCTCGCCTACCGGGCCCTGCTCGCCGACCTGGCCTTTCTCGCCCTGCGGGCCTTTGTCACCGGCGTCACCCTGCGGGCCTTTCTCGCCCACTGGGCCTTGCTCGCCGGCGGGACCTTGCTCGCCCTGAGGTCCTTTGTCGCCAGTCTCGCCCTGGGGGCCTTTCTCCCCGGTCGGGCCTTTCTCACCTACGGGGCCTTGCTCGCCGATCGGACCCTGGGGTCCAACGGGACCCTGCTCGCCAACGGGGCCTTTATCGCCGGCGTCGCCCTGGGGGCCTTTCTCCCCTTGAGGGCCTTTCTCACCAGTCTCACCCTGCGGGCCTTTCTCGCCCACCGGGCCCTGCTCGCCGTTCGGTCCTTTGTCACCGACCGGGCCCTGCTCACCCTGAGGTCCTTTGTCGCCAGTCTCGCCCTGGGGACCTTTGTTCCCGGCGTCGCCCTGCGGGCCTTTCTCGCCGACTGGGCCTTTCTCGCCCACAGGGCCTTGCTCGCCCTGGGGTCCTTTGTCGCCAGTCTCGCCCACGGGGCCTTGCTCACCCTGGGGGCCTTTGTCGCCAGTCGGGCCTTTCTCGCCCACGGGGCCTTGCTCGCCTACCGGGCCTTGCTCGCCGGCGGGACCTTGCTCACCCTGGGGCCCTTTGTCGCCAGTCTCGCCCTGGGGGCCTTTCTCCCCGGTCGGGCCTTTCTCGCCCACGGGGCCTTGCTCGCCGATCGGACCCTGGGGCCCAACGGGACCCTGCTCGCCAACGGGGCCTTTATCGCCGGCGTCGCCCTGGGGGCCTTTCTCCCCTTGAGGGCCTTTCTCACCAGTCTCACCCTGCGGGCCTTTCTCGCCCACCGGGCCCTGCTCGCCGACCTGGCCTTTCTCGCCGACCGGGCCCTGCTCGCCCTGAGGTCCTTTGTCGCCAGTCTCGCCCTGGGGACCTTTGTTCCCGGCGTCGCCCTGCGGGCCTTTCTCGCCTACCGGGCCTTTCTCGCCCACGGGGCCCTGCTCGCCCTGCGGACCTTTGTCGCCAGTCTCGCCCACGGGGCCTTGCTCGCCGATCGGACCCTGCTCACCTACGGGGCCTTTGTCGCCGGCGTCGCCCTGGGGGCCTTTCTCGCCAACCGGGCCTTGCTCGCCCTGGGGACCTTTCTCCCCGATTGGGCCTTTCTCACCTACGGGGCCTTGCTCGCCGATCGGACCCTGGGGTCCAACGGGACCCTGCTCGCCAACGGGGCCTTTATCGCCGGCGTCGCCCTGGGGGCCTTTCTCCCCTTGAGGGCCTTTCTCACCAGTCTCACCCTGCGGGCCTTTCTCGCCCACCGGGCCCTGCTCGCCGTTCGGTCCTTTGTCACCGACCGGGCCCTGCTCACCCTGAGGTCCTTTGTCGCCAGTCTCGCCCTGGGGACCTTTGTTCCCGGCGTCGCCCTGCGGGCCTTTCTCGCCGACTGGGCCTTTCTCGCCCGGCTCGCCCTGTGGGCCCTTGTCACCGGTCGGGCCCTTGTCGCCTGTCAGACCTTGGGGTCCTTGGTCACCCGTCGGACCCTTGTCGCCGTTCGGACCCTTGTCGCCGTTCGGACCCTTGTCGCCGTTCGGACCCTTGTCGCCGTTCGGACCCTTGTTTCCAGCGGGGCCCTGGGGGCCGATAGGACCCTGGTCGCCGACTGCACCCTTCTCACCCTTGGCACCCTGGGAGCCGGCGGGACCGGTCTGACCCGTTGCGCCGGTGGGGCCGGTCTGGCCGCTGCTGGCTTCGATTCCCAGCACACCCTGCTCGTCCGAGTTGGTCAGGATCAGGACGAGCTGCTCGCCCTGTTTGCAGTGTTTCGATTTGACGAAGCGGATGCTGCCCTTGTCCGGAGCCTTCTGCTTGATGCAAAGGCTGATCGTTTCCAGCGACTGCGTCTGCGCCGCCTTGGCGGGCGCGGAAACAGCCAAAAGGACAAAAAGGCTCAGGCAGGCCACGAGGGCAACTGCCGGATAACGAAAGCGGGACAGAGCGTTCAGTTGACCAGTCATTCCGGTGAATCTCCTTGCGGTTGGCGCCCGTCTGGGGGCTGAGCGCCCCCTCGAGGGGCGTTCGCTGGGCATCACCGGACTGAACGAGTGACTTTCGGACTTCTTTTTGCTCCAAGAACTCTTTCACTCCAACATTTGGCCAATCTCGCCGTTATCACTCAAGTTTTCCCTCAAAAAGTGAGGCTCGTGGGCAAATTGCGCCGATCGAGGCGCGCGCCTTGAGCAGCATCTCCTCGAACTCCTCCTCCGGATCGGAGTCCACCACGATGGCTCCCCCAGCACCGACGCTCAGCGAGCCACGGTCGACGACGATGGTCCTGATCGCGACGGAGAGGTCGCAGGCGCCTCCCAGCCCGAGGTAGCCGATCGCGCCGGAATAGATCCCCCTTGCCTCGCCCTCCAGCTCGTCGATGATCTCCATCGTGCGGCGCTTCGGCGCGCCCGTCATCGAACCGGGGGGAAAACAGGAGCGAACGCCCTGTGCAGCTCCGACCTCCTCGCGCAGACGCCCGCGCACGCTGGATACCAGCTGGTGCACGGTCTCGTAGCTCTCCACCCCCATCAGCTCGGGAACCTCGACCGTCCCGAACTCGCAGACGGCGCCGAGGTCGTTGCGCAGCAAGTCGACGATCGTCACGTTCTCGGCCCGGCTCTTGGCATCCGCACGCAGCCCGACCGCAAGCCGGGCGTCCTCGTCGGCGCTCGCGCCGCGCGGACTGGTGCCCTTGATCGGCCGCGCTTCCGCCCAGCGCTCGCGGTCGACCGCGAGGAAGCGCTCCGGCGAGGAACTCAGCACGGTGAGATCACCAAAGCGCAGGAAAGCCGCAAAGGGCGCAGGATTGGCGCGACGCAGGCATCGGTACAGGGCCCATGGGTCGATGGCCGCATCGGCAACAACCCTGTTGGTCAAGCAGATCTCGTAGCTGTGCCCAGCGGTTAAGTACTGCTCGCACGCAGCGACGTCATCGAGGTAGCGGCCGCGGGAGCGGCGCAGATGCAGCTCGATCGACTTCACGGGTACGCCGGGCTCGTCGAGGGCCGGCAGGGCGGCGAGCCGCCGGGTCGTCTCCTCGATCCAGCGCCTCGCCTCGCCGAGACCAACCAGATACGTGCAGCGCTCCTCGTGGTCGAAGGCGATCAGGCGGTCGGCGAGGACGAAGGCAGCGTCGGGGACCGAGGCCCGATGCGCGGCGAGGCCGTCGCAATCTGCCTTCAGCTCGTAGCCGAGGTAGCCGGCGAAGCCGCAATCGAAGTCGAAGGGCAGCTCGCAGCCAAGCTGCCGCCTCTTGCGGAGCTCGCGCTCCAGGTAGTCGAAGATCGATTCCTCGCGGAACTCGACGCCACCGCCGCGCTCGATCCGCACCCTGCCAGCCTCGACGTCATAGGTGACGAGCGCTCCGAGCGGCCCCTCGCTGTCGCCCATGAACGAGAAGCGGCCCCGCTCGCCGAGTGCGCTGCTGTCCAACCAGAAGGCGTTCGGGCTGCGTCCATATATATGGAGGAAGGCGCTCTCGGCGTCGGGCAGCGTCTCGAGCCGGCGCGCCAGCAGCGGCGAGTCCGCCGCCGCCGGTACTACCTCGGTATGGCTCGCGACCGCCATCGCGTGCAAGATATCCCGGCATGCACGGCGCTCCCCACGTCGATCCGAGCAAAGGCGTCTTCGAGACGATGCTCGTCCTCGACGGTCGACCGGTGGAGCTCGAGGCGCATCTCGATCGGCTTGCAGCCAGCCTCGAGGCGCTCTTCGACGCGACCTTGCCAGACGGATCGCGCGAGGACCTGCTCCTCCACGCCCGCGGAGTCGAGCACGGCAAACTGCGAGTGACCGCCGCCCCCGGCGATGACGGTCGCGTGGCGATTGAGATCGTCACGGCCGCGGTCGAGCCCCGCCGAGTCTTCCCCTCGCGCGGTCCGGGAGTGTCCTTGCGCAGCTTCGTCGTCGAGGGGGGCCTCGGCGCTCACAAGTGGGCCGACAGGCGACTGCTCGCGCGCGCGGACGCGGAGGCAAGCTCGGGCGAATTGCTGCTCATCGTCGACGGCGACGGCGCCGCCCTGGAGGCGGCGCGCGGCAGTGTCTTCCAGGTCCGGGACGACCGACTGCTAACCCCCCCGACCGACGGGCGCATCCTGCCCAGCATCGCCCGCTCACGGGCGCTGGAGGTGGCCAGGGCGGAGGGAATCGACGCGCACGAAGAGACGCTCTCGCTCGATGACCTGCGCCGCGGCAGTCTCTTCCTCGCCGGATCGGTGCGGGGGATCGAGCCGGTTGGCTCCCTCGACGGCGTTGCCCTGGCGTCGCCCGGCGAGGTCAGCGCGCGGATTGCGGCCGGCCTGCGGCGTCGCTGGCTGCGGGTGCCGCAAGCGGAACCCGTTGCAGTTGTCGTAGCCGGGCGACGAGCCGGTCGGCACGCTCGCTGAAGTCGCGCAGGCTCTCTCCCCCCGCCTCCGGCTCACTGGACGCCTCGGGCCTGGGCTCGGCGACGGGTTGGATCACCAGCCTCGCCACGCGGTCCTGGGCGTCGAGGGCCGCGGAACTGGCCCGCTCGGCGAGCTCGGCCGCGTGGCGCGCTTGCTCGGCGGCGTCGAGCGCCGCCGCACCGATCGTCATCACCGCCGCTTCGGAGGAGCGGGCGGTGGCAAGCGCCGTGTCGATCCGCTGCTCGAGCTCGCCGATCAGCGGCGGTCTCGAGTGTTCGGGCAGCAACCAGTCCTGCGTCGTGTCGGCCGCGGCGCTGTCCATCCCTCAAAAGGTACGCCGGGCGGCGGCGATCTCCTCCGCTCCGCCGCCCGCGTTGACTAGATTTCGCTCCTCGAAGAGCGAACGTACGAAGCGAGGAGCAGCTTGAGAAACCCCAGAGACTTCTTCCAGCCGCAGGCGATCGGAGCCCCCGAGCCGCTGCGTGAGATCCCGGTCAAGCCCTCGCGGATGATCCACTTCCTCGACTTCTCCAACGAGAAGATGGTCGCCAAGGCAGCCGATATCGCGACCAAGACCGACATCCTGCTCGGCAACCTCGAGGACGCGATCCCGGTCGACCGCAAGGAGGCCGCGCGCCAGGGGCTGATCCAGGCAGCCAAGGAGTCCGACTTCGGCCAGACCGCGCTCTGGACCCGGGTCAACTCACTGGAGAGCCCTTGGGTCCTCGACGACCTGACCACGCTGGTCACCGAGGTCGGCGAGAAGCTCGAGGTCGTGATGGTGCCCAAGGTCGAGGGTGCCTGGGACATCCACTACGTCGATCGCCTGCTCGCCCAGCTCGAGGCAAAGGCCGGGCTGGAGCGACCGATCCTGATCCACGCGATCCTCGAGACCGCGCAGGGCGTCGTCAACCTCGAGGAGATCGCCGCGGCCAGCCCGCGCATGCAGGGGATGAGCTTCGGGCCCGCCGACCTCGCCGCGTCGCGGCGGATGAAGACGACCCGAGTCGGCGGCGGCCACCCCGGCTACCGGGTGATGGAGGACCCGGCGGATCCCGAAAACCCCGAGGCCAACCGGGTCAGCGCCCAGCAGGACCTCTGGCACTACTCGATCGCCCGCATGGTCGACGCTTGCGCCGCCACCGGAATCCTCCCCTTCTACGGGCCCTTCGGCGACATCAAGGACACAGCCGGCTGCGAGACCCAGTTCCGCGCCGCCTTCCTGATGGGCTGCGTCGGCGCCTGGTCGCTGCACCCGGCGCAGATCGCCATCGCGAAGAAGGTCTTCAGCCCGCCGCCGGAAGAGGTCAGGTTCGCCAAGAAGGTGCTGGAGGCGATTCCCGACGGCCGCGGCGTCCACATGATCGACGGCAAGATGCAGGACGACGCAACCTGGAAGCAGTGCAAGGTGATGGTCGAGCTGGCCGAGATGCTCGCAGCCAAGGATCCCGAGCTGGCCGCGACATACGGCCTCTAGCGCTGTTTTAGCTCGTGGTGAAATTCGCCCCAGTTGCGAACTTCAAATAGTGCCTTTTTCTCGTACCTAGAAATCCTCCATGCAACTCCGGCGGCGCGCTAACGTGATCGCAAGCCGTTGCCGATATGGGGGAGGTGGACCGGCTTAGCCCAGGTTTGGGCGCTCTCGAAAAACTCGATCAGCAAGGCGACAACTTCCCCCATGCATAGCTCTACGGACGTTTCCCTCGATCACGGCTTTCCCACCCCCGTACGGCGAAACGAAGCGCTCGTCCAGGATCGCCCCACCCTCGGCACGATGCCGCGGGCGCGGCGGGGAATCGGCTGGTGGCTGCTCCCGGTCATCGACCTCGTCTCCTCCTCGCTCGCGCTGACCGCGGTCGCGCTGGCGAGCGGCGCCCAGGTCTTCCCGGCGCTGCCCCTCGCACCCCTCCTCCTGATCGTCGTCTACGGCGTGCTCGGCGTCTACGGCGCCCGGCCGCATCGCGGCACCCTCAACGACGCCGGCGGCATGGCCTGGCCGGTGATGCGCCTCCTCGTCGCCGCCCTCTTCGCCTGGTCGGCCTCCCTGATGATCACGCTCGGCGGGGGCGCCCAGCTGGCGCTCTGGGGTGCGTTCGTGGTCCTCGACGCCGTCGCCCGCAGCTTCAGCGCCCCGCTCGTGCAGCGCCTCGATCGCAGCGAGCGCTGGGTCCTGGTAGGCGACGAGACGACCGCCGAGCGCCTCAAGGCCTACGAGCCCCTGCGCGCCTACGCGTCCGTCGTCGCGACGGTGCCGCCAAGCGAAGACGACTCGCAGGCAGCCGGCCGCGTCGCCGCCCTTGAAATCGTCGACCGCTACCACGCCGATCGCGTCGTCATCGCCACCCGCCACGCCGACGACGAAGGGCTGCTCGACCTGGTCCGCGCCTTCAAGTCGATCGGCGTGCCGGTCAGCCTGCTGCCCCGTCCGCTCGACTTGCTCGAGGCGCCGGCGGCGACACCGAGCAAGGTGGGCGGAGTGCCGCTGATCGACGTCGAGGCGCTCGCCGCCCACGGCTCGGTTCCCTATGAGGGTCCCGACCGGCGACAGGGTCGCAAGACGAAGGTCAGCGTCGTGGTGCCGGCGATGAACGAGGCCCAGAACATCGGCCACGTGCTGAGTGAGCTCCCCGGCGACCTGCACGAGGTGATCCTCGTCGACGGCAACTCCAAAGACGAAACGATCGAGGCCGCGCAGCGCGCCTACCCCTCGATCCGGGTGCTCACCCAGAGCGGCCGCGGCAAGGGCGACGCCTTCCGCACCGGCTTCGCCGCCGTCACCGGCAACCTCGTCGTCATGCTCGACGCCGACGGCTCTGCCGACCCGGCGGAGATCCCACGCTTCATCGAGGCGCTTGAGGCCGGCGCCGACTTCGCCAAGGGCTCCCGCTTCCTCGAGGGGGGCGGCAGCGCCGACATCACCAGGCTGCGCAGCCTCGGCAATGCCTGTCTCAGCGGAACCGCCAACATCCTGCACGGCACCCACTTCACCGACCTCTGCTACGGCTACAACGCTTTCTGGGCGCGCTGCCTGCCGTTCATCGCGCTCGACGTCCCGGGCTTCGAGGTGGAGACTTTGATCAACCTGCGAATCGCCGGCGCCGGGATGAAGATCACCGAGGTGCCGAGCTACGAGCAGAACCGGATCTCCGGCCAGAGCAACCTCAAGACCTTCCGCGACGGCTTCCGCGTCCTGGGGACGATTGTCAGCGAGGGACGCCGCCGTCGCTCCATTCACGGCGAGCGGCCTGCGGCGGCAGAGACGCAGAAAGCGAAAGCGGCAGTCACCGCCTGACTGCCGCTGCCGCCGCTTGATCCCGAGCGGCTCCGGAACGCTCCGTAGGATCACGGCGTGACTGAGCTTGCGACTCGGAAGAAGGCAACCCCCAAGGTAGGCCGGTCACGCTCCGACTCCGCCTTGGGGCATCTTCCCGCGATTGCCCTCGCCGCCGGCCTCGGCCTGCTGCTCTGCGCGGCCGCCAATGGCCTCGCGCGGGCGACTGACGGCTATCCGATGCTGCTCTACTGGGCCGGCGTCCTGCTCATCGCCGTGCCGGTCTTCTACCGGCTCACCTCGCGAGAGGCCACACTCGGCGAGCGGCTCGCCCTCGTCCTCCTGCTCGGCATCTCCCTCTACGGGGTGAAGCTGGTCCGCGACGCGCCGCTCTTCACCTTCTCCGACGAGTTCCCCCACGCCTTCAACGCGAACCGGATCGCCGCCACCCACCACCTCTTCCACGCCAACTCGATCCTCAAAGTCACCCCGTACTACCCCGGCCTGGAAGGAGCCACCTCGGCCCTGACCGCGATCACCGGCATCTCCAGCTACGCGGCCGGGGCCTTCGTCCTCGGCGTCGCCCGCCTCACCCTCGTCGGCGCGCTGTTCCTCCTCTTCCTCCGGGTCAGCGGCTCGGCCCGCACCGCCGGCCTCGCCGCCGGGATCTACGCCTGCAGCTTCAACTTCCTCTTCTGGGTAGGCCAGTACTCCTACGAGTCGCTGGCCCTGCCCCTGCTGCTGGTGATCATGATGGCGCTGGCCGAACGCGAAGCGGAGGGGCGGGAGGCCCTTCGCGCCTGGGCCGTGCCGATCGTGCTGGCGACGGTCGCGATCCTGGTCACCCACCATCTGACCTCATACGCGCTGATCGCGGTCCTGGCCGCCGTGGCGGTCGCCTACTGGTACGTGAGGCGCAGCTGGGAGCCGCCGAACCCGTGGCGGTTCGCGGTGCTCGCGGCGGCGCTTGCGCTTGCCTGGCTGCTGATCGTCGCCACCTCGACGATCGGCTACCTCTCCCCCGTGCTCAGCGGCGCGGTCAAGTCGATCGTGCACACGCTCTCCGGCGAGGCCCCGCCCCGCGAGCTGTTCGGCAAGGCCGACTCCGCCGTCGGCGAGACGCCCCTGGTCGGGCAGGCGCTGGCCGTGCTGGCGATCGCGATCCTCCTCGCCGGCCTTCCGTTCGGCCTCAGGGAAGTGTGGCGCCGCCACCGCAGGCAGCCATTCGCCCTCGTCTTCCTCGTCTCCGCGGTCGCCTTCTTCGCCACCCTCGCCCTACGGCTCACCCCATCCGCCTGGGAGACCGGCAATCGGCTGAGCGAGTTCCTCTTCATTGGCCTCGCCTTCGCCCTCGCCTACGCCGGGTTCGAGTTGCTGCGCCGCCTACCCAAACGGCGGCAACGGCTCGCCCGCGGCCTGCTGGCAGGCCTGATCTCGCTCGCCCTGATCGGCGACGCGATCTCCGGCTGGCCGTGGGACTCGCAGCTCGCCCGGCCGCTGAAGGTCTCCGCCTCGGGCCGGACGATCGTCTCGCCGCCACTGGCGATGGCGGAATGGGCTGAGCGCGACGTCGACGAGGGACGCTTCGCCGCGCCCACCGCCGACGCCAACCTGCTGCTCGTACCGGGCGACAAGGTGGTCCTTGCCGGGCCCAACCCCGACGTCGTCGACATCCTCGAAGACCCCAACCTCGCCGATTGGCAGCTGCCACTGATGCGCAACCACAACCTTCGCTACGTAGTCAGCGACCTGCGCCCAGCCAGCGCCGACGGCCTGCGCGGCTACTACTTCTCCGTAGACGATTCCGAGGAAGGGCGTCTGCCGAGGGGCGTGACCGCCAAGTTCAACCGGGTCCCCGGCATCGCCCGCGTCTACGCGAACGGGCCGATCACGGTCTTCGACCTCGAGGGGAAGCGATGAGGGGGCATCGGGACCTGCGCCTCGTCGCGGCTCTGGCGCTGCTCTGCGGGGTGATGGCGCCGCTCTTCCCGGTCGAGGCGGTAAGCCTCCTGTTGCTGCTCCCCCTGGCCTTCTTCTTGCCCGGGTACGCCCTCAGCGCCGCGATCTTCGCCCGCCGGCCGCTCGAGCGGCCGCAGCTCCTGCTGCTCAGCCTCGGCCTCAGCCTCTCCGTGCTCGCGCTTGGCGCCCTCCCTCTGAACTACGTCCCCGGCGGTGTGGGGCCGGTGTCCTGGGCACTGCTGCTGACGCTGGTGGTGCTCGGTGGATGCCGCGGGGCGGCGGTGCGCAGACCAAAAACATCGACCCACGATCGCGCGGTATTGCCACGCCCACGCATCGGCGCCCTGGCCGCTGGCCTTTTCCTCGGGGCGCTGCTGAGCGCGGGAGCGGCCTTCGCGCTCACCTTCACGACGACGTCGGCGAAGCACGCCGACGGGTACACCGAGCTCTGGCTATTGCCTCCGGTATCGCGGAACGCGGCAATCGGCGGTGCGCGGGTCGGCGTGACCAGCCAGGAGCAGACGGCGATCGCCTACCGGCTGCGGATCCGGATCGGCGGCCAGGCAGACCAGCCCGTGCGCTCGTTCTCGCTCGACCCCGGCGAGACGCGCGTGATCCAGCTTCGCCCCGAATCTCCGCCACCCAGCGGGCCGGTCCCGGTTTCGGCCGCGCTCTTCACCCAGGACAAACCGACCGACGTCTACCGCCGCGTCTCGGGATGGCTGGCCCCTCCGGAGGAATCGCGATGAGCGGGAGCGGCGACGGCCCCTCGGTCGGCATCGTGATCAACAACTACAACTACGGCAGGTTCCTCCCGGCGGCGATCGAGAGCGCCCAGGGACAGACCCATCCGAACGTGGACGTCACCGTCGTCGACGACGGCTCGACCGACGATTCGCGGCAGATCCTGCGCGAGTACGAGGACAGCGTCACCGTCGTCCTCAAGGAGAACGGCGGCCAGGCATCCGCCCTCAACGCCGGCATGGAACGCTGCGAGACCGACGTCGTCCTCTTCCTCGACGCCGACGACACCCTGCGCCCGCAGGCGGCGGCACGGGTCGCGGCTGCCTTTGCGGCCGACCCCGAGATCGCGAAGGTGCAGTTCCGGATGGAGGTGATCGACGCCGACGGTCAGCCGACGGGAGTGCTGAAGCCGCCCGTGCACCTGCCGATGCCCCGTGGCGACCAGCGCCGAGCCGAGCTCGCCTTTCCCTTCGACCTCGCCTGGCTGCCGACCAGCGCCAACGCCTTCCGGGTCGATGCACTGCGCACGATCCTGCCGATACCGGAGACGGTCTTCCCGGTCTGCGGCGCCGATTGGTACGTGATCCACCTGATGACGCTGCTTGGCACGGTCGAGTCGATCGAGGAGGCCTGCGGCTGCTACCGCGTCCACGGCGGCAATAACTACGAGCCGGAGAGCCCGAGCCTGGACCTGGCCCACGTCCGCGAGACGATCGGCTTTGCCCGCGCCACCTCCGAGGCGCTGCTGGACCTCGCCGACGAGCTCGGGCTCGAGCGCCCCGATCGCATCCTCTCCCTCGCCGACCTCGGCAACCGGCTCGTCTCGCTGCGCCTTGCACCCGAGCTGCACCCGATTCGGTCCGACCGCCGGGGCGGTCTGCTTGCCGACTCCGCCCGCGCGGCGCGGCGCAGGTTCAACGTCTCGGCGACGATGAAGCTGGTCTTCGTCGCCTGGTTCGCCGCCCTCGCGGTCGCACCGAAACCACTCGCCCGCCGCCTCGCCCTGCTCTTCTTCTTCCCCGAGCGCCGCACCTCCCTCAACGACCTGCTCGGCCGGCTGCAGCGCGGCGGCGGCAAGGCGTCGGCGCTACCGGTCTGAGATGCGCATACTGCTCGTCACCTCGATGGTCCCCGACCTCGACGGCGTCGGCGCGATCCCCAAGCTCCTGCACGCCCAGCTCACCGGCCTGCGCGAGCGTCACGAGGTCACACTGGTGGCCCCGGTCGGGGAAGACCCAGGGCAGGCCGAGGCCGCCGAGCGCCTCCGCGCCTCCGACCTCGACGCGCACTTCGTCGACCGCCGGCGCTCGCCCTCGGCGCCACACCGCTGGCGCGTCCGCGCGGAGCTGGCGGCGACTTGGGCCTCGAGGGGCTGGCCCTGGCGCGTCGTCTGCGGGGTCGGTGGCGTGCAAGCCTCAATCGATCGCCTGTTGACGACGAGATCATTCGATGTGGTCGCGGCAGAGGACAATCCGATGGCGGTCTTGAGCTTCCCGCGCACTCTGCCTACCGTCCTCACCGAGCACGAGGCGGTGCGCGCCCCCGCGACCGAATGGCAGACCCCGCGGTTGGCGGAGCGACCCCTGGCGGCCCTGCGGGCGCGCGACTGGCGGCGCTGGGACTCCTTCCTGCCCTCGGCGTGGCGGCGATTCGACCTGGTCCAGGTATTCAGCGACGGCGACGCGCGGGCAGTGGCCGAGCGGGCGCCCGACCTCGCCGGTCGAGTCCGCGTCAACCCCTACGGGATCGTGCTGCCGGCCCCCTCCGATCCCGGCGCGGAGGTGAGCGGCACGATCCTCTTCAGCGGCACCTTCTCCCACCTGCCCAATCGCGACGCCGCGCGCTGGCTGGCGGACGAGATCATGCCCCGGATCGTCGCCGCCGCCCCGCAGGCGCGCCTGCGGATCGTCGGCAGCTCACCGCCCCGGGAGGTGCTCGACCTCGCCGGCCCGGCGGTCGAGGTGATCGCCGACCCGCCGAGCGTCGAGCCGCACCTCGCCGCCGCCTCGGTGGTGATCGCCCCGGTGCGCAGCGGTGGTGGCATGAGGATGAAGGTGCTCGAGCCGATGGCGATGGGCAAGGCGGTCGTGACCACGAGCCTCGGCGCGGAAGGCTTCACCGGGTTCGAGGACGAGGCTCCGCTCGCAATCGCCGACTCGGGCGAGGAGATCACCGCGGCCACCGCGAGGCTGCTCTCCGACGAGGGCGCTCGCCGGGAGCTGGGCCGGCGCGCACGGCAGTTCGCCCAGTCTCACCACAGCCCCGAGGCCTGGGCAGACCGGCTTGGAAACGTCTACGAGGAAGCTCGCGCGCTCGCGCCGCGGCCCTGATACGGAGCGAATCATGCCCCCCGAGCTGAGCGTCATCGTCGCCACCCACAACCGCAGAGAGCTGCTGCGCCGCTGCCTCGACTCGCTCGCGTCGCAGACCCAGGACCCGGCGACCTTCGAGGTGATCGTCGCCGACGACGGCTCCGCCGACGGCACCGCGGAGATGGTCGAGGGCCTGCGCACCCCGTACAGCCTGCGCCTGCTGAAGCTGGAGAAGCAGGGCCACGCGGTCGCCCAGAACGCCGCCCTGGCACTCGCCACGGCGCCGCTCTGCCTGCTGCTCGACGACGACGTCGTCGCCTCGCCCGAACTGGTGGCCGGCCACGTCGAGGGGCACCGCCAGGCCCCGATGGCGATCGGGATCGGCGCGCTGACGCAGGAGCCGGTCGCCGCGAACGACTGGTACGCGCACGCCTTCGCCCGCGGCTGGTCCGAGCACTACGAGGAGCTGGCCGGGCGCGAGGCGCACTGGTCCGATTGCTATGGGGCGAACCTCTCGTTCCCGCGCTCGGCGATCGAGGAGATCGGCGGCATCTCCACCGACATCCCGTCGGCCAAAGACTTCGACCTCGCCCTGCGCCTCCGCGCCGCGGGCTGCACCCCCGCCTACTTTCCGCGGGCGCACGGCGTCCACGACGACCAGAAGCGCAGCGACCGCATGCTCGTCGACGCACGGCGAGCCGGCGCCATGCACGTCGAGCTCAGCCAGCGGTTCCCCGACGCCGGCCCCGAGCTGCTCGACTGGAAATCGGGCGCCGGACCGCGGGAGCTGGCGCTGCGGCGGGCGCTGATCGCCATGCACCTGCCGTCCTCGCCGCTGGCCCGGCTGGGACGCTTCGTCCCCGGCGAGGGCCGCAAGATGATCTGGCTGCATTTCGTCAGGCGAGTTGCCTTCTGGAGCGGCGTCCGCCAGCGCCTGACCCGGCACGGCTGGGCGCTCGTGGTCCACGGGCAGGTGGCGGAAGCGATCGCCGAGGGGTTGCTGAGATGAGCGAGGTCGCCCAGATCGAGCTGAGCGTCCTGATCGCCAGCCACAACCGCAAGGAGCTGCTGCGCCGCTGCCTCGACTCGCTCGCGGCGCAGACCCAGGACCCGGCGACCTTCGAGGTGATCGTCGCCGACGACGGCTCCGGCGACGGCACCGCGGAGATGGTCGAGTCGCTCGACGCGCCGTTCCCCCTGCGCATCCTCCGCCTGGAGAAGGCAGGCAAGTCGGTCGCCGTGAACGCCGCGATCGAGCTCGCCGAGGGCGCCGCCTGCCTCTTCCTCGACGACGACGTGATCGCCTCCCCCCAGCTGGTCGCCGAGCACCTGGCCGCCCACGAGAAGGAGCCGAAGACGATCGGCATCGGCGCCCTGACCCAGGAGCCCACAACTGCGCGCGACTGGTTCGCGCACGCCTTCGCCGCCGCCTGGGACGAGCGCTACCGCGCGCTGGAGGGCAAGCGGGTGGACTGGACCGACTGCTACGGCGGCAACCTCTCGGCGCCCCGGGAGGCGCTGAGGGAGGTCGGCGGCTACGCCGCCGACCTCGCCGCGGTCGAGGACCTCGACCTCGGCTTCCGGCTCGAATCCGCCGGCTGCGTCCCCCGCTACCTGCCGCGGGCGCACGGCGTGCACGACGATCAAAAGGGGCGCGGGCGGATCATCGCCGACACCGAGCGCTTCGGCTCCTTCTGCGCCGAGTACGTCGAGGGTCATCCAGCCACCCGCTCGAAGCTGCTCGGCTGGTTCATGGACTCGACGCCGCGGGAAATCGCGCTGCGCCGGGCGCTGCTCGCGTTCCGCACCTCCCCTTCGATGCTCGCCGCCGCCGGCCGCCTGATCCCTGGCGCGGGACGGCGCCAGATCTGGTCTGGGTTCGTCTCCCGCTACACGTTCTGGCTCGGAGTGCGGCGCGGCATGGATCGCGATCGCTGGTTGCGCACCGTCGGCGGCACCCCCGTGCTGATGTACCACGGCTTCACCGACAGCGGCGAGCGCGATCGTTACCTGCAGCCGAAGCGCTCCTTCAGCCGCCAGATGAAGCTGCTCTCGTTGCTGCGCTACCGGGTCATCCCGCTCGACCAGCTGGCGCTCGCCCTGCGCGAGGGCACCCTCCTTCCACCCCGGGCGGTCGCGATCACGATCGACGACGGCTACCGGGACAACCTCGAGATCGCCCACCCGATCCTCCGCCGTCACCGCTTTCCGGCGACGATCTTCCTGGTCAGCGCTCGCCTCGGGAAGGAAAGCGACTGGAGCAAGCGGGGCGCCTCGGCATGGAGGCCGCTGCTGACGCTGGAGCAGGTGACGGAGATGCGAGCTGAGGGCATGCGCTTCGGCGCCCACACGCGGACGCACCCCCGCCTGCCGGAGGCACCGGACGACGCGATCGGCGAGGAGGTCGGCGGCTCGCGCGAGGAGCTGGAGCGCCTGCTTGGCGAGAACGTGGACACCTTCGCCTACCCGTACGGCGGCATCGACGAGCGCGCCGTGGCCGCGGTCGGGGACGCCGGCTTCCTCGCCGCCTGCAGCGTCGAGCCGAAGCTCGCGAACCTCGGCAGCGACCCGCTGCAGATCCCGCGGATCGAGGTGCGCGGCTCCGACTCGACGCTCAGCTTCCTGCGCAAGCTCTGGCTCGGAGGCGGGTGAGGGCCGTGCGCGTGGGCATGCACCGCGACAAATGACGGTCGGCGTGCGTTCTCTCCTGGTGAGAATGATTTCCATGCGAATACCCCGGCTTCCATTGCTGCTGACGATCGCAGCGGTGCTGTCCGCCGCAGTGGCGACCCCGAGCTGGGCGGCCAAGCCCTGGATCGGGGTGCAGGGGAACCAACTGGTGGATCAATCGGGCAACCCCGTGCGCCTGCTGGGCGTCAACCGCTCCGGCACCGAGTACCGCTGCTCGGAGGGCAACGGCATCTTCGAGGGGCCCGACGACGCAGCCTCGATCGCGGCGATGAAGCGCTGGCACATCAACGCGGTGCGGGTACCGCTCAACGAGAGCTGCTGGCTGGGGATCAACGGGATCTCGCCCAGCCTGCGCGGCACCGCCTATCGCGAAGCGATCCACGCCTACGTCGAGCGGCTCGAGCGGGCAGGCCTCTACGTGATCCTCGACCTGCACTGGGCGTCCCCGCGCACCTATCCCTCCGCCGGGATCATCCCGATGCCCGACGCCGAACACTCGCCGGACCTCTGGCGCAGCGTCGCCACCGAGTACCGCGACGACCGCAGCGTCATCTTCGACCTCTACAACGAGCCGCGCCCGGGAGTCCCCTGGTCCTGCTGGGAGTCGGGCTGCGAAATCGAGGACCACTGGGTCGGCTTCTACCCCGCCGTCGGGATGCAGCAGCTGATCGAAGTCGTCCGCTCGACCGGGGCGCTGCAGCCGGTGATGCTGGGCGGCGTCGACTGGGCGCGCAACCTCGACGGCTGGCTCGCCCACCTGCCGCCGGACCCGGCCAACGCCGAGGTCGCCTCGAATCACACCTACGACTTCTCGATCTGCAAGGCCCACTGCCGCGACACGCTGCTGAAGATCGCCGAGCAGCACCCCGTCGTCACCGGCGAGCTGGGCGAGGGAGACTGCAAGCACCGCTACATCGACGGCTACATGCGCTGGGCCGACCTGCACGGGATCTCCTACCTCGGCTGGGCCTGGAACACCGACAACGGCTGGACCTGCCGCGGCGGCCCCAGCCTCATTAAGGACTACTCGGGCAGGCCGACCAACTTCGGGGTGGGCTTCCGGGACCACCTGCGGGACTTGGCGCGCGAACCGGTGCCGATGCCGGTTGCCCCGGCGCCGCCTGTCGGCTAGCCGTGAGGCGGGGATGGCGGGTGCGATCTGCCATGAGCTGCTCATCCGTATCGGCGAGATCACGGGCCGAGCAGGAACTGCGCGCCGACTTCACCAGGTCGTGCTCACCCAAGTCGCGTGCATCCTCCGGCCCCACCTACCTGGCAAAGAGGCGGAGTGGAGGGCAAGTCCAACGAGGAAGCGTTTCGCCGCCTGAAAAGCGGGGTCGGCTGAAGCTGCGAGAGGAGGCAGGAGCAGATGCTCACCTGATCGCCTATGAGCGGCCGGATCTCCCAGGCCAGAAGGAGAGCCAGTACCGGATGATCGGGGTGGATGACCCCGCCGAGCTGCGGGAGGCGCTCTCAGCCGTTCTCGGCATCAGCGTCATCGTGAGCAAGACGCGACAACTCTTCGTTCTCATGGGCATACGGATTCACCTCGATCGCGTCGATGACCTCGGCGATTTCATCGAGTTTGAGGGCGTCGTATCCAGTGGCGGCGATCCAGGTCGCTTTGCGCCCTTGCTTGCTGATTTGCGTCAGTCCTTCGGCATCAAGGAGGGCGACCTCTTGCGCGGTAGCTATTCCGATTTGCTCCTCGCTGCTTGAACTACGAGGTGCGGCTCGGCGCATCCGACTTTGACCCCCCCTGAGTGGGGTGAATGTCGGCTGCGCGTATCTCGCCGTCGGCTCCGAGACTTCCCGCCCCCAACCCTCAACCGTCCCGCAATCAAGCCGGCGGCAACCGCCAGCTGTGAGACAAAACGATGTCGCCGTCAGCCCCCATAGCCGGCATCGGCCGCCCGTCGAGCACACCCGGCTCGACGTCGAAGTAGGCAGCCGCCTGCAGGTCGTCCTGGATCTCCTGTTTGCCGCGCAGCACGACGTCGATCCGGTAGCGACCCGGGATCAGCGGCAGGGAGTCGACCTCGCACTCGATCCGCGGCCCGAGCTCGCCGTCGCGAACGTCGCCCGGGTTGGACAGCTCGCTATCCAGGGTCGTCACCGGGTGGCCGAGGCTGTTGAGGATCGTCAGCTGCACGTCCATCATCGGCAGCAGCTCGGTCACCTCGACGACGATCTTCGCCTTGCGGCCGCCGACGACGACGTCCGCCTCGCCCGACTCGACGTCGTAGACGGCAAGGCGGCGCACCAGCGAGTCTTCCCAGCCGTCGCGGTCCTTGCGGGCAAGCAGGTCGTCGCTGGCGGAGCGCTCCATCGCGCGCAGGTAATGGCTGACGGCCTCCCCGACCGGGGCGTCGGCGATCACCGCGCCCCGTTCGAGCAGGATCCCGCGCTGGCAGAGCGCCTGGATCGTCGCCAGATTGTGGGAGACGAAGATCACCGTGCTGCCGGCGTTTGCAACCTCCGCCATCTTCGCCAGCGACTTGCGCTGAAAGGAGGCGTCGCCGACGGCGAGGACCTCGTCGACGAGCAGGATCTCGGGTTCGAGGTGGGCGGCGACGGCGAAGGCGAGCCGCACCGACATGCCGCTCGAGTAGCGCTTCACCGGCGTATCGAGGAAGCGGTCGATGTCGGCGAATTCGGCGATTTCGTCGAAGCGGGAGCGGATCTCGGCCCGCCGCATGCCGAGGATGGCGCCGTTGAGGAAGACGTTCTCGCGCCCGGTCAGCTCGGGATGGAAGCCGGTGCCGACCTCGAGCAGCGAGCCGACCCGACCGGTGACGTCGGCCCAGCCGCTGCTCGGCTCGATGATCCGCGAGAGCACTTTCAGCAGCGTGCTCTTGCCGGCGCCGTTGTGGCCGATCAGGCCGATCGCCTCGCCCTGCCTGACCTCGAAGGAAACGTCGCGCAGCGCCTGCAGGTAGTCGACCTCGACCTCGGGGCCGCGGCCGACCAGCTTCTTCGGCACCGCCTTGATCCCGTTGACGAGGCTGTCGCGCAGCGTCCCGTAGCCCTGGTGGCCGATGCCCAGCCGGAAGCTCTTGCCGAGCTCGTGGACCTCGATCGCGACGTCGCTCATCAGATGATGTCGGCGAAGCTGCGCTCCACCCGGTCGAAGTAGGCGAGTCCGATCAGCAGCAGCAGCGCCGCGCCCAGCGTGGACATGCCGATCAGGGCCCAGGGCGGGCTGCCGGTGTCGAGGACAGCCCAGCGGAAGCCTTCGACGACGCCCGCCATCGGGTTGATCGCCAAGAGGGTCCGCCAGGGCTGGTCGACCGAGTTGGCGGAGTAGACGATCGGGGTGACGAAGAGCCACATCTGCACGGCGAACGGGACGACGTAGCGGACGTCGCGATAGCGCACGTTGACCGCGGAGAGCAGGGCGGTTGCGCCGAGCACCGCGGCTGCGGCGATCACCACCAGAACCGGCAGGAAGAGGATCCCGACCGAGGGCACGATCCCGTAGACGAGCACGACGACGAGCAGGATCAGGAGCGAGATGCCGAAATCGACGAAGCCGGCGCCGATCACCCCCATCGGCATGAAGATGCGGGGGAAATAGATTTTCGAGACCAGCTCTTTGTACATGACGAGGCTTTCCGAGCCGAGCAGCAGGGCGTTGGAGAAGAAGGCCCAGGGAACCAGCGCGGCGAGGCTGAAGAGGGCGTAGGGAACGTCGCCCGAAGAAACCCCCGCCACGCGCCCGAAGAAGACCGAGAAGATGATCATGAAGGCGACCGGCTGCAGGATCGCCCAGGCGGCGCCGAGGGCGGTCTGGCGGTAGCGCAGGGTGATGTCGCGGACGACGATCTGCAGGGCGAGGTCGCGGTAGCGCCACAGTTCCCGCGGCGAGAGGACGCGGCTGAATCCGCTCGTCGGCTGCAGGCGGATCGTTTCGGGCGCGCCTCTGGGAGCGGCCTCCTCGGCCGGCGTGGGAGCGGTGGTCTGCGGCATCGTCATCAGGATAGGTTCGCCGCCGCGGCCAGCAGCCCTGGCGGCGGGCACTACCGCCCTATCGGCCGGCGCGGTGCCCGCTCTTTAGCCGTGCATCGATGGCGTCCCGGTAGGCGTCCTCGAACCGCGGCACGACGGCCTCCGGGCTGAACGCCTTCGCCCGCTCGGCCGCCGCCTCGCCCATCCGCGTTCGCATCCCGGCGTCGGCGATCATCCGGGCCAGCGCGGCGCCGAGCGCGGCCCGGTCCCCGGCGGGCACCATCAGGCCGGTCTCGCCGTCGGCCACGATGTCCCGCAGGCCGCCGATGTCGGAGGCGACGATCGGCTTTCCCGCCGCTGCCGCCTCGAGCGCAACGATGCCGAAGGGCTCGGCCCAGATCGACGGGGCGACGGTGAAGAGGGAACGCCGCAGCGCCTCGATCGCCAACGCGTGCGGCAGCGGCCCCGGCGCGAGCACGCCGGGGATCTCGTCCAGCCCCTCGATGCTGCGGCGCCCGATCAGGACCAGGGGCGGGGGGTGCTCGAGGGACCCGTAGGCGGCGAGCAGGGTGGCCGCACCCTTGTCCTCGGCGACGTCGCCGAAGTAGAGCACGAAGGGCTCCTCCGGCAGGAAGGCGAGCTCCTCGTCGGCGTCGGCCGGAGCCGGGGGCAGCTCGCCGACGAAGTTGGGGACGATGCGGTGAGCGGCAGAGGGGTCCACCTCGCAGAGCCGCTCGACCGCCGAGCTGACCGAGAGGAACATGTCGACCCGGCGGCGCACCCAGGGATCGGAGAGCCGGGTCCCGGTCGCGATCATCGCCCCCTTGGCTGGGCCGTAGTGCTCGAAGGCGTGGCGCATGCACTTGAGCGGCGCCGGCCCGCTGCAGACCCCGCCCTTGTAGAAGAGCCGCTTGGTCGGGCAGAGGATCCCGTAGTCGTGCAGCGAGAGGACGAGGGGCGCCTCGGCGCCGCGGGCCAGCGGCAGGTAGGAGTTGACCAGCCAGTTGTGGGCGTGGACGACGTCGGGCTGCAGCCTGCGTAGGACGCGGCGCAACCCCGCCGTCGTCCTTGGGTCGGGCAGGGGCGCGGCGTAGCGCCTCTCCTCGAGCACCGAGACCCCAGGGATGCCGTGGACCGAGCCCTCGAGCAGCTCGACCCGCACTCCGTCGCGCTGTGGCGGGTCGCCCAGCGGCTGGCGCAGGGTCGCGACGGTGACCTCGTGGCCGCGCCGAGCCAGTTGGACGCTGAGGTCCTCCACCAGGCGCTCCTCCCCCCGACCACCGGGGAATAGGTCTGCGCCAGCATCAGGATCCGCATCGCGCGCCATCGTACAGTCGGCCATGAAGACCCCAATCGGCGTCGAGCAGCGGCTGTAACCTCACCCGCGTGCCGGGCCCGTCGAACCAGGAAGGCAGCACCAGCCGGCCTTCGATCTCGGTGATCGTCACCGCCTTCACCTTCGACCGGCTGCCCTCGATCGAAGAGATCGTCGAGTCGCTCCGCCAGCAAACGGTTGCCCCAGCCGAGACGTTGCTCGTGATCGACTACGCGCCGGAGCTGGAGGAGGAGTGCCGGCGCCGCTGGCCCGATGTGCGGGTGATCCCCAACGCCGCGGAACGCGGCTCCTGCGGTGGGCGCAACACCGGGGTCGCCGAGAGCACGGGTGAGATCGTCGCCTTCCTCGACGACGACGCGATCCCGGGGCACGAGTGGATCGAGCAGCTCGGCGCGGATTTCGCCGACCCCCGCGTCCTCGGCGTCGCCGGCGGCGTCAACCCCCGCTGGCTCGCCGAGCGCCCCGCCTGGTTCCCGCCCGAGTTCGACTGGGTGGTCGGCTGCATGCACTCGGGCATGCCGAAGGAGCGCGAGCCGGTCCGCAACGCGATCGCCGCCAACATGGCGATCCGGCGCGAGGAGATGCTCGCGGTCGGCGGCCTGCGCAAGGAGTTCAGCCGGATCGAGAAGAACGCGGCGGGCGGCGAGGAGACCGACCTCTGCATCCGCCTCACCGAGCGCTGGCCCGAGCGGATGATCCTCTTCGACCCGGCGCCCGCTGTTGAACACTGCGTGCCGCCGGAGCGCGGCGAGCCCAAGTATTTCGTCACCCGCTGCTTCGCCGAGGGCCGCTCGAAGGCGGCGCTGGCACAGCTGGTGGGAACCCAATCCGGGCTCTCCTCGGAGCGCTCCTACGTGCGCCGCACCCTGCCGCTCGGCGTCCTGCGCGGTTTCGGCGATGCCCTGCGCGGCGACTTCGCCGGACTGAAGCGGGCGGCAATGATCCTCACCGGCCTGGCGACGACGACGGCCGGCTACGTGACCGCTCCGCGCCTGACCGAGCAGCTGAGCGAGGAGGACGAGTCAGGGAACCGGCCGCTGCGCCTGCTGACGGTGACGCCGCTCAGCCCGCTCGTGCAGGGCGGGGTCGAGCGCCACGTGATGCAGGTGACCCGCCGGCTCGCCGCCGCCGGGGCGGAGGTCGAGGTGCTCTGCACGGAGCCGGGCGGACCAAAGCAGCGCGACGAGGAGCGCGACGGGGTCAGGATCCGCATCCTGCGGTCGTGGCCGGCGAACCGCGACTGGTGCGTTGCGCTGCGCCTCTGGGGGGAGATGCGGCGGGCGAAGCCCGACGTGATCCACGTCCAGAGCTACCACACCGCGGTGGCCCCCCTGGCGATGTTGCGCGCGCTCACCCTGGGGGTCCCCTACGTCGTCACCTTCCACGGCGGCGGGCACTCCTCCGGCCTGCGCAACCGCCTGCGCCGCGCCCAGCGCCTGCTGATGAGGCCTCTGCTGAAGCGAGCCGCCCGGCTGATCGCCGTCGCCCGCTTCGAGGTCGACGAGTACAGCCGCGAGCTGCACCTGCCCGCCGAGCACTTTGCGCTGATCCCCAACGGGACCGAGCTAGCCTTCTCCTCGGCGACGCCGCCCGAGCGCAACGGACACCCGACCTTCGCCACGATCGGCCGGCTCGAGCGCTACAAGGGTCACCATCGCGTGCTCGCCGCCCTGCCGGAGGTCCTGCGGCTGGAACCTCAGGCGCAGTTGATGATCGTCGGCAGCGGGCCCTATGAGGCCGACCTGCGCCAGCAGGCCGCCGAGCTTGGCATCGAGGAGAAGGTCGAGTTCACCAGCGTCCCCGGCGATCAGCCCGAGGCGATGGCGGAGCTGCTGCGCCGCGTCTCCCTCGTCGTCCTGCTCAGCGAGTTCGAGACCCATCCCCTGGTCGCGCTGGAGGCAGCGGCGGCGGGCTGCAGGCTTCTGGTCGCCGACAGGGGAGGGCTATCCGAGCTGGCGGCGGACGGCTTCGCCCGCGCGGTCCCGCTCGACGAGAGCCCGCGCGCGGTCGGCGAGGCCGTGGTCGAGGAGCTGGCGCTGCCGCCACAAGCGAAGCGGCCGCCGCTGACCTCCTGGGACGAGTGCGCCTCCGAGCTGCTGGCGCTCTACCGCTCGCTCGCCTGAGCACAGACATACGTCCAGTGGGGGTTGACCCGCTGCAGGGCGGGTGTCATGGACCGATGAGTGCGGTGCATGAACGCACGCACTCGCACAAGCCTCCTCCTGATCGGCCTCCTGGCCGCCCTCTGCGCGCTCCCGATCGCCTCCGCCGGCGCCGCGACCGGCGCCGGCCCAGACGGTGCTTGCTACGGCTCGGCCCGCATTGCCGGCAAACAGACGCAGGTATGCCGCCGGGCGACGGCGTCGCGGACCCAGCGCGGCCGCGATCGCCACCGCGGCCATCGCGCGCCTCAGCCGGCCCCGGCTCCTGCGCCAGCGCCACAGCCGACTCCGGTCCCGGCGCCCACCCCGGCGCCTGCTCCCGCTCCGACTCCGGCCCCTTCGCCTACTCCCACCCCTGCCCCCACTCCGCAGCCCTCGCCAACCCCCGCTCCAACGCCCTCCCCAGCGCCCACGCCCACCCCGGCGCCTGCCCCCACCCCAACACCCTCCTCCGGCCCGATCTACTGGGGCGCCTGGATCGGCAGCCAGTTCACCGGCACCGAAGCCCCCTGGGACATGAACGCCGTCTCCTCCTTCGAGGCGATGGCGCAGAAGAAGGTCTCGCTGGTCCAGTTCGCCTCGCCCTTCGCCGACTGCAATCGCTCGCCGTGCTCCTTCTACGGCTTTCCCACCACGCCGATGGAAAACATCCGCAAGCACGGGTCGATCCCCTTCTTCAGCTGGAGCTCGCAGTCGACCCCGTCGAGCCTCAACGAGCCCAACTTCCAGCTCTCCGACGTGATCTCGGGGACGTATGACTCCTACATCCGCAGCTTCGCCACCGCCGCGAAGAACTGGGGCCACCCCTTCTTCCTGCGCTTCAACTGGGAGATGAACGGCAACTGGTTCCCCTGGTCCGAGGGCGTCAACGGCAACAAGAGCGGCGAATACGTCACCGCCTGGCGCCACGTCCACGACATCTTCACCTCGGTCGGTGCCACCAACGCCTCCTGGGTCTGGTGCCCCAACATCGATCCGAACAAAGAATTCCGCGACATCGCCCCGATGTACCCGGGTGACGCCTACGTCGACTGGACCAGCCTCGACGGCTACAACTGGGGCCTGGCTCCCTACCGGCCGGCTGGGTGGAGAACCTTCGACCAGCTCTACAGCTCCAGCTATCACCGCATCGTCGACACGATCGCCCCCTCGAAGCCGATGGCGATCGGCGAGGTCGGCTCGACCGAGTACGGCGGCTCGAAGGCGGCCTGGATCAAAGACATGCTGGCGAAACTGCCGACCAGCTACCCCAAGATCCGCGGCCTGCTCTGGTTCAACCGCCACGCCGAGGGCGAACCGATGGACTGGTCGATCGAGACCTCGAGCAGCTCGATCGGCGCCTTCGCAGCCGGCATCCAGAGCTCGGCCTACGCCGGCAACCAGTTCGGCTCGCTGCCCTTTGGCGCGATCGCGCCGGCGAGCTGACCACCTTAATTTTGCTGATGCTCTAACGCTCGCTAGTCTGAGGCCGGGAGGCCTTCCAGCGAGGGTTTGACTCGTTGCGGGGAGCGTGCATGGAACCGACGAGTGCGGGTACATGGGCGCACAAGCTCCCGCGAAAACTCATGCTAGCCAGCCTCATCGCAATCCTGAGCACGTTCACGATCGGCACGGTCGGCACTGCCGCTGAGAGCGTCCCGGGTCGCGCCTGCTACGGCCCAGCACACACCGCAAGCAAGCAAGTGGGCGTCTGCCAGAGGGTGAGAACGTCGCGGACGCTGCGCGGACGCGATCGCCACCGAGGTCACCGCAAGCCCAAGCCAGCTCCTGAGCCGACGCTGCAGCCCGCTCCAGCTCCCACCCCCGCACCGGCGCCGGCATCCTCCCCAACCCCAGAGCCGGCGCGAGCGCCAACCGCGACGCCGGCCCCCGGTCGCTCCGCCGTCCCGGCAGCACCCGCGCCCACCCCATCCCCGTCTCCGACGCCTGCGCCCGCACCTGCCCCAACCCCGCCTCCGACTCCTGCGCCCGCGCCCAACCCGGTCCCAGCTCCGGAACCGGCTCCCACCCCCGCGCCGGCGCCAGCCCCTTCCTCCGGCCCGATCTACTGGGGCGCCTGGATCGGCAGCCAGTTCACCGGCACCGAAGCCCCCTGGGACATGGGTGCGGTCTCCGCCTTCGAGGCGATGACCGAGAAGGAGGTCTCGCTCGTCCAGTTCGCCGCGCCCTTCGCCGACTGCAGCCGCTCGCCATGCTCCTTCTACGACTTTCCCACCGCGGCGATGGAGAACGTCCGCAGCCACGGGTCGATCCCCTTCTTCAGCTGGAGCTCGCAGTCGACTCCGTCGACCCTCAACGAGCCCGACTTCCAGCTCGCCGATGTGATCGGCGGCACCTACGACGAGCACATCCGCAGCTTCGCCGAAGCGGCCCGCGACTGGGGCCGCCCCTTCTTCCTGCGCTTCAACTGGGAGATGAACGGCAACTGGTTCCCCTGGTCGGAGGGCGTCAACGGAAACCAGCCCGGCGAGTACGTCACCGCCTGGCGCCACGTCCACGACATCTTCGCCTCGGTCGGCGCGACCAACACCACCTGGGTCTGGTGCCCCAACATCGATCCCGGCAAAGAATTCAGCGACATCGCGCCGATGTACCCGGGCGACGCCTACGTCGACTGGACCTGCCTCGACGGCTACAACTGGGGCCTGGCGCCCTACCGGCCGGCTGGCTGGAGGACCTTCGACCAGCTCTACAGCAACACCTACCACCGCATCGTCGAGGAAATCGCCCCCTCGAAGCCGATGGCGATCGGCGAGGTCGGCTCGACCGAGTACGGCGGCTCGAAGGCGGCCTGGATCCAGGAAATGCTGGAAAAGCTGCCGACCAGCTACCCGAAGATCCGCGGCCTGCTCTGGTTCAACCGCCACGCCGAGGGCGAACCGATGGACTGGTCGATCGAGACCTCGAGCAGCGCCATCAGCGCCTTCGCAGCTGGGATCCAAAGCCCGGCCTACGTCGGCAGTCAGTATGGGTCGCTGCCCCCCGGGGCGATTCAGCCCGCAGGCTGATCTCCACCCGTTTGTCAAGAGGACTAGAACAAACGTCCAGTTGAGCGGGCGTCGCTGAACCACCCGGCGAAGGCGCCGATGGCTGGGGGTGACCACAGCCAGCCGACACCGCCTCCTCGCCCCCGCCCTCCTCCTCCTCGCCCTGCTTCTTGCCGTCGTCTCCGCGAGCCCCGCCGCAGCCGCAAGCCGGGCCGGGCTCACCTCCGCCCGCAGCCTGGGCCAGCCGAGCAGCTGCCTGAAGCGGATTCCACCAGCGCGGGCAAAGCAGATGACGGAGGCGCAGAAAAAGCGGACGATGCAGAAGATGCGCAGCTGCCGCCGCCGCCTCGCGAGCAAGTCCACTGCGCCCGCCTCGACCCTGTACTGGGGAGCCTGGATCGGCTCTCAGCTGACCGGCACCGAAGCCCCGTGGGACATGGGCGCGGTCTCCAAGTTCGAAGAGAACGTCGGCAAGCAGCTCTCGCTGGTCCACTTCGCCGCTCCGTTCGCCGACTGCTCCTCCTCGCCCTGCTCCTTCTACAAGTTCCCCGCCAAGTCGATGGAAGACATCCGCGGCCATGGCGCGATCCCCTTCTTCAGCTGGAGCTCGCAGTCGACTCCGTCGACCCTCAACGAGCCCGACTTCCAGCTCGCCGACGTGATCGGCGGCACCTACGACGACTACATCCGCAGCTTCGCGGAAGCGGCCCGCGACTGGGGCCACCCGTTCTTCCTGCGCTTCAACTGGGAGATGAACGGCAACTGGTTCCCCTGGTCGGAGGGCGTCAACGGCAACAAGAGCGGCGAATCCGTCGCCGCCTGGCGCCACGTCCACGACATCTTTACGTCCGTCGGCGCCACCAATGTCTCCTGGGTCTGGTGCCCCAACGTCGACCCCGGCAACGAATTCAGCGATATCGCGCCGCTCTACCCAGGCGACGAGTACGTCGACTGGACCAGCCTCGACGGCTACAACTGGGGCACGAACCCAGTCCGCCCGGCTCGCTGGATGACCTTCGACCAGCTCTACAGCTCGACCTACCACCGCATCGTCGACACGATCGCCCCCTCCAAGCCGATGGTGATCGGCGAGGTCGGCTCGACCGAGTACGGCGGCTCGAAGGCGACCTGGATCCAGGAAATGCTGAAGGACATCCCGACCGAGTACCCGGCGATACGCGGCCTGCTCTGGTTCGACAAGTACGTGCCGGGCGAAGACATGGACTGGCCGATCGACAGCAGCTCGAGCGCGACCAGCGCCTTTGCCTCCGGGATCCAGAGCTCCTCCTACGTCGGCAACCAGTATTCCTCGCTAGGTGCGGGCGCGATTCCGCCGCCGAGCTGAGCAATCGCCCGCCCTTCCCTAAACTCCGCCGACTCGGTTGCCGAGGTTCATGCATATGAAGGCAGGCAGAGCAGGGGGGCATACCGGCGTCGTGGTCGTCTTGCTGGTCGCTGCCCTGCTTTTGCTCGCCGCGCCCGCCGCGGCCAAGCCGGGTAAGCGCGGGCTCTTCTGGGGAGCCTGGATCGGTCAACAGCTGACTGGCACCCAGCCGCCCTGGGACATGAGCGCCGTCTCAAACTTCGCCGAACGGGTCGACAAGGACCTCTCGACGATCGAGTTCGCCGCCCCGTTCGCCGACTGCTCCTTCCCGCCCTGCACGTTCTACCCCTTCCCGAACGAGGAGATGGCGAGCATCCGCCATTACGGCGCCGTGCCCTTCCTCAGCTGGAGCTCGCAGTCGACCCCATCGAGCATCAACGAGCCGGACTTCCAGCTCGCCGATCTGCTCAGCGGCCAATACGACTCCTACATCCGCGAATTCGCCGCCGAAGCGGCGAATTGGGGCCACCCCTTCTTCCTGCGCTTCAACTGGGAGCCCAACGGCAACTGGTTCCCGTGGGGAGGGAGCGTCAACGGCAACAAGCCGGGTGAATACGTCTTCGCCTGGCAGCACGTCCACAACCTCTTCGCCGAAGCGGGGGCGACCAACGCGACCTGGGTCTGGTGCCCCTACATAGACCTCCACAAGTTCGGGCCGATCGCCAGCTTCTACCCCGGCGACGACTACGTCGACTGGACCTGCCTGGACGCCTACAACTGGGCCAACGCGCGCAGCCACCCAGTGCCCTGGAAGAGCTTCGACCAGATCTTCGGGGGCAGCTATCGCCAGATCGCGACCAAGATCGCGCCGCACAAGCCGATGGTGCTGGCGGAGATCGCCTCCAGCGGTGGCGGGCGGGCGAAGGCCGAATGGATCCGGGCCATGTTCACCTCGCTGCACACGAAATTCCCCCGGGTGCGTGGCCTGATTTGGTTCGATCAGGTTCAACAAGGGGTCTCATGGCCGCTGGAGACCTCGCCCGAAGTCACGAACGCCTTCGCTTGGGGGCTGCAGCGGCACCCCTACCGGGACAACCGATACGGCTCGCTCACCGCAAGTCCGATCCAACCCCCACGTTGATCCGAGGAGAGCCGGGCGGCCGTATCAACCTCTGCCTGGCCGCATTGGCAGGAGGAAGTTCGCAGCAAACTATCCAAACCGGGGTTATCGAGCCGAGAGAGACAGGCGTGGAGCAGATCAGAAAACTTCGTCACCGCCATGCGCGCGCGTGCGTGGCCTTTGCCCTGCTGGCCACCGGCCTGCTCGTGCTGCCAGCGCTAGCAGCAGCCAAGAAGCACCCGCCGCGGCCGCTCTACTGGGGCGCTGCGATCGGCAGGCAGTTCACCGGTACACAGGCCCCCTGGGACATGACCGCGGTCACGGACTTCGAGAACTCCGTCGGCAAGAACCTCTCGCTTCTTTCCTTCTACTCGCCTTTTGCCGACTGCAACCGCTCGCCATGTGAGTTCTTCGGCTTCCCCGGCGTGCCGATGGAGAACATCCGCCGACACGGCGCGATTCCCTTCTTCAGCTGGAGCTCCTCCGCTGCCACCAGGCATGAGATCAGGCAACCCGCCTTCGCCCTGCGCCGAATCATCGACGGTAGCCATGACCCCTTCATCGAAAGCTTTGCCGAAAACGCGCGGGAATGGGGGCACCCGTTCTTCCTGCGCTTCGACTGGGAGATGAACGGCTTCTGGTTCCCCTGGGGGGAAGGGGTCAACGGCAACAAACGAGGTGAATTCGTCACCGCCTGGCGCCACGTCCACGACATCTTCTCCAGGCTCGGTGCCAACAACGCGACCTGGGTCTGGTGCCCGAACATCGCCCTCGCCCGCAGGCTGCAGAACCTGCGCCAGTTCTACCCGGGGGACGAATACGTCGATTGGACCTGCCTCGACGGCTTCAACTGGGGAACGACTGGGCATTCGCCGGGCTGGCTCACCTTCGACGAAATCTTCGAATCCACCTACCGCAGGTTGGCGAAGCTCGCCCCGAGCAAGCCGATGGTGATCGGCGAGTCCGCCTCCGAAGAGCGCGGCGGCTCGAAGGCCGCCTGGATCCGCAACACCCTGCGGGTCCTTCCCTCCCGGTATCCCAAGGTGCGGGCCTTCGTCTGGTTCGACGAAAAGAAACAGGCCCGCCACTGGCCCCTGAGCAGCTCGAAGTCCGCCCAGCGCGCCTTCAACAAGGAGATCGCGCGGGAAATCTTCATGCCCAACGTCTACAGCGGCCAGCCGGCCGGCAAGATCCTGCCCCCCACCTGGACCCCGCCGCCGCCCGAACCGATTCCGGTGCCCGGGCCGATCCCGGCACAGGAGTCGGCGACGGCAGAAGCGCCGTCTGAGTCGTAGATAGGCGCTTCCAAAGTTCATTCTTCCGGGGCGGGTTGGCGGGGGGATGGCGGGTGCGCCTCCACGGGAATTGATGTCGCACGCGCCCGCCTTGCGGGCGCTTAGCGACGAGGTTGGAGCGCGGCTAACGCCGCGCAATGACCGGATTGCATTTCCGCCGCTTCGCGACATTCCCGCGGAGGCGCACCCGCCATCCCCTCTCCAAAGCACACAAACTTCAAAGCCTCCCACTCGGAGCACTACAAGCTTCAAACCCTCGAGGTACGAAGCTCAAGCTCCCGATGGCGACGAGCTTCCAGGGAGTTGCTCGACGCGCCTACATTGGTCTGAGCTTGTGAACCCTGAAAGCGGCTCCACAGCTCGAGCCGTGCTGAGACCCGTGTCGAGCGGGAGGCTGGCCGCCCTGCAGGCGAATGTCGCGAAGCGGCCTATGCAATCCGGTGATTGCGCGGCCGCAGGCCGCGCTCCTCATTCACCCCACGCGCTTCGCGCGTGGGGTGTCAATTCGACTGCAGGGCGGCCAGCCTCCCGCCCACACCGAACCCGACCGCCTAGCTCAGGCGGCGCTCCAGCTCGGCGAGCTGCTCGTTCAGCTTGTCCGGCAGACGATCGCCGAAGCGGGCCAGGTGCTCCTTGACCTGGGGCAGCTGCTCGCGGATCAGCTTCGGGTCGACGGTGAGCAGGTCGGCAAGGGCCGCTTCCTCCATCTGCAGGCCGTCGGTGTGGAGATCCCGTGGCGGCGGCACGAAGCCGATCGGGGTCTCGTCAGCCTCCCCTTCGCCGTCGCAACGGCGGAAGATCCACTCGAGCACGCGGCTGTTCTCGCCGAAGCCCGGCCAGATGAACTTGCCGTCCTCGTCCTTGCGGAACCAGTTGACGAGGAAGATCCTCGGCAGCACCGCGCCCTCACGCTGGCCGATCTTCAGCCAGTGGCCGAAGTAGTCGGCCATGTTGTAGCCGCAGAAGGGCAACATCGCCATCGGGTCGAAGCGGAGCTTGCCGACCTCTCCCGCGGCGGCGGCGGTGGTCTCCACCGACATCGTCGCGCCGAGGAAGGTGCCGTGCTCCCAGTCGAAGGCTTCTGCGACCAGGGGCACCGCGGTCGCCCGGCGACCGCCGAAGAGGAAGGCGTCGATCGGCACGCCCTTCGGGTCCTCCCACTCCGCGGCGATGCAGGGGCACTGGCCGGCCGGGGTGGTGAAGCGGGCGTTGGGGTGGGCCGCCGGGCTCTCGGAGTCCGGGGTCCAGTCGTTGCCGTGCCAGTCGATCGCGTGGGCGGGCGGCTCGCCGGTCATCCCCTCCCACCAGACGTCGCCGTCGTCGGTCTTGGCGCAGTTGGTGAAGATCGAGTTGCGCTCGATCGTGCCCATCGCGTTGGGGTTGGTCTTGTGGCTGGTGTTGGGAGCGACGCCGAAGAAGCCGCCCTCGGGGTTGACCGCGTAGAGGCGGCCGTCCTCACCGAACTTCATCCAGGCGATGTCGTCGCCGATCGTCTCCGCGGTCCAGCCCTCGAGGGTCGGGATCAGCATCGCCAGGTTCGTCTTCCCCGAAGCTGAGGGGAAGGCGCCGGTCACGTACTTGACCTCGCCGCGCGGCGAGGTCAGCTTGAGGATCAGCATGTGCTCGGCCATCCAGCCCTCGTCGCGCGCCATCGCCGAGGCGATCCGCAGCGCGAAGCACTTCTTGCCCAGCAGCGCGTTGCCGCCGTAGCCGGAGCCGAAGGACCAGATCTCCCGCGTCTCGGGGTAGTGGACGATGTACTTGTTGTCCTTGTTGCAGGGCCAGGAGACGTCCTCCTGCCCCTCCGCGAGGGGCATTCCCACCGAGTGCACGCAGGGCACGAACTCGCCGTCGGCGCCCAGCACCTCGAGGGCGCCGGCGCCCATCCGGGTCATGATCCGCATCGAAGTGGCGACGTAGGCCGAGTCGGTCAGCTGCACGCCGATGTGGGCGATCGGCGAGCCGAGCGGGCCCATCGAGAAGGGCACCACGTACATCGTGCGTCCCTTCATGCAGCCGGCGAAGAGGCCCTTCAGCGTCTGTCGCATCTCGGCCGGATCGCACCAGTTGTTGGTCGGGCCGGCGTCCGCTTCATCCTCGCTGCAGATGAAGGTCCGGTCCTCGACCCGGGCGACGTCGCCGGGGTCGGAGAAGGCAAGGTAGGAGTTGGGGCGCTTGGCGTCGGAGAGGCGCTCGAAGGTCCCAGCATCGACGAGCCCCTGCGCGAGGCGGTCGTACTCCTCGGCAGAGCCGTCGCACCAGTGGACGGCGTCGGGTTTGGTCAGGCCTGCGACCTCCCCAACCCAGTCGAGGAGCTTTGCGTGCGTGGTCGGCGCTTGGGCCGTTGATTGGCTCATTCTCGGCACTTTATTCATTGCCTCCGCTGAGTTTTATGACGCTGACGTCGGCGTTGTCGTTGAGGATCTTCAGCGTCGCGGTTTCGGTTTTGCCGCCGACCAAATTCACTGTGCAAGTAAACGTCGTGCCCTTCTCAACCTTTTGGTTGGACGGACATTCGACCGAGGAAACCTTCGCGTTCAGCGATTTCGTCAGGTTGGCCTCGAGCGCCTCCTCGGTCTTGGTGCTGTCGATGACCGTTTCCCCGCAGCCGGCCAAAAGAGCCGCGATCGCAATTGCCCCCAGCAAGGGGCCGAGGCGCCCAGACAAGCTCATTGATCTCCCTTTTCGACGGGTTTCAAGGTCTGGGGAAGTATCCCAGGAGGGCCTCTGAACACGCTCTAGACCCGTTGGATAGGGTTCCGCGCCGCGATGAGGTTCTTCGAGTACGAGGCACGCAAGATCGTCGAGCTGGCCGGGATTCCGGTCACGAAGTATGGGTTCTGCGTGTCAGCTGACGAGGCGCGCAAGGTTGCCGAGGAGATCGGTGGGCCCGTCGTGATCAAGTCGCAGGTGTTGAGCGGGGGGCGGATGAAGGCCGGCGGCGTCAAGTTCGCCGACACGCCCGATCAGGCCGCCGCCCACGCCGAGGAGATCCTCAAGCTCGAGATCAACGGCCACATGCCGCGCGGCGTCCTCGTCGATCCCAAAGCCGAGATCAAGCAGGAGTACTACGCCGGGGTGGTCTGGGACGGCACCGCGAAGCAGCCCTTGATGCTGTTCAGCGACATGGGCGGGATCGACATCGAGGAGGTCGCCGAGCAGCACCCCGACCACGTCGGCCGGGGCCACGTCTCCAACCTGCTGCCGATCGCCGACTTCGAGGCCAAGCAGGTCGTCGCCGCGACCGGCGTCACCGGCTCGCAGCTGAACCGCGCCACCCCGGTCCTCGCCAAGCTCGCCCGCCTCTTCCGCGACAACGACATGACCCTGGCCGAGATCAACCCCCTGGCCGAGCTCAGCGACGGCAGCTTCGTCGCCCTCGACGCCCACATGGAGATGGAGAACGAGGCCGTCGGGCGACAGAAGAAGCTGCTGCGCAAGCAGCTCGAGATCGCCGAGGACGACACCCGCGAGACCTACGAGCCCTCTGCCTTCGAGCGCAACGTCGCCGCGATCGACGCCGCCGACCACCGCGGCGTGATCCAGGGCAAGGACCACGGCTTCGAAGGCAACCTCGGCCTCGTGATCGGCGCCGGCGGCGGCTCGCTGACCCTGACCGACGCGGTTCGCAGCCAGGGCGGCAAGCCCGCCAACTACTCCGAGATCGGCGGCAACCCCTCGGTCGCCAAGGCCTGCGGCCTGGCCAAGCAGGTGCTGGAAAAGGACGGGGTCGAGAAGATCGCGGTGATGATGTCGATCGTCTCCAACACCCGGGTCGACATCGTCGCCCGCGGCGTGATCAAGGCTTGCCTCGAGCTCGGCAAGGACCCCGGCGAGACGATCGCGATCTTCCGCATTCCGGGCGCCTGGGAGGACGAGGGCTTCAAGATCCTCGAGCGCTACGGAGTCGAGTACTGCGACCGCTCGGTCTCGATGTGGGAGGCGGCGGGACGCGCTGTCGCCAAGATCCAGGGAGCGCCAGCGTGAGCATCCTGCTCTCCAAAGAGACGACCTTCATCGTCCAGGGAATCACCGGGCGCGAGGCGGTCAACCTGACCCGCGAGTGCCTCGACTACGGCTCCAAGGTCGTCGGCGGCGTCACCCCCGGCCGCAAGGGCCGCGAGGTGCACGGTGTGCCGGTCTTCGACACCGTCGCCCAGGCGGTCGAGAACCACGGCGGCCCGATCGACGGCTCGGTCGTCACCGTCCCCCCCGCCTTCACCAAGGACGCGGTGCTGGAGGCGATCGAGAATGGGATCAAGCTGATCGTGATCGTCACCGAGCGCATCCCGCGCCGCGACGTCGCCCAGATGGTCGAGCTGGCCAACCTGCGCGGGGCGCGGATCATCGGCCCCAACTGCCTCGGCTTGATCGTCCCCGAGGTCTGCAAGATGGGCGGCATCGGCGGTCCCGCCAAGGACGCGGCCAAGGCCTACGCGCCGGGTCCGGTCGGCGTGATGAGCCGCTCGGGCGGGATGACCACCGAGATTTCCTCCTCGCTGACCCAGGCGGGGCTCGGCGTCTCCACCGCGGTCTCGATCGGGGGCGACGCGATCATCGGCTCCACCTACGCCGAGCTGATGCCCTACTTCGAGGCCGACGAGCAGACCCGGGCGATCGTGATCTACACCGAGCCCGGCGGTCGCATGGAGGCGCAGCTCTCCGAATGGGTCAAGGACAACGACTCGCGCCTGCCGATCGTCGCCTTCATGGCGGGCAAGTTCATGGACGACGAGGAGATGAAGGGGATGAGCTTCGGCCACGCGGGAACGATCGTCGAGGGCGTGGAGGACACCGCGACGGAGAAGATCGCCCGGCTCGAAGCAGCCGGCATCAGGGTGGTCGAGCGGATCGACGAGATCCCCGACGCGGTCAAGGAGAAGCTGGGGGTGACAGCCTGATGGCCGAGGCGCTGAGCAAGGTCTTCATCGACGTCGAGGTCGACGCCTCGGTGGCCTCCGACACCGAGCTGGCGAAGAAACTGGAGGAAGTCTGCCCGGTCGACATCTTCGAGGCGACCGCTGGCGGCGTCGAGGTCGTCGAAGGCAACCTCGACGAGTGCGTTCTCTGCAACCTCTGCGTCGACGCCGCCCCAGACGGCACGGTTCGCGTCATCAAGCTGTACGAGCAGTAGCGGCAGCCGGGTCCGCCACCATCGCCAGCGCTTCCGTGCGCAAGCGCTCGGGCAGGACGACCATCTCCCGCAGGTCAGCCAGCATGGCGCGGTCGCCGCTGACCTCAATCCCCGCCTCGCCGGCCTCGCCGGCGGCCAGGGCCGCGATCACCTCGATCGGCGCCCCGGAGAGCGTCAGGTCCGCATCGCCGACATCGCCGCGCGAGGCGCCGATCCAGCCGTCCTCGATCCGCAAGCCGTAGGAGCGACCGCCACTGCGCAAGCCGATCGTCAGCCGGGCGTCGGCGGGCGGCTGCAGGAGGGTTCGCAGCGCGTTGGGCAGCGACGACGGAGCGAGGCCGGCGACGTCGCTCACCTGTTGGAAGTTGAGGCCCCAGCGGGCAAGTTCGAGCATCGGCTTCTCCAGCCCCCGCCCCAGATCGGTCAGCTCGTAGGCGGCCGCCGAGACGGGTGGGTCGAGCTCGCGGCGCAGGACCACGCCTTCCCGCTCGAGGTCGCGCAGGCGCTTCGTCAGCACGTCGGTAGGGGCGCCGCCGACGTCACGGGCCAGTTCGGCGAAGCGGAGTGGCCCCAGCGAGAGCTCGCGCACGATCAGCAGCGACCAGCGCTCGCCGATGTGGTCGAGTGCGCAGGCGAGGCTGCACGGCTGGCCGTACTGGCGGCGTGTCATCGCTCAATAGTAACAGCGTAATTTGAAATTCAAAGTGCTCGCTTTGAATTCTGGTACAGTCCCGCGCCGTGGACCGGATCGCCAACCTCACCTGGGAGCACCCGAAGCGGGTCCTGGCGGCGGTCGGCGTCTTCTTCCTGCTCGCAGTGGCCGTGGGACACGACGTCGAGCAGCACCTGAGGGCAGCCGGCTTTACCGATCCGGCCTCCGAGAGCGAGCGGGCGACGGGGGTGCTCGCCGACGCACTGGGCTACGACGCGAATCCCGGCCTGGTGCTGATCGTCCGGGATCCAGACGGCGGCCCGCTCGACGTCCAGAGTCCGGCCGTGCGGCGCGAAGTCGGCCGGCTCAGCCAGGAGGTGGCGGGGGTCGAATACGTCGGCCGCGTGGTCAACCCGCTGCGCGACCGCCGCGCCGGCGCCTCGCTGATCGCCCGCGACGGCCGCTCCCTGGCCATCTCCGTCCACCTATCGACCTCCGACCTCGAAGACAAGGGCGGGTTCGTCGCCGAAGACGTCCAGCCGCTGGCCGAAGCGAGCAGGCTCGATGTCGCAATGGGTGGCTTCGCCGCAGGATTCAACGACACCAACGACCAGACCAAATCCGACCTGACCAAGGCCGAGCTGATCGCCTTCCCGATCCTCGCGCTGCTGCTCCTGGTCGTCTTCCGCGGCGTCGTCGCCGCCGGGATACCGCTGCTGATCGGGGGAATCTCGATCGTCGGCACGCTCTTCGTCCTGCGCGTGATGTCGGTCTTCGTCGACACCTCGGTGTTTGCGCTCAACATCGCGACCGCGCTCAGCCTCGGCCTCGCCGTCGACTACGCGCTGCTGCTCGTCTCGAGATATCGAGAGGAGATCGCGAAGGAAGGGGCGACACGCGAGGCGCACCGCCGCACCGTCCGTACCGCCGGCCGCACGGCCCTCTTCTCCGGCTTCACCGTGGCCGCGGCAATGGCGGCGCTGGGCGTCCTGCCGCAGCGCTTCCTCTACTCGATCGCGGTCGCGGGAGCGTCGGTCGGGCTGCTCTCGGCGATCATGGCGATCCTCGTCGTCCCCTCGCTGCTGGCGTTGCTCGGGACCCGCATCGACGCGCTCTCGGTGCGCCGCGGTCCGGCGGTATCCGACGAATCCGACGGCTGGTACCGCCTCGCCCGCGGCGTGATGCGACACCCGGTGGGCGTCGCCCTCGCCAGCACGGTCCTGCTCCTGGCCGCCGCCTCCCCCCTGCTCTGGACGACCCTCACCGGCCCGAGCGCCGAAGCCGTGCCGCCGGGGCAGCCTTCCTACGACGCCTACAGGTACCTCGAAGCCCACTACCCCCGCGACGTCGCCGAGGCGGTCACGGTAACCGTCGACGGGCGAGCGGGCAGCGCGGAGCTGGCCGCCTTCGGGCGCCGGGTCGAGGCACTCGAGGGCATCGTGCGCGGCACGCCGATGGTGCGCGCCTCGAACCAAGTCGCCTACGCCAACTACGGACTGCGCGGGCCGGCGCTGGACGAGTCCTCGCAGGAGACCGTGGAGGAGATCCGCGCCCTCAGCCCCCCCGGCACCGCGACGACGCTCGTCTCCGGCAACACCGCGGGCTTCGTCGACCAGAAGCAGAGCCTCCTCGACCACATTCCCCTGGTCGTCGGGATCATCGCCGCAACCACCCTGCTCATCCTCTTCCTCCTCACCGGCTCCGTCCTACTGCCGCTGAAGACATTGCTGATGAACGCGATGACGCTGGGAGCGACGCTGGGCATCGTTGTCCTCTCCTTCCAGGAGGGCTGGCTCGACGGCCTCTTCGCCTACACCGGTCCCGCGGCGGTCGAGGTGACCAGCCTCGTCTTCCTCTTCGCGATCATCTTCGGCCTCGCCACCGACTACGCCGTCCTGGTGATGGCGCGGATCAAGGAGCAGCACGACCTCGGCGCCAGCAACGAGGACGCGGTGGCGATCGGCATCGGCCGCACTGGCCGGGTGATCACCGCCGCCGCGGTGATGATCGCCGTCGTCTTCCTCGCCTTCGGCGTCAGCACGGTCTTCTTCATGAAGGAGATCGCCGTCGGAGCGGCGATCGGCGTCCTCCTCGACGCAACCGTAGTCCGCGCCCTTCTAGTCCCCTCCCTGATGCGCCTGCTGGGCGAGTGGAACTGGTGGGCCCCCAAACCCCTGCGCCGCGTCTACCTCCGCCTCGGCATCTCCGAGGCCTGAAAAAGCCCGCCGACGGGCCTGAAACACGCCTATGCGTCTCATTCGAGGCCCGTCGGCCTCGGGGTTATGTGCGTGGCGTCACGGGGTAGTTGTGCATGGATTGGTGTACCGCTAACGTGTACATCAATCCCTGTAACGAAAGGTTGAGACCAGTTGATCGATAGGCCCCGCCGGGTCGCCGTGGTCGGCGGCAACCGGATCCCGTTCGCGCGCTCGAACTCCGTCTACTCGCGCGCCTCCAACCAGGACATGCTCACCGCCGCGCTCGACGGCCTCGTCGCCCGTTTCTCGCTCGAGGGCGAGCGGCTCGGCGAGGTCGCGGGCGGCGCCGTGCTCAAGCACTCGCGCGACCGCGATCTAACCCGGGAGAGCGTGCTCGGCACCCGCCTTGCGCCCGAGACGCCCGCCTACGACGTGCAGCAGGCTTGCGGCACCGGCCTCGAGACGACGATCCTCGTCGCCAACAAGATCGCCCTCGGCCAGATCGACGCCGGCATCGCCTGCGGCGCCGACACCACCTCCGATGCACCGCTCGCGCTCAACGAGGGCCTGCGCGAAGTACTGCTCGACGCCAATCGCGAGAAGTCCAACCTCGGCCGCCTCAAGCAGCTCACCCGGGTGCGGCCGAGTCATGTCGTGCCGGCGATCCCGCGCAACGAGGAGCCGCGCACAGGCCTCTCGATGGGCGAGCACTGCGCGATCATGGCCTCGGAGTGGGGCGTCGGCCGCGAGGAGCAGGACGAGCTCACGGTGCGCAGCCACCACAACCTCGCCGCCGCCTACGAGGGCGGCTTCATGGAGGACCTGGTCAGCCCCTACCTCACCCTCGAGCGCGACCAGAACCTTCGCCCGGACTCCTCGGCGGAGAAGCTGGCCAAGCTCGGTCCGGTCTTCGGCGGCGAGCAGGGAACGATGACCGCGGCCAACTCCACCCCGCTCAGCGACGGCGCCTCGGCGGTGCTGTTGGCCAGCGAGGAGTGGGCCAAGGAGCGCGGCCTGCCGATCCTCGCCTGGTTCGTCGACGGCCAGACCGCGGCGATCGACCACGTGCATAAGCGCGAGGGACTGCTGATGGCGCCGGCCTACGCGATGCCTGCGATGCTCGACCGCGCCGGCCTGAAGCTGCAGGACTTCGAGCTCTACGAGATCCACGAGGCCTTCGCCGCCCAGGTGCTCTGCACGCTGCGCGCTTGGGAGGACCCAGCGTTCTGCCGCGACCGCCTCGGCCGCGAGGAGCCACTCGGCGCGATCGACCGTGAGCGGCTCAACGTCAACGGCGGCTCGCTCGCAGCCGGGCACCCCTTCGCGGCCACCGGCGGCCGAATCGTTGCCAGCCTCGCCAAGGCGCTGGACGAGCGCGGATCTGGGCGCGGCATGATCAGCGTCTGCGCGGCGGGCGGCCAGGGTGTCGTCGCCGTTCTCGAAAGCGCAGGAGGAGACCGATGAGCGACCTCTACTCGACCGTCGTCAACTCGCCACCCGGGCGGCTGATCGCCCCCCGCATCGGCCTCCCGCAACCAGCCGAGCTGGACCGTCACGCTCCCGGCGCACGGGTCATCTCGGGCCCGGTCCTCGACGGTGCCGCCCCGGGCGGGCGACTCGGCAAGTCGATCGCGCAGCTGCTCGCCGAGATCGATGCTCCACGACCGCAGAAATCGGACTCGCCGGTGAAGGCACTCGTCTTCGACGCCACCGGCATCGAAGACTCGACCCAGCTGGTCGAGCTGCAGCGCTTCTTCTACCCCAACGTCAAGCGGTTGCAGCGCTCCGGCCGCGTCGTCGTCCTCGGCACGCCCCCCACCGGCCTGCCGCCGCGTGCGGCGACGGCGCAGCGGGCGCTCGAGGGATTCACCCGCTCGCTCGGCAAGGAGATCGGCCGCGGGGTCACCGTGCAGCTCGCCTATGTCGCCACCGGCGCCGAGGGGGAGATCGGCTCGACCATGCGCTTCCTGCTCTCACCGCGCTCGGCTTACGTCTCGGGTCAGGTGATCGAGATCGGGGCCGCCGTCGCGAAGGCACCGCAGCTCGACTGGGAGCGTCCGCTCGAAGGCAAGCTCGCGCTCGTCACCGGTGCCTCGCGCGGGATCGGCGAGGCGATCGCCACGGTCCTGCACCGCGACGGCGCCGAGCTCGCCCTGCTCGACGTTCCCGCCCTCGCCGACGACCTCGCAGAAGTTGCCAGCCGGCTCGACGCGGAGACGATAGAGCTCGACATCACCGAGGCCGACGCGCCGATGGCGATCGCCGGGCGGCTTGGAGGCGGCGTCGACGTCGTCGTCCACAACGCCGGCGTCACCCGCGACCGCACCATCGCCAAGATGCCGGAGGACCGCTGGACCTCGCTGATGGAGATCAATCTCTCCAGCGAGGAGCGGATCGACGACGAGCTGCTCGAGCGCAAGCTGCTGCGCGAGAACGGCCGCATCGTCTGCGTCTCCTCGATGAGCGGAGTTGCCGGCAACTCCGGCCAGACCAACTACGCCGCCTCGAAGGCGGGCGTGATCGGCATGGTCGAAGCGATGGCGCCGGAGCTGGCGAAGCGCAAAGCGACGATCAACGCCGTCGCCCCCGGCTTCATCGAGACCCAGATGACGGCGGCGATGCCGATCCCCGTCCGCGAAGCGGGGCGGCGGATGAACAGCATGTCGCAGGGCGGCCTCCCCGTCGACGTCGCCGAGACGATCGCCTGGTTCGCCAGCCCTGCCTCGACAGGGGTCAACGGCAACGTCGTCCGCGTCTGCGGGCAGAGCCTGCTGGGAGCGTGATGGCGACGCGCACCCTCGACAGCGCTCCGAGCATCCTGCCGCTCTACGCGCGCGCGGCGGCGCCGATGATCCCGGGCGCCTCCTTGCTCCCCTTTGTTCCCGGCCGGGGCAAGGAGATCCCCGACCTCGAGCTGGCCCTGCCCGGCGTGCGGGCGAAGGCGGGGGAGGTCGCCGCCTACGCCAAGGTCTGCGGCTTCTCGCTGCGCGACCACCTCCCCCCCACCTACCCGCACGTCCTCGCCTTCCCCCTTCACATGGCTGTGATGGCGGACGGGAGCTTTCCCTTCGGCGCCGTCGGCTTGGTCCACGTCGAGAACCGCATCGCCCAGCACCGGCCCATCGGCCTCGGCGAGGAGCTGACGATCGGCGTCCGCCCAACCAAGCTGCAGAGCCATTCACGCGGGCGCACTTTCAGCCTGGTCACCGAGGTGCGCGCCGAGGACGAGGTGGTCTGGGAGGGTGCCAGCACGATGCTGCGCCGCGGCGGCGGCAAAGGCGATCCCGCCACGAAGGCCAGCGACAGAGGCGATGCACCCGAGCTGAAGGCCGGCAGCGAGTGGAGGCTGGCCGGCGACCTCGGCCGCCGCTATGCCGCCGTCTCCGGCGATCGCAACCCGATCCACATGCACTCGCTGACCGCAAAGCCGCTCGGCTTCCCGCGCGCGATCGCCCACGGGATGTGGACGAAGGCGCGCTGCCTGGCGGCGCTGGAGAGCCGCCTGCCCGACGCCTTCGCAGTCGGCGTACGCTTTCGCAAGCCGATCCTGCTGCCAGGCAGGGTCGAGTTCGCGAGCGCAGCGCAGGAAGACCGCATCGACTTCGCCGTGCGCGACCCCAAGCGCGGCGCGTCCCACCTCGAGGGCCGAATCGAGCCGATCGAGGCAAAGTCCAACGTCCCGAGGAGGAACGCCAAGTGACCGTCACCGAAGAGAAGGGGGTGGCCGAGCGCAGCATGGGATTCGGCCTGCGCTGGCTGAACCGGCTCGCCGGTTCGGACCTGCTCGACCGCATCCGCATCCGCAAGCAGGTCGAGCGGGCGCTGTTCACCGGGACCAAGAACGGCTTCCGCTCGGCGACCGCCGCCGGCCGCACCTTCAAGGCCGCGCAGCAGCTGACCGGACCGGCGCGACAGGCATCGAGCAAGCCGCGCAGCCTCTTCGACATCACCCCGGACGACGAGCAGCAGATGCTGCAGGAAGGGGTGCGCGACTTCGCCGAGGCCAAGGTGCGGCCGGCGGCCGAGAAGGCCGATGCCGAGCACGCGACCCCAGCCGAGCTGCTGACGCAGGCAAACGAGCTCGGCGTCAACATGCTCGGCGTTCCCGAGGAGCTGGGCGGCGTAATGCACGAGCAGGCCGCTGTGACCAGCGTCCTGATCGGCGAGGCCCTGGCCCACGGCGACATGGGGATCGCCTACGCCGCGCTCGCCCCTGGCGCCGTCGCCACCGCGATCGGCCACTGGGGCACGGCCGAGCAGGAGGCGAGCTACTTGCCCGCATTCGCCGGCGAGGACACGCCCGCTGCAGCGCTGGCGATCCTCGAGCCGCAACCGCTCTTCGACCCACTGAAGCTGGAGACACGCGCCAAGCGCGACGGCAAGGACTGGGTCCTGGACGGCGCCAAGTCGCTCGTCGCCCGCCCGGGCGAGTGCGAGCTGTTCATCGTCGCCGCCGAGGCCGAGGGCCTTGGCCCCGCGCTGTTCGTGGTCGAGTCCGGTACCTCCGGCCTCTCGGTCGAGCCCGAGCCGGCGATGGGATTGCGCCCCGCCGCCACCGGGCGGCTGCTGCTGGAGGACGTCCGCCTACCTGACGCTGCGCTGATGGCCGACGGCGCGCGCGATGCCTACGTCGAGTGCGTGCAGCGAGCCCGGATCGCCTGGTGCTCGCTGGCGACCGGGGCCGCGCAGGCGGTCCTCGACTACGTCATCCCCTACGTCAACGATCGCACCGCCTTCGGCGAACCGATCTCCAACCGCCAGGCAGTCGCCTTCGGCGTCTCCGACATCGGTATCGAGAGCGACGGCATGCGGCTCGCCACCTACCGCGCAGCGAGCCGCGCCGACCAGGGCCAGGAGTTCGCCCGCGAGGCAGCTCTCGCCCGCCGGCTCTGCGCCCAAAAGGGAATGCAGATCGGATCCGAAGGGGTGCAGCTGCTGGGCGGTCACGGCTTCGTCAAGGACCACCCGGTCGAGCGCTGGTACCGCGACCTCCGTGCAGCGGGCGTGATGGAGGGCGCCCTGCTCGTCTAGAGCGAAAGCAGAGCCATGATCAATCTCGAGATACCGAAGAAGTTCAAGCCACTCGTCAACCAGGCCAACCAGGTCGCGCAGGAGGTCTTCCGGCCGATCTCGCGCAAGTACGACGAGGCCGAGCACTCCTATCCCAAGGAGCTCGACATGCTCGCCTCGCTGATCGACGGGATGAACGAGGGCAGCGACAGCGGCGCCGGTGCCGCCGGCGTGCGCCGCGAGTCCAACGGCGACGACGGCGGCAACCGCAACGGCTCCAACCTCTCGACCGTGCTCGGCATCATCGAGCTCTGCTGGGGCGACGTCGGCCTGCTGCTCTCGATGCCGCGCCAGGGCCTCGGCAACTCCGCGATCGCCTCGGTGGCGAGCGAGGAGCAGCTCGAGCGCTACGGCGGCAAGTGGGCGGCGATGGCGATCACCGAGCCCGAGGCGGGCTCGGACTCGGCCTCGATCCGCACCACGGCCGACCTCAGCGGCGACGAGTACGTGCTCAACGGCGAGAAGATCTTCGTCACCTCCGGCGACCGCGCCGACCTGATCGTCGTCTGGGCGACGCTCGACCGGAAAGTAGGACGGGCGGCGATCAAGTCGTTCATCGTCGAGCGCGACAACCCGGGCCTGAAGCTGGACCGGCTCGAGCACAAGCTCGGCATCCGCGCCTCCGACACCGCCAACTTCACCCTGCAGAACTGCCGGGTGCCCAAAGAGGCGCTGCTCGGCGACCCCGAGATCAACACCAAGCAGGGCTTCGGCGGGGCAATGCAGACCTTCGACAACACGCGGCCGCTGGTCGCGGGGATGGCGGTCGGCGTCGCCCGTGCCTCGTTGGAAGAGACGCGCAAGCGCCTCGCCGAGGCCGGGGTCGAGATCGACTACGACACTCCGGCGCTCTCGCAGAACGCCGCCGCCGCTCGCTTCCTCGAGATGGAGGCCGACTACGAGGCCGCCTACCTGCTCACCCTGCAGGCGGCCTGGATGGCCGACAACGGCAAGCCCAACTCGTTGCAAGCCTCGATGGCGAAGGCGAAGGCCGGCCGTACCTGTGTCGACGTGGCCCTCGGTTGCGTCGAGCTTTGCGGCAGCGTCGGGTATGGGGAGAACGAGCTGCTCGAGAAGTGGGCGCGGGACGCGAAGATCCTCGACATCTTCGAGGGGACTCAGCAGATCCAGCTGCTGATCGTCGCTCGGCAACTGCTGGGCAAGTCCTCCAGCGAACTCCGCTAGCGCGCGAGTCCGCGAAGACCCTTCCTGAACACGGGTTTTCGCGGACTCGCGGTATCGCGAGCGGGTCAGGCAGACTGCCGGGCGTGAATTTCATCGAGGAGATGGAAGGGTCGCCGGCTTCGCGGCTGGGAATCGTTGCGGTCGATGCGGAGGGGAACCGGCGCGACTGGTACTTCGGGGAACTGATCGCCTGCTCCGCCGGGCTTTCGGGTGCTTTTGCGGCACGGGGGGTGCGGCGTGGGGACGTGGTGATGACGTTGGTGGGGAATCGGATCGAGTGGGTGCTCTCGCTGCTTGCCTGCTGGCGGATGGGGGCGGTGGCGCTGCCGTGCAGCACGCAGTTGCGGCGCCATGACCTCGAGGTTCGGATCGCCGCCGCATCCCCGGCGCTCTGCGTCGGCGAAGACGTCCTGCTCGCGGAGCTGCCCGATGGGGTCGAGGCGATGACGATGGAGGAGGTTGCGGCGACGCTCGACGAGGACCGGCCGCAGGAGACGCCCGCTGCAGTCGAGGCGATGGAGGCTGAGGACCCGGCGCTGATCGTCTTCACCTCCGGCACCACGGGGGAGCCGCGGGGGGTCGTGCATGCCTACCGCTACCTGCTCGGACAGCGCGCCCAGGCCGAGCACTGGCTCGGTTCGCGCAAGGGGGAGCTGGTCTGGTGCACCACGGCGACCGGCTGGTCGAAGTCGGCCCGCAACGTCTTCCTCGCCCCCTGGCTGACCGGTGCTGCCGCGGTCGTTCACGAAGGCCGCTTCGACCCGGCCGAACGGCTCGACTTCGCCGAGGCGCTCGAGGTCAACGTGCTCTGCCAGGCGCCGACCGAGTACCGGATGCTGGCGAAGCGGACGTCCCTGCGCCCCCTCCCCGCGCTGCGCCGCATGGTCTCCGCTGGCGAGCCGCTCGAGACGGAGACGATCGTCGCCTTCCACGAGACGATGGGCCTCGAGCCCGCCGATGGCTACGGCCAGACGGAGACCGGGCACATCAGCGGCAACCTCGCCGGCGAGGAAGTCCGCCCCGGCTCGATGGGCAAACCGCTGCCTGGGCTGGAGACGCGGATCGCCGAGGGGGAACTGCAGCTCCGCGCCCCCTCCTCCCCGACCTTCTTCTCGCGCTACCTCGACGGCGAGCGCTTCGAGGGCGAGTGGTGGAAGACCGGTGACCTGGTCCGCGCCGACGCCGACGGCTACCTCTTCTTCGAGGGAAGGGGCGACGACATCATCCTCTCCTCCGGCTACCGGATCGGCCCCTTCGAGGTCGAGGCGGCGCTGCTCTCCCACCCCGCCGTCGCCGAAGCCGCAGCGGTCGCGGCTCCGGATCCCGAGCGCGGCGCCGTGGTGCGGGCAATCGTCGTCGCGCGCGATCGAGAGCCCAGCGAGGAGTTGGCCCACGAGCTGCAGGAGCACTGCAAGCGCGAGACCGCCCCCTACAAGTTCCCCCGCATCGTCGAGTTCGTCGACGAGCTGCCGAAGACGACCAGCGGCAAGATCAAGCGGGCGGAGCTGCGACGGAGCTAGATGCTCGATTCGGCGGCTGGCTCGATGACTTGCCCGGGCGGGTTTAAGCGGGGATGACGGGTGCGCCTCTGCGGGAATTGATGTCGCACGCGAGCTTCGCTCGCTTAGCGACTATGTAGGAGCGCGGCTAAAGGGGCTCGTTCGAAGTGCTTTCCTCGGCCTCAGGGTTAAAAAGCTTTTGAACCCTGAGATCGGCTTCGCAACCTGGGCTGTGTAGGAAACCGTGTTGAGGGGGGAGACTGGCCGTCCTCCAGTCGAATGTCGCGAAGCGGCGGAAATGCAATCCGGTGCCTGCGCGGCCGTAGGCCGCGCTCAACCTCCGTCGCTAAGCGCGCGCAGCGCGCGTGCGACATCAATTCGACTGGAGGACGGCCAGTCTCCCCCCACCCACCGCGGATCGTGGGATCGACCATCTAGGCTTGCTCCGTGGAGCAGATCGACCGTAAGCGGATTGCGGCGCTGACCGAGGCCCAGCAGGAGATCTTCCGCAACAACACCGGGCAATCGGCGAGGACCTACGAGCGCGCGGTGAAGGTGATGCCGAACGGCGTTCCCTCCTCCTTCCAGGAGAACGATCCCTGGCCGGTCTACATCGAGCGGGGCAAGGGAAGCCGCGTCTGGGACGTCGACGGCAACGAGTACGCCGACTTCCACAACGGCTTCGGCGTGATGTGCATCGGCCACGCCAACCCCACGGTCGGGGCCGCGGTCAAGGCCCGGATCGACGAAGGCACCCACTTCGCCGCCCCCACCGACGGCTCGATCGCCGTCGCCGAGGAGCTGACTCGCCGCTTCGGCCTGCCCCAGTGGCGCTTCAACAACTCCGGCACCGAGGCGACGATGGACGCGGTCCACCTCGCCCGCGGCGCCACCGGCCGCGACACGATCCTCAAGATCGAGGGCTCCTACCACGGCCACCACGACTCGGTGATGGTCTCGGTCTACCCGCCGCTGGAGGCGCTGGGAGCCCGCGACGACCCGGTCAGCGTCCCCTACGGGGCGGGCACGCCCCGGGCCTTGACCGAGCTGACCCGCGCCGTCCCCTTCAACGACGCCGACGCGCTGCAGAGCGTGCTGGAGAAGATCGGCGAGCAGGTCGCCGGGCTGATCATGGAGCCGGCGATGATGAACATCAACATCATCCCGCCGCGCGAGGGCTACCTCGAGCGGGTGCGCGAGCTCACTGCGGAGCACGGGGTGAAGCTGATCTTCGACGAGGTCAAGACCGGCTGCACGATCTCCCCCGGCGGCGCGACCGCCCGCTTCGGCGTCGTCCCCGACATGATCACCCTGGCCAAGGCGAGCTGCGGCGGCTACCCGGGTGGGGCGATCGGGATGAGCGAGGAACTGGCGGCGATCGTCGCCGACGGCACGGTCAAGCAGTACGGCACCTTCAACGGCAATCCGCTGGTGATGGCCGCGGCGGAGGCGACGCTAACCGAAGTCCTCACCGACGACGTCTACGAGCGCTTCGAGGCAACCAACCGGCGCCTGCTCGACGCCTGCCAGGAGATCGTGGCATCCAACGGCCTGCCCGCCTACACCGAGGGCATGGGAGCGAAGGGCTGCGTGGTCTTCTCGCCGGAGCGGATGCACGAGTACCGCGACTACCTGACCAAGGTCGACGAGGAGCTATCGACGCTTGCCTGGCTCTACCACATGAACCACGGCATCTTCATGACACCCGGCGTAGAGGAGGAGTGGACGCTCTCGATCGCCCACTCCGACGATGACCTGCAGCGCTACCTGGACGCCTTCGAGGCCTTCGCCCGCGACGTCACCGCCTAGAGCGCCTCGGCTATCGCCACGGGGCGGCCCAGGTGGTAGCCCTGGGCCATGTCGACGCCGTATTCGCGCAGCATCTGGGTCGTCGTGTCGTCCTGGACGTACTCGGCGATCGTCGTCTTGCCCAGGCCGCGGGCGATCTGGACGATCGCCTGCACGGTGAGCTGGTCGGCGTCGCTGTTGGGCATGTCGCGGATGAAGGAGCCGTCGATCTTGATCAGATCGAAGGGAATCTGCTTCAGGTAGTGGAAGGGGCCGAAGCCGGCCCCGTAGTCGTCGATCGCCACCTGACAGCCAAACTCGGTCAGGCGATCGGCGAACCCGCCCGCCGCTTCGTAGTCGTGGACGCGCGCGGTCTCGGTGATCTCGAAGGTGCAGCGCGCCGGATCGGCGCTGCCCTCGTCGAGCCGGCGTTCGATGAATTCGAGCACCGAGAGGTCGGCCACCGAGGCGCCGGAGAGGTTGACGTGAAGCGAGACCGGCTCGCCTTTGTGCTCGCGCGCAGCCAGCAACTCCAGCGCTCTGGCTACCACCCAGCGGTCGAGCTCTTGGACCATGCCGGAGCGCTCCGCCGCCTCGATGAACGCGGCCGCCGGCAACAGGTCGCCGTCCTCCGCGGTCATCCGCAGCAGCAGCTCGTAGCGCTCAATCCCGCCCGAGGCGAGGCTGCGGATCGGCTGGGTGTGGAGACTGAGGCGATCCTGTGTCAGCGCGTCGCGAATTCGCGCGGCCGTGGTCTGACGCCGCCGCTCGCGGCGCTCGGGCTCGCTGGGGTCCTGGAAGAGGGCGATCTGGTTGCGTCCCTCTTCCTTGGCCCAGTACATCGCCTGATCGGCCGCGACGAGAACCGCCTCGGCACCGACCTCGCGCTCGCCGCCGAACATCGTGATCCCGACGCTGATCGTGGCGCCCGGCGCATCCGGAGACGACGTCTCGCTCTCGGCGACCTGCGAGCGCAGGTCCTCGCCGAGCTGCAGGGCACCCTCCGTGTCGGTCTGCGGCATCAGCACCGCGAACTCGTCGCCGGAGAGGCGGGCGACGATGTCCGTGGTGCGCACCCGCTCGCGCATGATCGCGGCGATGCTGCGGATCAGGTTGTCGCCGGCGTGGTGGCCGAAGGAGTCGTTGATCCCCTTGAGGCCGTCGATGTCGATGATCATCACCGCCCCTTGACCCCCGTAGCGGGCGCTGAAGGAGACGTACTGATCGAGCTCCGAGCGAAAGCGGCGGCGATCGAGCAGGCCCGTGAGCGAGTCGTGATCGGCGATGTAGCGAAGCTGCGCCTCGGTCTTCTCAGCCTTTGCGAGGGCTTCGTCGACGACCTTTCGATCCCGGGGATCGAGCTTTGCGAGCACCGACTCGAGGGCCGAATCGCCTTGGATTGGAATCTTTGCGCCGGCCATCCAGTCAAGTTAGACCCTAGAGCCGTCACTCGGATCGGTGCCCACGCACGAAGGTCGACAATGGATCCGAATTTCACCTGCCGGGACTAATCAAAAGTGGGCGTACACCGGTCCGCGGGTACTGTGAGCGCATGGCCAACCGCCTCGCCGGGGAGACGAGCCCCTACCTCCTCCAGCACCGCGACAACCCCGTCGACTGGTATCCGTGGGGCGAGGAGGCGCTCTCCCGCGCCCGCGCCGAGGACCGGCCGATTCTGCTCTCGATCGGCTACTCGGCCTGCCACTGGTGCCATGTGATGGCGCACGAGTCCTTCGAGGACGCGGCGACCGCCGCCTACATGAACGAGCACTTCGTCAACGTCAAGGTCGACCGCGAGGAGCGCCCCGACGTCGACTCCCTCTACATGGAGGCGGTGCAGGCGATCAGCGGCCAGGGCGGCTGGCCGATGACCGTCTTCCTCGACCCCGACGGCGTGCCCTTCTACGGCGGCACCTACTTCCCGCCCGACGAGGGGCGCGGAATGCCGAGCTTTCGCATGGTGATGGAAGCGGTCGTCGACGCCTTCCAGAACAAGCGCGAGGAGATCCGCGAGCGCTCGGGGGAGATGCAGGAGCGGCTCGGGGCGATCGGCCGGATCGAACCGGCAGCCGACGGCGTCGACGACGCCGCACTGGAGAGCGCCGTAGAGAGCCTGCGTGCCACCGCCGACATGGAGCGAGGCGGCTTTGGCGGCGCTCCCAAGTTCCCACCGGCCTCGGCGCTGGAGCTGCTGCTCGCCCGCGGCGAGAACGACGTGGTCGAGCGAACGCTCGACGCGATGCTGACCGGCGGCATCTACGACCAGCTCGGCGGCGGCTTCGCCCGCTACTCGGTGGACGCCGCCTGGCTCGTCCCCCATTTCGAGAAGATGCTCTACGACAACGCCCTGCTCTCCCGCGCCTACCTGCACGGCTGGCAGGCACTCGGGCACGAGCGCTACCGGCGCGTCTGCGAGGAGACGCTCGACTGGGCGCTGCGCGAGATGCGCGGGCCCGAGGGCGGCTTCTACTCGGCCTTCGACGCCGACTCCGAGGGTGAGGAGGGTCGCTTCTACGTTTGGACGCGATCCGAGATCCAAGCTGTGCTCGGTGAGCGGGCGCCTGCCGTCATCGAGTTCTTCGGCGTCAGCGCTGCTGGCAACTTCGAGGGCCGCAACATCCTCCATCTCGCAGCCGGAGCGGGAGCACCCGAGCCAGCTGGCCTCAGCGAGGCGCGGCGGGCGCTATACGAAGCCCGCTCGACGCGAGTCTGGCCCGGCCTTGACGACAAGCGCCTCACCTCCTGGAACGCCCTGATGATCGCCGCCCTCGCCGACGCCGGCGCGGTACTAGAGCGCGACGACTACCTCGACGCCGCCCGGGCCTGCGCCGAGTTCGTGCTCGAGCAGCTGCGCGACGAGGACGGCAACCTGCTGCGCACCTACAAGGACGGCCGCGCCCACCTCGGTGCCTACCTCGAGGATCACGCCTTCCTGCTCGAGGCCCTGCTCACCCTCTACGAGGCCACCTTCGAGCAACGCTGGTTCGAGCAGGCCAATGCTCTCGCCGAGATCACCGTCACCCGCTTCGGAGACCCCGAGCGCGGCGGCTTCTACTCGACCGCCAGCGATCACGAAGCCCTGATCGCCCGCCGCAAGGAGATCGGCGACCACCCCACCCCCTCCGGCAACTCATCCGCCGCCATGGGCCTCCTCCGCCTCGCAGCCCTGACCGGCGAGCGCCGCTACGAACAGCAAGCCGAATCCGTCTTCCGCCTCTTCGCAAAGCCGGCCACCCAGCACCCCACTTCCTTCGCCCACCTCCTCAGGGCCATCGACTTCCACCTCTCCCCCACCAAAGAGGTAGCCCTGATCGGCGACGACCTGGGCAACCTGGCTCAGGTAGTCCGCTCGCAGCACCGACCCCATCTCGTCCTGGCCGGCGGCCCCGACGGCAGCGACGTCCCGGCCCTGCTCGAGGATCGACCAACGATCGAAGGCTCCTCCACCGCCTACGTCTGCGAAAGCTTCACCTGCAAGCAGCCGGTCACCGACGCTCAGTCCCTCGCCGCCCTGCTCTAAACGCTCCTCGCGCGGGTGGCATGGGGAGGGGACCGAGAACGGACGCCCCGCGCCCGCCCGCAGGCCCCCTCCCCATGACAGGACCCGCGCGCCACCCACGTCCGAACTGGGCACCGGAGGCTCTTTGATAGAGATAGGGGACCAGTGCGAGGCTCTCTGTTCACGTTCGCCGCCGGTCGCCGTTCGAAGTGGATCGTCTTCGCGGTCTGGTTCGTAACGATCTTCATCGCCTCCGGACCGGCCAACCTGCCGGGCAAGTTCGAAGACGCCGAAAGCAACGAGGCGACGTCCTACCTGCCCGGCGACGCCGAATCGACAAAGGCGCTCGACGCGACCGAGTCGCTGCAGAAGGGCGAAATCGCGCCCGCGGTGATCATCTACCGGCGCGCCTCCGGGCTGACCGCCACCGACGCCCGCACGATCGAAGAAGACGTCGGCAAGATGACCGAGAAGCGCTACCCAGGCGTGATCGCCGACGGCGCGACGGCCGCCTCCGGCGGCAAGAAAGCCGCCAACCCCCTCGCGGAAGCCTCTCTCGACAACCTGCCGCCTGGATGCGCCGGCCCGACCAGCACGGTCCCGGGCCAGCCCGCCGACTACGCGCCCTTCGTCGGCCCGGTCTGCTCGTCCGACGGCAAGGCCGCGATCGTCACCTCCTACATCAAGGCCAACGGCGAGGGCGACCGGATCCTCGACCCGGTCAAGGACTGGCGCGACAAGATCTCTGACCCCGGCGGCGGCCTCGAGGTCAAGATCACCGGCGGAGCGGGGTTCTCGGCTGACGCGATCGAAGTCTTCGAAGGCATCAACGGCACCCTGCTGCTGGCCGCGCTCAGCCTGGTGATCTTCCTGCTGATCGTCATCTACCGCTCGCCGATGTTCTTCTTCATCCCGCTGGCGGCGGTGGTCTTCGCCGAGATCCTCTCGCGGTCGATCGGCTACGGCGTCTCCGAGCTGGGGGTGACGATCAACGGTCAGTCGAGCTCGATCATGTCGGTCCTTGTGCTCGGGGCGGGGACCGACTACGCGCTGCTGCTCGTCGCCCGCTACCGCGAGGAGCTCCACCACACCGTCGACAAGCACGAGGCGATGCGCACGGCGCTGGTCTCCGCCGGCCCGGCGATCTTCGCCTCCGCCGCCACGGTCATCGCCGCGCTGCTGTGCCTGACCATCGCCAAGGTCAACGGCACCGCGGGCCTCGGCCCGATCGCCGCGATCGGGATCGCCTGCGCCGCCCTCTCCAGCCTGACCCTGCTGCCAGCGCTGCTGACGATCTTCGGCCGTCGCGCCTTCTGGCCCTTCGTCCCACACACTCCGGAGACCGCGCCGAGCGCCACCGAAGTCTCCGGGCGCGCCAGGGAGAGGATCGTCGAGGGCTCCGGCGTCGCAGCGTTCTTCAAGGTCTTCGTCGCCTGCCTAGTCGTCCTGGTCCTGCTGCCGCTGGTGCTGCTCAACTGGCTCCTGCGCAGGCTCAGCGGCCGTCGCATCCCTTCGCTGATCGTCGGGCCGCTCGACAAAGCGATCTTCAAGCCCTACGAGGTTCGCCGCCACCGGCTCGAGCACGCCGCCGACGTAACGCACGGCTTCTGGAAGCGGGTAGGGGACCGCGTGGCGGTCTCTCCCCAGCGCACCATGGCTGGCTCGATCGCCCTGCTGCTCGTGCTCTGCGCCGGCTTCGCCTTCTTCTCCACCGACCTGACCAGCGAAGACAGCTACCGCACCGAAGTCGAGTCGGTCGAAGGCCAGCACCTGCTCGACAAGAGCTTTCCCTCCGGGACGACCGCCCTCACCGACATCGTCGTGCCGGAGCGGGCGGAAGTCCCGGAAGTGCGGAGCTCGGTGGCCCAGGTGGGCGGCGTCGAGCAGGTCTCGGGGCCGGTGGCAGAGGGAACACCCGGAGTACTAGTCCAGGCGACCCTGGAACCGAACCCCTACTCGACCGAGGCCTTCGACCTGGTCGACCCGATCCGCAACGCGGCTCACTCTGCCGCGCCCGAGGCGCTGGTCGGCGGCCCGACGGCGGTCGAATTCGACGTTCGCGACGCGGCCGGCTGGGACTCGATCGTGATCCCGCCGATCATCCTCCTCGTCGTCTTCTTGATCCTGATCGGCCTGCTACGCGCGGTAACGGCGCCGCTGGTCCTGATCGGCACGGTCATCCTCAGCTACCTGGCGGCTCTCGGCGTCGCCTATTTCGTCTTCGACGTGATCTTCGGCTTCCCCGGCTCCGACCCCTCGCTGCCGCTCTTCGCCTTCGTCTTCCTGGTCGCGCTCGGGGTCGACTACAACATCTTCCTGATCGCCCGCGCCCGCGAGGAGACGATCAAACACGGCTCCAAACAGGGCATCCTGCGCGCCCTCGCCGTCACCGGCGGCGTCATCACCAGCGCCGGCATCGTCCTCGCCGGCACCTTCTCGGTGCTCGCCGTGCTCCCCCTCACCTTCCTCACCGAGCTCGGCTTCGTGGTCGCCTTCGGCGTCCTCCTCGACACCTTCCTCGTCCGCAGCGTCCTCGTCCCCGCGATAGCGCTGGCGCTCGGCGACAGGTTCTGGTGGCCCTCGGCGCTCTCGAAGCCATCTGACGACCAAGAGGCAAGCCTGGCCAGGACGCCGGGAGGCCGGCAAGGGGAGCGCACTCCTAGTGCGTGACCCGCAGGGGGCCGACCGAGGACACCGCCAGACGCCGCCTATAGGTCGTCAGAGGACCGGGAGGAACTGCTCTATCTCGTACGGAGTGACCTGGACGCGGTAGTCGTCCCACTCCTGCCGCTTGATCTCGACGAAGCGCCGGAACGTGTGCTCGCCCAGCGTGCGCAGCACCAGCTCGGACTCCGCCGCGACCTCGATCGCCTCGCCCAGCGTCGCCGGCAGCTGCTCGATCCCACGCTGCGAGCGTTCCTCCGGCGCCAGGTGGTAGAGGTTCTGCTCCATCGGCTCGGGCAGCTCGTAGCCCTTCTCTATTCCTTCCAAGCCCGCCTGCAGCATGCCGGCGAAGCAGAGGTAGGGATTGCAGGCGGGGTCGGGGCAGCGCAGCTCGGCGCGGGTCGCCCCCTCCTTGCCGGGGTGGTAGAGCGGCACCCGGATCAGCGCCGAGCGGTTGCGGCGTGACCAGGCGAGGTAGACCGGCGCCTCGAAGCCGGGGACGAGCCGCTTGTAGGAGTTGACCCACTGGGCAAACAGCGGCGAGATCTCGCGCGCGTGCTTGAGCTGACCGGCGATGAACGCCTTCGCCGTGGCGGAGAGGAAGAACTGGTCGTCGGGGTCGAAGAAGGCGTTCTTGCCGTCTTTGCTCAGCGACTGGTGGACGTGCATCCCCGAGCCGTTCTCGCCGAAGAGCGGCTTCGGCATGAAGGTCGCGTGCCAGCCGTACTTCATCGCGTACTCCTTGACCACGATGCGGTAGGTCATGCAGTCGTCGGCCATCGCCAGCGCGTCCTTGTAGCGCATGTCGACCTCGTGCTGGGAGGGACCTACCTCGTGGTGGGTGTACTCGACGTGGATGCCCATCTTCTCCAGCGCCAGGACCGTGTCGCGGCGCACGTCGGAGCCGGCGTCAAGCGTGGTCAGGTCGAAGTAGCCGCCCTCGTCGAGGACCTCGGGCACGCCGCCCTGCGGCTTGGCCGAGCGGAAGTAGAAGAACTCCAGCTCGGGGCCGATGTTGAAGGCGTCGAAGCCCATCTCCTTGGCGCGTTTCAGGGCCCGGCGCAGGATCCAGCGTGGATCGCCCTCGTAGGGGTCGCCGCCGGGCACCTGGACGTCGCAGAACATGCGCGCGACCGCGTTCTCCTGCTCGGGGCGCCAGGGAATCAGGGCGAAGGTGGAGGGGTCGGGCATCGCGATCATGTCCGACTCCTCGATCGGGTTGAACCCGGTGATCGAGGAGCCGTCGAAGCCCATCCCCCCCTCGAAGGCGTCCTCGAGCTCGGCGGCGTTGATCGAGAAGCTCTTCAGCTGCCCGAGCACGTCGGTGAACCAGAGGCGGACGAAACGGACGTCGTTTTCCTTGACGATCTCGGCGACGTCAGCGGCACTCTTCGGTTGCTCTGCCATTCCTGCCTCCTGGGGCTCGCGCTTGTCCGCTCGGGTCGCGCAACGATAGGCGAAAGAGCCTGTTCCGGGTCGCACACGCGGCGACCCGGAACGGGCTCAAGTGAACCGTCTGGGTAGAGGCGGCCGTATCCGGGTAAACGACCCAGTGTCCGGCGCGGGTTCGTGGCCGGCTGAAGGGACGATCGGGCGGGCGGCGCCGGCCAGGTTGCAGGCTCGCCGAAAAGCAGGTATAACTTACCGGACGTAAGTAAATGGCTAAAAGTAAAGCTAAGGCCACGTAAAGGCTCTGTAAAGCGAAATTTCGCCAAGCTGAGAGCCAAGAGGCGGTTGCAAGTGACAGTAAAAACGGATGTGAGCAGGTTCCAGATCCACGACGAGTTGACGGCTCCCGACGAGAGCGCTCCCCTGATCAAGACGATCCAGGCGACCGGCGGGGCCGTGACAAAGTTCGTCGGCGTGCTCGCTGGTGCGCCGGCGGTCCTGCGTGCCTACACCCGGATGCGCTCGGAGCTGCGGGGCGGCGTTCTGCCGCGCGCGACCCGCGAGCGGATCGCCCTCGCGGTGGCCGAGTACCGCGAGGACACCTACAGCGTCGCCCAGCACGCGAAGTCGGCGCGCAGCGCCGGCCTCGGCCTCGACGAGGTCTCCCGCGCCCGCAGCTTCGGCTCGGCCGACCCGAAAGAGGCGGCCCTGCTCGAGTACCTGCATGGGGCGCTGGAGGCAAACGGCCACCCGCCGCTCCACCTCCACGAGGAGGCACGGGAGATCGGCTGGAGCGACGAGGAGCTGCTCGAGGCGGTCGCCCACCTCGCGCTAAACGAGTTCCAGAGCCTGATCGCGGGGGCCGCTGAGCTCCCGAAAGACCAGGCGACGCCGCGAGTCCTGCCCTCAGCCGCGTAAGCGGCTGAGGGTCAGTCCTCGACGACCGTGACGGTGTAGAGCAGCCGCGCGGTCGAGTAGCGACAGCCGTAAGTCGCCCTCGTCCCCAGCTTCTGCTGCGGTTCGCCCTGGCGGACGTCGGTCGAGTTGACGCACTTCCCGGCTTCGCGGCTGGCGCGCCAGGCGTTGCTCGAGGGCAGGCCCTGGGCGAAGGCGGGCGCCCAGGTCGGCACGGTAAGGCCGACGATGTCGCCCTTTTCGACCGGCAGCGAAGCGCCGAACTTGACCGTCTGGCCGAGGTAGGGGCTGAGCACGCGGATCGAGCCCTGGGCGCGCAGGTTGTAGCGAGGCGGGTTGGTTTCGGGGATCCGACGCAGGATCGCCAGCCTCGCCTCGGGCGGGGTGCCAAAGAAGCCGTTGAAGAAGGAGCGCTGGCTGCTGGTCGGCTGCGAAAGGGTCATCGACCAAGACGTGACCTTGCCGTCCCCGGGCACGCGGAAAGGAAGCTGGCCCTGGCCGGTGCTGACCTGGAAGCCGGTGACGCTGCCGATCGCCTGACAGGGCGACTCGGGACAGGAGGGGTCCGGGAGGGTGGCTGTACTGCCAAGCACCACGGTCGTTTTGGCGGTGTTTGCCGCGCCGGCGCTCGCCGCCAGCGGCACCAGGAGCGCCAGGCAGCCGGCCAGCGCCAAGAGTGGCCCGATCCGGCCGCCAACCCTGGCCGAGCCGGCGCTGACAGCTGCGTGCAAAGACCTCGACATGCCCGTGCTCCTCTCGTTGAAAATCCAGCTCATCCCGGCCAGATTTGCCGTCCGAGCGCCAAATCCTGCTTAGCGCCCGAGGGGGCGCGCGAGCTGGGCCGCAACCGCGTAGCGGACCTTGCCAGCGCCTTCAAAGTTAAGCGCGAGGCGGGCGCCGTTGGTGAGGTCGAAGGCGTTGCCATGGGTGTAGGGACCGCGGTCGATTACGCGTGTGACCAGGACGTGGCCTTCATTGACGAACTTGATCGCGGTGCCGCAGGGAAGGGTGCGGTGGGCGACGCCAACCGTCATTTCGGTCAGGGTCGCCCCGCACGCGGTCTGGCGCCCGTAGAGGCCGGGGCCGTACCAGGTGGCGCCAGCGGTTCGCATCGGGCCGAAGGCGAAGCCCTGGCCGGGGAGCGTGGTGCCGTCCGAAGCGACGCCCGCGCCGCCCGTGCTTGCCTGCGCCGGAAGCGCCCCGAGCGCCAGCGAGGCCAATGCCGCGACCGGCAGCGCCCAGCGCAGCCGTCGCTGGAGGCGCTCGCGGATCGCGTGCCCTCGCGGTGAATCGCCTATCCGCCCACGGCGGTTTCTGCCTGCCTTCATCAGCTCTTTGCGACGCTTACGGGGTTAGCTGACGGGCTCGCGCTGAAAGAGCTGCGCTACGCGGCAGATGCCGGCGATTCGCCCCAACCATTGGGTCCCCCGCTCCCCGCGATATGTAGGCGGAGATTCAGCGGAAGTTGGCGGCAGGTTAGCAAACGCTAAGACATGAAATTGTGAAGAGATTGAAAAGGCCCCCTTGCGGGGGCCTTTTCGTTAGCGGGCCTGTAAGCCGGATCCTGTCGGGAGCGACCATCTGTCTCACCGGGACCGGAGCCCCGGGGGCCGCCGAAACGGCCTGCGGCCTACCTGGACCTCGCCGGGCAGGGTCGACGGTCCTACTTGGCCTTGCACCGGGCGGGGTTTGCCTGGCCGTCGCGTCACCGCGACGCCGGTGCGCTCTTACCGCACCATTTCACCTTTGCCTGTACGCGGCTCACGTGTGGCCGCGCCATCGGCCGTGTATTTCTGTGGCACTGTCCCGCGGGTTTCCCCGGGTGGGCGTTACCCACCGCCTCGCCCTGTGGTGTCCGGACTTTCCTCGAGGGGTTTTCTCTCCCCCCGCGGTCGCTCGGCCCGCTCGTCAAGGGTAGCGCTCGGGGCCGGGCTCGAGGCAAATGCATCGAATACCCTGCGCGGCGATGCCGGCAGCAGTCGTCACCGGAGCGGGCGGCGGCCTCGGCCGCGCGATCGCCCTCGAGCTCGGGCGTCGTGGCTTCTCCGTTCACGCCACCGATGTCGACGCCGAAGCGGCGGCTGGCGCAGCCAGGGAGATCGGCAACGCCGCCAGCTCGAGCGCCCTGGATGTGCGCGACGAGGCGGCCTGCCGCGCGCTCGTGGCGCAGGTAGTCGCAAGCGAGGGATCCCTGGGCCTCTGGGTCAACAACGCCGGCGTCCTCGTCACCGGGCCCTCCTGGGAGCAGGACGAGGCGAGCCGCCGGACGATGCTCGAGGTAAACGCACTGGGGACGATGAACGGCACCATCGCCGCCCTGGAGCCGATGGCAGCGGCCAATCGCGGCCACGTCATCAACGTGATCTCGCTGGCAGGCATCGTTGCTGCGCCAGGCGAGGTCAACTACTCGGCGAGCAAGCACGCGGCAATGGCGTTCACACTGGGGACGCTCTTCGACCTGCGCCGCTCGGGAATAAAGGGCGTAAACGTCTCCGCGGTCTGCCCCGACGGCATCTGGACGCCGATGCTGCACGACAAGCTCGAGGACCCGGAGGCGGCGGGGTCGTTCTCAGGCCACCTGCTGACGCCCGAGCAGGTGGCGACCGAGGTGGGCAAGCTCACCGAACGACCCCGCCCGATCCTGATCCTGCCCCGCTGGCGCGGCCCAATGCTGCGCCTCTTCGATCTCTTCCCCAGCCTCGCCGTGCGCCTGCTGCCACTGGTGATGAAAGACGCAAGGCGCCGGCAGCGGCGCTACAAGCGACTGATCGAATCCGGCCGCTGGCCCTGACAGACCCGGACGCCGCCATGCGGCGTCCTCAGTCGCTCACCTGCAAGAAGCACGCTTCGCTCCTTGCGTCCTTGCCTGACGGCGCCCGGCCCTCGTCAGAGGGCTAGATTTTGCGGAAGACGCCGACCACTTTGCCGAGGACAGTCGCCTCGGTGGTGCGGATCGGCTCCATCGTCTCGTTCTCGGGCTGCAGGCGGATGTGATCGTCCTCGCGGAAGAACCGCTTGACCGTGGCCTCCTCGCCGACCAGGGCGACGACGATCTCGCCGTTGGTCGCATCGTTCGCCGGTCGCACGACGACGTAGTCGCGCTCGAAGATCCCGGCTTCGACCATGCTGTCGCCGCGCACCCGCAGGATGTAGTCGCCATCCTCGCCGCCGATCACGTCGGGGATCTCGATGTACTCCTCGACGTTCTCTTCGGCGAGGATCGGCTCGCCGGCGGCAACCTGGCCCACCAGCGGCAGCCCGCTCGCCGGCCGGATCGTCCGCTTCGCCTTGTCGAAGAGAAGCTCGATCGCCCGCGGCTTCGACGGATCCCGTTTCAGCAGCCCGATCTTCTCCAGGTTGGCGAGGTGGGCATGGACCGTGGAGGAAGAGTGCAGCCCGACCGCTTTGCCGATCTCCCGCACAGTGGGCGGATAGCCGGTCTTCGCCGCGTAGCGGCGAATGAAATCGAAGATCTCCTTCTGCCTCTTGGTCAGATCAAGCTCCACGCCTCTCCCCTTCCGCGCCGCCATGCCGGGTACCAAATCGTTCGAACACTTGTTCGCAAGAGTAGCGCGCCACCCGGACACCCGCAACCAAACCCGCCGCCAGCTCCGAGCATCTAGAATCGACGCCCCCTCGAGCGGCTGTGGCGGAACTGGTAGACGCGCAAGGTTGAGGGCCTTGTGCCCCTTACGGGGCGTGATGGTTCGACTCCATTCAGCCGCATTAAAAGCTCCTGCAAATAGGAGCATTTCAATCAAAATCACGAATCTCGGCACTGCTGCCTTACGGTCCATTGCGGACCGTTTAGGCAGCAACGCCGCATACCTCTACCGCACTACGAGGGTGCCCACGCGTGAGCGAGACGGTTCCTCACGCAGGGGAAGTTCGCCGGTTTTGTGCCGAGGACCCACCAAATGCGGCTGTCTGGAGTCTCAAATCCTCCTCCGCTAGGACACGTCTAAAAGGAGAAACGATGAATCAAAAGACGAGCAACCGCCGCACATACGGAAGCGGCACCCTCTATGTCCAAGAGAGAGCCGACGGTCAAGAGCTCTGGTACGGCCGCTGGCATCTCGGTGGTCGGCGGCCAAACCGCTGCCTTGGACCCAAGCGCCGACGTGGGACCGGCGAGGGACTCAACCGCACCCAAGCCGAGGCCAAGCTGCGGGAACTGATGATTCGCGAACGACCGCCCGCGGTTGGCTCGAGCGTCTCGTTCGCGAGCACCGCTGACCTGATGCTCCGCGACCTCGAGGCTCTCGGTCGCAAGCCGACGACCCTCGACAACTACCGGTCGATCCTTCGTTCGCACCTCCTGCCCAGGTTTGGCGAATTCGCCGTCAACCAAGTGAAGAAAACTGAAATCGAGGCGCTCATGGCGGCGCTGACCGAGGCGGGAAAGGCAGCTCGGACGCGCTCGGGCATCTTCAAGCTCCTATCTCAGGTCTTCAAGTTCGCCCAGCGTCATGACTGGTGCGAGCAGAACCCGTGCCGCTCCGTGAGACGACCGCGGGTGCGGGAATGCTCGGAGATCCGGTTTCTCAACCAGCAAGAGCTCGATGCACTGATCGCCGCCGTCGACGCCTGCGACAAGCCCTTCGGGCCTACCGACAGGGCGATCTTCCTGACCGCGGCCATGACCGGAATGCGCCAAGGCGAGCTGCTCGCACTGCGCTGGCGCGACGTCGACTGGGAAGCGAAACGGATTCGGGTACGCCGCAACTACACCCGCGGCTACTGGTCAACGCCGAAGTCGCGCAGCGGCGAACGCGCTGTTCCCCTTTCGGGGAGAGTCGAAGGCGAACTGAGAGCCCACCTTGGGCGCTCTCGCTTCTCCGGCGAGGACGACCTCGTCTTCGCCAATCCGCTAAATGGCGAAGTGCTTCCCCACGGCCCGCTCGTGCGCCGCCTCAAGAAGGCGCTGAAAGCCGCGGGGGTGCGGATGATCCGCTTTCACGATCTGCGTCATACGTTCGGCACCAGGATCGCCGCCGCCGGCGTGCCGATGCGTGTCCTGCAGGAGTGGATGGGTCACCGCGACTACCGGACCACCCTCATCTATGCCGACTACGAACCCGGAGACGAAGAGAGCGGCCTCGTGGACGCTGCCTTCTCCGCTGGATCTCCGGCGCAGAAAGAGCAGCCTCGCTCTCGTGTCAAGCAGCGCATGTCACGGCTGAGGAAATCCTTTACCGCTAGGCGGAGCTCTCAAGACCAGCGATACCCAACCCAACGCGCTCAGCCGCCCGAGCGAGCTCCCGATCCCAGGTGACGAGGACAATTTCCTCGTCACCGAGTTCAAGCGCGGTAGTTAGGTGGACCGCGTCATAGCCACGCAGCTCCAAGTCTTCGGCATAGTCGCCGGCACGAGCGACGAGTTCCTGGTCAACCCCGACCGTAGTCAGCTCCGCGTAGAGCCCCTCAAAGGCCGCGAGTGCCTGCCGGTGCTCCTCTTCCCCGAGACGATCCAAGCGCCGGGCGGCCGCCAAAGCCGCCCGGCCCTCGGGGTAGGCAAGGATGCTCGACGCTGCTGGGTAGGCGCTGCCCCAGAGCTTGGCCGCCAACTCGGAACCACCCTCGACGACAACGAGCTTGACCAGCGCCGAGGTGTCGAAGTAAAAGATCAGGCCCGCTGCTCGGAGACGAGATCGGAGACCGAACCGGCGCCCTTCACCTGCGCCGACCGAGCAGAACGCGTCCCCTGCGGCATCCGCACCAGCCCGCGGCGTGCGAGAGCATCGAGTGGCCGCTCGCCAAGCCCACTTAGGCGGGCGACGGGTCGGCCGCGCCGAGTGACGACGATCTCGCCTCCCCCCTCTACTCGCTCCAGATACTCGCTGAGGCGATCATGTAGCTCTCGCACTCCGACCTCCCCAGCTGACTGATGTAGCGTCATAGAAACAGCCTAGCAGCTACATAGACCAGACGCGAACTTCAGGCACCGACGAAAAGTGCCAGAAATCCGCGCTGCTGGTTCGAACGACGCGGTTTCCCGGCTGTGGCTAACAACTCCCCAGCTCTCGCGCGGAGTACGGTGGCAACGGAGTGCAATCCTCGGCCGATTGAACCCGCAAAGCGGCGATTAAGCGGTGTCAGGGCCATGTGAAAGGGACTCCTCGCTCGATTCTCGAATTAGACGAAAGAACAGGTGCTCCATTTCGATCAGCATCATTGTCAGCTTGAACTTGGAAAGCATCGTCTTTCCAGCAATATGGGCTTCGTAGAGTCGCCTTTGCCCGAGCCGTCGATCTCGGGATGCATCCGGGAATATGAGGTCGGCCCGCCGCCACGTCCATCGCGGTTCCGCGCCCGCGCGCAACTGCACCAGCTCGACGGCCGGCACAGGTCCGAAGTGCAGCAGCTTGCCGGCGATCCAACGCAATCCCTGTAGGTCCCCTGGAGACAGCACAAGGCCGCGGTCGAGGAGCAAAAGGGTCCACTCGGCATAGGGCAGGCCTCCGTGCCGACGCTCGACAAGGGCATCCTGCACGAAGCTAGGGAGTTCCTGACGACGCGAGATTGCCTGGTCGATCCGTTGCGACGCGGCCTCTCGGACAGTCATACGAACTGCCTTCTGCCAGGTAAACCTCAGGACGTCGTCGAGTGAACGAAGCCAAGCAAGAGCCTCGGTCAACGCAGTTAGGACCTTAACTCCCCCCCACTCCTCGGTGATGCGGGCGGCCTCGTGGAGGCGGTGCTCTGCGTGCTGGAGCGCGTGGCTGATCGCCTCTATGCGATCCCGCAAACCTTGACTCAAGTCGATGTCCGTCGAGACGGCGCCAAACGGCGCAAGGGGCGACGCGGCTCGGTCGCGGATCAGCGAGCAGCCAAGTTCGAGCAGCTCTGTTTTTCGCCCTTCATCGAGAGCTGGTTGGCCACCCAGCTCGACCAACGCCTGCTCAGCCGATATTGCTCCCCCCTCAACTTGCCATTCAATGACCCATGCCCTTTGAGGGATCCGGGATTCGGCCATGAACCAGGCATCGACAAGGCGCAACGAGCCGATCCAATTGTCATCTCGATAAAGATCGGCGCGAGCACCGCCCGGATCCCAGACAGCAAGAAGATCCATGTCGTCTCGACCCGTGCCACCGATTGGGTCATCCATCGGTGGCCCAGGGCACCAGCTCGAGGTCAGCAGCAGGTCTATTGAGCCTGACTCGTGACCAATATTCGCCGTCATACTCGAGCACCCGCAGCAGTGCGAGCTCGAGGTACCAAGTGCCCAACTGCCAGGCATCAACCAGATCCTCCCCGTCTGGCCAATCAGGGTCATTGAGGCGCTTGGGAGGGTGGACCATTGAATTGCGGAGGTTGAAAAGAATCTCGGGGCCTTCCCAGGTCGGCTGACCGCTTCGTCGGAGTCGGGCCTCGAGGTTAGGCAAACTGGAAGGAACTTTGGTCGGGATTCCAGCCCACTTGAGCAAAAGACGGACACTGGCGGCGGTGCCCATTTTTCGACGTGCGTCGGCGTCGGCCAACCAGCCTTCACGCTGCAACAGTGCCCAGGCGAGAAGCTCCAAGCCCGAGCAGACAATCGGGATTCGCACCTCGATCACTTCGTCGCCGTTAGCCGCGAGGGAGTAGCCGATCGCACGGTCCACAATCGCTTCGAGGTCTGCGTCAGTAGAGATGGCCGTAAGGCCGTCCGCGAGCTCGGGCAGAGCTGCCTCGATGAGCAGAGCTGGGCACCAATTGATTCCGGGCTTCCCCAACTTCAACCGTGGTGTCCCCCACTCCGCCCAGACAACCTCTCCCTTGCTATCGAGGCCACAGACGGGGCCGATACCGAGTTCACGGTTAGCGAGAAAGCTAAGCATGATGAAGAGCCTGCGGCGAAGGCGATCTACCTCGGCCACCGAAATGGGTAAGGAGGTCGGAGTCGCCTGGATCAGCGCGGCGAAACCCTCGCATCCTGGAGTTAGCTCTCCTGGCACCAGTACGAGTTCCCAGCCGGGCAGAGCGAAATCGAGCTGAGGCTGTCGACCTCCGCCATCGAGCCGTCGGGACGAAACGAGGGCTTCTAGGGCGCCGCTGACATGGAAAAGGAGGCGGCTCGCCATGCCGAGATCTCCGGCCTGAAGAAGGCCTACACGAAATTCTCCCCTGGGCGAAGCATCGCGCTTGGCGAGGACCGAGTCGTCCGGCGGCGTCAGGTCGACACCATTGGGCACGGAAAACTTTGGCTCATCGCTGGGGCCAACCGAAAAGCGAGCCAATACGGCCCCGGGACCGAAAACATGAGCGATGAGCTTGGCCTTCGGATAGAGCTGGAGCTCAATTTGCCCAGGCGCGGTATGTAGTTTTCCGCCCTCGACTTCGACTTCCAAGTCGCCGTCAAAGAGCACGAACCGACTCCCATCGCCATGAGGGCGGTATATGGGGTGAATTGGCAAGGGTTTCAAATGACCAGCGAAATCTCGGAATCTCGACTGGCGGCCCTGCGGGAGCGCCGGCACCTCTGGCCCGAAGAGCCAAACAGCCCTGCCCGACAGGTCGTGCTAGCCGACTGAGTGGAGTCGGTGGCCGAAGCCGGTCCCCTAGACCGCAGGTACGTGGTATCAGCGAGGACCGGCGGTCCCAAGACGTGTAGTCCACCTCGCTGGTGAGAAATCGAGGTCGTCAAGCAACGAACCCGATCGCTTTGCATCGCTCAGAAAGGGCGCGACCGTTCGGATCGTCGGGCAGGGCCAGCAAGCAATAGCGTTCCGCACGAGTGAGGGCGACATAGGAGATGCGACGCTCCTCTTCCTCCACAGCTGAGCGCTCCGCGCCGTCGAGAACCGAATGGATGAGTTGAAGCTGGTTCGAGCGATCGTTACCGTGGTGCTTCTTCAGTACCACCATTACCGCCTCACGGTCCTCGCCCTTTAGCGCATGGACGGTTTGGGGCACCAGATCGGTCGGGGGCGGTGCGAAAACTGCGGCCGCGTCGTATTCGTTGTGGCTGTCGCTCGTACTTAGCGCAGGGCCGGGCTTGTGGGAAGGCTCGTCGACCAGCGCGATGAGGGCTCGGCCGTAGGCGGCGCGGGCACTGAGGATCCATGCACGCAGGTTGCCGTCGAGCTTGGGCAACTCGCCAATGAAGATATGCGCGGTGGTCAGCAATTGTTGGCGAATGTCGGGATCGAGCTCGGCGGGGTTACAGTCAAATGCCCCCCAGGCGAGGAGAGCCTCGGCACGACGAACGTCATTGCGACTGAACGTCCCGGAGGCGAGCGCGGCTGCAAGAGAGCCAACCAGCTTCGGCTTCGGTTTGATCGCAACAAGCTCTTCGTGGCCACCCAAACGGATCAACATCGCGCGACTGCGGGCAAGAACTGCAGCTTTGTCGCAGCTGATCTCGTGGACCTCCAGCCGGGAGCGGTAATGCTCTACGGCGGCTTGAGGCTGACTTGGAGGGTAGAGATAGAGCTCGGGCTCGATACCGCAATTACGATTGGGCCCGACAGCAGTGTCGGGCTCCCGTTGGCTGAAGTGGGCTGCGACGTCACAGAGCTTTTGAGATGAGCGGTGATTCTGTGACAGCGTGATCGTCTCAAGACCACTGTCGGCTGCGAGCTTGCGGCAGGCTTCGGCACTCGCCCCCTGATAGGCGTAGATCGATTGTTCTAGGTCACCGACCAAGACCAGTGAGCGCAAGCGATTGCTGGCTCGGATTTCATGGAGGCATGCGAGTTGGAGATCAGAAGTGTCCTGAGCCTCGTCGATCAGAAGCTCGTTGAAGCGACCGGCGAGCGCAGCGGCGGCTAGAGGCTGCTCGCGAAGGATGCGCAACGCGATCCACATTGCGTCGTCGGTACTGAGGATGCCCTGCTTGCGAAAGAGGCCTCGCTTGCGTGCGATAACGGCTTTTCCGACCTTGGCAAGGACCTCCTCGGTCCTCTTCGCCGCCCATCGATTGGGCCTTGAGAAGTAGAGGCAGCCGTTGGACAGGACGCGGAATTGGTCTAGGGCCAACGGGAAGCGATGGTCCCCTTCGAAGGGGAAGGTCGGCCACTCGCCGTGCCAGAGTCGCACAGCCTTCTTGGCGCCGGCAAGGTGGGCAAATGGGTAGACGACATAGCGGAGCAACAGGCCGTGCAGGGTGCCGTTGAAGTTGCGTGGTCCGAAAAACAGGCGGTGGTCGTGGGCCAACATTGATGCGATCCGGTCGGCGCCGACGTTGGTATAGGAACAGGCGGCGACACTGAGGCCCTCGCCGTGAAGCCGGGCGATCCGAGCCGCGGCTGTGCGGGTCTTTCCCGAGCCCGGACACGCGAGGAGCAGGAAATCCTTCTCTGTATCGACGACCGCGCGCTGCTCTTGAGTGAGCCCAACGGTCACTACTCGGAAGGATCGGTGGCCTGAACGGAATCGGTGGGAGTCGGTGGCTCTGCTCCCTCAGCGGCATCTCCCTCGGCGGGTTCGTCCTCTGGCGGGTCTGCGAATACCGCGTCCAGCAACGACCAGTCGATCGCCTCACATAGATATGCGGGAGGCTCAAAGTCATTGTCGTCGTCGGCGAGCAGCTCCGCCAGGGATTGGGCGAAGGGGCCCTTATCCCTTTTGACCTTGGCGTACAGGAGGTCGGCGGCTTGCTCGTCGCCCAGGCCCTCCAGTTCGGCAGGCAGTTTCTCGGCGACCGTTGGCTTGAGTGGCCGAAGCGCCTCAATCAGCAGTGGTCGGTTCGCAGCGATGCGGGCTAGATCCCACTCGAAGGTCTTCCGCGAGAAAAACGCTTCGGCGTTCTCACTGCCAGCGAGGCGCTCCTCGAGCCTGGCGGCTCTGGCAGAAAGCGCATCGTCACCTTCTTCAGGCTCCTCGGCATCGCTTTCGGGATCCGAGTCTGAGACCACGGCAAGGCGATAGGGCAGCCGACCGGCACCGAAGAGGTCGGTGAACGGTGGGAAGGCGACGCCACCGACATTGATCACCGAAACGCCGGCGGGGGCCAGCGGCTTTTTGAGGCGGCGGGCAATCTCGGGCAGGACTAGCTGCTCGGCAATGCCCTCGACAAGGATCACACCGCGGGCGAAGAAGAGTGAGGCCTTTGTGACGTCAAGGAAACGGCGCAGGTAGGCAAGCTGCTTTGGCTCGAGGCCGAACCTACCCGGGAGCCGAGTGCATGGAGTTGCTGAACCGCTCGGGCGCGCGACCACGGCGAGGCGCTCGATCTGAGCGGAGGAGGCGAAGTTAGGTGAGTGTGACGTAACGATTACCTGCGTGCTACCGCCAGCCTCGGATTCTATGAACCCCATCAGTAGATCCTGAAGTTGAGGATGCAGATGTGCCTCGGGCTCCTCGATCAGCATCACCCGTAGATGCGGATCCCCTTCGTCGGGAACGTCGGCGATTGCGGCAAGCAGGACCGCCATGTAGAGAAGATTGTTGAAGCCGAGACCGTTCTGCTCCATCTCCAGGGCCACCAGTTCGCCGATCTTGGCTCGCAGGGTGCCAACGATGCGCAAGAAAACGGGGTCGCCGAATGCCAGGGTGCTCTGCTGAGCGAAACGACCTTCGCCAGTCATTCCGCGCAAGCGCTTGTCGACCCGTTCGCGTGCCGTGATGATCGAACCAACCTTGTCTAGCGCGAGATTAGATTCCTCGACCAACTTCACGATTTTGCCGTGGTCTTCATGGCTCTCCGGAGTCAATGCCGCGAGCAGCGGAATGAGCTTGTTGTCACGCCCGGGCCGCAAGTCGGCGGCAGCATCGCGCAGGGGGTGCAGGTACACGAAGCGAATGGCTTCGCGCGCGTGGCGCTCAATGTCGGCGTGCTCAGAGTTGCCGCCGAACCACTCAATTCGAACCCGCCCACCGGCCCCGAGCTTCGCCTTGAGCCGTAGCCTGGCCACCCCTTCGCCCTCATCAAGAGCCAGGCAAGTGAGCATCCGTGACTGCTCGGCACCATCGAGGCCCTCGAGACGAACCGCGAGCGCAAGCTCATCGGCGCTGCGAATGCCAGTGCCATCGTGGACAAAGTCCTCCTCACGCAGCCAACAGCGTCCACGGGCGGGGTTGTCAGGTTCGAGGACCGTTCGCAGAGCATCGATCAGGTTGCTCTTACCGGCATTGTTCTCTCCAACGATCACCGCCAAGGGCGCCGGTAGGTCGTAGGTTCCGTTCAAGTTTCGATAGCCCTCCGCGAGGAGAGAGGTGATCTTCACGATCAGGTGCCTCGGCGGGGGCGCCCGGAGGTAACTTTGAAGTGATCCCGATCTAGTCCTGCCAACGCTTCCACTCCCCTACCACTTGAAGCACCTTGCTCTAAACAGGAATCAAACCAGACGGTGCGGACCTTGCGAGGGCCCAACGCCCGATAACCCTGTCTTATGGAGACACGCAGGTTGCTTGCTGATGGCCGATCAGGCCAAAGAACCGTCAGGCGCCAGCCATTCGTGGCGAAGTCCACTCACCGCCGCAATCCGCTCGTAGTCTCGGTCGTAGTGGACCAGGGCCACGCCAGCCTCCTCGGCGGCGCTGGCCAAGAGAAGGTCCGCCGGCGGAACCCGGCGGTGATCACCATCTTTCGCCAGTGCCAGTTGGGTTCTTCTCGCTCGGGACCAAAGTTCGCCCGGCATCGGGATCGCCTCGAAGGCGACGAGGCGATCCGCGACCTCGCGAGCACGTGCCTCATTGGGCGCCAAACGCGTCAGCTCAAGGAGCACCAGGTCGCAGACCAGAACGAGGCCCGCCTCAACCACGGCGTTGAACCAGCTTGCAAGCTCGGGAAAGCGACGATCACGCACCCAAGTCCAGGCGCCGGTGTCGAATAGCGCCGGTACCTCGAGTTGGGGCAAATCCAGTTCAGCCACGCCGCTCAGGCGCGCTCGCGGCCGGCGGCGACTTCCTGCGGGGTGCCATCGACATCGCGGACCACGTCGAATCCCCTAAGGACCCGGCGTCGCGCGGCGTCGCGAAGGGCGGCGTTAACCGTCTCGCTGAGACCGTCAGTGCCCAGCTCTCGACGAGCAGCGTCCAAGGCGCGCTCATCAACATCAACCGTGGTGCGGGTCACGCGCATCATCATATAACATCAAGACACCTGCGCAGCAGCTACTGCCCCTGGCGCGGTGGGTGGCCTCGTAGCAGCGTTGGTGCAGGCCTTCTCCCGCAAATCGAGTCGGCAAGCCTTCCCTCCGATTAGACACGCGTCAGTTTTCAAGGGCGACTAGGCGGGGGAAACGGGTTGCAGCTCGGTCAGGCTTGCGAAGGATATGTCCGCTGGCTCCTTGCGGCCAGAGACTTATCCCCTCATACGCTTCGCGCTTACGAAGGCGACCTCTCGAGCTTCGAAGAGTTCACCGGTGCCGATCTCGGCATCGATGAGCTGGAGAGATCCTCGCTCGTTGACTTCTTGGAGAGCCAGCGGACTCGCGGCCTCTCCCCCGCTTCGCTAAGGCGCCGCGCCTCTGCTCTTCGAGGCTTCGCTCGGTGGCTGCTCGCCCAAGATCTGGTTGGGAGCGACCTTTGGAGTGGCGAGAGCCTGGCGCTGGGACGCGCGCGCAAGCTGCCGCGGGTCTTACCACCGCGAGATCTCGATCGTCTTCTGACCTTCCTAAGGCATGCCGCAGGCATGGGTGCTCGCACAGCTCGCCCGGAGCTCGTGCTGACGCGGCCGCACGAGTCGACAACCCTTCTTGCAGTTTCCTTGATGGTGGCCACAGGAGTGCGCGTGCACGAGGTCGCCGGCTTCCGATGCGAAGACATCGACCTAACGGGTCGAACGATTCGACTCGTGGGCAAGGGTCGTCGTGAGCGACAGGTCTTCCTGACAAATGACTGGATAACCGATCTGACCGAGGCCTATCTCCGAGCACGCAGCACGCTCGACCTCCCTCACCCTCGCCTTCTCTTCAACTTGCACTACGGACCGCTTACAACCGCAGCGATGCGATCGAGGCTCGCCAAAGCCGCCGCGGCAGCTGGCATCGAGAGCCGAGTAACGCCGCACATGCTGCGCCACACCGCCGCAACGCAGCTGATAGAGGCCGGCGTCGACATTCGCTACATCCAGCGGTTGCTCGGCCACGCGAGCCTCAGCACAACCGAGATCTACACCCATGTCTCCGACCAATCGCTCAAACGCGCGGTCTCGGATGCGGACATCCTCGGGAGGCTCTCGGAGGCGCGATAACTTCCTAGTTATCCAACTTGGCCGACATGAGGGCGAGATACTAAGGAATTCCTATAGAGGATCGCCTGAACTCAACGCCGTGAATCATCATGCGGGAGGTGCTCGGCAAGCACATCGAAGTGGCGCTGGCGCATCCAGGCCTCGCGGTCGCCGATCACGTACAGCCGGCGCTTGGCCCTGCTAACGGCGACGTTCAGCAGATTGGGCCTTTCCGCCGCCCACACACGCGCACCCTCGCTGGCAGGGTCTGAGCCGAGCACGAGGATCACGACGTCGGCCTCCTTGCCCTGCGCGGTGTGGATGGTTCCCGCCCTCAGCCCCGGATATGTTCCGATGCGTTCCCTCAGCGGCCGAGCGACATCTCGGAACGGCGCGATCGCCATTGCCTGCGAGAAGTCGAATCCGATTTCGCTGAGGTGGGTGAGGATCCGGTCGACCTCGTCCCCCTCGGCGGGAATCCAGTGACCGTGCGAGGTCTCCGAGCGAACGTCTATCCACTTGCTCTGCGGAAGCGTCGGATAGCTGCTGGCGAAGGCTTGGGCGAGCGTGGGGTCGGTTGCCTCGACCATCAGCCCGCCGTAGGCAATCTCGTTGGAGATGTCGAACATGGGCCGATCGCAGCGGCGATGGACCGCGAGCGGGGCGCCGACCCATCGCCGCCCCTCGGCTCCCGGCAACGCGGTGCCGAGACGGTTGAGGCGGTCGGCGAGGCCCTGAACCGAGCCGCGTCCCGTCAGCCACTCCTCCCCCACGCCGTAGTGGGTGCGGATCGCCTGCTCGACCTCAAAGGGGATGGTCGTGATCGGTTCCAGTTGCAGCGGGTCACCAACGATCACAGCGCGCTGCGAGCGCCACAACGCCCCGACCGCGTTCTGCGGAGTTGCTTGTCCGGCCTCGTCGACGAGCAGCCAGCCGAGCGCCTCCGCGGCGAGCGGCCCAAACAAGCGTGAGACCGAGGCAAACGTTGTCGAGACCACTGGAACCAGCAGGCAGAGCGCCTGCCATGCGGCGAGCGCCGTCTCGGCAGAAAGGTCCCGCGGGGCGTTTCCGGTGAGGATCTCCATCGCCCCGTCGAGGCTTTCGCGCATGGGTTGGGCGGCGTGGACTAGGAACGCTTTGTGCAACGCAAGCGCAGCCAGAAACAGCTCGCTGCGAGCCTCATTCCACTCGGCATCGCTCCACGGCGCCCGCAGCTCTCGCGTCTCGCGATTTTCGAACCACTTGCCGTCAGGCAGCGAGGCGCCGGGCTGCTCGCGGTAGTCCGAAACAACCTCCCGACACTCCTCCCGCTCGCGCTCGGCTACGAAAACAGCCGCTTTAGCTTCGGCGAGAACCTGCGCCTCTTCCTCGAGCAAGCGCGACTCTTCGCGGCCCTCGCTCAACCGCGCATCAAGCTTGGCGACCTCGCCGGCAAGCCGGCGGTCATGGTTGCGCCACTCGGCCCGCGCCCACAGCCTGAACACCGACGGGCGAAGACGGCGCAACTCCTCTCGCTCTCGCATCCGTCGCTCGCGTTCCTCCTCGTGCGTTCGCAGCTTGTCTTTGAGCTGCTCGTGACTTTGGCGCGAAGCCTCGACTTTTTCGTTTGCCACCCGCTCGGCCTCGCGCGCTATCTCGATCTCCGATTCCAACTCTCCGAGGCGATCGAGCTGCGAGCGAGTGCGCAAGCGCTCATCGCGAATCGCCACCGCACGATGGCGGGCCCGCTGAAAAGACGCCACGGCATCGGCCCACGAGGGTCCCTCGTGACTTCTCTCCCACCTCTTGAGGAGATCGCGCAATCCGGTCGGCGGCGGCGGGCGATCGTCATCGTCGCTCCGTTCGGTCCACCAGACAGCATTGACGAACCCCTTTCGGTTGCTGCTGTTGCCGAGTCGGGCGGCGACCAGGCCCCACGCCGTAGTTTCAGCCTTCCCCCGAGCGCCGCGCTTGTCTTGCCCTGCGCGCATCGCGCGCTCGGCGAGCGCCGGAAAGTAGTCGATGGCCTGGGCAGACTCGCGCCAAGCCTCGTCGACTGCCTTGTCGGATGGAATCTCGAGGGTGACGTTCTCGACCGCGCCGTTGTTACTCGAGGCCACGACGAGCTCGAACCCGGTGAGCTCCGGTCGCAGGCGATGGATGGTGCGCTGGTAGCGCGTCGTCTTCCAACGCTCAGGCTCCTCCAGGAATGCGTTAGAAGGGTGTGGCAGCGCCGCCAGCCGCTCCGCTCGTTCAGTAACGAGCGCCGCGACCAGATCACGCAACATGGTCGTCTTCCCCGTCCCCGGCGGTCCGTTCACCGCAAAGAGCTGACCGGTTGCACCTTGCATCGCCACCGCCTCGTTGACGGCGAGCTGCTGTCCGAGCGCAAGCGGGTGATCGGGGCTAGCGGCCCAACGGCCGAGGGGGACGTGCTCGGGACCGGTTGCGGACCGGACCTCGTCCAGCCGGGTCCGCACGTCGACCCGATTGCCGGTCTCCAAATCTGCGGTCGGTCTCAGATAGTCCCGCAGCGCCAATCCGACCTCCCCTCGGGCAGCGGAATCCGCCACGCGAGCGAGGTCATCGGCGATGAAGCTGTTAAGGAAGTCGTGATCGACGACCTCAGCGCTCCGCCGCGCGACGCTCTCACTGCGGACCCGGATGCCCTCGACGCCGAGCCCCTCGGCGACTCCGAGAACGGCGCTGGCTGCGGCAAGGCACTCCGCGAGGGCTGCCCAATCGAGCACCACGGGATCGCGCTGCTCGTCCTCTCCACCGAGAAACATTTCCTCGAGCCGCAGGGCGAAGGCGGTTTCGAGGTCGCCGAATCCATTGAGCCAGTCGACATCGGTGGGACCGGGATCGAGCGCCCGCGCCGTTGCCCACGCACAGGCCGAGAGCACCGCGGAGCCCTCCAGCATGATCCCCTCGTCGGAAACCGCAAAGGCGAGCAACGCGCTGGAGCCCGACGGGCGCTCATCGAAACTGTCGGTCGGAGCGGGAAAGACATCCTTCAGCGCCCCGAAGACGTTTTCGCGCGGGTAGATCCCGACGTAGACAATGTGGCGCCAGGTTTTCTCCTTCGTCAACCGCTGCCGGCGAAGCGGATGGTCCCGCTCCCACGGCAGTGGCTGATTCGGTTCGATCTCGAACACCCACTGAGATGGGCGAACCTCCGGGATCGCCGGCGGGCTGAACATCTCCACGGCTCGCCAGAACTCGATCACCTTCCCCTGCACGGGCCCGACGATAGCTGGGCCTCGAGGGCCAGGCACACGCCAGACCGGTGAGGCCACGGACCTTTTGCGGACCTCAAGATCGGTAACTGCGTAACTTCAGAGTTCCTCAGGGCACATGAGAGCGCTGAATGGAACTGAAAACGCCCCAACCCCTAGGCTGAGGGCCTGTGTCCCTAACGGGACGTGATGGTTCGACTCCATTCAGCCGCACTCGGAAGCCCGCGAGGCCGGGCCGGGAGGCCGACATGGCTTCCCGGCCCGGCCTCGCGCTCAGGTTCCGCGCGGGTGCGGTGCGTGGCCCCCGATGTGGAAGCTGTCGAGCAGCCTTGGGATCGAGAGCAGCCCACAGGCGCCGAGGACCGTGTAGACGACGTCGGTCAGCGTGCCGCTGCCAAACACGTCGGCGATCACGTTGGTGTCGAAGAGACCAACCATTCCCCAGTTCAGCGCACCCAGCACCATTAGCAGCAGGGCGACGGGCTCACAACGCCTGATCATCTCCATCTCTTCCTCCTCGGAGATTATGCGGATAGTTACAAAGTTGATTAACCCATCTGTTCGGGCCCGTTACAGCTCACCCGCCCGAGAACATTCAGCGCACTCGGAGCCCGCAAATCAAGGTCTTCGCGTTTTGGAGCATCGATTCCAGGGCCTGTCAGTGGAGTCGCACGCAGTCGGTGCGCAGCCAACACCTTCTACCTCAAGCCCGTAACCATCCTCCCGAGGCGCTTTTCGGCAGGCCGTCGACATACTCCGATCTGGTTGAAAAAAGTGTGAATGTTAGAAACAAAGTTGTCTTTTCAATAGACTACCGCCGCAATCAGCGGCCGTGAGCGAGCCCTAATCGGCAGCCCACTTCTCGGCCGAGACACAATGGCCGAATCGCTTTCACAAATCGAAGAAAATGGCGAGAGGCTCCTTCTTGCCCTTTACACCCAGAACCGCTGGATCACTCGCACGGTTGACCGAGTTGCCTTCGTCGATCGCAACACCGTGCGACGGCGCATCGTTCGCCACTTCACCAAGCCTCCAGATCTTCTTGCGCAACCACGAATCAACGGAAAGCTCATCCTCCCTGTCTTCGCGCTGCGCAAGAAGAGCTTTATCTCCTGCGACCTGCGAGATGCCGGCGACCGCCGACTTGCACTTCGTCCCATCGAGGAGCGGTGGGAACTCACCTTCCAGGCTCTGATGTCCGTCATACGGATAGCCGATCCAGTCAGTTCCAAAGATCCCCGCTTGCAGCAACTAGCTCGCGAACTCGTCACTCGTCAGCATGCAATTGAGGAGCGAAAACAGCTCCTCGAATATGGAAGGGCTCTCAAAGATCGCGCTCCGGCGGTAGCTGCCCTAGTCCAAACGCAAGCGTTTCGTGATCTAACGGGCTACCTCTCGCGCAATTACCTCGTCTTTGTAGATGTTGATGTGGGAACCAGCTCTCACATCATCAGCTACGTTGTCGACCAGCGAATACCGGATCGCACCGAGGACTTCGAGGGTGCCCAGATGGCTCACCCCCCACGCCGACGCATTCGCAAGAAGCTAGGTCTCGTACCACACCAATATTTCCATCCATGGACCATCAGCGGTGCTGGCTCGAATCATCTAGAGATCAAAGCACCTGACGGCGTCGAGATCGGCCGACGCAAGCTACAGCTTCCAAATCGCCACGCAATCCGAACGATGGGTACGTCAACCCGACACGCCCGCTTCCTTGCGCCGCGAACCGTCACGCCCGGGGAGGGGTATGCACGGATCGACATCATGCCCGGCGCAGGCGTCATGCGCCGGGCAGGGCCGTCCGTCCTCTTTTTTCTTGCGCTACTACTGGGTTTCGTCGCGATAACCAACGTCAAGGCAGGCCCGGGGGCGGCTCTTCTGCTCGCCCTGCCAAGCCTTACGGCCTTCATCGCCGCTCGCCCAAGCGAGCATCCTTATGTCACTAGTGTGGTTCTCTGGGTGCGAATCATGACCCTGTCGCCGATTCCACTGGCCGCCCTAAGCACTGCTGTGCTGTTGGCTGGCTGGCCTCGCTGGACACTTACTCCGTTTATCGCCAGTGCGCTGGTCATCGGAGTGATTCTTGCGGTGGGTGAGCGCAGACTTCGTGAGCGCACCAACTACTTTGAGGTCGTGCTGGACGACCTCACGCGAGTTGCTTGAAATTTCAAACTCTCTGGGGGCATGATGGCCATAAAAAATGACGGGGAGCCAGGTATGCCACCCATAGCCGAAACACGCGATGTATCTCTCCGTTCAGCAACGGCGCCGCCCCGCTCGTTGTGGGCAGAGCAGAAGGGCGCGGACTTTTTCCTGCCGCCAGCACTGACTATCGACACGATCGCATATCTCGATCTCGAGCCAGATCCCCTTCCAGCGCTACTCCATCGATTCGGCCTGCGTTCCGCCAACCCAGAGGCTTAACACCGGATCTATTTCGCAAATGACCATCTTGAGAGAGTGGAACGCTTCATGAAGGGGTGGAGGTACCGATGATCGCAACGGTAACTCTCCCCGTTTGGCTTGCTCTCCTAGCTGCTCTTGTCTGCGTTCTCTGCTTGTTCACTGCCCTGCGCTCCCTCGACGCCCTGCGAAAGGTAGAAGCAAAATGGAATCCGGGCGATGGCGTCGAGGAACTGATGCTGCTTGCCGAAGACACGCAGAAATGGCTCGAACTAGCGGATCGACTCAACGGAACCAAGGCTGCAGTGTTTGGAATCGTCGGCGTTCTCCTTGGCGCAGTCGGCGGACTCTCGGCCGATTGGGTCGCGCACGGAACTTGGTCCAGTGGCACGATGTTTCGGACCGCCGTGGTGCTGCTTGTGCTTGCCTTTGTTACGTCCGTCGCATTTTTTGCGGTCGCCAAGCTGAAGGTCGCTCCGCGCCTCAAGGGCGGTCATGACCAGCGGACCGATTCCGCCCAACATCTCACGGGGTAAGGACCCCGCCGCGACATTCCACCTCCTTTGTGGGAGTCGGCGGTTTGCCTCGCAGCCGCCACGGTGACCCAAGCCGTCGGGTGGTCGCTTCCCACCGCCTCGCGGCTGGCGAAGTAGTCGTTGGCGGGTGCCGCGGCCGGCGGCAGCCACAAGAGGAGGCAACCCAGCCACCAGCGCTGCGCTCAGCCCGGCAACCGCTCCACAACCGCCCCTGATCACCGGGGCGAAATCCTACCCTGGCAGCGACCTCGGATCTTCAGCGCCGCCGACCGACCACCAAGTCGACCTTGGCGTTCTCCAGCAGCACGGTTCCGGGTTTCGGCCGCTGGCCGGTCACCCGGCCGCGCTTCGCTCGCCCGGCGGGCCTGCGGGTGATCTCGCCCACGCGACAGTGAGCTTTGACGAGCTGTCTCCGCGCGACCACCGGGCGCTTGCCGAGGAGATTCGGGACCACGCATTCGACCGGCGGCGGCATGACGATCTGGCCCTCGTACCAGCTGACGTCGATGCTGCCGTTGGACGGGTAGGGCGGGTTTGGCTGGCCGGGGGGCTGGATCGTGACCGCGCTGGCGCCAGGCTCGACGTAGCTCGGCTCCAACCCGTTGCCGCCGGCGGCCGCGAGGAGATGAACGCCTCCCCTGCTGACGAAGCTGGCGCCGCCTTTTGTACCCAGCTCCAAGGCCAACGTCTCCCCTGGCACGACCGCCAAGGTCGCCTCGATCCGACCGCCCCGGCCGCCGCTCGGGTCGTCGCCACCCATGACGGTGAACTTGGCCTCTCTTACTTCGGCCGGCACCGTCCAGCTCTCGATCGGGTTCTCCGCGGGGCTATCGCCGAGTTCGCCAGCGGAGCAGTAGATCCCATGGGGGGCCGGCCCCGAGCAGCGGGAGAAGCAATCGGCGATCAGCGTGGCGCAATGACTCGACGCCGATGCGGCGAAATAGAGCGCCCCCAGCGTGCAGATCGTCGCCGCGAGCAGGACAACCGACCTGCGCCCCCCAGCCTTCACTCCGACCCCCCTAGCCGCTTGGTCCGACCCAGACTACGTTCTGCTCCTGCGCTCCGCAACAACCGTCGCTCAGGCCGCGCAGCGCTCGCAGAGGCCGCGCAAGATCACGTCGTGGTCGGTGACCTCGAAGCTCATCTCGTTGGAGAGCTTGGCGATGGCGCGCTCGAGGGAAGGGTCCTCGAAGGGGACCATGCGGCCGCAGTGGCGGCAGATCGCGTGATGATGATGCCCGCCATCGGGCTCAACCCGCTCGTAGCCGGCGACGCCCCGGCTTACCTCTAGCCGCTGCACCAGGCCGAGCTGCTCGAGCTGCTCCAGGGCGCGGTAGACGCTGGCCCGGCCGACCGCGGGCTTGCGCCGCCGCAGCTCGTCGTCCAGGTCCAGAGCGGTCACCGCGCAGTCGTGGCGAGCGAGCGCTTCGACCACGGCGTTGCGGGCACCGCCGCGCCGGTATCCCGCGCTGCTGAGGGCGGCAAGCGCGTGCTCCGCCCAGGCGCTGTCGGCCTTGGTTGGCATCTCAGGCGATCGTAGCCTCCGCTCGAACCGGCGGCCGGCGGCGCGATGCGCGCCAACGTCCCGCTGGCAACGAGACCAGGTAGACGGCGACTATCGCCAGCGCCACCGAGGCGCCGCCGGCCGTCCCGGCGTAATAGGAGAGGTAGATGCCGGCGATGCCGGCGAGGGCCGCGAGGCTCGCGGCGAGCGCCATCATCGACGGCACACGATCGCTGAACTGGCGCGCCGCGGCGGACGGCCCGACGAAGACGGCGACGACGAGGAGGTTGCCGAGACCCTGAACCGCGACCACGATGCCCGCTCCGAGGAGGATCAACAGCGCCGCATCGACGAGCGTCGGCGAGACGCCGAGCGAACGCGAGGCAGCTCGGTCGAAGCCGGCGACCAGCAGGCCTCCGTGCAGGAGCCGGAGCGCAACGGCCACGAGCACGACGAGGCCGACCGCGATCGCCAGATCGGAATCGCTGACGCCGAAGACATCGCCGAAGAGCAGCGACTCGATCCCGGGCGGCGATCGCGGCGAGAGCGCCAGCAAGGCGCCGAGCCCGAACATCGTCGTCACCACCACCGCGACCGCGGCCTCCCTGCCGATCCCCGCGATCCTCGCGCTGAGGGCGATCGCGAGGGCGGCGACGACGATCGCAGGGGTGGCGCCGAGCAGCAGCGGGACCCCGGCGATGGCGGCGAGGACGAGGCCCGGGAAGAGCGAGTGGGCCATCGACTCGGCCGCGTAGGAGAGGCCGTGGAGGACGACCCAGCAGCCGAGTGCCCCCCCGGCGACGCCGAGCAGCACGACCTCGAGGAGGGCGCGCTGCATGAAGGGCTGTTGCAGGGGCTCGAACATCGCTTCAGTGGTGGTGATGGTGCGGCGGCAGGATCGCCCGGCCGCCCCCCCCGGGGAGCTCGACGATGGCGCCACCGTAGGTCGCCTCCAGCACGCTCAGGTCCTCCAGCACCTCCGCCGGCGACCCGCAGGCGATCTGGCGGCCGTTGATGCAGAGGACGAGGTCGCAGCCACGCGCCTGTTCGAGATCGTGGGTGGCGATGACGACGCCCCGCCCCTCCCCCGCCATCTCCGCGATCAGGGCTTCGAGCCCCTCGCTGCTGGGCCGGTCTAGCCCGGAGAAGGGCTCGTCGAGCAGCAGCACCCCGGCGTCCTGCACCAGCGCCCGGGCGATCAGAACCCGCTGGCGCTGGCCACCGGAGAGACGGCCGAAGGTTTCCCCGGCGAGAGCCCGCAACCCGACCCGGTCGAGCGCCCGCGCCGCCGCCTCACGCTGGCTACGCCCGGGCCGTCGCCACCAAGGCAGCCCCGGGAGCGCACCCATCGTCGCCACGTCGAGGGCAGAGACGGGGTAATCGAGGCGCGAGCGCTCGGTCTGGGGAACGGAGCCGCAGGTCGTCGCCACCCGCAACGCCCCCGCGAGCGGGCGCAGCTCGCCGAGCAGGCTGCGCAGAAGGGTGGTCTTGCCGCCCCCGTTGGGCCCCAGCAGCGCCAGCGTCTGCCCCGGTGCCAACGAGAAGCCAACGCCCGAGATCGCCGGCATGCCGTCGTAGCCTGCCGCGAGCCCGGCGGCCTCGATCAGTGGACCGGCGCGCATCCATACCTCCCGCCGGTGAAGCCTCGGACCATCGAGTCGGCGTTGGCCGCCTCCATCTGCAGGTAGGTGACGCCGTCGGAGCCCTCGGGGCCGAGCGTGTCGCCGTAGAGCGCGTACTCGGCCGAGGCGCCGGTCTGCGCGGCGATCGCTTCGGCGACCTTTGGGCTGAGCGAGCTCTCGGGAAAGATCGCCTCGACGCCTTCGCGTTCGATCAGGTCGGCGAGCGCGCTGAGGTCCTTCGCGGAGGGCTGGGCTTGGCTGGTCTGCGAGGGGATGACGGCACCGACCACGTCGATCCCGTAGCGCTCGGCGAAGTAGCCGAAGGCGTCGTGGTCGGTGACCAGCTTGCGACGAGCGGCCGGGACGGAGTCCATGCAGCGGGCGATGCCCCCATCGAGCGTCCGCAGCTCGTCCAGATAGGAGCGGGCGTTGCGCTCGAACTCGCGTCGGCGGGCCGGGTCGACCGCCGACAGGCGGCGCTCGATCTCGCGCACCGCCGCCTCGGCGTTGTGCGGGTCATGCCACCAGTGCGGGTCGTACCGCGATGCCTCGGCGCCGCTCGACTCGCCCGGCAGCTGCTCCGGCACGGCCTTCCCCAGGTCGACCACCTGCGCGTCGCTGCCGCTGTCGGAGACGACTTGCCCGATCCACTCGTCGAGGTCGTCGCCGCTGGCGAAGACCAGCTTCGCTTCCGCCGTTGCGACGACGTCGCTGGGACGAGGCTCGTAGCTGTGGGGGTCCGTGTTCGGCTGCAGGATCTGATCGACCGCGACGGCCTCGCCGCCGACCTCGCGAACGAAGTCGCCGATCTGGGTCGTGGTCGCGACGACCTGCAGTTGCCCGCCGTCCGCCCCCGAGCTGGCGCAGCCGCTCACGCACAAGACGGCAGCGGTCAGGGCGGCAGCGGCAAGCGCCGGCGCGCGCCGAACCCGGGCCAGCGCCCGCGCGCAGGCGGCGAGGGCGAAGACCGCCCCGGAGACGACCGCGATCGTCGCGCCGGGCGGGGCGTCCGTCTTGACGGAGAGCCAGAGGCCGATCGTGCCCTCGGCGGCGACGAGGGCGACGCTGGCGATCTGCCAGCTCAGCATCCGCTCGGCGAAGAGGCGAGCGGTCAGGGCCGGCACGACGAAGAGGGCGGCGACGAGGAGCGTCCCGACCACGGAGAGGGCTGCCGTCGTAGCAAGCGCGATCAAGCCGAGCAGGGCGACCTCGCGCAGCCGGGCATCGGCGCCCAACGCCGGAGCCGAGCCGGGGTCGAAGCCGACCGCCAGCCAGCGGTGGCCGAGCAAGACGGAGACGGCAAGGGTGACCGCTGCTGCCACAGCCGCGAGGGCGATGTCGCCGGCGTCGACCAGCAGCAGGCTGCCGAAGAGCAGCGTCTCGATGTTTGCCCCGGAGCCGAAGACGTCGCTGGCGAGGATCACGCCGCCGGCGAGACAGCCGACGAGGACGATCGCGACGCCGCTGTCCCTCCCCTCCTCGTCGCCGCGTCCGAGCAGCCAGCTCCCGAGGCTGAAGACGACGGCGGCGCCGAAGGCGCCGAGCGGGGCGGCGAAGCCGAGCCCGTCGGCGAGAACCAGCCCGGGGAAAGTCGCGGTGCCGACCGCGTGCGAGAAGAAGGCGAGCCCGCGCAGGACGATCCAGGTGCCGAGCAGCCCGGCGGGCACGGCGAGGATCAGGATCTCGACCAAGCCACGCTGGACGAAGGGCAGCTGAAACGGCTCCAGCACGCGCCCGATTAAATCAAAATGAGATCCATTTTTATTTTCTTCGGGCCTTCGAACGCGCTACCGTGCCGGCGTGGAGCGGAAAGGGACGTGAGGGCGCTCGTCCAGCGGGTCAGCCAGGCCGCGGTCGACGTCGAGGGCGAGCGGGTCGCCCAGATCGGGCCGGGCATGCTGGTGCTGCTCGGAGTGCGGCGGGGAGACAGTGCCGCCGAGGTCGACCGGCTCGCCGACAAGGTGCGCGCGCTGCGCATCTTCGACGACTCCGAGGGGCGGATGAACGAGCCGTTGGGGGAGCGAGAGATCCTCTGCGTGAGCCAGTTCACCCTCTACGGGGACACGCGCAAGGGCAACCGGCCCAGCTACGTCGAGGCAGCGCCCGCCGAGGAGGCTGAGCCGCTCTACGACCGCTTCTGCGAGCGCCTCGGCGCACGAAAGGGCGTCTTCGGCGCCTGCATGGGTGTGGCCCTGGTCAACGACGGCCCGGTGACCGTGGCGGTCGAGGTCTAGCCGGTCCTCACGCCGGGGGCGTTCTGCGCAGCGCTCGCCAAAGCTCCTGCGTGTCCCCCACCACCCAGACTTCGTCGATCGCACCGCCGGATAGCCGGAAGAAGGCAGCGCCGCTGTACTCGACCCTTGCCCCAGTCGGAGCGATCTCACCAAGCGCCCCCCGATGCGTGCCGCTCCAGCTCATCCGGGTGACGATGCGGTCTCCGACGGCGAGGATCTCGTCGAGCCGGTTGTGCCAGTCCGGAAAGGCGGTCCGCACGGACTCGACGTAGCGCTTGAGCTCGGGGAGGCCGGTGACCTCGGCGCCGAGCGAGCCCCGAAAGCGGACTTCGACGGAGACGATCTCGTCGGCTATGTCGAGCTTCCACCCGTTCCACAGCTCGTCGTAGAAGCGCCTCACAACCGCTTCGTTGGCCACCTCACCCATGTAGCCCTACGGCGCCAGCAGCGAGTGGCGCCAACCGTCCTCGCTCGCCTCGTAGAGGTCGCGCTCATGGAGGCGGTCGGGCGATTCGCGCCAAAGCTCCACGACCTCGGGGACGATGCGGATGGCGCCCCAATCGGGCGGGCACTCGATCGCCTCCCCGGCCTCGGCCTGCAGCGTCGCGAGCCGCTCGCGCAACGGGTCGAGGCCCTCGATCGTCTCGCCCTGGCGGGACACCAGCGCCTGCAACCGGTGGTCGCGAGGACGCGACGCGAAGAGCTCCTCGGCGAGCTCGCGGTCCGCCACCTCCGCCCTGCCCTCGATGCGGACCTGGCGACCGAGTGCCGGCCAGTGAAAGACCGCGGCGACCTGGGGATTGCGGCGCAGCTCGTCGGCCTTGCGGGTCCAGAGCGCGGTGGTGAAGACGAGCGCGTCGGGCTCGAGGCGTTTGAGCGAGACCACGCGCGCCGAAGGGCGGCCGTCGGCCGTCGCCGTGGCCAGCGTCATCGCCGCCGCGGCCGGGACCTCCGCCGCGCGAGCTTCCTCGAGCCAGCGGCCGACGATCTCGAGCGGTCGGTCGGGTGGCGTCTCCATGCATGGATTATTATCACCATTCGAATTGGAATTACAATCTGAATGACCACCCGGCCGAACAGAGAGACCCGTGCCGAGCGCCAGGCCCGCACCCGCGCCGAGCTGCTGGCGACCGCCGCCACGGTCTTCGCTCAGCGCGGCTACGAGGGCGCCTCGGTGGAGGAGATCGCCGAGCGGGCCGGGTACTCGCACGGCGCCGTCTACTCCAACTTCGCCAGCAAGGCCGACCTCTTTCTCGCCGTCTTCGAGGAGTACATGGCCGGCAGGGCGCGTGAGCTGGCGGAGACCCAGGTCGGGCTGGACGAGGACACGCCGCTGGAGCTGCGCGCTCGCGCGCTCGCCGACCAGTGGATGGAGCGCTTCGCCGCCGACCGCGAGTCGTTCCTCCTGCACATGGAGTTCATCGCCCACGCCGGGCGCGAGCCCGAGCTCGCCGAACGCTTCGGCACCCGCTCGGCGGCGCTGCGCGAGGCGATCGCCGCCTACATCTCCGACTACCAAGAGCAAGAAGGCATCGAGGCGTCGCTCTCTCCCGCCGACCTGGCACTGGTGCTGCGCTCGCTCGGAATCGGCCTCGCCCTCGAAGCGCTGGTAAGCCCCACGGCGGTGCGCAAAGACGTCTATGGAGACTTCGTCGAGCTGCTGGTGACGATGCTGCGTGAACACAGCGCCACGAAACCCCTGGGGCGCTCCGCCAAGAAGACCTCGAGGAAGCGATGAGCAGCCCCGCCTACAACCGCATGGGCCTCAACTACAGCGAGTTCCGCCGCCCTGACCCGCGGATCGAGGCGGCGATCTGGACCGCCCTCGGCGACGCCCGCAGCGTCGTCAACGTAGGAGCCGGCACCGGCTCCTACGAGCCGACCGACCGCGAGGTCATCGCGATCGAGCCCTCCCCGGTAATGATCCGCCAGCGCCCGCCGGGCGCGGCCCCGGCGATCGAGGGAGTGGCCGAGGCGCTGCCGCTCGCGGGCGAAAGCGTCGACGCGGCGATGGGGGTCTTGACGGTCCACCACTGGCGCGATCTCGACGCCGGCCTGGCCGAGATGCGGCGGGTCGCCCGGCGGCGGATCGTGCTGCTGACGGTCGACGTCGACGCCATCGCCGAGGTCTGGATCGTCAAGGACTACTTCCCCGGGGCAGCCGAGCTGGATCGCGAAACGATGCCCTCGATGGCCGAGCTCGCGGCCAAGCTGCCCGGCGCGGCGATCGAGGTCGTGCCCGTCCCGCGCGGCTGCCTCGACGGCTTCACTATCGCGCTCTGGGACCGGCCCGAGCTGATCCTCGATCCTGAGGTGCGACGAGCGACCTCGACCTGGCACCGGATGTCGGCGGAAGAGACCGAGCGCGGCCTCGAGCGGCTGCGGGCGGACCTCGAGAGCGGCCGCTGGGACGAGAGGCATGGCCACTTGCGCACCCGGCCCGAGCTCGACACCGGCCTGCGGTTGGTGCGGGCGGAGCTGTGAGCGAGAGGGCGCAGGTGCTCTCCGCGCCACTCGGGCGCGCGTCATCGGCCCTGACAGCGAGATGATTCGCGACGCGAGTCGGGGCGACGCCGCGGCCGTGATCGCGCTCTGGACCGAGGGGTACGTGACCGAGGGCGGCGGCGGGCGAACCGAGCCCTACCGCGAGCCCGAGTACCTCGACACGGCCCGACGCGGACGGGTCTTCGTCGCCGAGCGCACGGGATCGATCGTCGGCGTCGTCGTCCTGTTTGCGCCGGGCGCGAAGGAGCGCGCCGTCGCCCACGGCGACGAGGCGGAGCTCTCGCGGCTCGCGGTCTCAGCCGCCACACGGCGGCGGGGCATCGGCACCGCCCTGGTCGAACGCTGCGAGACGCTGGCGCGCGCGGAAGGTTGGGAAGCGATCGCGCTCTGGAGTCGCCGCTACCAAGCCCCCGCGCACCGCCTCTACGAATCCCTCGACTACCGTCGCGCACCCGCCCGCGACAGCGTCGACGAGACCGGCCACGAGCGGCTCGTCTTCAGATTGGAGCTCGGCGGAGCACCGTCACGTTGAGCCGGGCGACGCTTGCCAGAATGGGCACCGTGGAGAACCTCACGCCACGCCTCGAGGGGTCGATCGTCACGCTCGAGCCGCTGGTCGAGGAGCACGCCGAGGAGCTCTGGCGGGCGGCGCAGGCACCCGAGATCTGGGCCTGGCTCGCGGACCTCAACCGTCGCGAGCGGTTCGACCGCTGGATCGAGCTGACTTTGGAGGCGGTGCGGTCTGGCAGCGAGGGACCGTTCACCACCCGCGACGCTCACACCAGCGAGGCGATCGGCAGCAGCCGCTACCTCAACGTGCGCCCGGCGGACAAGGTGGTCGAGATCGGCTGGACCTGGCTCGAGCCGAGCGCCTGGCGCAGCGGGGCCAACATCGAGGCGAAGCTGCTGATGATGCGCCACGCCTTCGAGGGCCTCGGCTGCGTGCGGGTCGAGTTCAAGACCGACGCCCGCAACGAGCGCTCGCGGGCAGCGCTCGCCGCCCTGCCCGCCCAGTTCGAGGGCATCCTGCGCAACCACATGATCGTGCCCGACGTCGGCCAGCGCGATTCCGCCTACTACAGCGTGATCGACACCGAGTGGCCGGAGGTCAGGTCGAATCTGGAAGGGCGGCTCGCGCGGGGCGCGAGCCGACATGACTGAGCAACCGAACGCCGCGCGCATCGGCCTGCGCTACGCGGGGACCGTGGCCGAGCTCGACGCGGTCGAGCCGCTCTGGAACGCGCTGCAGGAGCACCACGCGGAGATCTCGCCCGACCTCGGCAGCGGAGCGCCGAAGCGCGAGGCCGCCGAGGCCTGGCGCATCCGCCGGGGCAAGTACGAACGCTGGCTGAAGGACCCCGACACCTTCTTCGTCATCGCCGAAGTCGCCAACGAGCCCGTCGGCTACGCCTTCGTCACAGTCGGCCCCGGCTACGCGTCGTGGGCCACCGGCGAGCGCCTCGCCGAGCTGGAGACCCTCTCGGTGCTACCCGAGAGCCGCGGCGGCGGCGTCGGCGCTGCCCTCCTCGACGCGGTTTGGAGCCGCCTCGCAACCCTGGGCGTCGAGGACATGGCGATCACCACGACGACGACCAACGTCGACTCGCACCGTTTCTACGAGCGGGAGGGATTTCGCCAGCGCTTCGTCGTCTACCACGGCAAAGCACCTGGGTAGGTCATCCGTCGCTCGGCGGGGGCGGATCAGCCTTCGACCGAGCCCAGGGCGTCGTCGATAAAGGGACCGAGCAGCTCGCCGGCCTTGACGGCGACGGTCTCCGGCGGGTCGGTCGGGGCGGTGATGTAGCTGATTGCGAGTCGGACAAGGGACTCGGCGAGCAGGGCGGCCTTGGCGGCGGGGGCCTGCGGCCAGCCCTCCTGGATGGTCACAGTGAGGCGGGCCGTGGCCCACTGCACAACCGGCATGCCCTGCGTGGTGACGAAGGGCAACATGCCGCCGGTGCCGTCGTCGCTGAGCAGGAGGCGGACGAGCGGGTCCTCGCCGGCAGCGCGGAGGAACTTTTCCAGCGCCGCGCGGACGGCGCTGCGCGGATCGTCGAGGTGTTCGCGCACGGCGGCGTCGACGTCGTCGAGGAAGCGTTCGCCCTCGTGGATGACGAAGGCCTGGCCAAACTCGTCGCGGCTACCGAACTCCTTGTAGAGGGTCTGGCGGCTGACCCCGGCGGTGCCGGCGATGTCGGACATCGTGATCTCCGACCAGGCACGGTTCTCCAGTTGGTCGCGGGCGGCGCCGAACAGCGTCTCGCGCAGGAGCTGGCGGGCGGCCTGCGGATAGGGCGTGCGGGTGGTGGCCACCGCGGGGATCGTGCCAGCCGTGGCGGTCACCCCTCCGCGCCCCCGCCGACGGGCTCGAAGTCGACCTTGTCGCGGACCCCGCAATCGGGACAGGCCCAATCGTCGGGAACCTCGCTCCACGGGGTGCCGGCGGGAAACCCCTCGCGTGGGTGCCCCCGCTCCTCGTCATAGACGTAGCCGCAAGAAGGGCAGCGCCAGCGACTCACTGCACGCCCTTCCGGTGCGCGTTATGGGGGCATAGACCGCAAAAGGCGCACCGGAAGCTCATCGGGCGGGCGCCCCGTAGCGGGCGAGGACGCGGCGCCGGGCGCGCGGCTGGATATTGGCGCGGGTGACGTCGCCGCCGTAGTGCTCGACCAGGCGCGGGTCCATCACCCGGCGCCAGAGCGGCGGGACCCAGGCGAGCACGATCATTCCGGCGTAACCGGTTGGCAGCTGCGGCGCCTCTTCGACGTGGCGCAGCGCCTGGTAGCGGCGGGTCGGATTGGCGTGGTGGTCGCTGTGCCGCTGCAGGTGGTAGAGGAGGACGTTGGAGGCGACGTTGTTGCTGTTCCAGCTGTGTTCGGGGAGGCAGCGCTCGTAGCGGCCGTCCTCCTTCCTCTGGCGCAGCAGGCCGTAGTGCTCGAGGTAGTTGACGACCTCCAGCAGCGAGAAGCCCAGCACCGCCTGGATCAGCAGGTAGGGCAGGACGACCGGGCCGAAGGCGATCGCCAGCGCGGCGAACAGGACCACGGTCATCGCCCAGGCGCCGAGGATGTCGTTGCGCAGGGTCCAGTGCGACTTGCCGAGGCGATCGAGGCGGGCGCACTCGATACCCCAGGCGGAGCGCAGGCTGCCGGAAACGGTGCGCGGCAGGAAGGCCCAGAAGCTCTCCCCCAGCCGCGAGCTGGCGGGATCCTCGGGCGTGGCGACGCGGACGTGGTGGCCGCGGTTGTGCTCGATGAAGAAGTGGCCGTAGCCGGTCTGCGCCAGCGCCACCCGGCTTAGCCAGCGCTCCATGTTGTCGCGCTTGTGGCCGAGCTCGTGGGCGGTGTTGATCGCGATCCCGCCGACCACGCCCATCGTCAGCGCCAGGCCGAGGCTCTCCGCCACCGAGAGGTCGCCGCTCGACCAGAGCCAACAGGCCAAGACGAGACCCGCGTACTGGACTGGGACGAAGAGGTAGGTGCACCAGCGGTAGTAGCGATCCTGCTCCAGCCACTTGAGGATGCTGTCGGGCGGGTTGCTCGGGTCCACCCCGATCGCGACGTCGAGCAGGGGGAAGACGCCGAAGACGAGCAGCGGCCCGAAGTACCAGAAGGGCTCGAAGCCGGTGATCTCGACGCTGGCCCAGGCGATGAAGGGCCCGAAGGGAATGACCAGGCCAAGCAGCCAGGCGTAGCGCTTCGCATCCTTCCAGGTGGCCGGATTGAGCTCGATCGCCGGCCCATGGTCATGACTATGACTGGCAGCCTCCATACAAATCCTCCTTGTCAAATCCCTGGACTACGTGCCCTTAATTGACAAAGTAACGGAAATTGTCAATCCCTGCAACAAGAACTCGCTGTTTGTTGCAGGGGGAGGCTAGATGACCGACTGCGCATTGACGTGCTCGCAGGGGCGCGCCTGGCCAAGCCGGGCGGTGCGCGCGGCCGCCGCGCGTAGCAGCGCTACGCGCAAGGCCGTGCGTGCCGATCCAGCGCCGCGCCAGGCGTGCCCCCGCGGGTGCGGCAATCGCAGTCGTTCATCTAGACTCCCTCCCCGTGTACACGCTGCTCGCCATCCTCCAGGTGATCATCTCCGGGGTCCTGATCTTCCTGATCCTGCTTCACTCGGGCAAAGACGCCGGCCTCTCAGGCGCTTTCGGGATCGGCGGCGGCGGAAGCGCCTTCGGCGGTGGCTCGATGGTCGAGCGCAACCTCGACCGCGCAACCGTCTTCTTCGCGGTCCTCTTCGCGCTCAACACGGTAGTTCTGCTGAAGATCTAGACCGGCTCGGCAGGCCGCTCGGCGACCTCATGGCCGGCGGCGCCATTGCCATTGCCGTTCGCGCGGTCGAGGATCGCGACCGCCTCGTTGCGCAGCTCGGCGTCGAGCAAGGCGAAGTCCTCATCGGAGAGCTTGCCGGCAGCGTGGTCCAGCTCCGCGTCGCGGATCTCGCGGTACTTGGCTTCCTTCAGCGCCTCCAGCTCGGGGTCCGCCACGAGGGCACGGCGCCGGCGGGTGGGCCAGAGCCCGATCATCGCCCCGGAGAGGGCGATCAGGCCGCCGATCCACATCCAGGTGACCAGCGGGTTGACGATCACCTTGAAGGCGGCGGGGAGTGCCGCGGCGACGTAGCCGCTGGCGATCCGCTCCGCCGTGGCAACCTGCAGCCGCTCGATCTGGCTCAGCGCCGCGGGGCGCAGGCTCGGGTTGACGAGCGCCGCTCGCATCATCGTGGCCACCGCCCTGCACTGGGGGGGCGTTCCGGGGCCGCCGCCGACGCACTCTTTGAAGCCGCGATCGGCGGCGCGGGCCTGCCGCTGCACTACGGTCGTGTCCGGCTGGATCGCGGTCCAGAAGTCGCTGCCAAGGCCCGGCCTCAAGCCGATTTCGCTGTCGGCTTCGCCGCCGAAGTAGTCGGAGATGGTGCTCGTTTCAGTCCCGGTCGGCCGGTAGAAGCGGCGGGTCGGATGCAGGGTGAAGACCTTGCCGTCTTCCTCCACCCGCAGCACGGCGCCGGCGGTGAAGGCGAGGCCGTCGACGTCCGCGGTCGGCCGCACGTAGGTGACCGTGCGACCGTCGATCTCGGCGCTCTGGCCCGGCCGCAGTCGAACTTCGCGGTTCGTCTGGAAGCTGGAGGAGGCGGCGATCCCGATCAGCAGCACGACGATGCCGATGTGGACGATGTAGCCGCCGTAGCGGCGCCGGTTGCGGCTCACGACCGCGACCAGCGCCGCCGGCATCGAACCGCCCTTGAGCGAGCGCCGGGCCGCAGCTCCACGCCAGAACTCCTGCCCGAGACCGACCAGGGCGAAGCTGGCGAAGACGAAGAGGGCGAACGCCCACGGCTCGGCGGTGGCGTCGCTGAAGAACGCGAGCAAGACGGCGGTCGTGGCAGCGGCCAGCGTCGGCATCAGGAAGACCCGCTTCGCCGAGGCCCAGCTGACCCGGCGCCAGGCGAGCAGCGGGCCGATGCCGGTGAAGAGGACCAGCCCGATCGCCAGCGGCGTCGTGTAGCGGTCGAACCACGGTGCCGCCAGCGATGACTTCTCGCCGGTGAAGAGCTCGGAGATCAGCGGGAAGAAGGTGCCCCAGAAGATCGTCGCGCAGAGCGCGACCAGGAGCAGGTTGTTGACGACGAAGACGGCCTCGCGCGAGACGAGGGAGTCGATCCGCTTCGGCGAGCGCAGATCGTCGAGGCGGGAGACGATCAGCGCCGTCGAGCCGAGCAGCACCACCGCGATCAGGCCGAGGATGTAAGGCCCGACGGTGCTGTCGCCGAAGGCGTGGATCGACTGCAGCACACCGGAGCGGACGAGGAAGGTGCCGAGCAGCGCCAGGGTGAAGGTGGCGACGATCAGGCAGGCGTTCCAGACCTTCAGCATGCCGCGCTTCTCCTGGACCATGATCGAGTGCAGGAAGGCGGTGCCGATCAGCCACGGCATCAGGGCGGCGTTCTCGACCGGGTCCCAGGCCCAGTAGCCGCCCCAGCCCAGCTCGGTGTAGGACCAGCGGGCGCCGAGCAGAAGGCCGAAGCCGAGCAGCGCCCAGGCGATCAGGGCGAAACGCCGGGTGGCCCGGATCCAGGCGGCATCGAGGCGGCGGGTGGCGAGGGCGCCGATCGCGAAGGCGAAGGGGATCGTGAAGGCGACGTACCCCGAGTAGAGCATCGGCGGGTGGATCATCATGCTCGGGTGCTGCAGCAGCGGGTTGAGGCCGATCCCGTCGACGGGCACCGGGCTCAGGGTCGAGAACGGGTTGACACCGCCGGCGAACAGCATCAGGCCGGTGAAGAAGGTGGCCACGCCAGCCATCACCGCGGTCGCGTAAGGGACGACCTCGCGCAGCTTGTTGCGAGTCACGTACAGCGCCAGCGAGGCGGCGATCGAGAGCACCCAGGCCCAGAGCAACAGCGAGCCTTCCTGGCTCGACCACATCGCCGCCAGCTTGTAGAAGGTCGGCGTCGCGATCGAGGAGTGCTGCTGGACGATGTTGAAGGAGAAGTCGTCGCCGAGGAAAGCGATCTCGATCAGGACGACACAGAGCGTGAGCAGCCCGCAGGCCGCGTAGACGGCGCGGCGCGAGGCGTGCACCCAACGGCGCTGGCCATTGCGACCGGCCAGCGCCGCGACCGCAGCGGAGCCCATCGCGAGAAAGGCCAGCGCCAGGGCGGCGCTGCCGAGGCTAGCTGTCATTCGAGGTGGTGAACTTCGACGGACACTTGGTCACCAGTGTGTCCGGTTCGCCGACGAAGACGCCGTGGGCGACCTCGCCGGTGAGGACGATCTCGCGACCGCCGCGGAAGGGACCGGGAACGGTGCCGCTATAGGCGACGGGAAGGCTGGGACCGCTGCCCTCGCGATCGACGACGCGGAAGCGCAGCTCCCCCCCGTGATGCTGAATCGAGCCCGGCACGACCCTGCCGGTCAGGTCGTAGCTCGTGCCCGGCGCGGCGCTGAGCAACTGCGAGGGCTGCTTCGCCTCGGTCGAGGCGCTGAAGGACGTGTAGACGAGCGCCACCGCGAGCAGCACAGCGACGCTGAGCGCGACCACGAGCCGGATCTTCCGCTTGCGCTGGGGGTCCACGGGATTCGGGATTATCGCAAGGTGGGTTGGGGGGCGAGTGGGCGGGGGTCGGCGGACGCGCTTCGCGCTGAGTGTCCGCCGACCCCCGCCCACTCGCCCCTGCCCACGCTCTGGCGAGCACATGGGAGAATCGGCGCATGAGCGACGACCCAGTGCTGCTGATTACGGGAGCTTCAAGCGGTATCGGTGCTGCCACCGCGCGGGCTGCGGCCGCGAACTACCGGTTGTTGCTGGCGGCGCGGCGGTTGGAGGAGCTGGAGGAGCTCGCGGCTGAGCTCGGTGGCCCCGAGCGGGCGCTGGCGGTGCGCTGCGACGTCACCGAGTGGGATCAGGTCGAGGCGATGGCGGCGGCTGCGATCGAGGGGTTCGGCCGCATCGACGCCGTCTTTGCAAATGCGGGTTTCGGTGCCTCGCGCGGCTTCCTCGAGGAGTCGGTCGAGCACTGGCGCTCGATGGTCCTCACCAACGTCTACGGCGTCGCGCTGACGATCCGCGCCACCCTCCCCCACCTGCTCGAGCGCGGCGACGGTCACTTCATCGTCACCAGCTCGGTTGCGGGACGCCGGGCGCTGCCCGGCTCGCTCTACTCGGCGACCAAGTGGGCGGCGACGGCGATCGGCGAGGCGCTGCGGGCCGAGCTGCGCCAGATGCACGAGAACCGCGACATCCGCGTCACCTTGATCGAGCCGGGGATGACCGACACTCCCTTCTTCGACAACCGACCGGGCGAGTGGGCGCTGCGCGACGACGACATCGCCAAAGCGGTGATCTTCGCCCTAGAGCAGCGCCCTGGCGTCGACGTCAACGAGATCCTGATCCGCCCCACGAGCCAGCCGATCTAAGACCGGCTCCCCCGGCTCCCTAGCCGCGGTGCCGCCGCTTGCCCTTCTTGCCCTTGCAGGGAGCCCGCAGCTTCGGGCGCTGGTTTGAGCGCTTTCCGTTCTGCGCTTTGAACTTTGCGATCACCCGGTACTTGCGGGCGCACAGGTTGGTCGAGTTGACCAGCAGGCCCCTCTTTTTCTTCCCGCCCCTGACCGTCAGCGTGAACTTGGAGACCGGCACGTCCGGAACGGTGCCGAAGGTGGTGCGGATGCGGCCTTTGACGCTGTCGATCCTGCCGGCGAGGTCGATCTCCACCTGGCCGCGCAGCGCCGCGACCATGTCCGGAAGTTCGTTGTTGGAGGAGCGCAGGTAGACCGGGCCCTTCAGAGGTCCGTCCAGCAGCGGCGTCTCGGCCGTCGCGTAACCGTAGATCGAGCTCTTAGGGCAGTCGTTGGCAGCGAACTGCACCCGCGTGCAGACGTTGGCGAGGCTTGCCTGTTCGAGGAACAGCGGCTTCGGCAGGGTAACGGCGGCGCGGCCGATGTTGGCGTCGCCAGAGCGGGCGATCAGCGTCGCCCGCAGCTTCGGGCTCTTGGCGCGCCGGGTGCCGCCGAAGACCCGCATGTAGAGCTTCGGCTTGAAGTCGAGCTTCTCGCAATCGTTGACCTGGAACGGCACCGAGACCGACCTGGAGGTGAAGGCGGCCGGGTCGACCGGGTTGCCACCGCCGCCGTGCAGCGTCCCCCCCACCGCCAGCGGCGAGCAGTTGGTCGGGTTGAGCGAGAACTTGTCGCGGTCGATCCTGACCACGACCGAGCGGACGTCGAGCGTGGCGCCGCCGAAGACGTGCGGCACCGGGTCGGAGACGGCGTGGACCTGCGCGCTTTCGGGATCGACGAACAGCGCCACCCTCACCACGACCGAGCCGAGATCGAAAGGCCCGGCCGTGGCGGGGGTGATCACTGCCAGGGAAAGGGGGGCGCCGTGGTAGGGCCCCGAGAGGAAGGCTTTGCCGTTGTTGATGTGAAACGGCTCCGGTCCGCTGCCGACGGTGACCGAGGCGCTGCCGACGAGGCTCGATTTGGGGCAACTCGAGTCAGCAGCCTCGGCGGCGCCGGCATTGGCCGCCGCGGCCGCGAGCGCGGCACGGGGGCAGTAGCGCACGCCGGCCAGCTTGGCGGAGAGGCCCGGCGGCAGATCGACGTCGATCCCCTTCAGCTCCTGGTTGCCGTCGGAGCGCCCGACGTTGACGACGAAGTGGGTGAAGGCTCCACCCTTGGAGTTCGTCGAGCGGGCGGCGAAGCTCGGGGCAAAGGGGCGATCGCCGAGGGTTTTCGCGCAGGGCCCGCCGCCCGGAGCGCTGCTGAGCACGAACCCGCCCGAGGGCGTCGCGGCGGCGTTGCCCGACCAGGGCGTCATCTGGCTCGTCGTCGTGTTCGGCCCGCAGATCCCGGGGCTCGTCAGCGGCGCCTTCGGGCCGCCGTCGAACTGGAGGCGGAAGGAGCTGAACGGCACCTGCGGATTCTCGGCGAAGGTCGTGGTCAGCTGCCCGGTCTGGGGATCGGCGCTGACGTTGCCGATCAGCCGCACCGATATCCCGTAGCGGGACGACTCGGCGTCGACGAAGATCCGGTACTCGTCGCCGGAGGTCGGGTCGCGGCTGAGCTGCTGGCCGAGGTAGACGTTGCCATTGAGCGAGCCGTCGGGGAGTGGCGGCGTGTCGATCGCGACCGTGCCGACCTTCGAGGCCGGCGGACAGGCGACCGGCGCCGTCGTTCCCTTGCCGAGCTGGGCGTCGGTGCAGGCGACGAGTCCGTTGGCGGCCGAGGGATTGAGGCCCATGCCCTGCGCGAGCGCGACCTTCGCCGTCCTCAGGTACGACTGGGCTTGGGTTCCAGGGTTCGGTTCGAACGGGACGTTGACGGTTACCTTGGCGCCAGCGGGCGAATCCGTCTGGGCCGTTCCAGGCTCGACCCCGACCGACGGGCCGAAGGGGATCGTGTTGCATTCGCGCGGCATCGTCCCCGGTGGCAGCGGCGACTCGATCAAGGGCGAGCCGGCCGGGAAGGCGGGATCGGGTTCCTCGTAGGAGTCAGCGCGCAGATAGGTCGAGTAGACGTGCTCGAACGGGGATTGCGCTGGGTCGTTGCAGGTAGTCGGCGTGGTGATGAAGCTGCCGTCACCGGCCCGGCCGTTGAAGACCAGGCGGTTTTTCAGCAGGCGCACTTTCAGCAGTACGCCTGCGGGCCCCACCGGCAGGCCTTCCTCTTCCAGGTTGACGGCGTGGATCGTGAACCCCTCGTGGTAGTCGCCGTCCCAGGCGATGTTGGCTTCGAGGTAGACGTCGGTGCCGAGCAGGCTGAAACCGAAGCGCGCCGGCTCGCCCTGGTTGGGGACGACGTTGTAGACGGGGACATCAAGCGGCACCGGCAGGCCGAGGAGGTCGGAGACGATCACTTTGCTTTCGCCCACCAGCGCTCCCAGCGGACAGGTCGTGCTGTCGGGATGTTGCCCTTCCCCCACGGCGCACTGCGGGGTGGCCTGCGGGTTGACCGAGAGCCCCTTGGGAAGGTCGACCCGGATGGTCTTCAGGTTGCCGACGGGCGATTCGTTCGGAGGCCCGTGCTTGACGATGATCTGGGTGAAGCCGACAGGCGGGTGGCCGCCCGCCTGTTCGAACCACTGCGGAGGGGTGTCCACCGAGCACGGGGGGGTATCGAGGGTGCAGGTCCCCGCCTGCCAGCCGTCGTCGGTCTGGTGCGGTTCGTGCTGCGGGGCGATGATGTCGGCCGCCCGTGCCGACGGCACGATCGCCATGGCCAGCACCCCAACGAGCGCGGCAAACCTAGAAACCCCTGCTCCTGCGCCCATTCAAGTCTCCTTCCCAAAGAGCATCCTGGACCAGATTACCCGATTTTCACTATCTAGACTAGTATTTCTTGGTATTGATCCCTCAACAATTGGAGGTAGCCATGAACTGGCAGCTTCTCGCCCGAGCCAATACCCACCCCCTCCGCATCTCAATCCTGGAAGTCCTCGGCATGGACGGCGGGCGGACGCTCTCCCCCAGCGACCTCAGCTACGAGCTGCGCACGCCGCTCAGCAACGTCAACTACCACGTCACCGAGCTGTTCCGGACAGGCTTGGTCGAGCTGGCGGGCGAACGCCGGGTCCGCGGCGCCACCGAGCACTTCTACCGCGAGGTCAAGGGCGCAGACCCCGGCATGAGCCTCAGCTCTCACAACGGTCGCCGACGCGCCGGGCACGCGCCTCGCTCCGGGGTCGCCGCACGCGGAGGTAGGTGATAGCGCGACCGAGCTCGTGACGTTGGCTCGACGGCGAGGAGGACCGGGGTCGCGCTCCGAGACGGCGCGGGGCGCGATTTAGCCGGAGACCACGACCAGACGAGAGCCGCGAAGGGTGGTCAAAGGTGGGACTAGGGCTCCCAGGACTCGCTGAGAGCTCGGATGCGCTCGATCTCGGCCCCGAAGAAGCTCGCCATCGCCGCACACTCCGCGGCATCGACTTCCACGCCTTCGGACTCGGTGTGCGGACTCCCAAGCACGAGTAGCGCCTCGTCGTTGTAGAGGGTCGCCGGCTCGGAGTAGTTGAACGATCCACCGATCACCGTCGATCCATCGATCACGGCGAGCTTGTGGTGAAGCTTGCGAATGCCGCTGTCGCCACGGGGCACGAGCACCTCGACTCCCGCCTCCTGCAGCCAGCGCGACGCGGCATATTTCGATGCACCCTGGCCGCGGTCCAAGACCCCGCGGATGGTGCGGTCGGCACCGGCGAGCACGATCATTGCGTCATCGATGGCAGAGGAGCCCATGAAGGTGAACATGGCGAAGTCGATGCGGCCGCCCTTGGGACACTTCAGCATCTGCTTGATGACCTCGGCCTCGGGGCCGTGGTCGGGCGCGAAGAGCACCTTGACGGGCACCCCGCCGAGGTCGTGGGTCTTCGGCGGCTTGCCCAGCCGGCCCCTGCCGAACTCGCCGGCCCAGGCCTCGCGGAACTCCTGGCCAAAGTCCTCAAACAGGCCGGAGTCGCGGAAGACGAACAGGTGGTTGAGGTTCCTATGGCAATCGGTGTCGGTGAAGTTCGCGGAGCCGGTCAGCAGCCCGGGCTGATCGCCCCGGCGCGCCTTCCCGTCGTCGAGGCGGATGTCGCGCAGCGCGAACTTGTGGTGGAAGATCTTGTCGTCGGGGTTGAGATCGATCCGAACCTCGACGCCGCAGCGGCACAGGGCCGCGAAGACATCGCGGTTGACTTTGTATTCGCCGGTCTCGTCGCCGGCGAGCTGGGACACGGTGGTCAGTGAAGGATCGGGGCGATGCTCGCCGTCCTCCTGAAGGTAGGAGCGATTGAGCAGCACCCGCACACTCTTCCCCTCGCGCTTCTTCGCGATCACCGCTTCGGCGATGGCGAAGGAGTCCAGCTCCTGCACGGCGATGTCCAACGTCTTCGTGGTCTTCGCGATGAAGTCGACGATCGCCGCCTCGACATCGTCCGGGGCGGCGAGGTCGGCCGGCCCGCAATAGCACTCGATCTTCCCCTCCGCAAAGACCTCCATGGCAGGGAGAATAGACCGTACCAATAGAGATCTGCTGACAGATCCGCTGACCCGAGAGCGGACGACGGGTCTCGAACCCGCGACCTCGAGCTTGGGAAGCTCGCGCTCTACCAACTGAGCTACGTCCGCGCTGGATCGTGATTCTACGGGCGGCGCGGGGTTGCCGGAGGGGAGCGCGATCTAACCTTCCCGCTCCGTGAGCGCGCGTTCCCTCCTCGCCTTCCTCGCCGTGCTGGCCGTCGTCGGCCTACTCGCCTTCGGCCTGCTCAGCAAGGGCGCGACCAAGATCGCGGTCGGCGAGCCCGTGCCGGACCGGGTGCTGCCGCGCCTGCCCGGGCCAGGCCATGGCTCGATAGCCGAGTACCGGGGGCGGTGGGTGCTGGTGAACCTCTGGGCCTCTTGGTGCATCCCCTGCCGCGAGGAGGCGCCGGCGCTCGGGCGTTTCTACCGCCGCTACCGCGACCAGGGCCCCGGCACGACCGTGGTCGGCGTCAACGTGCAGGACAACCGCGACGACGCCCTCGCCTTTCTCCGCGACCACCCGACCGGCTACCCCCAGCTGCGCTCGGTCGGGGACGAGCGCAGCTCCGCCTTCGGCTCCACCGGAGTGCCGGAGAACTTCCTCGTCGATCCGCGCGGTCGCCTTGCCCTGATCTGGCGCGGGCCGGTCGACACGGACTTCCTCCGGGAGCGGGTCGTGCCAATGATCGAAGGACAGCAGTGAGGCGCGGTCGGTCGACAGCGCTCGCAATCGTCGTCGCGCTGCTCGCCCTCAGCGCGGCGGCGGCAGCCGCGCCCGCCCCGCAGCCGCAGACCAGCGCCCACGCGATCGAAGGCGAAGTGATGTGCCCGATCTGCGGCACCCTGCTCGAACTTGCCGACTCGCCGCAGGCCCGCCGCGAGAAGGCCTATGTCGCCAAGCTGGTCGCCGCCGGCAAGTCGAGGTCCGAGATCAAGGACGCCCTGGTCGCGCAGTACGGCCGCGAGGTGCTGGCGTTGCCGAGCGGCTCGGGCTTCGACCTCTCGGCGTACCTGGTGCCGGTGATCGCGATCCTCGCTGCGATCGCGGCGCTAGCCTTCAGCGTCGCCCGCTGGCGCCGCGAGGGCGGCGGCACGCCACCGTCTGGGCACCCCGCGGAGTCCGCTCCCCGGGGCGAGGAGGCCGAGCGCCTCGAGGCCGACCTCGATCGGTACGACCTCTAGCCGGGCAGCTCACTCGACGACGACGAGGCCGGCGAGCGAGACGGGCAGCCGCCTCGGGATCTCCCTGGGCACCCCACAGCCGATGGTCGTGTCGGCCAGCCCAGCGACCGCCCGCAACGAATCCCGGTCGCGCTCGAAGGACGGGCCGGCAAGGACCAGCAGGTCATAGGCGTGACGCAGCTTCTCCACCGCGTGAGCGCACCTGGTCGAGGCAAGCAGGGCAGCCGGCGCCAGCTCAGACTCGCCGGCGACTATGCAGGCGAGTGGCTCGGTGGCGCGGCCGGCGGCCGGCCCGGCGAGGACCAATGGCTGGACGATCCCCGGTGGCTTGACCTCCCCGGACAGGTACTCGCGCAATCCGGGAGTCGGCGAGAGGCCGAGCGCGCCAGCCAGGGACGGCTCGGCGAGATCGCACTCCAGCAGGGCGACGCGGCGTCCCTCGGCGGTGGCGGCGGTGGCGAGCCCAAGGGCGACCGGCGAGCGAGCGCTGCCGGTCGTGCAAACCGCCTGCACGCCCTCGATCGTCCGCGCCAAGCGCGAGTAAGCCTCCAGCCCAGCGCGGCCCTGGGCGCCGGCGCGGGAGCCGCCGTCCCGCCGCGCGGGGACCTCGGCAAGCAACGGGAGCTTGCGGCGGCGGCGCGGCATCACATCCGCTCGGGCGCGGAGATGCCGAGCAGGCCGAGCGCGCCGGCGATGGTTCGCTTGGCAAGCAGCACGAGCGCGAGCCGCGATCGCTCGACCCCCTCCCCCTCGGCGCCAACGACCTGGCAATCGCGGTAGAAGCCGTGGAAGTCAGCGGCGACCGCGGTCGAGTAGGTGCAGATCTTGTGAGGGGCACGGCGGGCGGCTGCCTCGCGCACCTCCTCCGGGAATTCGAGCAGGCGCTTGATCAGCTCGCGCTCGGTCGGGTCGAGCGGCGTGCCCGGAGTCTCGGCCCCCGCCCCACCGGTGACCCGCTCGTCATCTTGCTCAGCTTTGCGCAGGATGCTGGCGATGCGGGCGTGCGCATACTGCACGTAGTAGACCGGGTTGTCGTTTGACTGGCGCCGCGCCAGCTCGAGGTCGAGGTCGACGGTGGTGTCGTGGCTGCGCCAGAGCATGAACCAGCGGGCCGCGTCGGCGCCGATGTCGCCGAGCAGCTCGTCGAGCGAGACGAAGTCGCCGCTGCGCTTCGACATCTGGGCCCGCTCGCCGCTTTCGACGATGTGGACCAAGCGCATGATCAATGCCTCGAAGCGCTCCGGATCGGCGCCGAGGCCTGCGATCGCCCCCCGCAGTCGCGCCACGTAGCCGTGGTGGTCGGCGCCGAACACGTCGATCATCCGTTCGAAGCCGCGCTCCAGCTTGTCCCAGTGGTAGGCGACGTCGGCCGCCAGATAGGTCGGTTCGCCGTTGGCGCGGATCAGCACCCGGTCCTTGTCGTCGCCGAAGGTGGTCGTGCGAAGCCAGAGCGCGTCTTCGCTGCGGTAGGTGTGGCCCTGGCGATCGAGCTGTGCCAGGGCGGCCTCCACCTCGCCCCGGGCGTAGAGATCTCGCTCGGAGAACCAGTTGTCGAAGCGGACGCCGAAGCGGTCGAGGGTTGCGCGCACGCCCTCCAGCACCAGCTCGACGCCGCGCCTGCCGACCGCCTCCAGATCGCTGGCGTCGATGCCCTCTGCCGCAATCCGCTCACCCAGCTCTGCCACGTACTCGCCTTCGTAGCCATCCTCTGGGATCTGCTCACCTCGCATGCGGGCAGCGATCGAAGCGGCGAAGCGATCGACCTGGCCGCCGGCATCGTTGACGTAGAACTCGCGCTCGACCTCGTGGCCGACCGCCTCGAGGAGGCGGACGAGGGCGTCGCCGTAGGCGGCGTGGCGACCGCCGCCGACGTGCAGCGGCCCGGTTGGGTTGGCGGAGACGAACTCGACCAGGATGCGCTCGGGCGAGTCCGTCGGCGCAGGCCCCAGCTGCTCTTCGGCCGCCGCCAGCCTCGCCATCGCCCGGCGGTACCACTCGTCGGCAAGAAAGAGATTGATGAAGCCGGGACCGGCGACCTCTATCCGCTCGACCGTCTCGGGGCCCAGCTCACGCTCCAGCTCGGTCGAGAGTCGAGCGGCAACGTCGCGTGGGTTTTCTCCCAGCGGCGCGGCCAGCAACATCGCCGCGTTGGAGCTGTAGTCGCCCAGCTCGGGCTTGGGCGGGCGCTCGAGGGTCGGCGCCGGCCCGCTCGGCTCGCCGTCGCGCAAGGCAAGCGCGGCACGGTCCACCGCGGAGCGCAGATCGGCGATTGGGTCGTTGACAGCCATCGTCGCGCTCATCGTATGGAGGGGCGGGGTGCCAGTGTTCCCCGAGTACGCTGGCCGGCATGCGCGTCGCCGTTATCACCGACGTCCACGCCAACCTGCCCGCTCTCGAAGCCGTGCTGGAGGCGATCGACGGGGCTGGGATCGAGCAGATCTGGTGCCTGGGAGACGTACTCGGCTACGGGGTCGAGCCCAATGCCTGCGCTGACCTCATCAGCGAGCGCTGCGAGGTCTGCCTGGTCGGCAACCACGACCTGGCGGTGCTGGGGGAGCTCGACATCAGCTCCTTCTCCGAGGCGGCGGCGGTCGCAGTCGAGTGGACGCGCGACCAGGTCACTGCGCGGACGCTGGACTTCCTGCGGACACTCGAGCCGCACGGGGAGCGAGCCGGGATCGGCCTCTTCCACGCCTCCCCCCGCGATCCGATCTGGGAGTACGTGCTGTCCAGCGATCAAGCGGAGGCGGGGTTCGACGCCAACCCGCGGCGCATCGCCCTGATCGGCCACTCCCACGTAGCCCTCTTCTTCACCCGGCCGGACGGCGACGCGGCGTCGACACGGGGCGCGCAGGCCAGCGACGGCGCCCTGCTCGACCTCGGGCGAGGGAGCTGGCTGGTCAATCCCGGCAGTGTCGGTCAGCCCCGGGACGGCGATCCGCGCGCCGCTTGGCTGGAAGTGGACACCAAGGGCGAGACCGCCTGCTTTCACCGCGTTCCATACGAGATCGAGCGCGCCTCGGCGGCGATTTCCGCGGCTGGCCTGCCCAGCCGCCTGGCGGACCGCCTCCACATCGGCCAATGACGCTCAATTGCAGGGGAAACCTGCCCAAAGGAGCGTTCTCTAGACTCGCAACGGTGCGTCGACCGGCCGTATTCGCGCTTGCCATCGCCCTCGGCGCCACCGCTGCGCTGGCTCTGGCCTCCTGCGGCGGGGGCGACGACGCGAAGTTGCTGCCAGGAGCCACCGCGCAGGAAATCAGCGAAAACCTCGACCGCGTGAAGCAGTACGAGGAAGAAGGCGAATGCGTCGGCGCGTCCGATGCGGTGGGGGAAGTCAACGCACAGGTGGAAGCGTTGACGGGGGTAGACGCAAAGCTGAAGCAAGCGTTGCAGCGCGGCACCGCGCGCCTGGACGAAGTGGTGGCGAGCTGCGAGGAAGAAGAACCGACCACCGAAGCAATCGCCCCCTCGACGGAAGCGACGACGACGGAAAGCACAGAACCCCCCGGGCAGGAAAAGAAGAGGGAAAAGGAAGCGAAAAAGGCGGAAAAGGAGGCCGAAAAGCCTCCGAAGGAAAAACCGAGTCCCCCCGGCCCCCCGGAGACGCCGCCCACCGAACCGCCAGCCCCGACAACTCCGACCGAAGAAGTGCCACCCACCGAAAGCGGTGGCACCGGCGCGTCCGGAGGCGTCAGCCCCGGAGCCCCAGTGGGCGGGGGGGAATGATGGCTGCGTCGACCCTCTCAGGTCGCTACGAGATCGGCGACCGGCTCGGCTCCGGCGGCATGTCGAGCGTCCACATGGCGACCGACCTGACCCTCGAGCGCACGGTCGCGGTCAAGATCCTCGCCGAGCACCTCTCCGACGACGAGCGCTTCGTCGCCCGCTTTCGTCGCGAGGCCCTGGCCGTCGCCAAACTGATCCACCCCAACATCGTCCAGGTCTATGACACAGGGGTCGACGACGGGCGCCACTTCATCGTGATGGAGTACGTCGAGGGACGCTCCGGGGCGCAGATCCTCCAGCGGCAGGGACCGCTCGACGGCGAGGCGTCGGCCGAGATCGGCGCCCAAGCATGCGCCGGGCTCGATTACGCCCACCGGCGCGGGATCATCCACCGCGACGTCAAGCCCGGCAACCTGATGATCGTCGGAGGTCCCGTAGGCGGCGGCGAGATGACGGTCAAGCTGACCGACTTCGGCATCGCCAGGGCGGTGGAACAGACACGAATCACCCAGGTCGGCTCTGTGGTCGGCACCGCCGCCTACCTCTCCCCCGAGCAGGTTCGCGGCGAGGAGGCGACGCCCGCCACCGACGTCTACGCCCTGGGGGTCGTCCTCTACCAGTTCCTCACGGGTCGCCTCCCTTATGAGGGCTCGAGCCTGGCGGAGCTGGCCGTCCGCCAGCAGAACGAGCGGCCGCTGCCGCCCAGCACCTACAACGATGACGTCCCAGAGACGCTCGGCGCCGCCGTGCTGCGCGCGCTCGAGGGCGATCCGGCCCGCCGCTATGCCAGCGCCAGCGAGCTGGCCGGGGGTCTGCAGCTCGGCCTGCAGGGCGAGGACGTGACCCTGCCACTGGCCGCCGACACCGCCCCGACGAACGTGCTCGGCGGCGAGACCGCCACTCGGCGCCTCGATCGCACCGCGCAGACCGAGTACCGGCCGGCGCCGTCGCCGACCCGGCGGCCGGTTGCGAGAGCTCCGCAGCAATCGCCGCCGCGCCCGACGGCGCCGCCCTCGAAGCCCAAGCAAGGCCGCAGTGCCTTCTCGCGCTTCGCCAGGTTCGTGATGGCTCTGGTGGCCCTGGTCCTGATCGCGGCCGCGGTCGCGGCGGCCGTGATCTACACGACGGACAAGGCGACCGGGGTAAAGGCAACCGAAGTGGCCGGCAACACGGTCGACAAGGTCGTCGAAGAATTCAAGGACCTGGTCAAGAAGAACACCGAATAGGGCAGGCGGTGGTGGCGGGGAGGTCAGTCACCCCTCCTCTCTCAACTTTTTGGCCTCTAAGCAGGGTGGCTCTCGCTGACGTAATAGGTGCCAAAAAGTACAAGCCGTTCGGAGGGGTGCCTGACCTCCCGGATCATGCGTTCCAGGGTGCGGCGCCCTTCAGGACCGAGGTGGAATAGCTGGTAAAGGTTCCAGCGGAGATCGCAGCGCGGGCGTGGGTCATCAGCTCTTGGAGGTAGGTGAGGTTGTGGAGGCAGAGGAGGCGGACTGCGGTCAGCTCCTCGGCGCGGGAGAGGTAGCTGATGTAGTCGCGGTCGTGGTTCTGGCAGGCCGGGCAGGGGCAGCCGCCGGCGATCGGGTTGCGGTCGCCTTCGTGGCCGGACTTGCGCAGGTCGAGCCGGAAGCGATTCTCCGGGTCCGGCGCCAGGGCGACGCCGTGGCGGGCGAGGCGGGTCGGAACGGCGCAGTCGAAGACGTCGAGGCCGAGGGCGATGCCGGCGAGGAGGTCGTCGACCTCGCCGATTCCGAGCAGGTGCTTGGGCGCCTCCTCGGGCAGGAGCGGCGCCGTCATCGCCAATACCTCGCGCATCTCCGCCTTGTCGCGCCCGAGCGTGCCGCCGATCGCGAGGCCGTCGACGCCCGCTGCGCTCACGTACTCGGCCGATTCGCGCCGCAGGTCCTCGTGGACCCCGCCCTGGACGATCCCGAACACGGCCTGCCGCTCCGGGCCCTCGCGCTCGTGCCACTCGAGGCAGCGATCGAGCCAGCGGTGCGTCCGCTCGGTTGACCGCGCCGTGTAGTCACGATCGGCATGAAACGGCGTGCACTCGTCGAACACCAGCGCGATGTCGGACCCCAGCGCCGCCTGCACCTGCATCGAGACCTCCGGCGAGATGAACAGCGCCGTCCCGTCCCGGTAGGAGCGAAACCGCACCCCCTCCTCCCCGATCGAGACAACGGACCCGTGATCCCCACCCTGCCGCCCGCTCCCCTTCACCTCATTGGCAACCCCGCCATGCGCCAGGGAAAAAACCTGGAACCCACCCGAATCGGTGATCAGCGCCCGGTCCCACCCCATAAACCCATGCAGCCCCCCCGCCCTCTCAATCCGCTCCGGCCCTGGCGAAACAAACAGGTGATACGTGTTTCCCAACACCATCTCGTACCCCAACTCAGCTACCTCGCGAGACTCCAACCCGCGCACAGTCCCCTTAGTAGCCAACGGTATGAACGCAGGCGTCCTCACCGGACCGTGCGCGGTCTGAAGCACACCAGCCCTCGCCGCCCCATCCCGAGCCTCGATCTCGAAGCTCAGCCTCTCCGCCTCGCACCTCACGTCAATCGATCCTGTAGAAGGGCGACGGTGGCCGCTCCGCTGGTGCCTCCCCCAGCACCGCAGGGTGACCATGGGCGCCGCAGGCGCACTCCATTACACCCGCCTCCGGCGGGTGTTAGGCACCAGCGGAGCGGCCACCGTCGCCCCCCACCACAAGCGAATGACCCGTCATCGCCGCAGGCTGAGAAATACCTAGAAGCTCCAGTGCCGTCGGCGCGACATCGGCCAGGATCCCGTGCTCGCACAGCGTCAGCCCCTCGGCCGTGACGATCAGCGGCACCGGATTCAAAGAGTGCGCGGTGTTAGGCGAGCCATCGGGCTCGAGCATGTGATCGCAGTTGCCGTGGTCGGCGGTGACGATGCAGGCGCCGCCCTTGGCGCTCACCGCCTCGACCACGTCGCGAAGGCAGCCGTCGACCTCCTCCACTGCTTTCACAGCCGCCGGAATAACGCCGGTGTGGCCGACCATGTCCGGGTTGGCGAAGTTGATGATGCCGAAGCGGTAGTCGCCCTCGCCCCAGTGCCGGACGAAGGTATCGGCGGCCGCGCGAGCGCTCATCTCCGGCTTGTGGTCGTAAGTCGGCACGTCGCGCGGCGAATCGACCAGATGGCGCTCCTCCCCCTCCCACTCCTGCTCGCGACCGCCGTTGAAGAAGTAGGTGACGTGGGCGTACTTCTCGGTCTCGGCGACGTGCAGCTGGCGGCCGCCAGCCTCGGAAATCGTCTCGGCCAGGGTCGTTTTCGGCCGAGCCTCGGGAAAGGCGACCGGGTACGGCCAGCCCTTGCGGTACTCGGTCATCGTGGTCAGGTCGAGGAGCGGACCGCCGGCGCGGGGGAACTCGTCAAAATCGGGCTCAGCCAGGGCACGGGTCATCTGCCGGGCTCGGTCGGGCCGGAAGTTGACGAAGATGCCGACGTCGCCCTCGGCGACCCCGTCGTAGTCGCCGATCACGGTCGGCTTGACGAACTCGTCGGTCTGCTCCCGCTCGTACGAATCGGCAATCGCCTCCTCGGCGCCAGGGGCTCGCAGGCCCTCGGCATGCACGATCGCGTCGTAGGCGAGCTTGGTCCGCTCCCAGCGCGTGTCGCGGTCCATCGCGTAGTAGCGACCGCCGACGGTGCCGATGCGACCGGCCTGGCGCAGCCAGCGCTCGAGCTCGTGCAGGTAGCCGCGCCCGCCGTGCGGCAGGGTGTCGCGCCCGTCGGTGAAGGCGTGGAAGACGACATCGGGCACGCCCTCGTGCGAGGCCAGCTCGATCGTCGCCTCGATGTGCTCCCAACCCGAGTGGACGCCGCCGTCGGAGACCAGGGCGAGCAGGTGCAGGCGACCGCGCGGGCTCCTGCGGGCGCGATCGCAGGCCGCGAGCAGCGCCTCGTTCTCGAAGAAGCTTCCGTCTGCGATCGCGTCGTCGATCCGAGCCAGGTCCTGCTTGACGATCGCTCCGGCACCGAGGTTGAGGTGACCTACCTCTGAGTTGCCCATCTGCCCGTCGGGCAGTCCGACGTCGCGGCCCTGGGCGGAGAGCTGGGTGTGCGGGAACTCGTCCCAGAGCCGGTCGAAGACCGGTGTCTGAGCAAGGGAGATCGCGTTGCCGGGACCGGGCTCGGCCAGCCCCCAGCCGTCGAGGATGACCAGCGCCAGCGAGGTGACAGGCGCCGTCAACCGGCCGCCTTGACGATTGCGGCGAAATCGCCCGGATCGAGACTGGCGCCACCGACGAGCGCGCCGTCGATGTCCTCCTGCCCGATCAACTCCGCGGCGTTGTCGGGCTTGACCGAGCCGCCGTAGAGGATCCGCACCGCGTCGGCCTCGGCACCGAGCTCGCGCAGAAAGTCGCGGATGAAGGCGATCGTCTCCTGGGCCTGCTCGGACGTTGCCGTCCGGCCCGTGCCGATCGCCCAGATCGGCTCGTAGGCGATCACGACACGGCTCAGCTCGCCGCTCTCGACAGCAGCGAGATCGGCCTGCAGCTGGCGCTCCAGCACCGCCTCGGTCTGGCCGCCGTCGCGCGCCTCCTCGCTCTCGCCGACGCAGAGGATCGGCTCCAATCCCGCGGCGAGCGCAGTCGGGACCTTGCGCGCCAGCGCCTCGTCGCTCTCGCCGAAGTACTGGCGGCGCTCGGAATGGCCGAGGACGACCGCCTCGACATCGAGCTCAACCAGCATCGGTGCCGAGACCTCGCCGGTGAAGGCGCCCGAGTCCTCCTCGTGCATGTTCTGGGCGGCGACCTTGACGGCGGTGCCGTAGCGGCGCTCGACCACCGCGCTCAACGCAGTGAACGGCGCGCAGATCACGACGTCGCTCTGCGTCGCCGCGATCTGCGGCAGCAGCGCGTCGACGAACTCCCCCGCCTCGGCGACCGTCTTGTGCATCTTCCAGTTGGCCGCGATGTACGGCGTGCGCTCAGGCATCAGATGCCTGACCTCACGGCCACGTGCGCCTGGGGGCGGGCGTGGTCAAGCAGATCAAGGACGCAGGGTGCAGCCTTTGGTGGTGCCAAAGGCAAACCCGAGGACGCAGAGATGCGCAGTGCCACGCCCGTCATCCAAGTGTGCGTGGTTGTGGGGTCAGGCATCTAGCAGCGCCTCCACTCCGGGCAGCTTCTTTCCCTCCAGCAGCTCCAACGATGCTCCTCCTCCGGTCGAGAGCCAGTCCACTTTGTCAGCGAGGCCGAACTGCTGCAGCGCGGCGACCGAGTCGCCGCCGCCGATCACGGTCGTGCCCGGCGCCTCCGCCACGGCCTCCGCCACGGCGCGGGTGCCGGCGGCGAACGGTGCCAGCTCGAAGGCACCCATCGGGCCGTTCCAGAGCACGGTGCCGGCAGCGGCGATCACCTCGGCGTAGGCGGCTGCGCTGCGCGGGCCGATATCGAGGCCCATCCAGCCGTCGGGCACCTCGACGCCATCGCTCTCGCGAGGCTCGGCATCGGCAGAAAAGCGCTCGCCGAGGACAAGATCGACGGGGAGTCGTAGCTCGCAGCCGGAGGACTCAGCACGCTGCAGCGCCTCGGCAGCGAGCTTGACGCCCTCCTCCTCGACCAACGAGTCGCCGGTGGCGATTCCCTGGGCGCGGAAGAAGCTGAAGCACATCGCGCCGCCGATCAGGATCTCGTCGGCGATCTCGAGGAAGCGATCGATCACGCCGACCTTGTCGGTGACCTTGGCTCCGCCGAGCACCACGACCAGCGGGCGCTCAGGGGAATCGACCACCCGCGTCAGCTCGGTCACCTCCCGCTCCAGCAGCAGGCCGGCGTATCCCGGCAATAGGCCGGCGACGCCCGCGGTGCTGGCGTGCGCTCGGTGGGCGGCACCGAAGGCGTCGTTGACGTAGAGGTCGGCGAGCTCGGCGAGGGCCCCGGCCAGGGCCGGGTCGTTATCGGTCTCCCCGGGCTCGAAGCGGACGTTCTCCAGCAGCAGCGCTTCGCCGGGCCCAAGCGCCTGGGCCATCGTCTCGACGTCGCCGCCAACCACGGCCTTCGCCTGGTGGACCTTGGCTCCGAGCAGCTCGGCAAGCCGCTCGCCCACCGGTCGCATCGAGAGCGCCGGGTCGACCTTGCCCTTGGGCCGGCCGAGGTGGGAGGCGAGGACGAGTGCAGCGCCGCGCTCCCGCAGCAGCTCGATCGTCGGCAGCGCCGCCCGGATCCGGGTGTCGTCGGCAACCCTGCCTCCGTCGAGCGGCACGTTGAAGTCGACCCGAACCAGCACCCGCCGCCCCGCAACCTCGGCATCGCGGACGCTTGCCTTGGAGAAGCTCATCGACCCGGCCGAGGGGCTAGAGGACCTTGCCGGTCAGCTCCACGCAACGGTTCGAGTAGCCCCACTCGTTGTCGTACCAGGTGACCGCCTTTACCAGGCGACCGTCGCCGATCGTCATCGTCTGGCCCGCGTCGAAGATCGAGGAGTGCGGATCGCCGACGATGTCGGTGGAGACGATCGGGTCCTCGGTGTAGGAGAGGATGCCCTGCAGCGGGCCCTCGGCCGCCGCCTTCACCGCGGCGTTGACCTGCTCGACGCTGACCGGGTCGGGCGTGCTGAAGACGAGGTCGACGACCGAGCCGGTCGCCACCGGCGCCCGCATCGCGAGGCCGTTCAGCTTGCCGTTCAGCTCCGGCAGCACCAACCCGACCGCCTTCGCCGCGCCCGTAGTCGTCGGGATCAGGTTGAGCGCCGCGGCGCGGGCCCGGCGAAGGTCCTTGTGCGGCATGTCCTGCAGGCGCTGGTCGGCCGTGTAGGCGTGGATCGTCGTCATCAGCCCCTGCTCGATCCCAAAGGTGTCGTTGAGGACCTTGGCCAGCGGCGCCAGGCAGTTGGTCGTGCAGGAGGCATTGGAGATGATGTCGTGCTTCTCACGATCGTAGGTGCTGTCGAAGTTGACGCCCAGTGCCACGGTCACGTCCGGCTCCTTGGCAGGAGCGGAGATGATCACCTTCTTTGCGCCGGCGGAGAGGTGCTTGGCGGCGTCGTCGCGGGCGGTGAAGAAGCCGGTCGACTCGATCACGACGTCGACGCCGAGGTCGGCCCAGGGCAGCGCCGCCGGGTCGCGCTCGGAGAGCACCTTGATCGCGGTCCCGTCGACCGAGATCGCCCCGTCGACTACCTCGACCTCGCCCGGGAAGCGCCCCAGGATCGAGTCGTACTTGAGCAGGTGGGCGAGCGTCTCCGGATCGGTGAGATCGTTGACGGCGACGAACTCGAGGTCGGCGCCGGCCGCGTGCGCCGCCCGGTAGACGTTGCGCCCGATCCGCCCGAAGCCGTTGATTCCGACCTTCACAGCCATTCCTCAAACCCTCCTAGAGTCGTCGTGAGATGCTTCGATGTTATGGGCCGGCGAGGCCGGCAAGCCAGAATGCCCTGCCTAATCGGACCCGATCGTGATCTCGATCTCGTACCCGTCTGGGTCCTTGAGGAACGCCGAGTAGGAGCCGGAGCCGTAGGAGCGTCGCTCGCCCGGGTCGGAGACGCTCGTACCGCCACCGGCGACGCCGCCCTCCCAAGCCGCCTTGACGGCGACGATGCCGAGCCCCGAGAAGCTGATCAGGCCGAAGCCGGCCTTGGGATCGTGGTGGGCCGAGATGAAGAAGACGGGTTTGGCGATGCCCCAGCCGATCGTTTCGTCCTCCTCGAAGTGGCGCCGCCAACCCAGGGGCGCGAGCAGCGCGTCGTAGAACGACGCGCTCCGCTCGAGGTCACCGACCTCCAGAAGAACGTGATGCAGCATCGAGCAGGGAGGCTATACGGGCGGGCGGCTCAGCCGCCGCGTGGGGTCCAGCGGAAGTAGCGGATGGCCAGCAGAAGGCCGGCGAGGCCCCAGCCGACCACCACCGCGAGGTTGTCCCACTGCAGGCCGGTACTGGCTCCACCGGGGACGTAGACGTCGAAAAAGGCCTCGAAGAAGTGGCGGATCGGGAAGGCGTCGGCGAAGTGGATGACGCCGCTGGGCAGCTGGTCGTCGGGGATGAAGACGCCGGAGAGGAAGTAGAGCGGCAACAGCAGGGCATTGACGATCGGCGCCGCGGCGTCCTGGGAGGGGATTGCGGCGGTGAGGGCGATGCCGAGGCAGCAGAAGGCCGCCGCGCCGATCAGCAGGGTGACGACAATCGCCGGCAACTGGTCCCAGGGAATCGCGACGCCATAGAGGACGCGGCCGATCGCCGCCAGCAGGGCCAGCATCAGCAACGCCACCACGGCGGAGTTGCCGACCCGGCCAGCGATGAAGACCCAGGCCGGCATCGGCGTCCCCCTCCCCCGCTTCAACCGTCCGTCCTCGCGCGCGATCACCAGCGACATCGCCAGCGACTGCATCGTCGCCGAGATCACCGAGAGGGTGATGATCGCCGGAACGTAGTAGGCGGTGGTCTCGATCCCACCGCGCACGTCGACGGTCTGGTCGCCGAAGATCGTCGCGAAGATCAGCAGCAGGATCACCGGGAACATCACGGTGAAGAAGACCGCCGCCGGGTTGCGCCAGAAGGCCTTCTGGTCGAATCGGAACTGGTGGGCGAATAGCGCCACTCCCCTCATGCGAGGCCTCCCCGCCCGCCCCAGTGCTTCCAGTGCGCTTTATCCGCGCATAGGCCGGAAAAGGCGCACCGGAAGCTCATCGGTCCTCGCCTTCTGCGGTGAGCGAGAGGTAGACGTCCTCGAGCGTGGGACGCGTAACTTCCAAGCCGTCGAGCTCCAGGCCCTGCTCGACCGCCTGACTGGTCAGCTCGTGCAGTGCCGGCACCGGGGTCATCGTCTCCTGCGAGAACTGCTCCCCGTTCAGCCGGTAGCTGATCGTCGTCGGAAGGCTCTCGCGATCGCCGAGGTCGTCGGGGGTGCCGCTGGCGACCACCTCGCCGCGCGAGATGATCGTCACCCGGTCGGCGAGGCGCTGCGCCTCCTCCATGTAGTGGGTGGTGAGGAAGACGGTCTTGCCGAGGTCACGCAAACCGGCGATCGCCTCCCAGGCCTGCCGCCGCGCCGAGGGATCGAAGCCGGTGGTCGGCTCGTCGAGGAAGAGCAACTCGGGGTCGCCGATCAGCGCCATGCCGACGTCGAGGCGGCGCTGCTGGCCACCCGAGAGGCCGCTGGCCCGCGCGTCCGCCTTGCCCCCCAGGCCGACCAGCTCGATCGTCTCCTCGACCGGGCGCGGCGCGCTGTAGTAGCCGGCGTAGAGGGCGAGTGACTCGCGCACGGTCAGATACGGATCGAGGCGACAGGTCTGCAGCACGATCCCGATCCGCTCGCGCCAGGCGCGGCCGGCGTGCTGCGGATCCTCGCCCAGCACCGACACCCCGCCGCTGCTGCGCTTGCGATAGCCCTCGAGGATCTCCACCGTCGTCGTCTTGCCGGCGCCATTGGGGCCGAGGAAGGCGAATACCTCGCCTCGCTGGACGTCGAGATCGATGCCGCGGACCGCTTCGAACTCGCCATAGCTCATGCGCAGGCCGCGGATGGAGATGACGGGGTCGGGCAAGGCGAACCGATTCTATGGACGCTTCTCTGACGGGGGCCAGACGTCGCCAGGTAAAGACGCAGGGAGCGCAGCGTGCTCTGCACGTAAGCGACCGAGGACGCCGCATGGCGAGGTCTGGCCCCCGTCAGGCGTCGCGGTGCTTTACGTGGACGACTACGTCGTTTCTCTCGGAGAGCTCGCGCTCGATCCGGTCGGCGACGGTGATCGAGCGATGGCGGCCGCCGGTGCAGCCGATCGCGATCGTCAGGTGACTCTTGCCCTCGGTTACATACGCGGGGACGAGGAACTCCAGCAGCGGCAGCAACCGGCCGTAGAACTCGCCGGCCTGGGTGCCCGCCTCGACGTACTCGCGCACGCTGCGGTCGAGACCGGTGAGCGGCCGCAGCTCGTCGACGTAGTGGGGATTGGGCAGGAAGCGCACGTCGAGGGTGAGGTCGGCGTCGCGCGGCGGCCCGTTCTTGAAGCCGAAGGTGAGGAGGGTGAGAGCCATCTTGCCGCTCTCGTGGCCGTCCAGCATCTCCTCGGCGATCCGCCGCCTCAGCATGCCGCCGGTCAGGTCGCTGGTGTCCATCACCATGTCGGCGCGCTCGCGCAGCGGCGCCAGCAGCTCCCGCTCGGCCCGGATCCCGTCGATGATCCGCCCTTCCGGCGCCAGCGGGTGGCGCCGGCGCGTCTCCTTGTAGCGGTCGACCAGGGTCTCCTCGTCGGCCTCGAGGAAGAGCACGGTCGGTTTCAGCCCATCGGCCTCGAGGTCGTCGAGCACCTGCAGAAGCTCGTCGAAGTAGTCGCCGCCGCGCACGTCGGAGACGACGGCTGCGCGCTCGACGGCACTGCCGTCGTGGCGAAAGAGCTCGCCGAGGCTGCCGATCATCCGCGGCGGCAGGTTGTCGACGCAGAAGTAGCCGTTGTCCTCGAAGGCGGCGATAGCTTCCGACTTGCCGGCACCGGAGTGACCGGTGATCACGACCAAGGTCACACCACGGCTGAGCCCGCCCTCGGTGCGCTGCACTTCCATTTCCTCGGCTTCCTCGATGCTCACCATCAGCCCGTCCGGTTGAGTTGCTCGTGGATCTCCCGGGCCACCTTGCCAGGGACGCCGGGCACCATTTCCAGTTCCTCGCGACTGGCCGCCACGAACCGCTCTGGTGAGCCGAAGTGCTGGAGGAGAGCGCGCTTGCGAACGGGGCCGACGCCCTTCAGCTCGTCGAGCACCGAACCGGTCATCGCCCGGTCGCGACGGCCGCGGTGGTGCTCGATCGCGAAGCGGTGCGCCTCGTCGCGCACTCGCTGCAGCAGCTGCGAGGCCTCGGACTCGGCAGGCAGGTCGATCGGCGCCGCGCGGTCGGGAACGTAGACCTCCTCCAACCGCTTGGCGAGGCCGATCACGGTGACGCCGCGCTCGACGAAGGGCCGCAGCACCCGCATCCCGGCCGAGAGCTGCCCTTTGCCGCCGTCGATCACGACCAGCGAGGGCAGCGAGGCGAAGCTCCCGTCGCGTTTGCCGTCGTGGGGAGAGAGGTCGACCTGTTCGAGATAGCGGTTCATGCGGCGTCCCAACACCTCTTCCATCGAGGCGAAGTCGTCGGGACCTGACCGCTGCACGCCATCGCCCCGCACCCGGAAGCGCCTGTAATCGGACTTCTTCGTCGCACCCCCCTCGAACACCACCATCGAGGCAACGGTGTGCTCGCCGCCGAGGTTGGAGATGTCGAAGCCCTCGATCCGCACCGGCAGCTCCTGCATGCCGAGCGCCTCGCGCAGGTCGGCGAGCGACTCGACCCGGCGCTGGCGGCGGTGCTCGCGACGCAGCCTGTCCTGGTCGAGGGCAAGGCGGGCGTTGCGCTCGGCCAGCTCGCGCAGCCGCCGCTTGTCGCCGCGCTCGGCCACCCGCACCTCGACCGTTCCACCGCGGCGCTCGCCCAGCGCCGCCTCCAGCACCTCGACCCGGTCGCGCAAGTAGGGGCCGACGACGATCGTGCGCGGCACCGCCGGCGAGGCCGAGTAGTACTGGCCGACGAACTCCTCCGCCACCTCGGCAAGGTCACGCTCCGCCTGGTTGTCGAGGTAGAAGCTCTGGCGCTCGGCGAGGATGCCGTCCCGTACCTGGAACACCTGCGCGTTGGCGTCGGCCCCCTCGGCGGCGACGCCGATCAGGTCGGCGGTACCGACCGAGCCGCCGGCAACCCGCTGGCGCTCGAACAGCGACTGGATCGCCTTCAGCCGATCGCGATGCAGGGCGGCGCGCTCGAACTCGCGCGCCACCGCGGCCGCCTCCATCTTGCCCAGCTCCTCGGCCTCTACCTGGCGGTAGCGGCCGGAGAGGAAATCGACGATCGCGTCGACGTTGTGCCGGTACTCCCCCTGGCTGACGTAGCCGACACAGGGCGCCCCGCAGCGCTTGATGAAGTAGTCGAGGCAGGGGCTGCCGGAGCGCCGGCCCGGCTCCGCCCCCTCACAGGTGCGGAACTGGAACAGCTTGCCGAGCAGGTCGAGGGTCTCCCGCACCCGCTTGGCGCTGGAGAAGGGACCGAAGTAGGCGCGGCCGGGGCGGTGCTTCTCGCGGGTGAAGTAGACGCGCGGGTAGTCCTCGTCGAGGCTGACGCAGACGTAGGGGTAGGACTTGTCGTCGCGCAGGCGGATGTTGAAGCGCGGCCGGTGGCGCTTGATGAAGCTCTGCTCGGCGAGCAGCGCCTCGGCCTCGGTCGAGGTGACGAGGCACTCGATGCGATCGACGCGCGAGGTCAGCCGCGTCTCGCCGCCGGAGAAGTGCGAGGCGACCCGCTTGCGGATCGAGCGCGCCTTGCCGACGTAGATGATCTCGCCGTCGCCGGCATGGAAGAGGTAGACGCCGGGGGAATCCGGCAGCTCGCGACGTTGCTGCGCGATCCTCTCCGCGCGCGAATCCCCCGCCTTGTCACCGCTGTCGGCCACGGAGCAAAGAGTAGGCTCCTGGCCACCCGGCCAAAAGCCACCCGGCCCAAGATCAGACACGGAGAGTGAGATGACGACCGAGACCCCAGAGGCCCTGAGCAGCAGCGCGCCCGAGCTGAACACGCTGCGGATCGAGATCGACGGCGAGATCGGCACTCTGACGCTCGACCGGCCCGATGCCTTCAACGCGATGAGCCCGGAGATGATCGGCGAGCTGACCGTCGCCTTCGCCTGGCTCGCCGACCGGGCGCCGCTGCGGGCGCTGATCGTGACCGGAGCCGGCAAGGCGTTCTGCGCCGGCGGCGACGTCAACTGGTTCCAACAGGGCGTCAGCAGCGAGGAGATCGACCTCCCTTCCGAGGTGAGGCGCGGCGCCGAGGCACTGCATGCGGCGATCGTCGACCTGCGGCGGATCCCCTACCCGGTGATCGCCGCCGTCAACGGGCCGGCCGCCGGCGCCGGCTTCTCGCTGGCGCTCGCCTGCGATGTAAGGATCTCCTCCGAGGCCGCCTTCTTCGCCTGCGCCTACGGCCGCATCGGGGCCTCCCCCGACGGCGGCATGACCTACTTCCTGCCGCGCGTCGTGGGGCCGAGCCGGGCGCTGGAAATCCTCCTCAACGATCCCAACATGACGCCCCAGGACGCCCTCGCCGAGCGCATCGTCGCCGAGGTCGTCGCGCCCGAGGAGCTGATGGACCGCGCCCGCGCCAAGGCGGAGAAGCTGGCGGCGAAGGCGCCCCATTACGTTCGGATGGCGAAGCTGCTCTGCGGCCAGAGCATCGAGAACAGCCTCACCGAGCACCTGCAGCTGGAGCGGCACGGCATCGCCGACAGCATGGCCACCGAGGACCTCCGCAACGGGGTGGAGGCGTTCTTCGGCGGTGGCACGCCCGAGTTCAAGGGTCTCTGAACGACCACTCCGGCTGATCCGTATGCAGTTACAGTCCGTTGAGCATTCTTCCCCCAGCAGGAAAGGATTCCCCGCCATGAAGAAGGTTGCCGCGCTCCTAGCCCTTGCCCTCGCAGCGCTCGCCCTCGTCGCCTGCGGAAGCAGCGACGACGACTCGACCACCACCACGACCACTAGCGGCGGCGCAGAATCCACCAACGGCGGCGCGACAGGCGGCGCGGGAGCCAAGGAAGAATCCAGCGGCGGCGGCTCCGCCTCGACCCTCAAATTCGAGGCCGATCCGAACGGCCAGCTCGCCTTCACTACGACCAGCGCGAGCACCAAGGCTGGCAACGTCACGATCGACTTCGACAACCCGCAGTCGCTCCCCCACGACGTGAAGATCGAATCCGCCAGCGGCGAAGAAATCGGCGGCACCGAAACGATCGCCGACGGCTCCGACTCGGCCACGGTCGACCTCGAACCGGGCACCTACACCTTCTACTGCTCGGTCCCCGGCCACCGCGAAGCGGGCATGGAAGGGACCCTGACAGTCAAATAGGGCCGATTCCGGCGCCCGTCACGATGGCGGGCGCCATCGGTGCGGGTCAGTTGCTAGCCAACGGAGTCCAGCGATCCGAGGCGAAGGGCACTGACGCTGCGCGCACCGCCGCCAAGCCCTCCAGGGCGATCTCGCTCGTTTCCTCGAAGATCGCGCGCACCAGCATCTCCGCGTTTGCCCCAGGCCCAAGCGCAAGCGCGGCAGCAGCATCGAGCAGCTGCTCCTGCGTGGCCGCCTCGGCGGTCCGTCCGGTAGCTGGGATCGCCGCAAGCGCGATCGGGCGTCGATCGACGCAGAAGGCGCCAAAGCGCGACACGAAGACGACGACCTCGTCGAAGCTCTTCCCGCTCTCGTCGACGTCGAAGCGCGTCCGCAGCTTGCCCAACCGGTAAGTGAGCTCCGACCAGGTGAGCTGGGTGAACTGGGTCGGGGTGACCCAGAGCACCGTCGCGCAGACCTCGGTTCGCGGGCTCGGGAACAGCGTGGCCGGCATCGAGCCGTAGAGCGTGGGCTGCGCCGCCACACCCACGTCGAAATCGTGCAGGCGGCCGGTCAGCGCCAGCACCGCACGGTCGTCCTCGTCGGGAAAGTGAGCGAACTTCCGCTCGAGCGTTTCCGGAGCGGCGTTGGACCCGATCGCAAGCAACGGCAACCTGCCACTGGCATCGGAGAGGAACTCCGCGAAGGCCCGCTTTCGCTCTGCCGTGCTCAGATCCTCGAGCAGCTGCACACCCGAGGCAGTCAGCAGATATGACCCACGGGGCCGGGCCCAGGGGTATCCGATCGCTCGTTCGAACAAGGCGTGCTCGTAGCTGCGCGGCGGCAGCTTGGCGAGCAGTGCTCGCATGTACTCCTCGAACTGGCGATCATCCATAGCGAGGCGATCGAGCAGCTCTTGCTCACCGATCGGCGGCCACTCGGACACGGATTCAACCTACCGCCGAGGCGGAGTGATCAGCGCTACCGGCACCGTGAGCCCAGCCGAGCGGCGAAGGGTGGCGATGCGGCGTCCGGGCTGGACCGCCGGACGGACCTCGCTGACGTGCTCGCCGAGCTCCGCCACGGTCGCGTCCAAGTCCGGGGCGACGAAGGCAAGCCCCCAGAAGAAGGCGGGCCGATCGCCTCCCTTGCGCTCGGTCGCCTCCGGGGGCTCCTGCACGACCTCGAGGATGGTCGCGCCGAGGCGGAAGAACGCCTGCCGCGGCGCCCCCGCGGGCGTCGGCTCCTCGCGGATGCGACGCAGGTCGAGACCGGCGCCCTGCAGAACTGCGACGGTCCGATCGAGCTCCGGCGTGATGGCGACGACGTGATCGAGCGCGGTGATGCCGTTGGAGTGGACCGCATGTTCGGCTGGCAGCTGGCGAACCGACGTCGTCGTCGAGAGCCCGTCCAGATCGGCTGCCTCGACCTCGCGCACCGACCAGCCGGTCAGCCCCTTGCCGGCATCGGATCCAGCCAGGCGAATCCGCACCTCGCCGACGACACAGGTGTCGCCCTCGACCTCGAACCCGAGCGCCGACCAAGCGTCCGGCGCATCCGCGACCGTCAGCTCATCGATCGTCGGAGCGATGCGGGCCGCCACTATCTTGCCCTGGAGGCGATGAGCCGATGACGGAGCAATTGCCCCCGACCTGCGCTGGATTTCCTTTGACCTGGGACACGCTGCACTATTTCAAGCGACGGCTTCCGACCTCGGGTAGACGCGCTTCGTGACCGAAGCTGCCTACGATCAGCTCGGGATCGGCTACGCAAACGCTCGCCGCACCGATCCGAGGATCGCGGCGAAGATCGGCGAGGCGCTTGGCGATGCGCGCAGCGTCCTCAATGTCGGGGCCGGCACCGGCTCCTACGAGCCGGCTGGTCGCGAGGTGACAGCTGTCGAGCCATCCGCCGGGATGATCTCCCAGCGACCCGTCGGCGCCGCACCGGTCGTGCAAGTCAGCGCCGAGGCCCTGCCCTTCGAGAACAACAGCTTCGATGCCGTGATGGCGGTCATCTCCGACCACCATTGGCGCGACCGACGGGCGGGCCTGCGCGAGATGGCTCGCGTCGCCCGCCGCCGCATTCTTCTCCTCAATGCCGACCCGAGCCTCGCTATGGAGTTCTGGCTCACACGGGACTACCTCACCGGCTTCGCCGACCTGATCCCCGAGCAATACCGGCAAAAGGGCCAGTGGCGCGCAGAGCTGGAGGCCGTCCTGGGGGAAGTCGAAGTGCAGCCGGTTCCTGTCCCCCACGACTGTCTCGACGGCTTCTACCAAGCGTATTGGCGTCGCCCGAGCGCCTATTGCGACAAACGTGTCAGGCGCAGTATCTCGGTCTTTCACCGCCTGCCCGAGGCTGAAGTCGCCGACGCGATGGAGCGACTTCGACAAGACCTGGACAGCGGAGCATGGAACGAGCGCAATGCCCGGCTGCTCAGCCTGTCCGAGCTTGACGTCGGCCTGCGCTTGGTGACTGCCAAGCCGAGCGGATGAGCGCATCGTTCGATGCGCGAACCGGCAAGCGACGGCCCTGCGCCGTCGCAAATCGACTTCTTCGAGGTGACTGGCGCCTTCGAGATCCCGCTACACGTAATGCGGCTCGTCGCCGATGCGGTGATCGGCGGGCTGATGCGGGTCCAACTCGACACCGGCGTCCCGGTCATCTCGGCCGTCCTCACTCCGCACCACTTTCACTAGCACGAGACCCATCGCGCCTTCTTCTTCGAGCACCTTGAAACAAAGGGGACCGAGGCCGCGCGAGCTTGCGCTCGCACGATTGACGCTCTCGAGCTGCCGACTGTCAGCCAGCGGGCGCCATCACGCGGGTGACGCTGTCACCGACGAAGCACGGCTTCTCGTTGCCCTCGACCTCGAGGGTGAAGCGGGTGACGACCTCGTACCAGCCGCCACCCTTCTCGTCGATCGAGACGACCTCGGCGCGGCCGCGGACGCGGGCGTCGACCGGGACCGGAGCGGGGAAACGGATCTTGTTCCAGCCGTAGTTGACGCCCAAGGCGAAGCCGGTGGAGGAGATCAGGTCTTTGCGGAAGCCGTCGACCAGGGAGAGGGTCAGGTTGCCGTGGGCGATCGTGGTGCCGAAGGGGCTCTCAGCCTTGGCCCGATCGACGTCGACGTGGATCCACTGGTCATCGCCGGAGAGCGCTGCGAAGGAGTCGATGTCCTCCTGGGTGACGGTGCGCCACTCGCTCGGGCCGATCTCCTGCCCGAGCAGCGACTGCATTCCCTCGACGCCCTGTACCTCGACGGTTGCCATTCGGCGGGCAGTCTAGATGCAGGGCGTCGAGCTGGCCGTGCCGCGCACGTAGGTTCTGCGATACCCGGAACCGTAGGTGATCGTGAGCCGGGTGTACCAGCGCTGCGAATTGCACGATTGAAGGCGGCTGGCCTTGACCTTTGCCCGTGCGCTGACGCCGGGAGAGCAGCAACCCCCCGAGACGGTGAGGTGGCCGAAGCCGATGCTGCGACGCGAGCCCCAGTGGCGCCAGTGCAGGCGATTGACGAGGCCGAGAGCGCCGACGGCGATGCGGCGCGGGCGTTCCGCGCAGCGCAGGTCGCGAGCCCCGACGCGGGGGAGGCAGGTGTGCCGAACAGCCGACTGGGACGGTGACTTTGGGTGGCTGCCGCGCGGCGGAGTGGGCTTGGCGTCTTTCGGCTGCGGGCTCGGAACGGCGGGCGGTTCCGGGGTTGGTTCGGTCGGCGGCGGCAGCTGCGTTTCGATGCGGAAGCTGTTGGGGTCGGCCTCCTGCACCCGCTCGCAATCGGGCGCCGCCGTATCGCCGATCGGCGGCCGATCGATCAACGCCGTATCGGCGCCTTCGCCGCACTCGATCGTCGGGTCGAAGTCGCCGGAGTTGGCCAGGATCGTGTCGTTGCCCGCTTCACTGAAGTAGGCGTCGCCGCCGGCCCAGCCGAGCAGCTGGTTGTTGCCGGCGCTGCCGTAGAAGACGTCAGCGGACGAGGTGCCCTCGAGATCCTCGATCCCCTGCAGAGAATCGAACGACCCGCCCGTGCACGACGGTGCCCCTCCCGCCCCTGGTTTGCCGGCATCGCCGACGCCGATCCTCGCCTCCACGCCTTCCTTGAACTTTGCCCAGGAGGCGTTGTCTCGTTCGCTCCCGGCGCCGCCGTCCAGCAGGTCGCCGTCGCAGATCGAGTTCGAGAGGAAGAGATCGTTGCCGGCGCCGGCGAAGAGCTGATCGGCGCCACCGTTGTTGAGCAAGGCGTCGTCGCCGCCGTAGCCGTTGAGCGTGTCGGCGCCCGTGTCCGGGCCGTCGACCAAAACGTCTTCGCTGGCGTCGGCGCCGCTGAGCGCATCTCCCCCATTGCCGCCTGCGATCAGGATCGAGACGGACGCCGGGAACCCGCTGGTCTGAATGGTGTCGTTCCCACCGAGACCGGCCAGCATCATCGAATCGAGCGGCTTGGAGAGGGGGCAGAGAACCTGGCTGGGGCTCGGTGGATCGCAGCCGGCGACAGCCGATGCGCTGGCATCGAACGGTGCCCCAGAGGCGAGGGAGAAGGTGACGCTCGCCGGTGGTCCAGTCCCATATGTGACGGTGATCAGATCTGCCGCGCTGCTGCCGGACAGGTAGAGCTCCGCGTAGCGCGGATCCTCAGGCGCCATTTGCCCAACGCTGACTTTGCCGGCGTCGCGCAGGACCACGCCGCCTTTGTTGACTCCCGACTCACAGCTCGCGCCCCCGGTCGGGTTGTCGCAGTGGTCGCTGCCGGGGCCTCCATCGAGCGCGTTGGCGCCGCTTCCTCCGTCGAGATGGTCGCCGTCAGCACCACCGTGAAGGGTGTCGTTTCCTCCGCCGCCGAGGATCACGTCGCCCCCACCCCCTCCGTAGATCGTCTCGGCCTTTTCGCCACCGACGATGTAGTCGGAAAAGGGCGTCCCGATCACGGCCTCGAACGCCGTGCCTTCGACACTGTCGACCCCGCCTCCGAGGGGGGCGACGCCGTCGTCGGCGACCGTCCCACCGAGGTCGAGGAAAACACCTCGCTCTGCACCCACCCCGGGAAGGTTGGGAACGGCGGAGAAGTCTGGGTATGCCTGGTTGTTGGGGAAGCCCGGGGTTACGCCGGTCGAGAAGCTGAGCGTGTCGTTGCCGCCGCCACCGCTGTCGAGGATGGTGTCGATCGTGGCGTCGCCGCGAACGTAGTCATCGCCCACCTCGCCGTCGAGCGAGTCGGCGCCAAAGCCCCCGGAGAGCCGGTCGTTGCCCGTCCCTCCCTTCAGCAGGTCATCGCCGATCCCGCCGAAGAGCTGATCGTTGCCTTCGCCACCGAAGAGGCGGTCGTTGCCGCGCTCGCCATAGACAACATCGTCGCCCGGCCCGCCTTCGAAGGTCTGGCTGCCGACGCCGAGATGGCAGCCTTCGGGGCAGGACGCGCTGTTCGCAATCGGAGCGGCGACGATCGTGTCGTCTCCGCCACCCCCGGCCACGGCCTCGACCGTGGGCGGTGCGACGATCGTGTCGTCGCAGGGAGTGCCGAGAATCGTGCCGGCGACCGCCTGCGGGCCCTCGGCGCAGGTCGGAGCATTGCCTTCAGCCGCCGTAGCCTGCCCAGGCGACACGAAAGCCGCGAGAAATATCGCAGCTCCAACCACGCGAAGGCCCAGGCATCCCTTCCCCATCCATCCTGAATACCCGGCCTGGCGCCAAACGATGCGGTGCGAAGTGCGCGACAGCGCGGGCGCCGAAGGTCAGTCCTCGTCGGAACGCCCGTATCGATCGCTGAGACGGACTACGTCATCGAGATGCGGGGTCGAGACCTCGAAGACGACCGAGTCCTCGAGCGCCTCGATCGAGTGGATCGTGCCGGGCTCCATTCGCCAGCTCTGCCCAGGCTCGAGAACCCGCTCCTCGAGCCGGTCCTCGGTCGCGCCGCTCGTCAGCCGCAGACGACCAGAGAACAGGTAGGAGCTCTCGTCCTTCTCCCGGTGCAATTGCAGCGAGAGGGCATGCCCCGCCTCAACGACGAGAACCTTGCCGGCGTATTGCTCCGTCTGAGCCCACCAGATCTCGTGCCCCCAGGGCTTCTCGACGCGCTTTGGCTGGCCGTCCTGCATGGCGGGCAGCTTAGACCGGTCCCGAACCTCAGGTCAGATCAGCCGGGTGAGAAAGGCTCAGGCCGGGGACGCGCTCGAAGTGGGAGACGTTCCGCGTTACCAAGGTTGCGCCGGTCTCGAGGCAGATACCGGCCTGCATCGCATCGCGGACGTCGATCGCCTCACCGCCTCGTCGCAGCTCGCCAAGTAGCGCACCGCCCCGAAGGCCGGCGCGGCGAGTAAGTGTCAGCAAGGGAGCGGCAAGGAGAACGTGGACCGGTCGTGGGTTCTCGCGATAGGAGCGGCCGAGCGCCAGCTCGAACGCGGTGACGGCGGTCACCCGGTAGCCCATCCCTTGGGTTAGAGCTCGGACCAGGTCTCGGCCGGGGCCGGCCCCGCGCAGGTAGTCGATCAGGACGTCGGAGTCGAGTACCGGTCCGCTGGCCAAGTCGCCCACGCCTCCTCGCGCTCTCGCTCCCACTCCTCGACATCGCTCTCGCTCCAGGCTCCTTCCGCCTCCACCAGGGCAGAGGCAAGGTCGTCCCCCCCGCCCTCGAGGAGGCGCTCGAGCGCCTCCTCGACGATTGCCGAGAAGCCACGCATGCCCCGTTCCGCCGCTTTCGCCCTGAGACGCGCATAGGTGCGATCGCTGAGCTCAATCGTCGTGCGCATTGGCAAATGCATTCTAGCATTTGCATGCATAAGAATCTCCCACTACGCGGCCGCGAGGCGCAGCGGTGCATAGCGCGCGATGGCGAGGAAATCGGCGTCATCGCAGAGCAGCTCGGCGTCGTTGCGGATTGCCACCGCGGCGATGAGGCAGTCGGTGAGCTTGCGCGGGGTCTCGCCACCGCGGCGGCAAAGCCGGTACAGCTCGGCAGCGCGCTCGTAGTCGGCCGGGCCTTCGACCGCGAGGAACTCCAGGCCCAAGAGCAGGCGGCGCAGCCGGTCTCGATCGGCATCGTCACGAGCACCGGCGAGGATCTCCATCACGATCACGTCGGTGCACGCCAGCTCGGCCCCCTCCTGCAGCGCCGAGCGCACCCGCAGATGGGCTGGACCGCCGGTGGCGCGGAGGAACTCCACCCAAGCAGAGCTGTCGACGAGGATCACTGCCCGGGGATCTCATCTCGGGAGCGAATCTCGGCAAGGTCGCCGGCCCAGCCGGTTCCCTCCGTCGCAAGCGCCTCCTCGCGGCTCATCGGCTCGCCGACGAGCCGGCGCAGGGCGAGATCGACAGCCTCGCGCTTGCTGCGCAGCCGGTAGAGGCGCATCGCGCGATCGACCAGCACGTCGTCGATCTCGATGTTCGTCCGCGCCATTAGGCCACTATACACCTCATGGTGTATGGATGTGTGTTGGGCTGAAGCCGCCTGCGCCAGGCGCCTCTCTCGCTCGCGAACGGTCATGCCACCAACCGAACTTCGAAGGCGGGGGCAACCAGGGCACCGGCGCCGCCGAGCAGCGCCAAGATCCGGCTCACATAGGCGGTCGTCTCGGGGATCGCGGGGACGCAACCGCAGGCTTCAACCGGGGCGGGACCGGCGTTGTAGGCGGCGAGGGCGAGCTGAGGGGAGCCGAGCTGGCGGATCAGATCGGACATCAGATGGGCTTGGGCGTCGATCGATTCGCTGGGATCGAAGGGATCTCGCAGTCCATATGAGACTGCCGTCGACGGAATAAATTGGGCTATGCCCTGCGCCCCGGCCGGCGACGACGCATAAGGGTTGAAGTTCGACTCGGCCATCAGCTGTGCGGCCAGCAGCGCCGCTGAGACGTTCCAGCGGGCCGCCGCTCGGAGCAGCGGCGCCCGATAGCGCTCCGGAACGAATGAGGGGAGCCCACCCGAGCCCGAGACAACGCCGTCTCCCCCATTGGCGCCAACCGAGTTCCCCTCCTCCGAGCAGGGCGGCGGGCCGGCGTCGAATCCAAAATGCCAGGCCTCCCAGGAGTAGCGCTGGACGAAGCCGAAGCGGCTCGCGTTCGCCGCCAGCCAGCCGTAGGCGGATTCGGGGCCCAGGTCGAGCTCGGTGGCGCAGCGGTGCAGCGAGTGGCCCGGGGGCGCCACCCAGGTCGGATCGGGGTGCGCAGCGAAGAGCGCTGCCTGTTCGGCGTCGGAGCGAAAGGCCGAGTTGACGATCAGGTCGAGTCCCGCCCCCGCAGCGAGGGATGCCATGCGGTCGAAGGCCGCGGCTACGTCTGGCCGCATCCCCTCGCCCTGCCGGTAGACGAGCCGGCCGCTGTAGCCACCCCCCGAAGCCGTCGCAGGCATCGACCCGCCAGACGCGCCCGTAGGCGAGGAGGCTTCGGCGACCGCCGAAGCCTCGGTGTCGACGTGCTCTTTACCGATCGCGAGCTCCGCCACCACGGTGACCTTGACGCGAACTGGCGCAAACGAGGCCAAGTCGGGAAACGACAGCCGCAGACGCGAGGCGGAGACGCCGTTGGCCGTCGCTGCCGCAACCGCGGCGAGGTGGGCGCGCGCGAGGTACTCCGCCTTCTCGAGATGCCTCGGATTGGGAAGGCCGTTCGGCAGTCGCGGCGGCGAGAGCAGGCGCGGCAGGTCGTCGCGCAGCGAGCGCGCCGCCGAGATCGCGACGAGGTCGGCCGCCCGCTGCACCCGCCCCTTCCCGGTGACCGCACCGGCGATCGCGACCAGGGCCATGGCTGCCGCGATCAGCGCAAATGACCCGCCGAGCGCCAGCGGCAGCGCCTGTCCTTTCTCGCTCCTACCCACGCCCCGACCCTGCCGGGGCTGGGCGCGCGTGTGGCGCGCCCAGGCAAACGAAACCGTGCCTATTCTGGGACCGAACCTTTTCCAACCTTGACTCGTAGTCCTTGCAAGCCCCCGAGCCGAGGAGAGCCATGCCGCACTCGATCGCATTCCGTCGCCCGAGCCCCAAGCTCCGCGCTGCCCTGATCGCGCTCGTCGCGCTCGCCCTTGCAATCGCCGGCTCTACCGCCACCATTGGCCAAGGCCGAGCCGCACAGCCCAGCAAGCGCGTGGCGAAGGAGGCGCAGAACGAGGCGCTCGGCAAGACGGTGCTGACCACGCTCGCCGGCCGCACCCTCTACAGCCTCAGCGTCGAGACCAGGGGCAAATTCATCTGCACCGGATCATGTCTGGCCGCGTGGCATCCGCTCGTCGTGCCCGTGGGCGTCAAACCGACGGGGCCGGTCAAGCTCGACACGATCGTCCGCCCCGACAACAAACGGGCACAGGTGACCTACCGCGGCCGTCCCCTCTACCGCTTCGACGGCGATTCCAAAGCCGGCGACGCGAACGGGGAGGGCATCAAGGACGTTGGCACCTGGCACGCGGCGACCGTGCCGAAGGCCGCAGGCCAGCCAAGCGAATCATCGCCGCCACCACAGGAAGCTCCCCCCTACACCCCGCCTTACGGCTACTAGACGAGCGCGACTTCCGCCGTCACCTGGAGCGAACGGCCTCGATCGTCTGCTGAAGCGTCTCGCGCGCGTCGTAGTGCGGCATCCAGTGCAGCCTGCGGCGCGCGCGGGAGGTGTCCATCAGCACCGGCCGGCGCACCGCCTCGATCCAGGCCGCCTCGTCGGGCAGGAACGGCATCAGCGAGACCGCCTCGGCGGCGACGCCGACCGCCAGGTGCGGAGCCGGGACGGCGTGCCAGCCGAGCGCGTGGGCGAGGTCGGTGATGGTCAGCTGACCGGGCCCAGCGAGGTTGTAGATGCCCGGCTCGGCATGACCGATGACGGCGGCGCAGAGCGCCGAGGCGACGTCGTCGTGGTGGACGAGCTGAAAGGGCACGCCGGGATCGGGCAGCACCGGCCGCAGCTCCGGCACCCTGCCCAGCGCCCAGCGCAGCGGACCGGGAATCCGCTGGCCGATCGCCAGCAGGGGGATCAGGTCGAGCAGCATCGTCGCCTGTGGCCCGGCGACGATGCAGGGGCGGAAGACGAAGGCCTCCGTCCGCGAATCCTCCAGCGCCTCGGCCAGCTCAGCCTCGACCGCGGCCTTGTGGGCGGAGTAGGGGTGGCGCGAGCTGCCCTGCACTGGCTCGTCCTCGTCGAGCAGGTCGGGCATGCCGCGGCGAAAGCCGTAGGCGGCGACCGAGGACGTGTAGACGAGCCGCTTTGCGCCGGCCGCTGCCGTTGCCTCGAAGACGTTGCGGGAGCCGGTCAGGTTGACCTCGCGGCTCTGATCGCCGCCGGCGACGATGACGAAGGCGAGGTGGACGACCACGTCGGCATCGTCGACCAGCTCCTCGACCGCCTCGCGGTCGAGGACGTCGCCGCGCCGGTACTCGGTCTTCTCCCAGCCCTGCCCGGCGAGGTCGAAGGGCCGCCGCGCCATGCCGATCACGCGCTCGACCTCGGGCGCCCGCTCGAGTGCTGAGATGAAGGCCCTGCCGATCTCCCCGGTGGGGCCGGTGACTGCGACGGTCAGCATGCGGCGATTCTGGCGTAAGGGACCAGGCGACAGCTGTCTCGCGGCGTCGAGCTCACGCACCAACGTCGACGATCTCGACAAATTCCTCGACCCCGGCCAAGTCCTTCGCATTCAGCGTGTAGAGCGCCAGCCCATGGACCAGTGCCGTTGCGGCGATCATCAGGTCGACGGTACGGGCGCCACCCGCCTTTCGACCGGTGGCGGCTACCGCTGCGTAGACCTGACCGTACGCACGCGCACAGCGAGATTCGAAAGGCAAGGCATCCACCTGTGCCTCGAAGCGCTGAAGGCGATCCTGCCGACGGGATCGCTCCAACTCATTCGTGGCCGCGTGAGGACCCGCAGACAGCTCGGCGAGGGTCAGGGTCGACATCGATATCTCCGCTGGGAGCCGGGACGTATCGACCTGGTCAATGCCGATGGCTAGAGACGTATCGATGAGCCCGCGCCCGGCGGGCCCTTTAGCCACGAGGCGTGGGGTCTTGATCGACGTAACGGTCGACGTCGGCCCTGAATTCCTCGTAGTCGATGTGCGGAGCACCCTTGAGGGCGGCAAGCAATACGTCCCTGGGGACGAACTGCCGTCGCTTGTACGGGAACAGTTCACCGACCGGCCTGCCGTTCCGCGTGACGATGAAATCCTCGCCCTTGTCGAGCGCGCGCATGATCTCGCCGCTCTTGTTGCGAAGCTCCCTCTGAGTCAGGCTCCGAGTCATCGAGATCACCGTAGCACAGGTGCTCCACTGAAATTTGGCTTTCCAAAAGGCTTTCTACCGAGCGCGAAAGCCCGCCAGGAGAGCCTGCCGGCAAGGCGCCAAACAGGGCACGCCGGGCGGAGACCCAGGCGAGCGGTCGCCTGGGAACCCTGACCGCGAGCCCGTGGCCGATTAGATCTTTCACCGCGAGTGCGGCGAGAGCGCGGTCGCTGTCGAGGTCGGCATGGAGCAGCACACCGGTCGCGCCGAACTCCGGTCCCTCGACCGCGTCCCTGAGCAGCGAGGGCGAGAGGTGGACGACCGCGACTGCGTCGCGAACGAGCGGCAGGGCCGCACGAATCGACCCAAACGCCGATGGATCGCCGGGAACCGCGAGGTGGCAGGTCTGGCCACGGGACGCCGCCCGCAGGCCGGGTAGATGGACGGCGAGCCGCTCCTCGAGCGCCCGCGCGCCCGTCGATGCGACCAGCGTTGGACGCGGCGGCCGACCGCCGGCGTCGATCAGGAGGCCGGGACGATCTGGGTCAGAACCGGCACAGGCCAGCGCGGCCGCAGCGGCCTTCGAACCGCCCGCCTTACCGACCGCGCTGACGAGGATGACCGCTGCGCTCATCGGGCGGGCCTTGCGAAGGCAGAGCTGGTTACGGCCAGTCGGTCCCCCAGCGCCGCCAGCGGCGAGGGCGGCCGCAGCCGCACGCTCACCTCGCCGCCACGAACCGTGACGTCGACGTCGTCGCTGGCCCAGCCTGGCAGCGCCTCTCGCGCCGCGTCCTCCGCCGGCTGCCCAGCCGCCAGGGCCAGGGCTCCCGCCTCGGCGGCGCCGTCGGCGAGGGTCAGCGCGTACCCGGCCGCCAGCAGCTGGAGGGCGAGGAGGCCGGCCAGGAGGAGAATCGGGATTGCCGCAACGAGCTCCACCGTCGCCTGTCCACCCTCCCTACCCACCGCCCAGCCCGCTCTCCGCGCCGATCGTCAGGCGGGGCACGATCGGCAGCAGGCGGGGGATCAAAACCTGCACCGAGACCCGTCCCGAGTCTTCGACGCGCGCACCCGAGCGCAGTGGCGGCGGCAGCGCCCGCCGCGCCGCCGCCGTTGCATCGCTCCCGACCAGAGCGGCCCGCGCCCCTGCCCGCGCGGCAATCCCCGCCGACCAGAGTGCCTGCCCCGCCAGGCCAACCTGTGCCGCCACGAGAACCGCCAGCAGCAGGAACGGGACCACCGCGATCAGCTCGACCGAAGCGGTCCCCTCCTCCCTGTGGCCTTCGCTGCTGGCGGTCCGTGGCGGCACCCCACGGACGCTGCCAGGGCCCGACTCACCTGTGACGCGTCAAATCAAACAGTTCAGTGCCAGATCTCAGCTCGTATTGATCTCAATACGAATTCGCGTCGATCCAGATCCGCCAGATCGCGGCGATGGAGCCGCCGAGAAGGAGGATCCAGACCAGTGTGCCGCCGCCAGTGGCGAAGAGCTCGTCGCTGCCGGCGATCAGCAGGGCGATCATCCCCAGAGCGCCGTAGAGGATCGCTCGCCGGGCATCGGTCAGGGTCGCCAACGTCAGCTGGTTCTGACGGCTGAGCACGAACACCATCCAGGCGATCGCGGCGAGAAAGCCCATCGAGATCGCGGTCAGGACCGCTTCGGCGAAGTTGTCGCCGGAAGGCGCGAAGGCGACGGCAAGAGCCAGCGCCATGATGATCGCGACGTCGCGCAAGGTGCGCACGGGAAAAATTCTACGCACCGGGTGGGCCACCCTCTAGTTGCTCGACATGATCACGATGCCGAAGGCGACGGCAGCAACGGTGACGAGAAGCGCCAGGCCCGCCAGCGCGGCGGCCGCGCCTGCGGCCAACGGCCGCTCGTTGCGGCTGAGGTCGGCGAAGCGGGCGACGCCCCAGATCGCGACCGAGAAGACCACCGTCACCCCCACCCCGGCGACCGCCGAGGCGATCACGGTCTGCAGCAGCTCCTTGGTCTCGACCACGACCGCCACGGCTCAGCCCACCGGCACCGGCGCGCCGCGGCGCGAGCGCCGGGCGAATACAGCCGCGATCAGCGAGAGCGACATCAGCGCCACCAGCACCGGCCCCAGGGCGCCGCTGCCGAAGATCGCCGTCAGGCCGTAGGCAAGTGCTCCGATCGCCGCCGCCGCCGGCAGCGTCAAGAGCCAGGCGGTGACGATGTTGCCGGCGACGCCCCAGCGCACCGCCGAGATCCGCTTGGCGGCGCCGGCACCCATCACGCCGCCGTTGATCACATGGGTCGTGGAAAGCGGAAAGCCGAAGTGGGTCGAGGCGAGGATCACCGCCGCGCCCGCGCCCTGCGCCGAGAACCCCTGCGCCGCGTCCATCTTGATGATCCGCGTCCCGGTCGTGCGGATGATCCGCCAGCCGCCGCTGTAGGTGCCGAGGGCGATCGCGGCGGCGGACGAGACGATCACCCACAGGGGTGGGTCGGCGCTTGCCCCCAGCGTGCCGTTGGCGACCAGGGCCAAAGTGATCACGCCCATCGTCTTCTGCGCGTCGTTGGTGCCGTGCGCCAGCGCCAACAACCCGCCGGAGACGATCTGGCCATAGCGGAAGCCGCGGGTGACCATCCCCGGCCGCTGGGCGCCGACGACCCTGTAGACCAGGCCGATCGCGACCCCGGCGACGGTGAAGGCGAGGATCGGGGCGATCACGGCCGGGATCAGCACCTTGCCGACGAGGCCGTCGGCGATCACGGCATCGAAGCCCGCGGCCGCGACGGCCGACCCGACCACGCCGCCGATCAGAGCATGCGAGGAACTGGAGGGAAGGCCGAAGGACCAGGTGATCAGGTTCCAAGCGATCGCCCCGATCAGACCGGCGAAGACGACGGTCGGGGTGACGACGCTGGAGTTGACGACGTCGTTGGCGACCGTCGCCGCGACCGAGATCGAGATGAAGGCGCCGGCGAAGTTGAGCAGCGAGGCCATCCCGATCGCCACCGACGGCCGCGCCGCCCCGGTCGAGATCGAGGTGGCGACGACGTTGGCGGTGTCGTGGAACCCATTGGTGAAGTCGAAGGCCAGGGCCGTGGCGACGACGATGACGAGGATCACATCCGAGCTCACGGCTGATCACCTATCTCGATTTCGAATGGGGTGACGAGCTCCAGACGTTGCCAGGCAAGGACGCAGGGAGCGAAGCGTGCTCTGCACGTGAGCGACCGAGGACGCAGCATGGCGACGTCTGGAGCTCGTCACGAGTTCTTTATGACGATGCCCTCGAGTATCTGGGCCGCGGTCTCGGTCGCGTCGATTGCCTCCTCGAGCACGGCGAACATGTCCTTCCAGCGGATCACGACCATCGGGTCGATCCCGTTCGAGAACAGCGAGGCGACCGCGTCGCGGGAGATGCGGTCGCCCTCGTTCTCCAGGCGGTGGATTTCGATCCAGTACTTGTCGAGATCCTTGAAGTCCGGCAGGTGCTCGAGGCCCTGCGCGAGCTGCTCGCACGCCTGAACGAGCACTTTGGTCAAGGCCTGCGCCTGCGCCATCGGCGCCTCGATCTTGTAGAGGCCGAGGAAGTCGGCGGCCTCCTCGGCGTAGTCGACGATGTCGTCCATCTGCGTCGCGAGGCTGTAGATGTCCTCGCGGTCGATCGGCGTGACAAAGGTGGAGTTGAGGCGCTTGACGATGTCGTGGGTGATCCGGTCACCCTCCTGCTCGGCCTTGAGGATCTCCCGGCCGAGGCCACCGTCGTCGGGCCAGGCGCCCATCATCTGGTCGAGCAGGCGCGAGGCCTGGACTGTGTTCTGTCCAGCCTCGATGAAGAGGTCGAAGAAGGTGCGATCGCGGGGCAGGAGGGAGAAGCGCGCCACTGGGCGCCATCCTAGTGACTGCGACGGTCCTCGATCGGCTCAGCCAGCGGTCGTCGCGAGCTGCTCCGCGGCACGCGACGCGTGCCGCTCGCGCAGCTCCTCCTGCACGCTGCGCAGCTGCCCGTTGGACGAGCCGAGGCGGGTCCAAACGCCGTCCGCGTCGAGCTCCCAGGCATTGGCGTTCTCGGCGAAGCAGCGCTCGAGCACGTCGAGCAGTTCGGCCCGCAGCCCGAGGTCCTCGATCGGGGTGACCAGCTCGACCCTGCTGTCGAGGTTGCGCGGCATCAGGTCGGCCGAGCCCGTCAGCACCCGCGTCTCCTCGCCGCGCTGGAAGGCGTACACGCGCGAGTGCTCGAGGAAGCGCCCGACGATCGAGACGACCCGGATGTTCTCGGAGACCCCGGGCACGCCCGGCCGCAAGCAGCAGATGCCGCGCACGTTGAGGTCGACCCGGACACCCGCCTGCGAGGCCTCGTACAGCGCCCGGATGCAGGCCGCGTCGACGAGGGAGTTCATCTTCAGCGCGATCCGGGCCTCCTCTCCGGCGCGGTGCGCCTCGACCGTCGCCTCGATCTCGCCGGTGATGCGATCGCGCATCGTCGTCGGCGAGACCAAGACTTTGCGGTACTCGGCCGGGCGCCCGTAGCCGGTGAGGAAGTTGAACATCTCGGCGACGTCGGCGCCGATCTCCTCGTCGGCGGTGAAGAGGCCGAAGTCGGTGTAGAGGCGGGCGGTCGTCGGGTGGTAGTTGCCGGTGCCGATGTGCACGTACTCGCGAACCCGGTCGCCCTCGCGGCGGGCGACGAGGATCGCCTTGACGTGCGTCTTCAGCCCGGGGATGCCGTAGACGACGTGGACGCCGGACTCCTCCAGTGACTTCGCCCAGTGGATGTTGGCCTCCTCGTCGAAGCGGGCCTTCAGCTCCACCATGCAGACAGCCTGCTTGCCCCGTTCGGAGGCGCGGATCAGCGCCGGGACCAGGGGCGAGTCGTCGCTGGTCCGGTAGACGGTGTGCTTGATCGCCAGCACGTCGGGGTCGGCCACCGCCTGCTCGACGAAACGCTCGACCGAGGTCGCGAAGGAGTCATATGGATGGTGGACCAGGACGTCGCCCTGGCGGATCGCCGCGAACATGTCGACCGGCTCCTCGTCCTCGCCCTGCAGCCGCGGCTGCGTCACCGGGGTCCAGGGCGCAAAGCGCAGCTCTGCGTGGCCGGAGATGTCGGCGACGGCAGTGAGGTCGGCGAGGTCGATCAGCCCGTCGACGTCGTAGACCTCGCGGTCCTCGAGCCGCAGGGCGTCGATCAGCTGCTGGCGCAGCTTCGGGTTCATCCCGGCCGCGATCTCCAGCCGCACCACCTCGCCGAAGCGGCGGCGGCGGATCTCGTCCTGGACCGCCTGCAGGAGGTCGTCGGCCTCGTCGGAAACGGTGAAGTCAGCGTCGCGGGTGACGCGGAAGTAGCCGTGGTCGACGACCTCGGTGCCGGGGAAGAGCGCGTCGAGGTTGGCGGCGATCGCCTCCTCGAGCGGGACGAAGGCCTTGCCACCCTCGCCGACCGGGAGGAAGCGGCCGAGCAGCTCCTTCGGGACCTTGACCCGAGCGATGATCTCGTTGCCACTCTCGGGGTCGCGCAAGAGCACGCCGAGGCTGAGAGAGAGGTTGGAGATGTAGGGGAAGGGCCGGCCGAGACCGATCACCAGAGGCGTCAGCGCCGGGAAGACCTGCTCGTGAAAGCGGGTGTCGATCTCGCGGCGCTCGGCCTCGCTGGCCTCCTCGAGCGTGACGATGCGGATCCCGTGCTCCTCCAGCGCCGGCCGCAGCTTGCCGTTGAAGCAGTTGTGCAGGCGCTGGTCGAGCTCGAGCACCCGCGCCTGGATCGCGTCGATCTGCTCGCCGGGGGCGAGGCCGTCGGGACCGCGGGCGTCGATCCTGGCGTCGAGCTGGTCGAACAGCCCGGCGACCCGGACCATGAAGAACTCATCGAGGTTGGAGGCGTAGATCGCGCAGAAGCGGACCTGCTCCAGCAGCGGCACCGCCGGGTCCTCGGCGAGCTCCAGCACCCGCTGGTTGAAGTCGAGCCAGGAGAGCTCGCGGTTGAAGTAGAGAGCTGGATCTTCGATCAGGCCATCGTACCCACGCGGCTCCAGCACCCTGGTGGCCTCAGGCGGCGCGGGCGGGGGCTTGCCCGGCGCTGGGAACGGTGACGCCGAGAGCGTGGCGGTAGCCATCTGCCAGCTGCTCGAGCGCCCGCTGCCAGGAGCGCGCCCGGGCCGAGCGGACCGCCGAGGCGCCGAGATGACGGCGCAGCAACGGCGAGCTGGCGAGCTGCAGCACGGTGCCGGCGATGTGGTCGGGGTCGGGCTGGCAGAGCATCCCGGTATGGCGGTTCTCGACCAGCGAAGCCGGACCCCCTTCGGCGACGGCGACGACCGGCAGGCCGCTGGCACCGGCCTCGAGCACGACCTGACCGTAGGTGTCCGTGGTCGAGCAGAAGAGGAAGACGTCGGCGCTGGCGTAGGCGCGGGCGAGATCCTCGCCCTCGAGCCAGCCAAGGAAGGTGGCGTGCTCGCCCAGCCGGCCGCGCAGCTCCGCCTCCTCCGGGCCCCCGCCGGCCAGGAGGAGATGCAGGCGAGGGTCGGCTTTGCGCGCCCGCAGGAAGCTCTCGGCGAGCAGGTCGACGCCCTTCTCGCGCGTCAGCCGCCCGGCATAGAGGACCTTTACCTCGCCCGGGTAGTCCTCGCGAGCGGCCTTGGCGGGGTCGAAGCGGGCGACGTCGACGCCGCGCTCCCAGCGCCCCAGTCGGTCCGCGGTCACACCGAGGTCCAGCAGCGAGCGATCCGCCGCCGGACTCGGCGAGAGCACCAGTGAGGGCGCACCGTAGAAGGCCCCGAGCGCCATCCGCGCCAGCGACTCGAGCCCGCCGTCGCCGCTGCGCAGACCTGCGTAGGAGGCCAGCTCGGTGTGGTAGCTGGCGACCAGCGGTGTGCCGGCAATCCGGTTGAGCAGGGTCGCGGCCACTCCTGCAGGGCCCGGAGCGGTGACGTGCACGATGTCGTAGCGCCCCTCGGCGAGCGTCTCGACCAGGCCGGGGAGACCCGGCACCCCGAGGCTCATCCCTGCGTAGAAGGGGATCTCGAGCTCTGCCGCCGCCGGCAGGCGCCGGTCGACGCCTGCGTCGGTGCCGACTACCTCGATCTCGAAACCGGGCACGCCCAGCTCGCGGATCTTCTCGATCGTCGCGGTGACGCCGTGCATGGCGCCGATCCCGTCGGCGATCAGCGCCACCCGCGGCTTATCCCCCGGGCGAGTGGCGAGCTTCGCCTTCTCGGCGCCGAGAAATGTGGTTGCTGGCGCATATGGAACGACCGGCAGGACGGCATCGAAGAGAGCGCCGGCCACGGCGCCGACGTCGCCGCCGGCAACCGCCGCAGTGCCCTCGGCGACCGCGGCACGGAGCCGCCGCTCGTGGGTGCGGCGGGCGCGGCGGTAGAGATCGGCATGGGAGAAGCCATCGGCCTGCAGGTAAGCCAGCAGGTCGCGGCCGCGGAGGTCGAGCTCGATCGAGCGCAGCCATGCCTCGAGCAGCCCGCGGGCGTCGTCGGGACCGATGTCGGCGGCGACCTTGCCCTCGCGCGCGGCTCCCTCGACGATCGCCCGCTGGGCGATCTTCATCACCGCCGAGGGATCGGCCGTCCCGCTGCCGACCACGCCGTCGAGAGCGAGGGCGCGGGTGGCCAGGGCCATCGCGGTATGCGCCCACTTGGCGGCGCTGCCCTGTTCGCCTCCTGCCGCGGCCTGCCCGGCGAGGAGGAGGCGCAGAAACTCTTCCGGCGTGGCGGCCGCGGGCGCCTCGGTGTAGGTGCGGCCGATGTCCACGCCGGCGTGATCGTCGGAGCCGCCGATCCCGGTTCCGCCATGCGTCTCGGTGTAGATCGCAGCGGGCATGTTCAGCTCCGCCGCCCGCGAGCCGTTGCGCACCTCCCAGATCGGGAAGAGATCGGCGAGCCGGCGGCGGTGGCGGGGGGTGAGCGGGGCGTCGACGTTGTAGAACGGGTGGGCGAGCGCGCAGGCGATCTCGTTCTCGCCAAGGTATGTGGCGCAGGCCTCGAGGTCGCCGGCGTGTGCCTGCAGCCACTCATGGTCTCCGGGGGTGATCCCGTAACAGAGGACGTGCACCGCCTGGGGCTCGCCGGCGAAACGGGCGGTCAGCTCCTCGGAGACGAAGCAATCGGGACGATCGGCCAGCTCGAGGCAGCCGTCGATCGTGTCGTGGTCGGTGATCGTGACGAAGTCCATCCCCCGCCGCTTGGCCAGCTCGTAGACCTCCTCGGGCGGGGTCGCGCACTCCGGCAAGCCGAGCGAGCGCTGAACCCCGAGCCGCGAGAGCTGCGAGGCGGTCGAATGGCAATGCATGTCAACTCGGGAAATCATCGGCGTCTCCCCTATTCGTTGTCTATTCAGTCACCACCAGACTTCGCCAAGAGCAGGGAGAACTTGTGAACGCTCGGGAAACGGCAGGTGAACATTCCGTGACCACCCGCTGAGTTCGCGTTTTGTCTCGCATAGCGAGACAAAACGCGAACTCAGCACGGAGGGCTACAGCGCCCGCTCGAGCGACGCCCAGGTTCCCTTGCTCGCCTCGGCCTGCCACAGCTCTACGAAGCGACGGAAGAGCAGCTCCCGGCGGGCTCGGAGGACCGTCTCCAGGGAGGCGATGCCCTCGAGCCGGGACAGCATCAGGTCGCAGTCGTGGAGGTCGCCGAGCACCGACTGGACCTCCTTGGCGGCAGCGCGTGCCTCCCTTGCCTCCTCCCCGATACAAGGACCGAGGAGCTCGAGCACGTAGCGCAGTCGCTTCGCCGCGATCCGCATGTCGTGCTGGTCCGTGCCGGCCCCGGGCGCAAGCGCGGCCTCGGCGAAGCTCCGCAGCTCGTCGAGACGAGTGCGGACGATGCGCGCCGCGTTCTCGCGCAGCGGCGCGCCGGGTTCGAGCCCCTCGACCTCGCGAGCCTTCATCCCTTCGCCTCCTTTGCCAGCTTCGCGAGGCGGCGGCGTAGCTTCTTCAGCCGCTTCGCGGCGACGAAGGGGGCGAGATCGTCGTTGGCCTGCCGTTGCCTGGCCCGCAGCCCCTCGATCAAGGCCGCCACCGCGTCGGCGTCCTCCTCCGCGGTCGCGTCCCCGCAGCTCTGCAGCAGCTCGATTTCGACGTCGAGGTCACGGCGCCCACCGAGCGCGTCGGCAAGCGCCTTGACGCGCTTCAGCGCCTTGCGATGCTGCTTCCGGGGGAAGCAGGTCTCGAACACCTCCAGCGCCGCCCGCAACCTGCGCGTGGCCACCCGCATGTCGTGGACGCCCTCGATGTCGTCCAGATCGAGCACCCCCTCGGCCTGCTGAAAGACCTCCTCCGAACGGACCTCGACGGCTCGGGCAGCGGCCACGGAGAACGGCGCCCCGCAGTCGAGGTCGACCTTGCGCGCCCGTGCCACGAGACGAGGCTAACGAGTCCGGTCCTGGCGTGACCAGGAACCTAGGCGGCGAGGCGGACGGGCGAGCCGTTGGCGCTGCCGTTGAGCAGGTCGAGGACGACGCCCTCGCGCAGGCCGCCCTTGCCGATCTGCAGCGGCTGCCCCAACAGCTCGGAGACCTTCTCCAGCAGCAGCACGCCGGTGGCGAGGATCCGCACCCGTTCGGGGTCGAGCTCGAAGCGGCGAGCCACCTCTGCGGCGGGATCGCCGCAGAGGACGCGTATTCCCCGCTCCAAGGTCTCGTACTCCAGCACGGCGCCGACCAGGCGCCGCAGCGAAGTGGCGCTGCCGCCGACCGCGACCGCCTGGGCCGGATGCTCGATCTCGACCCCGGCGAAGATGTCCTCGATCCGGTCGCGCACGCGGCGGATCTCCGCTGCCGAGGGCGGATCGGAGGAGATCAACTCGTCGGCGAGCACGCCGGAGCCGACCCGCCAAGAGAGAACCTCCGAAGCCCCACCGGGAACCGTGCCGAGGATCACCTCGGTCGAGCCGCCGCCGACGTCGACCACCCCAACCCTGCCGTCGACCGGGTGCCCTAGCGTCTTGGTCGCGCCGATGAAGGAGAGCCGCCCCTCCTCCTCGTCGCTGAGGATCTCGACCGGCACGCCGGCAGCCTCGCCGATCGCCTCAGCCGCCTCCTCCCCATTGGAGGCCTCGCGAACCGCTGCGGTGGCCACGGCGCGAATCTCCCTCGCCCCGAGCTCCCGGGCGAGCCGCACCTGGGTCGAGACCACCTCGGCCACCTCGTCGACCTTCTGCGCCAAGATCGCCCCGTCGGAGTCAAGCGCCTTGTTTATGCGGGTGTACGCCCGCTGCTCCATCACCTTCTTCAACTGCCCGTCAACGGGCTCGGCCACGAGCACGCGCGTCGTGTTGGACCCAATATCTATGGCGGCGCAGAGCGTCACGGCTTCCCTTCGCATATTCCCAGACGCAGCGGATCTCAACCGTGGGCAAACCCGCAACTCGCGGCGGGTGGCGCGGATTTGGGACCACCCCCGAGGAGGCGCGGCGCAGCCGACACCGCAGCAGGGTGGTGGCACCATCCGTGACGGGACCCGCCGCGCCTAAACGGCCGTTGGCCCTCCGTCTGGATGCGACGCGTCCTCGAACTCCCGAAACAGCCCCGTGACGACGAAGGCGACCTGCTCGCCGATGTCGACGGCGTTGTCCCCGATCCGCTCGATCGCCCGCGCGGCCAACATCATCGTCATCGCCCACTCGCGCTTGTCGGCGTCGTCGCCGATCTCCAGCGCAAGCCGGAAGCACTCGCGGTTGAGGTTGTCGACGACGTCGTCCTGACGCACGAGGTCGCGCGCCATCTCCACGTCACGGCCCTCGAAGGCGCGCTTGGCCTGGCCGATCAGGGTTCGCGCCTGGCCGCCCATGCTGAGGATCAGCTTCACCATCTCCCGGTCGGACGGTGGCTCGTTGCCCGTCAGCGGCAGCAGCTTGCAGATGTTCACGCACTGGTCGCCCATCCGCTCGACGTTCTTCAGAACGTGCAGGAGGGCCGAGATCAGGCGCAGGTCGGTCGCCACCGGCGACTGAGTCGCCAGCAGGGTGATCAGCGCCTGGTGCACCTCGAGGTAGCGGCCGTCGATGCGGTCGTCGTCGGCGACCACGAGCTGGGCCAGCTCGACGTCCTGGTGCTCGACCGCCTCCATGGTCCGACCCAGCGCCCCGAGGACCAGGTCGAGACCGCCCAGGGCACTCGCCTCGAGCTTCTCGAGCTCTTCCTGGTAGTAGACCCTGGTCTGCTCGACCACGGTCCGCATCACCCGACCTTGCCCGAGACGTAGTCCTCGGTACGCCGGTCGCCGGGGTTGGTGAAGATCTTCTCGGTGTCGTCGTACTCGACCAGGCGCCCCCAGCGGTTGTCCTCGTCGGCGTCGAGCTCGACCATGAGGAAGGCGGTGCGGTCGGAGACGCGCGCTGCCTGCTGCATGTTGTGGGTGACGATCACGATCGAGAACTCCTTCTTCAGCTCGATCATCAGGTCCTCGATCTTGCCGGTCGAGATCGGGTCGAGCGCCGAGCAGGGCTCGTCCATCAGGATCGTGTCGGGCTGCACGGCGATGCAGCGGGCGATGCAGAGGCGCTGCTGCTGTCCCCCCGAGAGCCCGAAGGCGTTGTCGTCGAGGCGGTCCTTGACCTCCTCCCAGAGCGCCGCCCCCCGCAGCGCACGCTCCACCGTCGCGTCGAGGTCGTCCTTTTCGCCGAGGATGCGCGGCCCAAAGGCGACGTTGTCGTAGATCGACTTTGGGAAGGGGTTCGGCTTCTGGAAGACCATCCCGATCAGCTTGCGGACCTGGACCGGGTCGACAGCCGAGCCGTAGAGGTCCTCGCCGTGGTACAGCAACTCGCCCTGCACTTCCGCGTTGGGGATCAGATCGTTCATCCGGTTGAGACAGCGCAGCAGGGTGCTCTTGCCGCAACCCGACGGCCCGATCAGCGCCGTCACGTCGTTGCGGTGGATGTCCATCGAGATCTGCTTCACCGCGGAGACGCCGCCGTAGAGAACCTCGACGCCCTTCAGCTCGAAGACCTTCTCTCGCTTGCCGGCTGCGCCGTGCCGGAACTCGCTCGGCCGCACCGCGATTGCTGCCCGTGCGGCCGCCGCCTCGCGGGTCTCACGCCCGGTCCCGGCTCTGCTCTCGTCCTGTGCCATCCGCTCGCTCACCCTAGCCCACCTACCATCTCTGCTCGTAACGATTTCGTAGCCAGATCGCGAAGGAGTTCATCGCCAGCAGGACGACTAGCATCACGATGATCCCTGCAAAAGCGAGCGTCTGGAACTCCTCTTGCGGGCGCAGCGCATAGTTGAAGATCTGCACCGGCATCGCCGAGTAGCCGTCGGGCGAGAACGGCGTCGGGTCGAAGGTGATGAAGACGGTCGCTCCGACCAGAAGCAGTGGCGCCGTCTCGCCGAGCGCCCTCGACACGGCAAGGATCACGCCCGTTGCTATTCCCGGGATCGAAGCTGGCAGCACTTGCCGGCGAATCGTCTGCCACCTGGTGGCGCCGAGTGCGAGCGAGCCCTGGCGGATCGAGTCCGGCACTGCCCGGATCGCCTCTCGCGCGGCGATGATCACCATCGGCAGCACCAGTAGCGCCAGCGTCATCGAGCCAGCGGCGAGGATGAAGCCAAGATCGAGCGGGCCTCGCACGATGAAGGCGAGCCCGAGGATGCCGTAGATGATCGAGGGAACGGCGGCGAGGTTCTGGATGTTGAGCTCGATCAGCCGGTTCCACCAGCGCGAGCTGTCGGCGTACTCCTCCAAGTAGAGGGCGGCACCAACGCCGACCGGGACGACGATGAGGATCACCCCGGCAATCAGCTCGAGTGAGCCGATGATCGCGGGGCGGAAGCCGGCTTTGTCGGGAAACGCGGTTGAAGGGGGGTTGGTGAAGAGGTCGGGGCTGAGGGCAGAGGAGCCCTTGGCGAAGGCCTGGGCGAGCAGGGAGATGAGGCCGATCAGGGCTATGAGGACCGCCAGCAGGAGCAGCGCGGCAAAGACCGCATTGCGGATCACATCGCCGCGCGGCTGGTCGCGCAGCATCGCCAGCGTCGTCGCCCGGGCACCGGCCACGGGGAGGCGACTGCGCGGCGCTGCGGCCTCCGGGCCGACCATCAGTCGTAGACCTCCCGGAACCTGCGGACGAGCCTGATGCTGATCACGTTCATCACCAGCGTCATCGCGAAGAGCACCGTGCCGACGGCGAAGACCGACTTGTAGTCGATCGAGCCGGTGGGGATGTCGCCGGTGGCGGTGACCGCGATGTAGGAGGTCATCGCCTGAATCGATTCGACCGGGTTGAGGGTGGCGTGGGGATTCGAGCCGCCCGCAATGACGACGATCATCGTCTCGCCCACAGCGCGCGAGATGGCGAGCACGATCGAGGCGACGATGCCGGAGAGCGCTGCGGGGAAAACGACCCCGGTCGCCACCTTTGCCTTGGTCGCGCCGAGCGCGTAGGCACCTTCGCGCAGCCCGCGCGGCACAGCCGTCATCGCGTCATCGGAGAGCGAGGCGATGATCGGCACGACCATCAAGCCGATTCCCAGGCTGGCCGCAAGCGCCATGAAGGGCTTGCCCTCCGCCCCGCCCAGGAAGCCGCCGGGCCACAGTGGCTGGATCAGCTCGGGCAGGATGAAGGTGAGTGCAAAGAGGCCGATCGCCACCGTGGGGATGCCGGCGAGTATCTCGAGCACCGGCTTCACCGTCTTGCGCACCCGCCGGGGCGCGTACTCGCTCAGGTAGATCGCCGACCCAAGCCCGACCGGGATCGCAAACAGCATCGCCCAAAGGGTGACGTTGAGGGTGCCCATCACGATCGCTAGAACGCCGAAGCTGGGGGGCTCGAACTGAGGCGTCCAATCGAAGGTGAAGAAGAATTCACTCGCTGGGACGATCTTGAAGAAGCCGATAGTCGGGCCGATCAGCGAGATTACGATCGCCGTGGTCGTGAGGATTGAGAGCACGCCGCAGAGAGCGAGGACGCCCTGGATCGCCTTCTCTCCGTAACGGTTGCGGGACGCCCGAAGCCGGCGAGGGGGTTCCCCCGCCGGCTTCATCGATCCACTTGTGCTGCTTAGAGCCAACGAAATCTAGGCGCCGGCCTTCGTCGCAGCCGTTTCCGATACTTCGAGCTGCTCTTCGGTCAGCGGGATGAAGCCGACCGATTCGGCTACTCCCGTCGCGTTTTCGAGGTAGTACTCGACGAACGCCTTCACCTCGGGCTTCTTCAGCGCCGCGTCGCTCGGGTAGACGAACAGCGGCCGGCTGAGCGGCGTGTAGGTGCCGTCCTGGGCGCTTTCGACAGACGGCCCGACGCAGCCCTTGCCGCCGTCGACTTCCAGCGCTTTCAATTTGCCTTCGTTCTCGGTGTAGTAGGAGAAGCCGGCGTAGCCCATCCCACCGGGCGAGCCCTCGACGCCGGTGACGGTGGCGTTGTCGTTCTCGCCGACGTTGTTGTAGTCCTTGCGAGTAGCACCCTCTTCGCCGTTGATTTCATCGGTGAAGTAGTCGAAGGTGCCGGAGTCGGTGCCGGGACCGTACAGAGAGAGCGTCTCGTCGAATTCCTCTTTCAACCCCGGGATTTCATCCCAGTTGGAGATATTCGAGTCGGGGCCCCAGACGGCGTTCAGCTGGTCGACCGTGAGGCAGCTGACCGGGTTTTCGTTGTTGATCATCACCGTCAGCGCGTCGGTGGCGACGTGGACGTCCTCGTAGCCGATGCCTTCCTTCTTGCAGGTCGCGGCCTCTTCGGGCTCGATTTCGCGCGAGGCGTCGCTGATGTCGGTCTCGCCGACGCAGAATTTTTCGAAGCCGCCGCCGGTGCCGGAGGTGCCGACCGTCACTTTGACGCCGGGATTTTCGGTCTGGAACTGCTCGGCGATCGCTTCGGTGAGCGGTGCAACTGTGCTCGAGCCGTCGATGCGGATCGTCCCCGAAAGGTCTTCGCCCCCGCTCCCGGTCGCATCGTCGTCGCTGCTGCCACAGGCCGCGACGCCGACCGCCAGGACGGCAGCCGAGGCGACGACCGCCAGCCTTCTAGAGCTAATCACTCTGTCTCCTTCTCGTTCGTTCACTCCGGTTGACCGGCCCGGAGGCCGCTGACAGCGCGAGACTCTCAATGCCCCCTCCGCAGCTTGTTACCTGGCTGTATCGAGGATGTGAAAAAGATGTAAAAGCCCTGGCGGAGATGGATAGCTCAGCCGTCGGGAGAGAAGCGATAGCCGATCCCGCTGTGCGTGTGGATCAGGCTCAGGCCAGGCAGAGCCTCGCCCAGCTTCGAGCGCAGGCGGCTGACGTAGACGTCGACAGAGCGATCGTCGTGACGGGGCCGTCGCCCCCAAACCTCGGTGTAGAGCTCCTCGCGGGTGAGGATCCGCTGCGGGTGAGCCGCCAAGATCGAGAGCAGCTGCAGCTCCCGCATCGTCAGGCTGAGCGGCCGGCCGTCGACGAGGGCAGCGTGCTCCTGCGGCCTGATCTCGAGGCGGCTTGCCAGCTGCTGCGGAGCCCTGCCGTTCTCGCCTGACATGATCGCCGATCATGGCGGCGAGCTTCGACGCAGCGGTTACCCGGCCGTAAAGCAGTTGTGAACGGCTTGTGAAGCAGGAGCGGCGCTCAGGCGGCCGTGATGGCCTCGACCGGCGCCTCGACAGCGGGCTCCGCTGGCTCGACCGGGGCCAGCGCCGCCTCGGTCCCGGCCAGCGGCTCGGGGTCGAAGCGATAGCCGACACCGAAGTGCGTGTGGATATAGCTCCAGCCGGGCGAGCGCTTCTCCAGCTTCTGCCGTAGCTTGCGGATGAAGACGTCCACCGAGCGGTCGCCGTGCGCCATCGCGTAGCCCCAGACCCGCTGGTAGATCGCCTCGCGCTCGAGCACCTGGCCCTTGGCGTCGGCCAGCAGCTGCAACAGCTCGAACTCGCGCCTGGTCAAATCGAGGCTGCCGTCCCCGACGAAGGCCTGGAACTGGTCGGAGCGAATCTCCAGCTCGCCGGCGACGAGCGGGCCGACCTCGGCGCCGGCGCGGCTGCGGCGGCGGCGGCGTGACACCGCCTCGATCCGAGCCATTACCTCCTCCGGGTGACAGGGCTTGCCGATCCAGTCGTCAACGCCCAACCGCAGGCCCCGCACCCGCTGGGCAACCGTCGAGCGACCGGTGCAGACGACGACGCCGAGGTCCGGCAGCATCCCGCAGACCCGCTCGAGGTAGGCCCAGGCATCGTCGCCGAGAACCGCGAGATCGATCAGCAGCCCATTCAGCTTCATCGCAACGAGCTCCTCAGGAGGAATCGCGCTGGTCAGAACGCGCTGCTGCCACCCTGCCGCCTCGGTTCGCTTCGACAGCACGGTCACGAAGCCGCTGTCGTCGTCGATTACCGCGAGCCGGATGGTCTGCTGTGAGTTCAAGTGGCGGCGCAGTCGGTGGCGAGGTGGAGTGCCCGTCGCATTGAGACGGCTCGATTGTATGCATCGGCGACGGCGTCGGAGGGGCAGAAATCCCCTGCGTTCACAGGAATTTCACAGCTCAGGCGACAAGTGCCTGCTTTTTCCGGCCTTTTCTGCTGGCGGTGCCTGGCGCCGAGCCGGCCGAAGCTTCTCTGAATGTTCACCACACGCCACCGCTGCGCCGGCAGACTTCAAGCCTCACGAGACTCCTCTCTCGTCACCGCGAACGGCCCACTGCCCCGGGCCGTTCGCTTTTTTTCAGGCCGCTTGCCGGGGACCGCGTGCGCTAGATTGGCGGACGTGAAGGCACCCTCGCGCCAAACGCAGCTCGCAGCGGCCATCTTCTCGGTTTTGCTCTCGCTGCTTCTGGCCGTGCCAGTTGCGCTCGCCGACAACGGCGTCGGCCTGGCGGGCCCGACCGACGACAAGACGGTCACCTTCTTCTGCTTCGGCGTGATCGGCTTCTTCGCCATCCTCGTGATCGTGCTTTCCCTCGTCCAGGGAAAGCTCGAGAAGCGCAAGGAACAGCGCCGCTACGACCTAGAGCGCTTCGGCTGACGGCCCGCTGAGGCTGCCAGGCGGCGTCCTCGGCGCTTGCCTGACGACCTCACTGCCTGGTCAAGGGGTTAGTCGAGCCGGAAGCCGCTGAGCAGGCGTTTCTCGGTCTCGCCCTCGATCTTGGCGACGACTTCCACTCGACCCTCGAGCGGGGTGCCGCGGATCTTCGTCGCCAGCAGATCGTCGACCTGGAATATCCCGGCCGAGTTGTTCAGCTCGATCTCGATCCGCACCGGCCGCGTCTCCCCCACCTCGATCCGCACCTCGTCTACGGCAGCAGCGGAAATCGAGTGGATCCCCTCCTGCCCCGCTTCGATTGGCAGCCGCGTCCGCCCCTGAGCCATGTCCAGCGCATCGGCAACCCGCACCACCCCCGCCTCGAGCGTGTAGGGCTCCCCCCTCCGTCTGTGCCCAATGATCGCGTGCAGAATCTCGGAGGCGAGGATCGTCCGCTCCGGCTGGCGATAGCAGTCGGCAAGCAGCCGCTCCAGCGCGCCATTGGCGAGAAAGAGGCTGTACTCCTCGTGATCGGCCCTATGGATCGACATTCCGACGTCGTGCAGCAGGGCTCCCCCAGCAACCACCACCTCCGCGTCGCGCGCCGACATCCCGTGGTCGCTGACCATCGCTGGCTCAACTCCAGCCTTCACCAGCAGCCGCAGCAACCTCAGCGCGATGTTGAGCACGATCTGCATGTGGACCCAGGAGTGGTCCGACATTCCCAGGCGTTCGGCGTGGACCTGAGTCATGTACCACCAGGCCCGAACTTGCTCGTCCCCATTGACCGCCTCGAGAAACCTCTCCAGCTTGCGATTGCCGCGGGTCGGCACCCGCACCCGCGCCTCAGCAATCGCCTCCTTTGGAGGCTTTCGCTTCGGTCCCTTCGGATCCGGCGTCGGTACTGCCTCGCTCATCGACCCCGATCGTAAGGAAGGGGTCGGGCGCCGCTCCCCGCGGCTTGTACTTTTTGGCACCTGACCCCTCAGCGAGAGCCGCCCTCCTTAGAGGCCAAAAAGTCGAGCGGGGAGTGGTGCCCGACCCCTTCCCTCACAAGCCTTCGACGATCAACCGCAGATAGGCCACGGGCTGGAGCCCGATTGGGAGTAGAGCAAGGCGGCGCGATAGTCCTGCTCCGACTCTGAAGCTGCCGCAGGATCACCGGAGCCGCCCATCGATTCCCAGGTGCCGTAGTCGAACTGGTACTTGCCTCGGTAGCTGCCGTCTGACGAGACGGCTGTGGGGTCGCCGCCGGACTCGCAGGACGCAATCGCGTCGAGGGTTTCGAGAGAAACTCCGCCCGGCAAGGTTGCGTAGAGCTGGCGGCGTTCGCGGCGGAGCTTTGCCTTCTGAGCCGCTTCGAGCTTCGCAACGGTGATGTGGATCGTGTGCTTGAACTGCCGGGCCGGTCGGTCGAGGACACTCGCCGAGGCGCCAACTGGAAGAACGAAACACAGGATCAGGAATGAGATGAAATATGTGCGTTTTGTGAGCAAGCGCGGGACCGTGCCGGTATTTGCGGCGTCGGGAGGTGATCGCGCTCACACAAGTCGAGCTGCTTGTGGCGTTTGATGCTTTCTCAGGCACGAATCGCTGAGCTTGGTTTGAGGCTATGCAGCGGATCGTGCAGAGCTGCGCTGGCTCAGACGGCCTTGGCGCTGAGCATCGCCAGGCTGGGGAGAGTGCGGAAGGTGTGCTTGTCCGCTGTCCCGAAGCCGGAATCGGCGAGCCAGGCCGAGACCTGCTCGACGGTGTAGGTGTCGGCGCCGGAGGTGAGGTGGAAGAAGAGGCCGAGGATCGAGCCGGAGTCGGGCTTCTGGCCGTCGGGGCGGTCGTAGAGCTCGAGCACGCATAGCGGCGCCCCGGGGCGCAGGGCAGCGCGGACGCGAGCGAAGAGCTCGCGGGCCTGCTCCGGGGTCTGATGGTGGACGATGTTGAAGCAGAGGGCGCCGTCGTGGGGGCCACCGAGGTCGGCCTCGAACATGTCGCCCTCGACGTGGTGGACGCGGTCTTCCATGCCAGCGCCGGAGACGATCTCGCGACCGACGCGGGCACTGCCCGGGAGATCGACCACGGTTGCCTTCAGGCCCGGGTGCTGGCGGCAGAGCGCCATCGAGAACTCGCCGTGGGCGCCGGCGACGTCGAGCAGCGAGTGGGCTCCCCTTGCCAGCGGCACGGCCTTCGCCACCTCGGCCGAGCTGAGCCGAGCGAGCTGGTACTGGCCGCGGATGTAGGAGCGCCAGTAGGGATCGTCGGCGGGCTTGTCGTGCAGCTCGACGTGGCGGCCGTCGCGGACCAGGTCCTCGAGCCCTCCCCACCACTCCCAATACTCCGCCGTGTCGGCGAGGAAGTCGCCAAGGTAGTGATCGGAACGCGGGTCGAGCCAGCGCCGGGCGCGGTCGGTCATCTCGTAGCGCCCGTCGGCGCGCAGCTCGACGTGCCCGACCGAGGCGATCACGTCGAGGACCAGCTCGGTCGCGGTTGGCTGCAAGCCGAGATGCTCGGCCAGCTCGACCGGATCGCGGGCGTCCTCCGCCAGCGCCGCCAGCATCCCGGTGCGCTGGGCGACCTGGAGCGAGCGGGCGACCGGCATCGCCAGCATCGCTTCGCCGATCGGCGTCGGCAGCCGGTTGAGCAGGAGGCCGATCCGCTCGATCAGTCCGTCTGGAGCAGCGGTAACCCGCATCTGGGCGCAAGACTAGTGAATCGCCACGGCAGTCCGGCATGATTCGCGGATCGCGGAGCACCCGACATCGCGCTTGCTGCTCGCCTGCCCCGACCGGCCGGGGCTGATCGCAGCGGTCAGCAGCTTCCTCGCCGAGGTCGGGCTCAACATCGTCGACGCCGACCAGCATTCCAGCGACGAGGGGCGGTTCTTCATGCGGATGGCGTTCGACGCCGTTCCCGCCGAGCGGCGTGACGAGGTATACGGGTCCTTCGAGCGCGAGATCTCCGCGCGCTTCGAGATGGAGCACCGCTTCGCCGAGTCGAGCGAGCGCAAGCGGATCGCGATCATGGCCTCGCGCGAAGACCACTGCCTCTCCGACCTGCTCTGGCGCTGGCGCAGCGGCGAGCTCGGGGCCGAGGTCGTCGCCGTCGTCTCCAACCACCCCGACCATCGCCAGCAAGTAGAAACGCTCGGCCTTCCCTTCCACCACGTTCCGGTGGATCCCGCGACGAGGGAGCGGGCGGAAGCGGACGTGCTCGAGCTGGTGGGAGACGTCGACCTGCTCGTCCTCGCCCGCTACATGCAGATCCTCTCGGGGGAGTTCCTGCGGCGGCTCGGCGCCCCTGCGATCAACATCCACCACAGCTTCCTGCCCGCCTTCGTCGGCGCCGACCCCTATCGGCGCGCCCACGAGCGTGGCGTCAAGCTGATCGGCGCCACCGCCCACTACGTCACCGAGGAGCTCGACGCCGGGCCGATCATCGACCAGGACGTGACCCGGGTCAGTCACCGCGACGAGGTCGAGGACCTGAAGCGGATCGGCCGCGACATCGAGCGACTCGTGCTCTCCCGCGCGGTCAAGGCCCACCTCGACGATCGCGTCCTGCTCGACGGCGCCCGCACGATCGTGTTCTGAGCATCGGCCGGGCACGAACTGGCTGACCAGCCAGTCGATGTTCTATGGTGCGGTGAGGATGGAGCAGGCAACGATCGCACGCGCCCCCGCTGCCGCCCGGCGCAGCGGTCAGCCGCCCGGCTCGAAAGCCCCCAGAGTGCTGCAGGCCCTGCGCTATGCGCGCGACCCACTCGGCTTCCTGATCCAGCTGCAGCGCCGCTACGGGGACGTCTTCACCCTCTCCTTTCCCTTTTTCGGCCGGCTCTACTACGTCGCCGACCCGGCCTTGGTCAAAGCCCTGTTCACCGGCTCGCCCGAGCAGTTCCACGCGGGCGAGGCCAATGCCACCGTGCTCGAGCCTGCCCTCGGCCCCAACTCGGTGCTGACCCTCGACGACGCGCCGCACATGCGGCAGCGCAAGCTGCTGCTCCCCCCCTTTCACGGCGAGCGGGTCCGTGGCTACGGCGAGCTGATCCGCGAGACCACCCGCAAGCAGATGGAGAGCTGGCCGGTCGGCGAGCCCTTCTCCCTGCGCCCCCACACCCAGCGGATCACCCTGGCGGTGATCATGCGCGCCGTCTTCGGCGTCCACGACGAGGATCGCCTGACCCGCTTCGAGGCGCTGATCGAGGACTTCAGCCGTCGCGTCGGCCTGATCACCACCTTCCCCGCCCTACGCCGCAACTTCGGCCCCGGCAGCCCCTGGCCGCGCTTCCTGCGTTCGCGCGCCGCGCTCGACGAGTTCATCTACGAGGAGATCGGGCTGCGCCGCAAGGAGGTCGAAGCCGGCGAGGAGGGTCACGACGACGTGCTCTCGCTGCTGCTGCAGGCCCGCCACGACGACGGCAGCCCGATGAGCGACGAAGAGCTGCGCGACGAGCTCGTCACCGTGCTCGGCGCCGGCCACGAGACGACGGCGACCGGGCTCGCCTGGGCGATGGAGCGACTGCTGCGCACCCCCCGCGTTCTGGCGAAGCTGCGCGAATCGATCGCCGCCGGCGAGGACGACTACCTCGAAGCGACGGTCAAAGAGACGCTGCGGGCGCGCCCCGTGATCGTCGACGTCGCCCGCCGCCTCACCGCGCCAGCCCAGATCGGCGGCTACGAGCTGCCCAAGGGCAGCTTCGTGATGGCTGCGATCGCCGCCCTGCATTACCGCGAGGACCTCTTCCCCCAGCCCGAGGAGTTCCGGCCCGAGCGCTTCCTCACCGAAAAGGCCGACAACTACGCCTGGATCCCCTTCGGTGGCGGCGTGCGGCGCTGCATCGGAGCCGCCTTCGCCGAATACGAGATGCGGATCGTCCTGCGCGAGTTCGTCGAGCGCGCCGAGCTCAGCGCCCCCAACCCGAAGCCGGAGGCAGTCAGGGTCCGCAACATCACCTTGGCCCCCGGCAAGGGCACCCTGGTCAGGCTGGATCGGCCGCTGCGCTGACCGCCCTTTCGGCCTCCTCCCACTGCTCGTAGAGCTCGGTGAGCCTTCGCTTGGCCGCCTCGTGGCGCTCGCTCGCGCGCTCTGAGCGCTCCGGCGTCGACCAGGCGGCGGGGTCGGCGAGCTCCTCCTCGACCCGGCGCAGCTCGGCCTCTGCCGCCTCGATCTTCTCCGCGAGGCGGGTCGCCTTGCGCGCGGCACTCTTCTTCGCGGCCCCGGGACGCTGGCGCTTTCCCCCTTTGCCCTCCCGTTTGGCCGCCGCCCTGGCCGCGGATGCCGCTTCCGCGTCTTCGTCGCGCCCACGCTGATACGCGGCCCAGCCGCTCGGGTGGCTGCGCAGCTCGCCGTCCTCGCAAACCAGGGTGCGGCTGCCGACCGCCTCGAGCAGGGCGCGATCGTGCGAGACGAGGATCACCGCCCCCTCGAAGGCCGAGAGGGCGTCCTCGAGCGCCTCGCGGCTCTCGACGTCGAGATGGTTGGTGGGCTCGTCGAGGACGAGGACGTTGGCGCCGGAGGCGACGAGGATCGCCAGCGAGAGGCGCCGCTGCTCGCCGCCGGAGATGTCGTCAAGCGATTTCTCCGCGTCGGCGCCGGAGAAGAGGAAGCCGCCGAGCAGGTCGCGGGCCTTTTGGCCGGTGAGGCCAGTTCCTCGCTGGGCCGCTTCGAGCACGGTCCCCTCCCCCGCCGCGGTCTCGGCGTGCTGGGAGAGGTAGCCGAGCTTGACGTTGTGGCCGGTCCGCACCGAGCCGGAGGCGGGCTCGCGGCGACCGGCAAGGGTCTCGATCAGCGTCGTCTTGCCGGCGCCGTTGGGGCCGACGAGGACGACGTGCTCGCCGCGCTCGAGTTCGAGGTCGGCGTCGCTGAGCAGGGTGCGTCCAGGCACCTCGATCGTCCCCTTGACCAGCTTCAGCACGACCCGGCCTGGGCGCTCCGGGGTGACGAAGGAGAAGCGCAGGTTGCGGCGGTCGCGCTGTTCCGCCTTCACCCCGTCGCGCTTGATCTTCTCGATCTGCTTCAGCCGCGACTGCGCTTGGCGCGCCTTCGTCGCCTTGTAGCGGAAGCGCTCGACGAATCGCTCCATCCGCTCGATCTCTGCCTGCTGGCGCTCGATCGCCTTGCCGCGAGCGATCTCCCGCGCCGCCTGCTCCTTGCGCCAGGCGTGCCAGGGGCCGGCGAAGAAGCGGCCTCGCTGCGCCTCGAGCTCGAGCACCGAAGTGCCGACCGCCTCGAGGAACCAGCGGTCGTGGGCGACGAGGACGACCGCAGCGTCGAGGTCGCAGAGGTAACGCTCGAGCCACTCGAGCGAGGGGATGTCGAGGTGGTTCGTCGGCTCGTCGAGAAGCAGGAGGTCCGGGCGAGTCGCCAGGGCACGGGCAAGCGAGGCGCGGGTCAGCTCGCCGCCGGAGAAGGTGGAGAGCGAGCGCCCGGCCGCCTCGTCGTCGAAGCCGAGGCCGCCGAGCACGGCGAGCACGTCGTCGCGCCAGCGATATCCGCCGCCGGCTTCGAGCCGCTGCTGCGCCTCGGAGTAGGCGCGCATCGTCTCCTCCTCCGGCTCGCCGCCGGACATCGCCGCCTCCAGGCGGGCCATCTCGACCTCGGTCTCCTGCATGTCGGCGCGGCCGGAGAAGACGTAGTCGCCCAGCGAGACCTCGGCTTCGCGCGGGGGGCGCTGGTCGTGCAGGGCCACCCGCGCCCCTTTCTGCAGGGCGATGCTGCCCGAGTCCGGCGGGCGCTCACCAGCCAGTACCCGCAGCAGGGTCGACTTGCCGGCGCCGTTTCGCCCCGACAGCGTCATCCGCTCGCGGGGCTCGAGCTTGAAGGAGACGTCGGCGAAGAGCAGCTCCCCGCCCGCGTATACGTCGATCGTCGTCGCCGTGGCAATCGCCATGCGCCTGACATTACGTTCTTGCCGCACCGGTGGGCGTAACCTCCCGGCATGGAACGCGAGCAGCTGCGGGCGATTCAGGCGCCGCTCAAGGAGCGCTACGAAGACGACCCGGCTGCTGCCGTGGTCACCCTCTCGGCGAGCGGCGAGCTCGGCGAAGGGGTCTCATGCTCGGTGCAGACGGGGCGGGCGATCGCCGAGGCCGGCCTCCACCCCGCCTCGGGCGGGGACGGCGCGCTGCTTTGCTCGGGCGACATGCTGCTCGAGGCGCTGGCCGCCTGCGCCGGGGTGACGCTGCGCGCCGTGTCGACCTCGTTGGGGATCGAGGTCAGGGCCGGCAGGGTGCGCGCCGACGGCGACCTCGACTTCCGCGGGACCCTTGCGGTCGACCGCGACGCACCGGTCGGCTTCTCGGCGATCCGACTCTCCTTCGAGCTCGATACCGACGCCACCCCTGACGAGCTCGAGACGCTGCTGAAGCTGACCGAGCGCTACTGCGTCGTCCTCCAGACGCTGACGAGCTCTCCCGAGCTCTCGGCGACCGTCGAGACCAGATAGCGGGCGGCGGTAGGGCGTCACCACGATGGCAGGGCCGCTGCGACACCTCGGGGAGCTGGCCAAGGCCAGCCTGACCAGGCGCTCCGCCGAGCGCGAGGACGGGAAGGCGTTGAGCGAGTTGGAGGCGAAGCCGCTGCAGCTGCCGGAGGGGCTCGAGGTCGAATGGCTCGGGGTCTCCGGTTACCGGCTCAGCGCCGAGGGCCACACCCTGTTCGTCGACCCGTATCTCTCGCGCGTCCCCTTCCGCGACCTCGTCCTGCGCCGGCCCACCCTGCCGGACCCGACGGCGCTGGATCGCTTCGTCCATGCGCCTGGCGAGGTCGTCGGAGTGCTCGTCGGCCACACCCACTTCGACCATGCAGTCGACGCGCCGGCGATCGCGCGCCGCTTCGGCTGCAGGGCGTACGGCTCCGACTCGCTGGTGGCGCTGATGGCATTGCACGGCCTCGCCGACAGCGCGGTCGAGGTCGAGCACTACCGCAGCTACGAGCTCGGTCCGTTCCGCGTCAGCTTCACACCCAGCGTGCACTCGAAGCTGCTGCTCGGGCTCGCGGTGCCCTACGACGGCGACCTGACCTGCGAGCACCTCGACTCCCTCACGCCTAGCGCCTACCGCTGTGGCCAGGTCTGGGGCATCACGATCGAGGTCGCCGGCATCCGCTTCTACCACCAGGGCAGCGCCAACCTGATCGACGACGCGGTCCGCGAGCGCGGCGTCGACGTCTTCCTCGCCGGCGTCGCCGGCCGCAGCTTCACCCGCGACTACTGGAAGCGGATCCTCCCCCTCCTCGACCCGAAGGTCGTGGTCCCCACCCACTACGACAACTTCTTCCGTCCACTCGGTCAGCAAATGGAGTTCGTCTCCAACGTCCAGCTCTCGGCGCTGCCCGAGGAAATCGGCGCCGTCAGCGCCGACGCCGAGCTTGCCGCCCTCCCCCGCGCGGATCTGCGCTGAAAGACGCGACAGAGCCCTAACATCGTGCGCGCCATGCGCGCGTTGGCAATCCTACGGTGGTCGGGATGGCTCCAATCGACGCGACCGGCGCGAGGGAATTCCTGGAAGCGATCATTGCCGCCTTCTCCGTGCTTGGAGGCGGGATGGCGTACTTCAGCGGCTTCTCGGCTTCTCAAGCACTCGCCCAAGGGCAATCGGCCGAGAGCGTTGCGCACCGCATCAACGAAGGCATTGCAGAGGGTTTCGAACTCACCTCGCCGCTATCCATCGTCGCTCTTATCATCGTGGTGTGGACTTGATCGCTCGGCTCACCAGAACTCCACGGGGCGCCTCTATCGCGGGAACTGCAATCGCGCTGCTCGTTCTCGTTGCGGTCCTTATCCTCGGCGCTCCACCTTGGATTCTCGTTCCCGCTCTCTGGGTTGGGGCGACGGTGTACATCGAGGCCAAATCCTGGGCTGACCGTCGACTCGGCCCTAGGTGACTCTCAATCGGTGAAGTGCTTGGCGGCGATCTGGTCGATCGTGCCCTTGGTGCGGCGGGTCGAGAGGCCGAGGAGGGCGTCGATGGCTTTCAGATCGAGCGAGGACTCGAGCAGGCCGCCGCTGGGAAGCCAGTAAAGCTCCCGGCCCTCGATCGCCAGACGATCCTCGCCGCTGGCCATCGCCAACACCTCGCGGCGCGCCGCGGCCTTCGGCTTCTTCAGCAACAGCGAGACCTGGAGCTTGCCGGCCGATTCCTCGACGAGGTCGGGATCGAAGGGCTCGAGGGCGGCAATCGCGCCCAGCTCGGCAGCGCTTCGAAGGAAGACCGGCACCTCGTAGCCGAGCGCCTCGCCGAGGCCAACTTCGACCCGCTTCGCCAGGGCCCCCTCATCGTCCTCGTCCGCGGCGAAGATCACGTTGCCGCTGGCGCGGAAGCAGGAAACCTCGTCGAAGCCGAGCGCCGCGAACTCACGCCGCAGCTCCTCGTTCTTGATCCGGCGACCGCCGATGTTCATCCCGCGCAGGAAGGCGACGTACCGATCCATCCTGCAAACCCTACGAGGCCGACCGCCAACCTCCCTGCGACGATGACCCCGTGAGCGCCGACTACCGCCAGCTGCCGGCCGACCTGCCGATCCCGGAGGACGACGGTGCCGCCGACCACCTCGTCGGCATGCCCCTGCCAGAGCTGCGGCTGCCCTCGACCCTCGGCGGGACGATCGACCTGGCCGCTGCCGCCGCCGCGGGACCCGGCGTCCTCGTCGTCTACGTCTATCCCCGGACAGGCGTTCCCGGCGAGCCGTCCCCTGCCGGCTGGGACGACATCCCCGGCGCGCGCGGTTGCACCCCGCAGAGCTGCGCCTACCGCGACGGCCTCGCCGAATTCGCCTCGCTGGGCGCCACCGTGGTCGGCCTCAGCGCTCAGACCGCCGTGGAACAGCGCGAGTTCGCCGAGCGCGAGCACATTCCCTTCCCCCTGCTCAGCGACGGCGATATGCGCCTCGGCGCCGCGCTTCGTCTCCCCACCTTCGAAGCAGCGGGCATGGAGCTCTACAAGCGCCTCACCCTCGTCGCCGAGGACGGCGCGATCGCCAAGGCCTTCTACCCCGTCTTCCCGCCAGACCGCAACGCAGGCGAGGTACTCGCCTGGCTGCGGACCAGTGGAGGCGGCCGGAATTGAACCGGCGTCCGAGGCCGTAGTGCGATGGTCTCTACAGGTATAGCCGGCGCTTGATTCTCGTCTCCCGGGGTCCGCGCCGGCGGGCACTGCGGGAGATAGAGCCCTCTGAATTGTCCCCTGGCAGACGGGGCGATCCGCCTGGGTGAGCCCGCGTTCTGAAGCCGGCTGCCCTCCCTGCGGGCGAGGGAGGACCGACTCTCATCGCCTAGGTTCTAGCTAGGCAGCGAGGGCGAACTCATGGTCCGCACGTATTGGTTGGTGCCGGGGTTTAACGAGGCCTCCGGCAACCTCGACCTGCAACCGTTCGCACGGACCGACCACGTCGAAGCCTGTCGCCCCCGTGCTATGTGGACCGATTGTACGGACTCGGGTAGGAATACCCCCATGAGCGCGGAGCGACCAAGCGTGCATCTCTGGTTCTTCGCGCCGGGAGCGAAGCGCGAGGCCATGCAATGAGCGAGAGGGAGTTCGACGCGATCGTGCTCGGGGCCGGGGCGCCGGGGGAGGTCTGCGCCGGGCGCCTCGCCGATGGCGGCTTCTCGGTGGCAATAGTCGAGCCGCATCTGGTCGGTGGCGAGTGCTCGTACTACGCCTGCATGCCGTCGAAGGCGCTGCTGCGACCCGCTGACCTGCTTGCCGAGGCGCGCCGGGTACCGGGCGTCGCCGAGGCGATCAGCGGCGAGCTCGACCCGGCGGCTGTCCTCAGCCGCCGCGACGAGGTGATCCACGAGCTCGACGACTCCTCCCAGCTTCCCTGGCTGCGCGAACGCGGGATCGAGCTGTTCCGCGGCGAGGGCGAGCTGGACGGCGAGAGGCGCGTGCGGGCCGGCGACGATGCTCTGACCGCGCGCCGGGCAATCGTCGTCGCCACCGGCAGCGGCGCCTCGATGCCACCGGTCGAGGGGCTCGACTCGGTGCGCGCCTGGAACAACCGCGAGGGGACGACGGCGAAACGGCCACCCGAAAGCATGGTGGTCCTCGGCGGCGGCCCGGTCGGCTCGGAGCTGGCGCAGGCCTGGTCGACGCTGGGGACCGAGGTCACCTTGGTCGAGGGCGCGGATCGCCTCCTCCCCCGCGAGGAGCCCTTCGCCGGCGAGGAGCTCGCGGCGGCGCTGCGCAAGAGCCACGGCGTGGACGTGCGCACGGGCGCGCTCGCCCGTCGCGTCGGCAAGAGCGGCACCGGCGTCTCGGTCGAGCTCGACGACGGCAGCGCGATCGAGGCCGCCGAGATCCTCGTCGCGGTCGGGCGCAAGCCGCGCACCGCCGGGATCGGGCTCGGGTCGGTCGGCGTCGAGCCCGGCAAGGGCGGCTTCCTGGAGACCGACGACCGCATGCGGGTGGGTGAGCGCGACTGGCTCTACGCGATCGGTGACGTAAACGGTCGCGCCCTCTTCACCCACATGGGCAAGTACCAGGCCTGGATCGCGGCCGAGAACGCCCTCGGTCGCGATGTGGAGGCCATGGCCGAAGGCATCGGCTCGCCGCGGGTCACCTTCACCGACCCGCAGGTGGCGGCCGCCGGCAAGACCCTGGATCAAGCTCGCGAGGCGGGCATCGAGGCAGTCGCGGTCGACGTGCCGACCGACGGCACCGCCGGCGCCAGCTTCCAGGGCAAGGGAACCGGCGGCACCTCCCGTCTCGTCGTGGACGAGTCCCGCCAGGTCATCGTGGGCGCCACCTTCACCGGCTTCGAGACGGCGGACTTCCTCCAAGCAGCAACCGTCGCCATAGTCGGCGAGGTGCCCCTCTCAAAGCTCCGCCACGCTGTGGCCGCCTACCCAACCCGCAGCGAGATCTGGCTGAAGCTCCTCGAGGCCCACGGCCTATAGGAGCGGTCCCGGTAGGGGTGGAGCGTCTTGTGCTTTTTCGCGTGTTTCAGGCGCGGCCGACAGGCCGCGACCTCGCGAAAAAGTTAAGCGGAACCCCTACCGGGACCGCTCCTCAAACGCTAGAACGCCTCTTCAGATCTTCCAGAACGTCGGTCGGAAAGCCGGCCACCTGATCCAGCTCGTCGACCGAGCCGAAGCGGCCGAGGCGCTCACGGTGGGCGAGCAGCCGGGTCGCCTGGGTGACCGAGAGGTTCTCGGCGCGGAGCTGCTCGAAGGTGACGGTGTTGAGGTCGATCGTGCCGCCGCTCGCCTGCGGCGTCGGCGTCGGAGCGGACGACGAGCCTGGCTGCTGGGGCGGTGGCGGTGGCGTGGGCTCGGGAACCGGAGGAGTGGCCGGCGGCGCGGGCGGTGGCGGGGGTGCGGGAGCGGGCGGAGGCGTCGGCTCGGGCGCAGGTGGTGGAGGGGGTGGTTGAGGTGACGGCGGTGCCGGCTGCGGTGCGACCTGCTGCGTGCTTTGGCCCTCCACCGCCTGGATCACGGCCTGCTCGGCTTCAGCCGCGCGCCGCTCGGCTTCGCGGGCGCGCTCCTCAGCCTGGGCGACGCTGTCGCGGATCTCCTGCAGGCGCCGCTCGCGCTCCTCCTCCTCGGACTTCAGCTTGGCCAGCCGCTCGGCTTCGACGGCGCGGCGCTCGGCCTCCTTGGTGCGCTCTTCGATCTGGCGCAGGCGCTCCTGGGCCTCGGCCATCGCGCGCTCCTGGGCTTCGCGCTCCTGCTGCAGGCGCTGCTCGGCGGTCTGCAGACCCGGCGCGGACGGCATCGCCGCCGGCGGGGGTGGCTGAGGAGCCCCCGGCGAGGGGATCGCCGCCATGCTCTGGGTCGCCTGCCCAGCCTCGGCGTGGGCCGCGCGGGACTCCGCCTCGTGCTGCAGCCGCTCGGCTTCCTGGATCCGGCGATCGGCCTCGGCGCGAATCCGCTCCTCCTCGCGCTGGATCTCCTCCACCTTTGCACGCACCCTCTGCTCGGCCGCGGCGGGATCGTCGTAGCCGGGCGGCGCACCCGGCGCGGGTGGAGTTGGCGGCAGCGGAGGCTGCGGTGCCGCAAGTCCCGCCGGCGGCACCGGGGCAACCGCTGGGACCGGCGGCGGTGCGGCCGGAGCCTGGGGAGGGACGGCGGCGAGGGGCTGGGACGGGGCCGGCGCGGGAGGCTGTGGCGCCTGGTTCCCCATCTGCAGCTGTTCGCGCTCGTGCGCGGCGCGCGCTTCGGCCAGCTGGCGCTCCGCCTTCGCCGCTTCCTTCTTCGCTCGCCGGCCGCCACGCGGTCCTCCGGCGGGCTTGCCGCGCCGTTCGGCGCGTTTCGCCGTTCGCTCTTCCCGTCGGCGCTTGGCCTCGGCCTGGCTGCGTTTGCGGTGCTCGAGCCGGGCGGCGCGCTGTTGCTCGCGGGCGAGCTTGCGCTTCTCCTTGGCGTTCAGCGGCTGGCCGCTCGCGGTGGGCGGCGGCGCCGAGGGCGCAGGCGCGGAACTCGAAGGCGGGGTGGCCGGAAGCTCAGTGGTTTGACCTGGGGGCGGCGGTGGCGCGCCAGGCGTCACCGCCGGGGCCGGGGCCGTGCCTCCCTTTTTCGCCTTTTCCTTGCTGCGCCTCTGGGTGACGCTGACGACGAGCAGGAGCAGCAGGATCGCCGCCACGAGGCCGCCGACGAAGTACTGGATGTTGTCGCTGACGAAGTCGCCGGCTTCGCTCGGGAAGGAATCGGCCTGGGCCTGGGCCGGAACGGCCAGGGCCAGCGCGACGAGGGTCACCGCGGACCAAAGCGGGGCAATCCTGGAACGCATCGCCCTCGAAGCTACCTCATCCGGCCCTTGAATTCCCGCTCGACTTCACGACGCACGTCGCGGTCCGCGATCTCGCGGCGGCGGTCGCGCCCCTCCTTGCCGCGGGCCAGCGCCAGCTCCACCTTCGCCCGCGACCCCTTGAAGTAGATCCGGGTCGGGATCAGCGTCAGGCCCTTCTCCGCCGTCTTGCCGATCAGCCGTTCGATCTCGGCCCTGTGCAGGAGCAGCTTGCGCGGTCGCTCGGGCTCGTGGTTCTCGCGACTGGCCGGCTCATACGGCGGGATGTGCAGATTGCGGAGCCAAACCTCCCCCTTGTCGACCACCGCATAGGCATCGGTCATCTGCGCCTTGCCGTTACGCAACGACTTCACCTCTGAGCCTTGCAACACGATCCCCGCCTCGGTCTTCTCGATCGCTTCGAACTTGTGCCGCGCGCGACGGTTGGTCGCCACGTCGCCCGAGGCGGGCTGGCGCTGCTTCTTCGCCTTCTTAGCCACTGGCCATCTCCAGGTCGACGCGGCCGCGGGGCGCGTCGACTCCCGTCACGCGGACGGATATCGGATCCCCCAGTCGCAGCGCGCCGCCCGACTCGCGACCGACCAAAGCGGTCTCGGCCTCGTTCAGCTCGAAGCGCTCCTCGCCGAGCGTGCGGGCGGGGACGAACCCCTCGTAGACGTCGCCCAGCTCGCCACCGAAGCCGACGAAGGCACCGGCCCGGATCGCCCCCGACACCTCGCCCTCGAACTCGGCCTCCCCGCCGCGCTCCCCCAGCTCGCGCTCGAGCAGGTAGGCGGCGCAGACGTCGTCGGCGTCGCGCTCGATCCGCGCCGACTCGCGCTCTTGCTCGCTGCAGTGCCAGGCCACCTCGCGGGCTTCCGCCGCCCGCGGCGCCTCCTCGCCCTCGCCAAGGGTCGCCAGCAGCGCGCGATGGACGAGCAGGTCGGGGTAGCGACGGATCGGCGAAGTGAAATGACAGTAGGCAGGGCTGCCGAGGCCGGCGTGGCCGCTGTTGCGGTCGCTGTACTGAGCCTGCATCAGGGAACGGAGCACCAGCGATGTATACGCCTCACGGCCGTGCCCGCGCCGTGCCGCCTCGCGGATCACCAGCCGGCTCGCCTCGGCGGCAACCTCGGCCGCCTGGGCGGGCGCCAGACCCCGGCCCAGCGGCGGGGTCGGCACGCCGAGGGAATGCAGCTGCTCGATCAGCCGCTCGACCCGGGCCGGATCGGGTTGGGCATGCACCCGGTAGACGGCTGGCACCCGCTTTCTCTCCAGCAGCTGAGCAACTTGTTCGTTGGCGAGGATCATCAGGCGCTCGATCAGGCGGTGGGACTCGGTTTGGGGGACCGAGCGGGCGGCGATCGCATTCCCCGCCGAGTCGAAGCGGAACTCGGGCTCGAAGGACTCGACGTCGAGGCTCGTCGCACCGCGACGCTCGCCCAGCGCCGCCGCCGCCTCGCGGGCGACGGCGAGCGGCTCAGCCACAGCCTCCGGCGGCGCCGCACGACCGGCGAAGACCAGATCGAGCTCGTCGTAGTCGAGGCGAGCGGCGGAGCGAATGCGGCTGCGGAAGAAGCTCGCGGCCACGGGCCGACCGTCGGCGCCCAGCTCGATCTCGGCCGTCACCGCCAGGCGCTCCACCCCCGGGGCGAGGCTGCACGCGTCCTCGCTCAACGCTCGGGGCAGCATCGGCTCGACGGCGCTCGGGACGTAGGTGCTGTTGGCGCGACGACGGGCCTCGAGGTCAAGTCGGGAGCCGGGCCGCACATGGGCGGCGACATCGGCGATGTGGATCCAGAGCCGCAGTCGATCGCCCTCGCGGCGAGCCGAGACCGCGTCGTCGAAGTCGCGAGCCGTCGCCGGGTCGACGGTGAAGGTCGGCAGCTCCGTGAGGTCGCGACGGGCTGGCCCTTCGCTCTCGGCGCTTTCGGCGACGCGGCCGGCCTCGACCTCCAGGGCAGCGGCGAAACCGCGCTGCTCCAGGCGCTCCTCGAGCAAGGCCTCGACTGCCTCGCGCGCATTGCGAGGCTTCTCTCGCTTTCGCCCGCGTCCACGGGACCGCTGGCGGGCGCGGTAATAGCGCCAGTCGCGCCCGCTCAACGCCCGCCCTGCTGCGCCAGCACGCCCAGAGCGCGTTCGAGGCCCTCGTCCCGTGCCGTCCGCGGCAGGTTTGGCGCCCGCACGTCGGGGTGGATGCCGTGACTCTTGGCGAGGTTGACGCCGGCCGGCGTGAAGTACTCGCCGATCGTCAGCTTCAGGGCCCCACCGTTGGAGAGCGGGACCTCCTGCTGGAAGACGCCCTTTCCGTAAGAGCGGGTGCCGACGACCTTGGCGCCAGCGCCGTCGGCCAGGGCGGCGGTGAGGATCTCCGCAGCCGAGGCCGTGTTGCGGTCGATCAAGACCACCATGGGGACGGCGGGCAGGTTGTCGCCGACCGTCTTGTAGACGGTGTGGCCCTGGGTGCGCGAGTCGGTCGTGACCACGACTTCGTCCTTCGGCAGGAAAACGCTGGCGCTCAGCACCGCCTCCTCGAGCAGGCCGCCGCCGTTGCCGCGCAGGTCGAGCACGATCCCTTCGGCGCCTTCCTTCTCCACCCTTTCGACCGCTTCGCGCAGCAGCGCGTGGGCGCCTTCGCTGAAGGAGAGGAGGCGGACGTAGCCGAGCTTGCGCCCCCTCACCGTCCTCATTTTGCTGCTCACGACCGGCACCGCGATCTGGGCGCGCTCGATCCGCAGCTGGCGGGTCCTCTGCGACGGCGGCTGCACCACCCCGACCGTCACCTCGGTCCCTTCGGGGCCTTTGATCCTTTCGGTCGAGACCTGGCTGCTCTCGCCGGCGATCGATTCGCCGTCGACCGAGACGATCAGATCGCCGACCGCGATACCGGCTTTCTCGGCCGGCGAGCCGGAGAAGACCCTGACGACACGCAGGCCCCGCTTGACCGGTGAGACGCTGAGCCCGACACCGGAGAAGTGACCCGAGATCTCCTCGTTGAAGCGAGCCAGCACCTCCGGCGAGAAGTAGTCGGAGAAGCGGTCGCGGTGGCGACGGCGCAGCTCGCGGACCATGCCCTGCAGCGAGGCGTTGGTGAGCTCGGTGGAGCCGACCGGGCGGTAGTAGTTGTCCTCGATCAGCTCGCTCGCTTCCACGGTGAGCCCGGCGGCGTCGTCGACGAAGGGGTCGCGGAGGAATTCGGGCAACTTGGCGGGGTGGCCACCGAGCCAGATCCCGGCGCAAAACACGGCGACGAGGGCAGCCGCGAGGGCCACGGTCCACCTCGCCCTCACAGCGCGCTCAGACCTTCAGGAAGCGCCGCAGGGTGATGCCAGAGCCGACTGCCGAGACCAGCACGGCGGCGGAGAAGAGGATCGCGACCAGCGCCACGAAGGAGATGTTGTTCTGGGCCGCGAGGAAGGAGAAGGTGTCGCTCAGTGGATCGACGATCGTGATCTTGCCCAGCCACAGGATCAGTATGGCTACCAGTCCGCCCGCGAAGCCGACGACCACGCCCTCGATCATGAACGGCCAGCGGATGAACCAGCGGCTGGCGCCGACCAGCCTCATCACCTCGACCTCGCGGCGACGCGTGTAGATCGAGAGCCGGATCGTGTTCCCGACCAGCATCAGCGAGGCGATGATCAGCAGCACCGTGATCACGGAGAGGACGATCTTCAGCGCGCTTGTCACCTGGACGATCTTCTGCACCCCTTCTTGGGGTTCGAAGGTGGGCGTTTCGGCCGGGATGATCTGCGAGATCGGTTGCGGCTTGCCGTTCGGACCGGGCGGCGCGACGGCATCGCGCACCGCTGTCAGGTTGCTCGCGTCGTCGGGTTTGACCGAAAAGTTGCCCGGCAGCGGATTGTTGCCGTGCAGCTGGGTGATCGATTCTTCGACTTTTTTCTTGCCGTAGGAGGCCCTGAATTCGTCGAGCGCCTCCGCCTTGGTGATGAAGTGGACCGAGTCGACGTGCGGGATCGCTTCCAGCTTGCGCTGCAGGGCGCTGATTTCGGCCTCGGTCGCGTCGTCGTAGACCGGGACGCGGAATTCGAGGCTGTTGCGAACCTCATTGCTCTTGGCCTGCGTGGTCTGGAAGACGGGGATCAGCACCCCGAGCAGGATCACGGTGACGACCGTGGTCACGATCGCCGCCATGCTCGGCGCCGCGTTGCGGCGCAGCGCGCGGAAGGCCTCCTGGATGAAGAAGAAGAGTCGCGACATCTAGAAGAGCGAGTCGTGGACGTCGTGTCCGTTGGTCTGGCCCTCGGGGGCGACGCCCATCTCGGCCCGCATGCGGACGCCGAACTCGGTCGTCGACTCCTCGGTGTAGCCGCCGCTGACCTCGTCGCGGACGACGCGGCCCTCGTAGAGCTCGATCACCCGGCGGCGCATGTTGTCGACCATCTCGCGGTCGTGGGTGACGACGACAACGGTGGTACCGGTCTTGTTGATCCGGTAGAGCAGCTGCATCACCCCGATCGAGGTGACCGGGTCGAGGTTGCCGCTGGGCTCGTCGGCGAGCAGCAGCGGCGGGTGGTTGACGAAGGCGCGGGCGATCGAGACGCGCTGCTGCTCGCCACCGGAGAGCTGGTCCGGGTAGCTGTGCAGCTTGGTCGAGAGGCCGACCAGGCGCAGCGTCTCCGGCACCTGGGTACGGATCTCGGCACGGCTGGCGCCGATCACCTGCAGCGCGTAGGCGACGTTGTCGTAGACAGTGCGGTCGGGCAGCAGCTTGAAGTCCTGGAAGACCGTGCCGATGTTGCGCCGCAGCTGCGGAATCCTCTTCTCCGGCAGGGCGCCGATGTCGCGGCCGGCGATGCGGACCGCCCCCTCGGTCGCCGAGAGCTCCCGGATCAGCATCTTGATCAGGGTCGACTTGCCACATCCCGTCGGGCCGACCAGGAAGGCGAACTCGCCCCGGTCGATCGCCAATGAGACGCGATCGAGCGCCATATGGCCGCCCGGGTAGACCTTGGTCACGTCGCGCAGCTCGATGATCGGCTTGCGGCCCCGCCGTTGCGGCTCGCCGCCCCCCTGCTGCTTTCGCTTTCTCGCTCTCGCCATTGCCGCGGTCCTTCTGCGGTAACAGGGTGACTCCTGCGCCTGGCTTGGCGCGCAACTCCCCGCCCAAATGAAGTGAGCTGCAGCTTAGCGAACTATGAGGAACCCTTCATATTTGACTCTAAGAGACAGCCCTTGCCCTCGAAAGACCCGCTCGACGGCCATGAGAGCGTCGAGGGCGGTGGCGCCGATTGCGCTCGACACGCGCGGCAGCGGTAGCCGCGGAGCCTTGCGCGATCGCCGGGATCGCGTCCGGCGAAGGGGGGCCTGCGACGGCCTGCGCCGATGCCTCCGGCGGCGCCTGCGCCGCTTCCGGCCCGGATTCCGTATATGGGCTGAAGGAGAAGACGTTCGAGAATTCGGAGTTGCCGGATGTCACGTAGAGCGTGCCCGCGCCGTCGACCGTGATTCCCGACGGGCCCCCGTCGATCACGGTCTTTTTCAGCTGTTTGAGGAAATCGCCATCGACGTCGAACTCGTCGATGCCGCCTGCGGGATGCTCGAATCCGGGCTGCAAGTTGTCGACGACGAGGACGTGCCCGTTGGTCGGGTCGACGGCGACGGAGGCGTCGACGAGCGAAGTGAAGCCGCCCGGGGGTTCGAGCGCTTCGACGATTCCGGCCGATTTGGCCGGTTCGAAGACCTTGACGCTGTTGCTCGCCGCGTCGGGCACGTAGACGCGGCCGCCGAAGACCGCGAGGCCGTAGGCATCTTCCAGGAGGCCGCCCGTGCCGATTTCTTCGATCAGCGTGCCGGAGGAGGAGTACTTGACGATGCGAGTGCGGTCGTTGGCGTAGACGTTGCCGGCGCTATCGACGGCAACCCCGGTCGAGCTGTCTTCGTCGAAGACCATCGGCGAGGGCTTCAGCCTGACGACCCTCTGGTGCCAGATGTTGGCGTAGAGGGCGCCCGCGGAATCGAAAGCAAGGCCGCAGGGCCCCTCCGGCGGCGTGCCGGCAGGTATCAATTCGACCTGGCCGCCGAAGCCCTCGACCAGGTGGTGGTAGTAGTCGGAGACGTAGATCACGCCGGTGGGGTTGAGCGCCACCCCGCAGGCGCCTTCGATCTGTTCTTCGGGGACTTTCGTTTTCTCCGGTTTGACGGCTTTTTCGGTGATCAGCGCCCGGTTGGCCTGGGCGGGCGCCGCGGTGCACGCCGCCACCGCGACCAGGACGGCGAACGCCGCAGCCAACCTGGACCTGGGCGCTCCTCTCATCGCTCTCCCTTTCCTTTCCCGCGCTTGACGTGCTTTTTCGGACAGCGCACCCCCACCCGCGGCCGTGAGGCCCAGCCCCGATTGGCGTGGCCGAGGAAGCGCGAGTTGGCCAGCTGCGGCGCGGCGCAGAGGTTCTTGGTGGAGTTGACGAGGACGCCTCGCTTGCCGCCGTGCATCCTCAGCACGAACTTGGTCACCGGGGCGTCGGGGATCACCGGGAACGTCCCCCTGATCCCGCCTTTGATCGAGTCGATCCTGCCGGCGACGTTGACCTCGATCCCCTGCCCCCGCAGGGCGAAGACGAGGTCGGGCAGGGTGTTGCCGGAGGAGCGGAGGTAGGCAGGACCTTCCATCGGCTCGTCCAGCAGCGGCGTGAACGCCCTGACGTGGCCATAGACGGAGCCCGGTGGGCAATCGTCCCTGGCGAACTGTGTCTTCGTGCAGATCGTCCCGATGTGGTTCTGGTCGAAGAACTCCGAAGGCGGCAGGGTGACGGCGGCCGAAGCGATGTTGGCGTCCCCGCGCCGCGGTCGCACGACCACTCGAAGCGAGGGATGGTGCCCACGCTTGGTGCCCCCCTTGAGCGAGAGGGAGACACGCGGCTTGAAGCCGAGCGCCGAGCAGTTGAAGGCCTGGAAGTGCGCGGTTGGGACCGCGAGCGTGTCATCGGACAGGTCGGCGTAGCGCAGGCCCGCTCCGTTGAGCGCCGAGGCGATGCTCGACGGATTGCAGCTCGTCGGGTTGACCGTGAATTCCGGGCGGTCGATGTAGGCGCGCACGTCCCGCAGGTGGATCGGGATGCCGTCGATGATGTGCGGGATCGGGTCGGTGCCCGTGGCGTCGATCGAGGCTTGGGTCGTTTCCGGGTCGATGCGAACCGCCGAGCGCACGATCACCGTGCCGAGGTCGAACGGCCCCACCAGGGCGGAGTCGATCGCCACGACGGAGAAGGAGGAGCCCCGGTAGGGGCCGGCGAGATACAGCCCCCCGGGGGCGTAGGCGAGGACCGGCCCGACGCCGTAGCCCGAGGAGGTGCGACCGATCTGGCTCGCCGCGGGACAGGAAGGGTGGTCCCTCTCTTCCACTCCCGAGCGGTGAGCCGCGGCCTCGATCGCCGAATCCGGGCAGTAGGGAACCCCGGCGATCTTCCCCAGGAGCCCCGGCGGGAACGTGGCCGAGTAGGAGACGATCTCCTGTTCGACGTCGGTCCTGGTCAGGTGGAGGTAGAAGGGGCTGTAGGAGCCCGCGTTGGCGTTGAGCATGCCCCCCGCCACGCCCGGCTTGAATGGAGCGAGGCCGCTTGGGCACGGGCCCCCGCCCACCCCCGAGCCGATCGAGAGCGGCAGCGAAGCGTGCCTGACGAAGCTCGCGTTGCGCCAGGGGGTGAACTCCGCCTCGGTGCGGAAGCTTCCACACGAGGTGGGCGTCGCCAACGGGCTTCGCTGTCCTTCGCGGAAGTGCAGGTGCAGCTTGGAGTAGGGCACTTGCGGCAGCCCGTCGAAGGTCGCGGTGAGATTTCCCGTTTGGGGATCGGCATGCAGTTCTCCCGCCACCCTGACGAGGATGCCGCGGTCGATCGACTTGGCCACGAGGTAGATCGCAATCAGCGAGCCGAACGGGTTGCGGTACGGCTCCGCCAGGTAGAGGTCGCCTTTGAACTGACCGGAGACGATCGGGCTGTTCACCGTGAACTCCCCGATCTTCGATTCGTTGGGGCAGCCGGCCCCGCGTGGCGAGAGGGGCGTCTCTGCCGCGTACTGCTCCGGCGTGCAGACGCCCAGCCCCGAGCCGACCGAGGGGTTGATCGTCACCCCTTCGGGCAACGAGACCACAGCCTTCCTCACGGGCGTCGGGGCACGGCGAGACGGATCGACGACACCGAGGACGTCCACGTCGATGTCGAAGTCGTAACCCGAGGGCGAGGAAGCCCGCGCGTCGGTCAGTCGCGCCGACGCGTGCGGTTCGAAGGCGAGCGATTCGCACGCCTGCAGGGGGGCGGCTTCGCTCGTCCGCGCCGCGCCGCCGCCCTGCCACGAGCTCGCGATCGCGGTGAAGCGCATCGGCGCCGCACAATCGGTCGGCAGGGTGAGGAAGGCATTGGGGGTGTTGAGAGCGGGTCGCCCGATCGAGCATTTCGACCAACCGAAGCTCGGCTCCGCCTCGTTGAGGCAGTTGCCCCTCTGGGCGTCGTGGAGGATTGACCAGGGATTCCCCCATATCGTCAATTCCACCCTCTCGACATCCGCCAGCTGGGGAACGTTGCGGGTTCGCAGGGTGATCCCGTATTCGCCGTCAGCCTGGCGAATCGACGGCACGAAGACGATCGGGGCGCCGTAGGGATTCGCCCCCAGCTCAGAGGGCACGCCCGGCGGCGGCGCAAGATTGAAGAGGCCGAAGGTCCGCGTGCTCCCACCGCCATAGGAGGAGTGAAGCGTGAGGATCCCGACCTGGCTCCTGTCCTGACAGCTCTCGCCGGAGAGGCTTTCTTCGAAGGGCGAGACGCGCGGCGCGTGAAAGGCGGACTGGTTGCAGAGCGGAACCGCGGTCGGGTTTTCGATCAAGCCCGGTGGATATTCGATGCTGAGGTCACGCAGATCGTCTTCGGTGAAGGGTTCTTTGTCTTTCGGGCTCGGGGGAAACCCAGCGCTCATGGCCAGCGCCACCGGGTGAGAGCCGGCGCGCGTCTCGATCTGACCCCCCTCGGCGTGGACGGTGGCACGGAAGCCTTCCGCCCCAGGGAGGAAGTCAAAGGCCCCAGCCGAGGCCGGCCCGAGCAAGCCGGACACCGCGACCAGAGCAACCGCTGTGGCAACCAGCCGGCGCCTCATCGCGCCCGTCCTCCCCGTGGCTCACCGCGTTTGAGCGTCACGTGGAATTTCCCGTGACCGTTGTGCTTCTTCTTGCCGCGGTGTCGCCTCCGGTGGTGTTTCTTCTTCCCTTCCCGGAAGAAGCGCTGCTGCGGGTTGCCCGTGTTTTTGACCGTCGTGCCGGGGTTGGGGTCGTCGGGCGGCGACGGCAGGGCCTGGCAGTTGTCGCCTTCGCAGACGAACGGCTGCGGCGGTTCCGGGAGCCCGCCACCGACGCGAGCGTCGTAGAGGTCTATCGACCCCGGATCGGCGCCCACGAGCGACTCCCCGGTGACGAAGTACACGTCCGTTCCATCGCCGCTGGCGTCGACGAAGGTGGCGCCGTCGGGACTGCGGCCACTGGAGATCAGGCTGACGCAGCCTGGCGAGCGCACGCAACCGCCGACCCCCCTTGCCTCCCACTCGTACACGTCGGGGCGAGAGTCGGTGTCCTGGACGGCGAGATCGTCGCTCGAGTCGAAGAAGAGCCGCGAGCCGTCTGCGGTCAGCACCCGCGGCCTGTAGGCGCGGGTCGTGCCGTTTACCTGTGCACCGGGAATCGTCGAGGAGCCCTGTGGGCGTTCGCCGGTCGGGTTGCACGAGGCGCAAGCGAGAGTCGGGGGGCCGCCCGCCGGAGACGGGCCGTAGAGGTAGACCTCCGTCGCCCCGTCGCTGTCGTACTCGGTGAGCTCCGCGGCCGAGAGGAAGGCGAGATGGCCCCCGCCGGCGCTCACGCGCACGGTCGCGGTCGCCGGCGGGTAGTCGCTCGGGGCAGCCGCTTCGGCGCCGACGGCAACCGGGGTTAGGCCCCCACCGTCATTCCAGCGTTCGATCCCGCTGGCGTCCTGGAAGTAGACGTCCCCGCCGGACGGCGAGGCGCCGAGCACGCCGATGACTCCACCTGCTGGCGTCAGGTCGGCCGAGGCTTTCGCGACCGCGTCGTACCGATAGAGGTGGCCGGCTTTGGTGAAGAAGGCGAAGCGGCCGTTGGAAGACGCGGTCTCGAACGTTCCTCCTTCGCCTTTGTCGACGGCGATGCTCAGCGTCCCTTCGCGCAGGCGGAGAACCCCACCCTGGGTCCAGTAGACGCGCGGACCGGTCGCCGAGACGGCACCGATCGGGGCGCCGATCGCCGCGCCCGGAGAGGAATTGATCGTCGCCAGCCCGGCTGAGCTCCACTCGTAGAGGTTCTGCGCGTCAGGGTCGCATTTCCCCGGCCCATCCGGGATCTCGCTTGCCCCCGGAGCCAACGCCGCGCAGCTCGAGAGGACGATGTGGGAGAGGTCGGGGGAGGCGCCGGCGAAAGAGACGTCCAGGAACTCGGGGTCGACCGAGCTGAGGGCGACCGCCGCCGGCGTGAGCAGCGAGGAGAACGCTCCGCTCGAGCCCTCGCGAAGGTAGTACGCCATGTAGCCTTCCGGCGCTCCGGTGCCGGGCAGAACCGGGTTGGGCGCCGGGCAGCCCGGCAGCGCGCCTCGACAGGGGAGGCCGCCGAAGAGCAGGCCACGAGCGAGGTCGGTGGAGAAGACGCGGTAGGGCGAGCCGTCCGGGTGATCCCCGTATGCGCCCGACTCGAGCGGGGCGGTGACGTTCTCGGTCGACCAACCGGCGGTGGTCCGGGTGGAGACGTATTGCGGCACGGGTGGCGCCCCGGCCGCGTTGCCAAACGCGGTTGCAGAGCCGTAGACGACAGCCGCGCGGCTGTCCGCCGCCTGGAAGTCGCCGCCCCCGAAGATCGCGCCGGGCGCGCCGATCGCCCCGCCGCCCTTGTCCACCGGCGAGACCATCTCCCAGCGCCGATCGTCGGGCAGCTTGAACGCAACCGAGGATTCCTGGGTGGTGAGCGTGTGCTCGGGCCCAACCGTCGTCCCGCCGGAGTTCGTCGCCACCGGGCGGTAGTGGTATGTGGTGGCCGGAATCAGGCCGCCGGGAGATTTGGAGCTTTGGACCGGCGCCGTGCCAGAGCCGATCAGACCCGGTTCCTGTCCTTCGGCTGGAACCTTTGCCGCCCCGAAAAAGCCTTCGCGCGCGGGATTCGCGTTGACGTTCGCCTGGAAGGCGGCATCGGTGATGTATTCGAAGCGGTAGGTGGTTTGGAGCCCGTTTGGATTGACTTCCAGCCGCAGCGTGGCTCCCGTCGCGCTGACGCCCGTCACCCAGGAGGCGAGGATCTGCGGTGGCCCTGCCGCCGGCGCCACGGAGGGGGCCGCCAGGACCGCGCCGCATGCAGCCAGAAGAGCGATCAGGAGGGTGACCCGGCGCGGGAGCGTCTTGGAGCGACGAACCGTCGCTCCGGAAGATGACGATGCCTTCCCTGGGCGCCCCACGTATATCTCTTGCCCCCGGGCCCGTCGCAGCCGGCCGTCCGCTGAGTTCGATTCCCCGCTGGCGTCGCGGACTCCCCTCCGCGGACCCAGCCCTCCGGATCGAACCTTACGGTACGTCTAAATACTTATCAAGGTAACCGGCCCTTTGGAGCCGGTTAACGGCTACAGCGCCGCCTCGGCCGCCTCGACGATGTGTGCGGCATCGATTCCGGCGGCAGCGAGCAGCGCCTCCGGGGGTCCGCTGCCGGGTCGCTCGGTCACCGCAAGGCGGGTCAGCTTCGTGCTCCGGCCCGCATCGGCGAGAACGGTGGCGACGACCTCGCCGATCCCGCCCTCCGCCCAGTGGTCCTCCACGGTCACCAGCGCCCTGGTCTCCCCTGCCGCCTTCAGCAGGGCGTCGGCGTCGACCGGCTTGACCGAGTAGAGGTCGATCACCCGTGCGGCGATTCCGCGCTCGGCGAGATCGTCGGCGGCGGCGAGGCATTCGTGCAGGGTGATGCCGGCCCCGACCAGGGTGACGGCGTCCTCGCCGCTCGAGCGAACCGTGCGACTGCCACCGATCTCGAAGGCCTCACCCGGCTCGTAGAGCACCGGCGTCGCTTCCCGCGTCGTGCGCATGTAGCTGACGCCGCGGTGCTGGCGCATCGCGTCGAGGAGCTGCACGGTCTGGTTGGGATCCGAGGGGTAGAGCACGACGCTGTCGAGGACCGCGCGAAAGGCGGCGATGTCCTCGAGCGCCATCTGCGAGGGGCCGTCGGCGCCGATCGAGACGCCGACGTGGGAGCCGCAGAGCTTCAGGTCCGCATCCGAGATCGCCCCCATGCGGACGAAGTCGTAGGCACGGCTGAGGAAGGCGCCGAAGGTCGAAGCGAAGGGCTTCCAACCACGAACCTGCATGCCGACCGCGGCCGCCACCATCTGCTGCTCGGCGATGTACATCTCGAAGAAGCGGTCCGGGTGCGCTTTCGCGAAGCGCTCGGCGTAGGTCGAGTTACCGACCTCGGCGTCGAGCGCGACGACCCGCTCGTCGACGGAGGCGATCCAGGCGAGGGCGTCGCCGTAGGCGCCGCGGGTCGCGACCTTCTCCCCCACCTCGTAGCTGGGCCGCTCGACCGGGGCGCGCTCGATCTCGAAGGGACGGGGCGCCGGTGGAGCCTGGACGCTGACCGAGACCGAGCGGATGCCGCCCAGCTCCTCGATCGCAGCCTCGGGATCGGCAAGGGGCTTGCCGTGCCAGCCGGGCTGGTCCTCCACCGCGGAGACGCCGGATCCCTTCTTCGTACGGGCGAAGATCACCGCAGGGCGATCGGCTGCCAGCGCCTGAGCGTAGGCCTCCTCGATCGCCCCGAAGTCGTGGCCGTCTATCTCCTGCGCGTCCCAGCCACAGGCGGATGCCCGCGCGGCCAGCGAGGAGGTGTCCCACTCGTGCATCGTCGGGCCGCGCTGACCGAGCCGGTTGACGTCGACCACGGCGATCAGGTTGTCAAGCGTGTTGTGGCCGGCCTGCTCGAAGGCCTCCCACATCGATCCCTCTGCCAGCTCGGAGTCGCCGCAGAGGACCCAGACCCGCAGGTCGGAGGACTCGAGGCGAGAAGCGGCGAGCGCGGTGCCGACGGCTATGGGCAGCCCCTGGCCGAGCGAGCCGGTGGCGACGTCCACCCAGGGAATTTCCGGCGTCGGGTGGCCCTGCAACCTCGAGCCGAACTTGCGGAAGCTGAGCAGCTCCTCGTCGTCGATCGCCCCGGCGGCCTTGTAGAGGCCATATAGCAACGGCGAGGCGTGCCCCTTGGAGAAGACGAGGTGGTCGTTGGCGGGGTTGTCGGGGGCGGAGAAGTCGTAGCGGAGGTGTCGCGTGAGCAACACCGCCATCAGATCGGCGGCCGACATCGAGGAAGTCGGGTGGCCGGAGCCGGCGGCGGCGCAGGCCCTGACCGCGTCGACTCGAAGTTGCTGCGCGAGCTCCTGCAGTTGCTCGCTGTTTGCCGTTTGCTCGGGGGTGACCTGGCTCAAAGGGGGAGTCCTCTTCTCGGGTTCTGCCGGGAGAGGGACTTTATCTCGCGCTACCCGATCGCGACCATGCGCTCGATCGGGATTCGGGCCCGCTCGGCGATCTCGGCGGGCACCGATACCTCGAACTTCATTTCCTGCAGGCTGTCACGCAGCTTCGGCAGCGTGATCATCTTCATGTACTTGCAGAAGGCCATCCGGTTGGCCTCGATCAGGTTCGCCTGCGGGGCCGCTTGCTGCAGCGGGTAAAGCATGCCGTTCTCGGTCGCGACGATGAAGCTGCCGTCGGGGTTCTCTTCGACGTGCTCGAGCATCCCGGAGGTCGAGAGCATGTGCACGCCCTCCGGCTCGATGTCGCCAGAGGCGACGTACTCCATCGCCTGCGTCGCGCAGCCGCACTCCGGGTGGATCAGGAACTCCGCCTCCGGGTGCTCGGCGCGGGTCTGGACGATGTCGGCGGGACGGATGCCGGCGTGGACATGGCACTCGCCGTCCCAGATATGGAAGCGCTGGCGGCGCTCGGGGTCCTCGCGGATCCCGGTCTCACGCTCGACGAAGGCGCCGAGCCACATGTCGGGGCCGAAGAGGATCTCCGTCTCGGGCCCGTGCTCGGCCCAGATGTGCTCGACGACCTTGACCGCGTTGGAGGAGGTGCAGCAGTAGTCGGTCTCCGCCTTGACCTCGGCCGAGGTGTTGACGTACATGACCACCAGCGCGCCCGGGTGCTCTGCCTTCCAGGCGCGAAGCTGATCGGCGTCGATCGAGTCGGCGAGCGAGCAGCCGGCGTCGAGGTCGGGGATCAGCACCGTCTTCTCCGGCGAGAGGATCGAGGCGGTCTCCGCCATGAAGTGGACGCCGCAAAAGGCGATCGCGTCGGCGCCGGTCGCCGCCGCCTGGCGCGAGAGCCCGAGCGAGTCGCCCATGCAGTCGGCGACGTCCTGGATCTCGGGCAGCTGGTAGTTGTGGGCGAGGATGACGGCGTTGCGCTCGGCGGCGAGCGCGCGCACCTCTTCGCTCAGCGCACGGATCTCCTCCGGCCCGAGGTCCGGCGCCATCGTGGGTTGGATCGTGGGCAACTCCTGCATGGAGCCTTCCGTTTCCGATGTTCGCTGGCCCGGTCTTTGACCTTGAACCAGTCGAATGAACTGACCAACCAAGTCTAGACATTGCGGTTGGTCCGCGGGTCCTGTCGTGGGGGTGGGGTGCCCGGCTTGCGCTGCGCTCTGCTTCGGGCACCGGGATGAGGCGGACTCAGGGATGGGGCCCTGCCCTCAGCAGACTCCGCGCGGCGCCGATCACCCCACCCCCACGCCACCCGCGAAAGGGGCGGAGGCGCGAGACTTTGGTCATGCCCGAGTTGCCTGAGGTTGAGATCACTGCGCGAAGGCTGAACAGCGCGTTGGTCGGAGCTGGCGTCGAATCGGTGGTTGCGCCTGGGATGAACGTGATGAAGACCTTTGAGCCGGCGCTCGACACGTTGGCTGGCAGGACGGTGACCGGGGTGAGGCGGGTGGGCAAGATGCCGGTGGTCGAGTTTGGGGACCTGGCGCTGCTGATCCACCTAATGTCGGCGGGACGGCTGCGGTTGTTCGACAAGCGAGCGTCGCTCAAAGACCGGGCGTCGCGGGTGCTGATCCGGATCGATGATGGGCGCGAGCTGCGGCTTCGCGAGTTCGGGACGAGGCAGCGAGCCTGGGCGAAGCTGCTGCCCGCCGACGCCGTCGCCGAGGACGAGGCTGTCGCTCGCCTGGGGCCGGAAGCATGGCCAGCGCCCGGGCTGGGGGAATTCGCCGCGCTGATCGACCAGCCGCGCCACCTGCATCCCCTGCTCCGCCACCAGGGGGACATCGCCGGCATCGGCCGCTCTTGGGTAGACGAGATCCTCTGGGAGGCGCGACTCTCCCCCTTCAAGAAGGGGTCGGAGCTAACCGAGGACGAGGTCGAGCGGCTGCACACGGCGCTGCACGTGCTCGGCGACGCTATCGACCACTACGAGGAGACGATCGGCGAGCAACTACCCGACAAAATTCCGATGCCCCTGCAGGTCCACAAGCGCGAGGGACAGCCCTGTCCCCGCTGCGGCACAACAATTGAGGCCGTCTTCTTCTCGGAGCACCAAACCAACTACTGCCCGGCCGAGCAGACCGGCGGCCGCGTCCTCAAGGACCGCCGCCTCTCCCGCCTGCTCAAGTAACAGTCAGCTCCGAAATGAGGGACCGGTGCCCCTCCCCGTGAGGCTTCGAGACCACGCCCCGAAGCGCGCCAAACGATCTGCTGCGCAACGGCCTCACGGGGAGGGGCACCGGTCCCTCATCCAACCGGCTCGATCAGCATGCTGAAATCAAGCGTCGGAGCCGAGTGGGTCAGAGCCCCAACGGAGATCAGGTCGACGCCGCTCTCCGCGATCGTCCGCACCGTCTCCAGGTTGACGCCACCCGAGGCCTCGAGCGAGGGGCCTCCCCCACCCCGGCCTGCGGTGCCGTCGCGAAGCTCTACCGCCTTGCGCAGGGAGCCGGCGTCCATGTTGTCGAGCAGGAGGATGTCGGCACCAGTGCCGAGAGCGTAGGCAACCTCGTCGAGGTTGCGGCACTCGATCTCGACCGCAAGGTCGGGGTGGGTGGACCGGGCGGCGTACACCGCCTTGGCCACTCCACCGGCGAGAGCGATGTGGTTCTCCTTGATCAGGATCGCGTCGTAGAGGCCAATCCGGTGGTTCCGCCCGCCACCGGCGACAACAGCGGCCTTCTCCAGCGCGCGCAGTCCCGGCGTCGTCTTGCGGGTGTCGAGGATCGCCGCTCCGGTGCCGTTGACTGCCTCGACAAAGCGCGCCGTCAGTGTCGCCACTCCCGAGAGCCGGCCGAGGAAGTTGAGCGCCGTGCGCTCGGCTGCGAGCAACGCCCTGGCTGGGCCGGAGATGAAGACGACATCGGCCGGGACCTCTTCCCTCCACTGCCCCTCGACCACCAGGTTGTCGACGTCCTCGACCCCGCACTGCCGCATCGCCTCGGCAACAGCCGCCAGCCCGAAGACGACCCCCGGTTGCTTCTGCACGATCCGAGCCCGCCCCCGCGCCTCCGCCGGAACCGTCGCTTCGGAGGTCACATCGCCAGCACCCACATCCTCGGCGAGTGCTTGAGCTACTACGTCGCGGAGATCAACCATCGCAGCACCCTAAATCAGGAGCAGAGGTGCTTGTGTGAGGAGGACGGGTGCCCTCCCTGGAAGGCTTAGTGACCACGCTCCGAAGCGCGAGGAACGATCTGCTGCGCAACGGCCTTCTGGGGAGGGCACCCGTCCTCCTCACACCTTGCGCCCCAGCAACGTTTAATCCAGTGAGTGAGAACGCTGCCACCGTTCCAGACTTTGCTCGACGAGCACGCCGCCGACGTGATGGGCGTCCTGCGCGGCGCCGTGGGCCGGGTCGACGCCGACGATTGCTTCCAGGAGACCTTCCTCGCCGCCCTGCACGCCTATCCGAAGCTGCACGACGCGAGCAACCTGCGGGGGTGGCTGCTGACGATCGCCCATCGCAAGGCGATCGATCACCACCGGGCAAATGGCCGCCGGCCGCTGCCGGTGGCCGAGGTGGCCGAGATCGAGGTCGTCGATCCCGAGCCCGACGACGGGATCTGGGCAGCGGTCGGCGCCCTGCCGCCAAAGCAGCGTGCCGCCGTCGCCCTGCGCTACGCCTGCGACCTGCCGCACGCCGAGATCGCGGCCGCGCTCGGCTGCTCGCCCGAGGCCGCGCGCCGCAGCCTGCACGAGGGGATGAAGCGATTGAGAAAGGAGCTCGCATGAAGGCCTCACTGCAACGCCTCGCCAAACGGGCCGACGACGAGGGTCTGCTCGACGTCGCCTACGCCAACGTCGACTCCCCCTTCGGCCCGTTGCTGCTTGCCGCCACGCCGCGTGGGCTGGTGCGGCTCAACCTCCCGACCTACGACCCGGAGGAGACGCTGGAGGAGCTTGCCGCCCGCGTCTCGCCCCGAGTGCTCGAGGCCCCGGCCCGGCTCGACCGCGCCCGCCGCGAGCTCGACCTCTACTTCGAAGGAAAGCTGACCGAGTTCGACCTGCCGATCGACTGGCAGCTCACCGACGGCTTCCGCAAGAAGGCGCAGCGGGCCATCTCTCGCATCCCCTACGGGCAAACCCGCAGCTATACGGACATCGCACGCAGTGCAGGCAACGAGCGCGCGGTGCGTGCCGCGGGCACGGCCTGCGGCAGCAACCCAATCCCGATCTTCGTCCCCTGCCACCGCGTGCTGCGCAGCGGCGGCGGCCTCGGCGGCTACGGAGGTGGCCTGCCGATGAAGGAGGCGCTGCTGAAGCTCGAGGGCGTGCTCTAGGCCGAGGGGACGACCGAGCCGAACAGCTCCCGAGCCCGCTCGATCACGATCTCGGGTTTCTCCTCGGCGACGAAGTGGCCGCAGCCCTCGACCATCTCGACGCTCATATCGTCCGCGTAGGGCTCATAGCCGGCAAGTATGTCGCCGCGGATGACCGGATCCGCTTCCCCCCAGAGGACGCGCGTGGGCACGGTGAGGCGCTGCGATCGGTAGTGGCCCTTTTTCAGCCGCGGCAGCTCGCGCAAGAGGAAGCTGCGGTAGACGTGCGAGGAGGCGCGAGCGCGGTCCGGCGCGCGGAAGCTCTCGGCAAAGCAGTCGAGCTCCTCCCGGGTCCATCGCATGTCGGGGTGTGAACCCTGCGTCAGCACCAGCCTGACGAAGCCGGGGGCGAAGCGAAACACGCTTCGGCCAAGCCCCGGCGTGGCGATGATGAACTGGTAGAGGGTCCGTTTCAGCGCCGCGGGCGAGGGCTTGGGCGGCTCGAAGAAGGGGTGGACGATCCCGAGCCCGAGGTAGTGGCGAACGCGCTCCGGGGCCATCAGGCAGAGCAGGAAGCTCGCGTAGCCGCCCCAGTCGTGGCCGATCAGCTCGACCTGGTCCAGCTCGAGGGCGTCGAGCAGCGCCAGGGCGTCGTCGGCGAAGCCCTGGACTTCGTAGCGGCCGCGGGGCGCATCGCTCCAACCAAACCCGCGCAGGTCGGGGCAGATCACCCGGCGTTCCTCCGCCAGGGCCGGAATCACCTTGCGCCAAACCCACCAGTGCTGAGGCCACCCGTGCAGGAGCATGACCGGGGGGCCTTCACCGGCTTCGGCGACGTGGAAGCGCGTCCCGGCCGCGGAGACGTACCTGTGCGAAACACCGTCCAGCTCAGGTAGCGACCCCTGCATTGCCGGGAATTTACAGGGACCAAGCCGCCGACCATCCGATTGCGGCGTCCACTCGCAGCTCAAGGATTCGCGCAGGCAGCCGATCTATGGCCGGTATGCCAAGCAGAGATACCGCACCCCGAGGCCTGCGCCCCACCCTTGCCGCGCTCGCCGTCCTCGCCGTCGCCCTCGCGGTGACGGCTCTCGCCACCCCCGCGCACGGCCTCGCCGACGATGACGCCACTTTCGCCGACTCTGGCCCAGAAGCCTCGAGCTTCGTCATCGATGCCGGCGAACCCGGCGACGCATTCGAAGAGGCGTGCTTCGAAGAGGAAGGCGAATCCGAAGAAGCGGAGGAAGCGGGGAACGAAGAAGGGGAAGTGGAAGCAACTGAAGAGTGCGAAGCCGAGGCACAGGGCGGCGAGCTTCTCCCGCCCGAGGAATGCGTGCTCCGAACCGCCAGCGCCCGCGTCTTCACCGCTGCCGCGCACGACAAGGTGCGCCTGGTGCTCCGCTACACCGCATTCGCTCCAACCGAGGTGGCGGTCGCCTACCGCCTCAAGGGCGGCAAGGGGTCACTGCAATTCGACGAGACGAGGGAGCGCTTCACGAAGCGCGGAGTCTTCCGCTCGAACGAGGCTCTGAACGAGGCTCAAATGAACAGGGTGCTCGCGGCCAAGAGCTTCGAGGTTCAGCTCCGCGTCCTCGCCGCCCCCGCCCTCTGCAACCGCTACTACTCCAAGCACCTGACGACCAAGCGCGGTGGCGCCAGCCACGCCGTCTGGTCGGAGCCCGGCCCCTCTTCCTGAGCTGAGCCAGTCTCGCTAGTTGGCGGACGACGCCGCGGTTTTGTTCAGGTAGTCGCGGATGAAGTCGTCGAGGTCTCCGTCCAGGACCCGCTGGGCGTCGCCTGCCTCGTGGCCGGTGCGGTGGTCCTTTACGCGCTGGTCGGGGTGCAGGAAGTAGCTGCGGATCTGCGACCCCCAAGCCACGTCCTTGACCTCGCCCCGCTCCTTAGCCAGCTCCTCGGCCCGCTTGCGCTCCTCCAGCTCGATCAGCTTCGAGCGCAGGAACTGCATCGCCACCGCCTTGTTCTGCGTCTGCGAGCGCTCGTTCTGGCACTGGACGACGACGCCCGTGGGGAGGTGGGTTATCCGTACCGCCGAGTCGGTCTTGTTGACGTGCTGACCGCCGGCGCCGGACGCCCGGTAGGTGTCGATGCGAAGGTCGGCGTCGTCGATCTCCACCTCGACCCCCTCGTCGACCAAGGGGCCGACGTCGAGCTGGGCGAAGCTGGTGTGGCGGCGCGCCGAGGAGTCGAAGGGAGAGATCCGGACCAGGCGGTGCACCCCGCGCTCGGCAGCGAAGAGGCCGTAGGCGTTCTCGCCGCGGGCGATGAAAGTGGCCGACTTCAGGCCGGCCTCCTCCCCCGGCGAGGCCTCCTTCATCTCGACCTCGAAGCCGCGCCCCTCCGCCCAGCGCAGGTACATGCGAAGCAGCATCTCGGCCCAGTCCTGGGAGTCGGTGCCGCCGGCGCCGGCGTGGACGGTGACGACCGCGTCGCCGGCGTCGTACTCGCCGCTGAACAGCCGCGCCTCTTCGAGCTCGGCGAGGTGGCGCTCTACGGTGGCGAGCTGGGCACCCAGCTCGGCCGCCATCTCCTCGTCCTCGGCCGCCATCTCGGCGAGGTCGCCGAGGTCGGCCGTCTCGCCCTCGAGCTGGCGGAAGGTCTTCAGCCTGCGCTGGGCGCGCGCATGAGCCGCGGAGGTGCGGGCGGCAGCCTCCTGGTCGTCCCAGAAGCCCGGCCGTTGCATCTCGGCCTCGAGGCCCTCGATCTCTCCCTCGAGCGAAGCTGGGTCAAAGATAGTCCGAGAGCAGGGACATCTGCTCGCGGATCTCGGCAAGCCGCGCCGGCACCGACTCGGTTGGCGCGGTCTCGGCCATGCCCGACAGGTTACTGCGGAGCCTTGGCGGCGACGATCCAGGTCGAGGCCGGCGCGAACACGCCGTCGGGACCGTCGAAGTCGGCCAGGGCCTCGCGCAGCTCGGCGGCGATCTTCGGCCGGATCTCGTCGATGCGGTCTTCCCAGAGTCGCAGCACCTCGCCGGCCGGCCCGAGCGCCATGTTGAACTCCACCGCGTGATCGAGGTCGTTGCCGATCTTCAGCGGCAGGTCGCAGCGCCGCAGGACGATCTCCTCGAAGCCGGCGATCTTGAGCTGCTCGGTCACGGTGTCGGCGTTGGCCATCGAGAAGGGACCGGGGCCGCAGGTGGGCTCGTCGCTCTCCTCGGGGTGGTCGAGGTACCGATCGACGACGACCTCGGCCCGGCGCACCCACTCGTTGTCGAGCTTGCGGCGCCAGACCACCGCGCAAAGCCGCCCGCCCGGGGTGAGCGCCTGGCAGACGTTGCGCAACGCCTGCACCGGGTTGGCGAAGAACATGATCCCCATCCGCGAGAAGGCGTAATCGAAGCTCTCCTCGAACTCGGTCACCTGCACGTCGCCGACGGCGAAGCGGACGTTGGCGGCGCCGGCCTCTTCGGCCTCCTCGCGCGCCGTCTCGATGAAGGGCTCCGAGACGTCGATCCCGAGCGCCTCGCCGCCCTCGCCCACGAGCGAGGCCAGACGCTGGGTCGTGTCGCCGAAGCCGCAGCCGAGGTCGACCACCCGATCGCCGGGCCGGGGCGGATGCGCCGCCATCGCCACCTCGCCGTGCGCGCCGAGGCCGCCGATGGCCAGCTCGCGGTAGCGAACGAAAGTCTCGAAAAGCGGCCCGCTCCAGGCCTGGGCTGCTTCACGATTCGATGCGGCCGGAGTCCCCATCGCCCCCATGGTACGCGCGCCAGGCCGCCTCACGATCCTCGAACGGGCGCCAGCCGCGAATCCGGTGGTCATACAGCTCGAACAACCAGGCCATCTCGTCCTCGCCGGCGGGCGATCCGTCTTCTTCCCAGTGCCAGATTCGCCTGATCAGCGCCAGCGCCCTGCCCCCACCGGACTCGGTGTCATCCTCGAACAGCCCCTCCACCTCGATCCTCTGCTGCACCCCCCCTGGCGCCCGCGTCGCCCAAACCCGAGCCGCCTCCCTCCCCTTGCGCAGCCCCTTCATCGAGTGCAGCTCAACCGCCGGATCGAGCACCGCGACGAACGCGTCGAGGTCGCGCTCGTTGAAGGCGCGGACGAACTCGCGTATCGGGTCGTGGATCAAGGCGCGCTACGCACCGTGGCACTTCTTGTACTTCTTACCGCTGCCGCACCAGCAGGGGTCGTTGCGGCCGATGTTCTCGCGCTCGTCCTTGACGACCGTCTCCACGACCTCGGCGGCGCCGTTGCCCGATCCGGCCGCGCCCGCGGCAACCGCTCCCGCCGCGCCGGCGCCGGCCGCAACCTGCTGCAGCGCCGACGGCTGTGCGTCGGGGGTGCCGCCGGAGTAGTCGAGCGCAGTGGGCTGGGCGGCCCCGTTGGGGGCAAAGGCTTCCTGGGCCCGAGAGGGATCGATCTCCACCTCGACGTGGAAGATCGACTTGCTGAACTCCTCCCAGATCGAGTGCATCAGCTCCTCGAACATGGCGAAGCCCTCGTTCTTGTAGGCGACCAGCGGATCGATCTGGGCGAAGCCGCGCAGGTGAATGCCCTCGCGCAGGTAGTCCATGTCGTAGAGGTGCTCGCGCCAGCGGTTGTCGATCACCTGCAGCAGGATCGAGCGCTCCAGGTAGCGCATCAACTCCTCGCCGAACTGCCCCTCGCGCTCGTCGTAGGCGGTCATCGCGTCGTCGTCGAGAGCGTCCTTGAGCTGCTCGCGGTCGACCGACTCCGGCGCCATCGAGGCGACGTCGAGGCTGATCGGCCAGATCTGGCGCAACTGCGTCTCCAGCTCGGGCATGTCCCACTCCTCGAGCACGTCGCCGGGCGTGTACTCGTCGACGAGGCGCTCGATCACGCCCTCCATCTCGTCGCGGGCGATCTCCGACATGTCGCGCCCCTCGAGGATCTCGCGCCGGTATTTGTAGACGATGCGGCGCTGCTCGTTCATCACGTCGTCGTACTCGAGCACGCGTTTGCGGATCAGGAAGTTCTGCTCCTCGACCTTCTTCTGGGCGTTCTCGACCGTCTTCGTCAGCATGCCCGCCTCGAGTGGCATCTCCCCGCCCTCCTCGTCGACCGGGCCGAGGCGATCGAGGATCTTGTAGATGCGATCGCCGGCGAAGAGGCGGATCACGTCGTCTTCGGCAGAGAGGAAGAAGCGCGTCTCGCCGGGATCGCCCTGGCGCCCGGAGCGCCCGCGCAGCTGGTTGTCGATGCGGCGAGACTCGTGGCGCTCGGTGCCGCAGATGAAGAGGCCGCCCAGCTCGCGCACCTCCTCAGCCTCGGCGTCGCAGATCGGCTCCAGCTCGGCGACCTTGGCCGCGAGCTTCTCCTCGTATCCCTCGTCCTCCGGGGTGACGCCCTTCTTCTTCAGCTCGTGGATCGCCGATTGCTCGGGGTCGCCGCCGAGCTTGATGTCGACGCCGCGGCCCGCCATGTTGGTGGCGATCATCACGGCGCCCTTGCGACCTGCCTGGGCGATTCGCTCGCCCTCTCGCTCGGCGTGCTCGGGCTTGGCGTTGAGCACGGCGTGCTCGATCCCCTGGCGTTTCAACTCGCCCGAGATCATCTCCGAGACCTCGACCGAGACCGTTCCGACGAGGATCGGCTGGCCCTTCTCATGGCGGGCGACGATCTCCTCCAGCACCGCTTTCCACTTGCCGTCCTTGGTCTTGAAGATCTGGTCGTTCTGGTCGGCGCGGACCATCTGGCGGTGGGTCGGTATCTCGACAACCGGCACTTTGTAGATCTTCATGAACTCGGTGGCCTCGGTCAGCGCCGTGCCGGTCATGCCGGAGAGCTTGTCGTAGAGGCGGAAGTAGTTCTGCAGGGTGATCGTCGCCAGGGTCTGGTTCTCCTCGCCGATCGCCACCCCCTCCTTCGCCTCGACCGCCTGGTGCAGCCCCTCCGACCAGCGCCGCCCCTCGAGGATGCGGCCGGTGAACTCGTCGATGATCATCACCTGGCCGTCGACGACGGCGTAGTCCTTGTCCACCCCGTAGAGCGCCTCGGCCTTCAGCGCCTGCACCAAATGGTTGACGAGGCTGCCGTGCTCGCCGAGGTAGAGGTTGTCGACGCCGACGAACTCCTCAGCCTTCTTCACCCCGCGCTCGGTCGGCGAGACAGTCTTGTGCTTCTCGTCGAATTCGTAGTCGTAATCGGCCTCGGAGGTGTCCTTCGACTCGCCCATGGAGCGCAGCCTGTCTTTTGCGGGGACGCCGTGCATCTGCTTGGCGAGCCGGGCGAACGTGTAATAGGTCTGGGCGGCCTGTTCGGGGGCGCCGGAGATGATCAGGGGCGTCCGCGCCTCGTCGATCAGGATGTTGTCGACCTCGTCGACGATCGCGAAGTAGTGACCGGGCTGCACGCAGTGCTCCAGCGCTTCGGCCATGTTGTCGCGCAGATAGTCGAAGCCGAACTCGGAGTTGGTGCCGTAGACGACGTCGCAGGCGTACTTCTCCTGCCGCGTGGCGTGGTCGTCGCCCTCCTGGATCGCAGCCACCCTGACGCCGAGCGCGTCGTAGATCGGTTTCATCCATTCGGCATCGCGACGCGCGAGGTAGTCGTTGACGGTGACCAGGTGGACGCTGTCGCCGGCGAGGGTGTTGAGGAACACCGCCAGCGTCGCAGTCAGGGTCTTGCCCTCGCCGGTCCTCATCTCGGCGATCGCTCCCTCGTGCAGCGCCATCCCGCCGATCAGCTGCACGTCGTAGTGGCGCTGTCCGATCGAACGGCGCGCCGCCTCACGGGCCAGCGCGAATGCCTCGGGCAGGAGGTCGTCGAGCGACTCTCCCTCGGCCGCCCGCTTGCGCAGCGCGTCCGCCTCCTCGCGCAACTCGACATCGTCGAGCAGCTCCATCTCCGGCTCGATCCGGTTGATCGCCTCGGCGCGCTTCTCGTAGGCGCGGAACTTGCGCCCCTCCCCGACGCGCAGCGCGCGCGTGACCATGTCCCTCGCAGCGGGCATCGTCCAAGGGTAGCGATGGGTGTGGTGTTAGGCGGTGCGTCCGCGCATGCGAGCGACCGCGCGGCGGGTCTGGCTGCGCTTGCGGCGCAGCTCGCGGTGCTTCTTGACCTGGCGGCGGATGTCCTCGGCGAGCTCGTGGATGGTGTGGGCCATCTCGGGCGTCGCCTCGCGAGCGCGCAGCGTCACCCCCTTCAGCCGCAGCGTCGCCTCGGCGACCTGGCTGTCTTCGATCGAGGGGTTGGGCTCTTCGTAGACCTCGACGTCGAGCGTCGCCAGCTCCGACACCTGTTTGCCGACACGCCGGAATCGCTTGGTCACATGACTCCGCAGCTCGTCGGTCACCTCGAGGTTGTGGCGCCCACGTATCTCGATCCGCATTCTGGCCTCCTTGGTGTCTGTGCTTCGATGCTACGCCTTCACAATCGCCTGGTAAAGGTGATTGCTGCTACCCGGACCGACCCGGAACCACGCAGCGCCCTGGCGCAGGCCGAGAGCGTGGCGCCGGTGGTCAACACGTCGTCGACGAGCAGGACGCTGCGCGGCGCCGCTGCGCAGGGGTGGATGTGCGGCGGGTGGCCGATGCGCTCGCGGCGCCGCCTGCCGACCTGGCGCCCGCCACCGCTGCGCGAGAGGCACGGCTCCAGCGGCGCTCCCGTCAGCTCCGCCAGCGCCGCCGCGATCTCAGCGGCAGGATCGAAGCCGCGCCGCGCCGCGCGCAGACGCGCGGTCGGGACCGGCACGATCGTGCCGCTGAGCAGGCTCGCCGGGGCGAGCCACTGGATGCGCTCGGCCATCAGCTCGGCAACGCGGAGCAGGCGCCGGAACTTGAGGGCGACGACGAGATCGCGCGCCGGGCCCTCGTGCGGCGCCGATGACCAGGCGCGGTCCAGCCCCGCCGGGCCCCCGCCGGGGAGGGGTGCTGCAGCTGCGAGGCGCCGCGCGCAGCGGGTGCAGATGGTCGCCTCCTGCCGGCAGGGACGTCCACAGGCGGCGCAGAGCGAAGGGACGAGACCGGCGGCGACCGCTTGCAGGGGCTTCACGCCCCGATCCTGCGACGCCACGGCGCGCCCGTGGCGCGCAGGCTGTCACAAGAGCGTCAGGGCTTTGCGACGCGTCCCGCGATGGCGCCGATCAGCATCGCCTCCGGCGTCAGCTCGGTCCCGGCCAGCAGGATCGAGTCGCGGATCCAGGCGCCGTCGCCGATCCGGCAACCGTCGCCGACGATCGCGGGACCCTGGATGCGGACCCCCTCGCCCAGCTCGACACCGGCGCCGATCAGCGCCGGGCCTTCGACCTCGACCTCGCCGAGGGGGCTGGCTGAGCGCACTCCCTCGGCCACCTCGGGTGCGCCGGGGTCGACCTCCACCTCGCCGCGCAGGGCATCGAGATTGGTCTGGCGCAGCTCCTCGATGTTGCCGATGTCGTTCCAGTAGGCCTCGATCTCGTGCGAGTAGAAGGGCACGTCGGCCTCCAGCAGCGCCGGGAAGACGTCCATCGCCCAATCGGCGAAGCCGGGGGATCTCCCTCGCCGGCGGCCTTGCTCGTGCCGGGCGCGGGGAAGTAGTCGAAGATCTCGGCGCGGAACATGTAGATGCAGGTGTTGGCGAGGTCGGAGAGCGCCTCGGCCGGGTCGGGCTTCTCCTGGAACCCCTGGACGCGGCCGTCCTCGCCGGCGATCACGACTCCGTACTGGTCGGTCTCGGCAACGCGCTTCGTCGCCATCGTCGCGAGACCGTCATGCGATTCGTGGAACTCGCGCATCGCGGTGAAGTCGATGTCGGTGAGCGCGTCGCCGGCGACGACCAGGAACGAGTCGCCAAGGAAGCCGGCGGCGTTGCGAACGCCCCCCGCGGTGCCAAGCAGCTGCTCCTCAGGGCTGTAGCTGAGCGCAAGGCCGAACTCGGCGCCGTCGCCGAAGTGCGCCTCGATCGTCTCCGGGAACCAGTGCACGTTGGCGATCGCCTCGTCGAAGCCGTGGCGGGCGAGCAGCCTCACGCTGTGCTCCATCACCGGCCGGTTGAGGACCGGCGCCATCGGCTTCGGCACCGCATAGGTGACCGGCCGCAGCCGGGTTCCCAGCCCGGCTGCCAGGACCATCGCCCTCATGGTTGACCCGCCCCCGGACGCGGGAGCGAATGTCTGTCCATATCTGACTCTTCAGACATTCGTGGGAGCAGAGGGGGGCGGCGGCTGAGTCTTAGTAGCGGTAGTGATCGGGCTTGTAGGGGCCCTTGACCGGGATGCCGAGGTAGGCGGCCTGCTCCTCGGACAGCTCGGTCAGGCTGACGCCCAGCGCCGCGAGGTGCAGTCGCGCGACCTTCTCGTCGAGGTGCTTGGGCAGAACGGTGACGTCCCTGGCCGTGAACCCCTCGGGCTGGCCGTAGAGCTCGATCTGCGCGATCACCTGGTTGGTGAACGAGTTCGACATCACGAAGCTCGGGTGTCCGGTCGCGTTGCCTAGGTTGAGCAGGCGGCCCTCGGAGAGGAGGATGATCGAGTGGCCGTCGGGGAAGCGCCACTCGTCGACCTGCGGCTTGATGTTGACCCTCTCGGCCGGCGAGGATTCGAGCCCGGCGACGTCGATCTCGTTGTCGAAGTGACCGATGTTGCCGACGATCGCGTTGTGCTTCATCCGCGCCATGTGGTCGGCGGCGATGATGTCCTTGTTGCCGGTGGCGGTGATGAAGATGTCGGCCGTCTCGACGACTTCATCGAGCGTCCGTACCTCGTAGCCCTCCATCGCCGCCTGTAGGGCGCAAATCGGGTCGATCTCGGTGACGATCACGCGGGCGCCCTGGCCGCGCAGCGAGGTGGCGCAGCCCTTGCCGACGTCGCCGTAGCCGCAGATGACGGCGACCTTGCCGCCGATCATCACGTCGGTGGCGCGGTTGATCCCGTCGATCAGCGAGTGGCGGCAGCCGTAGAGGTTGTCGAACTTCGACTTGGTGACCGAGTCGTTGACGTTGATCGCCGGGAAGAGCAGGTCGCCGGTCTCGGCCAGCTGGTAGAGCCGGTGCACGCCGGTGGTCGTCTCCTCGGTGACCCCCTTGATCCCCTCGGCCATCCGGGTCCAGCGCTGCGGGTCTGACTCGAGCGAACGCTGCAGGGTCTCGAGCACGACGCGGAACTCCTCCGAGTCTGCCGAGGCCGGATCGGGCACGGCGCCTGCCTTCTCGAACTCGACGCCCTTGTGGACGAGCAGGGTGGCGTCGCCGCCGTCGTCGAGGATCATGTTCGGGCCGTCGCCGTCGGGCCAGAGCAGGGCCTGCTCGGTGCACCACCAGTACTCCTCCAGGGTCTCGCCTTCCCAGGCGAAGACCGGGATGCCGGCGGCGGCGATCGCGGCCGCGGCGTGATCCTGCGTGGAGAAGATGTTGCAGCTGGCCCAGCGGACCTCGGCGCCGAGGGCAGTCAGGGTCTCGATCAGCACGGCGGTCTGCACCGTCATGTGCAGCGAGCCGGTGATCCGCGCCCCCTTCAGCGGCTGCTCGGCCGCGAACTCCTCGCGGGTCTGCATCAGGCCGGGCATCTCCACCTCGGCGAGGGCGATCTCCTTGCGCCCGAAGTCGGCGAGGCCTATATCGGCGACCTTGTAGTTAGAGGTGGCGGTTGCCATCGGTTCCTTTCTCGGTTCCCTGGGTGTCGTTGCGGCGAAGGATACGGAGATGCGGCAGATCGCTCAGGGACGTCCGAGGGCGGCCTTGAAGCCCTCGATCGCCTCGACCGGCAGCGGGTCGACGCCGCGAGCGTCGGCAAGGGCGACCGAGACCAGGTCGCCGAGCATCGTTGCCCAGAGCAGGCGGGACACCCGCGTCTCGCCCTGTGCCTCGACCCGCACCACCCCGGCGCCGGCGCTGGAGATGGCCTCAGCGGTCAGCTCGAAGCGGCGGCGTACGCGCGGGTGCTGGTCGCGGTCGTCCAGCATCACCGCAGAGAAAGCGTCGCCGGCCCAGCCGCAGAGCTCGTTGTGGTCGGCCTCGGGCAGCTCGGAGAAAAAAGCGGGCAACTTGGCGTTCTCGTTGATCTGGGTCTTCCAGCGGCGGGCGACGGGAGCGGTGAGATCGGCGCCGATGACGACCGGGGTCGTGCCATCTAGGCGGGTGGCGACCTCAGCCGCGCGGGTCCGGAGATCCTCGGAGCTCTCTGTCAGGAACGACGCGGCCGCGTCGATCTCGGTGTGGATGCGCGGCGCGATCCCAGTCAGGGCGGCCGCCTCGGCGGCGATCGCAAACATGTAAGCGACCGCGGCGCGCGGCTGCAGGATCCCCGGCAAGCCGACCACCGGCAGGCCGGCCTCGCGCGCCCGATCGACCAGTGCTCCGCCCGTGCTGGCGACCAGCCGCCGCGCGCCGAGCGCCTCGGCGGCGGCGAAGCAGGACAGCGTCTCCTCGGTCTCTCCCGAGTAGCTCGAGCAGAGCACAGCCCACTCGGCGCTCGCCCAGCTCGGTAGCTCGTAGCCGCGGACAGTGACCAGCCGCCGGGCCAACCGGTTGCCGAGGGCGGCCGCGGCAAGGTCGCCGCCGATCGCCGAGCCGCCCATGCCGCAGACGATCAGCCCGGCGGCCTCAGCCGCCTCCAGCCGCGCCGACTCGATCCGCCAGAGAGCGTCGCGCAGGTGATCGGGTATGGCGAGGACGTCGTCGAGCATCGGGCCTAGGCGGTGACTCTTTCGTCCTGACCCACCACCGCTCCTTCGAGGCTGGCCCCGGGGGCGATCTCGACGTTCGCCGCAACGATCGAGCCGACCACCCGCGCGCCGACGCCCACGCGGCAGCCATCGAGCAGAACCGAGTCGCGAACCTCCGCTCCGTCGCCGACGTGGCAGCCGCGGCCGAGCACGACACGCGGCCCGACCGTCGCTCCCCCCGCGACCTCGGTCTCGCCGCCGACGAGCAACCCCGGCGCGGTCGGCTCGACCCGAGTCTCCACCCGGCGCTCGAGGATGTCCCAGCTCGCCTGCAGGTAGCGCTCGGGCGTGCCGATGTCCATCCAGTAGCCATCGAGGCAGAGCCCGTGCAGGCCCTCGCCGACCAAGCGCGGGAAGACGTCGCGCTCGATCGAGACCTCCTCGCCCGGCGGGATCAGCTCCAGCACAGAGCGCTCCAGCACGTACATGCCGGCGTTGACCTCCCCCGGAACGCGCTCGCCGGTCTTCTCGAGGAACTCCCGCACCTCCCCTTCAGGGCCGCTGCGCACCAGCCCATAGGCCGAGGAATCGTCGACGGGGTGCAGTCCTAGCGTCGCCTGCGCCTCCCGGTCGGCGTGGGCTCGGAGCAGGGCGCCGAGGTCCAGGTCGGTGAGCACGTCGCCGTTGAGAGCGAGGAAGCGATCGTCAAGATGCTCGCCAAGCCGATCGGCGGCGAAGCGGATCGCCCCCGCGGTGCCACGCCGCTCGGGCTCGACCACGTAGCGAATCGCGACCCCCGCCCGCTCCTCCTCCCCAGCGAGCGCCTCGCGCAGCACGTCGGGCAGAAACCCACAGGCGAGGACGACCTCGGTAACGCCGTGGCCCGCCAGCCACTCGATCATGTAAGCGAGGAAGGGCCGGTCGACCAGGGTCAGAGCCGGCTTCGGCACCGACTCGGTCAGGGGCCGCAGCCGCGTCCCCTCGCCGCCAACGAGAACGATCGCCTGCAAAGTCCTAGTTCCCCTGGCCCATGCGCACTAGGACGGACGCCCTGCTGACACCGGCGTATCGACCGACCTGCCGATTCCCTCGTACTCGAAGCCCGCGCTCGTGAGCAGGTTCGAGTCGAGGAAGTTGCGGCCGTCGATAAGCAGCGGCCGCGCCATCCGCTCCGCGGCAGCCGCCCAGTCCAGCTCGGCGAACTCCGGCCACTCGGTGACGAGCACGGCCGCGTCAGCCCCGTCCAGCGCCTCGAACGCAGAGGCCGAGAACTCGACGTCGTCGAGCAGGCCCCTCGCCGCATCGATCGCCACCGGGTCATATGCAGCCACCTCAGCGCCCTCCCCGCGCAGCCGTGCGGCAAGCACCAGGCTCGATGCCTCGCGCATGTCGTCGGTATCGGGCTTGAAGGCCAAGCCGAGCAAGGCCACCCGCCGACCCGCCAGCGATCCCAGCCGGCTCTTCAGCTTGCTGACCACGCGGCGCTTCTGAAGCTCGTTCACCTCGATCACGGCGGTGAGCAGCTGGAAGTGGTACCCGGTATTGCCGGCGAGCTGCTTGAGAGCCTTCAGGTCCTTCGGGAAGCAGGACCCCCCGTAGCCGATCCCGGCCCGCAGGAAGGCTGGGCCGATGCGCTGATCGAGGCCCATGCCGCGAGCCACTTCGGCCACGTCGGCGCCGACCTCCTCGCAGACGTTGGCGATCTCGTTGACGAAGGAGATCTTGGTGGCGAGGAAGGCGTTGGAGGCAAGCTTGATCATCTCGGCGCTGGCGACGTCCGTGCGGACCAGCTCCCCCCCAAGCGGCGCGTAGAGGCTGGCTACGGCATCGGCGGCGGCATCGTCACCGGGGTCGGCGCCGATCACCACCCGATCCGGGTGCATGAAGTCCTCGACCGCCGAGCCCTCCTTGAGGAACTCGGGGCAGGAGACATAGGGAATGCCCGGCCGCTCGCGACGGATCGAGTGGCCGGTCCCCGCCGGCACCGTGCTCTTCATCACCAGCGAATGGCCCCCACCGGCGCTCAGCTCCTCGACGACCGAGCGAACCCGCGAGAGGTCGGCGTCGCCAGAGGGCGTCGGCGGCGTATCGACGCAGACGAAGAGAAGCCGGGCCGCGGCGAGCAGCTCGGCCATCTCGGTGGTGAAGGTGAGTCGCTCGGAGTTGCGCTGCAGCAGCTCCTGCAGGCCGGGCTCGTGGATCGTCGTCTCGCCGCGCGAGAGCGACTCCACCTTCTCGGGGAGGATGTCGCGCGCCACCACCGGGTGGCCGAGCTCGGCGAAGCAGGCTGCGGTGACGAGGCCAACCCATCCGACCCCGATCACTCCGATCGGCTCTCTGTCTGCGCTCATCGCTTCGCCTTGCCTCGCTTTCGCTTTGGATTCGGAATCTTCACGTCGGCCGAGCGCGCGATCCCGATCATCTGGTCGTTGGTCAGGGTGTTGAGCAGGTCGTTGGAGACCCAGTAGGTGTTGTCTCCGCGGTGCCAGGCGACGATCGGCACCCTGTCGCCATCGACGAAGATGTCGTATTCGCGCCCGTTGATCGTCTTGGTAAGGCTCGGATTGTCCAGTATCGGGGGGTCGGACCAGCCCTGGATTCCCTGCACGCCGAAGTAGTGGACTCCGTCGGGGAGCGGCAGCTCGACCACCATCCGGTAGGCGCCATGCCGGTGGCCGTCCGGATCCTTGAAGTGATAGACGCGCGGATCCTGGATGTGTTCGTAAGGGTTGCTTTCGACGTAGAAGGCGCCGGAGGGAAGCCGCGTCGGGAAGAAAACCGGAAAGCCCGAGCTGACCTTGCGAGCCACCGGCGCGGCCTCCAGCTCCCCGGCTTCCCGAGCCGGAACGAGGCCGTCGTCGCCGGGGGGCTTGGTCGGCCCGAGGTGGGGTTTTTGACCCTTCGCACCGGCCTTCTTCTTGCCCTTCCCCCCTGAGCCCTTTCGTGCCTGACTCGCCCGAGACGTGGAGTCTTCGAGCGAGCCCCGGGGCCCGCTGCTGGCTTCGATCCCGAGGAACTTGTCCACCGCGCCCTGGATCATTTCCGGCGAGGCGTAGACGTAGCTGGGCCCGAGTTCAGCCGGGAAGTGGACCTCCTTGATCGCCGCGTTGCGGGAGGAGACGAAGAGCTTCAGCACGTCCAGCATCGTCTCCTTGTCGTTGATGTCAGACGTCGTGTACTCGGTGAAGATGTCGATCAGGTCGTTGCGGTCGAGGACGAGGTCGTCGATCGGCACCCGCTGGCGGGCGGCGCTGAGGAAGTCCTGTTGGCGGGCGGCGCGGACGAGGTCGGTGTCGGTGTGGCGATAGCGCACGTACTGCAGCGCCTTCTTCCCGCAGAGCAGCTGATAGCCGGGCTGCACGTTGATTTCGGCGTACTGAGCAGAGACCGGTACGCCGACGTTGGAGTGGTAGTAGCGCCGGTCGACGTCGACGTAGACGCAGTTGATCGCGTCGACGGCGCGGACGAAGCCGAGGTAGTTGACGTTGACGACGTGGTTGATCGGCAGCCCGGTCAGTTCCTTGACCACTTGCAGGGTCAGTTTCGGGCCGCCGTAGGCGAAGGCGGCGTTGAACTTGTCGGTGCCGACCCCCGGGATTTCGACCTTGAGATCGCGCGGGATGGACATCAGCGCGATCGCGTTGCGGTTGGGGTCCAGGCGCAGCAGGATCGTCGTATCGGAGCGCCCGGGGTCGCCGGGTTCGCTCGCCCGCTTGTCGGAGCCGAGGATGAGGATGTTCTCCGGCTCGCCACCGCTGGTCTGGGTGATGAACTTCTCGACTTTGTTCTGCAGCACGTCGTTGTGCGAGAGCGCCTGAGCGATGCTGTCGATGTATCGGAGGATCACCGTTGCGGTCGCCGCCGCGGTGACGATGACGATGATCACGGAGCCCAGGGTGAAGCGCCACCAGAAGCGCTTGCGCTTCGGCGGCGCCTCGTGGTCGCCCGAGGGCGGCGGCTTGCTCAGTCCGGTCTCAGCCACGGCAGCTCAGGCGGCGGGGGCCGGGATCGAGCGCAGGAAGGTGTCGAGCGCCTTCCGGTAGGTGTGCAGCGAGGAGATCGAGACCCACTCCTCGGGACCGTGGTGCCCTTCCCCCACGGGGCCGAACTCCACCGCCGGCACCCCTACGCGCAGGAAGGAGACCGCGTCCGAAGCGCCGTCGCGCCCGACGCTCATCGGCTCGCCGCCATGATGTGCCGCGACCGCCTCGGCCAGCGCCCGCACATAGCTGAGGTCGCGGGAGACCACCGCCGGCGGGCGGGTGAAGAGCGGCTCGACTTCCGCAGCTGCGGTTCCCCTGACCTGCTCCAGCAGCGAAGCCGGATCCTGGTCGGGCAGGTAGCGGATGTCGACGTCGATGGCGCATCGGTCGGGCACCTTGTTGAGCGCGTCGCCGCCCAGGATCCGGCCGAGGTTGATCGAGGGGCGGTCGAACAGCTCCGAGCTGTGCCGAGCGAAAGGTAGCGACTCGATGCTTCGGAAAACGTCGATCGCCCTCAACACCGCGTTGTCGCCAAGCCAGGGCGTGGCTCCATGGGCCGCGACCCCGCCGACCTGCACGCGCAGCGCCAGCACGCCCTTCGCCTCGACGCCGATGTGGAGATCGGTGGGCTCGCCGGTGATCGCGAAGTCGCCGGTGAAGCCGCTGTCGACGAGATGGTCGCTGCCGCGCTCCGCCTCCTCCTCGGACTCCTCGTCGCCGACGATGCCGAGGCGCACCCGCACCCGGTCCTGGTCCCGCATCGCCGCCGCGGTCACCAGCATCGCCGCCAGGGCACCCTTCATGTCGTAGGCGCCGCGGCCGTAGAGCCGGTCGCCCTCGACCCGGGGATCGAACTGCCCCGGGCGACCGGGGACGACGTCGAGGTGGCCGTGCAGGACGATCGTCGGCGCGTTCTCGGGACCCACCTCCGCCCGCAGCACCGGCAGCCCCCGAATCTCGTCGTGGGAAGCCTCGATCCCGCGCGCCTCCAACCACCCTTTGACGAAGCCCGCAGCTTCCAACACCGCCTCCGGCTCGGACGTGTCGTAAGCAACCAACCGCGTCGCGAGTGCCACCAGCTCGTCACTCATTGGCGCGCCTTTCGCGAACTCGCGACCAGCGCATCGGAGATTGACCCACCCAGGCTGGGGTCAAAGTCGGATGCGCCATCGGTGAGCGCGGGAGGGGTCAACTGCCTTCTCCCGGAGGCTCATGAATCCACAAATCGAATCGCAGAAAGCGATCTGCTGCGCGACGGCCTCCGGGGGAGGGGCAGTTGACCCCTCTCACCCCTCGGCAATAGCCAGAAACGCTTCCGCCCGGTCCCGGTCCTTCTCGGCGCGAGCGCGAGCGCCGCTGCCCTCCTCGGACTCCGAGAGCCGCTGCTCGGCGTCGGCGAGCTGCTCTTTCAGCGTCGTCGCATCGAGCTCCTCCGGCGAGAGCACCTCCTCGACCAGCAGCTTGGCGTGGTTGCCGAACACCTGCAGCCAGCCGTGCGCCTGCGCATAGCGCACGGTCTCCTCGCCATCGCCACGAATCAGGCGCAGCTCCGTCGGCTGCAACGCCGCCAACAGCGGCGCGTGGTTGGCGAGGACGCCGAGCTCGCCGACCGCGGTGCGGGTCGAGACCTGGCGCACTTCGCCGCTGAAGACCTCCCCCTCCGGGGTGAGGACTTCGACGTCGACCATGTGCTCGGCAGCCATCGGTCTCCTAGGCGGCCGCGGCCGCTCCGGCGCCCTCGGTCACCTGGTCGATGCCGCCCTTCATGTAGAAGGCGCCCTCGGGCAGGTCGTCGTGGACGCCATCGAGGATCTCGCGGAAGCCGCGGACCGTCTCCCCCACCGGCACGTACTCGCCGCTGCGGCCGGTGAACTGCTCGGCGACGAAGAACGGCTGCGAGAGGAAACGCTCGATCTTGCGCGCGCGGGAGACCGTCTGCTTGTCCTCGTCGGAGAGCTCGTCGATGCCGAGGATGGCGATGATGTCCTGCAGCTCCTTGTAGCGCTGCAGCACCTCCTGCACCTCGGTCGCGGTGCGGTAGTGCTCCTCGCCGACGACGTCGGGCTTGAGGATCGTCGAGGTCGAGTCGAGTGGGTCGACGGCCGGGTAGATCCCCTTCTCCGAGATCGCCCGGGAGAGGGTCGTGGTCGCGTTGAGGTGGGCGAAGACCGAGGCCGGAGCCGGGTCGGTGAGGTCGTCGGCGGGGACGTAGATCGCCTGCACCGAGGTCACCGAGCCGCGCTCGGTCGAGGTGATCCGCTCCTGCAGTTCGCCCATCTCGGTCTCCAGCGTCGGCTGGTAGCCGACGGCCGAGGGCATGCGCCCGAGCAGGGCAGAGACCTCGGAGCCCGCCTGGACGAAGCGGAAGATGTTGTCGATGAAGAGCAGCACGTCCTGGCCACCCTGCTCGCGGAAGTATTCGGCCATGGTCAGGCCGGAAAGGGCGACGCGGAGGCGGGCTCCGGGGGGCTCGTTCATCTGGCCGAAGACGAGCATCGTCTTGTCGATGACGCCGGACTCCTTCATCTCGAGCCAGAGGTCGTTGCCCTCACGCGAGCGCTCGCCGACGCCGCAGAAGGCCGAGAGGCCTTCGTGCTCTTCGCCGATCGAACGAATGAGCTCCTGGATCAAGACGGTCTTGCCGACGCCGGCACCGCCGAAGAGCCCGACCTTGCCACCCTTGGCGTAGGGCGCGAGCAGGTCGATCACCTTGATCCCGGTCTCGAGGATCTCCTGAGTGGGAGCGAGGTCGGAGGCCGCGGGAGCCGAGCGGTGGATCGGCCAGCGCTCCTCGGTCTCAACCGGCTCGCCGAGGTCGATCGGCTCGCCGAGCAGGTTGAAGATGCGGCCAAGGGTGGCGTCGCCGACCGGAACCGAGATCGGGCCGCCGGTGTCGATCACCTTGTCGCCGCGCTGCAGGCCGTCGGTGGCGTCCATCGCGACGGTGCGGACCCGGTCGTCGCCGAGGTGCTGCTGCACCTCGCAGACCAGTTCGGTCGCCTCGTTGTCGGCGTCGCCGGCCATCTGGATCTTCACTGCCGAGTAGATCTCTGGCAGCTTGTCCGGGAAGACCGCGTCGACGACGACACCGGTCACCTGCTCGACTCGCCCTACGTTTGCTCCGTTGCTCTCAGACATTGGTTCCTTTTCTCTGTTTCGCAGTCTTATCCAAGCGCCTCGGCGCCGGCGACGACCTCGAGGATCTCCTGGGTGATCTCGGCCTGCCTGACCCGGTTCATCTCCAGGGTCAGGTCGCCCATCATTTCTTCAGCGTTCTCCGCGGCGCTCCGCATCGCGGTCATCCGCGCTCCCAGCTCCGAGGCGGCGGACTCGAGCAGGGCCCGGTACACCGAGATGTTCACGTACTCCGGGATCAGCTGTCCCAGCAGCTCCTCCGCCTCGGGCTCGTACTCCCAGACCGAGTGGCTGTGCGCCTTCTCGATCTCGCTTTCCTCGCCCTCCTCTTCCTCCTCCGCAACGCCCTCGCCGATCACGTCGGCCTGTTGCAGGGGAAGCAGGGTCTGCCGCCAGACGTGCTGGGTCAGCGGCGAGACGTAGCGGTTGTAGACCAGCTCGACCCGGTCGAGCTCACCGTCGACGTAGCGGGCGGTCAGCTCCTCGCCGATCTCGCGCGCGTTGGCGAAGCCGGGCCGGTCGGTGAAGCCGACATATGAAGTGCGTGGATCCTCTTTGCGGAAGGTCAGCGCCGAGACGCCCTTGCGGCCGACGGCGGAGAAAACCGCCTCCTTGCTCTGCTCGCGCAGCTCGCCCTTGAGTCGCAGACCGTCGCGGATGATGTTGGTGTTGAAGGCGCCGGCCAGGCCGCGGTCGCCGGTGATCAGGACGACGCCGACGCGCTTCTCGTCCTCGCGCTCTTCCAGCACCGGCACGCGCGGGATCCCGCCTGCCTGCTCGGCGGCACGGCGGGTGAGCTTGCGCATCGACTGGGCGTAGGGCCGCAGCTGCTCGATCCGCTGTTCGGCCCGGCGCAGGCGCGCCGCGGCGACCATCTCCATCGCCCGCGTGATCTTGTTGATGTTCTTGATCGACGCGATGCGATTCTTGACGTCCTTCTGAGTGGCCATGGGCGGGTACCGGCGTCAGCTGCGAGCTAGGCCGGGGTCGCCTCCTTCTCGGTCTCGGAAGCCTCGGCTTCGGCGGTGCGTGAGGGCTTGGCGCGCTCCTCCGCGGACTTGACCCGGTCCGACTCGCCCTTCTCGAGCGGGTCGCCGTGCTCGTCGAAGTCGGGGCCAAAGTCGTCGACGAACTCGGCGATAGCCTTACCCAGCTCCTCCTCGTCGGCCTCCTCGAGCTTGCCGGTATCGCCGATCCGCTGCAGCAGGTCGGCCTTCTCGGCGTGCAGGCGGATCTTCAAGTCGCCGAGGAACTCGCCGACGCGATCGGTGTTGATCCGGTCGAGGTAGCCACCGGTGCCCGAGTAGATCGCCGCCACCTGGTCGGCGACCCCGAGCGGCTCGCGCTCTTTCTGCTTGAGCAGCTCGACCAGCCGTTCGCCGCGGTTCAGCGTCTTCTGGGTCTCGGGATCGAGCTCGGAGCCGAACTGTGCGAAGGCCTCGAGGTCACGGTACTGGGAGAGGTCGAGGCGCAGCTTGCCGGCGACCTTCTTCATCGCCTTGGTCTGCGCGTTGCCGCCCACCCGCGAGACCGAGATGCCGACGTTGATCGCCGGGCGGACGCCCGAGTAGAAGAGGTCGGACTCGAGGAAGATCTGACCGTCGGTGATCGAGATCACGTTGGTCGGGATGTAGGCGGAGACGTCGGAGGCCTGGGTCTCGATGATCGGCAGCGCCGTCAGCGAGCCGCCGCCGAGGTCGTCGTTGAGCTTGACCGCCCGCTCCAAGAGGCGGGAGTGCAGGTAGAAGACGTCACCGGGGTAGGCCTCGCGTCCCGGCGGGCGCCGCAGCAGCAGCGACATCTGGCGGTAGGCGTAGGCGTGCTTGGTGAGGTCGTCGTAGACGCAGAGGGCGGCCTTGCCGTTGTAGAGGAAGTGCTCGCCCATCGCGCAGCCCGCGTAGGGAGCGATGAACTTGATCGGCGCCGCCTCGTCGGCGGGAGCGGCGACGATGATCGTGTTCTCCATCGCGCCGTTCTCCTCCAGCACCTGCTTCAGCTGGACCACGGTGGACATCTTCTGCCCGATCGCGACGTAGATGCAGACCATGTCCTTGTCGCGGTTGTTGATGATCGTGTCGATCGCGATCGCCGTCTTGCCGGTCTGGCGATCGCCGATGATCAGCTCTCGCTGGCCGCGGCCGATCGGGATCATCCCGTCGATCGACATCAGCCCGGTCTGCACCGGTTCGGTGACCGGCTGGCGCTGGACCACACCCGGGGCCTTGAACTCGGCCGGGCGGGTCTGCGTCGTCGCCACCTCGCCGGCGTCGTCGAGCGGGCGGCCGAGCGGATCGACCATGCGGCCGAGCAGCTCGTCGCCGACCGGGATCCGCAGCAGGTGGCCGGTGCGCTTGACCGTGTCGCCCTCGACCACCTTGTCCCACTCGCCGAAGAGGACGGCTCCGACGTTGTCCTCCTCGAGGTTGAGCGCGAGGCCGGTGACGCCGTGCGGCAGGTCCAGCATCTCCAGCGCCATGCAGTTGTCGAGGCCGTGGATGCGAGCGATCCCGTCGGCGACCGAGAGCACGGTGCCGACCTCGGCAAGGTCAGCGGATTCCGTGTCCAGTCCCTCGATCCTCTCGCGGAGGATCGATGCGATCTCGTCGGGCTTGATGTCCATCTAGTGGTCGTCTCCTTGATCGCGGCCGCTGCAAACCGGCGCATTTCGTCGTCCTCGCCCAATCGCCTCGCTCACGCACCCGAAAAGTGCGCTCGCTTCGCCGATTGGGCTGCGTCCTAGAACTGCTTGGTTTTCACGGCCGTTCGTCATTCAATCTCTACGCCGCCTGGGCGACGCTCTTTCGAAGTTTCTCCAAGCGACTGCGGATGCTCGCGTCGAGCACCTTGTTGCCGACCTGCAAGACGATGCCACCGAGGATCTCGGCGTCGACGCGGCTGGACAGATCGACCTTCTGGCCCGTCTGCCGCTCAATCTCCTCGCCGACCTTCTCTACTACCGCCGGCTCCAGCGTGACCGCACTGGTCACGGTCACGTCGATGCGCTTGTTCTCATGCTTCCAGAGCTCGTCGAGCTGGCGGCGGATGCGGAAGATCTCCGGCATCCGCTGCTTCTCGATCAGCAGCTCGAGGAAGTTGAGCAGCTCCACATCGGCGTCGCTGACTGCGCGCGTCAGGCCCGCCACCTTCTCCGCTGAGGAGAAGTAGGGGCTGAAGAAGAAGACCTGCAGCTCACGGTTGGCTTCAACCGCATCGACGAACTGGCCTAGCTCATCGCGAATCGCGTCGAGCTTGCCCTTCTCCTTGGCCACGTCGAAGAGGGCCTCGGCGTATACGCGAGCTGCTTCCTGCATCAGTTCCTCGACTCCTCCGCTCCGGAAAGGGCGGTGAAATCGACCTCGCTCAGCGCCTCCTCGACGAGGCGGCGTTGGTCCTCCTCGCTGAGCGACTTGCGGGTGACCTTCTCGGTCGCCAGCACGGTGAGGTCGGCGACCTCCTTGCGGATCTGGTCAAGCGAGCGGCGGGTGGCTGCGTCGATCTCGCGTTGCGCAGCTGCGACGAGCTCCTCGCCCCTCTCCTTGCCGGCGGTCTTCGCCTCGGCCTCGGCGGTTTCCGCCGCTTTGCGGGCACGGGCCATGATGTCGTCGGCTTGCTCGCGGGCCTCCTCGAGGCGCCCGCGGTACTCGGCGAGCAGCTCGTCGGACTCCTTGCGCTGGCGTTCTGCCGCCTCGATCGACTCGCTGATCGTCTTTGCGCGCTTATCCAGTGCCTCCTGGATCTTCGGGAAGGCGACCTTGCTCAGCACCCACATCGTGAAGAGGAAGAGCACCAGCGTCCAGATCATCAGGCCGAGGCCCGGCGAGACCAGGAAGCTGCCGCCGCCTTCCTCCCCCGACGCCTCGGCGGCGAGCGGGATCAGACCGGCTATGTGGCCAAAGAGCTCCACGCGATCGACCTAGAGGAAGAAGGCGATCAGGCCGAAGATGAAGGTGTAGAAGGCCACGGCCTCGGTGAGCGCGAAGCCGAGCCAGCGGATGCTCTGCAGCTCGTCTTTCATCTCGGGCTGGCGGGCAACGGACTCGATCTCCTTGCCGAAGATGATTCCGATGCCGATGCCGGCACCGATCGAGCCGAGGCCGGCACCGACGCCCAGGGCGATCGCCTTACCGGCGGCTTCGATCCCTTCGTCTGAGATCGCGGCGGCAACTGGGGACAGGTCCATTTGAGGTAGCGCTCCTTTTCTCTAATGACTCGCGGAGGTCGCTCCGCCGAGGTAGATAGCCGTGAGGGTCGAGAAGATAAATGCCTGCAGGGTGGCGATAAGGCCCACCTCGAGGATGAAGAAGAAGAAGGCCAGCGGGAAGGTCAGGGCGCCGAGCGCGGCGATGCCGAGCAGGACGGCGAGCCCGCCGCCCATGAAAAGCAGCAGCAGGTGGCCGGCGAGGATGTTGGCGAAGAGTCGTACCGAGAGCGAGATCAGGCGGGCGAAGTGCGAGATCGCCTCGATCACGAAGATGAAGCCCTTGGCCAGCGGGTTCATGTCCTCCAGGCCGGGCGGCAGCCAGCTGGCCAGGTACTTGAAGAGGCCCTTCGAGCGCACGCCTTCGACGTGGTAGGAGATCCAGACGACGAGCGTCAGGACCAGCGGAATCGAGAGGTTGGCGGTCGCCGCGTAGATCGCGAAGGAGGGGATCTCGAGGCCGAAGACGTCAACCGCGTGCTCGGTGTTGGTCGGCAGCGGCAGGAAGCCGATCATGTTCGAGAACCAGATCCAGAAGAAGAGGGCGGCGAGGAAAGGGAACCAGCGCGTCGCCGTGGCAGTGTCGAGGTTGCCACCGGTGATGTTGTTCTTGGTCAGGTCGTAGGCGACCTCGATCGCGGTCTGAACCCGGTTCGGTTTCTGCGTCATGCGGCGTGAGATCCAGACCATGACGAAGATCGTCAGGGCGCTTGCCAGCACCAGGTAGAGCACCGCCTTGTTGATGCTGAGATCGATGCCGGCCAGTTCGAGCGTGACCCACGGTTCGAGCTTGAACTCGTTCTGGGGCTGGAAGGCTTCGTTTTTGCCGCTGCTGCCGAAGATCAGCAGCATCAGGATCGCGATCGCGAAGTAGACCCCGAGCCCGATGAAGACCTTGGCCTTGGTGCTCATGCCTTGCCCACTTCCGGTCCTTCATCGAAGAGGTGGGCGATGCCTTGAGCTGCAAAGGAAACGGTGAAGAGGACCAGGACCAGGAGCGCGGAGGTGAGGCCCGCCTCCCGTTCGACGATCCCGGCGAGCAGCACCGCGGTTGCCATCAGCCCGACGCGGCCAAGGGTGGAGACAGCCACCGTCGCCATCGCCCGCTGCCGGTTGCCAGCAGCCAGTTCCTTATTGGCGCGACGCTCAGCAAGCACCTGGATACCGCGCTGGATGAGCCAGATTCCAGCCCCGGCGGCAAATCCGAGCATGGGCAGGCCGCCGAGCAAAAAAACGGCGAGCGAGGCGGCAAGGACCAAAAGGTCGACGTACTTGGGAGGAGACATAAAATTCGCCCGTCTCTGTGAGGGCGGGCGGACTCGCGACTATATCCGAAAGGGCCGACGATCCGCTTTCTAGAGCCAGTTCGTGAGGCTTGTTACAACCTGTTACTAAGTGCGCTGAGCGTGCGACCCCGTCTTGTCAGCGGGCTGCAAGGCCTCGAATTCTCCTGTCTCGGGGTCGATTCGGCTGGTGCGGCGCAGCTTGAGGATCTCCAGCACGTAGATCAGGTAGACGCTGGAGGCGAGGGCGACCAGGCCGAAGGCGACGATCACCGCCGTCCAGAGGGCGTTGAAGTGACCGTGATCGTCGCTATAGGGAACGAAGCGCAGGGCAAGCGCGAGACCGGCCAAAGCCAAGGTCCAGCCGTAGAGGTAGGCGAGGGTGCGCCGCTGCGAGAAGCCGATGTTGGCCATGCGGTGGTGGAAATGCCAGCTGTCCGCCTGGTAGATCGGCTGGCGGTACTTGAGCCGCTTGGCGACGACGAAGCTGGTGTCGAGGATGGGAACGGCAAGGATGACCAGCGGGAAGGCGAGGGCGACCACTGCATTGGTCTTCAGCGCTCCCTGCACCGAGGCGGTGGCAAGTAGGTAGCCGAGCAGGTTCGATCCGGTGTCGCCCATGAAGCTGGAGGCCGGCGGGAAGCCGTGGCGGAGGAAGCCGAGGGCGCCACCGGCGGTGAGCGCCGCCAGAACGCCCGCCGAGTTGCGCTCCAGGGAGAGCGCGATGGTCGCCAGCGCCACGCCAGCGATCACGCAGACCCCGGCGGCGAGGCCGTCGACCCCGTCGATGAAGTTGATCACGTTGACCACGGCGACGATCCCGATCACGGTCAGCGGGTAGGCGAGCCAGCCCACTTCGAAGCCGCCGACGAAGGGCAGCGTCAGCACGTCGACGCGGACGCCGCCGATGACCGGGATCAGCGCCGCGCCGACCTGGCCGAGCAGCTTGACCGAGGCGGGCAGGCCGCGCACGTCGTCGAGCACGCCAACCGCGGCGATCGCGGCAGCCCCGACCAGGATCGAGCGACTCTCGCCGTCGCTCGGCAGCCAGATCCAGCCGGCGATCTCGATCCCGGCGAAGATCGCCAGGCCGGAGAGCCGCGGCATCGGCCGGTCGTGCAGGCCGCGCTCCTTTGGCATGTCGATCGCCCCGAGCCGATAGGCGAGCCGCTCGGCGTAGGGAACCAGCAGCCAGGCGATCGCGGCCGCTACGAGGAAGGCGAGGACGGCGTCGGTGGTCGCTGCCATTTCGCGGTGCCCGGAGAGGAAAGCGGGCGCGCCCAGGCTACTCGACGCTCGCGACAGCCCCGAGGGCGCCCTCGACCAGCAGCCCTGGGTCGCGGGGGTGGCGAACGCCGGGAGGGGCGTCGCGCTTGCGCAGCGGCAATTCGGCGGGATCGGAGAGAACCCGCAGCCGCCCCTCGGCGATCAGCGCCTCGTCGACGCCCCCCATGCGCCCGGCGAAGGTGGTGAAGACGGGGGTGCCGAGCGCGACCGCCTCGCGGTTCATCGTCCCCCCCGCGCTGACGACGAGGTCGGCGAAAGCGATCAGGCTCTGGGCGTCGATCGCCCGCTCGGGCACGATCAGGTTGGGGACGCCGATCGCCCGCACCTCCATCCCCTGGCGCTCGGTGCGGGGGATCACGACTGCCTGCGCTTCGTCGGCGGCGGCGAGGTGGCGGATCGCCTCCCCGTAGAGATCGTTGCGGGCGTGATACTCGGAGGTCTCCGGGGGCGGGCGGACGACAACCAGCACCTTCTCGCGATCGAGGCCGAGCTCGTCCAGGACGGCGGCGTCCGGCTCGAAATCAGCCAGGTAGTACTCCTCCTTGAGTCCGGGATAGCGGACCAGCTTGCGCTCCTTCGCGCCGATCTTCCTCAGCCGCTCGAGCGGGATCGAGTCCGGCATCAGCACTTTTCGCGCCACCCGAAAGGCGATCTGGCGTTGCCAGCCGGCGAACTCGTAGTCCTGCATCTGCACCGAGGGAATGCGGAAGAGCGCGGAGACGACCGCGAGGTCGACCGAGCCATGGGCGAGCGCAAGCTGCGGCCTGCGGTCCCAGACGATCCGTGCCAGGCGTGCCGATCTCCCGGCCAGGGCCCTCCCCTTGCCAAAGGCCGAGGCGCCGCCGTGGCTGCCGACCGCGGTGTGGGGAATGCCAAGCCGCTCGAGAATGCCGATCGTCTGCCCGTACTCCCGGGCGGTGACGAAGACCTCGTCGCCGCGCGCCCGCAGCCGCTCGACGATCGGCCTGAGAACCAGCGGGTGCGCCGCGGCCGTCATGTCCACCCAGACCCTCACGGCGCTGGATCATGCCGCAGGGCATGCGGATCGGCCATCGCGCAGAGGGCTATCGGGGGCGTGACGAGAGCACCGAGGACGACGGCAAAGGCCGTCTGGCAGACCACGAACTGCTCCCTGGTGAGATCGGGGGCGCCCGCAACGACGAGGGCCAGGATGAGGGGCGGCGCCAGGACGATCGTGACGAGAGCGCCGATCACGACCCCGCGGCGCCAGCGGGGCGACGGCAAGGCAGCCAGCCAACGGTGATCGGAGCGCAGCCACTCGAGTGGCGCCACAGTCCCCCGCTGCACGTCGCGCCGGATCGCCGCCGTGGTCAGCACACAGGTGATCGCGGGCAACAGGAAGAGGGTGCCGATCACGTTCCAGAAGAGGCTGGTTTCCGCCAGCGGAACGCCCCACATCGAGACGGTGTCCTGGCCGCTGACGCCGAGCCAGGCGAGCGCCGCGTTGACGATCGTGTTGATCGCCGCCGTCACCAGCAGGGCGTTGACGACGAGCCAGCGCCGGTTCGGCGAGGGCAGCTCCCGCCAGACCGAGGAGATCCTCAAGCCAGGTCCGCCTAGGCCGTGACCGCTGCGAGCTGCGGATAGAGCGGGTAGCGCTCCATCAGCGAACGAGTGCGCTCGGCGAGCGCGTCCTTGCGGGCGTCGAAGTCGCCGGAGAGCGCCGTCGCGATCACGGCGGCGATCTCGGTCATGTCGTCCTCGACCAGCCCGCGGGTCGTCAGCGCCGGCGTACCGATCCGCAGGCCGGACGGGTTCATCGGCGGGCGCTCGTCGAAGGGGATCGCGTTGCGGTTGACGGTGATGCCGACCTCCTCGAGGCGACTCTCGGCCGTCTTGCCGTCGAGGCCACTTGGCGTCAGGTCAACGAGGACGAGGTGGACGTCGGTGCCGCCGGTCAGCACGGGCACCCCGTTGGCTTCCAGGCCCGCCGCGAACGCCTTCGCGTTGGCGATCGTCTGCCGCTGGCGGGCGCGGAACTGCTCGCTGGCGGCAATCCGCAGCGCCACCGCCTTGGCGGCGATCGTGTGCATCAACGGGCCCCCCTGCTGGCCGGGGAAGATCGCTTTGTCGATCGCCTGCGCGTACTCCTCGCGGCAGAGGATCATGCCGCTGCGCGGTCCGCAGAGCGTCTTGTGGATCGTCGTCGTCACCACGTCGGCGTGCGGAACCGGGTTCGGGTGCTCGCCGGCAGCGACGAGGCCGGCGAAGTGGGCCATGTCGACCATCAGCTTCGCCCCAACCGAGTCGGCGATCTCACGGAAAGCGGCGAAGTCGAGCCAGCGCGGGTAGGCGGACCAGCCGGCGACGATCACCTTCGGCCGGTGCTCGGCGGCGAGCCGCTCAACCTCCTCCATGTCGACCCGCAGGTCGTCGCGACTGACGTGGTAGGCGACGACCTCGTACAGCTTGCCCGAGACGTTCAGCTTCATGCCGTGGGTGAGGTGGCCGCCGTGGTCGAGCGCCATCCCCATGATCGTGTCGCCCGGCTCGATCAGCGCCATGTAGGCGGCGTTGTTGGCCTGGGCTCCAGCGTGGGCCTGGACGTTGGCATGCTCGGCGCCGAACAGCTCCTTGGCGCGATCGATCGCCAGCTGCTCGGCGACGTCGACCTCCTCGCAGCCGCCGTAGTAGCGGCGCCCGGGGTAGCCCTCGGCGTACTTGTTGGTCAGCACCGAGCCGACCGCATCGAGCACCGCCTGCGGCACGAAGTTCTCCGAGGCGATCATCTCCAGGGTGCTCTGCTGGCGTCCCAGCTCGCGCTCGAGCACGCTGGCGATCTCGGGATCGACCTCGGCCAGCGGTGCGGTTTGGAAGTTCTCGGGAAGCTCGGCCACCTCGGCCGACGATAGCAACGGTCATGGATAGCCTGGTGCCCCGTGAGAGCCCGACTCTGCCTCGCTGCAGCGACTCTCTGCCTGGTCTTGCCTGCCACCGGCTGGGCAGCTTCAGATGCCGAAAATCCCTGCATCGGAGCCGAATCCGGGCACCTCCTCTGCCCCAACCTGCGGATCGCGCCGCCGCGTGACCTCTACGTCCAGACCGGGGGCGGGCGCGTACTGCTGCGGGCGACGAGCGACGTGCGCAGCCGCGGGCGCGGCCCGATGGAGCTGCGCGGCGTGCGTAACGGCTCCCTTTCGATGCGCGTCCGGCAGCGGATCTACCGGGCCGGGGGCGGGCACGTCGACCTGCCGACCGACGCCTCGCTGCACTTCACCGACGTCGGCTCCTACTTCGGCGGCAGCTACTGGAAGGTCCACCAGCTCGCCCGCTTCGAGCTCTGGTCGGTCGACGGCCAACACCGCCTCCTCAACCCGGTCCGCATCGGCCCAAAGCTCAACTACTGCCTTCGCGATCTCGAGCGCACCCGCCCCGGCCACCGCTCACCCGCCAGCCGCCACTACCCCGGCTGCAACCAGAACCCCTACCGCGACGGCGTCACCCTCGGCACCTCGGTCGGCTGGTCGGACATCTATCCCGCCAACTACTCCAAGCAATGGATCCCGGTCGGCGGCCTGCGCGGCTGCTTCGCCTTCCTCATGAAAGTCGACCCGCACGACCTCCTCTACGAGTCGAACGAGCGCGACAACACCTCTCGCCGCCTCGTCCATCTCCCCTTCCGCGGCGACGTCGGCTGCTGACGAGACTTGCCGACGGGGCAACAGGCTACGACGAAGGCTTGTGAGCCGTCCGCCCGCACCGACCAACGCGCCGAATGCACGCAGCGTGCTAGCCGCCGATCGGAGCGCGTGGGTTCGCGCCCCAGAAGACGACGGTGCCGAGCATGCCGATGATGTGGACGAGGATGATGTTGACCACCATCGACTGCGCGGTCGCGGTGCCGACGCCGACCGGGCCGCCGGAGGCGGTGTAGCCGTAGTAGCAGCCGACCAGCACGATCGTGGTCGCCATCACCATCCCCTTGATCAGGCTGAAGCCGAGGTCGAGCGGGTCTTGGTACATCCAGAAGATCAGCAGGTAGCCGCCCGAGGAGACGTCGCCTACCTGCTGGACCACGGAGAAGTAGCTGGCGAAGTAGGCAACCCCGATCCCCACGAGGTAGAGGAAGGGAAGCGCGATCCAGGCGCCGAGCAGGCGGGTCGCGGCGAGGAAGGTGACCGGCTCGATGCCCATCACCTCGAGCGCGTCGATCTCGTCGGAGATCCGCATCGCACCGATCTCGGCGACTATGCCGGTGCCGACCTTGGCCGAGAGGATGTAGCCGAAGGCGTAGGGAAGGCCCTCGCGCAAGTCGCAGTAGGCCGAGAAGAGGCCGGCCAGCGAGGGGGCGCCGATCGAGCGGTTGAAGTAGGCGCCCTGCAGCCCGCACTGCAGCCCGAGGATGAAGACGAAGGCCCAGATCACCATCGCCGAGCCAAGGATCAGGATACCGGCCTGCCGCAGGCTCTCGCCAAAGAAGGGAAAGACCCGGCCGGAGTAGACGAGGCCGGCAACGCGCGAGCCGAAGCGTGCGACCTCGCCGGAGGAATCGAGCCAGCCGCGCGGGACGTCGAGCCAACCGATCATCGCGCTCCGCGACCTCACCGGATGCTCTGCAATTCTGGGTTGGTCGCGAGCAGGATCGCGGTGAAGACGAAGTTGAAGAAGAAGACCGCGACCAGGGCGATCACGACCGCCTGGTTGACCGCGCGGCCCACGCCCGCCGCCCCGCCGGACGCGGTCATCCCCTTGAACGAGCAGACGACGGCGATGATCGCGCCGAACAGCGTGCACATCAGCACCGAGCCCCAGATGTCGGTGATCGAGGCATTGGCGAAGAGCGTCGCGAAGAAGCCACCGAGCGACTGGTGGTAGAGCATCTCGGCGGCGATCCCAGCGGTGAGGCCGAAGACGATCGCGAAGATGTCGAGCAGCCCGGTTATCACCATCAGAGCGAGGAAGCGCGGCACGACCAGGTTCTTGATCGGGTCGACGCCGAGCACCTGCAGGGCGTCTAGCTCCTCGCGGATCTTGCGGGCGCCGAGGTCGGCCGTGATCGCGGTGCCGGCGACGCCGGCGACGACCACCGCGGTCACCAGCGGCCCGATCCAGCGGATCGCCGTCAGCACGAAGAAGCCGCCGAGCCGATCGAGAGCGCCGAACAGCGAGAGCACGCCCGCCGCCTGCAGGCCCGGAGCGCCGAGGCAAAGCGCGAAGGTCGAGATGAGCAGGGGAAACCAGGAGAGCTTGAGGACGAAGAGGAACTGCCAGACCAGCTCCTCACCGTAGGGATAGGGAGGGCGCGCGGCGGAGACGAGCGTCTTCGCGGTGAGGATCATCATCTCCCCCACCTGCTCGAAAGCGGATCTGGCGGGCACGAACGCCCGTGCTACGACTTCGCTCGCCACCAGCTCATCGCCCGGCCGAGCGGGCTCGCACCCGATCGCGCCTGATCGTCGGCGTCCTCCGCGCCGCGCATCGCCTCGCGCTTGGCCCGAGCCGAGCCCACTTTCCGGGCCCGCAGCTCGGCCGCGCGCTGCGCCTCGGAGAGCTGCGCGATCAGCGTGTCGCGCGTTTGCTCCAGCTCCTCGACCCCGGCTACGTGGGCCTCGGCGAAGCGCCAGCCGGTTCGCATGTCGTCGGGTAGGTCACGCGTGTAGGCGGCCAGCTCTACCTCGAGCCGGGCGATCTGACGGCGGAGCTCGTGGCGCACCTCGATCGCCTCGCTCTCCTCGGCAAGATCGGGGAGATCCGGGCGGGGAGCCGACTGCAGCTCCTCGTCCTCGCCCGCCATGCTCGCCCAGGCGGTCGCGACGATGACGAGGTCGGCGGGATCGCCTCCAACTTCGCGAACCCGGAGCAGAGCCTCGCCGGCGATCTCCTCGAGCTCCGGCGTGGCCTCGATTCCGCTGGCGACAAAGGTGCCCTGGCCCTGCCGGCTGACCACCAGGCCAGAATCCTCCAAGCCTGCGTAAACCGCCCGCACCGTGTTGACGTTGACGCCGGCCCACTGGGCGAGGCGCCGAAAGCTCGGCAGCCGCTCGCCCGCCGCCAGCCGTCCGGTGGCGATCAACGCCCGCAGGCGCCAGGAGAGTTGGATGCCGACCGGCAGCTCAGCGGCGGGATCGGTGGAAAAAGGCGTGGCCTGGCGATCTGCGGCTCGCTGTGCCATAAATCCACACAGTATCTGGTATCGCTGTCTTAGTCAACTAGGACACCATCAGAGCGCCAGGCTGGCGGCGAGATCGCCTTCGGCCAGACCCCCCTGACGCAGGATGGTCCAATCGCCGCTCTCCTCAAAGACAGTGAGGTCAACCACGGTCGAGGGAAGCCCGGTCAGCTCGCCACCGTCGATCGCCACGTCAACCCCAGCGCGGATCTCCTTGGCGACATCGGCAAAGGAGGCAGGGGCGGGCTCGCCGCTGCGGTTGGCCGAGGTTTGAAAGACAGGGCACATCGCCCCCGCGAGAGGGCCCCCGATCAGGCGCACCCCGAGGCGTTCTGGATCCTCGCGACAGGCGAGCGGGTAGCGGCGCTGGGGGTTGGCGACGACCAGCGTCACCGGGCCGGGGAGCAGGGCCGCGATCGCCGCCTGGGTACGGGGGCCGAGATCCTCGACCAGCTCGCGCATTGCCAGGGGCGAGAAGTAGAGGATCGCGGACGGCTTGCTGTCCTCGCGGCCCTTGATTCGGTGCACGCGGTCGATCGCCGCTGGGTTCAGCGGATCGCAGGCAAGGCCGTAGAGGCCATCGGCGGGGAAGAGCGCGACCCCGCCCGCGGCGATGCAGAGCTCCAGCCCGGTGCGGGCGCGCTCGGCGCCGTCCCACTCGATCGAGACGGTCACGGTCATGCCATCGCCCCTCGCCGCCCCACGACCGCGCGGGGGATGCCGGCGAGATCGGGGCGGACCTCGACCGAGTCGAACCCCGCCTCCTCCACCAGCTCGCTAGCGGCACCCGCCTGGCCCGCGCCCACCTCCAGCGCCAGCACCCGGGCGAGATCGGCCACGGCGGGGATCGCAACGCGCAGGGCGTCGAGCCCGTCGGGGCCGGCGAGCAGCGCCTCACGCGGCTCCCACTCGGTCACCTCGGGCTCCAGGCTCGCCCACTCCGCTTCGCTCACGTATGGGAGGTTCGCGACGGCGAGATCGAACTCGCCGATCCCGGCCGAGGGCAGCATCGCCTCGACCAGCTCGACCCTCTCCGCCAGCCCGAGGTTCTCCGCGTTGCCTCGCGCGACGGCGAGCGCCGCCGCCGAAGTGTCGGTCGCGACCACCCTGCACTCGGGCAGCTCGGCCGCGATCGCGAGCGCGATCGCACCCGAGCCGGTGCCGACGTCCAGAACCGTTTCCGGGCGCAACTCCAGCGCCAGCTCGACCAGGAGCTCGGTCTCGGGCCGCGGGATCAGCACGCGACTGTCGACCGCCAGCTCGATCCAGCGAAACCCCTTGCGACCGACGATGTAGGCGACCGGCTCGCGCCGCAGCCGCCGCCGAACCATCTCCCCGAAGCGACGCGCCGCGGGCGGCGGGATCTCGGCTTCGGGATGCGACGCCAGATAGGCCCGGTCGGAGCCCATCGCCGCGGCCAAGAGCAGCTCGGCGTCCAACCTGGGCGTCGCCACGCCTGCAGCGTCCATCGCGTCGACGGCCGCGTCGAGCGCATCGCGCATCGCCTCAGCCTCCCACCGCTGCGCTCTCTAGGCGCTGGCGCTTCTCCTCCGCGGCAAGCGCCTCGGTGAACTCGCTCAGGTCGCCTCCGAGCACGCCATCGAGGTTGTGCGAGGTGTGCTTGATCCGGTGGTCGGTGACTCGGCCCTGGGGGAAGTTGTAGGTACGCACCTTCTCGGATCGCTCCCCGGTCCCGACCTGGGCCTTGCGCTCGGAGGCGATCTTGGCTTGCTGTTCGGCCAGCTCCCGCTCGTAGAGGCGCGCTCGCAGCACCCGCATCGCCCGCTCCTTGTTTTGCAGCTGGGACTTCTCGTCCTGCATCGAGACCACGATCCCGCTCGGCCTATGCGTGATCCGCACGGCGGAATCGGTCGTGTTGACCGACTGACCGCCGGGCCCAGAGGAGCGGTAGACGTCGATCTGCAGGTCGTTCTGGTCGATGGTCACCTCGACCTCCTCCGCCTCGGGCAACACCGCCACCGTTGCGGTCGAGGTGTGGATACGCCCCTGAGACTCGGTCTCCGGCACCCGCTGCACCCGGTGCGTTCCACCCTCGTACTTGAAGACCGAGTAGGCCCCCTCGCCCTTGATCGCGAAGGTCACCTCCTTGAAGCCCCCCATCTCCGCCGCCGACTGCGAGAGCGCCTCGGTGGCGAATCCGCTCTCCTCCGCGTAGCGGCTCAGCATCTTGTAGAGGTCGCCGGCGAAGAGCCCAGCCTCGTCACCACCCGTCCCGGCGCGAATCTCCACCAGCACGTTCTTGGAGTCGTTGGGGTCGCGCTCGACCATTGCCAGCCGGATCTCCTCTTCGAGGCCTTCGAGCCGACCCGGGGCCTCCTCGACCAAGCTGCGCAGCTCCGCGTCGTCGCCGGCTTCGGCGAGCAGCTCGCGCGCTCCCTCGAGGTCGTCCTTCAGCGTCCGGTACTCGACCGCCAGGGCGCGGGCCGGCTGCAGCTCCCGATACTCGCGCCCAACATCCGCGTAGCGCTCCCGGTCCCCGATCACCTCGGGATCCGCCATCTGGGCCTCGAGCTCGGAGAAGCGGACTTCGATTTGTTCGACGAGTGAATCGATCAACGTATTCACAACATAGTCGGAGCCTGTCTCTAACCAAGCTGTGCTAGCTTATCAGCACAGTCAGTTTCGGTCCTGTGCTAGCTAGCTAGCGCAGAGTGTTCGACGGTTTCGCCCAGGAGGCATCACTATGAAAGCGGAGCTACTCACCTCCAAGTCAAACGCGAGAACCGTCCGCCCCCCGCTTCCAAGTCTTCTCAGCGCCGGCAAGCTCGAGGCGGCAACGGCCTGCTTTACCAGGGACGCGTGCTTGATCACCCAGGACGCGACCGCCATCCACGGCCGCGACAGGATCCGGCCGCTGCTCGCCCAGCTGATCGCGCGCCACGCCGAGATCGAGGTCGAGTTCAGCAATGCCCTGATCGCCGGAGAGGTCGCCTTCGCCCAGGAGCGTTGGACGGTCCGCATGGACGGGGTGGAGGGATCCCGGTTCGAGCAGGTCTGCGAGCCGACCCTGGTCATGCGCTGGATCGAGGGCCACTGGAAGGTCGGAATCGCCGCCCCGTGGGGCTGGAAGAACCGTTGAGATCCCCAATGGGTGGGGGAGGAGCCTGGTCGCCCTCCAGTCGAATTGACACCCCACGCGCTACGCGCGTGGGGTGAATGAGGAGCAATTCCCCCAGAAGCGCACCCGCCATCCCCGTTTGAACCCCCCCGGGAAAGATCTGGCGCCGCGCCGTAGAGCGACTTCTAAGCGACGATCTCGATCGGGGACTCGGTCGAGTCACCCGGCGTCTCGACCGCCAGCACCGCCTCGAGCGAGGCGATCGCGACCGCCAGCTGCTCTTCGTCGGGCTCGCGCGTAGTCAGGTTCTGCAGCATCAGCCCCGGCCACATCAGGCCCCTCACCCAGCGCTTGCGGCGATTCTTGCCGGCCCACTTGATCACCTCGTAGGAGAGGCCGGCGATCAAGGGGATGCCGAGGATGCGCGAAGCAAGCAGCCAGTACCAGGCCGGCAGCCCGATCGGGGCGAAGACGAAGATCGCCAGCACCATCACGATCAGGAGGAAGCTCGTCCCGCAGCGCGGATGGAGCCTGGAGTAGAGCTTGGCCCGTGCCGGTGTCAGCTCGTCTTCGGCCTCGTAACAGGAGATCGTCTTGTGCTCGGCGCCGTGGTACTCGAAGACCCGGCGGAGGTCGCGCAGGCGGCTGATCGCGGCGATGTAGGCGATGAAGATGCCGGTCCGCAGGATTCCCTCGACCAGCCAGAAGAGCAGTGGCGAGCCGAGCCTGTCCTTGATCAGGCTGGTCAGCCCCACCGGCACGACGAAGAAGAGGCCGATCGCGAGCAGCAGCGAGAACATGATCGTCAGGCCCCAGACCCAGCCGCCGATCTCTTCTGGCTCCCCCTCCTCGTCCTCCTCCAGCTGGGCGTTGGCCGAGATCGCCAGCGCTTTGAAGCCGATCTTCAGCGACTCGCCGAGGGCCACCACGCCGCGCAGCACCGGCACCCGCCAGAGCCGGTGGCGCCGAGCCCAGGGCACGATCGACTCCGAGCTGATCTCCACCTCGCCGTCCGGGCGGCGCACGGCCACGGCCCAGACCGAGATGCCGCGCATCATCACCCCCTCCAGCACAGCCTGGCCGCCGAGGGGCGCGTCGCGCTTGGCGACCAGCGCTCCGTCGGGCATGCGCAGCGGGTCCGCCCCGTTCGAGGAGACCGCCTCAGCTTGCGGCGAGCCCACCTCTGGGCTCACGAGCTACCTCCCGGCCTTGGCGTGCTTGGCGGCCCGGCGCTGGAAGCGCTCCACGCGGCCGCCCGTGTCGACGAGCTTCTGCTTGCCCGTGTAGAAGGGGTGGCACTCCGAGCAGAGCTCGACGTGAAGGTCCGACTGCGTCGAGCGGGTGTAGAACTGGTTCCCGCAGGAGCAATGCACGTTGGCCAGCGTGTACTCGGGATGGATTCCGGCTTTCATCTCCACTCAGTTTAGATGAAGTGCGAAATAGACCCCTTCAGGGCTTGTGGGATCCGTATCTCGTGCCGATAGCTGAGGGTGGAAACCACGGAGACAGCGGCTGGGATGGGGCGATCGCGCCACCTTCGCCGCGCACTGGCGATCCTGCTGCTCGGCGGCACGCTCGTGGTCGCCCTGCACGACTGGCTCGGCCTCAGCATCGGCCTCCACTTCGCGATCCGCAGCGCTCTCTACGACGCGGTCGTGCTCGGAGCCGGCATCGCCTGCCTGATCAGGGCCTCCGACTACGCTCGCGAGCGCAATGCCTGGCTCCTGATCGGGCTGGCGATCATCGCCTGGGGAGCGGCCGAGGTCTACTGGACCGCCTTCATCGAAGGCAATGAAAACGCTCCCTATCCGTCCCCGGCAGACGTCGGCTACCTCGCCTTCTACCCGCTCGCCTACGCCGGCCTGGCCCAGCTCGTCCGCGCCCGGGCTCACGAGATCAACTGGCGACTGTGGATGGACGGCGCGATCGCTGCCCTCGGCACCGCGGCGCTGGGCACCGCATTCGTCTTCGACTTCGTCGCCGAAAAGGCGACCGGCACTCCGATCGAAGTCGCGACGACGCTCGCCTACCCGCTCGGCGACATCGCGATGGTGGCGATGGTGGTCGGGGTGATCGCGCTTACCGGCTGGCGCCCGGGCCTCACCTGGTCGCTCCTCCTCGCCGGGCTCTCGGCTCTTGTCATAGCCGACGTCGCCTTCACCCTGCAATCGACCGACGCGACTCTGCCCGGCGGCGACTGGATCGACCCGATCTACCTGATCGCCGCCGTCTGCCTCGCCGCCGCGGTCTGGCAACCCGCCGAGGCGGCCGCCATCACCTCGCCCAGGGGCGACGCCCGTCGGGAGATCGTCGTCCCGGCGGTCTTCGCCGCGGTGATGATCGGACTCTTCGCGATGCAGTTCTACAGCGCTACCAGCGGCCTCTCGACCGTGCTCTGGGCAACGACGATGACAGCGGTGATCGTGCGCCTGGCGATGAGCGACCGGGAGAACAAAAAGCTGCTGGAGCAGGTCCGCACCGATCTCTTGACCGGCCTCAGCAACCGCGGCCGCATGCAGGTGGACCTGGAGGAGGCGTGCGAGCGCGCGAGCGAGGAGCGCCCGGTGATGCTGTACCTCTTCGACCTCAACGGCTTCAAGCGCTACAACGACACCTTCGGCCATCCCGCCGGAGACGAGCTGCTGATCCAGCTTGGAGCCGCCCTGCGTGAGGCCGTCGGCGACGACGGGACCCCCTACAGGATCGGCGGCGACGAGTTCTGCCTGCTGCTCACCTGCGAGCCGGACCGCTTCGATGCGGTGGCGCGGGCAGCCGCGCAAGCGCTCAGCGCGAAGGACAGGGGCGTCGAGGTAAGCGCCTCGTGGGGCGCGGCGACGATCCCCAGCGAGGCCGGCGATCCATCGTCTGCCCTGCAGCTGGCCGATGTGCGGATGTACGCGCAGAAGGAGTCGAGGCGCGTCGCCCACCCCCCCGTTCCGACGCCGATCGAGGCTCCTAGCCGCGGCTGAGACCGTCTAGCAACGAGTCGAGCGTGCGGCCGACCTCGGCCCGCGTCGCCTCGGGATCCTCGGCACGGGCGACGAGCATCGCCGCCTCGTCGAGGGCGCCCATCAGGACGTGCGCCAGCGGGCGCACCGGCTGCGGAGTGATCGCATCGGCATCCATCGCCGCCTGCAGGCTCGCTTCGATCAAGCCCAGCCCGTACTGGGCGGCGATCTCGCGCCAGCGGTCCCAGCCCAGCACCGATGGGCCGTCGAGCAAGACGATCCGCTGCGCCTCGGGCTCGGTGCAGGCGGCGAGGAACATCTCGGCGCCAGCCCGCATCGCCTCCATTGGCGAAGCGGCGTTGGCCGCGAGGGCGCCGGCGGCGATCCGTTCGGCCAACTCCGCCTCGATCCGCTCGTAGACGGCGGCGAAGAGCTCGCGCTTGCCGTCGAAGTGATGGTAGAGGGCGCCCCGCGTCACCCCCGCGGCGCGCACGATCTCCTCGGTGCCCACCCCGGCGTAGCCGTGCTCGGCGAAGAGCGGCCGCGCCGCCTCGATCAGCGCGGCGCGGGTCCCCTCGGAGCGCTCGGTCTGCGTTCGTTTGACATTCATACTGTCTGTATGTATTTTAGCGCCAATCCCAGACGCAACCGAGGAGGGCGCTTTGCCACAGGCAGACGAACGTCGCGAGATCCAACTTCCAGCCGGCACGATCCGCTACCGCGAGGCAGGTGAAGGCAAGCCGGTCGTCTTCGTCCACGGCTTCCTCGTCGACGGGCGCCTCTGGGACGGGGTCGTCGACAGGCTCTCCGATCGCTGCCGCTGCATCGCACCCGACTGGCCACTCGGCGCCCACCAGGTCGCGATGAATCCCGATGCCGACCTCTCCCCCCCGGGCATCGCAGCGTTGATCTCGAGCTTCCTCGAGGCGCTCGACCTGGACGACGTGACGATCGTCGGCAACGACTCGGGTGGCGCGATGTCGCAGGTGCTCGTCACCCGTCACCCGCAGCGGATCGGCCGGCTCGTGCTGACCAATTGCGACACCCATAAGAACTTTCCGCCAGGCCCGTTCAAGGCCATGCCCCCGATCGCCAAGATTCCCGGCGGGATGACGGTGTTGGCAGCGCCCTTCCGCATCGGGGCGCTCGCGCGGGCGGCCTTCAGGCCCTTCACGCGCACCCCGCTCCCAGCTGAGCTGGTCGCGTCCTGGATGGCGCCGGCGCTGAGCGATCCTGGAATCAAGCACGACACGACGAAGGTCACGGCGGGGATGAACAAGCGCTACACGCTGGAGGCAGCGGAGAAGCTGCGCAGCTCCGAGCTTCCGGTCCTGCTCACCTGGGCGCCGGGCGATCGCGTCTTCCCGATCTCCTACGCGGAAAGGCTAGAGAGGGAGACGCCGAACGCCCGCTTGGTCCAGATCCCCGATGCGCGCACCTTCGTCCCCTTCGATCAGCCGCAGCGGCTCGCCGAGGAGATCGCCACCTTCGTCGACCCCGGTTAAGCGCAAAAGCGCAATCTGCGCGTTCTTTTCGCTCCGTGCATGTTTTTCGTCTGGTCGAGCGGCCATCCTTCCTCAACGCCCCCTACAGGACGGAGAGCCATGTCCAAGGAAGTCTTCGACCAGGAACGGCCCCGGAGCACGATGGCGAGACGCCTAGACGAAGCGTTCGCGGGTTGCGAGCAGTGGACCCTCGCGCCGCCCTCTCAGCGACGCAGCGAGATGATCTTCAGCCCCCGACTGTCGAGCTCCTCGAGGATCAGCGGCAGCGCCGCCGCTGTGCGAACCCAGGAGCCGGGCGCGCTGTAGTAGTCGGCGTCGTGCAGGAGGAGGATGTCGCCGGCCCGCGCGCCGGCGCTCGAGCGACGCGCGATCGATCGCGCCGTTGCCCGCCGTGACCAGTCCCGCCCCCACTTGGACCAGAGGACCGGCCGCCAGCCGCGACTGCGCACGGCGCGCAGCCCGGCGCCGCTGAAGATGCCGTAGGGGGGGCGGTAATCGGCTACTGCCTGGCCGGTCGCCTCCTCGATCGCGGCGCGAGCGCGTTCGGCGTCGTCGAGGAGCTCCCGCACGCTGAGTCGCAGCAGGTTGCGATGGCGGTAGCAGTGAAGCTCGACGCGGTGGCCCGCGGCGACGATCTCGGCCGCAAGCGCCGGGCGTCGCACGACCTGCTCGCCGGCGAGGAAGAACGTCGCCGTCGCATCGGCCTCTCGCAGAGTCTCCAGCACGGCCGGAGTTCCCTGGGGGTGGGGACCGTCGTCGAAGGTGAGCGCCACGCCAGCCGAGCCCTCCAGGCGGTGCCGGATCCCAAGCGCAGGGCCGATACCGGGCACCACCGGGGCCAGCGCCGGCCCAGCGTGCAGGACCGCTGCCGCCGAGGCTCCCGCCCCGGCCAGCGCTCCGATCAACGCCCTTCTTCGCTGCTGACGCGGTGCTGCTGAGCCGGGCGCGCAGGGTGCACCGACGCCGCTGCGTTCGCTGCCGACGGCGAGGGGTTGTCGTTGTCCCTGCCGAAGTGGACGCGCCCCTCGAGCGGCTTGGCGATCACCTTGTACGGGGCTTCCCGATCGATCACGGTGAACAGCATTACGACGGAGATCGCCGCGAGAGCGACGGCGGTCGCAACCCGCTCCATGCGCAGGCGCCACACCGGCTGCGGCTTGACCCTGGGCCGCACCGACAGCACCCGCGAGGCAATCGACGGCAGCGAGGCGAACGAGGAATCCGGCGAGCGCCGCTCACGGCTGAGGTGCCGCAGGACGGACTCGAGCTCATGCTCGGAGCGTGCCACCTCGGCCAGGCCGAAGCGCTCGAAGGCGGCGTTGTTTGCCCGCAGGTGGCCCGCGGAGAAGCCAAAGGAAACGACGGGGCAGCCGCGGATGTGCGCCTCGAGCACGGTCAGGCCTGCCGTGGAGTGGATCATCACGTCAGCAGCGGCCATCCAGTCGCTCATCTGCTCGGTGAAGCCGAGGATGCGGACGCGCTCGTTGCCGCCGAAGCGCTGCTCGAGCTTCTCCCGCGCAACCTCGTTGCGCCCGGTGATGCAGACGACCGTGATGTCGTCGCCGGAGAGCGCCGTCTCGATCGCGCCCTCGAAATCGCCGATGCCCCAGCCACCACCGGAGACGAGGATGAGGCGATCGTGAGCCGGCAACGACAGCGCCTTGCGCGCGTCGCTGCGCGTGCGCGGCATCAGGAACTCGCGTGAGATCGGCGGCCGCGTCCACTCGACGCTGCCGGGCCCCGCCAGCCTTTCGACTTCCTCTATCGACTCCGGATGGGTGACGAAGTGACGGTCGACGCCCGGATGCGCCCAGTAACGCAGACCGGCGAGGTCCGTGATCGCCGACTGCACCGGGATCAGCAGGCGACGGTTCTCGCGCAGCATCCCGAGCACTGCGGTGACGCCTGGATAGGTGGAGATCACCGCATCGGGATCGTGCTCCTCGATCAGCTTCAGCAGCCCGCGCGCACCGAAGGCGTAGTTGAGGTGGTGGGCGAGCCAGCGGGTCGGCGCGAATTTGGTGATCAGCCAGTACTGGACGTCGAAGAGCCAGGGCATCCAGCGGAAGGTGATCCTGGAGCCACCGCGCACTACCGAGGAGAGAACCCGCCCCATCGCCTCCAGGCCGTTGGCGATCTCGACCTGGGAGCCGGGAATCTCCTCTTCCACGTCGGCCTTGATGATCCGCGCCGGCAGGTCGTGCCCCTCGCCGATGTCGGCGGTGAGGACGAGAACGCGAGGATCGCGCTCTTCGAAGCGCGAGGCGCCCGCCAGCAATGCCCCCGCCGCGTGTTCGTTGCCGTTCAGCGAAGGCCGCTTGCCGGGGATCGGGTCCGGCGGGCGGGTGCTGCCGCGAACCCATTCGACGTACTTGCGCACGCCTTCCTTGAAGCTCGTCTCCGCCTTCCAGCCGAGCTCCGCGAGCGCCCGCGCGTTGGAGATCGCCTTGCCGGGGAAGTCGCCGGGGCGTGGGGGCGTGTGCACGATCTCGCAGTTGTCGGTGTTTTCCTGCACCCGCTCGGCGATTTCGAGGATCGTCACGACCTCGTCGCCGGAGAGGTTGTAGGTGCGGCCCGCGGCCTCCGGCGCCAGGGCAGCGACGATCCCGTCGGCGAGGTCCTCGACGTAGATGAAGCTGCGGGTCGTGCTGCCGTCGCCGGCGATCGTCAGCGGCTTGCCTTCGAAGGCAAGATCGGTGAACTTGGCGACGACGCCGGCGGCGCGAGCGCGGGGGCCGTACGGGATGCCAAAACGCAGGATGGTGCTCTCGAGCTCGTAGAGCTCCGCGTAACCCGCGCAGTAGGTCTCCCCCGCCAGCTTGGTGGCCGTGTAGAGGTGGCGCGGAGCCGGGATCGGCGTCTCCTCGTCGACCTCCTGCTCGGCGCAATCGCTGTAGACCCAGGTGGTCGAGCCGTAGACGACCCGCCCGACCTTGGTCCGGCAAGCGGCCTCGAGCACATTGAGGGTGCCGCGCGTGTTGACCTCCTCGGCGAGCACCGGATCGGCGAGGACATGGCCAACATCGGCGACCGCGGCGAGGTGGATCACGGCGTCGCAATCGCGCATCGCGAGGTCGAGGTTGGCCGGATCGGTGATGCTGCCGGTGAAGGTCTCGACCTCGAGCGGCGAGTGGTACGGCGAGGCGCTGAGATCGAAGATCCGTGGCGTGATGCCGCGATCGATCAGCCGGTCCACCACGTGCGAGCCGATGAAGCCGCCGCCACCGGTCACAAGGACCCTCATACGTCCCCCCCTCCAAGCGCCGCTTCGCGACTCTCGGGCCGGTAGTAGAGCGGCACGCACCAGTGGTTCTCTGCCACCCAGTCGGTGTTAGGCAGGTCGTCGGAGCGGCCCATGATGCGGTGGCAGGGCTCTTCGTAGACGCGACCGGTCGACTTCTCGATTGGCTCGAAGACGACGTACTTGTAGAGGCCGGAGGTCATCCCCTCGGGCAGCTCGAGCCGGGCAGGATGCGATGGGTCGAGGTGCTCGCGCGCGTACTTGTTCTTCCAGCCGACGATCTCCTCCATCCGCTCCGCCTGCACCAGGCCGAGCGCGGCGGTGAACTCGCTCATGCGGAAGTTGAGGCCGTCGACCTCGTGCTCGAACTTGCCGTAGTTGCGGAACTTGCGAGCAAACTCGATCAGCTCCTCGTGGGCGGAGACGAGCACGCCCCCCTCCCCGGTGGAGACCGTCTTGGTCGCGTACAGGGAGAAGACACCGGCGTCGCCGAAAGCGCCTGGCCTGCGGCCGTTCCAGGCGGCGCCGTGGGCGTGGGCACAGTCCTCGAGCAGGAAGATCCCGTTATCGCGGCAGTAGGCGGCTATGCGCTCTGCGTCGAAGGCAAGGTGGCCGCCGATATGGACGAGGATCGCGGCCTTCGGCTTGTGGCGCTCCGCCTTCGCCTCGAAGTCCTCAAATGACATGCAGAGGTCGTTTTGGTTGCAGTCGACGAACTCGACGTTGGCGCCCGCCCCGAGCGCGGCCAGCGGGGTCGCCATGAAGGTGTTGGAAGGGCAGAGCACCGTCTCGCCGCGGACCCCGGCGAACTCGAGCGCCGCCAGGGCGCCACCGGCCCAGCTGGACAGGCCAAGGCTGGCCAGGCCGTTCCACTCGGCCCAGCGCTGCTCGAAGGCATCGAGCATCCGGCCCTCCGACCATTGCTCGGAGTCCAGAACCTGGCCCCAGAGCTCGAAGAGCCTGATGCGGTCGCGGTGGTCGAACCCGATCGCGAACTTGCTCGCGTCGATCCGGCTTGTCTCTGCGGACCCTACGGGTGGCTCCTTGACGAGGGTGGCTGGGGAATGGAGTCGCGAAAGGCGGCGCAAGGCTAGCAACGAATCCGGCCACCACCCCCGCCGACGGGCCTAAAACCCACCCTATGTGTCCGGTTTTAGGCCCGTCGGCGGGTGGTGCGCGCGCTCGAGCACGGCGCCGACCGCGCCCGAGCCGGCCAGCAGGATGGTGCCGGAGATCGCGACTGCCATCGAGGCGACGAGCGCCAAGCCGCCGAGCGGGGTCGAGCCCCAGGACTCGTTGAAGATCAGCGGCGCCAGGATCACCGGCACCAACACCTGCACGGCGAACATCGTCGGCGCCACGTGGGTGGCCGCCCGCCGCTGCAGCGCGCTCATCTCGCTGAGCAGGGCCAAACCCTCGGATGCCACGGCCGTGGCGAGCCAGGCAACGGCGACCAGCAACGCGCCCGCGGCGAGCTCATCGGTCAGCAGCTTGCTGGCGATCGCCGTCCACGCGTAGCCACAGCCGGCGCTGATCACGGCGAGCGTGCCATACGCCGCGGGGCGCCCCCGCAGCACGTAAGGCGCGAACACGGGGATCGCGACGAGCGCCAGGGCGAGCGCAATCGCCCCTCCGCCCGCATGATCCGTCGTGCGCTCCGGCGCCGCGAGGGCCACGCCGAAAACCCCGACGACGATCGCGGCCACGGCCGCGTACTCGCGTCTCCCCGGCCTCTCCCCCAGCCGGGTCGCCCCCAGCCACAGCAGCAACACCAACCCACTCGCCAGGCAAGGCTGCACCACCGTCAGCGGCGCCAGCAGCAACGCGGCGATCTCCAGCGGCCACCCCACCAGCCCCAACGCCGTAGCCCCCAGCCAACGCCGGTTTCGTACCAAACGCCCAAGCAGCGAGGGTCGCAGCGAATGCTCCCCCGGAACCTCCCGAGCCTCCAGCGCCTGCAGCGCTATCGACGCGTTGTAGAGAACAGAAGCTCCAACCGCCGCGACTATCCCAAGCGCCAGCACAGCCGGGACGCTACCGCGCCGTTCCGGCGCCTATCGCAGCAGGATCTCTTCGCGCTTGCGGCGCGCGGCGAGCATTTCGTAGTGCTTGATGACGCGAACCATCGCCAAGGCACCAATCACACCCGAAACCCCAAAAGCAACTGCCAACAATTCTCCGGGGGCGTGCGCAACGATCAATCCGACCGCCATAACCATGCCAAGGAGGAACATGCCCACGGCCACCCAGCCCATTGCCCTTAGTTCCGTCACGACTCCATCCTAACCGAGGAATGCAGACAAAAGAATTACAACAACGGACAAGGCAAAGCCGACCAGACCTCCAGCGGCAGTGACCCGGCGGATTGTGATCTCAGGCGCACGAGACAGCGCTGGCGCCACATGGAGAAGAAATCCGAAGACCGCGATCGACGCAGCGACAAACCCACTGGCCGTGGCGGCGGTGGTCAAAAGCGACCCTGCGACGAACATGGCGCGACACTAGAGAGCCATGGCGCACGCGTGGCGCGCAGATCGAGCCGAATCTGTGATGCAGCGTTTAAGTCTCCTGGTAAAGCGGCCCGTCGCCGCCCTCGGGCAGCGTCAGGCGACCGCCCTTGGCGGTGATCGCGCCGCACTGAACGCAGTTGGAGGCGGTGACGTGGACGTCGACCTCGGTGGCGCCGTTCTGCAGCTGCTCGTCGGGGATCTCGTAGACCTGCGCCGGGCACATCGAGACCCAGGTCTGGGCGATCTCGCGCGGCACCTTGGTCTGGATGCGGACGTGGTTGGGCGCATCGTCGCGGGTCGCGTTGCCGGAGAGGAAGACGGAGTCGAGCTTGGCGAAAGTGAGCTCGTTGTCGGGCTTGACGTACATCTCACTTGCCTTGCCCAGCTCCACCTCGACCTCGGAATCGTGCTCCTGCTTCCAGTGGCCCCCGGGGAAGTTGCCTTTGGTGATCGTCATCGCCGAGGCGAAGGCGCCACCGAGGAAAAACCCTTTGGAGAAGGGCTGGCGCATGTTGCGAGATTCGTAGAGGTCCTTCTCGATCAGCGAGTTGTGGACCTTCTCGTCGTAGGCCTCGAAGTTGACCGAGTCCTGCTTCAGTGACTCGACGATCGTCTCCGCCGCGTACATCCCGGCGTGCATCGCGTAGTGGACGCCCTTCAGGGTCGGCACGTTGACCATGCTCGCGGCGTCTCCGGCGACCACCATGCCGGGCACGGCGAGGCGCTTGGGCATCGCGAAATACCCGCCCGAGGGGATCGTCTTCGCACCCCAGGCGACGCGCTTGCCGCCCTCGAGCAGGTTCTTGATGAAGGGGTGAGTCTTGATCAGCTGCAGAGCGTCGTGGACGCTGAAGGTCGCGTCGGTGTAGTCGAGGCCGGCGACGAGGCCGATGCAGAGCTTGTCCTCCCCCATCGGGTAGATGAAGGTGCCGCCGAACTCGTTGTACTTCGGCGACTTGCGCAGCGGCCAGCCCATCGTGTGGATCACCCGGTCGAGCGGCTTGGGAACCTCCCAAACCTCCTTGACCCCGAGCTCCCAGCGCATCGGGTCGGCGCCGTGCATGTCGAAGTAGTCGTAGGCGGCGTAGGTGAGGTGGCCGACCGTGCCCTCGGCGAGCACCGTCGCCTTGGCGACGACGTCGGAGCCGGGCTCGAAGTTGCCGAGCTCTTCGCCCTCCCTGCCCCGACCGCGATCGCCGGAGCGCACGCCCTTGACGACGCGATCCTCGACCAGCAGCTTGGTCGCCGCGGTCTCGGAGAGGATGTAGACGCCCGCCTCCTCTGCTTTCTCGGCCAGGAAGCGACCCAGCTTCGAGACCGAGGTGACGTAGTTGCCGTGGTTGCGGAAGTTCGGCGGCATCGGCTTCAGCGGCAGTGCCGCCTTCGAGGTGAGCAGGTAGACCGCGTCCTTGGTGACCTCCTGGAAGACCGGCCACTCCGACTTGGGCAGGTCGGGGAAGAGCTCTTCCATCGCCGAGGGCTTCATGTTCGCCCCGGAGAGCAGGTGGGCGCCTGCCACCTTGCCCTTCTCGATCACGGCGACCGGGACTTCGCCCAGCTTCTCGGTCAGCTCCGGCTCGTTCTCGAGCAGCTGCATGATCTTGTTGGCGCAGGCGAGCCCGGCGGGCCCGCCCCCCACGATCGCGATGCCGACCTCGATGCGCTCGTCCTCTGCGTCGGTCGGCGGACCGATCACGTCGGCCGCGTCGAACGGCGGCGGGAACTCGCTGGGTGCTGTTGCCGGCATCGCGCTCTCCTTACTGCGGCCGAGCTTGCGCTCAGCCGCCCTTCTTCGCCTTGATCGCCTCGGTCAGCTTGGGGACGATCTTGTGCAGGTCACCCACCACGCCGAGGTCCGAGAACTCGAAGATCGGCGCGTTCTGGTCCTTGTTGATCGCGAGGATGTTCTCCGAGCTCTGCATCCCGACCTTGTGCTGGATCGCGCCGGAGATGCCCGCGGCCAGGTAGAGCTTCGGCGCGACCGTCTTGCCGGTCTGGCCGATCTGGGCCGCGTAGGGGTACCAGCCGGCGTCGACCACGGCGCGGGTGGCGGCAACAGCCCCGCCCATCGCCTCGGCCAGTTCCTCGCACTGCTTGAAGCCGTCCGCGGCGCCGAGGCCGCGACCCCCTCCGACCAGGATCTCGGCGTCCTCGATGTTGACGTCGGCGCCACGCTGCTCGCCGCGCTGCACCATCTTCGCCTTGGTCGACCAGGGCGAGAGCTCGACCTGGACGTCGACGACCTCGGCCGTGCCACCGCTCTCGTTGGCGTCGAAGGCGTTGAGGCGGCCGATGATGATCCCCGGCTCGGCGACGTAGCCGACGTCCGCTATCTGGGAGTCCTGCAGGATCGGGCGCTCGGCGACGAGCTTGCCGTCGGAGACCTTGACCTCGGTGACCTCCATCGTCACCCCGGCGTTGAGGCGCGCGGTGAGCCCGGCGCCGATCTCGAAGCCGAGCAGGCCGCCGCCGAAGAGGGCGTAGGAGAAGCCCTCGTCCTGGATCACTTTCGCCATCGCGTCGACGATCGGCTGGGCGAGGCCCTCGGGAACGTCCTTGGCGCGGTAGACCTTGGTCGCGCCCCAGTTGCCGAGCGCGGCACAGGCGTCATCGGCGATGTCGCCGACGACCATCACGCCGGCCTCGCCGCCGATCTGGCCCGCCAGCTTGGCTGCCTCGGAGATCGCGCCGAGCGAGTTCTTGTTGAAGTTGCCCTCGTCGTCGTGGAGGGCGTAAGTCAGGATGCCTGCCATCTAGATCAGCTTCCTCTCGTCGAGCCAAGCGACGATCTTTTCGACCGTCTCGTTGGTGTCCTCGTCCTCGATGATCTCGCCGGCCTGCTTGGCGGGCGGCGGGTTGAGAGCCAGGACCGATGTCTTGGAGCCACCCTCACCGACCATGCTGGCTTCGATGCCGACGTCGCCGGTCGCCTTCGCGTCGAGGGGCTTCTTCTTCGCACCCATGATCGCCTTCAGGCTCGGGTAGCGGGGCTCGTTGATCGCGTCGCCGACGCTGATCACGGCGGGCAACTCGATCTCGACCGTGTCGTAGCCGTACTCGGCCTGGCGCTCGCAGCGCAGCTTGCCGTCGGTTACGTCGATCTTGATCACCTGGGTCAGCGAGGGCATCTTCAGATGGTCGGCGACGACGGCGCCGATCGTGTAGCACTCGCCGTCATCGGACTGCTGGCCGAGCAGGACCAGGTCCGGGCTCTCGGCCTCGAGCACCTTGGCAAGCGAGTAGCCGGTGGCGCAGACGTCGGAGCCGCTGAGCGCGTCGTCGGAGAGGTGCACCGAGCGATCGGCGCCGAGCGCGACCGCCTTGTGCAGGGCGCGGACCGCGGAATCGGGGCCCATCGTCACCGCGATGACCTCCTCGACCGGAATCGCGCCGCCCTCCTTGATCTGCATGGCGGCCTCGATGGCGTGTGTGTCGAAGGGGTTCAGGTTCTTCTCGCCGCTGCGGTCCAGACGCATCGTGTTGGAGTCGATGCGCTTCTGAACGGCGGCGTCCGGGACCTCCTTGACCAGGACGCAGATCTTCAACGTTCAAGCCTCCTTGGCTGGGTTCTCAAGCGGTTGACTGACCAGTCAATCAGTCTATCTATACACCAAGCGGTGCGCAGTTCAAAGTGCTCCTCGTCACGCTTCGTGACGCTCCGTGGCACCCTCGCGGATGAACTCGACGATGTCGTCGGTACCCGCTCCGGGGGTGAATACGCCGGCGACGCCGAGCTTCTTCAGCTCCGGGATGTCCTCGGCCGGGATCGTGCCGCCGACGGTGACCAGGACGTCGTCGACGCCCTGCTCGGCGAGCAGCTCGACCACCCGCGGGACCAGCGTCATATGGGCGCCGGAGAGGATCGAGAGGCCGACGGCGTCGGCGTCCTCCTGGATCACCGTCTCGGCGATCTGCTCAGGGGTCTGGTGCAGGCCGGTGTAGATCACCTCCATGCCGGCGTCGCGCAGGGCGCGGGCAATGATCTTGGCGCCGCGATCGTGCCCATCCAAGCCAGGCTTGGCGACGACGACGCGGATCTTGCGGGCGGTGGCGGCCTCCATCGGGTCGGGAACCTTAGAAGACCGGCGACTCTGTGTAGGTCCCGAAGACCTCCTGCATCGCCGCGATCATCTCGCCCTCGGTAGCACGGACACGGGCGGCGGCGATGATCGGTGGCATCAGGTTCTCCTCCGTGACGGCCGCACGCTTCAGCTCGGCGAGGGCGCTCCCGACGGCGGCGCCGTCGCGGCGAGCCCGGGTCGCTTGCAGACGATCTACCTGCTTGCGTTCCAGCGCCGGGTCGATGCGCAGGATCGGCGTCGGCTCTTCGTCCTCTTGGGTGAGGTCGTTGACGCCGACGACTATCCGGCTGCGCTCGTCCACCTCACGCTGGTAGGTGAAGGCAGCATCGGCGATCTCGCGCTGGGGGAAGTTGCGGCGAATCGCCTCCACCATCCCCCCCAGCTCGTCGATGCGGGCGAAGTACTCATACGCCGCCCGCTCCATCTCGTCGGTCAGCTTCTCGACGAACCAGGAGCCACCGAGCGGGTCGGGCGTGTTCGCCACCCCGGACTCCAGGGCGATGATCTGCTGCGTTCGCAGCGCCACCCGCACCGCCTCCTCGGTCGGCAGCGCCAGCGCCTCGTCGAAGGAGTTGGTGTGCAGCGACTGGGTGCCGCCTAGCACCGCGGCGAGCGCCTCCAGCGAGGTGCGCACGACGTTGTTGAGCGGCTGCTGCGCGGTCAGGGAGACGCCGGCGGTCTGGGCGTGGAAGCGCAGCCGCATCGACTCCTCGCGCCTGGCGCCGTAGGTCTCCTTCATCTCACGGGCCCAGATCCGGCGCGCCGCGCGGTACTTGGCGATCTCCTCGAAGAAGTCGATATGGGCGTTGAAGAAGAAGGAGAGGCGGGGGGCGAAGTCGTCGACGTCGAGGCCGCGCTCGAGCGCCCGCTCGACGTAGGTAAAGCCGTCCTTGAGCGTGAAGGCGAGCTCCTGCTGCGCGGTCGAGCCCGCCTCGCGGATGTGGTACCCGGAGATCGAGACCGGGTGCCAGCGGGGCATGTTCTCGCTGCACCACTCGATCATGTCGGTGACCAGGCGCATCGCCGGCTCGATCGGGAAGCACCACTCCTTCTGGGCGATGTACTCCTTGAGGATGTCGGTCTGGATCGTGCCGCCGAGCTTCTCGGGCGGCACGCCCTGCTCCTCGCCGACGAGGACGTAGAAGGCGAGCAGGATCGCCGCCGGGGCGTTGATCGTCATCGAGGTCGTGACGCCGCCAAGCGGGATGCCGGCGAAGAGCTGCTCCATGTCGTCGAGGCTGTCGACGGCGACGCCCTCGCGGCCGACCTCGCCGAGGCTGCGGGTGTGGTCGGAGTCGTAGCCCATCAGCGTCGGCATGTCGAAGGCGGTGGAAAGCCCGGTCTGGCCGTGATCGAGCAGGTAGTGGAAGCGCTCGTTGGTCTCCTCGACCGTGCCGAAGCCTGCGAACTGGCGCATCGTCCAGAGCCGCCCGCGGTACATCGACTCGTACGGCCCACGGGTGAACGGGTACTCGCCCGGGTTGCCGATCGTCGCCTCGGGATCCGAGGGCGCCTGCTCGGGCCCGTAGAGCGGCTCGATCGGCTGCCCCGACATCGTCGAGAACTCCGCCTCGCGCTCCTCGAGCTTCTCGTTCGACCTCGGCTCGACCGCCATCCTCTGCAGTCTAGATGCGGCCTGGCTCAGCGGCGCACGGCGAAGCGGCGGGGAGGAGGCTTGCGGCGAGCCGCTATGCGGCTGCCGCCGAAGCCGGCGACGGTGGCGAGCAGCGTGATCGCGACCGCGACCAGGCGGCGGCCGAGCCGCTCGAAGCGCAGCGTTTGCCAGCCTTCGTCGCGGGCGATCTCGGCCAGCGGTGGGTCGGGGTTGACCGCTACCGGGTTGCCGACGGCGCGCAGCATCGGCAGGTCGGACAGCGAGTCGGAGTAGGCGTAGGACGCCTCGAGGTCGATCCCGTGCTCGCCGGCGAAGGCCTGCATCGCCTCGACCTTTCCCGGGCCATAGACGAAGGGCCCGTCGAAGCGGCCGGTGAAGTTGCCCTCGGCGTCGACCTCGTAGCGGGTGCCGATGCCCCCCTCCATCCCCAGCACCTTGGCCAGCGCCTCGACCACGCCGTTGCCGGCGGCGCTGACGATGAAGGTGGCCCGGCCCGCGTCCTGATGGGCATAGATCTCGTCCAGCATCTGCGGGAAGACGCGTGGCAGGATCGCCGCCATCACCTCTGGCCCCATGCGGTCGATCATCGTCGCCGGCACGCCCGCGATCAGCTCGCGAGCGACTCGCAGCACCTCCGCCGTGCGCTCGTCGGTGGTACCGCGCAGGCGATAGCGCAGGTGCTCGAGCCCCCAACTGGCGAGCTGGTGGCGGCTGACGATCCGCCGCCTCGTCGCGACACGGGCGAACTGCATTCCCGACGACCCCGCCATCAGGGTCTTGTCGAGATCGAAAAAAGCCGCGGCGCGGCCCACGGCTAGGAGCCGTCGACCTCGATAACGATCGCGTCGCCCTGGCCGCCGCCGCTGCAGATCGCGGCGACGCCGAGGCCGCCGCCACGCCGACCCAGCTCGTGCACGAGCGAGCCGACGATGCGAGCGCCGGAGGCCCCGATCGGGTGACCGAGCGCGATCGCGCCGCCGTTGACGTTGACGTTGTCCTCCTCGACGCCGAGCATCCGCATCGAGTTGAGGGCGACCGAGGCGAAGGCCTCGTTGATCTCCCAGAGGTCGACGTCCTCGGGCGTCTTGCCGATCTTCTCCAGCGCCTGCTTGGCGGCGTTGGCCGGCGTTTTCGCCAGGTAAGGGAAGTCGTCGGCGACCGTGCCGTAGGCGAGCACGCGGGCCAGCGGCGTGCGGCCCTCCTTTTCTGCCCACTCTTCGGAGGCGACCACGATCGCACCGGCGCCGTCGTTGACCCCCGGCGCGTTGCCGGCGGTATGGGTGGCGTCCTCGCCGCCGATCGCGCGCAGACCGGCGAGCGTCTCAACCGTGGTCTCGGCGCGAATCGCCTCGTCGGCCTCGATCGTGTTCTCGCCCTTGCGCGACTTGACCGTGACGCCGACGATCTCATCGGCGAGGCGGCCGGCGTCGGTCGCCTCGGCGGCGAGGCGGTGCGAGCGCTCGGCGAAGCGGTCCATGTCGGCGCGGGTGATCTCCAGCTCGTTGGAGACCTCGCTCGCCTCGTTGATCATCTGCTTCTCGGTGAAGGGGTTGGTGAGGCCGTCGTGGACCATCGCGTCGATCGTCTCGACATGACCCATGCGGTAGCCGAAGCGGGCGCCCGGCAGGAGGTGGGGTGCCTGGCTCATCGACTCCATCCCGCCGGTGACGGCGACTTCGGTGTCTCCAGCGCGGATCGCCATGTCGGCGATGCCGAGCGAGCGCATGCCCGAGGCGCAGACCTTGTTGATCGTCTCGGAGGGCACCTCCTTGGGAATCCCGCCCTTGATCTGTGCCTGACGCGAGGGGATCTGGCCCTGGCCGGCCTGAAGGACCTGGCCGAAGACGACCTGCTGGACCTGTTCCGGCGCGACGCCGGAGCGCTCGAGCGCCGCCGTGATCGCGTGACCGCCGAGGTCGGTCGCATCGAGGGAGGAGAGAGTCCCGCCCATCTTGCCGAAAGGGGTGCGCGCGCTACCGAGGATGACTGTGCTGGACATGGCTGCCTTTCTCTGAGTGTTTATGCCGGATCTCGGCTCGATCAGGGCCGCCTGGCCCAATGCCGACACGATAGCGGGAGGCTGGGGCCAACTGCCGTGCGCAACGTCATAGACTCGCGCCCCGATGGATGTCTCCGTCAGCCAAACCGCGGTCCCCGATACCGACGCCGATCTACTGGTCCTCGGCCTCTGCGAGGGCGAGGAGCTTCCCGCCGAGCTTGCTTCTGCGCCAGGGGCAAACGACGTCGCTGGGAGCTTCAAGAAGCTGGCGCTGCTGCACCCCGAGCGACCGGGCCGCGTGCTCGTCGTCGGCCTCGGCAAGCGCAGCGAGCTCGACGCCGAGCGCGCTCGAGTGGCAGCCGCCCTAGCCGCGAAGGAGGCAACCAAGTTGAAGGTTGGCTCGCTCGCTTGGGTGCTGCCAAGCGCCGACGCCGACAACGCCCTCGCCGAGGGGCTGGTGACCGGAACGATCCTCGGCTCCTATCGCTTCGATCGCTTCCTCAGCAAGGACCCAGCCGACCCTCCCCCACCCCCGCTCGACTCGCTTGTCCTGCTCGCCCCGGAGAGCGTCGCCGACGCCGCCGAGGCTGCCCGCATCTGCGCCGAGGCGCAGAACCGCGCCCGCGACCTGCAGAGCCTTCCGTCCAACGTCGCCACCCCGTCCTACCTGGCTCGTCGAGCACGCAGCATCGCGTCGGCCCACCCTGCGGTCAGCGCCGATGTGCTCGGCCGCGAGGAGATAGCGGCGAAGGAGATGGGGGGCCTGGTGGCAGTCAGCCAGGGCAGCGCCGAGGAGCCGAAGCTGATCGTCCTGCGCTACGCCGGCGGCGGCTCCGGGAAGACCCTGGGCTTGGTCGGCAAGGGCGTCACCTTCGACACCGGTGGGATCTCGCTGAAGCCCTCTGGGTCGATGCACGAGATGAAGATGGACATGTCGGGAGCCGCCGCCGTGCTGGAGGCGGTCGCCGCGATCGCCGAGCTCGGGCTGGAGCTCGACCTGATCGCGGTCGTGCCATCGACCGACAACATGCCCTCGGGCACGGCGGTCAAGCCGGGCGACATCATCACCCAGTACAACGGCAAGACGGTCGAGGTCAACAACACCGACGCGGAGGGACGCCTGATCCTCGCCGACGCCCTTGCCTACGCGGTCGAGCAGGGCGCGGAGCGGATCGTCGATATCGCGACCCTCACCGGCGCCGTGATGATCGCCCTCGGCTCGACTTACGCGGCAGTGATCTCCAACGACGACGAGCTGGCCGCCGAGGTCGAGAGGGTTGGCGAGCAAACCGGCGAGCTGGTCTGGCGCCTGCCCCTGCACCCCGAGTACAAGGCGCTGACCAAGGGCACGGTCGCTGACCTCAGCAACGCCTCGCCCAAGCGCAAGGCCGGCACGATCTACGCCGCCTCCTTCCTCGAGGAGTTCGTCGGCGAGACCCCTTGGGCACATATCGACATAGCCGGGACGGCCTGGGACGTCGGCCGCCCCTACACCGGCAGCGACGCCAGCGGCTACGGCGTCCGCCTGCTCACGGCGCTGGCCCGCGAGCTCGCGGGCTGAGCTCGGTCACCCGTCCTTTTCGGCGACTCGCTGGCGGTCGGCGATCACGATGTACTCCTCGACCATCAGCTTGTCCTTGGTCCGGCCTGCGGCCTTCTTCATCGCGATCAGATGGTCGATCGAGGCAACCCTCACGCGGTGGCCGAAGACCTCTTGCTCGACAGACCCTGACTTCAACTCGGCATACGACCGCATGCCGGCAGCATCAGCGAGCACATCCAAATCGCCGTACGGCGTCTCGAAGGTGAAGTTCGCTCCGTTTTCGATCGTTCTCGCGTCGAGCTGAAAGGGAAGGTCCGAGGGTGCGCCACGCAACCTCACGCCGATCTCTTTGAGCGCAGCAACGAGGCGAGCGACGTTGTCGCGGTCCCGGGCATAGACAACGTCGAGGTCATAGCTGGGATAGGTCGAGCCGTGGAATATCCCCGCCTGCCCCCCGATCAAGACGAAGTCGACGCCGTGCTCGATGAGCGGGCCCAGCAGCTGCCTGAATTCCGGGGCCTTAGGGGGCAACTCCGCGTCAACGCTCATATGGCTCCCGACGGGGATTCGGGCTGTTGGCGATCACCATGTTGGCGAAGGCCATCCCGTAGTCGAGCCGTTCGGTCGGCGACCGTCGCAGCTGCTGGTCGATCAGGGTCGCGTCGATCCCCGAGTCGCGGGGCGTCGCCCCGAGCTCCAAATCCTCCCCGAGGAGATAGAGCAGCCCGCCCAGGGTCTCAACCGACGGCGAAACGCCATCACACTCGATGCGCGAGATCGCCGACTGGGTTGTCGATGCCCTCATCGCCAGGCTCTTCTGGCTGACCCCATGGCGTTCACGCGTTTGGCGCAGCAATTCTCCAGGTGTCATTGATTCGGAACATAGCAGATATGTACTTATCGCTTATTTGCTATGTGACGCTCAGGATCATGCAGGTAGCGACGGCGTGCGCGAGGAGCTTGCCGCTGTCGGCCGCAGTGAGGTTCGCCTCGGCGGTGGCCTGGCGGCGGCCGCCGTAGAGGACGTTGGCCTCGCAGAGGACGCGGCCGGTGTCGCGGGTGATCGGGCGCACGTACTTGGCCTCGAGGCCAAGCGAGGTGTAGCCAACGCCGGCGGGAAGGGTGGTGTGGACGGCACAGCCGAGGGCGGAGTCGAGCAGGGTCGCCGCATAGCCGCCGTGGACGACGCCGATCGGGTTGTAGTGCTCCTCGCCCGGTTCACCCTCGAAGACCGCGCGCCCGTCACCGAGCTCGATCGGGCCCATCCGCATCGTCACCGCAATCGGCGGCGGCGGTACCTCGCCGGCGACGATCGCCTGCATGTACTCCATGCCGGTCATCGTCGCCCCCGCCGCCGCCGTCGGCACCGGGTCCTGCCAGACCAGCGTGCGACTGCGGGTGATCTCGGGCCTTGACTCGGCGAAGGCGAGAGCCGCGTCGACGGCTCCGCCGCCGTCCGCGGCGACGCCCTCCGCGCTCACCGGCCCACCCCGCGTGTGCGGCCGGCCGAGCGCTCGCGCGCCGAGCGGCGGCTCGCCGGGTAGAGCAAATCGGCGGTGATCTCAGCCTGGCTTATCGAGATCCGCGGCACCTTGGCCCGCTGGTGATGTCTATGTCTGTGGATCAGCCTCATCGCAGCGCCTCCTTCGCGTAGCACCCTCCGTGACTTTGCCTTTTGTCGGTCGCATGGACGGGTAAGGACGAAGTCAGTTCGAGTGGGTTGCTTCAAGCAACTCCTGTTGCTCGACCCTAGCCCACTCAGTTGCTTGACGCAACCCAGTGTGCGAGGATCACGTTGTGCTGCGCCACGACTATCCCGGCCAGATCTGCTCGATCGCCAGGTCACTGGAAGTGGTTGGCGAGCGTTGGTCGCTGCTGATCGTGCGCGACGTGATGAACCGCAGGCGCCGCTTCGACGAGCTGCAAAAAGGTCTCGGGATCGCCCGCAATGTCCTTTCCGCCCGGCTGCAGCGACTGATCGACGAGGACATCCTCGAGCGCCGGGCCTACCAGCAGAACCCCGAGCGCTACGAGTACTTCCTCACCGAGAAGGGCCTCGACCTCTGGCCGGCGCTGATCGCACTGCTCGCCTGGGGCGATCGCCACTCCCCCTCCCCCCACGGCCCGCCGATGCTGATCGTCCACAAGGAGTGCGGCGGCGCGGTCAGCGACCGCGGCATCTGCCAAGCGTGTGGCGAGGTCCTCAGCGCCCGCGACGCGCGCGCGCTCCCCGGACCGGGCCTCGAGCCCGCGCTCGCCTCGCTGGAAGCCGCCTGACCCCTCCGACCTGCATCACCCTTCCCTCTGACAGGCGAAAAGGTGATGCAGGTTGCGAGCGCGCCCGGTAGCGTTGGCTGCTCGGCCAAGGCGCACAAGTGAGGAGGATGGGAATGGCAACAGCGGCGGAGGCTCAGGTCCGCGACAAGATCTTCATCGGCGGCGAGTGGGTCGGGTCGGAGAGTTCGGAGACCCTCGAGGTCGTCAACTCGACCACCGAGGAGACGATGGGGACGATCCCCGCCTGCACGCCGGGCGATGCCGACCAGGCCGTGGCCGCGGCCCGCGACGCCTTCGATTCCTGGTCACAGACCTCGCGCGAGGAGCGCGCTGGCTACCTGAGCGCGATCTCCGCCGGACTCGGCGAGCGCAGCGACGAGATCGCCGCCACGATCGCCCAGGAGCTGGGGATGCCGCTGACCCTGAGCAAGATCATCCAGGCCGGCCTGCCCATCGGCCAGTTCGGGGCGATGCCGGGCCTGATGGAGGAAGTCAGGTGGGAAGAGGAGATCGGCAACTCCCGCGTCCTGCGCGAGCCGGTCGGCGTCCTCGGCGCCATCACCCCCTGGAACTACCCGCTGAACCAGATCGCCGCCAAGGTCGCCCCCGCCCTCGCCGCCGGCTGCACCGTCGTGCTCAAGCCGAGCGAGGTGGTTCCGCTCAATGCCTTCATCCTCGCCGAGGTGATCGAGGCCGCCGGCCTCCCGGCCGGGGTCTTCAACCTTGTCACCGGCACCGGCCCCGAGATCGGCGAGGCGATCGCCGGCCACCCCGGCGTCGACATGGTCTCCTTCACCGGCTCCACCCGCGCCGGGCGCCGCGTCTCCGAGCTCGCCTCGGCGACGGTGAAGCCGGTGGCGATGGAGCTGGGCGGCAAGTCGCCGAACGTGATCCTCGACGACGCCGACCTGAGCAGGGCCGTGCCAGACGGGGTCGGCAAGTGCTACCTCAACTCGGGCCAGACCTGCAGCGCCCTGACCAGGATGCTGGTGCCGCGCGAGAAGCTGGCCGAAGCCGAGGAGATCGCCGCGCAGGCGGCCGAGAGCTTCACCCCGGGCGACCCCTTCGAGGAGTCGACCCGGCTCGGCCCGCTCGTCTCCGACGTCCAGCGCGAGCGCGTCCGTGGCTACATCGAGAAGGGCGAGACGGAAGGGGCGAAACTGCTGACCGGCGGCGGCGCCCCTCCCGAGGGCCTCGAGCGCGGCTACTTCGTCCGCCCCACCGTCTTCTCGGACGTGACTCCGGAGATGACTATCGCCCAGGAGGAGATCTTCGGACCGGTGCTCGCGATCCAGCCCTACGACGGCGAGGACGACGCGATCCGGATCGCCAACGACACCGACTACGGCCTGGCCGGAGGCGTGTGGTCCGCCGACGCCGACCGCGCGATCGGCGTCGCGAAGCGAATCCGCACGGGCCAGATCGAGATCAACGGCGGCGCCTTCAACCCGCTGGCACCCTTCGGCGGCTACAAGCAGTCGGGGCACGGGCGGGAGAACGGGCGGTATGCGATCGAGGAGCTGTTGCAGGTGAAGAGCTTGCAGCTGTAGGGGACGGGAGAGCGGGCGCTCTCCCACGGCGGCGCAATAGGCTGCTTCCCCCATGGACTTCGAGCTGAGCGATGAGCAGAGGTTGCTGAGGGACACCGTTCGGGACTTTGCCCGGCAGGAGGTCGCACCGGTTGCCGAGGAGCTGGATCGGACTAAGTCCTTTCCCTACGAGATCGTGGAGAAGCTGGGGAAGCTCGGGCTGATGGGAATTCCGTTTCCGCAGGAGTACGGGGGCGGAGGGGCGGACACGCTGTCCTATGTGCTGGCGGTGGAAGAGCTGGCTCGGATCGATTCCTCGGTCTGCATCACGATGGCCGCCCACACGTCCCTGGGGACGATGCCGATCTACCTCTGGGGGACGGACGAGCAGAAGGCGGAGTGGCTACCGCGGCTCTGCAACGGCGAACGACTCGCCTCGTTCGGCCTGACCGAGCCCGAGGCGGGGTCGGATGCGGGGAACGTGCGGACCACGGCGAAGCTCGACGGCGGCGAATGGGTAGTCAACGGCGCCAAGCAGTTCATCACCAACTCCGGGACCGATATCTCCGGCTGCGTCTCGATCACCGCGGTCACCGGCGAGGCGGACGGGCGCAAGGAGATCTCCAACCTGATCGTCCCCACCGGCACCCCCGGCTACGAGTTCGGCGAGGCGTACCGGAAGATGGGCTGGAACGCCTCCGATACCCGCCCGCTCTCCTTCGAGGACTGCCGCCTGCCCGAAGCCAACCTGCTCGGCCGCCGCGGCGACGGCTTTAAGAACTTCCTCCACATCCTCGACGGCGGGCGCATCGGCGTTGCCGCGATGGGCGTCGGCCTCGCCCAGGGCGCCCTCGACGAGGCGATTTCCTACGCCAAGGAGCGACAGGCGTTCGGCCAGGCGATCTCCAAGTTCCAGTCGATCCAGGCGAAGATCGCCGACCTCTCCGCCCAGATCGAGGCCGCCCGCCTGCTCACCTGGCGCGCGGCGCTGGAGAAGGACGCCGGCAAGTCCTTCACCCTCACCGCCGCCCAGGCGAAGCTGATCACCGGCCGCCTCGCGGTCAGGGCCACCGAGGAGGCGGTGCAGATCCACGGTGGGTACGGCTACATCGAGGAGTACCCCGTCTGCCGCTTCTACCGCGACGCCAAGATCCTCACGATCGGCGAGGGCACCGACGAGGTGCAGCAGATGGTGATCGCGCGCCAGCTCGGCTGCTGAGCGCGCTTCCCAGTGGATCAGGCGACCTGGAATCCAGTCATCACAAAAGAGACTACCCAAAATTAGGTGGTCGTCAACCCAAAAATCGCTAGCCGAAGGTGAAGGCGTAGCCCATCACCCCCGCTTCCGGCGCCAGCGTCAGCACGTGATGCCCGACCCGGGGCAGGTCGACCAAGCTGTAGAGGCGCTGGGCGCCGATCGTGACCACGCCGTCCCGCACGTCGGAACCGGCGGAGCCGGCGGCGATCGGGCGGCCGTCGAGCAGGACCCGCATCCTGCGGCTTGCGCCGGGGGAGCCGAGCACCAGGTAGACGCGGCGGGCCCCGAAGCTCAGATCGAGCGAACCGCCCTCGGCCGTCGCCGACTCGAGTGAGATCCGCCAGCGCCCACGGTATGCGAATTCGTCGGCGGCAGGCGTCGCCGAATCGCCGAAGTCGTGCGTGCCCGGTGAGAGCATCGGGTTGACGAAGCGTTCCGCGCGCGCTGCACCGAGATAGGTCTCCGGGGTGGTGACGCCAGGAGAGGGAGCGATCCCCTGCGCTTTCGACCTCCGGGTGGATACCGAGCGACCGGCCTCAACCAGCAGCTCGCGGATGACCCGCTCCTTCTCCCCGTATTCGCCCTCGCCGAAATGGGCGTAGCGGACCCGTCCCTGGGCGTCGACGAAGTACTCGGCGGGCCAGTACTGGTTGCCGTAGGCACCCCAGGTCGCGAGGTCGTTGTCCTGGGCGACCGGATAGTGGATGCCGTTGCGCTCGATCGCCTCGGCCACGTTGCCGGCGTCCCCCTCGAAGGGGAACTCGGGCGAGTGGACGCCGACGATCGTCAACCCGTCCTTGCGATAGGTCCGGTCCCAGGCGGTCAGATAGGGAAGCGTGCGCAGGCAGTTGATGCAGGTGTAGGTCCAGAAGTCGACGAGGACGACGCGCCCGCGCAGCGAGCGCAAGGTCAAAGGTCGACCGCCAGGGGTGTTGAACCACTGCTGGTTGCCGACGAATTCCGGCGCGGCGCCGAGCACCGGCAGATCGGCTCCTCCGTTTGCCGTGACCCGTGGATGGCCGGTGCCTGCAGCCGCGGCGCCGACGCCGTGGGGGGCTTCGCCGCGAATGTCGTTCAGCGCCGCCCGAGCCGACGCCGTCTCCTCGAGGCCTTCGGTGGGATCGACCAGGAAGCCCGGCAGGTCACTGGCGATCTTGTTCTGGAACCTGACGTCGTAGTTCCCCAGCATCGCCAGCGCCACGACGACCATCACCGCTCCCATCGCCACCTGCAGGCCGGCTCCCCGCCTCGCCAGCGGCGCGACCAGGCGGCGCCCGCCCAGCATCAGGAAATAGAGGACGACGGCCGAGCCGATCCCATAGCTGAGGGCCACCGCGAGGCGCCCGCCCGTGAACGGCTGCGAGGCCGAGACCGTGATCACCCCCGCCAGGATCGGGCCGGCGCAGGGCGCGTAGACGAGTCCGAGGCTGGCGCCGACCGCGGTGCCCGACCAGAAGCCTTCGCCACCACCGCCGGCGACGCCGGCTCGCCCCGCCAGGCGGCTCAGCCGAGCCTCGACTCGCGCGGCCAACGACGGAATCATCAGCGTGACCCCGAACGCGATCAGCACGGCGATCGCCAGCTTGCGCAGGAAATCGCCGGACAGCCCGAGCGCCGAGATCACGTAGACCAGCGCGACGGTGGCGAAGGTGAAGGAGACCGCGAGCCCGACGACGATCCCCAGCGGCCGCCGCCGACCGCCGGTCGCCCCCGCCGAGAGCGCGATCGGCAGCACCGGAAGCACGCAGGGCGAGAGCGCCGTGCCAGCGCCCGCGACGAAACCGAAAAGCATCAGCAGAACCATTGGCTCAACTTTCCCACGGGAGAAGTACGAGGTGATGACGCCAGTCGGTTCAGCCGACTGGCTGCGAGGTGGTCGAGCCCTCTTTGCGCCCCACCACTTCGGCGGCGCGACCGACCGCCTCGCCGATGCCGTAGTGGGCGCAGATCGTCAGCTCATGCTCGCGCAGCAAGGGCCGGGTGGGGTCGACGACCGGCGCGCCGCGAATCGAGCCGCGCTCGTGCGCGACCCAAACCCGGCCCGCGCCCGCCGCGCAATCGCGCAGCGGGACCGCGACGAGGGTGCCGCCGAAACGTCCTTGTTTGACGATCAGCCAGCTCGGCTCGCCGCTCTCGGCATCGACGAAGAGGCCGTGGACCGGGCCGATCGCGCTGCCGCCCACATCGTCGGCGCGATCGCCGACCCACCCCTTCGCCTCCTCCAGGGAGAGCGGCGCCGCGGTCGGCGACTCACCCATCGGCCTGCCTCTCCAGCAGCTCGCTGGCGGCGCTGGCGGGGTCGAGCTCGCGCCGCACGACGCGCTCCAACAGGGCCGCGGTCTCCGGGTCCTTGGCGGCAGTCGCCTCCATCTGCCGTCGCATCCGCGAGGTGGCGATGCCCAGCACCTCGTTGCGAAGGTTGCGCGCGCGCCGCTGCTGCAGCGTGCCAGCCGCCTCGATGTGGACCCGGTGCTTGTCGATCGCCTCGGCGAGCTCGGCAACCCCCTCGCCGCGGGCGGCCTCGGTGCGCAGGATCGGCACCTGCCAGCCCTCAGGGTCGTGCGAGAGCGCCAGCACGCCGCGCACCTCGCGCACCATCGTGTCGGTCATCGGGTGATCGGCCTTGTTGACGACGATCACGTCGGGGATCTCCATCACCCCTGCCTTCAGCGCCTGAATCGAATCCCCCGACCCGGGCATCAGCGCCAGCACGATCGTGTCGGCGTGGTCGACGATGTCGATCTCAGCCTGGCCGACGCCGACGGTCTCGATCAGTACGTCGTCCTTGCCGGCGGCGTCCATCGCCAGCGCGACCTGCAACGCCCCCTCGGAGAGGCCGCCGAGCGCCCCCCTGGAAGCCATCGAGCGGATGAAGACGCCGGGATCGAGGAAGTGGTCGGAGAGCCGGATCCGATCGCCCAGCAGCGCCCCCTGGGTGAAGGGGCTGGAGGGATCGATCGAGAGCACGGCGACGGCGCGCTCCGCCTTGCGCAGCTCTGCCGTCAGCGCCCCGATCAGGGTGCTCTTGCCGACGCCGGGAGGACCGGTGAAACCGACGATCCGCGCCTTGCCTGTGCGCGGGTATACCTCGCGCACCAGGTCCCAGCCGGCAGGATCGTCGGACTCGATCAGGGTGATCGCCCGCGCCAGCGCACGCTTGTCGCCGGCGACGAGGCGCTCGGCCAGGGAGGCTGTCTTGGCGGCGTCAGTCAAGGCCCGGCCAGTCTAGAGTCCGCGCCGCCGTGATCCGCTCCATCCGCTTCCTCTCCGCCCACGGGATGCTCAACCGGAAATACGGGCGACTGCTGGTCCGCTACCTCTGGCGGCGCTGGTTCACCGCTGCCGGCAGGCGCTGGCACACGAATGGGCTCGTCTTCTTCGGCCGTGGCCTCGAACTGGAGATCGCCCGCAACGCCCGGGTCGAGTTCGGCCGCTTCGTCTGGATCGGAGACGACACCAAGATCCGCTGCCACGAGGGCAGGGTCGAGATCGGGCAGAAGACCGTGATGGGCCAGGAGTGCACGATCTCCGCCTACCAGCGGGTGCGCATCGGCGAGCAGTGCGTAATCGCCGACCGGGCGATGTTCATCGACTTCGATCACGGCGTGGTCGAAGTCGAGCGCCCGATCCGCCAGCAGGGCATCTACAAGCGCGACGTCGAGGTCGGGTCCAACGTCTGGATCGGCTACGGCGCCTGCATCCTGCGCGGCGTCCGCGTCGGCGACAACTCAATCGTCGGCACCAACTCGGTGGTCACCAAGGACGTCCCCGCCAATGCCGTCGTCGCCGGCATCCCCGCCCGGGTGATCCGCATGCGCGAGGCGCCCCAAGAGCTGCGCTGGAGCGATCCGGTCGAGCCGGACCCCACCGCACACACGACGCTCCCCCCGCCGGGCTGAGCCCCGTCAGGCGTCCGGCTTCCGACGCCGTTCAAGCCCGTCGAGGATGTGGGCAACAACGGGAGCAAGGAAGAAGGCAAACATGCCAACGGCGCCCCAGACGCCATCTCCCGCATCGTGGAAGAGAACCACTGCGATCGCGAGAATCGCAAAGGAGACGCCGACGCCGATCGCGCCGTTCCGCCATGCGCTTCGTGACACCAGAGGCTCGTCTCGCCATGACATTGCCTCAGACAATATATCTCGTCGCCAGGTCGACGATGAGGAGACCGACAGCCAAGGCGCCGCCGAGGCATGCGTCCCTGAGAGCATCGGCCTCGATGTCCCGCGGCTCACGTCCCATGATGAATCCCGCAGCCGTCAATACGAAGCCGCTTGTCAGCATCCCGGCCCCGATCGAGCTGGCCACCGACTCGAGGACGGTGGTGGTGACGCCGAGATTGGCGGGGGTCGGTATAACTATGAATGATGCGTATTGTATGTAAGACAGAACATTCACTAATTAAGAGCATACAGCCAGGTCGCTCGCGTCCACCGTCGGTAGCATTTCTACGGTCTGACCCCCCACGGGACGCGCATCCAGAGACCGGCTCGACAGCGGCGGCTCGCCCTCGGTTGCGGTGGTTGAGCTGTAGACAAAAGAATGCAAAGGTGGGTATCGCCGCCAGCTTCGGCAGGAACTTGGCTCGCTGCCGCAAGCGGGTCGGTATGTCCCAGGAAGAGCTGGCGGTCCGCGCCTCGCTGCACCGCACCGCCGTCGGCCAGCTCGAGCGGGGCGAACGCGTCGCCCGCGTCGACACCCTGATCAAGCTCGCCGGCTCGCTCGGGATCCCCCCCGGCGAACTGCTCGACGGGATGGGCTGGGAGCCCGGTGAGACCCGGGTCGGTCAGTTCAGTGCCGGCGACGGCGACGCGCCGCCGGTGCGGCAGGCAGCCTGAGCTACGCCGGACTCGCCTCGCCGACCAGCTCGGCGTAGACCGCGGCGGTCTGCTCGGCGACGTCGCCCCAATCGAAGCGGCGCAGGTGCTCGTAGGCTTCGGCGACGAGGTGCTGGCCGAGCTCGTCGTCGGAGAGGACGCGGATCGCGACCTCGGCGAGCGCTGCGGGATCGTGGGCGCGGAAGCGGAGCCCCGCCTCCTCGTGGGGGACGACCTCGCGCAGGCCGCCGGTGTCGGCGACGATGCAGGGGCAGCCGCTGGCCATCGCCTCGAGCGCGACCAGGCCGAAGGGCTCGTAGATCGACGGGACCACGGTCAGGTCGGCGATCCGGTAGAGCGAGTGGAGAACGTCGTCGCCGATCCAGCCGAGGAAGGTGCCGTGCTCCATCAGCCCCAGCTCCTCGGCCTGCTTGTGCAGCTCGGCCTCGTGGGTGCCGGAGCCGGCGACGAGGAAGCGGGTGCCGGGAACCGCCTCGATCAGGCGCGGCATCGCCTCCAGCGCCAGCTGGAACCCCTTCTCGTAGACCAGGCGACCGATCAGCAGGACCAGCTTCTCCTCGGGCGCGGCGAACTCCGCCCGCAGGCGCGTCAGCTCGGCCGGGTCCTGGGGCTGCAGGTCGTCAGGATCGATCCCGTTCGGGATCACCGAGACCCGCTCCTCCTCGACCCCGAAGATGTCGGCGATCTGCTCGCGCATGTAATGCGAGCAGGCGATCACGCGCTGGGAGCGGTTGGTGATCCAGCGCTCGACGCCGTGGATGTAGGTCTGGGGGTGCTTGTCGACCCAGCCCTGATGCCGTCCGTGCTCGGTGGCGTGGATCGTCGTCACCAGCGGCGCCTGGAAGCGCCGCGCCAGGTGGTCGCCGGCATTGGCGACGAGCCAGTCGTGGCCGTGGACGAGGTCGAAGCTGTGGCGATCGCCGAGCTCGACTCCCGCGGCGAGCATGTCCGAGTTCATCCGCTCCACCCAAGCCACGAACTCGCCGAGGTCGGTGGGGCGCTTCGGCTCCCGGATCCGGTGGATGATGACCCCGTTGCGGCGCTCTTCCGCTGGCGACTCCTCCCCCCCACGGGTCAGCACGTGCACCTCCACGTCCCGCTCGACCAGCGCCTCGGAGAGCTTGCGGACATGGCGGGCCAGCCCACCCTCGATCAGCGGCGGGTACTCCCAGGAGAGAATGAGGACGCGGGTCACGGCTGAAGGAGCGGCGAAAGGCTCAAATCCGGTGCGAGGGCACGCATGCGCGGGTCGGCGATGGTCGGGGAGTCTATGGCCTCCAGCGCCGCTTCTGCGTGGAAGATTGCCCGCTGGAAGGCGTAGTCGCCAGCCTGGCCCCGCTGATCGAGAAAAGCCCAGTCGCTCGCCTGGGCGGCCAGCAGCTCGCGTGTCGCCCGTTGCGCGGCGTCCCCGCGCAGGCCGCAGGAGAGGGCCCTCAACAACCTCAGCTCCAGCCGGCGTGCTCCCCAAGCGAGATCGGCGACGGCGGGCGAGTCCCAGGTGCGCAGGTTCTTCCCCTCGCCCCAGGTCGAGACCCGAAGCTCGCGCTCGATCGGCTCGTGCTCGGCGAGCGCCTCGGGGACGGTGAGCAGCCGCACCCCCATGCCGGCCGCTCCGGCGAGCACCTCGCGCAGCCAGGTCACCCCCTCCGACCACCAGTGGCCGAGCAGCTCGGTGTCGATCGCGAAGACGAGCAGGCCGCGGCGATCGTGCCGGGCGGAGAACTCGCGCAGTCGGGCGGCGACCGCGGCGAGGAACTCCCCGGCCTGGCGCCGAGCCGCCCGCTCGGCCGCGAGCGGGTCGTAGGCGCCGCCGCCGACCTTCCAGATCCTGATCCCGCGCAGGGACTCGCCGGCGAACTGGGCGTGGGCGGGGTCGGAGGGGTATCCGTCGAGCGACCAGAGCCACTGGATCGCCTCCCAGTCGATCGGCAGCGCCACCGGCCCGGCCGCAGTCGCCACCGGCGCCAGCGCCTCCAACGATTCCCCGTGAGCGCTCTGATCGACGCAGAACCAGCGCACGCCCTCCTCCGCCAAGCGCCACTCGAGGCCCGGCGCATAGGCGCACTCGGGCAACCAGAACCCGCCGTCCCAGCCGAACCTGCGCCGGTGGGAGCGAATGCCGGCGTCGAGCTGCAGGCGCAGCCCCTCCCGCGTCGCCAGCAGCGGCAGCACCGCGTGCGTCGCCGCCGAGGCGGCGAGCGCGACTCTCCCCCCCTCAGCCGCCTTCCGAAACGAGCGCAGCGGGTCGCCATCGCAGGCGTCGAGCAGCTCCAGCGCGCGCTGGTAGCGCGCCAGCTCTGCCTCACATGCGGCGCGGCACTCCACGTCGACCTCGGGAGCGTCGGCCTCGGCGGCCCCGATCCGCCAATCGACCAAAAACCGCCGCAGTCGCTCCTGCGTCGCCGCATCCTCCAGCTGATCCGCCAGGACCGGGGTGACGGTCATCGTCAGGCGCTCGGCGACGTCGAGCACCGGCAGGTAGGAGCGGATCACCGCGTCGAACAGCCACTCCTCGCCGAACGGGTAGGTGCCGAAGCCCTCCACGTAGGGCATGTGGCTGTGCAGGACGATCGCCAGATCGCCCGCGCTCCCCTCAGGGGACATGGCAAACGGCGAGAAAGTCCAGGGCCCGATCGAGGTCGCCGCGCTTCAACCTGAAGTCGGAGGCGGCGATCGCGGGGGTGAAGCGGTCGTAGAACGGCTTGGTCAGCCTCAGGGCCTTGTGGACGCGGTCCCAACCGAGCCCGATCGCGATCTCGTGGGCGCGCAGCTTGCGCGCGTGGTAGAGGCCGAGCATCTCGACTCGGGGGAAGTGGCTCTCGCAGAGCTCGCGGAACTCGGCGGCGCGGTACTCGCGCACGTGCCAGGGGTTGTCCGACTTCTCCGCCCCCGGCGGCGCCAGCGTCAGCAGGTTCGGCGTCGTGACGTAGGCGGTCCCGCCGGGCGCCAGCATCGACTTGAAGTGCTCGAGGATCGCGCCGGCGTCCTGCACGTGCTCGATCGTCTGCAGGAAGACGACGGCGTCGCAGGGCTCGGCGAAGCTCTCGACCAGGTCGCGCTCGAAGCGCAGGTTGGGACGCACGTAACGCAGGCTGGCGTGCTCGTGCGCCTCCGGGTTGGCGTCGACCCCGACCACGCTCGCCGCGGCCCCGGCCAGCACGCCCGAGCCGTAACCCTCGCCACAGGCCATGTCGACGACGCGCTTGGCCGCCACTCGCTCGGCGATCCACTCGTAGACGACCAGGTGGCGGCGGTACCAGTAGTTCTCCTCGGGCACGTCGGGCAGGGTGCGCTCGCCGGTGAGCGGCAGCGGCGGAACGCCCGCAGGCTGGTTGCGCTGGACGTATTCGCGAGCCACGGGCTGGGACCGTAGTGAGGGCCTGCGCCCCGTGCGTTGCGCCGATCCGCGTAGAGTTCCGCGCCCATGCCAGCCTCTCCCACCGCCACGCCGGAGCACATCAAGGACGTCAACACCCGCTACCACGACGCGGCGGCAAACGAGTACGACGCGAAGTGGGGCATCGACTTCGGCGAGACCGGCCAGGAGCAGGTGCGGCTGAAGCTGGTCAAGGCCCTCGGCGGCCGCAACGGTGAGAGCTTCGGCGACGGGCTCGAGATCGGCTCGGGCACCGGCTACTTCTCGCTCAACCTGCTCCAGCTGGGGGCGATCCGGCGGCTGACGGCGACCGACATCTCACCGGGCATGCTCAACCGGCTCTCGACCACCGCCGCGAGCCTCGGGCTCGAGGTCGACACGGTCGCGACCGAGGCCGAGGAGCTTCCCTTCGAGGACGAGAGCTTCGACGTCGTCTTCGGCCACGCCGTCCTCCACCACATCCCGGACCTGGACAAGGCCTTCGCCGAATTCCGCCGCGTGCTGCGACCCGGTGGCGCGATCGCCTTCGCCGGAGAGCCCTCGCGCTACGGCGACCGGCTCGCGGCCGTGCCGAAGCGGGTGGGCGTGCTGGCGGCCCCCGCCTGGCGGCGCCTGGTCGGGGCGCACGTCCGCGCCGTACCCGAGGGCGAGCAATCCGACGGCCACGCGCTCGAGGGCGAGGTCGACGTCCACGCCTTCGCGCCGGCTGACCTGCGGCGCCTGCTCCGCGACAGCGGCTTCGAGGACCGCCACGTCGGCGGCGAGGAGCTGCTGGCCAACGCCTGGGGCTGGGGCCTGCGCACGGTCGAGTCGAGCGCCGAGCCCGAATCGGTCTCCTGGGGCTGGCGCCGCTTCGCCTTCCGCAGCTACATGGCCCTGCAGAAGATCGACACCCGCCTGCTCGAGCCCTACCTCCCCGCCGAGCTCTTCTACAACCTGCTCGTCTCCGGCCGCAAGCCGGCCTAGCGCTCCTCGCGGCGCACTCGGAAGAGTTTGATGCGGGATTCGAAGCCCTTGAGGTGGCGTTCGCCGGCGAAGGAGTAGGAGAGGCCCCCGTTCGCGATCTCCTTGGCCGCAGGGTCGACGAGGACGCTGCCGGGCCTGGCGATGCCGGTGATGCGACTCGCGAGATTCACCGAGCGCCCGTAGTAATCGCCCGACTGGGCGAGGGTAGGTCCGTAGGCGAGGCCCGCGCGCAGGACCGGGAAGTCCTGACCTTCTCCCTCCGCCATCTCGATCAGGTCCAGAGCCGCATCCACCATCGGCTCGACCTCGGTCGAGACCAGCATCGCCGCGTCGCCGATCATCTTCACCAGCCGAACCGGCGACTCGGCGACGGCGGCCGCCATCTCCTCGAAGCGGCCCGCGACCGAGCCCAGCTCCTCGGGGGCGATCTCCTCCCCCAGGCGCGTGAACTCGACCAGGTCGGCGAAGCAGATGGCTAGATCGACGGTGCCGCGAATCTCGCCCGAGGCGAGGTCGGCGGCTCCGATCACGTCGCGCCGGATCTGCTCCAGCATCTGGGCCTGGAAGGCGTAGACCAGCGTCGGCCCGACCAGCGGCAGCATGTACTCGGCGGCGGCGGCGAAGCGTTGGGCCAAGTCGCGCTCGGTATCGCCAGGCTGCATCAGCGTGCGCACGGTCAGCTCGCGGTTGGCCTCCGCGATCCGGGCCATGCCCATGCCGATCGTTCGCGCGACCTGCAGCATCCCCTCCTCGGGCAGGCCGGCATCGCGGAGCGCCTTTGCCCGGCACACCGCTTCCAGATCCGCCTCGGTCGCGGTCTTCTCATCCGGACCGGGGTAGGGAACGCCGAGCGCCGCGCCGAAGCGCTGCACCAGCTCGAGGTCGAGGCCCGAGATCTCCGATATTTCGCGTGGGCTGTAGCGGGTGCCCTCGCCGGCGAGGGCGCGCTCGACCGGGAGCAGGGTGAGGCGGCCGGCGGCGACGGCTTCATGCAGCTCCTCGAGGGTCACGCCATCTGCGGCCAGCTCCTCGAGCAGGGCGAGCCGATCCTCGCGGGCCTTGCCCTCGAGGTCGTCGAGCAGCCCCTCGGCCTCGAAGTCGATCCCAGCGCCAGCCATGGCGGGCATTCTGTCGGAGCTAGGGCGCGAAGGCGACCGCGCCACCCCGGCGCGGGTCCCCGCCGCCGCTGAGGGCTCCGCTTCCGTGTTCGCGGGCGACGGCCTGTACGCCGCCGAAGAAGAGGTTGATCGCGGGCCGGCGGAGGACCTGGACGCCGCGCGCCTCGATCCGGACGAGCGCCTCTTCGTCTATCCCGGGCTCGGCCTGGACGATGCCCTGCTCGAAGTGCAGGCGCGGCGCCCGCACCGCCTCCTCGGCCGCCATCCCCTGCTCGACCGCGCGCACGATCGTCTGCAGGATCGCCGAACGGATGCGGTTGGAGCCGGCGCTGCCGAGGCCGAGCTCGATCTCGCCGTCGCGCAGGACGACCGTCGGCGCCATCATCGAGGGAACGCGCCGGCCAGGGGCGATGGCGTGGAAGCCGAGCGGGTTGAGGTCCTCCTCGCCGAGCATGTTGTTGAGGATCACGCCGGTGCTGGGGACGAGGACGCCCGAGCCCGAGCCGTTGGAGCAGGTGACGCAGGCGCACATCCCGTCGCGGTCGAGCGCCGAGATATGGGTGGTCGAGCCGAGCAGGTCGCCGGCGGTGGAGTCGAGGGCCGCTGATTCGAGCAGGCTCGTCTCGAGTCCATCGCCATATAGAGCCTCGGCGAACGCCTCGCCGCGGGCGTCGTTGGCCGCGCCCATCGCCGCCACCAGCTGCTCGGGGCCGCTGCGCTCGCCCAGCCGCTCCAGCAGGCCGAGGCAGTAGGCGATCAGGATGCCGCCCGAGGAGGGCGGCGGGTTCGTCAGCACCTCGGTGCCGCGGAACGCCGTGCGGATCGGCTGGCGCTCGATCGCCCCGTAGGCCGCGAGGTCGCTCGGGCCGAGCGTCCCTCCATTCTCGACCACGTGACCGCTCAGCGCCGCGCCGATCTCGCCGCGGTAGAACGGCTCCGCGCCCTCGGCGCCGAAGCGCTCCAGCGCCTCGGCCAGCTCCGCGAACCTGAAGACCTCGCCCTGGCGCAGGGTGCGGCCGGCCGGCGCGTAGAGCCCCCGCGTGCCCTCGAGCAGCATGTGGATCGGCTCGAGGATGTCGAGGATGTAGGCCTGCTCGGCATTGACGGGTGTGCCCTCGCGCGCAAACCGCACCCCCGGCTTAACCAGCTCGGCCAGCGGCATCGATCCGAAGCGCGACAGGGCCTGCTCGAGCCCGGCCGCCGTGCCGGGGACTCCACAGGAGGCGGGACCGACGTAGAACGTCTGCACGGTGTCGGCGTCGAAATGGACGGGAACCGGGACAAGCTCCGCGCCGCGCTCGATTCCGTCCCGTCCGGGCGCCGCAACGAAGAAGTCGAGCAGGACGGTCTCTTCGCCGCGGTGAACCATCATGAAACCGCCGGCGCCGAACCCCGTCAATGGGCTCTCGACCGCAAAGGAGGCGAGCGCGGCGCAGACCGCGGCGTCGACCGCGTTGCCGCCTTCGCGCAGGACCTCGGCCCCCGCCTCGGCGGCTAGTGGATGGCCCGCGGCGACGACCCCGCTCATCGGCCTGTCGGAACTATCCGGGCAGGAACTCTGGGACGTCGATGCCGAGCTCACCCGACCGCTCGGAACGGCGCGGCCCCGGTGCGTCTTTGGTGCGCCTGATCATCGGCTCGGCGACACGGCGCGGTGGAGCACCATGACCGTCGAACCGCGTCGCCACCACCGTCACCCAAACCTGGTCGTTGAGCTCCTCGTCGACGTTGGCGCCGAAGATGATGTTGGCGTCGGGGTGGGCGGCCTCGCCGACCAGCTTCGCCGCCTCGCTCACCTCGACCAACGAGAGGTCCGCGCCGCCGGTGATCGAGAGCAGGATCGCGCGGGCACCCTCCATCGAGGTCTCCAGCAACGGCGAGGAGATCGCTTTTTCGGCGGCCAGCAGCGCCCGGCCCTCGCCGTGGCCCATGCCGATGCCGAGCAGCGCCCGGCCGGCCTCGGACATGATCGTGCGCACGTCGGCGAAGTCGAGGTTGATCAGGGCAGGCAGCGTGACCAGGTCGGAGATGCCCTGGACGCCCTGGCGCAGCACGTCGTCGGCAACCTGGAAGGCCTCGACCATCGAGGTCTGCTGGTCGAGCACCTCGAGCAGGCGGTCGTTGGGCACCACGATCAGCGTGTCGACCTCGGCGGCCAGCTCCTCGATGCCCTTGCTCGCCTGGTTGCCGCGGCGGCTGCCCTCGAAGCTGAACGGCTTGGTGACGATCCCGACCGTGAGCGCGCCGACCTCGCGGGCGAGGCGGGCGATCACCGGTGCGGCCCCACTGCCGGTGCCGCCGCCGGCGCCGGCGGCGACGAAGACCATGTCGGAGCCCTTCAGCAGGCGCTTGATCTTGTCCTGCTCCTCGAAAGCGGAGCGATGGCCGACCTCGGGGTCGGCCCCGGCGCCGAGTCCGCGCGTCTGCTCGTCGCCGATGTGAACGGTGACGTCGGCGACGCAGAGCTGCAGCGACTGAAGATCGGTGTTGACGGCCATGAACTCGACCCCGGGGATGCGGGCCTCGACCATGCGGTTGACGGCGTTGACGCCCCCGCCCCCCACTCCGACCACCCGAATTACCGGCTGGTGCGGCTCGCCGCTCCCGGGCGGCTCGTACTCGGGCTCCTCACGGCCGTACCGCGGCGCTTCCACGATTGGCTCCAGCTCTCTGCGCTGGGGCTTCGGCTCCTCCGAGAACACCCGCTTCAGGCGCTCGGGCGGAGACTCCTCCATCTGCTCCGGCGGCGGGGTCGGTGGCTCCTGCGCTTCAGGTTGCTCCAGCTCGGGCGGATCGGCTGGCGCGTCCTCTGAAGTCGAGCGGAAGAGATCGGACAGCGGCCCCTCGCGCATGCTGGCCCTTTTGCTACGCCGACTCATTCGCCAGAACCTCCTTCGCCAAATCCCGGTAGTAGCCCGCAGCGTTGCTCTGCGGATCGTACTTGAGCACGCTGGCGCCCTTGACAGGCGCCTCGGCGAACTTGATCGCCTTGCGGATGCGGGAGCGGAAGACGAGGTCGCCGAAGTTCTCCTCGAGGATCTCCACCGCCTCCTTGGCGTGGACGGTGCGCGAGTCGAGCATGGTCGGCAGGATGCCCTCGATCCTGACGTCGGGGTTGAGGTTCTCCTGGATCATCTTCAGCGTGTTCTGGAGTTGGACCAGCCCGCGCATCGAGAGGTACTCGCACTGGACGGGAACGATCACCTTGTTGGCCGCGGTCAGGGCGTTGATCGTCAACAGGCCAAGGCTGGGCGGCGTGTCGATGCAGACGAAGTCGTAGTCGCCCGAGACCTCTTTCAGCGCCTTCTCGAGCGAGCGCTCGCGGCCGATCTTGGTGCTCATCGCGATCTCCGCGCCCGCCAGGTCGATCGAGGCGACGGCGATGTCGATCTCGCGCTTCTGGATGATCTCGCTGATCGGCATGTCGTGGACGAGCACGTCGTAGAGGCTCTTCTCCACCTTGTCCGGATCGATCCCCTGGCTCATGGTCAGGTTCCCCTGCGGATCCAGGTCGACGCAGAGCACCCGGTGCCCCGACTCGGCGAAGGCAACGGCAAGGTTCAGCGTGGTGGTGGTCTTCGCCACCCCGCCCTTCTGGTTGGCGAAAGCGATCACCTCGGCGGGCTTAACCGGCACCTCCGGCTCGACCTCCTGAGCCGGGGCCTCGTGACGGCTCGGCGCAATCAGGTCCCTAGGCATAAACCGCTCAAGACCCTCATCAGCTTTGTCAGCTTCAGCCACGGAGGCCGGCTCAGCCTCCGCCACACCGGCCGGTGTGGCAACCTCAACCTCAGCTTCCGCGGGTGGCGCGGAGGCAGGGGGGTCGAGAACAGGCTCGCCCGCAGGCCCCCCTGCCTCCGCGACAGGACCCGCGGTCGATGGCATCGAAGCTTGATCGTCCCGGCCACCCCCCTCAGGAACAGCAGCCTCGATCTCCTCCAACTCCTCCACGATCGGGTGCGTCTCCTCGACGACAGGCGGGGACGAGAACTTGCTCTTGCGGCTCAGGAATCCCATTGCGCGGGTATTCGCATGACCGTCCGCTTTTCCTGCCGGCGCTCGAAATTGCTAGGAATCAACCGGTAACCGATCTTCTCGACAAGCGAGTGGTCTTCGTCACCGGCAAGGGGGGCGTCGGCAAGACCACGGTCGCGCTCGCCCTTGGCCTGCGCGCCGCCGCCGAAGGCAAGCGCACGATCGTCTGCGAGGTCTCCGCGCAGGAGAACGCCTCGCGCATGTTCGAGCACGCCGAAGTCGGCTTTCACGAGGTAGAGATGGCCGAGAACCTCTGGTCGATCTCGATCGACCCCGACGAGTCGATGCGCGAGTACGTGCTGCTCCAGCTCAAGGTGCGGGCGATGCGCGACATGCTCTTCCGCAGCCGCATCTTCAACTATCTCGCCGCCGCCACCCCCGGACTGAAGGAGCTGGTCACGATCGGCAAGATCTGGGAGCTGGCCCAGCTCGACCGCAAGGTGAAGCAGGGACGCAAGTACGACCTGGTGATTGTCGACGCGCCGGCGACCGGGCACGGGATCGGCTTCCTGCAGACGCCGCGCACCTTCGCCGCGATCGCCCGGGTCGGCCCAATCCATTCTCAGGCCCAGCAGCTCGATCGCCTGATCACCGATCATGAGCACACCGGCGTGGCGATCGTCGCCCTGCCCGAGGAGATGCCGGTGAACGAGTCGGCCGCGCTCGAGCACGATCTGCGGGAGGAGGTTGGCGTCGCCGTCGACCGCGTCTACATGAACGGCGTCTACCCCGAGCGCTTCTCCAACGAGGAGGCCGAGCGGCTCGCCGGGCTCGCCGAGGGGGAGAACGGCACCGTGCGAGCTGCCGCGCGGGCGGCCCTCTCCGAGCACGAGCGCGCCCGCTCCCAGCGCGCCCAGCTGGCCAGGCTGCGGCGGCGGGTGGGGGCGCCGGTGAAGACGCTTCCCTTCCTCTTCGAGCCGGAGCTCGGGGTCGAGGCGGCGGGCGAGCTGGCGAGGAGGCTGGGCTGATGCCCACCGTCAGCAAGATCCTCGAGGGCAAGGACATCTGCATCTGCGCCGGCTCCGGCGGCGTCGGCAAGACGACGACCTCGGCCGCGATCGCCACCGGTATGGCGGCGCGCGGGCTGAAGGTCTGCGTGCTCACGATCGACCCCGCCAAGCGGCTCGCCGACTCGCTCGGCCTGAAGCAGCTCGGCAACGAGGCGAGCCGGGTGGAACCGGCGCTCTTCGAGCGCCACGGGATCGAGATGAAGGGCGAGCTGTGGGCGATGATGCTCGACGCGAAGGCGACCTTCGACGAGCTGGTCGCACGCCAGGCCCCCGACGAGGAGTCGCGCGACCGCGTCCTCGGCAACCGCATCTACCAGCAGATCTCCAACGCCCTCGCCGGCTCGCAGGAGTACATGGCGATGGAGAAGCTCTTCGAGCTGCACACCGAGGGGCGCTTCGACCTGCTCGTGCTCGACACCCCACCGACCCGCAACGCGCTCGACTTCCTCGACGCGCCGCGGCGGCTGACCCAGTTCATCGAAGGCCGCTCGCTGCGGGTCTTCATGCGCCCGACCGGGATCGCCGCAAAGGTCGCCGGGCGCGGCGCCTCGGTCGCCCTATCCGTCTTCAAGCGCATCGTCGGCTTCGACCTTCTCTCCGACCTGGCCGAGTTCTTCAACGCCTTCAGTGGCATGGTCGACGGCTTCCAGGCCCGCGCCAAGCGGGTCAACGGCCTGCTCGCCGATCGCCGCACCAGCTTCCTCGTCGTCTGCGGGCCCCAGGGCGAGCCGATCGACGAGGCGGTCTACTTTCACCGCAAGCTGGTCGAGGCGAAGCTGCCCTTCGGCGGGGTGATCGTCAACAAGGTCCACTACCCGGCCGAGCGACTGCGCGGCGAGGGCGGCGACCTGCCGGCCACCCTGGCCGAGAGGCTGGGCGACGAGGGTCTCGCCCGGCGCGTGGCCGAGAACTTCGCTGACTACCAGGCGCTGGCCGAGCGCGACGCCCAAAACATCGAGCGACTGGCGAGCGAGCTACGCACCAAGGGGGTGATCCGCGTCCCTTACTTGGACGAGGACGTCCACGACCTCGGCGGCCTCGCCGAGATCAACCGCTACCTCTTCGCGACGTCAGAGGAAAGGATCGAGCTCGCAGCTGGCCGTCAGGCCGGCTGACCAAGCAGATCAAGGACGCAGGGAGCGCAGCGTGCTCTGCACGTAAGCGACCGAGGACGCCGATATGCGCCGGTCAGCCGGCCTGACCGTAGTGGTCGTATTTGAGCTCGCGGACCTCCCAGTCGGCGTCCTCGGGAACCGGGAAGAGGTGGCGCACGCGGGGGGTGTCGATCCGCTCGCGATGGGTCACGTCTCCCTCGATCGCGGGGAAGTCGAGGGTGCTGTCGGCGACCTCGACCTCGTCCAGCCAGGGGGTCGCCGTGATGCGAATCTCGTCCTCGCCCGGGATCGGCTCGAGGATGCGGGTCTCCTGATCGTCGTGCTCGTGCTCCGGTTCGTATCGCGCAGCGTGATCTGAGCTCACTGTCTCCTCCACCTCTCCCGTCTCGGGTGTCTCCCAGTCCGAAGTCGTGCCGACGATCGCGCCGTCGCCCGCCTCGAGCCCGGTCGCGATCAGGGTCTCCTCGGCGGCGGTGCCGAGGTCGTTGCCAAGCTCTCCCAGGGCGGCGTCGCGCAGGATCCGGCGCACGCCTTCCTCCATCCAGCCGGCCAGGGCGAGGCCCGGCAGCGACTGGGTGCCGTTCATCAGCGCGCGCTCCAGCTGCAGCGCCTCCTCGACCCGCTCGCGAGCCGCGATCCGGTCGATGCTCTCGTCGGCGATCAACGCAGAGGCCCGCATCGGCAGCGAGGCGCCAACCGGCCCCTGGCCGTCCAGCACCGCGCGCAGCGCCAGCAGGTGGTCGCTGAGGCCCTCGAGCGCCGACTCGCGGCCACAACCCAGCTCGAAGCGGCCGACCGCCCAAGCGAGGGCGCCGTCGGGGTCGGGACGCGCCTCCAGCGTGTTCGCCAGCTCGGTCAGCTCCGCCGCCTCCTCCTCGTTCAGCTCGTAGGCGCCGGGCCGGGTCGCCGGAGCACCGGTGGCGAGACGCGCCCAGTGCCCCTCGCCGGTCGGGGCGAAGGCGTAGGGCCCGAGCCCGATGCTGCCGGCCTTGAAGAGGCGCATGACGCTGATCAGCTCGTGCAGCTGGGCCATCGCGGCCTCGGCGCTTTCCTCGCTCTCATCCTGTTCGGCGAGGGCGAGGAACTGCGGCTCCCAGGCGGCGCGGCCCATGCCCTCGCTGCGCATCGCCTCGACCGGCGCCTCGATTCCGTCGGCGCGAACGATCTGCACGCCGTGCGGCAGCCAGAGCCGGGTCAGCGGCATCCGCAGGCCGACGAGGGGGGCGATCAGCACCTCGGCCTCCTCGGCCCCGCGCGTCTCCGCCTCGAGCACCGCGAGCGCGCCGCGCAGGCGAGCGTGGTCCAGGGCAAGTTCGGTACAGCCGTCCCAGAGCGACGCGAGGAAGACGATCAGCATCTCGGCCGCCCGCTCGCGAGGATCGCCGGGAACCTGCTCTCCACGCGCTTCCAGGTAGACGGCGGCGATGCCGGCGGCGGCGACAGCGTCGCGGGCCGCGCCGAAGGCGTCGAGCTCGCGCAGCTCGGCCTCACGCTCCTGCACGTAGCGGCCGGTCAGCGGGCGGTAGCTGTAGAAGGGAGACTCGGGACCGCTCTCGGCGTCGACGTCGAAGGGGATCTGGTCGCCGCTGGCGACCAGCGAGCTGAGCCGGATCGCCGCCTCGGAAGCAAGGCGGGTCAGAGAGTCGGTGAGCAGGCGGTCACGCACGGTCCCCCAGGCTTCCTGCCAGGCGTGAGGCCTCCTGCGCCTGCACGCACGCTTGCAGCCGGGACGAGGACCGGCATAACGCCGAGTCCGCATTTACCCGCCCTGTAAGCCGGGTAATTGCGGACTCGCGGGGCTAAGCGGCCGCGGGAGTGGCCGCCGCGTCCGCGGAGAGCCAGCGGCGGCCGTAGCTGCGCATGTCCTCCACCAGCGGCACCAGTGCCTCGCCCTTCTCGGTCAGGGCGTACTCGACCCGGGGCGGAACCTCGGGGAAGGTGTGGCGCTCGACGATGCCCTCCTCTTCCAGCGCCCGCAGGCGCAGCGAGAGGGTCCGCGGGCTGATCCCCTCCAGCGAGCGCTCCAACTCGCAAAATCGACTAGAGCCCTCGGCCAGATCGCGGATCACCAAGAGGGTCCACTTGCCACAGACCACTTCGGCCGTGCGGCAGACAGGACATCGGGAGTTGGAAGCGGCACTCATCAGCGAACGCGGGGCGGCTTGTGGCGATTGCCTCGCTTCAGCGAGTGTAGCGATATCGCTTCACTTACTGAAGTTTTGGGGCATACCGCGGTTTCAGGTGCGCCCGACTGGGACCGCTTCGATCTTCAGCACGTTGACCTTGTAGCGAACGTCGTTGGGGCCGTAGACGAAGGTCTCGGGGAAGGTCGTCTCGACTTCGAGCAGCTGGCAGGTCTCGGTACCGGAGAGACATTCGGCGTCGCCGAAGATCGACTTGACGTCGCCGGAGACCATCAGCAGCGCGTGATCGGGCTTCTTGCCCAGGCCCATATAGGTGACGACCGGGGCCTTGTCGCCCGGCAGGGGCGTGGTCGGAAGGACCCCCTTCCTCGTCGCCGGCTCGGACATCGTCGTCGTGCCGTCGGCAGCGGTCTCCGTATGGGAGATCTTCACGTCTATCGCGAAGCTGAAGACCGTGATCTGTTGCGGTGAGCCGCCGCCGCTTCCTCCGCCGGTGCCTCCACCTTCGCCGCTCGCCGGCGCCCCACCCGGCGAAGCGACTTCGGTCGGGGTGGCCGTCGTGCTGGTCGATTCGACGGTGGTGGTCGAGGTCGTCGAGGTCGTGCTCTGGGACTTCAGCTCGGCGCCGGTCAGCACCGGGCCGTTATAGCGCTGCTTGAAGGGATCGGTGGGCTTGCGACCGGCAAGCCGCTTGCGGTAGTCGCGCAGGCCTGGCTTGGACTCGACCACGGTCAACCGCGCCTCCCCAGCACTGGACTGGGCGGCCGTGGCGGCGACACCCGGCGGCGGCACGGCAGCCTCGTCCGAGCCCCCGCCGAGCAGAAACGGGACCGCAACGATCGCGACCAGTACAAGTGCGATCAGCGGCAGCAGGCGACGATCCCGAAGGTCGTAGAAGAGGTCGGCGACGACGTCCGGGACCTTCAGCTTGGGCATCTTCAACTCCGGTCCCTTAAGCCGCTTCATGGCATGCCTCCCGTCGTGGTCGCGACCGGCGTCGCGGTTTCGGCGGCAGGGGCTTCCGGCGTGGCGCCAGCGGTCACGCCCTGCGTAGGCGGCGTCAGGTAGGTGGTGACTGAGAACTTTGCTTCCAGCGCCGGGAAGCCCCCATTCGGAGAAGCGGCCAGCGAGAAGCCGTCGAGCGTGATCAAGCGGCCGTCGACGGAAACCTGGCCGCTGTTCGTCTTGACCAGTGAGTCGATCCCTTCGATGAAGTCGGCGATCTCGAAGAAGTCGCCGTCGAAGGTGAGCGTGTAGGGCATCACCGCCAGCCCCGCCGGGCCGACCGTGGCGCCGAGCGGCAGCAGCGAGGCTGCAACCTCGGTCGCCGAGGCGGGCGTGACGCTGGAGCCGACCACCGGGGCCGCAGGCGCAGCTTCGGCTTCCCCTCCACTGGATGCCGCTAGCTGAAGATTGGTGAATTTCACTCCGGCGCTTTCGGCGATCCGGTTCACCTGCACGAGCAGGGAGGCGGTGTCGTCATCGCCGGGAGCGGCCTTGCCGAGCACAACGAGCTGCTGGTAGTTGACCGGGAAGTCCTCGCGCGCTTGCACAGCTGCCTCGGCTTCCTGGCGATGCTGGGCCAGGGACGACTGCAGCTTCGTCACTTCGGCTCCCAGCTTGTCCGCTTCGTCGCGCTTGGGCGAGAGCAGGAGCATCCAAAAGCCGACGGCGAGGAGGGCGACGGCCAGCATCGCCATGATCAACCTGCTCGAAGATTTCATCTCGAGCTTCATCTCATTCGCCTTCCGGCGCTTCGCTGGACGTGGTGGTCGCTTCGGCTTCGGCGGGAGGCGCGACGGGGGCTTCCCCTTCCACCGAACCCGTGACCGGGACCGGGGCGGCGTCGAAGGCCACGACCAGGTCGAACTTGGCGATGAACTCGCGGGTGCGGCAATCTTCGCCTCCGCCTCCGCCTTCTCCTTCGCCAGAGGCTTCCACCGCGGCGCCGGCGCTTTCCTGTTCGGAGAGTTCGGATGACTGCACGCCGACGCGGGTAACGCCGTCGATGTCCTTGAGCACCGTGACGAAACCGGCGACCGCCTCCTGGCCGCTGGCGCAACCGCTCAGTTCGAGTGCCGGTCCTGGGATGGCGCCGCGCAGGCTTGCCGCCGAGGACCCACCGCCTTCGGAACCGCCTTCGAGGCCGGTCTGGGCCGAGGCGGTGGCGTTGAGGCCGACCAGCCAGACGTTGCTGGGCAGCACGAGGGAGAGTTCCCTCATCACGCGCTCCCAGTCGAAGCGACTGTCGGCGAGGCTGGTCACCGTCGCCACGCGCTGTTCGCGCAGACTGGCGAACTGGGTGTAGGGGGCGAGTCGCTGAGCCCGCGCCGCTTCGGTGGCGTCTTCGCGCTTCAGCTGGGCGACTTCCTCCTTCTGTTCGGCGATCTGGTTGCCGGTCAGGACCATTGCGGTCACTCCGGCGAGGAGCGCGACCAGGGCGCCGATAACGATGTAGGCGAGAGGACCGCTGCGCAGGGGGGCGTGCTCGCCACGACGGTCCTCCGCTGGGATCAGGTTGACCGGGCGCATCTCAGATCTCCAGTGCCAGGCCGTAGGGAAGCGTCAGTCGCGCCGCCGAGATCTCGTCGAAGCCCTCCAAGGCCGGAGGGCGGGAGACGGCGATCGGGACCCCGAGGCCGGCTTCCATCCGCTGCGCGAGGCCGGAGAACGCGCTGCCGGGCCCGCAGAGGACGATTCGTCCCACCGGCAGCGCCCCCTCCTGAGCGCCGTAATAGTCCAGGGAGAGGCGGAGCTCGTCGGCGAGGGCGGTCACACCCTCCTCGAGCGCCAAGCGCGCTTCGGCGACGATCTCGGGTTCGCCCTCGATCGCGTCAAGCGGCTGCTCCAAGCCGACGTGGGCAAGCCACTGAGCCGCATGCTCAGCGCTGAGGCCACGCGCCGCTGCAAGCCGTTCGGAGATTGCCTCGAGGCCGACGTGAGAGACGCGCGTGAAGAGGCAAGCACGGCCTCGCGCGACGGCGAGATTGGTGACGTCTCCGACGTTGCAGTAGAGAACGGCCTCGGCCGGTCTCTCGCCGGGCTCGGCCGACGCGGGCTGCTCGACACCCGCGAGGGCGCGAATCATGCCGAAGGCGGAGAGATCGACCCCAACCGGCTGCAATCCAGCGCGGCGGATCGGCTCGAGGAAGGAGGAGACCATGTCGCGCCGCGCCGCGACCACGACGACGTCGATCTGGGGGGTCGAGCCCTCCTCTGCGGAGACGCCGCCGACGACCTGGTGCTCGAGCACCGCCTGGTCGAGCGGCATCGGGATCTGCTCCTGCGCCTGGAAGCGCACCGCGGCGTCGAGTTCCTTGGGGTCCTCGATCGCCGGGAGGCGAACCGTGCGGACGACGACCCGCTGGTTGCCGACTCCCAGCCGTACCTCCTTGGGAAGCTTGTGAGCGGCGAACATCGACTTCAGCGCGTCGGCGAGGAGGTCGCCGTCGGCGACCTCGCCCTCGTGGAAGGCGCCGGGGGGCAGCGGTTCGACCGCCGAGGCGACCACGCGCTCGGAGCCGTTGACCTGGACCTCGGCCGCGGCGATGCTGCCCGCCTCGATGTCGAGGCCGACGATGCCGCCGGTTTTCTTCTTTCTCGTCAGTTGCATTGGGAGGGGCCGCGACGCGATCCGCGTGCGCGCGCCCTCTCTGGATCGACAGAAAGGGCCAATACCTTTCGCCCTGCAAGTACTCATTTCTAGGAGAACCTGGCCGGATCTACGAGAAGGTGCCCAGGTACCAATCGACCATCTCGTTGCCGGCGAGCAGCCCAACCACCCCGCCGAAGGCGAGGAAGGGCCCGAATGGGATCGCCTGCTTGCGCGCGGCGGCGCCCTTCCGGGCGATCATCGCCAGGCCGACGACCGAGCCGGCGAGGAGGGCGACGAGTATCGTGGGCGCGACGTTGCGCCCGAGGAAGAGGCCCATCGTGGCCGCCAGCTTCACGTCTCCCATTCCCATCCCGCGCGGGTAGGCGAGCGCCGCGGCGAAGAGCAGGCCGCCGGCGACGGCAGCGGAGATCGCCCTCACCGGCAGGCTTCCCGGATCGCTCGCCGCGGCGATCGCCACCCCGAGCACCGCAGCGACGATGAGGATCTTGTTGGGGATGATGCGGCGCTCGAGGTCGGTCAGCGTGATCGCCATCAGGGTCGTGACGAAGACCAGGCCGAGCGCGACCTCGCCCGGGTCGTCCCAGAGGACGAGCACGGTCAGGGCGTAGAGCACACCCAGCGTCAGCTCGGTGAGCGGGTAGCGCGCCGAGATCTCCGCCCCGCAGCAGCGGGCACGCCCGCGCAGCACCAGCCACGAGACCACCGGCACGTTGTCGTAGGCGGCTATCTGCACCCCGCAGGCAGGGCAGCGTGAGCGCGGGCCGACGATCGATTCGCCGCGCGGCACCCGGTGCGCGACGACCGTGACGAAGCTGCCGGCGAGCAGCCCTCCGAGGAAGGCGAACGCCGCGGCGGCGGCCAACCCCTAGCTCCCGTCGAGCGGCGTGTTGGTTTCGACCTCGATGCGGGTTGGGTACGTCGGGTGGTCGTACATGATCTGGACGGCGTCGGCCGGGGTTGTGGCTCGATCGAAGCTGAGCGCGACCCCGAGCCGGTCGCCGGCCGGAATTTCAGCGGGGATGCTGCCACCGATCGCCATCGTGAAGCGTTCCCTGTGCCATTCGTTTTTCCACCAGAATCCGGTCCCGCTCGGCGAGAACTTCCAGTAGGCAAGGCCCGTGGATTTGTTCGTCATCAGCGTGTCGGTCGCTTTCGGCGGCGAGCCGGTTTCGTGGCGTTTGAAGAGGAAGACGCAGAGAGTGGCCGTGTGATTGGCGCCGTTCAGGGTCTGCGAGTAGAACTCGAGCGTGACGTTGCCGGTGATCTTAAAGCCTTGGCTCAGCGTCGCCGGCATCGGATCCGTCACCCAGCGGTGGATCTGGGACTCCGGGCTTGCTTTGCCGGTCGGTTTGGCATTGCAGTCGCTGGAGTCGTCTGGGCGGATCTGCACGCCCTTGTCGGTATTCGGCGTCGGCTCCAAGTAGACGTCGTTCGAGTAGTCATAGAGGGGAGGGTTGGAAGCGTCGACGGGATCCGGGTCGGGCGGGCTGCCACGCAGGAGAGCGTCGGGCGCCCCTTCTTTTTCGGATCCCGTCTGCAGCCCGCTGGCGCAGGTCCCAAGCGTGTTGTGGAGCAGATGGTCCCCGGCGATGGGCTGGCGCACGGTGGTCCCGCTCGCCGCGCAGGGGGTATCGGAAAGGAAGAGCTGCTGCGCAGTGACGACGCCGCTCGCGCCCGGGATCGGATCGTTGAGTGCGCTGTCGGTCGGATCGATGAAGTCCGAGGTGAGTTCGACGTAACCCCTTTCCCCGGACTGGTTGCCGGGGGTGTCGAGCTTCACCGCGACCACGATCTGCTTGTAGTCCTGCGGTCCGGGGCAGGTGGCGGCGGGACAGTTGGCGTCGTCGCGCCAGACCACGTAGCGGTAGATCTTCCCGCTGACGTCGCCGCTGGTGAACGAGACCGGGCCCGGGATGACAGTGCCGCCGGAGACGAAGCCGGGGCCGTAGAGGGGGCTGTTGTTGACGACCATCACGGCTTTGCCGCCTTCCGGGGTGCGAACGGTGGCGAATTCGTTGCCGCTGACCCGGTAGTTGGGGTCGAGCGGGCTGGCGGCATGTTCCGGCGTCGTGGTCAGGGCGAGCGCTTTGTTGCTGAGGCTGCGCATCGTCTCGATCTCCTGCTGGGCGCGGTCCAGGGCCACCTGTGTTGCCTTCGCCCGCTGGGTGTTCTTGGTCGCGGCGGCGAGCACGCCAAAGGTCGCCATCGCGCCGAGTGCGAGGACCAGAGCGGCGACGATCACCTCGATGATCGTCAGGCCGTTCTCGCCCCCGGGGCGCTCGATTCCGCTTGTGACCGGCATCGACATCGTCAGTTCCCTAGCGTGGCGTTGCGCAGGCTGGCGCCGTCGGAGACGGTCAGCCCGCTGCCGGTCGGGTTGGGGATGTGCAGGTTGAGGCCGATGTAGGTCGTCCCGGTGACCGGCGTTTTGGCGGTGCCGCAGGAGAGCGAGTCGGCGCTGGTGCTGGGCACGTAACAGAAGACGTTGGGGTTGTCGATCCCTGCGAAGATCGTCGTCGGCGTCCCGGTGTAGACGTTCGGTTCTTTCTCCAGCCGCGTGCACGACGTGGTGCCGCAGGTGTAGGTGACCTCGCAGACGATCGCCCCCGTGCCGCTTGCAGGGACGCCGCTGCCGCCGCAGGCGGTGCGGCGGACGTAGGTGCGGAAGGAGACCGAGCTGCTGGTCGCTTTGTCGACTGCGATGCCGTTGCGGATCTCGCGGGTCATCCGCTCCAGGACCCAGCGTGCGGTGGTGATGTTCTGCGACCGTTTGCTCAGCTTGGGCTGGGTCCTGACGGCGCTGACCACCATCGAGCCGATCGCTCCGAGCAGGACGACGCTCATCGCCGAAGCGACGAGCAGCTCGACCAGGGTGAAGCCCCCCTCGCTACCCAGGCGCACCCGCCTCATCGCGTCACCAGCTTGAACCTGCGGGCCTGCGGCGCGGGCTCCATCTCTCCAACGGCGTTGATCGCCCGCACCATGAAGACGTGCTTGCCGGCATTCAGCCGTTTGAGCTTCAGCGGCGAGCCGCACCCGCGCCAGCCCTGGCGATCGACCTTGCACTGGAAGTTGGTCCCGGCCTGTTCGGTCGAATCGGTGAAGCGGAAGACGGGGCGGCGCACGCGTGTCTTGCCGGCCGGGGCAAAGGTGATGCGCGTGTGCGGCGTGACGTGGGCGATGCCGCCTCCCTTGGATCCGGTCCCCGAGCCGCTCGAGGCACCGCCGGAAGAAGAGCCGCCTCCGCTGCTCAGTTCACCACCAGGTTGGGGTGGGGGCGGTAGCGGAGGAGGAGGCGGCGGGGGTGCGTTTTCCTGCGTGTAGGTGACCGGGCCCGAGCAGGTCGAGGTGTCGCCGCTTTCGTCGGTGGCCGTCGCTCGGAAGCCGGTGGTCGAGCCCGCAACGACGGTGACCCCGATTCCGGGCCCACCAAGCTGCGCCGCGGTCCCGGTTGCCGCCACTTCACCAGAGCAGTCCTGTGTCCGGTAGAGCTTGATCGAGGTGTTCGCGTCCGACTGGCCGAGGATCGACGGCGTCGTGGAGGCGCCCGGAGAGCCCGGGCTGGTACCGGTCAGCACAGGCGTCGCCGGGCCAAGCTCCACCGAGTTGCCCGCCGAGACCAGCCGGGTCTGCCCGGAGGCCCGCTCGTAGACGTCGCTCTCGGAGTCGACGTCGCCTTCGGTCAGCCGTTCGGTCGACTGGAAGAAGACATGGTTTCCGTCGCTCGAGTTGCCGTTGAAGTTGGCGTCGCAGCCTCCCGGCGTCGGGCAGGAGACGCCCGGAGAGGAGACCAGCGTCGTCGTCGAGTCGGTCAGGTCGTGGACGTAGATGTCAGCTTTGGCATCGGTGTCCTGGGGGGCGAGCTGTTCGGTGGTCGTGAAGAAAACCTTCGAGGCATCGGCAGAGACGCCGTTGAAGAACGCCGCCGCCAACCCGTTGCCGCAGCCCGGGACACAGCTCGCAGCGCCGCGGGAGATCAGGCTCGGGGCCCCACCACCAACTTCCTGCTCGTAGACGTCGGCGCTCGCGTCGGTATCCGCTATTACAAGCTGCTCCGTCGTGGTGAAGACGAGCTTGGTCCCGTCGCCGGTGGCGGCGCCGAAGTCCGAGCCGCAGCAGTTGCCTGACGTGACGAGGCTCGGCACACCGCCCTGCGAGACGTAGACGTCGTTCGCCGCGTTGAGGTCCCCCCCGACCAGGGGCTCGGCGGTGACGAGGAAGGCCTTGGAGCCGTCTTCGGAGGTGGCGACGAGGTTGGAGGGTTCGGCCTGCGTCCCGTCAGAGACCTGGGTCGTCAGGCCCGCAGAGCGCTGGTAGACGTCGTTGGCGCCATCGGTATCCGTCGTCACGAGCCCCTCTTTGGTCTCGAAGAAGACTTTGCTCCCGTCGGCCGAAGCGGCGGCGAATACCGCCGGGGCGCTGCTGCTGTTGCCGCATCCCGGCGCGCAGGAGGCGCTGCCCTGCGAGACGAGCGTGGTCGGCCCCCCCGGCAGGTCGCGCTGGTAGATGTCGATCGCGGTGTCGGTGTCGGTGTTGACGAGCTGCTCGAAGGTCGCGAAGAAGGCCTTTGAGCCGTCCGTCGCTATTCCTCGCAGGGTCGCCGGGAATTCCCCATTTCCGCACCCGGGTGGGCAGGGCGATCCGCCGGCCGAGACGAGCGCCGTGGTGCCAACGAGCAGGTTGCGCTTGTAGACGTCAACCATGGTGTCGGTATCCCCGGCGTCGAGCTGTTCTTCGGTGACGAAGAAGACCGCGGCGCCGCTTGCGGTTGCCGCGGCGAAATCGGAGCCGGCGGGCCCGTTGCCGCAGGCCGGCGCACACGCCGCCTCTCCCTGCGAGACCAACGTCGTCGTCCCTTTCGCCAGGTCCCGCATGTAGACGTCGGATTCGCGATCGGTGTCCGCCGAGACGAGCGACTCTTCGGTCGAGAAGAAGGCCTTGGTTCCATCGGAAGACGCTTCCTCGAAAAATGCGTTGAAGGCATCGTTGCCGCCAGTCGGTCCAGTCGAGACCTCGCGGGTCACGTAGTTGCCGACCGCCGAGTCGAAGGACCGCACGAAGACGTCCCGCCGGCTGTCGGTGTCCCCCGGCACGAGCTTGTCGTTGGTCGAGAAGAAGGCAGTTCCCCCGTCGGCAGAGTTGCCCTCGTAGCTCGTTTCGGAGGCGGCGAGGGCACTTGGCGCGCCAAGGGCCGCCGCGAAAAGCGCGAAGGCGACGAGTGCAGCGCAACGGCCGCTTCGAGGCACAGAGCGGAACGCGGGTGTCGGCGGCTGAACTAGCATCTCTGGTCTATCGGCTGCGATCGCCATTTCGCTGAGCCGCGCCGGAAGCGATCGCCGAACCCGCGAGGGGCGGGCACATGGCCCGCCCCTCGACAACGTTCACGCTTTGGCCTAGGCAAAGCGTCGCGCGGTAGAGGACTGACTATCCCCAAGCTCCACCGCCGCCAGGGATGGCGTCATCTGGACAACCACCCTGACCGCCATTTTGACAGGGATACGTCAGCGTGCCAGTGGTACCGCGCACAACCGAGAAAGTCCCGCTGGTCCCCTGTACGACGATTGTGTAACCACTCGCTGGGGTACCGGGAGTTACCGTGACGCCCGTGCTCGGGATCGTCGGCTCAATGACCTGTAGGTCGCCGAGTTCGCAGTTCGCTGCGCTGTACGTACCATTGTTGTCAGTTGCGCAAGTCTCCATTGCGACCTGAGCCGAATGAGCGGTCTCCTTGGCCTTAGCGTCGCCGGCCTTGTCCTTCTGGTTGAAGAAGGCGGGCAGCGCGATCGCGGCCAGGATTCCGAGGATGAGCATGACGACGAGGAGCTCGATCAGCGTGAAGCCGGCCTCCTTGTCACCACTGAGCCGGGCGCCAATCTTGGCCCGGAGATTCTGGAGAAACATCAGGGACCTCCTAGGTTCCTATCGATTTCGCCAGAGCCCCGTCGCGTTGCAGCCACGTGGTGTCTGTCGACCCCGGTGGTAGCCCGGCCGACTCCAGAGGGAGTCCCGAAAGGCTTTGCGCCCCCACTTCGCAGCGGGTTTGCCTTTGAGCACCGAAGCACTGGCAGATTCATCACCCTCCCCTAATCGACCACCCGCCAAATCCCTTGATCCCCGAAACTAGGGCTTCATCCCCCCAAAACCCGGGTTCTAGATCCAGACCCCCGCATAACCTGTCAACCGAGTTGTCGGATCAGCTCGGTCGTGCCACGACCAATCCATGCTTGGCCGCTGCTTCCCCCAAGCGCTGGTTGTAGGTGATGAAGACACCTATCTCATCTCGAACGCTAAGCGCCGTGGCGAGATGCACCGCATCAAGACTTCGGAGCACGGCCGGATCCCTCGCCATAGCGTTCACACGCCCGAATCGCTTCCACCCCGAGCAGAGCACTGGACACGTAGCCGTCCCAACCGGCCAGCTCCCCGAGCAGGGCTTCGAGCTCGGCCTCCTGAAGCGGCAGCTTCACGTAGGCCGAGCTGTCCAGATGGGCCAGCCGTCCGGCTACAACCGCTCCTCGCGCAGCTCATCGAGGACCTCAAGGCTCGGTGGGCCTAGCGCGGGCGACATGTCAGAGCCGCGCACTCGGGAAAGCAGGTCGCCACGGGGCATCGTCGCTCCTGGCTCGGCGACAAGACGCGCGATGGGCGAATCGGCCATTTTGTAATTCTTCTTGACGAGATTATGTAATTTTATCTTCCGAGAATCTGTAACTTATAGATAGGGGGAACGAGAGGATGGCCTACACCCCACGCGTCATAGAAAAAGAGCTCGACGAGCTGTTCGGCTCGCTCTCGGCCATCGCGATCGAGGGGGCGAAGGGGGTGGGCAAGACGGAGACCGCCTCGCGCCGTTCGCAAACCATCCGCAGGCTCGATGAACCCGGGGACCTCGCGCTTGCCAAGGGCGACCCGAAGCGCATGCTCGACGGAGACCCCCCGATCCTGCTTGACGAGTGGCAGCACCTGCCGGAGACCTGGGATCTGGTGCGTCGAGCCGTGGACGATGGCGCCCCATCCGGAAGCTTCCTCCTGACCGGCTCAGCTTCACCCGATGGAAGAGGACGTCACTCCGGGGCGGGACGCATCGCGCCGATTCGGATGCGGCCGCTTTCGCTGGCGGAGCGGTTCGAGAAAGCTGGGACCGTGAGCATGGCGGAGCTGCTTCGCGGTGGGCGTCCAAAGCTCAGCGGCGAGACGGACGTTGCCTTGGAGGGCTACACCGAGGAGATAGTCGCCTCAGGCTTCCCCGGCTTTCGGCGCCTGGCCGGGCGAGCCCGCCGGGCTCAACTGGAAGGCTATGTCGCTCGCATCGTCGATCGCGACTTCCCCGAGCTTGGCCATCGGGTGAGAAACCCGGCCGGACTGCGCCGCTGGATGGCCGCTTACGGGGCAGCATCATCGACGTCTACATCATTCGAGAAGATCCGCGATGCAGCCACCGGCGGTGAAGGCGAGAAGCCGTCCCGAGTAGCCACGCAGCCCTATCGGGAAATCCTCGAACGACTTTGGATCCTCGATCCAGTCCCTGCCTGGCAACCCACTCGCAATCGGCTCTCCCGCCTTAACTCGGCGCCCCGGCACCAGCTGGTCGACCCGGCGCTGGCGGCTGTCCTACTGGGCGCCAGCGCCGAAGCGCTGTTGGAAGGCGCTGAGCTCGGGCCGCCGATCCCCCGCGATGGGCCGCTGCTGGGAGGGCTATTCGAGTCGCTCGTCACCCAGTCGGTTCGCGTGTACGCCCAAAATGCCGAGGCCCGGGTCGGGCACCTCCGAACCTTTGCGGGAAACCAGGAGGTCGACCTGATCGTCGAGCGCGCCGATGGGCGCGTCCTGGCGATCGAGGTCAAGCTCGCACGGACCGTCGAAGACATCGACATCCGGCACCTCCGATGGCTGCAGGAGAAGATCGGCGACGAACTTCTGGACGCGATGGTTATCACGACCGGCCCAGTGGCATACCGCCGGGGGGACGGCATTGCCGTAGTCCCCGCCGCGCTTCTAGCGCCTTAGCGGATCTTGTCGTAGAGGCTGAAGATCGGCAGGTACATCGCGATCACGATGAAGCCGACGATGCCGCCGACGAAGAGGATCATCACCGGCTCGATCAGGGCGGTCAGGGCCTTGACCTTGGCGTCGACCTCGGCCTCGTAGAAGTCGGCGATCTTGCTCAGCATGTGCTCGAGCTGGCCGGTCTCCTCGCCGACGGCGATCATGTGGCCGACCATCGGCGGGAAGATCGGGTTGGACTCGATCGGGCCGGCGAGGGAGCCACCGCGCTTGACCGATGCGTAGACGTCGTCCATCGCCTGCTCGACGACGATGTTGCCCGCCGTCTCACCCGTCAGTTTGATCGATTGCAGCATCGGCACGCCGGAGGAGACCGAGCCCGAGAAGGTGCGCGACCAGCGGGCCAGCGCCACCTTCTGGATCACGTCGCCGATCTTGAAGGGAACGCGCAGCAGGAAGCGGTCCCACATCGCTTTGCCGCGGTCGGTCTTCTTCCAGCGGAAGAAGACGAAGAAGGAGATCACGAGGCTCGGGATCAGCACGTACCAGTAGCCGGTGATCGCGTCGGACGCGGTGACGCAGATCTGGGTGGGGATCGGCAGCTCGGATTCTTCGGTCGGGTTTTCGGCGGCGATCTCTTCGAAGATGCCGACGAAGATCGGGATCACGAAGCTGACGACGGCGAGCAGGACGACGATCGCAACGCTGAAGATCAGCGCCGGGTACATCAGCGCCGATTTGACCTGGCGCCGCAGGGCGTCGGTTTTCTCGACCTGGAATGCGACCCGGTCGAGCGCCTCCTCGAGCCGCCCGGACTGCTCACCCGAGCGGACCATGGCGCGGAAGAGACGGTCGAAGACCTTTGGGTGACGCTCCATCGCCTGCTCCAGAGAGCTGCCGGCCTCGACGTCGGCCCGGACCCCCGCCACCGCCTCCTTGATCTTCTCGTCCTGGGTCTGCTCTTCGAGCGTGTGCAGGGTGCGCAGCATCGGCATCCCCGCCGCGACCAGAGTGGCGAACTGGCGCGAGAAGATCGCCAGCTCCCTCATGTCGACGCTCTGCCAGCGCTGCCAGAGGTCCTCGATCTTGAAGGGGATGCTCTTCTCGCTGACGTCGAGGACTATCAGGCCGCGCTGGCGCAGCTGGTCGGTGACCTGCGCCTTCGACTCGGCCTCGACCTCACCGGCGGAGGCGACCCCGGCAAGGTCCATCGCCCGGAAGGCAAACGTGCTCGCGCCTGCCATCGCCTAGCCCCCCTGCGTGTAGGCGGGCTGTTGAGAGGTGCTGGGGGGCGCCGGGGGCGTGAGGGCCCCGTCGCCCGCCATGCCCGATCCGGGGGGCGGCATTACCGGCGCCGAGCCGAGGAGTCGCTTGAGCTCCTCGGGCACCGAGGCGCGCTGCTCGGCCACGGCACGGGTGATCTTGCCCGCCCGCACCAGCCGCGCCAGGTCGGCGTCCATCGTCTGCATGCCGACGGCGCCAGAGGTCTGCACGGCAGCGTAGATCTGATGCGTCTTGCCCTCGCGGATCAAGTTGCGGATCGCCGGGGTCGGCACCAGCACCTCGCAGGCGACGACGCGCCCCAGGCCGTCGGCGGTTGGCAGTAGCTGCTGGGTGACGATGCCCTGCAGGGCGATCGAGAGCTGGGTCCGCACCTGCCCCTGCTGCTCGGGCGGAAAGACGTCGATGATCCGGTCCACGGTCTGCGCGGTGGACTGGGTGTGGAGGGTGGCGAAGACGAGGTGGCCGGTCTCGGCCGCGGTCAGCGCGGTGGAGATCGTCTCCAGGTCGCGCATCTCGCCGACGAGGATCACGTCGGGGTCCTCTCGCAGGGCGGCACGCAGGCCGAGGGCGAAATCGGGTGCGTCGGAGCCGACCTCGCGCTGGTTGACGATCGAGCGCTTGTGCTGGTGCAGGAACTCGATCGGATCCTCGATCGTGAGGATGTGATCCTGGTTTTCGCTGTTGATCACGTCGAGCATCGCCGCCAGAGTCGTGCTCTTGCCCGACCCGGTGGGTCCGGTGACGAGGACGAAGCCACGCGGTTTGGCGGTCAGTTCGCGGAGGACCTGTGGCACGCCGAGCGAATCGAGCGCCGGGATGTCCTGGGGCACCAGGCGAAAAGCGGCGCTGACCGAGCCGCGCTGGAAGAAACAGTTGACGCGGAAGCGAGCGACATTGGGGATCGCGTAGGCGAAGTCGAGCTGCTTCTGGGTCTCGAAGCGCTTGCGCTGGTCGTCGTTGAGGATGCCGTAGACGACCTCGCGGGTCTCCTGCGGGGTGAGCACGGGGAACCCCTCCATCGGCTCGATCTTGCCCTTGTTGCGAATCGCAGGCGGGAAGCCGGGGGTCAGGTGCACGTCGGAAGCCTTGGCCTCGACCATGCGGCGGAGAACCTCTGCGAAGTCGAAGTCCATGGGTCTAGATCGTCTCCTCAGGCGAAATTCTCGATACCCGGAACCGGGTAGACGAGTCAAGCGGTGACACGGAGAACCTCCTCGAGGCTGGTCAGGCCTGCCCGCACCTTGGTCACGCCGTCCTCGCGCAGGGTCAGCATTCCCTCCTCACGAGCCACTGCGGCGATCTCGGCCTCGGAGGCCTGGGCGACGGTCATCTCCTTTATCCGCTCGCTCATCTCCATCACCGAGAAGATCCCGACGCGGCTCTTGTAGCCGCTCTGGTTGCAGCGGCCGCAGCCAACCGGCTCGTAGGCCTCGAGCTCGGCGCCGACCCGGATCTCGGCGTCGGCAAGCGCCTTGGGCGGCACGATCGTGCGTCGCTTGCAGTGCGTGCAGAGCTTGCGGGCAAGCCGCTGGGCGACCACGCAATCGACCGCCGAGGCGGTGAGGAAGGCCTCGATCCCCATCTTGGTCAGGCGAGCAATCGCACCCGGAGCATCGTTGGTGTGCAGGGTGGTCAACATCATGTGCCCGGTCAGCGCGGCCTCGACCGCGATCCGCGCCGTCTCGGAGTCACGGATCTCGCCGACCATCACGATGTCGGGATCGGCGCGCAGAATCGAGCGCAAGCCGGTGGCGAAGTCGAGCCCCGCCTTGCGGTTGACGTTGATCTGGTTGATGCCGTTGAGCCGGTACTCGACCGGATCCTCGATCGTGATGATGTTCTTCTCGACCTGATTCATGTCCTGGAGGGCGGCGTAGAGGGTCGTCGACTTGCCGGAGCCGGTCGGGCCGGTCACCAGCACGGCGCCATAGGCCTGCCTGAAGGAGGCCTCGAAGCGCTCGCGAGCGCTGCCGTCCATACCGAGCTCGTCCAGCGTGTGCTGGGCGTTCTCCTTGTCGAGGATGCGGATCGTCGCTCCCTCGCCGCGCTGGGTGGGCAGCGTCGTCACGCGGAGGTCGACCCGGCGATCCTCGACGGTGACGCTTACGCGTCCATCCTGCGGCACCCGTTTCTCGGCGATGTTGAGGTCACTCATGATCTTCACCCGGGAGACGACCGCGCTGATCATCCGTTTGGGCACGTGCGCCGCCTCGCGCAGCACGCCGTCGATGCGGAAGCGGACCCGCATCTCATCCTCGCCCGGCTCGAAGTGGACGTCGGAGGCCCCCTCCCCCACAGCCTGGCCGAGGATGCTGTAGACGAGCTTTACCACCGGGGCATCCTCAGCGCTGACGTCGATGTCGCTGACCTCGGCGAGTTCAGCGTCGGCCTCCGCCTCGCCTTCGACCACCGCCTCGCTGACAGCGCTCTGCAGAGTGTTGAGGCGGCCGATCAGGGCATCGATGTCCTCGTCGGCGGCGACGGCGACGCGGCAATCGAGCCCGGTGGCGATCTGGATGTCGTCGACGGCGAGGACGTTGGTCGGGTCGGCCATCGCGACGATCAGGGTCTGCGTGTCGGCGAAGCCGACCGGCAGCGCCCTGTAGCGACGCGCAGTGGTGACCGTGATCAGGTTCGCCGCCGCCATGTCGACGTGGTAGGCAGAGAGGTCGACGTGATCGAGGCCATAGCGCTCGGCTATGGCGCGAGAGAGCTGATCGGGCGTGATCGCACCCTGTTGGAGAAGCAGCGCCTCCGGGGGCATCGCCGCGGTACGGGCCTCCTCGATCGCCTGCTGGGCACGACCATCCGACACGTAGCCGAGGTCGACGATGACGTCGGTGATGAAGCCGGTGGAGCGGCCGCGAGTGACTGGCGGTGTCAGGCCAGGCGTGCCCCCAAGCTCAGGCTCCAGCTTGGGCGCGGTGGAATCTCCGGAGGTCGGTACCGGCCGCAGGTGGCTCGGATAGTCGCCGGAGTTCATGCTCAGGGGTGGTAGTCGACCGTCCGGCCCTTGTAGCCGGCGTCGATGACCGCCTGGACGACGCTCTCCGGGCTCTGGAAGCCGTAATGAACGGAGGCGACTGGAATACCGCGGTCGAGCCGCTTCGGGCGCAGCACGACCAGCGCCGGGACGCGGTCGACGGCGACGCCTTGGGCGATCGCCGCGTATCTGGCAATGCGATCCGCCGGCACGACGAAGGTCGACACGCCTGGCATGCCCGCAAGGCCTATGGAGGCAGCAGCGAGCATGCTGTCGTCGATCCCTCCCTTGCGGACGAAGAGGAGGACGACGGTGCGGTTGGCGTGGAAGGCAGCGGTGACGTCGCGGGGAAGCGGTGGGGCCGAGGCAGCGGCGTCAGGAGGCAGCGGAGGAACCGCGGACGGGGTCGACGGGGCGACGGCTTCTCCGACCGGCGCAGTGACCGTCGCCGTAATTGAGGCCGAGCCTTCCGGGGTCGACACCGTCGCCGAGCTGGTCGTCGTCGTTTCCGCTTCTTCGCCACCACCCCCCATCGAGGAGAGCAGGAAGAAGCCCACGCCGAGCAGGAGGACACCGATCACGGCGGCCTGCGCGAGTGGGTTGCTGTTTAGCTTCTCCCTCATACGTTCGCTTATCTAGCTCGGCAGCTTCGACCGCGAGCTTGAATCGCGGGCACGCCGTCACGGCGCCGAGCCCTCAGCAGTAGGCGTTGGGCGGCGAAGCTGAGCCGCCCGTGCACTCGACGTAGGACTGCCGCTGGAACAGGGTGGCGCCACCAATCGGCGGCGATTTGAAGCCTGCGTCCTGCTTGACGATCGCGTTGTTGTCGAGATGGACGGTCTTGCCGGCGATCACGCCGATGTAGGTGGCGTTGTTGTTCAGTTCGATGTCGGTGTTGGGCCCGTAGAGCACGAACTCGTTGGTGCCGCTGTTGTTCGACCATTCGACCTTGGTTTTGATCGTCGCCGAGCCCATCAGGTAGAAGCCCGGAACGTCGAATTTGCCCAGTTTGGGCTGGTAACCGGTCGAGGTGATGTCGGCGTTGTTGGAGATGTCAATCTGCTTGGCGACGGATTTGAGGCCGCAGTTCTCCGGGGTGTCGAAGAAGACGCGGACATGCGCTTCGTCCGCCATGATCAGGTGCCCGTTGTTGCTGATCAAAAGCTTGCAGACGAAGTAGTCGCCGCCGCCGAGGGTCAGGGTGGCATTGTTCGAGGTCGAGATGGTCCTCGTTGTGGCGTCCCATGGCTCGCTTTTGCCCCAGCTGCCGTTGTAGGTGTCGGTCTGACAGCCGGCCGGCTCTTTGACCGGTGTCGTTTTGGTGCAGGTGACAAGGCGGTAATTGGAGTTGTCGGTCGCGATGTTGGTCGGCATGAAAGTGCTGACGGCCGGTAGCGACACGTTGCCTTCGGTAACGACATAGCCTTTGCACTGCGTCCCGTTGTTGTCGAATTCGGCCTGTTTGCCGACGCCATGGCGGATGTTGCCGCAGACATTGCCGTTGTTGTGGATGTGGATGTTGCCGTTGGTGCCAACGCCGACCCGGGCGTCGGCGTTGTTGTCGATCTCGACCTGATCGACTCCGATCACACCCTCTGCGCCAAGGGCGCTGCCGACCGTGGTCGTTTTGAAGGTGATCGCGATGCGGCGGCTGACGTTCCCCGCCATCCCCGTCGCGACGAGACTCATCGTGCCTCCGCTGACCTGCGGCGTAGCTCGATATGCGTAGGTGGAGTCCCCGACGCTGCCAGTGACTTCCGGGCACCAGCCGTCGGCAGCCGCGCCGCTGACCACGAGGGTGCCGCTTTTGACGCCAAGGCACGGCGTCGAGCTGGTCAGCGCATTGGCGTAGCGATTGAGCCGAAGCAGCGCGACGCTGGCGCCGGCATCGGCAGCGGCAATCGAGTTCTTCGAGTCCTGATCACGCCCCGTTCCCTGCTGGACGTCGACCGAAGACATCACCGCCGCGCTTGCCAGACCGAGGCTGGCGACGGTGGCGAAGATCGCGGTTGGCAGGGCCATGCCGCGCTCGTTCGCGAGCAACTCGCGCAGCCGACGGCGGAATGGGGCCAGTAGCGGCATCGAATCCTTGATCGACGCCCACCGGGGTTGCCTTGAGCCCTGGGAATTTGCCGTGTCCAGCGGGCGGACGCGCGTACTACTCAGTTGTCTGCCCAGCGAGCTGCTCGATGCCGCTCGCGCGCTGGCCGCCGGCGGCGAGCATCAGCTTGAAGTCGTGCGGGCTGGAGGCGTAGTCGAGGGCGACCTGCTCGGAGATCTTGCCCTCCATCACGTAGCCGAGCAGGGACTGGTCGAAGGTGCGCATGCCGTAGTACTCGCCCTCGGCAATGACCTCGGTGATCTTGCCGGTCTCCTCAGGGTTCATGATCAGATCCTGGACACGGCCGGTGACGACCAGCACCTCCGACGCCGGCACGCGACCTTCCCCTGTGATGTCCGGGACGAGGCGCTGGGCGATCGCGCCCTTCAGCGTCGCCGAGAGCATCACCCGTGCCTGGTGCTGGAGGTGGGGCGGGAAGAAATCGATGATGCGGTTGATCGTCTCGGTCGCGTCGAGGGTGTGGACGGTGGAGAGCACGAGGTGGCCGGTCTCGGCCGCGGAGAGCGCCGTGCGCACCGTCTCCTCGTCGCGCATCTCGCCGATCAGGATCACGTCGGGGTCCTGGCGCAGGACGCGGCGCATGGCCCGGCCGAAGCTCTCGGTGTCGGAGCCGACTTCGCGCTGGTTGACGATCGAGCGCTTGTCTTCGTGCAGGTACTCGATCGGATCCTCGAGCGTGATGATGTGGTGCGACCGGGTACGGTTGATGTGATCGATCATCGCCGCCAGCGTCGTGCTCTTCCCCGAGCCGGTGGTGCCGGTGACGAGGATGATTCCCCGCTGCTCCTCGGCCAGGTCGGTGACCACCTGGGGCAGCCCGAGTTCCTCGACCGAGCGGATGTCGAAGGGAATCGCGCGGCAGACGATCGAGATCGAGCCGCGCTGTTTGAAGGTATTGACGCGGAAGCGCGAGAGACCGGGGATCGAGTAGGAGAAGTCCGCCTCGCCCGCTTGCTCGAACTCGGTCAGCGAGCGAACCTCGGCGATGTCGTGGAAGGCCTTCTCGGTGTCCTCGCCGCTGAGCGGCTCGTAGCCGTCGAGATAGACCAGCTCGCCGTGCTGGCGAATGACCGGCTTCGAGTTGACCTTGACGTGCAGGTCGGAACCCTCACGCTCGATCAGCGTGCGCAGCGCTTTGTCGATCTCGAACATCCCGACCTGTATCGGCCGGGATGCCCATGCTCCTTAGCCCTGGAGGATCAGGTGACCTCGCGCAGCTTCTGCGCTTCCCCGAGCTGCTGGAGCTTCTTGAGCGACTGGTTCTCGATCTGGCGGATGCGCTCACGGGTGACGTTGAAGGTCCGTCCCACCTCGTCGAGCGTGCGCGGGTGCTCGCCGCCGAGGCCGTAGCGCAGCTCCAGCACGCGGCGCTCGCGGTAGGAGAGGTTCTCCAGCGCCTCCTTCAGCGCCTCTTTGGTCAGCAGATCGGCAGCACGGTCGAAGGGGGACTCGGCCTTCTCGTCGGCGATGAACTGGCCGAACTCCGACTCCTCCTCGTCGCCAACCGGCTTCTCCAGCGAGACCGGCGCCTGGGCGGAGCGCTTGATCGAGTCGACCTCCTCGGGATCGATCCCCGTCACCTCGGCGATCTCCTCCGGGGTCGGCTCGCGGCCCAGCTCGGTGACCAGCTTGCGCTCGGCGCGGCCGATCTTGTTCAGCTTCTCGACCACGTGGACCGGGATGCGGATCGTGCGCGCCTTGTCGGCCAGCGCGCGGGCGATCGCCTGGCGGATCCACCAGGTCGCGTAGGTGGAGAACTTGAACCCCTTGCGGTAGTCGAACTTCTCCGCCGCGCGGACCAGGCCCAGCGTTCCCTCCTGGATCAGGTCGAGGAAGGGCAGGCCCTGGTTGCGGTAGTTCTTGGCGATCGAGACGACCAGGCGCAGGTTGGACTCGACCATTTTCTGCTTGGCGTCGAGGTCGCCGCGCTCGATCCGCTTGGCGAGTTCGACCTCCTCTGCAGCGGTCAGCAGGCGGACCTTGCCGATGTCCTTGAGGAACAGCTGTAGGCTGTCCGTGGTCATGTCCGGTTTCAGGTCGAGCGCCTGTTTCTGGCGGCGCCGGCCTTTTTTGCCGGTGTCCATCGGCAGCGCGTCCGCGGCCGCTTTCTGGGCCGGGTCCATGTCCTCGACCAGCTCGATGCCCGACTTCTCGAGGTGCCCGTAAAGGTCCTCGACGTCGGACTCGTCCAGATCTACCTCCGAGACGGCGGAGGCGATGTCGCCGAAGGTCAGCACACCAAGCTGCTGCCCTCTCGTTATGAGGCCTTTGACCTCCTCAAGCTCCTGAAGCTCTGCTACCAGCATCCTGTATCTACTCTCGTTTCTGCGCTCGAAGTTTTAGCTCTGCCCATAGAAATGCGGCCGCGGGCGAAAAGTCGCGAAAAAAGGACCGGCGATCCGGTCCGTGAGGCTAACTAGTCTGCGCCATGGCCCCTGAGTAGGCGCTTAGATCCTCTCAAACGTCTGTTCGCATGATATTCGCTTCAGTTTCTGAAGTCAATGCCCGCAATGCGTCGATCCCAACCATGGCTGCGTGCCTTCTGGCAGCGCGCCTATCGCGAGAACGTAACCGGGCTCTCGGCGATGGTCGCCTACAACCTGATGCTGGCTGTCTTCCCTTTCGCGCTGCTGGTCCTCTTCGTCTTCGGCCAGGTGCTGAAGATCGGCGGCGTCGAGACCAGCGTCGTCAACGACCTGCAGCGCCTCTTCCCCAGCGTCGAGCAGCACACGCTGACCGACGTTCTCGACCGGATCCAGGAAAACTCGGCGACGATCGGGATCGCCGCCTTCCTCGGCTCGCTCTGGATCGGGGCGTCCTTCTGGGGCGCGATGGACACCGCCTTTTGCCGCATCTACCACGTCGAGTGCCGCGGCTGGGTCGAGCAGAAGCGCTTCTCCTTCGCGATGCTGGCGGTGGTCGTCCTCTTCATCGCCGCCAGCATCCTGGTGCCGACGATGGAGAGCACGCTCGTCTCCAGCACCGACCGGCTCCCCTTTGGCCTCTCCGACATCAAGGCGATCGACACCGCGCTGCTGCTCAGCGCCGCGATCCTGATCACCTTCCTGATCTGCTGCGTGATCTTCTGGGCGGTGCCCAAGGGGCATATGCCTTGGCGAGCCGTCTGGCCTGGAGCGGCCTTCGTCACCTTCGGCGCCACCGTCGCCAACTGGCTCTTCCCCGCCTACCTCTCCAACGTCTCCAGCCTCTCGCGCTTCGGCTCGACCCTGGGCTTCATCCTGATCGCCCTGCTCTGGTTCTACCTGCTCAGCCTGGCGCTGATGGCGGGCGCCGTGATCAACTCACTGCGCCACGAGCTGCACGACACCGGCGAGCTGCCCTACGCAGCGGCGGGCTCCAGCTCGACCGAGCGGAGCGGCGACTGCGGCTGCGGAGCGGCCGACACGGCGTCCAAGTCGAAGTAGGAGAGCACGTAGGCGACCAGGGCTGGGGCGAGCTCGGCGATGCGCTCCTCTTCCTGGGCCAGCGCCAACACCGCCACCCGCGAGACCACCCCACCGGCGATCGCGGGCTCGATCGTCGCGGCCAGGGGCTCGATCGCGGAACCGACGACCGCGAGGCGGAGCATGCGGCCATAGCGCTCGAGCCATTCGTAATGTCGAGCCGAGATCTCGCCTCCGGCGGCGGGAGCCTCGATCGCGATCAGGCGGGCGAGATTGGGCTCGGAGGCGAGCAGCTCGAGGCCCGCGGTCAGCGAATGCTCCACCCGTGTCGCCGGGCCGCCCTGCGTGTAGCAGTGGAAGGTGAGCACCCCCAGCAAGCGTTCCTGGGCCTGCTCGTAGGCAACGGCGAGGCAGTCTCTCTTGTCGGCGAACTGCTCATAGAAGGAGCCGTGGGAGACGGCGGCACGTTTGACGATCTGGGCGACGGTGACGCTCTCGAAGCCGTGCTCGGCAAGTGCCAGCGGAAACGCCTCAATCAGACGCCGACGCTGGTCCGCGGCGACCACCTCGGGTGCGATCGCATACGGCCCGCGTGGCAGCACCGGCGCCCCGGCGGCCGTGGACGGGGTATTCCCAGCGAGGTTGTCGCTCGTCTGGAGCACCAAAGTGCGAACGTTATGGTACCTATAACGAACATTAGGGTACCAAGGGATGCTCTGAAACAATAGAGGGGATGCGACACGAGTTCGGTTCCCAGGGGGAGCCCGGTGTCCTTGCTCCATCGGTCCCCATGGACATTGGTGCTCGCTCGCAAAAGCAACGAATCCTTGGTTCGGTAGCAGAGAACTGCGCCGAAAAGACTTTCGCTGCAACGACGATCGGCGACATCGTCAAAGGCGCGGGCATCTCGCGCGGGACCTTCTACAAACACTTCGAGAACAAGCGCGAGTGCTTTGACGCCGCGGTCGAGGTCTTCCTCGCCGAGCTGGGGGAGGCGACCGTCGAGGCCTACTCCACCGCCGACTCGAAGACCGAGGCAGTGCGGGACGCGATCACCGTCCTCCTGGAGCGAATGGCCGCCAAACCCGAGTACGCCCACATGCTGCTGGTCGAGGCCCCAGCCGTGGATCCGATGATCGTGCAGCGCTACCGCCGCACGGCGATCGACGCGCTGCAGAAGGACTGGCAACCGCGGAAAGGCACGCAGACCGGCGGCGCCGATCCCGAGATAGCGTTCGGCCGGGCGAAGGTGCTGATCGCCCACCACCTCGCGGGCCGTGAGATCGAGCAGCTTCCGGAGCTGCTCCCCGAGCTGGTCTACATCGCGCTGCTGCCCTACGTGGGACATAACAGGGCGCTGAAACAGGCGGAGCTGGACCGGTGAGCACGTCGCCCGACGCCGACCAAGCCACGGCGCAGTCGCCGGCGGAGCCGCCTGACCTCCACCTCTGGAAGCTGCCCCGCGGTCGCCACGGCCTGCCGCCTGAGCTCGTGGCCCAATCGCAGCGGGAACGGTTGCTGGCGGCGGTCGTGCGGGTAACCGCCGCCAACGGCTATCAGTCCACCTCCGTCGCCGACATCCTCAAGGAGGCGGGCGTCGGCAGGGAGAGCTTCTACCGTCATTTCAGGGACAAGGAAGACTGCTTCCTCGTCGCCTACGACGCCCTGGTCGGCAATCTCGATGCGAAGGTCACCGATGCCTACGAGCAGCCGGGGACCTGGCCTGAGCGGGTACGCAGGGGGCTGGCGGTGACACTCGACTGGTTTGCCTCCAACCCCGAGGTCGCGCGCGTGATGCTGATCGAGATGGGAACGGTCGGTCCGGTGGCGGGCGAGCGCTTCCGCGAGACCTTCCGTCGCTTCACGGCCCTGCTCGACGACGGCCGCGAAGAGGTCGAGAACGCGCCCGGCCTCCCCAACCTCGCGAGCATCGCCGGCGGCGCCGTCTTCGCCCGCGTCTACGAAGAAGTGGCGTTCGGCAACACGATCGACCTCTCCAAGCTCCTGCCCCAGCTCACCTACGAGCTGCTGCTGCCGTACATCGGCGAAAGCGCCGCGCGAAAGGAGCAGCGAAAGGCAGAAGAAACGCTCGACGCGCGCTGAGACGACGTGCAGGTCGCGCCGGGGCCGGGAGAGAGGATCAACCCAGACCCGGCGCGCCTTTCTTGCCCTTACCGTAACTACCACGAGAGGCCCCGAAACTCGGACACCCCCGCTCATTAGGGCCGACAGGGCATATTCGACTGCGAGCCCGCGATCAAACAAAGGGGTATGGCGTCAAGCGCGGATACCGCTTGTCAAACGATTCGGCTGCAAACCCCGGAATTACAGCTTTGTGAACGCACGGATTCGTGCTCTCACAAATCCGTGTGAAACCAACTAGGAGTGGGCCGGAAGGGCTGGGAAGAGCGAGCAGTGCAGCCGCTCGAGGACCATCCGGGAGAGCGCGTCCGGATCGTCCCCGTCACGCGACTGGGATGGGCCCTCGATCATCGCGTCGAGCCAGCCGGCGGGGGAACCGGCCCATCCGAGCGGACTCGCCTCGAGCGTAGACACGCAGGAGATGACGGTCCCGTTCTCGACCGAGACCCGGACACCCGCAGAGCCCTGATCGGCGATGTCGACCGCGACCTGACCGGCGCCGCTGACACCGCCGAGCGAGCCGACGAGCGGCACCGTGAGCAGGAGCAGGGTCTCGACGTCGATGCGCGTGACCGGCGCCGTCTCGACGGCAAGGTGCAAGCGCTCGCAGCGAATCGCAGCAAGCAGGGGAGCAGCCCCTTCTCGCAGCCACTCGGTGACGGCATAGGCGGTGCCGCTGTCGTCGGGCGAGACCGCCGCTACCTGGCCCGCCGAGCGCATGGCGAAGAGGCGCCGCTCCAGCGCCGACCGGCTGAACGAGGCGATCAGGTCATCGAGCTCGGATGGTGAAAGGGGACGAGCTGCGAGCGCCCGCAGCATCGTCGAGCCCCAGCCGCTGACCAACGCCCTGATCGCTTCTTTCGCCGCGGCGCTCTCGAGCAGAAGCACCCCGCCGGGCGAGGCGCTCAACCAGGCATCTAGGGCCTCGGCGACGAAGAGCAGCTCGCGGCCGAGGGGAGTCAGCTCGTTGTCGAGCAGGTCGTATCCGCTGTCCAGCCTGCGCCTCTCCAAGGCCCCGAGCCCGATCAGGTTGCCGATGCTGCCGCGCAGCGCCTTCGGCGTCGCTCCACCGGCCTGCGCGCTGAGGTCGGCAAAGCCGATCGGCCCTCCGGCAACCGCTCGCAGAATCGTGCCGTGAAGCGCCGTCGAGAAGAGGGTGAGCACGCGTCCCCCAGCCCGGAACTGGAGGGTGCGGGCACCGTCGGCGGAGTCGGGAGCTCCACTCGCGCCCTGCGAGGTCGGGGGCTGTCTTGGGATCGGGATAGACCAACCGCTCAGTCGAGGTATTTGATCGTTCTATCTTAGAATGAGTTTGTATTTTCCACGAACAGTGCTATTCCCGACCGCGATTGCCGGAGGGCGCCGGGACAGGCCAGGGTGCGGCACTTCGGTTGAGGCGAGGAGCAGCTCTCCCGAGTCGACTGCGGTGCGTCAGCCGTAGCGCTCGCCGATGATCGCCCGCAGCTTCGAGCGATCGTGGCGAGCGTGGACGCGCCGGACCGTGCCGGAGCGGGAACGCATGACCAGCGATTCGGTGGTGGCGCCCGGGCCGCGATAACGGACCCCCTGCAGCACGTCGCCGTCGGTGACGCCAGTAGCGGAGAAGAAGACGTCCTCTCCCGAGCAGAGGTCGTCGGCGGTGAGGATTCGCCCCAGGTCGTAACCGGCATCGATCGCCGCCTGGCGCTCTCCGTCGTCACGCGGCCAGAGCCGGCCGAGCAACTGGCCGCCCATCGACTTCAGGGCCGCGGCCGAGAGCACGCCCTCGGGCGTCCCGCCGATCCCCCAGAGCAGGTCGACCGGAGAGCGATCGCTGACCGCAAGCAGGGCGGCGGAGACGTCGCCATCGGTGATCAGGCGAATGCGGCCGCCGGCCTCACGCACTTCGCGCATCGCCTCCTCGTGGCGGGGGCGGTCCAGCATCACCACGGTGACGTCGCCGACGCTGCCGCCCTTGCGCTCGGCGATCAGCTTCAGCGTCTCGGGCAGGGGGCGGTCTAGATCGAGTAGATCTGCGATCTCCTCGCCGCCGGCCATCTTCTCCATGTAGACGCAGGGTCCGGGATCGAACATCGAGCCGCGCTCGGCAAGCGCGATCACGGCGAGGGCGCTGGGCATGCCCAGGGCGCAGAGCCGGGTCCCCTCCAGCGGATCGACCGCGATGTCGACGACCGGCGGGCTGCCGTCGCCGATCTGCTCGCCGTTGTAGAGCATCGGTGCCTCGTCCTTCTCGCCCTCGCCGATGACGACCACGCCGTCCATCGAGATCGAGTCGAGGACGAAGCGCATCGCGTCGACCGCCGCCTGATCGGCGGCGATCTTGTCGCCGCGGCCGACCCAGCGGGCAGCCGACAGCGCCGCCGCCTCGGTGACGCGGACCAGCTCCAGCGCCAGGTTGCGATCTGGCTTGGTCGGCGACGTCCCCTCCATCGTCGGGGAGCCTATTCGAATCGCTCCGGTGCGCTTTATGTGGTCATAGACCACATAAAGCGCACCGGAAACGCTTGCGGGGATAGGGTGCTTGCATGGCTCAACGCTGGGGACTGACGCTGCCGCTGCCGGGGCTGGCGCTCTCTGCGCATAGGGATCTAGTGCAGCGAGCCGAGGCTGTTGGCTACACGGACTTCTGGAGCGGGGAGACGAACGGACCGGACGGCTTCACGCCGCTGGCTTTGAGCGCCGCCTGGACCGAGCGGGCGCGACTGGGCACCGGCATCGTCGGCGTCTTCCAGCGCGGCCCGGCCCTACTCGCGCAAGAGGCGGCGGCGCTTGCGGACGCCTCCGGCGGCCGCTTCGTGCTTGGCATCGGCTCCTCCTCGGACCGGATCGTCGAAGGCTGGAACGGCATTCCCTTCGAGCGGCCTTTGAGCAGGGTGCGCGAGACCCTCGATTTCCTGCAAACGGCGCTCGCCGGCGAGCGGACGGCGAGCGGTTTCAAGCTGGAAGCGGCGCCGGCGGAACGGGTGCCGATCGTACTGGCGGCTCTGCGGGGCAAGATGCTCGAGCTGGCGGTGGAGCGCGCCGACGGCGCCTTCACCAACTTCCTCCCGCTCGGCGGCCTGCCCAAGGTGACGGCGCAGCTCGCGGGCGCCCCCGAGGGCTTCGAGCTGCTCTGCCGCTTCTTCTGCCTGCCGGGCGAGCGGGAGGCGGTGGAGCCCCTGGCCCGTTTCATGTTCTCCTCCTACATCACGGTCCCCGTCTACGCCGCCTTCTATCGCTGGCTCGGCTACGGCGACGAGATCGATGCGATGGTCGCCGCTTGGGAGTCGGGAGACCGCCAGGGCGCGGCCGCGGCGGCGCCGTGGGATTTGATCGAGGCGATGTTCGTCTTCGGCTCACCTGAGCAGATGGTCGAGCGAATCGGCGCCTTCGTCGAGGGCGGCGTGACGCTGCCGATCCTGACGCCGATCACCACGCCCGACAAGCTCGGCGAGCTGATCGAGTCACTGGCGCCGGCCTAGGAGAAGACTCGCCCGACCGGCGAGCCGAGCGCTTGGCGAATGCCCCCGATCAGGGCGAAGGCAAGCTCGGGATCCGCGCCCCCGCAGGAAACGGTTGCGGCCGCGTCGTCGGCGACCGTGTCGAGCCACCCCTCGGCGCTGCCGAGAGCCCATGTCTCCGGGCCGTCGAGGAGGCGGGTCGAGCAGGAGACGACACGGCCCTCGCGCACCTCCACCCGTACGCCCGCCACCCGAGAGCGAGCGCTGCCGTTCGTCCTCTCACCGGTGTCGACGGCAAGGGTGCAGGGCCCCTCGGCCTGCTCCGACAAGACCACCCGGGGGAGCGTCAGCAGGAACGCGGACTCGACCTCCACCCAAGTTATCGGCGCCGCGACCCCGCGCAGGTGCCTGTGCTCGCAGCGGGCCGCCAGCGCAAGCGGTAGAACGGCCTCGCGCAGCCAGTCGGTCACGCCGTAAGCGTGAGTCAATCCTTCAGCGGGACGGCGCTCCACCTGCCCCGTGACCCGCATCGCCGCCAGCCGGCGCCAGAGCGTCGGGTAGCTGACGCCGGCGATCAACCCATCCAGCTCGGCGAGCGTGATCGGGCCGGTTGCCAGGGCGCGAACCATCATCGTGTCCCAGCCGCCGGCGAGCGCGCCGACAGCCGCCTTTGCGGCTCCGCTGCCGAGTCCAAGCGGTTCGCCGGGAGCATTTGCGAGCCAGGCGTCGATCGCATCGGCCACGACCAGGAGCTCGTCGCCAAGCGGGGTGAGGGCGTGGTCGACCGAGTTGGCCCTGTCCGCGCTGCGGCTTAACCCAACCGCCCCGATCCTTGCCAGACCATCCAGATTGCCTCGCAAGGTAGACGGCGGAGGCCAACCGACCAGCTCGTGCAGCTCGCCACGCTGGCATGGCCCGTCGGCGAGAGCACGTAGGACGAGGCCGTTGATCGGGGCGGAGAAAAGCGAGAGCACCTGCGTGCCGGCGCGCCTCCGTGAGCCTTCTCCCGCACCGAGTGGACGCACCAGACCTCCAAACCCTGCCAATCAATAAAGTTCGAGTGCGTTTTATATCAGAACGATTTAGTTCTTTCCAAAACCTATAGCGCCCGTGCCAGGCTGAGTGCGTAGTCGCCGTCGCGATCGGTGAACCAGCCGCTCATCGCCAGACCGGCGCCGTCGTAGACCTCCTGCAGCCGCTCGCGCGTGAACTTGGCGGAGATCTCCGTCCGCATCTCCTCTCCGGGGGCGAAATCGACCTCCATGTCGAGCCCCTCGACCCGGATCGTCTGCGCTGCGAGGGAACGCAGGCGGATGTCCATGCGGGCGTTCTCGGCGTCGTAGCGAGCGACGTGCTCGAAGGCATCGAGGTCGAAGTCGGCATCCAGCTCGCGGTTGAGCACCCGCAGGACGTTCTTGTTGAACTCGGCGGTGACGCCGCTGGCGTCGTCGTATGCCGCCTCGAGGCGATCGCGCTCCTTGACCAGGTCGGTGCCGAGCAGCAGGCAGTCGTCAGGCCCGAGCAAGGCTCCGAGCCGAGCCAGGAACTCGCCCCGGGCCGCCGGATAGAGGTTGCCGATCGTCCCGCCGAGGAAGGCAACCAAGCGACCTCCGCCGCCGTTCGGGATTCGCTCGAGGTGGTGCTCGAAATCGCAGACGAGCCCGCGGATGGCGAGGCCCGGGTACTCGTCGACCAGCTGCTCTGCAGTCTCGTGCGTGATCTCCTCGGAGATGTCGACCGGGACGTAGGTCTCGAGGCAGCCGGCATCGCGCATCGCGCTGAGCAGATGCCGGGTCTTCGAGGCCGAGCCCGAGCCGAGCTCGACCAGGGTCCGCGGTTCGCCGGCACCGGCGACGATCTCAGCGGCGCGTTCGGCGAGAATCGAGCGCTCGGCCCGGGTCGGGTAGTACTCGGGCAGCTCGGTGATCTGCTCGAAGAGCTGGGAACCGCGCTCGTCGTAGAAGTACTTCGGCGCCAGCTCCTTCGGCTCGGTCGAGAGCCCGCCGCGGACGTCACGGCGCATCGTCGCGGCCCCGTCGGCGTCGAGGTGAACCTCGATCTCGATCTGTGGCTCGGTCGTGGTCACAGGCTTCTCGCGCAGCGGATGCCGGCGAAGATCTGGCGGCGCTGAGGCAGGTCCCAGTTGCGGAAGCTGGGTCGGATGACGCTGCGATGAGTCGCCCAGGAACCGCCCCGCAGCACCTTGTAAGTATCGCCGAAGAAGGCCTGCGAGTACTCCGGGTAGGGGAATGCCTCGAAGCCCTGGTAGGCGAGGAAGTCCGAGCTGGTCCACTCCCAGGCACAGTCGGTCAGCTCCAGGTCGGGGCGAGCCGCCTCCCACTCCTGCTCGGTCGGCAGCCGCTTGCCCGCCCAGCGGGCGAAGGCATCGGCCTCGTGCCAGGAGACATGGAGGACGGGGTGGGCTGGATCGACCGGGTCGCGACTCCCCATTGCAGTCCGCACCCACCCCTCACCGCCGTCGCGCTCCCAGTACAGCGGAGCCCCGGCGCCGGTCTCCTCCATGAACTGGATATACGCGGCGTTGGAGACCGGGGTTCGATCGATCTCGAAGGCAGCCAGCTCGACGGCATGGCGAGAACGCTCGTTGTCGTAGGCGAAGCCACGCGCGGGGGCGCCGATCACGTGCTCCCCGCCGGGCACGGCGATCATCGCGGGCCCGTTCTGAGGGGCCTCCCGCAGCCGGCCGGCGTAAGCGCGTGGCAGCTCGTACCCATCCACCAGCTGCAGCAGCTGCAGCATCGTCTCGTTGTGCTGGTGCTCGTGGGCGAGCAGCATCTCGTAGACGAAGCCTCCCCGGAGCAGGGGATTCTCGGCATCGGGGTCGACCTCGACCTCGCCCAGGACCTCGAGCGTGCGCTCGCGCACCTCGGCCAGGTAGGAGCGCAGCTCGGCGTCGCGCAGGATCGGCAGCTCGCCGCGGGTCTTGCGCGGGTTCTCGATCGCGTCGTAGAAGCGGCCGAGCTCGCCGTGGAGTGGCTCGCGGCCGCCGATCGTCTGCACCAACCAGAGCTCCTCGAAGTTGGCGATGTGACCGAGGTCCCAGGCCAGAGGGCTGAGGATCGGCGAGTAGACATGGTTGAGCTGCTCGTCGTCGAGCGGTTCGATCAGCTCCAGAGTGCACCGCCGCGCCTCGGCGAGACGTTCCGCGATCGCTTCCTTGGAGCTTGGCGTCACCTCGGTGGCGATCCGAAAACCCTAGCGAGGTCGGCTTCTCGGGGTGTGAACTGGGCTGTAGGGTGGCGCCTCGTGGACGTCGAGGGCAAGAGCGCGCTGATCATGGGCGGAGCTTCCGGGCTCGGAGAGGCGACAGCGCGGGCGCTGGTCGGGGCGGGGGCGACCGTCACGATCGCCGATCTCAACACGGAGAAGGGCGAAGCGCTGGCGGCGGACCTGGGATCTGCCGCGAGCTTCCTTTCCGCCGACGTCACCGACGAGGCGGCGGTCTCGGCCGCCGCCGAGCGGGCGGCATCGGCCCCCGGAGGCCTGCGCATCTCGGTCTGCTGCGCTGGCATTGGCTGGGCCGAGCGTGTCGCCCACAAGCGCGGCCCCCACAACCTCGAATTCTTCTCCAACGTGGTCAAGGTCAACCTGATCGGGACCTTCAACGTGCTGCGCTTGGCGGCGGCGTCGATGAGCGAGAACGAGCCGGACGCCGAGGGCGAGCGCGGCGTCTGCGTCAACACCGCCTCGATCGCCGCCTTCGACGGCCAGATCGGCCAGGTCGCCTACGCGGCCTCGAAGGGCGGCATCGTCGGCCTGACGCTGCCCGCGGCGCGCGACATGGCCTCGCGCGGAGTGCGCGTGGTGACGATCGCCCCCGGCCTCTTCGACACGCCGCTGTTGGCGGCGCTACCCGAGGACGCCCGCGAGGCGCTCGGCGCCGGCATCCCCTTCCCCTCCCGCCTCGGCCGTCCCGAGGAGTACGCCCGCCTCGTCTCGCAGATCGTCGCCAACCCGATGCTGAACGGCGAGACGATCCGCCTCGACGGTGCCCTGCGGATGCCGCCGAAGTAGTCGGCGTTTCCTCAGTCGGTGCCGTCCGCCTCGGGATCGCGCCAGACGTGCTTGCGCCAGGGCGGGTGGACCGTGAAGCGGGCGCGGGTCGTCGCGGCGATCGGCTCGAGTGGGACGAGGTGCACGCGGCGCCCGGGGGTCATGCGGTCGGCACGCGGGATGCCGTCGGCGTTGCCGGCGTGACTGCCACCCGAGACCAGGAGGGCGTGCGTCTCCTTGCCCCAGCCATTGTGCGGCCGGGCGCCGAGCGCCTCGGCGACGCTGTTGAGTGGGCCGATCCCCGCGTCAGAGCCCCAGTTGTCGGCCCCCTGCTCGTGGTTGTAGCCGCCGTGCGAGGAGGCGCGCTCGGCGCTGGTGCCATCGGCGCCGATGCGGATCTGGACGCTTTCCCAGTCGTCGTGGTGGTAGCCGAGGCCGCCGACCACCGGAACCTCGCGCAGCGTCGCCGAATCCGCGTAGTAGAGCCAGTACTGGATGTAGAGGTTGCCAGCGCGCGCACCGGCGCATTCGGCGTCCTCGGGCCGCGAGTCGACTGCCGCCCCGGGGCGGCAGTCGACGACGTGGACGAAGGCCGTGACCGGCAGTCCGGCATCGGAGCGCTGCACTAGCCCCCGCTCGGTGCCGTCACCACACGCGGCGCGCCGGCAACGCCGGAAATCGACCGGCAGGGCGCGGGAGCCGCGCTCGAAGAAGACCTCCGGCATGTGCTCGCGGGCGAGCTTGCCAACCTCGGTTCCGTAGGCGGCTATCAACACCGGCTCGTCGCCGCACCCGTCGGCCATCGAGGCAGCGCAGAGGATCCGCGAGGCGATCGCCCGCGCCAGCTCCACGCCGGGCAGCCGAGTGCCGATGGCGACCAATCCGACCAAGATCAGCGCGACGACCGAGACCAAGCCGACCCACTCGACGGTTCCCTGCCCCCGCTCATGGCGCATCGCCCGACGCTAGGGGCGCCGTCGCTACAGGTGTGTGTCAAGCGCGCCGAAAGGCGCGCGAAGCGACTACAGGTTCTGAATCTCGGCCGCGATGTCGGCCGCGGCCTGCTTGGCGTCGGCGAAGAGCATCGAGGTGTTCGGTTCGTAGAAGAGGTCGTTGTCGATGCCGGCGAAGCCGGGGCTGAGCGAGCGCTTGATCACGATCACCTGCTGGGCCTGGTCGACTTCGATGATCGGCATGCCGGCAATCGGGCTGTCCGGATCGTTCTTGGCCGCAGGATTGGTGACGTCGTTGGCCCCGACGATCACCGCAACGTCGGTGCGCGGCATCTCGGGGTTGATCTCCTCCATCTCCTTCAGCTGCTCGTAGGGCACGTCGGCCTCGGCGAGGAGAACGTTCATGTGTCCCGGCATGCGGCCTGCAACGGGATGGATCGCGTAGTTGACGGTGACGCCGCGCTTCTCCAGCTCGTCGCCGACCTCCTTGATCGCGTGCTGAGCCTGGGCCACGGCGAGGCCGTAGCCGGGCACGATCACGACGCTGTCGGCGTAGGCGAGCTTGATCGCAGCGTCCTGGGCGCCAATCGAAGTGTGCGGGCGTTCCTCTCCCCCGCCCGCTGGCCCACCCGATGGCGCGCCGCCGAAGCCGGCGAAGAGGACGTTGGCGACCGAGCGGTTCATCGCCGTCGCCATCTCCATCGTCAGGATCGTTCCCGAGGAGCCGACCAGGGTGCCGGCGACGATCAGGGCGACGTTGTCGAGAGCGAAGCCGGCGGCGGCGGCGGAGAGGCCGGTGAAGGCGTTGAGCAGCGAGATCACGACCGGCATGTCGGCGCCGCCGATCGGCAGCACGACGAGGTTGCCGAGCAGGCCGGCGGCGATCAGGATCGCGATGAAGATCGCCTGGTTGGGATCGTCGTTGTTAACCGCGATGTTGACGCAAGCGGCGACGATCCCGATCAGCAGGACGACGTTGATCACCTGCTGCCCCGGCACGGCCAGCGGCCGGGTCGGGATCAGGTCCTGGAGCTTGGCGAAGGCGATGTTCGAGCCCCAGAAGGAGACCGAGCCGACGACGGCGGCGAAGAGGACCGGGATCAGGGTGTCGAGTGGGATCTCCTCGCCGAGCGAGATGCCGTGGCGGATCTCAGACCAGGCGATCAGGGCGACGGCGCCGCCGCCGACGCCGTTGTAGAGGGCGACCATCTGCGGCATCTCGGTCATCTGCACGCGGATCGAGGCGATTACCCCGACAGCGGTGCCGACTCCCAGGCCGAGGGCGATCAAGCCCCAGTTGCCGATCCCGTCGAGCATCAGCGTGGTGACGACGGCGACCGCCATGCCGACGGCGGCGACCAGGTTGCCCTGCTTGGCCGTGGTCGGGTGGGTGCCGCGCCGCACGCCGATGATGAAGAGCGAGAAGGCGACGATGTAGAGCGCGGTGGCGGCGTCGCCGCCCGGCTTGAAGACGGCCTCGAGGATCACGAGCTGCCTCCGCCCTTGCCGTCAGCCTCGGCCTTGGGCTTCGGCTTTTTCGAGAACATGCCGAGCATGCGGTCGGTGACCATGAAGCCGCCGACGATGTTGATCGCACCGAAGGCGATCGCGATCGTGCCGATGATGTACTCGAGCGGGTCGTTGGCGTAGCCGACGACGATCAGGCCGCCGAGCATGACGATGCCGTGGATCGCATTGGTCTGCGACATCAGCGGCGTGTGCAGGGTGGTCGGCACCTTCGAGATCACCTCGAAGCCGACGAAGGCGGCAAGCACGAAGATCGTGATCTCGGTCATCAAGCTCATGGCTACTTAGCCGCTCTCTCGTTCTTGATCTCGCCGCCGTGGGTGATGCAGGCGGCGGCGATGATGTCGTCCTCGAAGTCGAGGTTGAGCTCGCCCTCCTCGCCGACCAGCAGCCCGAGCAGGTTCTCGAGGTTCTTGGCGTAGAGCTGGGAGGCCGGCGCCGGCATCTCGGAGGCTAGGTTGCGCGGTCCGATCACCTTGACCCCGCCCTCGACCACGGTCTGCCCGGCCTCGGTCAGCTCGCAGTTGCCGCCGGTCTCCGCGGCAAGGTCGACGATCACCGCACCGGGCGCCATTCCGCGCACCGCCTCCGCGGTAATCAGCAGCGGAGCCGGGCGACCCGGGATCGCGGCCGTGGTGATGATGATGTCCTGTTTGGCGGCGTTCTCGCCAAGCGCATCGCGCACCTGCGCGTTCTCCTCGTCCGTGAGCGGGCGCGCGTAACCGCCCTCTCCCTCGGCGTCGGGGATGAAGTCCAGTTCAAGCGGGCGACCGCCGAGCGAAGCGATCTGCTCCCAGGCGGCGCGGCGGATGTCGAAGCCGGTGACGATCGCACCCAGGCGCTTGGCGGTGGCGACCGCCTGCAGGCCGGCGACGCCGGCGCCGAGGACGAGGACCTTGGCCGGCGGCACCGTGCCGGCGGCGGTGGTCATCATGCCGAAGAAGCGACCCGACTCGCGGGCGCCGATCAAGGTGGCGGCGTAGCCTGCCGCGGCCGCCTGCGAGGAGAGCGCGTCCATCGCCTGCGCCCGCGTCGTCCGCGGGATCGCCTCCATCGCGAAGCTGGTGACGCCGGCCTGTGCCAGCGCCTTGTTGGTCTCGGCCGAAGTCCACGGCGAGAGGTGCCCGATCAGCAGCTGGTTGGAGTTGAGGCGACCGATCTCGGCGGCGGAAGGGGCGACGACGCGAAGGACGACGTCGGCGCCCCACGCAACGTCGGCCTCGACGACGTCGGCGCCAGCCTCGGCGTACTGGGAGTCGGGATGGCCGGCGGCATCGCCGGCGCCGGACTCGACCAGGACCTCGATCTTCTCGTTGCCCTTCAGCGACTTGACAACGTCAGGGACTAGCGCGACCCGGCGCTCCCCCTCGGCGGTCTCTTTCGGCACTCCGATCTTCATCGACGCGGCCGGGGAGACTATGCGATGAGCGCGGCGAGGCGCTGCAAGGTATGGAGCTGCTGGTCGCGCTCGGCGTGAACCGCGGAGACGATCAGGCGGTCGATGCCGGCGCCGCGGAAGCGCTCGACCCGCTCCGCCACCTCGGCCTCGGTGCCGACCAGCGAGGTCGCCTCGACGACCTCGTCGGGAACCGCCTCGAAGGCGCCGGCGCGATCTCCCTCCTGGAAACGGCGCTGCACCTCATCGGCGACCTCGCCGAAGCCGAAGCGGTGGGCGAGGTCGACGTAGAAGTTGGTCTTGCGGCTGCCCATGCCCCCGAAGTAGAGGACGAGACCGGCCTTGACCACGGCCTTGGCGGCCTCGAGGTCACCGTCGATCGCGACCTGCAGCGAGGGCGAGACCTCGAGGTCGGAGCGCTGCCGCCCGCCCTTGGCGAAGCCGGCTTCCAGGTGCTCACCCCAGGTCTGCTCGAAGGCGTCGACGCTGAAGAAGATCGGGATCCAGCCGTCGGCGATCTCCGCCGCCATCTCTACAGACTTGCGGCCGATCGCGCCGACGAAGACGGGGATCCGGTTGCGCTCGGGGTGGAAGTTGAGCTTCAACGGCTTGCCCTCGCCGCCGGGGAGAGGCAGCTGGTAGTGCTCGCCCTGGTGGTCGACCTTGTCCTCGCGAGCGACGATCTCGCGTACGACCTCGATGTACTCGCGCGTGCGTCCCCAGGGCTTGGCGTAGGGCACGCCGTACCAGCCCTCGGACACCTGCGGGCCGGAGGGGCCGAAGCCGAAGAAGAAGCGACCGCCGGAGAGCTTGTCGATCGTGGCGCCGGCCATAGCCGCGGCGGCAGGAGGACGAGCCGGGACCTGCATGATCGCGGCGCCGAGGTTGATCGTCGTCGTCTGCGGTGCCAGCCAGGCCAGCACGCTGACCACGTCGGAGCCGTAGGACTCGGCCGCCCAGACCGACTCGAAGCCGGCGGCCTCGGCAGCAAGCACCAACTCGAGGGCGTCCTCACCGGCTGGGCCGATGCCCCAGTAGCCGAGGTTTAGTCCGAGCTTCAACGGCATCCGGAGCGCACCCTATTGAATAGGGGCAATGACCGACGCGGCGATCGAGCGAGGGCTCTCCAGCGCCACCGCGGCGAAGCGGCTGCGCGAGCTCGGCGCGCCGCCGGAGACATCTTCGCGCTCCACCTCCAGCATCGTCGCCGGCAACGTCTTCACTCTCTTCAACGCGATCATCGGCGCCTTCTTCGTCCTCGACCTCGGGCTTGGGCTCTACGCGGACTCGATCTTCGGCCTGATCGCGGTGATCAACAGCTACATCGGCATCCGCCAGGAGCTGAAGGCGAAGCGCACGCTGGACGAGCTGGCAGTGCTCGTCGCCCCGCACGCCAAGGTGGTGCGCGACGGCGCCACGGTCAGCCTCCTGGCCGAGGAGATCGTGCCGGGGGACGTGATCGCGGTCGAGCCGGGCGATCAGCTGGTCGCCGACGGCGAGGTGATCCGCACCCGCGGAATGACCCTCGACGAGTCGATGCTGACCGGCGAGGCCGACGGCGTCCGCAAGGCGCTCGGCGAGCGGGCGCTCTCCGGCTCCTTTTGCATCAGCGGCTCCGGCTACTACCTCGCCGACGCGGTGCGCGAGGAGAGCTACGCGGGCCAGCTCGCGGGCGAGGCACGCGCCTTCCGCCACCCCCCCTCGCCGCTGCAGAGCGAGGTCAACCGCGTGATCGTCGCCTGCGTCTACGCGATGGTGCCACTTGCGGTGCTCCTGATCCTCACCCTGAAGCTGCGCAACACCGGGATCGAGGAGGCGGCGCAGACCGCCACCGCCGGCCTGGTGACGCTCGTCCCCGAGGGCCTGGTGCTGCTGATGAGCGTCACCTTCGCCGTCGCCGCGGTGCGACTGGCGCGCAAAGACACCCTGGTCCAGCAGATGAGCGCGACCGAGAGCCTCGCCGCCGTCGACACGATCTGCGTCGACAAGACCGGCACGCTGACCGACGGCGAGCTGCGCCTGCTGGGCGCCGAGGTGGCGGAGGGACTCGATCCGGCGAAGGCGCACGCGGCGCTGGGGCGCTTCGCCGCCAGTGCGGGCGACCGGAACCGCACGTTGGAAGCGATCGCCGAGCGCTTTCCCGGTGAGGCGGAGCGCGTCTCCGGCGAGGTCCCCTTCTCCTCGGAGTGGAAGTGGAGCGGCCTGCGCATCGGCTCGACCAGCTACGTGCTCGGCGCGCCCGACGTGCTCAGCGCCGCCGGCGCCCTGGCCCTCCCCCCCGGCCTCGCCCACAAGCTCGAGCAGGAGACCGCGGCGGGCCGGCGGGTCGTCGCCTTCGGCGAGTCGGCGGAGCCGCTGCCGGCCAACCCCTCCGAAGGGACGGCGCCGCGCCTGGAGCCGATCGCGCTGATCGTCCTGGAAGAGACGCTGCGGCCCGACGCAGCGGAAACCGTGGCCACGATGCGCGAAGAGGACGTCGACCTGAAGCTGATCTCAGGCGATGCCCGGGCGACGGTCACAGCTGTCGCCTACGCGGTCGGAGTGCCCCCGGACGCCGGCGTGATCGACGGCTCAGAACTGCCCGAGAACGAGGAAGAGCTGGCTCGGGTGGCGCAGCAGAACACCGTCTTCTGCCGGATCAAGCCCGAGCAAAAGCGCGATCTCGTCGCCGCTCTTGCCGCCTCGGGCCGCTACGCGGCGATGATCGGCGACGGGGTCAACGACGTGCCGGCGCTGAAGCGGGCGCGGATGGCGGTGGCGATGGGGTCGGGGGCGCAGGTGACCAAGGGCGTCGCCGACGTGGTGCTGCTCAAGGACGAGTTCGCGCGGCTGCCGCAGGCGGTCGGCGAGGGCCGCCGGATCGCCCGCAACATCCACCGCCTCGGGCGCCTCTACCTGACCAAGACCGTCTACGCGGCGGCGCTGATCCTGCTCGTCGCGATACCCGGCTTCGCCTTCCCCTTCCTGCCCCGCCACCTCACCCTCGCCGCCTTCCTGACGATCGGCATCCCCTCCTTCGTGCTTGCCCTGGCGCCCTCCGACGGGCCGCTCTACCGCGGCCGGCTGCTGCGCGCCCTGGCCGCCTTCGCGGTGCCGGCGGGGCTGGCGACGGCGCTCGGCTCGATCCTCTCCTTCTTCCTCGTCGACACCGTCTTCGGCGGCAGCCTCGAGGCCGGCCGCACCGCGGCAACGACGACGCTGATCGTGCTCGGGCTCTGCTTCGTGCTCCTGCTCGAGCGCGGACCGGGGCGCGAGCACATCGCGATCCAGAGCTACATGCTCGCCCTCGTCGCCGGCCTCGGCGCCCTCTACGCCCTGATCCTCGCCGCCGCCCCGGTGCGCGACTTCTTCGAAATGGAGCTGCTCGGCGCCAGTCAGTGGTTCCTGGCGCTGCTCTCCGCGGCGGCGGGCCTGACGATCGCCAGCGTGCTCTGGCGCCTGCCGCAGATCGAACGACTTGAAGAGCTGCCCGCGGGCGACTGATCAAGCAGATCAAGGACGCAGGGAGCGCGGCGTGCTCTGCACGCGAGCGAGCGAGGACGCCGATATGCGCCGATCAGTCGCCCGCGGGCGGCAGGACGAACTGGGTGACGATCAGATTCGCCGCGAGCCTCGGGTCGCCGCCGTCCCTGATCCGCTCGATCTTCACCTCGATCACGACGGTGCTCTTGCCGGCGTGGAGGGGCTTGCCGGTAGCGACGATCTCGTCGCCGAGCAAACCTGCCGAGAAGACGTTGAGCTTCAGCTCGATCGTGGTGAAGTTGTGTTCAGGCGGGATGTTGCGGAAGGTTGCCCAGGCGGCGACAGTGTCTCCAAGCGCGGTCCAGACGCCGCCGTGGACATAGCCGCCCGGGTGCAGGTGGCGTCGGTCGACGACGATCCTTCCCCTGGCGAAGTCGTCCTCGATCTCGATCGGTTCGATGCCGAGGTCGCCGGGAAAACTGCCGCCAATGAAGGCGCGCACGTTCTCGGGGGTGAACGGAGATCGATCCTTGCTGGCCTGGCCCTCGCTCATCGCGGCCGGACCCTACCCCAGGGCACTGGACGTGACCGCCGCCTCGCGCCGGCCCAGCTCGTAGGCGCCGGGCGCCAAGCGCTCCGTGCGGCGACGGTAGGTGCGCCATACCCAGGGCCAGTTGCTCGGGTCGTTTCCATTCTCGTCGACGTACCAATTGCTGCAGCCGCTGTGCCAGACGGTCTTCGCCAGGGCGGCGCGCAGCTCGCGGTCGAAGTCCTCGGCGGCCTCGCGCCTGATCTCGATCCGCGTGGCCCCACCCGCCTCCATCTCGCGCAGGGCGGCGAGAAGATGGCCGATCCCGCACTCGAGCGTGTTGACGACAGAGCCGGTGCCCCCGTTGGTATTCGGCCCGTAGAGCAGAAACATGTTGGGAAAGGCGGGCACCGTGAGCCCGAGGTAGGCGCGCGCCACCTCGCTCCACTCCTCGGCGAGGGTGCGCCCGGCGCGGCCCTCGATCTCCATCGGCGCGACGAAGTCGTGGCTGGCGAAGCCGGTGGCGAGGACGATGGCGTCGGCGGGGCGCTCGGCTCCGGTCGCGTCGCGGATGCCGTACGGGGTGACCGCCTCGATCCGCTCGGTCACCAGCGCGACGTTGGGCTCAGCCAGGGCCGGGTACCAATCGTCGGTGAGCATGATCCGCTTGCAGCCGACCTCGTCGGTCGGGGTCACCTTGCGGCGCAGCTCGGGGTCGGCTATCGCCGAGTTGATCTGCCTCCGACTGGCCAGGCGCAGGATCGACAGCAGCCAGCGCTGGCTCGTCATCGCCGCCGCGCCGAACTCCTGGAAGGCGTAGACCGAGGCACGGTCGAGGCGGCGCACAGCCGGAAAGCGCTTGAAGAGGGTGTGGGCGCGCGGCGAATACTCGAAGTCGCCCTTGGGGAATGTCCAGCCGGGCGAGCGCTGGTAAACGTCGAGCTGGGCGACTTCGGGCTGAATCGCCGGCACCACCTGGATCGCGCTGCAGCCGGTGCCGACCACCGCTACTCGCTTGCCGTCGAGGTCGACGTCATGGCGCCACTCGGCGGTGTGGAAGGCGGGTCCGTCGAACCGATCGAGGCCCGGGATCGGCGGCACCTTCGGCACCGAGAGCTGACCGCAGGCGGTGACCAGGATCTCGGCCTCGTGCGGGCCCGCGCTGGTCTCCAGCAGCCACCTGCCGCGCTCCTCGTCCCAGCGGGCGCCCTTCACCTCGGTGCCGGTGCGAACCTTGTCGAGCACGCCGAAGCGGCGGGCAACCCCCTCGACGTAGGCGCGGATCTCAGCCCCGGGCGAAAAGCGGCGCGACCAGCTGTTCGGCGCGAAGGAGTACTCGTAGAGATGGGAGGGGATGTCGCAAGCGGCGCCCGGGTAGGTGTTGTGCTGCCAGACCCCGCCGACCCGCTCGCCCTTCTCGAAGACGGTGACGTCCTCGTAGCCCTCGCGGCGCAGCATCACGGCGGCGCCTACACCGCCGAAACCGCCGCCGACGACGGCGATCGAGCGCCGGGACCTACTCAAGGCCGAACCCCTTCATTCCGAAGTCGCCGAAGGGCTCGTCGCGCTCGCGCACGGCCTCCTTGAAGCCGGCCTCGGCGGCGCGGCGGACGAAGCCGTGGCCCTCCTCGGTGTGCCGCGCGACCCCGTCGAAGAAGGTGCCGAGCAGCTGCGTCTGGTGCAGGCCCTGCGCGTAGAGGGACTGGTTGACCAACATCTTCATCATCACAAGCTGGTTGATCGGCATACGGGCAACGCGCTCGAGCAGAGCCTCGAAGCGCTCGTCGAGCTCCGCAGCCGCCGGCGCCTCGGTCGCCAGCCCCCACTCCTCCGCCTGCGCGCCGGTCAACGAGTCGCCCGTCAGCAGCAGCCGCTTCGCCCGCATCGGCCCGACGCGGGCAGACCAGAGCGCGGTCGTCGGCGAGCCCCAGACCCGCGCCGGCGGGTAGCCGATCTTGGCCTCGGCGGCGATCACCAGCAGGTCGGAGCAGAGCGCCATGTCGGTGCCGCCGGCGACGCAGTAGCCGTGCACCTTGCAGAGCACCGGCTTCTCCGAGTGGAAGAGGCTCATGAAGCCGCGCACGTTGCGCCACATGAACTGGAAGTCGGTGACGGGGTCCCAGTTCGACTCAGGAATGTGATTGGCGCCGATCGTCATCGGATCGAGCGGCGACCCCGGCGGCACCTCCACCCCGCCCAGCTCCCCCATGTCCCCCTCAGCCGAGGCGACAAGGTCATATCCGCCGCAGAAGCCGCTGCCGTTTCCCGCCAGGGCAATGACGTGGACCTCCGGGTCCAGGTTCGCCCGCTCCACGCACTCCGCCAGCTCAGGCGGCATCCGCGGCGTGATCCCGTTCCCCCGCTCAGGCCGGTTCAGCGTTATGCGGGCAACCCGGCCATCCACTTCGTAGAGCAACGTGTCCACGAGCGGACCTTAGAGCCTGGTCGGGGCCAGGCTCTCTCTCAGACCCTTTCGACGATCATCGCCTTGCCCTGACCCCCAGCGACGCACATGGTCTCGATCCCGACCTGGTGGTCATCGGTCTCCATGGCGTTGAGCAGGGTGCCCATGATGCGGGCGCCGGTCATGCCGAAGGGGTGGCCGAGGGCAATCGCGCCGCCGTGGGTGTTGAGCTTCTCCAGCGGGATGTCGCACTCGTCCATGATCGGGATCACCTGGGCGGCGAAGGCCTCGTTGAGCTCGACCGTGTCGACGTCGTCGATCGTCATGCCGGCGCGGTCGAGCACCTTCTTGATCGCACCGATCGGGGCCACGCCCATGTACTCGGGCTCGTTGCCGTAGGTGGCGGCGGTGACGATGCGGGCGCGGGGCGTGAGGCCCAGCTCCTTGGCCTTGGTATCGCTCATCAGCAGCACCGCAGCGGCGCCGTCGTTGAGCGGGCAGGAGTTGCCGGCGGTGACGCCGCCGCCGCCGAAGGACTCGTCCAGCTGCGAGAGCTTCTCCAACGTCGAGGAGGCGCGCGGGCCGTCGTCCTTGGCGACCTCGGTGCCGTCGGGAAGGGTCACCGGGACGATCTCGCGGTCGAAGAAGCCATCCTCCTGGGACTGCACCGCGAGTTCCTGGGAGCGCTGCGCGAACTTGTCCATGTCGGCGCGGCTGACCTCGTAGCGCTCGGCGACGTTGACCGCGGTCTTGCCCATCTCTATGTAGGCGTTGGGCTGGCCGTCGTTGCCCTGCAGGTTCTCGTTCTGGTCGGCGGCACCGGCGGGCTCGGTGCGCTCGTTGTAGCGGCTCACCCACTCGACCCCGGCGGCGATGTAGACGTCACCCTCGCCGGCCTTGATCGCGTTGCCCGCGTGGCGAATCGCGTCGAGGCTGGAGGAGCAGTAGCGAGAGACGGTGACCCCGTTGACCTCCTGCGGCAGCTTCTCGGAGAGCAGCGAGATGATGCGGCCGATGTTGAAGGCCTGCAGGCCTTGCGGCATGCCGCAGCCGCAGAAGACCTCCTCGACCAGGGCGGGATCGACGCCCGGATTGCGCTCGAGCAGCTGGTCGACCACGTAGGCGCCCATCTCATCGGGGCGCAGCTGGGCCAGCGAGCCCTTGAAGGCACGACCGATCGGCGTGCGGATCGTGTCGACGATGACTGCTTCAGGCATTCGGAATATCTCCTTCGAGCGGGGGTCGGGAAGTGCGGGCCGGAGGGTAGTGGATTAACTTGTGCGCGATGGGGCTGGATGGGCTGCGTGCGTGGATCGGATTGCTGGAGCGCAAGCTCCAGATGCGCACCCGGGTCTTCCTCGTCCTCGTCGCGATCGCCGTCGGCGGTGCTGGGGCGGGTATCTACCTAGGCGCGGAGGCGCAGAACGACCAGGTGACCGAGGGCGACCTGCAGGCGGTCCAGGAGGAACTGCAGGGCGAGATCGACGCGCTGGGCGCACAGGCCCAAACCGAAACGAGCGAAGCAAGCGCCGCCCAGATATCGGCGCTGACCTCTCAGGTCAAAGCGCTGCAGGCAAAAGTCGAAAGCCTCGAAGGCAAAGACAAAGCGAAATAGGCGCTTGTGCTGATACGCACGTAGTTGCGCCTCGTCGTCCCCTCACTGCGTTACATTCGCCGCAATTCGAACTCGCGTGCAGCGCGAGCTCTGCCGCCAAGGCAGTGAAAGGAGGGCTCCGATGCCCGAGGGTTACTGCGTCAAGGAGCGCAAGAAGGTCGAGATCAAAGACGCCAAGCAGGTGACGATGAAAAACGGTCGTCCGGCGATTCAAGGGGTGTGCCCCGACTGCGGCACCAAAATCTTCAAGATCGGCAAATTGGAATAGCGACGAGAGGGAAATAATCGCGGCCTGGATGAGGCCGCTGGCGCTGCGCGGGGCGGCCCCTCCCCGATCTCCACGTAGCGCCGCTACGCGGAGATCGTCTCGTGACCGTCCTGCTTGGCCATCGACCTCCCCAGTCTCGCGCTGATTTCCCTCTCGTCGCTGGGCTGCGGCTCTGAACTCGCCTCGGTGGGCACTCGTATCCACCACTGAATGGCATCTGGGGCGCTAACACGAGAGCGGGACGTGCGCGAGGCTTATGCGGCGCACGCGGCGGAGCTGTTCGGCTTCGCGGTGAGGTCGCTCGGTGACGACGGCCTCGCCGAAGAGGCCGTGCAGGAGACCTTCCTGCGGGCTTGGCGGGCCGGGGAGCGCTTCGACCCGCAGATCGGCTCGCTGCGCACCTGGCTGTTCGCGATCTTGCGCAACGTCGTCATCGACCTCGGCCGCGCCCGCGCCGTGCGGCCGTCGGTCGCCGAGGGCGGCATCGAACCCTCGGTCGAGCCCTTCGACGATGCATTGCTCTCCTGGCAGATCGAGGAGGCGATGCGCCGGATCGGCGAGCAGCATCGCCACGTCCTGGTCGAGACCTACTACCGCGGCCGGCCGTATGGCGAGGTCGCCGAGGAGCTCGGCGTGCCGGAGGGAACGGTGAAGAGCCGCGTCTACTACGGCCTGCGGGCCCTGCGCGTCGTGCTCGAGGAGATGGGATATGAAGACTGAAAGCTGCCGTGAGTGGCGCGAGGCCCTGGGCGCCTATGCACTCGGCCGCGTCGGTGCCGAGGAGCGGGTCAAGCTAGAGGCGCACATGGAGGGTTGCCCGGGTTGCAAGACGGAGGCCGCGTCGCTGATCGCCGTCTCCAGGCTCCTCCCCCACGCCGATCCCGAGCACTTCGGCCCCGCCCCCGCACCGCCAGCGGAGCTGGGCAAGCGAATCGAAGCGAAGATCGCCGCCGAGCGGCGATCGGGTCGACAGCGACGGCGGCTGCGCCTTGGATTCGCTCTCGGCGGCGTCGCCGCGGCCGCCGCGGCGGCCGTTCTCGCGATCTTCGTTCTCGCCGGCGACGATGGAAGAGGGCCAGAGCAGCACGTGACCTTCCCCGCACTGCCCCCCGGAGTGAAGATCGCCGCCACGCTGGAGCCGCAGGCATTCGGTACCGAGATCCACATGTACGTGAAGGGCATTCGCTCGGGCACGCTCTGCCAAGTGTTCATGCGGGGGGCCGCCGGGGCCGTCTCGGCTGGAACGTTCCGCTACCGCTGGGGCGGTGACGCCTCGGCCGTCCTCAGTGCCGCGCTCGACCTTTCCCGTGCCAGGGCTCTTGTCGTCCACGCGGGCCACCGAACCTTCGTCGCTCCGCTCGGCGCCGCCGAAACCGCAGTGCGCAACCAACTCAAAGAGGAGGAACCGACGTGAAAAGAACCCTTCCCGCCGTCATCGCGCTGGGGCTGATCATCGCTCTGGCCGCAACCGGTTGCGGCAGCAGCAACGACAGCAACGCGAACTCGGGCAGCGCCTACGGATCGGGCGAAGAATCCACCGCCAAGACCACCTCGTCGGGCCCGCAAAGCGGCGGGCGACCCGCGGTCATCACGGCCGCCAGCGCCCCCAAGCTTGGGCGGCTCATCGTCGACTCCGAGGGCTTCACCCTCTACGACTTCCACAAGGACAAAGGAACGACTTCGGCCTGCTACGGCGCCTGCGCGAAAGTCTGGCCGCCACTGCTAACCGAAGGGAATCCACAGGCAGGCGAAGGCGCAATCGCCGCCAAGCTCGGCACGACGCAGCGCAAAGACGGGACGACCCAGGTCACCTACGCCGGCCATCCGCTCTACACCTACGAGGCGGACACCCGCCCAGGTGATGCGAAGGGCAACGACTTCTCCTCCTTCGGCGGCGAGTGGTACGCGCTACAGCCCAGCGGCGAGGAGGCAGAGGGCTGAGAATCGCAACGCTCCCTGGCGGTCAACTTACATATAATAGATTCGAGCAATCAGATCTAGGGAGAGCTGCATCTCAAAGACCCGTCCACTCATTCTCTTGGCAATCGCCATCGGGGCATTCGCAATCGCCGGCTGCGGCAGCGGCAGCGATGACGAAGGCACAGCTGCAGTCGTTTCGGTCGGCAGCGTTCCCGAGATCGATTCGGTCCTCGTCACGTCGAAGGGGATAACCCTCTACATGTTCAGCAATGACAAGGGAACCCAGTCGGAATGCTATGCGAGCTGCTCGCAAGCGATCTCGCCGCTGCTCACGGACGGCGCGCCGCGGGCAAAGGGAGGCGCGATCGCCGCAAAGCTCGGCACGACGGAGCGAAGGGACGGCACGACCCAGGTCACCTACGCCGGCCATCCGCTCTACACCTGGCGCGACGAGAAGCCGGGTCAAAGGAGAGGATGGGGCGTAAACGTGTTTGAAGGCACGTGGTATCCGCTGGAGCCCGGGGGCAGGGCGGTCCCCAACAACAATTGACCGAGGATGCGCCCGCGGAGCTCAGGAAAGGGAGGCGCATGACTAGAACGCACTCGGTACTGACCTTGCTTGCGATTGTCGCAGCCGTCGTGCTCGCCGGCTGCGGAAGCAGCAGCAGCGCCGACAAAGGCAATGGCACGGTTGTTTCGGTTGGTCGCCTCTACCAGACCGACCCAATCGTCACCAACGCGAAGGGGATCACCCTCTACGAATATCGCAAAGACAAGGGGACTCGGTCGGAATGCTACGACGGTAACGGCTGCGCGAAAGCGATTTTACCGCTGCTTACGAACGGAGCACCCCGGGCGAAGGGAGGAGCCATACCCTCCAAGCTGGGCACGACGGAACGCAAGGACGGCACGACCCAGGTCACCTACGCCGGCCATCCGCTCTATTTCTGGCACGACGAAATACCGGGCCAAGCGAGAGGATGGGGCGTCAAAGCGTTCAACGCTCGCTGGTACCCACTGAGACCCAGTGGCAAGGCAGTCGAAGGCGCCTGACCTAGGGGCGCTTGCGGGCCGAGAGCGATGGTGGGACGAGCTCGCGGATCTCGGCGAGGAGTCTGACCGCGAGCTCTCCCGGCTCCTCGTCCGGCTGCGCCTGCCCCCCGGCGGGCTCGAAGAAGCGGATCCGCACCCGGGGGCGCCGGGGAAAGCCGGTGAAGTCCGTGGTCCCCTCGATCGCTACCAAGACGATCTTTGCCTCGGGTACCTCGAGCGCGAGGCGGCCGACGCCGCTGCGCGCCCGCAGCACCTTGCCGCGTGAGCGGGTCCCTTCCGGGAAGACGCCGATGCAGGCGCCGCGGCGCAGCTCCTCGATCGCCCGCGCCAACGCTGCGGTGTCACCCGCACCCCGCACGATCGGGATCTGGCCCATGCCGTTCAGGACCGGAGCGAGCCCGCGCACCTTCCACAGGTCCGATTTGGCCAACGCCCTGATCTGACGTCGCCGGATCCCCGCGATCCCGACCATGACCGGGTCCCAGTGGCTGTCGTGGTTGCCGACGACCAGCACCGGACCGTTCGCGGGCAGAGTGTCCCGTCCCTCGACCCGCAGCCGTCCCCAGAGCGCCACGGGCCGACAGACGGCCATTGCAGCCCTGTACATCGCGCTCGGCTCCTTGCGAGCGTTCGCCGGGGGCAATCCATCCTGTGCTTGCGCAGCGGCCTCCACGGAGAGGGACCGTATTAGATAGCTCGCCGCGCCAACCTAGGCTTCTACAGAGAAGGGATAAGCGTGATCGATGTCACGCAGTCGGGAGCGTCGGGGTTCGAAGGTACCCGTCTCGCTTCGGCGGCACGACCGTCTCGTCCCAGCCTGTGTCAATCACAACTATCTAAAGTGTCATCTGTGTCGCAGAAGCCACTCGAGCTGATTCTGGCTCGCAACCTGATGTCTGCGCTCTCGACGCCGGCCTTTCTGGTCGACGAGGGTGGCGTCCTCGTGTTCTACAACGAGGCCGCCGGGTTGCTGCTCGGCAAGCGCTTCGAGGAACTGGGAACGGTCGGGGCGGAGGAGTGGGGCTCGCTCTTCGGCCCATTCGACGAGAACGGCGAGCCGATCCCCTACGACGAGCTGCCGCTGGTGGTTGCGGTGCGCAACGGTCGCCCCGCCCACGCGGATTTCGAGATCAGCACCGTCGACGGCGTTCGCCACAAGGTCGAGGCATCTGCCTTCCCGATCCTCACCGCGCACGGCTCGCAAGGCGCAATTGCGATCTTTTGGCCCTCGGCTTCAAGCAACGGGACAGGCGCCTGAGATGAAGGTCAAGCTCTGGGGCACGCGCGGCTCGATCCCCTCCCCCGGGCCGGAGACGATCCGCTACGGCGGCAACACCTCCTGCGTCGGCGTCACCCTCTCCGACGGCTCGCTGCTGGCGCTCGACGCGGGCACGGGCATCCGCAGCCTTGGGCTCGCCCTGGCCGAGGAACCGGCTCGGCTGCACATCCTCCTCACCCACCTCCACCTCGATCACATCCAGGGGCTGGTCTTCTTCGCCCCGGCCTTCCGGGCCCAAACGGAGATCGTGATCTGGGGCCCGGCATCGCCGGAGGCCTCTCTGCGCGATCGGATCGCCCGCTACATCTCCGCCCCGCTCTCCCCGGTCGAGGTCCGCGAGCTGCCCTGCGACGTCTCCTTCCGCCACTGCCCGCAGACCGAGTGGGAGATAGGACCGGCGCGGATCCGAGCCGCCTCCGTCGCTCACCGCGGGCCGACGCTCGGCTACCGAATCGACGACGGCGACTCCTCGCTTGCCTACATCCCCGACCACGAGCCGGCGCTCGGTGCCGACATCGATGCGCTCGAGGAGGACTGGATCTCTGGCCTCGGCCTTGCGCGCGGAGTCTCGCTGCTGATCCACGACGGCCAGTACGCCGACGCCGAGTATCCGGACCACATCGGCTGGGGCCACTCCTCGCTCTCGCACGCTCTCTCCTTTGCTCGCCGCGCCGCCGCCGAGCGCACCGTCCTCTTTCACCACGACCCGATGCACTCTGACGAGCAGCTCGACCAGCTGAGCCGAGAAGCAGCGGAGCGCTGGCGGGCGCTGGGCGGCACGGAGGGCGGGATCGAGCTGGCGCAGGAGCAGGCGGAGTACGAGCTTCCAACCCAGGTACCCGGCGCGCTACGAGCGGGCTGAGCACTTTGGTTAAACACCACGGTTTACCAGCCCCTCACAGCCCGCTACCCTGCGGACGGGATGTCGTCGACCTCTGGCATCGACGCGGCGATCGAGCGATCCGATCTGGTCAAGAACGCGCTGGAAACGGCGCGGCGAGCCCATGCGGGCCAATTGCGGCGCGGCAGTGACGGCCTTGCCTTCATCGAGCACCCCCTGGCCGTAGCCGAACATCTGGTCAAACACCGCTATGGCGACGAGGTCATCGCCGCCGCGCTCCTACACGACGTGGTCGAGAACAGCGAGATCGGCATCGACGAGATCCGCTCTCGCTTCGGCGACGTCGTGGCCGACCTCGTCGCGGCTTTGACCGAAGACGAGACAATCCCCTCCTACGAGGAGCGCAAGGAGGAGCACCGCCGTCGCGTGGCGGAGGCCGATCCGGCAGCGCTGGCCATCTTCGCCGCCGACAAACTGACCAACGTGGCGATGCTGCGCGATGCCTACGCGCTGATCGGCGAGGGGGTCAGCGACGAACTGAAGGTCGGCCTCGACCTCAAGATCTATATCTGGGAGGCGGACCTGGAAATGCTCTTCGACGAGGCGTCCGAGATGCCCCTCACGGACGAGCTCGCCGACGAGATGGTCGGCCTCTGGGGGGATCGCTTCAGAGCCGTTCGCTCTTCGCCAGACTGAAGCGGCGCCTCAGGGGCAGGGCGTACCAGAGGGTGGCGAAGGTGAGTGCCGCCGCGACGCCCGTGACCACGGTGGTCACGCCACCGAAGAGCACGTCGGTGATCAGCACGATCGCACCGGTCATCGCCAGAGCGAGAAAGGAGAGTCCCGCGATCGTGAAGCGGTTGGCGAGGTGGACGAGCTCCCGCTTCTGCTGCAGGCGAAAGGTGATTCGGTGATAGGAGGACGGGGCGATCAGGAGGGCCGCTGAGATCGCCGTGCAGATCAGGGTGGCGAAGTAGACCTTCTTCTCGAACGGCGAGATCTGGGTGAAGTTCTGCTGGAAGGGCACCGCAAGCAGGAAGGCGAAGAGCACCTGCACGCCCGGCAGGGCGACCCGCAGCTCCTGCAGCAGCTCGCTGAGATTGCGGTCGAGGCGGGCATCCTCGCTCTCATCCCTTCCTGACGGCCGGTCGGCCATGCGCCCCACCATAAGGGAAGGCCCCGTAGGATCGCCGGCGATGGGAAGGCTGGCGGTGGTTCTTGGCAGCAACGGGCTTGGCCCGGGAGGCGAGGACGTCGCGGCGATGGCCGCGAGCCACGGTGCGATCGTCATCCAGCGCCACGCCGGCGGGGACACCTACACATTGCCGCACCGGATCGATCACGCGGTAAACATGCGCGGCCTGGCGGAACGAGGGTGCGACCGCGTGCTCGGAATCGGCTCGGTCGGCTCGCTGCGCGCAGAGCTCGCCGTCGGCAGCTTCGTCTGCCCCGACGACTTCATCGCCCTGCAACTCGGGCTCACCGCGCTCGCCGACGTGCGAGCGCACCGGATACCGGCCTTCGCTCTCGAGTGGCGGCAACGAGTGATGGCCGCCTGGGCCGACAGCGCAACCGAGCTCTGCGATGGCGGCGTCTATTGGCAGGCGACCGGCCCACGCTTCGAGACACCCGCGGAGATCCGCCTGATGGCCGCCCACGCCGACTTGGTCGGGATGACGATCGCTTCGGAGTGCATCGTCGCCGGAGAGCTGGGACTCGACTACGCCGCGGTCTGCGTCGTCGACAACCTCGCCAACGGGGTCGGGGGCGAGCCGATCAGCGTCGAGGAACTGGAACGCGATCGGGCGACCAACGTCAGCCGCCTTGACGAGGCGCTCGACGCGGCGCTGCCGAGGCTCACGGATGGATAGCGAGCCGGGGCGACCGCTCGCCGTGACCGGCGCCGACCTCGACGGCGAGGCCGTGGGGTTGCGCTGCGAGGAAGGGACGATCGCCCAGCTCGGGCCCGAGGTGATACCGAAACCCGGCGACGAGACGATCGAGGCCGCGGGGGCGCCGCTCGTCGCTCCCCTCCTCAACGGCCACACCCACGCCGCGATGACGCTCTTCCGCGGCTACGGGGGCGACCTGCCACTGATGCGCTGGCTGCGGGAGGTGGTCTGGCCGGTCGAGGCGAAGCTGGAGGCGGAGGACGTCTACTGGGGCACGCGCCTCGCCTGCGCCGAGATGATCCGCACCGGCACGACCCGCTTCTGGGACATGTACTGGCATCCGGGCGCAACCGCGCGGGCGGTGCGGGACGCGGGACTGCGGGCGACGATCGGCGGACCGCTCTTCGACGCCGACGGCGGAACGGCGGCGATGAAGGAGTCCGCTCTCGAGGACCTCGACGAGCTGGCCGACCTCGGGCCCCAGGTCGGCTCTGCCCTCGCACCCCATGCGATCTACACGGTCAGCGAAGGCTTGCTGCGCTGGATCGCCGAGATCGCCGCCGAGCGTGAGGTGGCGATCCATATCCACCTCTCCGAGACAGCGCAGGAGGTCAGCGACTGCCTGAATCAGAACGGTGTACGGCCCGCCGCCTACCTGGACCGGCTCGGCATGCTGGGCGAGCGCACCGTCCTCGCTCACGGCGTCTGGCTCGACAGTGCGGAGCTGGAGCTGGTCGCCGAGCGCGGCTGCACGGTCGTCACCAACCCCGTCGCCAACATGAAGCTCGCGGTCGGCGGCGTCTTTCCATATCCGGCCGCACGCGATGCCGGGGTCAGCGTGGGCCTGGGCACCGACGGTCCCGGCTCGAACGACTCCCTCGACCTCCTCTCCGACCTCAAGGTCTTCGCCCTCGCCCAGCGGCACACTGCCGACGCCACCGTCCTACCCGCCGCGGAGGCATGGCAGATCGCCACCGGCGCCCGCGCTCCCCTGCTGGGTGAAGGCCCCCAGCTTCAGGTGGGGGCGCCAGCCGATTTCCTCTTGCTCCGCCCCCGCTCCCATGAGCTGAGCCTCGGGGACCTGAACGCCGATCTCGTCTACTCGGCAAGCGGCTCGATCGTCGACACGACGGTCGTCGGCGGCCAGGTGCTGATGCGGGACGGCGAGGTTCCGGGCGACGAGGAGATCGTGGCGCGTGCGGTGGAGCGCTCGCGGCGCCTCGGCATCGGCTGATCTGGATACCCCCTGGGGGTATATGCTACGTTGCGCTCATGGCTGACGTTCTCAGCACCTTCGGCGAAGGCATCGAACAGTCGCTGCTGATGGCCTACGAGGTCTGGTGGGCGCTCGTCCTCGGCTTCGCGATCTCCGGCATCGTCCAGGCCTGGGTGCCACGGGAGCGAATCGAGGCGACGCTGGCGGGCAGCGGGGCGCGTCCGGTCGCCTGGGCAACGGGGCTGGGAGCCGCTTCCTCCTCGTGCTCCTACGCGGCGATCGCGATCGCCAAGAGCCTCTTCCAGAAGGGCGCCTCTGCCGCCTCGGCGCTTGCCTTCCAGTTCGCCTCGACCAACCTGGTCTGGGAGCTGGGGCTGGTGCTCTGGGTGCTGCTCGGCTGGCAGTTCACCCTCGCCGAGTACGTCGGCGGGATCGTGATGATCGTGCTGATGACGGTGCTGCTGCGCGCCTTCGTCTCACCACGACTGGAGGAGCAGGCGCGCCGCCACGCTCAGGAGGCGGACGCCGACCACCAGCACGGATCGGCGCCGGACGAGGCGCGAACGGGCTGGCGCCAGCGCCTACTCTCGATATCGAGCTGGACCGAGGTCGCCGACAACTTCCGCGGCGACTGGCTGATGCTCTGGAAGGAGATCTCGCTCGGCTTCCTGCTCGCCGGCTTCATCGGCCTGCTCGGGGACGACTTCTTCAACGGCCTCTTCGTCAGCGACGCGCCGGGCTGGCTGAACGCACTCGAGAACGTGATCGTGGGACCGCTGATCGCCGTGCTGAGCTTCGTCTGCTCGATCGGAAACGTTCCCCTCGCCGCCGTGCTCTGGTCGGGCGGGATCAGCTTCGCCGGCGTGATGGCCTTCATCTTCGCCGACCTGATCGTGCTGCCGATCGTCGCGATCTACCGCAAGTACTACGGCTGGGCTTTCACCCTGCGGATCGTCGCTCTGATGCTGGTGACGATGATGGCGGCCGCGCTCGCCGTCGACGGCCTCTTCAGCGCCGCCGGCCTGATCCCGGATACGAGGCCCAGTCGCGAGGACATCTTCGGCCCGGTCGAGCTCGACTACAAGCTGGTGCTCAACGTCTTCGGCCTGGCCGTCTTCGCAGCGCTGTTCTGGCTCTCGCGCCGGGGCGGGCGGCGGGCAAGCGCGACGTGCCCCGCCCACGCGGCCGATAGCCCTGCAGAGGCGGCGAGCAGCAGGGCTACGCGGGGGCTGTAAGCCTCCGAGAGCAGCCCCACCAGCGGTCCGCCGATCGGGGTCGAGCCGATGAAGACGACCGAGTAGAGCGCCATCACCCTGCCCCGCATCTGCGGCTCTACCGAGAGCTGCAACGAGGAGTTGATCGTCGCGGCGAAGGTCACCGCCGAGGCGCCGAGCAGGGCGAGGACCGGGATCTCGAGGGCGAGGCTCGGCATCGAGGCGGCGAGCAGGGCGAGGACGCCGAAGGCGAGGGCGGCACCGGTGATCAGGCGGGCGTCGGTGCGCCCATGAGCGCCGGTGACGAGCGCCCCGATCACCGAGCCGGCTCCCATCGCCGAGACCAGCGCCGCGTAGGCGCCGGCGCCGCCGTCGAAGCTGAAGCGCGCCAGCAGCGGCAGGATCACCTGGAAATTGAGGCCGAGCGTGCCGACCAGCGCCATCAGGCCCAGCGGCACCGCCAGCTCCGGCGTCCGGCGCACGTAGCGCAGACCCGCTCGCACCGCACCGCGCTCGCGGACGGCGGGTGGCGGGGTGTTCAGCTCCGCCGGCTCCATCCGCCAGAGGGCGAAGATCATCGCGGCGAAGGTGAGCACGTTGAGGGCGAAGCAGGGCTCGACTCCGGCGGTGACGATCAGCAGCCCGGCGAGGGTTGGGCCGACGAGACGCGCCGACTGCACCAGAACGCTGTTGAGGCTGACCGCGTTGACGACGCGCTCCGCCCCGACCATCTCGATCGCGAAGCTCTGCCTGGTCGGATTGTCGACCGCGTTGATCGTGCCGCGGGCGAAGACGAGGACGAAGACCATCCAGGGGGCAACCGTGCCGGCGGTGACGATCGCCAGCAGCACGAGCGCCGGCAGCGCCATCAGGGCCTGGGTCACCATCAGCAGGCGCCGCTTGGGAAAGCGGTCGGCGAGAACGCCGCCCCAGGCGCCGAAGAGGAGGATCGGCAGGAACTGCAGCGCCGTGGTCAGCCCCACCGCCACTCCACTCCCGGTCAGCGAGAGGATCAGCCAGACCTCGGCGACCATCTGCATCCAGTTCCCCGAGAGCGAGACGATCTGCCCGGCGAAGTAGCGACGGTAGTTGGGAACCGCGAGGGAGTCGAAGCTGCGCCGCAGTCCGGCGCTCAAGGCTCTCTCTCCAGAACCCGCTCGAGAATCGCCGCGGCACGCTCCAGCGTGCGCCGGTCCTCGTCAGGCAGGTCGCGCATGCGCTGCGCCAGGTAGGCGTTCTTGCGGCTCCGCAGGCGGCGCAGCCGCTCGCGCCCGGCGGCGTTGACGCTTACCAGGGCGCTGCGGCCGTCGGCCGGGTCGGGGGTGCGATCGACCAAGCCTGCCTCGAGGAGGCCGCGAAGGATCCGGGTCGCGGTCGGCCGCTTGACCCGCTCGATCTCGGCCAGCTCGCTCGGCGTCAGCGGCCCGTGCCGCTCCACCGTCGCCAGCGCCGAGCCCGCCGTCGGGGTCAGCTCGGACCCCGCCCCAGCCGCCTCCTGGCGCAGCCGGCGCGCCGTGCGCACGATCGCCATCCGCAGCCTCGCGGCAGAATCGGTGAGGGTGGCGTCTGAAGTTGCCTGCGTCATAGTTAGCGTTGGTAATTAGTTTAGCAAACTACATTCTCCCGGTGCCGGCTGAGAGTCCTTCGTTCGATTCTTAGAATCCGGCTCCGATGAGCGAGGGGGCACAGAGGGAGATCGCGACACAGCTGAAGTGGCAGGCGGATGCCTGCCGCATGATCGGCTCGCCGCTCTACGCCGGCCTGCTCGAGCGGGCTGCCGCGGACGCCGAAGCGCAGGGGCCGGTCTGGGATGTCCTGCGCGGGCACGAGGGCGACCCCCGATTCTCCGTGCTCGGGCTGAGGCTGCTGGGAACGGTGAACCGGATGGTGCTGAGCGGCCGCGAGCCGCAGCTCGCAGCGGCCTACGAGGCGGGCGACCCGGCGAGCGCCTGGGAGGTGCTCCGCGAGACGATCGAGCGCAACGCCGAGGAGCTGCGCCCCCTGGTCGACCTTCCCGTGCAGACGAACGAGGTGGGCCGCTGCAACGCCCTGCTCTTCGGGTTCCTCACCGTCGCCGCCGAGACGGGCATGCCGCTGCGCCTGCTCGAGGCCGGCGCCAGCGCCGGCCTCAACCTGCGCTGGGACCGGTTTCGCTACGCGGCCGACGGCTTCTCCTGGGGCCCAACCGACTCGCCGCTGCAGCTTGAGTTCGAGCTCGAAGGCCAACCGCCCTCCTTGCCGACCTCCGTCGAGATCGCCGAGCGCCGCGGTTGCGACGCAAACCCGGTCGACGTCACGACTCCCGAGGGCCGCCTGGCCCTGCTCTCCTACATCTGGCCCGACCAGCCCGAGCGAATCGCCCGCATGCAAGCGGCCCTCGAGGTCGCGGAGGAGGTTGCGGTCTCGATCGAGCGCGCCACCGCCGCCGCCTGGACGCAGCGGGCGCTGGCCGAGCCCACTCCGGGCCGAGCGACGATCATCTACCACTCGATCGTCAGCCAGTACCTGAGCGACGAGGAACGAGAGGCGTTCTTCGGCCAGATCGAAGCGGCGGGAGCTCGGGCGAGCGCCGAGGCTCCACTCGCCTGGCTGCGCATGGAGCCCGCCGACGACCGCGCCAATCTCGACCTGACTATTTGGCCCGGCGGCGAGACCCGCCGCCTGGCCCGCGTCGGCTACCACGGCACCCCGGTCGAACTGCTCTAACGCGCAAGTCAAGAGCCCAAGGCCGTCCCACAGGTAGGCACCCGAACCTCCGCGTCGAAGCAGACGCGGATGGACCCGGACGGGACAGCGAAGTCGGTGCGCTACGGGCCGGGAATGGACGCGCGCAGCACGCGGGTTGCGGAAGCGCTGAACACGCCGATGCTGATCGCGGCGGCGTTGACGCTGCCGATGGTCGCGATCAGCGAGTCGCACCCGGGTGGGGTGCTCGAGGACGTTGCCAGGATTCTCAACTGGGTCACCTGGCTCGCTTTCCTGGTCGAGCTGGTGGTGATGCTGGCGGTGGTCCCAAATCGCCGTAGGTGGCTTCGCCACCATCCGCTCGACGCAATCATCGTCTTGCTCACCCCGCCGGTGCTGCCGGCTGGCCTGCAGAGCCTGCGCGTGCTGAGGCTGCTGCGCCTGATCAGGCTGCTGCGCCTCGCCCAGCTCTCGCGTGAGGTCTTCTCGCTGGAGGGACTGCGCTACGCGATGCTGCTCTCGGTGCTGACAGCGATCGGGGGCGGCGCGCTCTTCGTCGCCTTCGAGCGGCACACGCAGCACCTCGACGCCTGGGACGGGATCTACTGGGCGGTGACGACGATGACCACCCTCGGCTCCGACATCTACCCGACGACGACGGGCGGCGAGATCGTCTCGACCGTGATCCTGGTCATCGGCATCGGCTTCGTCGCCCTGCTCACTGGCGCCTTCGCACAACGCTTCCTCAGCCCCGAAATCGTCGAGGTCGAGGAAGAGCTGGCGGCCGAGCAGCTCAGCGCGGAGACGCTCGCCCTACGCGAGCTGCGCGGCGTCCAGGAACAGCTTCAGGCGCTCGAGGTCGCGGTCAAACGGATGGTCGACGAACGCGGCGCCTGACCGTTCCGGTGCGCTTTATGTGGTTTACGACCACATAAAGCGCACCGGAAGCACAGCGGGTCTCTCAGGCCTCGGCGTCTTGGCGGGCGGCGATCTTGGCCTCGAGCTCGTTCATCACGTCGGGATCGCGCAGCGTCGTCACGTCGCCCAGCTCGCGGCCCTCGGCGATATCGCGCAAGAGGCGGCGCATGATCTTGCCCGAGCGGGTCTTGGGCAGGTCGCCGGACCAGATCGTCCGCTTCGGCCGGGCCAGCTTGCCGATCCGCCCGGCGACGTGGTCGCGCAGCTCGGCAACCAGCTCGTCGCTGCCATCGAGATCGCCCTCGAGGGTGACGAAGGCGCAGATCGCCTGGCCGGTGTCCTCGTCGCTCTGGCCGATCACGGCGGCCTCGGCGACCTTGGGGTGGGAGACGATCGCCGACTCGACCTCGGCCGTGGAGAGGCGATGGCCGGAGACGTTGATCACGTCGTCGATGCGGCCCAGCACCCAGAAGTAGCCGTCCTCGTCGCGGCGGGCGGCGTCGCCGACCAGGTAGGTCTCCTTGCCGAAGCGTGAGAAGTAGGTCTCGACGAAACGGTCCTCCTCACGGTAGAGGGTGCGCAGCATCCCCGGCCAAGGCCGGCGCAGAACCAGCAGGCCCTCTCCCCCCTCGACCACCTCGCCGGCCTCGTCGAAGACCGCGGCGTCGATGCCCGGCAGCGGAACCGTCGCCGAGCCCGGCTTGGTCGTGGTGATGCCCGGCAGCGGCGAGATCATGATGTGGCCGGTCTCGGTCTGCCACCAGGTGTCGACGATCGGGCAGCGTTCGCCGCCGATCACCTTGTGGTACCAGAGCCAGGCCTTTGGGTTGATCGGCTCGCCGACGCTGCCCAGCAGTCGCAGCGAGGCGAGGTCGTGGGCGCCAGGGTGCTCGGGGCCCCACTTCATGCAGGCGCGGATCGCGGTCGGCGCCGTGTAGAGGATCGTCACCCCGTAGCGCTCGACGATGTCCCACCAGACGTCCTTGTCGGGATAGTCCGGCGCCCCCTCGTACATCACGCTCGTGGCGCCGTTGGCGAGCGGCCCGTAGACGATGTAGGAGTGGCCGGTGACCCAGCCGACGTCGGCGGCGCACCAGTAGACGTCCTCCTCGGGCTTCAGGTCGAAGACGTAGCGGTGGGTGTAAGCGACCCCCGCCAGGTAGCCACCCGTCGTGTGCAGGATGCCCTTCGGCTTCGCGGTCGAGCCGGAGGTGTAGAGGATGTAGAGCGGATCCTCGGCCCCCATCGGCTCCGGTGGGCACTCGGGGTCGGCGGCGGCGCAGGCCTGCTCGAACCAGACGTCGCGCCCCTCCTGCATCTCGCAGTCGGCGTCGGTGTGGCGGACGACGAAGATCGTCTCGATCGAACCGACGCCGCCGATCGCCTCGTCGACCTGCACCTTCACCGGCGCCGTCTTGCCCTTTCGCCTTGCGCCGTCGACCGTGACCAGGGCCTTGGCCTCGGAGAACTCCATCCGCTCGCGCACCGCCTCGGCCGAGAAGCCGCCGAAGACGACGTTGTGGATCGCCCCGATCCGAGCGCAGGCGAGCATCGCCACCGCCACCTGGGGGATCATCGGCAGGTAGATCCCGACCACGTCCCCCTTGCCGATCCCGCGGTCGCGCAGGGCGTTGGCGAAGCGCTGGGTGTCGGCGAGCAGCTCGGCGTAGGTGATCTCCCGCTCCTCGCCCTCCTCCCCACGCCAGCGGTAGGCGATGCGATCGCCGATCCCAGCCGCGACGTGGCGGTCGAGGCAGTTCGCCGAGGCGTTGAGCTTGCCATCGGCGAACCACTTGAAGAACGGGGGGTTGGACTCGTCGAGACCCTGGCTCGGCGGCTCGATCCAATCGAGCAGCTCGGTCGCTTGCCGCAGCCACCAGGCCTCGGGGTCGGCCGCCGCCTCCCCGTAGACGGCGGCATCGCCCCAGAGCGCCCGCTGGCGGAACTCCTCGGAAGGCTCGAATCGCTCCACCTCGAGCAGAGCGCTCAGGTCTCCCTCCAGATCCGTCTCGATCTCGCCAGCCATTCCGCTCCTCCCGTCGTCGCTACCCTGAGCCAACGGTATCCGTTCGGGTACCCCTTGGGAAAGCGATCAACCAATGCTCTTTCGCCAGATCATCCACGAGGATCTCGGCTGCGCCTCATACCTGGTCGGGGACACCGGTTCAGGCATCGCCGCAGTGGTCGACCCGCAGTGGGACATCGATCCCTACCTCCACCTGGCCCGGCTGCACGGGGTGCGGATCGGGCACGTCCTGGAGACGCACAACCACGCCGATCACGTCTCAGGACACGGCCGGCTCGCCCGCGCCACCGGTGCCACGATCCACGTCCACGAGCTGGCCGAGGCCGAGTACCCGCACGAGGCCTTCGGCGACGGCTGGACGCTGCAGCTGGGCGAGGGGGCGAGCGTCGAGGCGATCCACACGCCCGGACATCGCCCCGAGCACACCTCCTTCCTGCTGCGCGACGCAGCCCGCGGCGACGACCCCTGGGCCGTGCTCAGCGGCGACTGCCTCTTCGTCGGCGACGTCGCCCGCCCCGACCTCGCGATCGAGCCCCACGAAGGCGCCGCCGAGATCTTCCGCTCCCTGCACGAGCGGCTGCTGGCGCTGCCGGACGAGACCGAGGTCTGGCCCGGCCACCTCGGCGGCTCGCTCTGCGGCAGCTCCGGGATCGACCTCAAGACCTCCTCGACGATCGGCTTCGAGCGCCGCCACAACCGGGCGCTGCGCTTCGCCAGTGAGGCAGAGTTCGTCGAGGATGCGGTCGCGACGATCGGCAGCAAGCCCCCCAACGTCGGGCACATCGTCTCGCTCAACCGCGGGCCACTGTTCGAATCGATCGGCGCCCCGACCCGCCTGACCCCGCACGGCTTCGAGGCGGCGATCGCCGCCGGCGCGCTCGCGATCGACTCGCGCACCAACGAGCAGTTCGACGAGGCCCACATCCCGGGCTCGATCAGCGCCTCCGCCTACGACACCGGCTTCGCCACCAAGGTCGCCGAGATGGTCCCGGTCGACGCCGAGCTGCTGATCGTCGCCGCCTCCGACGGCAACGAGCTCGAGGCAGCCGAGCTGCTCGCCGCCGTCGGCCTCGGCGTGCGCGGCTTCCTCGGCGGCGGCATGACGGCCTGGCGGGCCGAGGACCGGCCGGTGCAGAGGATCGAGGCGATCGACCTCGGGGAGCTGGCCCGGCGCCTCGACGGGACGAACGGCCCGCAGGTACTCGACGTCCGCAACCCGAGCGAGTACGCGGAGGGCCATGTCCCCGGCTCCATCCACATCCCCTTCGCCGAGCTCCGCGACCGCCTCGACGAGCTGCCCCGCGACCGGCCGATCGCGACGATCTGCAAGGCCGGCAAGCGCAGCGGCCTGGCAGCCTCGATCCTCCAGCGCGAAGGCTTCGAGGGCGTGATCCACGTCAGCCGCGGCAACGCAGGTACATGGGGGGCGCAGCGGAAGACGGCCGAGTCAGCGACCTGATCGCGGCACCGCGTCGCGGCGACTCGCCGTTAGGAGCGAGTGCGATAGAGGAGGGCGCCGCATGCGCCCATCGCGAGCAGCCCGATGTGGACCAGATCGTCGTTGTTCGTCAACAGGCCGACGCACACCACCGCTCCCGCCACGAGGGCAGCAAAGACCAGCAGACTGAGCAGGACGACGCGCTCGGCGACATCCAGCGAGCGTTGGGCCCTGGCGGCGGTGCGCGCATCGCGCGCACCGCGAAGTCCCTCACGCTTGGCCTCGCTGGCTATTTCCTCGTCGGCTAGGAAGGAGAGATCGTCTTCGGGGTGATCTGAGTCGCTCACGGCCCTCCGGCGCAATCGCGCCCGGCTCTCGCCTCGCGCCGGCGACCGTTGGGACGACCCTTACAAACGGGGGACCTCAGCGGATGATCGGCGGAATTCCCCGCCGTGCCTTACGCAAAGGCGATGGTTTGCTCACTCGAGCTGCGAAATGAAATTCCTCGCTTCTTCAATGGTGTGCGGTATTGCTCGATGCGCCTTTGCATTGCCTGCTCCTAACTTGGGTCAATGGACTGCTCAATGGACTGGGACTCTCGGTATTTCTTGGCCCTAGCGCCGGCTCGATTTCCAGAGGCAGCCCCGATGCGACGCTGTCGCGCTGGCGTCGAACTGGCCGGCGGTACCCCTGTGCGGCTTTTGTCGCCCTCCCGTGCCTCCCGCTGACGATGACCACGCGCTCTCTATATGAACGCTGGCGCCTAAACAGTGCAGATTCTCGGGTACGTCTCAGTGCCTGTCAAGAAAAGTCTTCTTAGCGCCCAGGCAATTTCTCGGCGCCCTGCGAATCGCTGACCAACGCGATGCGAGATCCACCAGCGGACACCGAAACGACCTATGCGTCGCGCCGGCCTGAGGGCCGTCTGCGGCTCTAATAGCCCGGCGGATGCCGGGCGATGAAGCCTTCGGTCGAATCGACCGGAGAGGAGTGCCAGCGAGGGCCGGGGCCGCCGACTGTGTCGAAGGCGAGGCCGGCGATGATCATCCAGGCGTGGCCGGAGTTGGCGTAGACGGTGATCCAGTGTCCGGGCCCGGCTTCTCCCCATGTCTCCAGGCCGGTCGAGTCGAGTGGGCTTTCGAGGAAGCCGCCGCCGTGCAGGGCGAAGCTGACCGCGCCCGAGCAGTCATAGCCCGAGGATTCGAAGGAGCCGTGGCCCCCGCCCCAGATGTAGGGGGTGGTGGCGATCGAGTTGGCGGCTTCGATCGCCGCCGCGACCGCTGCCGGCGCCGCGCTCGGCACGCTGGCCTGACTTTCGGAGATGTATTCAGCGCCTTCGCCCGGGGTCAGCGGGGCCGGGGTCCCGGTAACCGGTGCCGGCGCCCCCGTGGTGCTGGCGATCTGTTCGGAGATCGCCGCGAGGTTGTCTCCCAGCGCCTGTTCGCGCGACTCCAGCGATTCGAGCGCCTGGCGCCGCGCGGCCTGGGCCGACTTGAGCTCGGCGAAGCGGGCCTCGGCTTCTTCCTTGGCGCTGGCCACTTCGCGCTCCTTGACCGCGATCGCGTCGCGGGCTTCCTTGATCTGAAGTCGCACCGCTGTCATCCGCTTCACGGCGGCGCGGGCCTGGTCGCGCAGGCCCTTGACCCGGTCGGCGACCGAGTCGTCGTAGGCCTGGACCTGGCGCAGGTAGTCCGCGCGCGTGGTGACCTCCGACCAGCTCGCCGAATCGAGGACGACGCCCAACATGTCGGGGCTGCCCGACTCGTAGATCGCGACGAGACGGTCCCGCAGAACCCCGAGAGCACGGTGCAGGCGGGCGCGGACGATCGCCAAGCGGCGCCTGTCGGCGGCCAGCTTCGCCGTCGCGCTGTCGAACTCGGCCTGCTTTGCCGACAGTTCTTCCGCGACCGCCTGCTGGCGTTGGCGCAGGTCCGAGACTTCGCCGATCATCGAATCGATCGCGCGGTTCTGCTCGGCGATCGTCGCCGCCAGGGCGCTCTGGCTTTCGCGCACGTGGCTGAGTTTGCCCTGGGTCTGCTCGAGCTTTTCTTCAAGGTCCTTGGCCGGCGCCGAGGCCACCAGGCAGAGCAGGGCGAGGATCAGGACCGCTGGCAGCAGCCAGCGAGAGTTGCCGCGAGAGAGGGCGCGCATCGGCGGCGCACGCTAGCGAAGTGGGCCGAAAAATGTTAGGAGTTGCTAATAACTTGCAACTTCGCTTGCAGGATTCGGCTGCAAGCAGGAGAAATCGCTCCCGCCCCGACCATGCGGTCTGGGTGCACGGCTAGGCTCCCGCCGCCTTGGTCAACGTCCTCGTCCTCGCGATCGCCTCCGCGGTCTCCCCCGCGATCCTCGCCGTGGTGATCGTCGTCCTGCACCGACCGCGTCCACAGCGCCTGCTCGCGGCCTACCTGTTCGGCGGCATGCTGACCAGCATCGCCGTCGGCATCGCGATCGTCAGCTCGCTCAACGGCCTGCACGCACTCTCCGGCCCCAACCCCGCCGCCGACCCGATAGTCAATTTCACCGTCGGCGCCCTGGCCCTGATCGTTGCCTACGCGCTGCTGACTGACCGCGATTCTCGACTCGAGCAGCTGCGGCGGGAGCGACGCGAGTCCCGGCCCGCCCGTGACCCCTGGTCGGAGCGGGTGCTCAACCGGGGCACGGCGCCGATCGCTTTTGCCGTCGGCGTCGCCCTCAACCTCCCCGGCGCCTTCTATCTGGTCGCGCTCAAGGACATCGCCCAGGGCCAGCACGGGACCGGCCGCCAGGTGCTGGCGATCCTCGTCTTCAACCTGATCATGTTCGTCCTCGCCGAGGTACCCCTGCTCGGCTACTCGTTCGCACCGGAGACCACGCAGCAGAAGGTCGAAGCTCTGAACGACTGGATGGCCAGCCACGCGCGCCAGATAGTGATCGCGGTCGCAACGGCGGCCGGCCTCTATCTGGTCGCGCGCGGCGTGGCGGGGATCGTCTAGGCGAGCAGCTTCGCCTTCGCCTTGTCGAACTCCTCGGCGGAGATCGCGCCCTTTTCCTTCAGCTCGTTGAGCTTGTGCAGTTCGTCGGCCGGCGAGACGTGCGCCTGCTCGCGAATGTAGGAGTCCATGTGCTGCTTTGCCTCTGCCTGCGCCTTGATCGTGCGATCGCGCATGCCGCTGCCGCGGGCGATCAGGTAGATCAGCGCCGTCAGGAAGGGGATGAAGACGAGGAAGAGGACCCACGCCGCCTTCCCCCAGCCGGAGAGCTCGTGGTCGCGGAAGAGGTCGGTGAGGATCGTGATCAGGATCCAGATCCAGATCACGAAGAAGAAGATCTCGAGGGCCAGCAGCAGGGCTTCCCCCAGGTTGATGTCGGCGAAGGGCAAGGCGGCGTCCTTTCGGTCGTTGAATCGGAGTCGCGGCCAATGCGCCGCGCTCACATGTTCCGCACGCTATGCGCTGTCCCTCCCCAGCGCATCCGTAATTTCCGCGATGCGAGCCGCAGCAGGTCCTATGGACCTAACCGACGACGACCTTGCCGCGCATGAACGGGTGGATCTTGCAGTGGTAGCTGAAGGTCCCCTTCTGCCCGAAGCGCACCGAGGCAGCATGACCCGGCTTGATGCGGCCGGTGTCGAAAGCACCGCTGGTGGCCGTATGCGCCGTGCCGGACGAGTTCGAGAAGACCACCGTCGTCCCCTTGGGAACCGAGAGCGCGGAGGGACGGAATTCGAAGTGGCTGATGTCGACGCTCTTGGTGCGGCTCGCCTGCGCCGGCCCCGACGGGGAGGCCGCTGCGATCTGCGTTGCGAGCAGGGCGGCGAGGAAAGCGAGAGGGACGACGATTCGCTTCATCGGCCCTGTCTACGCAGACACCGCCGTCTGGGTTCAAAGGCGCTGGGAGAAAAGCACCGCCGCCACCGCGGTGGCGAGATTGATGCTGGAAACCCCCTCCCGCATCGGGATCGCCAGACTCGCGTCGGCACGGCCCAGCAGCTCCTCGCTGAGCCCGTAGCGCTCGCTGCCGAAAGCGAGGATGGAACGGGGGTCGAGCGCGCCCGGATCGAGTGCCTCCCCCTCGGGGTCGATCGCGACGAGGGGTCGATCTCCCGCCGGGAGAGCCTCGACCGCGGTCACGGGCAGAGCGAAGTGCAGTCCCGCCGCCCCCCGCAGCGCCTCGGGGTGCCAGGGGTCGTTGCCGCCGATCGTGAGGACGCCGGCCGCGTCGGCGGCGGCGGCAACCCGCACGCAGGCGCCGATGTTCCCCATCGTCCGCGGCTCCTCCAGCAGGACCACCGGCGCCGCCCGCTCATCGGCGAGCGCCGCCTCCACGTCGATCTGGGGACGGCGGGCAATCGCGACCACCCCGGTGCGCGGCGCCTGTGGGACCAGCTGGGCCAGGGTCTCGCCGTCGACCTGCGTCACGCGCGCGGCGAGCGAGCCGCTCAGGTCGGGCGCGAGCTCTGCCGCCAGGCGCTCCAGCTCGGCAGGGTCGACGGCGACCACCTCGAGCACCTCTGCCCCGAAGCGCAGCGCGTGCTTGAGGGCATGGAACCCCTCGAGCAGGGCCAAGCCGGAGTCCCGGCGGGCGGCTTGATAGCGCTGCGCGAGGGAGGCGTCGCTCACCGCCCCATCATGACCTGGATCAGTGAACCGAAGGCGTGTCGAACAGCGAGACGGGATCGGCCGCGGCGAGCGAATCGAGGAACGGAGTCAGGTAGCGACCGGCGACCTTCCCGTTCCGGGGCGATCCCTGCGGGCTCTGCTCGATGCTCGACATCTCGCCGCGTCCTTCGAGCATCCTGCCGTAGAGGTAGCGCGGCTCGCGACCGGTCCACAGCACCCCGCGCAGGACAGGGTCGAAGGGATGGGGATCGACCCCGGCGCCGGCGTCGCAAGCGATCGCCTCGGCGACCGCGTCGGCCTGCTGGGTCGCGATCCCACCCTGCTTGACTGGGAAGGCGGTGATGTCTCCGGCGGCGTAGGCGCCCTGCATGCCGAGCACCCGACCATGCTCGTCGACGCCGATGAATCCGCGGGAATCGTGGGGGATCCCGTCGATCCGCCGGCCCTCGAGCCGCGGCAGGCTGATCACGGCATCCGCCTTCACCTCCTCCCCGGGAACGATCCGCAAGCACCCAGCATCGAACTTGACCGGGTGGGCGCCGGCGATCACCTCGATTCCCCGTTCCTCCAGCAGCTGCTCCATCTGCTCGCTGGCGCGGTGGCCCCAGAGCGCAACCGGGGCGTCCTCGGGCGTGACGATGGTCAGCTGCGTACCGGTCATGCCGGCCTTGGCCAGCTCGGTGGCGCCGAGCAAGGCGAGCTCGTAGAGAGGCAGGGGCCAGCCACACCCAGCGGGCATGGTGAAGACGAGGCGCCCCAGGGCCCCGGCGCGAAGCTCCGCGATGACGTCCCCGACCTGGCCTTCGTCGGCAACCCCCCAGAAGGTGACGGCGCCGGGAACGGCCCAGAGCGTCCGCACGCCGCTGGCGACGACGACGTAGTCGTAGGCGAGGCTCTCGCCGTCGCGGGTGCTCGCGGTGCGCCGCTCGGCATCGACGGAGGCGATGCCGTCGGAGCGGAAGGAGGCACCACAGCACTCAGTCAGCCGCTCCAGGTCGTAGCGGAAGACGCGTGCCGCCCCGTAGGGCTCGCCGACGGCGAAGGGTCGGAAGGAGAACGTGCGGCGCGGGTCGCGAAGCTCGACCTCGACCAGGTCGCCGGCGAGGTGGCGCAGGGCGAGCGCGGTCTCGATTCCGGCGATCCCGGCGCCGGCGATCAGCACACGCGACTTGCGATGGTGCTGATCGTGACCCTCCATGCCTCGACCTTATGCACCGGGGAGCCGGCAACCATCCGCAGGAACCCGCCAATCGGCTACGGATTTCCCGCGAGGGCCGTAACGACCTCCTCGTCGGAGACCTGGGAAAAGTCGCGATACCACTGACCGACCCCATAGAGAAGCGCTGGGGAGAGCAGACAGACCACCTCGTCGGCCTCCTCGCGCAAGCGCTCCGCCGAATCGGGAGCACAGACGGGGATGGCGAGGATCAACTGGCGCGGGTGGTGGCGGCGGACGGCGCGCAGGGCGGCGGTGTCCGTAACGCCGGTCGCGACCCCATCGTCGACGACGATCACCGTGCGGTCCCGCAGGGCCAACGGCTGGCGATCGCCGCGGTAGGCGACGACGCGGCGACGCAGCTCGGCGGTCTCGCGGGCGACGATCGTCTCCAGCGCGCCGCCGCTGATCCCCAGTACCGCAAGCGCCTCGGAGTCGAAGACGCGGGTGCCGTCCTCGGCGATCGCGCCGATCCCGTACTCGGGGTTGTGCGGCGCTCCCAGCTTGCGCACGGCGAGGATCTCGAGTGGCGCATCCAACGCGGCCGCGATCTCGGCCGCCACCGGAACGCCGCCGCGAGGAAGGCCGACCACCACCGGCTCCTCCCGAGCCAGCGGCAAGAGGCGCTCGGCGAGCCGGCGCCCGGCGTCGCGGCGATCGGCGAAGCGCGTGTTGCCGGAGGAGCCGTCGATCACCCACATCGTAGATCGATTGTCTGGGCAACGATGGACCTGGCCATCGGGGAAATCCACGAAGCCCGCTTCGGGTTTTCCCGGAAGCTAGTGCGGGCTGGCGATGCCGCCGCCGACCCCGGCCGCAGGCGGCGGTGCGGGAGCTGGCGCAGGAGCCGGTTCCGGGGCGGGAGCCGGTTCCGGGGCAGGAGCCGCTTCCCCTTCGGCAGCCGGTCCCTGGCCGCCGCCCTTGCCGTCCTTCGACGGCTTCTCCGTCGATTCTTCTTCTTCGCCGTATTCGTATTCGTATTCGCTCGACGAGGAGGAGCTCGAGGTGTGCTCGCTGTCCAGGCCGGAGAGCTCGGGCAGGGTCGAGGGTTCGGCGAATTCGGGGCAGTCGCCGGCGACGGCCGATTCCATGAAGGAGCGCCATATCGGCCCCGCTGTCGGCCCACCGAAGCCGGTCGCTTCGCGCGACTGCGGATGGCCAACCCAGACCGCGGTCGAGTAGAGCGGCGTGTAGCCGACGAACCAGGCGTCGGAGAGGTCCTCCGAGGTGCCGGTCTTGCCCGCCTCGGCACCGCAGCCCATGTAGGTGTAGCCGGCACCGGTGCCCTGCGTGATCACGCCCTCGAGCAGCCTGGTCACTTCGTAGGCCTGGCCCTCGGTGAGCACGCGCTCGCCCGAGTCGGGGTCGGTTTCGTCGACCTTCCCGTTGGGGAACTCGACCCGGCTGATCGCGGTCGGGTCGTGGTGGATGCCGCCGTTGGCGAGGGTCGCGTAGCCGTCCGCCTGTTCGAGCGGGGTGACGCCGACGCTGAGACCGCCGATCGCCTCCGCCGGCACCGATTCGAGCGGCGCTTCGATACCCATTTCGTGCGCCATCTGGGTGACGTTCTCGGGGCCGACGTCGAGATCGAGCTGGGCGAAGATGACGTTGACCGACTCCCAGGTCGCGGATGCCAGCGACATCGTGCCGCCCCCGGGCTCGGCGTTGTTCACGGTCCAGGTCCCCCCGTAGGGCAGGTCGAGGGTCTTCGGCGAGGTGCCGTCGTAATAGGTGCTGTCGGGGTCGATGCCCTGCTTGATCGCGGTGGCCAGCACGTAGGTCTTGAACGAGGACCCGGGCTGGCGGTGGGCCTGCCAGGCGTAGTTGAATTCGCTTTCGCTTTCGAACCCTTCGGTCGAGGCGAGAGCAACGATCTCACCGGTCGAGGGATCGACCGAAGCCAGCCCGGCGGCGGGACCGCCTTCGGGGTAGCAGACGCTGCAGGAGTCGACAGCTTCCTGCGCCCGTTCCTGCAGCTCGGGATCGATAGTCGTGTAGGCCTTGAGCCCGCCGTTGCGCACCGTGTTGATGCCGTATTTGTCGATCAGCTCCTGCTGGACGAGGTCGAAGAGGAAGGGGTCGCGGATGACCCGGTACTTGTGGCCCGGGCTGAGGCCGAGCCCGCTGTGCAGGGCTTCGCGGTATTCGGCCTCGTCGATGTAGTCCTGCTCGTGCATCGCGGCAAGCACCTCGTTGCGGCGCTGCAGCGCCGCGTGCGGGTCGAGGAACGGGTTGTATTCCGACGGGGCCTGCGGCAACCCGGCGATCAGCGCCGACTCGATCAGGTTGAGCTCCCCGGCCGGCTTGCCGAAGTAGGTCTGCGCGGCGGCCTCCACCCCGACCGCCGTCTCCCCTTCCACCGTGCCGTAGGGCGCCGTGTTGAGGTAGGCCGTGAGGATCCAATCCTTCGTGTGCGCTTCCTCCATCTCGTAGGCGAGATGGGCTTCGATCAGCTTTCGCTTGATCGTCTCTTGGGGATTCTGGATGTAGAGGTTGCGGACCAGCTGCTGGGTGATCGTCGATGCCCCCTGGACCGGCTTGCCGCCGGCCAGCAGGTCTTTCCAAGCGGCGCGAGCGATTCCCGCCGGGTCGAGGGCGCCGTGATTGAAGTAGTTCCTGTCCTCGATCGCGACGGTGGCGTCGCGCAGCGTCTGCGGCATCGCCCTTTCCGGCACCGGCTGGCGGATATTTTCGGACTGGATGAAGCCGATCAGGCTGCCGTCGGCTGCGTAGATCGCCGAGGAGCGCCCCTTCTGCACCGGCTTGAGACTCGAAAGCGGCGGCGCCGACTCATAGACGTCGATCGCCCAGCTGGCAGCAACCCCTGCGCCGACCACGAGCACGGCAAGCAGGATCCCCAGTGGGACCCGCAGCCTGTTCCATCTCGAGGTGTGCGACTTGCGTCGTCGCCGTCGCGTCCGGCGCGCCATTCGACCGCAAATTGTAGGCAGGGCGATAGCCTGGGCAGGAAATGGCGAGCTTTCTGCACACTTGCTACCGGATCGGCGACATCGACCGCTCAGTCGCCTTCTACGAGAAGATCGGCTTCCAGGAGGTCGGCCGAATGCCGATCGGGGACGAGGCGATCAACGTCTTCATGGCCCTCCCCGGCGAAGATCCGCGCCTGGAGCTGACCTACAACCACGGCGTCGACTCCTACGATCTCGGCACCGGCTACAACCACATCGCCCTCACGGTCGACGACCTCGACGCCACCCTCGAGCAGCTAGCCGCCGAGGGAATCGAGCCCGAAAAGCCCCCCTACCGCCCCGGCGGCCGCACAGAGGGCCACCTGATCTGCTTCCTCCGCGACCCCGATGGCTACCGCATCGAGCTAATTGGGGAGTGAGGCCGTGGAGCTACTCGCTGTTTCTACGGGAGTCGCCATCGCCTATGGGATCGGGCTCTGGGTCGTCCTGATCGTCGCGCCGGCGACGATCACCGCGCTGAAGGGCCAATGGCTCCTGTTCGCGGCCGGCTGGCTCACCCTGGGATTGGTTTGGTGGATCGCCGCGATGAGATTGGCGCGGCCCCGGTCTTGGTGGGCTCGACACCGCTACGGCCCGGATAAGCTCGCGCGCACGCAGGCTCGGTACGGCGCGACCGCAACCGCATAGGGATCCCTGTGCAGCTACTCGCTGTTTCGTAGGGAGTCGCCATTCGCCTATGGGATCGGGCTCTGGGTCGTCCTGGTAATCGGGCCGGCAACGGTCACCGCGGTGAAGGGTCAGTGGCGTCTGTTCGACGCGGGCTTCAACACGGTGGGCTTCGTCTGATGGATCGCTACGGTCGGCGCCAGTCTCGATATCGGGTACGGGCACATCCGAGCCCGTGGAAAAGCGCAACACTCGCCCGGCGACACAATCGATGATCGCGTCAGAGTTCTGGAGCGTGGGGCGCAGGGCTATTCATGCTTGGGACGATCCTTAGCGTTCTCGGCAATGTCCTCTGAGCCGCTTCCTCAAGATCTGGTTTTGGCTCAGAGAATTGACATTTGTGTAGCCACACGTGTCAACTGCCTCCTTAGCGTCGCGGCATGGCCTGGCCACCACAGGTTGGAGAGCCACTGTCCGATCGGGCGGAGGTCATCGGCGTTCGGACAAAGCTCGTCCGTTACTCACTAGACGTGACACATGAGGATGGAGGCCCGAAGGCACGAGGACCGCGGGCGCCCATCTCGGCTTGTGAGCGCCTTTCCCAGACCCTAGACTGGAGGATCGATGGCAATCGTCAAAGAAGCAATCGGGGAACACGACTTCATCGAGTTGCTCGATGCGACTGGAAGATGGCCAGCGGGCGTGCGAGGGACGGTCGTGAGCGACTACGGAGACGTCAAGCTGGTCGAGATATCCGATCAGCGGGGCGTTGCGCTGGATTTCATTCAGGTTCCCGAGGCCAGGCTGAAGCTGGTCGCAAAGCACCGCACAGCCGACGCTAGGGCTTGACCACCTCGAACTGGGCCATCAGGCCGTGGTCCTCGTGGTCGAGCATGTGGCAGTGGATGACGAACTTGCCGGTGTAGTCGGCGAAGTGGCCGGCGACGAGGATGCGTTCGCGGGGGTAGACGAGGAAGGACTCCTTTAGGCAGTCTTCCCAGGGTGGCGGCGGCCTGCCGTTGCGGGAGAGCAAATACCAGTCGGTCAGATGCATGTGCATCACGTGGGCGACGTCGGTGCGGTTGACGATCTCCCAGGTCTCGGTCGTGCCCAGCTTCGGGCGCGCATCGGCGTGGGCGGGGTTGAAGGTGCGGCCGTTGATCAGCCAGGTGGTCTTGAACAGCCCGCCGATCGAGATCTCCCAGGTTCGATCGGGCTTAGCGGAGACGTGCTTCGTCCATCCCGGCAATGGCCGCAGCTTGCGGGGCACCCGGGTGCGGTCGGGCAGGCGGCGGGAGTCGACGCGGAACTGCATCAGGGCGCCGACGTAGGCGTGGGCGCCGAGCGGATTGCGAGCTCCGTGGCGTGGTCCGCTGCGCAGCTCGACCTGCTCTCCCGCGGCAGAGGCGAAGTCGACCACCAGCTCCGCTCGCTCTGCTGGCCCCAACATCACCTCCCGCCTGCGCACCGGCCTCGGCATCAAGCCACTGTCGGTCCCGATCTGGATCAGCGGCGCGCCGTTTGAGAGGAAGAGGTTGTAGGAGCGGAAGTGGGAGGCGTTGAGCACGCGCAGGCGGTAGCGCTGCGCGGTCACCCGGTGGTGGGGCATGTGGGCCCCGTTGACGAGGATCGTGTGGGCGCTGATCCCGTCTGCCGGGGGGCGGCGGCTCGTGAACGGGTCGGTGAGCTGATTGTGACGGTCGAAGGAACGGTCGCAGATCATCAAGGGCAGGTCGCGCTCTCCCCCCGGCAGGGGCAAGCCCTGCTCCAGCCCGTCGTCGACGATCCACATCCCCGCCAGCCCCCGCCAGACGTTGCGCGCCGTGTGGTCGAGGCGGTGGTCGTGGTACCACTGGAAGGCGGCACGCTCAGGGCGCCCGTCCTCCATCAGGTCGTAGACGTAGGTGCGCCTGCCGCCGGGCGCGAGCAGCAGGTCGTTGCCGGACTCCCGTGCCGAGAGCCCGCTCGGGATGCGGCAGTAGGCGGAGCGCTCGTAGGAATGGGTCAGCCCTCCGGGCTGGCCGTCGAACTGCGTGCGGTTGTGCCCTCCGTGCAGGTGGACCGTCAGCTCACCCGCCGAGCCCGGCAGCAAGTGGTGGAAGGTGACCTCGGTGCGATGGCCGGCGGGCCGGCGGATCGTCGGGCCCGGGAACGTCCCACCGTAGGTCCACATCCTCGTCCTGCGCCCGGGCAGGACCTGGACCTCCGCCTCGCGGATCGGGATCTCCAGGCGGTCGCCGGTTAGAACCGGCGGGATCGGCAGGCGAGCGCGGAAGGGCGGTGCCGAAACCCGCCGCGCGGACCGCTCGTCCAGCCGCAGCAGAGCACCCGGGCGCACGCCGAGCGGCAGCGCCGTCGCAAGCGCGCCACCGCCGAGGGCGCCGAGGAAGGCTCGGCGCCCCAGGCGTGGCGAATCTGAGGACTCTCCAGCCGTGCTCTAGCTGCCAGCCGGCGGGGGCAGAACTTCGATCGAGCCGTGCATCCAGGGATGGATGGCGCAGAGGAAGTAGATCGTCGTTCCGGCGGCCGCGGTCACTTTCTGGCCGAAGGAGGTCCCCGGTTTTTCGCCGGTGAACCAGGAGTCGCCCTTCTTGGTCAGGCTTCCCATCGTATCCCAGCCTTCGAGACCGGCTTCGGCGGGGTTCTCTTTGACGGGACCGTTGCCTTTGACCCCGTGCCAGGCGGCGATCGACTTGCAGATGTGTTTCGGCGTGAAGCAGAGCTGCCGCGCTTTCGGGGTTTTCGGGATCGAGCCCTTCGTCACCAGCGAAAAGGTGTGGGGCCCGACTCGGTGCGGGTTGGTCTGATTGAGGATCGTGAGGTCTTCGCCGCTGACGATCGTCTTTGGCGCCTCGAAGCGCAGGCCGGCTTTGCCGTCCTCGATGAAGACCGTGTTGGCGCTCGATTCCCCAGCCGCGCCGCTGGCGAGAGAAGGGACGAGGATGAGCGAAGCCACCAGGCCGATCGCAATCGCGATCGAGGCCCGGACCGGCGTCGCGGGGGAAAGACGCTGCTTCAAGTTGTCTCCTTTTTCGGCGCCCTGCCTCTGGCGCACCTGGACGAATAGACGAAAAAAGCTATCGGGGAAGGCCCGGGCGATCAAGTGCGAACATGCCGCCGATGCCCGAGAGCAAGCGAGAGGACCTCGCCGAGGTCCAGGAGCGCCGCGCCCTCACCCACGATGAGGCGCGCTCCGAAGCGGTCGAGCGGCGCCACGCCGCGGGCGGCCGCATGGCGCGGGAGAACATCGATGACCTCGTCGATCCCGGCTCCTTCGTCGAGTACGGCCGCTTCGCGATCGCCGCGCAGCGCGGGCGGCGCGAGCTGCAGGAGCTGATCGAGCGCACACCCGCCGACGGGCTGGTCGCTGGGACCGCGCGGATCAACGGCGATCTCTTCGGCGAGCGCGCTGCCTGCGCCGTGCTCTCCTACGACTACACGGTCCTCGCCGGCACCCAGGGCGCCCTCGGCCACCGCAAGAAGGACCGCCTCTTCGAGCTGATCGAACGCATGCGGCTGCCCACGGTCTTCTTCGCCGAGGGCGGGGGCGGTCGCCCTGGCGACACCGACTATCCGGTCGTCTCGGCGCTCGACACCCGGGCCTTTGCGCTCTGGGCCCGCCTCTCGGGGCTGGCGCCGCGGATCGCCGTGGTCGCCGGGCGCTGCTTCGCCGGCAACGCCGTGATCGCCGGCTGCGCCGACCTGATCGTCGCGACGGAGAACGCCTCCCTGGGGATGGGCGGTCCGGCGATGATCGAGGGCGGCGGCCTGGGCAAGGTCGACCCCGACGAGGTCGGCCCGATCTCGATGCAGGCCGACAACGGCGTGGTCGACCTCGTCGTCGCCGACGAGCGAGCCGCGACGGCGGCGACCAGGCAGCTGCTCGGCTACTTCCAGGGTGCAGCCCCGCCCGGCTCCACTCCCGACCAGAGCGCCCTGCGCGACGCCGTGCCCGAGCGCCAGCGTCGCGCCTACGCGGTGCAGCCGATCCTCGAGACGCTGTCCGACGAGGGCTCGATCACCTTCCTGCGCGAGCGCTTTGCGCCGGAGATGGTCACCGCCCTCGCTCGCATCGAAGGCCGGCCGCTGGGCGTGATCGCCAACGACACCCGGCACATGGCGGGCGCGATCACCAGCGACGCAGCCGACAAGGCGTCGCGCTTCCTGCAGCTCTGCGACGCCTTCGGCCTGCCGGTCGTCTCGCTGGTGGACACGCCGGGGATGATGGTCGGCCCCGAGGCCGAGGCCACCGGCCTCGTCCGCCACGCCTCCCGCCTGCTGCTCGCCGGCGCAGCACTGCGCGTCCCCCTCGTCGCCGTGATCCTGCGACGCGGCTACGGCCTCGGCGCCCAGGCGATGACTGGCGGCAGCTTGCACGAGCCGCTGCTGACGCTCGCCTGGCCCTCGGCCCACCTCGGGCCGATGGGCCTGGAAGGGGCGGTAAGGCTGGCGTTGCGCAAGGAGCTGGAGGAGATCGCCGACGAGGCGGAGCGCGAGCAACGGGTCAGCGACCTAACCGCCGCCGCCGAGGCGAACGCGAGAGCGCTCAATGCCGCCGCCCTCTTCGAGATCGACGACGTGATCGACCCGGCCGAGACGCGATCGCTGATCGCCTCGACCCTCGCCGCCGCTCAGCACCGCGATCCCGGGCACGAGCACCGCTACATAGACGCCTGGTAGTCAGGACACGCAGCCGACGCCAGGCTCAAGCAAGGCCCTCGAACTCGTACTCGCGCAGGAAGCCCTCGAAGAGGCGGCGGTGAGCCTGCTCGTCGTGAAGGATCTCGATCGCCATGTCCTGGGTGACGGGATCGACCTCGTCGGTCTCGGTGACGATCCGCGTGTAGTGCTCGATCGCGCCGGTCTCGGCCTTGATCACGCCACGGATCACGTGAACGACGTCGGTCTGCTCCTCGGGCGGCTGCAGGTAGGCCTGCTCGGCACTGAATCCCTCCGAGCCGGGCACCACGCCGTAGAGCTCCTTGATCCGGCTGGCAAAGCGGCGCGCATGGCCCAACTCGTCCTCGACCTCCTGCGTCAGCGATTGCTTGATCTCCTGCGCCCGAACGCCGTCGAGGTTGACCGAGGCCGCGAGGTAGCTCATCACCGTCTCGATCTCCATCCAGTACGCCTTCGCCAGCAGCTCGATCACATGCTCACGGATCTCGGCGCTGGCGCCATCGAAGATGCCCTTGCTGGTGCCGATCGTCTCCATCGCTTCCTCCACCCTTCTCGAGACTTTGCGTGCCCAGCCAATACCCGGACGCGCGCCCGGCAATCGCCGCGATTACCATAAGCTCGTTGGACCCGACATCCACCCAGGGGGGAACCTGATGTCCAGCGAGCAGCGCGACATCGCCGACGGCACGCTCGTCGTACGTACCGCCAAGGACGGCAACACCCACGTGATCTCCCTCTGCGGCGAGCTCGACCTCGCCAACGCGGGCACGGCGGAGTCGGCCCTCGAGGCCTCTCTCAACGCAGACGGCGCAAAGGTCGTCGTCGACATGCGCGAGCTGGAGTTCATCGACTCGACCGGCATCGCCCTGCTGGTCGCTGCCCTTGGGCACAACGACAACGGAGAACGGGTCCGCTTCGTCCCCAGCGCCTCTCCCGCCGTTATCCGTGTGCTCGAGCTGACCGGCCTGGCCGAGCGCCTCCCCCGCGCTGAAGTCTCTTAACCGCCAGCCGGCAATTGCCTTTTGTCGACTCCTACCTGTGGCGGTTGCGCCAGGCGGTGGGCAATGAGCTCGTCCTGATTCCCGGGGCAATGGTCGCGCTCCAGCGAGACGACGGCCAGGTGCTCTTCACCAAGCGCGCGGACGACGGGTCCTGGTGCCTCCCCGCCGGCGCCGCCGAGGTCGGCGGCAGCTTCGCCCAGACGGCGATCGACGAGCTAGCCGAGGAGGCCGGAGTCGACGTCGCCAGGGAGGACCTCGTTCCCTTCGCCTCGCTCTCCGAAGCGAACGAGCACACGATCCGCTATCCGAACGGCGACGTCACCCATTGCTTCGCGATCTGTTTCCTCGCGAAGAGGTGGCGTGGCGATCCGCGACCCGATCACGATGAGTCGACCGCGGTGAGGTTCGCAGCGCTGGGCTCGGCCCCCGAGCCCCTCCACCCACCGACCGCCCGCGCGCTCGATCTCCTGCAGGCCTACCTCGATACCGGCGCGTTCCAGCTGCGCTAGAGGGCTCCGGGGCCCTACGCGCGCAGCTTGTAGCCGCGGGAGAAGAGGCGCAGGTTGACGGCGAAGATTGCCGCTGTCGCCCCCGCCAGGGCGAGCATCGAGAGGGGGATGCTGACTTCGGTGAAGCCGACGAAGCCGTAGCGGACCAGGTTGATCATGTAGTAGATCGGGTTGAAGTGGGTGAGGGTCTCGAACGGCTGCGGCAGCAGGGTCGCCGAGTAGAAGACGCCGCCGAGGAAGATCAGCGGCGTCAGGACGAAGGTCTGGACGAAGGCGACGTCGTCGAACTGCTCTGCCCGCACCCCGGTCAGCACCCCGAGCTGGGAGAAGAAGAAGCCGACGAGGAACAGCGAGGGGATCAGCACCAGGACGTGGTCGACCGGGAGGTCGACGAGCAACGAGGCGACGATAAAGGTCAGCCCCGCCACGATCAGCCCCCGCATGAAGCCACCGAAGGTGAAGGCGAGCAGCAGCTCCAGAGGAGAAGCCGGCGAGGAGAGCTGGTCCTGAATCGCCCCCTGGAACTTCTGCTGCAGGATCGAGGAGGAGTTGTTGGCGAAGGAGTTGATCGAGAAGGACATCATGATCAGCCCGGGGATGACGAAGACGACGTAGTCGATCCCGTGCAGCTGTTTGATCCGCGAGCCGAGCGCGGCGCCGAAGACCGAGATGTAGAGGAAGGTTTCCAGCAGCGGCGCACCCAGCGTCTGCTTCTTGATCTTCATGAAGCGGTTGACCTCACGGCGCCAGAGCGTCGCGAAGCGGATTTGGGCGGCGCTCACGACACGGCCTCGATCTTGGAGCGCGAGAGCTCGTTGCGCCCGACCAGCGCCAGGTAGGCGTCCTCGAGGTTGGCGACGCCGTAGCGGGCGGCCAGCTCGGTGCTCGTCCCCTCGCCGACGATCTGGCCGTCGTTGATGAAGGCGATCCGGTCGCAGAGCTGCTCCGCCTCCTCCAGGTAATGGGTGGTGAGCAAGATCGTCGTCCCCTCTTGGTTGATCCGCTGCATGTAATGCCAGAGCTCGAGGCGCAGCTCGACGTCGACGCCGGCGGTCGGCTCGTCGAGGATCAGCAGCCGCGGTCGGTGCATCATCGCCCGGGCGAGGATCAGCCGCCGCTTCATCCCACCGGAAAGGGTGCGCGTGCGTTCGTCGGCCTTCTCGGTCAGGGAGAAGGTCTCCAGCAGCTCCCGGGTCCGCTCGCGCCGTTCGCGCTTGGGCATGCCGAAGTAGCCGGCGTGGTAGTCGAGCGTCTCCTCGACGGTAAGGAACCAGTCGAGGTTCAGCTCCTGGGGCGCGAGGCCGACCGCCTGCCGCGCCTCGCCGTAGTGGTCGATCGCGTCGTGGCCGAAGACCGCGATCGACCCCCCGGTCGGCTGCGCCAGCCCGGTCGCGCAGTGGATCAGCGTCGACTTGCCGGCCCCGTTCGGGCCCAGGAGGCCGAACAGCTCCCCAGGCGCGATCTCGAGCGAGACTCCGCGCAGCGCCTCCACCCCGGTCGGGTAGCGCTTGACCAGATTCTCTATCTGCAGGGCTCTGTCGCTCACGGCGGCGCTAACCGTAGTCGAGCGGACACCTCGGCCCGTTACGAGGAGACGGTCTAGCGATTCCGGATGGCCCGAACCAGCTGCTGGTTGAGCAGGCGCATGGTCAGCTCATAAGGCAGCGCGAACTTGCGCTGGAACCAGTAGCCGATGCGGATGTCGGCGGAGGTGAAGACCATGTAGCGGTTCTTCTCGATGCCCTCGACGATCCTCTCGGCGACCCGCTCCGGGCTGACGGCGTGCCGCTCGAAGCGCGCGTTCAGCTTGCGCATCGCCGGCGTATCGCGATCGACGCCGGCAATCTGCATGGTCTGCACCAGCGGCGTCCTCACCCCGCCCGGGCAGACGAGGCTGACGCCGATCCGGTACCGCTGCAGGTCGAATCGCAGCACCTCCGACACCCCGCGCAGGCCGAACTTGCTGGCGCTGTAGGCGGCGTGCCAGGGAAGCCCGAAGAGGCCCGCGGCCGAGGAGACGTTGACGATGTGCCCGCCGCGGCGCGCCTCGATCATCGGCGGTACGAAGCATTCGAGCACGCTGACCGGGCCCATCAGGTTGACCGCGATCATTTTCTCCCAGTCCGAGCGTTCCAGCCGGTCGATCGACCCCCAGGTCGAGACCCCGGCGACGTTCATCACCACATCCATGCTGGCGTGAGCCGCATGGATCTCGTCCGCCATCGCGACGACGGCCTCGTGGTCGGCGATGTCGGCCGCGCGCAGGTAGCTCACCGTCCCGCCCGCCCGCCGGACCTCCTCGGCGACGCGCTCCAGTCCCTCTCCGTCAATGTCGGTGAGGAAGAGATCGGCGCCGCGGGCGGCCGATGCGATGGCGGTCGCCCGCCCGATCCCACTTGCCGCGCCGGTGATCAAGCAGCGCTTGTCGCGAAGGTCGCCGATGCTCATAGTCGCGAGGGGAAGTCGGGCTCGACCTGGAGCGAGTTCAGGGTCATCGCCAGCATCTCGTAGTGGCCGATCAGCATGCAGAGCTCGATCAGCAGCACGTCGTCGAACGCCTGGCTCAACTGCCCCCAGAGCTCGTCGCCGATCCTGCCGCTGGCGTGCATCTCATCGGCAGCGCTCAGCAGCAGCATCTGCCGCTCGGACCAGCCGGGAACACCCGGGCCCTGGCGCACGCGGGCGATCTCCTCGTCGCTGAGGCCGGCGCGACGGCCGATCCGCTCGTGCTGGCTCCACTCGTATTCGCTGCCGCTGTTGTGGGCGACCCGCAGGATCACCAGCTCGGTCTCCTCGCGCGGCAGCTTGCCCCGGGGCATCAGAGCGCCGGCGAACCAGAGCCAGCGGCGGAAGAGGCTGCGATGGCGGCCGAGCGTGGTGAAGATGTGCGGCGGCTGGCCACGGGTGGCGAGCCCGGCCAGCTTCGCGATGCCGAAGTTGAGCAGGCCGAGCTGGCGCCGGTCGCCCGGGACGATGCGAGGCCTGCCTCCACCCTCCGTCAACTGAGCGCCTCCGACGGGGCGTAGCGGTTGTGGAGCATCAGGTCATTGCCGTCGGGATCGGTGAAGAGGGCCATGTGGCAGACGCCGGTATCCAAGGTCTCGCCCGCGAAGACGACGCCTTTCCCTTCCAGCTCGGCGCGGGCCGCCGCCACGTCATCGACATGGAGCGCCGGGTGGGCGTTTTTCTGCGGCGCAAACTCCATGCCGAGCCGCTCGGGCTCCCAAATGCCAAAGCACGTATCCCCCGCCCAGAACTCGAACCTAGCCCGCTCGTCGGGCCGCAGCCCGAGCGTCTCCACGTAGAAACGGCGTGACCGCTCGCTGTCGCGCGAGGGGACCCCGATGAAGTCGGTATTGCTGATCATGGCTTCTCCGTTCTCCGATCGAATGACCTGCCGCAGGGTCGACCATACCTTCGCCCCGCCGGGTCGTAGGCTGGCGGGATGCCCCAACCACTGCTCGCGGTCGACACGCCCTCGATGCTCTTCCGCGCCTTCTACGCGCTCCCCGATTCGATCGTGGGGCCCGACGGCAGGCCCGTCAACGCCCTGCTCGGCACCGCCAACCTGATCCTGCGCGAGGTCGAATTGCACCGGCCGCGCGCCGTCGTCCTCTGCTTCGGCCCCGACGCCGCCGCCTATCGCACCGAGCTCTACCCCGCCTACCACGCCGAGCGCAAGGCGGCGATGCCGGATGACCTACCCCATCAGTTCGCCGCCTGCCACGACTTCTTCACCGCATTCGGCTGGACCGTCGCCAGCCACGACGCGCTCGAGGCCGACGACCTGCTCGGCACTTACGCCCGCCGCGAGGCGGAGGCGGACGGCCAGGCGCTGCTGATGACGGGCGACCGCGACATGTACCAGTGCGCCGCCGAGCGGGTCACCGTCCTCTACGTGAAGACGGGGAGCAAAGGGAAAGGGGCCGAAGAGGTGACGCCAGAGGGAGTTCGCGAGCGCTACGGGGTCGATCCCGACCTGGTGCCCGACTTCATCGCCCTGCGCGGCGACCCGTCCGACGGGCTGCCGGGCGCCAAGGGCGTCGGCCCCAAGACCGCGGCGGAGCTGCTGCGCCGGCACGGCTCGCTGGAGGGCGTGCTGGAGAACGCGATCCGCGAGCGTCGCCCGGCGCTGCGAGGGGCCCTGCTCGGCGCCGCGGACGACCTGCGCGCCTTCAAGGACATCGCCACCCTGCGCGACGCCGGGGTCCAGCCGCCTCCCGACCGCGAGACCGATTGGGCCGGAGCCGCGGCCGCGGCGCGTGAGCGCGGCATGAACCGACTCGCCGAACGGCTCGAAGCTCAGCTCGGCTGAGCGCAGCCGACATTGACCACACCAGAGTGTGGTCAATGTCGGCTGCGTCGTTCAGCGGTAGTCGGGGTTGGGGAAGTCGAAGCGGCAGCCCGCGTCCCACTCGGTGCGCTGGTTGCCGTGCGCCGGGATCCCACCGGCGTCCTTCAGCATCCGCGCCAGGTGGAGCATGTTCCAGGCGGCGAAGGTGGTGTTGCGGTTGGTGAAGTCGTTCTCGGGGCCGCCCGAGCCCTCGTCGAGGTAGGACGGCCCCGGGCCCGCCTCGCCGATCCAGCCCGCGTCGGCCTGGGGCGGGATCGTGTAGCCGAGGTGCTGCAGCGAGTAGAGGACGTTCATCGCGCAGTGCTTGACGCCGTCCTCGTTGCCGGTCACCAGGCAGCCGCCGACCCGCCCGTAGTAGGCGTACTGACCGGCGTCGTTGAGCAGGTGCGAGTTGCCATAGAGCCGCTCGACGATCTGCGTCGCGATCGAGGACTTCTCGCCGAGCCAGATCGACATGCCGAGGACGAGGATGTCGGCGGCCATCACCTTCTCGAAGATCTGCGGCCACTCGTCGCGGTCCCAGCCGTGCTCGGTCATGTCCGGCCAGACCCCGGTGGCGATCTCGTGGTCGACTGCGCGGATGCACTCCACCGCGACCCCGTTGCGCCGCATGATCTCCATCGAGATGTCGATCAGGCCCTGGGTGTTGGACACCTCGGGACTGCGCTTCAGCGTGCAGTTGACGAAGAGCGCGCGCAGGTCGGAGTAGTCGGTCTCACTGCTCTCGCACAGCGCCGCCTGCTTCTCGTTCAGATCGGTCAGGAGACGACGGCTTCGAGGGGCTTTGAGGGAGAGTCGGAGCGGGAGAACTGCATCGCTCCGTCGTCGATCGCGCCGCGGCGGATCGTCCTCACGTCGAGAACGTAGTTCTGCCGGAGCTTCCAGGGCTCCTTCGAGCCCTGCTTGGGGAACTTGTCCAGCGAGCGCAGGACGTAGCCGGAGGTGAAGTCGAGCAGCGGCTGCTCTGTGACGCTCGGGTCACTGACCTCCGGCACGCTCTTGCGATACCCGTGAGCGTCCATATGGTCAAGCAGGCGGCATACGTATTCGGAGGTGAGGTCCGCCTTCAGCGTCCAGGAGGCGTTGGTGTAGCCGACGGTGAAGGCGCAGTTGGGAACGCCGCTCAGCATCATCCCCTTGTAGGCCATCCGCGTCGATAGGTCCACCGGCTCGCCGTCGACGTGCAACTCCATGCCACCGAGGAAGAGGAGGTTGAGACCCGTCGCGGTGACGATCACGTCCGCATCCAGCTCCTCGCCCGAATCGAGCTTGATGCCGCGCTCGGTGAAGGTGTCGATCGTGTCGGTGACGACGGTGGCGCTGCCTTTGCGAATCGCCCTGAAGAGGTCGCCGTTGGGGACCAGGCACATCCGCTGGTCCCATGGGTTGTAGCGGGGCTTGAAGTGCTTGTCGACGTCATAGCCCGCCGGCAGCGCCCTTTCGACCCCGAGCCGGATCATCTTCTTCACCGCCTGTGGGCGGCGGCGGCTGAGCTGGTAGAAGAGCGTCTGCAGCACGACGTTCTTCCAGCGCACGGTCGCGTAGACGGCGCGCTTGGGAAGCACCCTGCGCAGGGCGTGGGCGACGGGGTCCTCGGCGGGCAGCGAAGCGATGTAGGTGGGGGACCGCTGCAGCATCGTCACGTGCTCCGCCTTCTCCGCCATCGCCGGGACGAGGGTGACCGCGGTGGCGCCGCTACCGATGACCACCACCTTCTTGCCGTCGTAGTCGAGGCCCTCCGGCCAGTGCTGGGGGTGGACGATCTTTCCGGCAAAGCGCTCGCTGCCCTCGAACTCGGGCGTGTAGCCCTGGTCATAGCGGTAGTAGCCGCTGCAGACCCAGAGGTAGCCAGCGCTCAGGCGCACGGTCTCCCCTGTATCGCTGCGCTCGGCCTCGACTCTCCAAAGAGACACCGCGCTCGACCACTCCGCGCGCAGGACGCGGTGGTGGAAGCGGATCCGCCGATCGATCCCGGCCTCTTGCGCGGTCTGCTCGACGTAGCGCAGGATCGAGGGCCCGTCGGCGATCGTCCGCTCCTCGGTCCAAGGCCGGAACCGGTAGCCGAGGGTGTGCATGTCGGAATCCGAGCGGATGCCGGGGTAGCGGAAAAGGTCCCAGGTCCCCCCGATCGATTCCCGCGCCTCGAGGATCGCGTAGCTCTTGTGCGGGAACGCCTTCTGCAGATGATGAGCAGCGCCGATGCCGGAGAGCCCGGCCCCGACGATCAGCACGTCGAGGTGCTCGCTGGGTTGGCCGTTGGCGGTCAAGGCACCGGCATTCTGGCATGTTGGCTGGTCAGCCAGGGCTTGCGTGCGGATCTCACATAGCGGTCGAAGACCGGCGTGCGCGGACCGCTACGGCGTCAGCGCTCGCACCAGCTCGGCGGCCGGCAGCCCCCGGTCGATGCGAGCCACGGTCTCCCCGGCATAGAGGGGACCGGCATCGAGAAGGCTGGCTGGGCCGTCGTCGGTGGGGCCCTGCGGTGTGAGCAGCAGGCTGCCCGGTCGCTGCGCGCGGACCATGCGGCCCTGGAGGCTCGTCGGCACGTAGCGGACGCCGGGTGCCATCGCTCGATTCAGCAGACGGTTGAGTCGAGGCCCGCGCGGATCGGAGGACAGCTGGCGCTCGGTCGCGGCGTTGGCGATGACGCGGTGTGGCGCGGGCCAGCCGGCGCCGAAGAGCTCGGTGAGCATCGTGCTCCCGGCGGCAAGCAGGCGCCGTCGGTACTCGGGATGAGCCCGGCTCTCCGCGGAGAGGAGAAACCGGGTCCCCGCGACCGCGGCGATCGCACCGGCCTCGAGCGCCCGCTGCACATCGCCGCGCTCGGCGATGCCGCCCGCGAGCAGCAGCGGGTAGCCGGCGGGCAACGCCGCCCGCACCCGCTCCAGCAGCTGCAGCGCGGGAACGGTGCCGCGCACGTGGCCGCCTGCCTCGACGCCCTGGACGATGAGCGCGTCGGCGCCCGCGGCGTGCGCGGCCCGCGCCTCGGCGACCGATCCGCACTGGTGGATCCAGACCCCGGAGGTTCGCCGCCGCGGCCTGCCCCAGAAGGTGACGACCACATCGGCAGCAGCTGCAGCCCGGAACCAATCTCGCCTGGCAAATGGAAGCAACAGGTTCACCGCGAGCGATCCGCCCGTCAGCGCCCGCGCCGCGGCAAGCTCGCGCCGGATCGCAGCGGCGCCGCCGACCGCGATCGTCCCCAGCCCACCGGCCTCCGAAACAGCCGCGGCCAGCTCGTGGCGACTGAGGCCGCCGCCCATCCCGGCCTGCACGACGGGTGCGGCGAGACGAAGGCGGTCGATCAGGGGCTCCGATCCCAGGATGACTCCATTCAACACAACGCCCTAGAATTCGCTAATCGTGAAATTCTTTGGAGTAATCGCGGCACTCTGTTTGACCATCGCGATTTCCGCCTGCGGCGGTGGCGACTCCGCGAGCAAGGCCAGCGACGCCTCAACCCAGGCCAGCGCGTCCGAACCGCTTCAGCCCTTCGAACCTGAGATAGACCCCCCGAGAACCCTGCCGAAAAAGCTCATCATCAACAACATCAAAGAGGGGACCGGGCCGGCGGCCGAGCCCGGGGACGAACTGACCGTCGACTACTACTCCATCAACAAGAACGACAAAAAGCAGTACGGCTCCGGGCTCACAGACTTTGAATTCGAGCTTGGGACCGGCGACTACTGGTACGGCTGGGAAAAAGGGATAGAAGGGATGAAAGTCGGCGGCAGGCGGGAACTTCTCATACCGCCGCAGCTGACCAAAAACCTGGGCTACCTCTTCACCATCGTCGACCTGCTTAAAATCGAGAAACCGAAGGCCCCTCCGGAAGAACCCAAATCCGGGGAAGGACCAAAACCCTAAATCCTCAGGTAGGGGGATACCCAGCGCACTAAGGTCTCCGGTCGCGATGGGCGATCTCCACTACGAGGGCCATCGGATCGAGTACGACGCCTTCGGCGAGGGCGAGCGGGTGGTGATCCTCGTCCACGGCCTACTGATGAACCGCGGCCTGTACCAGCGCCTCGGGCCGGCGCTGGCCAAGCGCGGCAACCGGGTGATCTGCGTCGACCTGCTCGGCCATGGCGCCTCCGACCGGCCCGAAGACCTTCGCCTCTACTCGATGCCCCTCTTCGCTCGCCAGGTCGTCGCCCTGATCGACCACCTCGAGCTCGATTCCGCCGTGGTCGGCGGGACCTCGCTCGGCGCCAATGTGGCGCTGGAGCTGGCGACCCGCGACCCCACCCGAGCCAAGGCCCTGTTCGTCGAGATGCCGGTGCTCGACAACGCCCTCTCGGCCGTTGCCGGCATCTTCACCCCCGTGATGCTGGGGTTGCGGCTCGGCCGTCCCGCCTTCGAGATCGCCTCCCGGCTTACCTCGGCGATCCCGCGGACCAACTACCTGGTCGACATCGGCTTCGACTGGGTCCGCCAGCGGCCCGGTCCCTCGCTGGCGGTGCTCGAGGGCCTCCTGCTGGGCGAGACCGCGCCGCACCGGGCGCTGCGCCGCGAGATCGAGCACCCGACCCTGATCGTCGGGCACTCACGCGACCCGCTGCACCCCTTCAGCGACTCCGACATGCTCGCCGGGGAGCTGCCCAACGCGCGCCTGGTCGAGGCTAACTCGATCTTCGAGTGGCGACTCCGCCCGAAGCGACTGACCGACGAGCTCGCGACCTTCCTCGACGAGGTATGGAGACACCCCGCGCAAGCGACTGAGCCAGCACCCGCGTAGGCCCGGGAGGCTCCATACTCATGAGTCGATGGAGGGTTCGCAGACGCAGGACCAGACAGTTCTCGTCACCGGCGGCTCGGGATTCCTCGGCAGCTGGTGCGTGATCGAGCTGCTGCGGCAGGGCTATGCAGTTCGAACCACCGTGCGAGATCTCTCGCGCGAGCCGGCTGTCCGCGCCGGGCTCGCCGCAGAGGTGGACGCCGGCGATCGCCTCTCGGTGCTGGCGGCGGACCTGCGGGCGGACGACGGCTGGCGGGAGGCCGCCCAGGGATGCGACTACGTCCTGCACGTCGCCTCCCCATTCCCGCCGGTGCAGCCAAAGGACCCCGACGAGCTGATCGTGCCGGCGCGGGAGGGCACCCTGCGCGTCCTGCGGGCCGCTCTCGACGCCGGCGCCAAGCGGATCGTCGTCACCTCCTCGGTTGCGGCAGTCACGGGCGGCCTGAGCCCCCCGTCCGGTCCCCTCACGGAGGAGGACTGGAGCGATCCCGACAACTCGCGGATGACGCCGTACGCACGATCGAAGACGATCGCGGAGCGGGCCGCGTGGGATCTCATGCGCGAGCGCGGCGAGACCGCGAAGCTGGCCACGGTCAACCCCGGCGCCATCATCGGCCCCGTGCTGAGCGACGACCGCTCCTTCTCGATCGAAGCGATCGAGCGGCTGTTGCGCGGTGCGCCGGGCGTGCCGCGAATCGGGTTCAGCTTCGTCGACGTCCGCGACGTCGCCGATCTGCACCTGAGGGCGATGACGGCTCCCGAGGCCGGCGGCGAGCGCTTCGTCGCCGCCCTGCCCTTCCTCTGGATGTCGGAAGTCGCCGCCGTGCTGCGGGAGCGCCTCGGCGAGTCGGCGGCCAAGACGCCGAAGCGCAGGATCCCGGACTTCGTCGTTCGCGCGATGGCGATCTTCGACCCCAGCATCCGCTCGGTCGTCAAACAGCTCGGCCGCAAGACGACCCTGTCGAGCGGGAAGGCCGAAGACCTGCTCGGTTGGTCCCCCCGGCCGGTCGAGGACTCCATCGCCGAGTGCGGCCAGAGCTTGATCGACAAGGGCATCGTCACCGCAAGCTGATTCGGGACAAGCTTGATCGGCTCCAGCCCAGACAGGATCGTCGACCTCTCGGTGACAGTGTCCGAGCACCTGCCCGGCACCTGGCCCGAGCACATGCCCTTCGCCCACAAGAACTGGAGCTGGTTCGACGAGGGGGACCTGCCAACCGGCGCGAGCAGCTGCTCGCTCGGCCCCTACGTAACCCACTTCATGATCCTCGACGAGCACGCCGGCACCCACGTCGACGCGCCGAACCACTTCATCCCGCCCGCGGGCTCGGGCCTGCCCGGCGCCGGCCCGCTCGGCGAGGTCAGCGCCGACAAGCTCGACCTCTCGAAGCTGATTGGAGAGGCCAGGGTCGTCGACCTGCGCCACCTCGACGGCCAGGCGGAGGATGGCGTCAGCCCTCCGATCACCGCCGCTCACCTGGAAGCGTGGGAGGAGGAGCACGGCCGCTTTCGACCCGGGGAGATCGTCCTGCTCTGGACCGGCTGGTCCAAGCACTACACAACTGGAGAGGCGGGGAAAGCGTTCGTCTATGACCCAGTGGTGCTGCAATCACGCCCCGCCTGGCCGGCGCCCGAGGCGGGCGCCGCGATCTTCCTCGATCAGCGGGGCGTCACCACGGTCGGCATCGACGCGCCCAGCATGGGCTCGGCCGAGGAGGGCATCGAGGTGCACAAAGAGGGCCTGGGGCGGGAAATGCTCTTCGTCGAGATGCTGACCAACCTGGACCGGCTGCCCGAGCGCGGTGCGTCCTTCATCTTCCTCCCGATCAAGATCGCCGTCGCGAGCGGCGGGCCCGGCCGGGCGATCGGTCTTCTGCCGGACCCTGAAGCCGGCTGAGCGAACGGCGTTGCCGCCAGTCTCGGCCGACCTGGTTGCGGATCTCTGACCCGACCTCCTTCACCATCGCGGGAATCTCGCCAGAGCGGTGACGGGCGACGTGGACCGCGGCCCTGCCGACCCGCCCGGGCGTAAATAGCTGCGAGGGTCGAATGTCGTGATTGAGCACTCGCAGCAACCCCTTGGTTGCCTCGTCGTCGGCGGCGATTTCGCGGATGAGCTGAGCGGCCAGCGGGGGCGACGATCCGGGGGCCCCCATGTCGGTGGCGAACCAGTGCATCTCGTAAGCGTCCTCGTCCCGCCATCGCCACCAGCGGCGCAGCTCCTCGTCGATGCTCGCCGTTCCGCCGAGGCCCGCCTCAATCGCGTCGGCCAATTGCTCGGCCTGGCGGAGGGCGTCGGCTATGCCCTGGGCCGGTGAGGGGTCCTTGAAGTTCCCCGCATCGCCCACCAGCGCCCATCCGGGGCCAGCGGCCTCCCGGAAATACCCGTGCCAGCTTGCCATCACCCTGATCGGGCCGACACGGCTCGCCCCGGCGACCAGGTCGGCCACTTCAGACCAGGCGCCGAGCCCCGCCATGAAGCTGCTCTCGCGGTCGTCGAGAAAGGCGTCCTTGACGCTCAGCGGAGGGCAGACCGCGGCCATGTAGAGCCCAGCGTCGGTGGGGCTGGCGACGAAGGCCAACTCACCCAGCGATGCGAGTCGCAAGCGTCCTTCGGTCTCCCCCGCTCCCTCGAAGTAGGCCCAGGCGAACAGCCGACCCGGAGGCGCCACGTTGTACTCGGCGGCGCCGACGTGGCCGGCGACGGCCGAGCCCCGACCGTCGGCCCCGACCACCAGCCGCGCCCGAAGCGCGCCGCGCCCGGTCTCGACACCGACGACGCGGCCGTCATCCCAGAGCAGAGAGGTCGCACGGGTGCCGGTGCGAACCTCGGCGCCCGCCGCGGCTGCCGCCGCCACCAAGAGGTGGTCCAACTCGACTCGTCGCAGGCAGAGGGCCGTACCGCCGAATGCCTCAGGATCGTACGTGGCGTCTATCCGGGCCCCTCCGCTGAGAAGCGTGAAGCGCGTCAGCTCGACGGCCCCCGCGGCGAGAACCGCGTCCAACACCCCCAGCCGCCTCAGAACGGCGACACCGCACGGCTGGATCACATGGGTCGAGAGGGTCTCGCTTGGAAAGCGGGCCTTGTCGAGCAGACAAACGCGCAGACCCCTTCGAGCGAGCATGGCGGCCAACGGCGAGCCCGCGCAGCGCGCCCCTACGATCACCACGTCGAAATCCTCCACGCCTCCCCCCTCTGGTCGCTTGACGCGACAACGCTCGCAGTTGGCGAGAGGCCTGTCGATTACCTCCGAGGTAGCTTCCGCAGCACCTCTGCGGTGGCCGCGTCGGCGGGGAATCCCAGCTCGATCGAGAGCTCGGAGGCGGTCACCTCGGCCGCCGTGCCGAAGGTGGTCACCGAGAAGAAGAAGGACAGCTCGCCGGCACCGGGAACCCGCAAACGCATCATCGGCGTGAGGATGTTTCCCGCCGCCGCCTCGGCAGCGGGGTCGTGCTCGTACGGGGGAGCCGGGTAGGCGGAGACCTCCTCCAACAATGCCGCCAGGTCCTCGTCGCCGGTGATCGCGACCTGGCGCCTCAGCCGCCCGACGAAGTGAGCGTGCACCTCTCCCAGGTTGACGATGCCCGCGGCCAAGCCGCGCGGACTCAGCCCCACCCGCATCACGTTGACCGGCGGCTCGAGCAGCGCCGGGTCGACCCACTCCGACAGCGCACTCATCGTGGAGTTGGCGGCAACCAGGTTCCAGCCGCGGTCGACGACGACCGCCGGGTTGGGTTCGTGCCCGACGAGGATCACGTCGAGGGCCTCCCGCACCGGCGCCATCTCGGGGTCCGCCAGCGAGCGCTCCGGGAAGCGCGGCGCATGGCCGGCGGCGAGCAGCATCTGATTGCGCTCCCGGAACGGGACCTCGAGCTGCTCGGCGAGGAGCAGCACCATCTCCGCACTGGGGGTCGAGCGACCGGTCTCGACGAAGCTCAGGTGCCTGGCCGAGATGCCTGCGTCCAGCGCCAGGTCGAGCTGGGTGCGTTGCCGCCGATCGCGCCACTCGCGCAGCAACGTCCCGACCCCCGTCTGCGAGCTCGCGGTCGCCATCTCGGAGCGTCGACTCTAACCCCCGCGCCATCGTCGCTCGATTACCTCGGAGGTAGTGGCGGCCAGACCCTGCTTCTCCCCCTGGGAGACAATGGGGAGGTCATGCATGGCGACGGAAGGCGCTCAACCCGACGGGGGTCAGATGCAGGTTGAGATGCTCAACGTCGGATGGATGACGGCTAACGCGGCACTCCTGCGTGCGGGCGACCGGGATGGGGCGATCCGCTTCCCGATCCCGGCCTACCTGGTCGAGACCGAGAACGAGCGGATCCTCGTCGACACCGGCCTGCACCCAGCAGCGGTCGCCGATCCCGGCGACTTCTACGACCAGCCTGACGTCCTCGGGCTCTTTGCCATGGAGCAGGAGCAGAGCATCGCTGACCAGGTCGACCTGACGACGATCACGAAGGTCGTGCTCACGCACCTGCACTGGGATCACGCCGGCGGGCTCTCCCTCGTACCGACCCGAGTGCCGGTCGTCGTTCAACGCGCAGAGTGGGAAGCGGGACGCGACAGCGCCGCGATTCAGCGCAACTCGTTCTTCCCGCGCGACTACGTAGATGGCGATCGGCGGATCGAGTTGGTCGACGGCGACCATGACCTCCTCGGCGACGGTCGTATCCGCCTCCTCCTCACTCCCGGGCACACCCCCGGACACCAGTCCATCCAGATCGACGACCTCGTCATCGGCGCCGACGTCGCCTACTTCGCCGGCGGCCTCGACGACCATCGCTTCCCGGTTTATGGGGACGACCCCGCCGCGCAACGCGCCTCCGCCGAACGGCTGAAGGCGCTCCGCGCAGTCGGCCATACGGTTCTCCCCGGCCATGACCCAGAGATCCTTCGCCCTGGGCCGATGAGTGCGTGAAGTGCCAGTCAGGCGCCGCAAACGGAAATAATGGGGCCATGGCGGGCCAGGTGCCGAACGTCTGCGCAGGGCCGTTTGGCGCCTTTTACGACTTCTACATCGAGCGCCCGCGGCTCGTGCGCTCGATCGGCCGCCTCATCTGGGGCGTCGATTCCTCCGTCCTCTACACGAGCATGGAGCCGGTCGCGCGGGCCCCGGCCGGCGCGACGATCGTCGACGTGCCATGCGGGGGCGGCGTTGCCTTTCGCGCCCTGAGTCCCGAGCAGGACGTTCGATACCTGGCCGCGGACCTCTGCCCAAAGATGCTGCGACGGGCTGAACGCCGTGCCCAGGCGAGATCGCTGAAGCAGGTCGAGCTGCTCACCGCGGACATGACGGAGCTCCCCTTCGCCGACAGAGAGGCCGATCTCTTCCTCTCCTACAGCGGCCTGCACATGGTCGGCGACCCGCAGAAGGCCGTCGCGGAGATGGCTCGCTGCCTCAAGCCGGGCGGCCGGCTGATCGGGACGACGTTCCTCGCGGACGGTCCGCGGCGAGCCCGCGCCCTCTTCAAGGCCGGCAGCTACCGCGGGCATCCGCTGCCCCCGCGTCGCGAGGACCTGCGCCGATGGCTCGCGGCGGCCGGCTTTGACGATCCGACGATCGGACCGCAAGCCGGCTTCGCCGTCTTCGAAGGCCGCAGGTGAGCGGCCGCTACTGGTTCTGCTCCGCCTGCGCCCGGATCCGCTCCTCCTGCTCGCGCAGCTCCGGCGTGAACTCCTCACCGAAGTCCTCTGCCTCGAAGATCTGACGGATTTCGATCTCCCCCGGCTCGTTGTGCGGGTTGGGGCAGCGCTTGATCCACTCCACCGCCTCCTCGAAGGAGCCCACCTGCATCAGCCAGTAGCCGGCGATCAGCTCCTTGGTCTCGGCGAAGGGGCCGTCGATCACGGTCCGCTCGCCCTCTCCGCCGAAGCCGACCCGTGCGCCCTTCGAGGTCGGATGCAGTCCCTCCCCTGCGAGCAGCACCCCGGCCTTGACCATCTCCTCGTTGAACTCGCCCATCGCGGCGAGCAGCTCCTCGCTCGGCATCACGCCGGCCTCGGAGTCTTTGGTCGCCTTGACAATCGCCATCACTCTCATCTCGCTGTCCTTTCGGGTCGTCTTCGCGGAAGCTCGGTGTCTGCCCGATATTCCCGCCTCTACCCCTTACGACGAACGACGATCGCCGAAATCGACACCGGCTTGCCATGGATGTCGATCCAGGGCACGATCAGGCATGGGCGGGCTCAGCGTCGATCTGCGAGCCTGCCGCGGTGACGCTACTGGCGGCGAAGATCCTCCTCGCCCCGCTCTGCGTGGTCGCCGTGTCCCTGGCCGGCCGCCGCTGGGGAGTGGCCGTCGCCGGCGTGCTCGGGGGGCTACCCGTCGTCGCCGGCCCGATCCTGCTGGTCGAGACCCTCCTGCACGGCCGCGGCTTCGGTGCCGACGCTGCCGCCGGCACCCTTCTCGGACTAGCAGCCCTCACCTCCTTCGTGGTCGTCTACGGCCGGGTCGCGGCGGCGGCCGGACCGACCCGGAGCGTGCTCTGCGGCTGGACGGCGTTCCTGCTCGGCGTCGCCGTCCTGAGCTCGGTCCAGCCGCCGCCGGCGCTGTCGCTGACCCTGGTCGGCGCCTGCTTCGCGCTCGGCCTGAGGCTGTTGCCGCCCGCCCCCTCGCCCCCGCTGGCTGCTGTCGCCGCACCGCCCTGGTGGGACCTCCCCGCCCGCGCCCTTGCCGCGCTCGTGCTCGTGCTCGTGCTGACCGCCGTCTCGGGCGCTCTCGGCCCCCACCTCAGCGGCCTGCTGGCACCGTTCCCGATCATCACCAGCGTCCTCGCCGTCTTCACCCACGCCCACGGTGGCGTCGCCCAGGTAGGCGTCTTGCTGCGCAACTTCCTCTTCGGCTTCTACGGCTTCGCCGCCTTCTGCTTCACGCTTGCGATCACCTTGCCCACGCTTGCCACCGCCGCCGCCTTCAGCCTCGCAACCGCGGCGGCGCTCGCCGTGCAGGGGACGACTTTTCTCCTGCGCTCGCGCCTTCTGCTCGCCCCCTCAACCTCCTAAGCAAGGCCTCCTAAAGCAGCTCGCGAGATCGAAAGAACGATCCCTAACGCGGCCCGTCGGTATGCACGAACAGCACCGGGTCGCCGAGGCGGCCCTCCGCCTGCAGCGCCAGCAGGCCGGCCATCGCCTTCGCGGTGTAGACAGGATCGAGCGAGAGCCGCTCCTCGGCGGCGAGAGCGGTGGCGCGCGTGGCGGCCTCAGTGGGATGGCCGTAGCCCGCTCCGATCTGGTCGCGGGTCAGATCGAGCATGTCCGACTCGAGCTGGAGCCGGACGAGGCGCGCCCCACGTCGCTCCAGCAGCGCGGCGGTGCGCCGCGCGTGGCGGGCGAATACCGGGGCGTCGAGGCGAAGCTGATCGTTGACCACCACCCCGACGACGCGGGTGCGCAAGCCGGCGAGCTGGAAACCGAGGGCCAGGCCGGCCGCGGTGCCGCCGGTGCCAACCGGGACGACGACGTGCGCCGGCTCGGGCAGCGAGCCGTCCTCGACCTGGGCGGCGATCTCCAGCGCCGCCTCGACATAGCCGAGCGCTCCCACCGGCGAGGAACCGCCCGCCGGCAGCAGGTACGGCGGGCGCCCACCGCGGGCGTTGCGGGCGAGCAGCCACGGCAACATCGCCACGGTGCGCCACTTCGTGTGGGTGCGGTAGATGCGCGCGCCCGAGGCATCGAGCCGGGCGAGCTGAGCCCTGACGTGGGCGTCGATCGGCTGGTCGACAAGCGCGAGCGCGGTCTCGAGGCCGTGTTCGCGGCCGTAGAGCGCGGTCGCGAGCCCCCAATTCGTGCCGAGCCCGCCGAAGGTGAGGATCGAGCGGCGGCCGCGGCGCTGGGCATCGGGGATCAGCCACTCGAGCTTGCGCACCTTGTTGCCGCCCCAGCCGCCCGAGCCGAAGCTGCCGTCTTCCTTCACCCAGACGCCGAGACCGCCCAGCTCGCGGACGGGCGTCGGCCGCTCGGACAGCACGAGATGGGGAAGGGTCTCGGCCAGGGCCGGGAAGCGCTCATGCAGATGGGGGGTCGAACGATCGGTCACGCGCCAACGTAAGCGGCGAGGTGCTCGCCGGTGAGGGTGGAGCGGGCGGCGACGAGGTCGGCGGGCGTGCCCTCGAAGACGATCCGGCCGCCGTCGTGGCCGGCGCCGGGGCCGAGGTCGACGATCCAGTCGGCGTGGGCCATGACCGCCTGGTGGTGCTCGATGACGATCACCGACTTGCCGGAGTCGACCAGACGGTCCAACAACCCGAGCAGCTGCTCGACGTCGGCGAGGTGGAGGCCGGTGGTCGGCTCGTCGAGGACGTAGACGCCGCCCTTCTCGGCCATGCGGGTGGCCAGCTTGAGCCGCTGCCGCTCGCCACCGGACAGCGTGGTGAGCGGCTGGCCGATGCCGAGGTAGCCGAGCCCGACGTCGGCAAGCCGCCGCAGGATCTTGTGAGCCGCCGCGATCTGCGCCTCGCCGCTGCCGAAGAACTCCTCGGCCTCGGTCACCGGCATCGCCAGCACCTCGCTGATGTCCTTGCCGCCAAGCTTGTACTCGAGCACCTCGGCCTGGAACCGCTTGCCCTCGCACTCCTCGCAGACGGTGGCGATGCCGGCCATCATCGCCAGGTCGGTGTAGACGACGCCGGCGCCGTTGCAGTTGGGGCAGGCGCCTTCGGAGTTGGCGCTGAACAGCCCTTGCTTCACGCCGTTGGCCTTCGCGAACGCCTTGCGGATCGGGTCGAGCAGCTTGGTGTAGGTCGCGGGGTTGCTGCGGCGCGAGCCGCGGATCGCGGTCTGGTCGACGGACACCACTCCGTCCCGCCCCGATACCGAGCCGTGGATCAGAGAGCTCTTTCCCGACCCCGCCACGCCGGTCACCACCACCAGCACGCCGAGCGGGACGTCGACGTCGACGTCCCGCAGGTTGTGGGTGCTGGCGCCGCGGACTTCCAACGCTCCGGACGGCGTCCGCACCGAGGGCTTCAGGGAGGCGCGGTCGTCCAGGTGCTCCCCGGTGATCGTTCCACTGGACCGCAGCCCCTCGACGGTGCCCTCGAACACCACCTCGCCGCCCTCGGTGCCGGCGCCAGGGCCGAGGTCGACGACGTGGTCGGCGATCGCGATCGCCTCCGGCTTGTGCTCGACGACCAGCACTGTGTTGCCCTTGTCCCGCAGCTGCAGCAGCAGCTCGTTCATCCGCGCAATGTCGTGCGGGTGAAGCCCGACGGTGGGCTCGTCGAAGACGTAGGTGACGTCGGTCAGCGAAGACCCGAGCTGACGGATCATCTTGACGCGCTGCGCCTCGCCGCCGGACAGAGTGCCCGATGGACGGTCGAGCGAGAGGTAGCCCAGCCCGATCTCGACGAACGAGTCGAGGGTTTGCCGCAGCACCGCCACCAGCGGCGCCACCGACGGCTCGTCGACGCCGCCGACCCACTCGGCCAAGTCGCTGATCTGCATCGCGCAGGCGTCGGCGATGTTGATCCCCTTTATCTTCGACGATCGAGCCGCCTCGCTGAGCCGAGTGCCGCCGCAGTCGGGGCAGTCGGTAAACGTCACCGCCCGCTCCACGAAGGCGCGGACGTGGGATTGCAGCGCGTCGACGTCTTTGGACAGGAACGACTTCTGGATCTTCGGGATCAAGCCTTCGTAGGTCAGGTTGACGCCGTCGACCTTGATCTTGGTCGGCTCCTTGTAGAGCAGGTCCTTGAGTTCTTTCTTGGTGAACTTGCGGATCGGCCTGTCCGGATCGAAGAAGCCGCAGCCGCGGAAGATGCGGCCATACCAGCCGTCCATGCTGTAGCCGGGGATGGTGAGCGCACCCTCGTTGAGCGACTTGCTCTCGTCGTACAGCGCGGACAGGTCGAAGTCGGTGACCGAGCCCCGGCCCTCGCAGCGCGGACACATGCCCCCGGTGCGGCTGAAGGTCGCCTTCACGGTCTTCTTGGCACCGCGTTCGACCGTGATCGCACCGCTCGCTTTGACCGAGGGGACGTTGAAGGAGAACGCGTTGGGCGAGCCGATCTGCGGCTTTCCGAGCCGGCTGAAGAGGATGCGCAGCATCGCGTTGGCGTCGGTGGCGGTGCCGACCGTGGAGCGGGCGTCGGCGCCCATCCGCTCCTGGTCGACGAGGATCGCCGTCGTCAGCCCGTCGAGCACGTCGACCTCGGGCCGCGCCAGCGTCGGCATGAAGCCCTGCACGAAGGCGCTGTAGGTCTCGTTGATCAGCCGCTGCGACTCGGCGGCGATCGTGCCGAAGACCAGCGAGCTCTTGCCCGAGCCGGAGACGCCGGTGAACGCCGTCAGCCGCCGCTTCGGGATCTCGATGCTGACGTCCTCGAGGTTGTTAACGCGCGCGCCCTGCACGCGGATCAGATCGTGGCTGTCGGCAGAGTGCGGCGCGGGGGACCGCGTGTCCTTCCTCGTGGCCACCAGTCCTACGCGGCGGGCGGCTGGTCGACGCGCACCAGATTGCCGGACGGGTCCCGCACGGCACAGTCCCGCGTGCCCCACGGCTGGTCGGTCGGCTCCTGCACGATCTCGGCATCCGAGGCGCGCAGCTTCTCGAAGGTGGCGTCGAGGTCGTCGGTGTGGAAGTGGACGCCGTTCAGTGCGCCCTTGGCGACGAGGGCAGCGAGCGCGTCGCCGTCGGCGGGGCTGCCGTTCAAGTAGTTCGTGAGGACGATCGCGACGCCAGGCTGGGAGGCGGCCCCGACGGTGATCCAGCGGAAGTCTCCTTTGGCGACGTCGTTGCGCAGCTCGAGGCCGAGCGTGTCGCGGTAGAAGGCAAGGGCGAGGTCGGGGTCATGGACTAGGACGAAGCATTGGGAGAGCGTGAGGTTCATGCCCCCAAGGCTAGGGAGCCAGGGCCACGGACGTTTCTCCGATCCTGCTCGGTTTGCGGGCTCGGGCGGGTGAGATCCTTGGCGATGCAGCCCGGCACGCTCGCGAGCCCGCCGTGGTCACGGGCCCGATAGGCCGTCGGCGTCTCGCCCACCAGCTGGGTGAAACGGGCGCTGAACGAGCCGAGCGACGTGCACCCGACCGCCGTGCAGACCTCGCTGACCGACAGGTCGCCGCGGCGCAGCAGCGCCTTCGCCCGCTCGACTCGCCGCGTCATCAGATAGGCGTAGGGCGTCTCCCCGTACGCCGCGCGGAACTGCCGCGAGAAGTGCGCGGTCGACATCAACGCAGCCCGGGCGAGCGCGGCAACGTCGAGTGGCCGCGCGTACTCCCGGTCGATCAGATCCCGGGCGCGGCGCAGGTGCGCGAGGTTGGCGAGCTCCTCCGGCGTCACGATGCGAGCGTAGCGGTGCCTACCTTCACTGCTTCGGGCGCTGCTACGCGGCCATTGCGCACAGGTGCTCGCCTTCCCCGGCTGGGCCGCCCCAGCAGCACCATGGTGCCTCTAGCTATGGGTTGCCGCAGTTGCCACAGCGGGGGGTGCCAACCCGGCGATCCTCGTGGCAACTCGAGCAGCTGGCGATCACCGCTCGCCCGCACCCCTCGCAGTGCGGCTTGTCGCGAAGGGGGAACCCGCAGAAGGGACACTCTCCGCGACGAACCCGCCGTGCCGGGACTCGTTTTGCGAGGAAGCGCTGCAGGGCGACGAATGCAACCAGGGTTACGGCTATTCCAGCGATCGAGATCGCCAGAGGCCCGACCTCGGCGAACTCGATGTAGTTGTCGGTGTAGTCCGCTGCCATGACGACGGCGAGAACCGCGGTGGCCCCGATCCAGGCGAGCGCGGCAGGGAGATAGCGGGAGTTCCGGGACCGCAGGCGGATGAGCAGCCAGTAGGCGGTCGCGAGCATCAAGATCAGCAAGACCAGGCGCAGGAGGAAGACGATCCGGTCGTGATCGGCGCGATCCTCGTCTGCCTGCTCCGCGGCACGCTGCCGCAGCTCGCTCAGCCGCTGCTGCGCCTCCACCGCGCCCGGACGAGTCTGGGCCTCGATCTTGACGGCGCCTTCCAGCTCTCTCGACGCAGACGCGAGACCGGCCTGAGCGGACTCGTACTCCACCCGCAGCCCAGCCGACGGTTCATTGGCGTCCAGAGCCGTTCGGTAGGCCTCGCGGCGGAGCTCCAACCGGCGGGTGGCCGCCCGCCGATCCCGCCGATCCCTTTCGACCGAGCGAATCGCCTGCCGGTGCTCTTGGATCGCCGAGAATTCCTCCGCGCCGATGAGCTTCTGGGCCGGCACATAGGCAATCGAGTCGCTCTTGGCAACCTCGTCGAGCTTGAAGTAGCCCCAGATGGCGCCAATGGCGATGAAGACCGCGAGGACGAGGGCAAGGACCTTCTCGGCGGTGCTCGTCTCGATCTCCCCGTCCCCCACACGGCTACCGGCGGGCCGGAATCTGCTGCTGCGCTCGCTCATCCTGTCTTTCCTCCTTTGCCGCCGTGAGGCGGATTCGTTCTGGGGCGAAGCTCGATAACCAGCTCGCTGTCGAGGGCCGCGGCAATGCGCGCCAGGGTGTCGATCCGCGGCGGCCGCGCGCCGCGCTCCACCCGGGCGATCGCGGACTGCGTCGTCCCGCAGAGCTCAGCCAGTTCACGCTGGGAGACGCCCCAGGCTTTCCGCCTCTCGGCGACCAGCTCCGCAATCAGGCCGAACAGCTCTAGATCGTCGGGGTTGGACGCACCGCCCACAGCCTCGCGAAGAGACGCGATGCGGTCGTCCAGCCGACGAGAAGATTTTGGGCCCCGCTTTGCCATAGCAAGCTTGCTATGTATAGCAGCATTGCTATGTGCTCAGCCTCAGCCTCAGCCTTGGCGCGAGTACGCGGCCCAGGGCCGCGACCGCGTCAACGAGCGATGACGGCGGCCGCGGCGGCCGGCGCCGCATAGGCGGCGGCGAGCGTCGCGACGGTCTCGTGGGCGTTGAGGCCGCTCGGGTTTGGGACCACCCAAAGCTCCGCACCCGACCAGCGGTTCGCGCTGTCGAGCGTCTCCGGCTGCCGACCCAAAGCCGCGCCGCGCTCGCCGAACGCGGCGCGGAAAGCGGTGACGCCGGCGATCGCGACGACCGCAGGCCGGTGATCGGCGACGAACCGCTGCAGCCGCGCGCCGCCCTCGCGCAGCTCCTCGCCCGAGAGCTCGGAGGCGCGCGCGGTAGCCCGCCGCACGAGGTTGGTGATCCCGACGCCCCGCGCCACGAGATGCGCGCGATCGGCATCGGTCATCCCAGCGACCCGATCGACCTCGTAGTCGGTGATGCCGGCCGTGGCCAGCGCCGGGTAGAAGCGATTGGTGGGATGCGCGAAATGGGTCCCGACCGCTGCCGTCCACAGGCCCGGGTTGATGCCGACGAACAGCAGCCTGAGCCCCGGCCCGACGAGATCGTCGACCTCGCAGCCGCGGAACGCCTCCAACTCTGCACGCGTGAACCGCATGCCCGCCATCCTGCCCAAGTCGGGTAGAGGAGGCTCAGAGAGAATCCCGCAACCGAAGGAGAATCGAGATGGGAAGGCTGATCGCGACAACGCAAGCCACCGTCGACGGCGTCATAGACCCCGTCGGCGAGTGGGTGCAGGCGGATGGGGACCACGGCGACTACTCGTTCGAGCATCAGGCGAGATCCAGCGGGCTGGTGCTGGGCCGCAAGACCTACGAGGGCCTGGCGGGATACTGGCCGAGCCAGTCGGGCAAATGGGCGGACATGGTCAACCCGATTCCGAAGCACGTCGGATCCAACACCCTGTCCGGCGATCTCGAGTGGAACGCAATCCTGCTCGAGGGGGATCTCGAGGACTCGATCCCGAAGCTGAAGGAGGAGGTCGATGGTGACCTGTTCATGCACGGGAGCGGCGAGTTCGCCTACGCCCTCGCCGAGAAGGGCCTGATCGACGTGTACGAGGTCTACCTGAACCCGCTCGTCTGGGGCGAGGGAAACGCCCATGTGCTCGGCGACCGGGGAACCGTCCGGATGGAGCTCGACGACGTGAAGCGGTTCGACTCCGGAGTGGTCCTCCTCACCTACCTGCCGGCGCCTTGAGCGGACCCAGGGCCCGGTTACTGCTTTTCGGTGTCCCTGCCGGGGCCGCCGACCAGCTTGTCGCTCCCCGCGTCGCCCTTCAAGGTGTCGCGGCCGGGGCCGCCGAGCAGCTTGTCCGCCGCAGAACCGCCGCGGAGAATGTCGTCCCCGCGCCCGCCGTCGACCTTGTCGCTGTCCGCGCCGCCACTCAGCCTGTCGTTGAGGTTGCCGCCGACGATGGAGTCGGAGCCGAGTCCCCCGTCGAAGATGTTGATGTGACCCGGAGCTCCAATGAACTTGTCGTCGGAGAATTCGGTCGGATCGCTCACCGTGGAGACGGCGTGGATCTCGATCGGCCCCTGGCCGCCGCCGAGGCTATCGGGCAGCTGAGAGAAGTCGAAGAGGGTGGACACGGACGAAGAGGCCTCGATTCGCCTCAAGTCGCGGCAGAAGGCAGGTCCGTTGTCGACGGAAACGCCGCTGACGGTGATCTCGCCGTCGCTCGCACAGCGAGGGACGATTTTTCCCTCGCCGCCATTAACCGTGAGCACACCGTTGGTGAAGGTGCCAAAGGCATCTGCCCTCGCCGGCATCAGCACCGCGACTGCCAGCGCGAGCGTCGCGCCGACTAGCACCCAGCGGGATGACCCACCGAATCGAAGCCGAGGCGCTGCCATCGCTGCCATTGGTGGAGTTTAGAGTCAGTGGTGAGATCGGTCGGCGCCCGACGAGGGCCAGCCACTCCCAGCCGCCTTCCGGCTCAAAAACGCAATCCGGCGACTAAGCGCTCGACGGGCGCCAGGCGCCGTCCTCGCGAGCCCGCCGGCCCGACCTAGGTACTTGCAACGGACTGACTTCGGAGGGCTGGCTGCCCCTCGACGTGGAGGGCTAGCAGCCGCCGGAAGGTGCGGGAGTGGTCTCTGCGATGCGACCAGCTGCCCGGTTTTGGTCTCAGGGAGGATTGCGCCAAGCGGATGAAGGTCTCTTGGGCCTCGAGTCGGGCGAGTCCAGCACCAACGCAGAAGTGAGGGCCAATGCCAAACGCGAGGTGGGACGCTCCGCTACGCGTGAGGTCCAGTCTGTCTGGATCGGGGCAGCGTGCCGGGTCGCGATTCGCCGCGCCGAGCACGACGAGCGCCTGCTGCCCCTTTTCCACTTTGACGCCGCCGAGAACGAGATCGTTTCGAGCGACGCGGGAGGCAACCTGGACGGGGCTGTCATAGCGCAGGAGCTCGTCGACTGCTTGGAGGGAGTGCTCGGGATGCTGGGCGAGCCAGTCGAGCTGGTCGGGGCGCTCAAACAGCGCGAGCGTGCCGTTGCCGATCAGATTCGCGGTCGTCTCGTGACCAGCGGCGAGCAACAGCAGGCACATCGTGATGATCTCATCGGTCTCCAACGCGGTGCCGCCGTCGGGGGGATGGATCATCGCGCTCAACAAATCATTCCCGGGGTCGAGCGTTCGCTGCGCGACGATCGGGACGAGGAACAGCATCATCGTCATCGCCGCCGTGCTGATCGCCTCGCGCTCCGCGGGCGTGGGGTCGAGCTCGAGCGCCCGTGCGAGCGTCGGGGTCTCGGAGCTGAGGATTTCGGCGCCCTCGACGCCGACGTCGAACAGCTCCGCGATCACCGCCAGCGGGATCGGGTACGCGAGTTCGCTCATCAGCTCGATCGGCGCGCCTTCGACGAGCGGCGCGAGCGCGCTGTCGACGATCGCGGCAACGCGCCCTTGGATGCTCCGCACCGCCCGGGGGGTGAAGAAGCGGTTCACCGCGCTCCTCAGCCGCGTGTGGGCCGGTGGGTCGCTCGTCAGCAACGATTTGCCCAGCAGCGCTGCGTCCGGTCCAGATCCGTCCAGGGAGGCGAGAAACTGAGGGTTGTTGCCCGGGTCCGAGCTCCACTCCTGGCCACGCAAGACGGCGGCGGCGTGCTCATGGGAGAGGATCAGGTGCGCGCCGAGCGGTTCGTTCCACTGCACGGGCGCTTGCTCGCGCGCGGCCTGATAGGCGGGGTAGAGGTCCTCTGTTCCAAACGGCCATGCCGTCCAGTCAGGCATGGCTGCTCGCCCCCCGGCGCTCCTCGCGGTGCGCCCGATCCGCCTTGCCCATGGACGTGATGGGGTCGGCGCCCTCGAAGTACTCGGCGGCGATCGTCTCCCACTGGTTCGTCGCGCGCAACTCGGAGATCAACGACATTACCCCGATGTCGATTCGGCTCATGATGGTGTAGGTGACCGGAGTGGCCAGGTGGCGGAATGCGTTCGCCGAGGGACCCGTCGGCGAGTAACGGAGCTCGATCAGCCTGGCGACGTACTCAGGGGTGACGGTGAACGGCTGCTCCCCCCAGTACATCTCAATCGGCTCGCGCCAGTATGCGAAAACTTCCTGGGGGGTCAAGGTGCCCGACGGTGCAAAGAATCCAGCCTCCACACTCACCCGCCACGTCTCATCCACGTCGCCTCGCAAGCATTCGCGCATGACGACGTTCAGTGTCTCGACCTGCTCGCGGTCGAATCTCTTGACGCAGCCGAAATCGAGGAAGCTCACACTCCCGTCATCGTGGAACAGGTAGTTGCCGGGGTGTGGATCGGCGTTGAAGACGTAGAAGTAGTGATAGGAGCCATAGAGGAAGCGGTGGATCGCCTCCGCCCAGCTGTCACGCAGGTCCTGGTCGGCGGTGAGCGCCTCGCTCCAGGATTTGCCCCGCACGAGCTCTTGGGTCAGCACGCGATCGGTGCACAGCTCGCCGATCACCGCTGGGACATGGATGAACGGGTGCCCGGCGTAGGTTTCGGCGAACTCCGTCTGGTTGGCAGCCTCCCTGCGGTAGTCGAGCTCCTCGATGATGCGCTCACCGATCTCCTCTGCCGCGCCATCGAGGTCGAAATTCAATTTCCTCGGCGACAGGCCGCTGATCAAACCCAGGAACGTGGCCAGCAACTTCGTGTTCTTGAGGTCGGCGCGGATTGCGGCCGCGACCCCGGGGTACTGGATCTTCACCGCGACTTCACGACCGTCGTGCAGCCGGGCTATGTGTACCTGGCCGATCGAGGCAGCCGCGAGCGGCTCGAAGTCGAACTCGGCAAAGACGCTCTCGGTCGACCGCCCGAGTTCGCGCTCGAGCACCTCACGAGCTAGCTCCGGCGCCATCGGTGGCGCGTCGTTGCGCAGTCGAGTCAGCGCCGCCTGGTAGGTCGATTGGAATTCATTGCCCACCGCGGGACCGAGTGACATGAACGAGAGCATCTGCCCGGCCTTCATCAGGGCGCCCTTGGAGGAACCGAGCAACTCGGCGTAGCGCTCTGCGGTGCGGACGTGGAACTCGGTGCTGTCTTTGCCCGTGAGCTTGCTCCGCAGCCCAGCCACGACCGCCTCACCCGCAGTGCGAGCACTCAGGGCAGCCAATGGGGCGGTTCGCCGCAAGCGCCCACGACCAATGCCGTCGCCCTTCCGCAGCGCGTCACCTGAATCTGGGGGAAGTTCGGTATCGGGCACTAGCGTCTCCTTCTCGATCTACTGACTTCAGCTAAGTGTATACTTAGTCGTGCCCATCTCAAGTACGGCCCCCACCCGCGAGCGCATCGTCGATGAAGCGATGCGCCTATTCAGCCAACACGGCTATGCGGCCACCAGCATCGCCAAGATCGAGGCAGCGGCAGGGCTCACGCCCGGCGCCGGCGGTCTCTACCACCACTTCGAGAGCAAGGAAGCGGTCCTTGCTGCCGGTATCGAGCGCCAGCTCGCGCGACTTGGCGCGCTCCGCGAGATCCGACACGTGCTCGGGTCATTGGGAGACCTTCGCGCCGAACTTACGCTGACCGCTCGCTACGTCCTTGCCGAGCTCGACAGCGAGTCCGAACTGCTGCGCATCCTCGCTTCCGACGTGCGCAACCGACCGCAGGTTCTGACGACCGCCGCCGAAGAGCTCTTTAGCTCCACGTTCACAGGCTTTGCCGCATGGATCGGCGAAAATGCCGAGCGCACGGTATCGGTCGAGGAAGCCAAGGCGATAGCCGTTTTCGGACTCGGGTCACTGCTCTCCTCGCGCCTGCTACGCGACGTCCTCGGCATCCCAGCCCAAGTCGATGACAAGACGTTGGTCGATACCTGGGTTCGGATGATGACCACAGCTATGGCAGAGCCCTCGAGAGATACGGGCGGTCCGAGACCAGACTGACCCAAAGCCTCTCGGGGGGGCGTGGGGGTGCGTGCTTCGCCGGGCGCGAGCCAACCGATGCACCACGAGAGTCGAACGCAAAAAGGTCCCGCTAGCGGGACCTTTTCCTATAGGGAGGCAGGATTCGAACCCGCGACCTTCGGGTTATGAGGACGGCCTCGAAGATCGGCGCCCCCAGCCAGGGGTGCCATAGGATTGCGCCGTGCCGTTCACTCTCAGGAACCTCAAGGAGGATCTGGAGGACGTCGGGTCCAACTTCGACGGCTCGCCAGACCTGGAGTTCCGCTTGGCGACCCAGGCGCTCGAGCTCGAGAAATCCGGCCTGGGCTACCAGCGCGTCCCGCCCGGCTATCGCTTTCCGTACGGCCACACGCACAAGGAGCAGGAGGAGGTGTACGTGGTCCTGCGCGGGAGCGGGCGGATGAAGCTCGACGACGAGATCGTCGAGCTCGAGGAATGGGACGCGGTGCGCGTCCCGCCCGGTACGTGGCGAGGCTACGAGGCCGGGCCGGAGGGCCTCGAGATCCTCGTCATCGGCGCGCCCAATCTCGGCGAGGCCCCGCGCGAAGACGTCGATGGCCAGCGCGACTGGTGGACCGACTAGCGCCAGATAGGTGAAATGAAGCGGGAGAAGGAACGACCTTCACTTTGACCTCTGAGTCTCTCCAAAAACGCGGAAACCCCCTTGACAAGCCGCCCTCTTCCTGGAGCTCGAAGACCCGCTCGATTTCTGTGCATCTGCCATAACCGCTCCTCTCTAGCTTGCGCCAGCGGAGAACCTGCCTGCAGACCCTATGCTGCGGGCATATGACGATTCAGCGGATGGACAACGTTCTCATCGTTGTCGACGACCTCGAGGCTGCCAAAGCGTTCTTTGTCGAGCTCGGTATGGAGCTGGAGGGCGAGACGCAGGTCGAGGGGCCCTGGGCGGACCGCGTCGTGGGGCTCAACGACGTCCGTGCCGACATCGCCATGATGCGGACTCCGGACGGCCACGGCCGGGTGGAGCTGACGAAGTTCCACACGCCGCCGGCGGTTAGAGCCGAGCCGGAAAATGCACCGGCTAACGCGCTGGGCATACGCCGCATTATGTTCGCCGTCGACGACATCGACGATGTCGTTGCCCGCCTGCGCAACCACGGTGCCGAACTCGTCGACGAGATAGCGCAATACGAGGACATCTACCGGCTCTGCTTCCTGCGCGGTCCTGAGGGCATCATCATCGGACTGGCCGAGCAGCTCAGCTGAAACTCCACGGTGCGGCCCGGGCGGCTACGTGGGGCACGGTTTCAAGCGGTTTTCCGTGAGATCGAGATCGGGTGGATCTGTCGGGCATGTTGCCCCATTTGTTGCCCAGTCGGCCGCGCTCGAACCCCAACGCGGCCGGCGCGTACTGCGCCTAGTTGACCCTCTAGCCGCGCCGGCGGTAGTGCAAGTACACGGTCGCGCCGAACGCGCGGGTCTCGACCAGCTCGAGGTCGATGTGCACGTCCGGCGGGAAGTACGGCGTGCCGCCACCGACCACGATCGGGATGACGAACAGCTCGAACTCGTCAATCAGCCCGCGCCGCATGCATTCCGCCGCAAGGCCGGCGCCGCCGACCCCGATCCTCCGGTCCCCTAGCGCGGCGATCTCCTCCTCGAGCGTTCCCGTGGCCAGGCGGTTGCTGCCCTCGACGCTCGTCAGCGTGGTCGAGAACACGATCTTCTCGAGCGGGCGCCAGATCTCGGCGAACTCCGCCATCGCGGGGTCGGAGAACTCCTCGGCGTCCCACACGAGCATCGTCTCGTAGAGGCGCCGGCCGAGCAGCTGGGCATCGATCGCGGCGACCCGTTCATTGTGGAACCGGTGCAGCTCCTGGCTGGGCACCGCCCAATCGAAGCTTCCGTCGGGTCCGGCGATGTAGCCGTCGGCCGACAGGCTCATGGAATAGAAGATCACGAGGACGCAGTAAACCGCGTCGAGCTGACGGCCTTCTCGGCGACCCCGCCGCAGTTGACCGTGGGCGGGCAGCTCTGCGCCGGCTTCGTACCCCACTTAGTACCCGCCAAGGATTGCCACGAGCGCCTAGACACGAAAAAGCCCCCCATTTCCGGGTCCTTCTCATGTAGCGGGGGGCGGGATTCGAACCTGCGACCTTCGGGTTATGAGCCCGATCCGATGGACCTGCTGGGGCTACGTGGAGCGCGTCCTAGAGCGGTTTTCGCGAGATCGAGATCGGCTGGGATCTGTGGGGCGTGTTGCCCCTTTTGTTGCCCCAGCGGACCTGGCTTGCTTCGATATCTAGACTCGACGAAGACTGCCGGAGCTCGCGCGAAGCGGCACCCAGCGCCGAATCCGGACTAGGACACGTAGGCCTTGCGCACCATGGCGGCTGTCCATTGGTTCGTGCCGTGTGCGGGGGGAACACCCTTGCGGTTCAGGAACTCGGCGATGTCGGCGAGGGGCTTTCCCCTCGCGAGCTGCTTCCGCACTTGCGCCCGCCAGCCCCAGTCCCGCTTGTTGCACCAAGAGTGGGAGAGTCGAACGTTCTCGGCGACGAACCTACCGCCATCCGATTTGAGCGTCGGGTAGTGGTCGCGCGAGGGCGTCCACTTGTTGCCCGGGGTCCCGACCGGATCGAAAGCGCCGCGCCCCTTGTGGTGGTAGCACTGCGGCATCTCGCACCTCAGGGCGAGGAGCTGGCCGCGCTCGGCCATCCGCACGAGGACATTTGCATTTTTCACGCCGAGCTCGCGGAGTTGGTCCGCGACCGATTTATCTGCCATGCGGCGATCCTGACACAACTGCTCTCGCGTGAAAGTGAAGGTAGCCTCGGCATCGAGAAGGCCGAGCGAGGTCGGGTCAATCGAAGGAGCTCGGCTTGCGGCCCGAGCGCGGCTCTGGACAGGCGAGCAGTCTTCTAGCCTCCTTCCCCGTCCGGCCTTACGCTCCCCAGCGTGCCGGAATCAGACAACCCGCGCCGCCGTGGACCGATCAGCAGAGCCAGCTCCTGCTGCTCGCCGCCGGGGCCCTCGCCTGGATCATCGCCGGCGCTCTCGCGGCGACTGAAACCAGCCTCTCCGTCGCCGTCGTGTTCGTTCCCGCCGGCTGGGCGTTGATCGGCACCGCCGCCTTCTACCGCAGGCTTCGCAAGTTCGGGCCGCGCGGCGTTGAGGTAGACCCGCCGAGGCAATCCAGACCTACAGCCAGGCCATCCCGCCGGCAGCCGCCGACGCCTCTGCACCCGGAGAGCGGGCGCGTCTTCTCGACGGGCTCAGCGCCTACCTGGAGGATATGGCCGATCCCGAGGACATTCGCAACGCGGCCGAATTTGCCGCCACCCGCTACACGGCCGGTGTCGCACTCGAAGCGGGTGCCGAGCGCTGGCTTCGGGGGGAGGGATTCGAGGTCGAGGTCCTCAGCGGGCTGCTCGATAAGGGAGTCGACTTGATCGGCCGGCGAGAGGACGTGATCTACGTCGTGATCGTCAAGTCGTCTCGCCGGGGCGCCGGTGGACCCACTCCCGAGCAGCTGCGCGCGGGCTTCCTGCGGGCTCGCGAAGCCGCCATCGAGGGCGATGAGGAGGAGCCCTTCTTCCGATTCCTCGTCACCGACGTGGTGCCGCCGCCACATCTCAGGGACCGCTATCGCAGCCACGGCGTCGGAATCGTCCACGTCGACCCCGACAGCGGCGTGATCAATCTGATCCTCGAAGCTAGGGATTCCCGTCAGTAGTCACGGCGGCGAAGTTATCTCGCACCATCCTCCCTCGACCAAGGCAGCAAGCTGCAACCCTCACAACCCAGCGCCGTGGCGCCCAGGGCTTGCGGCTAGTCAGGCGCCACGCCGATCGAGGTGATCTCGTACCAGCCGATCACTATGTCGCCAGCGTCGGTTCCGATCGTAATGCTGTCGGCACCATGAGTTCTGAGGACCCCGGCGTGCTCACCGGTCCCCACGCCCGGGACCTCTGACTCGGTCGCCACCGTATAGATGAATCGCCGTCCAGGCTCCGCAGCCTCAATCCTGGCGACCGCGTCAACGATCTGTTGCGCGACATCTGGGTCGAATCGAAGGGTCACCCGATGGAATGATACGCCGGCGGTTAGATCAGGTCGAAGTGCTCGGTGAAGGCAGCGCGAACGGGGGCGTAGAGCTCGTCGTCCAGCTCCTTTCCTGAAGCGACCGAGTTCAGGACATCGTAGCCAGCGGCGGCGCAATCCTCGGCGAGCTGCTTCTCCACAGCTGCTGCGAGGTCCCGCCGAATCACATGGGACTTCCAGTCCTCGGCCTCGGGAAGGATCGGCCCGTGGGCAACCAAGCGGAATGAGCAAAGGTCGGGGGACACATCTCGACCTTGTAGGTGGTTGCGCAGCATGCTGCTGTTCTTCGCGAAGCCGAGATGCTGACCCATCCGGTTGAAAGGTGACTGCGCATTCGGCGAGGAGCTGTCGCCGGTCCGCCCGACGTAAAGCATCACTGAGCCCTCGGGGTCACGGACCTCCCAGACGTAAATCCAGAAGCCCCGCGCCAGGAAGCCGCCGTCGAGCGACACGGTGTACGTACTCGCTTGCGAGCTGAGGAAGCGTTCTTGCGAGCTCACGATCGATCTCCTCGTCGACTGGCTGTCTGTCGAGGCCCGCGAGCTATGGCAGCGGCCCGCCCACTACCTCACGTCCGCGGCCGTCGATCGCAAAGCAACCGACGATCTCGGCTTTCCCTTCCCAGAACTCCTGCCCGAGCTCCTCCCGTAGCCAGGTCATCGTCACGACTTCGCCGTCATTGAGCACGACTGGCAGCTCGGGCCGCGTAGAGCCGTCGGCGTCCTTCCAGATTTTGGCCTGCTCTCGCATGCGCAGACCCATCTCAACGACGGAGTTCGGCCTGGGCTTGGCGTTCACCACCACGACCTCGATGTATCGCTCATGGCCATAGGGGTCTGCGGCAAACTCGCGCGTGAACACGCTCAGGCCAGGTCGATTTCGCAGGGCCGCCAATGCGAGATTCCAGATGCCGGCAATGGCGGCGACCAGACCCGTTGCCGCCGCAACCAGAGCCGCTACCTGAGTCGTCGTGTCGTGATCCACGCTAGCTTGAATCCGTGCTGCATAGATCGAACATCGAGTCGGCGAACTTCGACTCCTCGACGAGGAGATCGGCTGCCTCTAGGTCAAAGACATACTGATAGACCGCTAGGTCCCCGATAAGGCCTTGCAGCCTCAGCCTGGCTTTGTCTTGATTTCGCGCCCGCGGGTGCGCCAGAACAACTCGGTTGCAGCGATAGGCAGCCGCGTAGGTGATTGCCTGCTCGATTGCCCCCCGGTTCGAGTTGCCGTTTACTGGCACATTCTTTACCTCGATCACCAGCGGCCACCGGTGCTCTGCGGTACGGAAAACGATGTCTGGCGTTGCGTTCTCTGAGGGTGGGTCGTCGAAGAGCGGCTTCTTGCCAGCGGTGTTGCCATCGAGGACGGCGGCCCCCCAACCAGCTCGCGCCGCCTCGGCCTGCAGGGTGTTTCGCAGATAGGCCTCGAAGATCGAGTCCATGTCGAGCACCATTGACGGGAGGTCCACGCCTCGGTGCGTCGCCTCCACGTCGACGGCATAGCGACGAACGATGGCCATTGCCAAGTCGAGGGCCGGCCGGTAATAGGGGCGGAGAGAAGGAACCGCCCTGGCGCCGGTGACCAGCGGATCGCTTAGAAAGGACAGCGAATGGTCCAGCGGCACTGAGGCGAACAGCTCATACAAGGCTCCGAGGCGCTGGAGCAACTGGCGACGAGAGGCGGTGCGCGACCCGAGAATCGCCAGGCGCCCGGCGAGAAACCAGATGGCGTATTTCAGGCAGCGATTCGCAGGGTTGTCCGCGGTTCGCGCAAACCAGCTACTCACAGCCTGATGGCGGATACCGCGCGATCGTAGCCCCGTGAGAGTGGCGCCAGCGAGGACCCGACCGCGCGGGAACGACGTCGCCTCTTCGCGCTGCTCATATAAGAGCAGAAGGCCCTCCGAGGCGATGACGTCCACCCGGGCGGCGAGCCATCCGGCAAAGAGGTCAACGAGCGATTCATTCCAGGTCGGATCTGTCGCGTAGGGCCGTTCGGCGCCCAGAGACGACGGGACGTAGCCGGAGACTCGAAGCAGATGGCCAAGGTTGCCGACCGGCACCCGTGGCTTCACGTCGATGACGACCCGGTCGTTGAGCGGGATCAGGCCGACATATCCCCGTGCTTGAAGGCGAACGGCGCCCTTCGTTAGCTGGACGGTGAAGTAGCCCTTCGACTCGACATCGGGATTGAGGCGAAGGCGCCCCTTGGCATTCAACAGGTCGCTGAGCGGCACGTCAACGAGGTCGTACTCCCGCACCCGGTAAACGATCGGATGCTTCGCGGGGGCGCGGGCCGGCTGCTCTGCGGGCAGTGCTGCTGCGGCCTCCATCAACTAGGACTCCGCCGCTCCGGCGGGCTCCTCTTCATCCTCGACTGGGGCGAAGATCCGCATCCAATCTGCTTCAACCTCGGCACGACCATCGGGGTCCAGCCGGTACGCCTTCTCGAAGAGGAACCGGAGTTGGTAGTCCCACACCCGCTGGAGGCTCTCCTCGTCCGCCACATTGATGAAGAACGTATGCCCTACCGCCGAGAGCGGGTTCCGCTTCGCCTGAGCGTTCACCTTGCCGAAGAATGCGCGCAGGCGTCGCTGCAACGTCTCCTCGACGCCGGCCCGATCGAGAAATTCCACGAGCATTGCGGGGTCGGGGTCCATCGCGATCTTTGCGAAGCGGCGCTCGAAGGCCGCGTCGACCTCGTCCACCCCTCGGTCCAACGGATTCATCGTCGCGAGGACCACGAGGTTCGGCGGTATCACCGCGGTCTGGCCCGAGGCAAGCAGAACCTCATCGCCCCGCCTTGACCGCTCGATATAGGTGAGGGCCTCGCCAAACACGCGACCTGGATCAGCACGGCTCAGCTCATCAATCACTACGACATAGGTGTGGTCGGGATCCTCGGCGGCGTCGATGCACATCTGGAGAAAGACCTTCGCCCTCATGGTGAACCCGTCCCCTTTTTTGTTCGGGACAAATCCCTGGATGAAGTCCTCGTACTGATAGGAGGGATGGAATTGAACGAAGGCAACTCGCTCTCGATCGCCCGCGAGCGCATAACCGATCTTGCTCGCAGTCCAGCTCTTGCTGGTGCCGGGAGGCCCGCTGAAGATCACCCCGCCGTAGGTCTGCAGGAGCTGCCGGACCTCGGCCAGTCTCGGGTCGTCGCTGCCAAGAGGCGGATCGTCCGGGCGGTTTGAGTCGGGCTCGCTTACCGCCTCCTCGAAGCCGATGTCGAGAGCCTCTGCATCAAGCAGGCGGATCGGGTCTTGAGTGCGATGCAGGGTCAACTTAGCCTTCCGCCTCCACAGTTGCTGCAGGCGGATTCCACGGCTCGAACCAGTCCGTGCGGTCGGGAATTCCGGCCGAGAAGAGAAGATCGAATTCGGCCATCTCCGCGCCCGTGAGAAAACCGAAGTCCTCCCGGAAGATGTCGATCAGACCATCGGGGGAGAGAGCCGGGCCGTCGTTGGTGAACCCGAAGTTCCGGTAATAGAAGAGCGCAACCGGGTAAACGGGCAAGGGCTCGCCGTAGAGGAGGTTCTCCAATACGAGCTGTGCGTGGCCCTCTTTCAGCGAGTAGCCACTGCCCTCGACCTCGATCACCCTACGCTGGACTTCTCGGATCGAGCTGGGTGCATAGCTGCCGGCGATGTTCTCGTTGAGCCAGTCCTGTCCCGCGTTGCGGCTCTGATTCCAGAACGGCCGAAAGTAAGGCTTCTTCGGGGGGCCGCCGGGGACTTCGAGATACATGCCGACGTTCGCCCATTGAGGCCGCAACGGCACCTTTGATTTCGCCCCCGTCGCCCTGCGGATCTCAAGGTACGCCGGAAAGAACGTGTGTACCTTCCGGCTCAGTAGCTGCTCAATTCCCCAGCGAACGACGCTCGTCGTGAGGACGAATACAGGCTGGCCACCTTCCCCCGCGCTTTCCGCCATCAAGCGGAGAGTCTATGCAGACTCTCCGGCGAGGTCTATGCCTATCGCGCTTCGCCCCATCTCACGCGCGGTCTCGAGAGTGGTGCCAGTACCCATGAAGGGGTCTAGCACGACACCAGGTTCAAAGCGCTTACGGCAATTGCATGCCGTCCAGCCGGTCGTCACCCGTTTCGCAAAGGTGAACTCCCGGAAGTAGCCACCCAGGGCCACCTTCGCCTCAGCCGCGAGCACCTTGACGTGCTCTGCGTTGCGCCCCGTTCCGTTCTGCGTTTTCAGCGCCTTTCCGGCATCGGAGACCCCGGTCGCCTGAACCGCCTGGAGATGCTCCTTAGTGAGACCGGCTTCCCTAGCTATCTCCATGGCTCGGCGCGCCTGGGGCCGATTGGGATCTAGCTCAGTCGTACGTTCGATGATGCGACGTCGCGGTGTCGCGCACTTGGTGCAAACGTGCCTAGGACATGCGAGCCGGATCGCGCGCTCGGCGATTTCGGTCGGGAACGGCGCTAGGTGGTCACCCATATGACGGCCCGGATTGATCTTCCACACGTCCCCCGGGTTCGCGCCGTTTCCGATCGCCGCCGAATAGCCGAGGAGATCGTAGTAGTAGTCGTGGCCGAGCGTGAGGTGGATGATGTACTCATGTCGATTCGCGAGGCGATTCTGGGCCGGGTCCGGCATTCCGCCATCCTTTGCCCAAATGATCCGATTGCGAACGATCCATCCGTCATCTCCTGCTGCGAGCTCAACCCGAGCCGGGATCCCAATGAGACGACGATTCTGGAAGCTGTCGCCGATATTTAGGAAAACCGACCCAGTCCGCCGCAGTATGCGACGCCACTCCTGTAGGCATTCGACCATCGCGTCGACAAAGTCTTGAGCCGTCTCCTCTTGGCCTATCTGCCCCTCGACTCCGTAGTCGCGCTTCTTCCAATACGGCGGCGAGGTTACGACGAGGTCGACGCAATCGTCATCGATGGGGATCGCTCGGGCGTCGCCCTTTAGCCGCTTGACGAAACCTTCGCCGGACGGAGCGTCTCCATTGCCGTTTGCGATGTGACCATTTGAACCCGCGCCGCCCCCCATGGGCTCAGCGATCTCGGATTCGGCAAGGCCGGTGTTGGAGTCAAGCTTCAGGCTCACAGCATTTTCGGCCAGGTAGGAAGGGGTCTGGCGAAGATTGAGCCTATTGACCGCCTCGGACCTATCGTCCGGTCCAAGGCGGTCTTCACTGACCATCTCCCGTTCTCGGAGCTCGAGTTGCCCCATTCGTTGCCCCAAAGCCATTAATGAAATGTATTGTCTGCATCCGACGGCAAACAAAAACCCCGCAAATGCGGGGCTTTCGTCCTATAGCGGGGGCAGGATTCGAACCTGCGACCTTCGGGTTATGAGCCCGACGAGCTACCTGGCTGCTCCACCCCGCGGCGGTTTGGTCATGCTAGCAATGAGTTGGCTGTGGGCGGGTGGGGATTGGGCGGGCGTGCAGGCGCTCTTGCCTCGGCGGTCTGTCTAGAGTGCCGCCGGCATGGCAAGGGATCCCAATCGGGTGGCGGTGATCGACGTCGGCTCCAACTCGACGCGGCTGCTGGTCGCCGACGTCGACGGAGGTCGTGTTTCCGAGATCGAGCGGCAGAGTCGAGTTACGCGGCTCGGGCGCGGGGTCGACCTCTCCGGGCAGCTCTCCGCCGAGGCGATCGAGGCGGCCTGCGAGGCGATCGCCGACTACGTCGCGATCTGTCGCGAGGCCGACGTCGACACCATCGACTCGATCGCCACCAGCGCCGTCCGCGACGCCTCCAACGGCGATGCCTTCGCCGCCGAGCTGCGCGAGCGCTTCGCGCTCTCGACTCGCGTGCTCGACGGCGAGGAGGAGGCCCGCCTCACCTACGTCGGAGCAACCTGTGAGCAACCCCCCGCCCAACCGACTCTCGTCGTCGACATCGGCGGCGGCTCGACCGAGCTGATCGTCGGCAGCGGGCGGGAGATCGCCTTCCACACCTCGCTGCAGGCGGGGGTCGTGCGCCACAGCGAGCGGCACGTCGCCTCCGATCCACCCGCGGCAATCGAGCTCGAGGCGCTCGCCGCCGACGTCCGCGCCCTGATCGAGGGCGCGACAGCCGGCGCAGCAGACACGAGCGCGAGCGCCGGGATCGCCGTCGCCGGCACGCCCACGTCGCTGGCCTCGGTCGAACTTGGCCTGGAGCCCTACGACCCCAAGCGCGTCCATGGGCACGTCCTCAGCCTCACCTCGATCCAGCGCCTGCTCTCCCGGCTCGCCTCTGTTCCGCTGGCTGAGCGAATCGAGGTCCCCGGCATGCACCCCGACCGCGCTCCCACCATCGTCGCCGGCGTCGTGATCCTGGTCGAGACCATGCGCGCCTTTGACCTCGATCGGATCACCGTCTCCGAGCACGACATCCTCTACGGCGCCGCCCTGACAGCGGCAGCATCGGCTCTGGACTGCGGGATAAACCCCGACCTCGCATCTTGAGGCCAACACTGTGACCGCGTGGACAGCCGAGTTCCGAAAGGCGCTACATATGGGTGAAGAAAGCGCTCGAACCCAGAAAAGTTGGTACTCTTCGTCTACCTAATTATCGGTAGCAGGGAAACCGGCAACTAGACATATCGGACAGGCAGGCAGATAATCGGTTCATCGGGGAAGAGGTGGGGCACACCTACCGCAGACCCGGTACAGGGCTCGGACGATTGCCGCATCATGGCGCCTCCCGCCGTCTGAGTCCACCAAATAAGAACTGGTCCCTGAAGACGTACCCCTGCCCGTCCTGAGGGACCAACCTTGAATCGGCCGCCAGTGATGGCGGCCGATTCTCGTCTATGCCCAAACCGGGCTAAATCCCCCTCTATCAAGCCAAATTCGACTTGCGCGGGTAGGCGATCTCGGGGTCGGTCAAGACGTTGACGAGGGTGGGCTTGCCGGATTCGAAGGCCCGCTCCAGCGCCGGCAACAGCTGACCCGGCTCGCGCACGAGGACACCCTCGCAACCCAGCGCTTCGACCGCCTGCTCGTAACGGGTCTCCGGCCGAAGCTCCGCCGCAACCGAGTAGCCATAGAGGAACTTCATCGGGTGGTGCTCGAGACCCCAGATGCCGTTATTGCCCAAAATCCCCACTACACCCAGACCGTGACGCGCCATTGTGTCGAACTCCATCCCCGCGAAGCCGAAGGCGCCGTCGCCGAGCAGCAGGCAAACCTGTCGATCGGGATGAGCCAGCTTGGCCGCAATCGCCTGTCCGGGGCCCGCGCCGAGGCAACCGAACGGTCCCGGGTCCATCCAGCAGCCCGGCTGGTACGTATCGATGAAGCGCCCCGCGTATGAGACGAAGTCGCCTCCGTCCCCGATGACGATCGCGTCCCGCTCGAGGACCTGCCCCAGCTCCTTGTAGATGCGGACCGGGTGCAGCGGCGCGCGCGAGTCGTTCAACTCCGCCTCCTCGCCCGCGCGCTTCTCGGCCTCGACCTCTCGCAGCTGGGCCAGCCAGGGATCGGTGCGAGAGCCCGCAGCGCCCACTGCCTCCCGGATCGCGGCAAGGCTGGCGGCAACGTCGCCGACGAGGTCGACGTCGGGCGCCCGGTTCGCACCGAGCGCGTTCGGCGCGGCGTCGAGGCGGATCAACTTCGCCCCCTCCCCAAAGGCCCCGCCGAAGCCGAGGCGGAAGTCGAGTGGGACGCCGATCACCAGCGCCACGTCGGCACCGCCGAGACCAGCGCCGCGCGCCCGGCTGAAGGCCAACTCATGATCGGCGGGCAGGCAGCCGCGGCCGAGGCCGTTGAGGAAGACCGGGATACCGAGCGCCTCCGCCAACGCGCGCAGCTCGTCCTCTCCCCTCCCCCAGTACAGGCCCGTCCCGGCCATGATCGCCGGGCGCTCGGCGGCGGCGAGCAGGGCGGCCGCCTCCTCGACGCCGGCCGCGGGCTGAGCCTCGACGTTCGGCGTCGCCGGGATCTCCACCTCCGCCTCGGTGAAGACGACGTCGAGCGGGAAGTCGATGAAGGTCGGGCCGTTGGGCGACGCCAGGGAGAGGTCGAGTGCCGCCGCAGTCCGCGCGGCGATCTGACCCGGCTCCTTCACGGTCTCCGCCGACTTGACCAGCGGCGAGACGAAGGGCAGGTGGTCGATCTCCTGCAGCGACCCGGACCCCCAGCGCAGCTCCGGCGCTCGGCCCCCGAGCACGCAGACCGGCGAGCAGTTCGCCTGCGCTCCCGCGATCGCGCTCATTCCGTTGGTCACCCCCGGTCCCGCGGTCAGCGCTGCCACCCCGACCTTCCGCGTCGCCTTCGCGAATCCCTCGGCCGCAAACGCCGCCGTCTGCTCGTGCCGAACGTCGACGATCTCGATCCCCTCGGCCCGGCACCCGTCGTAAATAGAGAACAGGTGGCCCCCAGAAAGAGTGAAGAGATGCGTCACCCCCCTGGACTTCAGAACCTTCGCAACGATCCGCCCCCCGTGCACCATCTTTTGAGCCTATATCTGCCGGCCGAAGGTCGTCTCGCGAGACATGGGTGCGTGGCTGGCGAGCGCCGGGCCAAGCGAGGCAAGGACGCAGGGCTGTCGGGTAGCAGCGCTACCCGACAGCCCGAGGACGCCGCATCGCGCCGGCCCGCCGCCGTCAGGCGCGTGCCCAGGGATCGCGAGCCGACCTTCGGCCGGCTCGAATGCCCGGGGCGGGACTCGAACCCGCAAGCCCCCCAGTGGGGCAGCGCCTTTTAAGGGCGCCGCTTTTGCCAATTTCGCCACCCGGGCAGGGCGATGGTAGCCGGGACTCGCGGATTCCTAAAGCTGCACTAAAAACTGCTGAGGTACCGCAACTACCCCGCTGCTACGGTGTCTTTGAGCTAGAAGACACACGCCTTCCCTGGCTTTCTCTGGAGGAACCGCTTGGAGGCATCAGCTCTTACACATGCCAGTCGCCGCGGATTGCTCGCACGACGCTCGCCGCTGCTCAAGCTGCAGGGCGACGACCGGCTGATCGCGATGGCCCGCGCCGGCAACCCCGGCGCCTTCGAGGCGATCGTCGACCGCTACCAGGGACGCCTGCTCGGCTTCTGCCGGCAGATGCTGGGATCGACCGAGGACGCCGAGGACGTGCTGCAGGAGGTCTTCGTCAACGCCTACCGGGCGATGCTCGCCGACGAGCGCGAGATCAACCTCCGTCCGTGGCTCTACCGGATCGCGCGCAACCGCTGCCTCAATCACCTGCGCAAACCGACCGCCGACGCCCAGGAATCGATGGACATGGTGCCAACGGTCGAGGCGGCTTCGACGGCGGAGAAGGTCCACAATCGCGAGGAGTTCCGCCAGCTCCTCACCGACGTGGGCAAGCTTCCCGAGACGCAGCGCTCTGCCCTGCTGCTACGCGAGATGGATGCGATGTCATACGAGGAGATCGCGCAGGCGATGGAGACCAGCGTGCCCTCGGTCAAGTCGCTGCTGGTGCGGGCGAGGATCTCGCTCGCCGAGGCCAGCCAGGCCCGCCAGCTGACCTGCGGCGAGGTGCGAATCGACCTCGCCGAGGCGGCCGAGGGCCTGCGCAAGCTCTCCGGCCCGGTGCGGCGCCACGTCCGCGACTGCGAAGAGTGCGCCGACTTCCGCTCCCAGCTGCGTTCCAACGACAAGGTCTTGGCGGCGCTGGTTCCAGTCGGTCCCCTGGTGGCGCTGAAGGGCTTCATCGCGTCCAAGCTTGGCCTGGGAGGGGCAGGGACCGGTGGCGCCGCGACCGCGACCGCGACGGGCGCCGGCGCCACCGGAGCCGGCGCTGTCGGCAGCGTCGGCGCCGCGCTCAGCTCGGGTGGTGCAGCCGGGGGCATCGGAGCCGTCGGCGGCGCGATCGGCACCAAGGCCGTCGCGGGCGTCGTTACCGCCGCGGTGCTCACGGCCGGCGCGGTCGAGGTACAGCAGAGCGGACAGACGCCGGTGAGCCCCCCGGCTTCGATCTCCCGCGTTCACCAAGGACCCACCACCGAACTTGCGCCGGCGCGCAACGCCGCGATCGCTCCAGCGCACGAGCAGGAAACGGCGCCCACCGAGGCCCCGCCCGCCGAACCGGCGCAGGCGACCGAGGAGGTCAAGTCTCCCGTAACCGAAGCGGTCGCCGGGGAAGCGGCGGATCAGTCGAGCAGCGACAGCGAAGCCGAAGCCACTCAGCCTGCGGTGGCGATCGAGGGCGCAACTCCGTCAACGGGCGCAGGCGCTCCGGCTGCCGGCGGCACCGTAGTCGTCACGGTCGGTGGGGGCACCGGGGGCAGCGAAGCCGCCCCCGCACCTGCCCCGGAAAGCACGCCGGCCCCGCCGCAGACTCCTCCCGCCCCGCCAGCCGAAGAAGCCAGCCCCCCGCCTGCGGAAACACCGCCCCCGAGTTCGTCCTCGAACCCCGAAGGCGAAGGCCCGTCCAGCGCCGACGCGGCTCCGGGCGCCTGAGCAGCTGGCGTTCCGGCCCCCCGTTTCGACGCTCCCGCTACTGCAGGCCAATCACCTTGAGCCGCCGCATCAGGCAGGTGCCGGCGAATTTGCGCGTGTCGGCGAGCGAGTAGCCGAATAGCTCGTAGTCCTCGTCTTCCGGCGCCCAGGGCGGTGAGAGGACGCCATCCGCGACCGGCAGCGATTCCTCCAGCGTGCGCTGGATCGCCTGCTTGTAGCGCTCGTCCTCGTGCGCCTTCTCGCGCAGGAAGACCGAGCCGAAGGCGACGTGGCGGTGCTCGTCACGGGCGACGTTCTGGAAGCCTTCGACGAAGGCCGGCAGGGTGCCCTCGCGTTCGTTGTAATCCATGATGAAGTGCTGCCCGGTGAGGGCCAGCATCCCCTCGATCACCATGTGGTAGAGGGTCACCGCCTCGACCAGGGCCTCGGTGTCCTCCGGCTCGGTCGAGAGGCGGTCGGTCCGCTTCTTCAGCATCTCGTCGAAGAGGCGGCCGAAGTTCTCGTTGAGATGCTCGGAGGTCTCGCTCAGCATCGCGCTGAGGTCGTCGCACTCGAGCACCCCGACCTCGCGGTAGAAGCGCTCGAAGAAGCGCACGTGGCGAGCCTCGTCGGCGATCTGGGTGCAGAGGAAGATCCGCTGGTCCTCGGTCGGCGCCGCCCGCATGATCGGACCCAGCTCCTCGGCCACCTTCTGCTCGCCGATGAAGAAGGAGGAGAGCCCGTACATGCGCTGGAACCGCTCCTCCTCGTCGAAGCGCTCGTTCCAGTCCTCGCGGTCGCGGCTGAAGTCGAGCTCCTGGGTTTGCCACTGCTGGCGCTCCCAGAGCATGTAGAGCTCCTCGTAGGTGAGCAGCTTCACCTCGGAAGTGCGGTCGGCGGCCTCCATCAGCGCCGGGTCGGCGGTGGCCTGGAAGTCGGCCCGCCCTGTCCTCAACTCGGTCCCGGAGGCCTCAGTGGTTCCCATTCGCTACTCCCCTCGGCTCGGCTGCGGTTCGGCCGAGACTAGCACTCGACTGGCTGGTCAGCCAGTCGAGTGGGACTCGCCCGCGCCGAGGAGGACGACCGACGACGAGGTCTTCGACTCCACCTCGGACTTGAACGCTGCAGCGTCGGTCTCGATCGGGGGAAACGTGTCGTAGTGCATCGGGATCACAATGCCTGCGCCGACGAATTCCGCCGCGACAACGGCATCGTGGCGATCCATCGTGTAGTGGCCGCCGATCGGCAGCAGGGCGACGTCGATCGGATTTCGTTCGGCGATCAGCTTCATGTCACCGAAGAGGCAGGTATCGCCGGCGTGGTAGACCGTCACCCCACCGAGGTTGATCAGCAGCCCCGCCGGGGTGCCGGTGACGGTTCCCGGCGTGGGGCTGAAGGGCGCCTCGGCGGAGCCCGCAATCGTGCTCGTGTGCCAGGCCGGCACGAGCTTCACCCAGCCCCAGTCGAACCTCACCGTCCCGCCGAGGTTCGGATCGTGGACCTGCTCGACGCCTTGCTCTTCGAGCCAGTTGGCGATCTCGACGATCGCCACGCACTCCGCGCCGCTGCGGGTCGCGACGCCAACCGCATCGGCCATGTGGTCGACGTGCCCGTGGGAGATGACGACGACGGTCGGGTCCACGTCCTCGGCGCTCGCCACCGCCGCCGGATTGTTGGGCTTGAGGAACGGGTCGACCAGAACCGTGGTCTCGCCATCGCTCAGCTCGAAGCACGAGTGCCCGTGAAATCGAATCTCCATCTCTCAGTGCTCTCCTATCTCGTTGGTGTCGGTCATCTCCTCGTGGAGTGCCCAGCCGACGGCGACTCCAACCATCATTCCCATCCTCGCCTCTTCTGCCAGCAGCGAACGGACCGCCGCCACCCGCTCGTCGGGATCGGGAACGGTTGCCGCCTTCAGCGTCTCTGCCTCGTGGGACTCGCCGAACCAGCCGCCCTCGGCTAGCGCCGCCGCCAGCACCTTCTGCAGCTGCGGCGCGGCGCGGGCCACGATCCGCTCAGCCTCAGCGAAGCGCTCGGCGTCGAGGAGACGCTCGATGGCGGCGTCGAGTTCCGCGTCGGAGGGCACTTGCGAGCAAGCCTAGCCGTCCCCGGGCGCGGGAGGGCGGCGTGAGATCGCCGGGTGCGATGAGCGCGCCCGCCCGGAAGCGGAGGAGACGGCGCCCGGCTAGTGAGATTGGTTCAGAGCCGAGGCGGCGAGGCCGGCGAGGCCGCCGACGGCGCCGCCGACCAGGCCGGCGAAGACGTCTGCGCTGGAGTCGAAGATCGGCAGCGCCAGCAGCACCGCGGCGGCAACGAGGACGCCGATCGTGTCGAAGTCGTCGTCGATCGTGTGGTGAGTCTCGGCGCGGCGAATCGCGAACCAGGCGGCAACCGCCCCCAGTGCCATTCCGTTGCCCCCGGCGATCACCTCGATGTCGCCCTGGGCGTGGGCGATGCCGCTGGCCACGAGCATCCCCAGCGACCCGCAGGCGACCAGCAGGACCGCGGCCGCCGGACTTCCCAGGCGCCGCTCCAGGCCGGTGGCGAAGATCGCCAAGCCGATGGCGACGACGAAGAGGTAGCCGACGTCGACATAGGCGAAGGGAGCGGTGAGGAAGCGCCACCACTGGTCCTCGAACGGCACCACGAGGCCGCCGAAGGTGCTGAGCGAGTCGCCGCTCGCCTTCTGCACGAGCAGCAGGATCGCGGGGCCGACGATCGCCGCGGCCGTGGCGTAGGGGCGGAACGCGGCGCTCGGATCGGTGCGGCGGCGGCGCAGGATCCGCGGCCGGGCCCGCCGCGGCGGCTTCGCCTCGAGGCCGTCGCCGCGGCGTTCGAGCTTCGGAGCCCGCTTGCGCAACCGCGCCCCGCAGTAGGGGCACTCGGTTACGTAGGGACTGACCTCGGAGCCGCAGTTCTTGCAGATGACGCTGAGCTCAGTCTCGCTCATGGTCAAACGAGGATAACCGCCCCGCGAGGACCGCTTGAACCCTCGCTGCGGTGACATACTGGGGCCTTACCCGTTTCCGTGGACCATTAGGAGGAAATCAGCGTGGAGTTGAAGAGCCTGACCGAGCAGAAATCGCTGCTGGCCACCCTGGCCCCCGGCAAACGAGCGCGCCTGCGGCGGCTGCTCTTCGAGTTCGGCCCCGGCAACGGCACCCTGATGCTGCTGCCGATCGACCAGGGGATCGAGCACGGGCCGCGCGACTTCTTCCCCAACCCCGCCTCCAAGGACCCCGACTACCAGTTCCGCCTCGCGGTCGAGGCGGGCTACTCGGCCCTCGCCTGCCAGATCGGGATGGCGAGCAAGTACTACCCCGACTACGCCGGCCAGGTTCCCCTGATCCTCAAGGTCAACGGCAAGACCGACGTTCCCTCCTCCGCCAAGGCCTTCTCGAGCTGCAACGCCAGCGTCGAGGACGCGGTGCGCCTCGGTGCCGACGCGGTCGGCTACACGCTCTACGTCGGCTCGCCGCGCCAGGACGAGGACCTCGCCCAGCTGCGCCAGGTCCGCCAGGACTGCGACCGCTTCGGGATGCCGCTGGTCGTCTGGTCCTACCCACGAGGCGAGGCGATCGACGCCAAGGGCGGCGCCGGCTCCTTCTACGCGATCGACTACGCGGCGCGGATGGCGATGGAGATGGGCGCCGACGTGGTCAAGCTCAACATGCCCAAGATCAACGCGGACAAGGACAAGGACTCTCCCGCCCCCTATAACGAGATGCAGGTCGACGAGGCGGAGGCGATCCGCCAGTGCGTCGAGTCTGCCGGCCGCTCCCTCGTGGTCCTCTCCGGCGGCTCCAAGGTCGACGACGAGACCGTGCTCACCCACACCCGCGAGATCATGCAGGCGGGGGGCTCGGGCGTGATCTTCGGCCGCAACGTCTGGCAGCGCGAGTGGAACGACGCGCTGGAGATCATCGCCCAGATCAAAGAGACGCTGCTAAGCAACGTTCAGCGAATTCCCTAGCCGGGAGCGGGGAGAGAAAGTCCGCCCCACCCCTTAGGCGGGGGTGGGGCTTACGTGGACACGCGGTCAGCTCGGCAGCCTGGCGCTGCTGCTGATCGCCGCGGCGCTGATCCTGCGGCCGTGGGAAGGCGGCGGCTCGAGCGCGGAGGGGCCAGATGCCGTCAGGGCGCTCGTGCTCCGCGCAATCGACGGCGACACGATCGAGACCCGGATCGGCGGACGGGCGGAGGACGTTCGCTACATCGGCGTCGACACCCCGGAGACGGTCAAGCCCGACACGCCGGTGCAGTGCTTCGGCCCGCGTGCATCGGCCTTCAACCACCGCCTGGTCGAAGGGAAGCGCGTGCGGCTCGTCTTCGGCGTCGAGCGGCGCGACGCCTACGGCCGCCTGCTCGCCTACGTCTACCGGGGGCGGCGCTTCGTCAACGCGGCGCTGGTTCGGCGCGGGCTCGCGCGCTCGCTGACGATCCCCCCGAACGACCGCTTCGCACCGCTGATGCGGCGGCTGGAGCTGCGCGCCGCGCGCGCCGGCCGCGGGCTCTGGGGCGCCTGCCCACCGTAGCGGGGCGTGACATATGCCACATCTCCCGCCTGCAAGCCCTCGTTCGCCTTTGCTACGGTCCCCCGCGGCCCACGGGCCACCCCGATCTATGCGAATGCGACAGAGCATCTCCCAGTTCGAGACGGCATTCGAGCAGGAGACCACCTTGGAGCGTCGCCGGCGAGAGCAGCTCCGTCGCCGCGCCGCGAACCGCTCGCGCGCGCGGCGGATCAGCCGCAGCGAGCAGGAGAGCAAGGTGCGCTTCAGCGTCCTCGCCGTCTGCCTCACCGTGACCGTCGTCGTGGTCGTGATCACGATGTTCGAGGCCCTCGCGTTCCTGATGGCGTAGTGGCCGTGCGAACGACCGCCTCCGTTGAATAGACTCGCCCGCCGATGGCACGACGCTCTCTAAAGCCGCAGCTCAACCAGATCCGCGCCTGGGTCCGCCAGGGGCGAACCGACGCCTGGATCGCCCACCAGCTCGAAGTCAGCGCGTCGGAGCTGCGCGAGTTCCGCAAACAGCACGGCTTCACCCCCGACGAGGAGGACGCCGGCTCTGCCGAAGTCGACCTCCGCGACGAGATCGAGGCGGAGATCGAGGCCGCAGTGGCCGAGGAGCCCGAAGAGGAGGAGGCCGAGGCGGAGGCGGAGGCGGAGGCGGAAGACGAAAGCGAGGACGGCGAGTCGTCGTCTCGCGAGGGAAGCGGGGATCGACCGAAACGGCGCCGTCGGCGCGGCAGGCGCGGCGGCCGTGGGCGTCGCAAAGATCTCGAGGGGACCTTCGACCACGGCAAGGAGGACGGCTACGGCCTCTGGCTCGACCCGTCGGTCAAAGACAATCCCGTCTATGCCGAGCACTGGGCCGGCAAGCGTGAGGTAACGGTTCGGATCGATGCCGATCAGATCGTGATTCGCCGTGTTGGCAGCGAGGCGCCCGATTCAGACGACCCGAGCGCCGGGTCGGACGATTAGGGCACAGCACCAGTCTCAGCAGGCTTCCGCTTAACTTTTTCGTGGATCGTTGGATTGCTGGCGCCCGTGGGTGCGCCCGCGAAAAAGTACAAGACGCTCCAGCCTGCTGAGACGGGTGCTAGGGCGTGTCGGGGATTCGGCGCAGCGGGGCGTTGGCGGGGGTGCAGGATGACGGGTCGAGCTTGCCTTGGAGCTGCCAGACGGTGACCGGGCCGTTGCGGAGGAGGAGCTTTGCGGCGGGATCGTTGCGCAGCCAGCCCGCCTCGGGGGAGGGGACCGGGTTGCTGGTGTGGATGAAGTTGAGGAACGGCGTGGTGACCAGGTAGTCGAGGTCCGCCACGTTGACGGCGGCGCGGAAGGCGGTGCAGGTCGGGATTGCGTTGAAGGCGCCGTGTGGGCCCTTTTCGCCCAGGTAGACGACGTGGTTGGAGAGGTCGGTGCCGTAGAAGCCGTACCCGAGGAAGCCGGCGGTGGTGCCGGCGAGGCCGATCCGGGCATCGCTCTTGTCGCGCACCCATTGGTAGGCGCTGTCGAGGCGCAGGCCGGGGATTTCCGAATCGGGCCCGAAGCGGTCGTGCAGGTAGTGGCGCTGCAGTGGATAGCCAAGCGCAGCGACGAGCAGAGCCAATGCTGCGAAGCCGCCGAGGACGATGCCGCGGCTCGCGCCGCGTGCGCGAGCCAGCAGCAGCCCGGCCGGCACCATCACAGCAAGCAGCGCCAACGCGAGGCCGAAGACCCGCGCCGGATCGCGCAGCGCCGCATCAGACCGATCGGTCACCACCAACACAAGCACCAACCCCGCCAACACCCCCCACTCCCACCGCCGACGGGCCTTAAAGCCGCCTATATGTCTCCTTCTAGGCCCGTCGACGCTGAGGGCCAGGGGGAGCAGGGTTAGGCCGAGGAGGAGGGGTGGGATCGCGTAGCGGATGTTGATGCCAAAGCCGACCGGGGCGCCCTCGGCACCGGCGGCGCTGAGGGGGGTGAAGAGGTATGCGAGGAGGCCGAGGAGGACCACGGCACCCATCCAGCGGATGACGCTGTCCCTGGCGCGAAACAGCGCCAGCAGGCCGCCGCCGATCGCCGCGGCGAGCACGAGCGGCCATAGCGCGCCGAAGGCCTGGTGCAGTCCAGGCTCGAAGTAATCGCGCCAGACGCCGGTGTCGGTGGCGTAGTGGACGATGCTGAAGTCGGGCCGCCCCTCCTGCAGCCGCTCCGGATGGGGCAGCGAGATCGGCCCCAGGCTCGTCGCCTGCGGCAGCGGGTTGCCGGCGACGATCAGGTTGCGCAGGTACCAGTAGCCGCCGCCGAGCAGGGCGGGGACGAACCACCAGCCGGCTGCCGCCCAGCGCCGGCCGGCGGGGACGAGGAAGAGCACCGCCAAGGTCAGCCCGGCAGCCATCGCGACCGCGGTCGACTTCGTGCCGGCGGCGAGGCCGACGGCGAGACCAGCCGCAGCGAGCGGCCAGCCGACCGGCAGCGAGCCCCTCCCCTCCCCTCCGTCGCGGCTGCCGTCCTTGCGGGCCCAAGCGTTGACGAGGATCGCCGCAGCGGCAAGCAGGAGTGCAGCGGCGACGAGGTCGTTCTTCGCCGCTCCCGGCTCGCGCACGACCAGCGTGTGGCACTCGAGCACGATCGCGGCAGCAACCACGGTCAGGTGCCCCCGGCCATAAGGCCTGCCGATGCACCAAGCCGCGAGGAAGGCAAGCCCAAGGAACGCGAAGTTGACGAACAACGACAGCGTGTCGCGGTGCGCCAGCAGGATCCCAACCGCGTGTACGAGCTCCGAGTTCTGCGGATAGAACCAGTTCGTGAAAACGGTCTCGGTGTAGTGCAGTGCCGTTACGGAGTGGCTCTGCACCATGTCCGCCGCAAACGGCATGTGGTACCAGAGCGAATCGAAGTTGAAGATCCCTCGGTCGAGAGCGTCTTTGGCGGTCAGGCCCCAGTGGGCGAAGACGAGGGCGACTACAGCCCATGTGACGAGCAGGGCCAATGCGCTTGGGCCGGCGGGTCCTGTCACCGATTTGGTGCCACCACCCGCTGCGGGGGCGGCTGGCGCCGCCTCCTCGGGGTGGTCCCCCAAATCCACGCCACCCCCCGACAGAGACGAATTGGCTGGCGGCGAGGGACGAACTCCCCAGGCAACCACCGAGGAGAGAACCAGCGAGGCGGCGACCAGGGCCCAGTCGTAGAAGAGCTGAAGCGTGCCGAGGAGCTCTCCCAGCCAGATGAGCAGCGCCAGAGCGGTGACGCTCTCTACGAGACGGGCTGGTGCGCCAGTCCACGTGGGAAGGAGCTTCTGGCGGAGGCGCAGGGAGCTGAAGCCAAGCGAGATGCCTACCGCGGCCAGGGCCAGGACGCTGAGGATGTAAGAACCGGCGCTAACCACCGGGGGCTCCGAGATCGGGCGCTAGTCGAGGCCGCGGACGACCAGCGGGGTCTCGCCGGGGGCGACCATTCCCTGGGAGCGGGCCCTGGCGTCGAGGACGATCGGGTCGTCGGCGTGCTGGATGCGCCAGTGCAGGCGGGTGTTTTCGTCCTGAACCTCGTGCAGCTTGGCTTTGGCGGCGGTCGTCGCCGTGTAGGTCTTGACCACGTTGATCACGGGGTTGAGGTAGGAGTAGAGGACCGCAGCCAGCACCAGGGTCAGGGCGATCCGGCCAACGCGATCCCAGTGGATGCGGCTTGCTCCGGTTCGGGGTCCGGGGCGGCGACGGGCCGCCGGGCGGCGTTTTGGCGCACCGGCACGTCGTTTGCGGGCCTGGGCGCTTGCAGCCATGCCCGGACCTACGCGGCCGAGCCCCGCATTCCTTCACTAACCGGACCGTTGGTGGAACGCCTGCAGACCGGGGAATTCGGCCTTGCCGGCGAGCTCTTCCTCGATCCGCAGCAGGCGGTTGTACTTGGCGACGCGGTCCGAGCGCGAGGGGGCGCCGGTCTTGATCTGGCCTGCGCCGGTGGCAACTGCCAGATCGGCGATCGTCGTGTCCTCGGTCTCGCCGGAGCGGTGCGAGATCACCGCCGTGTACCCCGCCTCGGAGGCGATCCGGATCGCCTCCAGCGTCTCGCTCAGGGTGCCGATCTGGTTGACCTTGACCAGGATCGAGTTGCCGACTCCGGCATCGATCCCCCGCTGCAGCCGCTCGGGATTGGTGACGAAGAGGTCGTCGCCGACCAGCTGGACACGGTCGCCCAGGCGCTCGGTGAGGAGCTTCCAGCCGTCCCAGTCCTCCTCGTCCATGCCGTCCTCGATCGAGAGGATCGGGTAGCGGCCGCAGGCGTCCTCCCAGTAGGCGGCCATCTGCTCGGGCGAGAGCGAGCGGCCCTCGTGCTCGAGCACGTAGGCGCCGTTCTCGAATACCTCGCTGGTGGCGGGGTCGAGGGCGATGAAAACATCGGCGCCAGGCTCGTAGCCAGCCGCCTCGACGCCCGCGAGGACGGCCTGCAGGGCCGCCTCGTTGGACTCCAGGTTGGGGGCGAAGCCGCCCTCGTCGCCAACCGCGGTCGAGTGCCCGCTCGACGCCAGGCTCTTCTTCAGGGCGTGGAAGACCTCCGTGCCCACCCTCAAGCACTCCGAGAAGCTCCCGGCCCCCGCCGGCACCACCATGAACTCCTGGAAGTCGACCGAGTTGTCGGCGTGGGCGCCGCCGTTGAGCACGTTCATCATCGGCACCGGCAATACGGACGGATCGGCGCCGCCGTAAAGCGCCGCAAGGTAGCGATAGAGCGGTTCGCCGCTGACCATCGCGGCCGCCTTCGCGGCGGCCAGGGAGACGCCGAGGATCGCGTTGGCACCTAGCCTCCCCTTGTTGGCCGTGCCGTCGAGCTCGATCATCGCCCGATCCAGCCCCGCCTGGTCGGCGGCGTCGACGCCCTTCAGTGCAACCGCGATCTCGCCGTTGACGTTGGCGACGGCGGCCGAGACCCCCTTCCCGGCCCAGGCGTCGCCGCCGTCGCGCAGCTCGACCGCCTCGAACTCGCCGGTCGAGGCGCCTGACGGAACGGCAGCGAGGCCGCGCGCGCCGGAGTCGAGCGCGACTTCGACCTCAACCGTCGGATTGCCGCGCGAATCGAGGATCTGGCGCGCGTGGATGGAGGCGATCCCACTCATGGGGCGCCGCAGTCTATTTGCTTCAACGGCGCTATTCGCCGGGGACGCCCGGTGGGACCCCGGTCGGCGCCGCCCCTTCGGGCAGGGCCGGTTCGAGCACCGACGGGCGCGGGCGCTGGGCCAGTTTCTGGCCTTCCGGCGTCAGCGGATTAACCGTGCCGGGCTGCGCCGGCTTGACCTGGGAGACGGGCGCGGGGCAGGCTTCCGGGAGGCCGCCTTTCGGGTCTGCTTCGTAGCAGGCGGGATTGGCTTCCGCCGGACGACCGCTGCTCTCGTAGTTGGCGCAGCGTTCGATCGTGAAGTCCGACGCGCAGAAGGTCCGCGACCGCCAGGTGCTGCCGTAGCTGCTGATGAAGCGGGCGAATTCTTTCTGTTTCGCTTGTTCGGCTAGCTGGGTGCTGATCTGCGATTTGGCTTCCTCGAGCGACTGGACTTTCTCGGGGGTGACCTTCATCACCTCGAAGACGACATAGCCCTGAGCTTCCTTGACCGGCCCTTCGACCTCGCCCTGCGGGGCAGCGAAGACGGCGGCGCCGAGCGGTCCGGGAATCTGGCCTTCGGCCACGCCCGCCTGCAGTCCGCCGCTGTTCTTGGTCGCGGCGTCGGTCGAGTATTTTTTGGCGACTTCGCCCCAGCTCTGGGTCGAGTCGTCTTTTTCGAGTTGGGCCTTCGCCGCTTCGACCTTCGCCTTGTCTTTGTTTTTGACGGCGCGGATGTCGCGCGCTTCGGGGGTCGTGAACTGCGAGGATTTGGCTGCTTCGTAGAAGTCTTCGATTTCGCTGCTGCTCGGGACCTGGCCCGATTCGGTGACGGCTTCCTGGATCTTTTTGCTGAGGATCTGGATCGTCACGCGCTGGTCGACGTCGGCCTGGGTGAAGTGAGCTTCCTCGAGGAATTCCTTGTACTGCTTCTCCGTTTTGAAAGCTTGTTTCTTTAGTTTCACCAGTTCCGTCGCGACTTCTTTCGGCGTCACCGAGAAGCCCATTTCCGCCGCCTGGCCCTGGATCCAGATCGCGTCGAAGATTTCGCCGAGGGCCGTTTTCTGCAGTTCCTCGTATTTTTTGTCGCCGGGTTTGGGGACCGGTTTGACCTGGGCGGAGGCAGCGGCCTGGACGAGGGCGTGCTGGAACTGCTCTTCGCTGACCGTGCCGAGGCCCTCGGGGGCGTCTTCGACTACGGCCACGGCACCCGACGGCACGCTCGGGTTGCCGATTCCCTCGGCGATCGCGAAGATCGCGAAGAGGAGAATGAAGAGCGCCGCGAAGGCGAGCAGCGTAAGTCGCTGCAGCCCGGCCGATCTCCTCCCTTGCCGCTGATTCGAAGCCACGGAGCGGGGAGCATAAATCAAATGCTCCCGACGGGTGCCGCTCCCGGTTGGCTAGGCCCTATGTCGCGACGGCCGTACCGGCCTGCCTCGCGTCCCTGATCGCCTCCGCCATCGCCAGCACCGCCGCAAGCCGCGCTTCGGGCTCGTCGGCGACGCGAACGCTCGCCGTCCGCTCCCGCCACTCGTAGAGGACGCCATCGAGCTTCTCCCCCAGGGCTCCCGCCGCTTCGGAATCGAGCTCGACGCCGGTGACGCTGAGCCGACCGCCGCGGAACTCGACGCTGCGCGCCCCGGCCAGGCCCAGCTCGATCCGCGCTCGCTGCAGCGCCAGCAGGTTCTCGGCCTCGGGCGGGGGCGGGCCGAAGCGATCCTCGAGCTCGTCGCGGATCGCCCGCAGCTCGCCCGGCTCGCGGGCGGCGGCGATGCGGCGGTGGACGTCGATCTTCGCCGCCTCGAAGGGGATGAAGGCGGCGGAGAGGTAGGCGTCGACGGGGACGTCGAGGCGGACGGGCTCCGGCGCCTCCTCCCCCTCCTCGCCTGCGCCCGCCTCGCGTGCCATGCCCACCGCCTCGTCGATCATCTGGCAGTAGAGCTCGAAGCCAACCGCGGCGACGTGTCCGGACTGCTCCTCGCCGAGCAGGTCGCCGGCGCCGCGGATGTCGAGGTCGCGCATCGCGATCTTGAAGCCCGAGCCGAGCTCGGTGTGGTCCGCGAGGGTCGAGAGGCGCGCCGCCGCCTCCTCGGTAAGGGCCTCGGCCGAGGGGTAGAGCAGGTAGGCAAAGGCGCGCTCGCGAGAGCGCCCGACGCGGCCGCGGATCTGGTAGGCCTGGGCCAGCCCGAGCTGGTCGGCACGCTCGACGATCAGCGTGTTCGCGGTGGGGATGTCGAGGCCCGACTCGATGATCGTCGTCGTCACCAGGCAGTCGGCGTCGCCGCGCAGGAAGCCGAGCATCGTCTCCTCGAGCTTGGTCTCGTCCATCTGGCCGTGCGCTTCGGCGAAGCGCGCTTGGGGGACGAGCCCGCGCAGGCGCTCGACCGTCTCCGGCAGCGAGTCGATCCGGTTGTGGAGGAAGAAGGCCTGGCCGCCGCGCTCCAGCTCGCGGTGGATCGACTTTGACACCAGGTCCTCGTCGTAGGGCCCGACGTAGGTGCGGACGGGGCGGCGGCCCTCGGGCGGGGTCTCGATCGTCGAGATGTCGCGCAGCCCGGCCAGGCTCATCTGCAGGGTGCGCGGGATCGGCGTCGCCGAGAGCGCCAGCACGTCGACCTTCAGCTTCAGTTGGCGCAGCAGCTCCTTCTGCTTGACGCCGAAGCGCTGCTCCTCGTCGACGATGACGAGGCCGAGGTCCTTGGCGCGCACGTCGCGAGAGAGCAGGCGGTGGGTGCCGATCAGGACGTCGACCTTGCCCGCCTCGAAACCGGCCAGAACCTGTTTCACCTCCGCCGGCTTGCGCAGGCGGGAGACGCCCTCGACGACGAAGGGCAGGTCGGCGAGGCGCTCGCGGAAGGTGCCGAGGTGCTGCTGGGCGAGGACCGTGGTCGGCACCAGGATCATCACCTGCTTGCCGTCGGAGGCGGCCTTGACCGCGGCCCGCAGCGCCACCTCGGTCTTGCCGAAGCCGACGTCGCCGCAGACGAGGCGGTCCATCGGCTGCTCGGCCTCCATGTCGCCCTTGACCGCCTCGATCGCTTCCACCTGGTCGGCGGTCTCGCGGTAGGGGAAGGCCGCCTCCATCGTCATCTGCCACTCGCCGTCGGCGCCGAAGGCGTGCCCCTTGCGCGTCCGCCGCTCGGCGTAGAGGTTGAGCAGCTCGCCGGCGAGGGCGCCAGCCGCCTTGCGCGCCCGCGCCTTCATGTTCTGCCAGCGCTTGCCGCCGAGGGCGGAGAGGGTCGGTTCGCCCCCGGCGCCGACGTAGCGGCTCAGCTTGGCGAGCTGGTCGGTGGGGACGTAGACGCGGTCCTCGCCCTTGTATTCGAGGTAGAGGTAGTCGCGGGTGACGCCGCCGACCTCGCGCGTCTCGAAGCCGGCGAAGCGGGCGACGCCATGGTCCTCGTGGACGACGTAGTCGCCGACCCTCAGGTCGCTGAAGGCGAGGCGGCCGCGGGCGGCGCCCGGTACGCGCTCTTCGGCCCGGCGACGCCGGTGGACGAGGCGCCGGAACGGGTAGACCGCAAGGCGCAGCTCGGGGCTGACGAAGCCCTCGCGCAGGCGCGCCTCGGCAAAGGTGAGGCCCGGTTTGGGCGAGAGGCGGCCGCCGTCGAGCAACGCCGCGTCGAGGCGGTCGAGGCCGTAGCGCGCCCGCTCCGCCTCGCCGCGATCGTCGAAGGCGACGACCGTGCGATAGCCGGAACGGACCTGCTTCTCCAGCTCCGCCTCGGCCTCTTTGACGCTGCGCGCCGGGGACTCGGCGCGAGCCGCGCGGAAGGCCTCCTCGTCGTCGCTGCCGGCGGCGACGAAGCAGAGGACGGCGCGCTCGGCGAGTGGAACCGCCACGTCCACGTACAGCTTCTGGGCGTCATCGGAGTGCATCGCGGTGGTCGCGTCCTCCCAGTGGTCGCGCAGCGCCGGCTCGATCTCATCCCTGGCGGCGAGGATCACCGCCGCCGAGTCGGGGACGAGCGCCAGCGGCGGGCCGAAGCGCTCCAGCGGCAGCACCTCGGCCAGGCTCGGCGCCTCCCTGCCCTCCTCGGCAGCCTCCATCGCCGCCAGCTCGGCCAGTTCGCGGTGCTCGGCGTCGAGCTCGGCCGCGGGCGCCAGCTCGACCCGCTCGGCCTCTCCCAGCGAGCGCTGGGTGAAGGTCGAGAACCAGCGCATCGACTCGACCTCGTCGCCGAAGAGCTCGATCCTCACGGCGCGCTCCTCGGTAGCGCCGAAGGCATCGAGGATTCCGCCGCGGACGGCGAACTGGCCGCGCTCGGTTACCTGCTCGACCCGTTCGTAGCCGGCGGCGGCGAGGTCGCGGGCGACGCCCGCCGGATCGATCTCCTCGCCAGCGGAGATCGCGAACCCGGCCGGGCGCAGGGCGGCGTCCGGAACCGCCTCGGCGAGGGCGGTAGCGCTGGCGACGACGACCGCGTCGGGCTCGTTCGCGAGCGCCTCGAGCGCATCGATCCGGAGGCCGATCAGGTGGGGCGGCGGCGTTACGTGAGAGGCGAAGCCCGTCCCCCGCGACGGGTAGAGGCGAACCCGGCGAGGCGCCAGGTAGGCGCGCAGGTCGGCGGCCAGGTCGCGGGCCGACCGATCGTCGGCGCTGACGAGCAGCGCGGGCTGGTCGGCGAGGCCGCGGTCGTCCTCGAGCAGGGAGGCCAGGAGCAGCGGCCGCATCATCGCCGAGGCGGGCACCTCGACCGTCTCGCCGCCGGCCGCCCCAGCACGCGCGCGGCCGACGAGCGCGTGCACGCGCTCGTTCTCGGCGGCTATCTCAATCAGGGGACGCAGGCTCATCGGGCGGCAGAACCTAGTATCAACATGCAATGTCCGCGCTGGGAGACGTGGCGGCGGCGATACTGCCGCCCGAGTCGGGGGGGCCAGATCCCGAGCGGGTCGCGAGCGTCGCCCGGCGCATGGTGTCGCGGATGCCGCCAAGCTCACAGGCGGGGATCGGGGCGGCGTTGGTCGGCCTGGAGGCGTTCTCGTTGCTGCGTAGCGGCCACCGGCTCGGAAGGGCCTCGCCGCAACGCCGCGAAGCGCTGCTCACCGAGGTGGCCAGGCTCGGCGGCTCCCCGGTGCTGGACGCGATCAAGTCGATCGTGATGCTCGCCCACGGCGCCGAGGCCTACGCCGAGGAGATCGCCACGGTCGGCTCGCGCCACGAGCCCTCGCGGCCCGACGGGACGCTGAACCTCGTGCCGGCGACCGAGTGGGCGACGCTCTCCAGCTGCGATGCGATCGTGGTCGGCTCCGGCGCCGGCGGCGCCTTCGTCGCCCGCGCCCTGGCCCGGGCGGGATTCGACACGGTGATCGTCGAGGAGGGCGAGCGCTGGTCGGTCGACCGCATCCGCAGCTCTCACCCGCTCGATCGCTTCACCGGGATATACCGCGACGGTGGCACGACGATGGCGCTGGGCAACCCGCCGATCGCCCTGCCGCTCGGGCGGGCGGTGGGCGGCACCACCGTGATCAACTCGGGCACCTGCTACCGCCCTCCGACCAAGGTCGTGCGGGACTGGCGCGAGCATCACGGGCTCGCCCACGCCGACCTCGAGCTGCTCGGCCCCAGGGTCGCCGACGTCGAAGCGACGATCGGGGTGGCGCCGGCGCCGATGGAGGTGCTGGGCCGAAACGGGGAACTCGCGCTCGAGGGTGCGGCGGCGCTGGACTGGCAGAGCGCCCCCCTGCGGCGCAATGCGCCAGGCTGCCGTGGCGCCTGCCAGTGCGCGATCGGCTGCCCCAACAACGCCAAGGGCGGCGTCCACCTCAATGCCCTGCCGCAGGCCTGCGAGGCCGGAGCGAGGATCGTCTCGGGCCTGCACGTACAGAGGGTGCTCACCGAGGCGGAACGCGCGACGGGGGTCCTCGCGCGGGACGGGGGCGGGCGCGAGATGCGGATCTCGGCACCGCTGGTGGTCGTCGCTGCGGGAGCCGTGCCGACGCCACCGCTGCTGCGCCGCAGTGGCCTCGGCGGGCACCCCCGGCTCGGCCGCAACCTCTCGATCCATCCCGCGACCGGGATCACCGCGAGCTTCGAGGAGGCGGTGATCCCCTGGCGGGGAGTGATGCAGAGCGTCGGCATCGAAGAGCTGCACGAGAGCGAGGGGGTTCTGCTCGAGGCCACCTCGACCCCTCCCGGGATGGGCGCGGTCTCCGCCCCCGGCTACGGCACCCACCTCCTGCGTCGCCTCGATCGCGCCGCCAACACGGCGACGCTCGGAGCGATGATCGCCGACGAGCCCTCCGGCCGCGTCTTCGGCACCCGCGCGCCGATCGTCTCCTACCGGCTCGCCAAGGCCGACGAACGCCGGCTCTCGATCGCGATAGCGGCGATGACGCGGGTGATGCTCGCGGCGGGCGCCACGGCGGTCGAACCTGGCGGCGGCGCCCCGGCGGTCCGTTCCGAGGCGGAGCTCGATGCGGCGATGCAGCGGCTCGACGTCCGCCGCCTCCGCCTCGCCGCCTTCCACCCCACCGGCTCTGCCGCCGCCGGCTCGGATCCCTCGCGCCACCCCGTCGATCCCGAGGGTCGCCTGCGCGGGATCGACGGCGTCTGGGTGGGGGACGGCTCGATCCTGCCGAGTTGCCCCGGCGTCAACCCCCAGGTCTCGATCATGGCGATCGCGGCCGGCGTGGGCGAGGCGGCGGCGACGGCCTAGATGGTCGATCCGCGGCCGGGTTGGCGGTGATGGCGGGTGCGCCTCTGGGGGAATTGATGTCGCACGCGCGCTGCGCCTAGCGACTATGTGGGAGCGCGGCTTACGCCGCGCAAGATCAGCCCCCGGAGCCGACCGGCGAGACACGCGCAGCCGACATTCACCCCACCCAGGGGTGGTCAAAGTCGGATGCGCCGAGCCGCACCGCGTGCTCAACCTGACGGAACCGGATACTCATGAGCAGCGCTATTCGAGCGACCGAGAACGCCGTACCGCGCAGTGTCCGCCACCGCTGGACGCGTGCGGGGGTTTTCGCCAATCCTCCTAGAAGCCGCCGACAAGCTTCAAAGGTCTAGGCGCTCACCTCGATCTCAAGGTTCTCAAGCTTTTAGCCCTGAGGCCGGCTTCGGTGCCTGGGCCGTATAGGGGGCTGTGTTGAGCGGGGAGACTGGCCGCCCTGCGGGCGAATGTCGCGAAGCGGCCTATGCAATCTGGTGATTGCGCGGCCGCAGGCCGCGCTCCTCATTCAATTCGACTGCAGGGCGGCCAGTCTCCCGGCCTCATCCCGGATCGACCACTTGGGGGTCAGGCCCTGTAAGGCAGGCCAGGGCCGGTGCGCTGCCACTCGACCTGACCCTCGCCCTCGCTGCGGGAGCGGCCCTCGATGTCGTCCCACTGGTGCAGCATGCGCTTGAGGCGCGCTACCCCCTCCGGAGGGTGCGCGGCGGCCTCGGCGGCGAGCTCAAGCGCCGCCGCCTCGGTTGCGGCGGCGGGTGCGACGCGATTGACCAAGCCCAGGCGCAGCGCCTCATCGGCCCCAACCGTGCGCGAGGAGAGCAGCAGGTACTTGGCCGTCGCCAAGCCGCAGAGCGTCACCAGGCGCGCCGGCCCAACAGGCACTCCCAGGGCGGCGCCAGGAAAGCGCATGCGCAGATTGGAGCCGCCGACCCGCATGTCACAGGCGATCGCGATCTCGGCGCCGCCGCCGACGACGTCGCCGGGACAGGCGGCGATCGTCGGCTTGGGGAAGCCGACGATCTCGTCGTAGACATCGGCGAAGAGCTGCATGCGCCGCACCCGCCCCTCCTCGTCTAGATCCTCCTTGACGTCGGCGCCGGCAGAGAGGGCCATGTGATCGCAGGAGCCGATCAGGAGGACTCGCACGGCCTCATCGGCACGAGCCACCGCGACGTGCTCGAGCAGCTCGACCAGCATCTGGGTGTCGATCGCGTTGCGCGAGGCCGGACGCTGCAGGCGCAGCACCGCCACCCCCTGCTCGTTCAGCTCATAGCTGGTCACACCGGCGGCGTCGCTCACGGCGTGGAACCTAGCTTCTTCACCAGCCGCTCGGCCTCCTCGGCAGCTCGCGCCACCAGCTCCTCGACCTCTTGGCGCGGCTCACGGAAGCGGGACAGCACGTAGGAGGCAACGATCTCCGGGTCGGTCGAATCGGGACGGCCGACGCCGACGCGAACGCGCCAGAACTCGGCGTCCCCAAAGCCCCGCTTGAGGCTCTTCAGCCCGTTGTGGCCGGCGAGCCCCCCGCCGAGGCGGACCTGCACCTCGCCGAAGGGAAGGTCGATCTCGTCATGGAGAACGACGACCCGCTCGAGCGGCGTCTTCAGCGAGCCCCGCGCCGGCCCGGCAGAGTCGCCTGAGGCGTTCATCTGGGTCTGCGGCAGGAGGATCGCCACCCGCGGGCCACCCGGCCCGGCCCGGCCTTCGCTGACAAGGCCGCCGAAGCGACTCTTGGCCCGAGGGAGGTCCCAACGCCGCGAGAGCTCCGCCGCCACCTCGAAGCCGACGTTGTGACGCGTGCCGGCGTAGCGCTCGCCCGGATTGCCCAGGCCGACGATCAGGATGCGGTCGCCCCCCTCGCCCTCGCCCTCGCCGCGATCGCCGCGGCGGCGAAAGAGCGCCAGGAGCTAGTCCCCGCCGGAGTCGCCCGAGTCGCCGCCGTCGCCCTCGCCGGCCTCCTCGGCGGCGGGCGCCTCGCCCTCCTCGCCGACCAGCTCGGCCTCCTCCTCGACCGCAGGCTCGGGCTCTTCCTCGACCCGGGGTGGCGAGAGGGTGGCGATCGTCACCTCGTCCGGCTCGTCCGCGACGAGCTTGACGCCCTCGGGGACGACCAGGGACGAGAGCTGCAGGGTGTCGTTGATCTCCATCGCCGAGACGTCGGCGACGATCCGATCGGGAATCTCAGTGGGAAGCGCTTCGACCGTGACCTCGCGGGTGACGTGCTCGAGCACGCCGCCGCCTTTGACCCCGGGAGCGGAATCCGCGCCCTCGAGCTCGACCGCGACCTCGGCCTGGATCGCCTCGTCGAGCCGCACCTCCTGCAGGTCGATGTGCTGGAGGCTGCCGCGGACCGGGTGCAGTTGCTGCTCCTTGACGACCACGGGCACCGCTTTGGCGCCCTCGATCTCGAGATCGAAGAGGGCGGCGCCGCCGGCAAGCGCGGTGCGCACGTCGCGTTCGCTGACCTTGAAGGCGCGAGCCTCGGAGCCGCCGCTATAGACGACGCCGGGGACCAGGCCGTCGCGGCGCAGCCGGCGCGAGGTCCTCGAGCCGAACTCGGTGCGGGGCGCTGCCTTCAGCTTTTCGCGGTTGCGGGCCATCCGGACGGGAGAGGATAGAGAAACGGCGGCAAACGGAACCTGTGGCAACCTGTTGCCGTGGCTGACGACTCGAAGATTCCGAAGGGGCGGGTGCGCCGATCAGCCAAGCTGGGCTCGATCGTCGGCGTTCAAGGCGCCCGCTACGCGGGAACCAAGGCGACCAACGTCGCCCGCTCCGAGGAGGGGAGCAAGGAGAAGCTCGAGCAGCGCCACCTCGAGACGGCGATGAAGATGGTCGGCGCCCTGGGCCAGATGAAGGGGGCGGCGATGAAGCTGGGCCAGTTCGCCTCCTTCATCGACACCGAGTTCATTCCGGACGAGTACCGCGAGATCTACCAGGAGCAGCTGGCGAAGCTGCGCACCGACGCGCCGGCGATGCCCTGGGAGAAGGTCGAGAAGGTGCTGAGCGAGGAGTACGAAGGCGAGCCGCTCTCCGAGCTGTTCGCCGAGTTCGAGCAGGAGGCCTTTGCCGCCGCCTCGATCGGCCAGGTGCACCGGGCCGAGATGCTCGACGGCCGCCAGGTGGCGGTGAAGATCCAGTACCCGGGAATCGCCGAGGCGCTCGACGCCGACCTGCGCACCGCCGGCACCATCGTCCGGCTCGCCCGCGCCCTCGCCCCGGGCCTCGACGCCAAGGCGATCGCCGCGGAGCTGCGCGAGCGCGTGATGGAGGAGCTCGACTACGAGTACGAGGCGCAGAACCAGCGCACCTTCTCCCGCGCCTACCGCGACCACCCCTTCATCTACGTACCGGAAGTGATCACGCGCCTCTCGCGCCGCCGGGTCCTGGTCACCGAGCTGGTCGAGGGACTCGGCTTCGAGCAGATCAAGCAACTGCCGCACGAGGAGCGCAGCCGCTTCGGCGAGATCGTCTTCCGCGGCAGCCTCGGCTCGATCTACCACCTGCAGCACTTCAACGCCGATCCCCATCCCGGCAACTACATCCTGATGGCCGACGGGCGCGTCGCCTTCCTCGACTTCGGCATGACCAAGAAGCTCGACCGCGAGCAGATCCTGCTCGAGCAGCGCGCCTTCGACGCCGCCTCCCGCGACGATCCGGAGGCCTTCCGCGAGGCCCTGCACGACCTCGGCTTCGTCAAGAGCCCCTCCAAGCTCGACGCCGAGCGGCTGCTGGACCACATGCGCGCCGTCGGCGGCTGGTACATCGAGGACCGCGAGATCGAGATCAGCCCGCGGCGGGTGATGAAGATCATCGAGTCGACCAACGACCCGCGCTCGGAGTACTACGACCTGATGCGGCGCGAGTCGATCCCCGCCGACGAGCTGATGGGCCGGCGGATGGAAATCGGCGTCGTCGCCGTGCTCGGCCAGCTGCGGGCCAAGCGCAACTGGCACCGGATCTTCTGCGAGTGGGCGTATGACGCCCCGGCCGCAACGCCCCTCGGCGAGCAGGAGTGGGAGTACTTCGAGGGAAGAGGCGTGATGAAGGTGCCTGGACTTCCGAGCAACGCCTGAGAGGAGCGTCGATGAGCCGGATTCGCCGCGGTTGGGACCTGACCAAGAAAAGCTGGGGGCTGCTGCGCGATAACCCCGCCCTACTGCGCTTTCCGCTCTACGGTGGCGTGGCGACGATCCTCTGCGCAATCATCGTCGTGGGGCCAGGCCTGTATCTGATCGAGGACGACAAGGCGGCCTTTGGCGGCCCCCTCGCCGTGATCGGCTTCTACCTGCTCGCCATGATCGGCACCTACTTCAGCGTCGGGCTCGCCGCCGCCGCGGACATGATCTTCCAGGGACGCGAGGCGAACGTCGCCGACGGCCTCGCGGTCGCCCGCACCCGCTTTGCCCAAATCGCCGGCTGGGCTGCGGTCTCAGCCACGATCGGCCTCGTGCTCAGCGCGCTGGAGAACCAGGGAGCGGTGGGTGAGATCGTCGGCCGCCTGCTCGCGGTGGGCTGGTCGCTGATCACCTTCCTCGCCGTGCCGGTGATCGCCCTGGAGGGCACCGGACCGTTCCAGACCCTGAAGCGCTCGGCGGGGCTCTTCGGATCTCGCTGGGGCCAGCAGGTAACCGGCAACATCGCGATCGGCGGCGCCGTCCTCCTCTTCGGCGTCCTCCCCTCCGCCCTATTGATCTTCGTCGGCTTCCTGATCTGGGCCTCGGCCGGTTTCGCCGGCGCGCTGCTGCTGGTGATCGGCGTGATCGGCCTGGCGATCTCGATGCTGATCTCGAGCGCGCTCAGCAACATCTTCGGCGTCGCCCTCTACCGCTACGCCCTCGACGGCAACGCGGTTGGCGGCTTCACCGCCCAAGAGCTCGAGTCCGCGGTCAGGACGAAACGCGGCCGCAACGCCCCACCCACCGCCACCCCCGGCACCGTCTAACCCCCAGCAACCCGCTCCGGTGCGCCTTATGTGGTCATAGACCGCAAAAAGCGCACCGGAAGCGGAGACAGGGGGCGAACCCTAGTCCGGTGCGCCTTATGTGGTCATGGGCCGCAAAAGGCGCACCGGAAGCTCAAACCACGTCATTGCAAGGGACGCCGAGCGGCAACATGGAGTCATTTCCCGGCATCAGCTACGGGAGCTCGGACTCAGCGACTACGCGATCTCCGATCGGATTTCTTCCGGCTATCTGCAGCCCGTCTTTCGAGGCGCCTTTGCGGTCGGCCACCGTGCCATAAACCGGCAGGGACGCATGTGGGCCGCTGTCCTTGCCTGCGACAGCGGCACGGTCCTCTCCCATGGCAGCGCAGCGGAGCTGCTTGGGCTCTGGGACAAGGAACTGCCATACGTCGAGGTCATCCCGCCGGACTGGTCGGGACGCAAGATTCCGGGGATCCGCTGGCACCGCGTGCGCCTGCCATTGGCCGATGAGTTCGAAGTCCTGGACGGCATTCCGTGTACGACCGTTTCCCGCACGATCGTCGACATGGCGGGGCGATCGGGCTGGGGACAGCTTCGGCGCTTGGTCGAGCAGGCCGCGATCTTGCGAAAGCTCGACCCGAGGAGATCGAACTCATCCTTTCGCGGAGCCGCAGGCGCGGCGCTCCCCGGCTGCGCACGGTCCTCGCTCCATGGCGCGCCACAGCGGAGTCGCGGCCACGGCTGAGAAGCCGGCTTGAGGCCCGTCTTCTTCCTCGCCTGATCGAGGAAGGTCTGCCTGCCCCTCGCACCAACGTCAAGCTGCGCGTCGAGGGACAACTGCTCGAGATCGACCTGCTCTGGGAGAAGCAGCGACTGGCGATCGAAACGGACGGCGTGGAAACCCACAGAACCTCGGCGGCATTCGAGCGCGACCGCTGGCGGGACCAGCTCCTCGTCGCGGCCGGCTATCGCACCGCCCGCGTCACCTGGGCCCAGGTCCGCGACGAACCCAAGGCGGTGGTCAACCGCATCGCCCGCATGCTGAGGCCAACCTGACCAGCTTGCGGTGCGCCTTTTGCGAGCTATGACCACATAAGGCGCACCGGAACGGCTTTGGGGCTAGGGGGAGGCTGGAGTGGGGGTGAGCTGGGTGAAGAGGCGGGGGTCGTTGGAGCAGATGCCGGTGACGCCGGCGGCGACGAGCTTGTCCATGCGGGGCAGGTCGTCGACGGTCCAGGCGATCAGCTCGACGCCGACGAGCTTGGCGATGCGGGCCAGGCGGGGGCTGACGAGCGGGTGGTAGACCCAGATCGCCTCGACGCCGAGCTTCGGCAGCTTCTCGGCAGCAAGGCCGGGCAGTCGCTGGCGCATCGCCACCAGCGCCGCCAGCATCGGGCCCTTCGCCCAGCGCTTCGAGGTCCAGTCCTTTGTCACCTTGGGATAGGTCCAGCCGCGGCGCAGCTCCGGCTCGAGCTCATGGATGCGGCCGAGCGAATACAGCTCCATGGTCGAGACCATCGCCCGGCCGATCAGGTCTCGCTCTCGCAGGGCCTCGACGATCTCCTCCTCCCTGCCCGGCAGCTTGATGTCGATGTCTATCTCGACCCGGTCGAGCGGCGGCTCAAGAAACGCGTCGAGCGCCTCAGTCAGGTCCAACGGCGTGCGCCGTTCCGCGTCGCCCCAGTCGTGAGCGACGACAAGCGGCGCCCGCTGCTCCAGCGGCAGGTGGCCATCCGGCAGCCAGAGCACGTCGAGCTCGATCACGTCGACACCAATCTCGACCGCCTTCTCAAAGCTCTCGACCGTGTTCCCCGGCACGATCAAATCCGCCCCCTTGTGCCCAACCCTGATCACTGTGCCCTCAAAAAAGAGTGGTCGGCAAGGTCGGCCGCGGACGGCTGGGTGCCCAGGACCAAGCGAAGCGTTCTCGACACGGTCCCCGCGTAGCAGCGCTACGCGGGGCGCCGGGGAGAGGACGGGTCGCGCCGGTCATGGGTGCTCAGACGCCGCGTCCGACCGCCGCCGCCCACTCAAAAGAGTTGGTTCTCGCCGGCGAAGATCTCGGAGACCGAGTCGTCGGTGAAGATGCGGCGGATCGAGTCGGCGAAGGTGCCGGCGGTGGAGAGCACGGCGATGTTGTCGGGCGCGCCGGGGCGCAGCGGGATCGTGTCGGTGACGACGATCTTCTCGATGCCCGAGTTCTCGTAGGCAAGTCGCTCATAGGCGGGGCCGGAGAAGACGCCGTGGGTGGCGCAGGCGATCACCCGCGCGGCGCCCTCGTCCTTGACCGTCTGCGCGGCGGCGCAGAGCGTGCCGGCGGTGTCGATCATGTCGTCGACCAGGACCGCGGTCTTGCCCTTGACGTCGCCGACCACGTAGCCGATCTCGGCTACCTGCTGGGCGGGGCGCTCCTTCTCCATCACGGCCCAGTGGGTGCCAATGCGGCGGGCGAAGTTGCGCGCCGTCTTCACCCGGCCGGCGTCGGGAGAGACGATCACCAGCTCGTCGGTCATGTGCTGGTCGGCGAACCACTGAGTCAGCATCGGCATTGCGGTCATGTGGTCGACCGGCACATGGAAGAAGCCCTGCACCTGACCGGCGTGCAGGTCCATGGTGAGGACGCGGTCGACGCCGACCCCCTCGAGGCACTTGGCGACGATGCGAGCGCTGATCGGCTCGCGCGGCGCCGACTTCTTGTCCTGGCGGGCGTAGCCGTACCAGGGCATGACGGCGATGATCCGGTGGGCAGAGGCGCCCTGGGCGGCGTCGATCATCGTCAGCAGCTCGATCAGGGCGTCGTTCGGGGTCATGTCGGAGTGCTCGTTGGCGCAGGTCGATTGCACGAGGAAGACGTCGGCACCGCGGATCGACTCCTCGTAGCGGCAGTAGACCTCGCCGTTGGCGAAGGTCTTCAGCGTCACCTGGCCGAGGTCGAGGTCGAGCTTGCCCGCGACCTTGGCGGCGAGCTCCATCGAGCTGCGGCCGCCGAAGACCATCAGCCGCTTCGAGTAGTCGTGGGGTATGGCGGTCGCGGCCACCGCGGTGGCCTGCGGGCGCTCCTCGATCGTGCTCACGGGGTCTCCTCTTGCATCTTCGCCGCCTTGCGGTCGGCGTAGCCCTCGATGTTTCGTTGCTCGTTCTCGCTCACCGCTAGCGCGCCCTCGGGCACGTCGCTCTTGATCACCGCTCCAGCGCCAGTGTAGGCGCCGTCGCCGACTTCTACAGGTGCGATCAGCATCGTGTCAACGCCGATGCGGACGTTGCGGCCGATCGTAGTCCGGTTCTTGCGGAAACCGTCGTAATTGGCGGTGATCGTGCCGGCACCGAGGTTGCTGCCGGCGCCGACCTCGGCATCGCCGACGTAGGCGAGATGGGGGACCTTCGCCCCCTCGCCGATGCGCGAGTTCTTGATCTCGACGAAGGTGCCGGCCTTGGCGCCCGCGGCGAGCGACGCGCCGGGGCGCAGGTAGGCGAAGGGGCCGACGTTGGCGCCATCGCCCACCTCGCACTCGACCAGATAGGAGTGCGGGACGGAGACGTTCTCGCCGAGCTCGGCGTCGATCAGGGTGCTCAGGGGACCGACCGTCGAGCCAGCGCCGAGCTTGGTGTGACCGCGCAAGTTCGTGCCGGGCTCGATCCGGACGTCGGCGGCGATCTCGACGTCGGCGTCGACCCAGGTCGAGCCGGGGTCGACGACGGTGACGCCAGCAAGCATGTGGGCGTCGAGAATGCGGCGGCGGGCGATGGCCTCGACCGCAGCCAAGTCGGCGCGGTTGTTGACGCCCATCGTCACCGCGAGATCCTCGGAGAGGTGGGCGGCGACGGTGTGACCAGCCTCGCGCAGGGCGGGCAGGACGTCAGGCAGGTAGTACTCGCCCTGGGCGTTGTCGTTGGAGAGCTTGCCCAGCGCCTCGGCGAGGGAAGCGGCCTGGAAGACGTAGGTGCCGGCGTTGACCTCGCGGATCGCCAGCTGCTCCGCCGTCGCGTCGCCAGCGGTCTTCGCCTCGACCACCCGCTCGACCTCGCCCGAGGGAGCGCGGACGACGCGGCCGTAGGAGCCAGGATCGTCGAGCTCGATCGTCAGCAACGTCGCGGCTGTCCCTTCCTTCGCGTGGGTGTCGAGCAGGCCGGAGATGTTCCCCGCGGTGATCAGCGGGTGATCGCCGGAGAGAACGAGCACGGTCTCCGCCTCTTCGATCAGCGGCAGCGCCGCCCGCACCGCACCGCCCGTGCCATCGGACTTGGGCTGGGTGACGATCTGGACCTCGTCGGGCAGGCCGGGAACGATGTTCCGGCTGGGCGAATCGATCGCCACCACCCGTCCCGCCCCGGCCTCGCGCGCGGCGAGGATCGGCCAGGCCACCATCGCCCGCCCGCAGACGGGGTGCAGCATCTTCGGCGTCGACGAGCGCATGCGCGTGCCCTCGCCGGCTGCCATCACCAGCACCAGGGGAGACTCCACTCTTAGATCGTAGTCGTGGGGGTCCCTGGCTTGTCTCACAGGGGTGGTTGGCGGGCGGGTCCTGTCATGGGGTGGGGGTGATCTGCTTGCGCTGCGCGCTGCTTCGGGCACCGGGACGATGCGGGCGCTGGGCTCGGGCCTTGCCCTCAGCAGCCTCCGCGCGGCGCAGATCACCCCCACCCCATGCCACCCGCCCGAGGCGCCGGGGGAAGAAGACAGGGCTACCTCGGCCGATTTGAGGATGCCCGGAAGAGCGGAGAGCGGAAGAGCTGACGGTGCCCGGGAGCGAGCGTCGACTTCTCAGTCAGCTTTGGCTAGGTCTCGACCGACCAGGGCTACGGAGGTCAACGTCCAGCCGGCGAAGATCAGGTCTATGCCGACTAGGAGGCCGATCGCCCAGTCGGCGCTGCTGGGGAACTTGGCCAGAATGAGGATGCCGACCAGGAGGCCGGCGACGCCGCTGAGGCCGACCAGGCCGGCGCCTTCCTGGCCGCGGGCGGCGAAGGCGACGGCGATCCGGGTCAAGCCCATGAAGAGGAAGTAGATGCCGAGCACGAGGGTCAGGGTGAGCGTGCCGCTGTGCGGTTCGACGATCAGCCAGAGACCGACGATCACGGTCAGGAGCGCCCAGATCAGGCGCAGGACGACGGTTCCGATCGAGTGTGCGGTGAATGCGCCGGCGATCAGGAAGCCACCGGCGATGACCAGGATCCAGCCGATGAAGATCGCCGTCCCGACCGAGGCGACCGCGGGCACGACGATCGCCACGCAGCCGATGAAGATCGCCAGGATCCCCACGGCCATCAGCACCTTCCAGCTGCGCCGCAGCCCCTCGCGAACCTCAGGGTCCATCGAAACGCTCCCCATCTCCATGCTGGAGACCCTAGGCGCTCCCACGGACACGATCGACGTCCATCGACGACTGGGCGCTAGTCTCGGAACCCGGTCCGGGATGGTGTAATCGGTAGCACGCCAGGTTTTGGTCCTGGAAGCGGGGGTTCGAGCCCTCCTCCCGGAACTGAGGAGCTACTCCTCGCTGCCGCGGGGCACCTGCCCGCCTTCGGCGCCGGGCTCCATCGCCGGGCCACGAGGGGAGGCGATGCCGAGGACGCGCATCGTTTTGAGACCGAGGCCGAGCTTCTCGCGGCCCTCGGTAACGGCGACGTCGTGACCGCAGAGCTCCTTCACGCGCTCGAGGCGGTAGCGGATCGTGTGGCGGTGGGTAAAGAGCTGCTTGGCGGTGGCGGCGACGTTGCCGTCGTTGTCGAGGTAGGCCTCCACCGTCGTCACCAGCTCGGTCTCGTACTGGTCGTCGTAGGCGGAGAGGGGGGCGATCGTCTCGGCGTAGAAGCGCTCCAGCTCGCGCGGGTCCTCGCTCATCGCCGGCAACAGCAGGCGGTAGGAGCCGGTGTCCTCGAAGGCGAGGGGCGAGCGGCCCTCGGCCTCGCCGACGTTGACGGCCAGCCGCGCCTCGTTGCCGGAGCGGTAGAGATCGACCGGATCGGCGGCCCGGCGGCTGTGGCCGATCGTCAGGTGGAACCCCGAGAGGTTGTCCTCCAGCTCGCGGGCGAGGCCGGCCGCGGCGCGCTCGAGCCTGGCCTCGTCCTCAGCGGGGACGATCACCGCGATCTCGGCCGCCTCCTCACCGCCCGTGCTCGCCAGAGATCCCGGCGCCAACGAGCGCAGCGCCCGCTGCGCCAGGGTGAGCACGCGCCCGCGCCACTCCCCGGTCTGCGCCGCGCGCGGCGCAACGCGCAGGATCAGCACGCCGGCGCCGCGGCCGAGGTCGGCGCCGAGCTCGGCCGCGCGGGCGACGATGTCGCCGCGATCGGTCACCTCGCGGGCGAGCAAGGCGGCAACGAAAGCGCCCGCCACCTCCTCGCTCTCCCACTCGGGGGAGCGCGAGCGCTCCAGCTCGAGCGCCAAGAGCGTCGTCACCATGCGGGCGATCGCCGCCTCGGGCGGGGCTGCGCTGCGGTAACGCAGCTCGCCCACTGCGCTGTCGGCGACCCGCAGCTCGACCCGGGTCACTCCCTCTCCCCCGGCGAGCAGCTTTTTCTCCTGGTCCGAGGAGGCACCGGCCACCGCGAGCACGGCGCTGGAGCGGTCGATCAGGGCGACGCTGGCGCCCAGCACCTTGGCCGCCGCGCGGGCGACGGCGGGCAGCCCGGCGCCCGACTCGACCGCCTCGGAGAGGGCGTCGAGCGTCCCCGCTTCGACTTTCTTTGCAGGCGCTTTTCCCCCTTTGGATGCCGCTGGCATCCGGCCATTATCCCCGGCTAACTAGGCGCCGTGGAGGAGATCGACGATGTCGTTGTAGTAGTAGACGAAGGCAAGGCCGACGACGACGCCGACCAGGACCAGGGCGGCAAGGACGAAGAGGGAGAGGAAGCCGGCCGCCGCCTTCTCCCACAGCCTGCCGTAGGAGCTGACCGCCGGCACCAGGATCAGGCTGACGAAGGCGACCAGGCTGACCAGCCCGGCGGCGCCGAACAGCAGGTACTCATTCTCGATCTTCTGCAGCGCCAGGGGCAGGAGCAAGCGACGCATTCTGACGCAACGTGGTGACGACGAGGGCCACGGCCGCGCAGAGGGAGAAGGCGGCGACCCCCAGGGCCCAGCCGGCGCTGACGTCGCTGAGGTAGTGGACGCCGAGGTAGACCCGCGAGAGGCCGACCAGGGCGGTCAGCGCGATCCCCGTCACGACGACGGCGGCGCCGCGGGCCATGCCCGGCCGCAACCGCATCACGATCGTCACCGCCAGCCAGACGTAGAAGGTGGAGTAGGCGGCATGGGCGCTGGGAAAGGAGGAACCCGAGACGCCGATCAGGCCGCCGCCCGGCCGCGGGCGGTCGACCGCGTCCTTCAGCTCGTGCACGCCGACGATCACAATCGTGAAGCCGGTGAGGAGAACGGCGAACTCGGCCCAGCGCCTGCGGGCGACGAGCAGCGCCGCGGCGACGAAGGCGAGCGAGCCGGTGACCGCGAGCGAGCCGAGGTGGGTGAAGGCCTTGGCGAGATCGGTGAGCCAGCCGGCCCGCAGTCGTTCGACGATTTCGATCGCGGTGTTGTCTCCCGGCGTCGGCCCCGGCTCGCCGTTGACGATCACTGTGTAGGCGACGAGGACGAAGCTGGCCACCGCGAACACTGCCATCAACGAGGTGAACTCGAGGCCGAAGGTGCCGCCGGGCGTCACCCGCTCCCAGAGGAAGAGGAGCTGGGGCCGGAAGCGCCGAGCGAGGATGACGATCCAGCGGGTGGCGGCGTGACGCTCCATCCAGGCCACGGCGGCGCGCCGGTTCGCCTCGACCCGGAAGTGGCGAACCGCGACGACGATCCCAACGACGACGACGATCGTCGTCGCCAGGACGAAGGCACCGCGACCGGCGTACTTGGCGGCGCTCTCGATGCTGCGCGAGAAGAAGTAGCCGACCAGGATGTGGGCGCTGGCCCAGAGGCCGGTGCCGAGGACGCTGTAGGGGACGAAGGCGCGGTAGCGCATCCCCGAGCTGCCGGCGATGAAGGGGGCGAGGGCGCGGACGAGACTGATGAAGCGGCCGATGAAGATCGTCTTGCCGCCGTGGCGGGAGAAGTAGTCCTCGACCTTTTCGAAGCGCTCGTGCCCGATGCCTACCCGGGGCCCGTTGCGGAGCACGAACTCGCGCCCGAGCCGGCGGCCGATGAAGAAGCTGGTCGTGTCCCCCGCCCAGGCGGCGAACCAGGCGATCGCGATCAGCAGGTAGATGTCGATCGCCCCCTGCCCGGCGACGGCGCCGCCGAGCAGCATCACGGTCTCGCCGGGGACGACGAGCCCGACGAAGGCACCGGTCTCGGCGAAGGCGAAGACGCCGACGAGGAGGTAGGTCCAGGCGCCGAGGGTGTTGGAGACGTCTTCCAGCAGGCCCTGCAGGTCGATGCTTCCCAGCTCGCGGCTGATCAGGTAGTAGCCGCCGGCCACGAGCACGGCAACGAGCCCGAGGATCAGCCGTTTGCGGTTGCCGCCGCCCTCGCCCGGGAGCTTCACGGCCCCCTCCCGGCCTCGCAGACGATCGCCTCGTCGCGGTCGATCTCGGCTGCCGCGGCCTGGGCGTCGGCGAGGCTCGCGAAGAGGCCGAAGGCGGTAGGGCCGGAGCCGGTCAGCAGCGCAAGGGGGGCACCGGCCTGCCGCAGCGCCTCGAGGGCGTCGCCGATCTCGGGGCGAAGCGAGCGGGCGGCCGGCTCGAGGTCGTTGACGAGCAGCTCGGGATAGGAGAGCGGCGAGGAGCCGGCGCCGGCAGCCGCGCGCAGGCGCTCTGCGAGGGCGGCGAGCTCAGCCGCATCGCGCCCGAGGCCGAGGCGGTCGGCCTCGGCAAAGACCGCAGCGGTGCTGAGGCCACCGCGGTTGGGGAGCAGTACCACCGCGTGCGGCGTGGGGTCGGGCAGGCGCTCGACCCTCTCCCCCGCTCCCTCGACCAAAGCCAGGGCCGGGGTCAGCTGCGAGGGCACGTCGGCGCCGAGCTCGGCGGCCAGCTCGGGCAGGTCCGCCACCTCGCCCGCAGCGAGCCGCAGCACTGCCGCTGCGTCGGCGCTGCCGCCGCCGAGCCCGGCCGCAACCGGGATCCGCTTGGCGATCTGGATCCGCAGCGGTGGGGCCTGCCAGCCCCTAGAACGCAGTCCCGCCAGCGCTCCCGCGGCGAGGTTCTCGCCCCCCACGCCGGGACAGAGGACCTCGTCGCGAGGGGCTTCGGTGGCAACGATCGAATCGGCGAGCGCCAGCGGCTCGAACAGGGAGCAGAGCTCGTGCAAGCCGTCCTCGCGCGTCGGCCCGAGGTAGAGGCAGAGGTTGAGCTTGGCGGGGGCGTAGATCGGCATGGCTCGGCGGCTGGGCTCAGGCGCTGGAAGGCAGCTTCGCCGATAGGGCGGCGAAATCCTCGGGCGCAAGGGCCTCGGCACGCGCATCGGGCGCCAGGCCCAGCTCCTCGAGCGCAGCCCTTGCCCCAGCCAGCGAACCGGGCCGAACGTGCTCGAGCGAGCGGGCCAGGGACTTGCGGCGGTGCGCGAAGGCAGCCCGGACCAGCTCCCGGGTCGAGGGGTCGGCGCCGGGGCCGATGCGTCGCATGGCGAGGATCGCCGACTCGACCCGCGGCCGCGGCCGGAAGACGGCCGGGTCGACGGTTCGCAGCAGCCGCACATCGCAGGCCAGCTGGACGAGCACGCTCGGGGAGCCGTAGGTGCGGCTGCCGGGCGCGGCCCTCAACCGATCGGCGATCTCGCGCTGCACCATCACGGTCCAGCGCTCAACCGACGGCAGCTCCTCGACCGTGCGCAGGATCAGGGGAGTCGCCACCGAGTAGGGCAGGTTGGAGACGACGGCGGTGGGCGCGGGGGAAAGGGCAGCGAGGCCCAACGCCATCGCGTCGCCCCAGTGCAGGCTGACGTTCTCGCGAGCCGCGACCGTCGCCAGTGGAGCCTCGAGCCGGCGGTCGATCTCGACCACGTGGACATGCCGCGCGACGACCGCGAGCCGTTCGGTCAGCACCCCTTCCCCGGCTCCGATCTCGAGCGCGACGTCCCCCTCGCCGAGCTTGGCGTCGCGCACGATCGCGTCGAGCAGGTTGGGGTCGGACAGGAAGTTCTGCCCGAGCCTGACCACGGCTACCAGCCGAAGAGGGCCTGGGCGTTGGCCTCGACCGTGCGCTCGATCTCGGCGTAGGAGGTGCCCCGAACCTCGGCGAGCGTCTCGGCGGTGGAGACGACGTGAGCGGGCTCGTTCGGCTTGCCACGCACCGGCTGCGGCGCGAGGTAGGGCGCATCGGTCTCGACCAGGAGCAGCTCGTCGGGAAGCTTCGCCGCCGCCTCGCGCAGCTCCTCGGCGCTGGGGAAGGTGAGGATGCCCGAGAAGGAGCAGTACCAGCCGCGGTCGATCGCGTCCTGCACCCGCCATGGCGCGAGGAAGCAGTGCAGGATCACCGCCACGCCCTGCCCGTGCGCGTCGAGGATCTCGAAGACGTCGTCGACCGCGCCGGTCTCGCCATCCGGATCGCGAGCGTGGATGACGATCGGCAGCCCGCGCTCGCTCGCGATCTCGATCTGCGCTTCGAACGCCAACCGCTGATCGGCACGACTCGCGGTCTCGCGGTAGTAGTCGATCCCGGTCTCGCCGATCGCCCTCACCTTCACGTGTTCCGCGGCCAAGCTTGTGATCGCCTCCGCCCTGGCGTCGTCGAAGCCAGCCGCCTCGGTCGGATGGCAGCCCGCCGTGGCAAAGACGCTCTCGTGGCGCTCGGCGGCGGCGATCGCCGTCTTGCTCGACTCGGCGTCGAGGCCGACGTTGAGCATGCGCTCCACGCCCGCCTCGCGGGCGGTCGCGACGAGCTCCGCCTCGGGCCGCTCGCAGAGGAAGAGGTGGGTGTGGGAGTCGATCACCGGCGACTCCCACACTATCCACCGCTCCTCAGCTCACGACAGCGCGCAACCGAACGTTTCGTCTTTGAGCTCAGCCGGCAGGGGCGGGATCTCGAGCAGGCCGATTACCTCGAGCGCCGGCTCCAGGCCCAGGTCTCCGATCACACCCTGCAGCAGGTTGACCTGTTCCGCCAGCTGTTTGCTCTGCGCGCAGAGCGATTCGACCGCCGGCAGGGCACCGACCGCGTCTTTCAGCTGTCCGTTGTCGAGACCCTGAAGGGTGCCGAGCATCCCGGTCAGGTCGGTATGGCTGATTCCGGTCAAGGTCGCTTCGAGGCTGTCGATGCGCGACGAGAGGGAGTCGACCTGCTCGGTGAGAGTCGAGCTGACCGGGCCCTGACTTCCCCCCTGGCCCGCCGAGCCCTGCGCGCCCTGGGCACCTTGCGTTCCGGAGCTGCCGCTTCCCCCGGCGGTTCCCACCGCCCCGGCCACTGTCCAAGCGACCCTGCGCTCTCCGCGCCGGCAGTGCGAGCGGGCGCCGGGTACGACCCGCAGCGTCCCCCTTGGCTTGCCCTTCACCCGGTAGCAAGCGTGGATCTCACCGTCCTTGCCGACCAGAGGCCGAGCGGAGGCGCCCGGGACCAAGCCCACGAGGAGCACCGCTGCGGAGGCGAGCAGGGCAACGGAGGCCAAGCGCCGATTGACAGGATCGCGATATACGGCGTAGTTCTTCATCCCGAGAACCTCCTCCAGGCCGACCGGTCCGACAAGCAATGCCAGCGTTTTACCTAGCAAATGCTTACCGAAAAGTGGTATTCAAATCGAGAACCCCCAATACTCAGCAAATCCCTAGAGAAGCCCTTTTGCCCAAAGCCCGGATAGCCTCCCCGCTGGATGGCGGATTTCGCCGACTACTACCGTGAGATCTACGCCCGCGGCCTGGGGGGCGAGACGCCCTCGATCCCGGTCTCGAGCGCCGAGCTGGAGCGCCGCGCCGCCGAGGCGATGGACGAGCGGGCGGCCAACTACGTCTTCGCCGGCGCCGGCAGCGAGGGGACGATGGACTCCAATCGCGAGGCCTTCCGTCGGCGGCGGATCGTGCCTCGCATGCTGCGCGACGTCGCCGAGCGCGACCTCTCCACCACCCTGCTCGGCACCGCGATGCCGGCGCCGCTCTTGCTGGCGCCGATCGGCGTGCAGAAGGTCGTCCATCCCGACGGCGAGCTGGCGACGGCGCGCGCGGCTGCTGGGCTTGGCCTGCCGATGGTCGCCAGCACCGCCTCGGCCTTCAGCCTCGAGGAGATCGCCGAGGCTTCTGGGAGCGGGCCGCGCTGGTTCCAGCTCTACTGGCCCAACGAGAGGAGCCTGGTCGAGAGCTTCGTCGGCCGCGCCGAGGCCGCCGGCTACGGCGCGATCGTCGTCACCGTCGACACCTTCATCCCCGGCTGGAAGCCGCGCGACCTGCAGCAGGCCTGGCTCCCGTTCCTGGAAGGGATGGGCAACGCAAACTTCTTCCAGGACCCGGTCTTCCGAGCCGGGCTCGAGAAGGCGCCCGAGGAGGACGTCGGCGCCGCCACCGGCCACTACCTCGGCGTCTACGTCAACCCCTCGCTCACCTGGGACGACCTCGAGTGGCTGCGCGAGCTGACCTCGCTGCCGATCGTGGTCAAGGGCCTCCAGCATCCCGACGACGCGCGCGAGGCGGCGCGGCGCGGCCTCGACGGGATCGTCGTCTCCAATCACGGCGGCCGCCAGGTCGACGGCGCGCTCGCCTCGCTGGACGCGCTGCCGGCAATCGCAGAGGCAGCGGGTGACCACCTCGCCGTCCTCTTCGACAGCGGCATCCGCGGCGGCAGCGACGTGATCAAGGCGCTCGCGCTCGGCGCCGACGCCGTCCTCCTCGGCCGCCCCTACGTCTGGGGCCTCGCCCTGGAGGGCCAGGCGGGGGTCGAAACCGTGCTCAAGATGATCCTCGCCGAGCTCGACCTGACCATGGCGCTCTGCGGCTACACCAGCCCCGGCCAGCTCGGGCCCGACGCCCTCGCCGCCGCCAACTAGGAGGGATTGGCGAAACGGGTTCGCGGCCGGCGAGCGCCAGGCCAAGCGACACACGCATCCGACATTCACCCCACCCCAGTGTGGTCAATGTCGGATGCGCCGTCCGAGCGGCCCGCTCGGTGCACCTCTCTAACCCGGATCGACGAGGACGCCGTATCGCGCAGCGCGCCGCCGCTGGACGCGTGCGGGTTTCGCCAATCCCTCCTAGACCCGGGCCTCAGAGGTCGCGGCGGGAGAAGGCCAGCGCCGCGATCGCCAGCACTCCCGCCATATAGGCGAAGGCCCAGGCGATCAGCCCGGGACCGGCGGGCTCGGAGCCGCCGAACGGCCCCAGCTGGAGCACGACGCCGGTCAGCCCCGAGGTGCTCGAGATCAGGGCATGGAGGCCCGCCGCGTAGAGGCCCTCGAAGGGGAGCGCCCAGCTGGCGACACGACCGATCGTGTGCAGCGAGCCAGAGTCGATCGCGTTGCCGATCTGGGCCAGCAGCCCGGCGGTGAGCCCGGCGCCGAAGATCATGAAGACGACGATCCCCTGCGCGGTGACGGTGAGCAGGGTCGATGCCAGCAGCGAGAGCGCGGCGATGATCGCCACGCCGAGGGCGAGCGCCAGCGCCGGCCCGAGTAGGTGATCCGGCGACCAGTGGCCGGTGGCCCGGGTGATCCCCCAGGCCACGAGGTAGACGACGATCGCGTAGGAGGCCGAGAGCAATGCGGCGCCGGCGAAGCGCGCCAGCAGCATCGTCGTGCGGCCGATCGGGCGAACGACGATCGGCTGCAACAGCCCCGTCTCCGCATCGCCGCGGACCGCGCCGAGGGTGAGGAAGACGGCCAGCACGGCGCCGAGGAAGAGGGACGCGAACATCGCCATGCCGAAGATCGTGGCGCCGGTGAACGCCTTCGGATCGAGGATCCTCGGTTCCCCGACGGCGAATTCGCGCGCGTCGCGGAAGGCGAAGTGGGCACCGACGGCGTAGAGCGCGAGGAAGCCCAGCGTCAGCACCAGGACCGCGAGGAAGACCCGCTTGCGGACGCCCTCCTGGATCGAGAGCCCGATCACCGTGACGGCCGAGCGCAGTGGCGAAGGGGTCATCCGGTCTGCCCCCCGACGGCCTCGAGATAGACCTCCTCGAGCGAGCTGTGCCGAACCTCGACCCGGTAGACCCGCTCGCCCGCGGCAACCAGCTCGCCGACGATGCGCGGCGCGTCCTCGCGGGTGGCGCCCTCGTAGACCCTGACCCCGGACTCGGTCTCGACCTCGACCCCGCCGGGGCCGGAGAGCTCCTCTGGCCGGCCGGCCTTGACCAGCCTGCCGCGGGCGATGATCGCGACCCGGTCGCAGACGAGCTCGACCTCGCTCAGCAGGTGGGAGTTGAGCAGGACCGCGACGCCGCGGCGGCGCAGCTCCTCGAGCAGGCCGCGGACGATGCGGCGCCCAACCGGATCGAGGGCGCTGGTCGGCTCGTCGAGGAGGAGCAGCCGCGGCGAGCCGACCAGGGCCTGGGCGATCCCCAGCCGCTGCTGCATCCCCTTCGACATCGCCTCCACCCGCTTGCCGGCGGCGTCGTCGAGACCAACCAGCCCGAGCAGCTCCTCCCGCTCGGCGGCGCCGCCGGGGGAGCCGCCGAGCCGCTGGTGCAGCCTCAGCAGCTCGTCGGCGGAGCACCAGCCGGGAAAGCGGAACAGCTCCGCCAGGTAGCCGAGCGCCGCCCGCGCCGGCGGCGAGCCAGCCGGCACGCCGAGCACGTCGGCGCGGCCCTGGCTCGGCCTGACCAGGCCGCAGGCGATCTTCGTCAGCGTCGACTTGCCGGCCCCGTTCGGGCCCAGCAGGCCGACCAGCTCCCCCGCCCCGACCTCAAGGTCGACCCCCGCCAGTGCCTCCTGCCCCCGGTAGCTCTTGCGCAGCCCGGAGATCGCGAGCACCGGAGCGTCCATCAGGTCGGCGGCTCGATCTTGGGGAAGAGAGCCGGGATTCGCTCGACGCCTTGACCGCCCGGCCGCGAGCCCAGCTCGGCCAGCTCACGACCGCCTTCGGCCAGTGCGGCAAGCAGCGTCTCGCTGCTGCGAGGTAGGTAGGGAGCGACCAGCAGCGTCGTCACCCGGAGGCCCTCGACCAGGTTGTAGAGAACCTCGTCCAGACGCTCGGGATCGGCCTCGTCCTTCGCCAGCACCCACGGCTGCGTCTCCTCGACGAAGCGGTTGAGCCTGCGCACCAGAACCCAGACCACCTCCAGCGCCTGACTCAGCTCGGCCCGGTCGAGCAGCTCGCAGAAGCGCGGCACGACCCCTTCGAAGTCCTCGGCGAGAACGGCGTCGACCGCGGCCACCGGCACGACGCCGCCGCGGTAGCGCTCGACCATCGCCAGGATGCGGCTGGCGAGGTTGCCGAAGTCGTTGGCCAGCTCGGTCTCGTAGCGGGCCTCGAAGCCCGCGGTCGAGATCGAACCGTCCTGGCCGAAGCTGACCTCGCGGAAGCAGTAGTAGCGCAGGGCGTCGGCGCCGAAGCGCTCGATCACCTCGAACGGGTCGAGCACGTTGCCGAGCGACTTCGACATCTTCTTCTCGCCCATCAGCAGGTAGCCGTGGATCGTCATCCGCCGCGGCGGCTCGAGGTCGGCGGCCCAGAGCAGCGCCGGCCAGATCACGGCGTGGAACTTGAGGATGTCCTTGCCCAGGACGTGCAGGGCGGCGGGCCAGTAGCGCTCGGTCAGGTCCTCGCCCTCACGAGCGAAGCCGAGCGCGGTGACGTAGTTGAGCAGCGCGTCGAACCACACGTACATGCGCTGCTCCGGGTCCCAGGGCAGCTGCATCCCCCATTTCAGCTTCGGCCGCGAGAGCGAGACGTCCTCGAGGCCACCCTTGATGAAGGAGACAGCCTCGTTGCGGCGGAAGTCGGGCACGACGAAGTCCGGCCGCTCCTCGTAGAGCGCTTCGAGGCGCTCCTGGAACGCGGAGAGGCGGAAGAACCAGTTCTCCTCGCGCACGCGCTCCAGCGGGATCTCGTGAATCGCGCAGGTCTGGCCCGGCCCCAGCTCGCGCTCGGTCTTGAAGTCGGCGCAGCGCGGGCAGTACCAGCCTTCGTAGACGCCCTTGCTGACCCAGCCGTTGTCGTAGACCCGCTGCATGACCTCCGCGACCCTTTCCTTGTGACGCGGATCGGAGGTGCGGATGAAGAAGTCGTTGGTCGCGTCGATGATCGGCATCAGCGCCTCGAACTTGGCCGCGTTGCGATCGGCAAGCTCCTGCGGCGAGATGCCCTCGCGCTCGGCCGCGGTCTCGATCGGCTCGCCGTGCTCGTCGGTGCCGGTGAGGAAGAAGACGTCCTCGCCGCGCTGGCGCATATGGCGGGCGAGCACGTCCGCCGCCAGCGTCGAGTAAGCGTGCCCGAGGTGGGGCTCGGCGTTGACGTAATAGATCGGCGTGGTGACGTAGTAGGACACTGCGGGCCAGGCTAGTCGACGCTCAGCGGCGAGGCTCGCGGCCGGTCAGCGCCCGGTAGAGGTCGTTGGCCCGCGTGCCAGTCAGAGCGGCGACGACGCTGGCGGCCGCTCGCGGCCTCGCCCCCGACTGGACCAGGTGGCGCAGCGCGTCGACCGCGAAGCCGACGTCGCCGTCGTGATCGTCGGAGGCGGCCGGCCCGATCACCAGCACGATCTCGCCCTTGACGTCGCCGCGGAAGCGCCGCGCCAGTTCCGCCAGGGAGCCGCGCGCAACCTCCTCGTGCATCTTGGTCAGCTCGCGGCAGACAGCGGCCGGGCGGTCGGGCGCGATCGCCGCCAGCGCCGCCAGCGACTCGCCCACCCGCCGCGGCGACTCGAAGGCGACCACCGTCTCGGCCGAGCGCAGAACCCGCTCCATCTCACCGGAGCGCTTCGGCAGGAAGCCCTCGTAGCGCCAGCGATCGGTGGGCAGGCCGGAGGCGACCAGCGCCACCGGCACCACCGAGGGGCCCGGAAGCACGGTCACGTCGAGGTCGCGTTCGATGCAGCGGCGGATCAACCGAAAACCGGGGTCGGAGATCGCCGGCATCCCCGCGTCGGATACGAGCGCGACGGTCTCGCCGCGCTCGATCCGCTGTGCCAGCTCGGTCGCGCGAGCGGCTTCGTTGCCCTCGTGGTTGGAGACCAGCGGCGGCGCCGGGCGAATTCCGAGCTTGTCGAGCAGCCCCCCGGTGCGGCGGGTGTCCTCGCAGGCGATCCAGTCGGCGCTGACGAGGGCGTCGCGGACGCGGGGAGTGACGTCGTCGAGGTTGCCGATCGGCGTCGGGCAGACGATCAGAGCCCCGGGCATCAGCCCGTGCCCCGCTCGTCTTCAAGCTCGATCCGCGCCATCGCTGCGGCGCCGATCATGCCGGCGTCGCTGCCGAGCTCGGCGGCGAGGACGGGAATTCCCTTCATCGGCGGCAACGCTCGTTCCCGCAGCTCGCGCCGCGCCGGCTCGAGCAGCAGGTCGCCGGCGGCGATCACGCCGCCGCCGATGACGAAGACCTCGGGCTCGAAGATGTTGGCGAAGCTGGTCAGCGCGACGCCGAGCCGCGAGCCGACCAGGTCGAAGACCCCTCGCGCCGTGGCGTCACCGGAGAGCGCCGCCTCGGTCACCGCCTTGCCGTCGATCTGCTCGCCGTCCGCCAGCATCCTGCCGAGGACGGAGTCGGGCTCGCGCTCCGCGGCGGCCCGGCCTTCGCGGCCGATCGCGGTGCCCGAGGCGAGCGTCTCGACGCAGCCCCGACCGGGGCAATTGCCCTGACAGCGCGGCCCGTCGACCTCGATCACCGTGTGGCCGAGCTCGGCGCCGGCGCCGGTGGAACCGCGGTAGATCTCGCCGCCGAGGATCAATCCGCCGCCGATCCCGGTGCCGATCGTCAGCATCACCGCGTTTTCGGCGCCGCGCGCGGCGCCGAAGAGATGCTCGGCCAGGGCAGCCACGGTGGCGTCGTTGTCGACGAAGACGGGCAGGCCGGTGCGCCCGCCGACGAGATCGCGGATCGGCAGGTTCTCCAGCGGCAGGTTGACCGCGGAGACGGCGATGCCCCTGTCGTGATCGATCGTCGCCGGGATGCCGAGCCCGACCGCGGACACCTCCGGGTGCACCCCCCGCGCCTCCTCGACCTCGCGCACCAGCAGCTCGACCAGCTCGTCCTCGGTCTGCCCGGTCGAGGCCTCGCGACTCTCCCAGAGCACCTTCGAATCGCTGTCGAGGACGCCGAGCAGCATCTTCGTGCCGCCCAGGTCCACCCCGATGATTTCCCCTGCACTCACGCTTGCTTCGGGGAAGGCAGGAAGCGGGCGACCGCGGGCATCGGCATCATGCCCGCAGTCTTTCATGGCCGACAATGGCGAGCAGCAGCCGTCCGGGCCGCCCGAGTACAAGGTCTACCGGTCCCGGAAAGGCCTTCTGTCGAGGCTGCGGTCCCCCGACCTCTCCGGCCTGCGAGAGCGGACTCCGCGCGCGCCGAGATGGTGGCGCCGGGACAAGGGACCGGAGCCCGAGCGGCCTGGTCCGCCGCGGCGCTGGAGCGCCAAGCGGGTGCTCAAATGGGTTGGACTGGCGGCGCTCGGCTGGATCCTGCTCAGCTTCCTCGCCTTTGCCGTGTCCGCCCAGCTGCAGGCCTTCAAGCTCTCCGGCGAAGCGAAGGACGCCCTGCATGGCAACCCGCTGCTGCTGCCGAGCGCGCAGACCATCCTCGTCCTCGGCACCGACGCCCGCCCACCTGACACCAAGGAGCCCGGCGCGGCGCCGTCGGAGAAGTGCTTCGAACAGCAGGCACACGGCGACGCCCCCCACGATGGCTGCGAACAGGGCCAGTTCCGCGCCGACACCCTGATGCTGATCCGCGCCGGTGGAGGTGCCTTCCGCAAACTCTCGATCCCGCGCGACAGCTACGCCGAAATCCCCGGCCAGAACCCGCAGAAGATCAATGCGGCCTTCGCCTTCGGCGGGGCCGCGGCGCAGATCGAAGCGGTAGAAGGGTTCCTCGGGATCGAGATCGACCACGTCGCGATCGTCAACTTCACCGGCTTCGAAGACCTGATCGATGCGGTCGGCGGGGTCGAGGTGGACGTCCCGCACAAGCTCTGCGCCGATATCTCAGGCGGCGCCGGCGGCGGCCAGGGCGGCGTGACCCTGCGCCTGCACAAGGGGGAGAACACGCTCGACGGGGAAAAGGCGCTGGCCTACTCGCGCGTGCGCAAGCCGAGCGAATGTCCCGGCCCAGGCCGCAGCGCCTACTCGCTCGGCTACAGCGACTTCGACCGCGAGCAGGCGCAGCAGGCCGTGATCAACGGGATCAAGGGCCGCCTCACCGATCCGCTCCGCCTCCCCTACAACTTCATCCACGGCCCGATCATCGGCTGGGACGCGCCGAAGGCCTTCGTCAGCGACATGGGCTTCCTGACCATGCCGCAACTGGTGCTTTCCGCCGCGATCGGAGGCAGCGGCCCCACCGACGTCCTCTGCGCCGGCGCCAACTCGGGCTGCGGCGAAGGCCCGGAAGGCAGCGTCGAAGTCCCCGAGGCGGCGAGGCGGCGCGCCGTCCACCGCCTCCTCAACGGCTGACGAGTTCGCGCATCCGACTTTGACCACACCAGAGGGTGGTCAAAGTCGGCTACTCGCTGGCGGTCGAAGCCTTCGGCTTGGAATCGCCGGAGGGCTTCGAGTCGCTCGGCTTGGAGTCCGAGGAGGAGGCGCCGTCGCCCTTCGACTCGCCGGAGCTCTCCGAAGTCGATCCGGTGCCGCCCTTCTTCTTCTTGCCGTAGTCGGTGTTGTAGAAGCCGGAGCCCTTGAAGTGGACGGCCACGGGGTGCAGCACCCGCACCGCCGGGGCGCCGCACTCCTGGCACTCGGTCAGCGCCTCGTCGCTCATCCGCTGGATCACGTCGAAGACGTGTCCGTTCTCGCACTTGTACTCGTAAATCGGCACGGGACGCGGGATTATCGCAGCCGGTCCGCCAAGTCCCGCACCAGGCGCTCCCAAGGTGCGCCGCCTCTATACGGTTCCGGAATGGCCACAGGCGAGGAAACGCGACCCACCGAGGTCTCGATGGAGGAGATCGTCGCCCTCTGCAAGCGGCGGGGCTTCGTCTTCCCGTCCTCGGAGATCTACGGTGGCCTCGGCTCGACCTACGACTACGGGCACTACGGCGTGCTGCTGAAGAACAACGTCAAGGCCGAGTGGTGGCGGGCGATGCTGCAGGAGCGCGACGACATCGTCGCCCTCGACTCGGCGATCCTCCAACACCCGCGGGTCTGGGAGGCATCGGGCCACCTCGAGGGCTTCACCGACCCGCTGGTCCAGTGCCTCGGCAAGTGCAAGAAGCGCTGGCGCGAGGACCACCTGCGCGAGGCGGTCGAAGCCGAAGGTGGCGACCCGAGCGCCGAGCTGCGCTGCCCGGAGTGCGGCGGCGAGCTCTCCGAGCCGCGCCAGTTCAACCTGATGTTCGAGACCCACGTCGGCCCCGTCGCCGGCGAGGGCTCGGAGGTCTATCTGCGCCCGGAGACCGCGCAGGGCATCTTCATCAACTTCAAGAACGTGCTCGGCTTCGCCCGCAAGAAGCCGCCCTTCGGCATCGCCCAGATCGGCAAGTCCTTCCGCAACGAGATCACCCCGGGCAACTTCATCTTCCGCACCCGCGAGTTCGAGCAGATGGAGATGGAGTTCTTCGTCCCGCCGGCCGACGCCGAGCGCTGGTACCGAACCTGGATCGAGGAGCGCGAGCGCTGGTACACCGAGCTCGGCATCCGCCCCGAGTTCCTGCGGGTGCGCCCGCACGACGCCGATGAGCTCTCGCACTACTCCTCGGGCACCAGCGACGTCGAGTACCTCTTCCCGATCGGCTGGTCGGAGCTGGAGGGGATCGCCAACCGCGGCGACTTCGACCTCACCCAGCACGCCAAGTTCAGCGGCGAGAAGCTCGAGTACTTCGACCAGCAGACGAAAGAGCGCTACGTCCCCCACGTGATCGAGCCGGCCGCCGGCGCCGACCGCGCCACCCTCGCCTTCCTCGTCGACTCCTACGACGTCGAGGAAGTGGAGGGCCGCCAGCGCACCGTGCTGCGCCTCCACCCCCGCCTTGCACCGAACAAGGTTGCGGTCCTCCCCCTCGTCTCCAAGGAGGGCATGCCGGAGAAGGCCCGGGAGATCTTCCAAGAGCTGCGGGCCCGCATGCCGGCCGAGTTCGACGAGGGCGGCTCGATCGGCAAGCGCTACCGCCGCCAAGACGAGATCGGCACCCCCTGGGGCATAACCGTCGACCACCAGACGATGGAAGACGACACCGTCACCCTCCGCGACCGCGACTCGCTGGAGCAGACCAGGCTTCCGGTCGCTGGGCTAGCGGACGACCTCGCCGCCCGCCTGGCCCAGCCCTGGCGTACCCCGAAGCTGCCCTGAGCTAAGAGCCACCCTCGATCAGGCCGATCACGTTGCCCTCGGGGTCCTTGAACTGGCCGAGGACCATGCGGCCCATGATCGTCTCCGGGCCCATCACTCGGATCCCACCCAGGGACTCGGCCTTGCTCAGGGCCTCCTCCACGCTGGGCACTTCGACGTAGAAGGTGACGTGGCCCTCGTAGCCCTCGGGGCCCTGGCCGATGCCGCCGCCGAGGCCGATCCCTTCGGCGTTGCTGTTGGCTTCGCGGTCGACCAAGCCGTACTTCATCTCGTTGCTCGCATCGACGTTCCAGTCGAAGAGCTCGGCGTAGTAGCCCTGCAGCTTCTCGCCGTCCTTGGCGACCACCTCGAAATGCACCACCGGCTGACCCATCTCGTCTCCTTTTCGCTCTGGACTGAGGCCTCGATCCTCTCGCATACCCGGGTTCGGCGTTGTGAACTCCCGGTTGCCTAGCGGACCGGGGCGCCAGCCGCCATGAATCGCTCCACGTCGGCCGCGTCGTCTTCGAGCTCGGCGGTTACTTTCTTGGCGATGCGGCCGAGGGGCTCGATCGCCACCCTGCCCCGACTCAGCTTCCAGGTGCCGACGGCGCGCCCCCCGACCATTGCGAAGGGGCGAAAGAGGCCGTTGACGGTGACGAGTTGGGTGTGGGGGCCGAGCACGACCTCCCGCGAGGTCCAGCCGAGCAGGAGAGGATCGTAGGCGCCGAGCAAGCGCGGGCCGGGAATCTCGGCGACGGGCGGCTGGGCAGCGAGGTGGACGAGGCCGTCGTCGCGCTCGACCAGCTCCGAGGCGATCGCCGCCAGGCCGGCACGAGCGTCGCGCAGCGGCAGCCCTGCCCACCTGGCCAGATCGCGGTCGTTTGCCGGCGCATGCCCGACGAGGTAGCGACGGGCCAGCTCCGCGAGGGCGGAATCTCGGTCGACCGGCTCTCGAGGGTCGAGCCAGTCATCGACCAGGACGTAGGCATGTTGGCTGCCGACCATCGGTCCCCTCACCGCGATCCCGCGCACCGCGGCGAGGAAGAGAAGGTGGATCAGGACCCCCTCCGTCGCCACCCCCGCCGCCTCGAGCCGCTCGCGCAGCTGCAGGCGGGTGAGCGGGCCCTCGTCGGCGAGCGCCCGCTGGATCGTCGCCAGGCCGCGCTCCACCTCGTCGGGGGAAACCCCCTCCTGGGCGAGGCGACGCTTGGCAGAGGTGAGCAGCGGTGGCGTCGTCAGCGCCTGCAGCCAGGGATAGTCCTCGCTGCGCACGAGATGCAGCGTCCCCCGGTTGAGCCAGGTGATCAGCAGCGAGCGCTCCTCGGTCAGCGCCCGGTCGACGTCGGCTGCGGTCAGGCCCTCGCTGCGCGCCCGGACCGCCAGCCTCGCCCCGCGCGGATCCTGGCCCTGGACGGCGAGCAGCCGCTCGGCGACAGCGGCCGCGTCGCGCTCGGGTGGACCGGCGAGACCCTGGGCGGCGAACCGCTCGGCGAAGATCGAAGCGGTGGGCATTCGAAGATGATCGCGCTCAGCGGCCAGACTCTGCGCTGCGATGCCCAGGATCGGTCAGGAGTCCACTGAAGGGCCGAAGCGCTGGTGGAGCTCCGGCAGCAACGCGGCGAGGTTCGCGTACTCCTCGGCGCAGTGGGTGGCGAGGGCGCGCGGGAGGTCGGCCGGTAGCGAGATGCGGCGGATCAGACGGTTGTTCAGCGCCCGCCCGATCGGAACGGCGAACGGGGCTGGCAGATAGGGCCTCACCGCGGCGCCGAGCCAGAAGTGGCTGCGCAGCGTGACCCCGTCCGACTCGGCGAGGAAGACGTGGGCCATCGCCGAGTGGCGCAATCGCCTCCTGTCGTCACCGACATATCCGCAGACGACGGTTGCCACCGCCGGGTCATCGAGGGCGTCTCCGGAAAACCCGACCTCGGTCGGTGGCCCGAAGGCGATCCGGGCGTGGACCACCCCCGTGCCCACATCCTCCACCGGGTGGTGCACGGCACCCCAGTGGGCCTTCGCCCCCATTGCGACCGGAGGATCGACCGAGTTGTCGAGGTGGGCGAGCGGGTGCCAGGCGCGGTAGCGGTCTGGGTCGCGCGGGTGCCAGTCGAACCACCACTCCACCATCTCCGCGCTGACGCCGGGCATCGCGGTCCGCACGGCGACGTAGCCGACGCGATCGGCGCGGAAGCACCAGCCCGTCTCCACCGCCAGCGGCGCCGGGTCGAGGAGGCGGTCGACGTCGGCAAGCGCCAGCGTCCGGGCAGGGTCCACCGGGCCGTCCTCGATCGCCACCAGCACCGCCGGATCGGGTGGCGTCAGCGGGCGCGGCAGATAGGGCTGAAGGGCTGTATCGCTCATCCCGACCTCGCTAGGGACGGCCCATCCAGGGATGGAAGAGGCCATCGGGGTCGTATATGGCGCGCACCTCGTCGAGCCGCGCCAGGTTCTCCTCGCTGACGAAGCGCGCCGGCCGGCGACCGAGGTTCTCGTCGGCGAGCTGGATGCCGCTGGCGAGACGCTCCATCTCCCTCATCCGCTCGGTTGCCCAGGCGGTGTTGGCCTCGTCTTCGGCCGGGTCCCGCCAAACGCCGTAGAGGGCGATGTAGGTGTCGTCCTCGACGCTGTAGGCCATCTCGGGCCGCGGCGGGCTCGGTCCCCAGTTCATCCAGAGCATGTGCGAGGGCGCCCCCGGCATCGTCTCGGCGATCCGCCGCAGGCCCGGCAGCAGCTCCTCCACCGGCGCGTGCGTCCACATGTTGTCGGCCGAGTAGCGATGCTCGTCCGGGTAGGACTCATGCACTGCCGCGTAGAGGTCGGCGAGCTGGACCTCGGCGTTGGGGAAGGCGAGCTTGGCGCGCTCCCGCACGGGACAGGTCTCCAGCAGCGCCAGCGCCTCGGCGGCCTCCGCGGGACTGTCGACCAGGACGGGGCCGGTGACGGCAACCTCCAGCTCGCCCTCGGCATCGCGGTGGACGACCACCATCAGCTCCATCGTCCGCGCCACCCGCGGCCCGATCTCATGCGCCCAGCGGAAGATCTCCTCCAGGCACTCGATCGGGTAGAGGTAGGCGCCGTTGGCGACGTGCCTCGGCCGCGGGTAGAGGCGAAGGTGAAAGCGCGCAACCGCGCCGAAGAACCCCGGCCCGGAGCCCCGTGCCGCCCAGAAGAGGTCGGGGTTGGTGCGCTCGTCGGCGCGCCGGAGCTCGCCGTCCGCGGTGACGACGTCGATCGCCTCGACGCTCATGCAAGCCGGGCCGTGGACGCGGCCGTTCCAGCCGAAGCCGCCCTGCAGGAGGTAGCCGCCCAGCCCCACCCCCGGGCAGTGGCCGGCGGGGAAGAAGAGATCGTGCTCGGCCAGAGCCGCCAGCAGCTCGTTGCCCCGGCATCCCGGACCCACCGATGCGGTCATCGCTTCTGCATCGATCGTCATCGCATCGAGGCGGGAGACGTCGAGCAGCATGCCGCCGTCGCGGAGGTGGTTGCCCGCCCAGCTGTGCCCGCCCGAGCGGATGCCGATCTTCATCCCCTCGACTCGCGCCAACCGCACCGCCCCGAGGAGATCCTCGTCCTCCTCGGCCTGGACGATCAGGTCCGGAAAGCGATCGGGAGTGCGACCGTTCCAAACAGCCGCGCCGCGCGCCTCCTCGTATCCGCTCTCGCCCCGTCTCAGGATCCTGCCGGAGAATTCGGAGCTCATCCGCCCCATTATCGACGCCCACCGAATCGTCGGCGCCCCGGCTAGAGAGCTGGCCTCAGCCTGGAGCCATGGTGGCGGAAAGCAGTTCGACGACCCAGATCTCGGCGCCCTCTTTATAGGCGAGCCTCGAAGGGGCGATCAGCTTGCGGACGCCCCCCACTCTCATCCCCTTCAGCCCCTTGACCCACGCCCGGACCACCTGACCGGGGCCATAGCCCCATTCGAAAGGATCTCGCCAGAGGTCTTCGAGCATTTTGCCGGTCTTGTAGTCGAAGGAGACATAGCGCACCGACAGTTCGCTGCCCCACTCGAGCACAGTGCCCGTCCCCCGTTTGAGGTCTTTGACGACGAGCCGCTTGGGGGGTGGTCCGGACGGAACCGAGATCCGCGGACGCTCGGGAACCTTCGCGGTGCCCCCGCCGCCGGGAGATTCGTCACCAGCCGCCTCGTCGCTCGTCGTGCTCGACCCGGTGGAGGCCGCGGTGGACGGCGTGGTTGCGCCGGTCGAGTCGCCACCCCCGCACGACGCGAACGCGAGAGACCCACAGAGCAGGCTGATTAGAACAAAGACTCTCACGCAAAAAGTCTACGCGAGATCGCTTCGGGGAGCCCAGCTTCGTCGCCGGACGGATCCGCGCTCGGCTTATTCGACCGCGAGCAGGTCGATCACGAAGATCAGCGTTTCGTTCGGACCGATCACGGGGGGCGAACCGGTGGCGCCGTAGGCGAGGTTGGGAGGGATGATCAGCTCGCGACGGCCGCCGACCTTCATCCCCTCGACTCCCTGGTCCCAGCCGGGAATTACCTGGCCGGCGCCGAGCCCGAAGCTGAAGGGTTCGTTGCGGCTCCAGGAGGAATCGAATTCTTCTTCGCTGTCGTAGCCGACGCCGACGTACTGCACTGTGACTTCGTCGCCGGCCTTGGCAGTTGCGCCAGTCCCCTGCTCGATTTCCTCGATCTCGAGCTTCTTGGGCGGCGCGCCCTTTGGCACCGTCACCTTGGGCTTTGTCTTTCCGCCACCGGGGCTCGATTCGGTCGTCGTCGGCGATTCCGTGGTCGCGGTCGATTCCGCCTTTGCCGCCGTCGATTCGGGCGAATCCGTCGAGGAATCGTCGCCGCCGCCGCAGCCGGCCCCGACGAGGGCGACGCAGGCAACCAGGATCAAAGTCAAGCGCCTCACGGCGGCAGATCCTACGCGACGTCCCTGGGACTCGGCAGCTCCCTCGCTTCGGCGGCGTCGATCTTGAGCACGACACCAGCCTCGTAGATATCACCCACCTCCGGCGCATCGACGAAGCGCCGGCCACCCGGGCCCGCGCTCGCACCGAAGACGATCCCGTCGAAGATGTGCGTCGCCACGTCGCGCTGGACGCTGACCACCTTGCCCAAGCGCTCCCCGTCGCTGGAGAAGACGGGAACGCCGCGGTCGAGCACGAGGTAGGAGATTGGCGAACCCAGGTCCTCCATCGAGCTGAGCATATCCACACCCCAATGCAGCCTCGCCCCTCCGCGCGGGCTATGCTCGCCGCGGGTAGGGAACGACCGAGGAGGGAATCGATGGCAGTTGGACTGCGAATCAAGTTCGACGAAGGCACGCAGGAGCAGTACGAAGCGATAAACGCCCAGATGAACGCCGAAGGGGATCTGCCCGATGGCCTCATCTTCCACGCCGCCGGACCGATCGACGGCGGTTGGGGGGTGATCGACTTCTGGGAGTCGCGCGAGCACTTCGACCGCTTCCTCGCCGGCAGGCTTGCCCGCGCAACCGAGGAGCTCGGCGACAAAGCGCCTCCCGGCCCGCCCGACATCAAGGAGTTCCCGGTCCACAACACGATGAAGGCGTAGGCGACCGGTCATGGGACTCAACCTCGCGTCGCTGCTGACGGAGAGCGCCGAGCGGACGCCGCAGCGCCCGGCGATCCGCCTGGGCGAGGTCGAGCTGGGCTACGGCGAGCTCGACGAGCGCAGTGCCCGCCTTGCCACGCTGTTGAGCGAAAAGGGGATAGAGCCCGGCGACCGAGTCGGGATGATGCTGCCCAACGTCCCCGATTTCCCCGTCGCCTACTACGGCGTGCTGCGCGCGGGGGCCGTCGTGGTGCCGATGAACGTGCTGCTGAAGCGGCGCGAGATCGCCTTCTACCTCGAGGACTCGGGCGCCAAGCTACTGCTCGCCTGGCACGGCTTCGCCGAGGAGGCGCGCGAGGGCGCCACCGAGGCCGGCGCGGAGCTGATCGAGGTCGAGCCCTCTTCCTTCGCCGCGACGCTGGCGGGGCTCGAGCCCACGCCCGGCCTGGTCGACACCGCCGAGGACGACACCGCGGTGATCCTCTACACCTCGGGAACCACCGGCAAGCCCAAGGGCGCCGAGCTGACCCACCTCAACCTCTTCCGCAACGCCGACGTCTCCAGCCGCACCACCTGCGAGATCGCCGAGGGGGACGTCGTCCTCGGCGCCCTGCCGCTCTTTCACTCATTCGGGCAGACGGTGGGGATGAACGCCTCGCTGAAGGTCGGCGCCTGCCTCACCCTGGTGCCCAAATTCGACCCTGGCCAGGCGCTGGAGACGATGCAACGGGACGGGGTCACCCACTTCTACGGAGTGCCGACGATGTTCGGCGCGCTCCTCCATCACCCCGAGCGCGAGAGCTTCGACACCTCCGCGCTGCGCACCTGCATCACCGGCGGCGCCTCGATGCCGGTCGAGGTCCTGCGCGGCTTCGAAGACGCGTTCGGTGCGGTCGTGCTCGAGGGTTACGGCCTCTCAGAGACTTCGCCGGTCGCCTGCTCCAACCACCCCGACAGCGAGCGCAAGGCCGGCTCGATCGGCACCCCGATCGAAGGGGTCGAGATGCGGCTCGTCGACGAGAACGACGAGCCGGTGGCGCAGGGCGAGGTGGGCGAGGTCGTGATCCGCGGCCACAACATCATGAAGGGCTACTGGCAGCGCCCCGACGCCACTGCCGAGGCGATGCGCGGCGGCTGGTTCCACAGCGGCGACATGGGCCGCATCGACGAGGACGGCTGCTTCTTCATCGTCGACCGCAAGAAGGACATGATCATCCGCGGCGGCTACAACGTCTACCCGCGCGAGGTCGAGGAGGTGCTCTTCGAGCACCCGAAGATCCGCGAAGCCGCCGTCGTCGGCGTCCCCCACGACGAGTGGGGCGAGGAGATCGGTGCCGCCGTCGTCCTCCACGAGGGCGAGGAGCTGGCGCCCGAGGAGGTCAGCGCCTACGTCAAGGAGCGGATCGCCGCCTACAAGTACCCGCGCCTCGTCTGGTTCCTCGACGACCTGCCCAAGGGCCCAACGGGCAAGATCCTCAAGCGTGAGATCGAGCCGCCGGCACCTGTGTGACCGACATCACTCGGGGCAATCCTGGCTGGTCAGCCAGTTGGGCGGTAACCTCACCCTAACCCCCGCCGCACGCACCACCAAAGGAGAGAGATGAGCGTCGCTTCGCAGAGCCTGATGGACAACGTCACCTACGAGGACCTCTACCGTCGTTGGGAGCAGGGCAACTGGAGCGCCTACGACATCGACTTCTCCCAGGACCAGGAGGGCTGGCAGAGCCTCAGCGACGTCCAGCGGCGCTCGGCGATGTGGATCTACTCGATGTTCTTCTACGGCGAGGACCGCGTCGCCGACACCCTCGCCCCGTACATCACCGCCGCGCCGACCGAGGAGCAGGCCTACTTCCTCGCCACGCAGCAGGTCGACGAGGTGCGCCACTCGGTCTTCTTCCACCGCTTCTTCAAGGAGGTGATCGGCGTCGGCGGCGAGTCGATCCAGCAGACCCTCTCCTCCACCCTGCCGCAGCTCAACTGGGGCTACCGCGGCATCTTCGACCGGCTCGACCTGATGGCGGAGGAACTGCGCAAGGACCGCTCGCTGCCCAAGTACGCGCAGGCGATCACCCTCTACCACCTGATCGTCGAGGGCTCGCTCGCCCAGCCCGGCCAGCACTTCATCGAGGACTTCTTCTCCTCCGAAGAGACGATGCCCGGCTTCAGCGCCGGCATGGCCAATGTCTCCCGCGACGAGCAGCGCCACATCGGCTTCGGCGTCAAGGTTCTCTCCGAGCTGCTGGCCGAATCGGAGGAGTGCAAAGCGGCGGTGGTCGAGCTGCTGCGCGAAGTCCTGCCCTACGGTCCCGCCGTCTTCTACCCGCCGAACATGGACCGCGAGTACACCGAGTGTTACGGCTTCTCGATCGAGGACATCTTCGCCTTCGGCCTCAAACTGATCCGCCAGCGCTGGCGCACGATCGGCTACCCGACCGAGGAGATGCCCCCCGGCGTCTTCCCCTTCGACCCGGACATGGACGAGCGCGAAGTGGCCGAGCGGCAGGTGAAGCTGATGATGGGCGGCATCCTCGGCCCGCCCGATGCCACCCCGGAGTCCTCGCCGGAGCTGCAGCGCCTCTACTTCGACGTGGTCAAGCGCGTCGCCAACCCGAAGGCCGCCAACGGCAGCCGCCTCGTCTACCAGTGGCGCTTCAGCGACGCCGACCCTTGGCACCTGGTGATCGACAACGGCTCGACCCGGGCCGAACCGGGGGAAGCCCCGAACCCGAATCTGGTCCTGGAGACGAGCTGGGCCGACTGGGTCGCCTCCGGCAAGCCGGAAGCAAGCCCGCTCAAGCTGATGCTGACGCGGCGCATCCGCCCGCGTGGCTCCGTCCGCGAGATGCTGCGAATGCGCAAGGTCTTCCCGGGCTGAGCAGCTAAGAGATCGGCGGGCGGTTTGCCGCCCAGGGCCGCTCGGCCTCGAGCTGGGCGGCGAGCGAGAGCAGGGTCGCCTCGTCGCCGGGGCGTCCGATGATCTGCACCGCCAGAGGCAACCCGTCCGCGGCGATGCCCATGGGGACCGACATCGCGGGGTTGCCCAAATGATTCCAGGGGACGCAGTAAGGATAGAAGCGGCCCATCCCGATCGCGGTTCGCAGCGCACCCTTGCCCTCCCAGCGGCGGATCGGGATGGCGGTGCCGCCCATCACGGGGGTGACCAGGACGTCGAAGGAGTCGAAGAGGGCGTTGATACGGGCGGCATCGACCTCGCGGCCGCGCAGGGCACGCTGGAACAGCGAGTCGGGGAGGTGCCGGCCGAGGCGGCCGAAGCCGCGGGTGCGACTTTCCAGGCGCTCTGGGTGAGGCACTTCGTCGACGGTCTCGGAGACACCGCGCAGGAAGCGCGCCGAGATGTTGTTGCCAATTCCGCCCCAGTCGGGGTCGCGCGGCGCCACCTCGTGGCCGAGCGAGCGCAACAGCTCGACGGCATCGGCAACCGCCACCTTGACGACGCTGTCGACGGTCGGGGGCGCGGCGGCGCGGGGCGCTAGCGTCGAGTAGGCGATCCGGAGCTTGCCCGGCGCTGTCTTCGCAGACTCGACGAAGGGTCGCTCGGGAGGCGGGGGCACTTCGGCCTCCTTCGAACCGCCTGAGGTGATGTCGAGCCAGAGGGCGGTATCTAGAACGGTCCGGCTGAGGCAGCCGAGCACGGCAAGGCCGTTCCAGCCTTCGTCGAGCGGAGCGAGCGAGATCCGCCCCCGCGACGGCTTCAGACCGAAGAGACCGCAGGATGCGGCCGGCAGTCGGATCGAGCCGCCCCCGTCGCCAGCCGAGGCGATCGGGACCAGGCCTGCGGCCACCGCCGCTGCCGAGCCGCCGCTCGAGCCGGCCGGGCTGCGCTGCGGATTCCATGGGTTGCGGGTCACCCCGTAGGTGGCCGACTCGGTGAAGCCGCAGATCGCCAGCTCAGGCAGGTGCGTCAGACCGACGACGATCGCGCCGGCCTCGCGCAGGCGCCGCACCATCTCGCTGTCCTCGGCAGCCGGCTCGGTGAAGGCGTCGGTGCCGAACATGGTCACCTCGCCCGCCACGGCAACTTCGTCCTTGATCGCGATCGGCACGCCGAGCAGCGGCCGTTCCTCGCCCGCTTTCAGGCGCGCCTCTGCCTGCTCGGCTTCGAGCAGGGCCTTCTCGGCGAAGACCTTGCGGAAGGCGTTGAGCTGCGGGTCGAGGCACTCGATCCGCTTGAGGCAGAGGCGCACCAGCTCGCTCGGAGAGACCTCCCCGGCCCGCACCATCTCCGCCTGCTTCGCCCCGCCCGCAAACGCGAGATCGTCGCTCATGGCCGAGGAGCCTACTCACCAAGCGTTCCGGTGCGCTTTATGTGGTTATAGGACGCAAAAGGCGCACCGGAACGGGGGTGGCGCTCAGGTCAGCTCGGGCTCGGGCTCCTGGGTGCCGCCCTCGAAGCTGAGATCGGGCAGGGCCCGGTCGAGCCATGAGGGCATCCACCAGTTCCAGCTGCCGAGCAGCTTCATCGCCGCCGGCACGAGGATCAGCCGCACCAGGGTGGCGTCGAGCGCGATCGCCACAGCGCACCCCAGCCCCAGCTCCTTGATCGAGGGCACCCCGGTGAGGACGAAGACGCCGAAGACCGCGGTCATGATCAGCGCCGCCGAGGAGATCGTGCGGGCGCTGGTCGAGAGGCCTTCGGCTACCGCGCGCTCGTTGTCGCCGTGCTCCAGGTAGTGCTCGCGCATGCGCGACATCAGGAATACCTCGTAGTCCATCGAGAGGCCGAAGACGATGGCGAAGATCAGCGGCACGTTGATCGTGTCCAGGGCTCCCTGGCTTTCGAAGCCGAGCAGGCTGTCGAACCAACCCCACTGGAAGATCGCGACGAGGACGCCGAAGGCCGCCCCGATCGAGAGCAGGTTCATCAGCACCGCCTTCAGCGGCAACAGAAGCGAGCGCAGCATCACCATCAGCACCAGGAAGCTGAGCGCCAGGACGAAGGCGACGATCATCCAGATCGAGCCGTTTACCTGGACGCGAAGATCGTGGGTGCGGGCGGTCTCGCCGCCCACGTCGACCGTGGCGACGCGGCTCAGCGGGCTGGCGGGAACGACGTCGTCGCGCAGCCGATCGACCAGCGCAGCCGCCGCGTCGGACTCGCTCGGAGCGCTCGGGGTCGCCTGGATCAGGACACTGCCGCCGGCATAGGCGGGCGGCGCGACCGAGCTGACGCCGGGGGTCGCCTCGACTTCGCGCACGAAGGCGGCGACGGCGCGGCGATCGCCGGCGCCGGGAGAGCCGAAGCTGGCGACGATCTGCATCGGGTCGGTGCCACCGCCGACCTGCTTCGAGGCGAGTTCGTTGCCCACTCGGACGTCGCTGTCCTTGGGGAACTGGGCCAGCGCCTCGGTACCGGTGTCGATCGAGAGCAGCGGGATCGCCAGCGTCAACAGCACCGCCGAGACGCCGATCACCGCCACCCATGGCCGAGCCATCACACGCACCGTCCATCGTGCCCAGAAGTCGGCCCGGGGCTCGCGGTCCCCGCGCCTGAACGGCCGGCCGAAGAAGGCGAGGACCCGAGCGACGATCCCGCCCGGGAGAACGCGATCGCCGAGCATCGCGATCAGGGCGGGGAGCAGGGTGGTCGCGGTGAGGATCGAGACGGCGACGACGGTCATCGCGCCGAGCGCCATCGAGCGCAGCGCCTGGTTGTCGACCATCCAGAGCCCGGCCAGGGAGACGATCACGGCGAGCCCGGAGAAGCTCACAGCCAGCCCCGATGTGGCGAGTGCCTCGGCCCGCGCCGCCTGCGGGTCGCGCCCGCGCGCCCGCTCCTCGCGATAGCGGGCGAGGATGAAGAGCGAGTAGTCGATCGCCACCCCGATCCCGATCATCGAGGCCATGTTGGTGACGAAGACCGAGGTGGTCATCTCGAGCGAGATGAAATAGATCAGGGCGCCGGTGACGATCACGCTGACGAAGCCAAGCGCCAGCGGCAGTGCGGCGGCGGCGAGCGAGCCGAAGACGATCAGCAGGATCACGGCGACGATCGGGAACCCGCCCGCCTCGGCTTTTGCCAGGTCGCTCTTGGAGAGCTCCTGCATGCCGGCCCAGATCGTCGGCTGACCGGCGAGGTAGGGCGTGACCCCCCCGACGGCAGTGCCGGGATCGAGGTCTTCGCGCAGGATCGCGGCGGTATCGATCAGGCGGTCGGAGGACTGATGGCTGCGCAGCGCCAGCATCGCCGTTCCGGTTCGCTGCAGCGCCAGCTCGGCGCGGGCCGCGGCGGCCGGGGGGAGCTTCGTCTGATCGAGGTCGGAGACCGCGCGTCGCACGCGGTCGACCGCGGCGACCCGGGCGGCGCGATCGGCACCCGCGTTCGCGCGCAGGAGCACGGCGATGCCGTCCGCCTCGGCGCCGAAATCCTGCTGCAGCGAATCGGTGACCGCCTTCGACTGGCTGCCTGGCACGTCGAAGCCGCCCCCCGTGAGGTGATCGGTCTGATGGGAGGCGATCGGGAGCGCCAGGACGACGATCCCGATCCAGCCCGCCAGAACCCAACGGCGGCGGCGCCCAAGGAACCCGGCAAGCTGGACCATGAAGTCACGCATTGGCTGGTTAGCCAGACTTTCGAACAGACGGCCACTCGTCTGTGAGTAGGGTCACTCGCGGCGCCCAGCCGCGTCTCTACTCGTCGACGAGTAGGTAGCGCGCCGAGGCGGCGGCGACGGCGAGCCCGTCGCCGATGTCCCGCTCGGTATCGGAGAGCGCCTGCAGGGCGAAGCCGTCGGCGACCGCGAAGAGATAGGAGACGATCGCGTCGGCATCGTGGCGAAGGCTGAGCACACCCTCGCTCTCCTTCACCCTCAGCACCTCGGCGACGTGCGAGCGGGTGCGCTCGAAGAGCTGGCCGACCTCATGCTGGATCTCGGGGTTGCGCCTGCCGGCGCTGAAGAGCTCGTAGAGGAGGAGGAAGAAGGCCGGCTCGTTCTCGATCAGGTTGGTGAGGCTGGCGAGGAGAACGTCGATCACGTCGTCGACCGTCTCCGCCTTGCCCAACGGCTCGTCGAGGCGCGCCACGCGGATCTCTGCGTCGCGCCGCACCACCTCGACCAGCAGGCGCTCCTTGGTCCCGAAGTAATAGTGGAGAAGACCGCGGCTGACGCCGGCCTCGCGGGCAACGTGCTCGAAGGTCGAGCCGGCGGCGCCGCGCTTGGCGACGCTGACCCGCATCGCATCGACGATGCGCTGCGCCTTGTCGCCGCTGAGCTCGCGTTCCTTTGTCGCCGCCTCCATGGAATTCAGTCTACGTCGCCGCGGCGGATAGATGACCGGCGCCGAGCGACGTGCCCGAGGGGCGCGACTGGCCAAGCTGGGTGCCGCACGCCGACGAACGAATAGAAGCGCTATTCGTGAGGAGGTGGGTGGTGGTCCAGCGCCGCGCCAGGCGCGTCATCCGCGGGTGCGGCGATTGGGGGCGGTCATCTATCCGCCGTTAATGGAGGTGGTGCTCGTGTACTCGAACTCCTCCTCGGCGCCGAAGAGGGCATCGAGGACGGACTTCCGGGCATCCTCGCTCAGCACCAGGGCAACCGCCGCGCCGACCAGGGCGAGAAGGACGAGGCGGCCGAGGCGGCTCTTCTTGCGCTTCTTCGGTGCCCGCAGCTGCTCGGAAGCGTCGCGCAGGCTCTCTGCCGCGGTACGCAGGTCTCGCTGGACCTTCTTGTCGCTGGTCACGGCCTTGACTGCGCTGCCGTTGCCGCTAGCGCGGGAGTAGGCGCCGCGAGCCGCATCGAAGGCCTTGCGCAGGCTGTCACGCAGCTCGTCGTCTTCGATCAGGCGCTGTACGTAGGGATTCTCGCGTGCAGTCGAATAAAGGTCGGCCGCCTGGTCCGTGCGTGTCTTGCTCATGCCTTCTCCTCGCAGTTCTGGTGGTCCGAATCAGAATAGCCCGAACGGTCCAGTGGCGGTGTGACCAAGCAGATCAAGGACGCGGGGGGCGTGGCGTGCTTCTGCGCCCGCGACTGAGGACGCCGAGCTGCGTGTCACACCGTCACTGGGGTCCTATGCCATCGAGCAATACCCCATTTGTCCTGAAGCCAAGCTCCGCGTCGCGGACGATGCCCAGTCGCAGGCGCGCCAGGCCGGGGCCCGGCAGCGCGTAGCGCCGGACGTAGAGGCGACCGACTCGCTCATGGCCAACTTGGTGGAAGCCGGGGCCGAGCAGCCGTGGTGGCGGTGGCGGGGCCGGACCGTCGGAGACGAAGTCGACTTCGCCCACCAGCCAATCGAAGCCGTCGGAGGGCTGGACCTGGAACGACCCGGTCGAAAGGTAGTAGCGCAGCGATGCCTCACCGAGGGTCCAGGTGACCACCGCACGCGGCCTGGCCGGCTCCCCCAGGGCAGCGGCGACCGCGTCCCAGTCGGGCCGCTGCAGGGCCGGGGAGAGGCTCGCCCAAACCGAGAAACCCAAGGAGTAGGCCACCAGCGCCGCCCCGAGGACCGCGCCGGCGCGACGGGCGCGGCGAAGGGTGAAGCCGACCGCCAGCGCCGCCAGCAGCGGCACCAGAGCGGGCATCAAGTTGCGGGCCAGGACGTAGTCCTTGGCGGGATCGAGGAGGCCGATGGCGACCGGGACCGCGACGGTCACGGCGGCGAGGCCGAGCAGGATGGCCACCGCACGGCGATCACGGTCCTCGCCGCGGGCGAGGACGAGCCCGAGACTGCCCAGCCCGAGCAGGCAGGGGACAAGCGCCAGCAGCGGATGCTCGGGCCGGGCGACGATGTCGCCCGTCTCGCCCACCAGGAATGTGAGGCCCGTCTCCCAGAGCCGGTGGCCGAGGCTGAAGTTGCCGATCCACTCGGCATGGCCGATCGAGGCCTGGTGGATCGCCAGCGGCGCCAGCAGGAGACCGGCAGCGCCGACGATCCCGAGCCCGGGAGCGACCTCCCTGCCCCTTCGGCGCAGCAGCCAAACCGCCTCGGCGGCGATCGGGAAGGCGGCGAAGTAGTGGGTCGCGAGGGCGAGCGCCGAGACGATTCCCCAGGCGACCACGTCGCGGCGGCGGCCGCGATCGAGGGCCCGCACGAAGTAGAGGGCCGAGAGCGCGGTAAGCAGCGCGAAGAGCGCGTAGGCGCGCCCCTCCTGCGAGTACCAGAGCAGCATCGGGTTGACCGCGACCAGGGCCGCCGCGGCGATGCCGGTGCGCCGGCCGCGCAGCTCGGCACCGAGCAGGAAGGCGACCGGCACGGTGGCGATCCCCGCCAGCGCCGAGAGCGAGCGCAGGCCGACCTCGCCGGTGCCCGTCAACTGAGTCCAGAGCCAGGCCAGCGCGTAGTACAGCGGCGGCGCCGACTCGCTGAAGCCGACCGCGTCCATCGCGTGCCAGAAGCCGTCGCGCAGGACGCGACTCGCGGTGACGATCTCGTCGTGGTGGTAGCTCTGCAGGCCGAGCGTGGCAAAGCGCAGCGCGGCGGCGAGGACGGTCAGGCCAGCGACGATCCAGAAGGCGCGGGAGCGCGCCCGCACGATCTCACCAAGGGCTTCCCAGTACGTCGAGAAGCCGCGCCTGCCAAGCGCTCCTGCGGCCTCCATTGCTACGCCAGGGCCGCTTCGATCGCTTTCGAGACCCTGTCCACGTAGACGAACTCCAGCTCGCTGCGCTCGTGCTCGGGGATCTCCGCCACGTCGCCCTCGTTTCGCTCAGGCACCAGTACCCGCTTGATCCCGGCCCGCTGCGCCGCAAGCGACTTCTCCTTCAGGCCGCCGATCGGCAGCACCTGGCCGGTAAGCGTCACCTCTCCGGTCATCGCCACATCGTTGCGAACCGGTCGGCCGCTGACCAGGGAGGCCAGCGCCACCGTCATCGCCACGCCGGCCGAGGGGCCGTCCTTGGGCACGGCGCCGGCGGGGACGTGGATGTGGATGTCGTGCCTGGCAAACCAGTCCTCGTCCAGCTCGGGCGCCAGCTCGCGCCAGTGGCCGCGCACGTAGGAGAGCGCCGCCTGCGCCGACTCCTTCATCACCTCGCCGAGCTGGCCGGTGATCGTCAGCGAGCCCGAGCCCGGCATCGAGGTCGCCTCGATGAAGAGCACGTCGCCGCCGGTCGGCGTCCAGGCGAGGCCGGTGGCGACGCCGGGGTCCTTGGTGCGGCGGCGTTGCTCGGCGAAGACGCGGCGGCGACCGAGCAGCTCGCGCGCCCGCTTGGCGGAGATCCTCGCCTTGCCGTTGCCTTTCTTCTTGCCCCTCCCCTTGCTCTCGGCGACTTCGCGCGCGACTTTGCGGCAGACCGTGCCGATCTGCCGCTCGAGGTTGCGCACGCCGGCCTCGCGCGTGTACTCCTCGACGATCGCGACCAGGGCCGGGTCGGCGAACTCGATCTGCGAGGGCTTCAACCCGTTGGCTTCGATCTGGCGCGGCACGAGGTAGCGGCGGGCGATGTGCTTCTTCTCCTCCAGCGTGTAGCCAGCGAGCTCGATCGTCTCCATCCGGTCCTGCAGAGGGCCGGGAATCGTGTCGAGGATGTTCGCCGTGGCGATGAACATCACCTCGGAGAGGTCGAACTCGAGGTCGAGGTAGTGGTCGCGGAAGGAGTCGTTCTGGGCCGGGTCGAGCACCTCGAGCATCGCCGAGGCAGGGTCGCCGCGGAAGTCGGCGCCCATCTTGTCGATCTCGTCGATCATGAAGACGGGGTTGCGCGAGCCGGCGTCGCGCAGGGCGCGGACGATCGTGCCGGGCATGGCCCCGATGTAGGTGCGGCGGTGACCGCGGATCTCCGCCTCGTCGCGTACGCCGCCGACCGAGATCCGCTCGAACTCGCGGCCGAGCGCCTTCGCGATCGAGCGGCCGAGGCTGGTCTTGCCGACGCCGGGTGGGCCGACGAAGCAGAGGATCGGGCCGGGCGAGTCCGGCTTCAGCTTGCGCACCGCCAGGTACTCCAGGATGCGGTCCTTGACTTTCTCCAGGTCGTAGTGGTCGGCGTCGAGCACCTCGCGGGCGTGGGCGATGTCGAGGTTGTCCTCGGTCTGCGCCGCCCAGGGCAGCTCGACCAGCCACTCCAGGTAGGTGCGGATGACGCCGTGCTCGGCCGCGGCCGGGGGTAGCTTCTCCAGCCGCGAGAGCTCGCGGTCGGCGGCCTTCTGGGCATGCTCGGGCAGGCCGGCCTTCTCGATCCTCTCGCGCAGCTCGTTCACCTCGGCCTGCTGCTCGTCCCCCTCCCCCAGCTCGTCCTGGATCGCTTTCATCTGCTGGCGCAGGAAGAACTCGCGCTGGCCCTTGTCGATCTCCGACTGCACCTGCGACTGGATCTGGCTGCCGAGCTGGACGACCTCCAGCTCGCGGGCGAGGATCTGGGAGAGGTGGCGCAGGCGGGCGACGACGTCGAGCTCCTCCAGCAACCTCTGCTTCTCCTCGGTTGAGATGCGCAGGGCGCCGGCGATCAGGTGGGCAAGCGCAGCCGGGTCGTCGAGGTTGGCGACGGCCATCTGCAGCTCCTCCGGCAGATAGGGGATCTGCTCGATGATCTCGGAAAAGGTGCGCTGCACGTTGCGGGTCAGCGCCTCCAGCTCCGGGCCGTCCTCGACCACGTCGGGCAGCTCGCCGATCCGCGCCACCAGGTATGGCTCTTCGGCGACGTAGGGGCCGAGGCGGACCCGCTGCGTGCCCTGGACGAGGATGCGCAGCGTCCCGTCCGGCACCTTGAGCATGCGGGCGACGACGCCGACGACGCCGACCTCGTAGAGATCCCTGGGGCCCGGTTCCTCGTCCTCCGGATCGAGGGCGGCGACCATCGCCAGCATCCGGTTGGCGCCGAGCACGTCGTTGACCAGCTTGATCGAGCGCTCCTGGCCGACCGCCAGCGGAGTCAGGGTCTCGGGGAAGGTGACGGTCTCGCGCAGCGGCAGGACCGGCAGGGCGTCGGGCAGCGGCTCGTTGGCGCGGATCGCGTCCTCGGCGTCGAGCGGCGACTCGACCACTTCGAGAACCGGGCTGCCCTCCATCCGCTAATCCCTGCCGATCGGTACCCGGCGCGCGGACTCGGCGGGGTCACGCAGCGGCAGGTCGATTCGCAGCACGCCGTCTTCATAGGTCGCCTTGGCCCGGTCGGCGTCGACGTCCACCTGCAGCTCGACGATGCGGCGGAACGGTCCCGAGGGGATCTCCACCTGCTGGTAGACGCGGCCTTCGGTCTCCTGCACCTGGCGCTCGCCGACTATCGCCAGCTGCCTGCCGCTGATCTCTATCCCGACCTCGTCGAGGCTGATCCCCGCCAGATCGACCTTGACCACAGCCCGCTGCGGATCCCCGCAGTAATAGACGTCGACGTTCGGCGTAAAGCCTCTGCTCCGCCGGCTGACGTACGTGGTCCTTGCCCACGCGTATAGATCCCGCTCCGGCATGGCCTGAAACATAGCCAGCCCGCTACTCGCGGGGGGCGAGGAGGCGGCGAAGCCGCCCCGGCAGCGGGTGGTGGAACCAAATCCGTGACAGGACCCGCCGCGCCAGCACCTTCAGGCGGTCTGTGCCGCCCAACGCGGCGGCCGCATCAGCAAAACGGGCTGCCTGGGCGGTACGAGTCCCTCCGGCCGATCCGCGCGGAACGTCGCGCAGGGCGAATCTTGCTCGAGCGCGCAAAGCATGTTCCTCTGGAAGTAGCAGTCCTCGCAGCTCGGCGGCTTTTGCTTGCGCGGCATGGCGGCGCATACTGTCACCGTCGCGACACTCTCGTGAGAGTCATTCCCGCAAAGCGGGACCTCTTTGACACAGTCTCGTTACATGTTCCCCGCGTCTTGCGGAAGCCACGGGGACGCGTCGCTACCATTGCCCTGGATGGAGCCCTCCCCCAGCCGGACCAACAAGCTCGCGGCTTCCCCGCAGCTGTTCGAGAGCGATTTCCTCAACTTCTTCTCACGGGTGCACCCGTCGATCCCGGCGATCGTCTTCGTGCCGGTGGTCGTGGCGATGGAGTGGCTCGGCGCCGACCGCGGCTACGGCGCCGGCTCGCTGATCCTGCTCAGCCTCGGTGGGGTCGCGATCTGGACGCTGACCGAGTACTGGCTGCACCGCCTCGTCTTCCACTGGGAGCCCGACAACGCCTTCGGCCGGCGCATGCACTTCATCATCCACGGCATCCACCACGACCACCCCAATGACAAGCTGCGCCTGGTGATGCCGCCGGCCGTGGCGATCCCGCTCGCGGCGCTCTTCTTCGCTGCCTTCACGCTCCTCTTCGGCACCCCGGCCGCCTACCCCCTCTTCGGCGGCTTCATCGCCGGCTACCTCGCCTACGACTACACGCACTACTACGTGCACCACTTCGTCCCCAAGTCCGACCTCGGCAAGCGGCTGCGCGAGCAGCACATGCGCCACCACTTCCAGGATCACCGCTACGGCTTCGGTGTCTCCTCGCCGCTCTGGGACCTCATCTTCCAGACCCTGCCTCGTCGCCGCCGGGGCTAGGCCCCGCGCAAAGCGATCTCGAGCTCGAAGCGGGCGTCGGGGTCATCGAGCTGGTCTCCGAGCAGCTCGCGTAGGCGAGCAACGCGATAACGAGCGGTCTGGGGGTGGACGTGGAGCGCGGCCGCCATCGCCACCGAGTTGCCACGATGACGGACGTAGGCGAGCGCCGTTTCCCGCATCCGCTCCCGCGCCCTCTCGGTGAGTGGCTCGAAGGAAGCGAGCCTGCCGGCGGCGATCCTGCCGACGAACGCGCTGCCCTCGAAGAGCAAGAGGTCGGCGAGGTGGTCCCCGGCGCGAACCAGGCCGCCGCAGCGCACGGCGCCGGCCTCTGCCGCCCGCAGGGCACTCTTCGCCAGGCCCCAAGACTCGCGGAGCCGCACCGGCTCCCCGGTCGGGCCGAGGAATGCCTCCAAGCCCGTGGCGGCGCGCTCGATGCTCGCCGGGCGGCCAGGGCCATCTGGATCGGGCACGAGCACGCAACCGATCTCGTCGAGCCGCGCGACGAGAGAGTCGGCCGGCAGGCCCCGAGACAGCTGCGCCAGCTGCGCCTCCGGGCAGGCAAGCGCGGCGACGCTGCGCGGGATCGTCCAGCCGGCCTCCTGCGCGGCGGTGCGCAGGGTGGCCGCCTCGGGGGGCGGCTCCCGCATCAACGACGCCGCCAGCTCCTGCCGCCGGCGCCGGCGCCGGTCCTCGGACTCCGACTGTGCCTCGGCGTAGCCCTCGACCGAGTCGGAGGAGAGCTCGTCGATGTAGGCGAAGATCGCCTCGGCCAGCAGGCTCAGGACCTCGGCGTCGAGCTGCCGCCGTCCGGCCGCGGCGATCTGGCGCCAGGCGACCCTGGCGCCAACCCGGTAGGCAGCCTGCAGCGAGTCGAGGGTCCGCCCCTGCCGCAGCTCGCCGCGGCCGAGCTCGACGTAGACCTCGCGTCCCCGACCGCGGCCGGCCTCCGGATCGCGAATCAGGGCGACGAACTGACTCATCGCCTCGGCGACACCGGTGCGAATGCCGCGGCCGAAACTCCCCTCTAGCGGCCGCGCGTACTCCGGCACCTCTCGCGCGATCGTGGCGAGGATCTCACCCGTGACCGCTTCCAGCTCCGGCTCGATCAGGTCGGCAACGCCGGCGGGCAGGTTGCGCCAGGGCTCTGAGTCGATTGAAATTGTCATCTATGTCACAAGAAAAGTCTTCATAAGTTGACTTGAAGCCTAATTCTTGTGGCACCGACCAGCGTAACTTCCATCCCCGATGGGCGAAATGACCAGAGTCGAGAAGATCGCCAACCTCGGTGCGGTGGTGGTGCCGTTCGTCGCGGTCCTGGCCGCGATCGCGTTGCTCTGGAACAGTCTCGTGAGCACCACCGACCTGGCGATCGCCGCTGTCATGTATCTGCTGACGGCGGTTGGGATAACCGTTGGCTTTCACCGCCTTCTCACCCACCGCTCCTTCCAGACCTCGAAGCCGATCGAGTACACGCTCGCCATCCTGGGTTCGATGGCCGTGCAGGGACCGGTGATCTCCTGGGTCGCCGACCACCGCAAGCATCACGCCCACACCGACGAGGAGGGCGACCCCCACAGTCCCCACGTCGGTCACGACGGTGGCCTGCGCGGAGTCCTGGCCGGCCTTTGGCATGCCCACTCCGGCTGGTTGATGTCTACCCAAGGCCGGGCCGACTGGAAGCGCTACGCAGCAGATCTCTACGAGGACCCCGGGATGCGCACGATCGGCAGGCGCTTCGTCCCGCTGGTTCTGCTCAGTCTCGCGCTACCCGCCCTCGCCGGCTATGCCGTCAGTGGAACGCTCGCCGGCGCCGTCACCGGGCTGCTCTGGGGCGGGTTGGTGAGGATCTTCTTCGTTCACCACATCACCTGGAGCGTCAACTCCGTATGTCACTTCGTCGGCAGCCGCCGCTTCGACACAGATGATCGGTCCACCAATGTGTTCTGGCTGGCGCTGCCCTCGCTCGGTGAGTCCTGGCACCACAATCACCATGCTTTTCCGCGCTCCGCGCAGCACGGCCTCCGCAGCTGGGAGGTCGACCCCTCAGCTTTGATTATCGGTGCGATGGAGAGGCTTGGGCTGGCCTGGAACGTGGTGCGCATCTCACCCGAGCGCCAAGCCCAGCGCAGCGCCTGAGGGGCACTCAGTCACCGGCTTCATCCAAATGGCCAGAGTGACTCTCCCTAATTTGACTATATGAATAGTCACTGTCACTGTGACTGTGCCACACTCCGGGTAGCTGACGACCCGGGAGGCAAAAAGCTCACGGGATGAAAGGAAGGAAATGCCTAGCACCAGCAACGTACTCGACGAGGCTCTCGACCTCGTCAACAAGCGCATCGCAGAGCTCAGTGAGGAGCTCAAGCGCCTCGAGCGCGCCCGCGCCGAGCTTGGTGGCACAGTCACCCGCCGTCCAGGTCGCCCTCCGGGGAGTGGCCGCGGTCCTGGTCGCCCCCCGAAAGCAGCCTCTGCTCCCGCCTCTGGCGCCCCACGGCGCCGGCGTCGGCGTCGTGGCGGTACTCGAGCCGATCAGGCAGTTGCCCTGGTTGAGCAGAACCCGGGTATCTCGGCTTCCGAAATCGCCAAATCGATGAAAATCAAACCCAACTACCTCTACCGCGTGCTCGGCGAAATGGAGAAAGAGGGCAGGGTGACGAAGAAGGGGCGCGAGTACCACCCCGGCAAATAGCGCCTCGACCCTGAGCTTTGAAAGCCGGCCCCATATGGGGCCGGCTTTTTTCATCGCCTTCCCGCAGCGCTCAGACCAGGCCGAGCTGGCTGACCGCGTCGCGCTCCTCGCGCAGCTCGGCGGCGCTGGCATCGATACGAGGGCGTGAGAACTCCGTCACCTCAACCCCCTCGACGATCGACCACTCACCACCGCTGCAGGCGCAGGGGAAGCCGGCGACGATGCCCTCCTCGACGCCATAGGAGCCGTCGGCGGGCACACCCATCGAGACCCAGTCGCCATCCGGCGTGCCGAGCACCCAGTCGCGCATGTGGTCGATCGCGGCGTTGGCTGCCGAGGCGGCGCTGGAGGCGCCGCGCGCCTCGATGATCGCGGCGCCGCGCTTCGCCACGCGGGGAATGAACTCGTCGGCGATCCAGGCTTCGTCGTCGACCGCGTCCCACGCACTCTGCCCACGCACCCGGGCATTCACCAGATCGGGGTACTGGGTGGTCGAGTGGTTGCCCCAGACGGTCATCTTGGTGACCTCCGAGATCTCCGCTCCCACCCTGTTCGCGAGCTGCGCGATCGCCCGGTTGTGGTCCAGCCGCATCATCGCGGTGAAACGCTCGCGCGGAACGCCGTCGGCATTGGACATCGCGATCAGGCAGTTGGTGTTGGCGGGGTTGCCGACGACCAGAACCCGCACGTCGTCGGCGGCGCCGGCGGCGATCGCCTCGCCCTGCGGCTTGAAGATCCCGCCGTTCGCCTCGAGCAGGTCCGAACGCTCCATGCCCGGCCCCCGTGGCCGTGCCCCAACCAGCATTCCCACGTTGCAGCCGTCGAACGCCTGCTTGGGATCGTCGAAGATGTCGATTCGGCGCAACAGCGGAAAGGCGCAATCGTCGAGCTCCATCGCGGTTCCCTCCGCGGCCTTGACGGCATCGGGAATCTCGAGCAGGCTCAGCTCGACCGGGGTATCGGGACCGAGCATCTGACCGCTGGCGATGCGGAACAGGAGCGCGTAGCCGATCTGCCCGGCGGCGCCGGTGACGGTGACTTTCACAGGGGTGCTCACGGAATCTCTTTTCTCCTGGATTCGAGGTTTTCGAAGCTATGCCATCGCCCGCCGCAGGCCCTCGTCGATCGAGGTGAGGAACTCCTGCGTGGTCTGGAAGTCCTGGTCGGGACCGACGAGAAGCGCCAAGTCCTTGGTCATCTTGCCGCCTTCCACCGTCTCCACGCAGACCCGCTCCAGGGTCCCCGCGAAGCGTGAGACCTCAGGGGTGTCATCGAGTCGGCCGCGAGCGGCAAGGCCGCGGGTCCAGGCGAAGATCGAGGCGATCGGGTTGGTGGAGGTCGGCTTGCCCTGCTGGTGCTGGCGATAGTGACGGGTGACAGTGCCGTGGGCGGCCTCGGCCTCGACCGTCTTACCGTCGGGGCTCATCAGCACGCTGGTCATCAGGCCGAGCGAACCGAAGCCCTGGGCGACGGTGTCGGACTGGACGTCGCCGTCGTAGTTCTTGCAGGCCCAAACGTAGCCGCCCTCCCACTTCAGGGCGGCGGCAACCATGTCATCGATCAAGCGGTGTTCGTAGGCGATGCCCGCCGCCTCGAAGTCCGCCCTGAACTCGTCCTCGTACACCTCGGCGAAGAGGTCCTTGAAGCGGCCGTCGTAGCGCTTGAGGATCGTGTTCTTGGTGGAGAGGTAGACCGGGTAGCCGCGGTCCAACCCGTACCGCATCGAGGCGCGGGCGAAATCGCGGATCGAGTCGTCGAGGTTGTACATAGCCATCGCGATACCCGCGCCGGGAAAGTCGTATACGTCGAGCTCGATCGGGTCCGAGCCGTCCTTGGGGGTATAGGTGAGCGTCAGCGTGCCCTCACCCGGGATCAGCGTGTCTGTGGCGCGGTACTGGTCGCCGAAGGCATGGCGGCCGATCACGATCGGCTTCGTCCAGCCGGGGACGAGGCGGGGGATGTTCGAGATCACGATCGGCTCGCGGAAGATGACGCCGCCGAGGATGTTGCGGATCGTGCCGTTGGGCGAGCGGTACATCTCCCTCAGCCCGAACTCCTCGACCCGCGCCTCGTCGGGCGTGATCGTCGCGCACTTGACGCCGACGCCGTGCTGCTTGATCGCGTTCGCGGCGTCAACGGTGACCTGGTCGCCGGTCGCGTCGCGACTCTCGATGCCGAGGTCGAAGTAGACCAGCTCGAGATCGAGGTAGGGCAGGATCAGCTGCTCCTTGATGAAGGCCCAGATGATCCGGGTCATCTCGTCGCCGTCGAGCTCGACGATCGGGTTCTCGACTGGGATCTTGCTCACGGGGTCGGCGATGCTATCGCTGGGCTGGCACAATCAGGGCGATGGCCACCGTCGAGCGCCACAGCTCCGCCACCCACGAGGTCTTCAACCAGGCGCCGCCGCTGCAGGACTACAACCCCTTCGACGCCGACCGGCCGCTGGCCGAGGCGCTGCGGCGGGAGGGCGCCGAGTGGGCCGAGGGCCGCGCCCGCGAGCTGGGGGCGATCTGCGGCTCGAGCCAGACCATCCGCTGGGGCTTCGAGGCAAACGAGCGCAAGCCCGAGCTGCGCACCCACGACCGCTACGGCAACCGCATCGACGAGGTCGAGTTCGACGACTCCTGGCACGAGCTGATGCGAATCGGGGTCGGCAACGGGCTGCACGCGATGCCCTGGCGCGAACCCGGGCCCGGCGCCCACGTCGCCCGCGCCGCGCTGTTCATGCTGCTGATGCAGGCCGAGAGCGGCGTCGGCTGCCCGATCTCGATGACCTACTCGGCGATTCCGGCGCTGCGCAAGCAGCCGGAGCTCGCCGCCGAGTGGGAGGAGCGCTTCCTCTCGCTCGACTACGACGAGCGCTCGATGCCCGCGGAGCGCAAGAGCGGCGCGCTGTGCGGGATGGCGATGACCGAGAAGCAGGGCGGCTCGGACGTGCGCGCCAACACCACGGTGGCGTCGCCCCTGGGCGGCGGCGGACCGGGAGCCGAGTACGAGATCGTCGGCCACAAGTGGTTCTGCTCGGCGCCGATGTGCGACGCCTTCCTCGTCCTCGCCCAGACCGAATCGGGGATCTCCTGCTTCCTGATGCCGCGCTGGACACCCGACGGCGAGCGCAACGCCTTCCACATCCAGCGGCTCAAGGACAAGCTCGGCAACCGCTCCAACGCCTCCAGCGAGGTCGAGTTCCGCGGCGCCTGGGCGCGCATGGTCGGCGAGGAGGGACGCGGTGTGCCGACGATCATCGAGATGGTCAACCACACCCGCCTCGACTGCGTGATCGGCGCCGCCACCGGCTACCGCGCCGGAGTCGTCCAGGCCCTCAACCACACCGCCCACCGCTCCGCCTTCGGGGCCGACCTGATCGACCAGCCCCTGATGCAGAACGTCCTCGCCGACCTCGCCGTGGAGTCGGAGGCGGCGACCGTGGCTGCAATGAGACTCGCCCGCTCCTATGACGAAGTGGCGGCCGAGGACCCACAAGCTTTTGAGTTCAGGCGCCTTGCGAACCCGGTCCTCAAGTACTGGCTCTGCAAGCGCGCTCCCTCCCACGCCGTCGAGTGCCTCGAGTGCCTGGGCGGCAACGGCTATGTCGAGGAGTCGGGCTTGCCCCGTCTCTACCGAGAGGCCCCCCTCGCCTCGATTTGGGAGGGCTCCGGCAACGTCCAGTGCCTCGACGTCCTTCGCGCAATGGTCAAGAACCCGGCTTCCGTGGACGCCTTCTTCGCCGAGGTCCTCGAGGCAGCTGGCGCCGAACCGAAGCTCGACAGCTATGTCTCTTCCCTGCGCGACGAGATCCCCGGCGACGTCGACACGATCCAGCACCGCGCCCGCCGCATCGTCGAACGCATGGCGGTCGCCCTCCAAGCTTCCCTCCTGGTCCGCTACGGCGACGAGGCCGTCGCCGACGCCTTCTGCGCCACGCGCCTCTCGGGCGACTGGGGCCAGGCCTTCGGAACCCTCCCCGCCGGCACGGACTTCGGGCGCATCATCGCCCGTCACCGCCCCGAGTAGCGACTACTTCGCGGCGTCGCGCAGCGCCCGTCCCACCTGCTCGGCGGTGATCACACCGGAGAGGCGCCCGTCGGCATCGACGGCCATCAGCGCGCCGAAGCGGCGCAAGGCCCGGCTGGAGAGCAGCGAGTCGAGCGGGGCGTCGTCGCGAACCTGGAAGGTGCCGTCGTCCCGCTCCAGCAGGTCCGAGACGAACGAGGTGGTGCGGGAGGTCTCGGGGACCTCGTCGGCTTTGTCGCGAACGACGAGACCGAGAAAGCGGTAAGCGGTGTCCACGACCGGGAACCAGGGCCAGCGGTAGCGGAGGAAGTACTCGTCCAGAGCTTGCTCGACCGAGAGGTCATCCGGAATCGCTACGGGTTCGCGGTCCATTACGTCGGCAACGGAGAGCTTGCTGATCTTCCCCGTAAGCGCAGTCTGCATCGACGCCGCCTTGGCCGAGCTGTTGATGACGAAGCCGATCAGGGCGAGCCAGACGCCGCCGAAGGCGTCGCCGTTGGCGATCAGGAGGAGGCCGCCGCCGATGAAGATGTAGGCGAAGACACGGCCGAGGTTGGCGGCGAAGCGGGTGGCGGAGTTGCGGTCGCCGGTTCGCCACCAGGCGATCGCCCGCGCGATCCTGCCGCCGTCCATGGGGAAGGCCGGCAGCAGGTTGAAGACGAGGACGAGCAGGTTGATCGAGGCGAGCCAACCGACCATCGCCATCGCTCCGGAGACGCCGGAGCCGCTCTCGATCAAGACCGCGCGCTTGAACTCCTCGGCCCCAACGGCCGCCAGGCCGATCGCCGTCAGCGCGATGACAATCGCGAGGGTGACCAATGGACCGGCCACGGCGACCTTGAACTCGGTCGAGGGGCTGTCGGATTCGCGGTCCATCCGCGCCATCCCGCCGAAGATCCAAAGCTGGATGCTGGAGATGCCGATCCCGTTGCGCAGCGCGGCGAAGGCGTGGCCGAGCTCGTGCAGGACGATCGAGCCGAAGAAGCCGAGCGCGCTGAGCACGGCGAGAAGGAAGGGGGTGGTGGCGCCGCTGCTCTCGCCGAGCACGTCCCCGTAGAAGCTCGAGAGCCAGAAGATGACGAGGAAGAGGACGACGAACCAGGACCAGTCGACCGCGATGCGTATCCCCCGCACGTGGAAGAGGGTGATCGGTTTCCCGCCGGGCATCCACCAATGGTAAGCGGCAGATATGGTCGTTCCCGATGACGCCCCCATCGACGGCTGAATCGACGATCGCCGAGCGGGTCGGCGCGCCCGACCAGGCCTGGCTGCGCGAGCTGCTCGAGGAGTTCGAGCAGTTCCACCGGCCTCCGGCATCCGAAGGGGAGCGGCGCGCCGCCGAGTGGATCGTCGAGCGCTTCGCCGAGCAGGGTGCAGAGGCGCGGATCGAGGCCGAGGACGCGCACGGGACCTTCTGGTGGCCGCTCGGCATCGGCGCCGCTCTGGGCGCCCTCGGGGGGATCGCGGCGCTGCGAGGCCGGCGGCTGCTGGGAACTGTCCTGGGCGCGATCGGCGCGGCCGGTATCGCCGACGACTTCCCTCCCGGCCAGCGCCGCCTGCGCCGACCGCTGCCCACTCGAACCACATACAACGTCGTCTGCGAGCTGGGCCCGGCGGACGCCGAGCGCACCGTCGTCATCGTCGCCCACCACGATGCCGCCCACTCGGGACTCGTCTTTCACCCGGCGCTGCCCAAGATCGCCGACCGGCTCGGCCTGATCGAGGGACAGGACACCAGCCCTGCCCTGATGGCACCAGTGATCGGTGGCCCGATCCTCGCCGCCCTCGGCGCCCTCAGCGGCCGTCGCCTGCTGTCGAAGCTGGGGATCTTCTTCGGCCTCGGCTCGGCCGCAGCGATGGCCGACATCGGCCTGCGCAAGACCGTGCCCGGCGCAAACGACAACGGCACGGCCGTGGTCACGCTCTTGGCGCTCGCCCGTCGCTTCCGCGACGAGCCACCGCAGGACGTGCGGGTGATCCTGCTCTCGACCGGCTCCGAGGAGTCCTTCAGCGAGGGGATCAAGGCTTTCGGCGAACGTCACTTCCCAGATCTTCCGCGCGAGACCACGCTCTTTGCCTCGGTCGACTCGATCGGCTCCCCCCACCTCCTGGTCCTGCGCGGCGAGGGCTTCCTGAAGATGCGCGAGTACTCGCCGCAGGCGCTGGCGCTGTTCGACGGCCTCGCGGAGGAGCTCGGCATCTGGCTCTTCCCCAACCTTCGCCTGCACAACGGGACCGACGGAATGGAGCCGCTGGCGGCGGGCTACGAGACGGTCTCGATCTGCGGCTGCACCGACCTCAAGCAGCCGGCCAACTACCACTGGCCCAACGACCTCGCCGAGAACGTCGACTTCAGCAGCGTCGCCAACGGCGTCCGCCTGGTCGAGGCCGCAATCAGGCGCCTCGGCGAGCGCTGGCTGTAGCCAACCCTGCCGCCGACGGGCCTCAAATGAGCCCATTGGGCTCATTTGAGGCCCGTCGGCGGTTGTGCGAAATCCGAGTGCGGGGTCGGATTTGGGGTCTATAGAGTCCGCGCTCGTGCCTTCCCATGACGTGCTCGTAATCGGTGCCGGCCTCGCCGGGCAGCGCGCCGCTTTGGCCGCCGCCGAGGAAGGCGTCTCGGTGGGGATCGTCAGCAAGGTCCACCCGGTGCGCTCGCACTCCAACGCGGCCCAGGGCGGGATCAACGCCGCGCTCAACCCGGGCGACTCCTGGGAGTCACACGCCTTCGACACGATCAAGGGCTCCGACTACCTCTCGGACCAGGACGCGGTCGAGATCATGTGCCGCGAGGCGCCGGAGGAGATCCTCCACCTCGAGCACCTCGGCGTCACCTTCCACCGCAACGAGGAGGGAAAGCTCGGCACCCGCGCCTTCGGCGGCGCCTCCGCCGCCCGCACCTACTACGTCGCCGACATCACCGGCCAGGCGATCATGCACGTCCTCTACGAGCAGCTGATGAAGTACTCCGACTCGGTCGCCCGCTACGAGGAGTGGTTCTGCACCGCGCTGGCGATGGATGAGCAGGGCGAGTGCTGCGGCGTCGTCACCCGCAACATCGCCGACGGCTCGATGGAGCTCTTCCGCGCCAAGTCGGTGATCCTCGCCTGCGGCGGCAACGGCCAGGTCTGGAAACCGACCACCAACGCGCTGATCTGCACCGGCGACGGGATCGCGATGGCCTACCGGGTCGGGGCGAAGCTGATGGACATGGAGATGATCCAGTACCACCCGACGACGCTGGCGGGCAAGGGCTTCCTGATCACCGAGGGCGCTCGCGGCGAGGGCGCCCACCTGCTCAACGCCAACGGCGAACGCTTCATGGAGAAGTACGCGCCGAACAAGATGGAGCTGGCCTCGCGCGACGTTGTCTCCCGCGCCGAGCAGACCGAGATCAACGAGGGCCGCGGCTTCCCCGACGGCACCGTCGCGCTCGACATCACCGTGGTGCCGAAAAAGCGCGTGCACGAGGCGCTGCGCGAGATCGTCCTCGTCGGCAAGGACTTCGCCGGGGTCGACATCACCCGCGAACCGATCCGGATCAAGCCCGGCAACCACTACACGATGGGCGGGGTCAAGACCGACGTCGACGGCCGCACCGACATCCCCGGCCTCTACTCGGCCGGCGAGACCGCCTGCGTCTCCGTCCACGGCGGCAACCGGCTCGGCGCCAACTCGCTGCTCGACACGCTGATCTTCGGCCGCCGCTCGGGCGCCGACGCGGCGGCTCGGGCCAAGCGGATCGAGGGCTCGCGGCCGTCGAGGGCGGTGCTCGAGGCCGAGCAGGCGACGATCGACGCGATCTCAGCTCGCGAGAAGGGCTCCGGGCGGCGCGTATCGGAGATCAAGCTGGAGCTGGGCACGATCATGGACGCCAAGGTCGCCGTCTTCCGCGACGAGGCCGGAATCCAGGAGGCGCTCGAGACGGTGCAGCGGCTCAAGGAGGAGGCCGAGACCGCCTACATCGACGACAAGGGCAGCGTCTTCAACCAGGACATCCTCGGCGCGATCGAGCTGGGCTACATGCTCGACAACGCCGAGTGCACCTGCATCGCCGCGCTGGAGCGCAAGGAGAGCCGCGGCGCCCAGTACAGGACGGACTTCCCGGAGCGCAATGATGAGGAGTGGCTGAAGCACATAGACCTTCAGCTGAGCGACGACGGTCCCGAGATCTCCTACTCCGAGGTGACGATCACCCAGTGGGAACCGCAAGAGAGGACTTACTGATGTCCGAGTACACGCTGAAGGTCCGCCGCTACCAACCCGAGAGCGGCGAGGGGCCCTACTGGGAGGAGTTCAAGGTCGAGCTCGACCCCTCGCTCTCCGTCCTCGACGGGCTGCTGCAGGCCAAGGACCGCGACGACGGCTCGCTCTCGGTCCGCTGCTCCTGCCGCGCCGCGATCTGCGGCTCCTGCGGGATGAAGATCAACGGCCAGTCCGGCCTCGGCTGCAAGACCCAGATCGGCGAGGCCCAGGAGCTGGCGGAGAAGAAGGCGAGCGTCAGCCCCAGCGCAAATGGCGAGACCCCGGCGATCGTCGTTGAGCCGATGGGGAACATGCCTGTGATCAAGGACCTGATCACGGACATGGAGTCGACGCACTGGACCAAGATCCGCCGCGTCACCCCCTGGCTCCTCCCCCACGGCGAGCCGCCCGAGCGCGAGTACGTGGTCGAGCCCGAGTCGATGATCGACATCACCCAGTCGATGGCCTGCATCCAGTGCGGCGCCTGCGTCTCCTCCTGCCTCTCGATGGAAGCCGACCCCGACTTCATCGGGCCCGCGGCGCTGGCCAAGGCCTACCGCTTCGTCGGCGACCCGCGCGACGCCGAGACCAAGGAGCGCCTGCACGACCTGGCGCACGATCCGCACGGGATCTACGACTGCACCCACTGCTTCAGCTGCATCGACGCCTGCCCCAAGGGCGTGGCGCCGATGGACCAGATCATGCGCCTGCGCCGCAAAGCCGGCGAGGAGGGGATCGACGATCCCAACAACGGCCACAACCACGAGGCCGCCTTCGTCGGGATCATCGAGAAGAAGGGCACCCTCGACGAGGCGATGCTGCTGCAGGAGTCATTCGCGCCCGGCGTCAAAGGAAAGCTGAAACCGACCAAGGGCGCGATCAAGGGGCTGCTCGGCTCGATCCCCACGGCACTGCGCGCGGTGAGGAGCGGCAAGGGTCGCTTGAACCTGATCCCCGGCCTTCACCACAAGCTCCCCGGCAACGCGATGGACGACGTCAAGGCGATCTACAAGCACACCGAGGAGCACCGCGAGGAATTCAACATCTACATCAAGGGCGAGGACGACGTCGAACCCGAGCCCGACGAGCCCACGGACGCCAATCTGGCGGCGGAGGCGGCAGCCGCCGCGGAGAGCGAGGACTCACAGTCATGAGCGACGGTCAGATCAAGGTCGCCTACTGGCCCGGCTGCGTCTCGCGCGGCTTCACCACCGAGCTGCACGGCTCGATGGCCTTCGTCGCCGAGCGGCTCGGGATCGAGCTGGTCGAACTCGACCGCGCCAACTGCTGCGGCGCCGGCGTGATCGCCGAGCACAACCAGGAGCTGGCCGACACGCTCAACGCGCGCACCTTCGCCCTCGCCCAGCAGACCGGCCTGGCGATGATGAACATCTGCTCGACCTGCCAGGGCGCCCAGTCCGAGTGCCAGCAGCGCCTCGACGCCGACTCCTCCTACCGCGCCCACATCAACGAGGTGCTGAGCGGCCAGGGCCTCGCCTACGAGAAGGACAAGGACGGCTTCACCAACAAGAACTTCCTCTGGCTGCTGGTCGAGGATTACGGCCTCGACCGCCTTGCCGAGCGGGTCAAGCGACCCCTCTCGGGCCTGCGCGTCGGCCCCTTCTACGGCTGCTACGTGGTGCGCCCGAAGGAACGCCTCGGCTACGACGAGTTCCCCGAGCGCGACCTCTACCTGGAGAAGGTGATCGAGGCGCTGGGCGGCGAAGTCGTCGAGTACGACGGCGCCCGCAAGTGCTGCGGCTTCCCGGTGATCACGATGAATCGCGAGACCTCGCTGCGCCAGTCCGGCACCCACGTCGGCGACGCGATCGATGCCGGCGCCGACTGCCTCGTCACCCCCTGCCCGCTCTGCCATCTCAACCTCGACATGCAGCAGCCCGAGGCGGCCAAGGTCGTCAACCGCGACCTCGGCCTCGCCGTCCTGCACCTCCCTCAGCTGGTCGGCCTCGCCCTCGGCGCCGAGCCGAAGCAGCTCGGGATGAGCAGGCACATCGCCTCGACCGGCCGGGTCGAGGAGCGCCTCGCCGCGGTTCCCGCCTAGCGCTCTTCGAGTCCCACCCGACGGGCCATCCAGCGGGCACCGACGGTGTCGGTCAGGCCGTGGGCGACGATCGAGGCGATGATCGCGAGCGCGGCAACGTCGAAGATCAGCTCGCCGTTGCCGACGTCGGACTTGAGCACGAAGAGGGCGAAGAGCATCGAGGCGACGCCCTTGGGCCCGAACCAGGCCATGAAGAGCTTCTGTGGGCGGGGGATGCCCGTGCGCAGGAAGGAGAGCATCACGGCGAGAGGGCGGGCGACGAGCAGGGCGAAGACGACGAAGAGGACGAGCGGCGGGATGCTGTGGTGGAAGCCGGTGGCGACGATCAGGGCGCCGAAGACGAAGAAGGTGAGCACCTGCAGGATCGCGCTGGCGTTCTCGGCGAACTCGACGAAGCCCTCGGGCACGTCGCGCTCGGTCGCCGCCATCGCGATGCCGCAGACGAAGGCGGCAATCAGGCCGTTGCCGATCGTCACGTCGGCGAGGCCGAAGGCGAAAAGGGCGACCCCGACCGCGTAGATCCCCTCGTAGCGGGCGGTGGTGCCACCGCCCGGTAGGCGGTGATGCAGGCGGCCGCCCAGCGTTCCGAGGCCGACGCCGACCGCGGCACCGAATATCGCCTCGCCGACCAGCTTCGCCGCTTCTCCCCCCGGGTCTCCGCCCGATCCGGCGAGGACGAGGAAGAAGAGGACGAAGGGCAGCGCGAGGCCGTCGTTGAGACCGGACTCGAGGTTGAGCGTGTGGCGGACCGAGGCCGGCACGATCCGCGAGGTCACCACAGCGGAGGTGACGACCGGATCGGTCGGCGAGAGCACCGCCGCGAGCAGCAGCGCCTCGGCCCAGCTGAGGTCGGGAAAGAGCGCCTTGGCGGCGAGCCCGAGCAAGGCCATCGTGATCGGCATCGCGATCACCAGCGCCCGCGCCACCGGGCTCCAGTGGCGGCGAAGCAGCTCGCCCTCGACGAACATCCCGTCGGAGAAGAGGGTGAGGATCAGAGCCAGCTCGACCAGCTCGACGATCGACTCCGAGGTTGCGTCGACTTCGACGGCACCGACCGCGGCGAGCAGGATCCCGAGCCCAACCGAGAGCACCGAGGCCGAGAGAACCGTCCCCCGCATCACGCCCGAGAGCGCCGCGACGACGGTCAGCAGCCCACCGAAGATCAGAACCGCATCGCCGAAGCCCAGCTCCATGGGAGGAACCTAGAGGAGCGCGCCGACTCGAAAGCTGACGCTCTACAGGTGCGTCGCGAAGAGACCGGTGAAGGCGGCCAGAAAACCTGCCAACGTGACGATCATGGCGTACGTCAGCGAATCGAAGCGCTTTTCGAGGCGCTCGTGTAGGTATTCGAAACGGGCGTCGACCTTGTCGAAGCGCTTGTCGATCTTCGCTTCGAAGCGCTCGAAGCGCAGATCGACCTTGTCGAAGCGCTCGTCGACCCTCTCGAAGCGTTCGTCCACCCTCTCGAAGCGCTCGTCGACCCGCTCGAAGCGTTCGTCAACCTTGTCGAAGCGCTCGTCAACCTTGTCGAAGCGCTCGTCGACCTTGTCGAAGCGGCGGTCGACCTGATCTGCGAATCGATCGATGCGGTCGTCGTTCCAGTTCACCTTCGCGGCTGCCTCCATGCATCCGACGCTAGCAGACAAAATGTTACAGGTGGCGCGCAAAAGAGTGCCGGACAGATGGCTGAGCCGGAACCGCGATTCGGTCTCGTTCAGCCCAGCAGGTCGCGCTCGATCAGCAGCTCGGCGACCTGCACGGCGTTGGTGGCGGCGCCCTTGCGCAGGTTGTCGCCGGCGATCCAGAGGTTGAGGGTGCGTTCCTGGTCGGGGTCGCGGCGGATGCGGCCGACGAGGACCTCGTCGCGGCCGGCGGCGTCGATCGCCATCGGGTACCCCCCGGCGCCAGGGTCGTCGACGACGACGACGCCGGGGGCGTCGGCCAGGAGTGCGCGGCACTCCTCCGGCGAGAGGTCTTCGCGGGTGCGCACGTTGACCGACTCCGAGTGGCCGCTGACCACCGGCACGCGGGCGCAGGTGGCGGAGATCGCCACCTCCTCGCCGATGCCGAGGATCTTGCGGGTCTCCGCCATCACCTTGCGCTCCTCGGTGGTGTAGTCGTCGCCGTCCTTGAAGGTCTCGACCTGGGGCAGCACGTTGAAAGCGATCCGGTGTGGGTAGACGCTCGGCGGCGGCACCTCCTCGCCGGCGAGCACCGCGCGAGACTGCGCCTGCAGCTCCTCGATCGCCCGCTGGCCGGTGCCGGAGACGGCCTGGTAGGTGGAGACGACGAGGCGCTCGAGGCCGACCGCGCGGTGGATCGGCGCCAGCGCCATCATCGCCACCATCGTCGTGCAGTTGGGGTTGGCGACGATGCCCTTGTGCGAGTCCGCCGCTCCCGGGTTGACCCCGGCGACGACCAGCGGCACGTCCTCGTGCATGCGCCAGTAGCTGGTGTTGTCGACGACGACGGCGCCTGCCTCGACCAGCTGCGGCGCCCACTCGGCGCTGACCGCGCCGCCCGCCGAGGAAAGCACGACGTCGATGCCCTGGATCGTCTCCGGGCCGAGTGCCCGACAGGCCAGGACCGAGCCGTTCCACTCGATCTCGCGCCCGACTGAGCGCTCCGACGCGAAGGGGACGACCTCGGCGGCGGGGAAGTCGCGTTCGGCGAGGACCTCGAGGATGGTCGAGCCGACCGCCCCCGTCGCGCCCAGAACCCCGACTCTGTAGCCATTGCCCGTCATCTCACCTGAGTATGACCGGCCGGATCAGGTGCCGACCGTGGGCCGGTGCTCGGCCCCGGCCGGGTCTTCGTGCCGCACGGCGTCGGCGCCGAGCTCGAAGGCCTCGTGCAGCGCCTTGACCGCGTCCGGAACGCTGTCGGCCGAGATCACGCACGAGATCTTGATCGGCGAGGTGGAGATCATCTCGATGTTGATCTCCTCGCGGCCGAGCACCTCGAACACCTTGGCGGCGACGCCGGGGTGGGAGCGCATGCCGGCGCCGATGATCGAGACCTTGCCGATCCGCTCGTCGGTGCGCACCCCCTGGCTGACCCCGCCGAGCGCGGCGATCGCGTCGGTCGCCGTGATCAGATCGGAGCGGTCGATGGTGAAGGAGAGATCGGCCAGCTCGTCCGGACGGACCGGCTCGTTCTGGATGATCACGTCGACGTTGATGCCGGCGTCGGCCAGCGCGGTGAAGATCTTGCCGGCGACGCCGGGCTCGTCGCGGATCCCGGTAAGGGTCACCCGTGCCTCGTCGTCGGAGTGGGTCACTGCTGTTACGAAGGGTTGCTCCACTGTCTCCTGCTCGCTCTCGTCCTCGCTGACGACGAGGGTACCGGGGCCGTCCTCGAAGCTGCTGCGGCAGTGGATGCGGACGCCGTGGTTGCGCGCGTACTCGACCGAGCGCAGCTGCAGCACCCGCGCCCCCGAGGCCGCCATCTCCAGCGTCTCCTCGAAGGTGGCGACGGGGATCTTGCGCGCGTCGGGGACGATCCGCGGGTCGGCGCTGAAGACACCCGCGACGTCGGTGTAGATCTCGCAGACGTCTGCCTTCAACGCCGCCGCCAGGGCGACCGCGGTGGTGTCGGAACCGCCGCGCCCCAGGGTGGTCACGTCCTGGCTCTCGGTCGAGACCCCCTGGAAGCCGGCGACGAGCACGATCCTGTCCTCGTCGAGCGCCTCGCGGATGCGGTCGGCGCGGACGTCGATGATCCGCGCCCTGGTGTGGGAGGAATCGGTGACGATCCCCGCCTGCGAGCCGGTCAGCGAGATCGCCTTGTGGCCCATGTCGTGGATCGCCATCGCGCAGAGGGCGCAGGAGATCCGCTCGCCGGTGGAGAGCAGCATGTCCATCTCACGCGAGTCGGGACGCGCGGAGATCTCCAGCGCCTGGGCGACCAGCTCGTCGGTCGTCTTGCCCCGCGCGGAGAGCACGGCGACGACCCGGTTGCCCGCCTCGCGAGCGGCGACGATGCGCCTAGCCGCTCGCTTGATCTGCTCGGCGCCGGCAACCGAGGTGCCGCCGAACTTCATCACGACGATCTTCGAATCCCCTTTGCCCATAAGCGACTGAGGATAGTCGGCGCTGAGGAGAGAGCTACTCGCTGCCGCCCTGCATGTTGCCGAACATCGCGTGCTCGGCCATGCGGATCAGGCCGAGGGCCATGTGGGGGCGCATGTCGCTGGTCCGGACCCGCACGTGCGAGCCATGCGGCCCGACGACCTCGACGATCGTGCAGACGTCGCCGATCTGGCAGTCCTCGCCGTAGTCGGCTTCCAGCGCCTCCATCTGGGCGGTGACCACCTGGCCCATCTTGCTCTGGTCGATCGGCATACCCGGGGAGACTACATGTGCGCCGGATCACACTTGCCGATATATCGGAGCGATATATTTTCGCCGATGGAGCTGAGCCCGACCGCCTACGTGATCCTCGGCATGGTCAGCCAAGAGCCGCGCTCGGGGTATGAGATCAAGGCGCTGGTCGACGACACCACCCGGTTCTTCTGGGCCGCCAGCTACGGGCAGATATATCCCGAGCTGAAACGGCTCTCGGAAGCGGGGCTAATCGGGGGCGTCGACGCCCCTCGCGGCGATCGCAAGCGCACCGTCTACGCGATCACCGCCGAGGGCGAGGCCGAGCTGCGCGAGTGGCTGCGCCAGCCGCCGCAGACCTTTGAGCTGCGCGAGGAAGGGCTGCTGAAGCTCTTCTTCGCCGGTGTCCTGCCACCCGAGCAGGCGACCGGGACGCTGCGCACGATGCGCGCTCACCGGCTCGGCGTCGCCGAGCGCTTGCGCGCGATAGAACCGCAGGCCCGCGAGAAGCAGGATCGGGACGACCCCTTCCCATTGATGGTCCTGCAGGGGGGGATCGAGTTCAACGAGTGGTTCGCCGATTGGTGCGAGCGGATGGAGGCGCGCCTCCTCGAGTCCGCTTCCCGCGAAAGGAGCAACTGATGTTCGACGCCCTTGCCCGCCTCGCCGACGGCCACGCTCGCCGCATCGGCCTCCTCGCGATCGTTCTCTTCCTCCTCGCCGGCGCTCTGGGCGGCTCGGTCGCCAGTCGCCTCGATCCCTACGGCGCCGACGACCCCGCCACGGAGACGGTCAAGGCAAAGGAACGCCTGCACGACGCCGGCCTGCGCGAGCCGGCGGTGCTGGTCGTGGTCAAGGACGCCCCGGTCTCCCGTCCGGGGACGCGAGCACGGGTAGAGGCGCTCGAGCGCAGCGTCCGCCGCCGCCCCGACGTCGAGTCGGTGAGCGGCTACTACGACACCCGCTCGCCGATCTTCGTCTCCCGGGACCGGCGCTCGACCTACTTCGCGATCACCCTGCGATCGACCGAGGACAAGGAGTGGCAGGAAGCGGGCGCCGAGATCGCCGACTCGCTCGCCGGCCGCCCCGGCGTCGTCGTCGGCGGCGCCGCCGTCTCGCAGGAGCAGGTCAACAAGCAGATCGAGAAGGACCTGCGGACGGCGGAGATGCTCGCCTTCCCCCTGCTCTTCCTGCTCTCGCTGCTCTTCTTCCGCAGCCTCGTCGCGGCGCTGCTGCCGCTGGTGATCGGCGGCCTGGCGATCGTCGGCACCCTCCTCATCCTGCGCATCGCCAGCGAGATCGGCTCGGTCTCGATCTTCGCCCTCAACTTGACGACAGCGCTTGGGCTGGGGCTGGCGATCGACTACAGCCTCTTCGTCGTCTCCCGCTACCGCGAGGAGATCGCCGTCGACGGGGCGGGGCTGGCGGCGATGCGGCGGGTGCTCGCCACGGCGGGGCGCACCGTCTTCTTCTCCTCGCTGACGGTCGCCGCGGCGCTCGCCTCGCTGATCGCCTTCCCCCAGCGCTTCCTCTACTCGATGGGTCTCGGCGGGGCCTTGGTAACTCTCTTCGCCGCGCTGATCTCGCTCACCGTGCTGCCGGCGGTGCTGACCCTGCTCGGCCCGCGGGTGAACGCGCTGGCTCCGCGCTTCCTGCAACGCCGCGCCGAGGCCGACACGCGCCCGGACGAGCACGGCTTCTGGTACCGGCTCTCGCGCTTCGTCATGCGCCGGCCGGTCCCGGTGGCAACGCTCAGCGCGCTGCTGCTGATCGTCATGGGCCTGCCCGTCCTTGGGATGAAGTTCAACACCGTCGACCAGACCGTGCTGCCGAAGTCGGCCAGCGCCCGCCAGGCGTACGACATCGTCAGGGCCGAATTCCCGCCCTACCAGGAGTCGCCGATCTGGATCGACGTCGAAGGCGGCGGGCCGGGGGCGGCCGGCCGGGTCGCCGCGCAAGTGCGCCGGGTCGGCGGCGTCGCCGAAGTCAACCCGCCCCGGCGGTTGAGCCGCGAGGTGACCGTGGTCCAGGCCATCTCCTCGCACCCGTTCATATCCGAGGCCAGCCAGAGCACCGTGAGGCAGATCCGCACGATCCAGCCGCCGCCCGGCTCGACCGTCCTCGTCGGCGGCGCGACGGCCGACTACGTCGACCTGAAGACCAGTCTCGCCGACCATCTGCCGATCGTGCTCGGGATCATCGTCGTCACGACGTTGACGATCCTCTTCCTGATGACCGGCTCGGTGGTGCTGCCGATCAAGTCGCTGCTGATGAACTTCCTCAACCTCAGCGCCGTCTTCGGCCTGCTCGTGCTGATCTTCCAGGACGGTCGCCTGGAGGGCCTGCTCGACTACACCAGCCCTGGGGCGCTCGAGCAGACGATGCCGATCCTGCTCTTTGCCGTCGCCTTCGGCCTCTCCACCGACTACGCCGTCTTCCTGCTCTCGCGGATCAAGGAGGCGCGCGACAACGGCGCCTCCGACTCCGAGTCGGTCGCGATCGGCCTCGAGCGCACCGGTCGCATCGTCACCGCGGCCGCCTTCCTCTTCGCCGTCGCGGTGACCGCCTTCGCCACCTCTCAGATCATCTTCATCAAGGAGTTCGGCATCGGCACGGCGCTCGCCGTCCTGATCGACGCCAGCATCGTCCGCGCCCTGCTGGTTCCCTCGCTGATGGAGCTGCTGGGCAAATGGAACTGGTGGGCGCCGGCGCCGCTGCGGCGGCTGCACGATAGGTTCGGGATCAGCGAGGTCAAGGGACCCGAACCGGAGCAAGCATGAGCAACGGAGTGGACACGGCGCTGCACACCTTCGACGCCGACACGGCGGTCGAGGATCTCGGCGGGGGCCGGTTCGGCGCGACGATGAGCGAGCGCTGGTGGGTCGAGCGCGGGCCCAACGGCGGCTACGTCGCGGCGGTCCTGCTGCGGGCGATCCAGCAGGCGGCCGGAGCGCAGCGCGCGCCCCGCTCCCTCACCGTGCACTTCCCCGCCGCGCCCAGCGCCGGCCCGGTCGAGCTGGAGGTGGAGGTCGAGCGCGAGGGGAGCAAGGTCACCTTCCTCTCGGCGCGGATGGAGCAGGAGGGCGAGCTGCAGGCGACGGCCCTCGCCGTCCTCTCGAAGGACTGGGACGGGCCCGACTACACCGCGCTGGAGATGCCGGAGGCCGAGCCACCGGAGGAGCTCTACGAACCGAACCCGGCGGCGGTCTCGGGGATGCCAACCATGTTCCAGAACTACAGCATGCGGCCGGCGGTCGGCGAGCCGGCGTTTTCGGGCGGCGCCCCCCGCAGCGGCGCCTGGCTGCGAGCCCGCGAGCCGCGCCAACTCGACGCCCCGCTCGCTGCCGCGATCCTCGACGCTTGGTTCCCGGCTCCGTTCGTGCGCCTCGACCGCGCGGCTCCGGCGCCGACGCTCGACTTCACCGTTCACTTCCGCTCGCCCCTACCGCCCCCGGGCGCAGCCGCGGGCGATCCCTATCTCGCGGTCTTCCACTCGAACCTTGCCCGCCACGGCTTCTTCGAGGAGGACGGCGAGCTATGGAGCGCCGACGGCACCCTGCTTGCGCAGTCGCGGCAGCTGGCGCTCCTCCTGGATCACCCGGGGAGCTAGGCGCGCCCTCCGGCTCGGGGCCGGAGGGGCCAGATCGCCCTGGGCGAGGCCTTCGTCGTCGGCGCCCCTGGCTCTCTCGTCGCTCGCCAAACCCGTCATCGCCAACGAGCCGTCAGCGGCGATCGTCGCCGTGGCAACGATCGATTCGCCGGCCTTCAATTGGCTGGTGTCGATCGTCGCCGGCACGGTGAAGGTGAGGTCATGGCCACTCTCGTCGACGTCATCGGCGGAGAGCAGCAGCTGGCCAGCCTCCGGGCAGATCGCCTCGACGATTCCGGCGAAATCGCCGTGGGTCGAGGGCGTTTCCCCCGGGCTGACCTGCCGCTGCCAGAGGACGGCGCTGGGCTGTATCGCCGGCGGGGCCGGGCGTCCCGGAGCCGGTGCGCAAGCTGGGGGCGGAGGCGTCACGACCGGGGGTTCCGGAGAGCTGGGCTGCAAGGCTGGGGCTGGCGGGGGCAGTTCGCTCGGGGGCGACGGTTCGGCGGGAGGCTCCACGGGTTCGGACGCCGGGACTTCCGAAGTCGCGGCGAGGGACGCCACCTTTTCGATCTGCACCGCCACTTTCGCGAAGGTCCCCAGCCCCGGTAGCGAGGGCGGGGCTCCTTCCGGGTCGGGGTGGACGTGGACGAGCACCGAGACGCCTCGGCTGGAGAGCGTGTAGGTGGGCGCCGCCGGCGTCGGATCGAGGTAGGTGACGGTGCCGCTGACGGCGACCTGCCCCCGCTTCCCGGTCTTGGCGTGCGGCCCTGCCTCGGCAAAGGTCCCGTTGAAGAGCGGGCGAACCGGGACGCTCAATCTTGCCCCGGGCTGGGGCGCTTTTGCGGAATGGACCACGTTCAGCGCGCCCCCCGGCCCGGCGAGCGCGTAGCTGCCCGCGGCGGGGTTTACGTGCAGGACCACCCCGTGGAACGTTTCGTCTTCTGGTTCAGGCTGCTCGGAGGGGGCGGGCTCTTCCTGGGACGAGCCGGGCGCTTCTCCCACTTCTCCGCCCTCTTCGGACGACGCGATCGGACCTATTGGGAGAGGTTCCGATGCTGCCGGGATCGGGCTTCCCCCGCCGGCTGGTACGTCGGCAGTCGCGGTGCTCGACGATGAGCCGCCTCCCCCTTCGTCATCTCCCCCGACTCCGAGGTCTTGGGCAAAACCCGGGAGTTCGACGATCGGCGCGGCCCCCGTCGCAAAGGTTCCAGCTGCACCCGGGCCAATCGCGACGCCAACGAAGAGCCCGAAGCCAAGCGCCACCGCGGAGAGCGGCGCCGCCCAGCGACGGTCGGTGACGGGCAAGGCCGCCCAGCCCAACAGCCGGCGGTAGCCGGTCGGCCCTTCGGCCCGCTTTGTGGCCCTGGGCGGCATGAGAGCCTTGCGCAGGCGCTCGATCATCCCAACGCAACCTCGCCTGTTTCGCCCTGCGGCATCAGGTCCTTGCCGCACTGCCAGCAGAAGGCGGAGCCCTGGGCGTAGAGGGCACCGCAGTTGCCGCAGGCACCGGCGGCGCCCGCTTGGTCGAGCTTCAGCATCCGTTCGACCTCGGCCAGCTCGGCATCGACCTGCTGCAGCTTTGCCGCCTGCCGAGCGAGAACGTCGAGTCGGAAGTGGTCGCGACTCGCCATCTCATAAGCGAGCCCGCCGAGGTTCCACTGATGCTCGGCGAGCTCGCGGGCGAGCCGATCTCGGCGTTTTTCGAGGTCGGAGCCGCTCACTTGAACGTTTCCGCCGCGCCGCCGCCACCGGGCGCCGTAGTTGTGTCGATCGGGGGAGGCGCTCCAGGCGTAGCGATTTTGTCGGGCAGCTTCTTGATCGTTTCCTGGTAGCTGTCGCCGCTCTGGCTGTTGAGCTGTTCGAGGTCGTCGGTGGTGGCCTGAACGGTCGCTTTGCTTTGGCGCGCAGCGCTGCCGGTGAGGCCGCCGGCGACTTCCTCGGCTCCGGTTCCCCCCTTGTCCGACTTCTTCGCGCTCTTCGGCTTCGCCGAGGTCGCCTTCTGCTCTGCCGGGGCGGAGGTGCTTGCGGTGCTTGCGGGAACTTCGCCGCCGACCTTGACGATCGGCGCGGGAGCCGCAGGGGTCGTGCTGTTCCCCCTGCCGATGAGCACGCCGACCAGCAGCATCAGGCCGAGCACGGCAATGCCGCCCACTGCCGCCAGCGGCGCGTAGTCGCGCCCCTCCTTTGGCGCCTCGGCGGGCGCGGACACCGCGCCGTCCCCCTGCTGCTGCACCTCGACCTGCCGCTCTTCCTGCGGGGCGCCCATCAGCCGGCGATAGTCGACGCGAGGCTCGGCTCGGCGCCTGCCGCAATTGAGGCAGTAGCGCTGGTCCGCCGCCAGCGGGGCTCCGCACTCCTGGCACGGCTCCCCGTGTTCGCCCAAGGCCGGCGTATGCATGTCCGTGTCCGCCATGGATTCCTCCTATTCGAGCTCAAAGCCGGGAAGCGCTGGGAACTGGGTCACCTCGAGGGCAGCCCCCCTCGGGTCGCCGATGAAGAAGATGTCGTAGTGCAGCGGTTTCGTACCCGCCTTCAGGTGCTCGATCGCGCCGCGTCCGGCCGCCACGACCCTTCCCCCCTCGCGGCCGATCGCGTAGAGCAACAGCCGGCCCTGGTCCTCGCCGGTCCTGTTGACGACGGTTCCGGTCGCCTCGATGCCGGAGGAGGGATCCCCTTCGATCGTGGGCTTCGAGACCTCGACGTCGGGGAGCTGCTCGGAGTAGGAGTCGCTGCTGGCGCCGACCTTCACCTCCACCGACTTCGGCTCGCCGCTGGCCAGCACCTGGTCGTTCACCCACTCCACGTCGCCGCCGGCCCGGATGTAGGGGACGGTGGCCAGGGCAGGCTCGATTCCGGGGATGTCGTTCTCGTAGACGCTCCTTCCCTTCGGGTCGAGCACTTCGACCAGGATCGGTACGTCGACGAGGTTCTCGTCGGAGCTGTTGTGGAGGTCGACGACGACGGCGCTGCCGTTGGCGTCGGTGAGCAGCGAGGTCGAGGTCACCTTCACCTCTGTGCTCTCCTTCTTGATCTCGACGCCTGAGTCGGCGAGCAGCTTCGTCGCGCCCTCCTCTTCCAGCTCTGCGCTGCGGTCCTGGGTCGACTGGCAGGCCACGAAGCTCGTCGCGGCGAGCAGGGCGAAGCAGGCGACCGCGATAGGGCGGGGGGTCAACCGAAGCCTCCGCTGACGTACTCGCGGGTCCGCTCGGCGACCGGCGAGCCGAAGACCCGCTCCGCCTCGCCGTACTCGATCAGGTCCCCCAGATACATGAAGGCGACGTGGTCGGCGACGCGCTGAGCCTGCTGCAGGTTGTGGGTGACGATCACGATCGCGATCTCGCTGCGCAGCGAGACGATCGTCTCCTCGATCGTCTGGGTCGAGATCGGGTCCAGCGCCGAGCAGGGCTCGTCGAGCAGCAGCACCTCGGGCTGGACGGCCAGCGAGCGGGCGATGCAGAGCCGCTGCTGCTGGCCGCCGGAGAGCGCCAGGGCTGGGTGGTCGAGGTTGTCCTTGACCTCCTCGAAGAGGCCGGCGCGCTGCAGCGCCTGGGTCACCGCCGGCTCCAGCTCGCGCTTTGAGGGCTTCTTCGAGCCGCGCTCGCGCAGGCCATAGGCGACGTTGTCGAAGATGCTCATCGGGAAGGGGTTGGGCTGCTGGAAGAGCATCCCGACGCGGCGGCGAAGGTGGGTGACGTCGAAGAGGTCGACGTCCTCGCCGTCGAGCAGGATGCGGCCGCCGCGGCTGGCAGCCGGCGTCAGGTCGACCAGGCGGTTGAGCGAGCGCAGCAGGGTCGTCTTGCCGCAGCCCGACGGTCCGATCAGCGCCAGCACCTCTCCTTGGCGCACGCTGAGCGAGACCTGGTTGACCGCCAGCTTCTGCCCGTAGGCGATGCTGAGCTCCTCGGTGCGCATCCGCTCGACCGGCACCGTGTCGGCGCGTGGCATCCGCTTCAGAACCGACGCCGCAGCCGTGGAGGGAGCGTGCCCATTGCCCCCAGCGGGAGGCTGGGCGACCGTCGGCGCCCCCCCGATCGCGATCCGCCGCACCGGCGGCGGCAGCGCGACCGCGGCGCTCGCCGACTCGCGAATCGAGTCGAGTCCGTCCTCTTCAGGCGGGCTCAGTGCGTCCATGCCGGCTCCTTTCGGCGCGCGATCAGGTCGACCGCGAAGTTGAGGAAGATGACGACGAGGAGGAGCACGAAGGCGGCCGCGTAGGCCTTCTGCGGCGCGCCCCCCTCCCCGGCCGGGGAGTTGTTGTAGACGTAGGTCGTCAGCGTGCTGCCGGTTCCCTTCAGCAGGCCCCAGACGGGCGTGCCGTTCTCGGGCTGGATCTGCAGCGAGGCGCCGAGCAGGACGACGACGATCGCTGTGTCGCCGACGATCCGTCCCATCCCCAGCGTGACCCCGGTGCCGATGCCGCGACGCGAGGCGGGGAGCAGCACCCGGCGGATCGTCGAGATCCTGTCCTTGCCCAGGGCGTAGGACGCCTCACGAACGTGGCTGGGAATCGCCTGCAGCGCCTCGCGGGTGGAGCCGACGATCAGAGGCAATGCGATCAGCGACATCATCGCCCCGGCGGTGAAGAAGGAGCGACCGAAGACGGCGTTGCCTTCCGCCGTGAAGGAGAGGAAGCCGAAGATGCCCTGCTGGAAGATCAGCAGGCCGAAGATCGCCAGCACGATGCTCGGCGTGCCGGCGACGATCTCCACCCCCGACTCGACCGCCCGCGCCAGCCAGGAGGGTCGCGAGTACTCGGAGAGCCAGACCGCGATCCCGACGCCAATCGGGGTCGCGAGCGCCGTGCCGAGGACGGTGAGGATGACCGTGCCCTCGATCGGATCGAGGAAGCCGCCGGTCTTGCTCTGGTCGAGGCCGACCTCTGGGTGGCTGGCGAGCAGCGAGACGCTCAGGTACTGCAGGCCCCGGAAGAGCATGTAGACAACGATCGCGCCCGCGATCAGGCAGAGCAGGATGCCCGCCCCCCAGGCCATCGCCACGCCTATCTTGTCTCCACGACTCCACGATTCCTCGCCGCGATGGTGCGCCAGCTGCGCCGGTGGAGCGGGAGCGGATGCGTGCGCGCTCAAAGCTACCTCGCCTGCAGGGTGTATTTGCGCATCGACTGGCGTGCCGCCCAGCCGGCGAAGGAGAGGAAGAAGCTCGAAACGAGAAGGACGGCGGCGAAGGCGTAGATCGTCTGCCCGAACGGCTTCACCGAGAGCCCCTCGGCGTTGTCGACGATGGTGGCGGCCAGCGTCCGCGCCGGCTCGAAGAAGAAGGTGACCCCGTCGAGCGGATTGGGGGAGAACCCGACCGAGCCGGAGACCATCGAGAGCATGATCGCCTCGCCCAGGGCACGCGCGGTCGCAAGCACCGCGGCGGCGACGATCGCCGGGCGCGCCGCCCGCAGGCCCACCGTGCGCAGGGCGCGCCAGCGGTTGACGCCGAGGGCAGCCGCCCCCTCGGTCCAGTGCCGCGGCACCGAGCGCAGCGCGTCGGTGGTGATCGCGACCATGATCGGGGTGATCATCACGGTGAGGACGAGGACGCCGACCAGCACGCTCGTGCCGTCGAGCTGGATCACGTAGCGAACCGAGTCCTTTTCGGCGCCGGAGACGACGTGATTGCCGACGAAGGGGACGAGGACGAGGATCCCGATCAGGCCGTAGACGACCGAGGGCACCGCGGCGAGCAATCGAACCACGGGCGAGAGGATCCGCCGCATGAAATCCGGGGCGAACTCGACGATGAACATCGCCGAGAGCAGCGAGACGAACGTCGCCAGCAGGACCGAGATGCCGGTGATCAGGGCCGTCGCGTAGAGCAATGGCCAGGCGGACATCGTGTAGACGTAGTCCTTCGGGTCTGCGGGGGAGTTGAAGATGTTGGTCAGCTGTTCGTCGACGTTGCCGCCGGCGCCGAACCAGGCGAGCCCGTTGTGGACGAACGACGGCCATGCCTTCGAGAAGACGAAGACGACCATGAAGCCGATCAGCAGCAGGACCGCGGACGCCAGCGCGCCGAGTGCTATCTCGGCGCGCTGGTCGGTGCGGTCCTTGGGCTTCGCGCTATGCGAGCCGTTGGTGCTCATCTAGTTCAGCGGGACCCACTGGGTGGCGACGATTTTGCTCGCCTCTTTGCTGTGCGTAATCCAGTTGATCCATTTGGCGGTCCCGCCGGTCGGGGCGCCGCGAGTCACCATGTAGAAGTTGCGGACCCCGCCGTACTGGCCGGACTTCGCGTTGCGCAGCGTGCAGTCGACTCCCTGGTAGGGGACGACGTGGACGTTCTTGGTGAAGAACAGCGAGACGTAGCCGATCCCGGCGGGATCGGAGGCAACCGACTGTTCGATCAGGCCGTTCGATGCCTTCTGGCTGGCGCCGCTGAAGACTTTCGTGTTGCCCATGAAGATCTTCTGGAAGGCGTCCTGGGTACCGGAGGCGGGGGTGCGAACGAAGGTGTCGATCGTCCCGGTCTGGGTTGCCCCTGGCACACCGCTCCAGCTGCGAACGCTGCCGCCAAAGACCGCCTGGATGCCGGCCTGGTCGATACCCGCCACCGGGTTGGCGCTATTGGTGACGATGCAGATCGCGTCCTGGGCGATCTTGTTGAACACGAGCCCTCCGGGATCGGATGGCTTCGGATCGCGGGACGAGTTGCCGATCGTCACTCGACCGGCGGCGACGTCCGCAACGCCGATGTCAGAGCCACCCTGGAGCAGCTTGAAATTGACGCAGTGATCGCAGACGCTCAGGTACTTGCGGGCGAGGAGCGCCGCCAGCGGCGCCACCGAGGTGGACCCGCTCATCGTGATCGTCGCCTTGGCCGCGGCCGTGGCTGGCGCCACAGCCGGCACTGCCGCTACGAGCGCCAGGGCGGAGACCATCCCTACCCGGCGTAGTCGATTTCTCATCGACGTGACTCCTTTCGAGTTGTCTCTGTGGAAATTGGCTGCGTTGGGACGGGACATCAGGCGCGACCGGCCCGGCGGTGCCGTTTGGCGGCTTTCTCGGGCGCAGCTTTGCTGCAGTCGGGGCCCTTGAGACGGAACGGCTGGGTTACGGCGTTGAAAGGTTTGTTGGTCACCGAGTCAACCTGGACCACGGTGGCCGCGACCCAGACCTTGAACTTGTCGGCCTTCGTCTTTGCGGCTTCGCACGGATCGCGCGAGATCGCCATCTCACCGGTAATCGGATTTCCATAGTTGGCCACACCGCGACAACCGAAGCCGGAGCTCGGGAATGGGCCTTCGCAGCTGAACTGCTCGGGGGTCGCTTCGCCGGTCGTCGCGTCGAGCACGAGCACCTCGGTGCTGAAGTAGTCGACCTGGCGACTGGAGACGATCGAGTAGCCGACCACCGCGGAGTTGCAGTTGAACTTGTAGGTAAGGCCGCCGGGGGGGTCGATCCCCGGTATCTCGTCGTTCAGCTCGAGGTTGCCGCCGCAGAGCGGAGCTTCGGCCGCCGCCGCCCCAGCCGGCAGGTAGAGGGCGCTGACGCACCCTGCAGCAACTGCGAGCGCCGCAATTGTCATCCGCGCGCGGCGCGGATGCCTTCTCTTGATCTTGATCACCTACGGACTCCTTGCGTCTAACGGGTTTACGTCCCGCCAGACGCGGGCCGCTCACAGAGTTGGCGGCAGTGTCCGCGCGCATGGATGCACACATGTTGCGATCCGGTATAGGGATCGTAAAAACGGTGTTACAACGATGTAACTGCAGTGCTCCCGCGACAGCTCGAAAGCGAAAGTGTGAGGAGAGCGGCTGAGGTGCCTAGAAGGGCCTAGGCGAAGGCCTGTGCGGCGCGGCGGCGCAGGTCTGCGTTGAGCATCCCCGTGACCTCACTGGGAGCGTTGCCGGCGGAGGGAACCGCATCGCCGATCAGGCCGCTGGCGCGGAAGCCGAAGAGGGGTGCGTCGAAGCCTGCCTCGCGGATCTTGCGGATCAGCTTCACCGCGCTCGCGGTGTCGGCGCCGGGACCGCAGAGGACGATCGCGGTGGGATCCAGCGCGCGCAGCGCGCGCTCCATCCGCTCCTCGCCGAGCTCGTCGGAGAGCATCAGCACGCGGAAGCCGGCGCGGCGCAGGGTAAGGTCGAGTGCCTGGGCGTGGACCTCCTCGGCATCGGAGCCGCCGCTGGAATCGAGCAGCAGGATCCCGGCCGGGCGTGAGGCGGCGGAGGCGAGACGGCGGGCACCGTACAGCCAGCCGGTCGCCCAGCGCGAAGCGAACTCCAGCTCGGCCTCGCGATCGGGCTCGGCGGCGAGTTGATCGATCGCGGGAAGCAGCATCTCCTCGACCGTGCGCTCCAGCGGCCGCAGCGCCATGCTCTCCTCGACCGCGCGGTCGGCGGCGTCCTCGTCGAAGCTCTCCAGCGCAGCAAGCAGGTTGCCGCCGCTGGCCGGCGCAGCCTGGCGCTGGCGGGCGAGCTCGATCGCCGAGGAGATGTTGCCGGTCTGGGCGAGCGCATCGCGGAGGGTCTGCAACTCGACCAGCTCGTAGTTGCGGTGGTTGCCCTCGGTGCGCTTCGGCGTCGGGTAGCCGTAGCGGCGCTCCCAGCTGCGCAGCGTGTTGGGGCTTACCCCAAGCACTTCGGCGGCGGCGTTTGTCCTTATTCCTGGCATCTAAATGGGTGTTCTTGGCTGCCCAGCGCTATTCGCCGTGGCTGCGGCATTCTCCCACCGGAAATCCAGGTTTACGCAAGTTATGGACGGATTTCCGGAATCTGTCAGCGATCTTGCAGACCCGTTCAGCGGTCCTGCAGGGCGCCGACGCCCACCGGCTGGCCCACCGCGCGGGCTCGCCACATCGCCTCGTCGGCCTTCTTCAGCAGGCCTTCGGCGCTGGCACCGTGCTCGGGACAGGCGACGACCCCCGCCGAGACGGAGATCCGCAGCCCACCCGCCTCCTCCAGCTCGTCCAGCATCCGCAGCAGCCGCTCGGCCATCTGCACGCCCTCGATCGTGGTCTGGCTCGGCGCCAGCACGCAGAAGGCGTCCTCCTCGAGGCGGAAGGTCTCGTCGACGAGGCGGACGCTGTCGCGCAGAGCGGCGCCGACCACCGCCAGCACGGTCTCCTGGCCGCCTCCGTCCTGGTCGCGCGTCCCCGGCCCGTCGACGTCGAAGACGACGAGCCCGAAGGGCTGCCCGTAGCGTTTGTTCGCCTCGATCAGCTGGTCGAGGCGGCGGCGCATGTGGCCCGGGCGGAAGAGGCTGGCGTGCGATTCGGCCTCGGCCGCCGGCGCCGGCGCCGCGCGCTCGCAGACAGCAGCCACCGCGGTGGCGGTGACCGAGCCGAACTCCTCGGCCAGTCGCTGTGCCGCCTCCGCGAACGGCTCCGGCTCGGCGCCGGTGATCTCGTCGCGCAACCTCGCCAGCAGTTTTGCCTGCAGCGCGGAGACCTCGCGGGCGACCTGGCCCGCGGCGTCCCCGCCGTTTGAAGTGCGCACCGCCACGCTTGAGACCTTCTCGAAAGCAACGGACGCCAGGACCGCAAAAGCTCGCTATTTGCGATGCGACAAACGTCTAGGTAACTCGTCCGCCGAGACGCTCAATCGAGGCTGCGGCGGCCGGCGAAGGCCTTGCCCAGGGTGACCTCGTCGGCGTGCTCGAGGTCGGCACCGACCGGGAGGCCGCTCGCCAAGCGGGTTACGGAGACGCTGCCGCGCAGGCGCTCGGCAATGTGCAGCGCGGTCGCTTCTCCGGTCGTGGTCGGGTTGGTGGCGAGGACCACCTCGCTCACGTCGCCGCCCTCGACCCGGCGCAGCAGCTCGGCGATCTTCAGATCCTCGGCATCGACGCCGTCGATCGGCGAGAGCGCCCCGCCGAGCACGTGGTAGAGGCCGCGGTACTCGTGGGTGCGCTCGATCGGGATCACGTCGGCAGGCTCCTCGACCACGCAGATCGTCGTCCGGTCGCGGCTGGAGTCCAAGCAGATCCGGCAGCGCGGCCCCTCGGAGAGGTTGAAGCAGTCCTCGCAGAGGCCGACCTTCTCCTTCACCTCGCGGATCGATGCCGCCAGCGCCGCCGCCTCCTCGTCGGGGGCGCGGAGGATGTGGAAGGCGAGTCGCTGTGCGGTCCGCTGACCGATCCCCGGTAGCCGCGAGAGCTCCACGACGAGGCGGGCGAGCGGTGCGGGGCCCTCGCTGCTCACATTCCGGGGAGGCCGCCAAGGCCTCCCGTGATCCCACCCATTTTCGATTTCGCCAACTCGTCGGCAGCGCGCAGTCCCTCGTTGACGGCCGCCTGCACCATCTCGGCAAGCAGCTCGGGCTCCTCGGGGTCGATTGCCTCGGGATCGATGACGATCTCACGCAGGGTGAGATCCCCGCCCACTTTCACCTTGACCATGCCGCCGCCGGCGCTTGCCTCGACGACCTCGTCCTTGAGCGCCTCCTGGGTTTGCAGCATCTCCGTCTGCATCTTCTGCGCCTGTTTCATCAGGGCGTTCACGTCGAAGCCCCCCGGCCCACCGCCTCTAGCCACCACTGACCTCCTCCGCGTCGAACTCGCTCTTCAGCTTCTCCATCAGCGCATCGTGATCGACCTCGTCGGACGAATCCACGGTCGGCTCGGGCTCTCCATCCAGCAGCACATACCCAGGTCGCAGCCGCTGCCCCAGAACCGCCTCCAAAGCATCGGCCATCAGCTCCCGCTTGTCGGGCGCCTCGGCCTTGCGTTTGTTGAACGTCGAGTCCGGTGGGAATCCGACCTTCAGTCCCTCCTCGTCGAAGCTCACCGGCCTCGCGCCCTCGAACGTCGCGGCTAGCGCGGGGCTCGTTTCACGCAGCTTGTCGAGAACAGCGGGCCAAACACGCTTGATCTTCTCCAAGTCGAGGGGCTCTTTGCCCGCGGGTCCTGTCGCGGCGGCCTCCCCCACGGTGCTCGGCGCTGGAGGTACCTCCGCGCCGCGGGGGTCCCCCGCCACCACGCCACCCGCGGGAGGGTCCGGCTCGGGAGACGGCTCGGGCTCGGACGGAGCTGGCGTCTCATCTGCTGGCTGGGCATCTTGGGTCGAAGCTGGCTCATCGGCAACGTCGGCAGGTGCGGTCTCTGTCGGGGGGTGGTGCGGATTTGGGGGACCACCCCGAGGAGGCGGCGTAGCCGCCCCCGCAGCGGGAGGTGGCGCCAAATCCGTGACAGGACCCGCTGGCCCATCCGCCCTCGTCCCTTGCTCGAGTCGCTCGATGCGTCGGAGCAGTCCCTCGATTGATGGATCCAGATCCGGGCGGGCGGCCTTCAGCAGTGCGATCTCCACTGCCATGCGGGCGTCGTCGCCCTCGCGCACAGCTGTCAGCGCCCCGGCCAACTCGTCGATCGTGCGAACGAGAGTTGCCGCTCCGATCGAGCTTGCCTGGGCCGAGAGGCGAGCGGAATCCGTAGCGGTCACCACAAAGGTGTTGGGGACTTCGCCAACGGTTTGGGTGACCAGAAGATGGCGCAAGTGTGCGAGCAGGTCGCGGGCGAACTGGGAGGGATCGCGGCCCGAGCGGGCCATCTTCTCGACCCCGAGCAGGACACCCTTGGGGTCTTCGGCGATCACCGAGTCGACCGCTTCGAAGAGCAGCTCGGCGTCGGCGGCGCCCAGCATCTCCAGCACCGAGTCGAGGCTCACCTGGCTGCCGCCGAAGGCGACCAGCTGGTCGAGCGTGCCGAGCGCGTCGCGGAAGCTGCCCGAGGCCGAGCGGGCGATCATCGCCACCGCGGCGTCCTCGGCCTCTATCCCCTCGGCGGCGGCCACCCGCTGCAGCACCTCGGAGATCTGCTCCAGCGAGGGGCGCTGGAAGTCGAAGCGCTGGCAGCGGTCGGCGATCGTGGGCATCACCTTGTGCGCCTCGGTGGTGGCGAGAACGAAGACGGTGTTCGGCGGCGGCTCCTCCAGCGTCTTGAGGAAGGCGTTCCACGCCTCCTTGGTCAGCATGTGGGCCTCGTCGAGGATGTAGACCTTCCAGCGGCCGCCGGTCGGGGCGTAGGCGACCCGCTCGCGCAAGTCGCGCACGTCGTCGACCGAGCGGTTGGAAGCGGCGTCCATCTCGATCACGTCGATCGAGCTGCCGGCAGCGATCGTCAGGCACGATTCGCACTCGCCGCAAGGGGTCACGGTCGGCCCGCCGCGCTCGCAGTTGAGCGAGCGGGCGAGGATCTTCGCCATCGAGGTCTTGCCGGTCCCGCGTGAGCCGACGAAGAGGTAGGCGTGGTGCACCTTGCCCTGCTCGACCGCGTTGCGCAGGGTGCGGACGACGTGCTGCTGGCCGACCACCTCGTCGAAGGAGCCGGGCCGGTGGCGGCGGTAGAGGGAGATCGAGTCGCTGGCCGAGGGCACTGCGGCCAGTGTATCTGCGCCTATACCTTGCCCCGGTGCTCCGCAAGTGGCTCACACCGGCTGCCTGGGTGGCCGGCGTCAGCGCGGTCCTGCTGCTGCTCTTCCCGCTCGGCTTCCCCAACTACGACACGATCTACGCGCTGGTCTGGGGGCGTGAACTGGCGCACGGGGTGAGCCCCGATTACGGCGCCGCCCTGCCCCCCACCCCGCACCCGCTCGCCGACCTGTTCGGCCTGGTGGCGACGCCGCTCGGCGACGGCGCGATCGACGTGACGATGGTCATCGCCTACGCCTCCCTCGGCCTCGTCGGCTACCTCGTCTACCGCCTCGGCTCGCTCTGGTTCGACCGCCCGATCGGCGCCGTCGCCGCCCTGATCGTCCTCTCCCGCGCCCCCTTCCTCTCCAACGGCCTGCGCGCCTACGTCGACCTCCCCTACATCGCCCTCTGCCTAGGCGCCCTCGTCATCGAGAGCAGACGCCCCCGAGCCGGCTGGCCCGTCCTCGCCCTCCTAGCCCTCGCCGGCCTCCTCCGCCCCGAGGCCTGGCTCTTCTCGATCGCCTATCTCGCCTACATATTGGTCAGTCCCTCAAAAGCTTCCCCTTCTGCCGGCGTGGCCCCCGCCGACCCTGGGGACCCGTCTCGCCAACCCGGCCCCGAAGAGGAGGCAAGGGTGCCCCTCGAACGGGCGGATACTCAAAACGCCGGCCTAATTAGGCCGGCGTTTGTTCGGGCGAGGGGCACCCTTGCCTCCTCACCCTCCCGAATTGTCGGACTTGCAGTCCTAGCCCTCGCGGCCCCCCTCCTCTGGGCCCTCTTCGACTGGATCACCGCCGGCAGCCCCACCTACTCGTTCACCGGCACCCGAGAAACCGTCGACACCCTCGCCCGACACACCGGCCCAGTCGACCTCGTCCTCTGGGGCCCCCGCGCGCTCGGCGAAGTCCTGCAGTGGCCGGGGATGGTCGGCGCCGCAGGAGGCGTCGCCCTCGCCTTCGCCTTCCTCCGCCGCCGCTCCGCCCTCGGCCTTGCCGCCGCCGCCCTCGCCCTCGGCGCCTTCGCCCTGCTCGCCGCTGCCGGTCTCGCGATCATCGCCCGCTACACGATGCTCGGCGCCGCCGTGCTGGCGATCTTCGTCGCCGTCGCCCTGCTCGGCTGGCGCCTGCTCGAGACGGGCCATCCCTGGCGCCGCCGCTGGCAGCTCTTCGCCGGCGTCGTCGCCGCCATGTTCCTGGTCTGGCTCCCCAACCAGTGGGACCTCGACTCGACAGTCCATCGCGACCTCAGCGACCAGGGGGCGATCGAGCGCGACCTCAGCGACCTCGTCGACGCCGGCGCCTTCGCCAAGCCCCTCTGTGGCCCGATCGCCGTGCCCAACCACCGCGCCATCCCACGCCTCGCCTTCGCCCTAGAAGTGAAGCCGACAGAGATCGTCAGCGCCAGCGAGGAGGGCACTCCGCGCCGGGGCTACTTCCTCGACGCCGCCAGCCCCTTCGTCATCCACAACTTCATCCTCGACCCAAACGACCTGACCCGCTTTTCCCTCGATGTCCCCCGCGGCTTCCACCGGGTCGCCGCCAACGACTCCTGGGTCCTCTACCGGCGCTGCTGATGGCTGGCGGGTTCGAGCGCTCGGGGCAGTCTGGGCTGACCGGCGCAATCCTGAGCGGGGCCTCAGCCGGCCCGCTCTACCCGCTCGACGGCCGCGTGGGTGCCCTCGGCTAGGCCCGGATCCGCCAGCTCCACTCCCGGCGGCAGCTCGACGTGCAGGTCGCTGGAGGGGTCGAGGCGAACGCGCATCGCCCCGCCGAGGCTGGAGCCGAGCACGTGCCCGCCGCGCTTGCGCTCCCCGTCGATGAAGTGCAGGTGGAAGCCGCTCACCTCGATCCCCTCGACGTAGGCGGGAAAGCGGAAGCCGAGCATCGTCCCGGTCACCTCGAGGAGCTCGAAGACGTGCTGCTCGGCGACGACCTCGGTCAGCGGCCGGTAGGGCGGGCTCTGGCGCGGCACCGAGCGGGCGCGGACCGACTCGAAGCGACCGTCGAGGCGGATCGCACAGGAGGCGGCTCCCGCCGGGATCAGCTCGTCCAGCCGGGCCAGCAGACCCCCGTGGTCGAGCGGGCCCTCGATCTCCCCGTCGATCGTGGGCTGGAAGCGGGTGACCACCGCGAACGGCGTCAGCTCCGCGCCCCTCACCTCGTTCACCGCTCCCTCGACGTCGGCGCGGTAGAAGCGGCCGTCGAGGGCGATCATCTCGCCGTCCAGGCCGTTCAGGGTCCCCAGCCCGAGGTCGCCGTGCTCGGCCAGCTCGGCGAAGCTGAGGTCGCCCTCGTAGGCGCCCTCGATCAGGGCGCCGATCGTCGAGGCCTGGAAGAGGACGTGCGGCTCGCGCTCGGCGTGCAGTTCCCGCTCCCGCATCGTCTCGACGTGCAGCGATTTGATCCAGCGCTCGTCCAGCACAGCCGTCAGTCTCCCAGGCGCCTCCACGCTCGGAGGACCGGTGGCAACCGGGGTCGCTCTCAGCCTTTCGATCCCGAGCTGGCGGCCGAGCTCGAGCGCCAGCTCGCCGCCGGCGTCGGCAATCGTTGAGAATCGCCGTATGGCGGCGATAGAGCTCCGCGGCGTAGTCAAGCGCTTCGGCCCGATCACAGCGGTCGACGGGCTCGACCTCGAGGTGCCGGAGGGCATCTGCCTCGGCCTGCTCGGGCCCAACGGCGCCGGCAAGTCGACGACGATGCGGCTGCTCACCGGGCAGGCGATTCCCGACGCGGGAGAGCTGCGTGTGCTGGGGCACGAGCTGCCCGGCGACGCAAAGGCCGCCCGGGCCGAAATGGGCGTCGTCCCCCAGCTCGACAACCTCGACGTCGACGTCACGGTCGAAGACAACCTGGCGATCTTCGCCCGCCTCTACCGGGTGCCCGACGTCGGCGCCGCGGTCGACAAAGCGCTCGACCTCGCCCGCCTGCGCGAGCGTCGTCGCGACGCCGTCGACGAGCTCTCCGGCGGCATGCGCCGCCGCCTGCTGCTGGCGCGCGGACTGGTGCACGAACCGAAGCTGATCCTGCTCGACGAGCCCACCGTCGGGCTCGACCCACAGATCCGCACCGAGCTGTGGACGCTGATCGACAACCTGCGCAGCCACGGCACGACGATCCTGATGTCGACCCACTACATCGAGGAGGCCGAGCGGCTGGCCGACGAAGTCGCCGTGATGACGAAGGGGAAGATCATCAGCCGGGGACGGCCGATGGAGCTGATCACCGAGCACGCCGGTCGCCAGACGGCCGAGGTCTACGGCCCGCCCGACCGGCTCGCCGATGCGCGGGAGACCGCGGAGGCCGCTGGCCTGGTCGTCCGCACGGCCGGACCCGCAATTGCGATCGTCGGCTCCGAGGGGGCCGGCAACGGCGCGATCCCCGACGACGCGGTGGTCCGCGCCGCCTCGCTCGAGGACGTCTTCGTGATGCTGACCGGGGAGGAGGCCGAGTGAGAAGGCTGGAACCCGCCGGAATCGCTGGCGTGATGAGCCGCGAGCTCGCCAACTTCCGCACCTACTGGAAGGGCACGACCTTCTCCAGCGTGCTCGAACCGATCGTCTACCTGCTCGCCTTCGGCCTGGGGCTGAGCGCGACCCTGGTCGACGAAGTCAACGGCGTCCCCTACGTCGAGTTCGTCGGCACCGGCATGGTCGCCACCGCGGTGATCTTCTCCAGCGCCCTGCCGGCGATGTTCGGCACCTTCGTCAAGCACCGCTTCCAGAACACCTACGACGCGATTCTCGCCGCCCCGGTCGACGTCGAGGAGCTGGTCACCGCCGAGATGCTCTGGATCGGCATCCGCTCGGGCACCTACGGCTGCGTCCCGCTGATCGTCACGATCGGGTTCGGCCTCAACCCCGAGCCGGGGATGCTGCTGGTGCCGCTCTTCTGCTTCGTCACCGCGCTCGGCTTCGCCGGCTTCGGGGTGGCGATGGCGGCGACCGTCGCCAAGATCGACCAGTTCAACTACGTCACCGCCCTCTGCATCACCCCCCTCTTCCTCGTCGCCGGCACCTTCTTCCCGATCGAAGGACTGCCGGAGGGCGTGCAGATCGTCGCCCAGCTCAACCCGCTGCACCAGCTGGTCGAACTGGTCCGCGGCGGCGCCTTCGGCTTCGAGGCCGTCGACCTCGCCCGCTTCGCCTTCCTCATCGGCTTCGCCCTCCTAACCTGGCGCATAGCGATCGACCGCATGCAGAAGCGCCTCATCGACTGAACGCTGACTTCGTGCTTTGTCCCGTATAGCGAGACAAAACACGAAGTCAGCGAAAGAAAATGGACCGTGCGCCCCGTTCTCCGAAACGAAGTCACCGGGCGTGTTCGTCGCGGTTGGCTCGGGCCGGGCTCGCCTGCGGCACCCGCGGCATCCGCTTAAGGCTGCTTCCTTCCGGATCTGACCTGGTTCGCGTGCCCACGTCGCGCAGGACCCGGCCGTCAACGCCGTCCGCGGCGCACTGACCCCGACGGCCAGCCCCTCGGAACGGGATTCGGCCCCGCTAGAGCGGATTGCGGGTTACAGGGCACCGCTGATTCCCCGCCTAGCACGGTCCGAGACCATCGTATCCGTCCGCAGCCAGCTCAGTCGCGGCGGATCAGCTTCCGCGTCTTGTAGACGGTCGCGGTGACCTTGCCGGCGCGGACCTTCTGGCGGACCAGAAGCCGCTTGCGCTTCGCCAGCTGCGCGCGCGCCTTCGGCTTTACCCGCAGCGCGACAAGCCGCGATTTGCCGCTGCGCAGGCGCACCGTCCGCTTGCGGGTCGCCGGCCGGTGCTTGCGCAGCAGTCCCTGGGCCGTGGTGCGACAGGTATGTCCGACCTTGCTCGGGCAGCGCACGCGGACGAAGAGGCGGTTGCCGCGCAGGGTCGCCGTCCCCGGTGTCGTCTCGCGCAGCAGGTCCTCGAGCCGCCGCGCGCTGAGCGCGCCGTTCCCGCCACCCCCATCGCGGGCGCCGCCTTCGTCCCCGCCGCCGGCGCCACGCCGGACCGCGCTGAGCACGACGTTGTCGTAGTCGGCGCTGCCGCTGACGAGCACGCTGGTCCCGCTGGTGTAGCGACTGGTGATCTGGATCCTGTAGTCGTGGCCCGGCCTGAGCTCCTCGGGGTCGATCGAACCGCGGCTCACCTCGCTCCAGGTCTCCGCGCCAGCCAGCGTCGTGGGCTCGATCAGCGCAGTCGCCTCGCCGCTTTCGCTCAGGTCCAGCAGCTGCACCGAGTACTCGGCCGAGTTGCCCGCCACGGCGAGCAGCTGGTCGACGCTGGCGCGGCGATCGAGGTCGAAGCTGACCGTCGTCGGCGCCTCGCCGGCGGCACCCGCATAGGTGAACCGCGGGCTCTGCCAGACCCCAGTCGTCGTCCCAGCCACGGCCATCGCCCCCACGACCCCGGTGTAGGCGGAGCGGATGAAGCCGCCGCCGTCAGCGCCGCCCGCCTCTTGGAAGGTGTTCTCGACGCTCGCGCAGAGCAGCGGCGCCAGGCAGACGCCTTCAGCGCTCGATGAGGAGGTCCACCCGGCAGGGCCCGCGTCGAAGCCGCGCGCGGAGGCCCCTGGCGGGTACTTGCTGGTTGCGGCGCCGGCAGTCGCCGGCAGGGCCAAGATCAGACTCGCAACGGTTGCCGCGGCGATGCGGGACAGTGCAGAGCGCATCGGATCCTCCTCTTTCGCTCGTGGTTCCGCCCAAACAGGCGATTACTCAATTTCGGGTACCCACCAGAGGACCGCCACCGTTGACCTTGGACGAACGTAGGATCGGCGCAGCGTGATCGACGTCGACACCTCCTCCTTCTTCGCGATCGTCCTCGTCGCGGCAATCGCTGCCACCACCGTCGCGATCGTCCCCAAGGGGAAGGCGCCGCCGGTGGTGGTGCTGGAGCTGCTGCTGGGGATCGTGATTGGCCCAGAGGTCCTCGACCTCGCCCACTCCTCGGACTTCATCGAGTTCTTCTCCAACCTCGGCCTCGGCATGCTCTTTTACTTCGCCGGTTACGAGATCGACTTCGAACGGATCAAGGGGGCGCCGCTGAAGCTCGGCGCGCTCGGCTGGGTTCTCTCTGTCGGTCTCGCCTACGGGATCGGCGGCCTGCTCGCCGTCGCCGGCATCGTCGTCTCCTTCCTTTACACCGGCTCGGCCCTGGCGACGACCGCGATCGGAACGCTGATCCCAATCCTCAAGGACAGCGGCGGCCTGAAGACGCGCTTCGGCACCTACCTGCTGGCGGCCGGCGGCGCCGGAGAGTTCGGCCCGATCCTGCTCGTCACCCTCGTCCTCACCACCGCCAGCCCCCTGCACGAGGCGGCGATCCTCGTCGCCTTCGTCATCCTCGCCCTCGCCGTCGCCCTTGCGTCGGTCCGCCTTGCCTGGCGAGGTTGGCCCGCCTTCGAGAAAACCTTCGAGGCGAGCAGCCAGCTGGCGGTGCGGATCACCGTCGTCCTCGTCTTCGGCCTCGTCCTGCTGGCAAGCCAGCTCGGCCTCGACGTGCTGCTCGGCGGCTTCGTCGCCGGCATGATCACCCGAGCCGCCCTGCGCGGCCACGAGCTGCAGGTCTTCGAGTCGAAGCTGACCGCCGTCGGCTTCGGCTTCTTCGTCCCCTTCTTCTTCGTCACCAGCGGCCTCGAGTTCGACCTCGGCGCCCTCGGCTCGGCCGAAGCGCTGGCGAAGATGGCCCTCTTCCTCGCCCTCTTCCTCGTCGTCCGCGGCACCCCCGCGCTGCTCCTCTACCGCCGCGTCCTCAGCGCCACCGAGCGCCGTGCCCTCGTCTTTTTCAGCGCCACCGAGCTCCCCCTGGTCGTCGCCATCACCACGATCGCGGTCGACGCCGGCAAGATGCACAGCTCGACCGCCGCCGGCCTGGTCGGCGCGGCCATGCTCTCCACCCTGATCTTCCCCTTCGTCGGCATCGCCCTGCAGAAGCGAGCGATGGCCGAGCAGGGCGACGAGCCGCCGCCAGCTGGCGCCGCCGATGCCCCCGCCCCCGCCTGATCAAGGAAGCCAAGCCCGCCTATGATTGGCCCTCTCCCGGGCGCGTAGCTCAGTGGGAGAGCGCTCGCCTCACACGCGAGAGGTCGCTGGTTCGAACCCAGCCGCGCCCACTCGAATTCATTCATGGCCGCAATGCGAGCCTGCCCGCGGCGCTATGTTCCCGGGGCCGGGTTTTCTCCGGCGCGTAACTCAACTACGAGGGGGTCAGCTTGAGCGGTGACGAGTTCAGCGAGATGGGTCCGATCGACTACCTCCTGGTCGAGTGGCCGGGCCGCCAGCCCACCGGGGAGGCGATGCCGCACCTGATCGACCTGGTCGACCGCGGCCTGATCCGCATCCTCGACCTCGCCTTCATCGCCAAGGGCGAGGACGGTTCCGTCGCGGCGCTCGAGATCTCCGACCTGGGCGACGAGGTGGAGGCCTTCGCCGCCTTCGACGGCGCCTCTTCGGGGCTGCTTTCCGACGAGGACCTCGGTGAGGCGGGGGCCGCGCTCGAGGCGGGGACCTCCGCCGCCCTGCTCGTCTTCGAGAACCGCTGGGCCGCGCCGTTCGCGTCGGCGGTTCGCCGTTCCGGCGGCCAGCTGGTCGCCAGCGGACGCATCCCAATCCAAGCCGTGATCGCCGCCCTGGACGAGGCGGAGACCGCGTCCTAAGCAGGAAAGGAGACCGTCATGCCAGGACTACTTCGAGGTGTTGCACGCACGGCCGCGATCGCGGGGACCGCGACCGCGGTGAGCAACCGCGTTTCACGCCGCCAGGGCGAACGCTGGGCGCAGCAGGAAGAACCTCAGCAGGCGCCGCCCGCCGCAGCGCCCGCTCCCGCACCCGCGGCCGCGGCCGGGCAGTCGACGATCGACCAGCTCAAGGAGCTCGGCGAATTGAAGGCCCAGGGAATCCTCACCGAGGAGGAGTTCGCCGCCCAGAAGGCCAAGCTGCTCGCGTCCTGAGCCTCAGCTCGACGGCTGCTGCAGAACCGAGAGGATGTTCCCCGCCGGATCCTTGAACCAGGCGATCGAGGGCCCGGGGGCGCGGGCGATCGCCTTCTCGTCCTGATCGAAGCCGTCGTAGCGCTCGAAGCCGACGCCGCGCGAAGCCAGGTCATCGACGGCGGCGTCGATGTCGTCGACCTCGAAGTTGAGGATCGTGTAGTTGGCGGGGACGAGATCGGGTTTGAGGTAGACGAGCGTGTCGCGACCGCCCGCGAGGTCGAGCGAGATCACCCCGTGCTCCTCGCTGAGCACCGAGATTCCCAGGCCGAGGGTCTCGCCGTAGAACTGCTTCGCCTTCTCCAAGCCGTCAACGGCGAAGCCACTGGTCGCTTTGCTGTACTCGAACATTGCGCGCTCCTGTCGTCGGTGTGGTGGGGAGTCTGTCAGTGGTCCCTACCCGGAAAGCTCGGGAATGTGCCGCTCGAGGTGTGTGGCGATCGTCTCGCGCACCCACTGCTGCGTGGCGGAGTCGGCCATCCGGTAGCGGCCGAGCAGCATCTTCTGATCGGTGAGCGGCAGGCCGGCGATCTCCCAGCGCACCGCCAGCCGCTCGAAGAGCAGCTCGGTGCGGCGGCGCCAGGCGTCGTCCTGCGAGGCCGCCGCGGTCGCCGGACCCTCCCCCAGCTTTGCGATCGTGCCGGGACTGAGCGTTTCGCGCAACGCCAAGGTGTTGCCCTCGGCATCGACGTACTCGACCGTCGTCGCCTTATGCCGCGGTCTGCGCTTCGCCATCGACGCGAGTTTCGCACGATTCACTGAGTCCGCCAAAACCCGTCTTCAGGCCGGGTTTTGGCGGACTCGCTACCAGTCTCCGCTCGGGCGGCGGCGTGCGTGCTTGCGTTCGCCGGCACGGCGCTTCTCTTCGAAGCGACGCTCGCGCGAGGCCCGGGTTGGGCGGGTCGGGCGGCGCGAGGGCGGTGTCGCCAGACCGGCGGCGATCTTCTCGGCCAGGCGGCGCAGCGCCAGCTCACGGTTGCGGGCTTGGCCGCGGGCGTCCTGGGCGACGGCGGTGATCACCGGGCCGGCGCGGCCCGCGAGCAAGGCCCGCTGCCGCTCGTCGAGCGCCCGCGAGGCCTCGACGTTGAAGACCGCTTCCACCCTCGACGCGGTCACGTTGGCATGCTGCCCGCCCGGCCCGGACGAGCGGCTGGCCCGCAGCTCGACCTCGCTGAGGGGGATCGAGAGGCGCCCGTCGATCCTCAGCTCGTCGGCGATAGGGCGTCGACCTTCCCAGCCAGCTCGAAGTCGGCTGCGGTGAGCCCGCCCTCGGAGTGGGTGGAGATCGTCACTGTGACCGTGTCCCACGAGATCTCCAGGTCCGGGTGGTGACCCATCGCCTCCGCCGGCTCGACCAAGCTCTCGACGAAACGGACGGAGCCGACGAAGTCGCCGCACTTGAAGCCGCGCTCGATCGCCTCGCCGTCCCGCCGCCAACCCGGCCGCTCGGCGAGCCGTGCCTCGATCTCGGAATCGCTCAAGAGCGCCATCCCTGGCTATGCTGCCACGGCAACGTCGTGGACGCAACGAGCGGATCCCGCCCCACCCTCTGGCACATCGCCGTCTCGCACTACAGCGAAAAGGCACGCTGGGCGCTCGACCACAAGCGGATCCCGCATACCCGCCGCGCGGTCACGGTCCCAGGCCTGCATATCCCGGCATCGATGTGGATGACGCGCGGCGCCAGCCAGACCTTCCCGGTGCTCGCGATCGACGGCCGCCGGATCGGCGACTCGACCGAGATCATCGCCGCCCTCGAGGAGCGCTTCCCCGAGCGGCCGCTCTACCCCGCCGACCCCGAGCAGCGCCGCCGCGCGCTCGAGCTGGAGGACTTCTTCGACGAGGAGCTCGGCTCGCACATCCGACTGCTCGCCTTCTACGAGCTGGGCAACGACCGCGAGCGCTTCGAAGCCGTGATCGCCCGCTCCACACCTGGCCCGGTCGCCCGCCTCGGCAGCGGCGCCGTGACCTACGCCCGCACCTACACCGGCCTGCGCTTCGGCGCCCGCAACGAGGAGGCGGCCGAGCTCGCCCGGATCAAGATCGTCGCCGCCCTGGATCGCCTCGAGGCCGAGCTCGGCGACGGCGAGTACCTGGCGGGGGACTCCTTCAGCGTCGCCGACCTCACCGCCGCCTCGCTCTTCTACCCGCTGGTTCTTCCGGACGAGGGACCGCTGCCCGGCGACGAACCGCCGCCAGAGGGACTGGCGCGCTTTCGCGCCCCGTTGCAGGAGAGGCGCGGCTACGGCTGGGTCGAAGAGACCTTCGCCCGGCATCGCAAGACGGCACCTGTCGCCGTCGCCGCGGCGTAGACCCCGGGTCGGCTCAAAGGCCGCAAGCCGTGGGCCCGGCGCCCATCGTCCCGCTCTGCCGATAGAGCCGCGAGGTCCTCGCTGCCGCGTGGCGGAGACGGCGAGGTTCGATCACGCCGCAGATCCCGGAGAACCAGCGGCCGCTCGCTCGGGCCAGAAATAGGCCGTATTGGTGATTCAGCCGGCGCGGCAACGCGCAGGCCGCGGCCCTTCGGGCGCTGCGCACGCTGAGCATCTGACCCCGATGGAGCTCCGACCGCCCCCGGTAGACCTGCTCGACTTCGTAGCGGTAATCCGCGTGCAGCCGACCGCGCGGTACGACCTCGACCAGGCGGGCGACGATCGCCGCATCGGCCTGGCGCAGCGAATCCGCTGGCGCCAGCGGCGCGCAGGAGCAGGCCTGCGCCCCCGCCGAAAAGGCCAGGCCTCCAAAAAGGACGAGCGCTGCCACACAAGACAGGCGCCTCACGCACATGTCTCCAATCTAGAGATAAACACTCTGCTTCTCAATGACGCCGTGAAGCCTCGTCTCGAAGATCCACGTGCGCGACTGGGGAGCGCCGGGGCAAGCGAGGCAAGGACGCAGGGAGGCGCGAATAGCAGAGCTATTCGGCCGACCGAGGACGCCGCATCGCGCCGGCCCGCCGCCGCCAGGCGTGCGCGTGGGATTCGAGGCGAGGCTTCACGGGGTCAGGACGATCTTCAGCGCTTCGCGCTGGTCGTACAGCGCGTAGGCCTCCGCCGCCTCGTCCAGCTTCATGTGATGGGTGACGAGCGGGGAGGGATCGAGCTTGCCCGCCTCGATCAGGGCGAGGACGCGATCGACGTGGGCGATCACGTTGGCCAGCCCGAGGCGCAGCGTCAGGCCCTTGAGCCAGGCCAGGCCGAGCGGCACCTCGCCGCGGCCGGCGTAGGCGCCGATGCCGGAGACCGTGCCCGCGTCGCGGGCGAGGCTGACCGCCATCTCCAGCGGCCCCGGGTCGCCCACCGCATCGACCACGACGTCGACGCCGCGCCGCTCGGTCGCCGCCCGCACGACCCGCTTCGGCTCCTCCTCGGTCAGGTGCACGGGCGTGGCGCCGAACTCGGCGGCCATCTCCAGTCGCTGCGCCACCGAGTCGATCGCGAAGACCCTGGTCGCGCCGCCGGCGAGGGCCGCCTGCACCGCGCAGAGCCCGACCGGGCCGAGGCCGAGTACGGCAACGGTGTCGCCCGAACGCATGCCGGCGTGAGCGACCGCGTGGTAGCCGGTCCCCATCACGTCGCCCGCGAACAGCGCCACCTCGTCGGCCATCCCCTCCGGCACCCGCCGCAGGGTCAGGTTCGCGCGCGGCACGAGCAGCTGCTCGGCCTGGGCGCCCTGCAGGTCGCCGAGCTTGGACCCGTGGCCGAAGGTCTGGCCGTTCTCGCAGCGGTGGTAATCGCCACGCAGGCAGGTGGTGCAGGTCGCGCATGCGGTGTGGAAGCAGCCGAGCACCCGATCGCCGACGGCAACCCGCTCGACGTCCGGCCCGGCGGCGAGCACGGTGCCGACGAACTCGTGGCCGATCGTGAATCCCTTCTCGACCGGCACCCGCCCGTGGAAGATGTGCAGATCGGAGCCACAGATCCCGCTCGCCTCGACCCGCACCACCGCATCGTCCGCAGCGGAGAGCTCGGGGGCGCCCTTTTCCTCAACACGGACCTCACCGGGGGCCTGAAAAGTCACGGCGCGCATCGACGAAACCTATCGCGCGTCGGCTGGACGGCCCTCTAGCTCAGGCTCAAGCCGGGGACGCCGAAGCGGCTGGCGTGGCCGACCGGGTCGGCGGTCTCTTCGATCCGGGCCTCCAGTTCCAGCTCCTTCTCGAAGTCGGCGGCCTCGCCGTGCTGGAACGAGACGTCCTTGCCCTCGAGCAGCTCGATGAAGACCTCGACGAAGCGGGCGTCCAGCTGCTTGCCGGCGACGCGACGCAGCTCCTGGATCGCTTCGTAGCTGGAGGTGGGCGTGCGGTAGGAATCGCGGGCGGTCATCACGTCATAGGTGTCGGCGACCGAGATGATCCGGGCGAGTTCCGGGATCTCCTCGCCTTCCAGCCCGCGGGGATAGCCCTTGCCGTCGATCCGCTCGTGGTGGGCGAGGATGATGTCCGCCACCGGCCCGTAGCCGTCGAGCGAGGAGACGACGCGGGCGCCCTGTTGAGGATGACGGCGGATCAGCATCCAGTCCTCGTCGGTGAGCGGCACGTTGGCCTTGAGGATGCGGTCGGGCAGGATGAACTTGCCGATGTCGTGCAGCAGCGCCGCGATGTGAACCAGCTCCTCCTCCTGGCGCGAGAAGCCCGCCCGCTGCGCGATCGCCCGCGAGTAGCGCGCCACCGCGGCGCTGTGGCGAGCGGTCATCTGGTCCCGCAGGTCGAGCGTTCGCAGCATCGCGCTCAACATCCCGACCTGGAAGCTGGCCAGCTGTTTGCTGCGTTTCGCCAGCTCCTCCGCCCGGTGCTGGGATACGAGCAGGGCGCCGAGCAAGTACTGGAAGGTGACGAGGACGACGCCGAACATGGCGACGCTGGCGAGGCCCACCTGGACGTAGAGATAGGAGACCGCGATCGCCATCAGCGCCGCCATCAGCTCCGAGGGCAGAAGCGGGAAGAGCGCGGTCTTCACCTTCGAGACGAAGGAGTCGCGCTCCAGGTAGCAGACGTAGGAAACCGAAAGCGTGAAGTTGATCGCGAGCGCGAAGAGGAAGAGGCCGAAGACGCAGAGGTAGTAGGAGAGCTCCGAGGTGCTCAGGCCCAGCGCCGCGATCGTTTCGTGGAAGGCGAATCCCCCGATCAGGGGAAAGGCCATGTAATTGATCAGGTTGCTGAGCAGCTTGTGCCAGGCAGAGCGCCAGCGGATCCAGCCGACGAGGATCGTGAGAACGCCGATCAGCGCCGCCGGCGGGCCACCGAGGAAGACCATCGCGACGACGATCGCAAGGAAGCTGCCGCCGATGACCAGGCTCGAATCGGTATCGACCGCGGTCAGCTCGCTGAAAACAGAGAAGGCCAACAGGATCCCCAGCAGGGCGAGGTCCCAGTTGCTTGTCGGCGCACGCAGGATCGCGGCGGCGAAGACGAGCGCGAAAGCGACCCACATGGCGGCGAGCACGCGACTGGTTGGGCGTTGTTGTTCAGCCATCGGCGGCCTCTGGGTCGGATCGAGGAACCGAGGCGCTGTGCCGAGGCTCGGGCCCTTTGGCCGCAGCCCCACTAATCTCGACGGCGCGCACAGCCACCTCGGTCAAAACGCGATCTACGCAGGGGCAAATTACTTAGGAAGCTCGAAGGTGACAAGGCCCTTGGACGCATTGCAACAACCCTTTCCGCCCCTGACCCTGGAACCCTCTAGCCCTGAAACGCGAAAAGCGCCCCTTGGGGCGCCTTCCGAGAACTTGGCGAAACTTGGCGAAATCTAGTTCCGCCGCTGAAGATCTAGCGTACCTGGTAGCCCATTTTCAAATGCCCCCTTCCGTCGTTGAAGCCACAAATGAGACAAAGCGCTGCTGTCGAAAAGCTCTTCCGCTGCCTCAGTTTGTACCACAACCTGGCTGGAACTTGTGCATTTGCAAGGAAACTTGTGCATAAACCGGGTATGACAGGCGTGAATTGTGCGTAAAGCGCGCCTGAGAGACCCCCTGCGAAAACCTGCATTTCGCCGCCTTGCAGCGACTTTCGCGGTCAACGAGCTGGGCAACTGGATGGGGATCGTCGCCCTCTCGGTGCTGGTCTTCGACCGCACCGGCAGCGCGTTCGCCACGACCGCGCTCTTCCTCGGGACCGGCTTTCTGCCGGCCCTGCTCGTCCCTTTCCTCGCCGTCCGCCTCGAGCAGCCCCCGCGCCGCCTCGCGCTGACGGTGATCTATTGCGGCGAGGCGGCCGCCTTCGGGGCGCTTGCCCTGCTGGCGAGGGACTTCTCGCTCGCCGCGGTGGTCGTCCTCGCAGCCATCGACGGAACCCTGGCCCTCTGCGGGCGGGTACTGACCCGCACCGTGGTGGCGTCGATGCTGGAGCCGGCTGGCGAACTTCGCGCCGGCAACGCCGTGCTCAACGTCGCCTTCACCGGCGGCGCCGCGATCGGCCCGGGGATCGCCGGCCTGGTCGTCGCCGCGTTCGGCGTCCCGACCGCGCTCCTGATCGACGCCGTCTCGTTCTACGCCTGCGCCTGGATCGTGTTCACGGCGGGCTACCTACCGCGAGCCGAGCCCGAAACGGGCCAACTGCGCCAGCGCCTGCGCGCGGGTATCACCTACATCCGCGAGCGACCGACGCTGCGCCGGCTCCTGGTCGCCCAGGGCCTTGCCGCGGTCTTCTTCACCGCGGTGCTGCCGATCGAGGTCGTCTACGCGAAGGAGTCGCTCGACGCCGGCGACTCCGGCTACGGCATCCTACTGGCCAGCTGGGGCGTGGGAATGGTCCTCGGCGGTGTCGCCTTCGCCGTCCTGCGCCGGGCGCCGCTGCCGCTGCTGCTCTTCTTCAGCACGCTGGCGATCGGCGCCGGTTACCTCGGCCTCGCCGCAGCGCCTTCGCTAGCCCTCGCCTGCGCCGCCTCGATCCTGGGCGGGGCCGGCAACGGCGTGCAGTGGGTGGCCCTGGTCAGCGCCGTGCAGGAGCTGACCGCCCAGAACATGCAGGCGCGGGTGATGAGCGTGCTCGAATCGATCGGGACCGCCATGCCCGGGATCGGCTTCATGCTCGGCGGCCTCACCGCAACCCTCTTCGATCCCCGCGTCACCTTCCTCCTCGCCGGGGCGGGCGTCATCGCCATCGCCGGCGTGGCGGCGGTGCTGCTTGGTGCAAAGTGGCCAGAAAGCAGGGAAAAGCTCAAGTCAGACGAACTTCGGGCCGAGGGCGAGATTATGGTGGAGCTGATTCCAGTGGGGGAGCAGCCCGTTCGCCCGGTCTAAGCCCGTTCGCCCGGTCTAACTCGGAGGTCGTCAGTTGAGAAAGCTTGGTCTCGTTCTGATTGTGCTGGGACTCGCCGCGAGCTCTGCTCTCGGCTTGGCAGCTTGTGGAAGTAGCTCCAGCGGCAAAGAGGGTGGCACGCTGAACGTGAGCTACGCCTCTCCCCCCGAATACCTCGATCCGGGCCTCAACTACAGCGTCGAAGGCGCGACGGCGATGTACGACACCTACATCCCGCTGCTGACCTACGCCCACGCGGAAGGCGTCGCCGGCAGCGAGCTGGTCCCGGGCCTGGCCGAGAGCCTGCCCAAGATCAGCAATGGCGGCAAGACCTACACGCTGACCCTGCGCAAGGGCCTCAAGTACTCCGACGGGACACCGGTCAAGGCCTCGGACTTCGCCAGCACGATCGAACGCGACTTCAAGATCAGCTCACCGGGCTCCTCCTTCTACGAAAACATCGTCGGCGCCGAAAAATTCGCCGCCACGAAAAAGGGCGGCATCCCCGGGATCGAGACCGACGACAAGACCGGCAAGATCGTCATCGACCTGGTCAAACCGCAGAGCTCCTTCAACAACGTGCTGGGCCTGCTGTTCGCGGCGCCCCTTCCCGCGGGAACCCCGGCCAAGAGCCTCACCGCCAACCCGGCGCCGGCAACTGGGCCCTACGAGATCGTCAAATCCGAACCGGGGCGCAGCTGGTCCTACGAGCGCAACCCGCAGTGGGCCAAGAACAACGGCAAGCTGATGCCCGACCTGCCCAGCGGCCACGTCGACAAGATCGAGGTCACCGTCATCCGCAACGACTCCACCCAGGTCGACCAGGTGGAACAGGGCAAGACCGACTGGATGCAACCCCCGCCGCCCGCCGATCGCTACGCGGAAGTCAAGGACAAATACGAGGGCACCCAGTTCCGGGTCGAGCCCACGGTCAGCACCTACTACTTCTGGATGAACATGCAGGAGCCGCCCTTCGACGACCTCAAGGTCCGCCAGGCCGTCAACTACGCGGTCAACACCGAAGCGCTGGAACGGATCTACGCCGGCCAGATCGCCGGCACCCACCAGATCCTGCCGCCGGGGATGCCGGGCTACGAGGAGTTCGACCTCTACCCGTACGACCTGGGCAAGGCGAAGGAACTGATCGCCGAAGCCAACCCCTCCGACCGCGACATCACCGTCTGGACCAACAACGAAAGCCCGAACGACGAAGCCGGCGCCTACTACCAGGGCGTGCTGACCAAGCTCGGCTTCAACGCCAAGCTGAAGGAAATCAACGGCGAAAACTACCTCGGGGTCGTCGGCAACCTGTCGACCCCCGACCTCGATACCGGCTTCTTCAACTGGTTCGAGGACTTCCCCCACCCCGACGACTTCTTCCGACCGCTGCTGGCCGGGGAAAGCATCGAACCGACCTTCAACTTCAACCTCTCCCAGACCGACATCCCGGAGCTGAACGCGAAGATCGCCAAGCTCTCGGAAGAATCGCTCGGATCCGGGCAGGAAGCCGAATACGCCAAGCTCGACGAAGAATTCATGGAAGAGGCGCCCTGGGTGCCCTACGGGACCCGGACGAACTCGCTCTTCGTCTCCAGCGCGATCGACCTCGACAAGGTCATCTGGAACCCGACCTTCGACGCCGACCTGACCAGCTTCCAGTTCAAGTAGCCGCCAGGCGCTGCTTCACAATAGGGGGGTGCCCGCTGAGCCAATCGCCGAGACCGGCCCAGCGGGCGCCGGCCCCTGGCGCCTTGCGCTGAGGCGCCTGCGGCGCAACCGGGTCGCGCTCGCCTTTCTCGGCCTCTTCGTCGCGATCGTCGCCTTCGTCCTCGCGGCGCCGCTGTGGGCCGACAACGTCGCCCACACCGGCCCCAACGCCACCCACACGCTGGAGAAGATCACGGTCGATGGCGAAAAGCGCGACGTGGTCAGCCCCGAAGGCCGGCCGATCGGACCGGTCTGGCTCGGCGCCGGGGGCAAATTCTTCCTCGGCGCCGACAGCCGCCTCGGCCGCGACGAGATGGTGCGCCTGATGTACGGGGGCCGCACCTCGCTTCTGATCGGTATCGCCTCGGCGCTGATCACGACCGTGCTGGCCACCCTGCTCGCCCTGCTCTCGGGCTACTACCGCGGCTGGGTCGACCCGGTCATCTCCCGCTCGATGGACGTCCTCTGGGCCTTCCCCGTCCTCCTCCTGGCGATCGCCCTCGGCGTCACGCTGGCCGTCGGCGGCCTTCAAATCGGGCCGATTCACATCTCCGGCGGATCGATCTGGATCCCGATCCTGATCATCGGCCTGGTCTCGACGCCGTACATGGCGCGGCCGCTGCGCGGCGAGGTTCTCTCGCTGCGCGAGCAGGAGTTCGTCGAGGCCGCGGTGGCGCAGGGCGCTGGCTCGCTGCGGGTGATGTTCGGCGAGCTGCTGCCCAACCTGCTCTCGACGATCATCGTCTTCTTCACCCTCAACATCGCCAACAACATGCTGCTCGAGTCGGGGCTCTCCTTCCTCGGCGTCGGCGTGCAGGCGCCGAATTCCTCCTGGGGGACGATGATCGCGGTCGGCAACCAGCTGATCACCAGCGCGCCGCTGCTGACGATCATCCCCGGCACGATGATCCTGCTCACCGTGCTCTCGCTGAACGTCTTCGGCGACGGCCTGCGCGACGCGCTCGACCCCCGCTCCAAGGTCCGCCTCGAGGCGCACGCGGGCATGGCCGAGCCGGAGGGCACCGCGGTCTGATGGGCCGCTTCGCACTCAGGCGCCTGCTCGGCACGGTGGCGGTGCTGTTCGCCGTCTCGGTCCTCACCTTCCTGATCTTCAACGTGATCCCCAACTCCGACCCGGCCCAGCGCATGGCCGGCAAGAACGCGACGCCCCAGCTGGTGGCCAGCATCAACGAGGAATGGGGCTTCGACGACCCGCTGCCGCAGCAGTACCTGACGATGATGGAGAAGATCTTCAGCGGGGACCTGATCTCCTACGAAGGGCGGGAACCGGTCGACGAGCGCATCGCCGAAGGCATCCCCGCGACCCTCTCGCTCTGCGTCGGCGCCGCCGTGATCTGGATGTTCTTCGGCATCCTCTTCGGCTACCTCTCCGCCGTGCGGGCGGGCGGCTGGCTGGACCGGACGTTGACGGTCCTCGCCGTCGCCGGGATCTCGATGCCGGTCTTCTGGCTCGCCGCGATCATGCTCAACTACCTCGCCTACCAGGGCGGCATCTTCCCCTCCTTCGGCTACGTGAAGCTGACCGAAGAACCGCTCGAATGGGCCTATCACCTGATCCTGCCCTGGATCACGCTGGCGATCCTCTACGCCGGCTTCTACAGCCGCGTGCTGCGCTCGAACATGCTCGACGCGATGGGCGAAGACTACGTCCGCACCGCGCGGGCCAAGGGCCTCGGGGAGCGCCGCGTGATGACCCACCACGTGCTGCGCAACTCGCTGATCCCGATCGTCACCCTCTTCGGCCTCGACTTCGGGGCGCTGCTCGGCGGCGCGATCCTGATCGAAAACATCTTCAGCCTCAACGGGGTCGGCCAGTACGCCTTCGAAGCGCTCAAGGCCTTCGACCTGCCGCCGATCATGGCGATCGTCCTCTACGGCGCCTTCGTCGTCGTCCTCTTCAACTCCCTGGTCGACATCGCCTACGCCTACCTCGACCCGCGGATCAGGCTGGGGGCCTCGGCGCGATGAGCGGCGAGCCACTGCTCGGCGTGCGGGACCTGCGGGTCGGCTTCGTCACCGAAGGCGGGCGCGTGCAGGCGGTCGACGGCGTCTCCTTCGACCTCGCTGCGGGCGAGGTGCTGGCGATCGTCGGCGAGTCGGGCTCGGGAAAGAGCGTCACCGCCCAGACGATCGTCGGCCTCACCCGCTCGCCCAACTCGCGGATCGAGGGCTCGGTGCGCCTGCGGGGGAGTGAGCTGCTGGGGGCTGACGAGGACGAGCTGCGGCGGATCCGCGGCGAGCAGGTCGGCATGGTCTTCCAGGACCCGATGACGTCGTTCAACCCGGTCTACCGGATCGGCGATCAGATAGTCGAGGCGATCCGCGCCCACCGGGAGGTGGACAAGCGCCAGGCGCACGAGCGGGCGGTCGAGCTGCTCGGCTCGGTCGGCATCCCCGACGCGGCGCGGCGCATCGACGACTACCCGCACGAATTCTCCGGCGGCATGCGCCAGCGGGCGATGATCGCGATGGCGCTCGCCCTGGAGCCGGAGGTGCTGATCGCCGACGAGCCGACCACGGCGCTAGACGTCACCGTGCAGGCGCAGATCCTCGCCCTGCTCGAGCGACTCAACCAGGAGCGCGGCCTGGCGACGATCCTGATCACCCACGACCTCGGCGTCGTCGCCGAGGTCGCCGACCGGGTGCTGGTGATGTACGCGGGGCGGGTGGTGGAGCAGGGAACGCTCGACGAGATCTTCTACGACCCCCAGCACCCCTACACCTGGGGCCTGCTCGGCTCGCTCGCCCGTCTGGACCGACCCCCGACCAAGCGCCTGCCGCAGATCGGCGGCGCTCCCCCCTCGCTGCTGGAGCTGCCCCAGGGCTGCTCCTTCCGGCCCCGCTGCCCGCACGCGTTCGATCGCTGCGGCGAGATGCCCGCGCTCGACGCCCACCTCGCCGACTCTCCCGACCACCGCGACCGCTGCTGGCTGAGCCCGGAGCGCAAGCGCACCCTGCGCGAGGTCGAAGGCCAAATAGGCCTGGAGGCCCCGGCCCGATGAGCTTCCGGTGCGCCTTTTGCGGCCTATACCCACATAAAGCGCACCGGAAGGTCCTCCTATGAGCAGTGCGCCGGCTCTGCTGGAGGTGACGGATCTCGTCAAGCACTTCCCGGTCAGGCGCGGGCTGCTCTTCGACCGCGAGGTGGACCGGGTGCGGGCTGTCGACGGGGTCAGCTTCAGCGTGCGCCGCGGCGAGACACTGGGGCTGGTGGGCGAGTCCGGCTGCGGCAAGTCGACCCTCTGTCGCACGGCCCTGCAGCTGCTCGAGCCGACCTCGGGCTCGGTCCGCTTCGAGGGCCGCGAGATCGCCGGGCTCTCGCGGCGGGCGATGCGGCCGCTGCGCCGCGAGATGCAGATGGTCTTCCAGGACCCCTACGCCTCGCTCAACCCGCGCAAGCGGGTCGGCCAGATCGTCGCCGAGCCGCTGAAGCTGCAGGGGGTGGCGAAGGGCGGCGAGCTGCGGCGCCGGGTGCAGGAGCTGCTCGGCCGCGTCGGCCTCTCCCCCGAGCACTACAACCGCTTCCCGCACGAGTTCTCCGGCGGCCAGCGACAGCGGATCGGGATCGCGCGGGCGCTTGCCCTGAGCCCAAAGCTGATCGTCGCCGACGAGCCCGTCTCGGCGCTCGACGTCTCGATCCGCGCCCAGATCGTCAACCTGCTCGACGACCTCCAGGACGAGCTCGGCCTCGCCTACGTCTTCGTCGCCCACGACATCGGCGTGATCCGCCATGTCGCCGACCGGATCGCGGTGATGCACGAGGGCAAGATCGTCGAGGAAGGGCCGGCCGATCAGGTCTGCGAGGAGCCCCAGGACCCCTACACGAGGGAGCTGCTGGCGGCGGTGCCGATCCCCGACCCGCGCCAGGCGCGGGCACGTCGGCAAACTGTTGGGTCAGGTTGACCCTTCCCCTCACCCCACCGATCAAGCCACAGCTGGCGCTGACCCGCAAAGAGCTGCCCCTCGGCGAGGAGTGGGCCTACGAGCAGAAGCTCGACGGCTTCCGCGCGATCGTCTTCGTCGATGGGGCTGACGCCTACATCCAGTCGCGTGGAGGCAAAGAGCTGAATCGCTACTTCCCCGAGCTGAGCTTCCCGCTCGGCCGTTACGTGCTCGACGGAGAGCTGGTGATCCGCGACGCCGAGGGCAACCTCGAATTCGACGCCCTGCAGAGCCGCATCCACCCGGCGGCATCGCGGATCGCTCTCCTCTCGGAGGAGATCCCAGCCGGCTTCGTCGCCTTCGACATGCTGGCGGAGGAGGACGACTCGCTGCTCGAGGTGCCGTTCGGCCAGAGGCGGGAGCGATTGGAGCGGCTGCTGAGGGAGACCAGCATCGAGCTGAGCGCTCTCAGCCGCGACCCCGCACAGGCCGAGGAGTGGCTGCGCCGCACCGAGGGCACGATGGCAAAGCAGCTCGACGCGCCCTACATCCCAGGCAAGCGCAAAGGAATGGCCAAGGTCAAGCGCGAGCGGGAGATCGACTGCGTCGTGATGGGCTGGCGCCCGGGCAAGGAGGAGGGCACGGTCGGCTCTCTCATCCTTGGCCTCTACGACGGCGACGACCTCAGGTCCGTCGGCCACATCTCCGGCTTCAGCGCCGACACCAAACGGAGTCTGCGAACGCTGCTCGAACCGCTGGAGACGGGTGAGAGCGGGACGGCAGAGCCGAGTCGCTGGACGGGAGGACGCGATCTGGAGTGGGTCGCTCTACGACCCGAGCTGGTGATCGAAGTCGGCTACGACCATGCAGCGGCGGGGCGGATCAGACATGGGGCACGGTTCCGGCGGTTCCGGGATGACAAAGATCCGCGCGAGTGCCGCTTCGATCTGCTCGACCAAGGCTAGGGAGCTGGTCAGAACAGCGGCTCCTGTTGGGGAGGGACGGCAGTCCCCTCATCTGACAAGTCGCCGCCGGAGGGGCGGCGACTTTGAGTATCCGCCAGCTGAGGGGACTGCCGTCCCTCCTTCGTACGCTGCCTGGCTCTCCCCCACCCTCGAACCGCTCGGGTGGTTTGCTGGCGTTGCTCGGAGCGCATGTAGGCACGACCGCTGGAGTAGAGCTTCTCGTAGCGAGGCAGGAGGTCCGGGCGTTTGGCCTCTAGCCAGGCGAAGAAGACGTCACGGACCTCGTCTCGGAGATGGAGGGCGACGCCCCCGAGGAAGCTTGCGCCAGCTTCTTTGGCGCGGTCGATGATCGGCTGGACCTGGTCGGGGCTGTCGTTGATGCCGGGCATCAGCGGGGCGATCAGGACGCCGGAGTCGATTCCCCTGCTGCGCAGCTCTGCCACCGCGTCGAGGCGGGCTGAGGGGCTGGGGGTGTGCGGCTCGGTGGCGCGCCAGGCGTTCTCGTCGAGGGTGGGAACGGAGAGGTTGACCGAGACCGGGAGGTGCTCGGCCATCCGCTCGAAGAGCTCGATGTCTCGCATTACGAGCGGCGACTTGGTCAGCACTGAGACCGGCGTCTCCGCCTGCTCCAGGGCCGCCAGGATCTCCGGCATCATCCGGTAGCGGCTCTCAACCCACTGATACGGGTCGGTGTTCGTCCCCAGCGCCACCAGCTCCCGTTTCCAGCTCGGCCGCGCCAGCTCGGCCCGCAGCCGCTCCGGCACGTTCACCTTCACCACGATCTCCCGCTCGAAGTCCCGCCCGGCGTTCATGTCGAGATAGGTGTGCGTGCGGCGGGCGAAGCAGAACACGCAAGCATGTGTGCAACCTCGATACGGGTTGATCGTCCAGCCGAATCCGTAGCGCCCACCCGGCACGCGGTTCAGCGCCGACCGCGCTCGCACCTCGTGGAAGTTGATCCCCATCGCCTCCGGGGCATCGAAGGTCCGAACCACCGTCCCGTCGCCGACGCCCGGCAGGCGCAGGTCGTTCTCGACTCGCTGCTCGTCCCAGCGCATCGAACATATGTTCGCATAGATCGCGGTCGGGGTCAGTCAGACCAACATGACGTCTAGGCCCGGGAAGGACCTGAAGTCTCTATTACGCGTAAGGAGAGGCAAGTCAAAGGCCATCGCCGTCGCGGCGATCAGCGCATCGGCAAATTCGGGCTTTGCGCCCCTCTCTCGGCGAGCTTCCACCATCAGCTGGCCGAAACGCGGCGCGAGCTGTCATCCACCGACAACGCCTCGAGATTGTGGCGCCCAATCGAGTCCCGCAAACGGAGAGGGCGGTCCCTATCGCTCGCGGCAAGCACACCATGGTGCAGCTCACAGAGCGCTACCACCGATATCGCACTCGTGTGCTTGCTCTGCGCTCATGATTCCTCTCAGGCCCTCCTGGATCTCCCCAAAAGGGACGAAGGTCCGGGGTCCGACCTTCTCGCGCTGAAGTGGCACGAGTTCCGCAACCGGATGGCCGTGCACCGTAATCCGCAACCGCTCGCCTTCCTCAACTCGCCGCAGAAGCTCTGCTGTTCGGTTCCTCAAGGCGCGTTGGGGGACGTCTGTAGCCATAGGGCTACAAACGTAGATCTCGACTGCTGCCTCCATGCCCCTGCTAAGGGATGGGGCGCATGGTCTCTCCCCCTCAGCCTGGGAGCTCGCCGCGAATCACGTAGCGCAGGACGTTGACAACCTGCTCGGCTGTGCGCGCGGTGGCCTGCGCAGCGCGGTCGACCTCCTTGAGGGCGTGGTCGAGCTCGGGATCGTGCAGGGTGACGATCGGCTTGCCGAGGGCGGCCGCGAAGCCGGCGTCGAAGGCTGCGTTCCACTGGCGGTATTTGTCGCCGAAGCGGACGACGACGACGTCGGCGGCGCGGATCAGGGTCTGGGTCCGGATCGCGTTGACGCCGGCGCCCATGTGATCGCGCCAAAACGGCGTGCCCTCCTCCCCCAGCGTCCCCGTCCCCGCGTCGTCGGAGGCAGCATGGTCGGTGACCGGCGCCGAGAGCTCAACCGGCAGCCCCGCCTCGCGCACCCCCGCCTCGATCCGCTCACGCCAGTCCGAGTGAATCTCACCGGAGAGATAGACCTGCCACGTCCGCTCAACCATCTCCCTCAATCGTAGACAGCGCTGGGGAGTAGGAGGGGGCGGGTGACCCTTCCCAAAACACTCAAGCGAGGCTCCTGCCGAGCGTTTTGGGAAGGGTCACCCGCCCCCTCCCCCCACCACCACCTGCTCCTCGAAGTGCTTGCTCAGCATCGTCACCTGGCCCTGGTAGTTGGATCCCAGGTCCTGGCCATAGAGGCGCTCGGCCGGGGCGCTGGTGCGCTCGAGCGCGAGCTTGCAGACGGGCTGGCGGTGCTCGACCATGAAGGAGACGTCGCGGGCGCGCACCTCCAGGGCAGCGCGGCTGCCGTGGCGGTCGCCGGCCGGGTCGTAGCCGAAGCCGGGATCGAAGAAGCCGGCGTAGTGGGTGCGCAGCTCGCCGGCGGTCGGGTCGTAGGCCATCATCTCGGCGGCGATCTGGGGCGGGATACAGACCCCCTCGGCCGAGAGCAGCAGGTAGAAGATCTCCGGCTCGAGCACGATCTTGCTGCCGGCCTCTGGGAAGACCGGGTCCCAGTAGTCGGTCCAGCGGTAGGCGCGGATGCGGGAGAGATCGATCGGAAGGCTGTTCTTCTTCGCCCGGTAGCCGACGATGCGGTCGGCCGGGCCGGAGAGGTCGACGCTGAGGAAGAGGCCCTCGGCAAGCGCCAGCTCGGACTCGCGCAGGGCGTGGGAGTCGAGATAGAGCAGCGGGAACTCGGCCTGCAGGCGGCGGATCTCCCCGTCGCTCAGCCGCACCTCGCCACGCGCCAGGCGCAGCTGGTTGAGCGAGAGGCCGGTCTTGACCTGGATCGCAAAGGAGCGCGGAACCACCTCGAGGTAGAGCCGGCCGCGGTAGCCGGGCCGGATCTCGTCGAAGCGGTGATGGCGGTCGGTGAGGACGCGGGTGAAGACATCGAGGCGGCCGGTCGAGCTCTTCGGGTTGGCCTTGGCCCGCACGTCCTCGGGCAGCGCCAGCTCCTCGATCAGCGGCACCAGGTAGGGGCGGTCGCGCTCGAGCACGGCGCCGTCGCGAAGGTCGACCCGCTGGAAGGCGAGGCCCTCGATCTTCTCCTCGACGGTCGAGTCGACGTCTGGGAGGAAGGAGCAGCGCAGCGCCCAGGCGTAGTCGCCGAGGCGCAGGTCGATGCTGGCCGGCTGGATCGCCTCGGGCCGGATCCGGTAATCGCCGGAGCTGACCCACTCGGCCTCGATCGCTCGGCTCAGCGCCTGCGAGGGCAGCACGCCGTCGGCGGCAACCGCCGCCCCCTCGTCAATCGCGCCCGCTGCCGCTGCCGCTGCGTCGCTCATCGCTCCGAGATTATGCGTCGGGCGTCAGCCGCGCCCAGATAAGGCGTCAGCGCAAACTCCGCAACGTCCGGCAGGAACTCGGCAAGCCGCTCGGTCTCCCCGGCGAGGACGCGGCTGGAGAGCAGCGAGGCGATGCCGCCGACCACGGCCTCGTCGCTCGCCTCGGGAACGGGGGTGCCGTCGGCCGGAGCAGGCGCCCCATCGCGGAGGTAGGGAACGAAGCTCTGCAGCGCCCCCTGGTAGAGGTCGTAGACGCCCTTGCCGGCGCGCAGCCCCTCGACCAGGACGAGCCGCGTCAGCGCCGGCTCGGCGGCGAGGAAGTCGAGCAGCGAGGCAAGCGCGGTGAGGACCCTCGCCGACCACTCGCCGCCCTCCTCGCACTCCGCGAGCACCTGCACCCGCACCCTCTCCACCGCGTCGTCATAGGCAGCGAGGAAGCAGGCGTCCTTGCTCTCGAACTGCTTGTAGAAGTCGCTCTTGGAGACACCGGCAAGCTTGCCGATGGCCGAAACGGTCGTCTCGTCGTAACCGCGCTCGTCGAGGCACTCGATCAGCGCGGCAAAAAGCCGCTCGCGCTGATTCTGCGCAACGAACTCGCGGGAAAGGCCGTGGCGGCCGCGGGGAAGGCGTTCCACTAGGGGTTGGAGTGTGCCAGCCCAACCCGTTGCCGCGCCCGGCGGTGCCTCTTGTGTCGGTGTACCCGGCGGCGCTGGGGAGCGCGCGCCACCGGGCCGGCGATCGCCGGCCCCGCAACCGATGCCCCTCCCGGCTGGGCCCCACCGGCCTCCGCAGGCGGCGGCGCTACCGCGGGCGACCCCTCCGGCTCCCCCCCAAAAGCCCCACCGCCCCCACCTTCCACATAACCCCCCCAGGCAAAGACGTTTGACTCTTCTGAGTTGCCCGAGCTGACGAACAGCCTCCCCGTTTCGGGATCGACGACGAGCCCCGAGGGCCCGCCGTCGATCACCTTCTCTTTGAGCTGGGAGAGGAAGGCGCCTTCGGCGTCGAACTCGTCGATCGCGCCTTCGGGGCGCTCATAGCCGGGTTGGAGGTTGTCGAGGACCAAGAGGTGCCCGTTGGTGGGATCGATCCCGATCGCTGTGTCGACAAGCGAGACGAAGCGTTTTTGCGGTGTTTTGGAGCCGTCGATCGTCTGTTTTGGGTTCAGCGGATCGGTTTCTGGCTCGAAGACCTTGATCGTGTTGGTCCCCGCGTCGGGGACGTAGAGCGCTTTGCCGAAAACCGCCAGCCCGTAGGCGTCTTTGAGGTTGCCCACGCCTACTTCTTGCAGCAGGGCCCCGGCGGGGCTATAGACGTTTACCTGGGTTCGGTCGTTGACGTAGACCTTGCCCGCGGCGTCTACCGCGACCCCGGTCGAAGAGGAGACGTCGAAGGTCTGGGCGCTCGGTTTGAGCCTGATCACGCTTTGGTGCCAGACGTTGGCGTAGAGGGTGCCGCCGGGACCGGTGGCGATCTGACAGGCGGCTTCGGGTGGGCTCGTCCCCAAGGAGAGGACCGAGCTCAGCTTGAACGGCTTGGAGGCGCTGAACCCCCCTCCTTCTGGGGCGTAGGTCTCGATCATCGCGTGGTAGTAGTCGGAGACGAGGAGGCTTTGCCCTGAGAAGGCCAATCCGCAGGCGCCTTCGATCTGTTCGCCGGGGATCAGCTCTTCGGAGGGTTTTTGGGGCTTGATCAGCTTGATCGCTTCTTTGGTGATCAGCGTTCTTTGTGCCTGGGCGCTAGAGGCTCCCAGGCAAAGGCAAAGCGCTAGGGCAAGCAAAAGGCCAGGGATCGATCTCTTCCTCATCTATGACCCCCGCCTTTCTTGTGCTTTGCCTTCTTGCACTTGACCGCGATCTCGGGATGGGTGACCGAGCCCCTGTTGGCGTGTCCCATGAAGCGCGAGTTGGCCAGTTGGCGCTCGGCGCAGAGCTCTTTGGCCGAGACGACTAGGAGGCCGTGCTTGCCGGCTCCCAAGCTCAGTTCGAATTTGCTCACCGGGGCGTCGGGGAGGCTGGGGAAGGTTCCCCTGAGGCCTCCCTTGACCGAGTCGATCGTCCCCGCCAGGTCGACCTCGATCCCGTGGCCCCTGAGCACGAAGACGAGGTCGGGCAGGGTGTGATCGGAGGAGCGCAGGATCGCCTCTCCCGACATCGGCTCTTCGAGCAGCGGCGTATAGGCCTTGACCTGGCCGTAGACCGATCCCGGGGGGCAGTTGTGGTTGGCGAACTGGGGCCTTGTGCAGATCTGTTGGATGTGGCCCTGCTCCAAGAAGAGCGATCTGGGCAGCGCCACCGAGGCGCTTTTGATGTTGGCGTCTCCCGGTCTCGGTCTGACCACGACTCTCAAGGCGGGGTGCTTGCTGCGCCTGGTGCCGCCCTTTAGCGCCAGGGAGACCTTGGGCTTGAAGCCCAAGGCTCCGCAGTTGAAGGCTTGGAAGGGAGCGGTTGCGGTGGCGAGGGTGTCATCGGCTTGGTTGCCGAATAGCTCCCCGGCGCCGTTTAGGGCAGAGGAGATCGCCGAGGGCTCACAAGAGGTCGGGTTGATCGTGAACTGGGGCTTATCGATATAGGCCCTGATGTCTCTGAGGTGAATCGGGATGCCGTCGATGATGTGGGGGATCGGGTCGGTCCCGGTCGCATCGATCGAGGCTTGGGTGGTTTCGGGATCGATCCTGATCGCCGAGCGGACGATCACCACTCCCAAGTCGAAGGGGCCGACCAAGGCGGAGTCGATCGCCACCACCGAGAAGGAGGAGCCCCGATATGGCCCGGCGAGGTAGAGGCCTCCGGGGGCATAGGAGAGCACCGAGCCAAGGCCATAGCCCGAGTAGGTGCGCCCGATCAAAGAAGAGGCGGGGCAGGAGGGGTTGTCTCTCTCTTCGACCCCGGATCTGTGAGCAGCTGCCTCGATCGCTGCCTCAGGGCAATAGGGGACCCCGGCGACCTTGCCCAACAGGCCCGGTGGGAAGGTCGCCGAGTAGGAGGTGATCTCCTGCTCTACGTCTGTCCTTGTGAGGTGCAGGTAGAAGGGGGTGTAGGCGCCGCCTTGGGAGTTGAGCGTCCCTCCCTTTGCCTTGGGGGTAAAGGGAGCGAGGCCAGAGGGGCACGGCCCCCCTCCTACCCCGGCGGTGATCTGGGCCGGCAGCGATGCGTGCTTGATCAGGTTGGGGTCCCGCCAGGCGATCAGGTCGGCCTCGGTCGACACCCCCCCGCAAAAGCCAGGGGTGGCCAGGGGGCTTCTCTGGCCTTCGCGGAAGTGGATGCGAAGTTGGGAGTAGGGGATCTGGGGCAGGCGATCGAAGCTTGCGGTCAGCCTCCCCGTGGTTTGGTCTGCGGCCAGCTCTCCTGCGACCTTGACCAAGATGCCTCGATCTATCGACTTGGCGATCAAGTAGATCGAGATCAGCGAGCCGAAGGGGTTCTCATAGGGCGCTGCGAGGAAGATCGCCCCCTCGATTCGTTTGTCGATGATCGGGCTGATCACGGTGAAGTCGCCGATCTTCGATTCGTTGGGGCAACCCGCTCCCGCGGGGGACAGCGGCGTCTCGGCTTCGTATTGGGCTGTGGTGCAAACGCCCAGCCCCGCTCCCACCGAGGGGTTGATCGTCACCCCCTCTGGCAAGTTGACGACCGCTTTTCTGATCGGCGAGGGGGCGCGCAGATCGGGTTTCAATACCCCGGCGGTATCGACGTCGATGTCGAAGGAGTAGCCCGAGGGAGAAGAGGCGCGGGGGTCGGAGAGCTGGGCGATCGCTTTTGGTTCGAAAGACAAAGTGGAGCAGCCTTCCAGGGCTTTGGAGGAGAGCGAGCGCGAGATCGCTCCCGCTTCTTGCCAAGAGGTCGCAGTCGCCTTGAAGGCAAGCGGGGAATCGCAGAAGGTGGGCAGGGTGAGGTAGGCGGTGGGGGTGTTTTGGACCGGTCTTCCCACCGAGCATTTGGACCAGCCGAAGGAGGGTTCGGTCGCGTTTAGGCAGTTGCCCCGTTGGGAGTCGTGAAAGGCGGCGAAGGGGTTGCCCCAGATCGAGAGCGACAGTCCCGATACGTCGATCGCCTGGGAGACGTTTTTGCTCTTCAAGGTGATCCCGTATTCCCCGCCTGCCTGGCGGATCTCGGGGATGAAGATGATCGGGGCGCCGTAGGGGTTGGCGCCGATCTCCGAGGGAACCCCCGGCGGCGGGTCGAGGTTAAAGAGGCCAAAGGTCCTCGTCTCCCCCCCGGCGAAGGATGATTTGACCGTCAGTGTCCCTACCTGGCTTCGGTCTTGGCAGCTCTCCCCGGATTTGCTTTCTTCGAAGGGCGAGAAGCGCGGTTTGTGAAAGGCGGCCTGGGTGCAGGTCGGCACCGCGGTGGGGTTTTCGATCAAGCCCCCTGGCAGCTCCAAGGAGAGGTCCTTGAGGTCTCCCTGGGTAAATGGCGCTCCCGCCGCTTTGCTTGCTTCCAAGCCGACGCTCAAGCGAAGCGATGCGGGATGGGCTCCGGCCTGGGTTGCCGGTTCGCCAGCTTCTGAGATCAAGGGCTTTGCCTCGAAGCCTTCTGTTCCTGGGAGGAAGGAGAAGGCCTGGGCCTGAACTGGCGCCAGGAGGGCAAAGGCAAAGAAGACCGCGATCAACCGGGCCCTCATCGTGGCACCCCCCGCCTCAGCGGCACGTGGTATTTGCCTTTGCCGTTTAGCTTCTCATTGCCCTTTTGCTTTTTGCCCTTGCCCTTGCCCTTGCCCTTCTTGCCTTTGTGGTGCTTTTTCTTCTTCTTCTTCTCCTTCTCGACTTCGAACTTCACCGGCGGGTTGCCCGAGCTCTTCACGAGAGTGCTGGGATCGGGGTCTTCGGGGGTAGGCGGCAAGGCCTGACAGGCATCGGCGATGCAGGGGATCGGCTTTTGGGCTTCGGGGAAGCCACCGCCTGCTCTGGCGTCATAGAGGTCGATCGAGCCTGGGTCGGATCCGACCAGTGACTGATCGGTGAGGAAGTAGGCGTCGTTGCCGTCGGTCGAGGCGTCGATGAAGCTGGCGCCTTCGATCGCCCTACCGCTCGAGATCAAATCGACGCAACCGGGTTGCATCGTGCAACCGCCGACCCCGTTTGCCTCCCACTGGTAGACGTCTGGTTGTCCGTTGGTGTCGGCGATCGCCAGCACGTCGGTCGATTCGAAGAAGGCCCTGTGGCCGTCGGCAGACAGCGCCCTTGGTCGATAGGCGCTGCTCGATCCGTTGACCTGGGCCCCTGGGATCGAGGCGACGCCGGTTGCTTTTTCCCCGGTCGGCTTGCAAGAGGCGCAGATCAGCTGCGAGGCCCCTCCCCCTAGCGGCGGCCCGTAGAGGTAGAGCTCAGCTCGGCTGCCGTTGTCATAGGCGGCCAGTTCGGTGGTCGAGAGGAAGGCGAGGTGAGAGCCGCTGGGGGTGACCCGGGAGGTCCCTGTCGCCGGTGGGTAATCGCTTGGCTTTGCCGCTTGTGCTCCGGCCGCGACCAGGGTGGTGGTCCCGGAGGCCCATTTCTTGATCCCGGCGGCGTCTTGGTAGTAGGCGATGGAGCCGTCGGTCGAGGCGCCCAGGACCCCGACCACTCCCCCGCTTGGAGTCAGGTCCGTTTTCGCCTGGGTGGAGGCCAGGTAGCGATAGAGATGGGCGGCTTCGGTGAAGAAGGCGACCGAGCCGTCGGTCGAGGCGGTTTGGAACTCCCCCGCACTCGTGAGGAGCTTGGTTTGGCTCCCGTCCCTTAGGTAGAGGCTCCCCGCGGCGGTGAAGTAGGCCTTCGAGCCATCGGTCGAGACCGCCCCTATCGGCGCCGCCAGCTTCGTCGGGCCTACCGCCGGCGTGGTCTGCGTTTCCCCCACCAAGAGATTCAGCGCGGTGAGCGATCCCCCGCTAGCCCGGTAGAGGTTCTGGGCGTTCGCATCGCATTCACCCCCTCCTTTCAACACCTCGGTCGCATTGGAGGTAAGCGCCGCGCAACTGGAGAGCACAACCTGGGAGAGATCCGGAGAAGCCCCGGCGAAGGAGACCTTGAAGGCTTCTGGGGTGACCGCGGTGTGGGTGAAGTTTGCGGCACTGAGCAGCGAGGTGAAGCTGCCACCCGAGCCCCTCAGGTAATAGGCCATGCGCCCAGGAGGAGCGCCCGAGCCCGGTATCACCGGGTTGGGAGCCCCACACCCCACCAGCCCCCCACGACAGGGCAACCCGCCGAAGAGCAATCCCCTGGCGAGGTCTTCGGAGAAGAGCCGGTAGGGCGCTCCGTCCGGTTGATCGCCATAAGCCGCCGATTCCAGCGGGGCGGAGACGTTTTGGGTAACCCAACCCCCTGCGGTTCGCCTCGAGAGGTACTGGCTCACCGGGGGCGCCCCTTTGGCATCGCCGAAGGAGGTGGCAGAGCCGTAGGAGATCGCCGCTCCCTCGGGAGAGCTGCTCGGTGCGGCTTGCAGGTCCCCGCCGCCGAAGAGCGAGGCCGGCGGGGCTATCGCTCCACCGCCTTTGTCTACCGGGGAGACCAGCTCCCAGGCGCGGTTGTCGGGAAGCCTGAATGCCTGTTCGCTTCCCTGGGTGGAGAAGACGTGCTCTGGGCCGGTGACCGTTTCGGCTGAGTTTTTGGCGGTGATCCGGTAGCGGTACTGAGTCGCTGCTTTCAGCGGGGAAAGCGGCGGCCCCACCGGCTGGGAGGGGAAGAGGTAGGAGGTGCCCGAGCCAAGCAGGGCCGGTCCTGAGATCGGGATCAGGGTCGCTCCTGAGAAGCCTTTTGCTTCGAAGGCGCTTTGGGGGGTGTATTCGAAGCGGTAGGTGGTGGAGAGCCCGTTGGGGTTGACTTTGGCCCAGAGGTAGGCGGAGTCCGCCTTTACCGCTTCGACCCAGGTCTCTGCGATCAGCGGCGGGCCCGCCGCCTTGGCCGCTGGGCAGGCAACCAAGATGGCGCCTGCCGCCAGGGCCACTAGGGCCCTGGCTCTCATCGGGCGTTCTTCTTGTTGCTGCGCTTGTGCTTCTTTGCCTTCTTGCAGGAGTTGGCGAGCAGCGGTGAGCTGTCGCTGACCTTGCCGTTTTGGCCGTCGAGGAGCACCGTTGCCCTGTTGGCTTTCGGCGAGAGCTTGCAGAGGTTGGCGCTGTTTATGAGAAGGCCCTTCTTGCCGCCCTTCATCTGCAAGGTGAACTTGGAGACCGGGGCATCGGGTGCGGCTTCGAAGGTGGAGCGGATGCCGCCGTTTACCGAGTCGACCCTTCCTGCCAAGACCACGTCTACTTGGCCTTCGAGAGCGATCACCAGGTCGGGGAGTTCGTGGTTTGAGGATCTGAGGTAGACCGGGCCAGAGAGCGGCTCTTCGAGCAACGGCGTCGTTGCAGATGCCTTGCCGTAGATCGATGCCGCAGGGCAGGCATCGGCGGCGAACTGCACCCGGGTGCAAACGGTGCCGATGTGGGCCTGATCGAGGAACTCCGAGCGCGGCAGGGTGACCTCTGCTCGCTTCACGTTGGCCCCGCTTCCCTTGGGGAAGGTCAGGGTCGCGGTCAGGGCCGGGTGACCTGTTCTCTTCGTCGCGCCCTTTAGCTTCAAGGCCAGCTTGGGCTTGAAGGAGAGCGCGTCGCAGCCGCCTACCTGGAAGGGGACCAGGGGCGAGGAGACCTGACCCGTGGTCGAGGTCAGGGTCGCTGCGATCGACATCGGATCGCAAGAGGTCGGGTTGAGGGTGAAGTCGGGCTTTTTGAGCTGGAAGGAGATCTGGCGAACGTCTAGCGGGATGCCTTGGAGGATGTGGGGCAGGGGATCGGAGAGGGCTGAGACCTTGGCCGTTTCGGGATCGAGCTTCAAGGCGATCCGAACCACCACTGCTCCGAGGTCGAAGGGCCCTGCGATCGCCGGGGTGATCACGACCACCGAGAGCGGGGCGCCCTTATAGGGGCCGGCGAGGTAGGCGTTGCCGGGGGTGTGAAGCGGGGTGATGCCCGCTCCTGCGGCTACGTCGACCGTGCCGATCTCAGAAGCAGAGGGGCAAGAGGGGTTGTTGCGCTCCACGATCCCTTCGTTTGGCTTGCTTCGCGATTGCGCTTGAGCGATCGCCGCCTCTGAGCAATAGGGGACCCCGACCAGCTTCGCGGTCAATCCCGGCGGCAGCGCGGTGTCGATCTTTTGCAGTTCCTGGGTGTCGTCTTGCCTGGTCAGCTTCAAGGCGAAGGGGCTATAGGCACCTGCTTGGGGGGAGAGGGTGCCGGCGGTGAAGGAGGGGTTGTTGGGAAGCGCCTGGCCCTGGGCGGGACAGGGGCCACCGTTGGGGTTGGCCCCGATCGCGAAGGGATCTGTTGGGTGGGCGACAGGAGTCTGCGGGGCGCTCCAAGGGACGATGTCTGCCCTGGGGGCGTAGGTGCCGCAAGCAGCTGGCGTTCGCAGAGCGGCCCTGGGCCCGGTGAAGAGGTGGGTCTTGATCTCTTCGATCGGCAACTGGGGGTTGTCTTCGAAGATCGTCGTCAGCTGACCGCTGCTCGGATCTGTTTGAACCCTGCCGGCCAAGGTGGAGACGGTCCCGGTGGAGGGATCGCTGATCGCCAGGTAGAGGGCGATCAGAGAGCCGGAGGGGTTCTTGAAGGGCTCCGCCAGGTAGAGCGCTCCGGAGATCGGGTGATCCAACAGCGGTGTCCTCACTTCGGCTGTGCCGAGCTTCGAATCGGACGGGCACTCGCTGGGGATCAGGGTGTGGACGTGGGACAGGGCTTCGGTGCAGGCGCCCTGGCCATCGGCAGAGGAGGGGTTTACCGACATCCCCTCGGGCAAGGAGAGCCTGAAGTCCTTCATCACCCCGGGCGAGAGGCCTTCGGGGTCCATGTTGACCGGTTGGCGCACGGAGACGTCGAGGCCAGAAGGCGAATCGGCGAGGTTGGTGGTCGGCTTTGCTTCCAGCGTCGGTTCGAACTGCAGCTGGTTGCAGCCGGCCATCGCCACCGGGGTGCCCGACATATCGGCGCTTTCATAGCTGGCGCCCTTGAAGAGGCCCGTTTTCTCCCAGGAGTCCGCACGGGCGCGGGCAACCGTCGGCTGACCGGTGCACTGCACCGGGGTGGTCAGCAAGGCTTCCTTGGTCTCTTCGATGCCCGCGCAGGACTGGCCGGGCACGATCCCGCATTCGCGCAGCGGGTTGTGGCTGGAGCTAGAGGGATTGCCCCAGAAGGTCAGCCGCAAGCCGATCACCGGGTTGGTGCCGCGGGCGAAGATTTCCCGCGAGCGCCCCGAGAGCCCGTAGTCGCCGTCGCTGCGCAGGGAGCCGTCGATGTGGACGAAGATGTTGAAGCCTTCGGCCGCGTCGAAGCCGAAGGTCGAAGGGGTGCCGGGGGTCGGCACCATGTTGAAGAGAGGTGAGGCGCTGAGGCCGACTAGACCGGATTTGGCGACGATGATCGTCCCCACCGAGCCGATCTGGGAGTCCTGCGGGCAGTGGTGTTGATTCAGCTGAAGCTCGGTGCATCGCGCCGGAGTCGAGTTGGGGTTGAGGATCATCCCCGGCGGCAGGTCGGTATAGATGTCTCGCACCGCCTCAGAGCCGGTGGGGTATTCGGGGTTGGGGAGTTCAGAGGGAAAGCCCAAGACGATGGAGAACTGGTCGGGATGCGATCCGGCTTGGGTGGCGGCGGTGCCGTCGGCGCCGCTCAGCGGCGCCGAGAAACCGGTTTCCCCGCCGAGGAAGTTAAAGGGGCGACCGTGGAGCTGATCGTCACCGGGACGGAGCTCTGCCGTAGGTTGGCGCCGCCGCCTTCGACCGTGACTTTGCTCAGAAGCGTGCCGCTTGCCGCCAGGTCGGCTTTGAAGTCGACCTGGGCGAAGATGACGCCGCCCGAGGGGATGCTGTTGGGGTTGGTGCAGGTGAAGGTCTGGGCGCTGATCGAGCAGGTTCCCCCTTTGACGGTGCTTCCCTGTTCGCTGGCGGCTTTGGTCGGGGTCAGCCCTTCGGGCAGGGTGCCGGTGACGCTCATCGCACCGGTGGTGGCGGCGCCGCCGACGTTGATCGCGCGGATCAACAGCGTGCCGACACCGCCGCCGGGGACGTTGGTCGGCATCGAGATGCCGAGCAGGCCCCAGGCGGGCAGGCCGATCGCGGTCTTCGTCGTCGCTTTGGCAAGCGCCGCTCCTCCGCCTTCGACGCTGGCTTCGCCGATCACGCTCTTGCCCACGGTGGCGGTGGCGACTTCGACCGGGATGATCACTTTGGCTATTCCGCCCGCTGACAGGGGTTCGGTTCCCGTGCAGGCGATCACCTGGCCGTTGACTTCGCAGGAGAGCGGTTTGCCCGGAACGGCTTGGCCCGAGACTTCACCAGCCACCGGAGCGACATCGGCCGGCAGCGTGGCGATGATCGTGTAGGGGGCGGTGGTTGGCCCGTCGCCTTTGTTGGTGGCGAGGATCCGGTAGCCGGGGCCCTCAGTGGCGTTGCCGGCTGCCCCCGCGGCAAAGCTCGGCGGGAAGGAGGTGATCGAGAGCGACCAT
>CAVQIM010000002.1:0-201484 GCA_963712595.1 uncultured Solirubrobacterales bacterium
CGGCCCCGCCTCCCTGGTCGTCTCCGGCGAGCCAGAGGCGCTCTCTGAGTTGCTCCTCGCCTGCGAGCAAGACGAAGTGCGCGCCCAGCGCATCGCCGTGGACTACGCCGCCCACTCGGCCCAGATCGAGGCGCTCGAGGGGGAGCTCTTGGAGGCCTTCTCGCCGATCTCTCCCCAAAGCGCCGAGATCCCCTTCCACTCCACCTTGGAGGGCGAGCAGATCGACACCGCCGGGCTCGGCCCCGACTACTGGTACCGCAACCTGCGCCAGACGGTTCTCTTCGAGCCCGCCCTGCGCTCCTTGCTCGAGCAGGGCCAGCGCGCCTTCATCGAGATCGGCCCCCACCCGGTCCTCTCCTTCGGCGCCACCGAGACGATCGAGGACGCCTTGGCAGGCCCCGGCGAGGCGACGCTGATCGAGACCCTACGCCGCACCGAGCAGGGGCCGAGGCGCTTTGCCCTCTCCCTCGCCAGCGCCCACGCCGCCGGCATCGCGCTCGACTGGGGAGCCTTCTTCAAGGACACCGGCGCCAAGCGAGTCCCGCTCCCCACCTACCCCTTCCAGGGAAAGCGCTACTGGCTTTCCTCCTCCCTGCCCGGCGGGGACGCAAACGGTGCCGGGCTCACCGACCCAGAGCACCCCCTGCTCGGAGCGGTGATCGAGGACCCCCAAGGAGACGGCCTCACCCTCACCGCCCGCCTCTCGCTCGCAACTCACCCCTGGCTTGCAGACCACGCCGTCTCGGCAACGGTGCTGCTGCCCGCAACCGCCTTCTTGGAGCTGGCGCTGACCGCCGCAGAGCGCCTTGGGTGCGAGGAAGTCCAAGAGCTGACCCTCACCGCTCCCCTGATCCTCCCCGAGCAGGGATCGGTCGCCTTGCAGGTATCGGTCACCGGCCCAGGGGATGAGGGGCAAAGGGAGATCCAGATCCACTCCCGCCCCGATCGCGAAGACGCCGAGTGGGCCCTGAATGCCACCGGCTCGCTCTCCCCCCAGCCCGCCCAACCCCCCGAGCCCCTTACGAGCTGGCCCCCCGAGGGCGCCGAGCCGATCGAGACCGAGTTCCTCTATGACCGCCTCGCCGAGGCCGGCTTCGAATACGGCGAGGCCTTCCAGGGGCTCGAGGCCGCCTGGCGAGAGGGGGAGCAGACCTACGCCCAGGTCTCGCTCCCCGAGGGGCAGGCCTCGAGTGCCGAGCGCTTCTGCATCCACCCGGCGCTCCTCGACGCCGCCCTGCACGCGATCTTCCTCTCCGCCGGCTCGGGCGAGGCGCACCTGCCCTTCGCCTGGAGTGGCGTCACCCTGCACGGCGCCGGCGCCTCTGAGCTGCGGGTGGCGCTCTCTCCCGGTGAGAAGGACCAGGTGAGTCTCGTCCTGCACGACCAAGAGGGCGCCCCGATCGCAAGCGTCGACTCGCTCTCGCTGCGAGCGCTCGACCTCTCCCAGCTCGCAGGGCAAGGCAAGGCAAAGGCGGGGGACGGCCTTTTGACGATCGCCTGGCGGGAGCTCTCCCCAGCCGAGGAGCCCGTCACCTTGCAGGCCACAGCCGACCTGGCAGGGCTGCTCGAAGACGAAGGGGCGGAGCCCCCTTCCCTCGTCCTCTGGGCACCGGGCGAGGCAAAGGGCAAGGACCCCGCCAAGGCGGCTCTTGCCCTCACTGAATCCACCCTCGCCCAGGTCCAGGCCTTCCTGAAGGACGAGCGCTTCGCCGAGACCCGCCTGGCGATCGCGACCGAAGGGGCGGTATCGACCGAAGCCACCGAGTCACCCGACCTGCCCGCCGCCGCCCTCTGGGGACTTCTGCGCTCGGCCCAATCAGAGCACCCCGGGCGCCTGGCCTTGCTCGACACCGACGGCTCTGAGGCCTCAACCGATGCGATCTCCAAAGCGCTTGCCCTCACCGAGGAGCCCCAGCTCGCCCTCAGGGAAGGCAGGCTCTTGGCGCCGCGGGCGCTCCCACCCAAGGAAGCCGGCGGTGAGCTGATTCCCCCCGCCGGCCCCTGGCGCCTCGATGCACCCACCCTCGGCTCACTGCAGAGCCTCGCCCTGGTCGAGAGCCCCGAGGCAACCAGGCCGCTCGGTCCGGCCGAGGTGCGGATCCAGATGCACGCCGCCGGGCTCAACTTCCGCGACGTCCTGATCGCCTTGGACCTCTATCCCGGCGAGGCCCAGATCGGCAGCGAAGGGGCCGGGGTTGTGGTGGAAGTCGGCTCCGAGGTGGATGACCTGCGACCCGGCGATGCGGTGATCGGCTTCCTCGCCGACGCCTTCGCCCCGCTCGCGATCGGCGAGCGGGCGCTGCTTGCCCCATTGCCCGAGGGCTGGAGCTTCGAGCAGGGCGCGGCGCTGCCTACCGTCTTCGCAACCGCCTTCTACGGCCTGCGCGACCTCGCCGAGCTGAGGGAAGGCGAGAAGGTGTTGATCCACGCCGGCGCCGGCGGGGTGGGCATGGCGGCGATCCAGATCGCCCAATACCTGGGCGCAGAGGTCTTCGCCACCGCCAGCCCCGAGAAGTGGGACCGGTTGCGCGAAGCCGGCATCGCCGCGGAGCGCATCGCCTCCTCGCGAGATCTCTCCTTCAAGGAGAAGTTCTTGAAGGCCACCGAGGGAGAGGGCCTCGACGTCGTCCTCAACTCCCTCACGGGCGAGTTCGTCGACGCCTCCCTGGAGCTCCTGTCCGGCGGCGGCCGGTTCCTGGAGATGGGCAAGGCAGATCTGCGCGATCCAGAAGAGGTCGTTTCCTACTGCCCGGGCCTCTCCTACCTCGCCTTCGATCTGACCGAAGCCGGCCCGGGACGCATGGGTCAGATCCTCGCCGAGGTCCTCGCCCTCTTCGAGCAGGGCGCCCTCGCCCACTCCCCGATCACCAGCTGGGACATCCGCAAGGCCCCCGAGGCCTTCCGCGAGCTGCGGGAGGGAGCGAACGTCGGCAAGTTCGTCTTCGAGCTGCCCCGTCCCCTCGACCCCGAGAAGACGATCCTGATCACCGGCGCCACCGGCGCCCTGGGCTCGCTGATCGCCCGCCACCTGGTCGAAGCCCACGGCGCCCGCCACCTGCTCCTGGCGAGCAGGAGCGGCCAGAAGGCAAAGGGGGCAAAGGAGCTGGCCAAGGAGCTGAAGGGGCTGGGAGCAGAGGTAACCCTCAGCGCCTGCGACGTCTCCAATCGGGCCCAGCTGAGGAAGCTGATCGAGGCGATCCCCGAGGCCAATCCCCTCGGCGCGGTATTCCACGCCGCCGGGGTGCTCGATGACGCCACCTTCGAGTCGCTCTCCAAAGAGCAGCTCGGCCCCGTCTTCGCCCCCAAGGCAAAGGCAGCTTGGAACCTGCACGAGCTGACAAAGGAGCAGGAGCTCTCGGCCTTCGTCTGCTTCTCCTCCGCCGCCGGGGTGCTGGGGGCACCCGGGCAGGCCAACTACGCCGCCGCCAACTCCTTCCTCGACGCCCTCGCACAGAAGAGGCGCGCCCAGGGACTGCCCGCCACCTCGATCGCCTGGGGCCTTTGGCAGCGCGAGGGCACGATGACCGAGTCCCTAAGCGAGGCAGACAAGGCACGGATGGCGCGCTCTGGGATCGCTGCGCTCACCGACGAGCAGGGGTTGGAGCTCTTCGACCAGGCCCTTGCCGGCGAAGTCCCCCTCGCCCTGGCCCTAAAGCTCGAGCGCACCGGCCTTCGCTCCCTCGCCCAGGCTGACCTCCTGCCGCCTCTTCTGAGCGGCCTCATCCGCGCCCCGGCCAAACGCAAAGGCGCCGGCTCCTCCCTGGCCAAGCGCCTTGCCTCGATCCCCGAGGCAGAGCGCGAGGCCCTCGTCTTGGAGCTGGTCCGCTCGGAGGTTGCGGCCGTGCTCGGGCACGGCTCCGCCAAGGAGGTCGACCCCGAGCGCGCCTTCAAGGAGCTGGGCTTCGACTCGCTTGCCGCGGTCGAGCTCAGAAACCGCCTTTCCACCGCCACCGGCATTCGCCTTGGCGCCACCGTCGTCTTCGACCACCCCTCGACCCAAAAGCTCGCCGAGCACCTGGCGGGAGAGGCGAGCGAGGGCGCCTCCACCGCGAAGCCGGCGATCAGGGCCCAGGCCACCGACGAGCCGATCGCGATCCTCGGCATGGCCTGCCGCTTCCCCGGGGAGGTCAGATCCCCCGAGGAGCTCTGGGCCCTGATCGCCCAGGGCAGGGAAGGGATCGAGGAGTTCCCCTCCGACCGCGGCTGGGACCCCGAGCGCCTCTACCACCCAGACCCCGATCACCCCGGCACCACCTACTGCACCAGGGGAGGCTTCCTCGCCGAGCCCGGCCATTTCGACGCCGAGTTCTTCGGCATCTCCCCGCGCGAGGCGCTGGCGATGGACCCACAACAGCGTTTGCTCTTGGAGAGCTCCTGGGAGGCCTTGGAGTCGGCCGGGATCGATCCCACCTCGCTGCGCGGGGAGCAGGCGGGGGTGTTTGCGGGGATGAGCTCCCAGGATTACGCCGAGGGCCGATGGCGTGGGGGAAGCGAGCTCGAGGGCCACCATCTCACCGGGGCGATCACCAGCGTCGCCTCCGGCCGAATCGCCTACACCCTCGGCATCGAGGGCCCGGCGGTGACGATCGACACCGCTTGCTCCTCCTCCCTGGTGGCGATGCACCTCGCCGCCCAAGCGCTGCGAGCGGGGGAATGCAACCTGGCCCTCGCCGGGGGCGCGACGGTGCTCGGCACCTCCGCCATCTACACCGAGTTCTCCCGCCAGCGCGGCCTCTCCCCAGACGGCCGCTGCAAGTCCTTCTCCGATGCAGCCGACGGAGTCGGCTGGGGAGAGGGAGTCGGAGTCTTGGTCCTCGCTCGCCTCTCCGAGGCAAAGCGCAAGGGCCACCCGATCCTCGCCACGATCAAGGGCTCCGCCGTAAACCAAGACGGCGCCTCCAATGGCCTCACCGCCCCCAACGGCCCCTCCCAGGAGCGGGTGATCCGCCAGGCGCTTGCAAACGCCCGCCTCGCCCCCAAGGACATCGACATGGTCGAGGCCCACGGCACCGGCACCACCCTCGGAGACCCGATCGAGGCAGGAGCCCTGCTCGCCACCTACGGCCAAGAGCGAGAGGCGCCCCTCTACTTGGGCTCGGTCAAGTCCAACATCGGCCACACCCAAGCAGCCGCCGGAGTCGCCGGGGTGATCAAGGCGGTGATGGCGATGCGAGAAGGCGTCTTGCCCAAGAGCCTTCACATCGACCAGCCCTCCTCCAAGGTCGATTGGGACCAAGGCCAGATCGAGCTCTTGAGCGAGCAGCGCCCCTGGGAAGAGAACGGAGCGCCTAGGCGCTCCGCCGTCTCCTCCTTTGGCATCAGCGGCACCAACGCGCACCTGATCTTGGAGGGGGCGCCCGAGCCCGTGGGGGAGGAGGCGACTGGGGCCTCCGGCGAGGGCGCCCCCTCCAAGGCCCTGCCGGCCCTGCCCCTCCTCCTCTCGGCAAAGAGCCAGGAGGCACTGCAAGCCCAGGCAAAGCGCCTCGCCACCCACGTCCAAGAGCACCCAGAGCTATCCCCAGTCGACCTTGCCTACTCGCTCGCCACGACCCGCTCTGCCTTCGAGTGCCGAGCGGTGGTGGTGGGGGAGGAGCGCTCTGAGCTCTTGGAGTCCCTCGCGGCACTCGCCGAGGGAAAGCAGCCCCCCGAGGCGATCCTCGCCCAGGCAAAGGGCGGCCGCCTCGCCTACCTGCTCACCGGCCAGGGCTCCCAGAGAGTGGGGATGGGCAAGGAGCTATATGAGGCCTACCCCGCCTACCGCGAGGCCCTCGATCAGACATGCGAGCTCTTGGACCTAGAGCTCGAAGAGCCCCTCTTTCCGATCCTCACCGGCTCCCACCCCAAGGCAGCGGTGCTATTGGGCCACACCACCTACGCCCAGCCGGCCCTCTTTGCCACCGAGGTTGTCCTGGCGCGCCTGCTCGGGTCGCTGGGCCTTCGGCCAGAGCTCCTCGCCGGGCACTCGGTGGGGGAGATCGCCGCCGCCCACATCGCCGGTGTCTTCGACCTCGCCGACGCAACCAAGCTGATCGCGACCAGGGCCACGCTGATGGGAGCGCTGCCGACGGGCGGGGCGATGGCGGCGATCGAGGCCACGGAGGCAGAGCTCAAAGAGGCGATCGCAGGCAAGGAGGGGGAGCTATCGATCGCCGCGATCAACGGGCCCAGCTCGGTCGTCGCCTCAGGCAAAGAGGAGGCGATCGAAGAGCTGGTCGCGAGCTTTGGCGAGAAGGGCAGAAAGACCAAGCGCCTCGAGGTCTCCCACGCCTTCCACTCGCCCCTGATCGAGCCGATGCTCGGTGAGTTCGCCGAGGTAGCCAAGACCCTCACCTACGACGAGCCGAAGATCCCGATCGTCTCCAACCTGAGCGGTGAGCTGCTCAGCCCCGAGCAGGCCACCGACCCCGCCTACTGGGTCGCCCACGCAAGGGAGCCGGTGCGCTTCGCCGACTCTGTCGCCACCCTCGCAGAGCAGGGCGCAGGCGCCTTCGTCGAGCTCGGACCCGACCCGGTCTTGAGCGCGATCGCCCAGGAGCTCCTCACAGAGAAGGAGGGAGGGAGCGTTGCCTTCGCCGCCGCCCTGCGCGAGGGACGAGCGGAGGCCCAGACCCTGACCGGGGCGATCGCCAGCGCCCACGCCAGCGGACGCGATCGACTGGCAGAGCCTTCTTCAAGGACACCGGCGCCAAGCGCGCCCCGCTCCCCACCTACCCCTTCCAGGGCAAGCGCTACTGGCTCGCGTCCGGCCAAGGCCCGGCGGGGATGCCTCCGCGGCCGGGCTCAGGCCGACCCCGACCACCCCCTGCTCGGAGCGGTGATCGAGGACCCCCAAGGAGATGGCCTCACCCTCACCGCCCGCCTCTCGCTCGCCACCCACCCCTGGCTTGCAGACCACGCCGTCTCGGCAACGGTGCTGTTGCCCGCAACCGCCTTCTTGGAGCTGGCGCTGACCGCCGCGGAGCGCCTTGGGTGCGAGGAAGTCCAAGAGCTGACCCTCACCGCTCCCCTGATCTTGCCTGAGCAGGGATCGGTCGCGCTGCAGGTATCGGTCGGCGCGCAAGACGAGCAAGGCCAGCGCCAGATCCAGATCCACTCCCGCCCCGACCAGGAAGACGCCGAGTGGGCCCTCAATGCCACCGGCTCGCTCTCCCCCCAGCCCGCCCAACCCCCCGAGCCCCTTGCGAGCTGGCCACCCGAGGGCGCCGAGCCGATCGAGACCGAGTTCCTCTATGACCGCCTCGCCGAGGCCGGCTTCGAATACGGCGAGGCCTTCCAGGGACTCGAGGCCGCCTGGCGAGAGGGGGGGCAGACCTACGCCCAGGTATCGCTCCCCGAGGGGCAGGCCTCGAGCGTCGAGCGCTTCTGCATCCACCCGGCGCTCCTGGACGCCGCCCTGCACGCGATCTTCCTCTCCGCCGGCTCGGGCGAGGCGCACCTGCCCTTCGCCTGGAGTGGCGTCACCCTGCACGGCGCCGGCGCCTCAGAGCTGCGGGTCAGGCTCAGCCCGGTGGGGGAGGGGGCGATCTCTCTCGCGCTCGCCGACGCCCAGGGCGCCCCGATCGCAAGCGTCGACTCGCTCTCGCTGCGAGCGCTCGACCTCTCCCAGCTCGCAGGGCAAGGCAAGGCGAAGGCAGGGGACGGTCTTTTGACGATCGCCTGGCAGGAGCTCTCCCCAGCCGAGGAGCCCGTCACCTTGCAGGCAACAGCCGACCTGGCGGAGCTGCTCGAAGACGAAGGGGCGGAGCCACCCTCGCTCGTCCTCTGGGCACCGGGCGAGGCAAAGGGCAAGGACCCCGCCAAGGCGGCGCTCTCGCTTACCGAGTCGACCCTCGTCCAGGTCCAGGCCTTCCTCGCCGAGGAGCGCTTCGCCGAGACCCGCCTGGCGATCGCGACCGAAGGGGCGGTATCGACCGAAGCCACCGAGTCACCCGACCTGCCCGCCGCCGCCCTCTGGGGCCTTCTGCGCTCGGCCCAATCAGAGCACCCCGGGCGCCTGGCCTTGCTCGACACCGACGGCTCTGAGGCCTCCGCCGATGCGATCTCCAAAGCGCTTGCCCTCGTCGGGGAGCCCCAGCTCGCCCTGCGCGAGGGAGTGGTCCTGGCGGTCCGGGCGGCGCCGATGGCCAAGGCCGAGCAGGAGCCCCTTGCCCTCGATCCTCAAAAGACAGTCCTCATCACCGGCGCCACCGGCGCCCTCGGCTCCCTCATCGCCCGCCACCTGGTCGAGATCCACGGCGCCCGCCACCTGCTCCTGGCGAGCAGAAGCGGCCAGAAGGCAAAGGGCGCGAAGGAGCTGGCCAAGGAGCTAAAGGCGCTGGGAGCAGAGGTAACCCTCGGCGCCTGTGACGTCTCCGATCGGGCCCAGCTGAGGAAGCTGATCGAGGCTATCCCCGAGGCCAATCCCCTCGGCGCGGTATTCCACGCCGCCGGGGTACTCGATGACGCCACCTTCGAGTCGCTCTCCAAAGGGCAGCTCGGGCCCGTCTTCGCCCCCAAGGCAAAGGCAGCTTGGAACCTGCACGAGCTGACAAAGGAGCAGGAGCTCTCGGCCTTCGTCTGCTTCTCCTCCGCCGCCGGGGTGCTGGGTGCGCCGGGCCAAGCCAACTACGCCGCCGCCAACTCCTTCCTCGACGCGCTCGCCCAACAGAGGCGCTCGCAGGGCCTGCCCGCCACCTCGATCGCCTGGGGCCTTTGGCAGCGCGAGGGCACGATGACCGAGTCCCTGAGCGAGGCAGACAAGGCGCGGATGGCGCGCTCTGGGATCGCCGCGCTCACCGACGAGCAGGGGCTCGGGCTCTTCGACCAGGCACTCGCCGGCGAAGCCCCCCTCGCCCTGGCCCTGGGGCTCGAGCGAGGCCCTCTTCGCTCCCTCGCCCAGGCCGGCCTCCTGCCTCCGATCTTGAGTGGCCTGATCCGCACCCCGGTAAAGCGCCGGGCAGCTGCCTCTTCGCTCGGCTCGAGGCTCTCCGGCCTGGGGGACAAAGAGCGCGAGGCCCTCGTCTTGGAGCTGGTCCGCTCAGAGGTGGCGGCAGTGCTCGGCCACGGCTCAGCGGCCCAGGTCGACCCCGAGCGCGCCTTCAAGGACCTGGGCTTCGACTCCCTCGCCGCGGTTGAGCTGCGCAACCGCCTCGCGACAGCCACCGGGCTGCGCGTGCCGGCCACCGCCGTCTTCGATTACCCCTCCGCCCAAAAGCTCGCCGAGTTGCTGCTTGCCCGAGCGAGCGAGAGCCCCGCGGCCGCAAGGCTCACCGCCAGGGCACAGGCAACCGATGAGCCGATCGCGATCCTCGGCATGGCCTGCCGCTTCCCCGGGGAGGTCAGATCCCCCGAGGAGCTCTGGGCCCTGATCGCCCAGGGAAGAGAAGGGATCGAGGAGTTCCCCTCCGACCGCGGCTGGGACCCCGAGCGCCTCTACCACCCAGACCCCGATCACCCGGGCACCACCTACTGCACCAGGGGCGGCTTCCTCGCCGAGCCCGGTCGCTTCGACGCCGAGTTCTTCGGCATCTCCCCGCGCGAGGCGCTGGCGATGGACCCACAACAGCGTTTGCTCTTGGAGAGCTCCTGGGAGGCCTTGGAGTCGGCCGGGATCGATCCCACCTCCCTGCGCGGGGAGCAGGCTGGGGTGTTTGCGGGGGTCATGCACCACGACTACTCGATGCTCTCGGCACCCGTCTCTGAGCTGGAAGGCCACCTGGGAACGGGCAGCTCGGCCAGCGTCGCCTCCGGCCGAATCGCCTACACCCTCGGCATCGAGGGCCCGGCGGTGACGATCGACACCGCCTGCTCCTCCTCCTTGGTGGCGATGCACCTGGCCTCCCAGGCGCTGCGAGCGGGGGAGTGCAATCTCGCCCTCGCCGGTGGCGCCACCGCCCTCGCCACCCCCGCGCTCTTCACCGACTTCTCCCGCCAGCGCGGACTCTCTCCGGACGGCCGCTGCAAGTCCTTCTCAGAGGCAGCGGATGGGGTCGGTTGGGCGGAGGGAGTCGGCGTCTTGGTCTTGGCCCGCCTCTCCGAGGCAAAGCGCAAGGGCCTGCCGATCCTCGCCACGATCCGCGGCTCCGCCGTAAACCAAGACGGCGCCTCCAACGGCCTCACCGCCCCCAACGGCCCCTCCCAGGAGCGGGTGATCCGCCAGGCGCTTGCAAACGCCCGCCTCGCCCCCAAAGACATCGACATGGTCGAGGCCCACGGCACCGGCACCACGCTCGGGGACCCGATCGAGGCAGGAGCCCTGCTCGCCACCTACGGCCAAGAGCGAGAGGCGCCCCTCTACTTGGGCTCGGTCAAGTCCAACATCGGCCACACCCAAGCCGCCGCCGGAGTCGCCGGGGTGATCAAGGCGGTGATGGCGATGCGAGAAGGCGTCTTGCCCAAGAGCCTTCACATCGATGAGCCCTCCTCCAAGGTCGATTGGGACCAAGGCCAGATCGAGCTCTTGAGCGAGCAGCGCCCCTGGGAGGAGAGCGGAGCGCCCAAACGCTCCGCCGTCTCCTCCTTTGGCATCAGCGGCACCAACGCGCACCTGATCTTGGAGGGGGCGCCCGAGCCCGTGGGGGATCGAGAGGCAGGGGAGAGCGATGGCTCCGGCGCCCCCTCCGAGCGCCAAGCGCCGGCGGTAATCCCCCTCGCCCTCTCGGCCAAGAGCGAGGAGGCACTGCAAGCCCAGGGCGCCCGCCTCGCCACCCACCTGAAGGAAAACCCAGAGCTCGACCTCACCGATCTCGCCTACTCCCTTATCAGCACCCGCTCCTCCTTCGAGCAGCGAGCGGTGGTGGTGGGGGAGAGCCGGGAGGAGCTATATGGCTCCCTCGGCGCCCTGGCGAGCGGGGAAGAGGCAGCTGGCCTGGTCAAGGGCCTCGCCCGCACCGAGCAAGCCCCCGTCTTCCTCTTCGCCGGCCAGGGCGCCCAGCACGCCCAGATGGCCCTCGGGCTGCTCGATGCCTCACCCGTCTTCGCCGAGCGCATCGAGGAGTGCGAGGAGGCGCTCTCACCGTTCGTCGATTGGTCCCTGGGGGAGATCCTGCGCGAAGCCGAGGGCTCCTGGCTGGATCGCCTCGACGTGGTCCAGCCGGCCCTCTTCGCGGTGATGGTCGGTTTGGCGAGGCTCTGGCAAAGCGCCGGCGTTAACCCCGCCGGGGTCATGGGCCACTCCCAGGGGGAGATCGCCGCCGCCCACATCGCCGGGGCGCTTTCCCTCGATGACGCAGCCCGCCTGATCGCCCTGCGCTCCAAGGCGATGAGCGGGCTCGCCGGCAAGGGCGCGATGCTCTCGGTCTCCCTTGCTCCTCGGGAGCTGCAAGAGCGGATCGAGCCCTTCGGCCAGCGCCTCTCCCTCGCCGCGATCAACGGCCCCGCCTCCCTGGTCGTCTCCGGCGAGCCAGAGGCGCTCTCTGAGTTGCTCCTCGCCTGCGAGCAAGACGAAGTGCGCGCCCAGCGCATCGCCGTGGACTACGCCGCCCACTCGGCCCAGATCGAGGCGCTCGAGGGGGAGCTCTTGGAGGCCTTCTCGCCGATCTCTCCCCAAAGCGCCGAGATCCCCTTCCACTCCACCTTGGAGGGCGAGCAGATCGACACCGCCGGGCTCGGCCCCGACTACTGGTACCGCAACCTGCGCCAGACGGTTCTCTTCGAGCCCGCCCTGCGCTCCTTGCTCGAGCAGGGCCAGCGCGCCTTCATCGAGATCGGCCCCCACCCGGTCCTCTCCTTCGGCGCCACCGAGACGATCGAGGACGCCTTGGCAGGCCCCGGCGAGGCGACGCTGATCGAGACCCTACGCCGCACCGAGCAGGGGCCGAGGCGCTTTGCCCTCTCCCTCGCCGCCGCCCACGCCGCCGGCATCGCGCTCGACTGGGGAGCCTTCTTCAAGGACACCGGCGCCAAGCGAGTCCCGCTCCCCACCTACCCCTTCCAGGGCAAGCGCTACTGGCTCTCCTCCTCCCTGCCCGGCGGGGACGCAAACGGTGCCGGGCTCACCGACCCAGAGCACCCCCTGCTCGGAGCGGTGATCGAGGACCCCCAAGGAGACGGCCTCACCCTCACCGCCCGCCTCTCGCTCGCAACTCACCCCTGGCTTGCAGACCACGCCGTCTCGGCAACGGTGCTGCTGCCCGCAACCGCCTTCTTGGAGCTGGCGCTGACCGCCGCAGAGCGCCTTGGGTGCGAGGAAGTCCAAGAGCTGACCCTCACCGCTCCCCTGATCCTCCCCGAGCAGGGATCGGTCGCCTTGCAGGTATCGGTCACCGGCCCAGGGGATGAGGGGCAAAGGGAGATCCAGATCCACTCCCGCCCCGATCGCGAAGACGCCGAGTGGGCCCTGAATGCCACCGGCTCGCTCTCCCCCCAGCCCGCCCAACCCCCCGAGCCCCTTACGAGCTGGCCCCCCGAGGGCGCCGAGCCGATCGAGACCGAGTTCCTCTATGACCGCCTCGCCGAGGCCGGCTTCGAATACGGCGAGGCCTTCCAGGGGCTCGAGGCCGCCTGGCGAGAGGGGGAGCAGACCTACGCCCAGGTCTCGCTCCCCGAGGGGCAGGCCTCGAGTGCCGAGCGCTTCTGCATCCACCCGGCGCTCCTCGACGCCGCCCTGCACGCGATCTTCCTCTCCGCCGGCTCGGGCGAGGCGCACCTGCCCTTCGCCTGGAGTGGCGTCACCCTGCACGGCGCCGGCGCCTCTGAGCTGCGGGTGGCGCTCTCTCCCGGTGAGAAGGACCAGGTGAGTCTCGTCCTGCACGACCAAGAGGGCGCCCCGATCGCAAGCGTCGACTCGCTCTCGCTGCGAGCGCTCGACCTCTCCCAGCTCGCAGGGCAAGGCAAGGCAAAGGCAGGGGACGGTCTTTTGACGATCGCCTGGCGGGAGCTCTCCCCAGCCGAGGAGCCCGTCACCTTGCAGGCAACAGCCGACCTGGCAGGGCTGCTCGAAGACGAAGGGGCGGAGCCACCCTCCCTCGTCCTCTGGACTCCGGGCAAAGCAAAGGGCAAGGACCCCGCCAAGGCGGCGCTCTCGCTTACCGAATCGACCCTCGTCCAGGTCCAGGCCTTCCTCGACGAGGAGCGCTTCGCCGAGACCCGCCTGGCGATCGCAACCGAAGGGGCGGTATCGACCGAAGCCACCGAGTCACCCGACCTGCCCGCCGCCACTCTCTGGGGCCTTCTGCGCTCGGCCCAATCCGAGCACCCCGGGCGCCTGGCCTTGCTCGACACCGACGGCAGCGATGCCTCAACCCATGCGATCTCCAAAGCGCTTGCCCTCGTCGAGGAGCCCCAGCTCGCCCTCAGGGAAGGCAGGCTCTTGGCGCCGCGGGCGCTCCCACCCAAGGAAGCCGGCGGTGAGCTGATTCCCCCCGCCGGCCCCTGGCGCCTCGATGCACCCACCCTCGGCTCACTGCAGAGCCTCGCCCTGGTCGAGAGCCCCGAGGCAACCAGGCCGCTCGGTCCGGCCGAGGTGCGGATCCAGATGCACGCCGCCGGGCTCAACTTCCGCGACGTGCTGATCGCCCTGGGCCAGTACCCCGGCAAGGCCTCGATTGGCAGCGAAGGCGCGGGGGTCGTGGTGGAGGTAGGAGAGGAGGTCGATGACCTCCTACCGGGCGATCGGGTGATGGGCATCCTCGCCGGGGCCTTCGCCCCCGTGGCAATCGCCGAGCGAGCGCTGCTCGTCCCGATTCCACAAAGCTGGAGCGACCGCCAGGCCGCGGCGCTGCCGACCGTCTCTTGCACCGCTCTCTACGGCCTCTGCGACCTCGCGAACCTGGGGCGAGGCGAGAAGGTCCTGATCCACGCCGGAGCCGGCGGGGTGGGCATGGTGGCGATCGGAATCGCCCAGTACCTGGGGGCCGAGGTCTTCGCCACCGCCAGCCCCTCCAAGTGGGAGCACCTGGAAGCGATTGGGCTGGACCCGGATCACATCGCCTCTTCGCGCGATCTCTCCTTCAAGGAGAAGTTCTTGAAGGCCACCGAGGGCGAGGGCCTCGACGTCGTCCTCAACTGCCTGGCCGGGGAGTACGTCGATGCCTCGTTGGAGCTCCTGCCCCGCGGCGGTCGCTTCGTGGAGATGGGTAAGACCGATATCCGCGACCCCGCGCAGATCGCCGCCTCTCATCCCGGTGTCCACTACCGAGCCTTCGACCTCCTGGAGGCGGGCCCCGAGCGCATCGGCGAGATGCTCGAAGAGATCCTCGCCCTCTTCGAGCAGGGCGCCCTCGCCCACTCCCCGATCACCAGCTGGGACATCCGCAGGGCCCCCGAGGCCTTCCGCGAGCTGCGGGAGGGAGCGAACGTCGGCAAGTTCGTCTTCGAGCTGCCCCTTCCGCTCGACCCCGAAAAGACGATCCTGATCACAGGCGCCACCGGCGCCCTGGGCTCGCTGATCGCCCGCCACCTGGTCGAAGCCCACGGCGCCCGCCACCTGCTCCTGGCGAGCAGAAGCGGCCAGAAGGCAAAGGGGGCGAAGGAGCTGGCCAAGGAGCTCGAGAGGCTTGGGGCAGAGGTCACCCTCAGCGCCTGCGACGTCTCCGATCGGGCCCAGCTGAGGAAGCTGATCGAGGCGATCCCCGAGGCCAATCCCCTCGGTGCCGTATTCCACGCCGCCGGGGTGCTCGATGACGCCACCTTCGAGTCGCTCTCCAAAGGGCAGCTCGGGCCCGTCTTCGCCCCCAAGGCAAAGGCAGCTTGGAACCTGCACGAGCTGACAAAGGAGCAGGAGCTATCGGCCTTCGTCTGCTTCTCCTCCGCCGCCGGGGTGCTGGGGGCACCCGGGCAGGCCAACTACGCCGCCGCCAACTCCTTCCTCGACGCCCTCGCCCAGCAAAGGCGCGCCCAGGGACTGCCCGCCACCTCGATCGCCTGGGGCCTGTGGCAGCGCGAGGGCACGATGACCGAGTCCCTGAGCGAGGCAGACAAGGCGCGGATGGCGCGCTCTGGGATCGCCGCGCTCACCGACGAGCAGGGGTTGGAGCTTCTTGACCAAGCTCTTGCCGGCGAAGTCCCCCTCGCCCTGGCCCTAAAGCTCGAGCGCACCGGCCTTCGCTCCCTCGCCCAGGCTGACCTCCTGCCGCCTCTTCTGAGCGGCCTCGTCCGCACCCCGGCCAAACGCAAAGGCGCCGGCTCCTCCCTGGCCAAGCGCCTTGCCTCGATCCCCGAGGCAGAGCGCGAGGCCCTCGTCTTGGAGCTGGTCCGCTCAGAGGTTGCGGCCGTGCTCGGGCACGGCTCCGCCAAGGAGGTCGACCCCGAGCGCGCCTTCAAGGAGCTGGGCTTCGACTCGCTTGCCGCGGTGGAGCTGCGAAACCGGCTTTCCGTCGCCACTGGCCTGCGCTCGCCGGCTACTGCGGTCTTCGACTACCCCAATTCCAACGCGCTGAGCCGTTTTCTCGTGGGTTTGGCCACCTCGAATGGGGCCAATCGATCGACTCTCGACCCCGAAGAGCGAGAGATCCGCGAGGCCCTTGCTCGGATTCCCCTGCCGCGCCTTCGAAGCGCTGGGCTCATCGATCCATTGCTGAGACTGGCCTCTCCAGAAAGAGATGGGCAGGAGGCAGCGGAAGAAGAGGGCGACTCCATAGACGCGATGGACGTCGAGGAACTCGTTCGGGAGAGCATTGGTGGAGTTGCAACGGCGGAGGGATCGGCGCGATGACGGTGACCGAACGCGAAGTCGTCGACGCACTGCGTGCGAGCTTGAAAGACCGCGAGCGGCTGAGCGAAGAGAACGAACGTCTTCTTGCCAGTGCGACGGAGCCGATCGCGATCCTCGGCATGGCCTGCCGCTTCCCCGGGGGGGTCAGATCCCCCGAAGAGCTCTGGGCCCTGATCGCCCAGGGCAGGGAAGGGATCGAGGAGTTCCCCTCCGACCGCGGCTGGGACCCCGAGCGCCTCTACCACCCAGACCCCGATCACCCCGGCACCACCTACTGCACCAGGGGAGGCTTCCTCGCCGAGCCCGGCCATTTCGACGCCGAGTTCTTCGGCATCTCCCCGCGCGAGGCGCTGGCGATGGACCCACAACAGCGCCTGCTCTTGGAGAGCTCCTGGGAGGCCTTGGAGTCGGCCGGGATCGATCCCACCTCCCTGCGCGGGGAGCAGGCGGGGGTGTTTGCGGGGATGAGCGCTGCCGGGCTGACAACAGCCTCCAAGGCAGCCGAGGAAGAGCTCGGGGGCTATCGCCTCGCCGGCTCGATTCCAAGCGTCGCGTCCGGTCGTGTCGCCTACACCCTTGGCATCGAGGGCCCGGCGGTGACGATCGACACCGCCTGCTCCTCCTCCCTGGTGGCGATGCACCTGGCCGCCCAAGCGCTGCGAGCGGGGGAGTGCAGTCTCGCCCTTGCCGGTGGCGTCACGGTTTGCATCACGCCCGGGGTCTTCACCGAGTTCTCCCGTCAACGAGGCCTCTCGCCCGACGGGCGCTGTAGGTCCTTCTCGGCGGCAGCCGATGGCACCGGCTTCTCGGAGGGAGTCGGTGTCTTGGTCCTCGCCCGCCTCTCCGAGGCAAAGCGCCAGGGCCTGCCGATCCTCGCCACGATCCGCGGCTCCGCCGTAAACCAAGACGGCGCCTCCAACGGCCTCACCGCCCCCAACGGCCCCTCCCAGGAGCGGGTGATCCGCCAGGCCCTGGCAAACGCCCGCCTCGCTCCCAAAGACATCGACATGGTCGAGGCCCACGGCACCGGCACCACCCTCGGAGACCCGATCGAGGCGGGAGCCCTGCTCGCCACCTACGGCCAAGAGCGAGAGGCGCCCCTCTACTTGGGCTCGGTCAAGTCCAACATCGGCCACACCCAAGCAGCCGCCGGAGTCGCCGGGGTGATCAAGGCGGTGATGGCGATGCGAGAAGGCGTCTTGCCCAAGAGCCTTCACATCGATGAGCCCTCCTCCAAGGTCGATTGGGACCAAGGCCAGATCGAGTTGCTTTCCGAGCAGCGCCCCTGGGAAGAGAACGGAGCGCCTAGGCGCTCCGCCGTCTCCTCCTTTGGCATCAGCGGCACCAACGCGCACCTGATCTTGGAGGGGGCGCCCGAGCCCGTGGGGGAGGAGGCGACTGGGGCCTCCGGCGAGGGCGCCCCCTCCAAGGCCCTACAGGCCCTGCCCCTGGTCCTCTCGGCAAAGAGCGAGGAGGCACTGCAAGCCCAGGCAAAGCGCCTCGCCACCCACCTCCAAGAGCACCCAGAGCTATCCCCCGCCGACCTCGCCTACTCGCTCGCCACGACCCGCTCTGCCTTCGAGTGCCGAGCGGTGGTGGTGGGGGAGGAGCGCTCTGAGCTCTTGGAGTCCCTCGCGGCACTCGCCGAGGGAAAGCAGCCCCCCGAGGCGATCCTCGCCCAGGCCAAGGGCGGCCGCCTCGCCTACCTGCTCACCGGCCAGGGCTCCCAGAGAGTGGGGATGGGCAAGGAGCTATATGAGGCCTACCCCGCCTACCGCGAGGCCCTCGATGAGCTGCTGGGGGAGATCGACCCCCACCTCGACCGCCCCCTGGCGGAGCTGCTCTTCGCAGAGCCCGGCTCAGAGCAGGCAAAGCTCCTCGATCACACCACCTACGCCCAGCCGGCCCTCTTTGCCACCGAGGTTGCCCTGCAGCGCCTCTTGGAGTCAAAGGGCCTTCACCCCGATCTCCTCGCCGGGCACTCGGTGGGGGAGATCACCGCCGCCCACATAAGCGGCGTCCTCTCCCTGCCCGACGCAACCAAGCTGATCGCGGCCAGGGCCAAGCTGATGGGAGAGCTGCCAACGGGCGGGGCGATGGCGGCGATCGAGGCCACGGAGGCAGAGCTCAAAGAGGCGATCGCAGGCAAGGAGGGGGAGCTATCGATCGCCGCGATCAACGGGCCGACCTCGGTCGTCGCCTCAGGCAAAGAGGAGGCGATCGAAGAGCTGGTCGCGAGCTTTGCCGAGAAGGGCAGAAAGACCAAGCGCCTCGAGGTCTCCCACGCCTTCCACTCGCCCCTGATCGAGCCGATGCTCGGTGAGTTCGCCGAGGTAGCCAAGACCCTCACCTACGACGAGCCGAAGATCCCGATCGTCTCCAACCTGAGCGGTGAGCTGCTCAGCCCCGAGCAGGCCACCGACCCCGCCTACTGGGTCGCCCACGCAAGGGAGCCGGTGCGCTTCGCCGACTCTGTCGCCACCCTCGCAGAGCAGGGCGCAGGCGCCTTCGTCGAGCTCGGACCCGACCCGGTCTTGAGCGCGATCGCCCAGGAGCTCCTCACAGAGAAGGAGGGAGGGAGCGTTGCCTTCGCCGCCGCCCTGCGCGAGGGACGAGCGGAGGCCCAGACCCTGACCGGGGCGATCGCCGCCGCCCACGCCAGCGGCGCAAAAGTCGACTGGCAGGCCTTCTTCAAGGACACCGGCGCCAAGCGCGCCCCGCTCCCCACCTATCCCTTCCAGGGAAAGCGCTACTGGTTGGCGTCGGGACAAGGCCAAGCAGATGCCTCCGCGATCGGCCAGGCAGACCCCGACCACCCCCTGCTCGGAGCGGTGATCGAGGACCCCCAAGGAGATGGCCTCACCCTCACCGCCCGCCTCTCGCTCGCCACCCACCCCTGGCTTGCAGACCACGCCGTCTCGGCAACGGTGCTGTTGCCCGCAACCGCCTTCTTGGAGCTGGCGCTGACCGCCGCGGAGCGCCTTGGGTGCGAGGAAGTCCAAGAGCTGACCCTCACCGCTCCCCTGATCTTGCCTGAGCAGGGATCGGTCGCGCTGCAGGTATCGGTCGGCGCGCAAGACGAGCAAGGCCAGCGCCAGATCCAGATCCACTCCCGCCCCGATCGCGAAGACGCCGAGTGGGCCCTCAATGCCACCGGCTCGCTCTCCCCCCAGCCAGCCCAACCCCCCGAGCCCCTTAAGGGCTGGCCCCCCGAGGGCGCCGAGCCGATCGAGACCGAGTTCCTCTATGACCGCCTCGCCGAGGCGGGCTTCGAATACGGCGAGGCCTTCCAGGGGCTCGAGGCCGCCTGGCGAGAGGGGGAGCAGACCTACGCCCAGGTATCGCTGCCAGAGGCGCAGGCCTCGAGCGCCGAGCGCTTCTGCATCCACCCGGCGCTCTTGGACGCCGCCCTGCACGCCGGCTCCGCTCTCGCATCCGCTCCCGGCGAGGGCGAGGTTGCGCCCAGCGGGCCCCTGCAGGCGGCTTCATGGCGCCATCTGCGCGTCTTCGCGTCCGGGGCTCGCTCATTGCGGGTCCGGCTGAGTCCCGCGGAGGAGGGCGTCGCCCTCGACGCCTTCGACCAGTCGGGCCTCCATCTGCTCAGCGCCGACTCCGTCGTCCTGCGTCCGCTCGAGCAGAGCCAGCTGCGCGCCGAAAGTCGTCTGCCGCTGCACCGCATCGAATGGAGCCAGCTCGAGCCCGGCTCCACGGCAAATCCCGAGCCGGCCCGGATGGCGATACTCGGCGGGCGCGAGATCGAGGGTCTCCCGGGCCTCCCGCGCCACGCCGACCTGTCTTCCCTGGTCGAGGCCTGTGGAGAGGGGGAGCCGCCAGAGCTGGTCGTCGCCGACTTCAGGTCGCCGCCGGGCGAAGCCAACCCGGCCAAGGCCGCAAACGCCCTGGCTGTCCAGGCGCTGGAGCTGCTCCAGGGCTGGCTGAATGCCGAGGAGCTTGCCGGTTGCCGTCTCGTGGTGATGACCGAAGCGGCCCTCTCGGTGCGCGCGGGGGAAGATCCCCACCTGGCAGCGGCCTCGCTCTGCGGCCTGCTTCGCTCGGCCCACTCCGAGCACCCAGATCGCTTCGCTCTTCTCGACGGCGACGGCTCGCCGGCATCCGCGGCCACCCTTGCCGCCGCGCTCGCGGTGACGGAGCGAGAGTCGCAGATCGCCCTGCGGGATGGCGAGATCCTCGCTCCCCGCCTGGCGCAGGCAGCGGCGGGCGGGGAGCCCATGACGTTCGATCCGCGATCCACCGTCCTGATCAGCGGCGGCACGAGTGGGCTCGGTGCCCTTGTCGCTCGCCACTTGGCTTCCGAGCATCGTCTCGGCCACCTGCTTCTCGTCAGTCGCAGCGGCGCGAAGGCGAGCGCTGCCACAGAGCTGCGCGCAGAGCTGGAGAAGCTGGGGGTCGAGGTCTCGATCGCCGCCTGCGATGTCTCCGATCGGCGCCAGCTGGAGCAGCTGGTCGCCTCGATTCCGGAGGATCGGCCCCTCGGCGCCGTCTTCCACTCGGCCGGCATGCTCGACGACGGCACGCTGGAATCGCTCGATCGGGGGCGCCTGGAAGGGATCATCCGCCCCAAGGCCGAGGGCGCCTGGAACCTGCACGAGCTGACGAAAGGGCTCGATCTCTCCGCCTTCGTCCTCTTCTCCTCCGCGGCAGGGATCCTCGGCTCTCCCGGCCAGGGCAACTACGCCGCGGCCAACTCGTTCCTCGACGCGCTCGCCGCTCACCGGCGCGCGGGCGGCCTGCCGGGAACGTCCCTCGCCTGGGGCCTCTGGGCGAATCGCAGCGAACTGGGCCCGGACATGTCCGACGCCGAGGTCGCCAGGTTCGCGCAGCAGATACGCGCGCGTCTCGGCTTCGTGCCGATGGCCCCCGAGTTGGGCCTTGCGCTCCTCGATGCCGCCCTGCCCGGCTCCGACCCGCTGCTGGTGCCGGTCGAGCTCGACCGCGCCGCTCTGCGCTCCCGAGCCGCGGCTGGGCTGCTGCCGACCGTTCTCGCCGGTCTGATCCGGACGCCCGCTCGACGAGCGCGTGAGCAGGGCTCGCTCTCCCAGAGCCTGCTCGGGATCGCCGAGGCAGAGCGGCAGGCCTATGTGATGGACCTCGTCCGTGGTCATGTCGCTGCGGTGCTGGGCCACAGCTCCACCGCGGCCGTGGATCCCACGCGTGCCTTCAAGGAGCTCGGCTTCGACTCGCTGGCGGCCGTCGAGCTGAGAAACCGGCTGAGCGCGGCCACGGGCCTGTCCCTGGCGCAGACCGTGGTCTTCGACCATCCCAATCCGGCGGCGCTGGCGCAACAGCTCCTGACTGAAGTCGACCCCGCCGCCCCGGGCTCGCCCGAGTCGGAGCGGGCGGCGCTCGAGGCGGAGTTCGCGCGGATCGAATCGGCCCTTGCGCGGATCGATTCCGACGAGCAGCGGGAGACCGCGGCCGGCCGCCTGCGCGAGCTGCTCTCCGCGCTCGACACCGAGCAGCCGGAGGACCTCGCCGAGGTCACGGACGATGAGATGTTCGATCTCCTCGATCAGAAGCTGGGGCGGGTCTGACCATGTTGGAGCCGGGGAAAACGACCAACGAAGCGAGGTTCCGCGACTACCTCAAGCGCGCGACCGCCGACCTGGATCGAGCGCAGCGGCGGATCCACCAGATGGAAGAGAGCAGGCGGGAGCCGATCGCGATCGTCGGCATGGCCTGTCGCTACCCGGGGGCCGTCGGCTCCCCCGAGGAGCTCTGGCGCCTGGTGGCCGCGGGAGGGGAGGGGATCGGCGAGCTCCCCGCCGACAGGGGCTGGAGCGCCGAGCGCCTCTATCACCCGGACCCCGATCACCGCGGCACCACCTACTGCGTCCATGGCGGCTTCCTCGCCGAGCCCGGTCGCTTCGACGCCGAGTTCTTCGGCATCTCCCCGCGCGAGGCGCTGGCGATGGACCCCCAGCAGCGTTTGCTCCTGGAGTCCTCCTGGGAGGCGCTGGAAGCGGCGGGGATGGACCCGGCTTCCCTGCGCAAGGGGATGGCAGGGGTATTCGTGGGACTCAGCCAAGCGTTCGTCACCGGCGACCCGCAGGGGGTCGAGGGAGACCTCGAAGGCCACCTCGCCACGGGCGGCGCAGCCAGCGTCGCCTCCGGGCGCATCGCCTACGCCCTCGGGCTCGAGGGCCCGGCGATCAGCGTCGACACCGCCTGCTCCTCCTCGCTGGTGGCGATCCACCTGGCGGCGCAGGCCTTGCGGGGCGGCGAGTGCAGCCTCGCCCTCGCCGGCGGGGCGGCCGTTCTCGCCACGCCCACCGTCTTCACCGAGTTCTCCCGTCAGCGTGTTCTCGCTCCGGACGGGCGCTGCAAGCCCTTCTCCGAGGCAGCCGACGGGATCGGCTGGTCGGAGGGCGTCGGCATGCTCGTGCTCGAGCGCCTCTCCGACGCCCAGGCGAACGGCCACCCGATCCTCGCCACGATCAAAGGCTCCGCCGTAAACCAGGACGGCGCCTCCAACGGCCTCACCGCGCCCAACGGCCCCTCCCAGGAGCGGGTTATCCGCCAGGCCCTGGCAAACGCCCGCCTCACGCCCTCCGACGTCGAAATGGTCGAGGCCCACGGCACCGGCACGATGCTCGGCGACCCGATCGAGGCCGGCGCCCTGCTCGCCACTTACGGCCAGGAGCGCGAGCAGCCCCTCTACCTCGGCTCGATCAAGTCAAACATCGGCCACACCCAGGCCGCCGCCGGAGTCGCCGGGGTGATCAAGGCGGTGATGGCGATGCGCGAGGGGACGATGCCACGCAGCCTCCACAGCGATCGACCCTCCTCCAAAGTCGATTGGTCCCAGGGGAAGGTGGAGCTGCTCGCAGAGGCGGCGCCCTGGGAGCCCAACGGGCACAAGCGTCGCGCCGGGGTCTCCTCCTTCGGCATGAGCGGCACCAACGCGCACCTGATCCTGGAGGAAGCGCCGACGGACGAGGGGCCGGAGAAGGCCGTCCTCGACTCGGGCCCCGCGTCCACGAATGGCGAGCCGATCGCGCAGCCGCTGCGCGGGGCGCTCCCCTATCTCCTCTCGGCGAAGAGCGAGGAGGCCCTGCGCGAGCAGGCGTCACGCTTGGTCGCCCACCTCGAGGGCAACCCAGGGCTGGAGCCCCTCGACCTCTCCTATTCCCTCGCCACGAGTCGCCCGACCTTCGAGCACCGCGCGGTGCTCGTGGGCTCCGAGCACGACCAGCCGATCGATTCCCTCGAGGCGCTCTCGAGGGGGGAGGGAGCGCCCGGTCTGATCTCCGGTGCAGCCGGCGCGGAGCAAAATCCCGTCTTCCTCTTTCCCGGACAGGGCAGCCAGTGGCTTGGGATGGCGGCCGAGCTGACCCGCGACTCGGACGTCTTCAGGCGCCGGATCGACGAATGCGAGGAAGCGCTGTCGGCGCACGTCGAGTGGTCGCTGCGCGACGTCGTGCTCGGCGCCGAGGGCGCGCCGTCGATCGATCGCATCGAGGTCGTGCAGCCATTTCTCTTTGCCGTAACCGTCGCCCTGGCGGAGCTCTGGCGCGCCTGCGGGGTTCAGCCAGCTGCCGTCGTAGGCCACTCCCAGGGTGAGATCGCCGCTGCCCATATCGCTGGCGGCCTCTCGCTCGAGGACGCCGTACGCCTGGCGGCAGTGCGCAGCCAGGTGATCTCGCGGCTCGCCGGGAAGGGCGCGATGGCCTCGGTCGCCCTGCCAGCGCGGGAGCTGGAGCCCAGGCTCGCCCGCTGGCCTGGGCAGATCTTCGTCGCGGCGCAGAACGGCCCAGCGTCGACAGATCCTCTCGGCGGAGCGGGGCGCCCTCGACGAGCTGCTCCAGTGGTGCGAGGAAGAGGGCGTGCGGGCGCGCGAGGTCCCGGCGACGATTCCCTCGCACTCGAGCTTCGTCGAGCCGCTGCGGGACGAACTGCTCGAGCTGCTCGAGCCGATCGCGCCCCGATCTGGGGAGATTCCCTTCTACTCCACGGTCACCGGCGAGCTCCTCGATACCCGGGAGCTCGATGCCGAGTACTGGTACCGGAACCTGCGGCAGCCCGTGCGCTTCGAACCCGTCGTGCGGGGGCTGCTGGAAGGGGGCCGCCGTCTCTTCGTCGAGGTGAGCTCCCACCCGGTCTTCGCGCTTGCGGTGGGCGAGACGATCGAGTCCGCGCTGGGCGATCCCGACGGGGCCGCCGTCGTCGGGACCTTGCGGCGCGACGAAGGGGGCCCCGAGCGCTTCATGCTCTCGCTCGCCGAAGCCCACTCCCACGGGGCGGCGGTCGAGTGGGGGAACGTCTTCGCCGGCGTCGAGGCCACCCGCGTCGACCTCCCGACCTACCCATTCCAGGGAAGGCGCTACTGGCTCGAACCGGACGGCGCTCGCTCCGACCCTCACTCGGTCGGTCAGTCTTCGGTCGAGCACCCGCTCTTGGGCGCGTTGATCGACGACCCCGACGGCGACGAGCTGATCTTCACCGGCCGGCTGTCGCTTGCGGCGCATCCCTGGCTCGCCGACCACGCGATCGGGGATACGCCATTGCTGCCCGGCACCGCATTCCTGGAGCTGGCGCTGTGGGTGGGGGAGCAGGCTGGCACGCCGGTCGTGGAGGAGCTCACGGTCAACGCGCCCATTCCCCTGCCCGACCAGGGCGCGGTGGCGCTGCGGGTCAAGGTGGCGGCCGCGGGCGAGGATGGCCGCCGGGAGATCTCCATTCACTCGCGGACCGAGGCAGAGGGCGCCGAGTGGGTTCAGAATGCGACGGGCTTCCTCGATTCGCGCTCGCCGGCCTTGCCCGAGCCGTTGCGCGCCTGGCCCCCGGCGGACGCTGAGCAGCTCGAGCCGGAGTTCCTCTATGACCGCTTGGCCGAGGTCGGCCTCGACTACGGGCCCGCCTTCCAGGGCCTCCATGCCGCCTGGCGATCCGGCGAGGAGATCTACGCCGACGTAAGCCTGCCAGCCGAGCAGGTGGAATCGGCGAAGCGCTTCGCGATCCACCCGGCGCTGTCGGACGCAGCCCTCCACGCCTTCGCCTTCGCCTTTGCCGCCGGCTCGAGCGAGGAGCTGCAGCTGCCTTTCGCCTGGAGGGGCGTCGAGCTGCAGAGCACCGGCGCGGCGCACCTTCGCGCCAGGCTCGTTCCGACGGATGCGGGGGTCTCCGTCTCGCTCTTCGACCTCGGAGGGGCGCCGCTGGGCACGATCGAGTCGTTGGCGCTGCGTCCTCTCGACCCTGCCCTGCTGCGGGGTGGCGGAGGGCCCGGGGTCGGCTTGCTGGAGGTCGAGTGGCGCGAACTGGCGACCGCGGAAGCGGCTCCGGCCCCCGAGGGCGAGGAGCTGACGCCATCTACCGAGGCCGGAGCGGCGACCGTGCCCGCGCTCTGGCGCCTGCAGACGGGCAGCGGTGGTGACCGGGCCGACGCTGCGCTGGTCGCCTCTCGCGACGCCCTGCAGCGGGTGCAGGAGTGGTTGAAGGAGGCCGGCGGTGGCGACGATCGGCTGGCGATCGTCACCCAGGGCGGCCAGGCAGTCTGGGAGGGCGAGTCCGCCGACCCAGCCGCAGCTGCGGTTTGGGGCCTCGTCCGGGTCGCCCAAACCGAGCACCCAGGCCGTCTCGTCCTGCTCGACGTCGACGGCAGCGAGGCGTCGGAGGAGGCAATCGGCGCCGCGCTCGCAATCGGCGAGGAGCCACAGCTCGCCCTCCGCGAGGGATCCGTCCTGGTGCCGCGCCTGGCGCGGATCGGTACCGCCGATCCAGGTGGTTTCGACCTGGACGCCGAGAAGACCGTGCTCGTCACCGGCGCCACCGGCGGGCTCGGCTCGCTGATCGCCCGCCACCTCGTCGAGAAGCACGGCGCGCGCCACCTGCTCCTCGCCAGCCGCTCGGGTGAGGCAGCGGAGGGGGCGGCAGAGCTCATGGCGGAGCTCGAGCAGCTCGGCGCCGAGGCCGAGCTCTGCGCTTGTGACGTCTCCGAGCGGAGCCAGCTGGAAGCGATCCTCTCGAGGCTGCCCCAGGCCCATCCCCTGGGCGCCGTCATACACGCCGCAGGGGCGCTCGAAGACGCGACGATCGAATCGCTCGAGCCCTCGCAGCTGGAGCCCGTGCTCGCTCCCAAGGCCAGCGCCGCCTGGCATCTGCACGAGCTGACCGAGGAGGCGGAGCTCTCGGCCTTCGTCCTCTACTCGGCGGCCGCCGGCGTACTTGGCTCTCCCGGTCAGGCCAACTACGCGGCCGCCAACTCGTTCCTCGACGGTCTGGCCACGTACCGGCAGGCGCGGGGCCTGCCAGCGACCTCGATCGTCTGGGGCCTCTGGGAGCGTGCGGGCGCTGGCCCCTCCTCCCCTGGCGAGGCGGATCGTGCCCGGATTTCACGCGCCGGCGCCGCCGCGCTCGCCGATGCCCAGGGCCTCGAGCTCTTCGACCTGGCGCTCGGGGACGAGCGCCCGGCCCCGCTCGCCCTGGCGCTGGACCTGAGGGGCCTCAAAGCTCGGGCCGCGGCCGGCCTCCTGCCGCCGCTACTGAGCGGCCTCGTGCAGGGCGCCGCTCGCCGCGCCAGCGGTGGGCCGTCGTTGGCGTCGAGGCTTGCCGCGCTTTCCGAGGCAAAGCGCGAGGAGCTCGTCCTCGATCTGGTCAGGGCCGAGGTGGCGTCGGTGCTGGGTCACGAAAGCGGCGACCGCATCGAGCCCGGGAAGGCGTTCAAGGACCTGGGCTTCGACTCGCTGACCGCGGTCGAGCTGCGCAACCGCCTCGTGGCCGCGAGTGGCCTGCGCCTTCCCGCCACGTCGGTATTCGACTACCCGAACCCGTTGGCGCTGGCCCGGTTCCTGCTCGCCGAGGCGACCACCGGCGCTGCCCAGCAGGTCGTCCTTGGGGCGCAGGCGACCGACGAGCCGATCGCGATCGTCGGCATGGCCTGTCGCTACCCGGGCGGCGTCGCCTCTCCGCGGGAGCTGTGGTCGATGATCGCCGAGGGGGGCGACGGCATCGCCGGCTTCCCCGCAGACCGCGGCTGGGACCTGGAGCGCCTCTATGACCCCGATCCCGACACCCCGCGCACCTCCTACACGCGCGAGGGGGGCTTCCTCGCCGACCCGGGGCAGTTCGACGCCGAGTTCTTCGGCCTCTCTCCGCGCGAGGCGCTCGCCACCGACCCCCAGCAGCGATTGCTCCTGGAAAGCTCCTGGGAGGCGCTGGAGGCAGCCGGGATCGACCCCTCTTCCCTGCGCGGTGAGCAGGCCGGGGTCTTCGCGGGGATCATGCATCACGACTATGGGGCCGGCGCGGCTCCCCCCGTCGAGCTGGAGGGCTACTTCGGCACGGGGATCTCGGCCAGCGTCGCCTCCGGGCGCATCGCCTACACCCTCGGCCTCGAGGGCCCGGCGGTGACGGTGGACACGGCCTGCTCCTCCTCGCTGGTGGCGATCCACCTGGCGGCGCAGGCGCTGCGGGGGGGCGAGTGCACCCTCGCCCTCGCCGGAGGGGCGACCGTCATGGCCACTCCAGGCCTTGCCGTCGAGTTCTCCCGACAGCGGGGACTTGCTTCCGACGGGCGTTGCAAGCCCTTCTCGGAGGCGGCCGACGGGATCGGCATCTCCGAGGGAGTTGGCGTCGTGATCCTCGCCCGCCTCTCCGACGCAGAGCGCCGGGGCCTGCCGGTCCTGGCCACGATCCGCGGCTCCGCCGTAAACCAGGACGGCGCCTCCAACGGCCTCACCGCGCCCAACGGCCCCTCCCAGGAGCGGGTTATCCGCCAGGCCCTGGCAAACGCCCGCCTCAGTCCCAAAGACGTCGACATGGTCGAGGCCCACGGCACCGGCACGATGCTCGGCGACCCGATCGAGGCCGGCGCCCTGCTCGCCACCTACGGCCAGGAGCGCGAGCAGCCCCTCTACCTCGGCTCGATCAAGTCAAACATCGGCCACACCCAGGCCGCCGCCGGAGTCGCCGGGGTGATCAAGGCGGTGATGGCGATGCGCGAAGGCGTCTTGCCCAAGAGCCTTCACATCGACGCTCCCTCCTCCAAGGTCGAGTGGGAGACGGGCCAGATCGAGCTGCTGAGCGAGGAGCGGCCCTGGGAGCAAGGCGGAGGACCGCGCCGCGCCGCCGTCTCCTCCTTCGGCATCAGCGGCACCAACGCCCACCTGGTCTTGGAGGGGCCGCCCGAGGCAAAGTCGCCAGAGAGGGAAGGGGAGGGCTCGGAGCCACCGGCCATCCCGATTGCGATTTCAGCCAAATCCGAGCGGGCGCTCGGCGAGCAGGCCGAGCGCCTTCGCTCCCATATCGAGGCGAACCCCGACCTCGACCCCACCGACCTCGCTTACTCCCTCGCCACCACCCGCACCGCCTTCGAGCACCGCGCGGTGGCGGTTGGCAAGGAGCGCGAGGAGCTCCTCCAGGCGCTGGCAGCGCTCTGCAGGGGCCGGGAGGCAAAGGGCCTCGTTCGCGGCATCGCCCGCGCCGAGCAGGCGCCCGTCTTCCTCTTCGCCGGCCAAGGCGCCCAGCACGCCGGGATGGCCCTGGAGCTGCTCGAGTCCTCCCCTGCCTTCGCCGAGCGCATCGGACAGTGCGAGCGGGCACTCTCGCCCTTCGTCGATTGGTCCCTGGAAGAGGTTCTGCGCGATGAGGAGGGCCGCTGGCTGGACTCCCTCGCGGTGGTCCAGCCCGCCCTCTTCGCGGTGATGGTCTCCCTCGCTGGGCTCTGGCGCGAGAGCGGCGTCAGGCCCGCCGCCGTCCTCGGTCACTCCCAGGGGGAGATCGCCGCAGCCCACGTCGCCGGCGCGCTCTCACTCGAGGACGCCGCCCGCGTGATCGCCCTGCGCGCCAAGGCGATGGCGAAGATCGCCGGCAAGGGAGGGATGCTCTCGGTCTCCCTTGCCCCCCGTCAACTGCGGGAGCGGATCGAGCCCTACGCCGATCGCCTAGCCCTCGCCGCGATCAACGGCCCCGCCTCGCTCATCGTCTCCGGCGAGCCGGCCGCCCTCGACGAGCTGCTCGCCTCCTGCGAGAGAGACGACGTGCGCGCCCAGCGCATCGCCGTCGACTACGCCGCCCACTCCGCCCAGATCGAGGCGCTCGAAGCAGAGCTGCTCGAGGCCTTCGCGCCGATCTCCCCGCGGAGCTCGGAGATCCCCTTCCACTCGACCCTGACCGGCGAGGAGATCGATACCGCGGAGCTCGGTCCCTCCTACTGGTACCGAAACCTGCGCCAGACGGTTCTCTTCGAGCCCGCCCTGCGCTCCCTGCTCTCCCAGGGCAAACGCGACTTCATCGAGATCGGTCCCCACCCGGTCCTCTCCTTCGGCGCCACCGAGACGATCGAGGACGTCCTGGGAGAACCGGAGCAGGCCGCCGTGGTCGAGACCCTGCGTCGCGGCGAGCAGGGCCCCCAGCGCTTTTGCCTCTCCCTGGCCAGGGCCCACGCCCAAGGCATGGCGATCGATTGGGATGCCTTCTTCGAAGGCACCGGCGCACGGCAAGTCCCGCTCCCTACCTACCCCTTCCAGCGCAAGCGCTACTGGCTGGAGTCGAGCGTGGGCAGGGCAGATGCCATCTCGATCGGGCAGGGCGACCCCGAGCACCCTCTGTTGGGGGCGATCGTCGAGGACCCCGCCGGTGGGGGCCTCACCCTCACCACCCGCCTCTCCTCGCAAAGTCACCCCTGGCTGGCGGACCACGCCGTCGCCGATGCCGTGCTCTTGCCCGCCACCGCCTTCTTGGAGATGGCGCTCCTCGCCGCCGAGCGCCTCGATTGCCAGAGCGTGGAGGAGCTGACGATCGCCGCGCCCGTGGTCTTCTCCGGTCGGGACGCGGTCGCCCTGCAGGTCACGGTGTCGGACTCCGACGAGGAGGGCCTGCGGGAGCTTCAGATCCACTCCCGCCCCGAGACCCCCGAGGCGCAGTGGACGCTCAACGCCACCGGTTCGCTCAGCCCGGAGTCGCTGCTCGCGCCAGAGCCCCTCCCGGCTTGGCCTCCGGAGGGAGCGGAGCAAATCGAGACCGATCACCTCTATGACCGCCTCGCCGAGGCGGGCTTCGAATACGGTCCCGGCTTCCAGGGCCTCGAACGTGCCTGGCGCTCGGGGGACGAGGTCTACGCGCAGGCGTCCCTGCCCGCCGAGCTCGCTTCCGGCGCCGAGCGCTTTTGCCTGCACCCGGCGCTCGCGGACGCCGCCCTGCACGCGATCTTCCTTGCCGCCGGCTCCGCCGAGCCGCGTTTGCCCTTCAGCTGGAGCGGGGTCTGTCTGCGGAGCCACGGGGCCGAGGGCCTGCGGGTGGTGCTTCGGCCCAAGGGGGACGAGCAGGTCTGCGCCTCGCTGTACGAGCCAGACGGGGAGCCGCTCGCCACGATCCAAAGCCTCTCCCTGCGCCCCGTGGACCCCGATCGGCTGAAGGGCAGGGGGAAGGGGGGAGGAGGACTCCTCGAGATCGAGTGGCGGGAGCTGGATCCGCTCGAGCCGATGCCGCACGTGGAGCGGGTCTCCCAGCTCTCGGAGCTGCTCGAAGCCGAGACCGAGGGGGAGGAGGCTCCGGCGCTGATCCTCTGGGAGCCTGCTCGGGGACGGGATGACGATCCGGCGAAGGCGGCGCTGGAGCTGAGCGAGCGGGTCCTCGGCGAGCTGCAGGCATGGCTGGAGCAGGAGCGCTTCATCGGCACCCGCCTGGCGGTTCTCACGCAAGGCGCCGTGGCCACGGCCGAGGGGGACTCCCCCGATCTTCCCGCCGCCTGCCTCTGGGGACTCCTGCGCTCTGCCCAGTCCGAGCACCCCGAGCGCCTCGTCCTGCTCGACACCGACGGATCCGAGGCGTCCGGGGAGGCGATCGCCGCTGCTCTCTCCCTCACCGAGGAGCCTCAGCTTGCCCTGCGCGAGGGAAGTGTCCTGGCGCCGAAGGCAGTGCCGTGCGGGGACGCAGCGGCAGAGCCAACCCCGCTCGACCCCGAGAAGACCGTCCTCATAACCGGCGCCCCCGGCGGCCTCGGCTCACTGGTCGCCCGCCACCTGATCGAGGCTCACGGCGCCCGCCGGCTGCTGCTGGCGAGCAGAAGCGGCCCTGGGGCTGAAGGCGCGACAGAGCTGAAGCAAGAGCTCGAGCAGCTCGGCGCCGAGGTCGCCATCAGCGCCTGCGACGTCTCCGATCGCGACCAGCTGCAGAAGCTCCTCGACCAGATAGACGACTCGCACCCTCTGGGCGCGGTGATCCACGCTGCGGGAGTGCTCGAAGACGCCGTCTTCGCCTCGCTGGACGGGGCGCAGCTGCGGCGCGTCTTCGCTCCCAAGGTCGACGCCGCTTGGGGCCTGCACGAGCTGACGAAGGACATGGAGCTCTCCGCCTTCGTCTGCTTCTCTTCGGTGGCGGGCGTTCTCGGCTCTCCCGGGCAGGCCAACTACGCCGCCGCCAACTCCTTCTGCGACGCGCTCGCCCAGCACCGCCGCGCCCTTGGGCTGCCGGCCAACTCGATTGCCTGGGGCTTCTGGCAGCGCGAGAGCGGGCTGACGGCTCACCTCGGCGAGGCTGAGCTGGGGCGGATGGCCCGCTTCGGAATCGCCCCGCTGACCGACGAGCAGGGCCTGGAGCTCTTCGACCGGGCCCTTGCCGGGTCGCCGGCGCTCAGCCTCGGCATCTCTCTCCGGCGCGAGGCCCTGCGCTCCCTCGCGCGGGCCGGGGCGCTGCCGCCACTGCTCGGCTCGCTGATCCGCACGCCGACCCGGCGCCGGGTCGGCGGGTCGGAGTTCTCCCAGAGACTCGCCGGGATGTCTGCCCAGGAGCGCGAGGGCTTCGTCCTCGAGCTGGTCCGCGCCGAGGTGGCGTCCGTCCTCGGCCATGCCTCTCCGGCGGCGATCGATCCCCAGCGCGCTTTCAAGGACCTCGGCTTCGACTCGCTCGCCGCGGTCGAGCTGCGCAACCGCCTCGCCGCCGCCAGCGGCGTGCGCCTGACGCCCGCGGTGGTCTTCGACCATCCCAACGCGCGGAGGCTGGCAGAGCACCTGACGAGAGAGGCGAGCATGGGCGCTCGCGGCAAGCTCGTCGCGACCCGGGCACAGGCCAGCGACGAGCCGATCGCGATTCTCGGCATGGCCTGCCGCTACCCCGGCGAAGTCGCCACCCCCGAGGAGCTCTGGCGTCTGGTGGCCGCGGGAGGGGAAGGGATCGGCGAGTTCCCCGTCGATCGCGGCTGGGACCAAGAGCGCCTCTATCACTCGGATCCCGACCACGCCGGCACGACCTACTCGACCAAGGGCGGCTTCCTGGCGGAGGCCGGTCACTTCGACGCCGAGTTCTTCGGCATCGCCCCGCGCGAGGCGCTGGCGATGGATCCGCAGCAGCGGCTGCTCCTGGAGAGCTCCTGGGAGGCGCTCGAGGCGGCCGGGATCGACCCCAGCTCCCTGCGCGGGGAGCAGGCGGGGGTCTTCGCGGGGCTGATGCATCCCGACTACGCCAGCGGCTCGACCCTGCCGGCCGAGCTGGAGGGCTACTTCGGCACGGGGATCTCGGCCAGCGTCGCCTCCGGGCGCATCGCCTACACCCTCGGCCTCGAGGGCCCGGCGGTGACGGTGGACACCGCCTGCTCCTCCTCGCTGGTGGCGATCCACCTTGCCTCCCAAGCCCTGCGCCAGGGCGAATGCGACCTCGCTCTCGCCGGCGGGGCCACGGTGCTTGCGACCCCGAGCCTCTTCGTCGATTTCGCCCGTCAGCGCGGCCTCGCCCCCGATGGGCGCTGCAAGTCCTTCTCCGAGACAGCCGACGGCACCGGCTTCTCGGAGGGAGTCGGGATCGTGGTCCTCGCCCGCCTCTCTGAGGCGGAAAGGAACGGCCACCCGATCCTCGCCACGATCCGTGGCTCCGCCGTGAACCAGGACGGCGCCTCCAACGGCCTCACCGCCCCCAACGGGCCCTCCCAGGAGCGGGTGATCCGCCAGGCCTTGGCAAACGCCCGCCTCACGCCCCAAGACGTCGAAATGGTCGAGGCCCACGGCACCGGCACGATGCTCGGCGACCCGATCGAGGCCGGCGCCCTGCTCGCCACTTACGGCCAGGAGCGCGAGGCGCCCCTCTACCTCGGCTCGATCAAGTCCAACATCGGCCACACCCAGGCCGCCGCCGGGGTCGCAGGGGTGATCAAGGCGGTGATGGCGATGCGCGAGGGGACGATGCCACGCAGCCTCCACAGCGATCGACCCTCCTCCAAAGTCGATTGGGAGGCGGGGAAGATCGAGCTGCTGGGCGAGGAGCGCGCCTGGGAGCAAAACGGGGGACCGCGCCGCGCCGCCGTCTCCTCCTTCGGCGTCAGCGGCACCAACGCGCACATGATCTTGGAGGGGGCGCCCGAGACCGGAGGGGGCGAAGAGGATCCCGGGGCCGGCTCGGGGGCGCCCTCCAAGGAGGCGCGGGCGCTGCCGGAGCTGGCGCTGCCGCTCTCGGCCAAGTCGGAGCGGGCGCTTGCCGAGCAGGCCGACCGCCTTCGCTCTCACCTCGAGTCGAACCCCGATCTCGAGCCCGCCGACGTCGCCCACTCGCTGGCCACCACCCGGGCCTGCCTCGAGCACCGCGCGGTGGTGATCGGCAGCGAGCGCGAGCAGCTGCTGGCGGCGCTCTCCTGTCTGGCCAGGGGCGAAGGAGCCGAGAACCTCGCTAGGGGCATCGCTCGCGCCGAGCAGGCGCCGGTCTTCCTCTTTGCCGGCCAAGGCGGTCAGCACGCGCAGATGGCGCTCGAGCTGCTCGAGGCCTCACCGGCGTTCGCCCGCCACATGGACGCCTGCGAAGCGGCCCTCTCGCCCTACATGGAGGTCTCCCTCGGGGAGATCCTGCGCGAAGAGGAGGGTCGCTGGCTCGAGCGCATCGAGCTGGTGCAACCCGCGCTCTTCGCCGTCTCGGTCTCGCTGGCGAGGCTCTTGCAGGAGTTCGGCGTGAGGCCCGCGGCAGTGGTCGGTCACTCCCAGGGGGAGATCGCCGCCGCCCACGTCGCCGGCGCGCTCAGCCTCGAGGACGCCGCCCGGCTCTCGGCGCTGCGCAGCAAGCTGATCGCCGACCTCGCCGGCCAGGGCGGGCTCGTCTCGGTGGCGCTCGGGGCAGAGGAGCTCGAGCCCCGCTTGGAGCGCTGGCGGGGAAGGGTCGAGGTGGCGGCGTTCAACGGGCCCTCTTCGACCATCCTCTCCGGCGATCGCGAGGCGCTCGACGAGCTGTTGGAGAGCTGCGAGCAGGAGGGCACTCGCGCCCGTGTCGTTCCCGCCGCCGTTGCCTCGCACTCCGCCTACGTCGAGCCCCTGCGGGAGCGGTTGCTCGAGGCGCTCGCCCCGATCGAGCCGCGCTCGGCCGAGATCCCCTTCCACTCCACGGTCAGCGGCGAGCAGATCGATACCGCCGAGCTCGACCCCGAGTACTGGTACCGCAACATGCGCCAGCCGGTGCTCTTCGAGCCGGTCGTGCGGGGGCTGCTGGGCCAAGGCCACAGGCTCTTCTTGGAGGTCGGGCCCCACCCGGTCTTCGTTCTGGCGGTGGGCGAGACGATCGAGCAGACGCTCGAGGAGCCCTCCCATGCCCACGTTCTCGGCACTCTTCGCCGCGATCGGGGGGGTCCGGAGCGCTTTGCCCTCTCCCTCGCCGAAGCCCACGTCCACGGTGCCCCGGTTCGCTGGGACGCGCTCTGCGAGGGGACCGGTGCAAAGCGCGTCCCGCTCCCGACCTACCCCTTCCAGCGCAAGCGCTACTGGCTGGAGTCCACCATGGGCGGCTCGGACCCGCTCTCGCTCGGCCAGACCTCCGCGGAACATCCGCTGTTGGGAGCGGTGATCGAGGACACCGAGGGCGAGGGACTCGCCTTCACCGGCCGCCTCTCCCTGCAGACCCATCCCTGGCTGGCGGACCACGCTCTCGGCGGCACGGTGCTGCTGCCCGGAACCGCCTTCGTCGAGCTGGCGCTGAAGGCCGCCGAGGAGGTCGGCGCCCGGGGCATCGAGGAGCTGACGATCGAGGCGCCGCTGCTGATCCCCGAGCAGGGGGCGATTGCCCTGCGGGTCGCGGTTGGCGAAGCGGACGACGAGGGCAGGCGGGAGATCTCGGTCCACTCCCGGCCCGGCGCGGCCGAAGCGGAGCACTGGACGAGGAACGCGGGCGGCTTCCTTTGGGACGAGGCGACGGAGGCGGGCTTGCCGCTCGAGGCTTGGCCACCCGAGGGAGCGGAGCCGCTCGAGGTGGAGTTCCTGTACGACCGCTTCGCCGAGGCGGGCTTCGATTACGGGCCCTGTTTCCAGGGGCTGACCGCCGCCTGGCGGCTGGGGGAGGAGATCTACGCCGAGGTGCGGCTGGACGAGGAGCGCTCGCGGAGCGCCGCCGACTTCCTCCTGCACCCGGCGCTCTCGGACGCCGCGCTTCATGCCGTCGCCCTCGCGGTCGACTCGGACGCAACGCCGCGGCTGCCTTTCAGCTGGGGTGGGGTATCGCTGGCCCTCGCCGGCGCCAGCGAGGTGCGGGTGAGGCTCGGCCGCACGGGTTCGGAAGCCATCTCCCTCGCCCTCTTCGATCAGGCTGGGGCGCCGCTCGCCAAGGTGGACTCCCTTGCCCTGAGGCCGGTCGACCCCGCCCGGCTGAGGGCTCCGGGGGATGGCGATGGCTCGGGAGCGCTCCTAGGCCTCGAGTGGGAGCGGCTCGGGCTGGGCGAGGCGGTGTCCTTCGACGAGGTCGATCGGCCGGCAGCCCATGCCGGGGCCGGCGAGCTCCCGGGGGTCGTGCTCTGGCATCCGCAGCCAAGTCAGGCGGGGGGCGATTGCCCCGATCGGGCTCGGGCTTTTGCCGAGCAGGTCCTGGAGCAGGTGCAGGGATGGCTGGCGGAGGACCGCTTTGCCGACGTCCGCTTGGCGATTCTCACCGACGGCGGGCTCGCCGTCGAGGCTGGCGGGCCCCCCCAGCTCTGCGCGGCGACCGCCTTGGGCCTCCTGCGCTCGGCCCAGTCCGAGCACCCCGGCCGCTTCGTGCTGATCGACACCGATGGCTCGGATTCGTCCCAGGCTGCGATCGGCGCCGCTCTGGGCCTCGTCGAGGAGCCGCAGATCGCCCTGCGGGACGGAGTGGCGCTGGCGCCCCGCCTGAGCGGAGTGCCCGCGCAGGCGGGGGGCGGGGCGGCGGAGCCAGAGCCGGTCTTCGATCCCGAGCGCACCGTCTTGCTCACCGGTGCCACCGGCGGCCTCGGCTCGCTGGTCGCCCGCCACCTGGTCACCGCCCACGGCGCTCGCCACCTGCTGCTGGTGAGCCGCTCCGGCCCCGAGGCCGAGCGGGCTGGGGAGCTGCTCGCCGAGCTGAAGGGCCTCGGGGCGCAGGCCCAGATCGTCGCCTGCGACGTCTCCGATCGCGACCAGCTGCAAGCGCTCCTCGCCGGGATCTCCGCAGAGCACCCCCTTGGCGCGGTCGTCCACGCGGCCGGAGCGCTCGAGGACGCCACGATCGAGACGCTTTCCGCCGAGCGGTTCGGGCCGGTCTTCGCGCCCAAGGTCGATGCCGCCTGGCACCTGCACGAGCTGACCCGGGAGATGGGCATCTCGGCCTTCGTCCTGTTCTCCTCGGCCGCGGGGGTTCTCGGCTCCCCCGGCCAGGGCAACTACGCCGCCGCCAACTCCTTCCTCGACGCCCTCGCCCAAGAGCGCCGGGCCGAGGGCCTGCCCGCGACCGCGATCGCCTGGGGCCTTTGGGATCGCGAGAGTGAGATGGGGGCACATCTCGGCGAGGCCGGCCGAGCGCGGATAACGCGTTCGGGTGTCGCTGGGCTCTCGGACGCGCAGGGACTTGCGCTCTTCGATCAGGCGCTGAGCAACGGCCAGGCGTGGGGCGTTGCGATTCGGCTCGATCGAGCGGGGCTGCGCGAACGGGCCTTGGCCGGCGCCCTGCCCGCGGTCCTGAGCAACCTGGTGCGCATTCCCGCCCGGCGGAGAGCCGCCGCCCGCACCTCGCTCGGGGCCAAGCTCGCCACGCTGCCGGCTGGGGAGCGCAAGGCGTTCGTCCTCGACTTGGTGAGGACCGAGATCGCCAGCCTCCTCGGCCACGGCTCGCCGGCCGAGATCGACCCCGAGCGCGCCTTCAAGGACCTTGGCTTCGACTCGCTCGCCGCGGTCGAGCTGCGCAACCGGCTCTCCGCGGCAACCGGTGTTCGCCTGGCGCCCGCGGTGGTCTTCGACCACCCGACCCCGGGCAGGCTGGCCGAGCACCTGGAGGCGCAGGCCAGCGCCAGCGCCCCCAGCAGATCGGTCGCGACCCGGGCGCAGGCCAGCGAGGAGCCGATCGCGATCCTCGGCATGGCCTGCCGCTTCCCCGGCGGGGTCGCCACCCCCGAGGAGCTCTGGCGGCTGGTCGCCGAAGGAGGGGACGGCATCGCCGGCTTCCCCACCGACCGCGGCTGGGACCTTGAGCGCCTCTATGACCCCGACCCCGACACCCCGCGCACCTCCTACGCGCGCGAGGGAGGCTTCCTCGCCGACCCCGGCCATTTCGACGCCGATTTCTTCGGCCTCTCCCCGCGCGAGGCGCTCGCCACCGACCCCCAGCAGCGCCTGCTGCTGGAAGCGGCCTGGGAGGCGCTGGAGGAAGCCGGGATCGACCCCTCTTCGCTGCGCGGCGAGCAGGCGGGGGTCTTCGCGGGGATCATGCACCACGACTACGGCGGCGGCTCGATCCCCCCGCCCGAGCTGGAGGGCTACGTCGGCACCGGGGTGTCGGCCAGCGTCGCCTCCGGGCGCATCGCCTACACCCTCGGCATCGAGGGCCCGGCGGTGACGGTGGACACCGCCTGTTCCTCCTCGCTGGTGGCGATGCACCTGGCGGCGCAGGCGCTGCGCCAGGGCGAGTGCACGCTGGCCTTGGCCGGGGGAGCGTCGGTGATGGCCACCCCGGGCCTCGCTATCGATTTCGCCCGCCAGCGCGGCCTCGCCCCCGATGGGCGCTGCAAGCCCTTCGCCGAGGGGGCCGACGGGATAGGCGCATCCGAGGGGACGGGCGTGCTGGTCCTCGCCCGCCTCTCCGACGCCGAAAGGGAAGGCCACCCGATCCTGGCCACGATCCGTGGCTCCGCCGTGAACCAGGACGGCGCCTCCAACGGCCTCACCGCGCCCAACGGCCCCTCCCAGGAGCGGGTTATCCGCCAGGCCCTGGCAAACGCCCGCCTCACTCCCCAAGACGTCGAAATGGTCGAGGCCCACGGCACCGGCACGATGCTCGGCGACCCGATCGAGGCTGGCGCCCTGCTCGCCACCTACGGCCAGGAGCGCGAGCAGCCGCTCTACCTTGGCTCGATCAAGTCCAACATCGGCCACACCCAGGCCGCCGCGGGAGTGGCCGGGGTGATCAAGGCGGTGATGGCGATGCGCGAGGGCGTCTTGCCCAAGAGCCTTCACATCGACAAGCCCTCGACCAAAGTCGATTGGGAGGCGGGGAAGATCGAGCTGCTCTCCGAGCGGCGCCCTTGGGAGGCAAACGGAGGACCGCGCCGCGCCGCGGTCTCCTCCTTCGGCGTCAGCGGCACCAACGCGCACATGATCTTGGAGGGGGCGCCAGAGGCCGGAAGGGGCGAAGAGGATTCCGGCGCGGGCTCGGGCGCGCCCTCCGAGGAACCGCGGGCGCTGCCGGTGCTGGCGTTGCCGCTCTCGGCCAAATCGGAGCGGGCTCTCGCCGAGCAGGCCGACCGCCTGCGCTCCCGGCTACAGGAGAACCCGCAGCACGAGCCCGCCGACGTCGCCTACTCGCTCGCCACCACCCGAGCGTCCCTCGAGCACCGCGCGGTGGTCATAGCGGAGGGGCGCGAGGGGCTACTCGACTCTCTCGCCGCTCTGGCGGGCGAAGAGCCCTCTCCCGAGACGTCCCAAGCCCGCGCAAAGACCGGCCGCCTCGCCTACCTGCTCACCGGCCAGGGCTCCCAGAGAGTGGGAATGGGCAAGGAGCTCTACGAGGCCTACCCCGCCTACCGCGAGGCCCTCGATGAGCTGCTGGGGGAGATCGACCCCCACCTCGACCGCCCCCTGGCGGAGCTGCTCTTCGCAGAGCCCGGCTCAGAGCAGGCAAAGCTCCTCGATCACACCACCTACGCCCAGCCGGCCCTCTTTGCCACCGAGGTTGCCCTGGCGCGCCTGCTCGGCTCGCTGGGCCTTCGGCCAGAGCTCCTCGCCGGGCACTCGGTGGGGGAGATCGCCGCCGCCCACATCGCCGGCGTCTTCGACCTCGCCGACGCCGCCAGGCTGATCGCCGCCCGCGGCGCCCTGATGGGAGAGCTGCCAACGGGCGGGGCGATGGCGGCGATCGAGGCCACTGAGCAAGAGCTGCGCGAGGCGATCGAGGGCCGTGAGGGAGAGCTCTCCCTCGCCGCGGTCAACGGGCCGACCTCGGTCGTCCTCTCGGGCGAGGAGAAGGCGATCGAAGAGCTGGTTGCGAGCTTTGCCGAGCAGGGGGCCAAGACCAAGCGCCTCGAGGTCTCCCACGCCTTCCACTCGCCCCTGATGGAGCCGATGCTCGCCCCCTTCGCCGAGCTCGCAAGAACCCTCACCTACAACGAGCCCAAGATCCCGATCGCCTCCAACACCAGCGGCGCCATGCTCAGCCCCGCCGAGGCCACCGACCCCGCCTACTGGGTCGCCCACGTCCGCGAGCCGGTGCGCTTCGCCGATGCGGTGGGCGCCCTCAGGGAGCAGGGCGCGATCGCCTTCGTCGAGCTCGGCCCCGACCCGGTCTTGAGCGCGATCGCCGCCGAGTGCCTGGGCGAGGAGGCGGGGGAGCTCGCCTTCGCCGCCGCCCTGCGCGAGGGACGCTCAGAGCCCGAGACCCTGACCGCCGCGATCGCCGCCGCCTACGCCAGCGGGGTAAAAGTCGACTGGCAAGCCTTCTTCAAGGACACCGGGGCAAAGCGGATCGCGCTGCCCACCTACCCCTTCCAGCGCAAGCGCTTCTGGCTGGCATCGGGCTTCGGCGGAGCGGGAGACGTGAGCGGCGCCGGGCTCACCGACCCCGAGCACCCCCTGTTGGGAGCGGTGATCGAGGACCCCCAGGGCGAGGGCCTCGCCCTCACCGCGAGCCTCTCCCTCGCCACCCACCCCTGGCTGGCGGACCACGCCGTCTCGGGGGCGGTCCTGCTGCCGGGCACCGCCTTCTTGGAGCTGGCGCTGAACGCCGCTCGCCGCCTCGGCGCCAAGCAGGTGGGCGAGCTGACCCTGCAGGCCCCGCTGGCCTTCTCGGAGTCGACGGCGATGCAGCTGCAGGTCTCCGTCGCGAGCCCCGACGAGGAGGGCCGCCGCGAGCTGCGGATTCACTCGCGCCCCCGCCTCTCCGGCGAAGAGGGCGAGGAGGGGGAGTGGACGCTGAACGCCGAGGGAGCTCTCCTGGCCGAGCCGCTCCCCCTGCCCGAGCCGCCGCAGAGCTGGCCCCCCGCCGAGGCCGAGCCGCTCGACTTCACCGACGTCTATGAGCGCCTGGGCGAAGTGGGGCTCGAATACGGCCCCGCCTTCCGGGGGCTGAGCGCCGCCTGGCGGGTGGGCGAGACGATCTGCGCCGAGGCCTCCCTCGCCGAGGGCCAGGCCTCCGAAGCGAGCCGCTACGCGATCCATCCCGCCCTGCTCGACTCGGCCCTTCACGGCATCGGCCTGGTCGGCGGCGAGGGGGCCGCGGCAAGCCCGAAGCTGCCCTTTGCCTTCGCCGGCGTCAGCGTGCAGGGCGAGGGCGCCGCGGCGCTGCGGGTGAGGATCGAGCCCAGCGAGGAGGGCGCCTCGATCTCCCTCTTTGACGCCACCGGTGCCCCGCTTGCCCAGATCTCCACGCTCGCCCTGCGCGATCTCGATCCCGAGCAGCTGAAGCTGGCGCTGCGCCGGGAGGAAGGCCTGCTCGGGGTCGAGTGGAACGAGATCGCCCTGCCGGCAGGGAGCGCCGATTCCCCGCCGGCGGAGCTGTGGCGCCCCGAGCCGGCGGCGGGTGCCGATCCCGCCGAGGCGGCGCGGGCAGCAGCGCAAGCGGCGCTGGCGAGGATCCAAGGGTTCCTCTCCCGCGATCCGGCTGCCGAGGAGCCGCTGGCGATCCTCACCGCGGGCGCCGTTGCCGCCGGCGAGGGGGAGAGCCCCGACCTCGCCGCCTCCTCGGTCTGGGGCCTCGTGCGCTCGGCCCAATCCGAGCACCCCGGCCGCATCTTGCTCCTCGACAGCGACGGCAGCGAGGCCTCCGAAGGGGCGATCGAGGGGGCGATCGCCGCCTCGATCGCAAACGGCGAGCCCCAGCTCGCCCTGCGCGAGGGCGTCGCCCTGGTGCCCCGGGTCGCCAGGGCGCAGGGCGAGGGTCCGGAGGCACCCGCGATCGATCCCGAGCGCACCGTCTTGCTCACCGGTGCCACCGGCGGCCTCGGCTCGCTGGTCGCCCGCCACCTGGTCACCGCCCACGGCGCTCGCCACCTGCTGCTGGTGAGCCGCTCCGGCCCCGAGGCCGAGCGGGCCGGGGAGCTGCTCGCCGAGCTGCAGGGCCTCGGGGCGCAGGCCCAGATCGTCGCCTGCGACGTCTCCGATCGCGACCAGCTGCAAGCGCTCCTCGCCGGGATCTCCGCAGAGCACCCGCTCGGCGCGGTCCTCCACACCGCCGGGACTGTCTCTGACGCCACGATCGAGACGCTCTCCGCCGAGCGCTTCGGGCCGGTCTTCGCTCCCAAGGCCGACGGCGCCTGGCACCTGCACGAGCTGACCCGGGAGATGGACCTCTCGGCCTTCCTCCTGTTCTCCTCGGCGGCGGGGACCTTCGGCTCCCCCGGCCAGGGCAACTACGCCGCCGCCAACTCCTTCCTCGACGCCCTCGCCCACCAGCGCCGGGCCCAGGGCCTGCCCGCGACCGCGATCGCCTGGGGCCTTTGGGATCGCGAGAGCCAGATGACCTCGGTGCTGAGCGAGGCCGACAAGGCCCGCCTGGCGCGCTCAGGGATCGGGGCGCTCACCGAGGAGCAGGGCCTCGCCCTGCTCGACGAAGCCCTGGCGAGCGAGCTGCCCCAGGTGCTCGGCTTGCGCCTCGAGCGCCCCGGCCTTCGCGCCCAGGCCAGGGCGGGGGTCCTGGTCCCCTTGCTGCGCGGCCTGATCCGCGTCCCCCAGGGACGCCGCGGCCAGGGCGGCGAGCTGGCCCGCAAGCTGCTCACCCTCGCCGCCGAGGAGCGCGAGGCGTTCGTCCTCGACGCCGTGCGCGCCGAGGTCGCCGCCGTGCTCGGCCATGCCTCCGCCGCCGCGATCGACCCCGAGCGCGCCTTCAAGGACCTCGGCTTCGACTCGCTCGCCGCGGTCGAGCTGCGCAACCGGCTCTCCGCCGCCAGCGGCCTGCGGCTGCCGGCGACGGCGGTCTTCGACTACCCCAACGCGCAGAAGCTGGCGCAGTACCTGCTGGGGGAGGCCAGCGCCAGCGCCCCCAGCAGATCGGTCGCGACCCGGGCCCAGGCAAGCGAGGAGCCGATCGCGATCCTCGGCATGGCCTGCCGCTACCCGGGTGGGGTCGCCACCCCCGAGGAGCTCTGGCGGCTGGTCGCCGAAGGAGGGGACGGCATCGCCGGCTTCCCCACCGACCGCGGCTGGGACCTTGAGCGCCTCTATGACCCCGACCCCGACACCCCGCGCACCTCCTACGCGCGCGAGGGAGGCTTCCTCGCCGACCCCGGCCATTTCGACGCCGACTTCTTCGGCCTCTCCCCGCGCGAGGCGCTCGCCACCGACCCCCAGCAGCGCCTGCTGCTGGAGAGCTCGTGGGAGGCGCTGAAGTCATCCGGCATCGACCCCTCTTCGCTGCGCGGCGAGCAGGCGGGGGTCTTCGCCGGGGTGATGCACCACGACTACGCCACGGGCTCGAATCCGCCGCCGGAGCTGGAGGGCTACTTCGGCACGGGGATCTCGGCCAGCGTCGCCTCCGGGCGCATCGCCTACACCCTCGGCATCGAGGGCCCGGCGGTGACGGTGGACACCGCCTGTTCCTCCTCGCTGGTGACGATGCACCTGGCGGCGCAGGCGCTGCGCCAGGGCGAGTGCAGCCTCGCGATCGCTGGCGGAGTGACCGTGGTCGCGACTCCGACCCTCTTCACCGAGTTCTCCCGCCAGCGCGGACTCGCTCCCGACGGGCGGTCCAAGCCCTTCGCCGAGGCGGCCGACGGGGTCGGCTGGTCGGAGGGAGTGGGAATCGTGGTCCTCGCCCGCCTCTCCGACGCCGAAAGGGAAGGCCACCCGATCCTGGCCACGATCCGCGGCTCCGCCGTAAACCAGGACGGCGCCTCCAACGGCCTCACCGCGCCCAACGGCCCCTCCCAGGAGCGGGTGATCCGCCAGGCCCTGGCAAACGCCCGCCTCACTCCCAAGGACATCGACATGGTCGAGGCCCACGGCACAGGCACGATGCTCGGCGACCCGATCGAGGCTGGCGCCCTGCTTGCCACCTACGGCCAGGAGCGCGAGCAGCCCCTCTACCTCGGCTCGATCAAGTCCAACATCGGCCACACCCAGGCCGCCGCGGGAGTGGCCGGGGTGATCAAGGCGGTGATGGCGATGCGCGAGGGCGTCCTGCCCAAGAGCCTTCACATCGACAAGCCCTCGACCAAAGTCGATTGGGAGGCGGGGAAGATCGAGCTGCTGAGCGAGGAGCGCCCCTGGGAGGCGAACGGGCGCCCGCGCCGCGCCGCCGTCTCCTCCTTCGGCATCAGCGGCACCAACGCGCATTTGGTCTTGGAGGGGGCGCCCGAGGCGGCGGGGGCGGAGGACCTCGAGGGGCCCACCGAGGGCAGCCCATCCGAGTCCCCGTCCCTTCCGGCCGCGCCGATCGTCCTCTCGGCGAGGAACGAGGAGGCGCTGGCAGAGCAGGCCTCCCGCCTGGTCGCCCACCTCGGGTCGAACCCGCACCTCTCCCTCGCCGATGTCGCCTACTCGCTTGCCACAACCCGCACCCCTTTCGAGCACCGCACCGTGGCGGTCGGCAACGAGCGCGGGGAGCTCTTGGTGGCCCTCGCGGCGATCGCCGAAGGAAAGCAGCCGCCCAGTGCATCCCAAGCCCGCGCAAAGACCGGCCGCCTCGCCTACCTGCTCACCGGCCAGGGCTCCCAGAGAGTCGGCATGGGCAAGGAGCTCTACGAGGCCTACCCCGCCTACCGCGAGGCCCTCGATGAGCTGCTGGGGGAGATCGACCCCCACCTCGACCGCCCCCTGGCGGAGCTGCTCTTCGCAGAGCCCGACTCAGAGCAGGCAAAGCTCCTCGATCACACCACCTACGCCCAGCCGGCCCTCTTTGCCACCGAGGTTGCCCTGGCGCGCCTGCTCGGCTCGCTGGGCCTTCGGCCAGAGCTCCTCGCCGGGCACTCGGTGGGGGAGATCGCCGCCGCCCACATCGCCGGCGTCTTCGACCTCGCCGACGCCGCCAGGCTGATCGCCGCCCGCGGCGCCCTGATGGGAGAGCTGCCAACGGGCGGGGCGATGGCGGCGATCGAGGCCACTGAGCAAGAGCTGCGCGAGGCGATCGAGGGCCGTGAGGGAGAGCTCTCCCTCGCCGCGGTCAACGGGCCGACCTCGGTCGTCCTCTCGGGCGAGGAGAAGGCGATCGAAGAGCTGGTTGCGAGCTTTGCCGAGCAGGGGGCCAAGACCAAGCGCCTCGAGGTCTCCCACGCCTTCCACTCGCCCCTGATGGAGCCGATGCTCGCCCCCTTCGCCGAGCTCGCAAGAACCCTCACCTACAACGAGCCCAAGATCCCGATCGCCTCCAACACCAGCGGCGCCATGCTCAGCCCCGCCGAGGCCACCGACCCCGCCTACTGGGTCGCCCACGTCCGCGAGCCGGTGCGCTTCGCCGATGCGGTGGGCGCCCTCAGGGAGCAGGGCGCGATCGCCTTCGTCGAGCTCGGCCCCGACCCGGTCTTGAGCGCGATCGCCGCCGAGTGCCTGGGCGAGGAGGCGGGGGAGCTCGCCTTCGCCGCCGCCCTGCGCGAGGGACGCTCAGAGCCCGAGACCCTGACCGCCGCGATCGCCGCCGCCCACGCCAGCGGCGTAAAAGTCGACTGGCAAGCCTTCTTCAAAGACACCGGCGCAAAGCGGATCGCGCTGCCCACCTACCCCTTCCAGCGCAAGCGCTTCTGGCTGGCATCGGGCTTCGGCGGAGCGGGAGACGTGAGCGGCGCCGGCCTCACCGACCCCGAGCACCCCCTGTTGGGAGCGGTGATCGAGGACCCCCAGGGCGAGGGCCTCGCCCTCACCGCGAGCCTCTCCCTCGCCACCCACCCCTGGCTGGCGGACCACGCCGTCTCGGGGGCGGTCCTGCTGCCGGGCACCGCCTTCTTGGAGCTGGCGCTGAACGCCGCTCGCCGCCTCGGCGCCAAGCAGGTGGGCGAGCTGACCCTGCAGGCCCCGCTGGCCTTCTCGGAGTCGACGGCGATGCAGCTGCAGGTCTCCGTCGCGAGCCCCGACGAGGAGGGCCGCCGCGAGCTGCGGATTCACTCGCGCCCCCGCCTCTCCGGCGAAGAGGGCGAGGAGGGGGAGTGGACGCTGAACGCCGAGGGAGCTCTCCTGGCCGAGCCGCTCCCCCTGCCCGAGCCGCCGCAGAGCTGGCCCCCCGCCGAGGCCGAGCCGCTCGACTTCACCGACGTCTATGAGCGCCTGGGCGAAGTGGGGCTCGAATACGGCCCCGCCTTCCGGGGGCTGAGCGCCGCCTGGCGGGTGGGCGAGACGATCTGCGCCGAGGCCTCCCTCGCCGAGGGCCAGGCCTCCGAAGCGAGCCGCTACGCGATCCATCCCGCCCTGCTCGACTCGGCCCTTCACGGCATCGGCCTGGTCGGCGGCGAGGGGGCCGCGGCAAGCCCGAAGCTGCCCTTTGCCTTCGCCGGCGTCAGCGTGCAGGGCGAGGGCGCCGCGGCGCTGCGGGTGAGGATCGAGCCCAGCGAGGAGGGCGCCTCGATCTCCCTCTTTGACGCCACCGGTGCCCCGCTTGCCCAGATCTCCACGCTCGCCCTGCGCGATCTCGATCCCGAGCAGCTGAAGCTGGCGCTGCGCCGGGAGGAAGGCCTGCTCGGGGTCGAGTGGAACGAGATCGCCCTGCCGGCAGGGAGCGCCGATTCCCCGCCGGCGGAGCTGTGGCGCCCCGAGCCGGCGGCGGGTGCCGATCCCGCCGAGGCGGCGCGGGCAGCAGCGCAAGCGGCGCTGGCGAGGATCCAAGGGTTCCTCTCCCGCGATCCGGCTGCCGAGGAGCCGCTGGCGATCCTCACCGCGGGCGCCGTTGCCGCCGGCGAGGGGGAGAGCCCCGACCTCGCCGCCTCCTCGGTCTGGGGCCTCGTGCGCTCGGCCCAATCCGAGCACCCCGGCCGCATCTTGCTCCTCGACAGCGACGGCAGCGAGGCCTCCGAAGGGGCGATCGAGGGGGCGATCGCCGCCTCGATCGCAAACGGCGAGCCCCAGCTCGCCCTGCGCGAGGGCGTCGCCCTGGTGCCCCGGGTCGCCAGGGCGCAGGGCGAGGGTCCGGAGGCACCCGCGATCGATCCCGAGCGCACCGTCTTGCTCACCGGTGCCACCGGCGGCCTCGGCTCGCTGGTCGCCCGCCACCTGGTCACCGCCCACGGCGCTCGCCACCTGCTGCTGGTGAGCCGCTCCGGCCCCGAGGCCGAGCGGGCCGGGGAGCTGCTCGCCGAGCTGCAGGGCCTCGGGGCGCAGGCCCAGATCGTCGCCTGCGACGTCTCCGATCGCGACCAGCTGCAAGCGCTCCTCGCCGGGATCTCCGCAGAGCACCCGCTCGGCGCGGTCCTCCACACCGCCGGGACTGTCTCTGACGCCACGATCGAGACGCTCTCCGCCGAGCGCTTCGGGCCGGTCTTCGCTCCCAAGGCCGACGGCGCCTGGCACCTGCACGAGCTGACCCGGGAGATGGGCCTCTCGGCCTTCCTCCTGTTCTCCTCGGCGGCGGGGACCTTCGGCTCCCCCGGCCAGGGCAACTACGCCGCCGCCAACTCCTTCCTCGACGCCCTCGCCCACCAGCGCCGGGCCCAGGGCCTGCCCGCGACCGCGATCGCCTGGGGCCTTTGGGATCGCGAGAGCCAGATGACCTCGGTGCTGAGCGAGGCCGACAAGGCCCGCCTGGCGCGCTCGGGGATCGGGGCGCTCACCGAGGAGCAGGGCCTCGCCCTGCTCGACGAAGCCCTGGCGAGCGAGCTGCCCCAGGTGCTCGGCTTGCGCCTCGAGCGCCCCGGCCTTCGCGCCCAGGCCAGGGCGGGGGTCCTGGTCCCCTTGCTGCGCGGCCTGATCCGCGTCCCCCAGGGACGCCGCGGCCAGGGCGGCGAGCTGGCCCGCAAGCTGCTCACCCTCGCCGCCGAGGAGCGCGAGGCCTTCGTCCTCGACGCCGTGCGCGCCGAGGTCGCCGCCGTGCTCGGCCATGCCTCCGCCGCCGCGATCGACCCCGAGCGCGCCTTCAAGGACCTTGGCTTCGACTCGCTCGCCGCGGTCGAGCTGCGCAACCGGCTCTCCGCCGCCAGCGGCCTGCGGCTGCCGGCGACGGCGGTCTTCGACTACCCCAACGCGCAGAAGCTGGCTGAGTACCTGCTGGGGGAGCTGGACCAGGGCGAGAAGGCGACGGCGCTCGCCCAGCTCGAGCACCTGGAGCTGGCGCTGGCATCGGTGTCCAGCGAGGACCCGGGCCGCCTGAAGCTGGCGACGCGCCTGCGCGCCCTGGCCTCGAGCTTGGAGAGCGAGATGCAGACGGAGGACACGCTCGATCGCGACAGGCTCGAATCGGCATCGGACGAGGAGTTGCTCGAGTTCATCGACGAACAGGTGGGAGGGGCTGAACGAGATGGCGGATGAGAAGGAGCTGCGCAGCTACCTGAGGCGGGTGACGATCGAGCTCGCCGAGGAACGCAAGCGGTTGCATTCCTACCGGCACGAGCCGATCGCGATCGTCGGCATGGCCTGTCGCTACCCGGGTGGGGTCAACACCCCGCAGGCGCTCTGGCGACTCGTGGCCGAGGGGGGCGATGGCATCACCGCCTTCCCCGACGACCGCGGCTGGGACCTGGAGGGGCTCTACGACCCCGACCCGGAAGCGCCCCGCAAGACCCACATACGGGACGGCGGCTTCATCTCGAACGTGGCTGACTTCGATGCCGGCTTCTTCGGCATCGGCCCGCGCGAGGCGCTCGCCGCGGACCCCCAGCAGCGCCTCCTGCTCGAAGTCTCCTGGGAGGCGCTCGAGGAAGCCGGGATCGACCCCGCCAGCCTGTCCGGCAGCCGGACAGGGGTCTTCGCCGGGGCGATGATCTCGGGCTACGGACCGGGAGCCCAGGGCGGCCCGGAGGAGCTCGAAGGCTATTTCGGCACGGGCCTCGGCGCCGCCGTGATCTCCGGTCGCATCTCCTACACGCTCGGCCTGGAGGGCCCGGCGATCTCGATCGACACCGCCTGCTCCTCCTCGCTGGTGGCGATGCACCTGGCGGCGCAGGCGCTGCGCCAGGGAGAGTGCGGTCTGGCCCTGGCGGGCGGCGCGACGGTGCTGGCGATGCCGATGCCCTTCGTCGAGTTCTCCCGCGGGGGGGTCCTGGCCCCCGACGGGAGGTCCAAGTCCTTCGCCGAGGCGGCCGACGGAGTCGGCTGGTCGGAGGGAGTGGGGATGCTCGTGCTCGAGCGGCTCTCCGACGCCCAGGCGAACGGCCACCCGATCCTCGGCACGATTCGCGGCTCGGCGGTCAATCAAGACGGCGCCTCCAACGGCCTCACCGCCCCCAACGGCCCCTCTCAGGAGCGGGTGATCCGCCAGGCCCTGGCAAACGCCCGCCTCACGCCCCAAGACGTCGAAATGGTCGAGGCCCACGGCACCGGCACGATGCTCGGCGACCCGATCGAGGCCGGCGCCCTGCTTGCCACCTACGGCCAGGAGCGCGAGCAGCCGCTCTACCTCGGCTCGATCAAGTCCAACATCGGCCACACCCAGGCCGCCGCGGGAGTGGCCGGGGTGATCAAGGCGCTGATGGCGATGCGCGAGGGCGTCCTGCCCAAGAGCCTTCACATCGACGCTCCCTCCTCCAAGGTCGAGTGGGAGGCGGGGAAGATCGAGCTGCTGAGCGAGGAGCGCCCCTGGGAGCAAAACGGGGGACCGCGCCGCGCCGCCGTCTCCTCCTTCGGCTACAGCGGCACCAACGCGCACCTGATCCTGGAGCAGCCGCCCGAGCCGGCGGGGGGGCCTGGGGAGGAGTCCGGCGACGGCGATTCGCCCGAGGTCGCGCCGGTCGGCGTCCCGGCCCTGATCGCGCCGGCCCCGCTGCTCCTCTCGGCCAAATCGGAGGGGGCTCTCGCCGAGCAGGCCGAGCGGCTTCGCTCCCACCTCGAGTCGAACCCCGATCTCGAGCTCGCCGACGTTGCCCACTCGCTCGCCACCACCCGCACCTCGTTCGAGCACCGCGCGGTGGCGGTCGGCGGAGAGCGCGAGCAGCTGCTGGCGGCGCTCTCGGCCCTCGCCGGGGGCGAGGAGGCGGAGGGCCTCGTCCGGGGCATCGCCCGCAGCGAGCAGCGGCCCGTCTTTCTCTTCTCTGGCCACGGCTCGCAGTGGCAGGGCATGGCGCTCGATCTGCTCGAGGCCTCACCCGCCTTCGCCCGCCACATCGAGGCCTGCGGCGCGGCCCTCGCGCCCCACATGGACGATTCCCTGGAGGAGGTCCTGCGCGATCCCGGGGATGGCTGGCTGGACCGGGTGGAGCGGGTGCAGCCGGCGATCTTCGCCGTCTCCGTCTCGCTGGCCAGGCTCTGGCAGGAGCTCGGCGTCAAGCCCGCGGCGGTGGTCGGACACTCCCAGGGGGAGATCGCCGCCGCCCACGTCGCCGGCGCGCTCAGCCTCGACGACGCAGCCCGTCTGGCGGCGCTGAGAAGCAAGCTGATCGCCAGCCTCACCGGCGAGGGCGCCCTGGTCTCGGTGGCTCTGGGCGCCGAGGAGCTCGAGCCGCGCCTCGAGCCTTGGGGGGACAGGGTCGAAGTGGCGGCGCTGAACGGGCCCAGCTCGACCATCCTCTCCGGCGATCGCGAGGCGCTCGACGAGCTGCTCGAGAGCTGCAGGCAGGATGACCTGCGCGCCCGCGTCGTCTCCGGCGCCGTCGCCCCCTCGCACTCCGTTCACGTCGAGCCCCTGCGCGAGCCCCTGCTCGAGGCGCTCGCCCCGATCGAGCCGCGCTCGACCGAGATCCCCTTCCACTCCACGGTCAGCGGCGAGCAGCTCGACACCGCCGAGCTCGGCCCCGAGTACTGGTACCGCAACATGCGCCAGCCGGTGCTCTTCCAGCCGGCCGTGCGGGGGCTGCTGGAGCAGGGCCACCGGCTCTTCCTGGAGGTCGGCTCCCACCCGGTCTTCACCCTGGCGGTGGGGGAGATGATCGAGGAGGCGCTCGACGATCCCACAGGCGCTCGCGTCCTCGGCACCCTGCGGCGCGACGAGGGCGGCCCGGAGCGCTTTGCCCTCTCCCTCGCCGAAGCCCACGCCCACGGCGCCAAGGTCGATTGGGGGGCATGCCTCGACCCCGGCGCGAAGCGAGTGCCGCTCCCCACCTACCCCTTCCAGCGCAAGCGCTACTGGCTGGAAGCAACGGCTGGCGGCTCGGACCCGCTCACCCTCGGCCAGGCGCCGGCCGAGCACCCGCTCTTGGGGGCCTCGCTCTCGCTTGCCTCGGGGGGGCAGACCCTGCTCACCGGCCGCCTCTCCCTGCGGACCCATCCCTGGCTGGCGGACCACGCCGTGATCGGAGCCGTGCTGCTGCCCGGCACGGGCCTGGTCGAGCTGGCGCTGCGCGCCGGCACCGAGGTCGGCTGCGAGACGATCGAGGAGCTGACGCTGCAGGCGCCGCTGCTGCTGCCGGAGGAGGGGGCGGTTCAGGTCCAGGTGGCCGTCGACGCTCCCGACGAGGACGGCCGGCGCCAGATCTCGATCAGCTCTCGCGCGGAGGCGGGCTCCGGCGAGGAGGTCGAGGAGGGCTGGACCCTGCACGCCGACGGATTGCTCTCCTCGGACGTCGCCGAGTTGCCGCAGCCGCTCGACTCCTGGCCGCCGCCGGGCGCCGAGCCGGTGGAGATCGACTCGCTCTACGAGAGCCTCGATGCGCGCGGCGTCGAATACGGGCCCAGCTTCCAGGGCGTGACCGCCGCCTGGCGAGAGGGGAGCACCATCTACACCGAGGCCTCCCTGGGCGAGGACCAGGTCCGCGAGGCAGGGCGCTTCGGGTTGCACCCGGCGCTGCTCGACGCGACGTTTCACGCCGGGCTCGAGCTCGGCCTCGCCGCGGCCGACGCCGGTGGCGACGGGGGCCTGATGATGCCCTTCGCCTGGCGTGGGGTGAGGCTGCACTCCCGGGGAGCCACGGGCCTGCGGATGCGGATCGAGCCCGGGGAGGAGGGGACGCGCCTCACCGCGACCGATGGCGAGGGGGCCCCGGTCGTCTCGGTCGACGTCGTCGCCACCCGGCCGCTCGACCCCCGGGCGCTGCGCAGCGCCCGGGATCGCTCTCTGTACGAGCTGAACTGGGAGGAGGTCGCGGTCGGTGGTTGGGCCGTGCCGCGTCTCGCCATCCTCGGCGACGGACCGGTCGCCGGCCTCGAGGTCGAGTGCCACCCCGACCTGGCGGCCCTGCGGACGGCGATCGAGAACGGCGCCAGCACTCCCGAGATCGTGCTGGTCGAGGTCCCCGCGTCAGAGGGCGACCTTCCCGAGGCGTTCCACTCCACCACCCGCTGGGCACTCTCGCTGCTCGAGCGGTGGCTGGCAGAGGAGCTGCTGGCGCCGACTCGCCTCGCCTTTCTCACGCGGGGCGCCGTCGCGGCGGCTCCCGGCGATGACCCGGATCTCGGCGTGGCGCCGCTGTGGGGGTTGGTGCGCGCCGCCCAGGCGGAGCACCCCGACCGCTTCTCCCTCTTCGATCTCGACCGGGCCGGGGCCTCGGAGGCGGCGCTGGCAGCGGCGCTCGCCGCTGCGGCGAAAGAGCCGCAGATCGCGATCCGCGAGGGTGGCGCGCTGGCGCCGCGATTGATTCCGGCGGCGAGCGAGGAGGTGGAGGGCGGCCCGCGCCCGATCCCCGCCGACTCGACCGTGCTGGTCACCGGCGGCACGGGCGCGATCGGTTCCCGCGTCGCCCGCCACCTCGTCGAGTCCGACGGCGTTCGCCACCTGCTGCTGGCGAGCCGGCGAGGGGAGGCCGCAACCGGGGCCGCCGAGCTGAAGGCGGCGCTGGAGGGGCTCGGTGCCGAGGTGACGATCGCCTCCTGTGACGTCGGCGATCGCGAGCAACTCGAGCGACTTATCGGCTCGATACCCGCTGCGCATCCGCTCGGGGCCGTGGTCCACTCGGCGGCGGTGCTCGACGACGGGGTGATCGCCGCGCTCGACGCCGAGCGGCTCGAGCGGGTCCTGCGGCCCAAGGCGGACGCCGCTTGGCACCTGCACGAGCTGACCGCCGGTCTCGACCTCGCCCAGTTCTTGCTCTTCTCCTCCGCGACCGGGATCGTCGGTGGTGCCGCGCAGGCGAACTACGCCGCCGCCAACACGTTCCTCGACGCGCTGGCGGCGCACCGCCGCGCCCTCGGGCTGCCGGCGATCTCGCTGGCCTGGGGCTTCTGGGGCCAGGAGTCGAACCTGGGGGAGGATCTGGACGCCACCGTGGCGATGCGCGTCGCCGGGCAGATCCGCATGCGCCTCGGCTTCGCGCCGATGGCGCCGGAGCGGGGGCTCGAGCTGCTCGATGCGGCGCGGGCCGGCAACGCGTTCCTCTACATGCCGGGTGAGCTCGATCGTGCCGCGCTGGGCGCCCAGGCGAGGGAGGGCACGCTGTCCGCCGTGATGCGGCGCCTCGTCCGCGCTCCCGCCGCCGGCGTCGTGCGCAGGGGCTCGCTCGCGCGCAAGCTCGCGACGCTGCCGGAGGGCGAGCGCGAGGCCGCCGTGCTCGAGCTCGTCCGCACCCACGCCGCCGCCGCGATCGGGCAGGAGGACCCGAGCGGGATCGAGCCCGCGCGCGCCTTCCGCGAGCTCGGCTTCGACTCCCTCGCGGCGGTCGACCTGCGCAATCGCCTCGCCGCGGCGACCGGCCTGCGGCTGGCGCCGACGCTGGTCTTCGACCATCCCTCCGCCGAGGCCCTGGCCAAGTTCCTCTACGCGGAGACACGGGGCAAGGCGGGGAGCGTCGCCGCGCCGAGGCCGGTCGCGCGCTCGGCCGAGCCGATCGCGATCGTCGGCATGAGCTGCCGCTACCCGGGGGGCGTGGGGAATCCCCAGCAGCTCTGGGACCTGGTCGCGGCGGGTGGCGACGCGATCGGCGAGTTCCCCTCGGACAGGGGCTGGGACCTCGAGCGTCTCTACGACCCAGACCCCGATGCCCCCGGCAAGATCTACCTGCGCGAAGGCGGCTTCATGGTGGACGCCGGGGACTTCGACGCCGGCTTCTTCGGCATCTCGCCGCGCGAGGCGCTCGTGGTCGACCCCCAGCAGCGGCTGCTGCTCGAATCGTCCTGGGAAGCGCTCGAAGCCGGTGGCATCGACCCCGGCTCGCTGCGCGGCTCGCCCGTGGGCGTCTTCGCCGGGGTGATGTACCAGGACTACGGCTCGGCCGAGCTGGGGCTCTCCCCGGGGATGACGACGAGCGCCGTGTCCGGTCGCGTCTCCTACACGCTCGGCCTCGAGGGGCCGGCGATGACCGTCGACACCGCCTGCTCCTCCTCCTTGGTGGCGCTGCACCTCGCCTGCCGGGCCCTGCGCGACGGCGATTGCTCGCTGGCGCTCGCCGGAGGCGCGACGGTGCTTGCCACCCCGGGGATGCTCTTCCTCTTCAGCCGCCAGCGCGGTCTCGCCGTCGACGGGCGCTGCAAGGCGTTCGCCGAGGGGGCCGACGGGACGGGAGTCTCGGAGGGCGTCGGGATGCTGGCGCTCGAGCGCCTCTCGGACGCTCGCGCCAACGGCCACCCGGTGCTCGCCCTGGTGCGGGGGACGGCGGTCAACCAGGACGGCGCCTCCAATGGGTTCACGGCCCCCAACGGTCCCGCGCAGGAACGGGTGATCCACCAGGCGCTCGCCGACGCGGGGCTGACCCCGCAGGACGTCGACGCGGTCGAGGCTCACGGGACGGGTACCGCCCTGGGGGATCCGATCGAGGCTGGGGCGCTCCTTGCGGCCTACGGGCAGGACAGGGACGAGCCCCTGAGGCTCGGCTCGCTCAAGTCGAACATCGGTCACGCTCAGGCGGCTGCCGGCGTCGGCGGTGTGATCAAGACGGTGATGGCGATCCGCGAGGGCGTCCTGCCCAAGACCCTCCACGCCGATCGGCCTTCCTCCAAGGTCGACTGGGGGGCCGGCAAGGTCGAGCTGCTCCAGGAGGAGATGCCCTGGCAGCCCGAGGGCAGGCCCCGCCGTGCCGCCGTGTCCTCTTTCGGCGCCAGCGGCACCAATGCCCACGTGGTCCTCGAGGGGCCGCCGGAGGTAGAAGCAGGTGAGGACGCGGCCGACGGCGGCGAGGATCGCCGGACGCTGGGCGGCGTCGTGCCGCTTGTGATCTCCGCCAAGAGCGATGAGGCCCTGCACGAGGGGGCCGCCCGCCTCTCCGCCTTGTTGAGAAGCGATCCAGGGCTCGATCCGGCCGACGTCGCCTACTCGCTCGCCACCACGCGCGGCGCCTTCGAGCGCCGGGCGGTCGTGGTCGGGCAGGATCGAGAGGAGCTGCTGGCGGGGCTCGCGGCGCTCGCTGGCGGAAAGCGATCCGCAGGGGTCATCGGTGGCATCGCCCGCGCCGAGCGCCAGCCGGTCCTGCTCTTTCCCGGGCAGGGCTCGCAGTGGCCGGGAATGGGGCTCGAGCTGCTCGAGTCATCCCCCGTCTTCGCCGAGCAGATGCGTGCCTGCGAGGACGCTCTCGCCCCGCACGTGGACTGGTCCCTGCTCGAGCAGCTGGCCGACGGGGACGCCGCCTGGATGGACCGGCTCGACGTCGTCCAGCCCGCGCTCTTCGCGATCATGGTTTCGCTGGCCCGTCTCTGGGAGGAGCTCGGCCTGCGGCCGGCCGCGGTCGTCGGCCACTCACAGGGTGAGATCGCCGCGGCCCACATCGCCGGCGGGCTCTCGCTGCAGGACGCGGCGCTGGTCGTCTCCAAGCGAGCGCAGGCGATGTCCAAGATCGCCGGCGAGGGGGGGATGCTCGCCGTCTCCCTGACCACCGAGGAGCTGGCGGCACGCCTGCAGCCTTACGGCGAGCGGGTCTCGCTGGCCGCGATCAACGGCCCGTCTTCGCTCGCCCTGGCCGGCGAGCCCGCGGCCCTGGCCGAGCTGCGCGCCTCCTGCGAGGAAGACGGCGTCCGCGCGCAGCCGATCGCCGTCGACTACGCGGCCCACTCGGCCCAGATCGACGCCCTGCGCGAGGAGCTGCTGGCCGCCTTCGCGCCGATCTCGCCCCGCAGCGGCGAGATCCGCTTCCACTCCACCGTCACCGGTAAGCCGCTCGACACCGCCGAGCTGGGGCCGGAGTACTGGTACCGCAACCTGCGCGAGACGGTGCTCTTCGAGCCGGTCCTGCGCTCGCTGCTCGAGTCGGGCCGGCGCCCCTTCATCGAGGTCTCGCCGCACCCGGTGCTCGCCTTCGGCGCCGAGGAGACGATCGCGGACGTCGCCGGGGTCGACGATGCCACCGTCCTCGGCACGCTGCGGCGCGAGGAGGGAGGCGCGGTGCGCTTCGCCGCGGCGCTCTCCGAGGCCTTCGCGGCCGGCGTTCCACTGAAGTGGGAGGCCCTGTTCAGGGGCAGCGGCGCGCAGCAGGTGCCCCTGCCCACCTACCCCTTCCAGCGCAAGCGCTACTGGCTCGACTCCACGGCGGGAACGGCCGACCTCGGCGCGGCCGGCCTGCACGACCCGGACCACCCGCTGCTCGGCGCGATGGTCGAGTCGCCGTCGGGGGAGCTCACCTTCACCGGTCGCCTCTCGGCTCAGTCGCAGGCATGGATCAACGAGTACGCGGTGATGGGCGCGGCGCTGTTGCCGGCCGCCGCGGTTCTCGAGCTGGCGCTGCACGCCGCCCGGGAGGCGGGCTGCGAGGCGATCGAGGAGCTGACGCTGCGGGCGCCCCTGGCTCTGCCGGAGGACGGCTCGACTCGGCTCCTGGTCTCGGTCTCCGCGGCGGATGCAGATGGCAGGCGCGCTTTCCGCCTCCACTCCCGCCGCCAGGGGGGAGGGGCGGGCGAGGGTGCGGAGTGGGCGCTCAATGCCGAGGGGGCTCTTTCCCCCGGACGGCTGCCGCCGGTTGAGCCGCCGCCGGCGTGGCCGCCCCCCGGGGCAACCCCGATCGAGCTCGACTCCTTCTACGAGCGCCTGCTCGGGAGCGGTCTCGAATACGGCCCTGCCTTCCAGGGCCTCACCGCGGCGTGGTCGGAGGGGACGAAGGTCTTTGCCGAGGTATCGCTCACCGAGGCGCAGGCGGAGGAGGTGTCGCGCTACGCGATCCACCCGGCGCTGCTGGATGCTGCCCTGCAGGGCGTCGGCCTCGCTGAGGCCGAAGAAGCCCGTGAGGGGCCCTTGCTGCCCAGCGCCTTCGCGGCGGTCGCCGCCTACGGCGGCGGTGCCTCGGCCCTCAGGGTGGTCGCCGAGCTGGGCGAGGGTGGGGTCGCGCTCGACCTGTTCGACCCCCAGGGAGAGCCGATCGCGCGGATCGGCTCGCTAGTTCGGCGCGCCCTCTCTCGCGAGGAGCTGCGACGCGCTCGCGGCGACCTCGGGCTGCTGGCAATCGAGTGGAGTCCGGCCTCGCTCCCCTCTGGGGAGGTCGGCGAGGCGGCCACTATCTGGCGCTGCGAGCCCGACCGCTCGGTCTCGACCGTTGCCGCGGCGAAGGGGGCCTGCGAGCAGGCGCTGGCGGCGATTCAGGAGCTGCTCGCCTCGGGCTCCTCCCCCGAGGCACCGATGGCGATCGTCAGCGAAGGCGCGATCGCGGTCTCCGGGGCAGAGGAGCCCGATCCCGCCGCTGCGGCGGTGTGGGGTCTCGTGCACGCTGCCCAGGCGGAGCACCCGGATCGCTTCGTCCTCGTCGACAGCGATGGCAGCGCTGCTTCCGAGGCCGCGCTCGCGGCGGCAATCGCGAGCGGCGAGCCGCAGGTCGCCCTGCGCGAGGGCGATGCGCTGGTCCCGAGGGTGACCCGGGCCTCCCGTGAGGCGGATGGCGAGGAGGGCCTCCTGCTCGATCCCGATCGCACCGTCTTGATCACGGGGGCCGGCGATCCCCTCGTCGCGGCCCTGGCCCGGCACTTGGTCGAGGCGCACGGGGCGCGGCAGCTGCTCCTCGTCTCTTCCGAGGAGGAGCAGGAGGCCGGCGCCGCTGCTGCGCTGGCCCAGGAGCTCGCCGAGCTGGGCTCTGCGGCCCGGGCGGAGGTCTGCGACGTCGCCGAGCGAGCCGCGCTCGAGTCGCTGCTTTCCTCCGTCGACGCGGCGCATCCCCTGGGGGTCGTCGTCCACGGCAGCCGGGTGCTCGACGACGGCGTCGTCAGCCTGCTCGACGCCGACCGCCTCGAGCGGGTGATGCGGCCGAAGGCCGACGCGGCCTGGAACCTGCACGAGCTGACCGCCGAGCTGGAGCTCTCCGAGCTGATCCTCTTCTCGGCGGCGACTTGCACCCTCAGCGGCGCCGGCCAGGGCAACTACGCCGCGGCGAACGCCTTCCTCGAGGCCCTTGCGGCCCAGCGGCGACGCCAGGGGCTGCCGGCGCGGGCCCTGGCGTGGGGTTGGACGGAGGCCAGCGAGGAGGCCGGTCGAGAGGCGGGCGCGGCCCGAACCCGGCTGGGCCTGATCGGGTTCGAGCCGATGCCCCCGAGCCGGGCGCTCGAGCTGTTCGACGCCGCCTGCGCCCGCCCCGAGCCGCTCCTGCTCGCCGCCGAGCTCGATCTCGGCACGCTGCGGGGGCAGGTCAGGGCCGGGGTCCTGCCGCCGATCCTGAGCGACCTGGTGCCGGCCGCGCCGCGCCAGCGCGAGGAGGACGGCGCCTTCGCCAGGCGGCTCGCCGCCGCGCCCGAGGAGGAGCGGCAGGGGCTGGCGCTGGGGTTCGTCCAGAGTCACATCGCCGACGTCCTCGGCTACGACTCGGCCGAGGACGTCGATCCGGACCGCGCCTTCCAGGAGCTCGGCTTCGACTCGCTGGGCGCGATCGAGCTGCGCAATCGCCTTGCCGCCGCCTCCGGCCTCCGTTTCGGGCCGACGCTGGTCTTCGATTACCCGTCGCCAGCCGCGTTGGCCGGATATTTCGTCGGAGCGATCGCTCCGACGGCGGCGCAAGCGATCCCGGCCGAAGAGGTCGAGGAGGAGGCGGAGGAGATCGACGCCGACGAGCTCGCCGCGATGTCCAACGAGGAGGTCTTCGCCCTGGTCGACGCCGAGCTCGGGGATTCGGAGGAGGTGGTCCAGTGAGCGACGAGGCGAAGCTGCGCCGCTACCTCGAGAAGGCGACCCTGGATCTGCGCAAGGCGCGGCGACGGGCAGACGCGCTGGAGCGCCGTGCGGACGAGCCGATTGCGATCGTCGGCATCGGCTGCCGCTACCCCGCCGAGATGAGGTCCGCCGAGGATCTCTGGGACGCGGTCGCGTCGGGCACGGACGTGATCGGCGAGTTCCCCAGCGACCGCGGCTGGGATACCGACAGCCTCTTCCATCCAGACCCCGACCATCCGGGGACGACGTACGTGCGGGAAGGCGGCTTCCTCTCTGGGGTCGCCGAGTTCGATCCCGGGTTCTTTGGAATCAGCCCACGCGACGCGGCGGCGCTCGACCCTCAGCAGCGGATCCTGCTCGAGGTCGCCTGGGAGGCGATCGAAAACGCGGGCATCGATCCCGGCGGCCTGCGCGGCTCGCGCACCGGCGTCTTCGCCGGCGCGGGCTTTGCCGATTACGCGCAGCTGATCGCGGCCGCTCGGCCCGAGGGGGCGTCGATGATCACCGGCGCCTCGGCCAGCGTCGTCTCGGGTCGTCTCTCCTACACCTTCGGCCTCGAGGGGCCGGCGATCACCGTCGATACCGCGTGCTCCTCCTCGCTCGTGGCGATCCACCTCGCGATCCAGGCGCTGCGCGGTCGCGAGTGCTCGCTGGCGCTGGCCGGCGGGGTCGCGGTGATGTCGACCCCGATGACCTTCATCGACCTCAACCGCCAGCGCGGGCTCTCGCCCGACGGTCGCTGCAAGGCCTTCGCCGACGGAGCCGACGGGACCGGCGTCTCCGAGGGGGCGGGCCTGCTCCTGCTCGAGCGCCTCTCGGACGCAGAAGCGAGCAACCATCCCATCGTCGCCGTGCTGCGCGGCTCGGCGGTGAACCAGGATGGTGCCTCCAACGGCCTCACCGCGCCCAACGGCCCTTCCCAGGAGCGGGTCATCCGCGCCGCACTCGCCGACGCCAGCCTCACCCCCTCGGACGTGGACGTGATCGAGGCGCACGGCACCGGCACGCCGCTGGGCGACCCGATCGAGGCGGGCGCCCTGCTCGCGACCTACGGCCAGGACCGTGAGACGCCGGTGAAGCTCGGCTCGGTCAAGTCCAACCTCGGCCACGCGGCAGCGGCCGCCGGTGTCGCCGGCGTGATCAAGATGGCGATGGCGATCGCCGCCGGCGTCCAGCCGAAGACGCTGCATGCAGAGCGCCCCTCGGCGATGATCGATTGGTCGGCGGGGGCGGTCGAGCTGCTCGCGGAGGCTGCCCCTTGGACGGCGGGCGACCGGCCACGCCGCGGCGCCGTCTCCTCCTTCGGCGTGAGTGGCACCAACGCCCACCTGATCGTCGAGGAGGCGCCGGCGCGGGATCGGCAGGGGGCGGGGGACGAGGAGTCCCAGCCGCCGCTTCCCGGCCCGGTCCCGATCGTGGTCTCCGCCAAGTCGGAGCCGGCTCTGCGCGGCGCCTGCGCGGACCTGGCCTCGCACTTGAGGGCCAATCCCGAGCTCGAGCTGCGCGACGTCGGTCGCTCCCTGGTCACCGCTCGCCCGGCCTTCGAGCACCGCGCGGTGGCAGTGGCGCCCGATCGGGACTCGCTGCTCGATCGGCTCTCCGCCCTGGCCAGCGGCGGCGAGGTCGCCGCCGCCTGGCGCGGCAGCTCGCGTCGCGGCGGTCGTCCCGCTTTCCTCTTCCCGGGCTACGGCTCCCAGTGGCCCGGGATGGCGACCGAGCTGCTGGATGCCTCGCCGGTCTTCGCCGAGAGCATGCGGCGCTGCGAGGAGGCGCTGGGCGCCCAGGTCGATTGGTCGCTGGAAGCCGTCCTGCGCGGCACGGAGGGGGCGCCGTCGCTCGACAGCGTCGACGTCGCCTCCCTGGCGCTGTTCGCGACCAGCGTTGCCCTGGCGAGCCTCTGGCGAGCCTGCGGGGTGCAGCCCGCCGCCGTCGCCGGGCATTCGCAGGGCGAGGTGGCGGCCGCCCACGTCGCCGGCGGGCTCTCCCTGGAGGACGCGGTGCGCCTCGCCGTGGCGCGCAACCGGGTGCTGATGCAGCTGGTCGGAAGCGGGGCGATGGCGGCGGTGTCGCTGTCGGCCGCGGCGCTCGAGCCGCGGCTCGAGCGCGAGGGTGGCCAGCTCGCGATCGCCGCGCGCAACGGGCCCACGGCGACGGTCGTCTCCGGGCCAGTGCCCGCGCTCGAGGAGCTGATCGCCGAGTGCGAGGCGGAGGGGGTGCGGGCGAAGCGGATCCCGGGCGCAGATGCGGCCTCCCACTCGGCCCAGGTCGAGGCGGTGCGCGAGGAGCTGCTCGAGTCCCTGGCCTCGATCGCGCCCTGCGCGGGGGAGATCCCCTTCTACTCCACGGTCACCGGCGACCTGCTCGAGACGAGCCAGCTCGACGCCGAGTACTGGTACCGCAACCTGCGCCACACGGTGCTGCTCGAGCCGGTCGTTCGCCGCCTGGTCGAGCGGGGCTGTCCGGCGTTGCTGGAGATCAGCGCGCACCCGGTGCTGGGGCTCGGCGTGCAGGGGACCGTCGAGGAGAGCGGCGGCGCCTCCGCCGTGCTCGGCAGCCTGCGGCGCGGGGACGGGGGGCCCCAGCGCTTCGCCGAAGCGCTGGCGGAAGCCGCTGTCGCCGGCGTCGAGGTCGAGTGGGAGGCGTTCTTCGGGGCCAGTTCGGAGACGCCGGTGAGGTTGCCCACGTACCCCTTCCAGCGCGAGCGCTACTGGCTCGAGTCGCCGGCGGCCGTCGGCGACGTCGGCGCCGCCGGCCTGGAGGACCCGGAGCATCCACTGCTCGGGGCGGCGATCGAGCTGCCCGGAGAGGGCGGCCTGCGGTTCAGCGGGCGGCTCTCGCTGGCGAGCGCTCGCTGGCTTGGCGACCACGCGCTGCTGGGCTCCCCGCTCGTCCCGGCCGCCGTCTTCGTCGAGCTGGGCATGCACGCCGCCGGGGCGGTGGGTGCGGCCGAGGTCGAGTTGCTCGAACTGCGCGCGCCGCTGACCTTGCCGGAGCTGGGTGCGGCGCAGTTGCGCGTCACGGTGGGCGAGCCGGACGAGGCGGGGGGACGGGCGCTCTCGATCCACTCCCGGCCCGCGGCCGAGCCCGACGACGAGGGGCCGGGGGAATGGGCGTGCCACGCCGAAGGGAAGCTCTCCGCCGGTCCGGGTCGCTCCGATCCAGCGCCGTCGGAGCTCAGCGGCACCTGGCCGCCCGAGGGATCGGCGCCGATCGACGTCGATCTTCTCTACGACCGACTTGCCGAGTCCGGCTTCGAGCACGGGCCGGCGTTTCGCGGCCTGGTCGCTGCCTGGAGGCGCGGCGATGAGGCCTTCGCGGACGTCGCCCTCGGCGACGGCTGCGACCCGGCGCGCTTCGGCCTGCACCCGGCGCTGCTCGATGCCGCGGTGAGCCCGCTCCTGGCCGGGCTGGACGGCGACGGCGGGGAGGCCCGGCTTGCGGCGGCCTGGCATGGCGTGCGCCTGCATCGCGGCGCCGGGGCGACGTTGCGGGTGCGAATCGAGGCCCGGGAGGACGGCTTCGCGATCGACGCCGCCGACGGCGAGGGGTCGCTGGCTTTCTCGGTCGAGTCGCTCACCACGCAGCCCCTGGAGCCGGGTCAGATCGAGTCGGCGCGGCGGCGGCGGTCGATGTACGGGGTCGAGTGGAGGCGGCTCCGGTGGCGCAGCCGCTCGGTGCCGCGGACCGCGATCCTGGGTGAGGTCGACGCACCCGCGCTCGACGCACCGCGCTACGCCGACATCCCGGCGCTGCTGGACGCGCTGGGCGATGGCCCAGCGCCGGAGGTCGTCCTCGCCGCCGCCCCGGAGGCGCGGGAAGGCCTCGACCTGCCCGCGTCGGTGCATGAGGTGTCCAGCCAGGTGCTGGCGCTGGCGCAGGCGTGGGTCGGCGCGCCGCAGCTCGAGCGCACGCGACTGACGCTCCTGACCAGGGGGGCCGTCGCAATCGCCGGGGAGAGCCCCGACCTGCGCACGGCGGCGCTCTGGGGCCTGCTGCGCTCGGCGGGGGCGGAGCACCTCGGCCGCTTCGCCCTGATCGACGTCGACGGCAGCGAGAGGTCCTCGCAGGAGCTGGCCGCGGCGCTCGAGGCGGGGCAGGAGGAGCCACTGATGGCGATCCGGGGCGGCGATCTTCTCCTCCCCCGCATGTCCCGGCTGCCGCTGGGCGAGCCGGCGCCGCCGGCGCCGATCGACCCCGAGGCGACGGTTCTGGTCAGCGGCGGCACCAGCGGGGTTGGGGCCGCAGTTGCCCGGCACCTCGTCGTCGCGCACGGAGCGAGGCGCCTGCTCCTGGCGAGCCGGCGGGGCGCCGAGGCAGAGGGGGCGGCCGAGCTCGAGGCGGAGCTGACCGAGCTGGGGGCCGCCGTGAGGATCGCGGCCTGCGACGTGGCCGATCGCGGGCAGCTCGAAGAGCTGCTCGGCTCGATCCCGGACGAGCACCCGCTGGGATCGGTGATCCACTCCGCCGCCGTGCTCGACAACGGCGTGCTCGAGTCGCTGGACCGGGAGCGACTCGAGCGCGTCCTGCGCCCGAAGGTCGACGGCGCCTGGCACCTCCACGAGCTGACCAGCGGGCTCGAGCTCTCGCAGTTCGTGCTCTTCTCCTCCGCAGCGGGAGTGCTGGGCACGGCCGCGCAGTCGAACTACGCCGCGGCGAACGTCTTCCTCGACGCGCTCGCCTCGCACCGGCGCGCGCAGGGGTTGCCCGCGACGTCGATGGCCTGGGGGGGCTGGGCCCAGGAGACGACCCTCCTGATCGACGCGCTCAGCGACGTCGATCGCGCCCGGCTGCAGCGACTCGGCGTCGCCGTGGTGACCCCGGAGGAGGGTCTGGAGCTGTTCGACCTGGCCCTGGCTGCCGGGCCAGCGGTGCTCGCGCCGGTGCGGTTGGACGGCGCCGCCCTGCGGGCCCAGGCAGAGTCGGGTGTCCTGCCCGCGGTCCTGCGGGACCTGGTCCGCACCCGCGAGGGCCGCGACCCGGATCCGGAGGCGCTCCGGGACCGGCTCGGCCGCCTGCCCGAGGAGGAGAGGGAGGAGGCGGTCCTCGATCTCGTCCGCGCCCGCGCTGCGGCGGTGCTGGGCTACGAGTCCGGCGACGGCGTCGATCCCGACCGAGCCCTGCAGGAAATGGGCCTGGATTCGCTGGGCACGGTCGAGCTGCGCAACGGCCTGATCGCCGCGACCGGCCTCTCGCTGCCGATCCTGACCCTGGCCGACGATCCCACGCCGGCAGGGATCGCACGTTTCCTGGCCGCCCAGCTGAAGCCGGCCGGCATTGGCGAGGCGGGGACGACGGGCGCGGCGGTGGCGGGTGGGGGAACGGAGACGACGCTCGTCTCCTTGCTGGACCAGGCCCGCCGCGGTGACGCCCTGCCCGAGTTCATGGAGCTGCTCGTCGGCGCCGCCGCGTTCCGGCCCAGCTTCGACGGCTCGCCGGGCTCGGTGGACTTGCCGCGGGCCGTTCGTCTCGCCGAGGGGGTTGGCGCTCCGGCATTGGTCATGATCCCCTCGGTCGGGGTGATGTCGGGCCCCCACGAGTACGTTCGGCTGGCCCGCGAGCTCGCCGGGGAGCGGACCGTGCACGCCCTGGCCCTGCCCGGGTTCGCGTCGGGGGAGCGCCTGCCCCGGGATCTCGAGGCGCTGGTGCGGGTGCAGGCCGAGCAGATCTCCCAGCTCGACCTCGGCGAGGCCTTCGTCCTCGCCGGGCACTCGTCCGGGGGATGGATCGCCCACGCGCTCGCCGCCCACCTCGCGGCGGCCGGCCGCGGCCCGCAGGCCGTGCTCCTGCTCGACGCATACGTGCCGAGCTCGCCGCTGCTGAGGCAGATGATGCCGGCGATCCTCGTCGCGGCAGACGACGCCGCCCGGGCCGGTGCCGGTATCGACGACGGCAGGCTGACCGCGATGGGCGGCTACCGGCGGATCTTCGCTGACTGGGTGCCCGGCGACCCATCGATGCCCGTGGTGATGGTGAGGGCGAGCCAGTCTCCCGCCGAGGGTGCCGAGGAGGACAGGGCTTGGGGGAGGGTGGACGAGGTTCTCACCGTCCCCGGCGATCACTTCACGATGATGAACGAGCACGCGGACACAACCGCCCGCGCTGTTCGCGAAACACTCACGTCGAAAAAGGTACTGGTGCAAACATGAAGGTTCGTAACAGTGATAGCTTCCACATAGTGGTTGGGGACGACTCATCACACCGCTCGGCGGCACGCGAACAGGCGATTGGGTTCCTCCGTCCGGGTGAATCGTCATGGCATTTCTCGGAGTCCGGTGTAATCGATGTGCTTGGCGATGCAGATCCCATAGAGTCACGGTTCGTTCACCAGTTGGTGCACAGCAAGCTGCTGCCGCGGATCTACGAACGTGTGTGGCGGCCGATTACCGGCAGGCTCTTCTTCGGGCGTGAGATGTCGATGGGCGAGGAGCTCCGAACGACCCTGCAAATGCTCGGAATCTCCGCTGGGGAGAATGTGCTCGACGTGGGCTGCGGCCCAGGGAACTACACCCGCGCGCTGGCCCGGGAGGCGGGCGATGGCGTGGTGGTTGGCATGGATGCATCGAAGTCGATGCTCGAGTTGGCGGTGAAGCGGGGTGGAGGGTCGAATCTCACCTATGTCAGAGGCGATGCGTGCGATTTGCCTTTTGTCGACGGGAAGTTCAATGTCGTGTGTTGTGTTGGTGTCATTCACATGATTCCCGATGCGATGGCGGCGCTCGACGAGATGGTTCGGGTCCTGTCCCCCGGGGGGCGTTTGGTGGTCGTCGCGAGCTACGGTGAATCAGATGCGAAGTCGACCTTGCCGGGTGGTGTGAAAGTGTTTGGCCGCACAGAGCTGACACGGTCATTTGCGGAGCGCGGAATGGTCGATATCGACCAGCTCGTCAGTCACCGTGCGCAGTTCGTCGGTGGGCGCAAGGAGGGGGAGTAGCCGTGGCTGTGGACACGGGATCGATCGCGACGCTGGACGTCGAGCCCGGAGAGCTGCCGCGGGCGATGGCCGCCTGGGTGATCCGCCAGGAGCGGGAGGGCGAGCCGCTCGATGCGTTCGAGGTGGAGGAGATCGAGGTTCCCGAGCCGGCGGCCTTCGAGGTGATCGTCCGGGTGATGGCGGCCGGCGTCAACTACAACAACGTCTGGGCGGCGCTGGGCAAGCCGGTCTCGGTCTTCGGCTACGGCGACCACCCCGAGTACGGCCACCACATCGGCGGCTCCGACGCCTCCGGGGTCGTCTGGAAGGTGGGCGAGGGCGTCACCCGCTGGAAGCCGGGCGACGAGGTCGTGGTGCACGGAAACTACGCGTCCTACGAGGACATCGAGGTGCACGGGCTCGACCCAATGGCAGCGCCGAGCCAGAAGGCCTGGGGATACGAGACGACGTGGGGAGGGCTCGCGCAGTTCGCCAAGGTGCAGGCGCAGCAGCTGCTGGAGCGGCCGCAGAACCTGTCCTGGGCGGAGGCGGCCTCCTACGGGGTGGGGTACTTCGCCGCCTACCGGATGTTGATCGACCAGTGCAAGCTGCAGGCGGGCCACAACGTCCTGGTCTGGGGGGCGGCAGGCGGGTTAGGGGTGTTTGCCCTGCAGCTGTGCAGGCTCTCCGGCGCCAACGCGGTCGGCGTCGTCTCCTCCGAGGAGAAGGGCGAGCTGGTCAAGCAGCTGGGCGCCGTCGACTACATCAACCGGGCCGAGTTCGGCGAGATGATGCGGACGCCGGAGAACCTCGCCGACCCGGCCAAGGACAAGGAGCGCTTCAAGGCCTCGCGCGGCTTCGCCAAGCGAGTCAAGGAGATCCTCGGCGACGCCCCCGACATCGTCTTCGAGCACGTCGGCCAGGCGACCTTCCCGACCTCGGTCTTCGTCTGCAAGCCCTTCGGCAAAGTCGTCATCTGCGGTGCCACCTCTGGCTTCCATCTCGACTTCGACGTGCGCTACCTGTGGATGCGCCAGAAGCAGATCATCGGCTCGCACTTCGCCAACGCCTACCAGTGCATGAAGGCCAACCAGCTGATGGCCGAAGGCAAGGTGCGGCCGGTGCTCTGGCGGACGATGGGATTCGACGACGTGCCGCAGGCGCACCAGCTCCTGCACGAAAACAAGCACCTGGGCAAGATCTCGATCCTGGTCGGTGCGGAGTCAGAGGACGAGGGTCGCAACGAGGACGGCCCCGGGGCGATCCAGGTTTAACCGACCAGGCAGGAGGTTCACTCAAATGATGCTCAAGACCCGTCGCTGGGGCCCCTCGGGCTCCGAGAGCGTCGTCTGCGTCCACGGCGTTGCCCAGCACGGCGGCGTCTTCGAGGAGGCCGGCCGGCGTCTCGCTTCCAGCGGCCACTCGGTGGTCGCGGTCGATTTACGCGGGCACGGCGACTCCGACCGCGAGCCGCCATGGAACACCGAGACCCACGTCCAGGATCTTCTGCAGACCCTCGACGAGCTCGGCATCGAGCGCGCCTGGTGGGTGGGGCACAGCCTCGGTGGCCGGTTGGCGGCCGCGCTTGCCGCTGCGGTGCCCGCGCGCGTGCGGGGGCTCTCCCTGCTCGATCCGGGCCTGGGCGTCGCCCCGCAGCGGGCGCTTCGCGGGGCTGAAATCGAACGCCTGGACTGGAGCTTCGCCACGGTCGACGGCGCGATCAACGCCCTGCTCTCCAACGAATCGATGGTCGCTCCCGACCACGACCTCGTCACCGCCTTCGCCCGAGGGGACCTGCGCAAGGGCCCGGACGGGCGTTTCCGCTTCAGCTTCAGCCCCGCCGCCGCGGTCGTCGCCTGGAGCGAGGTGACGTTGCCCCCGCCGGAGATCGCCGCGGTTCCCACCTTGCTGGTGCGGCCCGACGCGGCGTTGGTCAAGGATGGCGAGATGGAGCGGCGCTACCGCGAGGCGCTCGGCGAGCTGCTGACGGTGGTCGCGGTTCCCAACGGCCACAACCTGCTCTGGGAGTCGCCAAGCGAGACGATCTCGGCGATCGAACAGTTCCTCGAGGCCGCCTGAGGCCCTGCCGAACGGAGCAGGGCTCAGTGGCCGCCCCCGGCCTCGCATTCGTGCGAGCGCCCCGTTCCGGGGCCGCCATCGCAGTAGTCCTCGCCGGCACCGCCGTAGAGCTGGTCCGCGCCCCGGCCGCCGTAGAGACGGTCGTCGCCCGCTTCGCCGTGGCAGCCGTCCTGGCCTGCGCCCATGTAGCAGACGTCCTGCCCGGGCCCGCCCCAGCAGCCGTCGCTGCCCTCATCGGCCTCGCAGTAGTCGTCTCCCCGGCCGCCGACGCAGTCGGTGTTGACCGGTCCCGAGATGCAGATGTCGTCCCCGCCCCCGCCTATGCAGCGGTTGCGCGCGGTCCCCTCCGGGTAGCAGGTGTCGCGCTCGCCGTTGCCGATCATCTTGTCCGAGCCGGATCCCAGGTAAACGGTGAGGGGGACGGGCAGGCGGCTCAGCACCTCGACCTTGTCTTCGGCCGAGCCGGCGTCGACTTCGACCGCGCCGACGTCGTCCAGGGGGCAGGTGGCGACACGGTGGCCCTGGGTGTGGCTGCAGCCGAGCGAGCTCTCCGCCATCGGGCCTTCGACGGTGAGGCTGCCGCCCCTGACGTCGAGGCGCAGGTGCGCGCCCGTGGCGGCGCCCCGGATCACGATCCGGCTTTGCGAGGAAACCGGCCCGGCGACGAGGAGGAGAAGCACCGTCGTCGCTACGACCAGGATCGCCGAAGCTCTGCCCTTGCTCAGAGTCAACGTCGTCGCGATGCTACCCGAGGGCCCCCCGTCGCCCGTGTTAAGAGTCGATCCGAAACGCAGTTCGCCACTGCCGAGGTCTCACATCCAGTTATAAAAAAACTCGCGTGTAGCGAGAACGTGTCGCCAGCGGGCTCTGCCAGCAGGAGCCCATGTCAGCACGCATGGGTCCGACCATCTGGCCGAGACCGGTCGGGCCCATGCGCCCTACTCCCCGAGCAGCTCGTCGAAGCGCAGCGCCGCGCGGGTTGGCAGCACGAAACGGCCTTCGTCGTGCACCAAGCCGGCGCCTGCGAGGTCGCGCACGGCCCGCCCGACCGCGTCGACGCCGGCGAAGGAATCGCGGTCCCCACCCAGCTCGCGGCTGAGCTCCTCGAGCGTGACGGCGGTCGGATGGAGGGCCAGGACCTGCGCCAGCACGGCGGACTCCGTCGCCCTGTCCTGCTCGGCTGTGCTGCGGATGTGCTCGCCCTCGTTCACGGCCTGCCTAGATAAGGGAGCCGCCCGCCGATCTCTCCCCCTATGACTTGCCTTCGGGGGGCGGCTCGTCCATCCCCCGCAGGGCCGTGCGCGCCCAGGGGGTCTCGAGCGTCGAGCGGTAGAAGTGTTGGGTCGAGCCGCGGATCTGCTTGGTCCGCACGAGCTTGAGCGTGCGGCACTTGGCCAGGACCCTGACGTGGTAGCTGAGCTTGCTCAGCGGCTCGTCGAGCCCTTCCGCGAGCTCGCGCGGGCTGAGCTCGCAGTCTTCCTCGATCAACCGGCGCAGGATCTGTCGCCGCAGCGGGTGGGCCAAGGCGACGAAGAGGTCGTCGGCGTTTCGGTTGCTTGCCCTTGCCATCTGAGCGGGCAATATAGAGCAAACGAAATCTATTGTCTGTCAGGCGTTTGTCTGCGGCAGGCGAACCTGCAGGATGCCGCTCTGCTCAGGCGTCCTCGCGGACCCCGCCCATCTCGGTGAAGACCGCGGTCGCGCCGCCGTCCTCGCGCTGCTCGTCGGCGATCACGTGCGAGACGGCGTTGATCAGGGCCAGGTGGGTGAAGGCCTGGGGGAAGTTGCCGAGGTGGCGGCCGCTCGGCGCATCCAGCTCCTCGGCGAAGAGGTCGAGCCAGCCCGCCGCCTCCAGCAACCGCTCGCAGAGCGCCCGGGCGCGCTCCCGCTCGCCGATCTCCGAGAGCGCCGAGACGAGCCAGAAGGAGCAGATCAGGAAGGTGCCCTCCTCGCCGCTGAGGCCGTCGTCGGTCTCCTCGACCTTGTAGCGGAGGACGAGGCCGTGCTCGGTCAGATCGTCGGCAATCGCCTCGACGGTGTCGTGCACGCGCGGGTCGTCGGGGGGGAGGAAGCGCAGCAGCGGGATCAGCAGGGTGGAGGCGTCGAGCGCGTCGGTGTCGAAGTGCTGGCGGAAGACCCCGCCGCGCACGCCGCGCTCGAGGATCTCCTCGCGCATCCGCTCCGCGGTTCGCTCCCACTCCTCGGCCAGCTCGGTGACGCCGAAGCTGCGCGCGAGGCGGGCGCCACGGTCGACCGCGACCCAGATCATCAGCTTCGAGGAGACGTAGTGCTGGGGCTCGCCGCGCGACTCCCAGATCCCCTGGTCGGGGTGCTCCCAGGCAGCGATCGCCGCTTCGACCTGGTAGCGGATCAGTTGGCGGTCGGCGGGCGTGCCGCTACCCCGCAGCGCCTTTTCGTGCAGGTAGATCGAGTCGAGCAGCGCGCCCCAGACGTCGTTCTGGCGCTGGTCGTAGGCGCCGTTGCCGATCCGCACGGGGCGGGCGCCGCCGTAGCCGCTGAGGTGGTCGAGCGTGCTCTCGGTCAGCTCTCGCTCGCCGCCGATCCCGTACATGATCTGCAGGCCCGGATCGTCCTTGCAGACCTCGATGATGAAGCGCATGAAGTCGCGCGCCTCCTGGTCGAAGCCGAGCGTGTGCAGCGCCCAGAGGCTGAAGGTCGAGTCGCGGATCCAGCTGTAGCGGTAGTCCCAGTTGCGTTCGCCGCCGGGCGTCTCGGGCAGCGAGGTGGTCGGGGCGGCGATGATCGCGCCGCTCGGGGTGTAGGTGAGCCCCTTCAGCACCAGGGCCGAGCGCTGCAGGTGGATGCGCCAGGGGTGGTCGGGGAATTTGCCGGCCCGCAGCCAGTTGCGCCAGAACTCTTCGGTCGAGTCGAGCCGCTCCAGCGCCTCCGGGGCGCTGCGTGGCCCACCCAGGTCGCTCTCTCCCCAGGTGATCGCGCAGAAGCCGCTCTCGTCCTCGCGCAGCCGCAGCTTGCCGCGGGCGGCGCCGTCCTCGACCGTCAGCTCCATGTCGCTGGTCAGCCTCAGCTCGGTGCCGTCGCTTCCCCGCGCCAGAGCTTCGCCCAGCTCGCCGCCGCTCCAGCTCGCCGCTTCGGCACCGTAGGCGAAGCGCGGCAGGCACTCCATCTCCATCTCGACCTCGCCATCGACGCAGGTCATCAGCCGCAGCAGCGAGCGATCGGACTCGTGCGCGGTCTGCGGCCTGCTGCCCTTGCCGTCTTCGGGCGCCCACTCGGCGATCGAGAGCAGGTCGTGGGTGACGACCCAGCCGGTATCGGTGACCCAGGTCGTCTCGATCACCAGCGTGCCGGGCTCGTAGCGGCGGCTGATCGGCACGACCACGCCGCGCGGGGCGACCTTGAAGTGGCCGGCGCCGCGGTCGAGCAGCGCGGCGAAGGCGCTGGGGGAGTCGAAGCGCGGCAGGCAGAGCCACTCGACCGCGCCGTCGTAGGAGACCAGGGCGCTGGTGTGGCAGTCGGAGAGGAAGCCGTAGGCGCCGATCGGCGGGAAGCGTGCGTCGCCGGCTCTCAAGGTGGCGCCAAGCTACCACCGCGAGCCGGCGGCGCCCTCGCAAACCGCGGCGCTACGCTGAATCCGTGAGCCCCCCGTTCGCCCACGTCGCCGGTTCTTTCGTCCCGATAGAGGTCTTTCCGATCACCATCGCGGCGGTCCTCTACTGGCACAGGGCGATGGTCCTCTCCTGGGACGGCCGCCCGGTTCCAGTCTGGCGCCAGGTCTGCTTCGGGGCCGGTTTGGCGACGGTCGCGATCGCCCTCTTCAGCCCGATCGGCCACATCGCCGAGGAGCTGGTGATCGCCCACATGGGCGAGCACCTGCTGATCGGCGACATCGCCTCGTTGCTGCTGGTGCTGGGACTGACCAAATCCCTCCTGCAGCCGGTTCTCGCGATCCGCGCCTTCAACCGGCTCCAGATCCTCACCCATCCCGCCGTCGCCTTCCCGCTCTGGGCGCTCAACTTCTACCTCTGGCACCTGCCGGCGCTCTACGACGCCGCCTATGGCGCGGCGCCACTGCACGCCCTCGAGCACACGACCTTCCTCTTCTTCGGCTGCCTGATGTGGATGCCGATCTTCGGCCCGCTGCCGAAGCCGCAGTGGTTCGGCGCCGGCTGGAAGGTGGGCTACGTGATCGCCGTCCGCTTCGCCGGCGCGATACTCGGCAACGTGCTGATGTGGTCGGGCTCGGTCCTCTACCCGATCTACGCGCCGGGGGAGCGCTACTGGGGAATCTCGGCGATCGCCGACCAGAGCACGGCCGGGGTGATCATGATGGTCGAGGGGACCTTCCTCGCCCTCGGCGTGCTCGCCTGGGTCTTCTTCGAGGTCGCCCGGGAAGGGACGGAGCGCCAGCGCCTGCTCGACCTCGCCCACGAGCGCGGCGTCGCGCTCGACGAGCGCCGCGCGCAGCGGGCAGTCGCCGCCGGGCACGGCGCCCTACTGGAGGAGCGGCTGACGGTGACCGGCGATGACCCCGATCCCTGAGCGATGGCTGCTGGGCGCGCTCGTCTTCGCCGTCGGCGCGGCCAGCCTCGGCGCCGAGATCGCCGCGGCTCGCCTTCTCGCGCCCTACTTCGGCGCCTCGACGATCGTCTGGGCAAACACGATCGGTGTCGTCCTCGTCGCCCTCTCGGCCGGATACTGGTTCGGCGGCCGGGTCGCCGACCGCCACCCGCACATGCGCGGCCTCTGCCTGCTGGTGCTGGCCGCATCGATTCTGATCGCCGCCGTTCCCTTTGCCTCTCGCCCCTTCCTCGGCTTCTCGGTCGACGCCTTCGACACGGTCTCGATCGGCGGCTTCGCCGGCTCCCTCTTCGGCGTGCTCGTCCTGGTTGCGGCGCCGGTGACGCTGCTCGGCGCCGCCGCGCCGTGGGCGGCGCGACTGGCGGTGCGAGACGTGGGGGACGCCGGCGAGGTGGTCGGCAGGCTCTACGCGATCTCGACCGTCGGCTCGCTCTTCGGCACGATGCTCGCCGCCCTCCTCCTCATCCCCCAGGTCGGGACGCAGCGCACCTTCCTGGTCTTCGCCCTTGCTCTCGCCCTGGTCGCCACCGTGGGCCTGCGCTGGCGCTTCGCCGCCGTCCCGGCCGCCCTCGCCCTGGCGCTCTCGATGCCGGTGGGCAGCATCAAGGCGGCCGACACCGGGAGGGTTCTCTACGAGACGGAGACGGTGCACCAGTACGCCCGCGTGGTCGAGCGGCCGGACGGAGCGAGGGTGCTGGAGCTGAACGAGGGCCAGGCGGTGCACTCGCTCTACCGGCCGGGCAGCTACCTGACCGGCGACTACTGGGACGGCCACCTGGTGCTGCCGTTCGCCTCCGGCGCCCGCCGAATCGAGCGGATCGCGATCCTCGGCAACGCCGCCGGCACCGTCGCCCGCGCCTACGGGCACTTCTTCCCGCGCACGGCGGTCGACGCGGTCGAGATCGACGCCGAGCTGACCGCCCTCGGCCGCCGCTTCTTCGACCTGCGCAACCCCCGCATGCGGACCTTCGCCGAGGACGCCCGGCCCTGGCTGCAGCGCTCGGCCGGCGGCTACGACGCGATCATGGTCGACGCCTATCGCCAGCCCTACATCCCCTTCTACCTGACCACCCGGGAGTTCTTTGCCCTGGCGCGCGAGCGGCTGGCGCCCGGAGGGGTGGCGATCGTCAACGTCGGCCACCCCGAGGGCGGCAGCGAGCTGGAGCGGGTGCTGGGGCGGACGATGGCGACCGCCTTCCCCCGAGTCCTGCGCGACCCGATCGAGCCCACGAACACGCTGCTCGTGGGCGGAGACGGCGCGCTCTCGCCCTCGCGCTTGCGCCGCAACGCCGCCGCCCTGCCGGAGTCGCTGCGGCCGCTGGCGCTGGCGGCCGCAGCGGATCTGAGGCCACGGCTTCGCGGCGGTGAGGTCTACACCGACGATCGCGCCCCCGTCGAGTGGCTCGTCGACGCCTCCCTGCTGGAATACGCCAATGACGAGTAGCGGACACCGCGACGCCCTCGGCAGGGCCAGGGCCTGGCTGGTCACCGGCCCGCTCGGGCGCGGCCTTTCCTTCGCGATCGACTTCGCCGTCGCCGTGCGCACCGGGTTGGCCCAGCGCAAGGGCTGATTCCTCTAGGGTCCGGCGCTCGATGAAGACCGCCGTCACAGAGCTGCCGGAGTCGCGAGCGCGGGTCGAGGTCGAGGTTCCCGCCGAGGACGTCGGGCGCGGCGTGCAGCGGGCCGCCCGCAGCCTCGCCCGGGAGATGAGGATGCCCGGCTTCCGCAAGGGCAAGGCGCCACCCTCGCTGGTGATCCAGCGGCTCGGTTTCGACGCGGTATTGCAGGAGACGATCCGCGAGTCCCTGCCCGAGTGGTACGAGCAGGGTTTGCTGCGCTCCGCGATCAGCCCGGTCGGCGATCCCCGCATCGAGATCGTCTCCGCTCCCGAGGCCGAGAACGAGCCGCTCAGCTTCAAGTTCGAGATCGGCGTGCGGCCAAAGGCCGCACTGGGCGAGTACAAGGGCCTCGAGGTCGGCCGTGCAGAGGTCGAGCCCTCCGCAGAGATCGTCGAGCGCGAGGTCGAGCGCATCCGCGCCGGCTTCGCCCGCCTGGAGCCGGTCGAGCGCGTCGCCGGCGAGGGAGACGTGCTGCTGATCGACTTCGAGGGGCTCGTCGACGACAAGGCGTTCGAGGGGGGCAAGGCCGCCGACTACCTGCTCGAGCTGGGCAGCGGCCAGCTGATCGAGGGTTTCGAGGAGCAGCTCGTGGGAGTCGCCGCCGGCGAGTCGCGCGAGGTGAAGGTGTCCTTCCCCGACGACTACCAGGCCGAGCAGCTGGCCGGCCAGGATGCCGTCTTCACGGTTGAGACGAAAGAGGTGCGGGAAAAGGTTCTGCCCGAGCTCGACGACGACTTTGCCGCCGAGGCCTCCGAGTTCGAGACGCTGGCGGAGCTGCGCGACGACATCGGCGAGCGGGTCGGCGAGGCGCTCTCCGAGCGTGCGGAGCAGGACTTCAGGGTGGCCGCGGTCGACGCTGCGGTTGAGGCGGCGACGGTCGACATCCCCGACGAGCTCGTCGCCGCGCGAGCCAGCGAGCGCTGGGAGCGGGTCGAGCGTCAGCTGGCTGGCCGCGGGATGAGCCCCGATGCCTACCTGCAGATGCAGGGCAAGACGCGCGAGGAGATCCTCGAGGAGTCGAAGCCCGACGCCGAGCGCGAGCTGAAGCGCGAGGCGGTGCTGGCGGCGATAGCCGAGGCGGAGGCGATCGAGGTCTCCGAGGAGGAGCTGGTGGAGGCGCTCGAGCACACGGCCGAGCACGAGCGCACGACGCCGGAGAAGCTGCTCGCCCGCCTGCGCGAGAACGGCCGCGAGGCGATGATCCGCGAGGACATCCAGGTCCGCAAGGCGATCGACCTGCTCGCCGAGTCGGCCAAGCCGATCCCGCTCGAGCAGGCAGAAGCGCGGGAGAAGATCTGGACTCCGGAGAAGGAGGAGGAGGAGGAGCCCGGCGAGCTCTGGACCCCCGGGGGCGCCTCCTAGCTACTAGGAGGGTTCGCGAAACCCGGGTCCTCGGGCGAGCGAGTACCGGACCAAGCGGGCAAGAACGCAGGGAGCCCGAATAGCGCTCATGAGTATCCGGTTCGCTCAGGCAGATCGCCCTGAGTCATGGAGGTCAGCCTTGGAGCCGACCGGCGAGACACGCGCAGCCGACATTCACCCCACCCAGGGGTGGTCAAAGTCGGATGCGCCAAGCCGCCCTGGGTCAGGTGGGACCAGCCCCGCATCAACCTGAGCGAACCGGATACTCATGAGCGCTGCTATTTGGCCGACTAAGGACGCCGTACCGCGCAGTGTCCGCCGCCGCTGGACGCGCGTGCGGGGGGTTTCGCCAACCCCTCCTAGCTAGCCGGACGTTTGGTTTTCGCCCTGCACGGATCTGTGCAGGGATAGCGTGCCGGATACCCCACTACCGATGAGATATCCGCAGATGACCCGCCTCGGCTCCAGGCCCGCCCTAGCATCCGCCCTCCTCTTCGCCGCGATCTTCGTCCTGCGCGCGACGGTCGGAATGGTCGGAGACGCGATCAGCTTCCTCTACGTGATCCCGGTGGTGATCGTCGCCGTCGCCTATGGCGTGCGTGGGGGCCTGATCGCCGGCGTCGTTGCCTTCGCGCTCTCCTCGCTGGGCTCGATCACGGGGGACCTCGCCGTCAGCCCCCTGGGGTACGTCAACCGAGCGCTGGTGTACCTCTTCATCGGCGGCCTGGTCGGGCGTTTCGCCGATCGCCTGCGTGAGCAGGAAGCGGAGAGCGCTCGCCACTTCAACCTCTCGCTCGACATGATCAGCACTGCCGGCTTCGACGGTTGCTTCAAGTCGGTGAACCCGGCCTTCGAGCGGATCCTCGGCTACCGGGAAGAGGACCTCGTCGGCCGCGCCTTTCTCGACTTCGTCCATCCCGACGATCGCGATAGGACAGAAAAAGAGGCGGCGGCGCTCTCCGATGGCAACAACACCGTCCAGTTTCAAAACCGCTACTTCGACAGCGCGGGGGAGGTGCACTGGCTCGAGTGGGCCTCGGTGCCGATCCCCGAGGAGCAGATCATCTACGGCATCGCGCGTGACGTCACCGAGCGCAAGGCGCTGGAGGAGGAGCTGGCGCGGCTCTCCCGGCACGACTCGCTCACCGGGCTGCTCAACCGGCGCAGCTTCGACGAGGCGCTCGAGTCCCAGCTCGCTTACACCCAGCGCTACGGCAGCGGCGGGGCGCTGCTGATCCTCGACCTCGATCGCTTCAAGCAGATCAACGACGAGCTCGGCCACGCCGCCGGTGACGAGGCCCTGCGCGAGGTGGCGAAGATCCTTAGCGAGAACGTGCGCCGGACCGACACCATGGTCCGTGGCCCAGGTGTCGCCGCTCGCTTAGGGGGCGATGAGTTCGCCCTTCTACTGCCAGAGGCAGATGCGGAGGGTGCGGAGGCCGTGGCAGAGCGGCTGGTCGCGGCCCTCGCGGCATCGTCGCTGAGGATCGAAGGGGGCGAGGTCCAGCTCGGCATCAGCATCGGTGTCGCCCTCTTCGACGAGGACGGCTGCCCGCTGGCGAAGGAGCTGCTGGCGGCCGCCGACGGGGCGATGTACGTGGCCAAGGCGGCCGGCGGTGGCGGGGCGGTGCTAGCCGAGTTGCAGGCCTAGGAGAGATCCTAGCCGTGGCTCGCGAGTCCGCGTGGCCGCTTCTATAGAGTGCCGCCCATGAGCCCTCTGGTTCCGATGGTGGTCGAGCAGACCTCGCGCGGCGAGCGCGCCTTCGACATCTACTCGCGCCTGCTGGGCGAGCGGATCGTCTTCTTGGGCACCCCCGTCACCGAGGACATCGCCAACCTGATCGTCGCCCAGCTCCTGCACCTGGAGTCCGAGGACCCGGACAAGGACATCAGCCTCTACGTCAACTCGCCCGGCGGCTCCGTCTATGCCGGCCTGGCGATCTACGACACGATGCAGTTCATCAAGCCCGACGTGCAGACGATCTGCGTCGGCATCGCGATGAGCATGGGCGCCCTGCTGCTTGCCGGCGGCGCCGCCGGCAAGCGGATGTCGCTGCCCAACTCGAAGATCCTCATCCACCAGGTCTCATCCAGCTTCCAGGGCCAGGCGACCGACATCGAGATCCACGCCAAAGAGATCATCGACGTCCGCCGCCGCCTCGACGAGATCCTCGCCAAACACACCGAACAGCCCTTCGACAAGGTCGCCAAGGACACCGAGCGCGACTACTTCATGAGCGCGGAGGAGGCGAAGGAGTACAACCTCGTCGACCGCGTGATCGAACACCACTGAGGGCTCGGACGGCCAGTCCGGCGGGGGTTCCGCTTAACTTTTTGCGAAGGGCAGGGGAACGGCTGGCGCCCGGAGCGGGGCCCGCAAAAAGTACAAGACGCCCCACCCCCGCCGGACTGGCCGTCTTGGTTGCGGTAGGTGCCCTTTTTGCCCCGGTCGCCTCGGCCAGAAGCTTTGGTGACGATGGGGGTGCGACTTACTTCGAGCACGTCTTTCCGGTGCGAGGGGCGCATGGGACGCGGGGGGCTATCGGGGAATTTGGGGCGCCGCGCAGTGGGGGCCGCTGGCATGAAGGCTTTGACGTGGTTGCGGCCTGCGGCACGCCGCTGGTGGCTGTGCGGGGCGGTCGGGTTCTGCGCAGGGGGTACGACCCCGTGCTCTATGGCAACTACCTATTGATCCACGGCGAAGGGGAGGAACGCAGCTACTTCTACGCCCACCTGCCGAGCCCGGCCCTCGTCGATCGGGGCGAGCGCGTCTGGACCGGCGAGCGGGTCGGCTCGGTCGGCGAGACCGGAAACGCGATCAGCGTCGGCTGCCACCTCCACTTCGAGATCCACGCCCACGGCCACCCGGTCGATCCCGGGCCTTCACTGCATAGCTGGGATCGCTACAGCTGACCCGAACAGCGCGCTTTCCGCCCGCGAGGCGGCACACACTCGGTGCGATCGACGCAACACCTACGCGCAGTCGCCTGGCAAACTTACCGACATGCGGCGAAGGGAGTTGTCTGAGCATATGGAGCGCCACATGGAGCGGGGCGAGGAGCTGATGCAGCTCAACCGCGCCGCGTTCGACCGCAATACGCAGGCGTTCGAACGGATGATGGCGACGCTCGATCGCCATGAGCAGCTATTCGAGGAAAGCAGGAGAGATCGGAAAGAGCTCGAGGCCGACAAAGAGGATCTCAAAGTGTTCATTCGTGAGATGAACACTCGGGCGGAGAGACGGTTCCAAGATTGGTCTCGCCGCAATGACGAGATCCAGGCCGAGCAGAGGGCGCGAACGGACGCGATCGTCGCGGAGATGAAAGAAGCCCGAGACGAGTCGCGGTCGTTTCGCGAAGCCCTGCTCGTCTTGATCGACCGCCTGCCGCCGCCGGCCCAGGCGGCCTGAGCCCTACAGCTCCAGCTCGTACTCGACCCACTCGCTGCGCTCGGCGCCGGTGGAGTCGTAGAGGCGCTGGGCGGTCTTGTTGTCGGCGGCGGTGACCCATTCGAGGCGCTGGGCGCCGCGCTCGCGGCCTGCTGCGGCGCTGGCCTCGATCAGGGCTCTGCCGACGCCTTCGCCGCGGCTCTCCGCGACGACGTAGAGGTCGTTCATCAGAGCAGTCTCCCCGGGTACGAGCGAGGTGAAGCTCCAGTAGAGGCAGGCGTAGCCGAGCAGCTCGCCCTCGCGCCAGGCGCCGAGCAGCATGCCGTCCTCGCTGGGGGCGATGAAGCGGGCAAAGAAAGCGCGGTTGCGCTCTTCGTCGACCTCCTCCACCCGGTAGAAGCGCTGGTAGGCGGCGATCAACGGCAGCAGCGTCCCCATCTGCTCGGCGCGGATCGGCTCGGTGCTCAGCTCGCCGGCCACCGCTGCACGGTATCGCGGCAGCGCAAGGTTGCGGTCACGGGAAGGGAGGGGCTGGGCGACGGAGTAATCCCAGCGCACCGATAGACCCGGCTTGATCTCCCCTCTAAGCTTTGGGGCGAGCCGGCAGGCAACCCATAGCCCCGCAAGGAGGGGATTCCGCTGGCACGGCCCACAGACTCGAACGAGCAGCTCCTCTGCAGCTTCTGCGGCAAGTCGCAGCGCCAGGTCAAAAAGCTGATCGCTGGCCCAGGCGTCTACATCTGCGACGAGTGCATCGACCTCTGCAACGAGATCATCGACGAGGAGCTGACGCCGCCCACCGCCGCGGTCGAACTGGAGAACTTGCCGAAGCCGCGCGAGATCCATGAGGTCCTGCAGGAGTACGTGGTCGGCCAGGAGGCCGCCAAGCGCGCCCTCTCGGTCGCCGTCTACAACCACTACAAGCGCGTCCAGATGAGCCAGGCCGAGGACGCCGAGGTCGAGCTGCAGAAGTCGAACATCATGCTGCTGGGCCCGACCGGCTGCGGCAAGACGCTGCTCGCACAGACCCTCGCCCGCATCCTCAACGTCCCCTTCGCGATCGCCGACGCGACGGCGCTGACCGAGGCCGGCTACGTCGGCGAGGACGTCGAGAACATCCTCTTGAAGCTGATCCAGGCCGCCGACTACGACGTGAAGAAGGCGGAAACGGGGATCATCTACATCGACGAGATCGACAAGATTGCGCGCAAGGCCGACAACCCGTCGATCACCCGCGACGTCTCCGGCGAAGGCGTGCAGCAGGCGCTGCTGAAGATCCTCGAGGGAACCACCGCCTCGGTGCCGCCGCAGGGGGGGCGCAAGCACCCCCACCAGGAGTTCCTCACGATCGACACGACCAACATCCTCTTCGTCTGCGGCGGCTCCTTCGCCGAGCTCGACAAGGTGATCGAGAACCGCGTCGGCGACCGCGGCGTCGGCTTCGGCGCCGCGATCTCCTCGCGCGAGAGCAAGGACACCGGCGAGTGGTTCGAGCAGGTGTTGCCCGAGGACCTGATGGAGTACGGCCTGATTCCGGAGTTCATCGGCCGCTTGCCCGTCGTAGCCGCGATCCACCAGCTCAGCCGCGACGACCTGGTCACGATCCTGACCGAGCCGCGCCACGCGCTGACCAAGCAGTTCCAGCGCTTCTTCGAGTTCGACGAGATCGAGCTGGTCTTCGCCGAGGACAGCCTCGAGGCGATCGCCAACAAAGCGCTCGAGCGCGAGACCGGCGCCCGCGGCCTGCGCTCGATCCTCGAGGAGACGCTGCTTGACGTCCAGTTCGAGCTGCCCTCGCGCCGCGACGTGACCAAGTGCGTGGTCACTAAGGAGACGATCGAACAGGGGCGGCGGCCGACGCTGGTCACCGAGGCTGCGCCGCAGGACATCAGCGGGGTTAGTGACGAACTGAGCGAGGAATCGGCGTAGTGGTGGGGAGGGGCCGGCCGCCCCTCCCTCAGAGGCCGTTGCGCAGCAGATCGTTGGATGTACTTCGGGGCGGGGTCTCGAAGCCTCTGCGGGAGGGGCGGCCGGCCCCTCTGCCGAGACGCCTCATTGGGACAGCTTTAGTGGCTTCTATCTAGACTCGCCGCGTGGACGCGGCTGAGCGCGAGAAGCTGGAGCAGACGACCCGCTACGAGCCGGCGGAGGTCGAGGCGCGGTTGTTTGCCGAGTGGATGGAGGCGGGGTACTTTCACCCGCCGGCTGAGGGGACGCCGGAGGAGAACTTCTCGGTCGCGATCCCGCCGCCGAATGTGACCGGGGCGCTGCATATGGGGCACGCGCTGAATGGGTCGATGCAGGACGCCCTGGTGCGGATGAACCGCATGCGTGGGCGCAACACGCTCTGGACGCTCGGCACCGACCACGCCGGGATCGCCACCCAGTCGGTGGTCGAGAAGATGCTGCGTGCCGAAGGGGTCTCCCGTCACGAGCTCGGCCGCGAGGAGTTCGTCAAGCGCGTCTGGGAATGGCGCGAGGAGTACGGCTCCCGCATCGTCGAGCAGTACAAGCGGCTCGGCGCGTCCTGCGACTACGAGCGCGAGCGCTTCACCCTCGATGACGGATACGTGAAGGCCGTCTACCGCGTCTTCAAGCAGCTCTTCGACAAGGGCTACATCTACCGCGACAACTACATGGTCAACTGGGACCCGGGTTCGCACTCGGCGATCTCCGACCTCGAGGTCGAAAATCGCGAGGTCGAGGACGTCCTCTACTCGATCGACTACCCGGTCGAGGGTTCCGACCGCGTGCTCACCGTCGCCACGGTGCGGCCGGAGACGATGCTCGCCGACACAGCCGTTGCCGTGAACCCCGATGACGAGCGCTACGGCGACCTCGTCGGCCAGCACTGCGTCTTGCCCCTGGTCGGCCGCCGCCTGCCGATCGTCGCCGACGAGCACGTCGACCCGGAGTTCGGCACCGGCGCGCTCAAGATCACTCCCGGTCACGATCCCAACGACTTCGAGATCGGCCGCAAGCACGGGCTCGAGGAGATCGTCGCGATCGGTCCCGACGGCCGCCTCACCGCTGAGGCGGGGGAGAGGTTCGCGGGGCTGACCGCGGCGGAAGCGCAGGAGGCAGTCGTCGCAGCGCTGCGCGAGGAGGGCGCGCTGCGCGGCGAAGAGCCCTACACCCACTCCGTCCCCTTCTCGCACCGCTCTGGGGAGCGGATCGAGCCGTTGATCTCGTTGCAGTGGTTCTGCCGCATGGACGAGCTGGCGGCGCCGGCGATCGAGGCGGTCGAGAGCGACCGGGTGCGGATCGCGCCGGCGCAGTGGAAGCGCGTCTACCTCGACTGGATGCGCGAGATCCGCCCCTGGTGCATCTCGCGCCAGCTCTGGTGGGGGCATCGCATCCCGGTCTGGTATTGCGATCCCTGCGAGGAAACGATCGTCGCCGAGCAGGCGCCCGAGCGCTGCGGCGCCTGCGGTGGCGAGCTGCGCCAGGAGACGGACGTGCTCGACACCTGGTTCAGCGCGGCGCTCTGGCCCTTCGCCACGCTCGGCTGGCCCGACGACACTCCGGAGCTGCGCGCCTTCTACCCGACCAGCTTCCTCACCACCGCGCGGGAGATCCTCTTCCTCTGGGTGGCGCGGATGATCATGACCGGGCTCGAGTTCGCCGGTGAGATCCCGTTCAAGGACGTCTACGTGCACTCGGTGATCCAGGCCCGCGACGGGCGGCGGATGTCGAAGAGCCTCGGCACCGGAATCGACCCGCTGGATGAGATCGACGTGCACGGCGCAGACGCGCTGCGCTTCGGCCTGCTGACGATGTCCTCGACCCAGGACGTGCGCTACTCCGACGCCAAGGTGCAACAGGGCCGCGACCTGGCCAACAAGCTCTGGAACGCGAGCCGGCTGATCTTGCTCAATGCGGTTGAGGTGGAGGCTGAGCCGCGGCCCGTGCGGGTCGAGGACCGCTGGATCCTCTCCCGCCTCGAGCGTACGATCGCCTCGGTCACCGAGAAGCTCGAGAGCTACGACTTCGCCCACGCCGCCCAAGAGGGCTACGCCTTCTTCTGGTCGGAGCTCTGCGACTGGTACCTGGAGATCGCCAAGCCGCGGCTGTACGACGGGGAGGACGACGTCTCGGCGAACCTGCTCTGGCTGCTGGAGCGCACGCTGGCGATGCTGCACCCCTTGATGCCCTTCGTGACGGAGGAGATCTGGTCCTTCCACCCAAGCCGCGAGGGTCATCTCGCTGTGCACCGCTTCCCGCGGGTGGATGCCTCGCTCCTCGACGCCGAGGCCGAAGCCGAGGTCGAGCGCGAAATCGAGCTGACTCGCAATCTGCGCGCCTGGCGCGACCTCGTCGACCTGGCGGTACGCGCGACGCTGCCGATCCGTGCCGCCGACCCCGTGCCGGAGTTCGTCACCCGACTGGCGCGCGTGGAGGTCGTCTCGGATGGGTCCAGCGCCGAGGAGATCGCCTCGGTTGGCGGGGTGAAGGTGCTGGCCTCGGACGAGATCGACGCCGCCGCCGTCGCCACTCGGCTGGAGAAGCGCCGAGAGGAGCTGCGCTCCGAGGTCGCCCGCGCCGAGGGCAAGCTCGCCAACGAGAAGTTCGTCGCCAAGGCTCCGGCCGAGCTGGTCGAGGAGGAGCGGGCGAAGCTCGCCCGCCACCGGGCCGAGCTGGAGGAGCTTGGCGAGGGTGGGCCGTCCGGTGAGTCTGCCGCCCAATCGGTGCCTTGATTTGCCGGACGGCCCACTAGACCCGCAGGCCTACCTCGACTCGCTGGGGCCGGTGGGCTGGAAGCTGGGGCTGGAGCGCATGCACCGGCTGGGCACTGCGCTGGGAATGCCCCAGCACCGCTTCGCCTCGGTCCACGTCGTCGGCACCAACGGCAAGTCGTCGGTGACGCGGATGATCGCCGCCCTATTGCAGGCGCACGGCCTCAGAACCGGCGCCTGCGTCTCGCCCCATGCCGTGCGCTGGTCCGAACGCGTGCTGATCGACGGCGAGGAGATCGGCGCCGCCGAGTTCGCCGCCGCGGTCGAGCGCACCGCGCAGGCCGCCGAGACGGTCAATCGCGGTCTCGGCGAGGGCGAATTCGTCACCCAGTTCGAGGTCGCGACGGCGGCGGCATTCGTTGCCTTCGCCGCCGCCGGAGTCGAGGCGGTCGCGGTCGAGGCCGGCCTCGGGGGAAGGCTGGACGCGACCAACACGATCCCCTCCCGGATCACCGCCCTGACCTCGATCGGGCTCGATCACACCGCCTGGCTAGGGGAGACCGAGATGGAGATCGCGGCGGAGAAGCTCGCCGTGCTGCGCGACCACACCACCCTGGTCCTCGGCCGCGTCTCCCCCGAGGTCGCGGCCCTGGCTCGCCGAACCGCGGCGGAGCGGGGCGCGAAGCTGATCGTCGCCCCGCAAGACCCGGGGCAGCAGATCGCCCTGCGGGCTCCCGGTCGCTTCCAGCGCCGCAACTTCGCCCTTGCATGCACCGCAGCCGAGGCGTTCCTCGGCGAGCTCGACCAGGAGCGCGTCGCCGAGGTCGCCGCCGATCTAACGGTCCCGGGGCGGCTCGAGCGCGTCGCCGAGGACCCGCCGACGCTGCTCGACGCCGCCCACAATCCCGATGGCGCGGCCGCGCTGGCCGAGGCCCTGGCCGAAGTTGCCGCCGACCGACCGGTGATCGCTTGCCTGGCGGCGCTCGGCGACAAGGACGCCGAGGCGATGGTTCGCGCCCTGGCGCCCGCGTTGGAGCTGGCGATCTGCACCGAGCTGGAGCCGACTGCCCTGGAAGCGCGCGGCCTGCCGGGAGCTGCCTCGCACAGCCCGGCCAAACTCGCCCTCGCCTGCTCGCAGGCGGGGCTGGCAGCCGAGCAGATGCCCGACTTCGCCGCCGCGGTTCGCCGCGGCCGGGAGTTGGCGGCTGGGCTGCCCGGCGGGATTCTCCTGATCACGGGCTCGCACTACGTCCTCGCCCCGGCGAGAGCCGCCCTGCGGCTGTGCGAGGATTGAAGCGATGAGCTCAGAAACCGAGAGTTCAACCAGGAGCGCCGGCTCGGAACTGCTCTCGATGATGGCGCTGGTCGCCGCGGTCGTCGCCGCGGTGATCCTGGTCTTCTTCGGCCTTGGCTACCTCTTCGGGAGCCTCTTCCTCTGAACCGGGGAATTCCCGGGGACAGGGTTCATCGGCGCGGCGGCGAAGTAGACTGCCCGCCCCCCTTCCCGGCGGGCGCCCAGCCATGGCACTAGCGATCTTCGGCATCAGCAACGACGGCCTCAACCTGGCCGCCACCCTCTTCGTGATGATGATCGTCGTCGTTTGGCTGGCGCTGATCGTCTACACCTACCTCGACGCGCGGCGGCGCATCTCCGATCCCTTCCTCGTCGCCTGCGCGACGATCGGCTCCTTCTTCCCCTACATCGGCACCGCCGTCTACGCGATCGTGCGCCCACCCGAGTTCCTCGAGGACGCCCACGAACGCGAGCTGGAGATCAGGGCTGCCGAGCTGCGGGTGCGCCAGCTGACCGAGGCCTCCTGCCCCAACTGCGAGTACCCGGTCGAGAAGAACTACCTGCGCTGCCCCAACTGCGAGCGCAGGCTCAAGGATCCCTGCCCGACCTGCGGCAAGCCCGTCGACCCACGCTGGGCGCTCTGCCCCTATTGCGAGACGACGATCTCAGAGCGCCCGCGCAGGCAGAAAGCGAAGGGCGAGGGTAGGCGCGAGGCCCGCCCCGAGCGCCCCGCCTCCCGCGAGGAGCGCGCCGCGGCCAAGCGCCGCCCACCGGCGCGGGGGAAGGACGCCCCGCCCAAGGCAGAGCAAGAGACTTCACGCCCCAGCAGGAAAGAGGCGGCGCCCCGCGCCGCCGCCGGCGAGGGCTCGACCGCGAAACGAACCCAAAGGAGCCCCGCCAGTGAGCCGGACCCTGATCCTCGTAAAGCCTGACGCCTTCCAGCGCGCCCTCACCGGCGAGGTGATCGCCCGCTTCGAGCGCAAGGGCCTGCGGATCGCGGCGCTGAAGACGATGCGCGCCGACGAGCCGATCGCCAACAAGCACTACGAAGAGCACACCGACAAGCCCTTCTTCGGCGAGCTGGTCTCCTTCATCACGGGCGGCACGCTGGTGGCGATGGTGCTCGAGGGGCACGAGGCGGTCGCTGCGGCGCGCCAGCTGATCGGGGCTACCAATCCGGTCGAGGCGGCGCCGGGGTCGATTCGCGGGGACTTTGCGCTCGAGGTGACCTTCAACATGGTCCACGGCTCCGACTCCGACGAGTCTGCGGAGAGGGAGATAGAGATCTGGTTCCCAGAGTTGGGTTAGTGGGGGGCCAGGGCGCGGGCAGGGGGTTCCGCTTAACTTTTTTTGAAGGAGCGGAGATTGGCTGGCGCCCGGGCCGGAGCCCAAAAAAAGTACAAGACGCTTCACCCCCTGCCCGCGCCCTGCCATGACCGCGAACGTCACTCTGGCATCGGGATCGCCGCAGAGGGCTGAGATTCTGCGCAAGCTGGGGGTGGAGTTCGAGGTCGTCGTGCCGGGGGTCGAGGAGCTGACGGGGGGCGATCCTGAGGTGGAGGTGCTCGAGAACGCGCGGCTGAAGGCGCGGGCGGTGGCGCGGGATGGGCTGGTGATTGCCTGCGATACGGATGTGGTGCTCGACGGAAAAGCTCTTGGCAAGCCCGCTGACGCGGATGAGGCATGGGCCTATCTGGAGCGGATGTCGGGGCAGGCGCACACGGTCCTCAGTGGCTTGGTCGTGCTTCGAGACGGGGAGGAGCTGAGTGGGCTGGAGCGGACCGTGGTGGTCTTCAGGGAGCTGAGCCGGGAGGAGAGGGAGCGGTATGTCGCGTTTGGTGAGTGGGAAGGGCGGTCGGGGGGGTATGCGATCCAGACGCTGGGGTCGACTCTGGTCGAGCGTCTGGAGGGCAGCGTTTCCAACGTCGTCGGGCTCCCCGTCGGGTTGCTGTTCGACCTCGCGCCGGAACTTTTCGACCAGGCCTGAGCCGAAGCTGACCCCGCATTTGGCCTGTTTGGGATGATTTCCTCGCAGGTTCCGCGATTCTCCCCGGCAAGTCAGCGAATTTTCCAGGAGTGCGCAAGCTCACGGATGGGCGTATTCGGATATCTCAGAGGGCTAGGTGGTCGCGACATGGCGGTCGACCTAGGCACGGCCAACACGCTGGTCTACGTGCGCGGCCGCGGCATCGTCCTCTCCGAGCCCTCGGTCGTCGCGATCGATTCCCACACCGGCCAGGTCCACGCGGTTGGGGTCGAAGCGAAGCGGATGTTGGGCCGTACGCCGGGGTCGATCACCGCGATCCGCCCGCTCAAGGACGGCGTGATCGCCGACTTCGACGTCACCGAGCAGATGCTGCGCCACTTCATCAAACAGGTGCACTCCAACCGCTTCGCCCACCCGCGCGTGGTCGTCTGCGTTCCCTCCGGGGTCACGGGCGTCGAGAAGCGGGCGGTCGAGGAGGCCTGCCTCTCCGCCGGCGCCCGCCAGGCATACCTGATCGAGGAGCCGATGGCGGCCGCGATCGGGGCCGGGCTGCCGGTCGCCGAGCCGACCGGCTCGATGATCGTCGACGTCGGCGGCGGCACCACCGAGGTGGCCGTGATCTCGCTCGGCGGGATCGTCGTCTCGCAGTCGATCCGGGTCGGCGGCGACGAGCTCGACGAGGCGATCGTCAACCACTGCAAGCACGAGTACAAGCTGGCGATCGGCACGCAGACGGCGGAGGAGGTCAAGCTCGAGGCGGGCTCGGCCTCGAAGCTGGCGGAGGAGGTGCGCTCCGAGATCCGCGGCCGCGACCTCGTCTCCGGCCTGCCGAAGACGATCACGCTGGGCTCCGAAGAGGTGCGCCTGGCGCTCGAGGAACCGGTTGGCCACATCGTCGAGGCGGTCAAGGACACGCTCGATCGGACGCCGCCCGAGCTTGCGGGTGACATCATGGACCGCGGCATCACCCTCGCCGGCGGCGGTGCGCTGCTGCAAGGACTCGAACAGCGCCTGCGCGACGAGTGCCAGATGCCCTGTCAACTGGCAGAGTCACCGCTGACGTGCGTGGCGGTGGGCTCGGGCATCTCGCTGGAGGAGTTCGAGGCCATCCACCGCGCCAGCAAGCAGAATTCGGGGACGAGGCACTTTGCTTAGGCCCCCTTCATCTCAAGCCCCAAACCTAGGTCTTCACTGTGTACCGAAAGCAAGTACGCCGCCGTAGGGCGGTGCTCGCGCTGCTGATCATCGGCTCCTTCGTGCTGCTCACGCTCACCTACGGGCGGGGGTCCAACGGGCTGCAGCGCGGCGTCAGCACGATCTTCAGCCCGGTCCAGTCGGTTGCCGACCGCGCCCTGAAGCCAGCCCGCGACCTGGTCGACTGGTTCGACAAGACCTTCGACGCGCGCGGCGAAAACAGCCGCTTGAAGTCGCAGCTGGTGACGGCTCGCGAGCAGGCGGTCGCCGGCCAGGAGGCGCTGCATGAGAACGCTCAGCTGCGCAAGCTGGTGGCCCTGGACCGCAGCCCGGCGCTGGCCTCCTCGGCCTACGAGCCGGTCACCGGGCGGGTGATCGCGCGCTCGCCGACCGTCTGGCGCTCGAACGTGACGATCGACCTCGGCAGCTCCGACGGCGTTCGCGTCGACGACCCGGTGATCAGCGGCGCCGGGCTGGTCGGCCGGATCGCCTCGACCGAGGGCGGCTCCTCGCAGGTGATGCTGCTCACCGACCATGCCAGCGCCGTCTCCGGCAAGGTCGTGCCGGCGGGGGTGCAGGGCGTGGTCAAGCCGGAAGTCGGCAACCCCGAAGAGCTGATCCTCGACTTCATCGACTCGACCCAGCGCGTGCACGGGGGCCAGGCCGTGGTCACCGCCGGCTGGCGCGCCGAGGGGCTCGCCTCGCTCTTCCCGCCCGGCCTGCCGGTGGGCGAAGTGACCAGCGCGCCGATCGAAAAGCAGGAGGCGCTGCAGCGGGTCGACATCAGGCCGTACGCGGACATGCGTAACCTCGACCTCGTGCAGGTCCTCACCGGTGGCTCGCGCCAATGAGCGCGGAGCGAGCAAGCGTGCATCTCTGGTTCTTCGCGCTGCGAGCGAAGCGCGAGGCTTTGTCATGATCGTCACGCCGAAGATCCTCGCCCGCATCCTTGCGATTGCCGTCGCGGGCGTGCTGCTGCAGCTCTCCTTCTTCTCGCGGGTCGAACTCTTCCACGTCAGCCCCGACGTGCTGCCGGCGCTGGTCGTCTGCCTCGGCCTGCTCGGCGGCAGCATGACCGGTGCCGTGAGCGGGTTCTGGATTGGCTTCCTGGTCGACTGCCTGTTGGTCGAGGCGCTCGGCATCACCTCGCTGGTGCTGCTTGGCATCGGCTACCTCGCCGGCCTCTTCCGCGAGCGCTTCGAGATCCACAGCTCCCTGGTGCCGGCGCTGCTCTGCATGGGCCTGACCCTCCTCGCCGGGCTCGGCTACGCCGCGATCCAGCTCCTGCTCGGGATCGACGCGCCGGTCAGTCCCCTGGTCATCCGCGACCTGCTGCTGAAGAGCATCTACGCCTTCTTCCTCGGTTGGCCGATCTACCTCGGCGTGCGGCGCGCGCTGCGGCCCGCCCTGGTCGAGGAGCCGAAGGTGCGGCGGAGACGGCAGCCGACGGTGCTGGGAGCCTAGGCGCCTGTGTATCTGCGCTCCGACGAGCGAGGCCCTGCGATGAGCAACCGGTTGGCGCTGCGGCTGGCGATCTTCGGCGGCTTTGCGGTCGTCCTCTTCGGGATCCTCTTCTTCCGCCTCTGGTTGCTGCAGGTGCTCGACGGCGAAAAGTACCTGGCCGAAGCGAAGAACAACCGCACTCGCTCCTACCGGGTCAGCGCCCCCCGCGGCGAGATCCTCGATCGCGACGGCGACGTCCTGGTCGGCAACCGGACCAGCCTGGCGCTGCAGGTCAACCCGCGCAAACTGTCCGCTGATCCGGTCGAACGCCGCGCCGAGCTCTCGCGACTTGCCGATCTCACCCACAGCACCCTGCGCCGGGTGCGGCGGACGATGCACGAAGAGCTGAAACTGGCTCCGGCCGCGCCGGTGACCCTGCGCCGCGACGTCGGCGACTACCTCGTCTACTACCTGCAGGAGAACCAGGATCGCTTCCCCGGGGTGGAGGTACAGCGGGTCTTCGTCCGCGACTACCCGGACGGCACCCTCGCCGCCCACATCCTCGGCAACGTCGGTGAGATCGGCGAAGAGGAACTGAAGGAGCCGCGCTATCGCGGCCTGCAGCCCGGCGACGAGATCGGCCAGGACGGCGTCGAGGACACCTACGACCGCTTCCTGCGCGGGCGGCCGGGCCTGACCAGGGTCCAGGTCGACGCGATGGGGCAGCCGACGCCCAACGGTCGCCTCGTCTCGCAGTCACCTGTCCCTGGTAGGAACCTGAAACTCTCGATTGACGCCGACGTCCAAGCCGCCGGTGAGGTCGGCTTGGCCGAAAAAGGGTCAGGGGGCTTCGTAACCATGGATGTGCACACGGGCGAAATCCTTGCCCTGGGTTCGTCGCCGAGCTTCGAACCGTTGACCCCGCCGCTGTCCCAGAAGCAGGTCGACGAGACCTACCGCAACCCCGCCGCTCCACTGGCTGACCGGGCGATCAACGGCCTCTACCCAACTGGCTCCACCTTCAAGTTGATCACCGCTCTGGCGGGCCTCGAAGAAGGGGCGATCAGCCCCACCGACGTGATCGCCGACAGCGGCTCGATCACGGTTGGCGACCAGACCTTCCAGAACGCCGGCGGGGCGGCGCTGGGGTCGGTCGACATGGAGCGCGCCCTCGAGGTCTCCTCCGACGTCTACTTCTACCTGCTCGGCCTGAAGATGTGGGACACCGGTGGCCTGCAGCGCTGGGCGCACAAGCTGGGCATCGCCCGCCCTTCGGGCATCGACCTGCCGGCGGCGGAGGAAGAGCTGCTGCCCACTCAGAAATGGCGCAACGACCTATACAAGGAAGGCGGCACCGACCGGCCCTGGTCGGCCGGCGACAACGTCCAGCTCGCCACCGGTCAGGGCGACCTGCAGACCAACCCGCTGGAGATGGCGATCGCCTACGCGACGCTGGGCAACGGTGGCACCGTCGTCACCCCGCACGTCGGCAAGGAAATCACCGACGCGGCCGGTCGCGTGCTGAAAGAATTCGCGCCGCCGCCGCAGCGCCAGGTGAAGTTCAATCCCGCGTACCGGCAGGTGATCCTCGCGGGGTTGCACGAGGCCGCCCAGTCACCGGAAGGCACCTCTTACGAAGTCTTCGGAAACTTCCCGGTGCCAGTGGCGGGTAAGACCGGCACGGCGCAGCGCGTCGGCCATGCCGACCAGTCCTGGTACTTGGTCCTGGCGCCCTATCCCGACCCCAAAATCGTCACTGCCGTTACGATCGAGGAAGGAGGATTCGGCGCCGAATCGGCCGCGCCAGTCGCTCTCGACATTCTCGAGGCCTACTTCAACAAGCAAGCGACCGGCGCTGCCGGGCCCAACGGGGGCAGCCCAGGCTGATGTACGCGACCCGCACCCGCCAGGCCCGGCCCGAGCCCTTTGCGGTACGTCCCGGCATCGCCGAGCGCCTCGGCCTGCCCTACATGGACGCCCCGCTGATGCTCTCCGCGGTCGGCCTTGCCGTCTTCAGCGTCTTCACGTTGAGCCAGACGACGCTGCATGACGTGCCCGGCAGCCCCAATTACTTCGTCGACCGGCAAGCCATCTACGCTGCCCTCGGCATCGTCGGCATGTACCTGCTCACCCGCATCGACTACTCGCGCTTCCGCGAGCTGCGTGTCGGCATCTACACCTTCCTCTGCGTGAGCATCTCGCTGGTCTTCGTCTTTGGGTTTGCGGCGCGCGGCTCACGGCGCGCTTTCGACCTGCCCTTCTTCAGTTTCCAGCCATCTGAGCTCGGCAAGCTCTTGCTAGTGCTTGCGCTCGCCGGGTTCGTCATCGATGGCGCCAGGAGCGGCTCCGAGAGGCAGCGCACCGTGCGCTACCTCTGCCTCGGCCTGGCACCGGCTGCGCTCGTATTCCTGCAGCCCGACCTCGGCACCGCTCTGGTGTTCGTGGCAATCACCCTCGCCGTGATGTACGTGGGGGGCGTCCGCTGGACGCACTTCGCGGCAATCGGCGCGGCCCTCGTCGCAGTGACCGCGGTCGTTCTCGTGGTGGCGCCCGCAGTTGGGACGCCGATCCTCAAGGGCTACCAGGAGCAGAGACTGACCTCGTTCCTGGACCCCAGCGCGGATCCAAGCGACGCGGGCTACCAGCAGAATCAGGCCAAGATCGCCATTGGCTCCGGTGGAAAAACCGGACGCGGCGATCGGGCCACCCAGACGCGGCTCGACTTCGTTCCCGAGCGGCACACCGACTTCATCTTCGCCGTGATCGGTGAGCGCTACGGATTCGTGGGAGCCGCGTTGGTCCTATCCCTATACGCCCTGCTGATCTGGCGGGCGCTGCGGATTGTGACGCTCTCGAAGAACTCCTATGGGACCCTCGTGGCCGGCGGCATCGCCGGCATGCTGCTGTTCCAGGTTTTCGTCAACGTGGGGATGAACCTCGGGATCATGCCGATCACCGGGATACCCCTGCCGCTGATGAGCTATGGCGGGTCGTCTGTGCTGGCGACCTTCCTGGCGATCGGCGTGCTGCAGAGCGTTCACATGCAAGCGCGGCTCAGCCAGAAGGGCAGGTTCGCCTGGTGACCTCTCGAAAGAGGCCAGGCGATGCGTACCTACTCTGAACTGAGCTGAATCAATGAAAAAGACAATTCTGGTTTCCGCCGATCGTGGCGAGACCCGCGTGGCCGTGCTCGAGTCGAAGACGAAAGGCGGCAAACGCGACGTTGCGGAGCTCTACATCGAGCGCCGCGGCCGACGTTCGATCGTCGGCAACATCTACAAGGGCAAGGTCGACAACGTCCTGCCCGGCATGGAGGCCGCCTTCGTCGACATCGGCCTCGAGCGCAACGGCTTCCTCCACGTCGACGAGATCGTCCTCCCGGGCGGCGAGCAGGCGCCGAAGCGGGGCCGCGGCACCGGCAAGGGCCGCCGCATCGACGAGCTGATCAAGCCCGGTCAGGAGATCGTCGTGCAGGTGGTCAAGGACCCGCTGAAGACGAAGGGCGCGCGGCTCTCGATGAACACCTCGATCGCCGGCCGCTACCTCGTCTACGCCGCGCAGGGCAGCGGCGTCGGTGTGAGCCGTCGCCTCTCGGACTCCGAGCGCGACCGCCTGCGCAAGATGGTCGACCGCACCTACAAAGGCCCCGGTGGGCTGATCGTCCGCACGGCCGCCCACGGGGCGAAAAAGGCCGACTTCGTGCGTGAGATCGGCTACCTGCACAAGCTCAACGAGGTGCTCGAGCGCCGCACCGAGCAGACCGTCGCGCCTGACCTCGTCTTCCAGGAGGCCGACCTGCCGGTGCGGGTGCTGCGCGACGTCTTCCTCAGCGACTTCGAAAAAGCGATCATCGACTCGCCGAAGCAGTTCGAGCGGGTCACCGGCTTCTTCCAGCGCACCGCGCCGGAGCTGGTCGGGGGCGTCGAGCTCTACGAGGGCCGCCAGCCGCTGTTCGAGAAGTGGGGGATCGACAAGGAGATCGAGTCGACCCTGGTCCGCCGCGTCGACCTTCCCTCGGGCGGCTACCTGATCATCGACTACGCCGAGGCGCTGACCGTGATCGACGTCAACAGCGGCAGCTTCACCGGCCGCGGCAAAGGCGGTTTGGAGGAGACGATCACCAGGGTCAACACCGAGGCGGCCGACGAGGCGGTGCGGCAGCTGCGCCTGCGCGACATCGGCGGCATCATCGTGATCGACTTCATCGACATGGCGCGGGCGCGCAACCGCGACAAGGTGCTGAAAACGCTGCGCAAAGCGCTCGACACCGACAAGTCGAAGAGCTACGTGGTCGAGGTCTCACCGCTCGGCCTGGTCGAGATGACCAGGCAAAACGTCACCGACGGCGTGCGCGAGATCCTCACCGTGCCCTGCACGACTTGTGCCGGCGAGGGCGTCGTCCTCTCCCCTGAGACGGTGGCCCTGGACGTGATGCGGCGGCTACCGGACATGGCGGCCGGCGCCAAGGACGCCGAGGCGCTGCTGGTCCGCGTGCACCCCAAAGTCGCGGCCGAGCTGATCGACCCCGACAGCGGTTTGGCGGAGCTGGAGGCCGAGACCGGCAAGCAGTTCCACTTCGAGGGCGGCGACGCGCTGCCGATCGAGACCTTCGACCTGGTCGAGGCCGGGACGCGGGCCGAGATCGAGGAGCGGGCGCTGCCGTTCAAGGTCGGCGAGGAGGTCCTGGTCAAAATCGACGAGCCGCACATGTACAACGCCGACGACGCCGTCGCCCGGGTCGACTCCTACATCGTCAGCGTCACCGGCGGCGGGCGCTTCGTCGGCGAGCGCAAACTGGTGCGGATCGAGCGGGTCGAGCGGGCCGCAGCGGTGGCCTCCCTGCCTGGGGTCGAGGCGAGCAACGGGGCTGCGGGCGGCGAGGAGAACGGCTCCCAGCTAGAATCCTCGCCCTCGCGCAGTCGCCGTCGTGGTCGCAGGGGCGGTCGCGGCAGGTCGCAGTCCACCCAGAGCAAGGACGAATGAACACGTACGCAGTCATAGAGACCGGTGGCAAGCAGTACCGGGTCGAGAAGGGCACCTCGCTGCTCGTCGATCGCCTCAGCGCCAAGGAGGGCGACAAAGTCGCCCTACGGCCGGTGATGTTCCGCGACAAGGAGGTCGTCGCCGGGGCCAAGGAGCTGGAGAAGGTCAAGGTCGAGGCGACCGTCGCCGAGCACCTGCGCGGGCCGAAGATCAAGGTCTTCAAATACAAGCCGAAGAAGGGCTACCGCCGCCGCGCCGGCCACCGCTCCGAGCTGACCAAGCTCGAGGTGACCGAGGTCAAACTGCTGACGCGGAAACCGGCGGCGCCGAAGAAAGAGGAGCCGGCGGAGAAGCCCGCGGCGACGCCGGAGAAACCGGCGGCCAAAAAACCGGCCGAGAAAAAACCCGCTGCTAAAAAAGAGCCGGCGAAAAAACCGGCTGCGAAAAAAGAGGCCGCCAAGAAACCGGCTGCGAAAGCGGAGAAAAAACCTGCGGCGAAAGCCAAAAAAGCCGCGCCTAAAAAACCCGCTGCTAAAAAGGATTCTGACGATGGCTCATAAGAAGGGACTCGGCTCCAGCCGCAACGGTCGCGAATCCAACCCCAACATGCTCGGGGTCAAGGTCTTCGCGGGCCAGAAGGTCTACGGCGGCGAGATCATCGTGCGCCAGCGCGGGACCCGGTTCTGGCCCGGCGAGGGCACCGGCCTGGGCCGTGATCACACGATCTTCGCGAAGCGGCCTGGGACGGTCGAGTTCAAATCGGCCCGTAAGGGTCGGACGATCTCGGTTCTTCAGGACTAGCGGGTGGGGAGGGCCGGGTGCCCCTCCTCAGAGGCCGTTGCGCAGCAGGTCGTTGCCTGGGATTCGGAAGGTGGTCACCAAGCCTCTGTGGAGGGGCACCCGGCCCTCCCTTGCGGCTCTCGTAGCTCTCGTAGATCGCCCGACTAGGCTCAAAAGCTGATGTATGACAAGGCGAAGATCTGGGTCGAGGGCGGAGCTGGCGGGAATGGCTGCGTCAGCTTTCGTCGTGAGGCTCATGTGCCTCGGGGCGGGCCGGATGGCGGTGATGGCGGCCACGGTGGAGATGTCGTGCTGGTCTGTGACGCTTCGAAGCGAGATCTTGCTGCGCTGAAGGGGAGTAAGCACTTCAGGGGCGGGCGTGGGAAGCACGGAGAAGGCTCCAATCGTCACGGAGGGCGGGGGGAGGAGCGAGAGATTCTGGTTCCCGCGGGGACCCAGGCTGAGGCTGTCGATGGCAGCTACGTCGATCTGGTCGAGGCTGGGCAGCGGGCTGTGGTTGCTCATGCGGGGCGTGGGGGGCACGGCAACAAGCGCTTTACGAGCTCGACTCGGCAGGCGCCTCGGTTTGCGGAGAAGGGGACGAGTGGGGAGGAGGGGTGGATCGAGCTGCGTTTGAAGCTGTTGGCTGACGTGGGGTTGATCGGGTTGCCGAACGCGGGGAAGTCCTCGCTGCTGGGGAGGCTGACGCGGGCGGCGCCGAAGGTGGCGGACTACCCGTTCACGACGATCTCGCCGGTGCTGGGGACGATCGAGACCGACGAGCGGCAGGCGATCGTCGCGGATATTCCGGGCCTGATCGAAGGTGCCGCCGCGGGGGCCGGCCTCGGCCACGAGTTCCTCGCCCACGTCGAGCGCTGCGCGATGCTCGTGCACCTGGTCGAGCTGGCGCCGCTGGAGGGCGAGCCCGCGGCCAACTACGAGGCGGTGAGGGCGGAGCTGTCTTCCTACGGGGCTGGACTCGACCGGCTGTCGGAGCTGGTGGTGCTCTCGAAGCGGGACCTGCTCCCCGCGGAGGAGGTCGAGTCGGCCTTGGCGGAGTGGCGGCAGCGGTTGGGGGAGGGGTCCGGCGTGCTAGCCGCCTCTTCGGCCACCGGCGAGGGCCTCGCCGAGCTGCGCGAGCGAATCCTCTCCACCCTGCCCGAGCTGCCGGCGGCGCGGCCCGAGCGCGGCCGCGAGCAGCCCGCCGAGTTCGAGGCCGAGCACCGCGTCTACCGCCCGGTCGGCGAGGGGGGCTACTCGGTGCAGCGCGAGAACGACGGCGCCTACCGCGTCACCGGCCGCGGCGTCGAGCTGCTCTTCGAGCGCCACGACATCCGCAACGAAGAGGCGCTCGCCTACCTCGAGCAGCGCCTCAACGAGATCGGCGTGATCGCCGCCCTGCGTTCCGCCGGCTTCGAGTCCGGCGACGACGTCCGCGTCGGCGAGCACGAGTTCGAGCTTCATATATAGCCGCACCTCCTCTGCTCGGGGCCGGTCGCGCTCATCACGACCGGCGATCTCGCGACCGGCCCCTCCGCGTCCGGGGGTGCGGCCACCATGCCTACACTGCCGCCATGACCCTGGTCGTCAAGCTCGGCTCCTCGATCGTCGCCGCCGACGACGGTTCGCTGCGCGAAGACGTGCTCGACTCGGTCTGCGAGCAGGTTGCGAGGTTGGAGCGAAGCGGAGAGCGGGTGGTGATGGTCACCTCCGGCGCGATTGCCCGCGGGATGCGACTGATGGGCCTCAGCGTGCGCCCGCGCTCGATGGACGAGCTGCAGGCCGCCTCCGCCGTTGGCCAGGGAGACCTCTTCCGGGCCTACGAGAGCCGCCTCGCCGAGCACGGCACGCGGGCGGCGCAGGTGCTGCTGACCGCAGCCGACATCGCCGCGCGCACCAACTACCTCAACGCGCGCCAGACCCTGCGGCGGCTGCTCGAGTGGGGGGTGGTGCCGGTCGTCAACGAGAACGACACGACGGCGACCGACGAGATCACCTTCGGCGACAACGACTTCCTCGCCGCCCAGGTCGCGATCCTGCTCGACGCGCGGCTGCTCGTCCTGCTGACGAACACCGACGGCCTCTACAACGCCGATCCGGGTGTAGACCCGGAAGCCGAAAGGATCTCCGAGGTCGGCGACTTCTCCGAGCTGGAGGCGTTGGATATCGGCGATCGCACTTCGGCCTTCGGCTCTGGCGGCATGCGCAGCAAGGTGGCGGCAGCGGAGATGGCGAGCGAGGCCGGGATCCCGGCGACGATCTGCAACGGGACCAGCAAGGCGACCCTCACCGGTGCGGCGTCCGGCGATGCCGTCGGTACGCGCTTTGCCGCGCAGGCTGGCAAGGCATCGAGCTTCAAGCTCTGGCTCAAGTACGCGAAGCCGGCGCGGGGGCGGGTGGTCGTCGACGACGGGGCGGCGCGGGTGCTGCGGGAGAGTGGGTCGAGCCTGCTGCCGGTTGGGATCACCGGGGTCGAGGGGGAGTTCGACGCCGGCGACGCGGTCGAGGTGGCGGCGGACGGGTCGGTGATCGGCAAGGGGATCGTCGACTACTCGGCGGGTGAGCTGGGGCGGGTGCTTGGGCTCAAGAGCGCGGAGGTTCGGGAGCTGTTGCCGCATGCTGCCGATGAGGTGATTCATCGGGATCGGTTCGTGCTCGTTTGATTCGTTAGGTGGATGCGGGGTCGGGGGGTCTCGCCTGGCGGCTGCCTTTTTCGCCGGGCGGAGCGGTATCTCTCGCTGAGGACTCGGTGCGAAAAGAGACCGCCGCCGCCAGGCGAGACCCCCCGACCCCGCCAGCTACCCTTAGCCGGCATGGCTATTACGACTCGATCTGTGGGGGAGATCTGTGCCGCCGCCCGCCGGGGGGTGCGGGAGCTGGTGAGTGCACCGACGGCGGCTAAGGATGCGGCGCTTGAGGCGACTGCGCGGCTGCTGGCGGAGCGGTCGGGGGAGATTCTCGAGGCGAATGCGGCCGACCTGGCGGATGAGCGGGCTGCGGGGTTGACGCAGGCGTTGCGGGACCGGCTGACGTTGGACGAGGGGCGGGTTGCGGCGATGGCCGAGGGGGTTCGGACGGTTGCGGCGCTCGGAGACCCTGTTGGCGAGGAGCTGGAGCGGAAAACGCTTGAGAGCGGGCTTGACCTGCGCAAGGTCCGGGTGCCGCTGGGGGTCGTCGCCGTCGTCTACGAGGCGCGGCCGAACGTGACTATCGATTGTGCGGCGCTGACGATCAAGAGCGGCAACGCGATCGTGTTGCGGGGATCGCACTACGCGGAGCGGTCGAATGCGGCGCTGGCGGCTGTGGCGCGGGAGGCGCTGGCAGAGGCCGGGCTGCCGGAGGACGCGGTGATGCTGGTGCCTGTTGGCGAGGGGCATGGGGACCTGGCCGAGCTGGCGACCCAGGACGGTGTGGTCGATCTGCTGATCCCGCGTGGAGGGGAAGGGCTGAAGAAGGCTTTGAAGGAGGTGGCGACGGTGCCGGTGATCTACGCCGCCGCCGGCAACTGCCACGTCTACGTGCACTCGGAGGCGGACCTGGGGATGGCGCGGCGGATCGCGGTCAATGCGAAGACGCAGCGCCCTGGGGTCTGCAACGCAGCCGAGACGCTGCTGGTCGACGCGGCCGTTGCCGCGGGCTTCCTGCCCGCGGCGCTGCGCGAGCTGCGCGAAGCGGGCGTCGAGCTGGTCGGCGACGATCGGGCGCGCGAGCTGGCCGGGGGCGTCGAGGTCGGCCTCGCCGGCGAATGGGACTGGGACACCGAGTACCTCGACCTGAAGCTCGCGGTCGCCGTCGTCGATTCCCTCGACGAGGCGATCGAGCACGTCAACGCCCACGGGACCGGGCACTCCGAGGCGATCGTCAGCGCGTCCCGGGAGGCATCGGACCGCTTTGTCGCCGGCGTCGATTCGGCCGTCGTCTACACCAACGCCTCGACCCGATTCACCGACGGCTTCGAGTTCGGCATGGGAGCGGAGATCGGCAACTCGACTCAGAAGCTGCACGCGCGCGGCCCGATCGGCCTGCGTGAGCTGACGACCTACAAGTACGTCGTCCAAGGCGACGGCCAAGTGCGTGAATAGCTCTCCCGGTGCCGGCATAGGGGTCCTCGGCTCGGCCTTCAACCCGCCGCACCTCGGCCATCTCGCCCTCGCCCAGGAGGCGCTCTGGCAGCTCGGCCTCGAAGAGGTGATCCTCGTCCCCACCGGTGAGGCGCCTCACAAGCGGATCGCCGACGACCCAGGTCGCGAGCTGCGCCTGGCGATGACGAGGCTGGCCGCCGCCGACGACTCGCGCTTCTCGGTCTCCACCCTGGAGGTCGAGCGCGAGGGACCGTCCTACACGTTTGAGACCTTGCAGCTGCTTGCGCGAGAACGAGGCGACACGGAGCTGGTGTTCGTAATGGGGGCGGACGCCGCGGTCGGGCTCGAGAGTTGGCGCGAACCGAGGCGGGTGACGGAGCTGGCGCGGCTGGCGGTCGCCCGGCGGGCGGGCATCTCCGAGGCCGACGTCGCGGCCGTCCTGCGCAGCCTCGGCGCCGAGGGGCGGGCGACGATGTTGGAGATGCCCCAGTTCGGCGTGTCCTCATCGGCGGTGCGCGAGCGGGCCGGGGCCGGCCGACCGCTGCGCTACCTCGTGCCCGAGTCGGTGGCGCGGTTCATCGAAGAGAAGCGGATCTACTCGCATGGCTGACGGCGGCGAGAGCTCTCAGGCCCTTGCAGGGCGGATCGCCGAGCTTGCCGACGCCAAAGCCGCGAGCGAGATCGTCGTCCTCGACATGCGCGGACTCGTCTCTTACACGGACTTCCTGGCGATCTGCACGGCGCGCAACGAGCGCCAGGCACGGGCGATCGCCGACGAGGTGAAGCTGAAGCTGAAGCAGGACGGAGGCCTGCTGCCGGCGGGCTCGGAGGCGGGGGAGGCGGCCGGCTGGATCGTCCTCGACTACCTCGATTGCGTCCTGCACGTCTTCACCGAGGAGGCGCGCCAGCGCTACCAGCTCGAGGACCTCTGGCGCGAGGCGCCGCGGCTCGAGCTGGGGACGTCGCAGGATGGCGTCCGAGGGCACCTCTACGGTGCCGCGCATGGGTAGCTTCAAGAGGGGGTTCCTCGGCTACCGCCGCTCTGAGGTCGATGCGGCGCTCGCTGCGCATGAGGCCCGAATCTGGGCACTGGAGCGCGACGCCGAAAGCGCGATGGCCCTCTGGGACGACGCCAAGGAGGCCACGGCGCAGGCGGAAGGCGAGCTCGGCTCGCTCTCGGCGATGGTGATCGAGCGCGAGCGCGAAATCCGCGGCCTGCACCAGCGCCTGAGCGAGGCCAACGAACGTCACGACCGCAGCATTGCCTCGCTCGAGTCCGTCTCCTCGCGCCTGGAGGAGATCCAGGCGCAGGCGCGGGGCCAGGCGACCCGGATCAGGATGAAGGCGCTGCGCGAGGCGGTCGAGGTCGGCCGCCGGGCGCAGGAGCTGAGCGAAGCGCAGGCGGGGGCCCCGGCCGAGGCGACGAACGGCAACGGCCATCCCGAGCAACCGGCGCGCGACGTCTTCGAGGGCCTGGTCAAAGTCGAGATCGGCCCGCTCGACGACTTCTCGCAACTCGTCGGCTTCGAGGACGCAGCCGGTCAGATCGGAGCCACCTCCGAGATCTCGGTCGAGCGCTTCTCCGAGGGCCGCGCGACCCTCTCGATGCGCCTCAGCGAGCCGGTCGAGCTGCTGCGAGAGCTGGAGGAGCGCTCCCCGCTCGAGTTCCAGGTCCGCCGCACCGCCGGCGACAACGTCGTCCTCGACATCGACGACGACAGCGGTCCCGAGCGGCACGCCGCTTAGCTCGACGCCAGAGACCGTCGAGCGCACGAGGATCAGTTCCCGACGCCGCTACCCTTCATCCCCCTGGCGCCCTGGCGGAGTGGCTACGCAGCGGCCTGCAAAGCCGTTTACACCGGTTCGATTCCGGTGGGCGCCTCTTAGCCAGCCGCGTCCAGGTTCTGCCAGGGGTTGTTCATCGACATATGCCTTTTCTGCGAGCGCTTGAAGAGGTAGCAGCCGACGACCCCGTTGCGAAGCTCGGAATGGAAGAACTTGCCGGTGACCAGCTTCCAGCCCTCGAAGGTGACCGAGTTGAGGATGTCGACCGGATCGGCGGTCTCGCGGGCCGGTGAGCCGACATACCCTGGGATCAAGATCGGGCTCAGCCCATTCGTCTCCAGCTCGTACTGGAAAAGGCGATGGCCTCGTTTGTAGGCGAGGCGCGCTTTCCCCGCCGGTGTCTCGAAGAAGGCCTGCTTCGCCTCCTCGATAGACATCAGTTCCCTCTGCTGTTCCCTCGCCTGCGCGCGTTCTTCCCTCGCCTCCCTGCCGAGAAGCGATGGGAGCTGGAAATCCCAGCGCTTGTGCTGGGCGCCGGTTTCAGCCTGGGCGCCGGTTTCGTCGGCGGTTCTCTGGCCCGGCTCATCGGCCTGGGCGGAGGGGTGCCTGACGAGAAGCCGTGCGTGCTCGCTCATCGTGGTCACACTAGGTGAACGGATGGGAGGGGAAATGCTTTTGCGGGTCGGCCAATCGAACATCCGGCTAGGGAGAGGGCCAATGCCCCGCTTTTGCAAGGCTGGTGGAGATGGCTGAGGTTGCAGAGGCTCCGATGCCGGTCGATGCGCCGATGGTCCCGCACGACCAGGCGATCGTGCTCTTTGGGGCCACCGGGGACCTGGCGCGGCGGAAGCTGCTGCCGGGGATCTTTCATCTCTTCCAAGCTGGGCTGATGCCGGACCGCTTCGCCCTGATCGGGGTGGCGCGCAGTGCGCTGGGGCACGAGGAGTTCGCCGAGCTGGTGCGGGAGGCGGTGTGCGCTTCTGGCCGCCGGCCGCCGCCTGGCGATTCCCTGGATCGCTTCACCGCACGTTTGAGTTTCGCTGCGCTCGACGAAGGGTTCGGTGCCTTGGGGGACGCGGTGGCCAGGGCCAAGGGGGAGCTTGCCTCAGACGCGCAACTCCTTCACTACCTCTCGCTGCCCCCAGCTGCCTACGCGGGGGCGATCGAGGGCATCGGGCGGCTTGGGCTTGGCGAGGGCGCCCGGGTCATCATGGAGAAGCCGTTCGGCCGCGACCTCGATTCCGCCCGCGAGCTCGATGGCCTGGTCCACGCCGTCTTCGACGAGGAGCAGGTGTTCCGGATCGACCACTACCTCGGTCGGGAGGCGGTGCAGAACCTGCTCGCGCTGCGCTTCGCCAACGGGATGTTCGAGCCGGTCTGGAACCGCAATCACATCGACCACGTGCAGATCGACGTGCCGGAGACGCGCTCGATTGAGATGCGGGGCAGCTTCTACGAGGAAACGGGCGCGTTTCGCGACATGATCGTCACCCACCTCTTCCAGCTGCTCAGCTTCGTCGCGATGGAGCCGCCGACCTCGCTCAGCGCCAGTTCGCTGATGGCTGAGCGCGAGAAGGTGTTCGACTCGATGCTGCCGCTAGCTCCCGAGGACGTGGTTCGCGGTCAGTACGCCGGCTATCGAGAGGAGGAGGGGGTGGAGCCCGACTCCGACACCGAGACCTTCGTCGCCCTGCGAGCCTTCGTCGACAACTGGCGTTGGGCTGGCACCCCTTTCTACCTGCGCTCCGGCAAGCGGCTCGCCGAGACCCGCCACCTGCTGACGATCGCCTTCTCCGAGCCGCCCCGCCGGATGTTCCCGATCGATTGCAGCCAGGTCGCCGAGACGCTCGGCAACGACCACCTGACCTTCGAGTTGGGCGACCCAGGGAGCATCTCCGCCTCCTTCCTGGCCAAGGTGCCGGGACCGAAGATGCAGCTCGGCCAGGCGCACATGCGCTTCAGTTACGCGGATAGCTTCGGCGGGCCCGAGGGGGCGCTCGATGCCTACGAGCGGCTGATTCACGACGTCATGGTCGGCGACCGGACCCTCTTCACCACCTCCGCGGCAATCGAGCGCCTCTGGGAGGTGGCCGACCCGGTCGTGCGCGAGCCCCCGCCGCTGGAGATCTACGAGCCGGAATCGTGGGGCCCGGACGAGACAGATGCCCTGCTCTCCCCGCGCCGCTGGCACCTGCCCAGCGACCATCCCTGAGGCGCATCGGGCGAAGCGGTGTCGGGTAGCGTGGAGCCGATGGAGATCTGTACCAGCGAGCTGCGTTTCTCGACCCGGGGCGACTGCGACGTCATCGACATAACTGCTGGGGTCCAGGCTGCCGTGGATGCAGCGGGAGCTGGCGAAGGCCAGGCGATCGCCTTCGTCCGCGGCTCCACCGCGGCGATCGCGACGATGGAGTACGAGCCGGGCGGCGTTCAGGATCTGCAGGCGATGCTGGAGCGTCTGATCCCGGCTCGCGGCGACTACGAGCACAACCGGCTCAACCACGACACCAACTCCCATGCCCATCAGCGCGCGTCGGTGGTCGGTCCCTCGGAGACGGTGCCGGTGATTGGGGGTCGGCTTGCGCTGGGCACCTGGCAGCAGCTGGTCCTGATCGATTTCGACGACCGACCGCGGCAGCGGACCGTCGTCATCCAGGTCCTCGGCTAGGGAACGGAAAAGGGCCCCGTGAGGGGCCCTTGTTTTCCGAAGGACGTGCCACCAAAGAAGCTGTTTTCCCTGGCTCGTCAGTCCTAAGCCTTGGATGACGCAGTCGATATGGAAACACCGCGTTCGCGAAAAAGTTGCACCCCTTGCATCGGCTCGTGCAATGGGGAACTTGAGCCGGCGCCGCGCACTGCCGCGCCGCTGCTAGATTCAGGTCCCCCCGGGGCGCTTAGCTCAGTTGGGAGAGCGCCAGCTCGACAAGCTGGAGGTCACTGGTTCGAGCCCAGTAGCGCCCACTTTCCCGTGCCGTGGCTCAGACTTCGGCAGGCATCCGCACCTCGGCCAGCCGGATGCTGTTCCCGGAGGGATCGCGGAAGGCCGAATCGATCCCGTAGGGGCGCTCCTCCGGCGTTTCGGTGAAGTCGACGCCGCGCGCCTTCAGCTCCTCGTATGAGGCTTGGCAGTCGTCGGTCGTCAGGAACACGGTCCCGGCGAATCCCTTCGCCACCAGGTCCCTTACCGCCCCGGCGGTTGCGTCGTCCATGACGGGCGGGCCGGGGATGGCCATCAACGCGATCGAAACGTCTTCCTGACCGGCAGGGCCGACGGTTAGCCAGCGGAAATCGCCCATCTCGGCAAGGGTCACGTCGGCACGTACCTCCATGCCGACCTTCTCGGTGTAGAAGGCGAGTGCCTCGTCCTGGTCGTGCACCCACAGCTGCGCGTTGGCGATCCTGATCATCTTCATTCTCCTTTGAGTTGAACTGAGGCTCGGGACGATGCTAGGCGCGAGCCGGCGCGCTGTCTTCTCGAAACGTGCGGTGCTGGGGCCTGGCGTAAGCGCGCACGACGCAGCCGGGGATCAGCGCGCCGCGAGAGGCCGGGGGGTGGCCGGCTCGGTACGCGGTCGGCGTCATCCCGTAGGTGCGCTTGAAGCTGGTGGTGAAGGAGCCGATGCTCTGCAGCCCGATCGAGAGGCAGACGTCGGCAACCGAGCGGTCGGTGGTCCGCAGCAGCGCCGCCGCGCGCTCCAGCCGGCGGGTCAGCAGGTAGGCATGCGGCGACTCGCCGAAGGCGCGGCGGAATTCACGGCTGAAATGGGCGCGAGAAAGCCCCGCGGCGCGAGCCAGGTCATCGACGCCCAGCGGTTCGAAGTAGCGCGCGTCGGCGAGGTCCCGGGCGCGCAGCAGGTGGCGGGCTGGAGGGACGAACGCCATCTCCGCAGTCTAGGCTCGCGGCTTCGTGATCGGGACCTATGCAGCCGTGCTCGCCGTGTGCGCCGCCTCGCTGGCGATCGGCCAGGCGGCGATCGCGCTCTGCGGGATGCGCCGCTGGTCATGGCTGGCCCCGGCGGTAGGGCTGGCATTGCTCTGCGCGATCTGTTGGGGGACGGTGCGGCTGCCGGGGCACGGCTCGATCTCCGCGGCCGCGGTCCTGCTGCTCACCGTGGGCTCGGTCGTCTACCTGTGGCGGCGCGTTGAGGGCATTGGCGAGGCCGTTCGGATTGGCGCCCCAGTTGCACTGCTCGCCCTCGCCGCCACCTCGCTGCCCTTCATCGCCGAAGGCCATTTCGGCATCCTCGGCACCAGCTTCAACCCGGACATGTCCCAGCACCTGCTGGCCGCCGACCGCCTAGCCCACGGCGAGGGCAACCAGCTCCTACACCAGGGCTACCCCCTCGGCCCCCACGCGATCGTCATCGCCCTCAACAAGGGCCTCGGCATCGGCCTGGTCCAGGGTTTCAGCGGCCTGACCGTCGCGGCGGCCATCCTCGCCGCCCTGACCGCGCTCACAGCGTTCGCCGATCAGCCCACGCTCCTCCGCACCCCCGCGGCCCTCGTGGTCGGCCTCACATACCTCGTCGCCTCCTACTTCGCCCAAGGCGCCTTCAAGGAGACCATGCAGGCCCTCTTCGTCCTGGCCTTCGTCCTCGCGCTTCGGGAGGCCACCTTCACTCCCGCTTGGCGAGGGCACCAGCTCCGCTTCGTCCCCGCCGCCATCCTGGCAGGGGGCAGCGTGTACGCCTACAGCTTTCCGGGCCTGATCTGGCTGGTCGGCATAGCTGCGATCTGGGCGGTCGCGGAGTACGCGATCAGCCGGCTCCGTCCGTCTGCGGGTGGCGTGGATGCGGGGGGGCCGAGAACGGACGCCGTGCGCCCGCCCGCAGGCCCCCCCGCAGCCGCGACGGACCCCGCAGCCTGGCGCTCCGTCCTTTACGCGTCCCTCCTGTTCCTCGTCCTCATCGCCCCAGAGATCGGCCGGATGATCGACTTCCACTCGTTCGAGACCTTCGACCCCAGCGGCCTCGGCCTCGGCAACCTGTTCGGCCAGATCTCTCCCTTCGAGGCGCTCGGCATCTGGCCCTCGGGCGACTTCCGCCTCGCTCCCGGCGACGGCGCCGTGCCCGCGATCGGGTACTTCTTCGGCGCCGCCTTCGCCGCGATCCTGCTCGTCTACGGGCTCGTTCTCTGCTGGCGCCACCGCGAGACCGCAATCGTCTCGGCGCTGCTGGCGGTGGTTGCGATCTACGCCCTAGCCCGTGTCGCCGGCACGCCGTACACGACCGCCAAGTCCCTCGTGATCGCGGCGCCAATCGCGGCGCTGGTCATCGTGCTGCCACTCCTGCGCCGCCCGGTGGCCTGGCTGTACCTGCTCGCAGCGGGGGGCTGCTCGCTGCTTGCCCTCGCCAACGCCCCGGTCGGTCCCATCGCCTACACGCCGGCGCTGACCGGCCTTCGCGCGACCGTCGGCGAGGGGCCGACCCTGGTGCTCGCTTCCCGTCAACTGCTCGAAGACGAGCACGGCACCCCCTTCATCGCCTGGGAGCTGCGAGGCGGCCGCGTCTGCATCGAATCCGACGACGAAGCCGGTGGCCGCCCGCCCGCGGGAGTCCGCTTCGTCATCACCGAATCCGATCGGCGTCAGCGCCCATTCCCGAATCTGCGCCTGAAGCGCCTAGCGCCGCCGTACGTCCTCTGGGAAACGCCCGCCCCAATCCCCAGCAAGACCCCCTGCCCCCTCATAGCCGTCCGCCAAGCCCGCCAAGGCCCGCCGCGATGACTGAGTTCGCGTTTTGTCTCGCTATCCGAGACAAAACGCGAACTCGCCGACTGAGAGCGGATTGCCGGACCGTGGGTAGCATGGCCGGATCGAGGCCGCGACGCAGAAGATCACCCTTTCGCTCCCTGACGGCACACCGCTGGAGCTGCCTGACGGCGCCACCGGCGCCGATGCGGCGGCGGCGATCGGGCCGGGGTTGGCCAAGGCGGCGCTGGCGATCCGCGTCGACGGCGATTTGCGCGACCTCTCGGCGGCGCTGCCCGATGGCGCGGAGATCGCGATCCTCACCGACCGCGACCCCGAGGCGCTGGAGCTGATCCGCCACGACGCCGCCCACGTGATGGCCGAGGCGGTGCAGGAGCTCTACCCGGGCACCAAGGTGACGATCGGCCCGGCGATCGAGAACGGCTTCTACTACGACTTCGACTTCCCGGCCGACGTCAAGGTGACCGACGCCGACCTGGAGAAGATCGAGGCCGCGATGCGCGCCCATATCGAGGCCGACGAGCGCTTCGAGCGCCGCGAGGTGCCGGTCGCCGAGGCGATCCAGATCTTCGAGGCGCAGGGCGAGGATTACAAGGTCGAGCTGATCCGCGACTTGATCGAGAAGGAAGGTGTCGAGACCGTCTCGCTCTACCGCAACGGCCCCTTCGAGGACCTCTGCCGCGGCCCCCACGGCCCCTCCACGGGGCGGATCAAGGCGATCAAGCTCAGCTCGCTCGCCGGCGCCTACTGGCGCGGCGACGAGAAGCGCCAGATGCTGACCCGGATCTACGGCACCGCCTTCTTCTCGAAGAAGGACCTGGCGCAGCACCTGGAGCGGATCGAGCAGGCCAAGGCGCGCGACCACCGCCGGCTGGGTCCTCAACTCGGCATCTTCATGCTGCGCGAGGAGGCGCCGGGGATGCCCTTCTGGCTGCCCAACGGCACCACCCTGCTGCACCTGATCGAGGATCAGGTGCAGGCCCAGCTGCGCAAGCGCGGCTACAGGGAGATCGCCACGCCGCAGGTTCTCGACGAGGAGCTCTGGCACCGCTCGGGGCACTGGGAGAACTACCGCGACGACATGTACTTCATGCAGTCCGACGAGCGCCGCCTGGCGCTGCGGCCGATGAACTGCCCCGGCGCCTGCCTCGTCTTCGACGCCGAGCGCCACTCCTACCGCGAGCTGCCGCTGCGCCTGGCCGAGTTCGGCCGCGTCTCGCGCAACGAGCGCGAGGGCGTCCTGCACGGGCTGCTGCGGGTGCGCGCCTTCACCCAGGACGACGCCCACGTCTACTGCACCGAGGAGCAGATCGCCGACGAGGTCGCCGACATCTGCGAAGCGATCGACGAGCTCTACGCCCGCTTCGGCTTCGAGGACGTGCGGGTCGAGCTCTCCACTCGGCCGGAGAAGGCGATGGGCACGGAGGAGCAGTGGGCGAAGGCCGAGGCCGCCCTGACCGAGGCGCTGGAGCGCCAGGGCCGCGAGTACGAGCTCAACCCCGGCGACGGCGCCTTCTACGGCCCCAAGATCGACTTCCACGTCACCGACGCGCTCGGCCGCTCCTGGCAGTGTGGCACCTGCCAGCTCGACTTCCAGATGCCCGAGCGCTTCGACCTCACCTACGTCGGCGCCGACGACGCCGCGCACCGGCCGGTGATGATCCACCGCGCCCTGCTCGGCTCGATGGAGCGCTTCGCGGGGATCCTGATCGAGCACTACGCCGGTCGCTTCCCGGTCTGGCTGGCGCCGGTGCAGGCGATCGTGCTGCCGGTCTCCGACCGCCACAACTCCTACGCGGAGCGCGTCGCCGCCGAGCTGCGCGAAGGCGGCGTGCGGATCGAGCTCGACCCTCGCTCCGAGTCGGTCGGCAAGAAGATCCGCGACGCCGAGCTGGGCCGCTACCCCTACATGCTGGTCGTCGGCGATCGCGAGCAGGAGGCCGGGGCGGTTGCGGTGCGCTCGCACGCCGACGGCGAGCTGGGCGCGATGCCGGCGGCGGAGTTCGCCGCTCGGGTGCGTGCCGAGAGCGAACCGGCCTGACCGGTCCTTGCCAAGCCCGGGCCTCTGTCTATACTCCGAGCACTTGATTGCAGGCACGCCAAACACCCCGCGCCGCTGAGCGTCCCGTGCCGGCCTCCCTACCTCTCGTCCTCTTGAAGCTCCACCTCTCACTTCGATAGTGCCGGTCCCGCGTAGGTTCGACCGGCGCCCACCAGAGCGCGACACGACTCGGATCAACGAGCGGATCCGCGTTCCCAAGGTGCGGCTGATCGGCGCCGACGGGGAGCAGCTCGGCGTGGTCGAGATCAACGAGGCGCTGAAACGCGCCCAGGATGCCGACCTCGATCTGGTCGAGGTCGCGCCGAACTCGAAACCGCCGGTCACCCGCCTGCTCGACTACTCGAAGTACAAGTACGAGCAGGAGCAAAAGCAGAAGCAGGCCCGCAAGCACCAGCAGCAGGTGAACATCCGCGAGATCAAGCTGCGGCCGAAGATCGCCAATCACGACTACGAAACCAAGAAGGGCCATGTCGAGCGCTTCCTCCGCCACCAGGACAAGGTCAAGATCACGATCATGTTCCGCGGTCGCGAGCAGGCCCACCCGGAGCGGGGCAGGGCCCTGCTGCAGCGCCTCTTCGAGGACCTCGACGGCCTCGCCGTGATCGAGTCACACCCCCTGCAGGAAGGCCGCAACATGAGCATGTTGCTGGCGCCGGGCAAAGAGGCGGCGAAAGTGGAGGCCGAGGCGACGGCGAGTGGCGAAGCATCCCCCGCCGCCGACGAGAAACCTGCCGACGAGGCACCCGCCGCCGACGAGACACCGGCTGCCGAGGCAGAGCCCGCCGCCGAGGAGAACGCCGCCGAGGAGTCCTCCGGCGACGACGCCGCCGCGGCTTAGCTCTTCCCGAGTCCCGCGACCACGTCTGCGATCCGCTCCGCGGCCCGACCGTCCCAGAGTGGCGGCGGCTGTGGCGGCCCTGGCGCGCGCTCGGCCAGCGCGGCTGGGATCCCCGCGATCGCCGCCGGGTCCAGGCCGAGCAGGGTGTTGGTGCCGGCCTCGACGGTGATCGGTCGCTCGGTGTTGTCGCGCAGGGTGAAGCAGGGGATGCCGAGGTAGGTCGTCTCCTCCTGGATGCCGCCGGAGTCGGTCAGGACCGCGCCGGCATCGGCGAGCAGCGAGAGGAAGTCGAGGTAGCCGAGCGGGTCGCAGAGCAGCAGGCCGGGGTGGTTTGACTCGACCGCCTCCATCATCCGCCTGGTGCGCGGGTGGACGGGGAAGACGACCGGCATCTCATGCGCCAGCGCGGCCAGGCGGGCGATCGTCTCAGGCAGCAGGGGCCCGTCGACCAGCGCCGGGCGGTGCAGGGTGACGAGCGCGAACCCTCCCGCCTCGACCCCGAGCCGCTTCGCCGTCCCGGTGGCGCGAAAGCGGTCTTCGAGCGCGACCAGGGTGTCGATCATCGTGTTGCCGACGAAGCGCAGGCGCTCCTCGGCGATGCCCTCGGCCCGCAGGTTCTCGGCCGCGTCCTCGCAGTGCAGGAATAGGTGTGAGGAGAGCTGGTCGGCGACGATCCGGTTCAGCTCCTCCGGCATCGTGCGATCGAAGCTGCGCAACCCCGACTCGATGTGGGCGACGGGGATCTGCATCTTGGCTGCGGTCAGCGCTGCGGCCAGGGTGGAGTTGACGTCGCCGGGCACCATCACCAGGTCGGGCCGCTCCTCCTCCAGCACCGGCTCCAGCCGCTCGATCACCCTCGCCGTCTGCTGCGCGTGGCTGCCCGAGCCGACCTCGAGCATGTGATCGGGCGCCGGCACCCCCAGCTCCTCGAGGAAGACCTCCGACATCAGCCGGTCGTAGTGCTGGCCGGTGTGGACGACGGCGTGCCGGCCCTGGGGCACCCGTGCGCGCAGGGCGCCGATCACCGGGGCGGTCTTGACGAAGTTGGGCCGGGTCCCGACCACGTAGACGATGCGCATCGGGCGCCACAGTACCCTGCGTCCCAGCTTCCACCTGCAACAGAGCGAGCGCCCAGGCGCACTCGTCTGCTTCAATAGCGATCCCGATGCCCAAGATGAAAACCCATTCCGGCGCCAAGAAGCGCTTCCGCAAGACCGCCACCGGCAAGCTGCGCGGGCGGCGCGCCTACTCGAGCCACATCCTCGAGAAGAAGTCGCCGAAGCGCAAGCGGCGGATGGCGCGCCCGGTGGAGATCGCCCCCGCCGACGTCAAGTCGGTGCGGCACCTGCTCGGGGGCTCCAAGTGAGCCGGGTCAAGCGGTCTGTCCACGCGCGCAAGAAGCGCCGCAAAGTGCTGAAGGAAGCGAAAGGCTACTTCGGTCGCAAGCACTCCTCCTACCGCTTCGCCAAAGAGCAGGTGCAGCGGTCCGGGATGTACGCCTACCGCGACCGGCGCAACCGCAAGCGCGAGTTCCGCCGCCTCTGGATCACCCGCATCAACGCCGCCGCCCGGTTGGAGGGCATGAGCTACTCCGAACTGATCCACGGCCTCTCCCAGGCCGGGGTCGAGGTGAACCGCAAGATGCTCGCCGACATCGCGGTCAACGACCGCGATGCGTTCCGCCGATTCGTGGAGCTAGCCCGGGAGGGTGCGGCCGCCTAGCCGCAGCCAGCACTCCACTTTCCCGGGCGGGCCGTCTTCACGGCCCGCTTTTTTTATTCCAGGAGAAGAAACGCACGACCAGAAATCCACCGTGACGACGAAACCGATGATCGAGAGCCCCCACAACGAGAAGCTGAAGTTGGTGCGCAAGCTGCAGGAGCGCAAGCACCGCGAGCGCGAGGGCGCCTTCGTTACCGAGGGCGAGGACTTGCTCGAGGCGGGTCTCGCCGCCGGGGCGGAGCCGCGCTTGCTGTTGACCGCCGCCGGCAGCGGCCTCGGCGGCGAGGAAGTCGATGCCGAGCTGCTCGCCGGCGTCTCGACGCTCGGCTCCGGCACGCGGGCGATCGCGGTTTGGCCGCAGCGCTGGGCACAGCCCGGGGGTTCGCCCTGCCTCTACCTGCACGGAGTCGGCGATCCGGGCAACGTCGGGACGATCGTCCGCACCGCCCACGGGCTGCTCGGCGGACCCCTGGTGCTTGGCCCGGATTGCGCCGACCCCTTTTCGCCGAAGGCGGTGCGCGCGAGCATGGGTTCGATCTTCGGGCAGCCGATCGCTCGAGCCGGGATAGGCGATACGCCGTCGCCGCGGGTCGCCCTCGTCGCCCACGGCGGCGCCGGCCTCGAGGCGCTCGACGGAGCGATGACGCTCTGTCTCGGCGCCGAGCGCGAGGGCCTGCCAGACACGGTGCTCGCGGCCTGCGAGGCGCGGGTCACGATCCCGCTGCGCCCTGGCGGCGCCGAGTCGCTCAACGTCGCCGCCGTTGCAGCAATTTGCGCCGAGCGGATATCGTCGCCCGCCATGCCGGAGGTCGCCGACAATGCCTGAGGGACTCGATCGGATCGAGGAGATCAGGGCCGAGGCGGCGACGGCGATCGGCACCGCGGCGGGCACGGCGGAGCTGGAGGAGCTGCGGGTCCGCCACCTTGGCCGCAAGGCGGAGCTGACGACGATCCTGCGCGGCATCGCCGAGCTGCCGGCCGAGGAACGGGGCAAGGTCGGGGCTGGCGCAAACGAGGTGCGCAAGGAGCTCGAAGCGCTGATCGAGGCACGGGCCGAGGTGCTCGACGCCGGTGAGCTGGAGTCGCGCCTCGCCGAGGATCGCATCGACGTGACCCTTCCCGGCGCCCCGGCGCGGCCGGTCGGCCACACTCACCTGATCACGCGCACCACGCGCCAGATCGAGGACGTGATGGTCGGGCTCGGCTACCGGGTGATGGAGGGGCCCGAGGTCGAGCACGACTACTACAACTTCACCGCCCTCAACCACCCGCCCGGCCACCCGGCGCGGATGCTGCAGGACACCTTCTACGTGCAGTCCGACCCCGAGGTGCTGCTGCGGACACACACCTCGCCGGTGCAGGTACGCAGCATGGAGTCGCAGACACCGCCGATCTTCATGATCGCGCCCGGCAAGGTCTACCGTCGCGATTCCGACGCCACCCACAGCCCGATGTTCCACCAGGTCGAGGGGCTTGCGATCGGCGAGGGGATCACGCTCGCCGACCTGCAGGGAACGCTCGATGAGGTGCTGCGGGCGATCTTCGGTGCCAGCCGCAAGGCGCGCATGCGCCCCCACTTCTTCCCCTTCACCGAGCCCAGCGTCGAGTTCGACGTCTCCTGCTTCCAGTGCGAGGGCACGGGCTCGCTCGCCGACGGCGCCCGCTGCAACCTCTGCAAGGGGATCGGCTGGATCGAGATCGGCGGCGCCGGCATGGTCGATCCCAACGTGCTCGGCTTCGTCGAATCGAACGGCTACCACCCCGAGCGGGTGCAGGGCTTCGCCTTCGGCATGGGGGTCGAGCGGATCGCGATGCTGCGCCACGGTGTCCCCGACCTGCGCCGCTTCTTCGACAACGACGTGCGGGTTCTGGAGCAGTTCTCATGAGGGTGCCGTACTCGTGGCTGCGCGAATACTGCGATCCGGGCGTCGGCCCGGACGAGCTTGCCGAGCAGCTGGCGATGACCGGCACCGAGGTCGAGCGGGTCGGCGCAGTCGGGCCGCCGTCGGCCGAGGGCTTCGTCGTCGGCAGGGTGCTGACGGCCGAGCCGCACCCCAATGCCGACCGGCTGCGCGTCTGCAGCGTCGACACCGGCGACGGCGAGCGGACGATCGTCTGCGGTGCGCCCAACGTCGCCGCGGGCCAGACCGTGCCCGTCGCGCTGCCCGGCGCGACGCTTCCCGGCGGGCACGAGATCGGCAAGGCGAAGCTGCGCGGCGTCGAGTCGGCGGGGATGATCTGCGCCGCTACCGAGCTCGAGCTGGGGGAGGGCCCGCCGGGGATCATGGTGCTCGAGGACGACGGGCTCGTTCCCGGGACCCCGCTCGCCGAGGTGCTGCCGATCGCCGAGCCGGTGCTGGAACTGGAGGTGACGCCGAACCGGGTCGATTGCTTCGGCGTCTACGGCGTCGCCCGCGAGGTGCACGCGATCAGCGCCGCTCCGTTGGGCCCCGAGCCCTGGGCAGAGGACGCGAAGGCCGAGGGCGAGGGCGAGGTCGGCGACTTCGCCTCGGTCACGGTCGAGGTGCCCGACCTCTGCCCCCGTTTCACCGCCCGCGTCTTCACCGACGTCACGATCGCGCCCTCGCCGCCCTGGCTGCAGGCGCGACTCATCGCAGCCGGCCAACGGCCGATCAACAACGTCGTCGACGTCACCAACTACGTGATGCTGCTGACCGCGCAGCCGCTGCATGCCTTCGACCTCGACCGGGTTCCGGACGGGGCACTCACGGTTCGGGCGGCGGCCGAGGGAGAGACGATGAAGACGCTGGACGACGTCGAGCGGGGGCTCGACGGGGAGACGGTGCTCGTCTGTGACCGCAACGGCCCCTCCGGGATCGCCGGGATCATGGGCGGCCAGGTCTCCGAGGTCTCGGAGGGGACGACCAGCGTCCTGCTCGAGGTCGCCAACTGGAACGGGACCAACATCCTGCGCACTTCGCGCATCCTGGGCCTGCGCTCCGAGGCCTCCTCGCGCTTCGAGAAGCAGCTCCACCCCGAGCTCTGCCTGCGGGCGCAGCGGATCGCCTCGCGCCTGATCGTCGAGCTCTGCGGGGCGAAGCTGGTCCCGGGGACGATCGACGTCGCCGCCGAGATCCCGGCGCCGGCGCCGATCGCCCTGCGTGGGGAGCGGGTCGAGGGGCTGCTGGGGATGCCGATCGACCAGGCCGATCAGGTCGCCTACCTGGAGCGGCTCGGTTTCGGTATCGAGGTCGCCGGCGAGGATCTAGAGGTGACCGTTCCCCCCGACCGCCACTACGACGTCACCCGCGAGGTCGACCTGATCGAGGAGGTCGGACGCGTGCACGGCCTCGACGAGCACCTGCCGAGCACGCTGCCCGCGGTCGCCGGCCGGGTCGGCGGCCTTACCCGCGAGCAGCGCCTGCGCCGCCGCGCCGAGGACGCGATGCGCGACCTCGGCTTCGACGAAGTCGTCGGCTGGAGCTTCACCGACCCCGGCGAGGCCGGCCGCCTGCGGATCCCCGCGGACGACCCGCGCGCCGGCGCGGTGGTCCTCTCCAACCCCCTCTCCGAGGACCAGTCGGTGATGCGCACGACCCTGCTCGGCTCCCTCCTCGACATAGCCCAGGGCAACCTCGCCCGTGGCGCCGAGCGCGTCGCCCTCTTCGAGTCCGGCCGCGTCTACCTCCCGACTACCGCGAGTCCGCAGAAACCCGTGTTCAACACGGGAAATGACGGATTCGATGTCCTCTCCGGGGAGTTCGTGGGCGAGCGGGCCGCTCCGGACCACGAGCCGCACCGGATCGGCTCGCTCGCGGTCGGTCCCCTGCAGGCGAAGTCCTGGCGCGGCGGTGGCGAGCCCGCCGACTTCTTCGCGCTCAAGGGCGTGCTGGAAGCGCTGGCCGGACAGCTCGGCGCTCCGCTCTCCTTCGAGCCCGCCGAGGAGCCCTTCCTGCACCCGGGTCGCTCCGCCCGGGTGAGCGCCGGCGAGGGGCTGGCCGGCTGGATCGGCGAGCTGCACCCGCTGGTCTGCCGGGCCTGGGACCTCGCGGCGGCGGTCGCCTTCGAGATCGACCTGGCAGCGCTGGCGGCCGCAGCCTCGGCCGGGGAGGAGACCTTCGAGGACGTGACCACCTTCCCCGCCGTCTACCAGGACCTTGCGGTCGTGGTACCCGATGGCGTCGCCGCGGCCGAGTTGCGCGAGGCGGTCTTGGTCGCTGGTGGCGAGCTGCTTCGCGCGGCCGACGTCTTCGACCTCTACGAGGGCGAGCAGGTGGGGGAGGGGCACAAGAGCCTCGCCATGCGCCTCGAGTTCCGGGCGCCGGACCGCACGCTCACAGACGAGGAGGTCGCTGCCCAGCGGGCCGCAATCGAGGCCGAGCTAGCAAAGATCGGCGGTTCCCTTCGTGGCTGACCCATTCCAACAACCGCTCGACGGCGACCCCGCCGCGCGGGTCCTGGTCGCCGGAGCCTCGGGTTTCACCGGCGCCCTGGCGGCGCAGATCGTCTGGCGCCATCCGAAGCTCGAGCTGGTCACCATCACCTCGCGCAGCGACGCCGGCACCAGGCTGGACCGCCTCTACCCGCGCTACCGGGTCCCACTCGAGCTGAGCGAGCTCGACCTCGACCGGATCGAGGGCGTCGATGCGGCGATCGTCGCCTACCCGCACGGCGCCTCGGCGCCGGCGGTTGCCGCCCTGCGCGGTCTCGGCGTCCTGGTGGTCGACCTCTCCGCCGACTTCCGGCTGCGCGACCTGCCGACCTATGAGCGCTGGTACGGCGAGCACGGTGCGCCCGAGCTGCTCGAGGGGGCCGTCTACGGCCTCACCGAGCTCTATCGGGATCGGCTGCGCGAGGCGGAGCTGGTGGCCACGCCCGGCTGCTACCCGACCGCGAGCGTGCTCGCCCTGGCGCCCCTGGCGGAGAAGGGCCTGCTCGCCGACGTCGTCATCGACGCCAAGCAGGGCGTCTCCGGTGCCGGCCGCGGCGGCGGCGACGCGATGCACTACGCCTCGATGGACGAGAACGCCTTCGCCTACAAGACCGAGGGCCACCGTCACCGGCCGGAGATCGAACAGGAGCTGGCCGCGCTGGGTAGCCCGGTCCCGGTCACCTTCGTCCCCCATCTGCTGCCGCTCGACCAGGGCGAGCTGACCAGCTGCTACGCCCAGACCACGGAGCCGATCTCCAAGGAGGAGGTGCAGGCGCTCTACCGCGAGCGCTACGCCGGCGAGCCCTTCGTCCGCGTTGTCGACGACCCCCCAGGCCTGCGCGACGTGCGAGACACCAACGAGTGCCACGTCTACGTCACCGTCGAGGAGCACGGCCGGGTGCTCGCTTTCTCGGCGATCGACAACCTCTGGAAGGGCGCCTCCGGCCAGGGCGTCCAAAACCTGAACCTGATGCTCGGCCTCAAGGAGACGGAGGGCCTGGAATGAGCTTCCGGTGCGCCTTTTGCGGCCTATACCCACATAAAGCGCACCGGAAGGCTTTGCTGTGAGCGGGGGGTTCTTTAGGTCGCGCTGGGTCGATCCTCCGGCTGGGGTGGAGGAGCTCGATCCTGCGCAGCTCGCCCCGGGCTTTCGCGCCGGCGGCGCCCACTGCGGGCTCAAGGGCGGCGGCAAGACTGACGTCGGCCTGGTCGTCTGCGACGCCGAGCGGGTCTCCTCCGCGATCCTGCTCACTCGCAACGCCTCGGCGGCGGCACCGGTGCGGGTCTGTCGCACCCGCTGTGAGCGGGACTCGATACGGGCGGCCGTGGTCAACGCGGGCAACGCCAACGCCGAGACGGGCGAGCAGGGCTACGCCGACGCGGTCGCGATGTGCGACGAGGCGGCGGCGAAGCTCGGGCTGCCGCCGCAGGCCGTCGCCGTCGCCGAGACCGGCGTGATCGGCGTGCCGCTGCCGATCGATGCAGTCCTCGCCGGCATCGGCGAGGCCGCGGGGAATCTCTCGGGGGATGGGGGCGCGGCCTTCTCCGACGCGATCCTCACCACCGACCGCTGGCCCAAGCGCTGCACCGTGCGGGCCGGGGGTGTGACCCTTTCCGCCCAGGCGAAGGGCGGCGGCATGATCCAGCCGAAGATGGCGACGATGCTCTGCTTCGTCCAGACCGACGCGGTCGTCGAGAACCCCGACGCCGCCCTGCGCGCGGCGACCGAGGCCTCCTTCGAACGGATCACGGTCGACGGCCAGATGAGCACCAACGACACCGTCCTCCTTCAGGCGACGGGCGCCGCGGGAGAGCCACTGCCGGACGGCCTGCTCGAGGCCGTGCTGCTGCAGCTGGCGATCGAGGTCGTCGCCGACGGCGAGGGCTCTTCCCGGGTCGGCCGGGTTCAGGTCGACGGCGCCGCGTCCCGCGAGGAGGCCGAGCGGGTTGCGCGCGCGATCGCCAACTCACCGCTGGTGAAGACGGCCCTCTTCGGCCGCGACCCCAACTGGGGCCGGATCGCCCAGGCTGCGGGGATGGCGCTCGCTGGCGAGGACCTGGAGGAGATCGGCGCCGACTCGATAGACGCCGCCGAGCTCGCCGAGGACGTCGCCGAGGCGGAGATCGGTCTGCGCCTCGACCGCGGCGAGCACGGCGCCCACGTCTGGTTCTCCGATCTCGGCTACGAGTACGTGCGGATCAACGCCGAGTACACGACATGAGCGAAGGAGGGAAGCGATGACCGAGCAGGCACCGCAGTCGCGGGCGGCCGGAGTCAGCGTCGAGACGCTGATGGAGGCGCTGCCCTACATCCGCGAGTTCCACGGCCGCACGGTGGTGATCAAGTACGGCGGCGCCGCGATGCGCGACGAGGCGTTGCGCGAGGCTTTCGCCACCGACGTCGTCCTGCTCAAGTACGTCGGTCTCAACCCGATCGTCGTCCACGGCGGCGGTCCCGAGATCACCGAGTACATGGACCGACTCGGCATGGAGGTGCGCTTCCACGAGGGCCTGCGGGTCTCCGACGCAGAGACGGTCGAGGTGGCCAAGATGGTCCTGCTTGGCAAGCTCAACTCCGACATCGTGCAGCGGCTCAACCGCCACGGCCAGCAGGCAGTCGGCCTCTCCGGAGAGGACGGCGCTCTCTTCGAGGTGGCGCCGGTCGCCAACGCCGAGCAGGTCGGCTTCGTCGGCTCGATCGAGCGGGTCGACGTCGACGTGCTCAATCACATCGCCGTCGACTACATCCCCGTGATCGCCTCTTCGGCCTCGGATCGCGGCGGCCAGTCCTACAACGTCAACGCCGACGAGGCCGCGGGCAAGGTCGCCGCTGCGCTCGGCGCCTACAAGGCGATCTTCCTCACCGATGTCGAGGGCTGGCTCGATGACGCCGCCGACGAGGCCTCTCTGATCTCCCGCGCCACGGTCGACGAGGTCGAGGAGCGGCTGGCCGCGATCGACGGCGGCATGCGCCCCAAGCTCGGCGCCTGCGTCGACGCGATTCGCGGCGGCGCCCAGTCGGCCCACATCATCGACGGCCGCAAGCCGCACTCGCTGCTGCTCGAGCTCTTCACCGACGCCGGCATCGGCACGATGGTGACGCCATGAACCTGACCGACTTGCAGGCACTCGAGCAGCGCTACCTGATGCGCACCTACAAGCGGGCGCCGGTCGAGTTCGTGCGCGGCGAGGGCGCCCTGCTCTGGGACGCCGAGGGTCGCGAGTACCTCGACTTCCTCGCCGGCATCTCGGTCTGCTCGGTCGGGCACTGCAACCCCGAGGTGGTGGAGGCGGTGCGCGAGCAGGCCGGGCGCCTGATGCACACCTCGAACCTCTTCTACACAGAGCCGATGGTGCGGCTGGCCGAGCGCATCTCCGAGTCGAGCCTCGGCGGTCGCGTCTTCTTCTCCAACTCCGGTACCGAGGCGAACGAGTGCGCGATCAAGATCGCCCGCAAGCACGCCCACCGCCGCGGCATCGAGGCACCCGAGATCGTCAGCTTCGAGCGCGACTTCCACGGCCGCACCTACGGCGCCCTCTCGGCGACGCCGGCGCTTGCCGCCAATCCGGACCTGGGCCCGATGCTGGCCGGCTTCCGCTCGGTGCCCTTCGACGACTCGGCGGCGTTGCGCGACGCGGTGGGCGAGAGCACCGCCGCGGTCCTGATCGAGCCGATCCAGGGCGAGAGCGGCGTCTACCCGCTCGGCGACGAGGCCCTGCTCGCCGCCCGCCAGGCCTGCGACGAGGCGGGCGCTCTGCTGATCCTCGACGAGATCCAGACGGGGATGGGTCGAACCGGCTCGCTCTGGGCCTATGAGCAGACGCCGGTGCGGCCGGACGTGCTGACCAGCGCCAAGGCGCTCGGCGGCGGCATGCCGATCGGCGCCTGCATGACCACGCCCGCGGTCGGTGAGGTCCTGGAGCCCGGTGACCACGGCTCCACTTTCGCCGGCGGTCCGCTTGCCTGCGCCGCGGCTCTCGCCGTGCTCGAGATCGTCGACGACCCGGCGCTCCTGCGCGGGGTGCGCGAGCTCGGCTCCCAGCTCAACGGGGCGCTGATCGCGATCGACGGCGTGCGCGAGGTGCGCGGACGCGGGCTGATGATCGGCGTCGGCCTGGAGGAGGGGATCGACGCCGCGGAGATCGGCGCCGACCTGCTCGCTCGCGGCCTGATCGTCAACGTCCCCGAGCCCGGGACCCTGCGCCTGCTGCCGCCGCTGACGGTCGAATCTGCCCAGATCGAGCGCGCCGCTTCCACGATCGCGGCGGCGCTCCTAAGCTACGCGGCCCGATGAGAGAGGAAAAGCGCAAACGCCAGTCCGAGCCGCGCGCGCTGACCAGCAGCACGGCCGAGCGCCTGGCGGCGATCGTCGAGGCGGCCGAGCGCGCCGCCTCGAAGGTGATCGACGACGCCGAGGAGGAGGCGCGCCGGAGGCTGGAGGACGCGAGTGCCCGCGCCGACCGGCTCGTCGCCGAGCGCCTTCGCTCGATCGCCGACGAGCTCGACCCGCCCCGCGGCGCGGAGCCCCACCTGAAACCGGTCGAGGCCGCACCCGAGCAGGCGCCCACACAGCGCTCGGCCTCCGCCGGCGCCCGCCTGCTGGCGACTCAGATGGCCGTCTCGGGCAGCAGCCGCGAGGAGATCGAGCAGCGTTTGCGCAGCGCCTTCGAGATCGAGGACACCAGCGAGATACTCGACGCGATACTCGGACAGGAGGAGTAGCGATGCACGAGGATCCGACGCGGATGATGGGACAGCCGCAGGACCACCGACCCCACGGCAACATGCGCCTGCTGATCGCTGGCCTGGTCGCGGTGATCGTCGGCCTGCTGATCGCGATCGTCGTGATCGCCAACAGCGGCGATGACGGCGGCGCCACGAACGCGACCCCGACGGTGAGCACCTTGCCGGAAACCACGTCCACGACCGAGACGTCGACGACCGAATCGACCACGACGGACTCGACTTCGACAGAACCGACGACTACCGAAACGACCGAATCCACCACTCCCACCGAACCGACGACGGCGCCGCCACCCGAAGAAGAAAACGGCAGCGGCGGCATCGGCGCTCCATAGTGGTGCCCGACTCTCCAGCCCAGTTCCGCACCGCCTCCTACGAGGCCGATCCCGCCGAGGTGCGGCGCGTGCTGCTGCTCTACTCGGGCGGCCTCGACACCAGCGTGATGCTGAAGTGGATCCAGGACTCCTATGGAGCCGAGGTGGTCTGCCTGACCGTGAACCTGGGCCAACCGGGCGAGGACTACGCGGTGATCGAGGACAAGGCGAAGCGCCTCGGCGCGCTCGAGTGCCACGTCGTCGACGCCCGCCGCGAGTTCGCCGAGGAGTACGTGATCCCGGCGATCAAGGCCAACGCGCTCTACGGCGGCGGCTACCCGCTCTTCACCGCGCTGGGCCGGCCGCTGATCGCCAAGCTCGCGGTGGAGTACGCGCGCCGGACCGGCTGCGACACGGTCGCCCACGGCTGCACCGGCAAGGGCAACGACCAGGTGCGGATCGAGGCCACGGTTGCCACCCTCGCCCCGGAGCTGAGGACGATCGCCCCGGTGCGCTCGTGGCAGATGGGCCGCGAAGAGGAGATCGCCTACGCCCGCGAGCACGGCATTCCCGTCAAGGGCGGCACCGAGGTGGCGCCCTACTCGATCGACGACAACCTCTGGGGCCGCTCCTCAGAGGGCCGCTGGATCGAGGATCTCGACCAGGCGCCCGAGGACGACGTCTTCCAGCTGGTGACCCGGCCCGAGCTTGCGCCCGACGAGGCAGAGGTCGTAGCGGTTGAGTTCGAGGCGGGTGTACCCGTCGCCCTCAACGGCAAGCGGCTGGAGCCCGTCGAGCTGCTCGAACGCACCGCCGAGATCGGCTGCCGCCACGGGGTCGGGATCGTCGACCACATCGAGGATCGCATCGTCGGCCTCAAGGTCCGTGACATCTACGAGGTGCCCGCAGCGGCGATCCTGCTGCCCGCCCACCAGGAGCTGGAGAAGCTGGTCTGCACGATCCACCAGAACCAGTTCAAGCCGGGCCTCGACGACAAGTGGGCCTACCTCGTCTACGCCGGCCTCTGGTGGGAGCCGCTGCGCACCGACCTCGACGCCTACATGGAGGAGGTCAACGCCCAGGTGACCGGGACGATCGGCCTCAAGCTCTACAAGGGAAGCGTCCGCGTCGTCACCCGCTCCTCGCCCAACGCGGTCTACGACGCCGACCTCGCCTCCTTCGCCGAGTCGGGAGGCCTCTTCTCGCAGACGGCGTCGCCCGGCTTCATCGAGCTCTGGTCGCTGCAATCGCGGATGGCGCACCGAATTCGCCAGCGCGGGGAGGAGGAGTAGGCATGGCATACGACAGGCTGGGCAAGGCCGCGATCCGTTTCGGGGTCAAGTACGCGCGGCGGCGCTACCGGCGCCAGATCCGCATCGGCGCGGGACTCGCCATCGTCGCCGTGGCCGTCGCCGCCTACCTGGCGAGCCGCAACGTCCCCGAGGGCTGATCCGGCGCAAGATTCCTTGCGGCTTATCGGCAACTTGTGAGGTTTTGCTCACAAAGTCCGCTAGTCTCGCCAGCTTCGTGCCGCGCACGCTCGCGACAAAGGCAGGAAGCCGCGGGCGCTTCGCCGCGCTCCTCTGCGCACTGCTCGTATCGGCCCTGCTCTCCGCCGCGGTTGCCCGCACGGCGGATATCTCCGCCCTGCAGCAAAAGGTCTCGGCGGCTCGCAGCGAAGCCGATTCGCTGGTCGGCGAGCTCCAGGCCGCCCAGGGCGAACTGGCCACCGCCGAACAGCAGGCTGCCGCGGCGAGCGCCCGCGAGCGGCGGCTGAGCTCCCTCCTCGCCACGGGCGAGGAAAGGGCTGCGCGGCTCGCGGGCCAGGTGGAGGAAACCCAGCGCCGCCTCGCCGCCGAGAAGAGGCGCCTGCACCGCGCCCGGGCGGCGCTTTCGGCGCGGTTGGTCTCGATCTACGAGAGCGGCGCGCCGGACACGACCAGCCTGATCCTTGCCTCCAGCGACTTCGACGAGCTGGCGACCAGGGCCGAATACCTCGAACGGATAGAGCAGTCCGACGCGGACCTGGCGCAGAGGGTCGCGCAGGTGCGTCGCTCGGTTGCCGCCACCCTGCAGCGGATCGCCGAGCTGAAGGAGCGCGTCGATGCCTACAACGAGCGCATCGCCGCGGCGCGCTCCGAAATCTCCTCGGTGCGGGCAAGCGCCGAATCGGCGGCTGCCCACCTGCACTCGGTTGCCGCCGCTCGTTCGGCCTCGCTGGCGACGCTCGAGTCGCGAATAGGAGACTGGGTCAGCGACATCCAGGCCGCCAAGGCGGCGGAAGCCGAACGGATCAGCGCCGAAGAAGCCGAAGGCGAAGTGGAACGCTGGCTCGGCGGCCCCTTCTCGATCCCCTCCTACATCGTCATGTGCGAGTCGGGCGGCAACTACGGCGCCATCAACCCCTCCAGCGGCGCCGGCGGCGCCTACCAGATCCTCCCCTCCACCTGGCAGCTCTACGGTGGAAGCGGGGCACCGCAGGATGCCTCCAAGGCAGAACAGGATCGCATCGCCGCCGAAATCTGGGCCGATTCGGGTACAGGCGCTTGGGTCTGCGGCTAGAGCCACGCCGATTCTCGAAATAGTCACGGAAGGTGCGCGGAAGACGCCCTAAATCGGGGCGCTCCATCTGAGCCGGTTGGCATGATCGCCAGGCACCGTGAGCACGCCCTCCGCCGTCCATCTCCACGCCCACAGCGAGTACTCGCTGCTCGACGGCGCCTGCAAGATCGACGCGATGGCGGCCCGCGCGGCCGAGATGGGGCAGCCGGCGCTGGGCCTGACCGACCACGGCGTGATGAACGGGGCGGTCGACCTCTACAAGGCCTGCCGCAAGCACGGGATCAAGCCGATCGCCGGCTTCGAGGCCTACTTCGTCGACGACGTCAAGGCGATCAAGGAGAAGCCGAAGTACGAGCGCAACCACCTCACGCTCCTCGCCGAGAACGACGTCGGCTTCGCCAACCTGGTCAAGCTCACCTCGGCCGGCTTCCTCGAGGGGTTCTCCCGCGGCAAGGCCAACGTCGACATGGAGCTGCTCGCCGCCCATGCCGAGGGAGTCATCGTTCTCACCGGCTGCCTGCAGTCGCGCTTCTGCCGGCGCCTGGTCGAGGAGCGGCCCGACGACGCTCGCGCTCACCTCGATGACCTGATCCAGGCCTTCGGCGCGGAGCAGGTCTACTTCGAGGTGCAGAAGAACGGCATCCCCGAGCAGGACAAGGCCAACGAGGGGATCGTCCGCTACGCCCGTGAGCTGGGCCGGCCGCTGGTCGGCACCGCCGACGTCCACTACCTGCGCCGCGAGGACTTCGAAGACCACTCGGCTCTGCTCTGCGTGCAGACCAAGTCGACCCTGGAAGCGCCGAAGATGAGCTTCGACACCAACGAGTTCTACCTCAAGGACTCCGAGGAAATGGCGAGCGCCTTCGCCGAGTGGCCGGAGGCGGTGCCGACCACCCTCGAGATCGCCGAGCGCTGCAACATCGAGATCGAGCTGGGCAAGCTGCTGCTGCCGGGCTACCCGACCCCCGACGGCGAGGAGCCGGAGGCGATGCTCCGCCGCGTCGCCGAAGAGGGGATGCGGGCGCGCTACGGCGACCCGCTGCCGGCCAAGGCGGTCGAGCGGATGGAGTTCGAGCTCGGGGTGATCGAGGAGATGGGTTTCCCGTCCTACTTCCTGATCGTCTGGGATTTCGTTCGATACGCGAAGGACAACGGCATCGCCGTCGGCCCGGGGCGCGGCTCGGCGGCGGGCTCGATCGTCGCCTACGCGCTGACGATCACCGACATCGACCCGCTCGTCAACGACCTGCTCTTCGAGCGCTTCCTCAACCCCGGCCGCAAATCGATGCCCGACATCGACATCGACTTCTCGGTCCGCGGCCGCGAGCGGATGATCCGCTACGTCGCCGACAAGTACGGCCGCGAATCCGTCGCCCAGATCATCACCTTCGGCAAGATGGCGCCACGCGCTGCTACCCGTGACGCCGCCCGCGTACTCGGCTTCGACTACGGCACCGGCGATCGCCTGGCGAAGCAGATCCCGGAGCCGATCATGGGCCGCAGCCCTTCCTTCGCCGAATGCCTCAAATCGGGCCAGGAGCTGAAGAAGACCTACGACGCCGAGCCCGACGCGAAGCGGATCATCGACGTCGCCCAGGGCCTCGAGGGGATCATCCGCAACAACTCGATCCACGCCGCCGCGGTGGTGATCGCCGACCGCCCGCTGCAGGAGGTGGTGCCGCTGCAGCTGGCCGAGGACAAGACCGCTCCCGCCGCCACCAACGGCAGCGGCAAGGCCGAGCGCCAGTACAAGATCGTGACCCAGTACTCGATGGGCCCGATCGAGGAGATCGGGCTGCTGAAGATGGACTTCCTCGGCCTCCGCAACCTCGACGTGATCGAGGACGCGATCGACATCATCCGCCGCTCGCGCGGCGAGGAGGTCGACATGGAAGCGATCCCGATCGATGACGCCAAGACCTACGAAATGCTCGCCCGCGGCGATTCGATCGGCGTCTTCCAGTTCGAGTCGGAGGGGATGCGCGATGCACTGCGCAAGGTCGGGCCGACCGAGTTCGCCGACCTGGTCGCGCTCGGCGCCCTGTATCGGCCCGGGGCGATGGCCTACATCCCCGCTTACGCGAAGGGCAAGAAGGACCCCTCGACGGTGCGCTACCCGGACCCGCGCCTGCGCGCGATCACCGAGGAGACCCACGGCTGCGTCGTCTATCAGGAGCAGTTGATGGCGATCGCCCGCGAGATGGCCGGATTCTCGGGCGCCGAGGCGGACGACCTGCGCAAGGCAATCGGCAAGAAGAAGCGCGAGTTGATGGCGACGATGAAAGACAAGTTCATGCAGGGACTGGCGGAATCGAACACCGCCCCGAGCGTCGCCGCCGACCTCTGGAAGCTGAACGAAGCCGCCGCCGATTACTCGTTCAACAAGTCCCATGCTGCCTGCTACGGGCTGATCTCCTACCGCACCGCTTACCTCAAGGCCAATTACCCGGCCGAGTACATGGCGGCGGTGATCTCCTCGGTGATGAACACCAAGGACAAGGTCCCCTTCTTCGTCAACCGCTGCGAGGAGATGGGGATCGAGGTGCTGCCACCCGACGTCAACTCCTCCGACCACAGCTTCGTCGTCTCCGAGAACGCGATCCGCTTTGGCCTCGACGCGGTCAAGAACGTCGGCCACGCCGCGGTCGAGGCGATCCTGCGCGCTCGCGAGGACAGTCCAATCGCCTCGATCTGGGATTTCTGCGAGCGGGTCGACTCGCGCTCGGTCAACAAACGGGCGATCGAATGCCTGATCAAATGCGGCGCCCTCGACTCGACCGGCGCTACCCGCAGGGGCATGCTCGAGACACTGCCGGCGGCGCAATCCGCGGGGCAGAAGGCCCAGGAGGATGCCCAGCTCGGCCAGGGCTCGATCTTCGACTTCGGCGACGGCGAGAGCGATGGGCCCACTCCGGGCCGCGCCGAGCACCGGCCGCCGATTTCCGCTGCCGAGTTCGAGCGGGCAGAGCTGCTGGCGATGGAGAAGGAGACGCTGGGGACGTATCTCTCCGAGCACCCGCTGACCGAGGTCCGCGGGGCGTTGCGCGCCCGGGTCGATTGCGGCATTGCTGCCCTCGCCAACAAGCAGGACGGCGCCTGGGTGACGGTCGGCGGCATCGTCACCGAGTGCAAGAAGATCCGCACCAAGAGCGGCAACCAGATGATGTTCGCCACCCTCGACGACGTCGAGGGTCAGGTCGAGATGCTCGTCTTCAAGGCCGACCAGTCCGAGAGCGCCGAGGTGATCGCGCCCGATGCCATCGTCGTGGTGCGGGGGCGGATCGACCACAAGGAGCGCGGCGAGACGAAGCTGGTCGTGCAGGAGGCCGAGCGCTTCGAACCCGATGCCGAGGAGGTCTCGCGCGCGAGCGCCGCGGCGAGCTCCCCGCGCGAACCGCTGAAGCTGGTGATCGAGGCCTCTCAACTGCAGCGCCCCGGCCTCCTCGACCAGCTGAAGGAAGTCTTCGAGCACCACAAGGGCGAGGCGGATGTCCACCTCGCCGTCGTCGGCGGCGAGGGCGGCCCGCGCGAATGGAAGCTGGGCGACGGCTACCGGGTGCGGCCCTCGAGCGGCCTGCGCGCCGAGTTGGGCCACGTGCTGGGACCCGACGCGCTGGCCGCCTAGCCAGGCCGACTCCTTGGTTTTCGCCCCCTCCCGTCCGTAGACTTTGGCAATGCCTGCTACGCGCGAGAAGACCGGCGAGTGCCGTCAGTGCCGTTCCTTCTGCGACAAGATGGTCGAGCCGCGCGGCTGTGTGGAGATGCGCTGCCGCTACCTCTACAGCTTCGTCGACATGCTGACCGGCGTGCAGTACGTGGGCTGCATGCAGCAGGTCTTCGGCGCCAAGGTCGAGCTCGACGCGGTCCTGCAGCCGGGCGGCTTCGGCGGCGTCAAGATGACTGGCGATTCGCTGCCCCACTGCCAGTTCTCGATCGAGCGCGCCTACGAGGGCTCGGGCGATTCATACGACTGCGTCAACCGCCGCTTCTTCGACTGCTCCGACGGTGGCCCCGAGGGCATCAAGGCCTTCGACCTGCGTGACGTCTGAGCGTTCCCCGGGATACGACATCTTTCCGTGTAAAATTCCGCGCCATGACAGAGACTTCCGCAGTGGCAGAGGCAGAGCAGCTGGTGGCTGAGGCGGCCGGCAACACCGAGGGCGCCGGCTCCGAGGGGCCGAAGTTCACCCTCGAGCTGAACCAGGACCAGAAGGACATCCGCGAGTGGGTGCACGGCTTCGCCGAGGGCGTCGTCCGCCCCGCCGCGGCGGAATGGGACGAGCGCGAGGAGACACCCTGGCCGGTGATCCAGGAGGCGGCCAAGATCGGCCTCTACAGCTTCGAAGCCCTGGGCCAGTTCTGGGCCGACGAGACGGGGCTGACGCTGCCGATCGCCAACGAGGAGCTGTTCTGGGGCGACGCTGGCATCGGCATGGCGATCATGGGCACCTCGCTGGCCGTCGCCGCGATCTTCGGGCAGGGAACCCCGGAGCAGATGGGCGAGTGGATCCCGCAGTGCTTTGGCAGCGCCGAGGAGCCCAAGGTCGCCGCCTTTTGCGCCTCTGAGCCGGACGCCGGCTCCGACGTCTCGGCGATCCGCACCACCGCCAAGTACGACGAGGCAGCCGACGAGTGGGTCATCAACGGCCAGAAGGCATGGGCGACCAACGGCGGCATCGCCGACGTCCACGTCGTGATCGCCTCGGTCGACCGTGAGCTCGGCTCGCGCGGTCACGCCGCCTTCGTCATCCCACCCGGAACCAAGGGCTGCGAGCAGGGCGCCAAGGTCAAGAAGCACGGCCTGCGCGCCTCGCACACCGCCGACGTCCATCTCGACGACTGCCGTGTCCCAGGCGCCTGCCTGCTGGGCGGCAAGGAGAAGCTCGACGAACGACTGGCGCGCGTGCGCGAGGGCAAGCGGTCGAAGTCGCAGGCGGCGATGCAGACCTTCGAGGCGAGCCGGCCGACGGTCGGCGCCCAGGCGCTGGGCATCGCCCGCGCTGCCTATGAGTACGCGCTCGAGTACGCCAAAGAGCGCAAACAGTTCGGCCGGGCGATCGTCGAGAACCAGGCGATCGCCTTCACCCTGGCCGACATGAAGCTGGAGATCGACGCCGCCCGGCTGCTCGTCTGGCGCGCTGCCTGGATGGGCCGCAGCGGCCAGAAATTCGAAAACGCCGAGGGCTCGATGTCGAAGCTGAAGGCGGGCGAGGTCGCCGTCTGGGCGACCGAGCGCGCGATCCAGATCCTCGGCGGCAACGGCTACACCCGGGAGTTCCCGGTCGAGCGGATGCACCGCGACGCGAAGATCTACACGATCTTCGAGGGGACTTCGGAGATCCAGCGCTTGGTGATCTCCAGGTCGATTTCCGGCGTTCACGTCAAATAGCGCTCGGGGAGGTCACGCCACCCCTTCCACGGAGGCCGTTGCGCAGCTGGGGCGTGCGCCGTGGGTTCGGGCGTGGATTCCTGAGCCTCCGTGGAAGGGGTGGCGTGACCTCCTTCAGGCAGCTGTTTCACCCACGGCGCTTGAGACCTGCGCTGCGAAGCCGCTTGGCGGCTGTGACTTCTTTGCGGTCCGGGCCTTTTTTTGCTGGGCCTGGGGTCTCGAGGGTTGCTGGGAGGCCCTCGAAGCGGGGCTCTGAGAGGAAGGCTGCGAGGCCTTGTTTGCCCATTTCTCCTTTGCCGAGGTTGGCGTGGCGGTCGCGGCAGGAGCCGAGTGGGGCGGCTGCGTCGTTGACGTGGAGGCAGCGGAGGCGGTCGAGGCCCACCTTGGCGTCGGCTTCGTCGACCACGGCGCTCAGGTGCTCCTCGTCGGTGACGTCGTAGCCCTGGACGAAGAGGTGGCAGGAGTCGAGGCAGAGGCCGAGGCGCTTGCCGCCCCCGGCCAGCTCGATCAACTCGGCGGTCTGGTCGAAGTCGCGGCCGAGCAGGCCCTTGTGGCCGGCCGTCTGCTCGAGCAGCAACGGGCAGCGCTCACTGTCCTTGAGTGCCGCGGCGATCGTCTTCGCCGCTCGCTTGATCGAAGGGCCCAGCGGCTCCCCCTTTTGCGCGCCTGGGTGCAGGACGACGCCGTTGGCGCCGATCTCATCGCCGATTCGCAGCGCGTGCGTGAGCGAGGCCAGGGACTTCTTGCGCAACTCGGCGTCTTTGCTGGCGCAGTTGATCAAGTAGACCGCGTGGATCACCACCGCTTCGACCGGCGAATCCGCCATCGCGTCCTTGAAGGCGGCGAAGTCATCCGGCCCGTATTTCGTCGGCCGCCACATCCGCGGGCTCTGGTTGAAGATCTGGATCGATTCGCAGCCGCGCTCGGCGCCCCGCTCGATCGCCTTGTCCAAACCGCCAGATGTCGAGACATGCGCGCCGATCAACATGATTTCCGCATCCTATGGAGACGATTGTGTGCGGTGCCTTGAGTCGGCGGTTTCGGCGAATAGCGTCGGGCGCATCCCCCCGTAGCTCAGCGGATAGAGCGCGCTCTTGACTAGAGACGAGGTCGCGGGTTCGAGTCCTGCCGGGGGGATGGCGACTTCGATGTGCGTGCCGGGATCGCGCTACGCTTTTGTCCTCTAGTCAAGGGCGCTGCTGACGCTGAGAGGGTTCGGCCCATGGCCGGGCTGCTCGCGGAGCAGCTTCTTCGCAACAGGCCCGCTTCGGCGGGCCTGTTGTGTGTAGGCCCAGTTGATGAGGTCGTTCATCTAGATTCCCCTCGTGCCCGACGCCTCTCCACTCCGCCTACGATTCGCCCCATCGCCAACCGGCGCCCTGCACATCGGTGGTGCCCGCACCGCTCTCTACAACTGGCTCGCGGCGCGCCACGGGGGCGGTGAGCTGGTGCTGCGGATCGAGGACACCGATCGCGAGCGCTCGACCGCCGAGAACGTCGAGCAGATCCTCGACGCGCTGCGTTGGCTGGAGCTGGACTGGGACGAGGGGCCGATCTCGCAGGCATCGCGGGCGCAGCGCCACGCGGAGGCACTGCGGAAGCTGCTCGACTCCGGCGCCGCCTATCGCGACTCGGCCACCGCCAAGGACGTCGAGGCCTGGAAGGCGGAGCACGGGGCGGGCCGCGGCTATCGCGGCGAGCCGGTGGACGAGCCTGGTGCGGCGGTGCGCCTGCGCGTGCCCGACGACGGCGAGACCGTGGTCGAGGACCTGATCCGCGGCCCGGTCCGCTTTCCCAACCGTAGCTATGACGACTTCGTCATCGCCCGTGGCGACGAGTCCGTCCTCTACAACTTCGCCGTCGCCGTCGACGACGCCGAGATGGGGGTCACCGAGGTGGTGCGTGGCGACGACCATCTCTCCAACACGCCCAAGCAGCTGCTCGTCCTCGCCGCACTCGGCTTCCGGGCGCCCCGCTATGCGCACCTTCCGCTTCTGCACGGGCCCGACGGCAAGAAGCTCTCGAAGCGGCATGGCGCCGCCTCGGTCCAGGAGCTGCGCGAGGCCGGCTACCTACCCGCCGCGGTGCGCAACTACCTCGCCCTGCTCGGCTGGGGTACCACCGACGACACGACCCTGATGTCCACCGAGGAGCTGGTGGCCCGCTTCCGGGTCGAGGACGTCGGCAAATCGGCGGCGATCTTCGACGAGCGCAAGCTGCGCTGGGTCAACGGCCGTTTCATGCGCGAGCTGCCGCTCGAGGAGTACACGAGCGCGGTGGCGCGTCACCTCGGGCGCGAGGTCGACGAGCGCCTGAGGGAAGGCTGCGCGATCGCGCAGGAGAAAGCCCAGACGCTGGATGAGGTCTGGGGGCTGATCCGCTTCCTCTTCGAGCCACCCGTCGACGACGAGAAGGCATGGCGCAAGGTCATGGGGGACGGTGCGCTGGCGGCGTTGGAGGCATCGAGGGAAGCGCTGGCCGAGGTGGGCGACTTCGACCCCGAGGCCATCGAGACGGCTCTGGCACCGCTGCCGGAGCGGCTGCAGTCCAAGCCCGGCCGGGTCTATCAGCCGATTCGGGTCGCGATCACCGGCACATCGGTCTCGCCGGGAATCTTCGAGTCCCTCGCCGTCCTGGGGCGCGAGGAATCGCTGGCGCGGATCGACGGCGCGCTGGCCCGACTGCGGTCCTGACGGACAACTGCGCGGTTTTCACCGCTACAGGTAGGACAAATGACTGCCCACAATGCCTCAATTTTGTGGATGCCAGGGCTAAACCGTGCGTCCTTTGCTGCCGATGAGCCTTGCGAAGGCTGTTTTCGCCATGGACTCGATCAAGCCACACAGCAACGGCAACGGCAAAGTGAAGCCAGGCGTCGCCCGCAAAGACGGCAACGCCAAACCCGCCCCTGGCGCCCGCCTGGCCGCCGCCTTCGAGGCGGTCGAGAAGTTCCCGGTCCTGATGGAGTCGAGGGCGCGCGTGATGAACGCCGCCACGGCCGAGACCTCCCGCATCGCCGAGCTGGTCGAAACGGTCGAGTCCGACGTCGGCCTGGCGATCTCCGTCCTGCGTATCGCCAACCGTAGCGGCGCTCCCAACGGTGCCGCCAGCATCCCCGAGGCGATCGAACTGCTGAAGCCCTCGGGAGTTCTCGCCATCGCCGGCACCGCCCCCGTCTTCGACTTCTTCGAGCCCAACGGCGGTCGCGAGATGCGCCCGGAGCGCTTCCGCGTTCACGCTCTCGCGACCCAGCAGGCCGCCGATGAGATCGGCCGCGCAATCGGTTGGGAAAACCGCGACGAGCTGGCGGTGGCCTCGCTCCTGCACGATGTCGGCCGGCTTGTCATCTCCAATCTGCACCCCGGCGACCGCGGTCACCTCGACGCTCTGGTCAAGACTCCGGAGCAGCGCCTGCGCGAGGAACGCGACCGGCTCGGCATCGACCACGCCTTGGTCGGCGGTGTGCTGGCCAGGCGCTGGAACCTTCCCCAGCGGATCGCGGTCGCAATCGAGCGGCACCACGCCGAGGACGCCGACGGGTTGGCGGCGATGGTTGCCGCCGCGGACATGATCGCCCACTACACGCAGGGCGAGGCGGTTGCCCCCGAGCGGGTGCGGATGTGCGCCAAGCGCTGCGGACTCGGCCCCGACGGCCTGCGCGACCTGCTCTACGAGCTTCCCTACGCCCGCCACGAGTCCTCGCGGATGTCGGAGCCATGCCCACTCTCGGCCCGCGAGCTCGACGTGCTCCGCCACCTCTCCGAGGGCATGGTCTACAAGCAGATCGCGGGAGAAATGCAGCTCTCGGTCTCGACCATCCGCACCCACCTGCACAACGTCTACGGCAAGATCGGCGCCGTCGACCGGGCGCAGGCCGTGCTCACAGCACGAGACCACGGCTGGATCTAGGGACACGGGTCGCTGGCCCGCGGGTCCTGTCGCCTGGGTGAGGTGCCCTCCTTGCGCTGCGCGCTGTTTCGGGCACCGGGACATATCGGTGCGAGGGCCGGGACCCTGCCCTCAGCAGCCTCCGCGCGGCGGAGATCACCTCACCCAGGCACCACCCGCGGGAGAAACGTTCATCCTGAAACAGCTCGCAGACAAAGCGAGTGGGAGGCCTGCGTCGGAGTCTCCTCGCCGTAGCTGGATGTGTCGTCAGTCGAGGGGTTCCTCGCGGGGGGTGGCATCGAATGGGGGGACCACCCCCGAGGAGGCGGCGGAGCCGCCACCGCAGCGGGGTGGTGGGACCCATTCGGTGACAGGACCCGCCGCGCCAGTAACTACTCGATCAGGGACTCACGCATCGCTATCGCGACTGCGTGAGTCCTGTTTCTCGCCCCCAAGCGCGCCAGTGCGTTCTTGGTGTGGGTCTTGATCGTTTCCTCGCTCAGGTCCAGCTCGCGGGCGGCGACGGTGGTCGATTCGCCGTTGGCGAGCATCTGCAGGATTTCGCGTTGGCGGCGGGTTAGCTTGCCGCGGCTGCCGCGTGGGGGCACGGCGGGGTCGACGAAGCGTTCCTGGGCCAACGCTGCCTGGACGGCGCGCTCCAGTAGTTCGGCGCTGGCGGTGCGGGAGACATAGGCGCTGGCACCGGCCTGCAGGGCGGCACTCGCCAGATGCCGCTCGGCCCGCTCTCCGTGTGCGACGACCCCAAGCCCGGGTTCCGATTTGAGCAGGGCGCGGATCGCCTCGTCGCCGTCGAGCACGGTCGAGCTGTCCGCCCAACGGCGCATGTCGACGATCGCCACGTCGAAGCTGCCGATGTCGCGCACGAGCTCGACTCCCTCGTGGCGGCTAGTGGCCTCCTGGATCTCGAAGCGATCCTGCAGCACCCGGCGCATGCCAAGGCGGACGATCGGGTGACCGTCGATCACAAGGCACTGGGGACGCTCGCTCAGGACTGCTTCCGATCTGCTCGGGTTCGCCGACGGCTCCATCGTCAGCTGGAGCCCAACGCCCCCGATCCTAACCAAGCCTGGTCCGGGCGGTGCGGTAGAAAGACCCTGTGATCTCGATCACCTCGAAGTCGCGCTACGCCGTGGTCGCGATGGCCGAGCTGGCTCGCTCGGGGGAGCGACCGGTGCCGATCAAGGAGCTGGCCGAGCGTCGCGGCATTCCCGAGCAATTCCTCGAGCAGCTCTTCTCGACCCTGCGTCGCTCCGGCCTGCTGACAAGCCACCGCGGAATGCGAGGCGGTTACACCCTGTCTCGCCCCGCCGAGGAGATCACGGTGCTGGAGGTCGTCCAGGCGCTCGACGGCAAGGTCGGCGAAGAGGCCGATGAGGCAGGCGGCATCTGGGCCGAGGGCGTAACCGCCCTGCGCAAAGTCTTCGGCCAGACGACGATCGCCGAAGTCGCCCGCCGCGAGGCCGAGGCCGCCGGCTCGGGCATGTACTTCATTTAGCACGCTGGTTTGACGACAAAACGTTCCGCCGCCTCTGTGGTCTCGGCTGCGTAGGCGCGCACCTCTGGCCGCTACGGTCCTGACTTGCTCCTCACTGACCGTGGGGAAAGATGTCGAGCTGCACCGCAACCAGCCAGACAACGGCCAAGGCGAAGAAGATCGCGATCAAGGCGAATCCACCGATCAGTACCCACCTGAGAGTCGACCTCAGGGCGTCCACGCCTTTCCCCCTACCCAGGGCGGTCGACCGAAAATCGCTGGCCGGGTTCGAGCACCTGCGCGTCGACACCCAGCTCGGCGGCCGCGGCACGGAGGGCGCCGGGAGGGTCTTCTGATTGAACGTAGTTGGCTGCTTCGTGGAGCGGCCCGTAGTGGATCGGGACCACCGTTCGCGCGCCGAGCAGCTTGGCGGCCACCGCCGCCTGCCTGGGGTTCATGCCGGCCGGCATGGGACTGGGCGGCTGGCGTGGAGGAAGATCGACTACCGCACCGCCGACGGGTAGAAAAGCTACGTCGAAGGGGCCGTGGCGGAGTGCCGACAGCCACCACCATCCGTGAAAGAGGGTGTCGCCGGCGTGGAGGATGCGACACCGGTCGGCCGCGATGCACCACGAGACCTGCGGGTCGCCAAACCCATCTGCGGCTGGGAGGGCGGTGAAGCTGAACGGGCCGACCTCGACCGTCTCCCATGGCTCGATGACGCGGGTGGCGAGTCCGCTCGCCTCGAGCGCCGATTCGGATCTCTCGATCAAGGCAACCTCGGCTTTGCCGCCGTAGCTCCTTTCCGGCCTCAAGACAACGGCCGTGGGGGCGAGTGCGCGGCCAAGGGCGTCGATGTCCGCGTGATCGCTGTGCAGGTGGGTGAGCAGTCCCGCAACCGCGGTCGCGGGTGTGGGGGAGGGCGGTATCTCCCCCGCCGGAGGATCGTCGCCGTGGAGCAGTGAGAAATCCTCGACCAAGTCGATCACCGCGGTCCGTCCAGCGGCGTTGACTTCGAGTCCCGCCCAAGCCAGGCGTCGAACCTCCATGGCTCGGTGGATATCAAATGGCGGCTCGCCCATTGGCGCCCCCGGCGCATTAGGCTGCCCGAGTGCGCGACCGCCTTTCGTTGTCGTGAGTCGCAGCGAGCGAACGACCGAGTCCCCGGTCTACGTCTGCGACCTCGACGGAACCCTGCTGCGCTCCGACGCGACCCTCAGCGAGTTTGCCAGGGACGGTCTCCGCCGCTTGCTGGGCGCCGGTGTTCGCCTCACGGTCGCCAGCGGCCGCGGGACGCCGGCGATGCGCGCTCTGCTGGCGGGCGTGCCCCTCGAGCTGCCGGTGATCGAGCTCAACGGCGCGTTCGTCTCAGAGCTGGAGAGCGGTCGCCACCTCGTCGGCAACACGCTCTCGCCTGCCGAGGCTTGTGCGGGCGTGCAGGCGATCCTCGAAACCGGTGTGGACCCCATTCTCACGTCCTGGGACGGCCGTCGCGACCGGGTCCACTTCGGCGACCGGGCGAACGAGTCGAACGGCTGGTACGTCGAGGAGAAGCGAGCCTACGGCGACCTCCGCTTGACGCCCTGCGACGACCTGTTGGCGGTCGCCGGGGTGGAGCAGGTGGCCCAGATCACCACGTTCGCGCCCGACGCCGAGGTGGCGGCGCTCACACGTCGTCTTCGCGAGGTCGTCGGCCCAGACGCGATCGTCCATAGCCAGAGCAACACGTACTCCCCTGGTTGGACCGAAATCTTGGTTCAGCATGGCGCGGCGGAAAAGGGCGCCGCGGTTCCGGCGCTGCTCGAGGCCTGCGACGCAGGTGACGGCGCCATCGTCGCCTGCGGCGACCAGCTCAACGACCTGGGGATGTTCGCGGTCGCGGCTCGCAGCATCGCCCCTGCAAACGCGCATCCATCGGTGCGCGATGCCGCCACGGAGGTCGTCGACTCCAACGACAATGACGGGATCGTGCGATACCTCCTCGACCAACACGCCCTCTCGGGCGAGGCTCGAATCCGATGAGGATCGGGGCCGAGGCCTCGGCGGTCGTCGGCGATACGCCGCTGGTTGCGCTGCGGCGGCTCGGCGACGGGCTGGCGGCCGAGGTCTGCGCCAAGCTCGAGTACTTCAACCCGGGGGGGTCGGTCAAGGACCGGATCGGGGTGGCGATGATCGACGCCGCCGAGCGGAAGGGGTCGATTGAGCCCGGCCGCGGGGTGGTGGTCGAGCCGACCAGCGGCAATACCGGGATCGCGCTGGCGATGGTCTGCGCGGCGCGGGGGTACGAGCTGATCCTCACCCTGCCGGAAGGGATGAGTCGCGAGCGCACCAAGCTGCTGCGAGCCTATGGCGCCGAGGTGAGGGAGACCCCCTCGCTGGGCGGGATGACCGAGGCGGTCGAGCTGGCCGAGGAGATCTGCGAGCAGCGCAAGGGGTTCATGCCGCAGCAGTTCTCCAACCCCGCCAACCCGGAGGTGCACCGGCGCACCACCGCCGAGGAGATCTGGCGCGACACCGGTGGCGAGGTCGGCGCATTCGTGGCGGGGGTCGGCACCGGGGGAACGATCACGGGAGTGGGGCGGATGCTGCGCGAGCGCAGTCCCGAGACCCTCGTCGTCGCGGTCGAGCCGGCCAGCTCGCCTGTCCTCTCGGGCGGGGTCCCCGGGCCGCACAAGATCCAGGGCATCGGCGCCGGCTTCGTGCCCGAGGTGCTCGACCGCTCGGTGATCGACGAGGTGATCTCGGTCTCCGACGAGGACGCGCTGGAGACCGCGCGGCTCGCCGCCCAGCGCGAGGGCGTCCTCGCCGGGATCTCGGCCGGGGCCAACATCAAGGCTGCGTTGGAGGTGGCCGCGCGCCCCGAGCTTGCCGGCAAGCGGGTGGTGACGATCGTCTGCGACTCGGGCGAGCGCTACGTGTCCCTACCCTTCTTCTCACCATGAACCGCTGGAAGAGGCTGGTTGCCGAGGTACGCGCCGACGTCACCGCGGCGCGGGACCGCGACCCGGCGGCACAGGGGGTATCGACCCTGGAGATCCTGACTAGCTGGGCTGGGGTACAGGCCCTGCTCGCGCACCGCCTCGCCCACGCGCTCGACGGTGCGGGCGTTCCGCTCGCCCCGCGCGCGATCGCCTACCTGACCCGGGCGGTGACCGGGGTCGAGATCCATCCCGCGGCGAAGATCGGGCGTGAGTTCTTCATCGACCACGGCTCCGGCGTGGTGATCGGCGAGACGGCTGAGATCGGCGAGCGGGTCACCCTCTACCAGGGGGTGACCCTCGGCGGCACCGGCTTCCAGCCGGGCAAGCGCCACCCGACCCTCGGCGACAACGTCACCGTCGGCTCGGGCGCCAAGCTGCTGGGCCCGATCGCGGTCGGCGACGGCGCCAAGATCGGCGCCAACACCGTCGTCGTCGAGGACGTGCCACCCGGCTCGACGGTCGTCGGCAACCCCGGTCACCCGGTCAAGGTCGATGGCCGGCGGGTGGAGGGTCCCGACGCCGACTGGATCCACCTGCCCGACCCGATCGCCGAGGCGATCAAGACGCTCTCGCAGCGGATTGCCGCCCTCGAGCAGAGGCTCACCGAGCTCGACGGCACCGCTTCCCCGGAGGCATCGGCGGCGGAGCTGGGCGAGCGCAGGGGACGCTCCTCGGCGGGCGGTTGATCCAGGCGAGGCCAGCCGCAGCCGAGGCTATTCTCGGCACGATGTTGCAGACCGAGCCGGAGACACCGGAGGACATGGGCGGCGCGCCAATCGAACCGAGCGCCGACCGCGCCGAGCGCCTGCTCGCCGGCCTCAACGAGCCCCAGCGCGAGGCCGTTCGCCACGGCGATGGCCCGTTGCTGGTCCTGGCGGGCGCCGGCTCCGGCAAGACCCGCGTCCTCACCCACCGCATCGCCTACCTGCTCGCGACCGGCGCCGCCCGCCCGGGCGAGATCCTCGCGATCACCTTCACCAACAAGGCCGCGAGCGAGATGCGCGAGCGGGTCGAGCAGCTGGTCGGCCGCTCGGCGCGGGCGATGTGGGTGACGACCTTCCACTCCGCCTGCGCCCGCATGCTGCGCGCCGACGCCGAGCGCCTCGGCTACTCGCGCAGCTTCACGATCTACGACGAGTCGGACTCGCTGCGGATGATGAAACGCTGCATGGCCGAGCTGGGCGTCGATCCCAAGCGCTATCCGCCGCGCGCGATCCGATCCCAGGTCTCCGGTGCCAAGAACAAGCTCGTCGACGCCGCTGCCTTCTCCCAGGCCCAGGGCAGCGTCTTCGAGGAAACCGCGGCCGCCGTTTACGAGCTCTACGAGAAGCGGATGGTCGAGGCCAACGCGATGGACTTCGACGACCTCCTGGTCCGCACCGTCAACGTCCTCGAGATATCCGAGCAGGCGCGCGAGCGCTGGCGCCGCACCTTCCGCCACGTCCTCGTCGACGAGTACCAGGACACGAACCACGCCCAGTACCGCCTCCTGCAGCTGCTCACCGAGCAGCACGGCAACCTGATGGTGGTCGGTGACGAGGATCAGTCGATCTACGGCTTCAGGCACGCCGACATCCGCAACATCCTCGACTTCGAGCGGGACTTTCCCGAGGCCGAGGTGGTCAAGCTCGAGCAGAACTACCGCTCGACCCAGACCATCCTCTCGGCCGCCAACGCGGTCGTCGAGCGCAATCGCGATCGGCGCCCGAAGCAGCTCTGGACCGAGATCGCCGGCGGTGAGCCGGTGCAGCTCTCCGAGCTGGCCGACGAGCACGAGGAGGCGCGCTGGATCGCCGGCGAGATCGAGCGTCTCGCCGAGGAGGAGGACGTGGGGCGCGAGGACGTCGCCGTCTTCTACCGGACCAACGCGATGAGCCGGGTGCTGGAGGACACGCTGGTCCGCTTCGAGCTCCCCTACCAGGTGATCGGCGGCACCAAGTTCTACGAGCGGGCCGAGATCAAGGACGCGGTCGCCTACCTCAGCCTCCTGGTCAATCCCTCCGATCAGGTCTCCTTCGCGCGCGTCGTCAACACGCCGCGGCGCGGGATCGGCAATACCAGCCAGGGCCGGCTCGCCGCGCACGCGAACACCACCGGCCTGCCGATCTGGGAGGTCGCCGGCCGGGCCGAGGAGGTGCCGGGGCTGAGCGGTGCCGCGATCAAGGGCGTCTCCCGCTTCCACGAGACGATGGAGGGGCTGCGCGCGCACGGCGAGCGGGCGCCGGTGGCGGAGGTGCTGGAGGCGGTCCTGCGGGAGAGCGGCTACCTCGACGCGCTGGCGGCCGAGCGCACGGTGGAGGCGGAGGGGCGGGCGGAGAACCTCGAGGAGCTGGTCAGCGTGGCGGAGGAGTTCGACGCCAATCGGGAGGTCGAGGGCGAGGCCGAGGTCTCCCCGCTGGAGGAGTTCCTGCAGCAGATCTCCCTCTACACCGATCAGGACGGCCTGCGGCCCGAAGAGTCGCTGATAACCCTGATGACCCTGCACAACGCCAAGGGGCTCGAGTACGACACCGTTTTCATCGTCGGCTGCGAGGACGGCGCCTTTCCCCACATGCGGGCGCTGGAAGAGGGCAGCGAGGAGGAGGAGCGGCGTCTCTGTTACGTCGGCATCACCCGCGCCCGTCGCCGCCTCTACATGACCTGGGCGCGCGAGCGCCGCCTCTTCGGCCGCTCGGAGCGCAACCTTCCCTCGCGCTTCATCGACGAGCTGCCGGCGGAGCTGACCGAGCGCCACTCCAGCGCTCCGGGCGCCGCCGCCGGCCTGGGATGGGAGACGGATTCCTCCGCCGCGGCGACGCCGATCGACCCCGGCCCGACCCTGGAGCTGCGCACGGGCGACGACGTCGTCCACGCCAGCTTCGGCGAAGGCGTCGTCACCGGGGTCGAGCCCGGTGGGATCGTGATCGTGCGCTTTTCAGGAGACGGCGCCGAGCGCAAGCTGATGGCCGACTACGCACCGATCCGGAGGAGATAGAGGTGGCGGCGAGGATCATCGACGGCAAAGCGGTGGCGGCGGCCGTCCGGTCCCGCGTCGCGGCGGAGGTCGAGGCCTTTGCGGCCGAGCGCGGTCGCACCCCGGTGCTCGTCACGGTGATCGTCGGCGACGACCCCGCCTCCGAGGTCTACGTCGCCGGCAAGCACCGCGCTTGCAAGGAGGTCGGGATGCGCTCGGCGCACCACGGGCTCGCGGCTGAGACGAGCGAGGAGGACCTGCTGGCGCTGGTCGGGCAGCTGGGCTCGGACCCCGACGTCGACGGCATCCTCGTCCAGCTTCCCGTTCCCGAGCACATCGATCCCAACCGGATCGTCGCCGCGATCGATCCCGCCAAGGACGTCGATGGCCTGACCCCGGTGAACGCAGGCCTTCTCGCCCACGGCATGCCCGGTCTGGTCCCGTGCACGCCGGCGGGGGTGATCGAGCTGCTCCGCCACGAGGGGGTCGAGCTGGAAGGCGCCGAAGCCGTCGTCGTCGGCCGTTCGAAGCTGGTCGGCGTACCGGTGGCGCGCCTGTTGCTGGCCGAGAACGCGACCGTCACCGTCTGCCACTCGCGCACGCGCGATCTGGCCGCTGTCTGCCGCCGCGCCGACGTCCTCGTGGCCGCGGTGGGCGTTCCGCGCCTGCTCGGCGCCGAGGCGATCAAGCCGGGGGCGGTGGTGATCGACGTCGGCATGAATCGGGGCGAGGACGGCCTCTGCGGCGACGTCGACTTCGATGCCGCGGCCGAGGTGGCTGAGGCGATCACGCCGGTGCCGGGTGGCGTCGGCCCGATGACGATCGCGATGCTGCTCGTGAACACGGTGGCTGCCGCCCGAGCCCGGGTGTAGTGTCGGATCGACCCCTAGGCCCTACGGAGGGATGTGTAGATGGACCTGAACAGACTCACACTGGGAGAGAAGATCGCGGGGATCTCGGCGATCCTGCTCTTCGTCTTCATGTTCTTCGACTGGTACGGAGTGTCTATCTCCGGCGGCGGGGAATCCGTCAACCTCGGCGGCGGCGGCAACGCCTGGGACGCGCTTGACTTCATCCCGATCCTGCTCCTGATCGCGATCATCGTCACGATCGGGGTTCTGGTGGTCGAAGCCGGGGACACCGGCGTCGAGCTGCCGGTTCACGGCGCCGCGATCGTCACCGTTGCCGGTGTCATCTCCTTCCTGCTGATCCTCTTCCGGATCATCGATACCCCGACCTTTGCGGAGTTCGGCGGCGTCTCCGCGGAAGGCTCGGTCAAGTTCGGGATCTTCCTGGCGCTGATCGCCTCCGCCGGGATCGGCTACGGCGGCTATCGCACGATGCAGGAAGAGGGCACCACCTTCGGCGATGCGGCCGATCGTCTCTCGGGCCCGGGCGGCAGTCCTCCTCCGCCTCCCCCGCCGTCCTCGCAGCAACCCCCGCCACCCCCGCCTCCTCCGTCCAGCTCGCCTCCGCCCCCGCCGCCCCCTCCAAGTCAGTAGTCAGCGCTCTGGCGAGACCCGGATGGCGTAGGAGTAGGACCGAGGACACCCTCTACGCTATCCGGGGCCGCCAGCGATCCCGGCGGCAATTCGCTTGGCAAAGGCGATCACCGTCATCATCGGATTGACGCCGACCGAGGTGGGGAAGAGGGAGGCGTCGGCTACGTAGAGGCCGGTGACGCCCTTCACGGCGCCGTCGCTGCCGCAGACGCCCTCGCCGTCGGAGGCGATCCGCGCCGTGCCCATCGGGTGGAAGGCCTCGAGTCGCAGCTCTCCCGGCTTGAAGGTCGTCGCCTCGAAGTCGGCGAGCCGCTCCGGCGTCAGCACCCCGACCCCGGTGATGTTGGGGTAGACCTCGGTTGCCCCGGCGGCGAAGTGGATCTCGGCGGCGCGGGCGATGCCAAAGGCGAGGCGGTTCGCGTCGGCCGCGCTGAGCTTGTACCTGGCGCGCAGCGAGCCCCTGCCCGCAACTCCGACCCGGCCGCTCGACTCGTCGGATAGGTGGACGCCGATCGAGCCGACCTGGCCGAAGTCGAGCATTGCCCGCTGGTGCTCGCGCCCGGTGCCGCGCAGCCAGGCGCCGCCGAAGGCGAGCGGGGTGAAGGTGGCCTCCAGCAGCAGGCGCTGCGAATCCCACTCGTCGACGTAGTAGCTCTGCATCACGCCGTCCCATCCGCGCACCTCCTCGGGGTACCGCGCGCCGACCCAGCAGGCGGGGTGGATGTGGAGGTGGCGGCCGACCTGGCTGCCGCCGAGGCGGGAGCGCAGCAGCAGCTCCGGCGTGCCGAGGGCGCCGCCGGCGACGATCGTCGCCAGGCGAGCGCGGACGGCATAGGAGCGGGGGCGAGCGTCGGTCGGCGTCACCGCGCAGTTCACTCCCGTGGCGCATCCGTCCTCGACCCTTATGCGCTGCGCTTCGACTCCGGTGCGCAGGCGCGCTCCTGCCGCGACCGCGCGCGGCAAGTAGCTGACGTGCATGCCGCGCTTGGCGTCGATCTCGCAGCCGAAGGGGCAGGAGCTGCACTGAACGCAGGCGCCGGCGTTGCGTGAGATCGGGCCCCCGGAGGCGCCCAGCGCCGCGGCGCCCTCCATTGCGAGCTGGCCGTTGCGGCCCATCCGCTCGGGGTCGAGCGGCTCGACGAGCAGGAACTCCTCGGCCTCTGAGAAGTCGGGGTCGAGATCCCCCGCCCACTCGATGCCGAAGCGCCCGCGCCAGTCCTCGAGCACGGCCCGCGGTGCGCGGAAGCAGGTGCCGGAGTTGACCACCGTGGTGCCGCCGACGGTCCGCGCCACCGGCACCGGGATTGGTGGCCGCCCCTCGGCGATCGTCAGGCCGCCGTCGCGGTAGAGCGAGGCGATCGCGTCGAGCGGTTCGCTCGGGTAGCTCTCGCGGTCATAGCTCTGCCCCGCCTCGAGCACGATCACGTCGAGCCCGGCCTCTGCGAGCGTGGCTGCGGCGACGGCGCCGCCGGCTCCCGACCCGACGATGACGACGTCGCATTCCTCGCCGTCGCCCGCGGGCGCGGTGTCGCCGAGGGACCCGCTCGGCTCCGGCAGCGAGCCGTCGGCCAGGCGGCAGCTCGGCCGGAAGCCGATCCGCTGCTCGACCTCCGGCGTCACTGCGTAGCCGAGCGTCGTGAACACCTTCCCCATCAGCAACAGCTCGTGGTAGATGCCGAGGCTCGAGCCCTCCATGCGGCGCAGGAACTCCTCGCGGGCGGCGAGGTCGAGGCGGCTGAAGCGCCAAGGGAAGGGCAACCACTCGAATGCCCGCAGGCCCAGCCGGATCCGCGCCAGCACCCTGGGTGAGAGGGTGCGCAGGAACTCCGACACCGGGCCGGAGACGTCGATGTCGCGCTCCGCCGCGGGCAGGCCGTCGAGGCCCGGAGCCATCGCGGCGCAGATCGCGCTCAGGGTGCGCTGCTCGGCGGCGGAGAGCCCCGGCGAGCGCTGTCAGCCGGGGGCGGCGGCGCGCCCGATTCGACCGACCAGCGACCAGAGCCAGAGCGAGAGCAGGGCGAGGAAGCCGTCGACGAGGAAGTTGAGCAGGTAGATGAAGACGTCTTGGTCGAAGAGGTAGAAGCCGAGCGAGCCGAGCGAGGAGGCGGTCTTGCCGGCGGCGAGCACGAGCAGGAAGGGGCGGTAGCGGACGACGTCGGCCTGGGTGACGAGGCAGATGGCGGTAATCACCACCATGTAGGCGAAGGCGAGTGCCAGCCAGAGCTGCTCCTGGGTGTGCGGCGCCCTGGTGAAGGTGCCCAGCGAGTCGCCTAGGTCGGAGATCACATTGCCGACCCCGTTCGGTGCTGCGATGAAGAGGATGCCGACAACGGCAAAGCTGATGGCGAGCAGGCGCAGGGTCAGGACTACGAACTTCTCTGCGGTCTCTCCCTGCATCGGCCGGGACTCTAACTGGCTGTGTGGCCAGTTGGTGGGCGCGGAGGCGCGGGCAGGGGGTTTCTCTTAACTTTTTCGAGGGGCGGGGATTGCTGGCGCCTTGGGCGAACGACCGCGAAAAAGTACAAGACGCTCCACCCCCTGCCCGCACCTCCGCGCTTACTCCGGGCGGCGCCTAGAATCCGCCGCGTGATCGAGCGCGAGCAAGTGCTGCACGTCGCCAAGCTGGCGCGGCTTGGGCTGTCTGAGGCAGAGGTGGAGACGATGGCCGGGGAGCTGTCGGGGATCCTCGAGCACGTCGATCGGATTGCTGAGCTTGACCTCGATGGCGTAGAGCCCACCTCCCATGTGGTTGAGCTGGAGAACGTGCTGCGGGCGGACGTGCCGCATCAGAGCTTGGAGCGAGACGTGGCGTTGGCGCAGGCGCCCGATCCTGAGGGCGGGGCCTTTCGAGTTCCTTCGCCGCAGGCCGAGGGCTAGGTGGCGGGCATGTTGGAGCTGACCGCCGTCGAGGCCCATCGGGCGATGGCGGAGAAGGAGCTCTCGCCGGTGGAGTACGCGCAAGCTTGGGCGGAGGCGGCAGCGGGGGACGAGCTCAATGCCTACCTCTGGCGTGACGGTGGGGGCGACGCTGGGGCGATCGCGGTGGAGCAGCCGAGCGTGGCGCCGATCGCGGTCAAGGACATCTTCTGCACCGAGGGGGTGCCGACCACGGCAGGGTCGCGGATCCTCGAGGGATACCGACCGCCGTATACGTCGGCCGCGGTGCGGCGGCTGATCGAGGCCGGGGCGCCGATCCTCGGCAAGACCAACATGGACGAGTTCGCGATGGGGTCCTCGAACGAGAACTCGGCCTACGGGGCCGTGCTCAACCCCTGGGACCGGAGCCGGGTCCCCGGAGGCTCCTCGGGCGGTTCGGCGGCGGTCGTCGCCGGCGGCCTCGCACCCTGGGCGATCGGAACCGACACCGGCGGCTCGATCCGACAGCCCGCTTCGCTCTGCGGGATCGTCGGGTTGAAGCCCACCTACGGGGCGGTCTCGCGCTACGGGATGATCGCCTTTGCATCCTCGCTCGACCAGTGCGGCCCGCTCACCCGCGATGTCAGCGACGCCGCCCTGCTGCTGGCGATCCTGCAGGGGAAGGACCCATGCGACTCGACCTCGGTCGGCCTCGGTGAGGCGCCGCGCCTGCCCGATCGCGAGGACCTCAACGGTCTGCGCTTCGCCGTCCCGGCCGAGCTGGCCCGCGACTCGATCGAGGCTGGGGTTCGCGAGGTCTTCGAGGCGACGCTGGCGACGATCGAGCGTCTCGGGGGCGAGATCGCCGAGCTGCCGCTGCCACACGCCGAGCACGGGATCTCCGCCTACTACGTGATCGCTCCGGCCGAGGCCTCCTCCAACCTCGCCCGCTACGACGGCGTCCGCTACGGCATGCGCGCCGAGACCGGCGGCGACGTGATCGAGATGTACGAGGCGACCCGGGCGGAGGGCTTCGGGGACGAGGTGAAGCGGCGGATCATGCTCGGCACCTACGCGCTCTCTTCTGGCTATTACGAGGCCTACTACGGCCAGGCGCAGAAGGTCCGCACCAAGATCGCGGCAGATTTCGTTGCCGCCTTCGAGCAGGTCGACTTCGTCGTCACCCCGACCTCGCCCTCGGTCGCTTTCGGCCTTGGCGAGAAGACCTCCGATCCGCTGGCGATGTACCTCAACGACCTCTTCACGGTGCCGATCAGCCTCGCGGGAATCCCGGCGATCTCGATCCCGGCTGGCCTGGCGCAGCCCAATGGGGGCGGCCCCGAGCTGCCCGTCGGCTTCCAGATCGCCGCCCCCGCCTTCGCCGAGCAGAAGCTGCTCGACGCCGCCCACGCGCTCGAGCGGGCGATCGGCTTCGACGCGCGACCGGAGGGTGTCGGTGGCTGAGCTCGAGGCGGTGATCGGGCTGGAGATCCACGTCCAGCTGGCCACCAGGACGAAGATGTTCTGCGGCTGCGAGCTCTCCTTCGGCGACGAGCCCAACGTCCACACCTGTCCGGTTTGTCTTGCCCACCCGGGAGTTCTGCCGGTGACCAACGAGCAAGCGATTCGCTACGCCCTGAAGATCGCCGCTGCCCTGGAGTGCGAGGTTGCGCCGCGGTCGATCTTCCATCGCAAGAACTACTTCTATCCCGACAGCCCGAAGGCGTACCAGATCAGCCAGTACGACATCCCGCTTGCGAGCAGCGGCCGTCTCGGCGACGTCCGCATCCACCGTGCCCACCTCGAGGAGGACGCGGCGAAGATGATCCACGTCGGCGAGTCGGGACGCATCCACGGCTCCGGCGCCTCACTGGTCGACTTCAACCGTGGCGGCACGCCGCTGGTCGAGATCGTCACCGAGCCCGACCTGCGCGGCGCCGCCGAAGCCGCAGCCTGGGCGCGGTTGCTGCGTGAGACGGTTCGCCAGCTCGACGTCTCCGACGTCAACATGGAGGAGGGCAGCCTGCGGGTCGACGCCAACGTCTCCGTGCGGTCGGCCGGCAGCGAGGAGCTCGGCACCAAGACCGAGCTGAAGAACATGAACAGCTTCCGCTTCCTCGAGCGGGGCATCGAAGCCGAGCTGTCCCGCCAGCGCCAGCTGATCGGCGAAGGCGGGACGGTCGTCCAGGAGACCCTCCACTTCAGCCCCGAGGACGGGACGCTGCACCCGCTGCGCTCGAAGGAGGAAGCGCACGACTACCGCTACTTCCCCGAGCCCGATCTGGTTCCACTGGCGCCGACCGAGGAAATGCTGCGCGAGGCGCGCGAGTCGCTGCCGGAGCTGCCCGAGGCCCGCAGCGCCCGCTACCGCGAGCAGATGGGGCTCGCCGAGGACGTGGCGGCGCTGCTGGCAGCGGATCCTGAGACCGCGGCCTATTTCGAGCGGGTCGCCGAGGTGGCTGAGGGGGTCGAGGCGCGGGTCGTCGCCAACTGGGTGACCGGCGAGCTTGCGGCGGCGCTTCGCCAGGACGATGGAGGTGCGAGTGCCGCGGGGTCCAAGGTCGAGCCCGCCGCCCTCGCCACCGTGATCGCGATGGTCGCGGAGAAGAAGGTCTCGCACGGCAGCGGCAAGACCGTGCTCGCCGCGCTGGTTGCCGAGGGCGGCGACCCGGACGCGATCGTCGAGCGCGAGGGCCTCGCCCAGATCTCCGACAGCGGCGAGCTGGAGGCGATCGTCGCAGCCGCGGTCGACTCCAACCCCGAGGCCGCCGAGCAGATCCGCGCCGGCAACCAGAAGGCGATCGGCGCGATCGTCGGCGCAGTGATGAAGGAGACCAAGGGCCGCGCCGACGGGGGAGAGGTAAACCGCCTGATCCGGGAGAAGCTGGGCGGCTGAAAAGTTGGGGGGAGGGGGGTCAATCTGGCCCGCTCGATGCTTTACCGAGCGTGAACACACCCACGGCGGTGGTCCTCCTCGCGCACGCGGGCGTGATGCGGGCGCTGATCGCGCTCGTCTCGAAGCTCGTGGACCGCTAGGAGAGCGCCGCAAAAAAAGAACGGCCCCGGCTACAGCCGGGGCCGTTCGAAAACGTGTGAACACAACCAACGATGAAATCTTAGCGCTGCATCGCGACGTGCGTTTCCTCCTGGTTTCATGTGGCATCCAGGGGGATTGTGTACTTCACGCAGGGTTCGCGCCGCGTCCGAGCCTAGACTTGCCGCTATGGCGAGTAGATGGCGACGCTGGGCACCCCCGCTTGTTGGCTGGTTCGTCAGCCCTGCCTTGGTCTGGGGTGCAATGACGGCCGTTGCCGCTGGCATCTGGGCCGCGCTTGCTGGACTACCGGCGGTCTTTGTCGCCATTGCTTTCCTGGTTGCGCTGGCAGCCGTGCTTGCAGTGGCCCATCTTGGAGCGTCGCTGTATGAGCGTCTGAGCAAGCGAGTGCCGCCGCCCGAGCTAAAGATCGAGGTATCCACTGTCCAGCGGGAACTGATTCGCCTCAGCAATCGCCGTGAGATCAACGGCGGCTCGATTTGGCCCATAGAACGCCCATACAAAGACATTCCGACCGAGCAGTGGATGACACACGGCTCGCGGCTGCGTCTAAAGGACTCCGATCGCGAGGCGATCTCAGGTGCCTATGTGCAAGCGCTGCGCTTCAACCACGAAATGCTCGCCGGGGAAACCATCATCGCGAGTTCTCCCCAACAGGAACCCGACCTCGACGGGCTAAGGGATGCATTCGATCAGGCAGGAGCCGTATTCGGCCTGCCTCCCACGCCGCGTGTAGGCACGCCCCAGGGGAAAAACACTGGGCGCCAGTTCGCTCGGCGCAATGACCATACGGACCTCGCCAAGGAATGTCATCAGCTCGCAGGACAGGTCGAGCGCTGGGTCAAGAGCTTCAAGGGCCAAGAGAGCGCGACGGCCGAGAAGATGGCACAGGAAATCATCGAGGCTGATCCAACGCTCGACCTTAGATCGGCACGCCGCAAGGCTTATAGCCTCAACGAGAAGAACTGGGAGCTTGAATACGCGCTCCGTTTTGGCACTGAAGCCAGGGATCTATTTCAGCGAGCTTGGGAGGCTGGAGAGATTGCATCAGAGCATGAGCAACTTGCGACGCGCCCCCTGGCGATCCAGTTCGATGAAGTGCCGAAGCTCTTTAACGAGATAGCGGAGAGCCTCTACGCGAACGCCGCCTGAAGCTATCTAGTTGACACAGGGCGTCCGACGGCACGGATACTATTTATCCGATGTCTTTCGGCTCTCTAGAGCGGTCTGCTTCGCAGCCTCCCGGACCTTTTTGGGGAACAATTTCTTCATTGTCTCATCGTCCGTCAGCTCGCGAGCTTTCTTCTTGCGGCGGGGCATGGCTATGAACCTCCCTGATCTGATCGAGCAGTTCCGCTCCGAGGACAAGTGTCGCGAATACCTCGAAGACCTGCGCTGGCCAAACGGCGTGAACTGCCCTCGCTGCGGGGACAAATCGGTCTCGAAAATCGAGAAGCGTAACCAGTGGGAGTGCAACGGGACTTCATGCCGCTACCAATTCTCGGTCACGGCGGGGACGGTCTTCCACGACTCCCATCTGCCCCTGTGGAAGTGGTTCCTCGCGATCTATCTGATCGGAGAGTCGAAGAAGGGGATCAGCGCCAAGCAGCTTCAACGCACCCTCGGCGTCAGCTACAAGACCGCCTGGTATCTCGGGCACCGCATCCGCTCGGCGATGGAGGAGGACTCACCGGTTCCCCTGCGCGGCATCGTAGAGATTGACGAGACGTGGATCGGCGGGCACAAGCGGGCCCGCAAGGGCGAGTCCAACCGCTCCAACAAGTCAATGGTCCTCGGCGCTATTCAGCGAGACGGTGCGCTGCGATTGGAGGTCCGGGAAGGGCCGGGCCGAGAGTCCAAAGTCTCCTACCGAGGCTTCGTTGACGACGCCGTCCACGACAAGGCCAAGTACATCTTCACGGACTCCGACTCAAGCTGGGGCGAAATGACCGACTGGGACACGAAGCACCGCAAAGTCGACCACAGCAAGGAAGAGTGGGTCCGAGGCATCGTCCATACGAACACGATCGAGGGCGTCTGGAGCCTGCTCAAGCGCTCCGTGATCGGCACCTACCACCAGCTATCCGCGAAGCACCTCCCGGCCTACCTGGATGAGATGGCCTTCCGCTTCAACAATCGCGACAACGCGTTCCTGTTCCGCGACACTCTGCTGCGGATGATCGAGGGTGAGACGCTGCCTTACGCAGAGTTGATCTCAGACGAGGCCGCCTAGCCGTTCTGGGGGCTTTTCCTATTTCACGTCGGTTCGGCCGCTTCGGTGGCGGGGACGCTCGGGGCACGCTCGTTTAGCCTTTCTATTTCGCAGGCGACTGACTCGTTTCGGTCAGCGCCATCTCCGCGAAGACGATGATCTAGCCAGCCGCAGAAGGCAGCCAGGAAATAGCCAATAAAGATCGCCGCGGCGTGCGCCCAGATCACTGGCTGCTTGATGTGCTGCCCTTGGACTCCGAGCATTGCCAATAGCGACATGGTGGCGGCTATCCCTAGGCCAAGCCATGTGAATGCCCATGCGCTTGCGGCCTCGATTGGATTTTTGAGCTCTCGCACTCGCTCGGCGAAGCGCTCGATCTCAGCCCTGCGCACCGGTACTGCCTCGTCGTGCTCTGCCGCAATTGGAGCCAGGCGCGATGCGGGGAGATAGTTCGCCTCGGCGTCGGGCATTACTCAGGCGCCGGAAAATGGAGCTGTTCGTCGTGCGAGCGAGGAGCATCCATTGGGGCATTCCCCGGAACGACCTGCATCGTGTTCCCGCAATACCCACAGGTGATGCTGAAACTGAAGTACCCGGTGGGCTGGACTGCTGGGCTGACCTCTGACAGCGTCCACTCGATGTTTTGGCATACCGGGCAAGGGAAGCGCTCGCCCCAACGTTCAACAAGCCAATTTCGAGCGGCAACGAATTGTGCGTCGGTTTCGGCGCGCTGGGCAACCGACTCGAACCCCCCAGCGTCGTCGCCGTATTCTGCTTCAAGCTCCGCTTGGATGCTGGCGATATAGCCCCGAAAGTTCCCGACGAATGCTGATGGGGAGTTCTGCGAAGTGGGCTGATCGGGCATTTGCGCAGCCTATCGGCGCAGGTTTGATTTAGGTATCTCAGGGTGTCTCCTTCGTCTTAGGCGCTGTCCTGCCTGAATCGGCCGTACCGCATGTCTCCCGGTTCCCATGCAAGTCCCTCGAAAAGGATCCCCGGATCGACTTCAAGTGCCCCGGCTAGCTTCGCGATCGTGTCCGCCCTGGCGACCCGTTCGCCGCGCTCGAGCTGGCCGACCGCTGTCCGGTGCAGCGAGGCGCGAACAGCCGTTGCTTCCTGAGATAGACCGACGCGCCTGCGGCATCGCGCGAGGTTCCGCCCGAACTGCTCCGCGACGGTCATAGGCCGAGACGATCGAAGTGGATTGCGGCCAGTGTCGGCCGCACCGAGATCCCACCACACTCCAGGAGGCCGACGCCGACGAGATCGCGGACAGCGTCCTCTACGGCGTCGCCACAGTCGATCTCCGCGGCCAGGTGGGGGATTGCCAGGGACTTCGGGAGGGCGTCCAACGCGAGCGCCATGACGGCTCGCTGAACGCTGGCATCTTTGCTTTCAGGGAGCGGGGGATCGCAGCCATGGGCTGAGCGCGGAATAGCCTTGCCTTGCATCGAGAGGTACCGCCTTTCGGTGCCGGGCCGGGGGCCGTTTGCGCGGTGCCCCGGCCGCTTTCGATTTACGGCAAGGAACGTAGGTCGCTAAAGCGGCGGATTCTCACCCTGTATGAAGGTGACATTCGTGGCATCCAGCACTTTGTGACAACTTGTCACAAAGTGCTAGTTTCAAGTCATGGCTTGGAACGTCGTCATTGCCGGAGGTGGATTCGGTGGAGCGATGGCGGCGCGGGAGCTGGAGCGGATCATGCCGCGGCAGTCGACGCGGCTGGTCCTGGTCAACGACGCCAACTTCCTCCTCTACACGCCGTTCCTGCCGGAGGCCGCGGCCGGGACGCTAGAGCCGCGGCACGTCGTCACCCCGCTGCGGGAGATCCTCAAGCGCACCTACCTGCGGTTGGGCTCGATCGTCGGCCACGACCCGGTGGCGAAGACTGTCGAGTTGCGCACGCGTGAGGGCGACAGCGAGCAGCTGCCCTACGACCAGCTGCTGCTGGCCCTCGGCTCGGTCTCGAGGGTGCTGCCGGTGCCGGGGCTCTCCGAGCACGCGATCGGCTTCAAGAGCCTCGCCGACGCGATCTGGCTGCGCAATCACGTGATCGAGACGCTGGAGGCGGCCAACGCCAGCGAAGATCCGGCACGGCGCGACGAGCTGCTCACCTACGTCTTCGTCGGCGGCGGCTACGCCGGCCTCGAGGCGCTGGCCGAGCTGCAGGACTTCGCCGCCGACGCGATCGAGAGCTATCCGCGGGCGCGCCTGCACGGGATGCGCTGGATCCTGGTCGAGGCAAGCGACCGCGTGCTGCCCGAGATCGACGCGGAGCTGGCGGAGTATGCCCTGCGCGAGCTGCGCGGTCGCGGCATCGACGTCCGCCTCGGCACGACGCTGGAGGAGGTGCGCGCCGACAGCGCCCGCATCGCCACCGGCGAGACGCTGCCTACCCGGACCGTGGTCTGGACCGCCGGCGTCGCCCCGCACCCGAGCCTGCGCCAGCTCTCGCTGCCGCTCGACGAGCGCGGGCGGGTGCCGGTCGACGAGAACCTGCGGGTGAAGGGCCTGGACGCGGTTTGGGCGATCGGCGACTGCGCGGCGGCCCCAGATCCGCGCGGCGGGCTCTGTCCGCCTACCGCCCAGCACGCGGTGCGCCAGGGCCCGGTCGCGGCGCGGAACATCGCTGCCGAGCTCGGGATCGGCGCGGCACGTCCCTTCGAGTACCGCGGCAACGCCTCCTTCGTCAACCTCGGCCGCTACAAGGCGGTGGGTCGGATCGGCGGGCGCACCTTCCGCGGCTTTCCCGCCTGGTGGCTTGCCCGCACCTACCACATGAGCCAGATCCCGGGGGTCGCTCGCAAGGTGCGGGCGGTGATCGACTGGACCGCCAGCCTCCCCTTCCGCCGCGATATCTCCGAGGTCGGCTCGATCGGACACCCAGAGCGCCTGCTCTACGACTCCACGCACACGTCTGGCGGCGGCGGACGCGGCGCGGAACCGTAGAACAGGCGCAGCTGCTGGAGGCGACAATAGGAACGTGGGATTCGAGTACCTCGTCATCGCCTTCTTCTTCGGGCTAGCCACCGGCATCATCGGCCGCGGCAAGGGCAGCTCGTTCTGGCTCTGGCTGCTGATCGGCACCGTCCTGCCCGGGCTCGGCCTGGTCGCGGTGATCCTCTACCGCTCAGAGAAGATCGAACCCGAACGGCAGTGCCCGAATTGCCACAAGGCGCTCAAGCTCTACGTCCAGGTCTGCCCCCGCTGCGGAACCGACCTCTACTTGCCCGATCCCGCCGAAGTCCGTCATCCGGGGGTTGGATAGTGGTCGTGCGTGGGTAATGGTCAGGTCATCGGAGGAGGTTTCGCACGCCGCGTCATCTGGCTGTCCGTTCTCATCCTGCTCTCGGCGCTGAGCGCCTCGGACGCGGGCGCGGCGACGCTTGAGCCGATCGGCGTCTTCAAAGGCCCGATCTTCGTCAGCTCCGATCCCGGCCATCCCGACCGTCTCCTCGTGGTCGAGCGCGAAGGCACGGTGGTGGAAGCCAGCCCGACGGGGACGCGGCTCTTCGCCGACCTCCGCCCGCTGGTCAGCTGCTGCGACAGCGAGCGCGGCCTGCTCTCGATTGCGCCGGCTCCAGACTTCGGCGCCACGGGGCGCTTCTACGCGGCCTACACGGGTAAGCCGGCGGCGGGAGGGCAGGAAGGCGACATCCACGTCGACTCGTTCCGGCCGGATCCGCCAAGGGAAGGTCAGGTCATCCGCGAGCCGATGCTCAGCATCGGCCACGCGCAGGAAGACAACCACAACGGCGGTCAGCTCCAGCTCGGCCCCGACGGCCATCTCTATATCTCCACCGGCGACGGGGGAGGGGGCGGCGATCCGTTCGAAAACGGCCAGGACACCGAAGCGCTGCTGGGCAAGATCCTGCGCATCGACCCCCGGCCGGGACAGGAACCTCCTTACGTCATCCCGGCAGGAAATCCGTTCGCGGCGACGCCCGGTCGCGACGAGATCTGGGCCTTCGGGTTGCGCAACCCGTGGCGCTTCTCCTTCGATCGGGCCAGCGGCGACATGGTCATCGCCGACGTCGGCCAGGGAAAACGCGAGGAGATCGACTACACCGCGAGCCCGGGCGCAGGCGTCGTCTCCGGCGGTGGGGCGAACTACGGCTGGAATTGCCGCGAGGGAACTATCGCCTACCCCGAACCGGCGGTTGCCTGTGCCTCGGCCAGCGGCTTCGCCGAGCCGGCATTCGACTACCCGCACAAAGATCCAGAAGACGGCAGCGCCCACGGCTGCTCGATCATCGGTGGCTACGTCGTGCGCGACGCCAGCCTCGGAGACCTCTATGGGCGCTACGTCTACAGCGACTTCTGCACGGGCGATGTGCGCTCGCTACGGCTACCTACGATGGCGGGTGGAGCGGCCACGGATGATCGCTCGGAGGGGCTCGAGGTGTCGGAACCCACCTCCTTTGGCGAGGATGCCTGCGGGCGCATCTACGTCGTTTCAGCCAGCGGGCCGGTGTACCGACTTGTCGGCGCTTCTGCGGCGAGCTGCTCACAGGGGGAAGCGCCGGCAGCAGCACCGCAGGCGGCGGACGCCAAAGCCCAGCCCGGAGGCAAGGCCAAGCCCAAGCGAGATCGCAAGCCCAAGCGGCAGCACCAGCGGCTGAGACTGTCCGCGCTGCCGCTCGCTGGCCGTTCGGCCTCGATGTTCAAGTTCGTGGCTCGGCTCTCACCATGCGGTGACGAGCCCGGGCGCAAGGTCCATCTCAAGCGGAGCGGGCACGGCATACGGGCGAGGGTCCTCAACCGGCGCTGCGTGGCCCGTTTCCACCTCCACGTTTGGCGCCGCGCCAGCTTTCGGGCAGTTCTGCCTCTCGGCCCTCGAGGCACCCGGCTTCGCTCGCCGCGCCTCGTGATCGAACCCAGCTGAACTTCACAGCGCGGCCGGGGCTCCTCTCGCACCTTGCGGCGCCAGCTCCACCGACGCGAGGAAAATTGCGCAGGAATACTTGACCGTTATGCGCCGCCGCATGAGATGCTCGCGGGGCCAGCCAGCCGGCTGGCTTTGATCACAACGCGAAAGGGAAGCAAATGAAACGCGTCAAGGTAGGACGAAGGATGCTCCGCTCGATCCCACTGATCGCACTTGCCCTGCTTGCTGTCGGCATCGCAATCGCTCAAGCGGCGTTACCGGGCGACAGCACTGCTGGGGAATTCAAGGTCTTAGGCAAATCGGTCAACTTAGCGGTCACCTTCAGAGGAGAACAGGATGGCGATTTCACCATCTTCTTAATTAAAAATGCTGGCATCGAAATCGTGTGCACTGCGGGTATCACAGAAGAAGGAAAACTCCTCTCGAGCACCGAAGGTTTAGTCAAATTTTTATACGGTGCTTGTGATGTTTACGAACACAACGGCGCAGGCAAAGTTCCTTGCGAAATTATTCCCAATAGACAATTCGGGCTTAAAACGAAATTCTTACCAATTTTACACAACGGGAAATTATTCATTTTATTCGAGCCGGACGGTAGCGAAGCATTCGGACACGTTACGTTCAAAAACAATGGTCTATGTCCACTGGAACTTTTATATTCGATCAAAGGCTCGTTCTCCGCAGAAGTGGAAGGCGGAGAAAAAGTCTTTCGGTTATTGGAATTGAACGAAACCATCCAAAAATTAACCGGCGACGTGGCGAAATTCGGAGCATATGAAATGTTCTTTAAATTTCCCAGTGGCTGGGTATTTGAATTGACTGGTTTGCACCAGGATTGCCAATGGGGAATCGTGTGAACCCAGGGACGCTCTAGCGGTTCGCTCAGCGATCCGGGGGCCAGCGCTCCCGGATCGCTGGCACGGTCTTGATTGCCCAGGCCTGCGAGAGAGACCGCGATCAGCGCAGCCAGGTGCGGACGATCGCGTTGGCGAAGCCGAGGCCGTAGCGGACCACGGCGGGCTTCTTCGAGTGGCCGTGGAGGCGGCGCTCGACAGTGATGGGCACCTCCTTGGCGGGGATGTCACGCTTGATCGCCTCGATCATGAACTCGGAGGTGTGGAACTGCTCCTGGCGCAGGACGAGCTGAGGGAGGACCGTGGTGCGTACTGCGCGGTAGCCGTTGGAACAGTCGCTGACCTTGGTCCGGGTGATGAAGGAGACGAGGCGGTTGAAGAAGACGATGCCGAGCTCGCGGGCGAAGTGGTTGCGATCGGCGCGGCCGAGGACGCGGGAGCCGTGGGTGACGTCGACCTCGCCGTCGAGGATCGGCTTGACCAGGCGCTCCATCTCTGAGGGCAGGTGCTGGCCGTCGGCGTCGAGAGTGACGACGATCTCGGCCCCCGATTCGACCATCAGCCTGTATCCGGTCCGCAGCGCCGCCCCGCCGCCGCGGTTGATCACGTGCCGGGCGACGACCGCGCCGTGCTCGGCGGCGACGTCGCCGGTGCCGTCGCGCGAGCCGTCGTCGACGACCAGCACCGCGGTGGGGCGACCGCATACCTCCTTCGGGATCCGGTCCAGCACGTAGCCGACGTTCTCGGCCTCGTTGTAGGCCGGGACGAGGATCGCGATCCTGTCCCGGAAGCGCTCGGGCAGCGCCGCTTGGCGGAACTCCTCCCAGGCCAGCCCCTCGAGCACGGCGGAGAGCTGCCGCGCGTTGCGCGCCGCCTGGGAGAGAGCGCGCAGGCTGAGCAGGAAGAGGATGAAGATCGCGAAGACGGCGAGGCCGAGGATGCGCCCGCCGTTGCCCTTCTCGAAGGAGAAGGTGGAGAGGAGCTTGTCGGTGATTTCGGTCCCCGCCACGAGCCCGAGCCCGAGGCCCGCGGCAAGCAAGATCAGCACGTCGACGTTGCGCAGCGAGCGGCGGCGGAGCAGGGCGTAGGCGACGAGGGCGATCGCGCCGATCAGCCCGGCGCTGCGCAGCGCGGTCAGTTCGGCGGGGAAGATGCCTGCGTAGAGCTCCATCGTCGCCTGGACAATACGGCCGCGGTCCCCCGCGAAAGCGCCGTGGCGGCAAGCGGAAAGATCAGCGTCATCAGCACCTCGTTGCGCCTGGGGGCTGCCAGCGAGGCGGCGCCGACGGCGGTGACGAGCACGATTGGGGTCGCCATCGCCGTCAGCTCCCACCAGCGGCGACGCCAGCCAAGCACCGCCATTCCTGCGATCGCGAGGATCACGATCAGCGTCTGCAGCACCCGCCCGGCGGTGCTGCTCATCGCTTCGCCCACCCCGGCGCTCCACATGCGCCAGACCTTGCGGGCCGTCATCGCCGCGTAGCCGATCGGGTCTCCGCCGAAGTAGTGGGAGAAGTTCTGCTTGCCGATCTTGCCCAGCGCGGAGTCGCGGGGCAGGTCGGGGTAGCGCTCCGCGACCCGGTCGAAGAGCGGCGTCGGGTCGATCTGGTCGAGCGCGGCCGAGTGGGGGGCGAGGTCGCGGTGCAGGTAGCGGCGCACCAACATCGCCTTGACCCGCTGGTATTCGCCGTCGGCGGGAAGGAAGGTACCGACGTAGAGCGCCTTGCCGCCGCCGGTCGAGATCGGCACCACCCGGTCGAGCGAGATCACGTTGTGAACGGTCCAGGGGACGATCGGCACGAGCAGACCCACGGTTAGGAGGGCCGCGCTGGCGAAACCCGACTTCAAACCCCGGTCTCGCGCGACCTGAATTAGCGCCAGTGCCACGAAGGCTATGCCGACGAGCAAATACTCCGGCCGGATCATCGCTGTGGCTCCGAGCAGCAGCCCCGGGACCAACCACCGCACGCGCGGGTGGCGTGGGGCAGGGGGGTCGAGGACGTACACCTCGCCCGCAGGCCCCCCTGCCCCACGACAGGACCCGCGCGCCGAGTCCTCTTGTCTTGGGCCAGATGCCCAGAGAAACGCCAGGACTGCGGCCGGCAGCGTGAAGATCGCGGCCGGCTCGCTGAAGAGAGCCCCGGTCGAGTGGATGAAGGGCGGGTAGACGGCGACGGCGAAGGCGGCGAGCAGCCCGGCGGGCCGGCAGGAGATGCGCCGGCCGAGCAGGTAGACGACGACGATCGCGGCGAGCCCGAGCAGCAACTCGACGATCCGCGCGGTGCCTTCGCGGGCGCCGCCGGTTGCGTAGAAGCTGGCGGCGTAGATCAGCGGCGCTCCCGGCGACCAGTCGCTGGCGTCGCGGAAGCTCGGGCCACCGAAGCTGCCTTCCTCGTAGAGGGCCTTGGAGAGCCCGTAGTAGGCATGAGCGTCGTCGCCGGGCGTGGCCAGTGGCTCGACCACTCGGTAGGCGCGCAGCCCGAACCCGAGGAGGACGATCAGCGCGAGTAGCACCAAGGTCGTCTTCCCGTGGCGCTCGGGCAGTCTGCGGAGCCGGTTGCCGATCGCCGTCACGGCCGCTCAGGCTATCCGCCACAAGGGCGGTGGGCGGCGGCGTCGAAGACGGTTGCGCCCGATCTCGATCCTGACGGAAGGAGCTTTCGAAATGTCCCGCTCTACCCTGCTCGCCCTCTGTGCAGGCATCTGCGCTTTGCTTGTCCTCGCCCCCGCGGCGGGTGCCAAAACTGCGCCGAAGACCTGCACCACGGCCTCGCCCGAGGTGGTCGGCGGGACTGTGACCGGCACGCTCACCTCGAGCAACGTCGATCCGGTTCAAGCGCGCTTTGCCACCTGCGCGCAAGCGAAGAAGGTGATGTTGCGCGCCACCGAACTGGGCGTCGAGGAGCCGCGGCCGGTGCGGAGCTTTTACTGCCGGCCGACGGTCAGCTCGAAAGACACGAGCACCGTCAGCTATGTCTGCACCTTCAAAGGCGCCGACACCGCCACCTTCATCAAGCTGACCTTTGGGGTCACGTACAGGTCCTGACCGGGGTCAGGGGGTGGCGCCGGATCCCTCGGTCGGGCGCCACCCTGCAAGCATCTGCGCCAGCCATACCGCGCCGACGCCGGCAAGGGCGGCGACGAGCGGCATCGTCACCAGCATCCGCCGCGGCGAGGCGACGAGAAGCGCGCAGATCGCCGTGATCGCGACGAAGATCGTCGCCAGCAGGAGCGCCTCCCAACGGCGCTGCGCGGACAGCACGATCAGGCCGATCAGGCCGAACCCGACGAGGAGCCAGTGCAGGGCCTCCCAGAGCGGTTGGCGCATCACGTCGCGCGGCCCGTGCAACCAGATCCGGCCGACCTTCGCTGCGACGAACCCCGCGTACTCGAGCGGCTCCTCGCTGACGTCATCCCAGAGCTGTTCGCGCCCCATCCGCGCGAGGGCTCTGTCCGTTTCGAGCTGCGGATAGCGCTGGGCCGCCAGCCGCGCGAGGATCTGCTCGAGCCGCAGCCGCTGGAGGGCGTCGGGGCCGAACAGCTCTGGGTGCCGCTCGATCACCTCGGCCCCGACCTTTTCCGGATCCCCATCGGAGGGCAGATACGTCCCGGCAAAGAGCACCTGCCCACCGCCGGTCGAGATCGGTACGAGCCGATCGAGCGCGATCGCGTTGCGAACCGTCCAGGGCAACACCACAATCGCAACTCCGCCGAGCAGGATCAGTGCCCTCGCGCCCGATTTTCGCCAATTGGGCCGAAAGTCCCTCGCGAACACGACGAGAGCCACCAGCATCGCAACGCCGAGGTACTCCGGGCGCACCAACGCAAGCGCTCCGAGCAGTACGCCTGGCAAAAGCCATCTAACGCACGGGTGGCGTGGGGCGTCGAGGACGTAGGCCTCGCCCGCAGGCCCCCCTGCCCCACGACAGGACCCGCGCGCCAAGTCATCTTGTCTTGAACCGCTAGCCCAGAGCACCGCCAAGACGGCTCCCGAGAGCAACGAGGCGGCCAACGGCTCACCCATCAGCATTCCCTGGTACTCGAGCAGCGCTGGGTAGATCGCCACCACCGCCGCCGCGACCAAACCCGCCACGCCGCTCGATGCATCGAGCACACCAGGGTGTGCTCGATGCATCGAGCGGCGGAGGCGGCGGGCGATCAAGTACGCGAAAAGGATCGAAAGGGTGCCAAGGAGCGCGAGGATCACGCGCGCGCAGCGTTCGTGGATGCCGCCGGTCAGCTCGTAGAGGCCGGCGACGAAGAGGGGGAGGCCGGGGGAGTAGTTGCTCGCCGGCTGGGTCGCACTGCGGCCGAGCGTGAAGCCCTCGCCCCGGTCGAGATTGGCGCCGATCGTCGCGTAGGCGGCGGCGTCGAAGACAGGGGAGCGGCCGTCCCATGCCTCGTTGACCCGCAGGCCCAGCCCGAGGAGGAGGATCGCCACCAGGGCGGCCATGCCCAGTCGCCCACCATTTCGTTCCGCCAGGCCGCTCATGCGGCGGATCGTATGGGTGGTTGGAAGGCTCCCCGCGGGTGTGACGGCATCCAAGTGGTCCGCTACGCTGCCGCGACCTATGCGCGTTCTCATCCTTGGGGGCGACGGTTACCTGGGCTGGCCGACGGCCTTGAGGTTCTCGGCCCGCGGACACGAGGTCGCGGTCGTCGATGATTTCTCCCGCCGCCGCTGGCACGAGGAGGCCGGCACCGGCTCGCTGACGCCGATTGCCGATCTTGACCAGCGCATCGCGGCCTGGAAGGAGCTCTCGGGCGAGGAGATCCGCAGCTTCGTCGGGCCGGTCCAGGACGGCGACTTCCTCGACGGCGTCGTCGCCGAGACCCGGCCCGAGGCGGTCGTCCACTACGGCCAGCAGGCCTCGGCGCCCTACTCGATGGCCTCGCGCGAGAAGGCGGTCGAGACCCAGCATGCGAACGTGATCGGCAACCTCAACCTCCTCTTCGCGATCCGCGATCACGTGCCCGACTGCCACCTGGTCAAGCTCGGCACGATGGGCGAGTACGGCCAGCCCGAGATCGATATCGAGGAGGGCTACATCGAGATCGAGCACAAGGGTCGCAAGGACACGCTGCCTTTCCCGAAGCTGCCGGCCTCGCTGTACCACTGCTCGAAGGTCCACGATTCGACCAACATCCACTTCGCCTGCCGTACCTGGGGCCTGCGCGCCACCGACCTCAACCAGGGTGTCGTATACGGGATCGAGACAGAGGAGAGTGCCCGCGACGAGCGCCTGATCACCCGCTTCGACTACGACGAGGTCTTCGGCACCGTGCTCAACCGCTTCTGCCTGCAGACGGTGATCGGCCACCCGCTCACCGTCTACGGCGCCGGGACGCAGACGCGCGGCTTCCTCAATATCCGCGACACGCTCGCCTGTGTCGAGCTGGCGGCGAGCAATCCCGCCGAGGCAGGCGAGTTCCGCGTCTTCAACCAGTTCACCGAGCAGTTCTCGGTGATGGACCTGGCCCATTTGGTCAAGCAGGCCGGTGAGCACCTCGGCTACGCGGTTGAGATCCAGCATTACGAGAACCCCCGCGTGGAGAAGGAGCACCACTACTACAACGCGATCCACACCAAGCTGCTCGACCTCGGCCTGGAGCCGAAGCTGCTCGGCGAGGAGCTGGTCGAGTCGATGATCCACGCGATAGAGCGCTACAAGGATCGCGTGATCGAGTCCTCGATCGACCCCCGCACACACTGGAACCCGGGCGTTCCAGTGCGGAATTAGTTTCGTACCGTTCTGTTATCTTCACCCTAATCCGCTTGGGTCACGGACAGGAGGGGGCGGTGCACTCGAGCCGTCGGGTCAAGGTGCGCAGCGGCGGCATCAGGTGGTCCCTAGTCACAGCTGCGGTTTGCCTGGTCGCGGCTGCCTTCCCCGCTGCAGGGCTCGCCCGGCCACACGCGACCATCGCGGCCAGCGACTATGAGCGAGGGCTGCGCGAAGCGGGAATCGAGCCCCACTCTCGCAGTCCCAGCGAAACGAAGCCCTACGCGGTTTGCCCTGCGCCGACGGCCGCCCGGCTGACCTGCATGTCGGCGGTTGTTCCCGAAGCCCTTGCTGCACGGGAACGGGTGGCCGCAGGCGGTCCTCGACTCGATGGCAGCGGCGAACTGGGCGGGTTCTCTCCCGTCGACCTGCGCGCGGCATACGGCTTGCCCGGCCAGGGCGGTGCCGGCTTGACCATCGCGATTACGGTTGCTTACGACTACCCCTCTGCGGCCTCCGACCTGGCCACCTATCGCGAAACATACGGTCTGCCGCCCTGCACCAGCGGGAGCGGGTGTTTCAAGAAGGTGAATCAGGAAGGCAAAACCAGTGGCTACCCCCAGGCAAATGGCGGATGGGCGGCCGAGGCCGCGCTGGACCTGGACATGGCTTCGGCGGTCTGCCCCGAATGCAAGCTCCTGCTCGTCGAGGCCGACGACAACGCCTACCAGAACCTGCCCCAGGCGGTGGAAACGGCGGCGAAACTCGGAGCCGACGTGATCAGCAACAGCTGGGGCGGCGAAGAGTTCTCGGGGGAGGCTGTCTTCGACCCTTATTTCCACCATCCCGGCATCCCGGTCCTGTTTGCCTCGGGCGACGCCGGCTTCGGCGCCGAATACCCCGCGGCCTCGCCGGAGGTGATCGCGGTGGGCGGAACGAGCTTGAACAAGGACGACAGCGCTCGCGGCTGGCGGGAGAGTGCCTGGATCGGGGCCGGAAGCGGTTGCAGCGCCTACGAGCCGAAGCCCGAATGGCAGGACGACAGCGGCTGCGGCACGCGAACGATCGCCGACGTCGCCGCCGTGGCCGACCCCGAAACCCCGGTCTCCGTGTACGACACCTACGCTGGCTACGAAGGCTGGCTGCTCTTCGGCGGCACGAGTGCCTCGACTCCTTTGATGGCGGGCGTAGAGGCGCTTGCGACGAGCGACGAGCGCGCCGCGGCCGGGGAGCTCTTCTGGGAACGAGGTCCTGCAGGCGCCCTGTTCGATGTGACCGAAGGCAGCAACGGTCACTGCGAACCGCCCCTCATCTACGTCTGCCGGGCGGGGCAGGGCTACGACGGCCCAACCGGCTGGGGGACGCCCGGCGGTTCACGGCCTGGGCCGCCGGTGGTCTCGGCCGGTGACGCCGTGAACGTGACCGGGAGCGAAGCGACGTTGGTCGGTGCGGTCAACCCAAACGGGCGCGCGACGACCTACCGGTTGGAATACGGGCAGACGACCAGCTACGGAAGCACCGTGCCGGTCTCGGGCGGCGACCTGGTGGCCGGGACCGAGGCGGTCGAGGTCGAGCAGTCGCTGACCGCCCTCTCCGCCGGGACTCGCTACCACTACCGGATCGCCGCGAGCAACGCGTTCGGGGTCAGCTACGGAGGCGATCGCTCGTTCCTCGCCTCTGACTGGGCGCCCCAGAGCATGCCGGCGGGGGGGACCCGGGAAGAACTGTTCGGCGTCTCCTGCGTCACGGCAAGCTTCTGCAATTCGACCGGAGCCAGCGCGTTCTACTTCGAAGGCCCGTTCTACAACGATGCCCCCGTCGCCCAGCGCTGGGACGGGAGCGCCTGGACACGCGAAACGCCGCCGGTCGCGCACGTACCTGCCTCCGGCTACTCGAGTCGCTTGGAGGACGTGTCGTGCGCCGCGCCGGATGCCTGCGTCGCCATTGGAACCAACTACGAAATAGACCCGGGCTACATGCCGCTGGGCGAGGTCTGGGACGGCTCGGGCTGGGCGATCACGCCGATGCCGCTGCCCGCCGAGGCCCGGGAACGTCAGAACGGCCAGTACGAACTTCGCCTGCACGGGGTCTCGTGCGCGTCGGCGTCGTTCTGCGTCGCAGTCGGTGAGGTCTTCACCGACGCGGCCAAAGAAGAAACGCAGGGGGTGATCGAGACCTGGGACGGCCAGGACTGGACCGCGCGAATCCTCACCGGTCCGCCGGGCTGGATCGTCAACCTCCTCTGGGGAGTCTCGTGCAGCTCGGCCGGGTCCTGTGTCGCAGTGGGCGAAAGCCGCGCGGGAAGCGGGATCAAACCGCTCGTGGCCCGGCTGGAGGGTGCGGAATGGAGCCGGCAGGCGAGCGCGGTGACGGCCGGCGGGCTACAGGGCGTTTCCTGCAGCTCGGACTCCTCCTGCATGGCCGTCGGCGGCACCGAAGGCGAGTTCGGTGGCGCCGGCATCGCCGAGACCTGGGACGGAACGGACTGGACCGGCGTGCCACTGCCCAAACCGATGCGCGGCGTCTCCTGCCTCGCCGCGGACGTCTGTGTGGCCGTCGGGGGCGAAAGCTCCGGAGAATCCCTGCCGGAAGCCTTCGGCGCGCGCTGGGACGGATCCGCATGGAGCAGCGACGATCCGGTCTTGCCCGCCGACGCATCCGACGAAGCGATGGAGCTGTACGACGTCGACTGCGCCGCCGCGGGCTGCACCGCGGTCGGCTGGTACTGGTCCTGGGGATACACCCCCCTGGCGGAGCGCCTCCCGCTGACCTCTGGGCCGGTGCTGCCCGGGGCGTTGACCAAGCCGGCGCTGGTCGCTGCCCGCGCCGCCCAGCTGCGCGCCACCGTCTACCCGAAGGGCATGGATACGACCTATCAGTTCGAATACGGCAGCTCGACGGAATACGGCGCCCGCGTGCCGCTGTCCGCGGCCGACGTCGGCTCCGGCAGCAACGGCGTCGACGTGGAAGACGCGATCGACGGTCTCGAGCCAGCGACCACCTACCACTTCCGCGTCGTGGCGAGCAACTCCGTCGGTAGGACGTGGAGCGCCGACCGGACCCTGGTGACCCTCGCGGAAGCCCCAGCTGTCGTCACCGGCCAGGGGGCATCCGGCATCACCGACGAATCCGCCACGGTCGGCGGCACCGTCAACCCCAATTCCGCCAAAGTCACTGACTGCCACATCGAGTACGGACCGACGACTGGATACGGCAAGAGCGCCGCCTGCGGCCCCGCCTCGGTTGGCGCCGGCGACGAACCGGTGAAAGTCTCGGCCACCCTTGGTGGCCTGAGCCCCGGCACCGACTACCACTTCCGCGTGGTGGCGACCAACAGTGGTGGGACGAGCTACGGCGACGACGGCGAATTCTCGACCCCGTCGAAACGGCTGCAGTCCCCAACTGTCCTCACCTTGCCAGGCGCCAGCAACGTCTCCCAGACCGAGGCGACGGTGGCGGGGGTCGTCATCCCCAACGGCAGCCCGATTACCTCGTGCCACTTCGACTACGGGCCGACCTCTCCGCAAGGACAAAGCGTTCCCTGCGGCCCTGCCTCGCTCGGCGCCGGCGACGAACCGGTGGAAGTCTCGGCCACCCTTGGCGGCCTGAGCTCCGGCACTGTCTACCGATTCCGCCTTGCTGCCACCAACGGCGGTGGCACGAGCTACGGTGCGGGACAGACCTTCGTGACTTCGTCTGCGCCCCCGGAGCGCGAGCCCAGCCCGCCCCAGCCCCAAGGGATCGACGCGGGGCAGGCCTATCGCGATTGTGTAGGACGGGCCCGGGGCGAGTACCGTCGGGCGCGCAAAGCGGCGATGCAAAAGCACGGTGCGGCGCGCCAGGCGGCTCTCCGCCGTGCCGAGAGGCGGAATCGTCGTGCGTTCGAGCGATGTGCTGCAAGCCTTGGCGCCAGTCTCTAAAAGCCCTGCGACCGGGCACGAGTCCGCTGGTAGCATCGCTTTTCGATGCGAGCTGCCGACGCACTGATGCAGAGCCTCAAGGCCGAGGGCGTGGAGCACGTCTTCGGGATCCCCGGCGGGGCGAACCTGCCTACCTACGACGCCCTGGTCGATGCGGACTTCCGCCACATCCAGGTCCGCCATGAGCAGGGCGGCGGGCATGCGGCGGAGGGCTACGCCAAGGCCTCCGGTCGGGTCGGCGTCGCCTTCGCCACCTCGGGCCCCGGTGCGACCAACCTGGTCACGGCGATCGCTGACGCGATGCTGGACTCGGTGCCGACGGTCTTCATCACCGGTCAGGTGCGGACCGAGCTAATCGGCACCGACGGCTTCCAGGAGGCCGACATCCTCGGCGCCACGCTGCCCTTCGTCAAGCACTCCTTCCAGGCCACCGACCCGCGCCAGATCCCCGAGTACGTGCACGAGGCCTTCCACGTCGCCTCGACCGGGCGGCCGGGGCCAGTGCTGCTCGACGTCCCCCAGGACCTCTCGCGGGCCGACATCGACTACGCGCCGCGCACCCAACCGGTCGAGCTGGCCGGCTACAAACCGCCCAGTGCCGGCAACATCAAGCAGATCCGGATTGCCGCCAAGGCGATCGCCAACGCGCGGCGACCGATCCTCTACACGGGTGGCGGCGTGATCAACGCCAACGCCTCCGAGGAGCTGCGCGAGCTGGCCGCCGCTGATCGCTTCCCGATCACCTCGACCCTGATGGGCCTCGGCGCCTACCCCGCCTCGGGTGAGCAGTGGCTGGGGATGCTCGGCATGCACGGCACCCGCGCCGCCAACTACGCGATGGACGAGGCCGACCTGATCGTCGCGATCGGCGCCCGCTTCGACGACCGCATCACCGGCAAGCTCGCCGAGTTCGCCCCCCACGCCAAGTTCATCCACATCGACGTCGACCCGGCGGAGATCTCCAAGAACGTTCCCGCCCACATCCCGATCGTCGGCGACGCGAAGCTGGTGCTGCCGGAGCTGAACCGCGAGTACCGGGCGCTGCAGACCGACGCTTCGCGCCTCGACGGCTGGTGGAGGCAGATCAAGGCCTGGCAGGACGAGTACCCGCTGCGCTACGAGGAGGGTAAGGACGGCGAGATCAAGCCGCAGTTCATGATCGAGGCGATGCACCGGGCAACCGGCGGCGACGCGATCATCACCTCCGACGTAGGCCAGCACCAGATGTGGGCGGCGCAGTACTACGGCTTCGAGAAGCCGCGCCGCTGGATCAACTCCGGCGGCCTCGGCACGATGGGCTTCGGCCTGCCCGCCGCGGTCGGGGCCAAGGTCGCCTGCCCCGACGAGGCGGTCGTCTGCCTGGCGGGAGACGGCAGCCTGATCATGAACTGCCAGGAGCTGGCGACCTGCGTCAGCCAGGAGATCCCGGTCAAGGTCTTCCTGATGAACAACGGCTACATGGGCATGGTCCGCCAGTGGCAGGAGCTCTTCTGGGACCGCCGCTACAGCTCGGTCGAGATGGGCCCGAGCCCGGACTGGGTCAAGCTCGCCGAGGCCTTCGGCGCAACCGGGATCCGCTGCGAGGACTCCGGCGATCTCGAGGAGACGATGGCCAAGGCGCTGGAAACGGACGGCCCGGTCCTGCTCGACGTGCGCGTCTCGCCCGAGGAGAACTGCTTCCCGATGATCCCGGCAGGTGCCGCGGCAAGAGACATGGTTGGGTAGCGATCATGGCCCGCGCGACCAAGCAGATCAAGGACGCAGGGAGCGTGGCGTGCTCTGCACGCGAGCGACCGAGGACGCAGATATGCGCAGTGTCGTGGGGGCCATGATGGAGGCCGGGACCCCGCAGGTGGTCAAGCTGGAGGAGCTGCGCGTTCCGGGCCAGCTCAGCGGTCGCAAACACATCCTCTCGATCCTGGTCGAGAACAAGCCGGGCGTGCTGGCGAGGGTCGCCGGGCTCTTCTCGCGGCGCGGCTTCAACATCGACACGCTCGCGGTCGGGCCGACCGACGACCCGAGTATCTCCCGCATCACCCTCACCCTCGACGGCGCCGTGCACCCGATCGACCAGGTGACCAAGCAGCTTCACAAGCTGGTCAACGTGCTGAAGATCCGCGACATGGAGCCGGAGGAGACGGTCGCCCGTGAGATGGCGATGTTCAAAGTCTCCTCGGCGGTCGAGAACCGGGCGGAGATCATCCAGTTCGCGGAGATCTTCCGGGCCAAGATCGTCGACGTCTCCCGCCGCACCCTGACGATCGAGGTCACCGGCTCCGCCGACAAGATCGAGGCTTTCGAGCGAATGATCCGCCCCCACGGCTTGATCGAGATGGTCCGCACGGGCGAGATCGCCATAGCCCGTGGCGCCGACTGAGACCGTTCTCGCCACTCTGAGCACGGCCCTCGAGCGGGCCGTGGAGCGCGGTCGGAGGACGCTGGTCAGCGTCACGACGCCGGTCGAGGGGATCGACCCCTGCGCGGCCGTCTTCGCTTCGCGCTTGGCCTCCGATCGCTGGTTCTGCTGGGAGCAGCGGGACAGGGACTTTGCGCTGGCCGCTCTCGGCGTCGTCGACGAGGCCACTTCGAGGGGGCCGAGTCGCTTCGAGGACGTGGCCCGCCAGTGCCTCGGCACAGAGGGGATCTTCGAGGAGCCATCCGGCCTCCCGGCTGGCGCCGGTGCGGTCTGGGTTGGCGGCTTCGCCTTCGACCCGGATGGTGGAGGTTCTTCGGCTTGGTCGTCGTTGGCTCCCGCCGCGATGGTGTTACCGGAGCTCTCGCTCTGCAGGAGCGGCGCCGAGACCTTCCTCACGGTCAACGCGATGCTCCACCCAGGCGACGATCGGGAGCAGAAGGTCGCGGCGCTTGCCGCGCGCCTCGCCGGCCTGCGCAGCGATCCGCTGGCGCTGCTCGACCCTCATCCAACATCTCGTGTCGAGATCCGCAGCGCCCGCCCGCCGGGCGAGTTCGAGCGCTCGGTCTCGGCGGCAACCGAGCGGATCGCGGCGGGCGAGATCTCGAAGGTCGTCCTCGCCCGCGAAGTGCTCGTCAATGCCGGCGCCGCGCACGACCCGGCCGCGCTCTTCGGCGCCCTGCGCGAGCAGTTCTCGAGCTGCTTCTGCTTTTGCTGCGGCACGCCGGAGGCTGCCTTCATCGGAGCCAGTCCCGAGCTGCTGCTGCGTCGTTCGGGGGCAAGCGTCTCGACCGTCGCGCTGGCCGGATCGATCCGCCGCAGCTCCGACCCCGCCGTCGACGATCATCTCGGCGAGCAGCTCATGCGCAGCGACAAGGACCGGCGTGAGCACGAGATCGTCGCCGAGCGGATCGCGCGAACCCTGCGGCCCCATGCGGTCTGGGTGCAGACCGAGCCCGAGCCCGAGATCGTCAAGGTGGCCAACATCCAGCACCTGGCGACGCCGATACTCGCCCAGCTCGCCGAGCCGCGCTCGGCGGTCGAGCTGGCCGGCATCCTCCACCCGACCCCGGCGGTCGGCGGCGAGCCGCGCGCCGCCGCCGCCACCACTATCGCCGAGCTGGAGCAGATGGACCGCGGCTGGTACGCCGGCCCGGTCGGCTGGATGGACGCCACCGAAGACGGTGAGTTCTGCGTGGCTCTGCGCAGCGCGCTGCTGCGCGATCGGGAGGCCCACCTCTACGCCGGCGTCGGCCTCGTCGCCGGCTCCGACCCCGCCGCGGAGCTGGCGGAGACCGAGGTGAAGCTGCAGGCTCTGCTGCCGCTCCTGGCGGAGTAGCGGGCGGGCGCCGTCCCGCGCCCCATCGATGAAGGTCGCTTGATCTGCGGCTGGGCCACCCTGGACGAATGCCCCATCCGGTTTGGCTATTGCGCGCCGATTGCTCGGGCAATCGCTAGCCTCCTGTCTCGTGGGGACGAACCGAGCGGGACTCAGGGCATGTGCGGCACTGGCCGGTGTGGTCATCGCTCTGATCGGGGCTTCAAGTGCGTCGGCCGCGGTCCGCTACGCGGGGCCGGGCGGTACCGGGCTGGACCCATGCGCCAGTCCCGCCGATCCCTGCACGATCTACACCGCGGCAAGCGTCAGCGCGCCGGGAACCACGGTGGCAGGCGGCGACGAAGTGTTGATCGCTCCCGGTGCGTATTCGGACACTGCCGGCGATCTGGGCCCACAGGAATTCGTCCAGCTCGCACCTGGAATCAAGGTCCTCGGTGCGGCTGGGTCGCCCCGGCCGACGATCACGCTCAACGAGAACAAATCGCTGATCGGGGCCTTCATCGTCGAAGAAGGAGATGTCCTCTCCCATCTGGAGATCGATACGGACGTTTCGCGCTCCAACATCGAGGTCTTCAACGGGATCATGGACGATGTCATCGCCCATTCGGGCGCGCCGACGGCGATCGCCTGCGTCCAGTTTGGCGGGGTCATCCGAGACAGCGCATGTCTCAGCACCGGCTCAAACAGCGCGGCAATCGGGATGAGCCTGCTGACGAGCGGCGCCCATACGGCGACGCTCCGCGGTGTCACCGCCATCGCCAGTGGGACCTCATCACGCGGGATTTCCTTCAAGGCGTTTGGCAATACCTCCTACACGATCGACGCCGAGAGCGTGATCGCGCGCGGGGAAACAAAGGACGTCGAAGCCGGGGGCCTGAGCCTTTCTCCTCACACCCCCGGGACGGGCGCATCGGTGGCGATCAACCTCGGCCACTCGAATTACGCGACGATCGAAACGACGACCGACGCGGGTGGCGGCAGCGCGACCGTCACCGCGGCAGGATCGGGCAGCAACCAGGTGGCGCCGCCGATGCTGGCCAGTGACAGTATTCATCAGCTCGCGGGCTCTCCTACCGTCGACCAGGGAGCCACCGATTCGTCGAGCGGTGCAACCGACATCGACGGCCAGTCGCGGAAGATCGGCCTGGAAGCAGACATCGGCGCCGACGAGCTAGCCGACTCGACCGCGACCACGGTCGTCTGCGCGCCACCCGCGGTAACGCTTGGGGCCGGGGCCAGCACCTGTACGGCGACGGTTGTCGATACGTCCGCGGCCGCGGCCGCGGCCACCGTGCCAACCGGCGGCGTCAGCTTCAGCTCGAGCGGATCGGGCGCCTTCGGGGCCGGGGGCACCTGCGCCCTTCTGCCGACGAGCTCGACCGAGGCGAGCTGCCAACTCCCCTATACCCCCACCTTGGTCGGATCCGGCACCCATACGATCGGGGCCATCTACGCTGGCGACGCCGGTCACGAAGGAAGCCAGGGCTCGACCACGGTCGTCGTCAAAGCCGCCGTCGTCAAAGGGGACGAGCCCGGGAAAGAAAAAGTCGATGGCAAGAAGTCGGCAAGCAAGAAGCCGAAGTCGGGCAAGAAAACCCCCCGGGTCTCCGCCCCGGACACCAAGATCAAGGGGAAGCCGGCGCGGAGGACGTCGAAAAGGCTGGCGAAGTTCACGTTCTCATCCAGCAAGCCTCATTCGACCTTTCAGTGCAAGCTGGGGAAAAGGCGTTTCCGGCCTTGTTCGTCGCCTTTCAAGCGGCGAGTGGGTCTGGGCCGCCACGTCTTCCGCGTGCGGGCGGTGAACCAAGCGGGATTGGCCGATCCGACCCCCGCCTCCTACCGCTGGAAGGTCTTGGCGCGCTGAGCCAGCGCTCAGGCGGAGACTGCCGCGGCGACTGCGGTGGCCAGGCGCCGATGCAGACTCCGCCGCGGAGCTGGCGGAGACCGAGGTCAAGCTGCAGGCTCTGCTGCCGTTGCTGACTGAGTAGTGGCGCCTTCATCGGCTGGTGCAGAATGCGTCCGTGTTTCGGTACGCGAGAAGGCTCTGTCTCGTCGGACTCGTGCTGGCGCTTGCCTGCGGTGCGGTGGCCAATGCGACGCCGACTCCGGAGGGACCCCGCTTGGCGTTCACGGGCTTCAGCACGCTCAGGCCGTGGGGACTCACCGTGAGAACAGCCGGGACTGAAAGCCCAAGACCGACCATCGTCGTGCGCGGATCGCGGCGGGGACTGGTGCCAAGGGTTCTCTCTGGATTGTCCTGGTCTGCCGACGGCAGTCAGGTCGCTTTCGTCGGATCGAGGGGTTTTAGTGGCAAGGACGGCATCTATGTCGTGCGCCCAGACGGGATGGGACTGCACCTCCTTCGTGGTACCGGCTGGGGAGCGAACCCCGTTTTCTCTCCGGATGGCACGAAGATTGCCTTCTCCCGGGAAGATGTAGACGATCTTTCGACGGCGGTCTGGGTGGCCGATGCAAGTGGAGGCGGCGCGCGCCAGGTGGTTGAAGGGCGAAGGGGCTTCGACTACGTGCCCTCGTCTTTTTCTCCGGATGGCTCGACCCTCGCCGTGACGAGAGAAAGCGGCTACAACCCGGAAGAGCCGAGAGCGCTGCTCTTCAGGTTGCAGGGGAAAGGCGGCTCGCGATTGTTGGCTCGGTGGGCTTCGGAGCCGGTTTTCTCGCCAGACGGGTCGCAAATCGTCTTCGTCCATCAGTCGCTCGAGCACCCGCAGGGATTTCGGATTACCCACGGCGACCTCCACCTGATGAGCGCCGACGGCAAAGTGAGAAGGCCGTTGACTCACACGCGCTGGATAAGCGAGTCGCACCCCAGTTGGGATCCGTCGGGGCAGCGAATCGCTTTCAACTCCTTCCGCATCAGCAAGGAACCCTTCGACGCGCTCTTCGACACGCTCCTTCCGATCGGCAACTCGATCGTGCAGGTCAACTCTGACGGGAGCTGCAGGGAAAAGGTGATATCGGTGCCGGGCGTCGGGATCTACGGCGCCCTCTGGCGACCCGGTCCCGGCCGCGAGGCTGGGCGGATCGCCTGCTAGAAGCTAGGCAATCGCAGCGCTGACGCGATCGGCGAGCCGGCGGTGGAAATCGACGTTCGCATGCCGGTTCGTCTTGGCCTCGATCAGGCCGGTGCCGGCGGTGAGGGCATCGGGGAGGTCGTCGAGAGATTCGAGCCGGCGGTGGGGCAAGTCGAAGAGGTCGGCCGCCTTGCCTATGTCGACGCCGCGGGGGGTGCCGAGCAGGGCCTCGAACTCACCGTCTCCCAGCGCCTTGGCCTGGGGGAGGAAGCCGAAGATGCCGCCGCCGTCGTTGTCGATGACGACGATCCGGACCGGGGTGGAGACGTCGCGAAGGGCGGCGAGGGCGCCGAGGTCGTGGAGCAGGCCGAGGTCGCCGGTGATGATCGTGGTCGGGCGACCGCTGGCGTGGGCGGCGCCGATTCCGGAGGAGATCAGGCCGTCGATTCCGTTGGCGCCGCGGTTGCAGAGGAAGAGCGCGTCGGCATCGGTGGCCGGGAGGAACGCCTCCTGGTCGCGGATCGGCATGCTCGATGCGGTGTAGACGAGGTCGCCGTCTTGGTGAGCCCCGCCGAGGGCCAGGTGAAGGCCGGGCTCGGTGAGCGAGTCGAGCCCTCTCAGCTCCGCCTCGATCGCCGCCCGTGCCGCCCGCTCCGCGTCGATCCACTTCTGCGGGGCGCCGCGCTCCTCGCTCTCCAGCCGCGCCGCCCAGCCGGCCGCGAGCTCGGTCGGGTCGGCGCGCAGCAGGGCGGCGGCCCTCGCCGTCGGCTCGTTCCAGCCGCCGCAGGGGTCGACGACCAGCTGGTCGGCGCCCGACTGCGCCAGCCAGGCCCGCAGCGGCTTGCTGGTCGGCATCTCGCCGAAGCGCAGGGCGAGGTCGGGAGTGGACGCTCGGGCGAAATGCTCGTCGCGCAGGAGCAGGTCGTACGTCGTCACCACCTGGGAGCGATCGTGCGGCCCGCAGCGCAGCTGCGACGTCGGCTCGGCGAGGATCGGGAAGCCGGTGACGCGGGCGAGGTGGCAGAGGGGCTCGCGCAGCTCCGGGTCGAGCTGGCGGCCGGCGATGATGACCCCCGCGATCGCGTTGCCGATATGGCCAGCGACCTCGTCGAGGAGGAACTGGGAGGGCTCGAGGTCGATCTGCGTGACCGCCGTCAGCGGCCGTCCGTCGCGCCCCTTCAGCGCAAGCGGGTCGCCGGCGGTGACCGCGCCCTCGACCGGCTCCGGCGCCAGCGGCTCGCGCCAGGGCAGGTTTAGGTGGACGGGGCCGGGACGAACCGCTCCGTGCGCCGCCGCCAGCGCCCGGCAGGCGACGGATCGATAGTGGAGCAGGCCGGCATCGTCGGCCTCGTGGGTGCCGACTTCGCAGAACCAGCGCACCGAGGCTCCGTAGAGCTTCACCTGGTCGATCGTCTGGCCCGCCCCGATCCCGCGCAGCTCGGGCGGTCGGTCGGCGGTCAGGGCGATCAGCGGTACCGCCGACTCGTCGGCCTCGCAGATCGCCGGGTGGAGGTTCGCCGCCGCCGTCCCGGAGGTGCAGAGCATCGCCACCGGGATGCCGGTCGCCTGTGCGGCGCCGAGGGCGAAGAAGGCTGCCGAGCGCTCGTCGACGATCACCGTCACCTCGATCTCGGACTGGCGCCAGAGGGCGACGGCAAGCGGGGTCGAGCGCGACCCCGGCGAGATGACTGCCTGGCGAACGCCGCCCCTTGCCAGCTCCTCGACGAAGGCCGAGGCGAGCGCGGTGTTCGCATTGGTCGGGTCCATCGCGGAGAGACTATTGGCGACTTTGGCCCGCTATGCGGGGCGAAGTCGCCACGTCAGAGCCGATGCGCCTGCAGCGCTGCCTCGTCGATCTCGATTCCGAGGCCGGGACCGTCGGGCGGATGGAGCATTCCGTCGCGCAGCTCGCACTCGACCGAGGCGATGGTCGAGGCGAAGAGCCGCTGCGTGGCGAGGCCGTGGGCGAGCGAGCCCGCGGCCTCGGCCCCTGCATCAAGCGTTTGCGCGACCTGGGCGCCGGCGGCGATTCCCACCGGCCCGTCAAGGGCGCTGGAGACGAAGGACGGCAAGACCTCGGCGATCTCGATTGCCGCCTCCGGCCCGCCCACCTTCGAGAGCTTCAGCCCAGCCAGGCTGCAGGCGCCCATCTGCCTGGCCCGTTCGGCGTCGACCCGGCTCTCGATGCTCTCGTCGCCGGCAATCGGGATCCCCGTGCCCTCCGCCACCCGCGCGGCTTCCTCCAGGCTGGCGACAGGCTGCTCGGCCAGCTCGACGTCGAACGGCTCCAGCGCGCCGAGCGTGCGCATCGCCCCATCGACATCCCAGGAGGCGTTGGCGTCCACCCGGATCCGCGCTTCCGGCCCGACCGCCTCGCGCACCGCTTTCACCTGGCCGACGTCGTCACCGGCGCCCAGCTTCAGCTTGAAGGTGCCGAAGCCGTCTTCTGCCCAGCGCAGCGCATCCGCAGCGACCTCGTCCGGCTCGCCGGCGACCAGCGTCGCGTTGCACTCGATCGCGGTCGATTCGATGGGGCCATGTGAGCCTTCCGCCGTCGCCCGCCGCCCCCGGAGGTCGAGCAGCGCGGTCAGCGCTGCGCAGCGGGCTGGAGGGGAGAGGGCCAGGGCATCGCCTCGCAGTGTCGCCTCGTCGAGCTGATCCCGTGCGCCGAGCGCTTCCAGCTCTGAGACCACCTGCGCAAGTCCTGCCCCGCCCCGCAGCGAGAGCGGCACCGCTTCGCCGAGGCCGACCAGATCGTCGGCGCGCAAGCGCAGCAACACCATCTCGCGTTGCTCGATCCGGCCCCGCGCGGTGACGTATGGCTCGCGAAAAGGCAGGGAGTAGGGAATGACCTCAACCGATGCGATGCGCACCCCAACAGCATCGCAGGCTGCCTGTTCAGCTCCCGAGTAGAAGGCCCGCCGAGACCAGCAGGCTGAAGGCGGCGAGCAGGGCACCCGTTGCGGCGAGGGCGCCGTTCAGGGAGGGGCCGTCGCTGCGGTTGGTCAGCGTCCGCATCGGGCCGATCGCCATCGGCAGCGCGAGCAGGCCGATCAGGGGGAGCAGGCTGGCGTCCCCGGCGACGAGGGCGATCGGCAGGACGACGAAGGAGCCGAGCACCAGCATCCGGTACAGCACGACGGCGTTGTGGCGTCCCATCCGCACCGCCAGCGTCATCTTGCCGGCTCGCCGGTCGGTCTCGAGGTCGCGGACGTTGTTGACGACGAGGATCGCGGTGGCGAGGAAGCCGACCGAGATCGAGAGGCCGAGCGGCAGCGCGTCGAGCTGCTCGAGCTGGACGTAGTAGGAGCCGTTGACGGCGACGAGGCCGAAGAAGAGGAAGACGAAGACCTCGCCCAAGCCGGCGTAGCCGTAGGGCCGAGGGCCGCCGGTGTAGAGGACGCCGGCGGCGATCGAGACCGCGCCGATCAGGAGGATCACGATCCCCGCCACGGCGGCGAGGTAGATGCCGCAGGCGATCGCCACCGCGAACGCGATCCAGGTCGCGTTCAGCACCCTCCTCGGCGTCACCAACCCAGCCGAGGTCACCCGCACCGGCCCCAACCGATCCGCCGTGTCGGCGCCACGCCGCGCATCGGAGTAGTCGTTGGCGAGATTGGTCCCGATCTGAATGAAGATCGACCCCACCAAAGCCGCCAGGAACGCCCCAACCCTCGGTAGCTCACCAGCCCATTCGACTGCGGCCGCCGTCCCAACGAGCACAGGAGCTATAGCCGCCGGAAGCGTCCGCGGCCGCGCCGCCATCAGCCAAATCCTCATCGAGCAGCTCCGAGCGAAGCAGCTCCGCGCAGACGGAGGGAACGGGCAGGGGGTGAAGCGTCTTGTACTTTTTCGCGACCGCACCCCTGAGGCGCCAGCGATCTCCGCCCCTCGAAAAAGTTAAGCGGAACCCCTTGCCCGTTCCTTCCGTCCTTGAACAGACTCATGGTCGCCTCGGAAACTGTCCGAAGTCAGGCCGCCGCTTCTCCTTGAAGGCCTCGCGGCCCTCGCGTGCCTCCTCGCTGCCGTAGAAGAGCAGGTTCGTGTCGTGAGCCAGCTGCTGGATCCCGGCGTAGCCGTCCTCGTGCGCGTTGAAGCTGGCCTTGACCAGGCGCAGGGCGAAGGGCGAGAGCGCCAGCATCTCCCGGCACCAGCCGATCGTCTCCTCCTCGAGGCGGTCGAGCGGGACGACCGCGTTCACCAGGCCCATCTCGAGGGCCTCCTCGGCGTCGTACTGGCGGCACAGCAGCCAGAACTCCTTCGCCCGCTTGGTGCCGACGAGGTCGCGCAGCAGGGAGGCGCCGAAGCCGCCGTCCCATGAGCCGACCCGCGGCCCGGTCTGCCCGAAGCAGGCGTTGTCCGCAGCGATCGTGAGGTCGCAGCAGACGTGCAGGACGTGGCCGCCGCCGACCGCGTAGCCGGCCACCATCGCGACCACCGGCTTCGGCAGCCGTCGCATCTGCACCTGCAGGTCGGTGACGTGGAAGCGGCCGAGGGAAGCCCCCTCGGCGACGTATCCGGTGTCGCCGCGAACCTGCTGGTCGCCGCCCGAGCAAAACGCCTTCGGCCCCTCGCCGGTGAGGATCACCACGCCGACCTCGGTGTCCTCGCGGGCCAGCTCAAGCGCGGCGGAGATCTCGATCAGCGTCTGCGGCCGGAAGGCGTTGAGAACCTGCGGCCGGTCGATCGTGACCTTGGCGATCCCATCCGCCTTCTCGTAGCGGATGTCGTCGTACTCGGCGGCGCTCTGCCACTCGATCGGCGCGTAGAGGTCTTGCTCGGGCGGTGCGTTCTTAGGGCGTTGGGGCATGATGGGCACGATATCCCGCCGATGAAACTCGACGACTGGCTGGCCCAGAGATCCCAGAGCTGTCCCGAGCGCGTCGCCCTGATCGCGGACGGCTCGGAGGTCACCTACGCGGAGCTGGAGGCGGAGGCGACCTGGGTGGCCCGCCGCCTCGCCGCCCAGGGCGTTCGCCGAGGCTCGATCGTGGCGATGACGATGCACGCCCGCCGCGAGCAGGTGGTGCTGATCCACGCGCTGATGAAGCTGGGCGCGGTGCTGCTGCCGTTGAGTCCCCGCCTCTCCGCCGAGGAGCGGGCCGGGGTGATCGCGGTGGAGGAGCCGGCGGTTGACCTCGAAGACGCCGGCGAGCTGACCCAGACCGAGGCCGACCTGCCCCTGCTCGGCGAGCACGACATGGACGACCTCGCCTGCCGGGTGATGACGAGCGGCAGCACCGGCGCCCCCGATCCCGTCGGCCTCACCTACGGCAACTTCCTCTGGAACTCGGTCGGCTCCGCCTTCAACATCGGGGTCGAGCCGCAGGACCGCTGGCTCTGCTGCCTGCCGCTCAGCCACATCTCCGGGCTGGGGATCGTGATGCGCTCGGTGATCTACGGGACCGCCGCCGTGATCCACGACGGTTTCGACGTCGATCGGGTGGGGGAGGCGCTGGAGCGCGAGGGGATCACGGTCGTCTCGCTGGTGGCGACGATGCTGACCAGGCTGCTCGACGCCGGTGCCGACCTCTCCGGCCCGCGCGCGATCCTGATCGGCGGCGGCCCCGTCCCCGAGGAGCCACTCGAGGAGGCAATCGGCCGCGGCGCCACCGTGGTGCAGACCTACGGCCTCACCGAGACCTGCTCCCAGGTCACCACGCTCGCCCCGGCCGATGCGAAGCGCAAGCTCGGCTCGGCCGGCCGGCCGCTGCTCACTACCCACCTGCGCATCCAGGAGGGCGAGATCCTCGTCCAGGGGCCGACCGTGGCACCCGGGCGCGCCGACGCCGACGGCTGGCTGCACACCGGCGACCTCGGCCGGATCGACGAGGAGGGCTTCCTCTACGTCGACGACCGGATCGACGACATGATCGTCAGCGGTGGCGAGAACATCGTCCCGGCCGAAGTCGAGAAAGTGCTGCTGCGCCACCCCGAGGTCGCCGATGCCGCCGTGGTCGGGCGCGAGGACCCCGAGTGGCAGCAGGCGGTGACCGCGATTGTCGTGCTCGAGGACGGCTCGGAGGCGACGCCGGACGAGCTGCGCCGCCACTGCGCCGAGTCGTTGGCCGGCTTCAAGGTGCCGAAGCGGGTCGAGCTGGCGGCGGCTCTGCCGCGCACGCCCTCCGGCAAGCTGATGCGCAGAGCGCTCCGTTGAAGCCGGGTGACTCAAATTCCCGCACCCACGGATGACGCGTCTGGCGCGTCGCTGGATCGCCACCCGCCGTCCTCGCGCGTAGCGCTGCTACGCGCTGTGGCCGCGCGCACCGCCCAGCTTGGCCAGTCGCGCCCCCGTGGGCACGCGAATTGGGAGTCAACCGACTAGCCTGCCTGGCCATGGCTAAAGACATCTTCTACGACAGTGACGCCGACCTCTCCCTGCTCCAGGGCAAGACCGTCGCGATCCTCGGCTACGGCTCCCAGGGCCACGCCCACGCGCTCAACCTCAAGGACTCCGGCGTCGACGTCGTCGTCGGCCTCCGCCCCGACTCCTCCAGCAGGGCGAAAGCGGAAGGGGCGGGGCTGCAGGTGCTCGACATCGCCGACGCCGCCAGCCGCGGCGACGCGGTGATGATCCTGCTCCCCGACGAGAAGCAAGCCGAGGTCTGGGAGGCCGAGATCGCCGACGGGATCGCCCCCGGCAACCTGCTGCTCTTCGCCCACGGCTTTGCAATCCACTTCGAGCAGATCGTGCCCCCGGCCGGCGTCGACGTCGGCATGGTCGCCCCCAAGGGACCGGGGCACCTGGTCCGCCGCCAGTACGAGGAAGGAAACGGCGTGCCCTGCCTGATGGCGGTCCACCAGGACGCCACCGGCAACGCCCACGGCCTCGTCCTCGCCTACGCCTCCGGGATCGGCGGCGGTCGCGCGGCGGTGATCGAGACCACGTTCAAGGATGAGTGCGAGACGGACCTCTTCGGCGAGCAGGCCGTCCTCTGCGGCGGCGCCAGCGAGCTGGTCCGCGCTGGCTACGAGACCTTGGTCGAGGCTGGCTACGACCCCCGCCTCGCCTACTTCGAGTGCCTGCACGAGCTGAAGCTGATCGCCGACCTGATGTACGAGAAGGGGATCCAGGGGATGCGCTACTCGATCTCCAACACCGCCGAGTACGGCGACATGACCCGTGGCAAACGCGTGATCGGCGAGGAGTCGCGGGCGGCGATGAAGCAGATCCTCGGCGAGATCCAGTCGGGCGAGTTCGCCCGCGAGTGGATCGCCGAGAACCGTGCCGGCGGCGAGAGCTTCGATCGCATGCGCGAGGAAGCGGCTGGGCACGAGGTCGAGGAGGTCGGGAAAGACCTCCGCGACATGATGCCCTGGATCGATCAGAAGTTCTGAGCTCTCCTGGCGGGGGCGCGGGGCGGTGTCCCTTGCCGGGAATTGATGTCGCACGCGCGCTGCGCGCGCTTAGCGACGAAGTAGGAGCGCGGCTGACGCCGCGCAATGACCGGATTGCATTTCCGCCGCTTCGCGACATTCCCGGCAAGGGACACCGCCCCGCGCCCTTCATCCCTCAACAGCTCTAGCTCAAACGGGGTTGTCCGTTCGTCACGAAGACCAGGGCTCGACCGGCTCATCATCGGGTCTCGGCCAGCTGGTTTTCAGCTTGAGGCGTTCCAGACTCGCCTTTGAGCCAGAGCTTGTGTTGAAGAGGAGTCCGGTCGGCCTCAAGTCGAATGTCGCCGAAGGCGGCCTATGCAATCTGTCTATTGCGCGGCTTTAGCCGCGCTCCAACATCGTCGCTAAGCGCGAAGCGCGTGCGACATCAATTCGACTTGAGGCCGACCGGGCTCCTCCCTCACAACCGCTACGCACCAGGAGGAGCGTTGTCCCCGAACCGACTCACCTCGTCCTCCGGCAGTTTCCCGTCCCGCCCGACGTACCCATCCTTGCCGCCAACAACGACGTAAACCGCATCCTCCGAATCGCTCAGATTCCGAATCTTCCGCACCGTCGCCGCATCCACCCAGGCCAACCCACCCGCCTTCAGCTCGTGGCTCGAGCCGTCGCCGAACTCGATCGCGATCCGGCCGCTGTGCAGGAAGTAGAGCTCCTCCTGCTCGTCGTGATAGTGGCGGCCGGTCTCGTAGGTGGGCGGGATCACGATCGCGTTGACGCCGAACGCCGTCACCCCCAGGCCCTTGCGGATCTTGCGGAACCCGGGGCCCTCGCCGAGGTCCGCGAGGTTGGCGACGGCGTAGCCGTCGCCTTTGAGAACTCCTTGCTCCTGTGTATCGCTCATCGGTCCGGTGCTCCTAGGCCGCCGGCGCGGGGGTGGGCGGAGCGGGTGGCGGTGAGCTGGCCGAGGGCTTCGCCCGCTCCAAGCCGATCGGCGGGTAGGCATCGGTGAGGATCGCGATGTAGCCGAGCACCCGGGCGTGGAAGCTGTTGACGAAGGTCATCATCGAGTTGACCCCCTCGGGCAGGTAGCCGCGGAAGACGATCGTCAGCCAGGCGATCACCCCGGCCAGCAGCTGTATGTAGGAGGTCCCATATGAGAGGACGATGGCGACCGGCAGCACCAGGATCAGCCTGAAGAGGGCCTTCAGCCTGCTCTGCCGCTCGGCGGCGGGAGCGATCTTGACTCGAATTGGATAGCTCTCGTCTTCGGAGAGCGTGAAGGGGGGCCAGGCGTCGGTTTGGAGGTAAATCCAAGCCGAGACCCGCACCGAGAAGCGGACGATCCCGCCATTGAACTCATAGAGCCACTGCGGGTAGCGGCCCAGGACGATCACCGCGACCCAGGCGAAGAGGTGGGTGAAGATGAACAGGATCCCCCAGAAGACGGCGACGATCATCCATGGGATTGCGAGGATGAGGCGGAAGAACGTGGTCGCGCGATTTGGTTCTGGGTTGAAATCGGCCTCGTAGGTGATCGGGTACATCACTCCTCCTCCTTGAGCCTGCCGGTTGGCGGTGGCGCCAGCCTATGCCGGGGTCCGGCGGGAGTCCACCCGCGAGGGTCAATAACCTGTCGCCCCCCGTGACCCCGACCGCCACCTCCCAGATCCCCGCCGAGCTGAAGCCGGCCGACGGGCGCTTCGGCTGCGGGCCGTCGAAGGTCCGGCCCGAGGCGCTCGCCAAGCTGGCCGAGCAATCGGCGCTGATGGGCACCTCGCACCGCCAGCAACCTGTCCGCGACCTGGTCGCACGGGTGCGCGGCGGCCTCGGCGAGCTCTTCGCCCTTCCCGACGGCTACGAGGTCGCGCTCGGCAACGGTGGCACCACGGCGTTCTGGGAGGCCGCTGCGGCATGGCTCGTGCGCGAGCGCGCCCTCCATCTCACCTACGGCGAGTTCTCCCAGAAGTTCGCCAAGGCGACCGCCGCCGCTCCTTTCCTCGGCGACCCGATCCTGGTCGAGGCCGAGCCCGGCGACGCGCCGGCGCCTGTCGCCGACCCGGCGGCAGACGCGATCGCCTGGGCGCACAACGAGACCTCCACCGGCGTGATGGTCCCGGTCGAGCGCCCGGCTGAGGCCGGCGATGCGCTCGTCCTCGTCGACGCCACCTCGGGCGCCGGCGGCCTGCCCGTCGACGTCGGCCAGGCCGATGCCTACTACTTCGCGCCGCAGAAGGCCTTCGGCGCCGACGGCGGCATCTGGCTGGCACTGCTGAGCCCGGCGGCCCTGGCCCGGATCGAGCAGCTCGACGGTGCCGCCGACCGCTGGCAGCCCGCTTTTCTCTCGCTGCAGACCGCGGTGGAGAACTCGCGCAAGGAGCAGACCTATAACACCCCCGCCTTGGCGACGCTGATCCTGCTCGCCGACCAGATCGATTGGATGCTGGCCGGCGGCGGCCTCGACTGGTGCGTGCAGCGCACCTCGGCCTCCTCCTCGCACCTCTATGGCTGGGCGGATCGAGCGGACTTCGCCTCGCCCTTCGTCGCCGATCCAACCAAGCGCTCGCTGGTCGTCGGCACGATCGACTTCGACGACTCCGTCGATGCGACGGTCATCGCCGCGACGCTGCGCGCCAACGGCATCGTCGACGTCGAGCCGTACCGCAAGCTCGGCCGCAACCAGCTGCGGATCGGCATGTTCCCGGCGGTCGACCCGGCCGACGTCGAAGCGCTCACGGCCTGTATCGACTGGGTGGTCGAGAACGTGGCGGAGGCGCAGTGAACGCGCCAATCGTCATGGTGATCGCCGGTCATTCGAGTCCGTGGCGATTTGCGCACGAACAAAGGGGTGTCTCGTGAAGGTCCTGGTCAAGGAGAAGATCGCCGACTCCGGGGTCGAGCTGCTGCGCGAGAACTTCGAGGTCGACCTTGGCCTGGAGATGACCGACGAGGAGCTGGCCGAGGCGATTGGCGGCTACGACGCGATCCTGATCCGCTCGGCCACCAAGCTCACTGCCGAGTTGATCGAGCGCGCCGGCAGCCTCAAGGTGATCGGCCGCGCCGGCACCGGCGTCGACAACGTCGACATCGCGGCGGCGACTCGCCGAGGCATCGTCGTCGCCAACGCACCCGAATCGAACTCGGTCGCCGCCGCAGAGCACACCCTGGCGCTCGCGCTTTCCCTCTTCCGCAACGTTCCCCAGGCTCACGGCGCCCTGGTCGACGGACGTTGGGACCGGGCCAAGTTCAAGGGCGCCGAGCTCTACGGCAAGACGATCGGGGTCGTCGGCTTCGGCCGCATCGGCCAGCTCGTCGCCAAGCGCGCCCAGGCCTTCGAGATGGAGGTGATCGCCTTCGACAAGTTCGTTTCCGCCGAGCGCTTTCGCGAGCTGGGGGTGCACGGCGTCGGCAGCCTCGAGGAGCTGTTCGAGCGCGCCGACGTGGTCACCGTCCACGTGCCGAAGACGCCGGAGACGACGAACCTGATCGACGCCGAGGCGATCGAGGCGATGGTGGATGGCGTTCGGATCGTCAACTGCGCCCGCGGCGAGCTGGTCGACCTCGACGCGCTCCAGGCGGGGCTCGAATCGGGCAAGGTCGGCGGCGCTGCCCTCGACGTCTTTCCCGCGGAGCCCTTCACCGAGCACCCGATCTTCTCCCGCCCCGACGTCGTCGTCACTCCTCACCTCGGTGCCTCAACCGCCGAGGCTCAGGACCGGGCGGGCATCGTCACGGCAGAGCAGGTGACCGCGGCGCTGACCGGGGGCGTCGTCACCAACGCGGTCAACATCGCCGCCGTGCGCCCCGAGGAGATGGAAGCGCTGGCGCCCTTCGTGCCGCTCTGCGAAAAGCTCGGACGCCTCGCGGAGGGCCTGGGCGAGGGCTCGGTCGAACGCGTCTCCGCTGAGTTTCGCGGCAAGCTCGCCTCGCATGACACGCGACTGCTCGGCATCGCGGTCCTGGTCGGGATCCTCTCCGGGCACACCGAGGAGCCCGTCAACCTGGTCAACGCGCCGCAGATGGCCGAGGAACGCGGGATCGAGTTGGTCGAGACGAAGGAGACGAGCTCCGAGGACTTCACCGAGCTGATCACGGTCCGCCTTCGCGCCGGGGGCGAGGAGGTCGAGGTCGCCGGCACCGGAGTCGGGCCGCGCAACGAGCCCTACCTCGTCTCCGCCTGGGACGAGAGCTTCTACCTGCCCTTCGCGGAGCACCTCGCGGTCTTTCGCTATGCGGACCGCCCCGGCATGATCGGCCGGGTCGGCACGATGTTCGGCGAGGAGGGGGTCAACATCGCCTCCGCCGCGGTCGGCGCGCAGCCGGGGGGCACGCAGGCGGTGATGGCGCTGACCACCGACGCCGCTGTCCGCGACGAGACGATCGCCAAGATCCTCGAGCTGGACGGCTTCTCGGTCGGCCGCTCCGTCGACCTCTGAGGCCGTCAGACCGGCGCATAGCTGCGTCCTCGGTCGCTCGCGTGCAGAAGCACGCCACGCTCCCCTTCGCCCTTGCTCTGCTTGGTCTGACGGCCTCAGCCCTTAGCGCTTAGTGTTGTGTCCGTGAAGGCGCTGGTTCAGACAGGCAACGGTGGGTACGACGTGCTCCAAGTCTTGGAGCGGCCCGACCCAGCGGTCGGCCCGGGTGAGGTTCGGATCGAGGTCAAGGCGGCGGGAATCAACTTCGCCGACACGATGGCGCGGCTCGGTCTATACCCCGATGCGCCCAAGCCCCCCTGCGTGATGGGCTACGAGGTCGCCGGAGTGATCGAGTCGATCGGGGATGGCGTAAGCATGCATGCCGTCGGAGATCGCGTTGTCGCCGGCACCCGTTTCGGTGGCCAGGCGGAGCTGATCACGGTGCCCGAGGAGCAGGCGCTGCCGCTGCCGGAGCGACTCAGCTTCGAGCAGGGGGCGGCCTTCCCGGTCAACTACGGCACCGCCTACGCGGCGCTGGTCCTGATGGGCAGCCTGCGAGAGGGCACCCGGGTCCTGATCCACGCCGCGGCCGGTGGCGTCGGCATCGCCGCGACCCAGATCGCGCGCAACGCTGGCGCCGAGATATTCGGCACCGCCTCACCGGGCAAGCACGAGGCGATCCGCGCCCAGGGCGTCGCCCACCCGATCGACTATCGCAACCAGGACTTCGAGGAGGAGGCGATGCGCATCACCGGCGGCGAGGGCGTCGACCTGATCATCGACGCGCTCGGGCCCACCTCCTTCCGCAAGGACTACCGCCTGCTGCGTCCCGGCGGGCGGTTGGTGATGTACGGGCTCTCGGAGATCGCAAACGAACGTGGCCGTGACATTCCGGCAGCGCTGAAGAGCCTCGCGAAGATGCCGCTGGCGACGATCCCGTGGTGGAAGAGCCTCGCCCTGATGAACGAGAACAAGGGCGTCTTCGGCCTCAACATGCTCAAGTGGTGGGAACGCGAGGGCAGCCTCGATCGGGTCACCGAGCCGCTGATGGATGACCTCGAGACGGGCCGTCTCGAGCCGGTCGTCGCCGAGGCATTTCCCTTCGAGAAGGCCGGGGACGCGCATCGATTCATCGCCGAGCGCCGCAACGTCGGCAAGGTTGTGCTGTTTCCAACATAGATTCCTTGCCCAATCGGGGCGCGGCGCTGCGATGAAGAAGACGATCCTCCTCATGCTCGCGGGCTTGGCGGCACTTGCCGCCCCTTTCGCGCGCGCTTCAACCAACACCTCCTACACCGTGGTTCTGGCGGGCGGCGTGGAACAGAGCAGGATCCGCATCTGGCTCTCTCCGGACGGCCGCAATTACGTGATCGACTCCGTCGTGCCGCTGGAAGTCGGCGGTGAGGTTTGCGAAAACGCCGCCGAAAGCCCGAACGAGCTGGTCTGCAAGGCGCCGCTCGTGGCAGGCTTCGACGTCAACGCCGGCCCCGGAGACGACTCGGTGACGGTCTCGCGCGGCGTTGCGATTCCGGTGACGGTTCGCGGCGGGCCGGGCAACGACACGATGATCGGCGGAGGGGGGCCGGACAAGCTGAGCGGCGGTGCCGGCGACGACCACCTCTACGGCAGGGTCGGCGATGACCTCCTCCTCGGCGGCGACGGCAATGACACGCTGTACGGCGGCTCCGGCGACGACATTCTCCACGGTGGGTTGGGCACCGACACCCTTGGCGGCGGCCCGGGCGAAAACAGCGTTCGGCAGAGCCTGCCTCCCGAATCCGAAGCGGGTTAAGCCGAGGCTTCCTCCGTCGCTTGGCGGCCCAGCAGCCGTCCGCCGACGAAGAAGAGCGCGATCAGGAAGCCAACCAGCGAGAGCGCCGCGTCGAGGCGGAAGGCGGCCTGGATGCCATCGACGAAGGACGGCTGGGCCGAGAACACGGTCGTGGTCAGCCCGAGGCCGATCGAGCCGCCGGCGATCTGGAACATGTAGACGATTCCACCGGCGAGGCTGGTCTGCGATTCATCGACCGAGGTAACGCCGGCGGTGGTGGCGGTCGGGTAGAAGCTGCCGATCCCGATCCCAAGCACGACCATGCCGGCGATCAGGGAGCCGTAGCCAGAGCCCGAGTCGACCAGCGAGAAGACGAAGGGGGAGATCGTTATGCAGGCGGCTCCCACCGCTGCCAGGACCTTGGCCCCGAGGCGCTCGTAGAGCGGCCCGGCACCGAAGGAGACGCAGGCGAAGGTTGCGAGGAAGGGCAGCATGCCGAGGCCGGCCTTCAGCGGCGAGTAACCGAGTTGATGCTGCATGAACTGCGGCAGGTAGAGCAGCGCCGCGAAGAAGGTCGCCGACATCAGCAGGATCGCCAGGCAGGATGCGCGGAAGCTCTCGTTCGCCATCACCGCGCGCGGCACCAGGGCGTTGAGCCCGGCCCGCCGCTCGATCGGGACGAAGGCGACGAGCAGGATCGCGGCCAGGGCGAGCAGGCCGATCACCCGCGGGTCGCCGAAGCCCCAGTCGTCGACCTGATCGAGGCCGACGAGCAGGGAGACGAGGCCGATCGAGATCGTTGCGATGCCGGCATAGTCGATTCGTTGCTCGCCGGCGTCCGGCTCGGTCACCTTGACCAGGCGGTAAGTGACCAGCACCGCGAAGGCCGAGATCGGCACGTTGAGGAAGAAGATCCAGCGCCAGCTCAGTGCGTCGGTGAGCACGCCGCCGATCAACGGCCCGATTGCGTTGCCGAGGCCGGCGGCGCCGATGATGATCCCACCCGCCAGGCCCGCCTTGTCTTCGGGCAGCAGCGCGTAGGTCATGCCGAGGATCGCCGGCCACATCAGTGCACCGCCGATCCCCATCAGCGTCCTGGTGGCGATCAGCCAGGCCTCGCTCTGGGCCGCGCCGCCCAGCGCCGACATCGCGGCGAAGATCGCGGTGCCGAGGAAGAAGGCGTTGCGCCGACCGAACATGTCGGCCAGGCGCCCGCCGGTGACGATCATCACCCCGAAGGTGAGCGCGTAGGCGTTGATCACCCACTGGATCGTGTTGACGTTGGTGTGGAAATCCTTCTCCATCGTCGGCAAGGCGACGTTGATCGCGGAGAAGTCGTTGGCGATCACCACTACGGCGATGCCCATTGCGAAGAGGGCGAACCAAGTCGAGCGCGGTATCGCGGATGAAGATGCCTCGCTTGCGATGCGGGCAGCCTACGCTAAGCTGAAGCGGCGAATGACGCACCGGCTCGACAGCCTTGCGCTCCTCCTTCTCCTCCCCCTTCGGGGGGAATAGCGCTGGGCGGCGCGATAGCCGCGAGAGACAAGGTCATTCGAACGAAGTAGAGAAGGAGGAGGAACCCATGGCACCGTCGGAAGACGCCAATCGCGTCCACATATTCGACACCACACTGCGAGACGGAGAGCAATCGCCCGGGATCTCGCTCAACACGGCGGAGAAGGTGGAGATCGCCCAGCAGCTCGCTCGTCTGGGGGTCGACGTGATCGAGGCCGGCTTTCCAATCACCTCTCCCGGTGACTTCGAGGCGGTCGAGGCTATCGCCCGCCGGGTCGAGGGCCCGGTGGTATGCGGACTGGCCCGCACCCACAAGGCCGACATCGACGCTGCCTGGGGCTCGATCAAGGACTCGCAGCGTCCCCGCATCCACACCTTCATCTCCACCTCCGACATCCACATCGAGCACCAGCTGCAGACCGACCGCGAGGACGTCAAGGGCCAGGCTCGCGCCGCCGTGACCCTGGCCAAGTCCTACTGCGAGGACGTCGAGTTCTCGCCGATGGACGCGACCCGGGCCGACGTCGAGTTCACCGCCGAAGTCTGCGCGATCGCGGTCGAGGAGGGGGCCACCGTGGTCAACATCCCGGACACGGTCGGCTACACCACGCCCGAGGAGTACGTGGAGTATTTCGGCCGTCTCTACGAGCTGGTTCCGGCCCTGCGGGACGTCGAGCTGTCGGTCCACTGTCACGACGATCTGGGGCTGGCCGTCGCCAACTCCTACGCCGGTCTGCTGGCGGGAGCGCGACAGGTCGAGTGCGCGGTCAACGGGATCGGCGAGCGTGCTGGCAACTGCTCGCTGGAGGAGATCGTGATGCTGATCCGCACCCGCGAGGACGCCCACGGCCTGACGACGGCGATCAACACCCGCGAGCTGGCGCGCACGAGCCGCATGGTCTCGCGCCTGACGGGCTACGCGATCCAGCCCAACAAGGCGGTGGTGGGCCGCAACGCCTTCGCCCACGAGTCCGGGATCCACCAGGACGGTGTGCTGAAGGAGCGCACCACCTACGAGATCATGGACGCGACCGAAGTTGGGCTGGAGTCGAACTCGATCGTGCTGGGCAAGCACTCCGGCCGCCATGCCCTGCGCGACGCCCTGGAGCAGCTGGGCTTCAAGGTCGAAGGCAACGCGCTAAACGCCGCCTTCAAACGCTTCAAGGAGGTCGCCGATCGCAAGAAGCAGGTGACCGCGCTGGACCTGGAGGCGATCGTCTCCGACGAGATGCGCGAGAAGGAGGACGCCCACGAGCTGGCCTGGTTCGAGGTCGAGGCGGGCTCGCGTCGCGAGCCCCTGGCCCGCGTCGCGGTCAAGATGCCCTCCGGCGAGGAAGCGGTAGGCGAGTCCGGTGGCGATGGCCCCGTCGACGCGATCTTCCACGCGATCCAGAAGGCGACCGAGACCGAGTGCGAGCTGCGCCAGTACACGGTCGAGGCGGTGACCGGGGGAGAGGACGCCCTCGGCCAGGTGACGGTGATGCTGCGCGCCGCCGGCCGCCTGGCAACCGGCCAGGGCGTCGCCACCGACATCCTCGAGGCCTCGGCCCGGGCCTACGTTCGAGCGCTGTCCAATGCCCTCGAGGGCGCCGCCATTCGAGAGGCCGAGGCCGCCACAGCCGAGGCCGCAGTGGAACGCACCCCGGGTCCGTAGAGACGTCACACATCCGTGTGGCGCTGCGCGCCACACGTGACGCCGGAGGTGGCACCGTCCGGTCATGCCCGCCGAGTCCGCGTCAGCCCTTTCTCAACAAGGGTTTTCGCGGACTCGCGGCGATGACCGAGGGCTGGCCGAGCTGGCGAGGCGGCAGCATGGGGTGGTGGGGCGGGGGCAGCTGGTGCGGCTGGGGCTCTCTGAAGAAGCTATTGACGGGCGGATTCGGGCGGGGCGCTTGCACCGGGTGCATGGCGGTGTGTACGCGGTCGGGCACCGGGCAATCTCGCGCGAGGGGCGCTGGCTGGCCGGGGTCTTGGCGTCGGGCCCTGGGGCGGTGCTCAGTCACCTCTCGGCGGCAGCGCTCTGGGGCATCCGGCCTAACTCGCGGAGTCGAATCGATGTAACCGTTGCGCACCGAAGCAGATCCTCCCCCGCGATCCTCCGTCACATCTCGGCGCTACCGGAGGACGAGCGCTCTGTCGTCGACGGCATCCCCGTGACCGCAGTGCCGCGGACGATCCTCGATCTCGCCGCCGCATCGTCGCTCGATCGTGTCGAAAGCGCGATTCGCCAGGCCGAATACCGACGGCTCCACGATCGGTTGTCGCTTGTCGACATGGTCGATCGCTACCCGGGACGACGAGGGGTGCGGCGGCTGCGGAGGGCTCTGTCCCGCGTCGAAAGGCTGCCAGCCGGTCGGACCAGGAGCCCGTTGGAGGAACTCTTCCTGCCGTTCCTCCGTCGATATCACCTTCCCCGGCCTCGCCTCAACGATTGGATCATCGTCGGGGGGAGAAGGTTCCAAGTGGACTGCCACTGGGCGGGGAACAGGCCAGGTGGTCGAGCTCGACAGCTGGGAAGCGCACGGGACCCGGTCCGCCTTCAGAGAAGACCGCGCTCGGGACCGCATCCTTCGTACCGCCGGCTATGCGGTGACTCGAATCTCCTGGGCTCAGCTCGACGACGAACCGGAAGCGGTGGCACGAGACCTTCGCGCATTCCTTTACAAACGTCTGTGATAGCGTACACAGCGATGGTCGCCATCGACACAGTCAGGCCCAGCGTCCCCGCGCGCGATCCGGCTGCAACAGTGGGGCCGCGCTTGCGCGCGCTGCGCGAGGCGATGGGCTACTCGCTGCGAGATTTGGCGGATCACTCCGGCGTCAGCGCGCCGATGCTCTCGCAGGTCGAGCGGGGAGAGACGAGCCCGACGCTGGCGGTGGCGGCAAAGATCGCCGCCGGGCTGGAGCTAACGCTCTCGCAACTTTTGCGGCTGGACGAGGGTGAGCACGTCGCGGTCAGCCGAGCCGGCGCCCGCCGCCAGCTCGAGCGTGGGGGGCACCGTTTCGAGGAGCTGACACCCCCATTGCCGGGGCAACGTGCCGACGTCTCGCTGCACTCCCTGGATGCCGGCGCGACTACCGGCGGGCGCGACGACCCGCCGATGCACGAGCCGGGCAGCCGCGAGACCGCGGTCGTCCTGGCCGGAACCCTGGTGCTCGTCGTCGACGGCACCCGCCACGAGCTGCAGGAGGGGGATAGCGTCACTTTCGACGCCGATCTACCCCATCATTTCGAGAACGAAGGCGGGGAGCCGACGCGCTTCATCGCTGTGATCGCCGCGGGTCTGAGACGCGGCTAGAGGGGGGGCTGAGATGCCGCAAACCATGTTCGACAAGCTCTGGGAGGCGCACGAGGTCTCCGACGGTCTCATCTACATCGACCTGCACTTGGTTCACGAGGTCACCTCGCCGCAGGCCTTCGACGGCCTGCGCATGAGCGGCCGGTCTCTGCGCCGGCCCGACAAGACGATCGCGACCGCGGACCACAACGTGCCCACCGACGGCACCAAGGCGGCGCGGCTGATCGCCGACGAGCTCTCCCGGGTTCAGGTCGAGACCCTGGAGCGCAACTGCGAGGAATTCGGGATCCCGATCTACTCGCTGGGCTCCGAGCGCCAGGGAATCGTCCATGTGATCGGGCCTGAGCTGGGCGTGACCCAGCCGGGGATGACGATCGTCTGCGGCGACAGCCACACCTCTACCCACGGGGCCTTCGGAGCTCTGGCCTTCGGCATCGGCACCTCTGAGGTCGAGCACGTCTTGGCCACGCAGTGCCTGGTGCAGAAGCGACCGAAGACGATGCGGATCCTCTACGGCGGCGAGCTCGGCGCGGGCGTGACTCCCAAGGACCTGATCCTGGCGACGATCGGGCGGCTGGGCACAGGCGGCATGGTCGGACACGCGGTCGAGTACGCCGGCCCCGCGATCGAGTCGCTCTCGATGCCGGGACGGATGACGGTCTGCAACATGACGATCGAGGGGGGTGGGCGCGCCGGCATGATCGCCCCCGACGAGACGACCTTCGAGTGGGTGCGGGGCCGCCCCGCTGCACCGGACGACTTCGACGCCGCGGCCGAGCGCTGGCGGCGGCTCCCGACCGACGATGGGGCCAGCTTCGACACCGAGGTCGAGATCGACGCAACGGGCATCTCGCCGATGGTCACCTGGGGCACCAATCCGGGCATGGTCGTCGAGGTCACCGATTCCGTCCCCGACCCGGCGACGATGGACTCGCCGGCCGACCGCGAATCGGCCGAACGGGCGCTCGCCTACATGGCGCTTGAGCCCGGGACGCCGATGACCGAGGTCGCGCCGGAGCGCGTCTTCATCGGCTCCTGCACCAACTCGCGGATCGAGGATCTGCGCGAGGCGGCGGAGATCGTCGACGGCCGCAGGGTCGCCGACTCGGTGCGGGCGATGGTCGTCCCCGGCTCCCAGCAGGTCAAGGCGGACGCCGAGGCCGAGGGGCTGCACGACGTCTTCCGCTCCGCTGGCTTCGAATGGCGCGAGGCGGGCTGCTCGATGTGCCTGGGCATGAACCCCGACATCCTGATCGAGGGTGAGCGCTGCGCTTCGACCTCGAACCGCAATTTCGAGGGCCGCCAGGGCAAGGGTGGCAGGACCCACCTGGTCAGTCCGAAGATGGCTGCCGCGGCGGCGATCGAGGGCCATTTCGTCGACATCAGGGATTGGAGCTAGAGATGAGGCCGATAGACGTGATCGAGGGCGGGGTCTCGGTGCTGGATCGCGCCGACGTCGACACCGACCAGATCATCCCCAAGCAGTTCCTGAAGAGGGTCGAGCGAACCGGTTTCGGCGAGTTCCTCTTCTACGACTGGATCCGCGACGGCGAGATCGAGCTGGAGCCCAACCCGATCCTCCTCACGGGACGCAACTTCGGCTGTGGGTCTTCCCGCGAGCACGCGCCCTGGGCGCTGGAGGACTTCGGCTTCGAGGCGATCGTCGCCCCCTCCTTCGCCGACATCTTCTACGCCAACTGCACCAAGGTCGGCCTGCTGCCGGTGATCCTCGACGAGGAGCATTGCCGCGCCGTCGCCGAAGCGGGCGAGGCCCGGATCGACGTCGACGACGAGACCGTCAACTGCGCCGCTGGCGTCTTCAGGTTCGAGATCGAGCCCGACGTCAAGCACCGGCTGCTGAACGGCCTCGACGACATCGGCATCACCCTGGAGAACGCGGCTGCGATCGACGCCTTCGAGGGCTCGGGCGCCGCCGAGGTGGGCCCCGTGACGACGGCGCTCTAGGCACGATGTTCGCGGAGGACGGCGCCGGTCCGGTCGAGTGGGACGCGGAGACCTACGACCAAGTCTCCGACCCGCAGTTTGCCTGGGGCATGGAGGTACTGGGCCGCCAGGAGCTGAGCGGCGCCGAGGACGCGATCGACGCCGGCTGCGGCTCGGGGAGGGTGACGGCGGAGCTTGCCGAGCGCCTGCCTCGAGGCAGTGTCCTCGCCGTCGACGCCTCGCGGGCGATGATCGAGAAGGCCCGCGAGCGCCTGGGCGAGCGCGCCTCCTACCTGGTTGCAGACCTCGTCGAGCTGCGACTCGAGCGGGCGGCTGATCTCGTCTTCTCCACCGCGACCTTCCACTGGGTCCCCGACCACGAGCTCCTTTTCGAGCGCCTGCGGGCGGCGCTGCGGCCGGGCGGCCGGCTCGTCGCCCAGTGCGGGGGCAGGGGCAACATCGCCGAGCACGTCGGCGCCGTCGAAGAGGTGATGGCGCTGCCCGAGTTCGCCCCCCACTTCACAGACAAGCCGCGGCTGTGGAACTACGCGGGGCCGGAGGAGACCGAGTCGCGGCTCCGTGACGCCGGCTTCGCCGAGGCACGCTGCTGGCTCGAACCGAGGCCTGTCCAGCCGGCCGATCCGCTGCGGTTCACGATGACCGCGACGCTCGGCGCCCACCTGGACCGGCTGCCCGAGTCGTTGCGGCGATCCTTCGCCGAGGCTGTAATCGAACGTTCGGCCGCACCCTTCACCCTCGAGTACGTCCGCCTCAATATCGAGGCGCGCGTCGCACCTCAGCCCACATAGAGTGGCGCCCGTGACCAGCCCACCGCGGATAGTCCTGCTGCCGGGAGACGGGATCGGTCCGGAGATAGTCGCCGCCGCCCGCCGCCTGCTCGAGGCCCTGGGCGAGGTGGAGTTCGAGGAGCAGCTGATGGGCGGCTGCTCGATCGACGCCCACGGCACTGCCCTCACCGACGAGGTGCTTGAGGCCTGTCGCGCCGCCGACGCTGTCCTGCTCGGTGCCGTCGGCGGGCCGAAGTGGGACACCACCGATCCCGACGCGCCGCGGCCGGAGCAGGGCCTGCTCGGGCTGCGCAAGGGGATGGGCCTCTACGCCAACCTTCGACCCGTGCGTCCCAGCCCGGCCCTGGTCGGCGCCAGCCCGCTGCGCGAGGAGCGCATCGCCGGCACCGACCTGCTCGTCGTGCGCGAGCTGACCGGCGGCATCTACTTCGGCGACAGCGGTCGAGACGGCGATTCCGCCCACGACACCTGCGAGTACTCCGCTGCCGAAGTAGAGCGGATCGCCCGCGTCGGCTTCGAGGCGGCGCAGCGCCGCGCCGAGGGCTCGAGCCGTAAGCCGCGCGTCACCTCGGTCGACAAGGCCAACGTGCTCGAGACCTCGCGCCTCTGGCGAGAGGTGGTCGGCCGCGTCGCCCCCGACTACCCCGACGTCGAGCTCGACCACCTGCTGGTCGACAACGCCGCGATGCAGCTGGTCTCCCGCCCCGCCGAGTTCGACGTGATCGTCACCGAGAACCTCTTCGGCGACATCCTCAGCGACGAGTCGGCGATGCTGACCGGCTCGCTGGGGATGCTGCCCTCGGCCAGCCTCGGCGCCGAGGGCGAGCCGGGCCTCTTCGAGCCGGTCCACGGCTCGGCCCCCGACATCGCCGGGCAGGGCGTGGCCAACCCGCTTGCCACCTTCCTCTCAACCGCGATGATGCTTCGCCACGGCCTCGACCGGCCTGACGAGGCCGCGCGGATCGAGTCCGCGGTGGACGCGGTGCTCGACCGCGGCCTCCGCACCCCCGACCTGGCGGGCGAAGGGGAGACCGCGGTCGGCACCGACGAGGTGACCGAGGCCGTGCTGGCCGAGCTCTAGGGCGCGGTTACCGCCCACTGGCCGTAGGCGAAGAAGTCGCCGGCGGCCGTGCGTTCCGCTTTCAGGCCGAAGCCGAGCCTGATGTTGTTCTCGACCGCGAGGGAGCTCAGGTTCGTGTCTTCGGTGATGTAGACGCAGAGATTCCCGGCCGTGGCTTGCGGGGTCTGTGCGTTGCCGCCGCCGAGACCGGCGCAGTTGGCGCTCGTTTCCCCTTTTTTGAGGACCGTTACGGCTGGCGGGTTCAGCAGCGGGAACTGATAGCTCACCGCCCCACGGGCGATTTCGGCTTCTTTGCCACCCACGTCGAAGGCGCCGCGCAGGGTCTGGCCCGGTTTCAGCGTCCCCAGCAGGGGCGCGATTTCTTCGCTGAGCTTGGCCAGGGTTACGGACCCTTTGCCCAGCTTGGCGCTGGTCACGGCTTCGTCGCCCAGCTTCGGCGTGGTCACCGCCCCGTTGTTGAGCTTGTTGGTGGTCACGACGCTGTTCTTGATCGTTTTCGCGATCACCGAGCCGTCGGCCAGCTTCGCCGTCGTCACCGCGCCGTTGCCGATGTTGCCGGGGGTGACGGCGTTCGGCCCGAGCTTGCCGGTGATCACCGACTTCGGCGCCAGCTTGCCGCTGGTCACGGCCTGCTTGCGGATCTTGGCCGCGGTGACGGCGCCCTTCTTGATCTGGTTGGAGCCGACGCTGTTGCGGGGCAGCTGAGTGGCGGCGACGGCGGCGCCACCGAGGGCGATGAACAGCGCCAGCGAGGCGATCACGTTCGAGTAGGTGAGTCTCTTGCGAGCTGCGGCGATCATCGGGGAGTCTCCTTTTCCGGGTTTGACGGGTCCTCTTCTCTGCTTGCCTCGAATGACCTTGCGGTATCGGGCATACTTCTCCGAACATGGAGCAGGCCGAGTTGATTTGGCACAACGGCGAGTTCGTGCCCTGGGAGGACGCAAAGGTGCACGTCCTCAGCCATGCCCTGCACTACGGCACCGGGGTCTTCGAGGGGGTTCGCTGCTATGAGACCGAGCGCGGCCCGGCGGTCTTCAGGCACACCGACCACCTCGAGCGGCTCGCCAAGTCGGCCGAGCTCTACTACCTCCAGATGCCCTACTCGACCGAGCAGATCGGCGAGGCGACGCGCGAGCTGATCCGCCGCAACGGGCTCGGTTCGTGCTATATCCGCCCGCTCGCCTTCCGCGGCTACGGCAACCTCGGCCTCTACGCGACGGATGCCCCGATCGACGTGATTATCGCCGCCTTCCCCTGGGGTGCCTACCTCGGCGAGGAGGGCCAGAAGCACGGCATTCGCGCCAAGGTCTCGAGCTGGCGCCGGATCGGCCCCGGCGGCTTGATCCCGCACGCCAAGGCCTCGGGGCAGTACCTCAACTCGATCCTCGCCAAGACCGAGTCGACCAATGCCGGCTACGAGGAGGCGATCCTGCTCGACGAGCGCGGCTTCGTCTGCGAGGGCTCGGGCGAGAACATCTTCCTCGTCCGCGACGGTCAGATCGTCACGCCGCCCCACGTCGCTTCCATCCTCGACGGGATCAACCGCAAGTCGGTGATCCAGATCGCCCGCGACCTCGGCTACACCGTGGTCGAGCGCGACGTCGCCCGCGCCGAGCTGTATCTGGCCGAGGAGATCTTCCTCACCGGGACAGCCGCCGAGCTGGTGCCGGTGCGCGAGATCGACGACCACCCGATCGGCGAGCCGGGTGAGATCACGCGCCACGTGCAGGCCAAGTTCGTCGACGCGCTCTACGGCCGCGCCGAGGAGTACCTGGAGTGGCTCGACTTCGTCGAGGTGCCGGCCGGGGCGGACGAACCGAGTAAGGTCAGTTCCTGATGCAGCACCGTTTCGAGGCAATCGGGCGAATTACCGCAGCCGCCTAGCGGCTGGCGCGGCGATGCCGTGTGCACGGGTCGAAAGGCCCTCACCCCGATCTCTCGAAGCGAAAGGCATCAGATGGAACAGGTAAAGCTCTACGACACCACCCTGCGGGACGGCATGGGCGGCCAGGGCATGTCGCTCTCGGTGGGCGAGAAGCTGAAGGTCGTCCAGGCCCTCGATGCGCTCGGCGTCCACTTCGTCGAGGCCGGCTTTCCCAGCTCCAACCCGAAGGAAGCCGAGCTCTTCGGCAGGCTCGCCGAGCTCGATCTCTCCAGCGCGACGATCAGCGCCTTTGGCATGACCAGGCGCGGCGGCGTCGCGGCGGCCGAAGACCCGGCACTCGCGACCCTGGTCGACTCCGTCGTTCCCATGGTCTGCCTGGTCGGCAAGAGCTGGAGGCTGCACCTGGAGAAGGTGATCCGCGTCCCGGAGGAGGAGAACCTGGCGATGATCCGCGACTCGGTCGCCTTCTGCAAGGGGGGCGGCAAGCAGGTGATCTTCGACGCCGAGCATTTCTTCGACGGCTACCGCGACGACTCCGGCTTCGCGCTTGAATGCGTGCGGGCGGCGGCCGAGGCGGGCGCCCAGAACGTCACCCTCTGCGACACCAACGGCGGCAGCCTGCCGAGCTTCGTCGGCGAGGCGACCGCGGCCGTGGCCGAGGCGCTCGGCGGCGGGGTCGAGGTCGGCATCCACACCCACAACGACGCGGAGTGCGCCGTGGCCAACTCGCTGGCGGCGGTCGAAGCCGGGGCGCGCCTGGTCCAGGGCTGCGTCAACGGCTACGGCGAGCGTTGCGGCAACGCCAACCTCGCCTCGATCCTGCCGGCGCTGCAGCTGAAGATGGGCTTCGAGGTCGTCTCCGGGGAGCAGCTGGCGAACCTGACCCCGACCGCCCATTACCTCGACGAGCTCTGCAACATGACGCCGAACCCCGACCGTGCCTACGTCGGCCGCAACGCCTTCGCCCACAAGGCCGGCATGCACGCCGCCGGCGTCGCCGCCGACGCGCGCACCTTCGAGCACCTCGATCCGGCCGAGGTCGGCAACGAGCGCGACATCCTCGCCTCGGAGCTGTCGGGGAAAGCGACGATCCGCAGCCAGGCCGAGCGGGCCGGGCTCGATCTCGACGAGGCCGCCGCCGCCAGCGCGGTCGAGCGGCTGAAGGAGCGCGAGCACCGCGGCTACCACTACGAGGCGGCGCAGGCCTCCTTCGAGCTGCTGTTGCGACGCGAGGCCGGCGTCTACGAGCCGCTCTTCGAGCTGGAGAGCTTCCGCGTGACCACCGAGAAGCGCGAAGGGGGCCAGGTCGAGACCGAGGCGACGATCAAGGTCAAGGTGGACGGCGAGCGCTACGTCGAGGTCGCCGAGGGCAACGGTCCGGTGAACGCCCTCGACCGCGCCCTGCGGGCAGCGATCGTCGGTCGCCACCCGCATCTGGCCGATATAGAGCTGACCAACTACAAGGTGCGGATCCTCGACGAGGCGCACGGCACGGGCGCCGTCACCCGGGTGCTGCTCGATTCCTCCGACGGCAAGCGCGAGTGGGGCACGATCGGGGTCTCGGAGAACATCATCGAGGCTTCCTGGGAGGCGCTGGTCGACTCGCTCGCCTACGCCTTCCAACCGCAATGACCGAGCAGATCCCGCTCGCCAAGCCGGAGATCGGCGCCCGCGAGGAGGAGCTGGCGCTGGAAGTATTGCGTTCGGGCCGGCTCTCGCTGGGCCCGATGGGGGAGCGCTTCGAGCGCGCGTTCGCCGCTTGGCTCGGGGTCGAGGACGCGGTCGCGGTCTCCAGCGGCACGACGGCGCTGCACCTCGGCGTGCGGGCGCTCGGCTGGGGCCCGGGAGACGAGGTCCTGACCAGTCCCTTCAGCTTCGTCGCCTCGGCCAACTGCCTGCTCTACGAGGGTGCCCGGCCGGTGTTCTGCGACGTCGACCCGGAGACGCTCAACCTCGACCCGACGGCGGCCGCCGCCGCCGCCGGCGAGCGCACGGTCGGCATCCTGCCGATCCACATCTTCGGCTACCCGGCCGCGATGCCCGAGCTGGAGGCGCTCGCCGCCAAGCGCGGCCTCGGCTTGCTCGAGGACGCCTGCGAGGCGCTCGGCGCGATCGACTCGGAGGGGCGAAAGGTCGGCACCCGCGGCAACCTCGCCACCTTCGCCTTCTACGCCAACAAGCAGCTGACGACGGGGGAGGGGGGGATGATCGTGCCCACCGATCCGGCCGTCGCTGCCCGCCTGCGCAGCGAGCGCAACCAGGGGCGCGCCGTCGACATGGGCTGGCTCGACCACGGCGGCCTCGGCTTCAACTACCGCCTCTCCGACCTCGCCGCCGCGCTCGGCGTCGCCCAGGTGGAGAAGCTCGGCGCGATGCTGGAGGGCCGCGCCAGGGTCGCGGCGCTCTACGAGCAGGGCCTGGCGGCGATCGAGGGTCTGCGGGCACCGGCGTCGGGGCGCGGCGCCGAGGCGCGCAGCTGGTTCGTCTATCCGGTGCGGCTGCCGGAGGGGGCAGATCGCAACGCGACTGTCGATCGCCTCGCCGGCGAGGGCATCGCCAGCAAGGCCTACCTTCCCTGCATCCATCTCTTCCCCCACCTGCGTGAGCTCGGATACGGCGAGGGCCAGTTCCCGGTTGCCGAAGCCGCCTCGGCCCGCTCGCTGGCCCTCCCGTTCTTCCCCTCGATGAGCGAGTCCCAGGTGGCGCGGGTGTGCGAGGCTCTCGCCCGATCCCTCAGCTGATGTCGCGCTTTCGCAAAGATCCCGACCCGCGCTTCTGGCGGCTCAATCGCTCGATCGAGTTCGATTGGCGGTTGGCGCCCTACGACATCGACCAGTCGCAGGCCCACGCTCGCGGGCTGTGTCAGATCGGCGTTCTCGACGATTCCGAGCTGGAGCGGATCGACGCCGGGCTCGAGCGGGTCCGCGCCCGCATGGGCGAGCACGGCTTCGAGTTCGCCGACGCCGACGAGGACATCCATATGGCGGTCGAGCGCCTGCTCGGCGAGGAGATCGGCCCGCTCGCCGGCAAGCTCCACACCGGGCGCTCCCGCAACGACCAGGTCGCCACCGACGTGGCGATGGTCGTGCAGGCTCACTCGCTGCGGGCGATCGAGCTTGCCGGGGCGACGATGGAGCGCCTCTTGGAGCTGGCCAAGCGCCACCGCGACTGGCCGATGCCCGGATACACCCACCTGCAGCGAGCCCAGCCGGTCTACCTCGGCCATCACCTCCTCGCCTACTTCTGGATGCTCGGCCGCGACGTGCTGCGCTTCCAGTTTGCGCTCGACAGCGCCAGCGTGATGCCGCTCGGCTCCGGCGCCCTGGCCGGGGTCAACTGGGAGATCGACCGCAACGAGGTCGCCGACGACCTCGGCTTCGAGCACGTCAGCCACAACTCGATCGACGGCGCCTCCAATCGCGACTTCGTCCTCGACTACCTCGCCGCCGCCTCGACCTGCGCGATGCACCTCTCTCGCCTCGGCTCGGAGATCGTGATCTGGTCGAGCACCGAGTTCGGCTTCTGCGAGCTCGACGAGTCCTTCTCGTCCGGCTCGAGCATCATGCCGCAGAAGGTGAACCCCGACTCGGCCGAGCTGCTGCGGGCGAAGAGCCCCCGCGTGGCCGCCGACTTCGCCGCGCTGATCGGCACGATGCACGCCCTGCCGCTGACCTACGGCAAGGACATGCAGGAGGACAAGGAGCCGCTCTTCGACGCGATCGACACGATCGAGACCTGCCTGGAAGCAAGCGAGGGCATGCTTGCCGGGATCGAGTTCGACCGCGAGCGGCTGGAGGCTGCCTCCGGCGACGAGATGCTCGCCGCGACCGAGATCGCCGATCTGCTCGTCCACAAGGGCGTGCCCTTCCGCGAGGCGCACGGGATCGTCGGCGGGCTGGTCCGCGACGCGGTCGAGCGGGGCAAGTCGCTCTCGGAGCTGAGCCCCGAGGAGCTGCGCGAGCGCTCGGAGATCCTGGCCGAGTCCGAGTCCTTTTACGCGACGCTGGAGCGCAGCAGCTGGCTGGAGTCGAAGCGGATCGAGGGAGGCACCGCCTCCGGGCCGCTGCAGCGACAGATCGAGCAGGCGGGCGAGACCCTGGCCGCGGTCAAGGCGAGGGCACTCGAAGAGCGAGAATGAGCGCGGTCGCGACGGGTGAGCGCCTCGACGCGGCCTTCTTCGACCGCTCCGTCCACCTGGTTGCCCGCGAGCTGATCGGGTGCCGGCTCTTCTATGGCGGCTGCGGCGGCGTCATCGTCGAGACCGAGAGCTACGAGCGCGACGACCCCGCCTGCCACGCCTACGTCGGGCTGACCGATCGCACCGAGGTCCTCTTCGGCCCGCCCGGCCGAGCCTACGTCTACCTCTCCTACGGGATACACAGCCTCCTCAACGCGGTCGCCGAGCCCGAGGGGGAGGCAGCCGCCGTGCTGATTAGAGCGCTGCAGCCGACGACGGGAATCGAGGCGATGCGGGCGCGTCGCGGCGAGCGACCCGACCGTGATCTCTGCTCCGGCCCCGGCAAGCTGACCGAGGCGCTGGGGGTCGGTCTCGCCCAGAACGGCGCCGACCTTTCGAGCGATCCGTTCCTGCTCCTGGGGCGCGAGCCCGGGTGGGTGAGTGAGATCCTCACCGGCCCCCGCGTCGGGATCACCAAAGCGGTCGAGCGGCCCTGGCGTTTCTGCGTCGCCGGCAACCCGCACGTCTCCAAGCCGGCGCCCAGCCGCCCCCAGGCGCGCGGGCGCGAGATACGCCGGTGACGATTGGTTAGCGTTAGCGCGGCCGCGCGAGGGCAGAGGCGGCGGCGCCTGATTACCCGGCCGTGACCCCGCCGCCCGTCGCCGGCGCGGCGGGTTCGCTCGGCACGGGTGCCGCCGGTTCGGCCGCTTCCGGCGCTTCTTCGGGGGCGACCGGTTCGCTCGGTTCGCTCGTTTCCGGTTCCGGCGCCACTTCTTCTTCGCCGGACGGTTCCGGCGTCGTGTAGGTCGAGCCAGGGGGAGAGGAGGAGTCCGAGCCGCGGCGCTCTTCCTTGGCTTCGTCGGCTCGTTCGGCCTTGATCTCCTGCCAGGCGGAGATCACGCTCGCCCAGATCAGCGCCGGGAAGGTGCCGCCCATCACCGGGCCACCGTTGTAGAGCGTCGTCATCGGCGTCGTCGTGTCGGCGTAGCCGACCCAGACACAGGCGGTCACTTCGTCTCCGATGCCACCGCAGAACCAGGCGTCGCCGTTGTTCTCGGTCGTGCCCGTCTTGCCCCACTGGCCGGAGGCGCCGATATTTGCGTGGGTGCCGGTACCGCTGCTGACGACGGTTTCGAGGATGCTCTTCGCTTCTTTGGCGACGCCTTCGGGGACCACCTGGGTGTGGATCGAGTCGTTATCGCCGTCCTTGATCGTGTGGCCGTCCTGGTCGGTCACCTGGGTGTAGGCGACGGGGCTGTCTCCGGGGCGTGGAGCCAGCTTGCCGCTCACCCGGTCGCCGTTGTTGCCGATCGTCGAGTAGGCGTAGGTCCAGCCCACCGGCGTCACGCCGATTTCGAGGCCACCGAGAACCATCGCGGGGTTGGTCGAGATCGGATCGTCGTAGCCCATCTTGTGGATCGTCCCGGCGATCGACCGGGTGCGGTCCTCGATCGTCTTGCCCTTCAGGCCTTCCAGCCCGAGCTGCGCGTAGATCGAGTTGTCGGAATAGGTCGTGGCGCAGACGATGTCGCAGGAGCCGAGGTAGGAGTCCTCGTCGTTGTGCACGACGAAGGTTTCTTCGCCGTGCTTGCCGAAGTGGAATTCCTGCACCGCCGATTCGTAGGTCGTATAGGGGGAGATGCCCTCCTCCAGCGCCGTGATCAAGGTGAAGGGCTTGATCGAGGAGCCGGGCTGGCGGTGGCCCTGGGTGGCGAGGTTGAAGGGCTTGGTTTCGAAGTCGGGGCCGCCGACCATCGCCTTGACGCCGGCGTTGTGGTTGTCGAGCACGACCACCGAGGCGGTTGCCGGCAGATAGCCGAGGTAGGAGTTGACGGCTTCTTCCGCCGCCGCTTGGAGCCGCAGGTCGAGCGTTGCCTTCACCTTCAGGCCACCGAAGAAGGCCTTGGCGGCCCCGTAGCGTTCGACCAGCTGCTGGCGCAGCCAGGCGGTGAAGTAGGGCGCCTTCGAGTCGAGCCTGGGAGGCTCGATGTCGTCGGGCGAGGGCAGCGCCTGCTGGCGACCTTCCTCGAACTGTTCGTGGGTTATGTATTCCTGCTCGGACATCTTCTCCAGCACCAGGTTGCGGCGGCCGAGCGAGTTTTCGGGGTAGACCTTCGGGTCGTAGGCAGAGGGCGAGGCGATGATCCCGGCCAGGGTCGCCGCCTCCCATGGCTCGAGCACGGAGGCGCAGGGCTCCTCGGGGGTCCCGCACCCGGGGTGGGCGTTGCCGAAGTAGGTGCGCGCGGCGGCCTC
>CAVQIM010000003.1:0-555279 GCA_963712595.1 uncultured Solirubrobacterales bacterium
TGGGTGGAGATGAAGTTCTCCACCTTGGTGGCGTTGGGGTCGGGATCGGTGAGGTCGGCGCGCCCGATCTGCGCCAGCGGCTGTTCGGTGCCGGTGTTGGCGTCATTGGTCAGCATCTCCGAGCTCATCAAGTAGGCCTGTGAGCCATCGGCGGTTGCGCCGAGGAAGGCGGCGGGATGGGGCCCGGCCGAGTCGGCGCCTTTCTCACCGGTGCCGTTGTCCTTCTGCGAAGCCGAGACGTGGATCGTGCAGGCGAGCTCGGGTTCGGTGCATTCTTCTTTGCCTTCGTTGATCACCACTTCGCTTTGCGGCTCGGTCGGGTTGAGGCGCAAATACAGCTGCCCGGTTCCGGACTCGGTGAAGTAGACGCTCGAGCCATCGGGGGCGATCGCGTGCTCGTCGCGGGTGTAGTAGGCGGCGCGGGCGCCGCCGAAGGTGAGGTTTTTCTCAAGCCAGGCGTAGGAGCCGGCGAAGGCGCCGCCGCGCGGCGCCTTTCCGTCGTTGAGCGCGCCAGCGACGCGCAGGACGCCGCTCTCGCGATCCCAGACGTAGAGGTTGGGTTTGCCCGCTGCCGCACCGGCGCGCAGCGCGGGCTTCTCGGCCGGGACTTCGAAGAAGGCGACCGAGCCGTCATCGCTCGAGCCGGGAAAGGAGGTGAGTTCGTCCAGGTGGGGGACGTATGGGGTGATCTGGTTGACCGTGCCCGGCGAGGCGGTCCAGCGATCGAAGAGGGCGGTTGCGTTGGGTGCGCCGATCTTTGTCGCCCAAGCGAAGACGTGGGAGAAGTCGGGGGTCCAGCCCATCACGAGGCCCTGCCGGCCGGCGCTTTGCGGCGGCAAAAGGCCCTGGGTCGACCAGCCACTCGCCCCGCGGCTTCCCAGGAAGAGCGGGGTGAAGGTCTGCGAGCCTTCGGCGCCGGGGATCGGCGCCGGTGCCTCGAAACTCACCCGGTTGCCGTCGACCGATGCCTTGGCCTGCTTGATCGAGCCGATGATGTCGCCACCGTTCTTGTCGACCGGGGAGGCCTGCTCATAGACGCGGCAGTCAGGAAGAGAGGCGGAGGGCTTGCCCTGGCGGTAGACGTCGTTGGCGGGACAGGAGCCGAAGACGTCGGGCGGCAGATAGGTGGTGAAGGCGATGGCTTTGCCTTCGCTGGTACCGGCCACGTTGCTCGCCACCACGCGGAAGCGGTAGGCGGTGTGCGGGGTGAGGCCGGTGACTTCCGCGCTCACTTCGACCCCGTCGTCTCCGTCGCCGATCGATTCGGGCGAGGCAGGCCTCTTGATCGGTTCTTCAGGCCCCGAGAAGCTTTCCCCGTTTGCCTGGTAGGCAGCCTCGCTGAGGAATTCGAACTGATAGCTCGTTTCCTCCCCGTTGGGGTTGATCGTCGCCTTGAGCAGGGCCGAGGTGTCGCGAGGGCGGACGCTTTGGCTTTCGATCGCCGGCTTGGTGGAGAAGTTCGCCGTCACCGAGCGCGCGGCGGAGATCGTCACTTTGCATTCGTTTGCAACGACGGTGTCGCAGCCTTTCCAGCTGTTGAACAGCGAGCCCGGCTGCGGGGTCGCTGTGAGCGTCACTTCGGTTCCTTCTTGGAAGTCCACGGCGCAGGTGGGACCGCAGTTGACCCCGGCCGGGACGCTGGTCACCGTGCCCTCGCCGGCCCCGGTGTTGAGGACTTTGAGCGTGAAGAACTGGGCGTAGCTCAACGGCCCGAACGCCAACACGTTCGAGGGGCTGATCCCGGCGCTGAAGAAGACGTCGCCATCGTTCTCTCCTCCGGAGTTGTCGACCGCGACCGCGCTGGGGTCGGGGTCTGAGAGCCCAGAGGGAGTCGGGATTTCAGAGACCAGCTCCCCGCCGGAGTCGAACTCGTCGATGACCTTGTGGGTGGAGCCGATGTCGGCGAGGTAGAAGTGCCCGTTTGACTGATCCAGTGCGATGCTGCGATAGCCGGTTTCAAAGCTCCCGGCTTTGGTGGCAGAGCCGTCGACTTCGGCCAGGATGGCAGTGCCGTCGGGGTTTAGGACATAGGCCTTTTTTTCAGACCTGTCATAGGTAAAGATCTTGCCGTCAGAGCCGCGCACGGCGACGCTCGAGAACCAGTGAAAGCCCCCTGGCAGCCCTTCGCCGATCGAGGTCGAGATCGCTGTCCCGTCGGGTTCGAAGGAGGAGATGTGTTCCTGGAAGGGGACGTAGACGTTGTCGGTGGCCGGGTCCACGGCGACGCCGTAGGATTCTTCGGCGACGATCACCCGGTCGAGTGCGTAGGTGGTGGAGTCGCTCGGCGGGAAGGACGAGGGCGCGTACTTGACGACGTCAAGGCCGCGGGAGTTGACGTAGACGTTGCCTTGGGAGTCCACCGCCAAGGCGAAGGGGCCGTCTTCGTTTGAGGTTTCAAAGCTCGTGACCGGGGTGCCCGAGGGGGAGTAGATCTTGACTTCGCCCGCTGCGTAGTCGGAGACGTAGCGGTTGCCGGCGGAATCGATAGCGAGGCCGCGGACCCTTTCGAAGCCGGTCAGGTTCAAGGCCGGGAGTTCGGCGTGGGTGGGTGGCGTCAACGGCCCGAACGCCAACACGTTCGAGGGGCTGATCCCGGCGCTGAAGAAGACGTCGCCGTCGTTCTCTCCTCCGGAGTTGTCGACCGCAACCGCGCTTGGGTCGGGGTCCGAGAGCCCTGACGGAGTCGGGATTTCAGAGACCAGCTCCCCGCCGGAGTCGAACTCGTCGATGACCTTGTGGGTCAAGCCGATGTCGGCGAGGTAGAAGTGCCCGTTTGACTGATCCAGTGCGATGCTGCGATAGCCGGTTTCAAAGCTCCCGGCTTTGGTGGCAGAGCCGTCGACTTCGGCCAGGATGGCAGTGCCGTCGGGGTTTAGGACATAGGCCTTTTTTTCAGACCTGTCATAGGTAAAGATCTTGCCGTCAGAGCCGCGCACGGCGACGCTCGAGAACCAGTGAAAGCCCCCTGGCAGCCCTTCGCCGATCGAGGTCGAGATCGCTGTCCCGTCGGGTTCGAAGGAGGAGATGTGTTCCTGGAAGGGGACGTAGACGTTGTCGGTGGCCGGGTCCACGGCGACGCCGTAGGATTCTTCGGCGGCGATCACTCGGTCGAGTGCGTAGGTGGTGGAGTCGCTCGGCGGGAAGGACGAGGGTGCGTACTTGACGACGTCAAGGCCGCGGGAGTTGACGTAGACGTTGCCTTGGGAGTCCACAGCCAAGGCGAAGGGGCCGTCTTCGTTTGAGGTTTCAAAGCTCGTGACCGGGGTGCCCGAGGGGGAGTAGATCTTGACTTCGCCCGCTGCGTAGTCGGAGACGTAGCGGTTGCCGGCGGAATCGATCGCGAGGCCGCGGACCCTTTCGAAGCCGGTCAGGTTTAGGGCCGGGAGTTCGGCGTGGGTGGGGAGCGCCGCGCCAGCGGGGGCGGCTAGCAACCCGAGGGCGCAGGCGATTGAGAAGAGCGCAATCGAGAGCTTGCGCGCGGGCGCACTACTCCCGTCGGCACGGCGAGAGCCATCACGGACGGCAGCTGCTCCACGGAAGATGCGGCCAAGGCCCTTGGCCTGGCGCATGCTCGATCCCGCGGGCGATGCCTTCGCGTGGCTTCTCACGTAGCTCTCTCCTTGTCCCTGAGCCCCTCTGCCGGCCGCTTCCCTTGGCGGCCCCCGTGGGCTCTGTTTCCCTGTGATCCCTGGCGCTGTCGTCACCGGAGTGAACAACAACGTACATAGAACATGCGTGAATGTAGACGACAGTGGAAACGGGCGTCAAGAAAAAGGAGGTGTTTCTCAACCAGCGGAGAGGCGGCGGCGATGGCGAAAACGGCGGCGACAAAGGGATCTGGCTTAGGTACCGGAGTGTTATCCGGCGTCCCCGGAGAAACCGCGGGGCACCAGCCGTTCTCGAAGAACAACGGTCAGCGTGGCAGCGCGAAAGGCGTCCGCTGACCTGCCCAATCGAGGGGATCGGATCGATCTGGCTCTAGAACTCGATTTGAAACAGCGCTGCATCGCGGATGATCACAACTGCATCCATAGGATCGGCGTGTGTCGCCGAGAATCCCTCCGATGATCGAAACGCCGCGGCTTCTGTTGCGAAATTGGAGCCGGGGCGATTTCCAGCCTCACGCTGAGATGTGCGCCGACCCGGTGGCGATGCGATACATCGGCGACGGAAAGGTGCTCGACCAGGGTCAGAGCTGGCGTGAAATCGCAATGCACGTCGGCCACTGGGTACTCCGAGGCTACGGCCAGTGGGCCCTCGAGCGTAGGGAGGACGGCGTCTGGCTGGGTCAGGCTGGGCTCTGGAATCCACCCGGATGGCCTGGTCTCGAGGTCGGCTGGAGGCTCGCCCGACATGCATGGGGCGAGGGATATGCCACAGAGGCCGGCCAGGCTGCAATCGAGTGGGCCTGGTGCAACCTCGACACGCCCCAGTTGATCTCAGTCATTCAGCCCGACAACGCCGCCTCGATCCGCGTCGCCGAGCGACTTGGGATGCAGCGGCTTCGAGAGACGACGCTCAAAGGACAGGACGTGGTCATCTTCGGGCGCGACAGGCCATGAATGCTGTTCGCTCATAGTCCCAACACAAGGCGAGCGCTCGTCCACGGCTTGAAGAAGTTTGACGGTCTGGTGATCGGCCTCCGGCCGAGCTGTGAAAAATCGGGGCGCCCGGATTTGAACCGGGGACCTCACCGACCCGAACGGTGCGCGCTACCAGGCTGCGCCACGCCCCGAGAGCGGGCGATTATCCCAGACGCGGCGCCGAGGGCTACTCGACGGCTTCGATCGCCGCTTCGATCCGGGCCAGGCTGGGGCCGTCCTGAAGCGTCCGCGTGCCGTTCGGACCGCTGACGATCGCGGCCTGGCGGGTGCGGATCCCGAGGTCCCGGCCCAGCTCGTCATAGCCTTCGAGCCGCCGGGAGATCTCGCCGCCGGAGCCGCCGTTCTCTTCCAGGTAGCTGAGCCATTCCGGCTCGTTCAGTTCCTCGATCCCCCCCGCAATCGAGTCGAGGTAGTCCTCGTCGATGCCGAAGCGTTCCGCCTCGTCCTGGTTGCGGAAGAAGAGGTAGACGTACTGCCAGCCATAGCCCTGCTGGGCGGCGGCCTCGGCGCCGTAGAAGCCGAGCTCCTGCGGCCTTTCGCTGGCCGAGTAGTGGCGGTAGAGCAGCTTCACGTCGCCTGAGCGAGCCGGGCCGTTTGCCAGGCTCGGAATCGTGCCGAGGAAGTCCTCGCGGCAGTTCGAGCACTGCATGTCGTTGAAGACCTGAATCGAGACGGGAGCATCGGAGGAGCCGAGGCGGTCACCTTCCTGCGGCACGCCACCGAAGATTTCCTGCGCTTCGCCGATCCCCTCGAGGCGGACCACGTCCCGGCCCGCCTCCTGGGTGGCGATGTTGACCAAGGCGTAGCCGATCACCAACACCGCCACGCCGAGCGCGAGGACGATCCAGAGCCGGCCCCGGCGCGGGATCGGCACGGCCACGGGTTCGGCACCTCGGTCTGGGGCAGCGGTGGGCATCGGGGCATTATCGCGATCCGCCGCGCCCGCCGATCCGCCCAACCTGCGGGTCAATCGTTTGACACGTCCGCCTTCGGGGGTAAATATCTGCCTACCCGATTTCAACGACCTGGGAGGTCCGCCGTGGCCAATCACCTCACCCCGTCCGAGCTCGCCGAGGAGTTGCACATGAAGCGGCAGGAGGTGATCGGCAGATGCATGCAGATGGGCATCCCGATCTTCCACGGCCGCATCGACAAGTCCCTCTTCCAGACCTCGCTGCGCACCTTCGCCAATCAGGGCGGCCGTCAAGAAGCCCCCATTAACTAGACTCCTCCCCCGCAAATGGAGCGGGGGACCAAATCAGCGACGCTGGCCGATCTGCTGCCGCTTTCGGCCAAGCTCTACGGCGCCGCCCCCGCAGTGCGTTTCAAGCAGGACGACGCCTGGGTGAGCCGCAGCTTCGACGAAGTGCAGGAGACGGTCCGCTCGCTCTCGCTCGGCCTGATCGACCTCGGGGTCGAGAAGGGCGACAAGGTCTCGATCCTCGGCAACACCCGCCCCGAGTGGACCTATTTCGACTTCGCGGCGCTCTCGGCCGGCGCGGTCGTCGTGCCGATCTACCAGACCAACTCGCCCGAGGAGTGCCAGTACGTGCTGGAGAACTCCGACGCCAAGGTGGTCGTGGTCGAGGACGACGAGCAGATGGAGAAGATCCGCGCCGTGCGCGACCGGCTGCCGCTGCTCGAGCACGTGGTGCGGATGACCGGCGCCAGCGAGGACGCGATCTCCTTCGAGGACCTGGCCAGCCGCGGCGCCGCCCGCGACGACGCCGAGTGGGAAGCGCGCTGGAAATCGGTCACCTCGCAGGACATCTGCACCTTCATCTACACCTCCGGCACGACCGGGCCGCCGAAGGGCTGCATCATCAGCCACGGCAACTACCGGGCGATGCTCGACATGGTCAACGAGACCAGCGTGATCGAAGGGGAAGACGTCACCTACCTCTACCTCCCCCTCGCCCACTCCTTCGCCCTGCTGATCCAGCTAGGCAGCTTCGACCTCGGCGCCACGCTCGCCTACTGGGAGCGCGACCCGCTGAAGATCCTGCCCAACCTCGCCGAGCTGAAACCGACCTACTTCCCCTCGGTGCCCCGCATCTTCGAGAAGATCTACACCGCTGCGAGCAGCGGGATGGAGAAGGAGGGCGGCCTGAAGAAGGCGGTCTTCGAGTGGTCGATCCGGGTCGGCAAGAAGATGCGCGCCACCGAACGCGCCGGCCGCAAGCCCGGCTTCCTGCTGCGCAAGCAGTACGAGTTCGCCGACAAGCGGGTCCTCTCCAAGATCCGCGGCCTCTTCGGCGGCAACCTGCGGCTGGCCGTCTCTGGCGCCGCCCCGATCAACCCGGAGATCCTGCGCTTCTTCGACGCCGCCGGCGTGCTCGTGCTCGAGGGCTGGGGGATGACCGAGACCTCGACCGCGGCGACCGTCTCCTCGCCCGACGACTTCAAGGTCGGCACGATCGGCAAGCCCTTCCCCGGCTGCGAGATTCGGATCGCCGACGATGGCGAGATCCTGGTCAAGGGGCCGAACGTCTTCCAGGGCTACTACAAGAACGAGGAGGCGACGCGGGAGACGATCGTCGACGGCTGGCTGCACACCGGCGACATCGGCGAGATCGACGAGGACGGCTTCCTCAAGATCACCGGCCGCAAGAAGGACATCATCATCACCGCCGGTGGCAAGAACATCACCCCGGCGAACCTCGAGAACGAAATCAAGCAGCACCCGCTCGTCTCGCAGTGCGTCGTCGTCGGCGACCGCAAGCCGTACCTGGTCGCCCTGGTGACCCTCGACCCCGAAGACGCCGTCGCCTACGCGAAGGAGCACGGCCTGCCCGAGGACCCCGCGCAGCTCGCCGCCAACGGGGAGGTCCTCAAGGCGATCGAAGACCATGTGGCGACGATCAACCAGAAATTCGCTCGGGTCGAGCAGGTGAAGAAGGTGGCGATCCTGCCTCGCGACCTCTCGCAGGAAACGGGCGAGCTGACGCCGACGATGAAGGTGAAGCGAGCCGTCGTCGCCAGCAAGCACGAGCGCGAGATCGAGCAGCTCTACGCGAGCTGAGCATCCTCCCGCATAAGCTCTGGGTCTCTTGACCAATTCCGCGGAGCCAACCGTGCAGGAGGTCCGCGTCGCCATGGCCCTCAACGGCGGGGTCAGCCTCGCCGTCTGGATGGGTGGCTGCGCGGTGGAGCTGGACCGGGCCCGGCGAGCCAACAGGGCTGGCGGCGAACCGCCGCGCATCTACGACGCGCTTTGCAAGTGCTTCGGCCGCCGCCTGGTGATCGACATCCTCACCGGCGCGAGCGCAGGGGGGGTCAACGGAGCGCTGCTGAGCGCCGCGATGGTCAGCGGCCGCACGCTCGACACCGACTTCGTCCGCAAGCAGTGGCTCGAGCTTGGCGACCTCAGCGGCCTCCTCTACCCCACCACCAAAGACGATCCTCCCGCCCTGATGGACGGCGACCTCTTCCATGACCGGCTCCTGGGCGCTTTCAAAGGCGTGCTCGGCATCGACCCCAACGCTCCCGGCTACACCGAGTGCACTCCCGCCAAACCGCTCCTCCCCACCCTGCCCAGCCTCGACGTGACGATGACCGACGTGATCGGCGTCGAGAAGAAGTTCAGGGACGCCTGGGGTGGCGAGCTGATCGCCCGCGAGCACCGCCCGCGCTTCAAGTTCCGAGAACGGCCGCACTTCAGCGCCGAGGCGCTGGCGACGGCGGCGCGCACCTCGGCCTCCTTCCCGGTCGCCTTCGAGCCCTGGCCGGTCAAAGGCGATCCGCGCGCGCTTGCCGGCCTGCCCAAAGCGACCTTCGGCATCGACGGCGGACTGCTGGACAACGCCCCGATCGAGGCGGCGCTCGACCTGATCCCGACCAAGCCGGCCGATTCCCGCGTGCTGCGCTACATCTGCTACCTCAACGGCGATCCGCCCTGCTCAACCGACGAGATCCCCAAAACCCCCACGCTTCTCGACGTCGGCGGCTACACGATCAACCTGCCCCGAGCGGCTCCCTTCGTCGACCAGCTGTACGCGATCCAGCGCGCCGTCGAGCGCCCTCATCTCGCCGCCAAAGTGCAGTCGCACCTGCTGGCGATGAACCTCAGCGACCTTCGCACCGTCGCCGGCGCCCTCTTCGACAGTTATCGCGACCGGCGCACAACCGAATCCCTGGAAGAGCTGCTCGAGGAGCCGGGCGACGCGATGGCGATGAGTGCGCTCCTGCTCAACACTGACGGCCGCCTCCCCTGGATCCCGCTCGTGCTGGAGCCGACGAGCCGGCTCAACTGGCGCTGGGGGATCCGTCCCGCGCAGCGAATCCTCCACCTGCTGCTCGACGCGCTGCGACCGAAGATCCCGGGGACGAGCGGGAAGCTACGCAAGGAACTGCTGGACGTGCGCGCCGAGATCGACCGCCAGCTGTCGGTCCTGGGAGAGGCGCGCGAGCACGTCGTCACCCCGGGGAACCAGAACGATCCCGCCAGATTCTCCTCGGAAGCTCCCCTGGAGAAGCTGCAGAAAGCCGTCGGCCGGGCCCAGTCTCGCGCGGCGGAAGCCTACGACGCCATTTGGGCCAGCGCCGAGGCGTTTCACGACCTTCTCGAGCGCCAGCCGGATCACTTCGCGTCGGGTTCGGCCGCGAAGCTGTTCGCCGGCGACCCGAACGCTGCGAAGGGCGATTGGGCCTCGCCCTTCTTCCTGCGCGTTCTCTCCGTTGAGGTGATCCGCCGCGCCTTCTCTAGCGAGGCCGACATCGAAAGCTCCGAGGAGCTGCGCTTCGTCCAGCTCACCCCCGCCGCCCCGACGCCGATATTCACCTCGGGCCCGCTGCGCCTGCCGAGCCCCGCCTCGGCCGAGGAAAAGCTCGCCGGCGTCGGCCTCGGTCACTTCGCCGGCTTCTTCCGCGCCTCCTGGCGCGCCAACGACTTCATGTGGGGACGCCTGGATGCCGCGGCCCGGATCGTCGACCTGCTGCTCGACAAGCCTTCCGACGAAGTGGGCCTCGGCGCCGACGACGACGCGACGCAGGCGCGCGAGCGCAGCACCTTCCTCGCGGACGCGCTGCTGCCCGAAGACGATCCGGAGGACGCGGAGCCCTCGCTCGACGCACGGCGCTGGCTGCTCAAAGAGGCGCTCGACGACGCCACCGCGGCGGACGGAGCGCCGCCGGCCGCCAAAGAGACCGACGGCAGCCTCAAAGCGCGCCTGCAGGCGAGAATCGAAGCCGAGCTCTTGGCGGCGACGCCGGATTCGGGCGTGAACAAGCTGCCGTTTACGCGAGCCGTCTTTCAGCGGGCCGCCCAGCTCGAGATCGCCGCCGTGGAGCTGCCGGTGATCCGCGAGCGAAGCGGCGCAGATCGCAAGCTCGGCGCCGGCGTCAAGCCATTCCTGGCAGATGCCAAGGGCAACGATGTCGAGCGCGATGTGAAAGCCGTGCGCGACCTCTACGAAGGCGGCGACTCGCTGCCCAGCGCTCTCACCGACAGCGAGGAAGCCGTCAGCGATCTCGGTCTGCGCACGATCACCCACGCTGCATTCGTCGCTCTCTCGGCGGTGCAAACCGCGGGGGCGCCGCTCGCGAAATTCTTCGGCGTGGTGCGCACACCCCTCTCCGCGATCGCCGCCACCGTCGCGAAAAACCCGCTCTACCGCGGCTCGGCGGGCCTTGGCTTCTGGGCGGCCGCGGTCTACCTGACCATGCGACTGGTCACGACGAGCGCGGAAGCTCCGCTCGAATTCTCGGCGGTCTGGTCCTGGGCAACCCTGACCGCCTTGGTCGCGGCGGTGGGCCTCCTCGGCATCGCCGCCGTCCCGATCCTGCGCCTCTGGCGTGGCGTGCAACCGTTCCGCAATCTCCTCGCCACGGTAGGGCTGCTCGGCTTCGGCTTCGTCTTCGCCGTGATCCTGGCCGCGGCGATTGGCGGCCTCGACACGGAACGGATCCTCTTCACGCCCGAAGCGGAGAACCCGCCGAACCTCGTCCTCCTCGCGCCCCTCTTCGCCCTCGGCCTGATCTCGGCGTCTCGCCTTCCCCTCCCGGGCGGTATCGGCAAGATCGCTGCCAAGTTGGAAGATGCCGGGGCCGAGTGGGTTCTCTCGTTCCTGCTGCCCGCGGTCGCCTTCCTTCTCCTCGGGATCTGGGCGGGAATCGACCTCTGGAATGCCGGGTTCGACGGGGGCAGGTTCTGGCAGGCTGCGAGCGCCGCCTTCGCCCTGTTCGCGACGCTGATCGTCGCCACACTCTCGCTGACGCGCTGGCGCCGCTAGCCGCTAGGAGGCCTCGCCGGACTGCCGCAGCAGCGCCGAGGTGGTCTGCTCGAGCACTCGCCTCCAGGCGGAGGACTGCTCGGGCTCCTCCTCCGCCGCGCGCTCGACCACGCGGCGCACGCGGCGCTCGGAGATCTCGAGCCCGTGGCGGTCGGCGATCTCCTTGTAGCGGTCGTAGTCCTGGGCGAGGGTCGCGGTGACCGATTCGAAGCCGTGGCGGGCGATTTTCAGCCGTCGCGAGTAGTCCATGATCGGCGTGCCGAACATCAGCTCGTCGTTCGGCTCGGGCTCGACCAGGATGATGTCGACGCCGGGGTAGCGCTCCTGCCACATCTCGACCGCCTGGTGCAGGCGGGCGTGGGCGATCAGGCGGAAGGTCTGGTTCGCGATCGCCGGCAGGCCCATGTCGGAGACCCGCCTCACGCGAGTTCCGAAGACGGTCGGGATCGTCTTCTCGAAGTCGTTGACGAAGGGCACGAGCGGGTTGACGACGACGATGAACTTCGCCCCCTTCTCGACCGCGATGTCGACGTTGGTCGTCGAGCGGATGCCGCCGTCGACCACCTGGCGCCCCTTCAGGTCGACGGGCTTGTAGACGATCGGCAGGGTGGTCGAGCACTGGACCGCCTTCGAGATCGGCACGTCGTTCCAGCCCTCCTCGCCGAAGACGATCCGCTCGCAAGTGTCGAGATCGGTGGCGGTCAGGTAGAGCTCCTTGTCGAGCAGGCGGAAATCGTCGACGCGGCCGTCTTCGGAGAGCGCCCCCGCGACGTAGTCGGCGATACCGCTGCCCGAGTAGAAGCCGGTCGGCAACGCCTCCGCCAGGCCAACCCCGATGTCGATTGCCGAGAACGTGCCCATCCGGACCAGGCTCCGCATCAGCTCGACGGTCCGCAGCGGCAGCATCGCGGCCTTCTCCACGAAGCCGAGATAGTTGGGCTTCAGCACCCTGTCGAGGTTGAGGTCCTCCAACTCGGAGGGGATGCGGCGATTGATCACCTGCATCATCTCGTCCGGGGTGACGCCGTTGGCGAGCATCCCGGCGACGAAGGAACCCGCGCTGGTGCCCACGTATACGTCGAAGTTGTTGACGGTGCTGTTGACCGCGAGCAGGTCGAGTGCCCGCAGGGCCCCGATCTCATAGACGCCGCCGGTGAAGCCGCCGCCGCCGAGGACGAGAGCGGTCTTCGATGGGCGCTTGCGGCCGCGGCGCCGTCGCGGTTGCGATTCCAGGTCCACAACTTTGCCCATAAACATGCATTATCCCATTGAGTGAGGCGGACCCCGGCATTCCTTGCCGCGATTTGCGCGCTGCTTGCGATCCTCCTGGTCACGAGCGCGGCGCAGGCGGCCACGCGCGCGCAGCTCTGCGCGAACCTGCGAGGGCGCCTCGTGCACGGAGGCGGTGGCGCCAGCGGCCTCTTCGTCGTCAACGGCCAGACCGGCGCTCCCGTCTGCGCACGCGCCGCGAAGCGCCAGCGGCCGCTGGCCTCGAACATGAAGCTGTTCACCACCGCCACCGCCCTCTCGCGCCTCGGGCCGCAGTCGCGCATCGCGACCCTGATCAGGACCGACGGCGCGATCGATCGCAACGGCGTCCTCCGCGGCAACCTCTACCTGGTCGGCGGCGGCGACCCGGCGCTGGGCACGCCGCCCTTCTACGGGCGCTTCCACGGTGGGCTTGGGACGAACCTGTTCCTGCTCAAGCGGCAGGTCCGGGAAGCGGGCATCCGCTCGGTCACCGGCCGCCTCTACGCAGACGACAGCGTCTTCGACCGCCTGCGCGGAGTCGCCGACTCCGGCTACGCGACCAGCTCCTACATCGGCCCGCTCTCGGGGCTCGCGCTCAACTCGGGCTACAGCAGCGCCAGCGCCAGCGGGTTCGCCACTGACCCGGCGGAGACCGCGGCGGAGACGCTGGCGAAGTCGCTGCGCGGGGCGGGCGTCCGCGTCTCCACCGACGTCGGCCTCGCAACGGCACCGCCCTTCAGCACCGAGCTGGCAAGGGTCGAATCACCGCCGCTGACGGAGATCGTCAACACGACCGACGTCTACTCCGACAACTTCTTCGCCGAGATGCTGATCAAGCTGCTGGGAGCGCGCTTTGGCGGTGCGGGCACGACCGCCGCAGGCGCGGGCGTGGTCGAGCAGTTCGCCCGCGGCCACGGCTCCAGCGTGCACGCGGTCGACGGCTCCGGCCTCACTCGCTCGAACCGCGCCTCCCCGGCGCAGGTGGTCGGCCTGCTGCGATCGATGCGAGCCGATGCCGCCGGCGAGGAATTCATCCAGGACCTGGCGCTCACCGGACACGAGGGCACGGTCGCCGACCGCATGCACGGAACCGCCGCCTACGGCCGCTGCCGGACCAAGACGGGCACCATCTCCGGCGTCAGCAACCTCTCCGGCTACTGCTTCAACCGCAACGGCAAGCTGATGATCTTCTCGATCCTGATGGCGAGCGTCTACAACCTCAGCCTCGCCCACGTCGAGCAGGACCTTATGGCCGGCGAAATCGCCGCTTACTGAGAGCCTTTGCGCCTGCGCCGCCTGGCCCGCTCCTGGAGAGCATTCGAGACACCCAAAGCGGAGAAGAAACCGACTAGTGCAGTCAGCTGCATGGCGGCTTCGCTTGAATCCCTGAACGCCAGCACTCCGGCGACGACGATCAAGACACCAACAGCAATGCCGATATTTGCGTAGCGAATCCCGTCCATGTGAGCACCTCTATGCAGACAATTGATTTCAGCGTAACGGACGCCAATGTCGACCAATGCAATTGCCGCACCGAATGCGCCGCCCACGTAACCGTCTATGAGTGCAGTGCTTTCGATTCGCGTCCGCGAGACCCCGAGCGCGAGCCGAACGATTCCAACCCCGACGCCGCCCAAGACGATGCCGGCGCCCACGGCAGTAGCAATCGACTCGAATATGGTCGTTAGAGGGCCAATCTGAGCGGGCGACATCGAGTGGAGTCTTCCTTGCTGGCCTGCACGTGTGGCGCGCAGAATGTGCCGACCTTGAATCTTCTCTGGCCCGGCTCCGCGGGTCCGACACCTAGAATCGGTGGCCGTGCGCGTCCTGCTCACCAACGACGACGGGATCACCGCCCCTGGGCTGCAGGCGGCACGGCGTGCGCTGCGCGAGATCGAGGGGGTCGAGGTGGACGTGGTCGCGCCGGACTCGAATCGCAGCGCCACGGCGCGCAGCATCACGACGCGCTCGCCGCTCACGGTCGAGGAGGTCGAGTTCGGCGACGGCGACAAGGGCTACGCCACCGACGGCACCCCGGTCGACTGCGTGCGCTTCGCCGAGCTGGGTCTGGTCGGCCACCGGCCCGACCTGATCGTCTCCGGGATCAACCACGGCGCCAATCTCGGCGACGACATCACCTACTCGGGAACGGTGGCCGCGGCCTTCGAGGGGATCGTGCTCGGCATCCCCGCCGTCGCCGTGTCCCAGCAGTCCTCCGGCGGCGGCATGGGCTATGTCAGCGGCCGCTTCGACTTCGCCGCGGTGGCGCCCTTCACCGCCGAGCTGGTGCGGCGCCTGATCGCCGAGCCGATGCCGGAGGCGACCCTGATCAACGTCAACTGCCCCGCAGGCGAGCCGCGGGGCATCGAGGTGACGAAGCTCGGCAAACGGATCTACAACGACGAGCTGAAGCTGGTCGGCGAGACGGACGGCCGGCGCCACTACGAGATCTACGGCTGGCAGCCCGGCTACGAGAAGATCGAGGGCACCGACCTCAACGCCGTCGCCCAGGGGCGGATCTCGGTGACGCCAATCCACTTCGACCTCACTGACCACGGCGGGCTGGAGCAGCTGCGCGGGTGGGGCTTCGAGGAGATGCTGGCGGCGAGCGCCCCGACCTCGGTGTGAGCGAAGCCGACGCCAAGCAGCGCGCCGAGGGGCTGCGGCAGGAGCTGGCGGAGCACAACCGCCGCTACTACGTCCTCGACGACCCGATCGTGGGCGACGACGAGTACGACGCCCTGCTCGACGAGCTGCGCGCGATCGAGGCCGACCATCCGGAGCTGCGCACGCCCGATTCGCCGACCCAGCGGGTCGGCGCTCCGCCCCTCGACCGCTTCGAGCAAGTCGAGCACGCCGAGCAGATGCTCTCGCTCGCCAACGCCCGCAACGAGGAGGAGCTGCGCGCCTGGGAGACCCGCCTTCGCAACCACCTGAAGCGGCTCGACATCAGCGCTGCCGAGTTCAGCTACACGAGCGAGCCGAAGATCGACGGGCTGGCGATCTCGCTCACCTACGACGACGGAGTGCTCGTGCGCGGCGCAACCCGCGGCGACGGCCGGGTCGGCGAGGACGTGACCCAGAACCTGCGCACGATCGGGGCGATCCCGCTGCGAATCGAGAACGCCCCACGCCTGGTCGAGGTGAGGGGCGAGGTCTACCTGCCGATCGCCGACTTCAAGGCGCTCAACGAGCGGCGGGCCGAGGCGGGCGAACCCGCCTTCGCCAATCCCCGCAACTCCGCCGCGGGCTCGATCCGCCAACTCGATCCCGCCCTCGCCGCGGAACGGCCACTCTCGATCTGGACCTACGGGATCGGTGCCACCGACGGCCTCGACCTGGCAACCCACACAGCCGAGGTCGAGTGGCTGCGCGAGCGGGGATTCAAGGTCAACCCGGACACCGACCACCACGCCGGCATCGAGTCGGTAGTCAAGCGCTGCCGCTGGTGGGAGGAGCGGCGCGAGGAGCTCGACTACGAGATCGACGGGGTGGTCGTCAAGATCGACGAGCGGGCGCTCTGGCGGGAGCTGGGCGTGGTGGGGCGCGAGCCGCGCTGGGCGATCGCCTGGAAGTTCGCGCCGACAACGGCGACGACGAAGCTGCTGAACGTAGTCTGGAACGTCGGCCGCACCGGCCACCTCGTGCCCTTCGCGATGCTGGAGCCGGTCCACGTCGGCGGCGTCACCGTCTCCACCGCGACCCTGCACAACGAGGAGGACCTCGCCCGCAAGGACGTGCGGATCGGCGACGAGGTCGTGGTGATGCGAGCGGGTGACGTGATCCCCCAGGTCGTGGCGCCGCTGGTGCAGCGACGGCCGAAGGGAACGCGCCGGGTGAAACCGCCGAAGAAATGCCCGGCCTGCGGCACCCCCGTCGAGAAGCACGAGGACGCCGTGTTCTCGATCTGCCCCAACCGCGCCGGCTGCCCGGGCCAGTCCTTCCAGCACGTCAAGCACTTCGTCAGCAAAGGGGCGATGGACATCGACGGCCTCGGCGAGAAGCAGGCGATGCGGTTCCTGCAGGAAGGCCTAATCGCAGACGTCGCCGACATCTACGAGCTGAGCGAGGAGCAGCTGGGCGGCCTCGAGGGCTTCGGCGAGGTCTCGGCGCGCAACCTGGTGGCGGCGATCGAGATCTCGAAGGAGCGGCCCTTCAAACGTGTCCTCTACGCCCTCGGCCTCCCGGGTGTCGGCTACGTCACCGCGGAAGCGCTGGCCGACCACTTCGGCTCGATCGACGCGCTGCACACCGCCGATCCCGAGCAGATCGAGGAGGTGGAGGGCGTGGGTCCGATCATGGCCGTCCAGATCGCCGAGTCCCTCGCCGACGAGCGCACCTGGGAGCTGGTCGGGAAGCTGCTCGAGAAAGGGCTCCGGCTCGAACAGGACGCCTCCGAACGGCGCATGACGGATGGGCCCCTGGAAGGCAAGACGCTGGTCCTGACCGGCACGCTCCCCGAGCTGACCCGAGAGGAGGCCGGAGCGCTGATCAAGGCGGCGGGCGGCAAGGTCGTCAACTCGGTCTCGAAAAAAACGGACTACGTCGTGGCTGGTGAGAACCCGGGCTCGAAGCTCGAGAAGGCCGAGAAATATGAGACCGAGGTTCTCGACGAAGCGGGGCTGCTGAAACTGCTTGCAGGGGAATAGGGCGCCGGCGCACGAATGCATACTGCGGGCCGTGACTACTGTGAGGCTGGATATCGAGTACGACGGCTCAGGATTCCGGGGCTGGGCAAAGCAGCCGGGGCTGCGGACCGTACAGGGGGAGCTGGAGGCGGCGCTGGCGACGGTGCTGCGCGAACCGGTGGAGCTGACCGTGGCTGGACGCACCGACACCGGTGTGCACGCCCTTAGCCAGGTAGCAAGCTTCGTCACTGAGGCTGATGTGCCAACGGATCTGGCGCGGAGGCTGAACGGGCTCGGACCACGCGACATTGCGGTCACAGCCGCAGCCCTAGCCGAGGATGGATTCGACGCCCGCCGGGATGCCGTATCTCGGACTTATCGCTACCGAGTGCTGACCCGCTCGGCCTCCAGCCCATTCGAGCAGGGCCGATCCCTCTGGTGGCCCCACCGATTCGACCAAGAGGCTCTGGACGCATGCGCCGCCGCCCTCCCCGGCACCCACGACTTCACCGCCTTCACCCCCACCCAGACCGACCACGTCCGCTTCGACCGCGACATCCGCGCCGCCTCCTGGACCTTCGACGACGACCTCGCCCAGTTCCAGATCACCGCCGACGCCTTCATGCGCAACATGGTCCGAGTCCTAGTAGGAACCATGCTCGAGGTCGCCTCAGGCCGCAGAACCGTGGAGAACTTCCAGCTCCTCCTCAAAGGCGCCCCCCGCTCCGAAGCCGGCGACACCGCCCCACCCCACGGCCTGTACCTGGAGTCGGTCTCCTACGCCTGAGTCACAACAGCTTCATGCGAGAGCCGGTCTCGTTCGAGGGAGGCGAGGTGCCTCCCGAACTGGCGGATACTCAAAACGCCGGCCTAATTAGGCCGGCGTTTGTCAGGGCGGGAGGCACCTCGCCTCCCTACCCACCTAGACCAACTCGAGATAGACCATCTCAGTCGAGTCCGACTTCCTCGGCCCCAACTTGACGATCCTGGTGTACCCACCGGGCCGCTCCACGTAGCGCGGGGCGACCTCCTCAAACAGCTTGTGCACGATGAACTTGTCGTTGTGCAGCGTCGCCAGCGCCTGCCGCCGCGCATGCAGCCCGCCCTTCTTGGCGAGGGTGATCAACTGCTCGACCTCGGGCTTCACAGCCTTGGCCTTCGCCTGGCTGGTCTTGATCCGTTCGTGCTCGATCAGCTGCTTGGAGAGGTTCGAGAGCAGGGCCTCGCGATGCGCCGCGTCGCGGCTCAGCTTGTTTCGCTTCTTGCGGTGACGCATCGCTTGCTCAGCTCCCCGCCGCTCAGTCTCCCTGAAGGTCGAGGCCGCGTGCGTGCAGGGTCTCGATCACTTCCTCGATCGACTTCTGGCCGAAGTTCGGGATCGCGTTCAGCTCCGAGCGCGTCTTGCGCACCAGGTCGCCGACCGTCTGCACCCCTGCCCGCTTCAGGCAGTTGTAGGAGCGGACGCCGAGCTCGAGCTCCTCGATCAGGATCTCGTCGAGCCCGTTGTTGCCGGCGACGCCGTCTCCGGAGGGGCCGGGGAGCACGTCGGCGGCGCGCGGCGCAACCGGGTCGCGCGTGGTCAGCTCCTCGACGCGATCCGCGTCGGTGAAGATGGCCAGGCTCTTGATCAGGATCTCGGAGGCCTCGCGCAGGGCTGCACCGGGCTCGATCGAACCGTCGGTCTCGAGGTCGAGCGTCAGCTTGTCGAAGTCCGTGCGCTGCCCGACGCGGGCCGTCGCCACCGAGTAGGAGGCGCGACGGATCGGCGAGAAGATCGAGTCGATCGGGATCACGCCGATCGGCTGCTCGTCGGACTTGTTCTCTTCGGCGGGCGAGTAGCCGCGGCCGCGGCCGACCGTCAGGTAGACCTCGAGCTTGGTTTTCTTCTCCAGCGTTGCGATCGGCGCGTCGGGATTGAGGATCTCGACACCGGAGGGGAGATCGATGTCCTTCGCCTTGACCTCGCCGGGGCCGGTGGCCACCAGCGGCGCCTCGACCTCGTCGGCATCCGTGTGCATGCGTACGACGAGATCCTTGAGGTTGAGGACGATGTCGGTGACGTCCTCCTTGACCCCCGGCACGGTGGAGAACTCGTGGGCGACGCCCTCGATCCGCACGCTGGTGATCGCCGCCCCGCCCAGCGAAGAGAGCAGGACGCGGCGGAGGCTGTTGCCGAAGGTGTAGCCGAAGCCCTTGTCGAGAGGCTCGATGGTGAAGGTGCCACGGCGATCGTCGACCTTCTCTGAGGTGATACGAGGGACCTGAAAGTCAGTGGTCATGGATTCCTTGCGTTGCGTGTTCAGAAAAACGGGCGCGGCCTACTTGGAGTACAGCTCGACTATCAGCTGCTCCTGGACCGGTGCCGAGATCTCCGCGCGCTCGGGATAGCGCAGGACCTTGGCGGTGAGTGCGTCGTGGTCGGCCTGCAGCCAGGCCGGCACGGTCGAGACGAGCTCGGTCGCCTTGCGAATCGTGTCGGCGGCGGCGGAGCTCGACTTGATCGAGATCACGTCCTCGGGACGGACTTGGTAAGAGGGAATGTCGACGCGCCGGCCGTTGATCAGCCAGTGACCGTGGCGGATCAGCTGCCGCGCTTGGCGCCGCGAGGCGGCAAAGCCGAGGCGGACCAGCACGTTGTCGAAGCGCGACTCGAGCAGGCGCAGGAGGTTCTCGCCGGTGACGCCCTCCTGGCGCGAGGCCTTGTCGTAGTAGGCGCGAAACTGTTTCTCGAGCACCTGGTAGTAGCGGCGCGTCTTCTGCTTCTCGCGCAGCTGAACGCGGTACTCGGACTGGCGCATGCGCCCGCGGCCATGCTCGCCGGGCGGGTAGGAGCGGCGCTCGACCCCGCACTTGTCGGTGAAGCAGCGCTCGCCCTTGAGGAAGAGCTTCTGGCCCTCGCGACGGCACTGCTTGCACTGCGGCGCGGTATCGCGGGCCATTAGCGATGGCTCCTTCCGCGGGAGTGCCCCTCAGCCGGCGAAAACCAAGCCAGGCAAGGACGCAGGGAGCGTGGCGCACTTGCAAAGTGCGCGAGCGACTGAGGACGCCGGCTGGCGCCGGTTTGCAGACGGGTGAGGGGTGCTGCCGCGGAAGGAGCCATCGCTTACACACGCCTCCGCTTCTTCGGGCGACAGCCGTTGTGAGCCTGGGGCGAGACGTCCTTGACCGTGGTCACGTCGAGCCCGGCTGCCTGTAGCGAGCGGATCGCCGTCTCGCGGCCCGAGCCAGCGCCCTTGGCGAAGACCTCGACCTTCTCGAGGCCGTGTTCCATGCCCTTCTTGGCGGCGGCGTCGGCGGTCACCTGCGCCGCGAACGGGGTCGACTTGCGCGAGCCTTTGAAGCCGGCCGAGCCGGCCGACTCCCAGGCGATCACGTTGCCCTCGGTATCGGTGAGGGTGACGATCGTGTTGTTGAAGGAAGTCTTGATGTGCGCCTGCCCGTAGGTGACGTTCTTCTTGACGCGGCGCCGGGAGCGCCCTTTGGCGGGTTTTTTCGCAGCTGCCACTGGCTATCTCCTACTTGGGCGCCGGCGCCTTGCGCCTGCCGGCAACGCTCATCCGGCGCGGGCCCTTGCGGCCACGCGCGTTGGTCTTCGTCCGCTGACCACGGACCGGTAGGCCGCGGCGGTGACGGAGGCCGCGGTAGGAGCCGATCTCCATCAGCCGTTTGACGTCCTGCGAGCGCTCGCGCCGCAGGTCGCCCTCGACCTCTCGCTGCTCGACCGCCTCGCGTAGGCGCACCACCTCGTCCTCGGTCAGGTCTTTGACCAGGGTGTTCGGATCGATCTTCGTCTCCTCGAGGATCTTCTGGGCAGTCGAGCGCCCGATCCCGAAGATGTAGGTGAGGCCGATTTCGACCCGCTTGCCGACCGGAACGTTGATTCCTGCGATGCGCGCCATAGCTCCCCGCCCCTAGCCCTGACGCTGCTTGTGGCGCGGGTTCTGGCAGATCACCAAGACCGCGCCATGGCGGCGGATGATCTTGCACTTTTCGCACATCGGCTTTACAGAAGCTCTGACCTTCATCGCTCCGGTCTCGTATCGGCTACAGGATCCCGCGAGCCCCAGGAGTCGGGCGTGCAGGCACAAACACCGGCCCAGTTGGGCTGGACGGGGAAAGATAGCAGGGGGGTGCTCCGGGCGAGCTGTGGTTGGGGCGTGGGCGGGTGGGTCTCGGGGGAATTGACTACCGCGCCTGCGGCGCGGTGGAATCTGGTGCGCGGCGAAGCCGCGCTCCTACATAGACGCTAAGCGCCGAAGGCGCGTGCGACATCAATTCCCGCGGAGGCACATCGCCATCCCCGCCCGCGCCCTAACGCGGCAAACGCTGTGTGAGCGTCACGACCTGCTGGAACGTCGGCCGGTTCTGGAACGGGAATGGTCCGAGAGTGACTCCAGAAGTGACCAAGGGGCGGTTTTGATCGAAGCAGGACGGTTGGGGGTTGGCGGCGCATTTGCCATTGCCGCCTCCGTACAGCGCGGGCGGTGTGATCTTCAGGGCGCGGCCGAGGCTGCGCTGCAGGGCGCGGCGACAGCGGGCCTTCGAGCCCTTGCCGCAATAGGCGCGGCTGAAGGGCGCCTTCGGCTTCGGGCCGAAGAGGCCGCGCAGGTCCTTGGAGACGTAGCCCCACCAGCCGTCGAAGAAATCCGGGGCGTCGGGGGAGCCGCCGGTGTGGTCGCCCAGTTTCAGCATCGCCTGGAGCTTCTCGAATGCCTTGTTGCCGAGAGACGGCTTGAACTCGGCTTCGACCAACTTCGGCCACCAGGCGTCCATCAGCTCGATCGCCGGCGTTTCCTCGTCGACGCCGTCCCGATTCAGATCGCGCCTGTGGGCCCCCGCCCCGTGCCAGGCACTGAGGGTGGCGAGCGCCTTGCGCAGCGCCGGCTGCTTCGGCCTGCCAACCGCATCGAGGATCGTCGGCAGCAGCCGGTACCCGCGCAGGTCCTCCGTCGCCGGTTCCTCCATCGCCTGCACGAGCTGGGAGATCGTCATCTTCTTCTTGCCGCGGATTCCGGCTCGCACCCGGTCGGAGATCATCTGGGCACGGTGGAGGGACCCGTAGTCGTACTGGTCGTCGGCCGCGGCCCATTCCGGCGCCTGCTTGTTGTTCCAGGAGACGAGGAAGTCGGGGTCGACCGCCTGCGGATGCTTGGAGAAGGGCAGATATTCGGCGGTCTGCGTCGGCGGCTTGAAGCCCTTCCAGTCGAACTGGCCGGTGCCGAGGATGGGGAAGTCGGGTGAGGTTCCCCGAGCCCGCTGCGGCATCGCACCCGAGAGCGCGTAGGCGGTGTGATCGGAGTCGACGTAGGCCCAGTTGAAGAGGAAGTTGATGTTGGAGATCGCCTCCTTGAACTTCTCCGGCCCGGTGAGGAAGCCCGGTTCGTTGAGCTGGGCAAAGCCGATCACCGAGTCGGCCTCATGGAAGTAGGTGCTGCGTTGATGCGCGAAGGCGACCTTGCGCCCGCCCACCTTGCCGCGGGCGAAGACGATCCCGTGAACGGTGCGATAGGAGGTCAGCGTCTGCGATCCGGCTTCGGTCGAGTCGATCGCGTTCGGGGTCCAGCTCTCCGTCTTTTCCAGCTTTTCCATCGGCTTGCACTTGCCGCGGTAGAGGTAGTGGAAGCTGTCCTGGCAGAGCACCTCGGCGAAGGTGTCGACGTTGTCGGAGGTGGCGGTCGTCGCGCTCCAGGCGTAGTCGCGCCCATGGCCCAGCTCGACGTAGAGATTGACCCCGGCGAAGGCGGCGCCGCGGGCGTCGATCCCGGGGCCGTGCAGGTCCTCCTCCATCAGGATCTGCGGCACGTAGTAGCCGACCTGGGGACCCATCACCGCGAGCGGGTGGCCGCTCGCCGAGTGCTTGGCTGAGACCAGCTCCCAGTTCGAGGCGTGGGCGCCTTCGCGGAGCCCCCGGGCGATCGCCGCCCCCAGGCCAGCGCCACCGCTGCCACCGGCAGATGCGGTCGCGAAGGGCGGTTTGCGCACCGAACCCGGGTCGGGCAACGCCAGACCCCGTTCGGCAAAGGCGCTGCGGGTCTCGTAGGGAAAGCGCTGGGAGATCGTGGTCGGCGCTTCGGGATCGTTCTTGGAGCGGAAGCCGAGCCACGCCCTCCTCCCCGCTTTCGGGCCGAAGCGCGCTTCGAGCGCCTGCAGCGCTTCCGCCGAGCCGACCTCGTTGCCGCCGCCGCGCCCGAAGATCCCGCCGATCAGCGAGGCGATCGCGATCACATCGGTCGGCTTCCACGCTTCCAGCGGCTTGTTCAGAAGGGAGTATTCGGCCGGCTTCAGCGTCGTGTCGGCGCTGGCCGCGGCGATGTAGGCGTTGATCCCGTCGACGTAGCTCTGCACGTCTTCGACGGCCTGCTGCCCCAGCTGCCCATGGAGCTGCGCCGCCAGTTCGAGCTGTTTTTGCAGGTCGGCCTCGGTATAGGGGGCGAAGCCCCACTGGCTGGCGTCGGCCCCGGCGTTGGAGCCGCCGAGGAAGGAGGCGAGTTCGGCGCGGCCGGTGTGGCGCAGCACGTCCATCAGGAAGAGGCGGTCGGCGGCGCCCGCGTAGCCGGCGCCGAACATCGTGTCGGCACGGGTGTCGCCATATATATGGGGAATCCCGTAGCCGGAGTCGCGCAGGATCGTCACTCCCGGCCGAGGTTCGATCGTCGAGGCGACCTCGGCCGGTGGGACGCCGAAGGTGGCGTCCTTGAAATAGGCGGAGACCCCTTCGTCGGTCAGCGCCGGCGCCGCGTAGACGAGGTTTTCGTAGAGCGGCTGCTGATCGGCGAAGTGGGGCGGCAGCGCACCCGAGCCGCGAAAGGCGAAGAGCTGCGAGAGGTTGTCGAGCCCGTTCTCACCGGGCGGCAGGACGTTGCGGAAGCCACCGGCGTCGTTGGTGCCGTAGGGCTGCGGGGCGGCCTGCGCAACAGAAACGCAGAGCATGAGGAGGAAAAGCGAGAGTGCGGTGAGGCGGAGAATCGAGCGAAACAAGGATTCCTCCTGTTCAGTGCAACGCCCCTACCGCGCTTTTCAGCATACCCCGTCCGGTTACTCGTCCTCGTGCCAGGGAGTGAGGATTCTTGGGCCGTCGGCCGTGACCGCAACTGTGAACTCGAAGTGAGCGGCAAGCGAACCATCCTGCGAGTAGACCGCCCAGCCGTCATCCCCCATCCGCACCAGCGGCCCGCCGGCGTTGACCATCGGCTCGATCGCCAACACGGTCCCCTCCTCCAGCAGCGGTCCCTTGTCGGGCGTGCCGAAGTTGGGCACCTGGGGATCCTCGTGCATCTCGCGGCCGATCCCGTGCCCAACCAGGGTGCGGATGATCGAGAGTCCCTCGATCTCCACGGCGCGCTGGATAGCCGCCGAGACGTCGCCGAGACGGTTGCCGGGTTGCATCTGCTCGACCCCCGCGAACAGCGCCGCTTTCGTCACGTCGAGCAGCTTGCGGGCATCCGGGTCGATCGAGCCGATCGGCACCGTCATCGCCGCGTCGGCGACCCAACCGTCCTTGACCACGCCGACGTCGATCGAGAGCACGTCGCCCCGCTTGCACTCGTACTCGCCCGGGATTCCGTGCACGACCATCGAGTTTGGCGAGGAGCAGATCGAGGCTGGGAAGCCTCGGTATCCCTTGAAGGCGGGCTCCGCCCCCTGCGATCGGATCAGCTTCTCGGCAGCGAGGTCGAGCTCTTTGGTGGTCACCCCGGGGCGCGCCTTGGCAGCGAGCATCTGCAGGCAACGCACCAGGATCTCGCCCGAGGCTGCCATCTGCTCGACCTGCGCGGGCGTCTTCTTGATGATCATCCTGTACACGCTAATGCCGGCTTAAATCGCCTCGTCGGCCTCGAGGCGAAGTGTTGCCAGGGTGCGGCGAATCTCGTCGGCGACGGCGTCCGGCGCCGCCGCGCCGTCGATCCGCCGTAGCAGGCTCTGCCCGTCGTAGTGCTCGATCAGGGGCGCGGTCTTGGCGTGGTACTGCTCGAGGCGGTGGCGAATCACCTCCGGCTTGTCGTCGTCGCGGACGATCAGCTCGCTGCCGTCGACGTCGCAGACCCCTTCCTGCTTCGGCGGGTTGAAGTCGACGTGAAACACGTGACCGCCCTCGACGCAGGTGCGCCGCCCCCCCAGCCGGCGGACGACCTCGTCGTCGTCGGCGTCGATCAACAAAACCGCGGTCAGCCCCCGGCCCAGCTCGGCGAGCTTCTCGGCCAGCGCCTCGGCCTGTGGCGCCGTGCGCGGAAAGCCGTCGAGGATGAAGCCGTCCTCGGCCTCGGAGGAATCGATGCGCTCGGCGATCGCCCCGACGATCACCTCGTCTGGGACGAGGTCACCGCGGTCCATGTACTCCTTCGCCGTGCGGCCGAGATCCGTCCCCTCCCGAACCGCCGCGCGCAGGATGTCGCCGGTGGCGTAGTAGGGCAGCTGCAGCTCCTCCTGAAGGCGCTCCCCCTGGGTGCCCTTACCGGAACCCGGTGGGCCCAGAAGTACGAGGTTCAGCTCAGCCATCGAGGCGGCTTATTTGAGGAAGCCCTCGTAGTTGCGCATCATCAGCTGCGCCTCGAGCTGCTTCACGGTTTCGAGAGCGACGCCGATCACGATCAGGATCGAGGTTCCGCCGAAGAAGAAGTTGGCGGAGGTCTGGCTGATCAAGATCGTCGGCAGCGCTGCCACGGCGCCGAGATAGAGGGCGCCGGGGAATGTCAACCGCGAGAGGATGCGGTCCAGATACTCGGCGGTCGGCCGACCGGGCCGCACGCCCGGGATGAAGCCGCCGTACTTCTTCAGGTTGTCCGCCTGGTCGACTGGATTGAAGGTGACCGCGGTGTAGAAGTAGGTGAAGACGACGATGAAGAACACCTCGCCGACGACGTAGGCCCAGCTGTTGGGACCGAAGAAGGCAGAGAAATCGAGTGCCGCGTTGGTGTTGAGGAGCTGGCCGATCGTCGAGGGGAAGGCCATGATCGAGGCGGCGAAGATGACCGGGATGACCCCCGCCATGTTGACCCGCAGCGGTAGGTAGGTCGAGCCTCCCGAAGTCATTTTTCGCCCGACGACCCGTTTCGCGTACTGAACCGGGATGCGGCGCTGGCCCTCCTGGACGAAGACGATCGCGACGATCACGGCGAGGGCGATGAACGGCATCATCACGACGAAGACCTGGTCCGGGTTGGTCCACCAGGCTTCGATCCCGTGCGGCAGGCCGGAGACGATCGAGGCGAAGATCATCAGCGAGATCCCGTTGCCGATCCCCCGTTGGGTGATCAGCTCGCCCAGCCACATCAGCAGCGTGCAGCCCGCCGTAAGCGAGATCACGATCAGCAGCACCTTGCCGCCGCTGAGGGTGCCGAGCAGGTTTTCTCCGCCCGCCTGCTGACCGAAGGAACGGAAGAGGAAGACGTAACCGAAGGACTGGCCGAAGGCGAGGGCGACGGTGAGGTAGCGCGTGTACTGGGTGATCTTCTGCTGACCGACCTCGCCTTCTTTCTGCAGCTTCTCCAGCGAGGGGACGACCACGGTGAGGAGCTGGAGGATGATCGAGGCGGTGATGTAGGGCATGATCCCCAGCGCGAAAAGCGAGAGGCGCGAGAGACTGCCTCCCGAGAAGGTATTGAGGAAGCCGAGGATGCCGGCGCCGCCGAAGTTGCCCTGGATTTCCTTGACGGCGTCGAGGCTGATCCCTGGCGCGGGGATATAGGCACCCAGCCGGTAGAGCAGCAGCATCGCCGCGGTGAAGGCGAGCTTCTTGCGAATCTCGGCGACGCTGAATGCGTTCGCAATAGTCCGGAGCATTAGGGCTCCAGAGTGTGGCAGGAACCGCCCGCCGCTTCTATCTGCTCCTTTGCGGCAGCGCTGAAGGCATGGGCCCGCACGGTCAGCTTCTTGGAGATCTCTCCGCGAGCGAGGATCTTCACCGGATCCGAGCGCTTCGCCAACCCCTTCTCCTTCAGGGTCTCCGGCGTCACCTCGGCGTCGGCGTCGAAGCGCTCCTCCAGGTCGGCCAGGTTGACCGGCTGGGACTTGGTCCGGAAGTTCTCAAACGGCATCGACTGCTTTTTGTGCGGGCCCCGGAGCTTTCGCATCCGCATGTGGATCGGGTTCTGCCCGCCCTCGTAGCCCGCCTTGCGTTTGGACCCTGAGCGCGAGCCCGCGCCCTTGTGGCCGCGACCGGAGGTCTTCCCCAACCCCGAGCCCTCGCCGCGGCCAAGCCGCTTCCGCGGCCGGCGCGAACCGGGCTTCGGCTTCAAGTTGTGAAGCCCGATCTCCTCGGACCGAGGCGTCTCAGCCATCAGCCGTCCACCTCGACCAGATGAGAGACAGTGCGAATCTGACCTTGTAGCTGCGGCGAATCCTTCCGCTCCACAGCCTTCCCAATCCGCCCGAGCCCCAACGCCTGAAGCGTCGCTTTCTGAGCGGGATTAGTGCCGTTAGCGGAGCGAACCTGCTTGATCTTGACCCCGCTCACGAGGTCTCCTCAGCCGCCGGAGCCTCCTCAGCTTTCGGCTCCTCAGCGGTGGCGGTCTCAGCCTCAGCGGCCGGCGCCTCATCAGCTTTCGCCTCCTCGACCGCCGGCACCTCAGCCTCAGCCTCAGCGGCCGGTGCCTCCGCAGCCTCAGCCGTCTCACCCGCGGGTGGCGTGGACTCGGGGGGGTCGAGAACGGAGGCCCCGCCCGCAGGCCCCCCCGAGGCCGCGGCAGGACCCGCGGTCGAGAGGTCTGCACCCTCGACTTTCGTCGCTCCGTTGCTCTTCTCAACTCCAAGCACCTGCGCCACGGTCAACCCCCGCAGCTCGGCAACCTCCTCGGGCCGCCGCAACCGAATCAGCCCGTCCATCGTCGCCTTCACAAGATTGATCGGGTTCTGCGTCCCGATGCTCTTCGTGAGCACGTCCTTGACCCCGCCCAGCTCGAGCACCGCGCGAACCCCACCGCCGGCGATCACGCCGGTACCGGGGCTAGCCGGCCGCAGGACCACGTGCCCGGCGCCGTAGCGACCGATGATCTTGTGGGTGATCGTCTGCCCGTATTTGGGGATGCGGATCATGTTCTTGCGAGCGTTCTCGACGCCCTTCTGGATCGCCAGCGGAACCTCGCGCGCCTTGCCGTAGCCGATCCCGACCACGCCCTCTTCGTCGCCGACGGCAACCAGGGCCGTGAAGGAGAAGCGCCGGCCGCCCTTGACCACCTTGGCGACGCGGTTGATCTCGATCACCCGCTCCTGCAGGTCGAGCCCGCGCGGGCTCACCGTCTCGACGTTGGCTGTGTCCATTCCCTTCATTGCGAGCGGTCCAAGGTAGCGAACAGCGCGGGACGGCCGAGTCCCGACTGGGTCGTCAAAAGACCAATCCTCCCTCTCGGGCTCCCTCGGCCAGGGCCTTGACCCGGCCGTGGTACTGGTAGCCACCCCGATCGAAGACGCAGGACTCGACCCCCGCGGCCTTGGCTCGCTCGGCGAGCAGCTCGCCCGCACGCTTGGCCTGGTCGCTCGCCGAGAGCTTGCGCAGCTCGGGCTCGATCCAGTTCACCGCGGCGACGGTGTGGCCCTTGCGGTCGTCGATCAGCTGGGCGAAGACTCCGCGATTGGAGCGGTAGACGGACAGGCGCGGACGCTCCGCCGTGCCGGTGATCCGGGCGCGCACGCGACGGCGGCGGCGCAGGCGGCGCTGCCTGTTCGTAAGCACTGTCATGCGCGCTTGCCCACCTTCCGCGCGACCTGCTCGCCGCGGTAGCGGATGCCCTTGCCCTTGTACGGCTCGGGCGGGCGGCGCTTGCGGATGTCCGCCGCGACCTGGCCGACGAGCTGCTTGTCGATGCCCCGAACGACGATCTCAGTCGGCTGCGGGACCTCGAACTCGATTCCCTCGGGCGCCTCGATCGAGACCGGGTGCGAGTAACCCAGCGCCAGCTCCAAGTTCTTGCCCTTGAGCTGAGCCCGGTAGCCGACGCCCTGGATCTCCAGCCGCTTCTCGAAGCCCTCGGTTACGCCCTCGACCATGTTCGCGATCAGACTGCGGGTGAGGCCGTGAAGGGCACGGTGCTCGCCACGGTCCGTGGGGCGCTGCACCGTGAGGACGCCATCGCTCTGCTCGACCTTCATGTCGATCGAGAGGCTCTGGGACAGCTCGCCCTTGGGACCCTTGACCGCCACCTGGCCAGGGCCGAGCTCGACCGTAACGGCCTCGGGCACGGCGATGGGCTTTCTACCGATCCGACTCATCCTCGGTCACCAGACGTAGGCGACGACCTCGCCGCCGACGCCCTTTGCCTTGGCTTCGTGGCCCGTCATCACCCCGACCGAGGTACTGACGATCGCCGTGCCGGTGCCGCCATCCACACGCGGCACCTGTTTGTGGTTGACGTAGCGGCGACGGCCCGGGCGCGAGATCCGCTCCAGGCCGAGGATCACCGGGCGGCGATCCTCGGTGTACTTGAGGCGGATCTTGATCGCCTCGCCCACAGCCGCGGGCTGCTTGGCGAAATCGACGATGTAGCCCTGCTCCTTGAGGATCCGGGACATCTCCATCTTCAGCCGCGAAGCGGGGATCTCCACCTCGTCGTGGCCGGAGCCAAGGGCGTTGCGGATCCTGGTCAGGTAGTCGGCTATTGGGTCGGTAAGCATGTCTCTGTCGTCGTTTCGGTTACCAGCTGGACTTGGTCATGCCCGGGACGTGCCCCTCGTGAGCGGCCTCGCGCAGGCAGATCCGGCAGAGGCCGAACTTGCGGTAGTAGGCGCGCGGCCGGCCACAGCGGCGACAGCGGTTGTATTCGCGGGACTTGAACTTGGCCTTGCGGCCCTGCTTCACCTTCAGCGAAGTCTTAGCCATTCTCCTGATTCTCCTCGCCGGCCGCGCTCTCGGCCTCCTGGTCGCCCTCCGCGGCCGCCTCGCCGCCCTCGCCCCCGTCGTCGGTCTCGGGCTTTGCGTACGCCTCGGGGTTCTCCTCCTTGAGCTGCTCGAGCGCGGCCTGCTCGGCTTCGGCCCGCAGCCGCGCCTCCTCCTTGCGCTTCTCCTCCTCAGCCGCTGCCTCGGCCTCAGCGTCGGCGTCCGGTTTCCCCGGACGACCCTCTTTGGCAAACGGCATGCCGAGCCCGAGCAGTAGCTCGAAGGCCTCTTCGTCAGTCTTGGCGCTGGTGGTGATCGTCACGTCGAGACCGCGGACCTCGTCGATCGAGTCGTAGTCGATTTCGGGGAAGATCAGCTGCTCGCGCACTCCCATCGAGTAGTTGCCGCGGCCGTCGAAGGAGCGTGGGTTGAGGCCGCGGAAGTCGCGGATGCGCGGCACCGCGATCGAGCAGAGCCGGTCGAGGAACTCCCACATGCGCGCGCGGCGCAGGGTGACGGAAACTCCGACCGGCATCCCCTCGCGGACCTTGAACGAGGCGATCGACTTACGGGCGCGGCGCACGCTCGGCTGCTGGCCGGCGATCGTCGCCAGCTGCCCCTGCGCAGCTTCGAGCATCTTCGCGTTCTGCTTCGCCTCGCCGAGACCCATGTTGAGCGTGATCTTCTCCAGGCGCGGCACCTGCATCGGCGTGGTGTAAGAGAAGCGCTGGGTCAGCGCCGGCAGAACTTCCTGCTCGTAGCGCTCACGCAGGCGCGGCGGCGGCGCGGCCTGGGACTGGACGGCAGCGGCCTCCATCAGAACGCAACCCCACTGCGCTTGGCGAAGCGCTCGCGCTTGCCGCCTTTGTCCCGGCGCACACCGATCCGCGTGCGCTTGTTGTCTTTGGGGTCGAGCAGCATCACGTTGGAGACGTGGATCGGCCCCTCCTTCTCGACGATGCCGCCGACCTCGCCGCCACGCTGGGCGTCTTTGACCGAGCGGGGACGTTCGTGCCGTTTGATCATGTTGAGGTGCTCGACGTAGACCCGGTTCTTCTTCGGCTCGGTGCGCACGACGCGGCCGGTCTTGCCGGCGTCCTTGCCCCCGATCACCATCACCTGGTCGTCTTTGCGGATCCGCATCGCCTTGGCCATCAAAGGACCTCCGGCGCCAGGGAGATGATTTTCATGAAGTTGCGATCGCGCAGCTCGCGGGCGACAGGGCCGAAGATGCGGGTGCCGCGCGGGTTGTTGCTGGCCGGATCGATCAGCACGGCAGCGTTTTCGTCGAAGGAGATGTAGGTCCCATCGGGACGGCCGAGCTGCTTCTTCGTGCGGACGACGACCGCCTGCACGACCTCGCCTTTGCGCACGCCGCCCTGCGGGCTCGCCTGTTTCACCGTAGCTGTGATCACGTCGCCGACGCCGGCGTAGCGGCGATGCGACCCGCCCTTGACCCGGATGCAGAGGAGCTCGCGCGCGCCGGAGTTGTCGGCGACTTTCAATCTCGACTCCTGCTGGATCACTTGGCTCTCTCCAAGACCTCGACCAGGCGCCAGCGCTTGGTCTTCGACAGCGGCCTCGTCTCGATGACTCGCACGATGTCGCCCTCGCCGGCCTCGTTGCGCTCGTCATGAGCGTGCAGAGTCCGCGAGCGACGCACGACCTTCTCGTAGGTCGGGTGCCGCCGCGCGATATCGATCCGCACGGTGATCGACTTCTCGCCCTTGTTGGAGACGACGATCCCCTGCCGCACCTTGGCCGCAACGGCATCCTTCTCAGCCGGCGAGGTCCCGGTTCCCGCGGTCTTCCCAGCTTTGGTAGCGGCCCGCTCCTTGCGCCGCGACGCAGCCTTGAGCTTGCGCTCCTCAGCCCGCTTCGTGGCCCTCTCCTCGGCAGTGAGGGCGGCTCCAGCTTTGTGCGGCCGCCGCGAGCGCTCGAGCCGACGCTTCTCCTTCCAGGGCAATTCGTCCTCAGGACTGGGCTCCGCAGCAGCGGGCGCCGCCTGCTCAGCCTCACCCGCGTCGGCAGACTCAGCCTCAGGCGCCTCGTCCTTGGTGGGCGCGTCAACCTCAGCCGCGTCTTCCGCGGGTGGCGTCGAGGGCGCGCCCTCCGGGGTGTTCGCCGGAGGGTCGCTCTCGGCGACAGGACCCGCGGACTCAGCGCCTTCGTCCTGAGGCGTCTCGTCAACCGCGTCTTTTTTAGTCTCGTCGTCCGTCATCTCTTCAGCTCTTTCTCAACGTCGATTCCGCGCTCCTTCGCAACCGTCAACAGCCGTGCCACGTCGCGCCGGGAGACCCCGATCCGCGCCGTGTTCTCGAGCTCCCCGGTTGCCTGCCGAAAGCGCAGGTTGAAGGCCTCCTGCTTGGCGTCGATCAGCTTTGCGACCAGCTCATCGTCTTTCAGGTCATGTACCTCGGCGGCCTTCACTGTGCCTCAGCCCCCTCGCGCATCACGAACTTGGTCTTGACGGGGAGCTTGTGCCCGGCCAAGCGCAGTGCCTCTTTTGCCAGGTCCTCGGGGACACCCGCCAGCTCGAACATCACCTTGCCCGGCTTGATCACGGCCACCCAGCCCTCCGGGTTGCCCTTGCCCGAGCCCATCCGGGTCTCGGCCGGCTTCTTCGTGTAGGGCTTGTCGGGGAAGACGTTGATCCAGACCTTGCCGCCACGTTTGATCTTGCGGGTCATCGCCACGCGCGCGGCCTCGATCTGGCGATTGGTGATCCAGCCCCGCTCGAGCGACTTCAGGCCGTACTCGCCGAATGCGACCGTGCTGCCGCCCTTGGTATTGCCGCGCATCCGGCCGCGCATCTGTTTGCGGTGCTTTACCCGCTTCGGCATCAGCATCGGCTATCGACCTCCCCCACGCTGTCCGCCCCGGCCGCGGTCGCCACCGCGGCCCCGGTCGCCACCTGGACGCCCGCGATCCCCGCCGGGACGGCCACCGCGGTCGCCGCCACGACCGCCGCGTTGGCCGTCCTGCGGCTCGCCCTCATCGGTGAGCTGGTCGGAACGGAAGCCCTCGGGCATCACTTCGCCCTTGTTGATCCAGCACTTGACGCCGATCCGCCCCGTCGTCGTCCGCGCCTCGAAGAAGCCGTAGTCGATGTTCGCCCGCAGCGTGTGCAGGGGCACGCGACCGTCCGAGTAGCCCTCGGTCCGCGCCATCTCAGCGCCACCGAGCCGGCCCGAGACCTGAACCTTGACCCCCTTGGCGCCGGAGCGCATCGCCGAGGTGAGGGCGCGTTTCATCGCCCGCCGGAAGGCGACCCGGTTCTGCAGCTGCTCGGCGATCGACTGGGCCACTAGCTTTGCGTCGAGCTCGGGACGCTTGACCTCGCGGATGTTCACCTTCACCGGTTTGCCGGTCAGCTTGTGCAGGTCTTTGCGCAGAGCATCGACTTCGCTGCCGGACTTGCCGATCACGATGCCCGGCCGGGCGGTGTGGATGTCCACGGCGATCTCGCCGTGGCGCTCGATCGTGATGTCGGAGAGTCCGGCGTGGGCGAGCTTGCCTTCGATGTGATCGCGAATCTTCAGGTCTTCGAGCAGGGTGTCGGCGAAGTCTTTCTCCTCGAACCAGTTCGATTTCCAGTCCTGGATGTAGCCGACGCGGAAGCCTGTCGGATGGATCTTCTGTCCCATTAGATGCCCGCCTCTCTGGCGAAGTTGGTTGGAATGGCGGGCATCTCAGTCCTCGTCTTCCGGGCTCAGGGCCACGGCGATGTGGCTGGTTCGCTTGTGGATCGGCGTTGCCCGTCCCTGGGCTCGGGGGCGGTAGCGCTTCAAAGTCGGTCCTTCGTCGACCGTGATCTCGGCGATCCTCATCTCGTCGGCGATCAGGTCGTGATTGTTCTCAGCGTTGGCGGCGGCTGACTCGATCAGCTTGCGGATGTCCTGCGCAGCTCCGCGCGGGGAGAACTCGAGCAGCGCCCGGGCCTGCTCGATGTGCAGGCCGCGCACCTGATCGGCGATCAGGCGCGCCTTGCGCGGCGCAACCCGCACGTAGCGGGAGCTTGCGCGAACCACGATCGGAGCCGCCACGCTACTCACCCTTGCCCGTGCCTGAGTGGGAGCGGAAGGTGCGGGTCGGGGCAAACTCGCCGAGCTTGTGGCCGACCATCGACTCCGAGATGAAGACCGGGACGTGCTTGCGCCCGTCGTGGACGGCGATCGTGTGGCCGACCATGTCGGGGAAGATGGTCGAGCTGCGCGACCAGGTCTTCAGCATCTGCTTGGTGCCCGAATCGTTCATTGCGGTGACGCGCTTCATCAGCGCCGCTTCCACCCACGGGCCCTTTTTGGTCGAGCGTCCCATCAGCGACTCTTCTTCTTTCCGCGACGTCGGCCGCGCACGATGTATCGGTCGGACTGCTTGCCCTTCTTGCGGGTCCGGTAGCCGAGGGTCGGCTTGCCCCACGGCGTCACCGGGTGACCGCCCGGCGTGTGGTGGGCCTCGCCGCCGCCGTGCGGATGGTCGACGGGGTTCATCGCCACGCCGCGCGTCTGCGGCCGCTTGCCCTTGTGCCGGCTGCGCCCGGCCTTGCCGACCTTGACGTTCTGGTGCTCGGCATTGGAGAGCACGCCAACCGTTGCGCGACACTCGGCCCGCACCAGCCGCATCTCCGAGGAGGGAAGTCGCAGCGTCACCATCTCGCCCTCCTTCGCCGCCAGCTGGATCGAAGTGCCCGCCGAGCGGCCGAGCTTGCCGCCCTGGCCGGGGGTGAGCTCGACGTTGTGGACGATCGTGCCGGTCGGCATCTCGCCGAGGGCGAGCGCGTTGCCGGGTCGGATGTCGGCGCCAGGTCCGGACTGCACGGTGTCACCGACGGAGATCGCCGAGGGAGCCAGGATGTAGCTCTTCTGGCCGTCGGCGTAGTGCAGCAGCGCGATGTAGCAGCTGCGGTTGGGGTCGTACTCGATCGTCGCCACCTTGGCGGGAACGCCGTCCTTGAGGCGCTTGAAGTCGATCTGCCGGTAACGGCGCTTGGCCCCGCCGCCACGATGGCGCGCGGTGACCCGGCCGTTGACGTTGCGACCGCCGGACTTGCGCAGACCCTCGGTCAGCTTGCGCTCCGGGCTCGAAGCCGTCAGCTGCTCGCGTAGCGGGTAGGTGGCAAAGCGGCGCCCGGGGCTGGTCGGTTTGGTTTTTCGGTTCGGCATCCCTTTTCCCCTATGCGGTCTCTGCGCCCTCGAACAACTCGATCCGCTCGCCGGGGGCGAGCTGGACGACGGCCTTCTTCCAGCCCCGCGTCTTGCCCATGTGCAGGCCGCGGCGCTTTGGCTTCGGCCGCACCTTGGCGGTGCGAACCGCCGCCACCTTGACGCTGAAGATCTCCTCGACCGCGTGGGCGATCTGGGTCTTGTGGGCGCGGTCGTTTACGCGGAAGGTGTACTTGCCCTCGCCGATCAGCGCGTAGCTCTTCTCGGAGACGACCGGCCGGACTATCACCGTGCGGGCGTCCATCAGGAGAGCCTCTCCTGCAGGCTGGCGAGGGCGCCCTCGGAGACGACCAGAGAAGCCGCGCCGATCACGTCGGCCACCCCGACGGCGCCGACCTCGGCGACCTGAACCTTGGCGATGTTGCGAAAGCTCTTCGCCGCACCGACGTCCCCCGAGGCGAGGACGACGAGGGTGGCGCGCTTGGCGCCCCATTTGTCGAGCGCCTCGGCGGCCGCCTTGGTCGAAGGCGTATCGAAGGCGCCGGCGTCGAGCAGTGCGACGCTGTCGCGCTCCGCATGGATCGAAAGCGCCGAACGCAGCGCCTTGCGCCGCGCCTTGCGGTTGACCTTGACCGTGTAGTGCCGCGGCTTGGGACCGAAGGCGACGCCGCCGCCGAAGCGACTGGGAGCGCTGAGAGCGCCGACGCGGGCGCGGCCGGTTCCCTTCTGGCGCCAGGCCTTGGCGCCGGTCATCGCCACCTCGCCGCGGGTGAGGGTCGATGCCGATCCCTGGCGACGGGAGGCGAGGTCGGCCCTGGCCGCCTCGTGGACGAGCGATTGGTGGAAGGGCTCGGCGAACAGCTCTTTGGGCAGGTCCGCCTTCGTCGACTTGCCGAGCACGGTGGCTTTAGCCATCGGTCCTCACCTCGACCACCGCGTTGCGCGAGCCCGGGACCGAGCCCTTGATCAGGAGCAGGTTGCGCTCGGCGTCCACCTGGGCGACCTCGAGGCCCTTCTGGGTGACGCGCTTGTTGCCCATCTGGCCTGGCATCTTCATCCCCTTGAAGACGCGAGCGGGAAAGGTGCTGGCGCCGATCGAGCCGGGCGCCCGCACGTTGTGCGAGCCGTGGCTGACCGGTCCGCGGCTGAAGTTGTGGCGCTTGATCCCGCCCTGGAAGCCCTTGCCGATCGAGGTCCCAGCGACCTTCACCTTCTGGCCCGCCTCGAAGGCGGCAACGGTGACGTCGTCGCCGATCTTGGGGCCGTCCTCGGCGCCGAGGTCCTCACCGCGGAACTCGACCAGGTGGCGCATCGGCGCGGCGCCGGCCTTCTTCAGGTGGCCCTCCTCCGCCTGCGTCAGCTTGCCCTCCTTGACCTCGCCGAAAGCGAGCTGCACCGCGGCGTAGCCATCGCGCTCCGGCTCGCGCACCGCGGTCACCTTGCAGGGACCGGCTTCGATCACGGTGACCGGGACAACGGTCCCGTCCTCGCCGAAGACCTGCGTCATCCCAAGCTTCTTTCCGAGAATCGCTGCCATCGTCCTAGAGGCGGATCTCGATGTCGACGCCGGCGGGCAGCGAGTCGAGGCGCTGCAGCGAGTCGACGGTTTTGGGCGAGGGCTGGAGGATGTCGATCAGCCGCTTGTGGGTGCGCATCTCGAAGTGCTCGCGCGAGTCCTTGTCCTTGAACGGCGAGCGGATCACGCAGTAGACGTTCTTCTCAGTGGGCAGCGGCACCGGGCCGGAGACGCTGGCGCCGGTCCGCTCCGCGGTTTCGACGATCTCGCGGGCAGCCCGGTCTATGGCGTCGTGGTCATACGCCTTGAGCCGGATCCGAATTTTCTGTGCTGCTATCGCTGCCACGTTTCTGAGTTGTCTCTGTCTTCCCGCGCGGTCCTTCCGCGCATAAAGGGCGGGGCCCCTTTTGGTGGGGCGCCGCCCCGGTCGTATGTCCTTTGCAGTTGTCTCGCCGCCAGTCGGCGGCGACAAGCGGGCCGAAACCCGCCCTTTGTGCTACTCGACGATCTCCGCGACGACTCCGGAGCCGACCGTCCGGCCACCCTCGCGGATGGCGAAGCGCAGGCCCTGGTCCATCGCGATCGGCTGGATCAGCTCGATCGTCATCTCGACGTTGTCTCCGGGCATCACCATCTCGGTCCCCTCGGGGAGGTTGGCGATCCCGGTCACGTCAGTGGTGCGGAAGTAGAACTGGGGCCGGTAGCCGGAGAAGAACGGAGTGTGGCGACCACCCTCCTCCTTCTTCAGGCAGTAGACCTCCGCTTTGAACTTGGTGTGCGGCGTGATCGAGCCCGGCTTGCAGAGCACCTGGCCACGCTCGATCTCCTCGCGCTTAGTGCCGCGCAGGAGGGCGCCGATATTGTCGCCGGCCTGTCCCTGGTCGAGCAGCTTGCGGAACATCTCGACCCCGGTGACGACCGTCGTGGTCGTGTCCTTGATCCCGACGATCTCGACCTCGTCGCCGGTGTTGACGATTCCCTGCTCGACGCGACCGGTGGCGACGGTGCCGCGGCCGGTGATCGAGAAGATGTCCTCGATCGGCATCAGGAAGGGCTTGTCGAGCTCGCGCACGGGCTCGGGGATGTAGGAGTCGAGGGCGTCGGCCAGTTCGAAGACCGCTTTCTGCGCCTCTTCGTCGCCTTCGAGCGCCTTCAGCGCCGAGCCCTTGATGATCGGCGTCTCGTCGCCGGGGAAGTCGTACTCGTCGAGAAGTTCCTTGACCTCCTCCTCGACCAGCTCGATCAGTTCCTCGTCGTCGACCTGGTCGACCTTGTTGAGGAAGACGACCACGTGCGGGACGTTGACCTGGCGGGCGAGCAGGATGTGCTCGCGCGTCTGGGGCATCACGCCGTCGGCAGCGGAGACGACCAGGATCGCCCCGTCCATCTGGGCGGCGCCCGTGATCATGTTCTTCACGTAGTCGGCGTGGCCCGGGCAGTCGACGTGGGCGTAGTGGCGGTTGTCGGTCTGGTACTCGACGTGCGAGGTCGCGATCGTGATCCCACGCTCCTTCTCCTCGGGAGCGTTGTCGATCTCGTCGAAGCTTTTCGCTTCGGCGCCGCCCTTCGTGGAGAGGGTCTTGGTGATCGCGGCCGTCAGCGTCGTCTTGCCGTGGTCGATGTGACCGATCGTGCCGACGTTCACATGCGGCTTATCGCGCTCGAACTTCTCCTTGGACATCTCTCTCCGTTCTACCTTTCGAAGTCGGGTTCTGTCTGAGTTGGCTGATTAAGTTTGCAGATGCTGCTGGGCAGGTGAATATCTCCTGCCTGCGGGCGAACCTGGGAAATATAGCTAGAACCTCCGTGCGGCCGGTTCCCGTTCATGACGTCGCACCCACCGGCTCACCGGAGCGGTGCTCGACGATCTCCTCGGCGATGCTGCCTGGGACCTCTTCATAGCACTCGAACTGCATGGTGTAGGTGGCGCGGCCCTGGGTCATCGAGCGCAGTTCGGTCGCGTAGCCGAACATCTCGCCGAGCGGGACGAAGGCCTGTACGGCTAGCGCGTTGCCGCGCTGGTCCTGGCCCTGCACCTTGCCCCGGCGGCGGGAGAGGTCGCCGATCACGTCGCCGAGGAAGTCCTCGGGGGTGACGACCTCGACCGCCATCACCGGCTCGAGCAGAACCGGGTTCGCTTTGCGGGCGGCATCCTGGATCGCCATCGAGCCGGCGATTTTGAAGGCCATCTCAGAGGAGTCGACGTCGTGGAAGGAGCCGTCGACGAGTTCGACCTTGACGTCGACCATCGGGTAGCCGGCCTTGACGCCGTTCTCGAGCGCCTCCCTCATCCCCTGCTCGGCAGGGCCGATGAATTCGCCCGGGATGGCGCCTCCCTTGATTTTGTTGACGAACTCGAAGCCCTCGCCAGGCGCCGGCTCGACGTTGATCACGACGTGGCCGAACTGGCCGCGGCCACCGGTCTGGCGGACGAAGCGGGCCTCGACCTTCTTGACCTCCTTGCGGATCGTCTCGCGGTAGGCGACCTGGGGCTTGCCGACATTGGCCTCGACTTTGAACTCGCGCAGCATGCGGTCGACGATCACCTCGAGGTGAAGCTCGCCCATGCCGTGGATCAGGGTCTGGCCGGTTTCCTCGTCGCTTTCGATCTTGAAAGTCGGGTCCTCCTCGCCGAGGCGCTGCAGGGCGTTGCCCATCTTCTCCTGGTCGGCCTTGGTTTTCGGCTCGATCGCGACCGCGATCACGGTCTCGGGGAATTCGATGCTCTCCAGCGCGATCGGCGCGTCGGGGGCGGCGAGCGTGTCGCCGGTGCCCGTTTCTTTGAGGCCGACGCCGGCGCAGATGTCGCCCGCGTAGCACTCGTCGATCTCCTCGCGGCTGTTGGCGTGCATCATTAGCAGGCGGCCGATGCGCTCGGTGCGGCCAGTCTTGACGTTGAGAACGCGGCCGCCTTTCTCCAGCTTGCCGGAGTAGACGCGGAAGTAGGTGAGCTTGCCGACGTAGGGGTCCGTCATCACCTTGAAGGCGAGTGCGGCGAAGGGAGCGTCGTCGGAGGCGGGGCGCTCGTCCTCGACGTCCTCGGCCTGGCCCTTGCCGGCGGGTACTACGCCGGTGACCGGAGGCACCTCGAGTGGCGAGGGCAACAGCTCGACGATCGCGTCGAGCAGCGGCTGCACGCCCTTGTTCTTGAACGAGGTGCCACAGAGGACCGGGGTCACCTTGGTGTCGAGGCAGGCCCGGTGCAGCGACTTGGCGATCCGCTCGTGGGGGATCTCCTCCTCGGCTAGGTAGGCCTCCATCAGCTCGTCGTCGTAGTCGGCGCAGGCCTCGATCAGCTGGGTGCGATATTCCTCGGCCTGGTCCTTGAGGTCGTCGGGGACGTCGATCTTCTCGTATTCGGCACCGAGCTCGTCGGTCCAGATCAGGCCCACCATCTCGATGAGATCGATCACGCCCTTGAAGTCGTCCTCGCTGCCGATCGGCAGCTGGATCGGCAGCGGGTTGGCGCCGAGCCGGTCCTTCATCGTCTGCACCGAGTTGAAGAAGTCGGCCCCCGTGCGGTCCATCTTGTTGATGTAGGCGAAGCGGGGAACGCGGTACTTGTCCGCCTGGCGCCAGACCGTCTCGGACTGGGGCTCGACCCCGGCGACGGCGTCGAAGACTGCGATCGCGCCGTCGAGCACCCGTAGGCTACGCTCGACCTCGACCGTGAAATCGACGTGGCCGGGCGTATCGATGATGTTGATCCGGTGGCCCTTCCACTCACAGGCGGTCGCGGCGGAGGTGATCGTGATCCCGCGCTCCTGCTCCTGTTCCATCCAGTCCATCACCGCGGCGCCCTCGTGGACCTCGCCCATCTTGTGGGTGCGACCGGTGTAGTAGAGGATGCGCTCGGTCGTCGTCGTCTTGCCGGCGTCGATGTGCGCCATGATCCCGATATTGCGCGTCTTCTCTAGGGGAAAGCTGCGTGCCATGGTTCCTAAGGTAAGGGTTTGGTGGTGAAACGGGGACGGGACAAAAGAAACCGATCTGGCAAAGGCCGGGATCGGCGCATGAAAAAGGCCCTCGCGGGCCCGGCGAAACGAACTTCCAAGCGAACTTCGAAGAGACTGCCTGAGCGACGCGCGATGATAGCAGCGGCGCGGCGGCGCATCGGCGCGGCCTTCTCAGCGGCCGCGGTCGCAACCCGCAAGGTCGATCGCGCGGTAGCCCGGCGCATCGAGTGGGCGCGGCCGAGGCTCGGCCGAGGCCTGCGGCGGGCGCGGATGGCCGTGTCACGGGCGGCGAAGGCGGTGGGCAGGCGCCTGCGCCCCGTCGGGGTCCTGGTTCTGCGCGGCTTTTCCAAGGCCGAACGAGCCCTGCGCCGGGCGGGCCTGGCGGCGACTCGGGCCGCAACGCGCGGCAGCTCGGTGGTGACGCCCCAGCGAGCCGTCTGCGGAGTGATGCTCGCCTCGGCGATCTGCCTCGTCGTCTCCCAGTTCGTCTCCTACCGCGGCGTCGAGATCGGCCAACCCGCCTACGCGGGCCTGCCGGCGGCGAATCCACCCACGGTCGACGTCAGGACCGCGGGCGAGGCACACTCCTACCTGTTGATCCCGCTCGCGCTCCTCGCCGCGGGCACCGCGGCGCTGGCGTTGCGCACCGGACGGCGAGGTCTGGGCCGGATCGTCCTCGCCCTCGGCCTGCTCAGCATCGCCGTGATCCTGTTCGTCGACCTCCCCGCGGGGCTCGACGCGGGCACCCAAACCTCGCGCTTCTCTGGCGCCACTGCCGTGCTCGACGACGGCTTCTACGCGGAGCTGGCGGCAGCGACGGGACTGGTTCTCGGCGGACTGCTCTACTATGCGCGGCCGTGCCGAATACGAATCAACTTGTCAGGAAGGGTCGCAAGCGCCCGAAGAAGAAGACGACGACCCCAGGCCTCAAGTCGGGACAGGGTCGCAAGAAGGCCGTCGCCGCGCCGCAGCGGCGCGGCGTCTGCACGCGCGTCGCGACCGTAACGCCGAAGAAGCCGAACTCGGCCCTGCGCAAGATCGCCCGTGTGCGCCTCACCAACGGGATGGAGGTCACGACCTACATCCCGGGCGAGGGACACAACCTGCAGGAGCACTCGGTGGTCCTGGTTCGCGGTGGTCGCGTCAAGGATCTGCCAGGCGTCCGCTACAAGGTCGTGCGCGGCACGCTCGACGCCGCTGGCGTCTCCGACCGCAAGCAAGCCCGCTCGCGCTACGGCGTCAAGGCTTCCTAATGCCGCGCCGGTCCGCCGCACAGATCCGCCCGGTCGAGCCCGACGCTCGTTTCCGCAATCGGCTCGTCCAGCAGCTGATCAACAAGGTGATGAGCGACGGCAAGAAGCAGCTGGCCGAGCGGATCGTCTACGACGCGCTGGCGATCGTCGGCGAGCGCTCCGGCGAGGATCCGATCGAGACCCTGGAGGCGGCGATCAAGCAGCTCACGCCGGTGCTCGAGGTGCGCTCCCGCCGCGTCGGCGGCGCCACCTACCAGGTGCCGGTCGAGGTTCCCGCCCGCCGCGCCCGCACCCTGGCGATCCGCTGGCTCACCGATTACGCACGCAATCGGCGCGAGTACTCGATGGCCGAGCGGCTCGCCAGCGAGATCGTCGACGCGACCCAGCAGCAGGGTTCTGCTTGGAAGCGCAAGGACGATATTTACCGCATGGCGCAGGCGAATAAGGCGTTCGCTCACTACCGCTGGTAAGACCCGCGGGACCCCTCTCGCCCGGACAAATGCCGGCCTAATGAGGCCGGCATTTTGAGTATCCGCCCGGGCGAGAGGGGTCCCGCGGGTCTCCGCAAACCGCAATGATCCCCAGCATGAGCCTCCCGATCCTTGCCGTCGACATCGACGGCGTCATCTCGCTGTTTGGAGCTGAGCAGAAGCCGGATCGCGAATTTACGAAGCTGGAGCTGGTGGATGGGGTGCCGCATTTGATCTCGTTGCCGACGGGGGACCGGCTGCAGCGGCTGAGCGAGCATTTTGAGCTTGTTTGGGCGAGCGGCTGGGAGGACAAAGCGAACTTCTATCTGCCGGCGTTGTTGGGACTGCCGGACCTGCCGCACGTGACCTTCGACGGCGCGGTGCGGGCCGGGGCCGCACATTGGAAGCTGGGGCCGCTGGACGAGTACGGGCGCGGCCGGGCGCTGGCCTGGATCGACGACAACTTCGACGAGAGCTGCTTCGAGTGGGCAGAGGAGCGAGACGAGCCGACGCTGCTCGTGCCAACCGAGACCCACCTCGGCCTCGAGGAGGTCCACGTGGAGGCCTTGCGGCAGTGGGCAGCCTCTCTACACTGAGCGAACCGTGGAGGGATTCTGGCCAATCTTCTTCCTGCTCGTCGTGCTGAAGATCCCTGTCTTCGCCGCACTCTGGCTTATCTGGTGGGCGAGCAAGGCCCCAGAGACCGAAGGAGCAGCTGAAGACTCTGATGGTGGCTTCAACCGCTGGCGACCAATCCCGCCACGCCCGCGCGGCCCCCACAACAGCCCTCACGGCGGCGCCGTGAGGAGAGGGCGGGGTGCCCCTCCCGGGCAGCAGCGTCCTGGTTTTCGCACTAACCGCTCAGCGAGAGCCACGGCGCGCCCGGCGAAAACCCCAGCAACAGGGAGGGGCACCCCGCCCTCTCCCCCTCACACCCGCTGAGCAGCCTTCTTCCGCTCCCGCCGGAGCTCTCGCAGGTAAGGCTGAAAGTCCACCTGGATCGTGTGACGCTTGGACGCCACGTAGCGCTTGCGCATCCTCCGTTCGGCCTCGGCGATATCGCCTCGCATCTCGGTCGGTGAAGGCAGCGTCCCGCGCCCTCCGAGCAGGTCCGCGACCCACTCCGACTGCGCCTCCGCGAGTGGCATGATCGCGCCGAGCGGCTGGATCAGGCCGATGAAGTAGAGCCCCGGGTGCTCCACCGAGACCACCCGGCGGTAGAGCGGCATACGGTTGTCGGCGACGGAGACGACCTTCTCGTCGAAGAAGGGGAAGGTGATCTTGTAGCCGGTGCAGTAGACGACGAGGTCGATCTCCTCCTCGCTGCCGTCGACGAAGCGAACCGTCCGTCCGCCGATGAAGCGATCGATGTTGGCCTTGACCTCGATGTCGCCGTGGCCGAGCCGCGAGAGCAGCTCGGCGGAGACGGTCGGGTGCGCCTCGAGCAGCTTGTGATCGGGCTTTGGCAGCCCGTAGGCCGTCATGTCGCCGGCGGTCATCCCCAGCATCCGCCCCAGCACGAAGCGCTGCACCGAAAGCGGCATCAGGGTCAACAGCTTCGACGCCGCTTCGTCGGTCGGTTTGCCGTTCAGGTACTTCGGCATCACGTAAGCGCCCCGCCGCATCGCCAGGAAGGTCTTCTCGGCGATGCGCGAAGCCTCAACCGCGATGTCGGTGGCCGAGTTGCCGATTCCCAGCACCAGCACCCGCTTGCCACGCAGCACCTCGGGCTCGCGGTAGTGGTGCACGTGGATCTGCTCTCCCTCGAACTCATCCGACCCGGGAAAAGGGGGCTCGGGCCAGCGTGGATCCCAGTGGTGCCCATTCGCAACGAGCACCGCCCGGTAGCGATGCGTCGCGCGCTCCCCACCCGGACCCTGCGTCGTGACCTCCCACTCGCCTTCGACCGGCTCGACCCCGGCCACCTCGGTCTCAAACCGGATCTTCTCCCGCAATCCGAAGTGATCCACGTAGTCGTCGAAATACCTTGCGATCTGAAAGTGATTCGGGTAGTCCGGGTAATCCTCCGGCATCGGATACGTCTTGTAAGCCATCAACCCCCGCGACGTATTGATGTGCAGCGACCGGTAGGCCGACGACATCCCGTTGTCGTTTTCGTAGCGCCAGTTCCCCCCAACCTCGGACCCCTTCTCGAAGCAGTCAAAGGCGAGGCCCCGAGCATTGAGCACCTGGCATGCCGCAATCCCGGAGCTTCCCGCCCCAATCACGCAAATCTTCTGAGCAGCAGAGGACATAGGCGCGGCTCAAATCTATCCGGGCAGGACTCTAGTTGGCTGCACGGCCAGGGTCCCTCTGAGAGCCGGTCGGGGGTCTCTCCGGACGGCGGCGGTCTCTTTTTCGCACTAGCTACTCAACGAAAGCCACGACGCGCCCGGCGAAAAAGGCAGCCGGCCGGAGAGACCCCCGACCGGCTCATCCACGCCCAGGGGTGAACAGGTTCACCCCAAGGGTCCGTAGAGAGCGGGGCCGTTCCATTCGAAGCTGGATCCATCGGGATTTGAAACCAACGAAAGGAGCCCCCGATGACCAGCAAGACCCGCACATTCCGCCCCTCCCCCGCCCTCGTGATCAGCTGCATCGCGCTGTTCATAGCCTTGACCGGCAGCGCCCTCGCGGTCGGCGTCGGCAAGAACACCGTCCGCTCGCCGCAGATCGTCGACGGCACGGTCCGCACCGTGGACCTCCGCGACAACTCGGTCGCCGCCGGCAAGGTCGCCCCCGACGCGATCGACACCACGGAGATCGCAGAAAACGGCGTCGAATCCAGCGACGTCGCACCGGAGACGCTCACCGCTAACGACCTGGGCGCCGCCTCGGTCACCTCCTCGGAGGTCGCCGACCAGTCGCTCACCGCCGACGACCTCGGCCCCGACTCAGTCGGTTCGAGCGAGCTCCAGGCCGGGGCGGTCCGCGCCTCTGAGCTCGGCACGATCATCCAGGCCTCCAACGACGCACCGATCAAAGGTGGAGCCAACGCCAGCGTCTCGGTCCAGTGCCCGGCCGGCACGACAGTGATCAGCGGCGGCGCCCGCTCCGGCTTCTACCAAGTCCACGTCGCCTCCTCCTACCGGACGGGCAACGGCTGGAACGTAGACGCCCGCAGCGGCGCCGTAGGCGACACCACCATCACCGCCTACGCCTACTGCCTGACCGGAGGCAGCAGCAACTAGGGAGCTAGAAAGCGATTCAAAGCGTAAAGGCGGCCGGGGCAGACAAAAGACTCCCCGGCCGCCCGCTTTTCGACCCGCCGATCCTCTCCCGTCCAACCCGTCCTGGCAAGAGCCAGTCCGGTACTTCCCAAGTCCCTCGACCCACAACAGCTAAACCGAAAGAGGGGTTGCTCGAAGGGCCCGGGGACCTCTTCATCGGAACTTGTGAGCCCCCGCCAGGGGGCGGGTTCCGACGAAGAGGTCCCCGGGCCCTTCTACGAAGAAGAAGAAGAAGAAGAAGACTCCTCAGAGGAAGTCTGCTCGATCTCCTGCGCCAGCTCCTCCAGCTCCTCCGCGAACGAAGGCCCGAAGCTCTCGACCGCGTCGCCGTCGTCGATCCCCAGCTCAGCGGCCAGCTCTTCCTCGTCGAGCAGGCCTTCCTCGCTGGGAGCCTCGATCGGCACCGCGGGCTCGACCGCGATCGTGCGGTAGTGCTTGAGGCCGGTCGCGGCCGGGATCAGCTTGCCGATGATCACGTTCTCCTTGAGGCCGACGAGTTTGTCCCGCTTGCCCTCGAGCGCCGCATCGGTGAGCACCTTGGTCGTCTCCTGGAAAGAGGCGGCGGAGAGGAAGGACTCAGTGGCCAGCGAGGCCTTGGTGATGCCGAGGATGACCTCCTCGGCCTTGGCCGGCGTGCCGCCTTCTTCCTTCGTCTTCTTGTTCAGTCGCTTCAGCGCGCCGCGGTCTTCGAGCTGACCTGGCAGCAGGCTGGTCGAGCCCTTCGACTCGATCCGGCCCTTCTTCAGCATCTGACGGGCAATCAACTCGATGTGCTTGTCGTTGATGTCGACGCCCTGGGCGCGGTAGACCCTCTGCACCTCGGCCACGAGGTAGAGCTCGACAGCTGTGCGGCCACGGATCGCCAGCAGGTCAGCCGGGTAGAGCGAGCCCTCGTTGAGCTGCTGTCCGACCTCGACCTTTTCGCCGTCCGCGACGTGCAAGCGGGTGCGGGGCGGGAAGCTGTAGGCGTGCTCCTCTCCGCTGGACTCGGTGACGATCACTTTCAGCGCTTTGTCGGTTTCTTCGACCGTTACTTTGCCAGCGGCCTCTGCCATCTGCGCCAGGCCCTTTGGTTTACGCGCCTCGAAGAGCTCGACGATTCGCGGCAGGCCCTGGGTGATGTCCTGGCCGGCGACACCACCGGTGTGGAAAGTGCGCATGGTCAGCTGGGTGCCCGGCTCGCCGATCGACTGAGCGGCGATGATGCCGACCGCGTCGCCGATGTTGACCGTGAAGCCGGTCGCCGGAGCGACGCCGTAGCAGGCGCGGCAAACGCCGGAATCGGCGTCGCACTTGAGCGTCGAGCGCACCGGGACCAGAACCTCTTCCCCATCGAGCGCCTCGGCGATCGCCTCGACGTCGGCCAGGGTGATCTCCTGGTTGCGCTTGAGCAACTCGCGCCCGCGCTTGGTCTCGAATTTCTTCGCCGCCAAGCGGCCGATCAGGTTGTCGTTGAGCGAGTTGTCGTCCTTGCGGATCGCCATCTCGATGTGGTCCTTGGTTTTGCAGTCCTCCTCGCGGACGATCACGTCCTGGGCGACGTCGACGAGGCGCCGCGTCAGGTAACCGGAATCGGCCGTGCGCAGCGCCGTGTCGGCGAGGCCCTTTCGGGCGCCGTGGGTGGAGATGAAGTACTCCAGGACCGAGAGGCCCTCCATGAAGTTGGCCTTGATCGGCCGCTCGATGATTTCGCCCTTCGGATTGGCCATCAGGCCACGCATGCCGGCGAGCTGGCGGATCTGCTTGAACGACCCGCGAGCGCCCGAGTTGGCCATCATGAAGATCGGGTTCAGCTCGTCGAGGTTGTCCTCCATCGCTTTCGCGACCTCGTCGGTGGCGTTGTTCCAGTGCGACGTGACCGCCTCGTGGCGCTCCTCGGCGGTGATGTAGCCGTCGTCGTACTGCGACTGGATCTCAGTCGTCAGCTTCTCGTAGCGCTCGAGGATCTTCTCCTTGTCGGGCGGCGAGACGACGTTGTTCTTGGACACGGTGATCCCCGCCTGGCTGGCGTAGTGAAAGCCGAGGTCCTTGAAGGCGTCGAGCACCTGCGAGACAGCCGGGGCGCCGTAGGCCTCGACCAGGTCGGAGACCATCTCGTTGACGTCGCGCTTCTTCAGCGAGTGGTTGACGAACTCGAACTGCTCGGGGTCGAAATCGTCCCCGAGCGCCTCGGCCAGCGCCCGCTCGATCTTTTCGTTGAAGATGATCCGCCCCACCGTGGTGAGGAAGTGCTCGTGCCCGGCCCGCCGGTACTCGGCCTGGTCGTGCAGCTTGCAGCCGCCGTTCTCGTAGACGAGCTCGGCCTCCTGAGCGGAGCGGAAGACCTTCGGGGAGGAGCCGTTGCGCTTGGCGCCCTTGCCCGCCTTGAGCTCCTGATCGATCTTCGCCAGCTCCTCGGCATCGGGGCCGTAGGTCAGGTAGTAGATGCCCAGCACCATGTCCTGGGTCGGCGTCGCCAGCGGCGCGCCGTGGGCCGGCGAGAGGATGTTGTTCGCCGAGAGCATCAGGATCCGCGCCTCGGCCTGAGCCTCGGCGGAGAGCGGCACGTGCACGGCCATCTGGTCGCCGTCGAAGTCGGCGTTGAAAGCGTGGCAAACCAGGGGGTGGACCTGAATTGCCTTGCCCTCGACCAGCACCGGCTCGAAGGCCTGGATGCCGAGGCGGTGCAGGGTAGGCGCGCGGTTGAGCAGCACCGGGTGCTCGTGGATGACTTCCTCGAGCACGTCCCAGACCTCGGGGATCATCGACTCGACCATCTTCTTCGCGGCCTTGATGTTCTGCACCGCCTTGCGCTCGACCAGCTGCGCCATGATGAACGGCTTGAAGAGCTCCAGGGCCATGAGCTTCGGCAGCCCGCACTGGTGCAGCCTCAAGCTCGGGCCGGAGACGATCACCGAGCGGCCGGAGTAGTCGACGCGCTTGCCGAGCAGGTTCTGACGGAAGCGGCCCTGCTTGCCCTTGAGCATGTCGGAGAGCGACTTCAGAGGTCGGTTGCCGGGCCCGGTGACGGGGCGGCCGCGACGGCCGTTGTCGAAGAGCGCGTCGACGGCCTCCTGCAGCATCCGCTTCTCGTTGTTGACGATGATCTCCGGAGCGCCGAGGTCGAGCAGGCGCTTGAGCCGGTTGTTGCGGTTGATCACGCGCCGGTAGAGGTCGTTGAGGTCGGAGGTGGCGAAGCGGCCGCCGTCGAGCTGCACCATCGGCCGCAGCTCCGGCGGGATCACCGGCACGCAGTCGAGGATCATCCAGTCCGGCTTGTTCTCGGAATTGAGGAAGGCGGAGGCGACCTTGAGGCGCTTCACCGCGCGGGCCTGTTTCTGGCCCTTGGAGCTGTTGATCACCTGCTCCAACTCCTCGCATTCAGCGGCGAGATCGACCTGTTCGAGCAGGTCGCGAACCGCCTCGGCGCCCATGCTGCCGCGGAAGTACTCGCCCCAACCGAAAGGCGATCCAAAGCGGTCCTTGAGCTCACGGAAGACCGTCTCGTCGTTGACGACGTCCTTCGGCTTCATCTCGGTGAAGATCTTCCAGACCTCTTGCATCCGCTCGATCGCCTCGTCGATGTAGGCCTCGGTGTCGGAGATCTCCGCGTCGAAGGTCTTGCGCAGCTCTTTGATCATTTTGGTCCGCTCGTCGTCCTTCAGCTTGCGCAGCTGCGCCGCGGTCAGCTTCAGCGAGTCGGCCCAGATGTGGTCGTCATCGTCGAACTTGGCCTGGGTGCCGTCCTCGAGGTACTTGACCCGGCGCTCGAGCGACTCGCTCAGCTCCTGGGTCCTTTTCTGCCGTTCGGCCTCGTAGGAATCGGTGACCTTCTTGACCTCTTTCTCGAGCTCGCCGAGATCCTTGTCGCGCGCCTCGACGTCGACCCAGGTGATCATCGACGCGGCGAAGTAGAGGACCTTCTCCAGCTCCTTCGGCGCCATGTCGATCAGGTAGCCGATCCGGCTCGGCACGCCCTTGAAGAACCAGATGTGGGAGACCGGCGCGGCCAGGTCGACGTGGCCCATGCGCTCGCGGCGCACCTTGGAGCGGGTCACCTCGACGCCGCAGCGCTCGCAGACGATGCCCTTGTAGCGGACGCGCTTGTACTTGCCGCAGTAGCACTCCCAGTCCTTGGTCGGACCGAAGATGCGCTCGCAGAAGAGGCCGTCTTTCTCCGGCTTCAGGGTGCGGTAGTTGATCGTCTCCGGCTTGGTGACCTCGCCCCAGCTCCAGGAGCGGATCTTCTTCGACGACGCGAGGCCGATCTCAATTGCGTCGAAGTTGTTGATGTCGATCATCAGTCCTCCACCTTTGCCTCTTCGGCCTCTTTGGCTGGCTCAGCCCCGTCAGTTCCTCCGTCGCCCTCGGCGACCACCTGCTCCTCCTGCTCGTCCGCCGCGGTGCTGCCCCCGTTGGGGGAGTCGGCACGGACCCCGGTCAGGTCCATGCCCAGCTCCTCGGCCGCTTTCAGCAGGTCGTCGTCCTCCTCGGCGATCTCCACGTCTCCCCCTTCGGAGACGACGTTGGCGTCCAGCGAGAGGCTCTGGATCTCCTTCAGCAGCACTTTGAAGGACTCCGGGATCGAGGGCTCGGGGATGTTCTCGCCCTTGACGATCGCCTCGTAGGCCTTGACCCGGCCCACCGTGTCGTCGGACTTGACCGTGAGCATCTCCTGCAGCGTGTAGGCAGCGCCGTAGGCCTCCAGGGCCCAGACCTCCATCTCGCCGAAGCGCTGGCCGCCGAACTGCGCCTTGCCGCCCAGCGGCTGCTGGGTGACCAGCGAGTAGGGGCCGGTCGAGCGTGCGTGGATCTTGTCGTCGACCAGGTGCAGCAGCTTGAGGATGTACATGTAGCCGACCGTGACCTTGCCCTCGTAGGGCTCGCCGGTACGGCCGTTGTAGAGCTGGGCGCTGCCGGCGGCGCGGGCGCCAGGGCGCTCGTTCTTGTCGATGCCGAGATCGATCCCGCGCTCGGCGTTCTCGTCCGACCAGCTGACCAGCGCCTCGTCGACGTCCTCGACGGTCGCACCGTCGAAGACCGAGGTCGCCACGTAGACGCGACCGTCCCCTTCGTCGGAGTGCGCCTGCTTGTAGGCGTCGGAGCCGTCGTCATACCAACCGTTGGCGGCGACCCAGCCGAGGTGCGTCTCGAGGATCTGGCCGATGTTCATCCGGCTCGGCACGCCGAGCGGATTGAGGATGACGTCGACCGGGGTGCCGTCGGCGAGGTGGGGCATGTCCTCCTCGGGGACGATCTTCGAGATCACACCCTTGTTCCCGTGGCGGCCGGCGAGCTTGTCGCCCTCGGCGATCTTGCGCTTGGTCGCCACGTAGACGCGGACCAGGTCGTTGACGCCGGCGGGCAGGTCGTCGCCGTCGTCGCGGCTGAAGGTGAGCACGTCGATGACGACGCCACCCTCGCCGTGGGGCACTTTCAGCGAGGTATCGCGCACCTCGCGCGCCTTCTCCTTGAAGATCGCGCGGATCAGCTTCTCCTCGGCGGTCAGCTCGGTCTCGCCCTTCGGCGTCACCTTGCCGACCAGCAGATCGCCCGAAACAACCTCGGCACCGACGCGGACGATGCCGCGCTCGTCGAGGTTGCGCAGGCTCTCCTCGGAGCGGTTGGGAATGTCGCGGGTGATCTCCTCGTCGCCGAGCTTGGTCGTGCGGGCGTCGATCTCGTACTCCTCGATGTGGATCGAGGTCAGCTCGTCGTCCTTGACCAGGCGCTCGGAGAGGATGATCGCGTCCTCGAAGTTGTAGCCCTCCCAGGACATGAAGGCGACCAGGCAGTTCTTGCCCAGAGCGATCTCACCGCCGCCGGTCGAGGAACCGTCGGCGAGCACATCGCCCTGCTTGACTTTTTGCCCGGTGTTGACGATCGGGCGCTGGTGGATGATCGTGCCCTGGTTGGAGCGCATGAACTTGTGCAGCGGGTACTCGTCTTTCTTCGAGCCACCGGTGACGACGATCCGCTCGGAATCGACGTGGGCGACCTCGCCGTCGTTCGCGGCCAGGACGACATCGCCGGTGTCGACCGCGGCGCGGCGCTCCATGCCGGTGCCGATCAGCGGCGGGTCGGGCTTCAGCAGCGGCACGGCCTGGCGCTGCATGTTGGAGCCCATCAGCGCCCGGTTGGCGTCGTCGTGCTCGAGGAAGGGGATCAGCGCCGTCGCCACCGACCAGATCTGGGTCGGCGAGACGTCCATCAGGTCGACTTCCTTGGGCGCGGCGGTCGCGTACTCCTGCTCGCCGGAGCGGACCAGGACCTGCGTGCCTTTCAGCTTTCGGGTCGCGGGATCGAACTCGGCGTTCGCCTGGGCGATCACCTTGTCCTCCTCCTGAGTGGCGTCGAGGTGGACGATCTCCTCGCTGACGACACCGTCCTTGACCGGCCGGTAGGGCGTGGTCACGAAGCCGTGCTCGGATACCTGAGCGTAGGACGAGAGCGAGCCGATCAGGCCGATGTTCGGGCCCTCCGGCGTCTCGATCGGGCACATGCGGCCGTAATGGGTCGGGTGCACGTCGCGCACCTCGATCGGCGCCCGCTCCCTGGTCAGTCCGCCGGCGCCCAGCGCCGAGAGACGGCGCCGGTGGGTAAGCCCGGCCAGCGAGTTGGTCTGGTCCATGAACTGCGAGAGCTGCGAGGAGCCGAAGAACTCCTTCATCGCCGCCACGACTGGGCGGATGTTGATGATCGTCTGCGGGGTGATCGCGTCCGAGTCTTCGGTGGTGAGGCGCTCGCGGACGACGCGCTCCATCCGGTAGAGGCCGATGCGGAAGGCCTCCTGGATCAGCTCGCCGACCGTGCGCAGGCGCCGGTTGCCGAAGTGCTCGTACTCGTCGAGGTGCTCGTTGACGGGCTCGCGCGGGTAGGTGATCGCCTCCGCCGCGTAGTCTTTGATCGGGTTCTCCTCGTCGATCTCCTCGGGGATGCCGAGCAGCTTCGGCAAGCTGACCAGCTCCTTGACCAGGGCGATGATGTCGTCGTGGGTGAGGACCCTGGTGTCGAGGTCGATGTCGAGGTCGAGCCGCGCGTTCAGCTTGTAGCGGCCGACCCGGGTCAGGTCGTAGCGCTTGGGGTCGAAGAAGAGCTGCTCGAGCAGGTTGCGGGCGGCGTCGACCGAGGGCGGCTCGCCCGGGCGCTGCTTCTTGAACAGCTCGATCAGGGCGCCCTCCTCGGTACGGGTCGCCTCGGTGTCGGCCTCGATCGTGTGCCGCATGTAGATCGAGTTGTCGAACATGTCGAGGAGCTGTTTGTCCTCGACGTAGCCCATCGCGCGCAGCAGCACCGTCACCGGCAGCTTGCGCTTGCGGTCGATGCGGACGAAGACTTTGCCTTTTTTGTCGATCTCCAGCTCCAGCCAGGAGCCGCGGGCCGGCATCAGGTTGGCGATGAAGACCTGCTTTTCAGCGTCCTTGGGCGCCATCACGTAGGCGCCGGGCGAACGAACGAGCTGGGTGACGACGACGCGCTCGGTGCCGTTGATGATGAAGGTGCCGCGCTCGGTCATCCACGGGAAGTCGCCCATGAAGACGGCCTGCTCGCGGATCTCACCGGTCTCTTTGTTCTGGAAGGCGACCGTGGCAGACAGCGGCCGCGAGTAGGTCATGTCCTTCTCGCGGCACTCCTCGATCGTGTGGGGCGGCTCCTCGAATTTGAACTCGCCAAAGACGATCGCGAGGTTCCCCGTGTAGTCCTCGATCGGGGATATGTCGTCAATCGTCTCTCGCAGCCCACCCTTCTTCGGATCCGTCAGCTCTTCGAAGGAGCGACGCTGAATATCGATCAGATGGGGGACTTCGAGGGGGTTCTGTAGTCGGGAAAAACTCCTGCGGGTTACGGGGGCAGCGTTCGAACGTGCCAAAGTCGGCGACTCCTCAGAAGGTCAGAGGGACGTTAGGTACAGCGCAGATATAGGCAGGGGAACACAACTGGCGCGCGACCGCGAAAAATAACACACGGCCGCGCTCGACCGCGAATTTGGCTCCCTGCCTGGGATTCCAATCGCGGTCTGTGCGGCTTTACTTGAGCTCGACGGTGGCGCCGGCCTCCTCGAGTTCGGCCTTCAGCTTGTCGGCCTCCTCGCGCTCGACACCCTCCTTGATCGCCTTCGGCGCCTCGTCGACGATCGCCTTGGCCTCTTTCAGGCCGAGTCCGGTGGCGGCGCGCACGACCTTGATCACGGGCACCTTCTGGCCGCCCACCTCGGTGAGGACGACGTCGACGGTCGAGGCCTCTTCGCCACCGCCGTCACCGTCTCCCGCGGGAGCGCCCGCAGCGGCGGGGGCAGCGGCGGCGACGGCCGTCGCCGAAACCCCGAACTCCTCCTCGAGCGCTTTGATCCGCTCGGAGAGCTCGAGCACCGAGATGCTCTTCAGCTCCTCGATCCAATCCTCTGTCGAAATCTTGGTTGCCATCTACTCCTCTTCCTTGCTCGCGTCGTCGTCGTTAGAAGTCGTGTCCTGGTCAGAAGTCTCTTGCTCCTCCGCAGCCGCCTCGGGCTCCGGATCGGCTTTCTCGGCCTCGGGCTCGGGCTCTGCTTTCTCGGCCTCGGGCTCGGCCGCTCCCTCGCTCTCCGTCTGAGCCTCGTCCGCATCTTCCGCGGGTGGCGTGGAGGTGGGCCCATCGTCCGTAGCCTGCGAGGACGAGGGGTCCTCCTCCGCGACAGGACCCGCGGTCGATTCGTCTGAACCCTCAGCCGAGGGAGCCTCACCCGAAACGAGCCCCTTCTCGGCAATCTGCCCGAGCTGCAGCGCGAGCCCCTGGATCATCGAGCCGAGGCCGCGCACGAGGCCGGTCACCGGGCTGGCGACGACGCCGGCGAACTGGCCGTACAGCACGTCGCGCGAGGGCAGCCTGGCAATTGACTTGAAGCGATCCTCGTCGAGGCTGAGCCCTTCCATGAAGCCGCCCTTGAAGGTGAGCACGTCGTGCTCTTTGTTGAAGGTCGAGATCGCCTTCGCCGCCTGCGCGGTATCGCCGCGAACGAAGGCGAGCGCGGTCGGGCCCTGCAGCCACTCCGCCAGGCGCTCCTCGCCGGCCTTGTCGGCGGCGAGTTTCGTCAGCCGGTTCTTGACGATGCGGAAGCTGGCGTCGGCTTCGCGCAGTTTGCCGCGAAGCTCGGCAGCCTGGGGGACGCTGATGCCCCGGTAGTCGACCGCGAAGATCGCCTCAGACGCCTCGATCTGGGCGGCGATCTCCTCAATGGCTTGTGCCTTCTCGTCTCGGTTCATGTCTCACCTGCACCGGGCTTCCACTGCCGATGGGCCTGAAACCGTCCCTATGTGTCCGGTTTGAGGCCCGTCGGCGGCTGCCGGTGGTCTTGGGTTGCGACGGCGCAGTGTAGAGGACTAGGCCGTGACGGGCTCCGCAGGCGTTGCGTCGCGGTCGCCGACCTTCGACGCGTCGACCCGGATCCCCGGGCCCATCGTCGTCGTCAGCGTGCAGGAGACGATGTAGCGCCCCTTCGCCGCAGAGGGCTTGGCGCGGACGATCTCCTCCATCACGACGGTGAAGTTGTCGAGCAGTTTGTCCGCCTCGAGGCTCGCCTTGCCGATCGCCATGTGGACGATCGCCTGGCGGTCGGTGCGGTATTCGACCTTGCCCGCCTTCGACTCGGTCACCGCTTTCTCGACGTCGTCGGTGACGGTGCCAACCTTGGGATTGGGCATCTTGCCCTGGGGGCCGAGGACGCGGCCGAGCTTGCCGACGGTGCCCATCATCTGCGGCGTCGCGATCGCCACGTCGAAGTCCGTCCAGCCCTCCTCCTCGACTTTCTTCGCCAGGTCGTCGCCACCGACGAAGTCCGCTCCGGCCGCCTCGGCGTCGCGGGCCTGCTGGCCCTGGGCGAAGACCGCCACCGTGACGTCCTTGCCGAGCCCATGGGGCAGCGCCAGGGTCCCGCGCAGCTGCTCCTCCGCGTGGCGGACGTTGACGCCGAGCAGCACGTGCAGCTCGACCGTCTCGTCGAAGTTGGCGCTGGCGGTCTCCTTGAGCAGCGAAATCGCCTCCGCGGGCGGGTAGGCATGCTCGCGCTGGACCTTGCCGAGCTGTTTGCGGTAACGCTTGCCGTGAGCCACGAGTTCTCCTATTTGACGTCGACGCCCATCGAGCGGGCGGTGCCGGCGATGATCTTCGAGGCGGCGTCGAGGTCGTTGGCGTTGAGGTCGGGCATCTTGCGCTCGGCGATCTGGCGGACCTGGTCCATCGAGATCGTCCCCACCTTGTTGACGTGGGGCTCGCCCGAGCCCTTCTTGATCCCGATCGCCTCCTTGATCAGCACCGCCGCCGGTGGCGTCTTGGTGATGAAGGTGAAGGAGCGGTCCTCGTAGACGGTGATCTCGACCGGGATGATCGTGCCGCCCTCGGACTGGGTCTGGGCGTTGAACGCCTTGCAGAACTCCATGATGTTGACCCCGTGCTGGCCCAGCGCCGGGCCGACCGGCGGCGCCGGATTGGCCGAGCCGGCCGAGATCTGCAGCTTGATCTGAGTGAGGACTTTCTTCGCCATGGGATCGGGGAGGGTAGCGGTACTCGCCTAAATCTTCTTGACCTGGTCGTAGCCGACCTCGACCGGGGTCTCGCGACCGAAGATCGAGACCAGCACCTTGAGTTTGGCGGCGTCCTCGTTGATCTCGGCGATCTCCCCGGAGAAATCAGAGAGCGGCCCGGAGACGACCTTGACCGACTCGCCGATCGAGAACTGGGCCTGGGTGCGGGGCCGCTCCGCGGTCTCGCGGTGCAGCAGGCGGTCGACCTCTGGTTTGGAGAGCGGAACCGGTTTGTTGCGGGAGCCGACGAAACCGGTAACGCCCGGTGTGTTCTTGACCAGGCCCCAGGCATCGTCGGTCATCTCCATGTTGACCAGGACGTAGCCGGGCATCGTCCGCTTCGCCTTCGGTTCTTTCTGGCCGTCCTTGCCGACCTCCATCACGTCTTCGGTCGGCACGACGACCTGCCGCACGTTGCGGTTCTGGCTCATCGTCTGAACCCGGTGCTCGAGGTTGTGCTTGACCTTGTTCTCGTGCCCCGAGTAGGTGTTGATCACGTACCAGCGATACATCGTTAGAAGCCTTTGTCCGGGGATCCCGCTAGAGGATCCGCTTGATCAGGAAGCTGAAGGCCGCGTCGAGAGCCCCGAGGTAGGTGGCGGCAACGGCAACGAAGATGATCGTCACGGCGGTCGCCTGAACCAGGGTGTCGCGGTTGGGCCACTGGACCTTCTTCAGCTCGGCCCAGCAGGAGCCGAGGAATCCAATCACACCGCCGCGTTGGCGCTCTGCCGCTGCTTGTTTCTGCTTCTTGGCGAGCTGCTCGCTCTCGCGGCGCTTCTGCTCGCTGCGCTTGCGCTTTTCGGTTTCCTTCAAAGCCTTGGCTTCTGCGCGGCGTTCGGCGCGGGATGACCTCGGGGCGTCCGGCGTTTCCAGCGCAGCTTCAGGGGCGCCGACGGCCATCCCCGCCTCGACCGCCTCGACCTCGGCGATCTCACCGGAGATCGGAACCTGGGTGTCGTGCTGGGCGCGCGCCTCGGCGGCGCGCTCGCCGTCGGAGCGCCTGCGCTCCTGCTCTTCGCGAGCCCGGCGCTCGGCCTTGCGCTGTGCGCGGGTCTTCGCCATCGCGACTAGCGCGTCTCCTTGTGCGCCGTGTGCTTGCCGCACCAGTGGCAGAACTTGCGCAGCTCGATGCGATCCGGCGAGTTGCGCCGGGACTTATTTGTCTGATAATTGCGCCGCTTGCAGTCTTCGCAAGCCAACGTCACCGCGATGCGGACATCTCCGCGAGCCATTTCTCCCTCGATTACTTACGCGCCGTTACAAGAGAAAACCCCGGGCCGAGGCGCGAGGCTGAACCGAAGAATAGCGCCATGAGAACAGCAGCGACGCGCCCTCGGCGACGCCCCTTGGGACTGCATCGCCCCGGCTAGAGTGATCCCTTGATACGGGGCAGCTGCGGGCGGAGCCGAGCTGGACGTCGGCCTGCGGCTGGTGGTCGCCGAGCTCTGAGTCGAGATACCGCTACGGGGATCAGAGGTGCTTGACGAAGAAGACGCGCTCGAAGCCGTCGTCGGTGCGGCGATCGGTCTGCTCATAGCCAAGCCGGGGATAGAGGGTGAGGTTCTCGGTCATGGCAGCGTGGGTATAGAGGCGCAGGGTCGGGGTGCCGGCCTCGCGGGCCACGGTCTCGGCGAAGGCAAGGAGGGCACGGCCGATGCCTTCGCCCTGCCGGTCCGGCTCGACAGCGACGTTCTCGAGCAGTAGGTGATCCGGTTCTCGGACCAGCACGACCAGGCCGACTACCCGATCAGCTTCGTCCGCAACGAATACGAGGTTCTGCGCGACCTTTTCCGCGTAGTCCTCTCGCATCGGACCCGGGCGCCCGCCTATCCGCTCGACGTAGTGCGCGTAAGCCCGTTGCACGAGCTCGTGGACGTCTTGCGCCTCATCGGGGGCCGCCGGCCGAATCCGCATCGGCCGAGTCTGGCAGGCACGGTCGGAGGTGGGGCAAACACTGCCTCGAAAGCAACGGAATGCGCCCGGAGAGAATCGAACTCTCGACCTCCGGCTTGAAAGACCGGCGCTCTTTGGGCCTCGTTAAAAGCCCGTTGACCACTGAGCTACGGGCGCTCTCACTTCCTGCCCGGGAAAGTATGCCGGTCTCAGAGCCCGAACGTCTTGGCGATGATGTTGCGCTGGATCTCCGAGGTGCCGCCGTAGATGGTGGAGACCAGGGAGGTGCGGACGAGGCGCTCCATGTCGTACTCGGAGGCGTAGCCGTAGCCGCCCATCATCTGCATGCCGTCGAGGGCGGCGCGGCGGGCGACCTCGGTAACGAAGAGCTTCACCATCGAGGCCTCGCGGGGCAGCATCCGATCGGGGTCCTCGTCGGTGAGGCTGGCGACCCAGCGGGTCATCAAGCGGGCCGCCTCGATGTCGGTCGCCATGTCGGCGATCCGGTGCTGGAGGGACTGGAAGGAGCCGATCGGGCGGCCGAATTGCTCGCGTTCCTTGACGTAGACGATGATGTCGTCGAAGACGCGCTGAGCGATCCCCAGCATCGTCGCGGCGAGGATCAGGCGCTCGACGTTCAGCCCCGCCATCAGCTGTGTCCAAGCCTGGTCGACCTGACCGAGGACGGCGTCTGCCGGTACCTCGACGTCGGTGAAGTAGAGGTGGTTGGTGTCGCGGCCGCCCATGGTGTCGATCGGGACGACCTCGAGGCCATCGGCTTCGCGCGGGACCCAGATCATCGTCAGCCCGTCGTGCTTTGACGCAGAGCGGGTGGTACGACAGACGACCAGCACGTGGTCGGCTATGTGGGCGTTGGAGCAGAAGACCTTCTGGCCGTTGATGACGTAGTCGCCGTTGACGCTCTCGGCTGACGTCGTGAGGGCACCGATGTCGGAGCCGGCCTCGGGCTCGGTCATCGCGATTGCCTCGACGGCGCCCTCGGAGATCCCGCCGAGGATCTCCTGCTTCTGCTCCTCGGTACCGAAGCGCTGGGTGGCGCCGGCGACGATCAGCGTCGTCGCGTAGCCGCCGATCGGAGCCAGGGCGCGCGAGGTCTCCTCCATGAAGATGCAGGCGTCGAGCATCGTGCCCCCCGAGCCGCCGTACTCCTCGGGAATCGTCACCCCGAGCCAGCCGAGCTCGGCCATCTCCTTGTAGATGGTCGCGTTGTGGTGCTCGCGATAGCCGTCGGTCAGCCGCTCGCGCTGATCCGGCGTGCCGCACTCGTGGTCGCAGTAGCGCCGGATCGCGTCGACGAAGTCCTCCTGCTCGTCGGTCAGAGCGAAATCCACTGCGCGGCAGCCTAACGGTCAAGCACGGCAGACTGCGTGCTCGCGGCGCCCCGGGTACCACCCTCTACGCGGGCATTCCATCGCCTGGCCGGCGCCGCTTCGAAGCCCAGGACGAGACTCGAACTCGTGACCCCTTCCTTACCATGGAAGTGCTCTACCAACTGAGCTACCTGGGCGGGTCGCTACCGCAGGGCCAAGGCTAGCCTAGACGCCGATTGGGAGGCCCGCGCTTTTCCTAACCGCGCACTCCACAGCTGCGGGTCAGTTTCGAGCTCAGCTTTTTGCCGCCCGCGAAGCCGAAAGATGCCTTGGCGAAGGTGAAGGTCGCACCCGGGAAGCCCTTCGGAGCCGGGCAGCCGGCAGAGGCGTAGCTGCGCGGCTGGCCGTGAAAACGAAAGCGCCGCTGCAGCTTCAGCGAGACTCCGCTGATGTAGCCCCACTGCGCGGCGACACGCGGCAGATGGGCGACCAGGCTGACTCCGAAGGTGCCCTTGCGGTGGTATTGCAGCTCGAAGGGCAGCGTGACCGAGGTCGGCAGCGGTTCGGTTCCGTAGATGTGGGCGAAGATCACCGGCTTGCCGTTCATGCGGCCGTTGAAGGCGACGATCTCGCCGTTAGAGGGATAGGGGGACTGTTCGGGCAGGGAGACGTTGGCCTTGAAGGCGCCGGTGCCGACGACCGCGCCGGGACATGCTTCGCGCGCTTCCGGAGTCGAGGCTGGCTGGATGTCGTCGAGGCGGCACGAGGGCAGGCCGCGCTGGTCGATGATGCCGTTGCGGTTGATCGAGAGCGAGACGGTGCGCAGCTGGGGAGGATCGCTGCGGTCGGTCGTGCTGATGTCAGCCGAGATCGATACCGACACCGGGGCGGAACCGGTCCTGGGCAGCTTGTGCGGGGAGATCTCCCCGCCGACCGCGACCCTCAGGTTGCCCTTCTGGGTGATCTCCGCCCTGGCCAGCCCAGCCAGAGCGAGGCAAAGCAGGGCGACCGTGACCGTGACCTTCCTCGTTGCACCGCGCATCGGTAGCCCCCTCAGCCTGTGTACTTCGAGGGTTCGAAGCGGCAGTACTTGAAGTTGAAGGGCAGAACCTGGTTGTTGGCCTGCGTGGCGTTGTGGGTGAGGCGGATCACCATCGCCTGCGCTCCCGGCTTGTCGTTGGCCTTGAGCTTGTTGGCGGTTTGCTGGAAGAGATCGGCCTCGGTGCCGACCATTTTCAGCCACTTCGCCAGCTTGGTTTCATCGGCGGGCGGCTGGGGAACTCCCTTCAGCTGCGTGATCGTCTTGCGCAGAGCCGTGGACGCACGGGAGAATTTCCCGGCCGCGACCTTGAGCTTGCCGGACTTGAACTCGGAGCTGACTCCCTTGAGGATTTTTTCGTTGGCCTGCGAGTTGACCTTGCAGATCGGCTCGACGGCTTCTTTGTAGCTTTCCCGCGTGACTTCGGTCGCCTGCGCGAGCGGCACGGCCAGCACGGCCAGAGCCAAGGTCAGGGCGCCCAGGGCGCCGAAGCTCTTCTTCCCCACCACATACCTCCCTCTCGTTCCCATCTTCTCGAGCATCCCATCTTCCCAAACACAGCCGGGTCCCTAGAGACTCGGCACTCTAGCGGAGGGGAAACGCCCCCAAGCCCCGCTGCAGCCACGACTTTAGGAAACGCGGCGGGGAATGAATGTTGTTGGACGATTACGGCCCTGCAAAGCGGAGGGGGTGGGATTCGAACCCACGAGCCGCCTTACGACGGCCAACGGTTTTCGAGACCGCCCCGTTCAACCACTCCGGCACCCCTCCGGGCAGGATCGGGGGCTGATTCTACGGTTGGGCGAGAGCGGCGGAGGGCCGGGTGCGTCTCAGAGCTCAAGGGAGCTGTCGTGCTGCCGATGCTGATTGGCATGCAGAGCAACGAGCAAACGTCACTGGGCCGCTTCTTCGACCGCCATCCGCTGCTGCTGCGCTCGCTTGCGGTCGTAGCGCTGCTGTGGGGAGCCGGCTACCTCGCCTGGCGGATCGGCTGGAGCGGCGAAGGCGCCAGCCCCATTGCCTTCGCGATGCTGCTCGTGACCGAGGTCTACGGGCTCTGGGCGTTGGGCACGCTGGCATGGTTCTCGTGGTCGCGGTCGGCGGTTGCGCGGCCGGCGACGACCCCGGGGCGCTCGGTCGACGTCTACGTCTGCACCTACGACGAGCCGATCGAGGTGGTGGCGGCGACGCTGGCGGGATGCCGGGCCCTGACCTATCCGCACACGACGTACGTGCTCGACGATGGGCGGCGGCCGGAGATGGAGGAGCTGGCGCGGCTGGCGGGAGCCCGGTATCTGACCCGGACCGACAACTCCCACGCCAAGGCGGGCAACATCAACGCGGCGCTGCCGCGCACGACGGGCGAGCTGGTGCTGATGCTCGACGCCGACCACGTACCGATGCCGGACGCGCTCGACGCGATGGTCGGCTACTTCGACGACGAGCGCATGGGCCTGGTGCAGAGCCCGCACGACTTCTTCAACCACGACTCGGTCCAGCACTACGTCGTCGGCCGTCACGAGCAGTCGCTCTTCTACCGGGTGGTCTGCCCGGGCAAGGATCGCCACGGCGCCGCCTACTGGTGCGGCTCGGCGGCATTGATCCGGCGCCAGGCGCTGCTGGATATCGGCGGCGTCGCCACCGAGACGATCGCCGAGGACTTTCACACCACGATCCGTCTGCAGCGCTACGGCTGGCGCAGCCGCTACCACGACGAGGTGCTGGTGCAAGGGCTGGCGCCGCACGACCTCGACGGCTATCTGCTGCAGCGCGACCGCTGGGCCCGCGGCAACCTGGCCGTCTTCACGCTTCCGGAGTCGCCACTGAGGGCGCGGGAGCTGCGCCCCTTGCAGCGCCTCTCCTACTTCGCCAGCCTCGCCGCCTATCTGGCGCCGCCGATGCGCCTGCTCCTGCTCGCCACCCTGGGCCTGGTGCTGTGGACGGGAGAGCTGCCGATGAAGATCAGCGTGCCGGCGCTGGCGGCGCTCTGGCTGCCCTACCTGACGCTCAACCTCGGCGCCGGAGCGGCTCTGGCGCGCGGATACATGCGAATCGGCGAGACCGCCCACTACGAGCTGCTGACGATGGAGATCTTCACGCGAGCCCTGCGCTGCGCCGTTCTGCCCGGCCACACGGCCTTCAAGGTGACGCCCAAGCAGGGCACGGGCGGCGGCGGCCTTGGCGCCGTCGGCAAATTGCATCTCGTTCTCGCCTGCGCCGTGCTGCTGGGCGCCGGGACCGTGCTGCGCCTGCTCGACCTTGCCGGCGTGGGCCCGTTGCCCGACCTTCCCGGAGTCGCAGCGGTGGTCGTCCCGCTGCTTGGCCTGATCGAGATGCGGCGGATCCTTCGCACGCTGCTCGCGGTGGGACGCCGTCAGCAGCGGCGGCTCATCTACCGCTTCGAGGGCGACGCGCCCGCCCAGTGCTACTCCGAGGAGGGCCACGTCGCGGGGCGCCTCGTCGACGCCAGCGCCGCCGGCGTCGGGTTGGTGCTCGAGGCGCCGCTGGAGGTTGGAACGCGCTCGGCGGTCCTGCTCGAGCTGCAGGATGCGGCGGGGGATCCGCACGAGGTCGCGGCCCAGGTCGAGGTTCGCTCCTGCCGCGAGCAGGACGGGCGCCACCTGGTCGGGGCGACGATCTCCGAGATCGACCCGGCCTCGCGCATGCGCTTGATGGAGTGGTGCTACGTGGTCTGCAGCCACGAGCGGCTACGCGGCCGGCGGCCGGCGGCCGCGCCGCTCCGCGACGCCGACGCGATCGTGCTGCCGTTGCCGACACAGATCCCACAGACAGCCGTCGCTTGAGCTCCGCCCTGCCGTCGCTGGGGCAAGCATGGCAAGGACGCAGGGAGCGCAGCGTGCTCTGCACGTAAGCGACCGAGGACGCCGCCAGGCGCTGCCCCAGCGACGGCAGCGGAGAGGGTGGGATTCGAACCCACGAGGCGGGTTAACCCCGCCCACGCGATTTCCAGTCGCGCTCCTTAAGCCACTCGGACACCTCTCCGGGAGATCAAGGGTATTGACTCAGCGGCGCGCGGCGAAGAAGTCCGTGAGCAAGGCGGCGCACTCCCGCTCGAGCACTGCGGCGGTAACCGAGGGGCGGTGGTTGAGGGCGGGCTCGCCGAGCACGTCGAGGACGCTGCCGGCGGCGCCGGCCTTTGGATCGGGAGCGCCGTAGACGACCTCGGGGATGCGGGCGAGGACGATCGCGCCGGCGCACATAGCGCAGGGCTCGAGCGTGACGTAGAGCGTGGTGTTGGCAAGGCGCCAGCCGCCGAGCGCCCCTGCGGCGGCGCGGATTACGAGGATCTCGGCGTGCGCCGTGGGGTCGGCCCTGAGCTCGCGCTCGTTGCCGGCAGCGGCGAGAGGCTCGCCGTCACGGGCGATGACGGCACCGATGGGCACGTCGCCGTGAGCTTCGGCCTCACGGGCTTGCTCGATCGCCAGGGCCATCAGCCGCTCGTGCGCGGACATCGCTGCTTCGCCAGTCATGCATCCGGGAGTATGTGGCACCAACACTTCACCGGCGGGCCGGTGTTAGGGGAGAGCTCGCTCGGTTGCAGGGATTACGCGAGCGTAGAGCCAGATGAACCGACGCCTTCCGACCGCCGCCGCCGCGACCCTGCTCGCGGCGCTATTGCCGAGCGCCGCAACGGCGGGGACGGCGACGGACACCGCTTTGCCGCACGGATTCGTGGCGCGCCAGGTCGTGGTCAAGCTCGACGGACGCGGCCCGACGCGAACCCTTGGCCTGCCGCCGCAGGTCAGCCCGCTACGGGTTGCCGCGCGACTGCGCCGGAACCCGAATGTCGCCTATGCGGCGCCTAATTACCTCGCCACGGCATCGGTCGAGGCCCCGGCGCCCGAACGGGAAATCCCCGACGACCCGGGGCCGATCTCCGGCCCGCCCGGCCCGCCGGGAGGGTGGGTGACGAAGCAGTGGAACTTCCTGCCGTGGGAAGGCACGGCTACCCCGCTGCTGCCGATCTCCGCCGGTGGCATCGACGCCGTCACCGCCTGGGGGAACCTGGCCGCGAGCGGGCACCCGGGTGCCGAAGGCATCACCGTGGCGGTGCTCGACACGGGGATCGCCTACCGGGCGATGGGTGCGCGGTTCCGCCGCAGCCCCGACTTCACCTCCAACCAGTTCGTCCCTGGCTACGACTTCGTCGACGACGATCCGTTTCCGCTCGACGAGAACGGCCACGGGACCCACGTCGCCGGCACGATCGGAGAGAAGACCGGCAACGGGATAGGCCTCACCGGTCTCGCCTTCCGGGCGAAGCTGATGCCGGTTCGCGTCCTCGACGAGCACGGGCAGGGACGGGCAGATGACATCGCCCGGGGCATCCGCTTTGCCGTGAGCCGGGGCGCCGACGTGATCAACATGAGCTTCAACTTCGGCTGCGAGCGCAGCGTGCCAGGAGTCGACGAAGCCCTCCGACAGGCCTACGATCGCGGCGTGGTCACCGTCGCCTCGGTCGGCAACCTCGGCTCGGAGACCTGCGTTGCGCCACCCGCCACCGGCCCCCACACGATCGGCGTCGGCAGCAGTACCGAGGGCGGCTGCCTGGGTCGCTACTCGCTTGCCGGGCAGGGGGTCGACGTACTCGCGCCAGGCGGAGGAACACCGATGCCGGACTGCCCTTCGGTGTCGGCGGGAGCGATCTACCAGGTGACTCTGAAAGACGGCAGCACTCGCCGCTTCGGCGAGCCGAGCAACTACGTCGGCACCTCGATGGCGGCCGCCCACGTCTCCGGGGTGGCGGCGATGATCCTCGCCAGCGGCACCCTTGACCCAAAAGCAAGGAAACGCGGCAAGGTCGCCGCGGTGACGAAGCGGCTGCGCCTCACCGCCCGCGACCTGGGGCTGCCGGCGACGCGCCAGGGGGCGGGCCTGATCGACGCCGGCCGGGCCACCTCACCCAGCCCCTGACGGTCCCTGGCCGAGCAGGTCAAGGACGCAGGGGGCGAAGCGTGCTCTGCACGTGAGCGACCGAGGACGCCGAGATGCGACAGCCAGAGGCCGTCAGGTGGTTCGGACGATGATCACGCTGCATGGCGCGTGATGGGAGACGTTGTTGGGGACGCTGCCCAGGAGAAAGCGGCGGGCGCCGGTCATCCCCTTGTTGCCGACCACGATCAGGTCGGCCTTGGTCTCTTCGGCGACGTTGAGGATCGCCTCGGCGGGATCGGCCTGAACCGGATGCGTCTGCACCTCCAGGCCCTCTTTCTTGGCGGCGGCAGCGGCGGCGTCGAGGACGAGGTTGACGTCCTCGCGGGGACCGATCTCGTACTGGACGTCGGCCGGGGCGTCCAGCTTCTCGCCCTCCACTCGGCGCTTTGGCACCGGTTCGTAGGCACTGACGATGCTCAGCGTGGCACCGGCGAGCTTGGCGAGGTCGACTGCCTGCCGCACCGCCTCGGCGGCGGTATCGGACCCATCCGTTCCAACCACGATGCGAGTGAACACGCCCCCTCCTCTGCTCGGTCGCTGAACGCGGCTGATACTAACGCCGCTGGTCGGCGCGGACGGGAAGGCCGCGGAAGCCGTCGCCGAGAATTTCGGTTGGCGTGGTGGCGAGGCGGTAGATCGCAATCGCCATCGATGCGAGAAGGCAGACGATCAGGATCGTCATCCCGGCTTTCCAAATCCCTGGCATTAGGCTGATCTCATCATGGAAAAGGTGACCGACGGGGTCTGGCTGTTGCGGGGCGACCTGGGCAAGTCGATGAACGTCTACTTCCTCGAGGGCGAGGAGGGGCTGGTGCAATTCGACGCCGGCAGCAAGGCGATGACGAAGGGCGCACGGGCGGCGGCCGAGCAGCTCGGCGGGTTGAAGCGGGTGGTGCTTGGGCACGCGCACGCCGACCACCGCGGCACCGCGCCCTCGATGGGTGTGCCCGTCTACTGCCATCCCGACGAAGTCGCCGACGCCGAAAACGACGCCTCCATCGCCCCTTATATGGATCTCTCGCAGCTGCCGGTCGCTCCGGTGCGTTGGATCTACCCGATGCTGCTGCGGCGCTGGGACGGCGGCGCGGTCGAGATCGCCGGCACGGTGTCCGAGGGCGACGAGGTCGCCGGCTTCCGCGTCCTGCACTTCCCCGGACACGCGCCGGGGCTGATCGGCCTCTGGCGAGAGAGCGACCGGGTGGCGATCGTCAGCGACGTCGTCTACCTCGTCGACTCGACACGGCTTCGGCCGCTGCCGCCGGGCGAGGCGAGCGTTCCCCACCCCGCCTGGGCCTGGAACCACGCCAAGGCGAAGGAGTCGGTGCGCAAGCTGGCCGCGCTCGAGCCGACGCTCGTCTGCACCGGGCACGAGCGCCCGCTGCGCGGGGAGAACCTGCGGGAGACGCTGGAGCGAGCAGCGGACAAGTACTGAGCCGAGGCGCGCTCGCCGTCCTCGCTGCCATAGTTTCCGCCCCTGATGATCGGGACCTACGCCTCGGCGGCGCTGATCTGCGCCGTCTCGCTGCTGGTGGGACGCGCCATCCTCAGCCTCGCCGGCGGGGATGGCTCGCGCGCCTGGCTGGGGCCGGCGGTCGGGTTCGGAGCTGTCCTCACCGTGAGTGGCTTCCTCTCGCGAGCCCCGGGCCACGCGACCGCTGCCGCGCTTGGCCTGATCGGGCTGGTTGCCGTGGCGGCGCTCCTGCTCTGGCGCAAACCCAGCGCCTCCCCGAGTCTCCTCCGGGAGGCGCTGCCAGTTGCCGCGATAGTCGTCCTGGTCCTCTCCATCCCCTTCGCGATCAGCGGCCGCTGGGGTCTGCTCGGGGTCGGCTTCAACAACGACCTCGGCCTCCACCTGGCCTGGGCGGAGTGGCTGCGCAACGGCCTCGGACCCGCTCCGGAAGCGGGCTACCCGCTTGGGCCGCACGCGCTGGCGGCGACACTCGCGGCTCTGCCGGGGATCGGGCTGGGCCAGGCCTTCGTCGGTGAGATCTTCGCGATCGGGGTGCTCACCGCGCTGACCGCGCTCGCGGCGCTCGCCGACCTCGGCCCGGTTCGCCGGTGGCTGGCGGCGAGCCTGGTGGCGATCTCCTATCTCGGCGCCTCCTACTTCGCCCAGGGCGCCTTCAAGGAGACCGCGGAGGCGCTCTTCGTGCTGGCCTTCGCCCTGTCGCTGCGCGAACCGGGCCGACCGCCCGCCGACGTCTGGCCGCGACTCCTCTTCGTCCTCCCCTACCTGGCGATCGCCGGCGGCATCTTCTTCTCCTACAGCTTCGCCGGACTAGCCTGGCCAGTCGCGATCCTCGCTCTCTGGGCGATAGCGGTCCCGGAGCCGAGGCGGGCGCTGGCGCCACGGTCGCTGATGCGGATCCTGTCGCGGCCAACGACGCTGCTCGCGATCGTCCTGCTCGGTGGCCTCGCGGTGCTGCTGACTCTGGTCGGCCCCTACGCCTTCGTCCACGGCTTCAACCGGGTCGCCGGCACCAATACCTACGGGCCGGTCTCACCGCTCGAGGCGCTCGGCATATGGCCAGCGTCCAATTATCGCCTCGACGCCGCAGGGGGCGCCCACCTCACGGGCCTCGTGGGAGCGGTGGCGGTACTTGCGGTGGTGGTCGGAGCCGCCTGGTGGCTGCGGCGGCGAGACCTCGCTCCCCCGATCGCGCTCCTCGCCTGCACCGTCCTCTACCTCGCCGCGCTGGCGACCAGCGGCGAGTACTCGCAGGCCAAGGCCCTGATGATCGCCGCCCCCCTGGCGATGCTGGTAGCGATCCGCCCCCTCCTCTCCGAGCTGACCGGAGCTCGAGTTCGCCTTTTGTCTCGGTATCCGAGACAAAAGGCGAACTCAGCGGGGTGGTTGGTGCGGGCTGGGTGGACGGTGCTGGGGGTGGCGTTTGTGGGCGGGGCTGTGTACTCGAGCCTGCTGGTGTTGCGAGACGCGCCGGTGGGGCCGCCAGGGCACGGCGCCGAGCTGCGCGCGTTCGTGCCGGTCCTGCACGGCGAACCCGTGCTCTACGCCGGCCAGGACCGCTATGCCGCCTACGAGCTGCTCGGCGCCGATACACACGTGCCGCTGGTCGAGTTCCCCGACGCCGACGTCTCGCCGAACCCCGAGAAGCCGTTCGACACCGGCGACGCCTACAGCCCGATCGACTTCGACTCCTTCTCGCGCGGCACGCTCGATCGCTTCCCCTACGTGATCACTGGGCGCGCCGCCTGGAACAGCGAAGCGCCGCCCGGCTTCCGCCAGGTCGCCGCCACCGACTCCTACCTGCTTTGGAAGCGGACCGGACCGCCGCCGCACGACCGTCACGTGCTGCTGGAGGGGACCGAGCCGGCGGCCCACGCCGACTGCGCCGCGCCGGAGATCCGCATCCTCACCTCCAATGCCGGCAGGGCGTCGCTCTTTCCCGGCGCGGTGATCGGTGGCAAGGGACGCTGGAGCCCCTCCCCCGCCCTGCAGAGCGGGGAGCGCGCCTCGCAGATCATGCGCCTCCCGGCGGGACGCTGGCGTCTCTCGCTGCAGTACTTCTCACCCTTCGACCTCACTCTCTCGGCGCCCGGCCTGCGGCAGCCGCTGGTCGCTGGGCTCGACGGCCAGCGCCCCAACACGATCAGCCTCGCCAACGACGGTCAGTTTTGGCCCGCCGGCGAGGTCCGCAGCGACGGCCGGCCGCTCGAGCTCACGATCGCCGCCGCCGAGCCCAGCACGTTGCAGCGACTAACCGGCTACACGGGAAAAGCGACGCTCGGCGAGTTGGCCGCCGTGCCGGACCGGCCACACCGGATCGTGCCGCTGGGCCAGGCCTGCGGCGCCTGGATCGACTGGTACGAAGCCCAAGAAGCGCCCTAAAGCAGCCTGGCCGAGCAGGTCAAGGACGCAGGGCGCGAAGCGTGCTCTGCACGTGAGCGACCGAGGGCGCCGAGATGCGCCGGTCAGGCGGCTTTAGCGGCTAGGCGCTCGGGGGGGACGCGAACTACATCCCAGGCCAATCCAGCTCGCTCGAGGCTGTCGATCACCAGGGCGGAGATGTCGAGCTGCCAGCGACCGAGGCCGTGCACGGCAGAGGTGGGGAAGGCGTGGTGGTTGTTGTGCCAGGCCTCGCCGAAGGTGGGGATTGCGATCAGGGCGAGGTTGCGCGACTCGTCGGCGGTCTCGAAGTCGCGATTGCCGAAGACGTGGCAAAGCGAGTTGATGCTGTAGGTGAAGTGGTGCAAGACGAAGACGCGGACGAGGCCGCCCCAGAGCAGGCCCGTGATCGCGGCGAAGAGGGTGCCGCCGATGACCCAGCCGAGCGCGAACGGAAGCAGGAGGCCACCGATCGCCCAGAGCAGAAAAGTGCGGTCGACCCAGCTGATCACCGGGTCCTCGAGCAAGTCGGGGGCGAAGCGTTCCTTGTTGCCGCGCTGGGTGTGGATGAAGAGCCATCCCATGTGAGCGTGAAAGAGGCCCCGCGTGGCGCCCGCCCAGCCGTGCCCGTGGTCGACGTGGGGGCTGTGGGGATCGCCCTCTTCGTCGGAGAAGGCATGGTGCTTGCGATGGTCGGCGACCCAGCTGATCACAGGCCCCTCGATCGCGGCCGAGCCGAGGATCCCCAGCAGGCCGTGCATCCACTTCGTCGTCTTGAAGCTGCGGTGGGTGAGGTGGCGGTGGAATCCGACCGTGATTCCAAGCCCGGTGAACAGGTACATGCCCACGAAGAGGAAGACGTCGCTCCAATGCAGGGCCTTGCCCCACACCTGCCATGCGGCGAGCCCGATCGCCACGAACGGGACCAGCGTCACCAGGCCGGTGATGATGCGATCGCGCGTCTCGTTGGCGACCGGCTGGATATCGGATGGGAGGGGTCCCGCACCTGCCATTGCAGGCAGCGATCATACGGCCCAGGGCAACGGGAGAAGGTAAATCCACCGGGAGCGGCTCCTCCGCGCCGATAGTCTGCGGGGCCACCGTATGCCTTTCTCGAGCACCGCGCCCCTGCGGCGCGAGATCGAAGCGCGGATTCCCCAGCGACCGTTCGCAGTCGAGTTTTGGGACGGGACGCAACTGCCGGCGACCGCCGAGGGCGGGGGCCCTACCTTCTTCGTGCGCTCCCCCCGCGCCGCCGCGCACGCGCTGCGCGCACCAGGGCAGCTGGGCCTGGGTCGCGCCTACGTCAGCGGCGAGATCGAGGTCGACGACATCGACGCCGTGATCGAGCTGCTCGACAGCTGGCAGCCACCACCGCTGGAAGGAGGCGACAAGGCGCGGCTCCTGGTCGGCGCCGTTCGCGCCGCCGGCTTGACCCGGCCGCCACGACGACCCGCCTCGGAGCTGAGGCCGAGCGGCCGCCGCCACAGCAAGGAGCGCGATGCGGAGGCGGTGCGCCATCACTACGACGTCTCCAACGAGTTCTTCTCGCTCTTCCTCGACGACTCGATGACCTACAGCTGCGCGATCTTCGCCCGCGGGGCGGAGACGCTGGAGGCCGCCCAGGAGGAGAAGCTGGAGACCGTGGCCCGCAAGCTGGCGCTCGAGGAGGGCGAGCGCGTGCTCGACGTCGGCTGCGGTTGGGGCAGCTTTCCACTCTGGGCCGCGACCCGACACGGCGCCCGGGTCCTGGGGATCACCCTCTCGCCACCGCAAGCGGAACGCGCCCGGCAGCGGGCCGAGGCCGCCGGGGTCGGCGACCGGGTCGAGATCCGGGTCATGGATTACCGCGATCTCGCCGGGGAGCGCTTCGACGCGATCGCCAGCATCGGCATGGTCGAGCACGTCGGCGAGGCCCAGATCGACGTCTATGCGCGAACGCTGGCCGGCCTGCTCGAGCCCGGTGGGCGCCTGCTCAACCACGGCATCGCCCGGCTTCGCCACACCGACCCCGAGGCCGGTCCCTTCTCGGAGCGCTACGTCTTCCCCGATGCCGAGCCCCTGCACCTCTCGCGCGTCCTCCTGGCGCTGGAACGAGCCGGCTTCGTCACCCATCACGTCGAGGACTTCGGCGCCGACTACGCCGAGACCCTGCGCCACTGGGCTCGCCGGCTCGACCAGAGCCTGGACGACGCGGTGCGCCTCGCGGGCCCTGAGCGCGTCCGCGTCTGGCGCCTCTATCTGCGCATGGCGCGCCGTGGCTTCGAGACGGGCTTTCTCTCGATCTACCAGGCCCGCTGCAGCCTCGGCTGAGCCGTACCGAGGGGACTCGCCGCGTAGTGATGCGCGTAGTGATGTTCCTTAACTGGACCTACGCCAAACGGCGGCATCGGCGGTCTACCGTCGTTCGCCACGCCATTCACGATCTCGGGAGGACGCGGAGGGAATGAGCGCAGCAGCCGAAGCGCTTTCGCGAGCGCCGCGACGGCCCCACTGGTTGGACGTGATCGCCGACCCGGTTCGCCTGCAGATACTCCGCTCGCTGAGTCAGGTCGGCGAGGCGACGACCCGGGAGCTGGCGCTGCGCAGCCCGGCCAGCTACCAGACCCTGAGAAGGCACCTCGAGGCGCTGCAGGCGGTCGGCGTCATCAGAGCCCGCGCCGGCGTGAGCGACAGCGAGATAGGGGGGCGGCCCGCAGCCCGCTTCAGCCTCGCGCCGGAAGTTCGCGAGAGCGTCTGCTCGGCTTTCGAGCAGACTTCGTAGCGCCCAGGCGCTTACGCGGGCTCGGCCCGCTCGTCCCTCACCGCGGAGGCTCGGTTGCCTGGCAAGAGTCGATCGAGCCATGCGGGCATCCACCAGCAGCGGTCGCCCAGCCAAGTCATCGCGGCCGGGATGACGATGAGCCTGACGATGAAGGCATCGATGAAGACGCCGATCGCCTGCGCGACGCCGAAGTTGCGAATCGTGATGAACTCGGACACCGAGAAAGCTAGGAAGACCGCGATCATGATCGTCGCCGCACCGGTAACGACGTGGGCGGTGTGGCCCAATCCCCGCTCGATCGCCTTTCTCGTCGAGCCGGAGCGGAGATATTCCTCTCTGATCCGGGCGAGGACGAACACCTCGTAATCGATCGCGAGGCCAAACATCACGATCATCGCGGTCGGAATCACCGTCGTGTCGACGTAGCCCGGCCCGCCGAGCAGGGAGTCGTCGAACAGCAACGACATCACCCCAAAGCAGGCGCTGACCGTGAGCAGGTTGATCAGGGCGGCGAGAATCGGGACCGTGAGCGAGCGCAGGACTGGGATCAGGACGATCAGGCTGACCAGGGAAAGCAACAGCCTCATCATCGGCGCCTGATCGCGAAACTCGTTGTTGACGTCGATCTGCGCCGGAGCGGCCCCGCCGACCACGACTTCGGTGCCCGTCCGGCGCGCCAGATCATCCGCATCGGCTTCCACGCGCTCCTTGGTCGCTTCGGCCCGAGCGCTCGTCGGCGCGTCGCGGGTAATCACCAGGATGCGGGCATCCGAGCCGCCCCGATCGAGGTTGATCAGAGACATCAGCTGCGTGCGCTGCGTCGCGGGTGCCCCGTCGAGGCTGGCGAGGGTGAAATAAGCCGAACGAAAGAGGTCCGGGGATCGACGCCGCACCTGACTCAAGCCGGAGCCGGAGCTCCGGCCGCGCCGCAAGCCGGAGCCGATGCGGTCCAGCCCGCGGCCGAGCAGCTTGGACTTCTCTGCCCCCACCCCCAACCCTCCGGCGAGGCGGCCCGCACCGGACTCGAGCTGGCCCAGCCCGCCTGCCAGGCGCTCGGCTCCCTCGCTCAGCTTCACCAGCGCCGGCGAGAGAGCCTCGCTGCCCTGGGCCAACGCGGCGATGCCCTCGGACAGACGGCTGCCGCCGACGGCCAGTCGCTCGAGGCCGCGGTCTAGACGAGCCGAGCCCCGGGCGAGCTTGCGCATTCCGGCGCTTGCCTGGCGCCCGCTCTTGTCGAGCCTCGCCGCCAGGTACAGGCCGACGCCGAACTGGCCGTCCGCTCGTTCGATTCCGGCGGCGACGCCGCGCGAGGATGAGCCGGTCGATTCTTCAGTTTCGAAGTCCCTGCCGGTTAGGTTGCGGTGCGCCGCTTCCACCGCACTCAGGACAGCGGCGTATTCGGGGTCCGATTGCCCCGCTGTCATTCGCAGCAGGGCGGCCCGGGCCGCGGCCAGCTGCTCTTCGGTCTGGCCGAGGGGGGACTGCGTTTCCTGCAGCCGTTCTTCGCCGGCGTGCATCGCGTTCTCGAAGAGGCGGGCGCTGTCCGACACTTCGCCGATATTCGAGCGGGCCTTCTCGAGACCATCCGCAAGCTTGCCGGCGCCAGTGCTCGCCTCGGTTGTCCCGCGCGAGAGCTGATCGCTGCCCTCTCCCGCCTGGCCCAAGCCCCTCGTCAGCTGCCCGGAGCCGGTGCTGGTCTTGCCCAGGCCGCTCGCAAGCAATCCCGCTCCCTGTCCCGCCAGCTCGATGCCAGAGTCGAGCGCGCCCGATCCCTGCGCCGCTGCCGCCAAGCCGCTGGTGTTCAGCTTCGCCCCCCTGTGAACGCGGGCGATGCCGGTTTCGAGCTTGTCCAGGCCGCGTTCCTGCTCGGCGAGCTTGGCTTCGATTCCCTTCAGCTGCTTGGCACCAGCCTCGAGCCTGGCGAAGCCCGCCACCGATTCGACCCGGGGGTCTCGTTCGAGGCGACGTTGAAACACCGCCAAGGCATGCAGGCGCTCGCTCGAGGTGATCGGGCTGCCGCGGCCGTTGACGATCACTTCCATTGGCGCGATCCAGCCGGGACCGAGGGCCTTCTGGACCTCTTCCTGCTGCTGGCGCCCAGGGCTGTCGGAAGGCAGGAAGGCGATGCTGGCCACGTTCGAATTTAGGGTGAACGCGAACCCAGCGAGGACGAGCAGGACGATCAGGATCGAGATCACCGCCCGCGGCCGAGCGGCGAGGCGGCGCGACCAGGCCAACGGCGTCACCCGCGAGCCTCGGCGCCTCGGCAGCGACCAGCGGTCGAGGTTCGGGCCGATGATGCTGAGCAGGGCAGGGACCACGCATATGGCCGAGATCATGCTGAGCACGGCAACCGCGATCACGGTGATCGAGGCCGTCTGCGCAATCGCGCCAGGGAGCACGAAGGCGGATGCGCCCATGGCCAGGATCAGCCCCGATCCCGCCGGCAGGATCGAGCGCGCGGTTGCAGTCACCGTTGTTTCGATCCTCTCGCGAAGATCGCCCTCGCTCTCTTCCCTGAAGCGGGCCACGACGATCAACGAGTAGTCGACGCCGAGGGCGAGGCCCATCATCCCGATCAGGCCCGCGGCGAACAGATCGATCTGGACCACTTCGGAGAGCACACTGATGATGCCCTGAGTAGCCGCCACCACAGCACCGCCGACGACCACCGGCAGAACGGCGGCGACCACCGACCTGAACACGAGCAGGAGGACGAGGAGGAGGACGGGCACCGCGATTTTCTCGCCAAGTTTGTTCGAGCTTTCTCCGGCGCTGCGGATCGAGGCGACGATCGGAGGGAGGCCGGCGAGGCTGGCGTGGACCGGGCTGCTCACGCTCTCGTCGACCCGCCTTTGAACGGGATCGAGCACGTCGCTGACGTTGCCCTCGGTACGGACGATCAGCGCGGCAACGCCGGGCTCGGGACGCAACCCGTCGATCGTAGATCCGCGCGACCAAGGCGAGATCACCAGCGTGTCCGGTGCACGGGAGAGGCGGCGGCCCAGGTCTCGGCCCTGCCGCTCGACCGCCCCACTCGGACCGCGCAGCATGACCACGATGTCCTCGCCACTGTCGAACTCGCGCTGGGCGATTTCGTGCGCTCTTGCGCTCTCCGTCCCGCTGATGGTCAGCGAGTGGATGGTCAGCTGTTTGTTCAGGTCGTGGCCCTTGATCGCGAGCAGACCGACCGCGAGCATCCAGATGCCAACGACGAGGCGCGCCCGCCGGGTGGCGAAAGCGATGGTCCGCCTCAGCGATCTCGCTCCCAGAGATGGTCCCGAGCGCCGGCCGGTCGAGCTCATCGCGCACCGACCGGGCGGGTCACCGCTGCCCGGCGGTCGGCGCAGCCGACCTTCGCACTTACCGGCAGTCGCTGCAGGCGGCGCGCACCGTTCTGAGCCTTGGCGTGGATCGACGCGACAGGGCGCTTCGACCCACCCTGGGAACAGATGCCGCGATCGATCGAAAACGCATTGCTCCGCTTGCCGCCGAGCTCCATCGTGAGCGATTCGAAGGGCATGTCCGGAAGCCCCGCCAGCCTGGTCACGAGACGCCCGTCCCGCAATGCTGTCTGCGCTCGAAAATCGAAGTGCACGTCGCCTGCGGCAAGGCTGAGGGCGAGGTCCGGCTGGCCGTCATCGCGGGGCTGCACGACGTAGATGGAGCCCCTCAAGGGCCGACCGAGGAGAGGAGTCCGCGCCGAGACGCTGCCCACCCGCGAGCCGTCGGGGCAGGCGCCGAACCTCGCATCGGTGCTCGAGCAGATCTCCCTCAGCTGCCCGATTCGGAACTCGAGCACGGGTGGAAAGGACACGTTCAGCGCTCGCAGGTTGGCGTCGCCGGAACGGGTGCGGGCCGATATGCGCAAGCTGGGGCTGCCGCCCGCCCCCGTGCCCCTGAGCGCGATCCCGATGTGCGGGCGAAAGCCGAGCCGGCGGCAGCCGCTGAGGGCAAACGGGCTGCTGATCGCAATCGAGGTGCCGCCCTGGGACTCGACTCTCGCATCGACGCTCCTGCTGGCGCACGAGGTGGGGTTGCGGACCAGCCCGGATCGATCGAGGCTCAGCTCGATCAGCCGGAACCTGATCGGCACCCCTTCCACCACGTCGGGGATGCGCTCGACCGAAACGGTTACCCGGCCGCTGCGACGATCGAGGTCGGCGCCGGCGCGCATCGCCAGCACCCCGAGATCGAAGGGGCCGATCGAGGAGTGAAAGCGGAGCAAAAGTCCGAACGGCGCGCGTCCGTATGGCCCGGTGACGAACATGCCGCCGGGCAGGGCGACTGGCCGCGCGCCGGTGCCGACCTCCACCGTTGCGGTGCCGATCCTGCTGCTAGCCGGGCACGCACCGGCCGCCGCATCGGCATCCCCACAGGGCTCCACGCTGCCCAGCGAAGCGCTCAGCCCCGCCGGCAGCGTGACCGAGAAGCGCCTCGGCAGCTGTTCGCCGTCGCGACGACGCAAAAGCGCCGAGAAGGCGGTAAGGCGCCCCGCCCGCGGGTGGGAGGCGCGAACGGCGAGTTCGGGTTCGAACGGCCCGGGGCCTGGGCAGGGCGATCCCTGAACGCGCCCAGCTATCCCCGCCGAGGCCGTCGTTTCGACCGTCTCGCCACCGCCGTAGGGCTCGAAGCTTCCCCGCGCAAGCACAGGGCCGCAAGCCACAGGCGAGACGATCAGGGCTTCGGGGCCGCCTCCCAGGTCGAGGCTGAGGCGGCTGATCGCGACCTCCGGGAGACCCTCCAATTTCGCCGTCAGTCGCCCCGTCGCCGGATCCGGGTGAAACGCGGTGGAGAACTTGAGCACCACGCCGGGCACCGGTATCGCGACGAGCATGCGAAAGCGCTCTCCGGGCCGTTCCTCGCCGAGGTAGATGTCGCCGACGAGTTCTTCGGGCATCAGCGGCGAGGACAGCTCAACCGACCCCACCCTCGACTCGTGCGGGCACAGCGGTGCCGTTGGGCTTTCGGGGGCGAACTCGGCCTCTGTGCACGGCACGAGTCGCTGGACGCCACTGGGGGAGATGCCGAGGCCCGGTGGGAGCTGGAAGGTGGCACTCTTCAACTGCGCCTGGGACAGCCCGTCGGGATCTTCCTCCGTCGGCATCTCGAGCTCCACCCGCACCCCCGTGGGCGAGTCGGCGACCGGGTTGTCGAGCCGCAACCCGAGCCTGGGCTCGAATTCCAGGTCCTGGCAGCCAACCAAGGGGGTGCCGGTGTCGGCGCTTTCACCCAGCCAAGGCGAGTCTTCCTCCCAGGAGCGAGTGCGGAAGGCAAAGGCCATCGGGCCGCAACGCGTTGGGGCCGTCAGCAGCGCCCTGCGCGGAATCGAAGTTCCCTGCTGGTGATCGACGGGCACGCCCCAGAGCTGAATGTGCCCTTCGCTCAGTTCGACCTGCTGCGGATTGCTCGCGCTGAGAGTGGCGCCGAAGTCGCCGGGGCGAAACTCGAAGGTGAGGGGAAGGCCGAAGCCCGGTTTTGAGCCGAAGGCGATGACTTGCCCCGGTTCGGGCTCCAAGAGGAAGATCGGCAGTTCGACTTCCTGTCCCCCCGCCAGCCGGAATTTGGAGCTGCCCACCAGGGTCTCGGGCGGGCATTCCTCGCCGGCGTCGTAGGTCTCCCGCGGGCACTCGGGAACCGCCTTGGGGTTGCCAGAGAAGCCCGGGGGCATGTCGAAGACGAGGTCTCTCGGCGCCGTGCCTTCGAGATCGAGGGAGAAAGCGATTTCGAGCAGGTCGGGGTGAGAGCCCGCCCGGCCCTCGGCGTCCCCCTGGGAGTCCAGCATCCGCACCGCGAACCCGCCGGGCGCGATGCCGAATTTAGACGCCCGCGCGAACGGCGTCGCGCAGAGGAGCGCGACGAGGACGAAGCTGGCAAGCAGCAACGCCCTGCCGGTCAGTCCATGATGTCCCACGCATCCCCCTGCGCATGTCCCGGGTATATGAGTCTGAGTCGAAACGCCCCCTGCGAGAGGCGAGCAATCCGATCAGGCTACGAAGGGCAGGCGTGCCCAACAAGGGTTTTTGCCAAAAATGAGACAAAGGGCACGGACGGGGGCGCTCAGGCCGGAAAGCCCTGCGCCACCGATCGCAGCGCGAAATCGGCGCCGGCCTCGCGGAGCTGATCGACGCCGTAGCTGCCGGTGGCGACCCCCACCACCTCGATGCCGGCACCGTGGCCGGCCTCGACGTCGCGTGGAGTGTCACCCACCGCGACGCAAGCGACGCCGGACAGGGTGCCACCGGAGACGAGCGCGGCCCGGCGCAGGGCCGCTTCGGTCACCTCTGTGCGATCGGAGGAGTCGGAGCCGTAGCCACCGAAGCTGAAGAAACGGTTGAGATGGCCGCGGGCGAGCTTGATGTGGGCAGCGGCCTCGATGTTGCCGGTGACCAGGCCCAGCAGCAGGCCGTCGTCGATCAGGCGCGGCAGCAGCTCCTCGATTCCCGGCATCACCCGGTAGCCGGTTGACTCCTCGACCGCATCGGGCAGGTGCTTGAGGTAGCAGCCGATCGCTCTCGAGCGCTCTTCCTGGCTCCCCTCGCGACCGATCACCTCGCGGAACACGATCGCGGCGATTTCGGGATCGGTCATGCCGGCATCGGTGTGCTCGGCGATGTCCGCCTCGACTCCGTGCAGCTCCTCGAAGGCGCGCTGCCAGGCGACGCCGCCGGCCCCGCCGGTGACGAGCAGGGTCCCGTCGATGTCGAAGAGGACAGCTCGGATCGCGCCCGCCTCACTCACCGAGGAGCTCCTGCTGCGAGAGCCAGTAGAGCAGGCCCAAGGCAGGCAGGACGACGACCGCCGCGATCGCGAAGACGACCAGCACCGCGTCGAGCGTGGCGCCGGGCGCCGCAGATTGGGAGATCTTCAGCGAGGTCGGCAGCAGGTAGGGGAACTGGGCGACGCCCCAGCTCCAAATCACGGCGACGACGGCGCCGATCGCGAGCGGGCGCAGGCCGCGGCGGGTGCCGCGGCGCAGCAGGACGAGCACGGCGAGGCCGCAGAGCGCCGAGACGACGACCAGCGGTAGGGCCTCGGCGGTGAGGCGGTCATAGACATAGCGGGCTTCCGAGTGCAGGGCGAAGATGCCGGCAAGGGCAAGGGCCCCGGCGACAAGCGCCGCCAGCACGGCGCGGCGGGCGAAGTAGCTCTCGAGTCCGGCGTCGCCGGCGCGGCGGGAATCGGAGATGAGGAAGATCGCGGCGAGGTAGGCGCCGCTGGCGACGAAGAGGGCGCCGACCAGCAGGGGCAGCGGCTGCAGCCAGCTCGAAAAGGCATCGCCGTTGCCGCCCGCCGGCACGTTGCCGGCGGCGACCGCGCCGACCACGGTCCCCATGAAGAGCGGGGTCAGCACCGAGGAGACGGCGAAGGCCGCCCCCATCGCCCGCCGCACCTCGAGCGAGCGAATCGACTTGCGGAAGGCGAAGCCGGCGCCGCGCAGGACGATCCCCACCGCCGCCAGTGCCAGCGGCACATACAGGGTCGACATCACCGCGCCGAAGGCCTCGGGGAAGGCGGTCCAGAGCACAACGAGGATGAAGATCAACCAGACGTGGTTGGCCTCCCAGACGGGAGTCAGCGAGCGCTGGATCAGCGCCCGCGGGCGCTCGCCCTTCTCGGCGCCGCCGGCGATCAGGTCCCAGAAGCCGCCGCCGAAGTCGGCGCCGCCAAAGACCGCATAGAGGGTGGCGCCGGTCCAGAGGATCGCCGCCGCCACATCAGCCCGCGTCATCCCCCAACCCCCCCGCCGACGGGCCTCAAATGTGACACATAGGCGTATTTCAGGCCCATCGGCCCTTGGGGTTGGGGGCGTAGGGGGTGTCGGTGGCGGTGTCGTCGTTTTCGCGCCAGCGGCGGGAGAGGGTGCGGAGGACGAGAACAGCGCCGGCGCCGAGGGCGGCATAGAGAACGAGGATCGCTGCAAAGGCGAACCAGATGCCGTCTGCCTCGGTGACCGCTTCGGAGGTGCGCATATAGCCCTGCACGATCCAGGGCTGACGACCGACCTCGGTGACGATCCAGCCGCACCAGAGAGCCACGATCGAGGCAACCCCGGAGACCGCGACGGCGCGCAGGAACCAGGGCGTGCGCGGGATCTCGCGCCGCCGCCACCAGACCCAGCCGAACCAGAGACCGAGCAGGAGCAGCGCGGTGCCGATCCCGACCATCGCGTCGAAGGAGAGGTGGAGCAGGGTGTTGGCGGGGGGACGCTCGTCGGCGGGGATGTCCTCGAGCCCGATCACCTTGGTGTCGGCGCTGAAGCCGACCAGGAAGGAGTCGAGATCCGGGATCGGGATCGCCCCCTTCACCCCGTCCGAGGTGCAGATGCCGCCGACGTACTCGGTCTGATGGGTCCCCGTCTTCTCGATGCACTCCATGCCCGCGAACTTGGCCGGCTGATGGTCGGCGACCGAACGCGCCGCGGTATCGCCGACGAAGAGCTGGATCGGGGTCGCGATGCAGGCGATCGTCAGCGGGATCAGCACCCCCAGCCGATGCAGGCGGTCGCGGCGGCCGCGCAGCATCCCGACCGCGTAGATCGAGGCGACGAGGAAGCCGGCGACCATGTATGCGGCGAGGATCATGTGGGGTACCTCGTAGCCCCAGGCCGGATTGAAGAGGACCTTGAACGGCTCGGTTTCGACCACCTTGCCGGCGGCGTCCACGGTGAAGCCCTGCGGCTGGTTCATCCAGGAGTTGGCGGTGACGACGGAGAAGGCGCCGCCGATCCCGGTCACCACCATCGGCACCCCCGACCAGAAGTGCGCCCAGCCGCTCAGCCGCTTCCAGCCGTAGATGTAGATCGCGAGGAAGATCGCCTCGGTGAAGAAGAAGATGCCCTCGATCGCGAAGGCGATCCCGAAGGCGTCGCCGAAGCGCTCCATGAAGTTGGGCCAGAGCAAGCCGAACTCGAAGCTGAGCACGGTCCCCGTGACGGCGCCGACGGCGAAGGTGACGGCCATCGCCTTCGACCAACGCCGCGCCAGCCGCATCGCGTCCTCGTCGCCCCGCTTCAGCCCCAGCCAGTTGGCGGTGAGGATGATCGCCGGCAGGGCGACGCCGAGGCAAGAGAGGACGATGTGGAAGGCGAGGGTGAACGCCATCAGCTCGCGCGCGGCGAGCAGGTTCGATGCCGACGCCGCCATCGGGAGCGGGTCGAGCGAGGGCATGTGCGCGAGCCTACTCCCCGCGGCGGGCGCTGCGGTAGCGGCGGATCAGCGCGTTGGTCGAGCTGTCGTGGGCAAGCTTCGGCTCCTCCCCGGCCTCCAGCTCGGGGATGATCGCCACCGCCAGCGCCTTGCCCAGCTCGACTCCCCACTGGTCGAAGGAGTCGATTCCCCAGATCGCCCCCTGGGTGAAGACGCTGTGCTCGTAGAGGGCGACAAGCGTGCCCAGGGTGTGGGGGTCGAGCCGCTCGGCGAGGATCGTGTTAGAGGGGCGGTTGCCCTCCATCACCCGGTGCGGCACGATCGGTTCCGGGGTTCCCTCGGCCCGCACCTGCTCGGGCGTCTTGCCGAAGGCCAGCGCCTCGCTCTGGGCGAAGACGTTGGACATCAAGAGGTCGTGATGGCGGCCGAGCGGGTTGTTGGAGTGGAAGAAGCCGATGAAGTCGCAGGGGATCAGCCGCGTGCCCTGGTGGATCAGCTGGTAGAAGGAGTGCTGGCCGTTGGTCCCCGGCTCGCCCCAGAAGATCGCCCCGGTGTCGTAGTCGACCTGGGCTCCATCCAAGGTGACGTGCTTGCCGTTCGACTCCATCGTCAGCTGCTGCAGGTAGGCGGGGAAGCGGTGCAGGTACTGGTCGTAGGGGAAGACGCCGCAGGTCTGGGCGCCGAAGAAGTCCCCGTACCAGACGCTCAGCAGCCCCATCAGGGCTGGCAGGTTCTCGGCCAGCGGCGCCTCGCGGAAGTGCTCGTCCATCGCGTGGAAGCCGGCCAGCATCTCGGCGAAGCGGGCGGGGCCGATCGCCAGCATCGTCGAGAGGCCGATCGCCGCATCCATCGAGTAGCGGCCCCCCACCCACTCCCAGAAGCCGAACATGTTCTCGGTGTCGATGCCGAACTCGGCGACCTCCGACGCATTGGTCGAGACGGCGACGAAGTGCTTTGCCACGGCCGACTCGTCGCCGCCAAGGCCCGCCAGCGACCACTCACGCGCGGTGCGGGCGTTGGTCATCGTCTCCAGCGTGGTGAAGGTCTTCGAGGAGATCACGAAGAGGGTCTCCTCGGGATCGAGGTCCCGGGTCGACTCGGCGAAGTCGGTGCCGTCGACGTTGGAGACGAAGCGGAAGGTCATCTCGCGGCGGCTGAAGTGGCGCAGCGCCTCGTAGGCCATCACCGGGCCGAGGTCGGAGCCGCCGATGCCGACGTTGACGACGTTGCGGATCGGTTTGCCGGTGTGCCCGGTCCACTCGCCCGAGCGGACCCGCTCGGAGAAGGCGCCCATGCGGTCGAGCGTCTCGTGCACCTCCTTGACCACGTCGACGCCGTCGACGATCAGCGAGCGCTCGCGCGGCATGCGCAGCGCCACGTGCAACACGGCGCGATCCTCGGAGACGTTGATGTGCTCGCCGGCGAACATCGCTTCGCGGTGCTCCTCGACCCCGCACTCCTTGGCCAGCTGGCCGAGCAGCATCACCGTCTCGTCGGTGATCCGATTCTTGGAGAAGTCGAGGTGCAGGCCGGCGCCGTCGGCGACCAGCCGCTCGCCCCGCTGCGGGTCGTCGGCGAAGAGGTCGCGCAGGTGCCGGTCGCGAAGCCCCGCGTAGTGATCCTGCAGCGCGTTCCAGGCGGGCTGCTGGCGCAGCCCCGGCCCGTCGCTCACGCCCGGGCCCCGACCTGCGACTCGATCGTCCTCAGCATCTCGTCCCACGACTTCGCAAAGGCCTCCTTGCCCTCCTCCTGCAGCCGCTTGGCGAGCGCGCCAACGTCGATGCCCGCGTCCCCGAATTCCGCCAGCACCCGATCGCAGTCGCCGCCGTCAGCGGGGACCAGCGCGCCGAGCGCGCCGTGATCGGCAAAGGCGTGAAGGGTCGGCTCGGGCATCGTGTTGACGGTGAAGGGCGAGGCGAACCCCTCGATGTAGAGGACGTCGGAGGCATTGGGGTCCTTGGTGCCGGTGCTCGCCCAGAGCAGGCGCTGGGGTCGTGCCCCCTCGTTCATCAACCGCTGCATGCGCGGCGAGTCGAGCAGCTCGCGGTAAGCGCGGTAGGCCTGGAAGCCGATCGCCAGGCCGAGCCGGTTGTGCAGCTCGCCCGGCACCTCGCCGCTGACGGCGACGTCCCAGCGGCTCATGAAAATCGAGGCGACCGAGGCGACCTCGGCGCTTCGCCCGGCCTCTATCCGCCGTTCGATTCCCTTCATGTAGGCGTCTGCGGCAGCGAGATATTGCTCGGCGTCGAACAGCAGCGTGACGTTGATTGGGATGCCCGCGAAGATCGACTCCTCGATCGCCGTGAGGCCCGCCTCGGTGCCGGGGATCTTGATGAAGAGGTTGTCGCGCTCCGCTTTGGCGTGCAGGGCGACGGCCTCCTCGATCGTCGCTTCGGCGTCGTCGGCGATCAGCGGCGAGACCTCGAGCGAGCAGTAGCCGTCGACCCCGGCGGTGCGCTCGTGGACGCCTTTGAAGAGGTCGGTGGCGTCGCGCAGGTCGGCGAGCGCCAGCTCGAAGAAGATCCGCTCGGTGGGAGTCGCGCCAATCCCCTCCTCGGTTATGGCGCTGGCACTCAGCTCGGCGATCTGCGCGTCGTAAGCGTCGCCGCCCGAGATCGCCTTGTCGAAGATCGTCGGGTTCGAGGTGAGGCCGGTGACCGAGAGCTCCTCGATGTAGCCCTGCAGGGTGCCGTCGGCCAGCATCGTGCGGGTGATGTTGTCGAGCCAGAGGCTCTGGCCAATGTCGTGCAGCTTCGCGGTGGGCTTCATGAGAGCAGCTCCTTCGCGGCCTCGGCCACCCGGTCGGGCGTGAAGCCGAACTTGGTTTGGACGTCTTTCAGCGGCGCCGAGGTACCGAAGGTGTGCATCCCGATCTTGACGCCGTCACTACCAACGTAGCGATCCCAACCCATGGTCGAGGCCTCCTCGACCGAGACGCGGGCAGTGACGCTCGGCGGCAGGACCTGGTCGCGATAGGCGTCGTCCTGGCGATCGAAGAGCTCCCAGCAGGGGAGGCTGACCACGCGCGAGCGGATGCCGTCGGCGCTCAGCTCCTCATGGGCCGCGATCGCCAGCGCCACCTCACTGCCGGTCGCGATTAGGATTAGCTCCGGGTCGCTGTCCTCGGCATCGACGAGCACGTAGCCGCCCCGGCGCAAGCCCTCGGCCGACGCGTACTTAGAGCGGTCGAAGACCGGCACGTTTTGCCGCGTGAGGACAAGCGCGACGGGCTGGTGGGTGCGGTCGAGCGCCACCCGCCAGGCCTCGGCGACCTCGTTGGCGTCGGCGGGGCGGATCACGTCGAGGCCGGGGATCGCCCGCAGCGAGGCGAGCTGCTCGACCGGTTGGTGCGTCGGCCCGTCCTCGCCGAGACCGATCGAGTCGTGGGTGAAGAGGTGGATCACCGGCAGCTCCATCAGCGCCGAGAGGCGGATCGCCGGCCGCGCGTAGTCGGAAAAGGTGAGGTAGGTGGACCAGAGCGAACGCAGCTTGGAGAGCGAGAGGCCATTGGAGATCGCCGCCGACTCGTGCTCGCGAATGCCGAAGTGGAGCTGGCGGCCGTCGTAGGCGCCGGGCTCGAAGTCGTGGGCCCCGTCGAAGCCCAGCCGCACCGAGGTCGAGTCGGTGAGGTCGGCGGAGCCGGCGAGCAGCCAGGGCAAGCGCTCGGCGATCGCGTTCTCTACTTGCTGGGAGGCCTTGCGGGTGGCGATCCCCTTCTCGTCGGCCTCGAAGCTGGGAATCCCGGCGTCCCAGCCCTGTGGGAGCTGGCGCCTCTGCATCGCCTCGATCTCTGCCGCGAGGTCGGCGTTCTCCTTCGCGTAGTCCTCGAGCCGCCGTTCCCACTTGGCCCGCAGCTCACCGCCGCGCACGCCGATGCCCTCGGCGAAGCGCTCGCGGACGCCGTCGGGAACGAGGAACTGGGCGTCCTCGGGCCAACCGTAGGCGCGCTTGGTCTCGCGTACCTCCTCCTCGCCGAGCGGCTCCCCGTGCGCCGCCGGGGTGTCGACCTTGTGCGGGGAGCCCCAGCCGATGTGGCTGTCGACGACGATCAGGGTCGGTCGCCCCTCCTCGCCCTTGAACTCCTCGAAGGCGGTGGCGATCAGGTCGGTGTCGTTGGCGTCGCCGACCCTGGTCACGTTCCAGCCGTAGCCCATGAAGCGCGCAGCGACGTCGTCGTCGTAGGTGATCTGGGTCTTGCCGTCGATCGTGATGTGGTTGTTGTCGTAGATCCAGCAGAGGTTGTCGAGCTTCAGGTGGCCGGCGATCGAGGCGGCTTCTCCGGAGACGCCCTCCATCAGGCAGCCGTCGCCGGCGATCGCGTAGACGTCGAAGTCGAAGAGCTCGAAGCCGGGCCGGTCGTAGCGGGCCGATTGCCACTTCGAGGCGATCGCCATCCCAACCGAGGTGGCGACGCCCTGGCCCAGGGGCCCTGTCGTCGTCTCGACTCCCGACGTCCAGCGGTACTCGGGGTGCCCGGGCGCACGCGAGTCGAGTTGGCGGAAGCTCTCGATGTCCTCGATGCTGACCGAGGGCTCGCCGACGACCTCGTAGTCAGGATCGACGGCCTTGACGGCGGCGAGGTGGAGCAGCGCGTAGAGCAGCATCGATGCGTGGCCCGCCGAGAGCACGAAGCGATCGCGCCCGGGCCAGATCGGGTCGTCGGGGTCGAAGCGCAGAAAGCGCTGCCAGAGCGTGTAGGCGACCGGCGCCAGCGCCATCGGCGTCCCCGGATGGCCCGAGTTGGCCTTCTGGATCGCATCGATCGAGAGCGTGCGGATCGTGTCGATGCAGAGCTGGTCGATATCGCGCTCGCCGGCTGCCATCGTCTCGATCCTATTCCCCGCCGATCACGGCTCGATGCGGGAAATGGTGCCGTCGCCGTTGTTGGCGACCCAGACGGCTTCTTCGCCGACGACCACCGCGCCGGGATCGGGGCCCACCCCGACGGGGTCGCCAACCGGCTCGCCGCTGTCGAGGTCGATGCGGGTGACCGTGCCGTCGGTCGCGTTGGCAACCCAGACGACGCTGGTGCCGGCGTCGATCCCGCCGGGCCGGCCCCCGACTTCGACCGGCTCGCCGAGCCTCGAGTTGATCGAGGGGTCGACGCGGGCGACGCTGGCGGAGCGGCTGTTGGCGACCCAGACGTAGCCGTTGCCGACGGTGATCCCGGCGGGGCCGCGACCGACCGGGATCGGAGCGCCGGGGACCGCGTCGCCGAGGTCGACGCGACGGATCGCGCCGGTGGTCGCGCTGCTGACCCAGAGCCCGCCGGCGCCGACGGCGAGGCGCAGGGGTGCGGCGTGGGGCGCGAGCCCGCGTCGGTAGACGGAGCTGCCCGAGACGTTGACCACTGTGATCCCCGCCCCTGCCTCGTCGGCGACCCAGACGCGTTTGCCGCCGAAGGCGATCGCCCCGGGCTCCCCTCCCACGCCGATCCTCTTCGTCACCCTGCCGCTGCCGGGATCGACGCGCAGCAGCTCGCCGGTGCGGGGGCTCGAGACCCAGACCGCGCCCGCGCCGTAGGCGACACCGGAGATGCCGGCCCCCAGGTGCAGCGGCCGGCCCACGACCTCGCGGGAAACCGGGTCGACCCGCGAGAGGGTGCCGTCGCGCCCGCTGGTCGCCCAGACCGCACCGCCACCCACCGCTAGGCGCAGCGGGCCTTTGCCGACGGGGATCGGCGAGGAGACCGAGGGACCACCGCCGCTGAGCAAGGCGAAGATAAGGGCGGTCGCGCCGGCGACGACCGCCACCCCGGCACCGAGCCATTGCCTCGCCCTCGTCGTCAGTCGCCGCCGGCCTCCGCCGGGAGCGCCGATGGGGACCGTCGGCCGCTCCTCGCGGGTCGAGAGCACCCGGGTCGCCGCCGGTGCCGTGCCCTGATGCTCGCGGGCGGCCGCGATCAGCTCGCCAGCGGTCCGGTAACGATCGGCCGGGTCTTTCGAGACCGCCCGCTCGATCACGGCAGCGATCCCCTGCGGGATCTCCGGCTCGGTGTCGGCTTCCCCGCGCGCAAAGGGGGCGATCCCGGTCAGCGCCTCGTAGAGGACGCAGCCGAGCGAGTAGATGTCGGCGGCCGGGCCGACCCGCCCCCCGCGCCACTGCTCGGGCGCCATGTACTCGACCGTGCCGACGATCGAGGCGCTGCTGCCCACGCCGGTCCCCTCGAACGCCTTGGCGAGGCCGAAGTCCGAGAGATAGGCACGATCGCCTTCGACCAGGATGTTGTGCGGCTTGACATCGCGGTGGACGATGCCCGCCGCGTGCGCCGCGTCGAGGGCATCGGCGACCTGACCCAGCAGGCCGACCGCCCGCGCCGGCGCCAGGGTCCCCTCGCGGTCGATCAGCCGGCGCAGGTCGCCGCCCTCGACCAGGCGCATGGCGACGATCAGCTCGCCCTCCTCCTCCCGCGCGTCGAAGACCGGCACCACGCTGGGGTGGTCGAGGCGAGCGGCGAGGCGGGACTCGCTGAGGAAGCGCTCGCGGAAGCCCTCTTTGCCGGCCAGCTCGCGAGCAATCACCTTCAGCGCAACCGGTCGTTCCAGCGCCAGCTGCGTCGCCCGGTAGACGACGCCCATGCCGCCGCGGGCGATCAGCGCGTCGAGCCGGTAGCCAGCGAGGGTCGAGCCGATGGCGGGTTCACCCACGCCGCGGTTATATCGCCGTAGAACGACGAAGGGCCCCCTCCAACCTCGAGGGAGCCCTTCGTGCTGGAGCCGGGGGGAGTCCTAACGCCGCACCGGCTGCCAGGCGATCACGGGTCCAATCGTCGTCGTCACGCTGCCGCTGGTGTGGCTACCGGCGGCGACGTAGGAACGACGGCCCGTGGCGACGTCGATCACCGAGAGGGCCTCTTCTTCATCGGTCGCGGTGAAAGCCGCGACCTGGCGCCCGTCGGAGGAGAAGACCGCGTTGGTCTTGGCCTGGTCGGGAAGCTCGGCGAGCTTGCGGCCCTTGCCGCCGAGCTGTTTCACCCAGAGGCCCTGATCGCGCCGGAAGAGCAGCGTGCGGCCGTTGGCGGTGGCATCCTCGACGTAGGCGGAGCCGACCCCTGCGATCAGCTTGCGGGCTTTCTTGCCGTCGCTCTGCATCGTGAAGATGTCGGCGAAGGCGCTTGATCCCTCGGTGCTCTCGCCGCGGCTGAAGACGATCGTCCCACCGAGGTGCCTGGGAGCGAAGTCGTCCCGGCCCGAATTGGTAAGCCGGGCAAGCCTTGCCCCGGACGGCCGCACCGAGTAGATGTCATCGGCCGTGCCACCGCCCGATTTGGCAACGCTACGGACGAAGGCGATGCTGCGCCCGTCGGGCGAGAAGGACACTTCGTGCTCGTCGGCGGTGGAGGCGGCGAGCGGGTGCAGGCCGGCGCCTCCCGACTTGACCGTGTAGAGGTCTCGTGACCCCCCGGCAGCGGCACGACGCTCGAAGACGACGAGCCTGCCGTTGGGCGCGACGACCGGGCGCGAATCGAGCTCGGGCCCGTTCGTCAGCCGGCGCTGTCCGGAGCCGTCGGCCCGCATCGCGTAGATGTCCCCCGCCCGCGCGAAGGCGATCGTCGTGCCGTCGGCGGAGAAGGCAGGTTCGGTGTCGGTCGGGTCTTCGGTGAGCTGGTTGAGGTGACCGTCGCGCACCGCGTACAGGCCGCCCTCGGGCGCTTTCGGCTCGGTTTTTTTGCCTTCGACTTCAGTGCCGCCTTTGTCGACGGTGACCATCGAGTAGACGATCGCCCCGGTTTTCGCCGGCGCGGCCGATGCCGTCGAAGGCACTGCGACTGCGAGGGCGATCAGGAATGCGGCGATGAGCTTTGGGTTGAACATTGGACTCCCCTTTCGGGTGGGTTGCATTTGCTCAACCGATGCTCCGGCGCGGAGCCGCACGCGCCAATGACACCCGCGTCCCCCACCGAGCCACATCTGTCCCGATCCGGGCCGGCTGTCCCGATCCGGGCCGGGCCGACGGGCCTAAAACACTCCCTATAAGGAGTGTTTTAGGCCCGTCGGCGGTCAGTTGCGGTCGAGGCCGAGCTCGATCACCCGGGCGGCGATCAGGCGCGGGCGCTCGCGCCCGGCCTCGCCGGGAACGTCGAGCTTGGCGGCGAGCGCGTCGAGGCGGCGCTGCGCGGTGCGCTCGCTGACGTGCAGCGCCTCGGCGATCTCGGCGCGGGTGGCGGGACGACCGGCGAAGGCCCCCTCGCTGCGGTAGGGGGCGACCAGAGCCGACGCGGTGGCGTGCTCCTCCTCCGTCAGCGCGACCGATGGCGCGGCGGCGGGGACCGTCCCCCCACCCCTGCCGGGAATCGGATCGGAGACCTCGAGCCGGCGGCCTCCGACGACGAGGACGTCACCGTCGCGCAGGCGCCGTGGCCGGTCGAGCGGCTCGCCGTTCAACGTCGTCCCGTTGCTGCTGTCGAGGTCGGTCGCCATCAGCACGCCCCCGTGGCTCTCGATCTCGAGGTGGTTCCACGAGACCGCCTCGTCGTCGATGCAGATATCGGCCTCGGGATCTCGCCCGACCACGGTGCGCGGCGCGGAGAGCGCAGCCGACCGCGGCTTCCCATCCGCATCCGTCAACCAGATCCGTGCGTCCATCTCGTCGCGAGCATAGAGTCCGGCCCGGTGAGCGACACCGACGCCGAGAAGAGGATCGCGGCCGAGGCCGCGGCCGAGCTGGTCGAGGACGGGATGACCGTAGGCCTCGGCACCGGCTCGACGGTCGCCCATCTGCTGCCGGCGATCGCCGCCCGCGAGCTGAGCGGGATCCGCTGCGTCGCGACCTCCGTGGCGACCGAGGAGCAGGCGCGGGAGCTGGGCATCCCGGTCGAGGAGTTCAGCCAGCTCGAGCGGCTCGACATCGCGATCGACGGCACCGACCAGGTGACGCCGGACGGCTGGCTGATCAAGGGCGGCGGCGGCGCCCACCTGCGCGAGAAGATCGTCGCCGCGGCGGCCGAGCGCTTCGTCGTCATCGCCGACTCGAGCAAGCCGGTGGACGCGCTCGCCGCCCCGGTGCCGCTGGAGCTGTTCGCCTTCGGCCTGGGCTCGACCCTGGCGCGGCTCGGCGCGGAAGTGGCGCTGCGCGACGTCCCGCCCAGCCCCGACGACGGCCTGATCGCCGACTACCGCGGCGAGATCGGCGAGCCGGCGGCGCTCGCCGCCCGGCTCGAGGCCGACCCCGGCGTCGCCGCCCACGGCCTCTTCCCGCCGGCTATGGTGAGCGCGGTGCTGGTGGGGGCCGGGGGCGCCGTCGACCATTTGACCTTCAGCTGACTTCCCGAGGAGGCCCACATGAGTGACTTCACCGAGCTGACGATCGCCGGCAGGATCGCGACGCCGAGCGACGCCGATTGGGACGGGGCGCGAGCCGCCTGGAACCTCGCCGCCGACCAGCGACCGGACGCCGTCGCGCTTGTCGAGAGCGCCGAGGACGTCGCCGCGACCGTGCGCTTCGCCGCCGAGCACGACCTGCGGATCGCCGGCCAGGGCACGGGCCACGGCGCCGTCGCGCTGGGGTCGCTCGAGGGCGCGATCCTGGTCAAGACCGAGCGCATGCGCGGCGTCGAGGTCGACCCCGGCGCCCAAACGGCTCGCGTCGAGGCCGGCGTGCTCGTCCTCGAGCTGAGCCAGGCGGCGCAGCAGCACGGCCTCAGCTCGCTGCCGGGCTCATCGCCCGACGTCGGCGTCACCGGCTACACCCTCGGCGGCGGGCTCAGCTGGCTCGGGCGCCGCTATGGCTTCGCCTGCAACCGCGTGCGCGCGATCGAGCTGGTCGCCGCCGACGGCGAGCCGCGAACGGTCGACGCCGACAACGACGCCGATCTCTTCTGGGCACTGCGCGGCGGTGGCGGCGGTTACGCGATCGTCACCGCCCTGCACCTCGATCTGGTCCCGATCTCCAAGATCTACGCGGGAGCGCTCGTCTTCCCCGCCGAGCTGGGGGAAGGCGCCGTCCTCGCCTACCGCGACTGGGCCGCCGGCGTCTCCGATGACGTCACCTCCGTCGTCCGCTTCATCACCCCGCCGCCGATCCCGGACGTGCCCGAGCCGATCCGCGGTCGCCCGCTGCTGACGATCGACGGCGCCTGCATCGGCAGCCGGGAGGAGGGAGAAGCGACGATCGCGCCGCTGCGCGAGCTGGGCGAGACGATCATGGACACCTTCGGCCAGATCCCCGCCGAGGGGCTCTGCCGGATCCACATGGACCCGGAGAACCCGGTCCCCGGCCTCGGCCACCATAGGGTCCTGCGCGAGCTTCCCGACGAGGCGATCGCGGAGTTCACCCGCCTGGCAGGTCCGGACTCGGGCTCGCCGCTGCTGCTCACCGAGCTGCGCCACCTCGGCGGCGCGCTCGGCCGCCCGGACGCACAGGGCGGCGCCCTCACCCACCTCGACGCCGAGTTCGCCCTCTTCGGCGTCGGCATGCTGATGGCGCCGGAGATGGGCCAGGCGATCGAATCCCACCTCGACGGCGTCGCCGAAGCGATGCAGCCATGGGCCGCCGAAGGCGGCTACTTCAACTTCGCCGAGCGACCCTGCGACGCAGACGCGATCCTGCCGCCCGAGGTCTGCGCCCGCCTCACCGAGGTCAAGCGCAAGTGGGACCCGAACGACATGATCGTCTCCAACCACGCGCTGGCGATCGCCCCTGCCTGAGGCTTTTTTTCGCCAATAGTGGTATATTTTACCCACTATGGCATTTGTTGTTCCCACTCGCCAGGGAGCCTACGAGGTGCGCGAGTCGCAAAACACCTCCAAAGGACCACGGAGCACGACGCTCGCATCTTTCCGCGAGCTCACCGATGAGGTCATAAAAAAGGCGCAGGCGAAGTCGGCGAAGACGCCCACCGCGGAGGAGCTGAGACGCGCTGCTCGACGCGCGGGAGCGCCGGTCGCGAGGCCGGCCATCGAGCAAGCAGCCCGGGAGCTGATCGCAGGGCTCGCCAAAGGCCGGCGACTCGATCCGACCCTCCGGCAAATCCTGATCGAGCTGCTCCAGAAGGGCTATCGCGAGGACAAACAGCCGTCGCCCGCGAATGAGGCGGCACGCTCCGTCGCGATCTGGATGGCCGCAACGCCGGTGGAGCGAGGCGAGGCCCTTGTCGATTTGCTCTTGCTCGCCGATGCGCTTCCATCGGGCGGCCGACGGGGCAAGCCGCTTCGCTTCCCGCGGCTCGACTCCACAGGTGACCAATGACCTCCCCCGAATCGGCATCCAACTTCAATCGCGAACCGGCCCTTCCCGACAAGGTCATCGTGATCCACGAAGCGCTCGACGAAGCCAAGATCCCACACGCATTGGGAGGCGCCTTGGCCCTCGCTTACTACGCAGATCCTCGAGCGACGATCGACATTGACATCAACGTCTTCGTGCCTACCCGCCGCTGGCGGGATGTAGTCGATGCGCTTTGCGAGGTTGGGGTGGATGCGAGCGGTCTCAACCCGGATTCCCTCGAGCGAGACGGCCAGTGCCGGCTGTGGTGGGCCGATAACGCAGTGGACCTCTTCTTCGCGTATGACCCGATCCACAGCGCAATGCGCAAAGGGGCACGTCGGGTGCCGTTCGCCGGCATCACGGTCCCAATTCTCGGGCCAGAGCATCTTGCCGTCTGCAAGGCGATGTTCGACCGCCGCAAGGACTGGCTTGACATAGAGCAGATGCTGATCGCAACCGACGACCTCGATGTATCCGAAATCGAGCAATGGCTGACCCGGATGGTTGGCGCGGACGACTCCCGCACTCAGCGTTTCAACGAGCTGAGAGCGGCACCGCTCGAAGACTAGGTCTGGGGCATGGCCGCCTCGTCCGCGACCACGGTCATCTCATCGTTCTTCACCCGCCCCGCCGGGATCGATTCGTCGCCGGCCATGAGCTTGGCGAGGGGCTCGCGCTTGTCGGGGCCGGTGACCAGCCAGACGATCTGGCGAGCCTCGTCGAGGGCCGGGTAGGTGAGGGTCATGCGGCGGTGGTCCTGGTAGGCGGACTCGGTGAGGGCGACGCGGCGATCGGTCACGTCGAGCACCGGATCGCCCGGGACCAGCGAGGCGGTGTGGCCGTCGGGACCGAGGCCGAGGTGGACGCAATCGAGCGGGGCTGGCAGGGTGCGTTCGTAGTCGCGCGCGGCACCCTCGAGGTCGCGCTGGGTCACCGGCATCGGCCGCAGCATCGCCTGATGGTCCATCGAGAGGCCGAGGACCATGTGCGTGAGGTTGCGATCCTCGCTTCCCGGCGAGGCGATCCGCTCGTCGACCTGGAACAGCTCGGTCTCGGCCCACGGCATCTCCTCCTCCTCGCCGAGGATGGCGAGCATCGCCCAGGGGCTGCGACCGCCGCTCATCGCCAGCGAGAACATGTTGCGCTCCCCGACCGCGTCGGCGCCGACAGCCGCAATTAACTCGGCCGCCCGCCGCGACGCCGCCTTTTCGTCGGCGACGATCTCGAGCTCGAGTGCCACCGCGCTTCCGCCTAGGAGGGCTTCTCGTCGTGGCCGCCGAACTGCTTGCGCATCGCCGAGAGCACCTTGTCGGCGAAGTCGTCGAGCCCGCGCGAGGAGAAGCGCTCGTAGAGGGCGGTGGTCAGCACGGGCGCCGGCACCCCCTCGTCGATCGCGGCGATCGAGGTCCAGCGACCCTCACCCGAATCGGAGACGCGACCGGCGAAGTCGGAGAGGTCGGGGGATTCCTGCATCGACGCCGCCGTCAGGTCGAGCAGCCAGGAGCCGACGACGCTGCCACGCCGCCAGACCTCCGTCACCTCCGGCAGATCGATGTCGTACTGGTAGTACTCGGGCTGCTCGAGCGGCGCGGTCTCGGCATCGGCCTCGCGCTGGACCTTTCCCGCGTTGGCGTTCTTGAGGATGTTGAGGCCCTCGGCGTAGGCGGCCATGATCCCGTACTCGATCCCGTTGTGGACCATCTTCACGAAGTGCCCGGCCCCGTTGGGCCCGCAGTGCAGATAGCCGTTCTCCGAAGGTGAGGGGTCTCCCGAGCGACCGGGCGTCCGCTCGGCCGACTCGACCCCGGGCGCCAGCGAGGCGAAGATCGGGTCGAGCCGCTGCACCGCGCCGTCGGGACCGCCGATCATCAGGCAGTAGCCGCGATCGAGGCCGAAGACGCCGCCGCTGGTGCCGCAATCGACGAAATCGATCCCCTGCTCCCGCAGCATCCCGGCGCGGCGGATGTCGTCGCGGTAGTAGGAGTTGCCGCCGTCGACGATCGCGTCGCCGCTGTCCAGCGCCGCGGCCACCTCCCCCACCGTCTTCTCGGTGATCTCGCCGGCGGGCACCATCACCCAGACCGAGCGCGGAGCGCTCAGCTTCGAGGCGAGCTCCTGCAGCGAGGAGGCCGCATCGGCCCCCTCCCCCGCCAGCCCGGCGACCGCGTCGGGATTGACGTCGTAGACGACGCAGCGATGGCCGTCTCGCATCAGCCTCCGCGCCATGTTGGCGCCCATGCGGCCGAGCCCGACCATTCCCAGCTCCATGCACCTACCCTACGCAAGCCGGGCGATGCTTGGCCACCTGGCCAGCGGATAGCCTGCGGTCGGATGGCGAAGAGCGAAGCCAAGAGTCACGCCGAGGCCGCTGACGTGCTGACGATCTTCGGCATCACCGGAGACCTGGCGAAGAAGATGACCTTCCGGGCGCTCTACCGGCTGGAGGCGCGGGGCAAGCTCGACTGCCCGATCGTCGGCGTCGCGATCGACGACTGGAGCATCGAGCAGCTTCGCGACCACGCCCACGAGGCGATCGCCTCGACCGTCAGCGATCCCGACGAGGACGTCTTCGCCCGCCTCGTGGCGCGGCTCTCCTACGTCCAGGGCGACTACGCCGACGCCGCCACCTTCAAGAGGGTCGCAGAAGCGATCGGCGACGCGAAACGGCCGGTCTTCTACTTGGAGATCCCGCCCTCGCTCTTCGCCACCGTGGTCCAGGGCCTCGCCGATGCCGGCCTGACCGAGAACGCCCACGTTGTGATCGAGAAGCCCTTCGGACACGACCTGGAGTCGGCGCGCGCGCTCAACGCCGAGCTCTGCAAGGCGCTCGACGAGAGGCAGATCCTGCGCATCGACCATTACCTCGGCAAGGAGCCGGTGATGGACATCGCCTATCTGCGCTTCGCCAACTCGGTGCTGGAGCCGGTCTGGAATCGCGAGCACGTCTCGCACGTGCAGATGACGATCGCCGAGGACTTCGGCGTCGACGACCGCGGCCGCTTCTACGACGCGGTCGGGGCGATGCGCGACGTGATCCAGAACCACGCCCTGCAGGTGCTGGCGCTGGTCGCGATGGGACCGCCGACCGGCAACCACCACGACTCGATTCGCGACAAGAAGCTGGAACTGTTCAAGGCGACGCGCACGGCAGATCCGAAGCGCTACGTGCGCGGTCAGTACGAGGGCTTTCTCGAGGTCGAGGACGTGGCGCCCGACTCGACCACCGAGACCTTCGCCGCGGTCGAGCTGGCGATCGACAACTGGCGCTGGAGCGGCGTGCCCTTCTTCATCCGCGCCGGCAAGCAGATGCCGGTCAAGTCGAGTGAGGTGAGCGTCGTCTTCAAGCGACCGCCACCGCTCGGGGTGGGCCCCGGCAAGCTGCCCGACCCCAACCGGATGACGGTGCGGATCGAGCCCGAGCCGGGCACCCGCATGCGCCTGTACGCCAAGCAGGCCGGAGAAGAGGCTTTTGAGCCGGCGGACCTCGAGGTGCTCTTCGAGAAAGTCCCCGGCGAGGACCCCGAGCCCTACGAGAGGCTGCTCGGTGACGCGATCGCCGGCCGCCACCAGCTCTTCACCCGCCAGGACACGGTCGAAGAGACCTGGCGGATCGTCGAGCCGCTGCTCGAAGAGCCGGGACCGGTGCACGCCTACCAGCCCGGGACCTGGGGACCGCCCGAGGCGGACGAGCTCACCCGCGGCATCACCCAGTGGTACGAGCCCTGGCTCCCCGAGCCGGCCTGACGGCGCGATCCCAGCCGGCCATGCTACGTTTGGCACCCCTAATTAGGGGTGCCTAATCGAATGTCCAGCTTCGTAGAGCAGAGGAAAGAGACCGTCCAGTGATCCCCACCCTGGTGATCGCCCTGCGGGAGGGCGTCGAGGCCGCGCTGATCGTCGGCATCATCGCCGCCTTCCTGGTCAAGGAGGGCCGGATGGACGCGATCAAGCAGATGTGGATCGGCGTCGGGATCGCGGTCGCCCTCTGCGTCGGGATCGCGATCCTGCTCGAGGTCGCCGGGGAACAGCTTCCCCAGCGCGAGCAGGAGGGGCTGGAGACCGTGATCGGCCTGATCGCGGTCGCGGCCGTGACCTACATGATCATCTGGATGCGGCGCAACGCGCGCGGGATCAAAAAAGCGCTCGAAGGCAGCGCGGCGCACGCCCTGGCGCGCGGGTCGGCGATGGCGCTGGTGGCGATGGCCTTCCTGGCGGTCCTGCGCGAGGGCTTCGAGACCTCGGTCTTCATGCTCGCCGCCTTCCAGGACTCGACCGACACGACCGCCGCCGGCGCCGGCGCGGTGATCGGGCTGGTCGCGGCAATCGTGATCGGGGTCGGCATCTACCGCGGCGGCGTGAGGATCAACCTCAACCGCTTCTTCCGCTTCACCGGCCTGATCCTCGTCTTCGTCGCCGCCGGGCTGCTCTCGACCTCGCTGCACACCGCGCACGAGGCGGGCTGGTTCAACGACCTGCAGGGCCAGGCCCTCGAACTCAGCTGGCTGGTTCAGCCGGGGACGGTCTCCGGGTCCCTGCTCACCGGCATGCTGGGGCTGCAGCCAACCCCCACGGTCGGCGAGGTGCTCGTCTACGTCCTCTACGCGGTGCCGATGACGCTCTACGTCCTCTGGCCCGACCGCCTGCGGCTGCGACGGGCACCGGCGCGGGCGACGGCCACCGCCGAGAGCCCGGCGTAAAGACGGCGCCTCTCCGATGGCCGAACTGACAAGACGGCGACTGCTGGCCTCGGCCGGGGCCGGCGCGGCGGGGATCGGGCTCGGCGGAGCGGCCGGCTACCTGATCGGCAGCGAGTCCGCGAACGCCGCCGACGGCACCGGCTCGGTTCCCTTCTACGGCGAGCACCAGGCCGGCATCGCGACCCCCGCGCAGGACCGGCTCCATTTCGCCGCCTTCGACCTGGTCACGGAGGACCGCTCGGCGCTGCGCGAGCTGCTGCTCGAGTGGTCACGCGCAGCCGCCGAGATGACCGCCGGAGACATGGTCGGCGACGCCAACAGCACCCAGCTGGCTCCTCCCGACGACACCGGCGAGACGGTCGGCCTTCTCCCCTCCCGCCTCACCGTCACCTTCGGCCTCGGGCCGAGCCTCTTCGAGCGGCGCGGCCTCGGCCTCAGCGGCAGCCGCCCGGCAGCGCTGCGCGAGATCCCGCCGCTGCCGGCCGACGAGCTGAACGAGGGAGAAAGCGGCGGCGACCTCTGCGTGCAAGCCTGCTCGGACGACCCGCAGGTCGCCTTCCACGCGGTTCGCAACCTGGCCCGGATCGGTCGCGGCACGGTCGTCATGCGCTGGTCCCAGCTCGGCTTCGGCCGCACGGCGAGCACCAGCCGCAGCCAGGAGACGCCCCGCAACCTGATGGGCTTCAAGGACGGCACCGCGAACATCCGGGCCGAGGACACCGGGGCGATGGAGCGCTTCGTATGGGTCGGCAACGAGGGCCCGGCCTGGATGCGCGGAGGCAGCTACCTGGTGACCCGCCGCATCCGCATGCTGCTCGAGATCTGGGATCGCTCTGCCCTCGCCGACCAGGAGGAAACGATCGGGCGCGACAAGTACGTGGGGGCGCCGCTGGGCGGTAGCGACGAGTTCGAGCCGCTCGACCTGGATGCGGAGAGAAGCGGCAAGCCGACGATCCCGGTGGACGCCCACGTGCGCCTCGCCTCGGCCTCGCTCAACGACGGCGAGCGGATCCTGCGCCGCGGCTACTCCTTCACCGACGGCGTCGACGAGAGCCTCGGCGAGCTCGAAGCCGGCCTCTTCTTCATCTGCTTCCAGCGCAACCCGGAGCGCCAGTTCGTCGCGATCCAGCGCCGGCTCGGCTCCGCCGATGCGCTGAACGAGTACATCAAGCACGTCGGCAGCGCCGTCTTCGCGGTCCCCCCCGGGGCTCGCCACGGCGGCTACGTGGGCGAATCTCTGCTCGGCTGACCCCTTATTCCGACTTAATCCCTCGGTTTTTGTAGGGTGCCCTAACTTTTCGTCCGAGACCGAGAGCAAGGGAGCTTCTCCAGCATGACTCGACTTACCGCCCGCATCCTTCCGATCGCGTTGGGAATCGGCCTGACGGCCTTCCTCGCCGCTGGCTGCGGCTCCGGCAACGACGCACCGGAGGGCGCCAAGAAGATGGCGTTCGAGCTGACCGACGCGGGCTGCGTGCCGAACCAGGCGAAGGCGCCCGCCGGGCCGATCACCTTCGACGTCGAAAACGCTGGGACCTCGAAGGTGACCGAGCTGGAGGTGCTCGACGGCGACACGATCCTGGGCGAGGTCGAGAACCTCTCCGACGGTCTCTCGGGCAGCTTCTCGCTGACCCTCGAGCAGGGCGAATACACCCTCTACTGCCCCGGAGGCTCCGACGAGAAGGGCACCCTCACCGTCAGCGGCGAGCTGAAGGCCGAGAACAGCCCCGAGGTGAAAGCGGCCGTCGACGAGTACCGCGGCTACCTGGAGGAAAACACCGATGAGCTGGCCGCCAGCACGAAACGGTTCGTGACCGCGGTCCTGGCAAGCGAAGTCGACGGTGCGAAATCCCTCTACGCCGCGGCCCGCATCCCGTACGAGCGGATCGAGCCGGTTGCCGAGTCCTTCGGCGAACTGGACCCGCGCATCGACGCCCGCGAAAACGACGTGCCGGCGAACGAATTCGGCGGCTTCCACCGGATCGAGAAGGCCCTCTGGGTCGAAAACACGACCAAGGGGATGGCTCCGGTCGCCAAGCAGCTGCTCGCCGACGTCGAAGAGCTGCAGCGCAAGGTGAAGACCGTCGACCTGCAGGCGGTGCAGATCGCCAACGGTGCCAACGAGCTGCTGGGCGAGGTCTCGGCCTCGAAGATCACCGGCGAGGAGGAGCGCTACTCCCACATCGACCTGGTCGACTTCGAGGCCAACGTCGAAGGCGCAGAGGCGGCGTTCGACGCCGTCGAGCCGCTGCTGAGCGAGAAGGACCCGGAGCTGGCGAAGGAAATCGAAGCCAGCTTCGAAGACGTCTACGCGGCGCTGAAGCCTTACCGGCGCGGCAGCGGCTTCGTCCTCTACACCGAGCTGACCAAGGCCGACACGCGCAAGCTGGCGCAGGAAATAGACGCTCTCGCCGAGGAGTTGTCACAGGTGCCGGCTCAGATCGTCAGCTGAACCTCATAGCCTGGTCCCCATGACCGCTACGGCTGGGGACCAGGCTGACGCGCTGCTCGCAGAGCTCGGATACGAGCGCTGGCGGCCGGGGCAGCGCGAGGCGGTGGAGGCGTCCCTAGAGGGGCGCGATTCGCTGATCGTGATGCCGACGGGGGGCGGCAAGAGCCTCTGCTACCAACTGCCGGGGCTTGCGACCGAGGATCTGACGATCGTGGTCAGCCCCCTGATCGCGCTGATGAACGACCAGTGGCGGCGGTTGACCGCGGCCGGGCACCCAGTGGCGATGATCTCCTCGGGGATGAGCGCCGAGGCGGCTCGCGACGCGCTCGGCCAGGTCCGCGACGGCTCGGCGCGGATCGTCTACTGCTCGCCGGAGCGCTTCGCCTCGACCGTCTTCCTCGATGCGCTGGGACGGCGCCGGATCGACCTGATGGCGGTCGACGAGGCGCACTGCGTCTCGGAGTGGGGACACGACTTCCGGCCCGACTACCTGCGCCTGCCGGAGATCGCCGAGCGACTTGGCCGGCCGACGGTGATGGCCTGCACGGCGACGGCGACCAAGGCGGTCGCGGCGGAGATCGTCGCCCGCTTCGGCCTGCGCGAGCCGCTGCAGGTGCGCTCCGGGTTCGACCGGCCGAACCTCTCCTTCGACGTGGTGCGGCTGGAGGGCAAGGGCTCCAAGGCGCGGCGGCTCGCCCTGCTCGAAGCCGGGCTGGCGGACGCGGCGAACCGGCCGGCGATCGTCTACTGCGGCACCCGGCGCGACACCGAGGACGTGGCCCAGGCCCTGCGCGAAGGCGGCCTGCGGGCGCTCGCCTACCACGCCGGCATGGAGGCCGAGGATCGCACCACCGCGCAGCGTCGCTTCATGGACGGCGAGCAGGACGTCGTCGTCGCCACCAACGCCTTCGGCATGGGGGTCGACAAGGCCGACGTGCGCTCGGTCTGGCACATGGCGATCCCGACCAGCCTCGAGGCCTACTACCAGGAGGCGGGCAGGGGCGGCCGCGACGGCCTGCCGGCGAAGGCGGTGCTGCTGGCGATGCGCGCCGACCTCGGCAGGCTGGTCCGCTTCAACGAACAGCGCGGCGGCGATCCCGCGCTGGCGATCGCCCATGAGCGCGGCTGGCGTGACTACCGCACGATCAAGTCGTTCATCTACTCCGATCGCTGCCGGCGCCGCAGCGTCCTCGATCACTTCGGCGATCGCGAGGCGGGCCGGCCGCTCGGCCGCTGCTGCGACGTCTGCGACAGCCAGGCATGGCTTCCCGATCCGGAGACGATCGCCGTGCGGAAGCCTTCCCGCGCAAAGGCTGCCGCCGCGGCGCCGGCGGAGCTTTCCGAGGCGGACGGCCCTCTCTTCGAGGAGCTGAAGGCCTGGCGCCTCAGGGCCGCGCAGGGCAAGCCGGCATACACGGTGGCGCACAACTCGACGCTCGCGGCGATCGCCGCCGCGCGACCCAGCGACGAGGGCAGCCTCGCCGCGATTCGCGGCGTCGGGCCCAGCTTCATCGCCAAGTACGCGCCCGAGGTGCTGGCGATCGCCGCGGCCCACGCGAGCGAGCCCCCCACCTTCAGGTCAGCCGCCTGAGCCCTCGCCTTTGGCCGGCGACGCCGCCCGCTCCTCGGCTGCCCTCAGGTTGAGCTTGGCCGTCTCGTAGTTGACAAGCGCGGTGCGAAGGCCGATCAACGCAGCCAATACCGCGAGCAGGCTCGCCAGCAGGCCCCCTCCGAGCAAGAGCGACCCAAGGACCCCCAGCGGGGCGACGGCGACCAGGGCGACAACGAACGCGGTCGCAAGCGCAAGCGCCGCAGCCACGCGCGCCGCGCTGACCTTCGAGCCGTCGGGTGGCGGAGATTGCCCCCGCCTGTGAAGGCGGTTGCGCTTCTCCATGACCCACGCAGACTCCGGGCTGAATCAGCCGAAAGTCGGCTCCTTTCTCTCGCTCGCTTACTCGCTCTAGAACCAACTGCCAATCTGAACTGGAACGGCACTACGAGCACTGCATGTGCCCTAGGAACGGGTTTTCCAGGAATTAGCAGGAACCCACGTAGCAGTTGTTCCCTAGATCTATGAGGGACATGTGATCCTCCTTCGCGTGTCTCGTCCGCCGAGGTGGGCGGGTTGCTTGAGTTGCTTGGATGTCACCTGTCCGCGAGGGCCTATGCGGGGAGCGCGTCACGCCATGCGGACATGGTCAAGACGACCCCGGACGTCAAGGGTCGCGCCCTCCCGCGCGCGCGTCCCCCGTGCCCCGAAGGAACCGAGTTAGGCGCGCGAGCGCCTCGCGGTGAGCCCCTCGAGGACGACCTCGACCGGCGAGCGGGGCCTGCCGTTCGTCGCTTCGCGAGCCTGCTGCAACTCGGAGGCGAAGCGGCCCACCTGGGCGCCGGCACTGCCCACCTCCTTCGCGACCTTGGCGAGGTCGCGCGATTTCACCTTCACCTGTGGGCGGCGGGATACCGCCATGCCGAAGGCGCCGTGACGACGTCGCTGGCGAGCCCCAAGGGCAAGCCCCCCGGCCGCTCCAGCAAGGGCTGCCCCGCCCGCGACCAGCGGGATCTTCGCCTTGCTCGCGGCGCTGCCGACCGCGTGGCCCGCGCCCTTCGCCTTGTCCTCCACCGCGCGGCGAGCACCGTCGATGGCACCGCTGCCGTTGGAAGACGAGCTGCCCTGCGCCCGGGACGAACTCGTGGATGCTTGCGACGCCCTCGATTTGCTCGATTTGCTGGTTGAGCCTCGTGAACGCGCCTGAGGCTTTCGCGAGCCTCCGGAACGTTTGGTCGAGGCGCGTGTTTTCGCCTGAGCCATCGGTAAATCCCTCCAATCCTCGTTTCCTGCCGAGTTCCTCCTTCCCGATTCGCTCGATCGAAAACTCGCCAGACAGGAGGGAGGGCGGCATCGGCGGTCGAATCAGGCTCGGATGCGGAACGCGAGGCGCAAACCGATCATCGAGGCGGTCCTTGCCGCCGTGCTGCTCTGCCTTGCCTTGGCAGGTACCGCGCGGGCGGGGGCGCTGCTGCCGCGCGGAGAGAAGATCTTCTTCGGGGTCAGCGACACGGGTGACTCCGCCGACTTCGGCCACTTCAGCGAGGCCCTGAACAAGCACCCCGCGTTGATCGAGAGCTTCCGCAGCTGGGGCTCGGACTTCCCGGAGTCGATCGAACGCTGGCAGGCGGCGCGGGCGCGACCGATCCTCCACATCACCACCGCCGACTCCGGCGACGGCCACGAGCTGATCACCCCGCGCGGGATCGCCAAGGGGGAAGGCGACGAGTACCTGCTTCGCCTCAACAAGCTGTTCTGGACGAAGAAGATGCGCGCCTACGTGCGGCCGCTGGGCGAGCCCAACCGCTGCATCAACGTCTACGCCTCCTACGGCTGCGCCGGCGAGCCGCGCGACGCCGCTCACAAGCCGCGCTGGTACCGGCTGGCGCTGCGCCGCATCTACCTGCTCCTGCACGGCGGCGGCAAGCGGCGGCAGATCGACGCAAGCCTGGCGAAAGCCGGGCTGCCGCCGCTGCAGGCCGACGTCGCCGGAGTGCCCAAGGCCCCGATCGCGGTGATCTGGAGCACCCTGCCAGCAGGCTCGCCGACGGTCCCGCATAACCGTCCCAAGCACTTCTACCCCGGCGACGAATACGTCGACTGGGTCGGCACCGACTTCTACTCCGACAACCAGGACTGGAAAGCGCTGACCGGCCTCTACAACCGCTTCGCCAAGAAGCCGTTCTCGCTGCCGGAGTTCGGGGTGTCCAGCGGCGACGATCCCGAGTACGTCACTCGCCTGATGACCTGGGTGCGGCGCCATCCGCGCTGCAAGATGCTCGTCTACTACCAGGACTTCGGCTCGACCAGCTCCTACCGGATCCAGAACTACCCGGCCAGCCTCGCGGCCCTGAGCGAGGCCCTCCACCATCCGGTCTTCCCCGCCTTCGCACCTGACCCGCCGAAGGCCCCGCCTCCCCCACCGGGCGGGCTCGCACCGAGCCCCTAGCCACCACCCTTCTTCGCCGGCCTCGCCTTCTTGGGCGGTCTCTTCTTCTTCGTGGGGGACCTCTTCTCCTTGGGCGGTTTCCTCGGATGCGGCCTTCCCTTTGGCGCCACGATGGCCGAAGCAACCGCGCGTTTGAACTTGTAGGACTGCAGGGCGGTGATGCTCGAGTAGCCGGTGAGATAGAGGCGGTGTCCGTCGGAGATCACCGGCGAGTAGGTGCCGCGGGGGTAGTGGAAGACGCGCCGGCCGCTCCTCATCATGAAGCCGTTGGTCGTCTCGTTGCTGAACTCGGCGACGTAGACGATGTCGCCGATCGCCGACAGCGAGCCGACCACCTGGCCACCGGCGGAGCGGCTCCAGCGCACGCTGCCGTCCTTGGCGTCGAGCGCGTAGACGTTGCCGTCGAAGGAGCCGATGTAGACGGTCGGCGGGCTGTGCCGGGTGGTCGAGACCGTGGGGCCCGAGTAGGCGTAGCCGCCGGTCGAGTAGCTCCAGGCCAGCGTCCCGTCCTCGATGTCGAAGCTGTAGACGCGGTCGTCGTTGTTGCCCGCGTAGACGCGGCCGAAGGCGACCGCGGGGGTCGAGTAGAACTGGCCCGAGGCGCCGAAGCCGGGGCCGAGCGAGCCGCTCTGCCACTTGATCTTGCCGGTCTTGGCATCGACCGCGTTCATGTAGCCGCCGTAGTCGCCGACGTAGAGCGTCCCCCCGTAGTAGGCGGGGGCGGACTTGATCGGCCCACCGAGGCTGGTCGCCCAGCGCACGTTGCCGCTGATCGTGCTCAGCGCGAAGAGCTCGCCGTTCTCGCAACCGAAGTAGACCGTGCGGTCGATCACCACCGGCGACGACTCGGCGCGGCCCGGCAGCGAGCGCTTCCAGATGGTCTTGCCGGTCTTGGCGTCGAGCTTGACGATGTGGCCGGGAACGAGGTTGACGATGTAGAGGCGATGCTTGTAATAGGCGGGAGAGGAGGCGTTGAGACGGCCGATGCTGCGCTCCCAGAGCACCTTGCCGCTGTCGGCGTCGAGGGCGAAGGCGGTGCCGTTGTTGTTGACCGCGTAGAGCTTGCCGCCGACGTAGATCGGCGGGAACTCCAGCAGCGGCCTCCCGGTATAGCGCCAGAGTTTGCGGAACGGCGGCTTGATCCCCTTCGCGGGGAGGTAGCGGGTGCGGGCGGGGTTGAGCCCGAAGATCGGCCAGTTGACCGTCTTGGCCTTCGGCTTCGGCGGCTTCTGCGGTTTGAAGGAAGCGCTCGGGTTGTGGACGTCCCCCGGGCGCTTGAGCGACTCGTAGGCGAGGACCCCGCCGCCGGCGATCAGCACCGCGACGGCAACTGCGACGGCGATCACCAGGCCCCGGCGCTCGCGCCAATGCCGCCCGGCCTCACGGCGCAGGCGGGCGAATGCTTTCTTCAGGCTGGAGGCGGCGCGCTTCTCAGGGCTCATGCGGCGAGCCGGTCATGGTAGGGAACCCATCTGAGGCGCCGTGAAGCGCGCCTCGTTCAGTGGCGCAGCTCCCACATCTCGATGAAGCCGAGATCGCGGAAGCCGAGCCGCTCGTAGAGGGGCGCGCCTGCTCGGGTCGCCTGCAACGAGGCGGTCGCCGACCCGCCCTCGCGAGCCTCTGCGAGGGCGCGCCAGACCAGCCAGCTGGCCAAGCCACGTCCCCGCTGCTCGGGAGGTGTCGCCACCCCGGTGACGAGGCAGTCCTCGCCGATCTCGATCGTCCCCACGCAGGCGATCGCCTCGCCCCCGGAGAAGGCGCCGTGCCAGCGGATCGCCGTCTCGCGGACGACGCCGGCGCCGAACCCGTCGGACCCGTAGCCGTAGGCACCGTCGTTGAGCGCGGCACAGGCAGCGGCGTCGATCGCACCCGGCTCGACTGCGGCCGGCGTCGGCGGCTCCGGGCCGAGGTCCGCCAGCTCCATCGCCATCGCCCGCGGCGCGGCGTCCAGCGCGTGCCCGCGATCGGCAAGCAGGCGGGCCGAGTCACGATCCTCGTCGGGAACCCAGACGGTCCAGGCCCGCACGCCGTGGGAGTCGTAGGCCTCGGCCAGCGCCTCGATCTCCCGCGCCAGCACCGCGCGGTCGCCGTAGAAGACCGAGTTGAAGAACGAGCGCTGGGGCGAGGAGGGCACGACCGCGGCGAGCAAGTCCTCCTGCCGAATCAACAGCGAGCCGGGAGCGGCACTTCCAAACGCCTCGACCTGGTCGCGGACGCCGCCGAGCGCTCGCCGCCGCAGCTCCTCGTCGCCGACCCGAGAGCCCATCCGGCGCGCGCTCAGCCCCCAGTGGCAGCGCGGCGCTCGGACTCCTTGGCGACCCCTCCGATCAACCCCTTGATCGCCTGCTTGATCGCGGCAATGACAACCGGCCCGACGACCGGCAAGGTGGGCTGAGTCCGCAGCGAGTAGACCATCTTGGTCCCGCCCCCGTCCGCCGTCAGTTCGACGGTTCCCACGTGGTCCCGCACCGGCAACCCCGAGAGCACCGTGTAAGAGAACCGACTGGGTGCCTCATAAGCAATCACTTCCTCCCGCATCGGAGGCCCAACAGCCGTCAGCTTCCGAATAGCGCCCACACCGTTCGGATCGTCCGCACCCTCGCGCTCCAACTCCGACTTCCGCAACGGCGTCAACTCGGAATACCGCCGATGGTCGGTAAGCACCCCGAACACAACCTCGGGCGGCGCCTTGATCTCGCGAGTAAGGGTAAAGCTGGCCACGGGGCGCCAAGGCTATAGGAGCGCCGGGTACCCCTCCCGGCGGCTTGTACTTTTTGGCACCCGCCGCCTCGGCGAGAGCCACCCTGCTTAAAGGCCAAAAAGTTGAGCCGGGAGGGGTACCCGGCGCTCCTCAAGTCAGCTTCCAACGCTCCGGATCGGTCCCCTCGACCTTCCCAACCTCCCCGAGAATCACCAAATGGTCGAGGCAAGAAAGGACGATCTGCAGTACCCAAGCGCTGACCGGCGTGTTCACGTTCTCGGCCCCGACGATCTCGGCGACGATCTCGAAGCCCGTCTTCTCACCCGCGGCGAGCGCCTCGCGGGTCTTGCCGAGCAGCTCCTCGACCTGCCGCCGCGCCTCGGCGATCTTGGCTTTGGGGTCGCGGAAGGGACGGCCGTGGCCCGGCAGGCAGAGGTCGACCGCGAGCGGCTCGACCTCGTCGAGGCTGCCGAGGAACTCGCCCACCGGGTCGGGGCTGTGGCCGTGGTCGAAGAAGAGCACGGTGCGGCCGAGCAGGTGATCGCCGGAGATCATCAGCCTGCGCTCCGGCTGGTGCAGGACGACGTGGGACGGTGCGTGACCGGGGGTCTCGTAGACCTGCCAGGTGCCGAGGTCGGTCTCCACCTCGACCCCCGGCAGCAGGTCGCGGTCGGGCTCGACGATCGCGTCGATGCCGTTGTCGTCGTCCTCGCTGCGGGACTCGCGGTAGCGTTCGAGGCCGGCGATCGGGACGCCGCTCTGCCGCGCCACCTCGAGCCGCTGCTCCAGCGCCGCCGCCGGATCGTCGGCGAGCAGGCGCACGTGCTCCCAGGCCGGGTGCATCCAGAGCTCGCAGCCGGCGCCCTCGACGATCGGCGCCGCCAGGCCGTAGTGGTCGGTGTGGGAGTGGGTGCAGACCAGCAGCCGCACGTCCTCCAGGCCGAAGCCGGCCTGGGCCAGGGCGAGGTCGAACTGGCGCATCCTTCCCTTGCCGCCGATCCCGGTGTCGAAGAGGACGATGCCACCGTCGGCGGCCACCGCCCAGACGTTGCCGTGGGGCACGCCGGGCCAGGGAAGCGGCAGCCGCAGGCGCCAGATTCCCGGCAGGACCTTCTCGCTGCGGGGCGCCTCGGGGCGCTTGCCGTCCTCCGCCATCGGGCCGCATCCTCTCAGGCCCCGGCGGTTGCGCGCGTGACCGCCGTCATGCTCGGATAGGTTGGGCGCCAGCATGGAGTCGAGCAGCCCCAAGCGCGCTGGCCTCGTCCTCGCGGCGCTGATCCTGGTCGCCGCCGTCGCGAACCTCAACCTCGCCGTCGCCAACGTCGCCCTGCCCGACATCGGCAAGGCGTTCAACGCCGGCCAGACCTCGCTCAACCTGGTCGCGGTCGGCTACTCGCTCGGGCTGGCGACCTCGGTCCTCTACCTCGGCGCGCTCGGCGACCGCCACGGGCGCAAGATGATGCTGCTGCTCGGCATGGGGCTCTCGATCCCAGCCTCCTTGCTCGCCGCCCTCGCGCCCTCGATCGGGATCCTCTTCGCGGCCCGGGTGATCGGCGGCATCTCGGCGGGAATGGCCTTCCCAACCACGCTGGCGCTGATCACGGCGCTCTGGTCGGGCGCGGCGCGCACCCGCTCGATCGCGCTCTGGTCGGCGATCGGGGGCGCAATCGCCTCGCTCGGCCCGCTGATCTCCGGCGCCCTGCTCGAGCAGTTCGACTGGGGCTCTGTTTTCTTGATCACACTGCCGCTGGCGGCGATCGCGCTCTACATGGCGTGGCGCTACGTCCCCGCCCACGTCAACGAGACGACCGAGCCGGTCGACAACTTCGGCGGCATCCTCTCGATCCTGCTGATCGCGGCGATCGTGATGGGGATCAACCTGGCGCCGGTCCCCGGCAAGGGCACGCTGGCGATCGGGCTCGGCCTGATCGCGATCGCAACGGCCGCGGCCTTCGTCATGCGCCAACGCCGGGCGCGCTCGCCGCTCTACGACCTGGAGGTGGCGGGCCGGCGGATCTTCTGGGTCGCGGCCTGCGCCGGGATCATCGTCTTCGGCTCGCTGATGGGGGCGATGTTCATCGGCCAGCAGTTCCTGCAGAACGTGCTCGACTACTCCACCGTCGACTCCGGCCTGGCGATCCTGCCGGCGGCGGCGCTGATGGTGGTCGTCGCTCCCCGCTCGGCCAAGCTGGTCGAGGCGCGCGGCGCCCGCTTCACCCTGTTGATCGGCTACGTCTTCTGCCTGCTCGGCTTCCTCACCATGCTGCTGCTCTGGAAGCAGGGCATCTCCTACTGGAAGGTCGGCCTCGGCTACGCCCTGATCGGGATCGGCGTCGGCTTCGCCGGCACGCCGGCCTCGCACTCGCTGACCGGGTCGGTGCCAGTGAAGCGCGCCGGGATGGCATCCGGCACCGCCGACCTGCAGCGCGACCTCGGCGGGGCGATCATGCAGTCGATCTTCGGCGCCCTGCTCACCGCCGGCTACGCCGCCGCCGCCAGCGCCGCGATCTCCTCCTCCGGCGAAGCGAGCAAGGTCACCGAAAACGTCGAAGGCGAGCTGACCAAGTCCTTCTCCAGCGCCGCCGACATCGCCTCGCAGTACCCCCGGCACAGCGACCAGATCATCGCCGCCGCCAAGGCTTCCTTCCTGAAGGGCGACGAGCTGGCCTACGCGGCCGGCATCGTCGCCGTCCTGCTCGGCGCGGCGCTCGTCTTCTTCCTCTTCCCGAAGAAGGCCCAGGAGGAAGCGCTGCTCGAGCAGTACCACGCCGAAGACACGCAGTAAGCACCCCCGGACGCGGAAGCACGGGCGCGAGATCGCGGGTCGTCATCAGCGCGCCCGTGCGAGAGCGGAGGAGGTGCGCTGATGTAATTACGGCGATGGCCGCCTCCAGCGAACCGCGCCAGTCCCGGCTCAGCGCCACCCTGCGCGACGGCGAGCGGGTTACGCCGCTGGAGCTCTTCTTCGACCTCGTCTTCGTGCTGGCGATAACCCAGTGCACGGCGCTGATGTCCCACCACCCGACCTGGTCGGGGCTGGCCCAGGGCCTGTTGGTGCTGGGGATGCTCTGGTGGTCTTGGACCGGCTACTCCTGGCTGACCAGCGTCATCGACCCCGAGGAGGGGGCGGTGCGACTGGTGATGTTCGGGGCGATGGCGGCGCTGTTGCTCGTCTCCCTCTGCGTGCCCGAGGCCTTCGGCGACCTGGCGCTCGCCTTCGCCCTCATCTACGGCGTCGTGCGCACGGCCCACATCGCCCTCTTCATGCTCGCCAGCCCCGATGACGACGCCCTGCGCCACTCGGTGCTGGCGCTCGCCGCCAGCACCGCGGTCGCGGTCGCGCTGCTCGCCGCCGCATCCCTCTTCGACGGCCTTGCCCAGGGCGCGCTCTGGGCTCTGGCGCTCTTCCTCGACATGGGCGGCCCCTACTTCTTCGGCTCGGAAGGCTGGAAACTCGTCCCCGGGCACTTCGCCGAGCGCCACGGGCTGATCGTGATCATCGCCCTCGGCGAGTCGATCGTCGCGATCGGCGTCGGCGCCTCCCACGAGCTCACGCTCGGCATCGGCAGCGCCGCCGTGCTCGGGGTTGCCCTGACCGCGGCGATGTGGTGGATCTACTTCGACATCGTCGCGATCGTCGCCGGGCGCCGCCTCGCCGAGGCCGAGGTGGGAAAGGTCCAAAACGAGATGGCGCGCGACTCCTATTCCTACCTGCACCTGCTGATGGTGGCCGGGATCGTGCTCGTCGCCATGGGGATGAAGACGACGATCGGCCACTTCGACGGCCACCTCGACACGGTGCCGGCCTTCGCCCTGCTCGGCGGCCTCGCCCTCTACCTGCTCGGTCACGTCGCCTTCCGCTACCGCCACGTCCACACGGTCAACCGCCAGCGGCTGCTGCTGGCGATCGTGCTGCTGATCCTGGTGCCGGTTGCGACCGCAATTCCCGCTCTGCTCGCGCTCGCCATCGCCAACGCCCTGATCTGGGCGATGATCGCCTACGAGACCCGCAGCTACGGCGAGAACCGCCAGCAGGTCCGCCGCCCGATGGCCGCCGAAACCTGACCCCTGCCCCGGGCTAGCTGCGCCGGCGGCGGGGGCCGAGCGGGTGCTCGAACTCCTGCATCAGGCCGGCGATCGCGAAGCAGAGGGCGCCGCTCAGCGTGCCCCAGTTGGCGATCCCGGTCGCGAGCGCATCACCCGTCGAGGGGCGCACGAATGAGGCCACGGCGGAGACCATGAAGAGCACCGAGCCGAGCTGGTTGACGGCGATGATCCACCAGCCGAGGTCGCGGCCGCGCCAGAAGCGCCAGCCGCCGCCGATCCCGACCATCGCCAGGCAGCCGGAGACGAGGAAGAGCGCGCAGCCGACCATGTCCGGGGACCAGACGAGACGATCCTCGGCGGCCGGGCTGAGTTCCTCGATGAACGAGTCGACCAGGTTGATCGCGAAGACCAGCGTGCCGGCAAAGAGGACGGCGGCGCTCAACCACTGCAGGCGGCGCGGTTCGTGCGACCACCAGCGCCAGCTTGGCTCGGCGGCAACCCGATCGCCGCTCGGCTCGTTGGCGACCTGCAGGACAGAGGTGTAGCCACCGGTGCTGAAGAAGACTCCGCCGACCAAATAGATGGTGGCGCAGGCGGTGGCATCTACCCCCGCCTGCGCGAGCCCAGCCCCAACCGCAAACAGCGACCCCCCAACCACGAACGCGCTCGCCGCAACCACATTGGCCCGGCGCAAGCGCCGGGCCAGGTCGATGGGCCTATTTCCCCCCATATAGGGGGTATTTCAGGCCCGCCACCAGACTCCTACGGGGCGACGAACGTCTCCGGGTTGGGGCCGATTCGCTCACCGCTGTCGAGGTCGGCGATCGTCGCCTGCTCCTCCCTGCTCAGCTCGAAGTCGAAGACGTCGAGGTTCTCGCGAATTCGGTGCGGCGTCACCGACTTGGGGATGACCACGTTGCCGATCTGCAGATGCCAGCGCAGGATCGCCTGAGCGGGCGTCTTGCCGTGCTGCTCGGCGATGCCGACGATCGTCTCGTCGTCGAGCAGCTCGCCCTGGGCGAGGGGACTCCAGGCCTCGGTGGCGATGCCGTGCTCGGCATGCCACTCGCGCAGCTCGGCCTGCTGGAAACGCGGGTGGAGCTCGACCTGGTTCACCGTCGGCCGGGTCTCGGCCTCGCGCTCCAGCCGTTCGAGGTCCTCGACGCGGAAGTTCGAGACGCCGATCGTGCGAGCCCGCCCTTCCTCCTGGATGCGTTCGAAGGCGCGCCAGGTGTCGACGAAGCGGTCCTCGGTCGGCACCGGCCAGTGGATCAGGTAGAGATCCACGTAGTCGAAGCCGAGCCGCCCGAGGCTGGCCTCGAAGGCGGCGAGGGTCGAGTCGTAGCCCTGCTGGGAGTTCCAGAGCTTGGTGGTGACGAACACGTCCTCGCGGGCCAGGCTCGAAGCGGCGATCGCGGCACCCACCCCCTTCTCGTTGCGGTAGGCGCCGGCGGTGTCGATGTGCCTGTAGCCGGCCTCGAGCGCCCGCGCCACCACCCCCTGGGTTTCCTCCGGCGGCACCTGGAAAACGCCGAACCCGAGCTGGGGGATCTCGACGCCATCGTGCAGGGTGAGGCTGGGAACTGTCAACTCGGCCATGGCTTCCTTTGCGGTCGCGGAACGGTACAGGCGACGGCTACCCGCTGAGCAGGCGCCTACGCGCCAGGAATGCGGCTAGCTGGTCGCGAGGCCGATGGCCAGCAGCGGGAAGGCCAGCATCACGCCGAGGTACGCGCCCATGGCGGCGCCGGTGAGAAGACTGGTCGTGCGCGAGCGGGCGCCGGCAATTACGCCGATCAGAAAGATGGCGCCAGCGATGACAAGGCCGATCCAGAAGACGTCGGGCATGAGCGCGGCGAGATTACCGAACCGCGCCGCCGAGGGGACGATTCCCGTCGATATTCGCCGGTTTTAGGCCCATCGGCGGGAGGATTCGATCGGCTCACATCAAACGGGCGGACATGGACAAGACCAGCGGCGCCAAGAACAGCAAGCTGATCCTGGCGGCGATGATCTTCGCCGTCTCGATGACCTTCATCGACATGACGATCGTCGCGATCGCCGTGCCGAGCCTCCAGGACGACCTCTCGCTCTCCTCGACCGGGGTGCAGTGGATCATCAACGGCTACCTGCTCTCGCTCTCGGCGCTCTTCGCCTTCGGCGGCCGGCTCGCCGACATCGCCGGGCACCGGCGCATGGTGACGCTCGGCGTGATCGTCTTCGCCACCGCCTCGGGCCTCTGCGGCGCGACCCCGACCGGCAGCCTCGACGAGGCCTGGATCATCACCTTCCGCATCATCCAGGGAGCCGGCGCCGCGATCATGTTCCCGGCCGCCCTTGCCATCGTGCTCGGCGCCTTCCCGGTTCGCGAGCGTGGCCGCGCGATGGCGATCTTCTTCGCCGTCACCGGCGGCCTCACCTCGATCGGGCCGCTCGCCGGCGGCTACCTGGTCGAGTGGACCTGGCGGGCGATCTTCTGGGTCAACATCCCCGTCGCGATCATCGCCCTGGTCCTCACCGCAATCGCCAAGCCCGCCAACGAGAAGCACCCGGCCCCGCTCGACTACCGGGGCACCGTGCTCGTCTCCGGCGGCATGGGCCTCGCCATCCTCGGCCTGCAGCAGTCGAGCGTCTGGGGCTGGGGCAGCGCGACCACCTGGATCTGCATCGCCGCCGGCCTCGCCCTGCTCGTCGCCTTCGTCCTCTTCGAGCTGCGCGTCTCCAACCCGCTGATCCGCGTGAGGATCTTCCAGAACCGCGCCTTCGCGGTCGACAACGCCGTCCTCTTCCTGCTGATGATCCCCTTCGTCCCGCTCTTCTTCTTCGCCAGCATGTACGCGCAGATCTCGCTCGGCGAAAGCGCCTCCGAAACCGGGCTCTACCTGCTGATCTTCTTCGCCGGCTTCGCCACGGCCTCGCAGTGGGGCGGCCGCATCCTCGACCGGGTCGGGGCGAGGCAGTCCGTCGTACTCGGCTGCGCGGTCGCCGCCGCCGGCTTCGGCCTCTGGGCGCACTCGATGCCAGACCTCTCGGTCAGCTCGCAGTGGTACTGGATCGTGCTCGCCGGAGCAGGGGTCGGGCTCGTGCTCGGGCCCGCCAACACGGACGCCCTCAACCGCCTGCCGGCGAGCCACTACGGCGAGGCCACTGGAATCACGCAGACGGTGCGTAACTTCGGCTCCAGCCTCGGCCTGGCGGTCCTGGGCACGATCCTGATCCTCGAGAACAAGGCGAACCTGGAGTCGACCCTGGGGGCCCAGGGCGTGCCCAAGGCACAGGCGGACCAGATCGCCGACTCGATCAGCCAGGGCAGCTCGAGCAGCAGCGCAGGGTTCGCCGAAGTGGCGGGCGCCAACGCCAAGCAACTCTTCGCCGCCGTCCAGCACGACTTCGCCCTCGCCTCGCGCACCGTCTTCTACGTGATGGCCGGCGTGATGGCCCTCGCCTTCCTCGTCGCCCTGGTCGCGATGCCGTCCGGCAAGGTCGAGGAAGTGCCCGAGGACCCTGTCGGCGGAGAACCTGCCGCCAGCACCATCTAGGAGGGATTGGCGAAACCCGAGTGCGGCGGGCCAGCGAGCGCCGGACCAAGCGGGACAAGGACGCAGGGAGGCCGAAGAGCAGCGCTATTCGGCCGACTGAGGACGCCGTACCGCGCAGTGTCCGCCGCCGCTGGACGCGTGCGGGGGTTTCGCCTATCCCTCCTCGCGCTAGGTTTTGAGCGGTGAAGCTGCTCGCCTTCAGCGATCTGCACCGCGACCTCGGCCAGGCGGCCGAGCTGGTTTCGATGTCGGTCGAAGCCGACGTGGTGATCGGCGCCGGAGACTTCGCCTCCGTGCACGAGGGCCTGGGCGAGACGATCGATGCGCTGGGGGCGATCGAGACGCCGACGGTGCTGGTCCCCGGCAACAACGAGACCGAGGAGGCGCTGCGTGAGGCCGCCGCCAGCTGGAGTGCGGCGACCGTCCTGCACGGCAGCGGCGCGACGATCGGGGGCGTCGAGTTCTTCGGACTCGGTGCCGGCGTACCCGTGACGCCATGGGAGTGGAGCTTCGACCTCGACGACGAGGCGGCCGGGGCAATGCTGGCGCCGTGCCCGCCAGACGCGATCCTCGTTCTCCACTCGCCCCCGCAGGGGCATTGCGACGCGAACGGCTCCGGCGACCACTTCGGAAGCCCGGCCCTCCTGCGCACGATCGAGGAGAAAGCTCCCCGACTGGCCGTCTGCGGCCACATCCACGAGTCCTGGGGTTGCGAGAGCCAGATCGGCTCGACCCCCGTGCGCAACCTCGGTCCGAAGGGAACCTGGATCGAGGCCTAGGAAGAGACGCGGTACCTGAGGTGCGCGACGTCCGGCGCCTCGATCACAGCCACCTGCTCCAGATCGACGTCGGCGGCCGCGAGGCCCTCGAGCAGCCGCGTGCCGCCGCCGAGCAGAATGGGGACGACGCTCAACAGCATTTCGTCGATCAACCCCGCCGCCAGGTATTGCTGAGCGACGTCGGCGCCACCGCCGAGCGAGACGTCCTTGCCGCCCGCAGCCTCCTTGGCCTGCTCGAGCGCCGACTGGATGCCGTCGGTGACGAAGTGGAATGTCGTGCCTTCCTTCTCCAGCGGCTCCCGCTCGTGATGGGTGAGCACGAAGACGGGCGTGTGGAAGGGCGGTTCGTCGCCCCACCAGCCGCCCCACGGATCGTCCCCCCACGGGCCGGGGCCGCCGCCGAACATCTTGCGACCCATGATCGTGGCGCCGACGTTCTCGAGCGCCTCCTCGAAGACGGCGCTGCTGGCGTCGGTCTCGCCGCCCTCCCGTCCATGCGGCTTGCGCCAAGCCTCCAGCTTGACGACCCAATCGTGCAGCTGCTCCCCGCCTTCCCCTAGCGGGTACTCCTCACTCGGGTTCGGCCCGGCGACGAATCCGTCGAGGGAGACCGAGATCTGGAATCTGAGCCTGGCCACTAGGCCGCCGGCGGCGAATCCGTGCCCTGGAAAAGCTCGCCCGCCCGAATCCTCGCCGCCATGTCCTTGGATTCGTCGCGGTAGGCGCTGCCGTCCTCGAACTCGATCACCGGGTACTTGCGCTGGCCCGACAGCTGCTCCAAGTCATCGCGCTTCCCGGGCCGCAGCGGCCCCTTGACCAGCTCGTACTCGATCCCCTGCTCGTCGAGAGCCTTCTGCACCCTCCAGCAGGGGTGGGCGTCGATCTTGACCCACTCGGTCGAGCAGCGATGGAGCTTGACCGCCATGGAAAGAGCCTAGCCGTTTCGCAGCGAGTCGCCCACTTGACCGCTGCATCATCGCCCGCATATGGTCGAAATATCCATACTATTCCGACAGCACTGGAGGCTTCCCATGCGTTTCCTAGTGACCTACCGGCCGAAGTTCCCCGCCCCTGCGGAGGGGCTATCTGACCTGCTCAAAGAAATGGAAGAATGGATACGGAAACACGGTGAGCGCGTGGAGGGGATCCAGTTCTTCCTCGACGGCGGTGGCTTCGGGACCATCGAGACCGACGATCCCGCCGACATCCAGCGCCTGATCACGGAGCACCCGTTCACGCAGTACTCCGACGTCGACGTGCAGCCCTTGATCGACCCCGCAGCGGCGATGGCGATCCTCGTCGAAGCATATTCCTGACCTGCGCCAGGCGAGAGGACGGGCGGGCGCTGGGCTGCGCTCGCCCCTCCGATCCAAACTGGCCAGGCAGCCAGTAGCATCGTTGCAACGTGAAAGAGCAACCTCAGACGACCGCGATCGAGGGGGACCTCAAAGACGTCCTCGTAACCGAGCGCGAGCACTGGGTCGACGGACCGCCCCACGTGCTGTTCAAGCGGATGCGGCAGGAGTGCCCGGTCCACTGGACCTCGGAAATCACCGAATTCCCGGAGTCGGCCGGCTTCTGGTCGGTGACGACAGCGGACGACGTGCACGAGGTGAGCCGCGACTGGCAGACGTACTCCTCGGAACTCGGCGGGGTCACCGCAGTCACCGAGGTCTTCCCGATCGAGCTCGCGCGGGCGATGTTCATCGGCATGGACCCGCCCAAGCACGACCGGATCAAGGCCCTCTTCCAGGCCGGCTTCACGCCAAAGCGAATCGCCGCCCACGAGGAGTCGATCCGCAAGATCGTCGTCGCCGCCCTCGACCGGCTAGACGGTCGCGAGACCTGCGACCTGGTCGTCGACGTCGCCCAGCCCGCCGTCTCCCGTGTGATCGGCAGCTTCATGGGCATTCCCGAGGAGGACGATGCGACCTGGGCCGAGCTGATGAACTCGACCCTGGCCGCCGGCGACCCCGACTACAGCCCCGAGGGCGCCGAGGGCATCGAAGAGGTGATCCAGAAGGCGCTCACGGAAATCTTCACCCGCTGCAGCACGATGATCGCGGAGCGGCGCGAGAACCCCACCGACGACCTGACCAGCGTCCTCGTCCACGCCGAGGTCGACGGCCAGAAGCTCGAGGAGCACGAGATCGTGATGGGTTTCTTCCTGCTCGTCGCCGCCGGCAACGACAGCACCAAGGCCACCTACTCCAGCGGGATGCGAGCACTGCTCGAAGACGCCGACCAGCGCCAGCTGGTCCTCGACGATCCGGCGCTGATCCCCGGCGTGGTCGAGGAGTCGCTTCGAATGTTCCCCGCCTTCGCTCACTTCCGCCGCACCGCCACCCACGACACGGTGCTGAACGGTCAGGAGATCAAGGAGGGCGAGAAGGTGGTCATGTGGTACACGTCCTCGAACCGAGACGAGTCACGCTACGAGGACCCCGACCGCTTCGACGTCCTGCGCAATCCCGAGCACCAGGCCTTCGGCGCGGGAGGCCGTCATTTCTGCCTCGGCACCGCCCTGGCCCGCCTCGAGCTGAAAATCCTTTTCGAGGAGACTTTCGCCCGTTACCCGAACATGACCCTGGCGGACGAGCCAACCTTCGTCGAGTCGGCCTTCCTCAACCAGCTGAAGACGCTGCCCGTTCGCCTCTCGGCCTGAGCGATCGCAGCGGGGAGCTGGACCGCCACCGTAGGCCTAAATACACTCCAACGGTACCGAAATTTTTACTATTAATGACAGCATGAAGCTATCATGATAGGTAATGGACACGGCCCAGGTCACGGTCCCCAGCCTCAGCCTTCGCGACGGCATCGAGATACCGGGCCTCGGCTTCGGCGCCTTCCGGGTACCTCCTGAGGAGACCCAGGCCACCGTAGAGCTGGCGCTCGAGGCCGGCTACCGACACATCGACACCGCCGCCGCCTATCGCAACGAGAAAGGGGTTGGCGCGGCGCTCGCCGCCTCGGGGCTGCCCCGCGAGGACTACTTCGTCACCACCAAGCTTTGGAACTCGCAGCAGGGGCACGACTCGGCGCTGATGGCCTTCGAGGCGAGCCTCGACCGTCTCGGGCTCGACCACGTAGACCTCTACCTGATCCACTGGCCCGTCCCGACCGAGGGCCGGTTCGTCGATACCTGGCGGGCTCTTGAACTGATTCACGGGGAGGAGGCAGCGCGCACGATCGGCGTGTCCAACTTCCGCATCGAGGATCTCGAGCTGCTGGAGCGGAAAACGGAGACCCGGCCGACGATCAACCAGGTCGAGTTGCATCCGCGTTTCCAGCAGGCCGACCTGCGCGCCTGGCATACCGAGCACGACATAGTTACCGAGGCCTGGAGCCCGCTCGCGCAGGGCAATCTGCTGGACGACGAGACGATCGTTCGGTTGGCCAAGAGTCACGGTAAGACACCGGCCCAGGTGATCTTGCGCTGGCACCTGCAACTCGGCAACGTCGTCATCCCCAAGTCCGTGACGCCGGAGCGGATTCGCGAGAACATCGACCTCTTCGACTTCGAACTCTCCGACGAGGAGCTTGCGGCGATTGGTGGCCTCGACAGCGGCACCCGGATCGGCCCCAGCCCGGCCACTTTCGTCGCGGCCTAGCCTCGCCTTCGGGGCTGACGGCAAGCATCGCTTCGGCAACTTCGTGTTGCTCAGGTAATCTTTTTCGCATTGTTCCCTAGGGGTTCTGTCAGCTGAAAATCCGATACCTCTTTGCAAAACCGTCCCTCGCCCTGCTGGCATTTGCGCTGCTGGCCGTCCAGGCCGGCTGTGGCAGCAGCGGCTCGACAGAGCCTTCTTCCGCCGGCCTGCCGAAAGAGATAGTGATCGGCGCCGCGATCGCCAAGACCGGCTACATAGCGCCCTACGACGCCACCTTTGCCGCCGTCGAACAGTTGGTGAAGGAAACCAACGCCCGTGGCGGGATCAAAGGCCACGAGGTGCGGATGATCCAAGCCGACACCCGCTCGGATCCTCAACAAGCCGTATTGGCAGTTCAAAAGGTGATTGAAGACGGGGCTGATGTCCTTGTCTTCAGCGGCGAGGCGCTGACCGCGGCAGCCGGCTCACCGCTCGCCGAGGAACAGAACAAGCTGAACCTTTCCATCGCCAATGAACCCGGCTACGGACCTCCGACGACCGGGCGCCTTTCCTTCAGCTCGAGCCCGAGTCTCATCAGTGAAGCCAGCGCCGGGGCCTCATTCCTAAATGACAGAGGCATCGAGCATCCATTCCTGTTTCGCGACACCTCGCTGATCTATGGCAAAGTGGACTGCTCGGCCTTCCAGCAGACCTGGGAAAAGCTCGGTGGCGCGATTGCCGGCTCGGTCGATTTCGAGAACAGCGACGAGTCGGTCGCGAGCCAGGTGAGCGAGCTGCGAAGCTCCGACGCCGACGCCGTGGTCATGTGCTCTTACCCGCCTGGGGGCGCCGCGGCGATCAAGCAGATTCGCGCTGCCGGCATCGACGTTCCGATCCTCGGGCCGAGCGCCTTCGACGGCCTCTTCTGGCTGAAGGGCATCCCAAATACCGAGAGCATCTACGTCACCTCGAACGGCTCGGCCTACGATCCGCCTAACGAGGCGACGGCGAAGCTGTTCAAGAGCCTCGAGCGAGCCGGCGTGGATACAGACGTTTCGAGCAGTCTGTTGGGCGCCTATGCCGGTGGGCAGCTGCTCCTCGGAGCGATCGAGGAAACTGGCAGCGTCGATGGGAATGTCCTGGCCGATGCGCTCGAAGCGAAGCCCCACGAGACGATCATCGGCAAGTTGCACTACACGAAAGACAATCACCGGCCAAGTCGGACGTTGCCAATCTACGTTTACTCGAACGGCAAGCCGAAACTGGTTACTAAGGTCAAGCCGCAGTTCACTCCCGAATACGGCGAATAGGCCCGCCGCGACGGCGTTAGCCGGCAATCAAGCTGGTCGGGGCCGAACGCTCGGCGAGCGCCCGATCCACGAACTCGCGGAAAGCCTGCCGGTAGGCGAGCGTGAACCGATCGGCGAGAGCATTGGCGTCTGCATTCGAATCCAGGGGGTACTCGCGCGGCTCGATCGCCGAGGTGATCGCCACGTCCTCCCTGTAGATGCGCCCGTCGTAGGCGATCGCCTGCTCGAGGCGCTCCTCGTCGAAATTCTCGAGGCCTCCCTCGATCCAGTAGTGCGCCGACTCGGTAGCGCTGATGGCGCGGGCGGCGTGGAGCACGCAGCGCACACCGTCATCGGTGAACAGCCGGGCCGAGGTGAAGTTGGGAGCGATCGCGTGGTAGCCCATTTCTCGCAGCGTTCCCCAGACCGCTTCCGCGTCATCGCCGAATTCCATCTTCCGGCGAAGCGTCACCTCGAGGCCGTTGCGCTCCGGCTCGAGTGGCTCGATCACCTCCGGCATCCCTCCCAGGGTGGCCTGGTGGACGAAGGCAAAGTGAGCGACATCGCGGAAGTTCTCGATCATCAGCCCGAAGGCGACCGGCAGCTCGAAGGGGGTGCCATGGCCCCACGTCCACGCGTCGGCATCGAACCAAGGCGGGTCGGGAAGCCCGTTTAGTGGCTCCTCCAGCACCGTCCAGACGAGGCCCATATGTGCACGCGCCGGATAGGCCGGAATCCGGGCGCGTGACGGAATCTGACGTTGGTCGGCAAGCGACGGGATTCGGGTGCAGGCTCCGTCCCGACCCGCCCACTCCCAGCCGTGGTACGGGCACTGGACCGACTCGCCGCAGACCTTGCCCATGGAAAGCGAAGCGCCCCGGTGAGCGCAGCGGTCGGCGACGACCGCGGGGTCTCCACCCTCGGTGAGGAAGACGGCAAGGGCCTCACCGAGGACTATGGCGCGCTGGGGACCGCCCTCTAGGTCCTGGAGTCTCGCGACGGGCTGCCAGCAGCGGCGCAGAGCAAGGGAAACCTCCTCGCTGGTTGGGACTCGAGGTGAGCTCTCACCATGCATCGTGCTGACTCGATTACTTTAGAGCCTTTTTTCATTCATGGCTGCCTCCCCAGGTAGGCGCGCAAGACGTCGGGGTGTCGCTGCAGCTCGCTGCGCGAACCCTGGGCTCGGATCTTGCCGGTGCTGAGCACGACGCAGCGATCGGAGAAGTCGATCGTCCGGGCGGCGTTCTGCTCGACCAGCAGCATCGTCATCCCTTCATCGCGCAGGCCCTGGAGCAGCTCGTAGACGACGTCGATCATCCTCGGCGCGAGGCCAAGCGAGGGCTCGTCGAGGATCAGCAGCTTGGGTTTGCCGAGCAGGGCACGGGCGATCGCGAGCTGTTGTTGCTCTCCACCCGAGAGGCGATCGGCACGCTGGTGGGCACGCTGGCGGAGGATCGGGAAACGCTCGAGCGTCTGCTCCATCCGGTCGGCGGCCTCGCTGTCGCTCCGTGCGCCGAGTCGCAGGTTCTCCGCCACCGTGAGGGTCTTGAAGACGTGCCTGCCCTCGGGCACCAGTGCCAGCCCCAGGCGCGTGATCTGCTCGGGCGCCATGCCGGTCAGAACGCGGCCCTCGAACGTTGCCTCTCCCGCACTCGGGTGCACCAGGCCGCAGATCGATCGCAGGATCGAGCTCTTGCCCGCGCCATTCGGGCCGATCATCCCGACCACTTCTCCTCGACCGACGCGCATATCGACTCCATGGACCGCCTCGGTGCGTCCGTAGCTGATTCGGACCTCGCGCAGCTCAAGCATTGGCGGCCACCGGGAAGGAGCGTCCGAGATAGGCCTCAACCACCGCGGGGTCGGCTTGGATTTCCCCAGGAGTCCCGACCCGAAGGGTCATGCCGTCGTCGAGCACCTGGACCCGTGGGCAGAGCTCCATGACGATGCTCATGTCGTGCTCGATGAGCAGGATCCCGCAGCCGAAGTCCACCAGCACGTTGCGGAGAATCTCCACCAACTCCTCGCATTCGGCTTCGTTCAGCCCGGCTGCGGGCTCGTCGAGGAGCAGGTAGCGCGGTTGGATCGCAAGCGCACGAGCGACCCCCAGGAGACGCTGGGCTCCCGGAGCAAGGGAGCCGGCAGGCAGCGCAGCCTGCTCGAGGAGGTTGAGGCGACCGAGCACCTCGGCTGCGACTGCGGCCGCCCGCCGCCTGTTGACCCCGATGCCCATCGCGCCGACAGCGACGCTCTCGAGGCCAGTCAGGTGAGGGAAGGGTAGAGCCGCCTGAAATGTGCGACCCAGTCCGTCGCGGGCAAGGCGCGTCGGAGTTCGCCCGGTGACGTCGACCCCGTCCAGCGTGACGGTGCCCGAGTCGGGCTCTTGAAACCCGCTGAGGACGTTGACGAGGGTCGTCTTGCCGGCGCCGTTCGGCCCGATCAGACCGAGCGCCTCGCCGGGTTCGAGCTCGAGGTCGATTTCCCGGAGCACCTGCAGACCGGAGAAAGCGAGCGATACTCCCTCAGCGCGCAGGGCACCCTTCCCAGCGAGGTCGGCCGCGGGCTGGTTGGCGACGGCATTCGACCTGGGAAGAGGCGGGGAGGCCATCGAGCCCAATCGGCGGATCCAGGACAGCTCGCCCGCCTCGCGGCCGCCGCTCAGCCCGTCCGGCATCGCGATCATCGTTGCCAGCAGGATCAGTCCGAGGCCGATAGCAGCGAGGCCCGGGGCCTCCCCGACCGAGATCGCACCGAACAGATCGACGCCGCCTTCGGCCCCTCGAAGCATCTCGTTCACCATCGCGATCGCGATCGCCCCGACTGCCGCCCCGAGGACGCTGCGGGCGCCGCCGACGACCAGCATCGTCATCGTCGTGACGGTCGCGCCGAAGTAGAAGGTGGTGGGATTGAGAACGCCGGACTGGTGCACGGCCAGCGCGCCGCCGACTCCGCACAGCATGCCGCTGATGCCGAACGCGATCAGCCGCTCCCTCATCACGTTGATTCCGATCGAGCGCGCAGCCACCTCGTCCTCGCGCGTCGCCTGCAGGCGATAGCCGCTCGAAGACCATTTGAACGCAACCGCAAGGACGACGGCCGCGGCCGCCCAGAGCCCGGCCGATTCGACGCTGGTCGTAGTCGGAATGCTGACCAGCCCGCTGCTGCCCCCCGTGACGCGGTCCCAGTTGGCGACGACGTTGTAGACGACGATCAGAAAGGCGAAGGTGGAGATCGGGATCGCAAGGGTGGAGGTGCGCATCAGCGGAAGGCCGATGACGATCGCGAGGAGGCCGGAGGCCGCTGCGGCGATCAGCGTCGAGAGCAGCGAGCCAGGGTGGGCGTCGGCGATGAGATCGGGTAGGCCAGGTGTCTGCAGCAGGGCGAAGGCCGCCGGCAAGGTGAGAAGCGCCGCAACGTAAGCACCGATCGTCGCGAAGCCGAGCTGTCCGAACGAGTAGACCCCACCGTTGCCGACGAAGACCTGCAGCCCGAGAACGACGATCAGGTTGCAGAGGATCAGGGTGACCGTGCCTTGGAAAGAGGGCGTACCGCTGGCGCCGGCCAAGGTGACGATCGCGATCAGGACCAGCGGCAACAGCAGCGAGACCGCAACGGACGGGCGGGAGCGAAATCGTGTGGTGCTCACACCCGCGCCTTTCCGATCTCTCCTCCAAGCAGACCATGCGGCCTGAAGATCAGGATCAGCACCGGGAAGGTGAACACGATCGCATCGCGGAACGGCACCAGTCCCTCGGGGAGGTAGGCGCCGAGCAGCGAGGAGAGAACTCCGAGCAGCAGGCCGCCAACCACCGCACCAACCATCCGGCCGAAGCCTCCGATCACCACCGCAACGAACCCGACCAGGACCGGGGTGAGGCCCATCGTTGGGGACACCTGGCCGGTTTGCATCACGATCAGCACGCCGACCACGGCGGCGAGCGCTCCACTGATCGCGAAGGCGATCGCAATCACCCGATCGGCCCGGACACCGAGGAGGCGCGCCATGTCGAAGTTCTCCGCCGCCGCGCGCATCGCCAGCCCCGTGCGTGTTCGGTAGAGCAGCCACCCGAGGCCGCCGAGGACGATCACCGTGAGCCCGAGGGTTACGAACTCCAAGTTCGGCACCGAGATGCTGCCGATGTTGGTCGATTCGCTGATCGAGGTTGGTGTCTCGACCGATTGGGCCCGAGCGTCGACTGCCGCCGTCACAACGTTCTGGAGAATCGCCGCAACCGCCAGCGAGGTGACGAGTTGGGCCGAGAGGTCGGCATTGCGCACCGACCGGAAGGCCACGCGCTCGGCAAGGAGCGCGACCACGATCCCGGACAAGAGTGCACCTGCGACCGCCGCGGCGAAGGGCAGCCCGGCGAGGGCGTAGAGGGCGTAGGCGGAGAGCATTATGAACTCGCCGTGGGCGAAGTTCATCATCCCCATCACCGTGTAGACAAGGGTGATGCCGAGGGCAATTAGCGCATACAGGCTTCCGAGGGCGAGGGCATCGATCAGGCTCTGACCCAGCGCAGTCAACAGTCAGCTGAGCTCGAATGCCAACTGGGTGCCGTCGACGCTGTACACGAGACGGGCGAACTCGAGCGGGCCCTCCCGTTTTGACCCTTCCGCCCGGCCGAACTGGACGAAGCGCCCAATCAGCGCCGGATCGCCGGCTGAGGCGCCCAGCTGGGAAGCCGCCCACTCGCTGAGGAAGGTGTACTCGATCGAGACAGTGGCACGGGTGAGGTCGAGCCCGCTGGGCTCGGGCGGCTTTGCGCCGGTCTCGAGCGCCCAGGCGGTGGGAAGCAGCCACGGAACGCGGGCAACAGTGGAGAAGGAATCGATGAGGAAGACCGATGGCTTGCCGGCGTCGATGACCGCAGTTACGTGTGCGATCGGCGTCTGCCGATTCTCGATCTCGAGGAAGTACGACACAGTGCGGTCGGGACGGCGCTCGCGTGCGCTGAGCACGGTGATCGCCAAATCGTCGTGACGCTCGAGCGACAATTTGACCAGCCCATTTACCTGGACCTCGCACCGTGGCGGGGCGACGAAGGCCCCCGATCCCTTCACCCGGACGATGGCGCCATCGCCGACGAGAAGGTCAAGCGCCGGCCTGATCACCGCCCGCGAAACGTCGAACTCTTCTTCCAGCTCGCGTTCGGAGGCCAAGCGGGCGCCAGGCTCCCAGGTCCCGACCTCCAACATCGCCTTGAGGGCCGCTGCAAGCTGGAAGTAAAGCGGTACCTCACTGTTGCGGTCAAGCCTGCTGGCGTCAGCCAGAGAAACAGTGGAGGACCACCTATAGCCCTGAACCGGTTGGGCGGGTTTGACCATTTGAACACGAGAATACCTTTCGTATCCAAGTGAACCCATATGTGGACCTGAAAACGACCAGCCCGGCCAGGGCGCAGTCAACAGCGGTCTGGGCCTTCGCCACCCTCCTGCGGGGCGAGTTTCGCTAGTCGCCGTGCTCGAAGCGGAGGTCGGGAAGGGTGCGATCGAGCCAGGAGGGCATCGACCAGGCCGCCTGACCGGCGAGCCGCAAGAACACCGGCAGCAACAGCAGGCGGACCGGGAAGGTGTCGAGGAGAACGGCGACGCCGAGGATCACCCCCATCTCCTTCGGTGGCAGCGGTCCCGAGAGGGCGAAGGTGAAGAAGACCGCGACCATCACCGCGCCCGCGGAGAGGACGACTCGTCCCGAGCGGGCCAGCCCACCGACCATCGCCTCCTTCGCGTCTCCCGTCCGCTCCCACTGTTCCCGCGCCGAGGAGAGCAGGAAGACCGTGTAGTCCATCGCGATCGCGAAGATCATCGCGAAGAAGAAGATCGGCCCCCAAGCGTCGAGGAAGCCCTGCGATTCGAAGCCGAGCAGGCCGCTCAGGTGACCGTCCTGGAAGATCAGCTTGGCGACCCCGAAGGCAGCGGCGGTCGAGAGCAGGTTGGCGAGAACCGCGATCGCCGCCACCAGCGGAGCCTGGAAGGCGATCAGCAGCAGCACGAACCCGAGTCCGACGACGAGTCCGATCGCCAGCGGGGCCTTCGCCGCCAGCGCCGACTCGAGGTCGTGGTTCTCGGCGGCCGCGCCGCCAACCAGCGCGGCCGGTGGCAGCGTGTCTCGCAGCCGCTCGACCGTGTCGCCGAAGTCGGCGCTCGCGGCGGCGCTGGTCGGCACCGCGCCGATCAGGACCGCGTCGCCCGCGCCGGCAACGGGGGCAGCGACGGAGGCGATGCCGGAGTCGTCTTCAAGGCCCTCCATCACTGCCGTGCGGGCGGAGGGCGGTGCGGTGACTTGCAGCGTCGCCGGCGCGCCCACGCCGAAGGCGGCGCTGAGATGCCGGTAGCCGACTCGCGAGGAGTCGTCCTTGGGGACGACCTTGATCGAGGGCATCCCCGTCTTCAGGCTGAGGGCCGGGAGGGTGAGGCCGACGAGGAGGATCAGGGCGACTCCGCCGAACAGGAGCGGGCGCCGCCACAGCAGCTCCCCCCAGCGAGCGAGCCGCGGCGAGCCGCGATCGCCGCTGCCGGCCCAGGGCAGGGACAGCCCGTCGACCCTGGGCCCGAGCTTGGCCAGCACCGCCGGCAGCAACGTCAGCGTCGCCGCCAGCACGAACAGGACCGAGACCATGATCCCCAGCGAGACCGAGCGGAAGGCGGGGCTGGGGACGAGCAGCACAGCCGAGATCGAGACGAGCACGGTGAGGGCGGAGAAGAGGACCGCCTTGCCGGCACTGTCCATCGTCTCGGCAACCGCCTCGACCGCGGTGCGCTCGTCCGCGAGCGCACTTCGAAAGCGCATGACGACGAACAGCGCGTAGTCGATCCCGAGCGCCAGCGCGAACATCAGCGCGAAGTTCATCGCCCAGATCGAGATCGGCGAGATCAGGGTGCCGAGGTAGAGGACGCCGGCGGAGGCGATGAGGCCGGTGATCGTCAGCATCAGCGGCAGCCCCGCGGCTACCAGCGAGCCGAAGGCGAGGACGAGGATCGCCAGCGTCACCGGCCAGGAGATCAGCTCCGACCTCAGCATCGCCTCGCGGTTGGCTTCGTTGAAGTCCGCCCACATGGCTGCCGCGCCGGTCAGGTTCGCCTCGGTTCCCGGTCTTGCGGCGGCGTCGATCTCGGGCCTGAGGCGATCGGCGGCGGCGACCATCTCGTTCGGCCCGCGGGCGGCGGTGCCGACCACGATCGCGGTCAGGCCATCGGCGGAGATCGATGCACCCGGGTGCGGCGGGACGACGGTGCCGACCGCGGGGTCGGCGGCCAGCACTCGTTCGACCCCGGCCACGGTGCGCTGGAACCGCGGCGCGCTCCCTCCCGCCCCCGAGGAGCGAACCGCAACCTGGAGCGCGTAGGAGCCGGCGCCACCGAACTCGCGCTGGAGCTGGTCCCGGGCCCGGACGGACTCCGAGCCACTGGCCTCCCAGCCGGCGCCGGAGAGGGCGGTCTCGACCCGGGGCGCCAGCAGCCCGAGCCCCACCGCGATCAGCGCCCAGGCGCAGAAGACTCTCCCTCGGTGGGTCGCGGCGTAGCGCCCCAGCCGTCCGATCGGTCCCGGCTTCCGTGCGGTGTCCATTCTCTTCCTCCACCATTTCACAAATTAACAGTTGACCAACTTATCAGTTGTGAATGGTACAATAACACGATGAAGCAGAGTCGGTTGACCCCAGAGGCGGCAGAGCTGATAGCGCGCCGTTTTCGCGCCCTCTCCGACCCGACCCGGCTGCGGATCCTCGACATCCTGCGCCGCCAGGACGAGGCCTCGGTGGGGGAGATCGCCGAGCTAGTCGGGGGCTCGCAGCAGAACGTCTCCAAGCACCTAGGCGCCCTCCACGCGGAGCGCTTCGTCTCACGCCGCAAGCGCGGGACCAGCTCGATCTACCGGATCGCCGACCCCGGCGTACACCAGATCTGCGACGGAATCTCAGCCGGGATCGAGGCCCAGCTGGCGGAGATGGAGGCGGTCCTCTCCGGCTGAGCCAGCCTCTCCCTTCGGTTTCTGCCCGAGGGGCTCAGCGGAGAAGCCCAGCCCGGCTGCCCCGGCTCCGCAGACCACCACATTTCCCATGCGACGATCCTAGTGCGACCCCGGAGGACCAGTAGCTTGAGCATGCGGGTCGACGACTCGGCACCAATGACATGACCGATGGCGCCGCCGTGGCAGATCCGACCGGATCGCGGAATCCCCCCATCCAACGGGAATCCGAAGAGCGCGCCTGACAGGATTCGAACCTGTGACCTTCGGTTTCGTAGCCCGAGCCGGTGAGTCGGCTGGACTACGTGGGGCTAGGTTTCAAGCGATTTCCGGCGGATCGAGTCCCGCTGGGATCGGCTGGAATCTGTGGGGCATGTTGCCCCATTTGTTGCCCCAGGGACTCCAGGAACGCCGCCGAGGCCTACCGGGCTGCCGCTTCAGGCATCAAGACCTGGGAACTGCCGTCAGCGGCAACGAGAACGACAGGCAGCCCTTCGTCGGCAGCGCGCTTGATCTCATGGCCGGCCGATGACGTGTTGGCGTCGATGAATGCGGCGCGCTCGGGATAGGGCGAGCGGCCCTCGATTGCGAGGTCGATCGCTTCCTCCATGACCTTGGCGGCCGGGGAGCGTCGGTTGTCGATGCTCATTTGCCTTTCCGAATCGTATTGTCAGCAACCATAGAATCATTTGGTCCCGTGAGGAAAGACCCTTGGATAGATCCCGACCCGCAGCCCGGTGACTTCGATGTGGAGCTCGACCGAGCCCGCGCTGATCAGATTGAGCTACACGAGGGGAATCCCGACGCAACGCTGTTGATTGTCGTCAGCGCCGAGGACCACGCCAAGCGTCCCGACTAATTCCCGGGACTAGCGAAGCTGAGCGCTGGCCCATTCTCCGACTTCGCTGACCAGTGCAAGTGCGGCGTCGCGGTCAAGCGGCTCAGCGTCCAGAAGATCCGCATAACGCAGTGGAACGGCATAGATCGAGAGGTCATCAAGCCAATCAGCGCCCGGAGGCGAATCGACCCCAGCCTCGTCAAGGATCTCGAGCAGACGGCCCAAGTCGTGGATGCGGGCCTCTTCCAGCCCTTGGAGCGCCATCACCGCCTTGAGCCACTTCTCGATCGCCTGCTGAGCATGGAAGCCGACCGCCTCGTCGTCGATCTCGGGGTCAGGCGCCAATCTGCGCATTGCCTTCGCATCGCCCTCTGCCTTGCGGGCGAGAACCTTCGCGAGATCGCGGCCTTCAGGCCTCGACAAGAACCCGGCCCTCGCTCAGCGCCTCATTCAACATCGAGCCCTTGAAATGCCCCCACTCCTCAGCATGTCTGGCGCTGACGACGATCACATCGAGGGCTACGTCGAGCCCGCGAAGCTCCCGGCGCAGTCGAGCCGTCTCGGCGCGACGCTTCGGCACCTCATCCGGCTCGATTACAAGCAGGTCGAGATCCGAGTCCGGGCGAGCCTTGCCTCGAGCACGGGAGCCAAACAGGATCACCTTCGCCCCAGGCGCAGCAGTGGCGAGGCGACGGCCTGCCTCCTTGATAAGCGACTCATTGGTCATCGACATAGCCTGAAAATCGTAGCCTCCCTCGGCGACAGCAGCATTCGCCCTCCGATCTACAAGTCTCTTAACTCCAGTTCCAGTCAACATGCCGATTCAGAGGTCGCGCCATTGGCTACCCTCAACACATGGCAAAAGTTCCGAGGCTTTGGCTCCAACTAAGCGATCGCAGCATCTCGAACTCCATCCGATTTCTCGTACCGCGCGCCGAGAGCTGTGACTAGTTGATGGAGAGCCCTGAGCACGAGAGACGGAACGTCGAGGAATACTTCAGGCTTGAGAGCCCTGATGATGACGAGATATCTCGCTCCGAGAAGATGTCGACCGAGTCTATTTATGGCGAGCGATATGACGTCTGGGAAGTCGGGGCAAAAAGTGGGAGATGGTGGGTTGTAACCAATCCCACCAACCTGTATCCACAGGCAGATTTTCCCAGTATGGAGATTGTCCTCTCGTTTCACATTGGACTAATGCAACGCATGATGGCTCGATACGCACGCGAACCTAGTGCTTCGGATGAGCAACAGGACCGGACGCCAGCCGCATGGCGCAAGCTTGAGCAGGCGGGAGATGCCTTGGACAAAGCGGAGGAGGCCGAGGAATTTCAGGCGGTTGGAATGAGGTGCCGCGAGGCGCTTGTTCGTTTCTCACGCGACGCCGCCGACTCAGACAAACTCTCTATAGAAGAAAGCCCAAAAAGAGGGGACTTCATCGGCTGGTCAAAGGTCATCGCAGAGGCAGTCGCTGCTGGAAAGAGCAATAAGGCGCTCCGCGCCTACCTCAAGAACACAGCTAAGGCCACTTGGGACCTAGTCTCAGCTTTGACGCATGAAGAGAGCGCTACCCGGCACGATGCGGAGATCGCTATCTCTGCTACCGGCACGATTTTGGGTGCCTACACTGACGCACTTGTTCGTTTCGAGCGAGGAGCACCGGATAGATGCCCCGAATGCGAGTCATATCGGGTTGTCTCTGACTACCGACCCGAGCTGGAGAGCGTGGGTGGTTACGTGACTTTGTGCGCAGCTTGTGGCTGGGAAGACATGCCCAGCAAATAGTTAAACGGCGGCTTGGCTAGCCTGTTGGCTGACTGGTTCCCGTGATCCGAGGTAGCGCGTGATCCATTAGGGTCACTCGATCAACTGAGGCCTCCACGTGGCCCGTGTCCTCCGTAGCGAATACAGCCTGTGCCAACACCAAGGCGACCGTCGAGCGAACGCTCTCCTCCGCAATGGCCGCCGAAAAGCGGGTGAAGGTTGAGAGTGCCGCAGCCTTGCTTCGCGCAACAGCCTCGAGATGACGGTTTGCTCTGTACTGATGCGCACACGTCCGCACCGCGTAGACCAGCAAACCGACGATAAAGGTCGCCAGAGCGATACGCGCAAGGTCGTCCCCGCTCACATCTCCAGTCTCATGCGGTCTGATCTCCCAATATGTCACCAACGCCCCGATAATTGCCAAGACGCCGCTTACGGCGAGGGCGATAAGCCATGAGAGGGCGGCTCTTCCGAGATCGTCAGCTCTTCCTTTAAAGACAGCCGAGAGATCGTCGCTTGCCGACTCGCCGGATGCCTCTCGGTAGGCCTTGACGAGGTCTTTTCTTGCCTCAAGCTCATGGGAGATCTGATCATTGTCAGCACGGAGCTTGTCGAGTTCCTCTCGAACAACAGCGGCTTCACTAACCGCGCCATCCGCACCAGTGGTGTTTGCTATCTCGCGCCGCGTCTGTGCCGTCACGGTAAGCGGGCGCGCGTTATTCCTGAACCACTGGGAGACATCATTGATTCGTTGAATCAGCTGAGCCTTGGTATTCGCTGGCTCCGCGAGTTGGTTTAGGTCAAAGTCAGCAATCTCATCAAGAGTGGCGTTCAGCGCATTGATCTGTTCAAGAAGGCCGCCATCGGTGATGCTGCTGGGCAAATCGACCCACGACTCCATCGCCAAGTCTTGAGCGATTTGCCTCAGACGCCCAGCGATTGGAGTCAACTCCGTGAAGGCTAGACTGCCGTGTTTATCTCGACCTTCGAGCTTCGCTAGGTCGAAGCTAAAGAGCTTCCAGTATGCCTGCTTTACATCGTCGGGCCAGCCGTCTGCAATCTCGAAGTCGAGTGGATTGTCCTCGTCACTATGGATCTCAATCACATCATCAGCCATTGGCCTCATCCTAGGACGTAAGGGAACGGCAAAATCTCCTGCAAACCGCTATTTACGACGAACTTTTATTAGAGCCATTCCATTCGGTTAGGTCGAGCGGCGGAGCCTCGTCACCGGGCAGCAAATGGGTGTAACGGGTCAGCGTAAAGGCGGGAGAGTGGTGGCCGAGGGCGCGGCTTAGCTGGAGGAGGTTGGTTCCTCGGCTGAGATGGATCGAGGCGAAGGTGTGGCGGAACGTATGGAAGCCGGCCCAGGGGGCGTCGACCTCCTCCACGAGCGGCTTGAGGACACGGCGGCGGAGGTTGCCGGGGTTAAGCGGGCCTCCGACTTCACTGGGAAAGGCGAGGGCGGTCGAGTTCTGATCTGGCTGGGTGGCGAGGTGGGCTCGTAGCTTCGCCGCGAGCGGCGCCGGTAGGCGGACCTCGCGGCGGCCGTACTTGCTCTTGGGCGGCACGATCCGATCGCGGACTATGGCGCGACGGACGCAGACCTCGGGCTCACTCTGATCGAGCTGGAGATGCAGGCGCTGGAGGGCGATCGCCTCGCTGATCCGCAGGCCGGTGGCGGCCAGTAGCTCGAACAGTGGTGAATGGCGCTCCGGCGCCATCGTGAGGATGGCGGCAAGCTGGTCTCGACTGAAGACCTTGACCTCCTCGTCGGGCAGCTGCTCGCGGTGAGGCATCGCGAGGCCCCGGGCCGGGTTGTGACGGATCAAGCCCTCGCGCTTGGCGGTCGCGAGGGCGGCGCGCAGCGGGATCACGGCGTTGGCGATGGTGCGGTCGCTGAGGCGCTTGCCTTGCTCCTCCTTTTCGGCCAGCCAGTCCATGAAGCGGGCCAGGGCGTAGGTGCTCACGTCGGCCAGCTTCAGCTTGCGCGGGAAGTGGCGGTGGGCGTAGGCGCGGATCAGGCGGCGATATTCCTCGCGGGTGCTCTCGCGGAAGCCGCGCCTTCCCTGGCCGCGGTAGCGCTCGACCCATTCATCGACGTAGCGGAGGAAACCGATCGTCGTGCGCTCCTGAAGCTCGCCACGGTCGCGGTCGGTCTCGCTTTCGCGCTTGATCCGCTTCGCTTCGTCGTAGGTGCGGGCGTGGCGCTTTCTCTGCCTCCCTGCGCTGCGGAAGACGCTGACGTAACCGATCGTCCGTCCTGCGCCGTCAACGCGCTTGAAGACGCCGGGCGTCTTCGTCTTTCTGAGCCGCCGCTTGTCGCCGCAGCCTGGATCGGTCGCAGGGGCCGACGTATCCTGGGAAACGCTCATGAGCTAACCCCTCGTGAGCCGGGGGCGGGCCGTTTGCGCGGTGCCGCCCCGTTTGACGTTGACGGACAAAACGTTACAAGGTGCAGCGCGCCGAGCGACAGCGAGGGGCGCGATCATCGCTAGGCGAAGGTCAGCAGAGCCACGGCGAGGCTGACGGCGGCGGGCGGTCCCGAGCCTTGGCGGCAGCCACCGGAGAGGATTGATCACGGACTAGACCCTTCGGGATATAGATGTCAGCGATTTAGGAGCTCCGAAAAGCTAGGCCGCAAGCAGTCTGGAGGACGTTGCCGGGAGTCGCAATGCGAGCCGCAGTGCGAAGTGCAGTGCGAGCCGTAGTGCGAGCAGCGGTGCGAGCGACGGAGCGCGTGTCAACCCCAAGGGGAACCCCGGCGTAAACCTCTGGAGCAACCATGCGGGGAACCGTCAAGGAAACCCCGGCGCGAAGTACAGAACGAAGCGCAGGACGAAGTACGGAACGAACCGCAGAGCGAACCGAACGTCTGCTCACTTAGGTGCCCGAGTCGGCCGAGAGCCTGTAGGTCCCAGCCTCCGTGTAACCGGATTGCCAATGGAGTCCTTCGAGGAGATCTCCAGGAGGAATGCCGAGTGAGCCGGCCAGCTTTATGAGCGTGTCGACCCGGGCGACGCGCTCGCCTCGCTCCAACTGGCCGACGGCGGTTCGGTGAAGCGAGGCGCGGACGCTCAGCTCTTCCTGCGAGAGCCCGGCCTTCTTACGGCAGCAGGACAGGTTTCGCCCGAACTGGGCTTTGACGCTGAACGGAGTTGCCATCGGGGCTACGCGCCGAGCCTCGCCAGCAGCTCCTCGCAGGTGCTGCGGGCGAGCTGGGAGCGAGCATTGACCTTCTCTTCCTCCTCCCGCTGCTCGCGGTCGCTCTCCGAGCCGCTGACGCCTCCTTCCGCTTCACTGCGGATGCGCTTGAGCGCTTCCGTCAGATCCTCTCGCGGCATGGTCAGCTCGATCGCCTCGCGACTGTCCTCCCGGTCCCAGCCGAGGTCGGCCAGCAGCCGGAAGTCTTCGCTGAACTCCAGCGCGAGCCGCTCGGCGGTCGCGTAGTCGCCTTTCGCCTCCATCGCGATCCAGACGTCACCGAGACCACCGAGGTGGTTGCGAACGAGCTCGTAGAGCGCGTCGCGCTGTTCCTTGCTGATCGTGGCGGTGCTCCTGGGCATCGGCGCTTCTCCTCTCGGGTGGGCACCAGAGGACCGCCCGCGATGCACCCCATGACGGGGACGACGGGTACCGTCTCTCTCGCATCGAAGCTAGGTCTTCGGTGCCGGGCCCCGGGGCGTTTGCGCGCCGCCGGGGCCGCTATTTGGTCTTGTCGGCGGCGAACGTAGGTGGACGGGGCGCCCGTCTCAAGGCCTTCCGCAGAACGTCACTCGGACCTCATGTTGCCCCAGGCGTTGCCCCAGCGGCTTTTTCGCGTTCTTCCTAGACCGCCAAAAACCCCGCAAACCCGCTCCCCAAGCGGGATTCAGCGAACGCGCCTGACAGGATTCGAACCTGTGACCTTCGGTTTCGTAGACCGACGCTCTATCCAACTGAGCTACAGGCGCGGGATCTGCAAATGCACGGGTTTGGCGGATTCGCAGACCGGCATCCTAGCCTTGGAGCGCCCTGGGCGCGACTTCAGCGGATCCGCCCTGTCACGGCATCGACAGGTCTCCGGCATCTTAGCCGCAGCCGGACGCCCGGCCGCGACCAGGCCTGGCTCCCCCGACAAAGGGAGGAACCAGGCCCGACGTCGCCTACCAGAACCCGAGGGTTTTGCCCACATTGGCTCCAGTCAATACCCATTTCGAGTTGCCCAACAGTGTCGCTTTCCAGCCTCCGAACGCAGCCGTGGCAGTGGACGTCACGTTCATGCTCGTCGCTTCGCTGCCGTACTCGAAGGAACCCGCTGCATTCGATAGGAACGTTGTTTCTTCGAACCAGCCGCAGCCGCCTTCAGCTATGAGGTAGAAGAGGATCGTACTTTCTGAGTGAAAGTTGCCGTCCACACTGAAGCTGATCGGTTTCGTTTTGCAGGATGGATTACCGACTTCCGTACAGGAGAGCGATACGTTCTCTTTTTTCAGCCCGGTCGAGGCGAGCGTGCCAGAGCCCGATTCGCTGCAGGTGAACGCGGTCGAGAGCGAGGACTGTTTGAGTTCGAATACGAACGTGCCGTTCAGCGAAAAGCTAGCTTCCGTTATGCCGAGTTCGGCAAACGTTTTGCCGCCGATGCGGACCTGGGCACCGGCTCCTGCCGGCGGCCATGTGGTGAAGTGCCGAGTTTCTCCATATGTCGTGCCTTTGGAGCTCGTCGCAACAACATGGTAATAATAGGTCGTTCCGGCTTTGAGGCCGCTGAGTGCCTCACTGACGGCAACGCCGCTACTGCCAGAGCCTATGCTTTTAGCCGTGGCCGGAACCGTCGACCCGTAGGTGGGTGTCGTTCCATACTCGAACTGGTAGCTGGTTGCCGTTCCTTGGGGGTTGATCGTGGCCTTCAGCGTTGCTTCGGTGCGCTTGATCGATTTCGTTGCCCCAGTGAGAACCGGCGGCACCGCACCGGGCAGCCATTTCTGGACGCGCATTTTATTGACGCCTTGATCGGCCACCCAGATCGTTCCGTCGGCAGCAATCGCGCTCCCGCGGGGATTGTTGAACTGACCATTGCCACTTCCCCATTCACCAAAGTGAGTGGCGTATTCACCCTCCGGGTAAAAGCCGGCAACCTCATCCATTTCCGAGTCAGACTCCCAAATGGTGCCGGCTGCGTCAATCGCAAACGAATAAGGAGAAAATGACGCAGCCTGGAACTGGCCGACGAATTCGCAGCTCGAATTGAACTGCTGTAGACGGTGTTCGTCACTGACCCAAACATTGCCGTCCGAGTCAGCCTCGATCGCCAACGGTTCTGGGTTGAACTGGCCATTGCCGCTGCCCGCGCTTCCACACTTGGACAGATATTCCCCTTTTGAATTGAACTTCTGGATGCGGTCGTTCCCGCTGTCTGATACCCAGATATTGCCCGCCGGGTCGATCGCAATCTCGCGGGGAGCACTCAGAAGCCCGTTGCCGGAGCCTTTGGAACCGAACTGGCTCAGATACTGGCACGTTGGACTGATCTTTTGAATGCGATTGTTTTCGCGATCAGCGACCCAGATATTGCCCGCAGCGTCGGCCTCGAGGTCTCGCGGATTGTTGAACTGACCGTTGCCGCTGCCTGTCGATCCGATCTGGCACTGGTATTCCCCATTTGAGTTGAACTTCTGGATGCGGTTGGCTGTCGTGTCGGAGACCCAGACATTGCCCGAAGGATCGACCGCCATGCCCCAGACATAGGAGAACTGGCCATTACCCGTGCCTTTGGAGCCGAAAGAAGAGGAATAGGTGGGAGCATTCACCGTTCGCGGGGTTGTGAAGGTTTTGTCTTGACCTTCGCTAAACCCTCCTTCGTTCGTCGCGATCGCGCGATAGTGATAGGTGGTATTCGGTTCGACAGCGAAGGTAATCGATTGACTGACTTTCACACCCGTGCTGCCGGCGCCGATGTTAGGCCCGGGCGCAGCGGGCACGAAATTGCTGTAGCTGGTGGTCTTGCCATACTGGAACTGATAGGTCGTTTCGGTTCCGTTGGGATTGATCGTGGCGTTGAGCGTTGCCCCCGATCCCCCAACGGAAGTTGCAGCTTCCGCCGTTATCGTAGGTTTCGGAGGCGAGAGAGTCGTGAAGGTTTTTTCTTCCCCGTAGACTTGCTGGTAATCCACGCTTTGAGCAACCACACGGTATTTGTAAGTGGTGCCCAATGCGAGGCCCGTAAGCGGAATTTCGGCTTTGTATGTTCCTTCACTGGATCCGTTGCCGTAGCCAATGTCTTGCAAAGGCGTTGTGGATTCCCAGTAGCCTGCCGACGTCGGCGCGTATTGGAGACGGTACGACGCTTTTGTCCCTTCCGGGTTGATTTCGCCTTTCACAAGGGCGCTTTTGCCTTTCACCGACGTAGCGGCTCCGGTGATGGCCTTTGGCGGCGCAACCAGGAACCAGTCCTCGGGACCGGCCAGATCCCAGTATTCGGCCAGCCAGGAACCGGCTGCCGGCGCGGCGTTGAAATAGGTGTCCTTGTTGCAGTCGATCGGGACCGTGGTCGGGGTCTTGTAGCCTTCGTATTCAGAGCAGATGTCGGAGAAATAGAACCATTCCGGTTCTTTGTAGCAGAGTATGTCCAGGCCGTCTGAGCAGTGGTGACCAGGAGTCGATTCCGGCGCGTTTTCATATGCTGGTTCGAGTTTTCCCTGTGAGCCGCCCAGGGAGTGGATCAACTCATGGATAGTCGTATGGCTTTCCCAGACCTGTTTGGTGCCGCTTTCATAGCTGGTGTTGAAGATCCCCGCACTCGAGGTGAATTCAGCGTTGTCGTTGAAGTGGCTTTTCAGGGGGTCATTTCTGATTGGGCCCCCCATGCCGGCAACCAATGTGGGGGCTTCTTCGTAGGGGGCGTGATCAAAGATCAGGTACTTGACCGCTGATTCTCCTGTGGGTTCTCCGAAGAGGGCGCTTGCAACCGTCGCCCTTAGGCTGGGGAAGTTGTTGTTGGCGCTGGTGACGTTGTAGACGTTGATTTCCCCCGATCCGTTGCAATCGACGGCCATCTTGACGACGCGTTTGCCGGCGCTCGACTGCGAGGACTGATCGGAGATCTTCCAGTTCATCCGTTTCACGATGCTGCGCAGAGTCGACGTGGGCGTCGGCGTCCCATCCGAGGAGCGATGGCTGTAGACGACGACGATGCGCGGCCCCGTGGTGCGGCAGATGGGGGCCAGTTCGTTGCTAGGCAGTGAGATCAACCCGCCTGACCCATCGGCTGCTTCCTCGGCCGAGGCACTAATGCCGGTTGACTGGGGCAGGTAGTCCACGTGCGCGAAACCAGGGGGCTGGCCAGGATGGCGGACTTCGTATTCGCCCCTGCCTGGCAAAAAGCGCCAAGTCGCCTTGCCGACCTTGCGAACGTCAGGCTGGTCGGGCATCCGGCCGCCAAAGGGGACGGCGCCATCGTCGCCCTGGGCGAATGCCGCTGCCGGCACGACCGTGACAATGGCGCATACGCACAGCAGCACGCTGAAGATCACGGACAGTGCCGCATGCGACACCCCGCGGATCGAGTGAGTCTCCACCTGCATCTCCCCCTTGCACGTCGGCGCCCGGTTAGGCGCTTGGTATTTCCCCCCCGGCTTAGAGCCGGTACTTGGTGGCGACGCTAACCGAAGCGACCAGCCCCTCGATGGCCCAATGTGGCGCGTCGGGGGGAGCCAAATCACCAATGTGGTGCGGCAATCAGGCCGACTCGGGCTCAACGGGCCGGTTGAGCCGTACATGCCACTGGACGGTGGCGAAGGCGACGCGCTGGCCGGAAGCATCGGTGAGCTCGACCTCGCAGGGAAAAACGACCTTGCCCTCGGCGTCGAGCGTCGCCAGAGCCTCTGCTGCAGGAACCCCCAGCTTGGCGCTCGCCTCGATCGGGCCCTTGGCGATCTTCTCGTAGGAGATCTCGGCGCTGCGAGCGAGCGGGGTCACTTCGCCCAAGCGCTCGGCGAAAGCGCCGACGAAAGCAGCGCCCGACGCCGTCTCGGAGACAGTGAAGAGAGCCCCGGCGTGCTGAGAGCCGACGTGGTTGGTCAACTCGGCGCGCTCGGGCAGGCGCACGACGGCCTCTCCCTCGGCTATCCGAGTTATCTCCAGGCCCAGGTGGCCGGCAAACGGCACCGCCTGGGTCATGCCCTGAGCGATCAGATCGAAGTCGGTCATGGCTGGAACCCTAGCGGCGCTCAGCGGCCCTCGAACTCGGCGTGGCCAGGACCCTTCTCCAGGAAGGTCTTGACCGCCCGCTGTAGGTCCTCCGTGGCGAACAGCTCCCCGGCCTCGGTGCGGATCGCCTCGTCGGCCGCCGGAATGCCGCCCTCGCGAAAGCGACGCAGGACGAGCTTGGTCATCGCGTGCGCCTTGGTCGGACCTGCCGCCAGCTCGGCGGCGCATGCGCGAGCGCGCTCGTCGAAGCCCTCGTCATCGAGGACCCGGTTGACCACGCCCCAAGCGGCGAGCTCTTCGGCGCCAAAGAGCTCTCCGGTCATCACCAGCTCGCGCGCGCGGCCGCTGCCCGCCCGCTCGGCGAGACGTTGCGTCCCGCCCATCGAGGGGGTCAAGCCGACGACTTTCTCGACCAGGCCGAACTTGGCGGAACGTGCGGCGAGGATCAGGTCGCAACCCAGTGCCAGCTCGAAGGCCGCGGTGAGGGTGAGCGCGTGGGCGGCGAAGACGACCGGGAGCGGCAGCCGTTCGACCCGTTCGACGGTGCCGATCAACTCGTCCCAGAGCTCGCTCGCCCGCGCTGGCGTCAGCCCATCGAACTCGGCGACGTTGACGCCGCCGGAAACCGCCCGGCCCTCGGCCCGGATCAAGAGCGCCCGCGGCGGCTCGGCCTCGACCTCGTCGATCGCCTCCACCAGGCCCTCGAACATGCGCCTGTCGAAGAGGTTGAGCGGCGGGCTGTCGAGTGTCATCAGCGCCAGACCGCTCGCTTCGCGCTCCACCCGGACGACTTTCCCCTCGCTGCCCATGCCGGACGAGACAATAGAGCGAGCGACGAAAGGAGACGGCAATGAGGATCGGCGTGCTGGGAACCGGCGCGGTGGGACGGAGGATCGGGACCAAGCTGGTCGAGCTGGGCCACGAGGTGACGATGGGATCGCGCTCGGCGGACAGCGAGGGCCTGACCGGGTGGCTGCGCGAGACCGGCGGGGTGGCCGCCGGCGGTACCTTCGCTGAGGCCGCCTCCAGCGCAGAGCTCGTCTTCAATTGCACCGCCGGCGGGGCATCGCTGGAGGCGCTGCAGGCGGCCGGTGCCGAGAACCTCGCCGGCAAGGTGCTCGTCGACGTCTCCAACCCCCTCGACTTCTCGAAGGGCGTTCCACCGACGCTCTCGATCTGCAATGACGACAGCCTCGGCGAGCGGATCCAAGCCACTTTCCCCGAGGCGGAGGTGGTCAAGGCGCTGAACACGATCAACAACCAGGTGATGACCGAGCCCGGTCGTCTACCCGGCGCTCACAACGTCTTCGTCTGCGGCGAGGACGAGGGGGCAAAGGCGACGGTTGGCGAGCTGCTGCAGAGCTTTGGCTGGCCGCGCGAGGCGATCGTCGACCTCGGTGGGATCTCGGCAGCCCGCGGGACCGAGATGTACCTGCCGCTCTGGCTGCGCCTGATGGGATCGCTGGGCACGGCGGATTTCAACATCCAGGTCCGCGTGCCCTGAGACGTTCTGGGGCCAAGCGGGACAAGGAAGAGGCCGGAAGGCAAGCGCCTTTCGGCGACCGATGACGCCGTAGCGCGCCGGCATCCAGAGCGTCTCAGGGCACGCGGTGGACCTCGAACAGGTTCGTGCCAAGCTCCTGCTCGGGCAGTCCGGCGGTGATCGCGATCAGATCGCCGGAGGCGGCGATGCCGTGCTCGGCCGCAAGCGCGGCGCAATCGTGGAGCAGCGCTCGCACGTCCGTCTCGTGCTCCTGCAGCACTGCGGTGACGCCGAAGAGGAGGTTGAGCCGGCGCACCGTCTCGATTCGGGGCGAGACAGCCAGCACCGGCACGTTGGGGCGGTGGGCCGAGACGAGGCGCGCCGTGCGCCCGCTGGTGGTCGGCACCACCAGCGCCGCCAACCCCAGCCGGTACACAGCTCCGACCGCCCCCTGGGCGACCGAGTCGGCGACGTCCTGGGTGGCCTGGTCGGTGCGGCCGAAGAGCCACTCGCCGTAAGGGAGATCGGGCTCGGTCGCGCGAGCGATCTGGTCCATCACCCGCACCGCCTCGACCGGATGCTGACCGACGGCCGTCTCCTCGGAGAGCATCACCGCGTCGGTGCCGTCGTAGATCGCGTTGGCGACGTCGGTCACCTCGGCCCGGGTCGGGCGCCGCGCGATCACCATCGAGGCCAACATCTGGGTTGCCGTGATCACCGGCTTGGAGCGCCGGCCGGCGGCTCGAATCAGCCGCTTCTGCACGACCGGCACCTGCGACAGCGGCAGCTCGATCCCGAGATCGCCGCGCGCGACCATGATCCCCCCTGTCGCGGTGGCGACGATCTCCTCGGCGTTCTCGGCAGCCTGCTGCTTCTCGATCTTGGCAATCAGCGGGATGTCGGAACCGAGGGCGCGCACTCGCTCGCTCACTGGCTCGAGGTCGGTGGCGGTCGAGACGAAGGAGACGGCGAGCAGATCGATGCCCTGCCCGACCGCGAACTCGACCCAGTCGAGGTCGCCCGCAGTCGCCGCCGGACTGCTTACCCCCGGCACGTTCATCCCCTTGTGCGAGGAGAGCGTGCCGCCGACCTCCACCTCGCAGTCGACCCCACCGTCCTCCGAGCCGCAGACCCGCAACCGGATCGAGCCGTCGGCGAGGTAGACCGACTCGTCCTCGCGCAGCGAGGCGACGCCCGGCCAGGTGACTGGGATCGTCTCCCGATCGCCCTCGATGTCGCGTGGAGTCAGCTTCACGTGCATCCCCGTCTCCAGCTCGGCGACGTCGCCACGCAGCTCGCCGATCCGCAGCTTTGGGCCGGGCAGGTCGCCGAGCACCGCCACCTCGCGCCCCACCCGCTCGGCCGCGGCACGGATCGCCTCGATCGTGCGCGCGTGCCGATCGCGATCGGCATGGGAGAAGTTGAGGCGGAGGACGTCGGCGCCGGCCTCGATCAACCGCGTCAACACGTCGGCGTCCCAGCTCGCCGGTCCCACCGTGGCGATGATCTTGGTCCGTCTACGACGCTGCATGCGTATGGACTGTAGAGCGTGAGCGACGTCACCTTGAGAGCACAAACGATGACATCGATCTGTGTCACAATGACAGGGTGAGCACTCTCGCCGAGCGTCCCGCCGCCACCGAGGAACCGGCGTTCCCGGACCTCGTCGGCGAGGCGCCGCCCTCACCTGCCGGGCCGATCGAGCCCGAGGAGGCCGCGGCCTTCGCCAAGCCACCCGTGGTGCCGCTCCCTCGCGTGGTGCAGATGGTGCGCTTCAACCAGCGACAGATCCAGTACGTCTTCGGCGCGCGACGCCGCCTCGGCGACGTCTTCCGCATGCGGACCTTCTTCCCCGGCGGCCCGGTGATCACCAGCCACCCCGACCACGTGCGCTCGCTCTTCACCGCCAAACCCGAGCTGGCGCCATCGCTCACCGGCGAGTCGCCGCTGCGCCCGATCCTCGGGCCCAACTCGGTCCTAACCGCGATCGGGCCACGTCACATGCGCCAGCGCAAGCTGCTGCTGCCCCCCTTTCACGGCGAGGCGATCGAGCGCTACACCGAGATGATCGCCGCTGCCGCCGAACGCGAGATCGACCGCTGGCCGTTGAACCGTCCCTTCGCGTTGGCGCCGCGCATGCAGGCGATCACGCTCGACGTGATCATGGCCGGCATCTTCGGCATCGAGGGGCGGCCGGAGCGCGGCACCCCGGAGTACTGGATGCGCGTCGCGACCAAGCAGATGGTCGCCGCCTCGACCTCGCCGCTGGCCCAGGTGGGAGAACTGATGAACCTGACGCGCGACGAGGCGATCGGCGTCATCCGGGTCGGAGTGGAGCTGCTCGACCGGGCGACGTACGGGGTGATCAAAGCCCGTCGCCGCGACCAGCACCTGGACGAGCGACGCGACATCCTCTCGCTCCTGCTGCAGGCGCGAACCGAGGACGGCGAGGCGATGGACGACAAAGAAGTGCGCGACGAGCTGCTCACCCTGGTCCTCGCCGGGCATGAGACGACCGCCAACTCGCTCGCCTGGACCTGGGAGCGCCTGGTCCGCAACCCAGCAGCCCACGAGAGCCTGCGCGAAGCCGTCCGCTCCGGCGAGGGCGCGGACGAGCAGATCGAGGCGACGATCCTCGAGAGCATGCGCTCGCGACCGGTGGTGCCGATGATCGGACGACGGGTGATGGCGCCCTGGCGCCTCGGTCCCTACGCGGTCTCAGCCGATACGCCGATCACGATGAGCATCCTGCTCGTCCACCATCGCGAGGATCTCTACCCCGAACCTTTCGAGTTTCGGCCAGAGCGCTGGCTCGGTCGCAAACCCGGCACCTACGAGTGGATCGGCTTCGGCGGCGGCATCCGCCGCTGCCTCGGCGCCGCCCTGGCGATGGCGGAGCAGCGGGTAGTGCTCGAGGCGATGGCCCGCCGCCTCGACGTCGATGCCGCCGAGCCCGAGCCCGAACACGCTTTGCACCGCAACGTGACGATGATCCCCGGTCGCGGCGGCCGCGTCGTCCTGCGCTCGCGCAGCCGCTGAGCGGCGCCTTCGCGATCTACGGGCGACGAGCGACGTACCTGCGGAAACGACAGCGGCAATCGCTCCAACCCCATCGGGGAGACCGTAGCCGTGACTCCGTTCGAGCACGACCCTTTGCGCAAGTGGACTTCGATCGGACTGAACAGCGGAGAGGGAGGGATTCGAACCCTCGAGAGAGCTTGCGCCCCCTACTCGCTTAGCAGGCGAGTGCCTTCAGCCACTCGGCCACCTCTCCGGGTGCGAAAACCTTAGCGCCGCCCTCGTCGCGCTGCCCGGTTAGGCTCGGGGCCGTGATCGAGCAGTCGCACCAGCGCTACGAGAAGATCTTCGCGGAGGTCGAGGCGCCGTTCGCCTTCGTCGATCTCGACGCGATGTGGTCGAACGCCGACGCGATGTTGGACCGGGCCCTGGGAAAGCCGATCCGGGTGGCGAGCAAGTCGCTCCGCTGCCGGGCCCTGTTGGAGCAGGTCCTGCGCCGCGACCCGCGCTTCGCCGGGCTGATGACCTTCACCCTGCCCGAGACGCTCTGGCTCGCCGAGGCGGGCTTCGAGAACCTGCTGCTCGCCTACCCGACCGCGGACAGGGGGGCATTGGAGGCGCTGGCGCTGCGCTCGGTGGCCAACCCGGCGGGGTCGCCGATAGTGATGGTCGACTGCGTCGAGCACCTGGAGGCGATCGAGTCGGTGCTGGGCGCGGGCGCTGCACCGGTGCGGGTCTGCATCGACCTCGATGCGGGCTGGTGGGCGCTCGGCGGCCGGATCAAGGTCGGGCCCAAGCGCTCGCCGATCCACACGGTCGAGCAGGCGGTTGCACTGGCGCGGGAGATCGAGCGGCGCCCGCAGGTCGAGCTGGCGGCGCTGATGTCCTACGAGGGGCAGATCGCCGGCGTCGGCGACGAACCGCCGGGCCGGCGCCTGCGCGGTGTCGCGATCCGCGCGATGCAGCGCCGCTCCGCTGCCGAGCTCGCCGAGCGCCGGGCCGCGGTCGTCGCCGCGATCCGAGAGCTGATGCCGTTGGAGATCGTCAACGGCGGCGGCACCGGCAGCCTCGAGCTGACCGGCACGGAGGACGCGGTCACCGAGATCGCCGCCGGCTCGGGCTTCTACGCGCCCACCCTCTTCGATACCTACAGCCGCTTCACGCTGACCCCGGCGGCGGGCTTCGCCCTGCCGATCGTGCGCAAGCCAAACCGCACCGTGGCGACCGCGCTCGGCGGCGGCTACCTCGCCTCGGGCAGCGGCGACGGCGCTCGGCTGCCGTCCCCCTGGCTGCCCGCGGGGCTGAAGCTCGATCCGGAGGAGGGCGCCGGCGAGGTCCAGACCCCGCTCAGCGGCCCCCCCGCTGCCGGGCTGGAAGTAGGGGACCGCGTCTACATGCGCCACACCAAGGCGGGAGAGCTCTGCGAGCGCTTCGACTCCCTCCACCTCATCGAAGGCAACGAGATCGTCGACGTGGTCCCCACCTACAGAGGCGAGGGCCAGACCTTCCTCTAGGCGGCTGCAAACCGGCGCATCTCGGGGTCTTCGGTCGGCCTGCTCGGATCACGCACCAAAGGGGCGCTCCCCTCGCAGTCCTCCCTGCATCCCCCGACCTGCTTGGTTTTCGCTCGCCTAACTAAGCGCCGAGTGTGCGGGCCGCGTACTCGTTGCTGAAAACGCGCTTGGGGTCGAGCTCGTCGCGGGCGGCCTGGAACTCCGCCCAGCGCGGATAGCGCTCGGCCAGGCTCGTCGCGGTCTGGAAATGCCGCTTGCCCCAGTGGGGGCGACCCACGTAGTCGTTCATGATCGCCTCGACGGCCTCGAAGTAGGGACGCCACTCCATACCGCGGTACTGGTGGACGGCGATGTAGGCGGTATCGCGCTCGTGCGAGGGGCTGAGCAGGGCGTCGTCGGCCGCCACCACCCGCATCTCGATCGGGAAGAAGACCGGGTAGCGGTTGGAGCGCACCCACTCGATCACCCGCCGCACCGCCTCCGGCCCGTGCTCACGCGGCACTCCGTACTCCATCTCAGTGAAGCGAACCCGTCGCTCGTTGGCGAAGATCCGGTCGCTGCGATCGATCGACTTGCTGCCCGAGGCGAGCCAGGCGGCGAACCGGGAGAGCGAGGGAATTGCGCGGGGGAAGAGCTTGCCCGCAGCCGACACTGCCTCCAGGGCCCAGTTCTCGAGCACCACGTCGTTGAGGAAGGCGGCGGCGCGTCCGCGCGGGTGCGCCGGGCCCTCGGTGCGGTTGCGCTCCAGCACCAGGGCCGAGTCGGCATAGGGAAAGGTGAACAGCTCGAAGTGGTCGTTGGCGTCGGCGCGCTCATGGAAGGAGTCAAGGACCTCCTCCCGGGGCAGGGGCGTATCGACTCGGTGCAGGATGAAAGCCGGCACGCAGCGCAGGGTGACGGCGGAGATCGCCCCGAGAGCGCCGACGCTCACACGCGCCGCGCGCAGCAACTCCGGGTCCCGATCGCGACCCAACTCCCGCACCGTGCCGTCGCCGAGCACCAGCTCCACGCCCTCCACCTGGGAGGAGATGTTGCGCAGCTTCGCGCCGGTGCCGTGGGTACCGGTTGAGATCGAGCCGGCGATCGTCTGCCGATCGATGTCTCCGAGGTTCTCCATCGCCAGGCCCAGGCGGGCAAGCTCCTCGTTGAGCTGGTCGAGCACGGTGCCGCCGCCGACCCTGACCAGGCCCGAGGCGCGATCGGCGTCGAGCACGCCGCTGAACGCCCCGAGGTCCAGCATCGTGCCGTCGGTCATCGCCGCCTCGGTGAAGGAGTGGCCGCTACCGGCCACGCTGACGTTGCGCCCGGCAGAGGCTGCCGCCGCGATCGCCTCGGCCAACTCGTCCCGGCTCCCGGGTCGCACCCGCTCGATCGGCGCGCAGACCTGATCCCCGGCCCAATTGCGCCAGCTACTTACCGAGTCCACCCTGCTCGTCTCTCCCAGGAGCCATGCCCTGGGAGCCTAACCGCGAGGAGGGATTGGCGAAACCCGAGTGCGCGGGCCAGTGAGCGTCGGACCAAGCGGGACAAGGACGCAGGTCGGCGCCGTACCGCGCAGTGTCCGCCGCCGCTGGACGCGTGCGGGGTTTCGCCAATCCCTCCTAGCCCTCGACGGTGCGAACCGGCGGTGGCGTCAGCGCGTGGAACGCGTAGGCCACCGTGCCTAGCAGCAGGGTCACGACCACGAAGCTCGGCACCGCGTTGCCGGCGACGCTCGCCGCCGCACCCCCGGCGAGACCCCCAATTACCTGGCCCGCTGCCCACGCCATGTTGGAGAGGCCGGCAGCGAAGCCCTGATGAAGGCGACTCGACTCGGCGACCTCGGAGAGCATCGTCAACGCCGGCGTGAAGCAGATCCCCCCTCCGAGCGAGGTGAGTATCAGCCCGGCCATCACTACTCCAAGCGTCCCGGCGACCGCTATCGCCGCCATCGCGACTGCGCAGATACCGAGCCCGAGCAAGAAGGGCGCACGCCGACCGCTGCGATCCGAGTAACGGCCGACGACCGGGGCCAGAGTCGCCTCCAGAGCGGCACCGGCGATGAAACCGCCGGCAATCAGCGCGTGACCCCCTCCGAAGTCCGCTATCTGCAGCGGCACCAAGACCTCGACCGTGCCGAACATCACCGACGGGATCGCGACGAACGCCGTCGCCGTCAGGACCGGTCTGCTGAGAACGGTCTCGGCAACCTCGTGCAGGTCCTGCTGCTCGGGGGCCTGTGCCTCGGGCAGGCGAGACGCGACGATGGCAAGGACGAGAGCCACGCCGAGCACGGCGCTGAACACCGGTTCGGTGCCGACCTCCGCCGCCAGAGCGCCCAGCGCAGGCCCGAGCAGGGCACCGGCGACTGCCATGCCTAGGACCGTGCCGATCACCGAGCCGCGGCGCTCCGGTGGTGCGGTGGTGGTCAGCCAGGTCAGCGCCCCCGACCAGATCAACGCCCCCGCGGCTCCCTGGATGAGGCGGGAGGCACCGAGCAGGAGGAACTGGTGGGCAAAGCCGAAGGCGACGCTCGCACCGCCGAGCAAGAGGAGGCCGACGATCACTGTGCGGCGCGGGCCGAAGCGTGCGGCAACGAGGCCGGCGGGCAACGAGGCGAGAAGCGTGCCGGCGGCGTAGGAGGCGGAAAGCACACCCGCCTGCGCCTTGCTCAATCCAAGTTCGGAGACGTAGTCGGGTAGCAGAGGCGCGATCGCCGAGAAGAAGGCGACGTCGAAGAAGACCATCACCGAGGTGAGGACGAGCAGCCGTCGCATGGCAGACCGATGCATTGCAGACAATCCAATCACCTCGATCGCTCGCAGTCGTGGGCCGCTGCGTCTAGCATCGAATCCTCGTTTGCTACCCGGAGGGGTGGCAGAGCGGTTGAATGCGGCGGCCTTGAAAGCCGTTAGGCGTCTTTAGGCGTCTCGTGGGTTCGAATCCCACCCCCTCCGCTAGCCAATGACGAGGGCGATGCTGAACCCGTCATAGCCCTTGGCGCCGACGGTCTGGATCGTGGTGGCGCTGACGCGGGGCTCGGCGGCGAGCATCTCGTGCAGGCGGCGCTGAGCCAGGATCGCAGGGTCCTCGCAGCCCGGATCGACCAGGCGGCCGTCGCGGACGACGTTGTCGGCGACGATCAGGCCGCCTGGCCGCACGCGATCGAGGGACCAGGCGAAGTAGTCGGGGCTGTGAACCTTGTCGGCGTCGATGAAGACGAGATCGAAGGGGCCGGCCCCTTCCGCCTCGAGCCCGGGGAGGAGGTCCAGTGCCGGGCCCACCCGCAGCTCGACACGGTCGGCCAAACCGGCGCGGGCGATGTTCCCCTGGGCCACCTCGGCGTAGCGGGGATCGGCCTCGAGCGTGATCAGGCGACCGTCATCGGGCAGCGCCCGCCCCAACCAGATCGTGCTGTAGCCGCCCAGGGTCCCGAACTCGAGGACGGTCTTGGCTCCCAGCGTCTGCACGAGCAACTGCAGCAGCTTGCCCTGCGGGGGCGAGACCTGGATCGCCGGCAACCCCGCCTCCTCGCTCGCTCTGACGGCAGCGGCGAGCGCCTCGTCGTGCGGCGCGAGCAGCCCGGTCACGTAGCCGTCGACGGCGCTCCACACGTCCTCCGTCATGGCTGAGGTCTATCAGCAGGACGGGAGCGGCAGGAAACCCATGGCGCCGACCGAAGGTCCGTGGATGGAGACGGCATCACGCCGCGCGCACAGGGGCGAGCGCTGGCTGGCGCGGGCGGAGCGGGTCAGCGACGCATTCGGCCTCGTCCTGCTGCTGGTTCTGACGACCTACGTGCTTGCCTCGCTGCTCGACAACCGCGGTTGGGCATCGGTGCTGCTAACGGCGTCGACGAGCGCCACGTCGGTTGTAGCGCTGACCAGCTCGCATGCACGGGCGCGCGCCGTGCGAATCGCGATCGCGCTCTCGGTGCTGACCGTCGCCCTCGCCGCCGTCGGGGCGGCCACTGACGACCGCACCTGGCTCAACTTCGCCTCGGCAATTCAGGTCTCGCTGCTCGCGGTGGCGATGGCTGCGGTCCTGCGCCGGGTCGTCACCGCGCCAGAAGTCGGCTTCCGCACGATCCTCGGCGCGCTCAGCGTCTACACCGTCCTCGGCATCCTCTTCACCTTCGCCTACGGCACGATCGACCGGGTCCAGGGTGGGCCGTTCTTCGAAGGCGTACCCCACCCTGCCGGATCCGACTTCCTCTTCTTCAGCTACACGACGCTGACCACGACCGGGTACGGCGATCTCGTCCCGGGCGGGCAGCCCGGGCAGCTGATCGCGGGGTTGGAGATGATGGCCGGCCAGATCTTCCTGGTCACCCTCGTCGCCGGCCTGGTCAGCCTCTGGCGGCCTGGCGAAGGCCTTCGCCATCGGCGTGAGCGCCGCGGTGGCGGGGAACCGCCGGCCGAAACGGCGACGGACTGAACAGGGTCTACTCGGAGAGCTCGACGCGCTCGATCGTCTGCGGCTCGAGCGGCTTGTCGGAGCCGTCGGTGGCGACCGACTCGATCGCGTCGACGACGTCCATGCCGTCTACCACCTGGCCGAAGACGGTGTGCTTGCCGTCCAGCCAAGGCGCCGCCTGCGTGGTGACGACGAAGAACTGCGAGCCGTTCGTATTGGGGCCGGCGTTGGCCATCGCCAGCGCACCGCGCGCGACCTTGTGCTCGTTGAACTCGTCCTCGAAGGTGTAGCCAGGTCCGCCCCGGCCCGTTCCCTCGGGGCAGCCGCCCTGGATCATGAAGTCGGGGATCACCCGGTGGAAGACCAGTTCGTCGTAGAAGTTGTCGGCGGCGAGCTTGCGAAAGTTCTCGACCGTCTTCGGGGCGTCCTCGTCGTGCAACTCGAACACGATCGCCCCGGCGCTGGTGTGGAGTGTCGCCCGCGACATCGGCGCTCCACCCTACAGACCGGCGGCGACCGACGGGCCGAAATGCTCTCCTCGCGCGTCACTTCGGCCCGTCGGCGGTGAACTCAGCCGGCCACGCGCACGGTGACCGAGGGCGAGGCGCCAGGGGCGTAGGGCCAGCGCTCCTCGGCAAGGGCCACGGCACGGAGGCGGATGCTGGCCGCACCGCGGATGTAGCGGAAGCGATAGCTGGCCCGAAAGCGACCGCCGTGGTCGGTGCGGGTAACGAGGACTGGGCGCCAGCGCTTCGCCGCCTCCTCGAAGTACTGAATCGCGACCAGCTTGCCGCGGCGCGGCAGCGGCGCACCGAAAGTGCGAACACGGCCGTGGAATCGCACCGCTTCGCCCGTGTGCAGGACGTCCGGAGCGGCTTCCAGCTCGACCCCGCCGCGAACCCTCAGGGTCAGCGGGCGCCGGCTGGCTTCGCCCAGTCGCTCCTCGCCCCCGAACGCAACCGCGATCCGGCGCGAGGTCCCGGCGGCGAGGCGAAGGTGAAAGCCGCCATGGGCGCCGGTCTCGACCGTGTCCACGCGGGTGCGAGCCAGGGCTCCCCGCGAGGGGCGCGAGACGACCCGGAGCGCGCGGGAAGCGAGGCCCGCCCCGTCCGCGTCGAGGAGGCGGCCGCCGAGCAAGGCACTTGCCCGAAAGGGAACCGTCAGCTCGGTGGCGGTGCGGCCGCGCCAGGCGAGGTGGGCAAAGATCCGAGTCTTGGCCCGGGCCGATTTGGATCCCGCCGGCTCGGCCCGCTTGACCGCCGTCACCGCGGTTGCGGAGCCGGTGGGAGTCGCCACCCGGCGCACGGTCATCTCGGTGCCGTCCGAGCGCCGGGTGGTCGAGGCCTTGTTGCCCGCGGCATCGACCGCGTCGGCCCGGAACACATAGGTGCCGGGCGCGAGGTCCGGCGGCACCTGGGCGAGGAGCTGGGCAGATTCAGAGGGCACGCCAGGCTGGAACTTCGCCGGCAGCTCCTCCCATTGCTGGCTGTCGAGCTTGCGGTAGTGGATTTCGCCGCGGGCCGGACCGGAATGAACGTCGGCGATCTGCACCCGCAGGCGATCGGGGTCGGCTCCGTCCACGATCGGGTCGAATGCAACTCCGGGTGGCACGTCGTCGAAGCGCAGGGGCAGGGATATCGCCGACGGGGGTGCCTCGTTGCCCGCCTCGTCCCGCAGCCAGATGCTGAACGAGTAGACCCCCGCTCGCGGCACCGAGAGGTCCTTGAGCGTCGCCAGGTTCTGTCCCCCTGAGAACTTCACCCCGGTGTCGAAGCCGGCCGGCCCCTCGATGCGCCAGGAGGCGCCGGCGATCGCGCTGCCAAGGCCCTGGTCGGGATTCGCCCAGGCGAGATCGAAGTCGTCGACGCGCCGCCAGCCCTCGCCGCCGGCCAGGGCGAGATTGCGAGGGTGCGCCGGCGGGTTGTTGTCGATCAGCACCGCGCGGCGTGTGGTGCACCCGTAGTTGCCGGCGAAGTCCGCAGCGCAGTACAAGAGGCCGTGCGGCCCGTCGCTGAAGCTCGTCGTCGCCACGGTCTGTGCCCCGCCGATCGCCAGCGAGCAGGGGCCCATCAAGGTCCCCCGCCAGACGCCGCCGATCAATTCCTTGGCGCAGGGGAACTCGGTGAACGCGGCGCGAACGCCGTCGATGGTGGTTTCGCCGTAGCGCACGCCGGCGCCGATATCGGTGCTCCAGGTCACCAGTTCCTGCGTGCCCCGGTGCCACCCTCCGGCAGCCAGGTCGCCGCCGATCGCGGCCTGCGGGCCAAAGTCGTCCTGGATCGTGAAGGTCAACGCGCGCACGGCCGACCAGGAGCCGGGGTCGAGGCTGCACCACTTGCTCTCGGCACGGGCGCAGAGCAACCTGTCTTCGACCGCGGGCCGGGGCGGCGCGAGGCCGGCGACGAAATCGCGCGGTGCGACGTCGGTGGTGGAAGCCGAGGCAAAGGGCGTGATGGTGCCGTTCCCGTTTTCGCCTCCGATGCGCTGCTCGAAGCCATCGTGCAGGACGTGCCACCAGGTGCCGCTGACCCGGGTGATCCCGGTTCCGGCCGGCGCCTGCCAGCGCCAGCGCCCGAAGCGGGTCCCTGAGACGGTCTGCTGACCGTCCCGGGTGAACGTCTTCAGGTGCGCGCCGTCGAAGGGATCGTCGCCCGGAGCCGTCGCGCAGTAGGCGTCCGAGCGAAACTTGGCGCCACCGGTCGTGTCCGCCCAAGTTGCGTCGCCGGCGATGTGCCAGCCGCACTGGACGACCTCGTACTTCGCCGCGGTTGCCTCCTTCGCCACCAACAGCAACAGCGCCAGGGCCAGCGCGATTCCCATCGCAACGACCCTGGCCACGCCACCTCGCGTCCCCGACATCGCTCCTCCTCGTTTTGACGACATTGGAGTGCCAAGGGCGTGGCGACGAGATCTCTCCCCCCTTCGCTCCGAGACAGCCGGCGGGTGTGCGGCGATCCCCCTTTGCCAGAATGGGCGAGATGCCACTTCCAACGCAGGATCAGATCACCGAGAAGCTACGAGCCGTGATCGACCCCGAGCTGCGCCGCTCGATCGTCGAGCTGGGCATGGTGCGGTCGATCGAGGTCAAGGACAGCGGCCGGGTCGAGGTCGTCGTCTCGCTGACCACGGCTGGCTGCCCGATTCGCTCCCACTTCGAAGGGGCCGTCGCCAAACAAGTCTCCGAGCTGGAGGGCGTGACCGAGGTCGCGGTCGGCTTCGACGTCCTCTCCGACGAGGAGAAAGGCGCCCTGCAGAAAACGCTCGGCCGCGGCAAGCTGCCGGCGGGGGCACTGGCTCAGGTGAAAAACGTGATCTGCATCGCCTCCGGCAAGGGCGGCGTCGGCAAGTCGACGATGACCGCCAACCTGGCGGCGGCCCTGACCGCCGAAGGACACCCAGCCGGGGCCCTCGACTGCGACGTCTACGGCTACTCGATCCCGCGCATGCTCGGGGTCAACAACAAGCCGGAGGTCAATGGCGAGCGAAAAATCCTGCCGCTGCAGGCGGCTGGCGGAGTCAAGGTGATGTCGATCGGCTTCTTCGTCGAGGAGAACTCTGCCGTGGTCTGGCGCGGGCCGATGCTGCACAAGGCGATCCAGCAGTTCCTTGAGGACGTTGCCTGGGGCGAGCTGGAGTACCTGCTGCTCGACCTTCCACCTGGGACGGGAGACGTGGCGATGACGCTGGCCCAGCTTCTTCCCCAGGCCAAGATCGCGATCGTCACGACGCCCCAACCGGCGGCGCAGACGGTGGCCAAGCGGGCCGCCGAGATGGCGGCCAAGTTCGACCTCGAGCTGCTGGGGGCAATCGAGAACATGTCCGGCTTCACCACTCCCAGCGGTGAGCGCTTCACGATCTTCGGCGAGGGCGGCGGCCAGCTTCTCGCCGACGAGCTCGACATTCCGTTGCTCGCCAAGGTGCCGCTCTCCGAGCCGCTGCGCGAACACGCCGACGCCGGCACTCCTCTGGTCACCGCCGACCCCGACTCCCCGGCTTCCCAGGCGATCCGCCAGGCGGCGCGGGGCATCGTCGCGATGACCCCCCAGGAGCTCCCGGTCCTGCAGGCCGTGCCCGCTGCGGCCGAAGCCCCTCCGGTCAGCGGCACGCCGCTGCCGGTCGTGCAATAGGCGGGGCTTGCGCGGGGCGACCACCCCCGCACGGTCAAAAAGGGCCGGGCACCCACCTACTCGAGACGCCTTGCGGTGCTTGAGGACTTGCACGCTTAGCGTGACGGCTCACCCGGGGACGGCGCTCACCCGGGTGACTTCATGCTCACCTCCGTTTGGTGGCTTGCCCGGCAATCTTCCGGGCCGAAGGGAGGAAATACTTAAGGATCTTTAGAGTATTGGAGAGTACCTGTACAACGTTGGGACGCCGGGCCAGAAACCCCTTATGCTCCGGCCCGCCTTAGCAACTAGGAATTTTCGACCAGAGGAGATCTCGGTGGGGCCAATCACGAGTGGGCGGAAGAGGGCCATCGACGATGCGGTGGCCTATGCCGTCGGTCATCGAATCAGGATCGACGCGCTGGCGATTCTCAACGAGGGCAAAGCCAGCCCCAGCGAGATCGCCAAGACGCTGGACGAGAGCGTCAGCATGGTCGGTCACCACATCAAAGAGCTGTTCGATTCAGGCTGCATCGAATCGGTGGGGACCGAGCAGGTGCGTGGCGCGACCGAGCACTTCTACAGGGCGGTCACGCTGCCCTACATCAGCGACGAGGAATACCGCGCTCTCCCGATCAAGACCCGCCGCGAGCTCGTCGGGCTGATCATTCAGGCGATCATGGCCGAGGTGCTGGCCTCCTTTCGCGCGAGGAAGCTGGAAACCGACGATGATTTGTGGCTGACCTGGCAGTGCCTGAACCTCGACGTACAGGGCCGGCGCGAAGTCGCCGACGAGCAAGCCGAGTCATACACCCGCCTGGCCGAGATTCAGGCGCGCAACGCCACCCGCCTGGCCGAATCCGGCGAGGCCGGCACCACGACGGTTGTAGCGATGATGGGGTTCGAACGAAGCCGGCCGGGGCGCCCCGCCGGCGGATACCTGCCCGGCAGCGAGTTCGATTAGCGGCTCCGAAGCCCGCCCGAACCCAGAGCGCTCGGTAGATCGCTCAGCGTCGCTATCTCCAGCAGTTCAGCCCGATCCGGGGGAGCGGCCCGCCCGCCGCGGTTGACCCATATTGCCCCAAGTCCCGCGGCAAGGGCTCCATCTACGTCCTTGGAGAGGCTGTCGCCCACCATCACTGCGTGATCGGCGTCAACGTCGAGCCGCGACAAGGCGTGCTCGAAGACGGCGGCATCGGGCTTGGCGACACCGAGGTCGGCAGATACGACGACAACCTCGAAATAGTCGCCCAAGCCCGAGGCAGCGAGCTTCTCTCGCTGAAGGCATGCGGCGCCATTCGTAACGAGCGCCAAAGCATGGGACTCCTTCAGCCGACCCAGCGCGGCCGCAACGTCGGCGAACACCTCGTGGCGCGCCCGGCGCTCCATGCCGAAACGTTCAGCAAGCTCGTCTGCCAGTCGTGAATCGTCGACCTCCTGGTCGGCGAGTGCGAGCCTCCACGCCTCCCGCCGGTAGGACGGCGACCAGTCGCGAAGGGCCCGGACCTCCTGTCCATCGCCCTCGAACCGGCACCACAGTCCCTCCCACGAGCTGATGCCAACCCGCATGCAGTAGTCATGGGACGGTCCCGCATACCACAGCTCGCGCGCCTGCGATCGAGCCTCGAGCGCCAAAGCCGCCGGGTCGATTTCACAGTGCCCTGCCGCCACCTGAGCGGTCGCATCGAAAGCGGCGGCCGCTGCCGGCTCCTCGACCATCAGCGTGTCGTCGAGGTCAAGCAGCAGAGCCCTTCTCATGGGGCCCACTCTAAAGCGAGACGAGGTACAGCCGACCGCGGAAGAGGAAGGTCGAACTAGCTACACGGAGCCAGGACGTGCGTGAAGCAGTTGGGCAAAGGTGAGGGATGCAGACCCTGAACGTGGCGACCGCGGGCGGCCCCTTCAGCCCGCTCCAGCCGATCGCGCGGACGCGGAATACGTGCCTTCCGAACCCGACCCGGTAGCCCTTGGGCGAGTGGCACTGTTTCAACGGCCCGCGATCGATGCTGCAGGCGAAACCGCGAACCTTCTCGCGATCCAAAGAGAAGAATTGAAAGCGGGCGTTGAGCTTGCCGTCGTCGAGCTGGGTCGCGGGGTGGGGGCCTGAGGCAATCTTCACCCGCGGTCGTTGTGGCCGCTTGTCCCTCTTGCCCTTCGTCTCGACGGATGCGGGCGGACTCGCGAGCGGATCCTGGCTCGCCGAGAGGTTGACCGGGGCAGTCGGCGCTGCCAGGTCGGCGACCGTCACTACTTTCGCTGCCGAGCTCGCGCTGCGGTTCCCAGCCCCATCTTCCGCGTAGACCGTGTAGGCGTGCTGGCCCACGGTTGCGCTCGCATCCGTGAACGTCGGCGTCGGGCTGGTGCCTATTTCAGAGCCGTCGCGGAAGACCGCATATTTGACGACGCCGATGTTGTCGGTGCTGGCGGCCCATTGCAGTTTCACGCCGGCCGTACTCTGGTTTGCCGAGAGGTTGACCGGTGCAGTCGGCGCTGCCAGGTCGGCGACCGTCACTACTTTCGCTGCCGAGCTCGCGCTGCGGTTCCCAGCCCCATCTTCCGCGTAGACCGTGTAGGCGTGCTGGCCCACGGTTGCGCTCGCATCCGTGAACGCCTGAGTTGAACTGGTGCCGATTTTGGAGCCGTCGCGGAAGACGACGTACTTGACGACGCCTACGTTGTCGGTACTCGCCGTCCATTGCAGTTTCACGCCGGCGGCGCTCTGGCTTGCCGAGAGGTTGACCGGGGCAGTCGGCGCTGCCAGGTCGGCGACCGTCACTACTTTCGCTGCCGAGCTCGCGCTGCGGTTCCCAGCCCCATCTTCCGCGTAGACCGTGTAGGCGTGCTGGCCCACGGTTGCGCTCGCATCCGTGAACGTCGGCGTCGGGCTGGTGCCTATTTCAGAGCCGTCGCGGAAGACCGCATATTTGACGACGCCGATGTTGTCGGTGCTGGCGGCCCATTGCAGTTTCACGCCGGCCGTACTCTGGTTTGCCGAGAGGTTCGACGGACTGCTGGGAGGGGTACTGTCCGCAAACGGCCCGAAATCAATTGAGACTGTCGCGCTCCCTTCTCCGGCCGCGAGCGTGGTCACTTTAACGGCACCGTCATCGAAGACCTCTCCAGCGGGAAGAGGTGCGTCGCTGAATGTACCCGTAGATGGGATCGCATCCAGCAATCGCGTAGGGGCTAGCAACTGAGGATCCGAGGCGATTCGGATCGATACACCCGTCATCGACGCATCGACGACATTCTCGAAAATTCCACCTGTTTCCCGGACCTCAAGGTAGTACCATGACGTTACGTCGCCTTCACTGTTTTTAGTCTTCGGAATCCGCAACGTAGTTGGTTCTAGCGTTGGATTTAGGGAAGCTTTCATCGTATACGTGCCGCTTTCCAACACGGTTTGGACGTTTTCAGGAAGGAGAATATCTAGCTTAGCCAGATTCCATCCATTACTGTGTCGCGTACTCGTCTCTCCCATGACATCAAATGGGTCTCCATATTCATCGGTCACACAAGACCCGCTGATTTGAACCTGGATACCGTTTGCAGTACAGATCTCACTACCAGCATGCGATAGACCCAGGTTATGGCCCAGCTCATGAGCAAACGTCTTGGTCGCTTGATTTCCGTTGATGTTCAATTCGGTCCCTGATAGCTGTGCGATTCCGTTCCAGCTGCAACTCTGGAGAGTTGAGACGTAGAGGATGTGGTCGTAGCCATCAAGCGATACGCCTGCTGCTGCGGCTGCTTCCTTGGCCTTTGTGCGCCAAACTAGGTGTGGACAACCTTGGGTCGGCGTGTCAAGTGTGTACCAGCCAAACACGTCTCCATCGGCGTTCAATTTCCCTGTGAGTGAGATCTTCCCGTACGACTCCTCCTGGTAGAAGGCATTCACCGAATTGACTGCAGTAAAGACCCTGGCGGCTGTTTCCCCCGGCGGCCAAGGTTCAACGGGATCTCCTGGAAATTTGATTAGCAGCACAGCCACCTTGCGAGTATTGAGCGCCGCGGCTTCCGATGCTTTGGAGCTTTGCCCATCGACCGGCCCAACCAGAGCCCCTTCTTGCAGCTCGCCGGAAACAGCTACCTCGTCGCCCGGCACAGCCGATGAAAAACGGGTCGGCAAGATGGGAATGCTTTTCTTCGACTTTGTGATTTCCAGGCTGTAGGAAGTCGTGGATTCACCGCGGGCGAAGTTATCGCTGACTTCTGCCTGGAGGATTCCTTCTCGCGTGGATTCCGCCGCGGCTGGCGAAGCGCAGTAGAGAGCAAGGAACACGATCCAAACCCAGGCGCCGAACCTGAGTCCGATCAAAATTAGGTTCTTTCCCACGGCTAGATCTCGCCGAGACAAACAAAGAGAAGCCGCACGCCATATCTCGGTAGTCGCGGAGCAAGCGAGCAAGGCCACTGGCGCATCTTCCCCCCGGTCGATTCGCCGTCAGAGCGTAGCAATTACAAGACGAGACGTTTATCTATGCCATTGGAGGAGGGTGGTCAACCTCCGCGCCTGACTCGCCTAGAGTCCTCGGCAGAGGAAGGCCTCGGGCGCTCGGGTCATTGGCTTCCTCTCAGGGTGGAATAGCCGCCAAGTGAGTCAAGATGCCTGCGTGATTCGACGGAGGATCTGTCTCGGGGCAGCTCTTGCGGTAGCCGCGTTCGCTGCGAGCGGCGCCCTGGCCTCCCAGCCTCCCGAGGGGCCGCGGCTGGCCATCGCGAGGTTCTTGGTCTATCCGAAGGCCTGGTCTGAGCTGAGCACGGTCGGCACGGACGGGGGCAGCGCCTTTAGGTTGTCCGGGGGCCCTGGCTCTTCGGTCTCAGCGCCGGTCGAACAGCGGCCGTCCTGGTCTCCGGACGGCCGCCTGCTCGCCTTCAAGGGCATTCAAGGCGAAGGCCCCGAAGTGTTCGTCGTCGGCGCCGACGGATCGGGGCTGCATCGGCTTCCCGGGACATCGACCGACGAGGGTCCGGTCTTCATGCCAAATGGGCACGAAGTTGCGTTCGCGAGGCTGAAGCGCTTGAGCGGGCAGTTCGAGCGTCCAAGCAACTCTCGTCGAGGGTTGGAAGTCAGGCTCGCGATTTGGGCCGCCGATGTCGAGGACGGCTCGTTGCGCCCGCTGACCCCGTGGGAGCCGCTGCCAATGACTCCGAAGTCCTTCTCTCCCGATGGCGCGACCCTTGCCGTCACTGCCCCCGGGGTAAACGGGAGGCCGGATGCGCTGGCGGTGCGCCTCGACGGGAGTGGCGTCACCTTGCTCGCACACGACGCGCTGGACCCGGTCTACTCGCCCGACGGCGGATCGGTTGCGTTCGTCCGCTTCCACGAACGCCGTAAAAATGCGCGGGGGCGGGGGCGCGTCGAAGCCACGGCCGATCTGTATGTCGTGCATGCGGACGGCTCCCACTTGACCCGGCTGACGCACAGTCCACGTTTGATCGAGCGCTGGCCCAGCTGGGATCCCTCTGGGCAACGCCTCGCCTTCACGCACTTCATCGGCGGCGTTCAGTGGTTCTCTCCCCGATCGATCCGCCCCGGGAACTCGCTGATGCAGGTCAACGCCGATGGAAGCTGCGTGACCAGGGTCCTCTCAGCCCCCGGCCAGATCCTCTACGGGTCGGCTTGGCAGCCCGGTCCCGGTCGCGAGGCGGGACGGATCGCCTGCTAGTCATCCGTCCTCTTCAACTCAAGGGGCCAGCCACGCTGCCCTCGATGCAACGCAGCTACGCGGGCTCCCTCACGCAGCCGACTTGCTCTTGTAGTACTCGGCGTTGATCTCGGCGTATTTGGCCCACTCGGCCGGGAGCTGGTCCTCGGCGAAACAGGCGTCAACCGGGCAGGCCTCGACGCAGGCGTCGCAGTCGATGCACTCGTCCGGATCGATGTAGAGCATCTCGACCGAGTCGTAGTCGGGCTCGTCCGGCGTCGGGTGGATGCAATCGACTGGACAGACCTCGACGCACGAGTTGTCCTTTTGGCCGATGCAAGGCTCGGCGATGACGTAGGTCATTCGAGGCTTTCTCCTGGAGTCGTTTTCGGTGCCGCCGGAGGCTCCTAAAGCCCCCGCCAAAGCGTGGACGCACATTTTAGAGATTTGCCTGGGCGGGACGCGAACGGCGGATGAATTTCGGTGGATGGGCGAAATCCGCGAACCATCGTGGCTATGGTTTCGGGGTGCCCCGCCTTCGCCTTCTCGTCCAATGCGCCGTGCCCGCAATGCTGCTGGTTGCGCCTTCGGCGCTTGGAGCGGTGGAGCAAACCGGCCCGCCAGCCGTGCCGTCTACTCCGCGGCCGTTCTTCTCGAACGACCGGGTGATCGTTCAGTGGGCCGATGACGCCGCCCACGCTGACCGGGTAGACGCGCGCAGCAACGCCGACGTCGACTTTGCGAGCGACTTAGGCAGTCGCGACTTTCAGTTGGTCGAGGTCGAGGCGGGGCAGTCGGCACGGGACGCGATCCAGGAACTGCGGTCCGATCCGGCCGTCGCGGTGGCGGAACGCGACAGCTACAGCACCCCCAACGCGATCCCCAACGATCCGCTGTTCGATCAGCTCTGGGGCCTGCAGAACACCGGCCTCGGAGTCAATGGCTTCCTCGGCGCCGTCCCGGGCGACGACATAAACGCAAGCGACGCTTGGACCCAAACGATTGGCACCGACACGACGGTGATTGCGGACATCGACAGTGGCTATCGATTCGAACACCCGGATCTCGCCAACGTCGCCTGGACCAATCCGGGCGAGATCGCCGCGAACAGCGTCGACGACGACGGCAATGGGATCGTCGATGACGTGCACGGCGGCGACTTCGTCGGCAACAACGGCGAAGCACCGACGACCGACGGCAACCCGACCGACGAGGATTTGCTTTCGGGCGGGCACGGTGTCCACACCGCGGGCACGATGGGAGCCCAGGGCAACAACGGGATTGGCATCACCGGCGTCGCCCAGAACGTCCGGATCATGCCGCTGCGGGTCTGCTCGCGGTTCCCAGTGCTCAAAGAAGCCCTTTGCCCGACTTCCTCGCAGATCTCGGCGATCAACTACGCCAGGGTCAAGGGAGCCCGCGTCGCGAACATGTCGCTCGGCGGCCTCTCCTCGTCCCAGGCGGCGGTCAACGCGATCGCGGCCGCCAAGGAAACGCTCTTCGTGATCTCGGCCGGAAACGACAACGAAAACAACGACAGCAATCACCACTACCCCTGCGACTATCGCCCCCAAGAACAGGCCGAACCACCGGTGCCGGGAGCGATCGACAACATCGTCTGCGTGGCGGCGACAAATCAAGCCGATGGACGGGCGAGCTTCTCGGATTGGGGCGCAACCTCAGTCGACCTCGGCGCCCCGGGGACGGAGACGCTCAGCACCTATCCGTTCGTCGCGCCGTTTGAAGAGCACTTCACCGTCGACGACTTCTCCAGCAAATGGCCGGCCAGCGGCGCCAACGGAGGCTTTCAGCGAACCAGCGAGTCGCCCCTGCTCTCGTTCGGGATGACCGATGTCGTCGGCGCCCCCACCGCCAGCACCGTGCGGGAGACAACCTCCGCTCCAATCGCGCTCCCACCCAACGGCGGTTGCAAACTGACGCAGACGCGCCGCGTATTGCTCGCGACGGGCGACCAGTACCGCTACTCGATCCTGTTGAACGGGGTAGAGAAAGAAGCTCTCGCCCCCTCCAGCACCCCCGGGCCAGGATTGGAAACGCGCTTTCTGGAACTGCCTGCCTCTTTCAACGCGGGCGGGGAAGTCCAAGTTCGCTTCCGCTTCACGACCGGATCTGCCCCGGCCGCCGGCAGCGGCGTGTGGCTGGATGACATCTCGATCACCTGTGCCCAGGCGGTCGGACAGGCCGACAGCTACGCATTCCTCCAAGGAACGTCGATGGCCGCCCCGCACGTCACCGGAGCCGCCGGCCTGCTCTTCTCGCTCAAACCACTGGCGACGGTGACGGAAGTGCGCAACGCGCTGCTTGCGGGGGTCGATGCGGTTCCATCGCTTGCCGGCAAAACCACCACCGGGGGTCGCCTGGACGTAGTCAAGGCGATGGAAAGCCTCGAAGGGATCGTCGTCGACCACGTCGCACCCCCGAAACCCACCCTCTCCGGCACCGTGCCGGGCTCGGGCGCCGATGACAACCACCCCAGGATCAAGGGGTCGGCGGAGGCCGGAGCTACTGTGACCATCTTCAAGGGCTTTGAATGCGCAGGAGCTCCGGCGGCCGTAGGGACCGCGGCGGACCTCGCTGGCGCAGGCATCGAGGTCACGGTCCCGGACAATTCGATCACTTTCTTCTCAGCCACCGCGATGGATCAAGCGGGGAACAAGTCGGCGTGCTCGGCGGCGACCTCTTACCTGGAGGACACGCCGCCCGAAGTCCTAAAAGAATCAGTAGAAGAAGTGGAACGGAAGATCGAACAGGCCAGTCCACCAGCGATCGTTCAGCCGCCCCCCGTTCCGGCATGCACAGTGCCCAAGCTCGCCGGCAAGACACTGGGACAGGCGACCTCGGCGCTCAAAGCCGCGCATTGCGCCCTCGGCGTGGTGAAGAGGCCGAAGGCAAAAAAGGGACACAGGTTGCCGCCCCTCGTCGTCAAGTCTTCATCGCCGGCCACTGGTGCCAAGCAGCCCGGTGGAGGCAAGGTCGATCTCACTCTGGGCCCCAAGCCGAAGCCGAAGAAGCACCATCACTAGCATCGCTCGGCGATGCTGCTGCTGACAGGGGCGACCGGAAGCGTTGGCTCACGGCTGCTGCCGCTGCTGCTCGAGCGGGGCGAGGACGTGCGCTGCCTCGTGCGCGAGCCGCGGCGGCTGGGGCCGCGGCGGGTCGACGTGCAGATCGCGCTCGGCGATCTCGGCGAGATGTCGGATCCCTACCTGGTGCGCCAGGCGCTGCGCGGCGTCGACACGGTCGTCCACCTGGCGGCAACGATCCGAGACCAGCCGCCCCACCGAATCGAGGAGCTGAACGGGCTGGCGACGGTGCGGCTGCTGCGCGCCGCCGAGCGCAGCGGCGTGCGCCGCTTCGTCTTCTTCAGCGCCCTCAACGCCTCGGTCGCGCAGCGAACCCGCTTCTTCCGCGCCAAGTGGCTGGCGGAGCAGGCGGTCGCGTCTTCCTCGCTGCAGACGATGATCTTCGCCCCCTCGATCGTCTACGACTACTCGGACCCCTGGATCACCCTGCTGCGGCGCTTCTCCTTCCTGCCGGTGCTGCCCGTCTCCGGCGGGGGGGATGCGCGCTTCCAACCGATTTGGGCGCACGACGCCGCCCGCTGCGTCGTCGCGGCGCTGGAGGAGGGCGCGGTGGAGCGCCAGCGCTATGAGCTCGCCGGGCCGGAAACCCTCAGCTATGACCAGATGTCCGATCTGGTCAGCCAGATCGCCGGGCGCCCCCGCCCCCTCGTGCATCTGCCTTTGCCGCTGGTGCGCTCCGGCCTGATTGCGATCCGCTCCCTTTTCGGCGAGGCCGTGTTTGCGACTTGGGAGGAGGCCGAGCTGATGGAGGTGCCGATGATCAGCGAGCGTGGGACCGAGGACGCCGAGGAGCTTGGAGTCGAGCCGAGGAGGATGCGCGATGTCCTGGAGGATTCTTAGGCGGGCGGCCGCCCTGGCGGCAATCCTGGCGACCGTCTGCGCCGGCCAGGCCTCGGCGATCAGCCTCGTGCCACCCAAGCCCAATGTGCTCTTCGGCGTCAGCGACCGTGGCTCGACCCTGGAGTTCAACGAATTCAGCGAACTCCTCATCAAGCACCCGGCCCTGCTCGAGACCTTCCATCCCTGGGGCAACAGTCTCAACGAGGCCTACGAACGCTGGCGCGAAACCGCGACGCGGCCGATCCTCCACATCTCGACCGTCGACGATCAGACCCTGACACAGCTGATCACGCCAGCGCAGATCGCTCTCGGCGGCGGCGACGACTACCTGCTGCAGGTCAACGACTTCTTCGCCAAACACGGGTTGCCGGCCTACATCCGGCCATTGGGCGAGCCGAACCGCTGCCTCAACGCCTGGTCTGCGGTCGATTGCGAAGGCAACCAGAGGGGCGGCGAATACACCACCGGCTGGTACAAGCAGGCGTTCCGCCGGATCGCCACGATCGTCCGCGGTGGCGGCACGCTGGAACAGATCAACGAAGCCCTGGCCGCGATCGACCTGCCGCCGCTCAACCGCACCAAGGGCCCTAACCCGACGGCTCTGCCGGCCGCCCCCGTCAGCGTCATCTGGAGCCCGCTTCCGGGCGGCTCGCCCCGCGTGAAGGGCAACTTCCCCGGCAACTACTGGCCGGGGACGCGCTGGGTCGACTGGGTCGGCACGGACTTCTACTCGGAATACCCGGTCTGGAAAGACCTCACCCGCTTCTACGCCGGCAAGCAGTGGAAGAGCAAGCCGGTCTCGGTCACCGAGTGGGCGGTCTCCGGCGAAGACGAACCCCGCTTCGTCAAACAGCTGATCGCCTGGACCGCAAAGCGGCCGCGGGTGCGCATGCTCGTCTACTACACCGGCTTCGGCCCCGGCGAAAACCCCTACGACCTCCGCCTCTACCCACGCACCACCAACACCCTGCGCCTCAAGGCCCGCCGCCCCAACTTCCTCCAGTACGCCGAATACAACGCCGGCCTCCTCCCCCCACTCCCACCCCCCGAAAAAAAGAAAAAACCCTAGCCCCACCCCGGCCTGGCCACCGACGGGCCTCAAATATGCCTATATGTCTCACCTCAGGCCCGTCGGCGGGGGTTGAGGCCCTGGCGGAGGCTTGTGAGGAGGAGTTGGGGTTCGAGTTCGACCTGACGCCAGGTGCACCGGACAACGTGCCATCCGGCTGCGAAAAAGCGCTGTTCGCGTTGTCGGTCGAGCTCGAAAGCGGAGCCGGTGCCGTGGTACCTGCGGCTGTCGGCTTCGAGAATCACGCGGGCGTCCCGCCACAGAAAGTCCGGCCGCAGTTTGATGCCGCCGACGTCCAGCGGCACATTGACCTCCGGCCGAGGAAGGCCGTTGCGCTCACAGCGGCGCAGAAAGCTCCTCTCCAGTTCGCTGCGAGTCTTCCTTGTGGCCGGACTGATTTCGTCGATGCAAAGCCGAAGCCGCGCCACGCCGCGCCGGCCACGGCAGCGGCGCGCAAGGGTTCGCACCTCGGCGATGTCCAAAATCCGAAGAACCTCCGCCTCGGAGACAGCCTTTCTCAGCTCCCACGGAGACACGACGCCGGCGAGATCCAAAAGCGTCCTCGATACCGTCGTGCAGGGGATCCCGCGCCGCCTGGTTCTGTCGCCAGCCACCAACAATCCATCGCGGTGCGCATCGATTAGAGCTGGAATCCGACCGCGACGATTCGGCGCCGTGACGTCGACGGTGTTGTCCCCCGACTGCCGCAAGCCCCAAAGCTCCGCTGCCGAGCAATGTGAGAGGAGTGCACCTGAGCCACAGGCGAGGACTGCTGCCATAAAGCGCCCGTCTCTACCAATGAGTGGATGGCCCACGGCATATACCCCCTCGTGAACCCGGTAAAGCCTGCCGCGAGCGACGCGCTTCTGCACTGCCCTCACGCTCAACCCAACGTCTTCCAGCTGCGCAAGCGCCACCACCCCGTGCTGCCGCGCCGCAATATCGGCAATCGCAGAATCGACTGACCGCCGATGGGCCTCAAAGACGTCCATATGTCTCATCTGAGGCCCATCGGCGGGGGAGGCTGGGGCACGCTGGGGACTTTGACCGGGCGGGGTGCGCGGGTGGTGCGCTGAATGTGACGAGTGCGTGGCGCCTCTCGCCGAGAACGCGAGAGGCCCGGCGGATGCCGGGCCTCTCGAAAGCCACTCGCCTGTTGAGGCGAGCATACGCCTGGGCAGGCGTCCTTACATCATGCCGCCCATGTCGGGCATGCCGGCGGGCATACCGCCGCCGGCGCCCTCCTTCTCGGGGGGCTCGGCGATGATCGCCTCGGTGACGAGGATGTTCTTGGCGATCGAGGCTGCGTTCTGCAGCGCCGAGCGCGTCACCATCGTCGGGTCGATCACACCGGCCGCGATCAGGTCACCGTACTCGCCGTTGGCCGCGTTGAGGCCTTCGCCGGCCTTCAGGTCACGGACCTTGTTGACGACGACGGAGCCCTCCAGGCCGGAGTTCTCGGCGATCTGGCGAACCGGCTCCTCGAGTGCCCGGTGGACGATCCGAGCACCGGTCGCCTCATCGGCGTCGTCGAGCTTGTCGACGTCGAGGTTGGACTGGGCGTTGAGCAGGGCCACGCCACCACCCGGCACGACGCCCTCCTCGAGCGCGGCGCGGGTCGCCTGCAGGGCGTCCTCGACGCGGTGCTTCTTCTCCTTCATCTCGGTCTCGGTGGCGGCGCCGACCTTGACCACGGCGACACCTCCGGCCAGCTTGGCGAGCCGCTCCTGGAGCTTCTCGCGATCGAAGTCGGAGTCGGTGTTCTCGACCTCGTTTTTGATCTGCTTGATCCGGCCCTTGATGTCGTCGGCCTCGCCGGCGCCGTCGATGATCGTGGTCGTGTCCTTGGAGACGACCACGCGGCGGGCTTTGCCGAGCTGGGAGAGCTGGGTGTTCTCGAGTTTGAGGCCCATCTCCTCGGTAATCACCTCACCGCCGGTGAGGATCGCGATGTCCTCCAGCATCCGCTTGCGGCGGTCGCCGAAGCCGGGCGCCTTGACCGCGACACCGGTGAAGGTGCCGCGCAGCTTGTTGACGACGAGGGTCGCGAGGCACTCGCCCTCGACGTCCTCGGCGACGATCAGCAGCGGCTTGCCACCCTGCATCACCTGCTCCAGCACCGGCAGGATGTCCCGCACGGAGCCGATTTTCTGGTTGGCGATGAGGATGTAGGGGTCCTCCAGCACCGCCTCCATGCGGTCCTGGTCGGTGACCATGTACGGGGAGATGTAGCCCTTGTCGAACTGCATCCCCTCGGTGAACTCCAGCTCCATGCCGAAGGTCTGGCCCTCCTCGACGTTGACCACGCCGTCCTTGCCGACCTTCTCGATCGCGTCGGCGATCACGTTGCCGATGTCGTCGTCGGCGGCGGAGATGGCGGCGACGCGGGCGATCTGCTCCTTGCCGGCGACCTCCTTGGACTGCTTCTCCCGCAGGTTCTCGACCACGTCGTCGACGGCCTTCTCGATCCCGCGGCGCAGGGCCAACGGGTTGGCGCCGGCGGCGACGTTCTTGAGCCCCTGGCGGACGATGATCTGGGCCAGCAGCGTCGCAGTCGTCGTGCCGTCGCCGGCGACGTCGTTGGTCGCCGTGGCGACCTCGCGGACGAGCTGGGCGCCCTGGTTCTCGAAGACGTCCTCGACCTCGACCTCGCGGGCGATGGTGACGCCGTCGTTGGTGATCGTCGGCGCGCCGAACTTCTTGTCGAGCACGACGTAGCGGCCCTTCGGGCCGAGGGTGACCTTAACCGCGTCGGCAACTGCGTCGACGCCGGCCTGCAGGGCCCCCCGTGCTTCCTCGCTGAACTTCAGCTCCTTATGAGCCATCTGATTTCAGTCCTCCTTGGTTCTCTAAGTCCTGGTTGGCGGTGTCAGCCGAGCTTGGCGAGAACGTCCGACTCGCGAAGCACGAGCAGGTCCTCGTCTTCGACGGTGACGTCGGTGCCGCCGTATTTGGAGTAGAGGACCTCGTCGCCCTCGCTCACGTCGAGCGGGCGGCGCGTGCCGTCCTCGTTGATCGCGCCGTCGCCGACGGCTACGACCTTGCCCTTCTGGGGCTTCTCCTTGGCCGTATCGGGGAGGACGATGCCGCTCGCGGTCGTCTCCTCCTCTTCGATCGGCTTCACGATCAGCCGGTCCCCGAGGGGCTTCAGCTTCATCCGTATACCTCCATCTATGGGTCGGGGAGTTGAAAACTGGATTGGCACTCTCCATGTGAGAGTGCCAGGAGCCTGAAAGATAGCGGCATGGGCGAGTCCGCGGATCGAAGGGCGGGCTGTTTCAGCCGCTGGCAAGGAGCTTGCAGCCGAGGAGCTGCGCTATGCCCTCTCCGCCCCGGGCCATCACCCAGTCGTGGTTCCACTCGAAGGCGGGCCGGGCGATCGGCGCCAAGAGGTTCATCCATGCCTTGGTGGTTTCCACGTTCCACTCGTAGAGCACCGCGGTGACGCCGTCCTCCTCGTAGAGGCGCCAGCGGCCGACGCCGGTCAGCTCCCCGACCGCATCCGCCTCGAGCAGATGCAGCCGCTCGACCCTCGTCGTCGTCACCTCGAACTCGACCCGGTAGGGCAGCAGGCTCTTCCAGACCATGCGGGCGACGGTGCCGACGCCCCCGTCCTCTCCCGGCCGCACTTCCTCGGCCTCCTCCACCCCGCGCCACCACTGCGGCCAGCGCTCCTGGTCGTGGATCGCCTCCCAGACCGGCTCGCGCGGGCACTCGAGCAGCCAGGTCGTGAGGAACGAGTAGTGGGCCACGTGGATCGAGGCGAACCAGAGGCGCCGGGCGTCAGTTGTGCCGAGGGGTCTCGCCGTTGCCGAAATGCGCCCCTGGCGGCTCCATGATCTGGGAGAAGCGGATCACCGTGACGGTTTCCTCGGGTGAGACCGGCCGGCCGTAGATCTGCTCCAGGAAGTTGATCTCGTCCTCGAGCCGGCGGAACTCGGGATTGTCGTGCTCGATGTCTCGTGGCGAGAGCTCTGAGATCCGCTTCACCTCGACGTCGTCGATCACCGCCGTGAAGATCTTCTCCCGTGGGCTGTGGCGGAAGCCGACCGTGATCCAGACCACCTGACCGCGCTCGTACTTGTTGCTCTTGTCGCCGAGCCTGATCGTCGCCGTCTTGCGACCGCGCTTGAGCTGGTCGACGAAAACCGGGGAATAGAAGTTGAGAACGAAGATGCCGCCCCTCATGGCGGAGCGAGCGTATCTGACCCCAGCCCAGGGCGAGCCGTCGACCAGATTGTCGCGATCAACGCCAGCTTGAGGAACTTGCGTGTTTGTCTATGGAGCCGGCTCAGGCCTATCTCTAGTCTGGACGTTTGTTCGATCCGGTGTGTAGCGCCTGGGAAAACGGGTCGATGGGAGGGGAATGCACTTCGCGAGAATCCGACTCGGAAAGCTTGCAGCTGTCGCAGCGACCTGCGCGCTCGCCATTCTGCTTGCCTTTGCCGGCATCGCCCAGGCGGCCAGCTGCGACGGCCGTCACGCGACGATCGTCGGCACCGCCGGCAACGACGTGCTCGTCGGCAAGGGGGCAAGCGACGTGATCTACGGCGGCGGCGGCAACGACCGGATCAGCGGCGGGCCGAACGGCAACGACACGATCTGCGGTGGGCCCGGCAACGACTCCATCCACGGCGGCCGTGGCTTCGACGCCCTCTACGGCGACGATGGCAACGACCGCATCGCCGGTGATACCGGTTCCGACCATCTCGAGGGGGGCAGCGGCGTGGACCGTCTGCTTGGCGCCAAAGGCAGCGACAGCCTCGTGGGCGGCGCCGACGACGACACGCTGCTCGGCGACAAGGGCCCCGACAAGCTGGTCGGGGGCGACGGCGACGACTACGTCAACGGCGCCAAGGGGAGCGACGAAGAGGAAGGCGATGCCGGCAACGACATGCTCTTCGGCGACAAGGGCAACGACAAGATCGACGGCGGCGCGGACACTGACCAGATCGAAGGGGGCCCCGGCGACGATCCCGACCTCGACGGCGGCGACAGCAACGACTTCGTCTACGGCGGGGCGGGCAGCGACACGGTCAACGGAGGGGAGGGCGACGGCGACGTGGTCCGCGGCGACAGCGGCGAGGACACCCTCGACGGGGGCGCCGGCACTCGCGACATCGTCACCTACGCCAGCGCCACCCGCAGCGGCGTGATCGTGAACCTCTCCTCGGGCAGCTCGAAGGGCGACGGGCACGACACCCTGCAGGAATTCGAGGACGTGGTCGGATCGCCACAGGGCGACGACATCGACGGCAACGGCGATTTGAACCGGCTCGACGGGGGCGTCGGCAACGACGACCTCGACGGCGGCGGCGGGCCCGACGAAGCATTCGGCGGCGCCGGCAACGACGAGTGCGACGGCTTCGCCACCGAGCATTCCTGCGGAACCGAACCGACTCCACCCGGCAGCGGCACCTTCGTGATCCTCAACCAGGGTCTCGACGGCAGCAGCCTCGTGGTGCAGGGAGATGGCAGCGGCAACGACATCGGCGTCGCCTTCAGCGGAGGCTGGATCGTCTCCGACAAAGGCCCGGTAATCCCCGGCGAAGGCTGCAGCTCAGCCGCGGGCACGACCGTCGTTACCTGCCCGACCCCAGTCGCCACCGGTCTCGTGGTGATCACAGGCGGCGATGGCGACGACTCGGTCTCGATCGCCGAAAGCGTGCCCCGCAGCGTCAAAGTCCGCGCCAACGGCAATGCCGGCTCCGACGCGCTTAGCGGCGGGCTTGGCGACGACGTGCTGGAAGCCGGCGAGAACTACAACGGACCCGACAGCGGCAACGACACGCTGATCGGCAACCCCGGCAGCGACGTGCTCTACGCCGACCCCGGATCCGACCAGCTCTCCGGCGGCCCCGGCAACGACCTGCTCGTCTCCTCGGTCGAGGTCTGCCAGGGCCACACCTACGACGGGGGACCGGGCGAGGACACGGTCTCCTACGGCCGTTCTAACGCCAACCTCACGGTGAAGCTGGGCGGCACCGGCGAGCCGGGAGGCTGTGGCAACCCCGACCACGTGCTCGCCGACAACGAGAGCCTCGAGGGCTCCGACGGCCCCGACGTCCTGATCGGGGACGACGGTGCCAACAGCCTGCTGGGCCATCTCGGTGCCGACACCTTCGTCGGCAAGGGCGGCGACGACACGATCGAAGCCGTCGACGGCCACCGCGACAAGGCGATCGAGTGCGGCGGCGGGGACAACAGCGTCAGCCGAGACCGCGCCGATCCGAATCCCGGCGACTGCTGACTCAGAAGATGTAGTTGCGCAGCTTCTCCGGCGCCAGCACGGTGACGCGGCCGCGGCCGGGGCGGACGATGTGAGCCCGATCGAGGTCGGCGAGGAAACGGCTGACGCTCTCGCGCGAGGTCCCGGCGAGCTGCGCCAGGTCCGCTTGGTTCATGCGGATCGTCACCTCACCCCCCTCCTCGCCGCGCGGCGACTCCTCGGCGACGAGCTGCGAGAGCACTCCGGCGACGCGGCTGGGAACGGTCTGGAAGGACTGGCGCGAGATCCGCTCGTTGGCGGTGCGCAGGCGGCGGACCAGCGCCGCGATCAGCTTCACCGTGATCTCGGGGTGGCGGGCGAGAAGGGCCCGCACCTCGCCCGCCGGCAGGGCGAGCAGCTCACCGTCGGTCAGCGCCTCGACGCTGGCCGAGCGCACCTCGCCGTCGAGCATCGCCAGCTCGCCGAAGATGTCGCCGGGCCCGAGGCTGGCCAGTGTGATCGCGCGCCCGTCGGAGTGCTCGCGGGTGACCCTGAAGGCACCGTCACGAACGATGTAGCAGGCGTCGGAATGATCTCCCTCATGGAAAACGCGCGTGCCGGCCGGGAACGAGCGAGCGACGGCAACGCGCGAGAAGCGCTCCAGCTCCCCCTCCTCGAGATCGGAGAAGAGCGGCACGCTGCGCAGCAGCTCGACGGGTCCCAGCCCCACCTCACGGTTAGACATCGAGGTGATTATCCCTCGCCAGGAGGGAGAACTCGGGCTGGCCGGCCCCTTAGCCCGATATGAACATGGTCGGGCGCGCTGACGGAGGAGCTCAACGGGCGGCCAGGGTCAGCTTTCGCGGACCGCGGCTGAAGCCGGCCTCGAGCAGGGTGTCCTCCTGACCGGAGCCGATGATCGGCTCGCCGTCGAGTTTCTCGACCGCCAGCTTGGGGAGCCTGCCGGCGGTAACGGCGTCGGCGAGGGCGGCTATCGCGGCCGCCAGCTCCTCGACGTCGAGCTCGACGAGGCGGAGGATGCCGCGGCCGCCGCGCTCGACGTAGAGGGTCGGGGCACCGTCGCGGAGGAGGACGTGGGCACCGGGAGCGCGGGCGGGGCGGCGGCCGCTTGGGGGTTTGGGCCAGGGCAGGGAGCCGCCGTAGGGGTTGGCGGGATCGGTGGAGGCGAGGAGCTGGAAGGAGCCGCTGTCTTCCGGAAGCGAGCGCAGGCGCTCGACCGCGCCCGGCAGGGCGAACTGGGCGCCGCCGAGCCCCTCGACGAAATAGCCGCGGCGGGCGGTGCCGAGCAGCTCGAGGTTGCCCAGCTCGGCGTAGAGGCTGGCGAAGCCGCCGGGGACGCCCTCGGCGAGCACCGTCTCGCGGGTGACGATGCCGTAGCGCTCCAGCATTAGCTCCGCCTGGGCGCGCAGGCGGGGGCCGGCGGCGGGAGCGTTCTCGAAGAGCGCGGCGGTCAGCGACCAGCGCCCTTGCACGGCATCGCCGGCGGCGCGGCGGCGGGCGAAGCGGCGGCCTCGCTGCTCGCGCGGCGCGCCAGCGCGCAGGCGCGGCGAGCGCAGCGGGGCGAAGGCGTCGTTGGTGACCTCACCGGCCCAGGCGAGATCCCAGAGCGCGGCGTGCAGCTCCTCGACGGGATGATCGAGGTCGGCGAGCAGGTCGAGCCAGAAGTCGGGCCCGGCAGCGAGCCGCTCGCGGATCGCGTCGTGGACCTCGCCCTCGGATCGCTCCAGCTTCGCGTTGGCAGGTGGCGGTCCGGCGAGGCGGACGTCGTCGCGGAAGTAGAGGGCGACGCGTCCGTCGCTGCGCCCGCGGGCGCCGGCGCCGATCCAGACCAGCTCGCCGCTGGTGCAGAGTTCGTCGAGCCATGTCGATGAGTAGGCGCCGAGGCGGCGCGGCAGCACGTCGCTCTCCCAGACCTTTGGGGTCAAAGTCACCCCCTGCAGGGGGACGAGGGCGTCGCGCAGGCGGTCCGGACCGGCGCCGGCGGCGCGGTGGGCGTCGACGTTCTGCCAGCTCGGCAGGAAGCGGGCGAAGCGGTCGCGGTCGGCGGGCTCGACCTCGCGGCGCAGATGGGCGAGGCTGGCGCGGCGCACGCGGCGCAGCACCTCGGCGTCGCACCACTCTCGCTCGCTGCCCCCCGGCAGCAGCTCGCCGCGGACCAGCGTGCCGGCGCGCTCGAGCTCGCGCAGCGCCGGGGTCGGGTCGACCCCGTAGCGGGCGGCCAACTGGGCGGTCGGGAAGGGGCCGTGGGTGCGGGCGTAGCGGCGCACGAGGGCGACGAGGGGGTCGGCCTGCTCGGCGAGGAAGCTCTCGGGCAGGCCCGCCGGCGGGGGCACCCCGAGCGCGTCGCGGTAGAGCCCGGCGTGCTCGCCGGCGATATAGCGCTCCTCGCCGTCGATCCGCACCAGGGCGACGCGGCGCTCGGTGAGGAGCTTTTCCAACATAGAGGCCGCCGAGTAGCCCTCGGCGACGCGCTCGTCGCACTCCTCGGCGGTCAGGTCGCCGAGGTTGCGCAACACCTGCTGCAGCGCATCGCGGTCGCCGGCGCGGCCCGCCTCGGTGCGGTGCTGCAGCTGGGCCTCGACCTCGGTCAGCGCCTCGGGATCGATCAGCTCGCGCAGCTCCTCCTGGCCGAGCAGCTCGCGCAGCAGGTCGCGGTCGAGAGCCAGCGCCGCCGCCCGCCGCTCGGCGTTCGGCGTGTCCCCCTCGTACATGTAGGTCGCGACGTAGTCGAAGAGCAGCGAGGAGGCGAACGGCGAGGCGGTCGGGGTCTCGACCTCGACCAGGTCGAGCTGGCGCGAGTGCAACTTGCGCAGCAGATCGGCGAGCGAGGGCAGGTCGAGCACGTCGCGCAGGCACTCGCGGTAGGTCTCCAGCACGACCGGGAAGCGGGGAAAGTCGCGCGCAACCTCGAGCAGGCTCTGCGCCTTCAGCCGTTGCTGCCAGAGCGGCGTGCGCTTGCCGGGGTAGGCGCGGGGGATCAGCAGCGAGCGCGCGGCGTTCTCACGGAAGTGGGAGCCGAAGAGGGCCGAGCCGGAGAGCTCGGAGACCACCAGGTCCTCGAGCTCGTCGGGCTCGACCATGACCAGGTCGGCGGGGGGCGGCTCGTCGGCATCTGGCAGGTGGATGACGATCCCGTCGTCGGACCAGATCGCGTCGGCCTCGAGCTCGCGCTCGGCGCGGATCTTGGCCGAGAGCGCCAGGCCCCAGGCGGCGTGGACGCGTCCGCCGTAGGGCGAGAGAACGCAGAGGCGCCAATCGCCGATCTCGTCGCGGAAGCGCTCGACCACGATCGTCTCGTCGGAGGGGACGACGCGGGTCGCGGTCTGCTGCTCACGCAGGTAGGCGACCAGGTTCTCGGCGGCGCGGCGGTCGAGGTCGTACTCGGCCGCCAGCTCGGTCGGCTCCCGCGAGACCGCCTCACGGGCAAAGGCGCCGATCGCCCGGCCAAGCTCGGCCGGACGGCCGATCCCGTCGCCCTTCCAGAAGGGGACGGCGCCAGGGGCACCGGGGGCCGGCGTGACGATGACGCGGTCGCGGGTGATGTCCTCGATCCGCCAGGTGGTGGCGCCGAGCAGGAAGGTCTGCCCGGGCCGGGCCTCGTAGACCATCTCCTCGTCGAGCTCGCCGACGCGGCGCCCGTCTGGCAGATGGACGCCGTAGAGACCGCGATCGGGGATCGTGCCGGCGTTGGTGACGACCAGTTGGCGGGCGCCTTTGCGCCCGTGCATCGTCCCCGCCGTGCGGTCCCAGACGATCCGCGGGCGCAGCTCGGCAAAGCGGTCGGAGGGGTAGCGCCCGTCGAGCATGTCGAGGACGTTCTCGAGCTGCTCGCGGGAGAGGTCGTGGAAGGGCTCGGAGGCGGTAACGACTCGCTCGACCTCGTTCACGTCCCACTCGTCGAGAGCCGCCATCGCGACCAGGTGCTGGGCGAGCACGTCGAGCGGGTTCTGCGGGATCACCGTCTCCTCGATCGCGCCTTCGCGCATCCGCCTGGCGACGACGGCGCACTCGAGCAGGTCGGCGCGGAACTTGGGGAAGATGCGCCCGCGCGAGACCTCCCCCAAGGAGTGGCCGGCGCGGCCGACGCGCTGCAGGCCGCGGCTGACCGACTTCGGCGACTCGACCTGGATGACCAGATCCACGGCTCCCATGTCGATCCCCAGCTCGAGCGAAGAGGTCGCGACCAAGCAGGGGAGCTGGCCCGACTTCAGCATCTCCTCCACCACGGTGCGCTCCTCGTGGCTGAGGGAGCCGTGGTGGGCCCGGGCGATCTCGAGGGGAGCGGATGGGTCTGGTCCGTCTGGCTCGCTGTCGCGAGGAGTTCCCGCCGGACCGGATCCATCCGTCCCAGCGTGCTCAGTCGCTGGCAACTCGTGCTCGCCTTCGCCGTTGGCGAGCTCGTTCAGGCGCTTGGCAAGGCGCTCAGCGGCTCTACGGTTATTTACGAAGACGATCGTCGAAGTGTGTTCCTGGACCAGCTCTAGAAGCTTGGGGTAAATCGCCGGCCAGATCGAGCGGACGTGGGCGAGGGGCTCTCCGTCGGCGGGATTGCCGTCCGCATTGGGGAAAGCTGGAGCGCCCGGTTCGGCCATGTCGTCGACCGGGACGACGATCTCCAAGTCCAGCTCCTTAGCCGTTCCAGCATCCACGATCTTGCAGTCCCTCTTGGGCCCGACGAGAAACCGAGCTATCCGCTCCAACGGCCGCTGAGTCGCGGAGAGCCCAATGCGCTGAAGGGAGTCAGGGGAGGTTTCGACGGAGCCTCCCCGCTGTTGCTCCGGCGAGACCTCCCCTGACTCCCTGACGAGGTGATCGAGCCTCTCGAGAGTCAAGGCCAGGTGGGAGCCCCGCTTCGACTGGGCAACGGCGTGGATCTCGTCGACGATCACCGCTTCGACGCCGGTGAGGATCTCGCGGGCGCCCGAGGAGAGCATCAGGTAGAGGGACTCGGGGGTGGTGATGAGGATGTCGGGCGGCGATTTGCGCATCGCGCGCCGCTCGGACTGCGGCGTGTCACCGGTGCGCAGACCGACCGCGATCTCCGCACCGATGCCGCGCAGCGGGGCGCGCAGGTTGCGCTCGATGTCGTAGGAGAGCGCCTTCAGAGGGGAGACGTAGACGATCCGCACTCCCTTGCCCAGCCCGTCCGCCCGCGAGAGGCGGTCGATCCCCCAGAGGAAGGCGGCAAGGGTCTTGCCGGAGCCCGTGGGGGCGCAGATCAGCGCGTTGGCGCCGCTGGAGATCGCCTCCCAGCCACCTGCCTGGGCGGGCGTCGGGCCCTCGAAGGAAGCCTCGAACCAGCGCCTGACCGGGGCGCTGAACGGCGCCAGCGGGTCGGATCCCACACTCGTCTTCTCATCGGCGGACAACCCACCGATCTTACGCGCCCGCGCTTAGCCCGCGCGACCGCCGGCGAACTTGACGTAGGCGAACCAGGACTTCTTCGCCGCAAAATCGGCGGTGAAGAGCCCGCTGCCCCCGCAGAAGTTGCAAACGCCGGTGTAGTCGGTGATCGCGAACCAGTAGATCCTTTGCAGCTTCCAGGCAAGCTGCTTTTGCTCGAGCAGCCTGAAGGCGCCTTTCAGCTGCTTAACCTGCCCGGCAGGGCCCTTGGCGAAGGAATCGGTGAGGCTGGGCGGTTCGGAGCTCCAGCCCAGCTCGGTGATCCAGAGTCCCTTGCCCGCGTCGTGGTTGCGCGTCAACACGTCCCGGAATTCTTCGATGTCGGGGGTCAGCTGCCGGTAGTCGGCCGTGTATGGATGGAGGGCGACTCCATCGAACTTCGACTTGATCCCGGGTGTGGTCCGATAGAGCTGGTCGAGGAAGTCGGTCGCGAAATATGCCTGCGGCGGTTTCAGCTTGAACCGCGCTTCGTTCGGCCTGGCGAACATGCCGCCGAGCACGATTTGCGCGCCGCCGTCGACCGCTTTGATAGCCGTCGACGAGAGCTTCACCAGCTTGCCGTATTCGGCCGGGTTCGGCCTGGTGACGAAGTACTTGAAGTTCTCCTCGTTCCAGATCTGCCAGGTCCGGATCGGGCGTTGGGGCAGCGTCGGACGTGCAGTCCAGAAATCTCCACCGGGCCCGTAGCGTTCCGCCGCTGCCGCGACGAAGCCGGACCATCCCCTGGCGGCGGATCCCGATGCCGGAAGATGGGAAACCGCTTTGACACTGTGGTGCGAGCCTGGGACCCAGGCCTGGGGGACTGCCCAGGTCGGCGCACCGGAGAGGAAGGGCAGCACCTCTATCCCCGCCCGGGTGATTTCTTCGATCCGCGAGTCGGCGTCAGCCCAGTCGAAGGGGCCGTTCCTGACCGGCTGCGCGCTTTCCCAGCCGATCGGGATGCGCACGCTGTCGACGCCACCGCGCTTCAACCTCTGCAGCTGTTCGAAGCTCGGGGTCGCCTGAGGCACGACACCCCAAAACTTTGCCGGCACGGCCAAAGCCGTGGACGCGAAGGCGAAGGTTGCAGCAAGTGCCAGGATCGTCCCCAGCGCATACATCTTCCCTCTCGAGAGCATCCGCTCTTTCGCCATGCGCCTAGCTCGCCTTCGAAGAGGCGGGCGAGCCCTGGGTGCCGCTCTGGGAACCCTGGCGGCGGCGGCGCATTACGACCACGCCGACGGAGACCGCTGCAAGCAGGGCGGCGATGATCAGGATCGGGACCAGCGGGGAGGAAGAACCGCCGTCGTTCGACGAGCCGGTGGTATCCGCCGCCTTCTGGGAGCCCTCGTTCACGCCAGGCGCCTTGTTGGCCTTGCCGGGCGCTTGGTTACCCTGACCGTTGCTCCCATTCGAGCCCGCAGTCGCATCCTTGCTCGCGCCCGTCGTCGAATTGCCATCCGAATGCCCAACCCCGGAACTAGAGGGATTCGCCCCCCCGCCCCCGTCGGGCGCTGCCGCGCCGCCGTTCGCGGTGGAAGGATGTGCGGTCGATTCCGGGTGCGCCGGTGTTAGACCGGTAGGACTCGGAGGGGCGCTCGAGTATTCGATCCCGGGCGCATCCGCGGCTCGAGCGAGACCCGGGAAGCACGCAAATGCCACCAGAGCAAACGCTGAGAGCAAGACGGCTGGGTGAGCCCGGCGCAGGCCGAGCTGCTGACGCATCCCATGCATGGCGCGAAAGGTTAGAGCAAACAGCGGCGTTGATAGCGCCAGCGCTTCTGATCCTCGGCTTGGCCCTTTCGGGTGGGGGTTTCGAAGTCGGCGCGAGGCACACTGCGGGCCTCGCCGTGTGGCTGGTGATCGTTGGGCTGCTGGTGCTGGGAGCGGCCTCTGCCGCGACCCTCGCGCGCCCGATCTACTGGGGTGTCGGGCTGATCGGTGGTCTTGCGCTCTTGTCTGCACTTTCATCCCTCTGGTCGGGCTCAACGGAGCTGAGCGTGATCGAGGCGGATCGAGTTCTGGTCTATCTCGCCTTCTTCCTTGCCGCGTTCCTCATCGCCCAAACCAGCGAGAGGCGCCAACGTTTCGCCGAAGGGATCGCAATTGCCGTTGCGCTGGTGGCCCTGCTCGGCCTCGGCAGCCGCCTGCTTCCCCACATACTCAACGTCGGGGACTCGCTCGGGACCGGCTCTCGCCTGCGCTACCCGCTCGGCTACTGGAACGCAAACGGCGCAATCTGCGGGATCGCCGTGGCGATGCTGCTCTGGATGAGCCGCCAGGCCGGGGCAAAAGCGCTGCGCTGGATCTCGGTGGCGGCCGTCCCCGCGGTCCTGCTCACCCTCTACTTCACGTTCTCTCGCGGCGGCCTGCTCGCCCTGCTCCTCGCCTGCGGCTGCCTGCTCGTGCTCTCGCGCGACAGGCTCTGGCTGCTCGCGACGCTGGCGATCGGTGCGCTGGGGACCCTGCCGGCGCTGCTTGCAGTTCAGGCCCGCTACAGCCTGACCGAAAACCTCGACAACGGAGCGGCCGTCAATCAGGGCGCAACGGTCTTCTTCATCCTCCTGGCGGGCATCGCCCTGGCCCTTCTCCTCTTCGCCGGCCTGCGCAGGCTCGAGGCTCGAGGCGGCGGAATAGCCGGCAAAGCGCTCGCCCTCTCCCGCGACCGCACCCTGCTCAGGCGCCTCGCCCTCGTCGCCGCCGTCCTCGCGATCGGCGCGGCGATCGTGGTCGGCGGGCGTGCCTGGGACCAGTTCTCCTCTTCGGACATCCAGTTCTCGAACCACCCGCAAGGGCGCTTCACCGATTTCTCCGGCACCGGCCGCAGTGAATTCTGGCGGGTCGCGATCGATGCCTTCGGGGAAAAGCCATTGCTTGGCCAGGGCGCCGGCGCCTACCAATTCTCATGGGCCCAGCACCGCTCGATCGACGCGCCGGTGCACAATGCCCACTCCCTTTACCTGGAGGCGTTCGCCGAGCTGGGCCTGGTCGGCGGAGTCCTCGTCATCGCCCTCGTTCTCGCCCTGCTCTGGTTCGGCTTCAGCGCCTGGCGTGCCGCGGCAGAGGCCGAGCGCGACCGCTATGCCGTTCTGCTGGCCGCGATGCTCGCTTTCGCGGTCGGCGCGGGCATCGACTGGTGGTGGGAAATCGCCGGACTCGGAGCCGTCTTCTTCCTCGCCGCAGGCGTGCTCGTCAGCGCCCGCTGCGCGCAGCTGGCTCGGCGCCCCAGGGGCAACGCCGAAGGTACGTTCGGCCTCGTCATCGGCGGCCTCGCGGTTGCCTGGATCGCAGCGATCGCCCTGGTCGGGCCGCTGCTGGTCGACCGCGAGATCAAGGCCAGTCAGAGCGCAGCCGCGAGCAGCGACCTGACCAGCGCCGTCAACCACGCGAAGACCGCCCGTTCGATCGAGCCGTTCGCCGCCTCTCCCTACGTTCAGCTCGGGCTGCTGGCTGAGCTGCAGCGCGACTACCCGACCGCGGTCACGCATCTCACCGACGCGATCGAGCGCGAGGCCGACAACTGGCAGCTCTACTACCTGCGCTCGCGGGTCGAGGACGAGGCCGGGGAACCCGCCCGCGCCCGCGCCGACTTCGAGCAGGCGCGCCAGCTCAACCCGCTCGAGAACTGCCTGCAGCAGGAAGACTGGAGCTGCTGATGAGCCCGCGGACCACTCCGGATAGAGGCCGGGCGGCCCAACGGCGGGGCACCCCCGCCCCGCCCAGCGCGTCAGACAAAGCCCGGCCGGCGCGGTCGCCTGGGCCGGGCGGGATCAGCGACTCCCGGCGTCGCGGTGCCCTCCTGCGCAGGATCCTCGCCAGCGGCGACTGGGTTGCGCTGATCGCCGCCCTCTGCATCGCGACGGCGGCAACCTCAGCCACCGATGTCGCCTACCTCTTCTGGGCAATTCTCTTCAGCCCGGTCTGGATCATGGTGCTGAAGCTGCACGGGCTCTACGACAACGACCATCGCCGGATCCGACACAGCACCTTCGACGAGCTGCCGGCACTGGTCTCCGCCAGCGCGCTAGGCACGATCGCGCTCGACGGCCTGCTCGCCCTCAGCCCCGTCGGTCCCCTCTCCGCCGCCAGCGCAATCATCGTCGGGGTGGGGGCGCTGGCAGGGACCTTCGTCGTCCGCGGGGTGCTGCGCCTTCTCTGGCACCGACTCGCCGAGGTCGCCGTCGGAGTCGTGATCGGGCCGGCGGACGCAATCGGGGTGGTCGCCCGCCGCGTCGCCACCCACCCGGAGACGCGACTGCGCCTGGTCGGCTACCTGTCGCCGTCCGCCGCGGAAGGCGGCGCCCAGATCGACGGCCTGCCGCGGCTGGGATCCGTCGCCGACGTCTCCCGGGTGGCTCGCGAGAACGGGGTCGAGCGGGTGATAGTCGCCGAGGAGGAGATGAGCGAGGTGGCGGCCGAGCACCTGATCGAGGAGTGCAAGCTCGCCGGCCTGGGGCTCACCTTCCTGCCGCGCCACTACGGCCTGCTCGGGCCGGGAATCGAGCTGAACCGCCTCGCCGAGCTGCCGGTCCTCGACTTCCGCTTCTCGGACCCGTCGCGCTCGACGGTGACGATGAAGCGGACGATCGACGTCGTCGTCTCCGGCACCCTGCTGGCCCTGCTCTCCCCCGTCTTGGCCGGGATCGGACTGTTGATCCTGCTCGACTCGGGCCGCCCCGTCCTCTTCCGGCAGCGGCGCGCGGGCAAGGACGGGGTGCCGTTCACGATGATGAAGTTCCGCACGATGATCAGGGGCGCCGACAAGCGCCTCGCCGAGCTGGTCGACCTGAAAACGCTCGAGGAGCCCGCCTACAAGATCGCCGACGACCCGCGCGTCACCCGCAGCGGCAGGTTCCTGCGGCGGACCAGCCTCGACGAGATTCCCCAGTTCCTCAACGTGCTGAAGGGGGACATGTCGCTGGTCGGGCCGCGGCCCGAGGAGGAGGCGGTCGTCGCCCTCTACGACGAGCGCCAGCGCATCCGGCTTGCCGTCAAGCCCGGGCTCACGGGCCCGATGCAGGTCTACGGCCGCGGCGACCTCACCTTCGAGGAGCGCCTGGCGATGGAGCGCGACTACCTCGACAACCTCTCCGTCACCGGCGACCTCGCGATCCTCCTGCGCACGCCGCGGGCGATCATCCGCGGCGAAGGCGCCTACTGAACGGGCGCCGTCGCCCGTGCGCAACCGGAGCCCAGGGAATCGCCCCCGGCGCCGGCTGCCCGGAATCGCCACTTGGGTCGAGGATGGCGCCGAGAACGCCGTCCATGACGTAGCCGAGGCTGGCCGCCTCCTCCTGATAGCGGGTAACCAGCTGGTCTCCGGTCACCGGGTGGATGGTGCTAAAGAGGGTGCTGCAACCGGGCATGCCCTCTCGCCGCAGATAGCCGAGCGTGACGCCCCCCTCCTCGGAGAGGCGGCGAGCCCGGTGGTTGAGAGTCAGATGGCGCAGGCGCGATCCGACTCCTCGCAGCCGTGAGCTCAAGCTGTCGCTCGAGGCAAGTGGCTGAGCACACCAGTGCATGAGCTTTCGCGGGTTGCGGCTCGCCCGGCCGGGCGTCGCGAGGTCGCTGGCGAGCCGGCCGTCGGGGCGAAGCCGCAGAGCGATCAGTCCCTCCCCGGGACGCCGGTGGAGGTAGCCGAGTGCGACTCCTTCGGGCGCCTCTCCCGAAGGGTCGACCCGATAGCGATGCGTCCAGCTCTCGTGGTCGATCTGGCGGCGGAGCGAGTCGACTGCCCAGGGACCGGTGTGCAGGACGTCGCTGCGGCGAGGCAGGATGGGGTACGTCTCGATCCAGCCGAGCACCGAGAGCTGCTCGGAGTGGTATAGCAGGGGATCGTCGGCGCCGACGACGAGGATCTCCTGCCCGCTGTCGGGGACCCGTCGCAGCTCCAGTGCAGCCAGCATCGGCAGCGCCTGCTGCTCAACGTACCCCATGGGGAAATGCCCATCGGGCAGTTTCCCCTGCTCTTCGCTCAGCTCGAAGCTGTGGTTTGCGTGCACCAGCCGCTTGAGACCAGGGGCGGGAAAGATGTGGACACAGCCGAGCACGCGCTCAAAGCCATGCCCCGGCGGGGAGTCCCGACCGATGGTGACCATCCTCAGCCCGGTGCTTGGATTGAAGTGACGGCAAAGGAGATGGGTCTGGGGTGGCGTCCAGGGCTCCGATTTCTCCCACCGGCGCACGGTGCCGGGAGTCAGCTCGGGAAGCCGCGGTGACTGGCGGGCGATCATCTCGCGCATCGCGGTCTCTGACCAGTCCAACGCTTGGGGAAGGTCGAGATCGAGTCGCTGGGTCTCGTCCGCATCAGCCGGATATCCGCCCCATGCCTCGCTTCGATCGGGTCCCGGCGCCACTCGCCACTGCAAGGGCCCATTGGCCTGCAAGCCGACCACGAGATCGGCCAGCAGGGAGTCCGTCATCGAGAGTGGAATTTCGGGAAGGCGGGGCCAGACCGGGCGTTCGAAAGCAACGGCGACCGGTCGAGCAGAGAGCCGCTCCAGGTCGTCGAGCTGGGAGAAGGCGCGGCGAGAGACACCCGGGGCGTGCCCCAGCACGACTCCGGCGACCCCCTTGTTCGCAACGAATGCGTGCAGGAGCTGCTCGACGAAGGAAGCGGTGCTCAACGCTGCGGCGGCCGAGTGTGGCAGCAGCAGGACCCAGCGACCGCGAGCAGCGTGAATCGCGCTCTGTAGCCAAGCGAGCGGCGATTCGCTCGCAGTGCCAACCGTTCGAACGCCATCGCCCAGGTCAGCTCGAGCCACCGCCTCGAAATCCCGACAGGTCTGCTGCAAGCCCGACAGATCGTCCGGCTCCCACTGTCCATCCTTCTCGTCCAACAGGACGACGCTGAGCGCGGGAGCCCAGCGCGTCTTGATGCTGTCGCGGTTGAGGTAAAGATGTGGGTGGCGCCGCTCAATCGTCTGGTGGAAAGCGTCGGGGCCGTAGTCGACGGCGTTGACTCGGCTGAAGCCCTGTCGCCGGTAGAGGAAGGTCGGCCCATCGGCCGGAACGCCGCGAACGCCGCGCTCCGCCAGCTGGAGGATCAGGTCCCAGTCCTCGTGCCCGACGACGATCTCCTCGGGATAGCCAACACCCCCCTGCCCAAAAACGCGCATGTCGAACAACGACGGCGTCCCGCAGTAGTTCTGCTCCATGAGGAGCCAGACGTTGAAGGCCGGCACCCGTACGTAGTCGACCCGGTTGCCCATGTGCTGTGCGTGCGGATAGACGAAGCCGACATCTTCGGGGGCTGCCTCCAGCTGCGCCACCATGCGCTCCAGTGCATCTGGGAGCAGTTCGTCGTCAGCGTCGATCGGCAGCATGTAGCTGGTGTCGAGTTGGGCGAGCGCTCTGTTGCGGGCGGCGCTGGGACCCGTGTTTTGCGGCTGGCGCAGGACCGTCACCTCGTCGTCGTCGTCGAGACGGGCGAGCGCTTCGATCGTCTCCTGGTCGTCGGAGCCGTCGTCGACCACGACGATGCGCGCCGGGGTCAGCGTCTGGGCCTTGATCGAGGCGATGCAGGCATCGAGGAAGATGCCATGCCGGTAGCAGGGAACGATCAGGCCGATCGTGCGCTCGGGCAGCGGGTCACGTGGAAACCGCAGGCAAGGAGGCGGCGCAGTGCTCGGCTCGTGACGCCCGGGCTCTGGGTCGCCGAGCAGCTCCTCGTTGCGCCAACGGCTGCTTGCGGGCCTGTCGGACAGGAGCCGCTCGTAGAGCGCGCCGTGGCGGCGCCCCATCTCCGCCAGCGAGAAGTCGGCGAGCATGCGCTCCCGAGAGCGCATGCCGATCTCCCTGCGCCGCGGCTCGTCGGCGAGGAGGGAGACAATCGCCTCGGCGTAAGCGTCGACGTCATCGCGCGGCTCGACCAGAACGCCGCCGTCGCCATCCATGAGCTCGACGTTCCCCGGCAGGGCCGGGGCGACCACCGGGACCCCCATCGCCAGCGCCTCGTAGATAACGCAGGGAATTCCCTCCGTCACGCTCGTCATCAGCAGCAGATCGGTGCTGCGGTACCACCGCGGCATTTCCTGTGAGGGCGGATGCCAGTGGATGATGTCGGCGACGCCGAGCTCCTCGGCCCGAGCGCGAACCGCGTCCTTCATGTAGCCGTCGCCCACGATGTCCAGGACGAACTCCCCACCCAGCTCTTTGGCGCGGGAGAGGACATCGAGCGTCAGCATCGGGTCCTTGTCCTTGACCAGGCGACCCGGCCAGAGAATCCGGTTGATCCCGTTCCCCGCCAGCTCCAGGGGCTCGGCCCGGGCGGGGTCGAACTCCTCCTTGCCGTCGACGCCCAGATGGATTACCTCGACGCGACTCGGCGGGATCTCGTAGTCGACCACCGCCTCCTTCAGGTGCTCGCTGACGACCGAGAAGGCATCGACCAGGTTGGCGTAGCGGCGCGCCACGTAGCGGACATACCCGCCCTGGTTCGGTTCCTCCGCGTGCATCTGGACGACGACCGCCGGGGGCTCGGGAAGGCAGGTCATGTCCGGCAGCAGGTCGAAGGCGAGCCGGGTGTTCATGATGTGGACGACGCGGATCCCGCGGCTCTCGATGAAGCCGAGGACGAACTCTGGGAAGGCGCTGCCAGGCATCAGGTCCGGCAGGTCCCAGATCTCCTCCGCGTACGGCTCGATGTGGTGCAGCCAGCGGTTGGGCGAGGGCGTCATCGTGATCAGCGAGGGCGCCCAGCGGCTGCGGTCGAGGTGCTTGAACCAATCGATCGTCCCCCTGTCGGAACCGCCGAGATCGACCCATGGGGCGATGTAGAGAATTGGGATGCTGCCCTGGCTCACTGGCCCCGCCATCATATGAATTGACGCCCTCGACCAGGGTGCGCGGCCGCCGCCGCCCCATCGCACACCCTTGATAGCTTGCCGAAGTCGCGCCTGCCGACGGCACCGGAGTCGGCCTTGCTTCATGGGTCCAAACCACCTCACACACAGTTCTCCTTGTCGCGCCTAGCCACGGCAATCAGGCGCACACCGCGCTGGCTTCTCGTAGCGCTGGCGCTGGCGCTGGCTTTCTACTGCGTCAACGCGGTGCACTACGCCAAGGAGCCTCTCCGCATCGAGGAGAGCGAGTGGCCCCCAATGGCAAAGGCGATCTATGAAACGGGCAAGCCGGTCATTGAGTCTGACCAGACGCACCGGCTGAGATTCGTCGAAAACCGGACTGTGGACCACTCTCCGAGGTTCGGCGCCTGGCATCCGCCGCTCTACCTGTACACCCTCGCAGCATCGATGCCAATACTTGGCACTCATTCCCCATATCGCCTGCGACTAGTGGGGACAGTTGGACTCCTACTTTCGATCCTCCTCCTTTTCGTCATTGCGCGTGAGATCACCCCACGGTGGCGCCTGGTGGGAGGTGTAGCTGCCATCCTCGCGCTCGTCCATCCGCTTGCAATCCAGGGCAGCCTCTTCTTGGACATCGACCCCTCGATCTACATGCCGCTGGCACTCCTGGCGATATGGCTGTCAATTCGCTATGGAAAGCGCTCAGAGCCCTTGACCTTGCCGCAGATCCTGGGGATCGCCAGTGCGATCGCCCTTGTCATGTGGGCGAAGATGACGACGAGCATCGACGTGCTCGGCGCTCTCGTGATCTGGTGGTTGCTCGCACGACGACCGCTGCGGCAAGCAATCCTGGAGGCAGTGTCATTCGTCGTCGCGGGTTTGGCCCTGTTCTTTTCGACCTATGCTTTGTGGTGCGCGGTCACAGGAATTCCATTTTCCTACACCTTCCAGGTGACCTTCATCGACAAGAGCAACCGGCTTTTCTCAAACTGGTTGTTCGTGGAACACGCGGCACACTGGCATCTTCGCTGGTTTGGCGCGGCCGTGCTCCTGCTCGCACTTGTGTACCTCGTCGACCTCGTTCGGAGTTTTATCGCCGAACGGCGCCTTCGACCTATGGACCTTCCCTTCCTCATGGGCGCCTGCATCTTGATCCAGTACATCCTGCTGAGCCCCACCGACGGGACCTATCAGGGCAAGTACGCGTTTCCTGCCCTGCTCATGCTCCTGCTGCCCATCAGCTGGATGCTGGTGCGGGAGCCAATGAGTCGGCGCTCGCCGGCCCACTGGGCGCTTGCAGCGATCATCGGCTTGGTCGCGGCCCTGCTGCTTCCGGACCTGCTGACCGGGCTCACCAGCCTCGAAGTGGGTTACGGCTCCTGGACCTTCGAGCTGCGCATACTCGCCGGGGTCGGTGCGGCGCTGCTGCTGGCCTGGTGGCTCGGAGGGCAACGTGGCTTTGCGGGTGGGGTCATAGTCGTCATGGCGGCCTTGCTGATCGCGCAGGCGGTCCATAGCTATCGCGCTAATACCTCCCCGATGTACCCGATCCCCGACACCGCAGAATTCAACGCTGCAGTGAACGACCTGAATCAGACACTGCGCAAGGGGGACATCGTCATCGCTGTCAAGGACCTCGGCTACTACGTCAAGGGCCCCGTCATCGACGGGGAAGAGGCCTTCGTGGGGGGCGACAGGAGCCTCATCCGGCTGATCCAGTCGGATCCCCGCATCACCGCCTTTGCCCGCGATTCCTTCGGGCCTCCGGTGGGCCCGGAAACAGAAGCTTTCCTGAGCCGCTGCTTCACCGATCAGCACATCTTCGGCAGTGCCTCCGTCGTCTACCGCACCAAGAGATGTGGTTAGGCCGCAGCGCTGATAGCTTCCGGCCCTCCCCCACGGCACCGGAGAATTAGATGTGGAAAGACAAGACAGTCTCCGTCGTATTGATGACCTATGCCGAGCGTGACTCGATTCGCGAGGTCATCGAAGGCTTTCTCGATATAGGAGTGGTCGACGAGGTTCTCGTCGTCAACAACAACGCGCAGGAGGGAACGGCTGAGGAGGTCTCGAAGACCAGCGCGCGTCAGGTCTTCGAGACCAAGCAAGGGTACGGCCACGCCATCCGTCGCGGCCTTCACGAGGCTAAGGGCGATCTGATCGCTCTTGCCGAGCCCGATGGGACCTTTCTGCCCACCGACCTTTTGAAGCTTCTGGCATACAGCGACGAGTGCGACATGGTGCTGGGCACACGAACGACTCGAGAGCTGATCTGGGCGGGCTCGAACATGGACTTCTTCCTGAAGTGGGGGAACTGGGCAGTCGCGAAGTTGGTCGAGGTCCTCTTCAACACCAGTCACATAAGCGATGTTGGATGCACCTACCGACTTCTCGATCGACGTCTGGCCGAGTACGTGGAGGAGAACATGCGAATCGGCGGCAGCCACGCTGGTCCGGAGATCATGCTGCTGACGATTACCTCCGGTGCTCGTTTCGTCGAGATTCCCGTCAACTACCTGCCAAGAGTCGGCCGCTCCTCCGTCACCGGCAGCCGGGTGGTCGCCTTCGGGCTTGGCCTTCGGATGATCGCCTTGATCTTGCGATTCCGACTCAAACACCCCCGACCCCTGCCTCGCCCCAGCCCTTTCGATGGCATAGAAAGCGTCCCCGACGGACTGCTGCGGTGAAAGCGCAAGATGCACACTTCGACGAGATCGCTGATGTGTACGACACCAGCATTCCCGACCATGTAATCGAGCATCTCACGTCACGCCGGGTTGGTCTTGCGACATCTGTGGTGCCCAATGGAAAGGTGCTTGACGTAGGCTGCGGGACCGGTCGCTTTCTGAGCTCCCTTCCCACCGGCTACCAGAGAGTCGGGATCGACGTCTCCCTTGGAATGCTCGAGCTGGCCCGCGAAAAGGGACTGGATGTTGAGCAGGCGAGCAGCGACAGTCTCCCCTTCGAGGATGGAAGCTTCGACCTCGTAACCACCTTCGCGGTCCTGCACCACCTCATCGACCCGGCTCTGGTTCGAGCTTCCCTAATCGAGATGGCCCGTGTGGTGCGCCCAGGGGGCGCAATAATCGTCTGGGATCACAATCCCCTAAACCCTTACTGGCGGTTTCTCATGGCCAAATCGCCGCAAGATCAGGGGGACGAGCGCCTAGTCCCTGCCCGGCTGATCCTCGACACCTTGCGACACGCAGGAGTTCGCGATGTATCCCTGCGGCGGATGACCTTCACCCCAGACTTCACTCCGCAGAGCGCACTGCCGGCAGTATCTCGGATTGAGCGGATCCTCGAGCGGATCCCGCTCTTGAGACTCTTCGCGGCACACAATGTCGCAATTGCCCGGATCTGAGAATGCCTCGGCGGCCTTCCCCCTGAGCACATGACCCTGGAAGCGATCGTCGTCAGCCACGGCGCCGAAGGGCTGTTGCGGCGCTGCCTGCAGTCGTTGGAGGCGCATCCGGCCGCGGGCGGAACACGCGTTACGGTCGTCGACAGCGGCAGCCCGGACTCGACCCCTGAGATGGTGGCGCGTGAGTTCCCGGCGGTTCAGCTGATCCGCCGGGACAACATCGGCTTCGCCGCGGCCAACAACCTGGCACTGCGCCAGAGCGAAGCGAGCAACGTGCTTCTGCTCAACCCCGACACCGAGGTATATGCCAGCACGCTCGACACGGCGCTGACGCGCCTGCACTCGGAGGAGGGGATCGGCATGGTCGGAGTGAAGCTCCTCACCGAGACGGGCGAGCTCGATCACGCCTGCAAGCGCTCCTTCCCCACCCCCCTCTCCGCCCTCGCCCACTTCTCAGGCATCGGCCGCGGGGCCGGGGCCTCGTTGGCCCTCAGCCAGTACCGGGCGACGCACCTGGACGACGACGAGCCGGGCGAGGTCGACGCGGTCAACGGCGCCTTCATGCTCTGCCGGGCCGAGGCCGTGCGCGAAGTCGGGCTGCTCGACGAGGGCTACTGGCTCTACATGGAGGACCTCGACTGGTGCCGGCGCTTTTGGAACGCGGGCTGGAAGGTCTTCTACGAGCCCGCGGGCACGGCCCTGCACGTCAAGGGCGGCTCCAGCGGCGCCCGCAGAGCGGTCAAGCAGGAGATCGCCTTCCACCGCGGCATGGGGCGCTTCTACCGCCGCTTCGATGCCTCCAGCCACAGCCCCATCGTCAATTCCGCCGTCTACGCGGGGATCGGTGCCAAGCTGGCTGTGAGCCTGGCGATCACCGCGCTGAGCGGCCGCTAGCCCGGCGCCAGAACGTCGATTGCGGTGGTGGCGGCAGCCGCCTTGGCGAGGCGGGTGTCGAGCGTGAGCAGGGGCGCCCCGAGCTGCTCGGCGAGAGCGACGTAGAGGCCGTCGTAAAAGCTGAGGTTGTGACGCAGCTGCCAGGCTCGGTCGAGTAGGCCGAGGTGATCGATGCGACGCAGCGGCAACCCAGCCAGATCATGGAGCCCTACCGCAGCCCGAACCTCCTCCATCGCTCCAATCGAGACCAGGCGACGAAGGGAATGTCCGACCTCGGCATCGATCAGGTGGGGAGCCCAGAGCGAATGACGCACGCCACCGGCGAAGAGCTGCTTCCTTGCCCAGCCGAGATGCTCGCCGCCGGCAAGCACCGTGACGAGGACCGATGCGTCTATGACCGCCACGAGTGCCTACTCCCCGCGGAGCTCACGCTGGACGGCGACGATCTGCTCGGAGGTGAGACCGGAGCTGCCTCGGGCGTCGGCGCGGGCGAAGACTTCCTCGATCGTCGCCTGGGTCGCGAGCTCTTCGAGATCGCGCTTGACGTAGTCGGAGAGGGAAAGTCCTTCGGCCGCGGCACGCGTCTTGAGGATGCGGTGCACGGCGTCGGGCACGTTTCTGACCTGAATCATCTTGGACATGTGCACTACATTAAGACGTGTGGCGGACATGTCGATGGTGGCGAGCTGGCTCATGCACGGATCTTCCCGTGGCCAAACCGACGCGTGGCGCGCCGAATGCGCCGATTTACGCCCGAGAACGCCGCCAAATGCGCGACGTTAGAAGGGAAGGGTGTCGGCGACCTCGGCCAGCTTCGGGGCATGCCGGTCGCGCTCTGAGAGCAGAGGGCGCTCGACCGGCCACTCGACGGCGACGTCGGGGTCGTCCCAGGCGATGCCCGCCTCGGTGGCGGGGTCATAGACGCTGGAGCAGAGGTAGGTGACGTCGGCGGACTCGCTGAGCACCGCGAAGCCATGGCCGAAGCCAACTGGGATGAAGAGCTGCCGGTGGGTGCGATCGTCGAGGACATGCCCCTCCCACTGCCCATGGGTGGGGGAGCCGCGGCGCAGATCGACAGCGACGTCGAAGATCTCGCCGCGGGGGCAGCGGACCAGCTTCGCCTGGCCCGGCTCGGTCTGGAAATGCAGGCCGCGCAGAGTGCCCTTTGCCGAGCGCGAGTGGTTGTGCTGGACGAACTCGACCTCGACCCCCAGTGCCGCCCACTCGTCGCGGCGGTAGGTCTCGACCATGAAGCCGCGCTCGTCGCCATGGACGGCGGGCTCGAGCAGCACGACGCCGTCGAGCTTCGTCGGCAGGCGCTGTGGCATCAGCCGAGCGCCCGGCCGTACTGCTTCTCGTAGTACTCGCGGTACTCGCCGGAGCGAATCGGCCCCCACCAATCCTCGTTATCGCGGTACCACTCGACGGTGCGCTCGAGCCCGTCGGCGAAGCGCACCTGCGCCTCCCAGCCCAGTTGCTCGCGGATCTTGTCGCTGCCGAGCGAGTAGCGGCGGTCGTGGCCGGGCCGGTCCTGCACGTACTCGATCAGCGACTCGTCGCCCCCCGCCAGCTCGATCACGCGCTTGACCACCTCGATGTTCTCGCACTCGTCGGGGCCGCCGACGTTGTATGCCTCACCGGGCCGGCCCTTCTCCAGCACCGTGTGGATGCCACGGCAGAAGTCCTCGACGTAGAGCCAGTTGCGGACCTGGCGCCCGTCGCCATAGACCGGCAGCGAGTCGCCGTGGATCGCGTTCAGCACCATCAACGGGATCAGCTTCTCCGGGTACTGGCGCGGGCCGTAGTTGTTGGAGCCGCGGCAGATCACGGCCTCGAGGCCGTAGGTGTGGAAGTGGGCGGAGACGAGCAGGTCGCCCGCCGCCTTGGTCGCCGAGTAGGGCGAGGACGGGTCCAGCGGCGAGGTCTCGGTGAAGGAGCCGGACTCGATCGAGCCGTAGACCTCGTCGGTGGAGACCTGCAGATAGCGACCCACGCCCAGCTCGCGGGCGGCGTCGAGCAAGGTGCCGGTGCCGATCACGTGGGTGCGGGCGAAGGCGTCTTGATCGTCGATCGAGCGGTCGACGTGGGACTCGGCAGCGAAGTTGACGACCGCGTCGCAGCCCTCCATCGCCTCGCGCACGACCTTCGGGTCCTCGATCGCGCCGACCACCAGCTCGGTCCCCTCGGGCAGGTTCTCGCGTCGCCCGGCATAGGTGAGCTTGTCGAGCACCCGCACCTCGTGCTCGCCGGCGACCAGGCGCACGTAGGTGGAGCCGATGAAGCCGGCGGCACCGGTGACGAGGAGCCTCATGCGGCGGCCTCCTGACCGGAAGATCGCTGGGCGAGGTAGGCGGCTAGGCCGTCGTGCCATGAGGGCAGCTCAATCGCGTGTTCGCGCTGGCTCTCGAGCGCGGAATAGGAAGGGCGCGGGGCCGGGCGGCCGAGCATCTCGGTCGTCGCCGAGAGCACCCGGCACTCGACCTTGGCCTGCTCGAAGATCTCGCGGGCGAAGTCGTACCAGGAGCAGGCGCCGGCGGCGGCCATGTGGTGGATGCCGAACTCGATCCCCTCGATCAAGCGGACGATGCCGTAGGCGAGGTGCCAGGTATAGGTGGGCGAGCCGACCTGGTCGCGCACGACCAGGACCTCGTTCTGGGTCGAGGCGAGGCGCAGCATCGTCTCGACGAAGTTGGAGCCGCCGATCCCGAAGAGCCAGGAGGAGCGGACGACGAAGTGTCGCTTGTTGGCCGCGGCGGTCGCCTCCTCACCGGCGAGCTTGGTGCGACCGTAGGCGGAGAGCGGCGCAGGCTGGTCGGTCTCGACGTAGGGCGCGCCCTTGGCGCCGTCGAAGACGTAATCGCTGGAGACGTAGACGACGCTTGCTTCGACCTCAGCGGCGGCCGCGGCGACGTTCCCCGCTCCTTTGCCGTTCACGGCCATCGCCTCGTCCTCGGCCCCCTCGGCCCCGTCGACGTCGGTCCAGGCGGCGCAGTTGATCACCACGTCGGGACGCTCCAGCTCGAACTTCGCGGAAACCGCGCCAGCGTCGCTGATGTCGAGCTCGGTATGGCCGAAGCCGACCACGTCGTGGCCGGCGTTGCCCGCGGCGAGCACGACGTCGCCGCCCAGCATGCCGCCCGCACCTGTGACCAGAACCTTCATCTAAGCCTTAACGATCGTCGCTTCGAGGTCTTGCATGGCTGGAAGGCTATTCACTCCACAGACCCGCGAGAGGCACGGCCGAGATGCGGTCGCCCGAGCGGGATCGACTCTGCCCCCAGATGCAGTAGAAGGCCCATGCGGAAGCGCCTGCCTAGCTGGTCGCGAAGTATGCGGCTAATTGGGATTTGGGCTTAGGCGAATTGGGAGTGGGGCCTACCGGATTGGGCGTGAGGACAGCTGATCTCGATCTCAAGCTGGTAAGCGATCCTAAATAGCCGTTCAGCGGGTCTTGTAAAGCGAAAGCGACGGAACAACGGTCGGGCACGGTTGGAGCGTCATTGAGTCTCACCTTCCTCATTGATGGATCAAGGGCAGGGCTTGGCGTCGGCCACCTCGTCAGCCCGTCGCCGACGCCAGGGCCCAGCCGCTTCAGCGGTTCTTGAGCAGCGAGAGCGACGGAACAACGGTCGGGCACGGTTGGAGCGTCATTGAGTCTCACCTCCTTCCAATTGCCGGAATCTTTCTCGATTAAAGAAAAAAGATTAGAGCAATTGAAACAGGAAGAGCGATAAGCAGCTAGTTTTCTCGGGCCAATCGACTTGTTCATACCGATCTACGGACTTGTGAGTACCTAGGCGGCTGAGAAGAGGAGACGAAACGTGGCGGCAAAGAAACCGAGCAGATCCAAAAGCAAGGGAAAAGCCAAGAGGCAGCGGCGGGAGGCGTCAAGCAGGACCGTGGATCAGAGGCTCATCAAGGCCTTGGCGCATCCGTTGCGCGTGGAGATCCTCGCGATTCTCAACGACCGGATGGCGAGCCCCAATGAACTCTCGAAGGAGCTCGAGGAGGGCCTGAGCCAGGTCAGCTACCACGTCAAAGTCCTCAAGGACTTCGAGATGATTGAGATGGTCAAGACAGAGCCACGCCGTGGCGCTGTCGAGCACTACTATCGCGCCAGCACCAAAGTCTTCGTCCCGGTGTGGGTGATGAAGTTGATGCCCAAATCGGCGCAGCGCACCATGTTCGGGGACGTTTTGGCAGACGTCGAAGAGGACGTGGGCACATCGCTTGAAACTGGCACCTTCGACAAACGCCCTGATTGGGTAGTGGGCCGCGACCCGCGAATCCTCGACGGCAAGGGACGCGAGGGCGCCGAGGAGCTGGCCACCGAGTTCTTCGAACGATACGAGCAACTTGAGGTCGAATCCGACCGGCGAAAGCAAAATGGCGAAGGCGACGGCGAGTCGATCGCGACGACCGCCGTAGTGCTGGTCTTCGGCTCAGCGCAGGGCAAGAATTTGAAGCCTTCGAAGAAGCGCGGCAAAAGGAGCTAGCGGTGGCGACTTACAATCACTCAAATCTGCCCGTTAAAACGTTAAAAGCAGTGCATTAGCCGACTACCATCGCCCACGCACCGGGCGTCAGGCCTAGGGGGCCGCCGTCAGCACGAGGCTCCCCGCGCGCGACGTTCCGGTGCTTGCTCATTGGAACAGGGGGCGGCGTTCTCTAACTGGGCTCGCCGCCCCCAAAGCATCGGGAGGGGCGACATCGACTGGTCGTTGCCCTCCGACCGGCTTCAGATGATCTTGATCTCTGACTTGTCGCCGACCAGCATGCGGAGCGTCTTCGGCATGCCGTCGCTGCGGGTCAGCTTGACTTCGCGGCCGAGCAGGCTTGCCTCCATGCGGGTGCCGAGGTCTTCGACCACCGAGCCGGTGAGGACGATCGAGTGCTCGATTTCCGAGCGGCAGATGCGGACGTCGTCGCCGATCGAGGTGTAGGGGCCGACGTAGGCGTCCTCGATGTGGGCGCCGGCGCCGATCACGGCCGGCCCGCGCACGACCGAGCCCTTGACGACGGCACCGGCCTCGACCACGACCCTGCCCTCGACCCGCGAGGCCTCGTCGACCTCGCCCTCGATCCGGGTCGTGATCTCCTCCAGCACGAGCCGGTTGGCCTCGAGCATGTCGGCGAGCTGGCCGGTGTCCTTCCACCAGCCGCTGACGACCTCCGAGCGCACCGTCCGTCCCTCCTCGATCAGGCTCTGGATCGCCTCGGTGATCTCCAGCTCGCCGCGCCAGGAGGGCTCAAGCGCGCGGGCGGCGTCGAAGATCGCCGGCGCGAAGAGGTAGACACCGACCAGGGCGAGGTTGGACGGCGGGTCTTTCGGCTTCTCGACCAGGCGCACGATCCGCTCGCCGTCGAGCTCGGCGACCCCGTAGGACTCGGGGTCGGAGACCGGCGTGAGCAGGATCAGCGCGTCGGGCTCGGCCTCGCGGAAGGTGGCGACGAGGCCGCGCAGGCCGTCGGCGAGCAGGTTGTCCCCCAGGTACATGACGAAGGGCGAGCCGCCGATGAACTCCTCCGCGGTCAGCACCGCGTGCGCGAGGCCGGCGGGCTTGTCCTGGACGATGTAGGTGATCCGGGCGCCGAAGGCAGAGCCGTCGCCGGCCGCCTCGCGAATCTCGTCCCCCGTCTCCGGCGCGATGATGATGCCGATGTCGGTGACGCCGGCGTCAACCAGGGCCTCGATCCCGTAGAAGAGCACGGGCTTGTTGGCCACAGGCACGAGCTGCTTCGCCGAGGTGTGGGTGATCGGGCGCAGCCGGGTACCGGCCCCGCCGGAGAGAATCAGTCCCTTCAGGCTCTCCATGGCAGGCCGCAAGCCTACTGAGCGATGCGCGACGGCGATGCCGCGTGGGCGTCGCCTACGATAAGCCGCCCATGATCACGGTGACACAGATGAACCAGGAGAGGGACGATCTGACCGCGGCGCTCGACGCCCAGCGGGAGGAATTCCACCGCGAGCTCGGTCGCAGGGCCTACCGGATAGGCGAACTCGAAGAAGAGCTGCTGCGGGTGGGCGAAACGTATGAGACCTCCCTCAGCTGGCGGATCACCAGGCCGGTCCGCTCGGTCAAGAAGCTTCTCGCGCGACTTCGGCGGAGCTGATCCCATGCCCAAACGGACTCGCCAATCTCGCCTGCGCGGCGGCCGGCTTCCCTTCGCCGACGCCTGGACCCTGAAGTCGATCCTGCCGGCGAGGCTGCTCGCGTACCTGCGGCGCCTCAGGGACCTCGGTCGGCGCGCCAGGGGACGGCTCCACTCGAGCAGCCCCCGCGCGCGTCGCGAGATGGCGAGGCTGGAAGTCGAGGGGCTTGCCGCCCGCCCCCGCATCTCACTGGTGATGCCGACCTACAAGACCGAGCTCCGCTACCTGCGCCAGGCCGTCGACTCGGTGCTGGATCAGCACTACCCGGACTGGGAGCTCTGCATCGTCGACGACGGCTCCGAGGACGCCGGGCTGCGGGCGGCAATCCAGCGCTATGCCGACTCCGACTCCCGCATCTTGTTCAAGCCACTGGCGCAAAACCAGGGCATCTCGGCCGCCTCCAACGAGGGCCTGGCGGCGTGCAGCGGCGAGTTCGTCGGCATGCTCGACCACGACGACACCCTCACCCCCGACGCCCTGCTCCGCGTCGCCCAGGCCCTGGCCGCCGACCCGGAGCTGGACGTCGTCTACTCCGACTCGGACAAGCTGACCCTGCACGGGATCAGGGCCGATCCCTTCCTCAAGCCCGACTGGTCACCCGTCTACGCGCTGGGCGCGATGTACATCGGGCACCTGCTGGTCGTGCGGCGCTCGGTCGCCGAGGCCGCCGGGGGCTTCGATCCCAGCTACGACAAGATCCAGGACTTCGAGTTCATGCTGCGGGTCTCCGAGCGCACCGATCGCATCCACCACATCCCGCAGGTGCTCTACCACTGGCGCGCGATCCCCGGCAGCATCGCCGCCGGCACCGAGCAGAAGTCGGGCGTGGAGGAGCTGCAGGCCAAGGCGGTGAGCGCCCACCTCGAGCGCCAGGGTGTCGACGCCGTCGCCGTGCCCCACCCGAGCATTCCCCACAGGGCGGTGCTGGCGCCGGGCGCAGGCGCCCCGCCATCGGCCAAGGTGAGCATCGTGATCGCCGCCCGCAGCGGCGACCGCGGCCTCCGCCGCCTGCTCACCTCGCTCTTCGACCTGACCGCCCACTCCAACTTCGAGGCGATCGTCGTCGGCGACGGCGAGGTGCCGGACGCGAGCGAGAAGCGGATCGTCCGCGTTCCCGGCGAGGCCGGCGCCTTCCGGCGGGCGCGGGCCAACAACCTCGGGGCCGAGCGCGCCTCGGGCGAGTACCTGCTCTTCCTCGGCGAGGAGGTCGAGATCGTCGAGGCCGACTGGATCGAGCAGCTGCTGCTCCACGCCAGCCTTCCGGGCGTGGCGGCGGTCGGGCCCCTGCTCGCGCGCCCGGACGGGCGCGTCGACCAGGCCGGCGTGGCGATCGGCCTGGGCGATCCCGCCAGCCCGATGCTGCCCGGCTTCCCCGCCGACGGCGACGGCTACTACGGGGCCTTGCCCTGCTCGCGCGAGGTCTCGGCCCTGAGCTGCGACTGCCTCCTGGTCCGAAAATCCGCCTTCGAGGCCGAGGGGGGCTTCAGCGAGCTCTACAGCTCCGAGTACGAGGACTTCGACCTCTGCCGGCGCCTGGCCCAGCGTGGCCTCAAGGCCGTCTACGCGGCCCGACCGCGCCTGGTCAACCACCGCACCCCCGCCGCCCGGCGAGCAGAAACCGACATCGTCGACCGCGCTCTCTTCGTCGACTGCTGGTACGACGAGCTGCTGCGCGGTGACCCCTACTTCAACCCCGGCTTCGGCCAGCAGCTCGCCGACTTCGTGCCGGCCAGCTGGCGGGAGCGCGTCTACCGGGTCGCGGGGCCCCTGGGCCGGCGATGAGGGTCCTCTTCGTCTACTTCGGGCCGTTCGACGTGAACAGCGCGATCCAGGCGTTCCACTTCGGCAACGAGCTGGACGACCTCGGCTGGGAGGTGATCCTCGCTGGCCGCGGTGACCCCGCGCGGATCAGCGCCGTCGGCGAGCCGAAATTCGAGTGCGTCTCGCACGACGACCTCGACCGCCGCCTGCGCGAGATACCGAGGGGCGACGGCAAGACCATCGTCGTCGCCTGGACGCCGCGCGAGCGGGTGCGCCGGATCACGATGGACGCGGTGGCCCGGCTCGGCGCTCCCTACACGATCCACCTCGAGGACAACGAGGAGTACCTGCTGGAGTCGGCGACCGGGCGGACCCTCTCCGAATTGGAGCGGCTACCGCTGCGCCAGCAGGACCGGCTCACGCCGCCGGACCTGATTCACCCGACCCACCACCGCGAGTTCCTCGCCGGCGCCGCCGGCATCACCGTGATCACCGAGGAGCTGAACGAGTTCAACGCCGTCGGGCGGCCCCATCGGCTCGCCCGCCCGGGCATCGACCTCGAGCGCTTCCGCCCCGATCTCGCACCCCCCTCCCGCGAGGCGCTCGGGCTGAGCCCCGACGATTTCGTGCTCGTCTACCACGGCACGATCCACTACGCGAACCAGCACGAGATGCTGAGCCTCTACCTCGCGGTGAAGCTGCTGCAGCGGCGCGGGAAGCCCGTCCGCCTCCTCCGCCTCGGGCACAGCGAGTTCGGCGGCGCCGACCCGAGGGCGTTTCGCGCTGTCGCCGATGGCGCGATCGAGCTTGGGCCGGTCCCCTGGCGGGAGATCCCCAACTACCTGGCGCTTGCCGACGCCTTCGTCCAGCCCGGCCCCCCAGACGACTTCAACCGCTACCGGTTGCCCTCGAAGCTGCCGGAGTTCTTGGCGATGGGAAGGCCGGTTATCGTGCCCCACTGCAACATCGGCAATGACCTGACGCACGGAGAGAACGCACTCTTGCTGGAGGAGGGCAACGCAATGGAGATCGTCGCACGCGTGGAGGAGCTCCTCGCCGACCGAGAGTTGGCAGCTCGGCTCGGCCGCGGCTCCCGCCAGTTCGCCGTCGAGCAGCTGAGCTGGGCGAAAAATGCCGGCGGTCTTGCCGAGTTCCTGCGCGAGATGGCCACCTCCGGCGCGGTGGGCTCGCCGGCATGAGCGCCGCCACGGCGAAGGGACGCCTGCGGGCGACCGCCGCACGGTCGCCGCTCCTGCGCAAGCTCGCGGGCAAGGCCGCCCTCTACGCGCCCACGCAGGCGGTGCCGGGGGCAAATGCGTCGTCGGTCGCCGTCGGCGACTCCTCGCTCTGGCAGATCGCCGAGCGCTACGCGGGCTCCTTCGAGCTCCCCCCGATCTCCCACGGCACCGTGCGCGACTTCGCCGACAGCGTCGACCAGATGCCCGGCCTCGCCGGAGCGAGCTTCGACATGAAGGACCTGCAGCGCTGCTGGACGGTGAAGGCCATCCTCGGCAACGTCGAGCGCGGCTCCCGCATCGTCGAGATCGGCGCCGGCGAGCCGCTCGTCGCCGGCATCCTCTCCCGCCTCGGCTACGAGGCGATCGTCGTCGACCCCTATGACGGCAGCGGCAACGGGCCGAAGGAGTTCAAACGGTTCGTGTCCGCCTACCCCGACCTGCGCTTCATCCGCGAGCAGTTCCCCCCCAGCGAGGATCTCGGCGAGGGAATCGCCGCCGTCTACTCGATCTCGGTGCTCGAGCACGTGCCGCTCGAGCAGATCGACGCCGTGATCGAGAGCTCCAAGCAGCTGCTCGCCGGCTCGGGCGGCTGCTCGATCCACGCCGTCGACCACGTACTCGCCGGCTGGGGCGCGGAGGAACACCGCGAGAAGCTCGAGCGGATCGTCACCGCGCTGGGACTTTCGGCCGAGGGCCTGGCCACGGAGATCGGCTCGATGGAAGCCGACCCGGAGACCTACTTCGTCTCCGCCGAGGCCCACAACCGCTGGCGCGGCGACCTCCCCTACGACCAGTACACGATGCGCCGCATCGGCTCGGTCAACCTCTTCGCGCGGTAGCCGCCCAGCCTCAGAGCTGCTCGGCGATCCGCGGCGCCTCGCGCTTGAAGACCCAGACGCCGAGGATGCAGACCGTGACGAAGATCGCCGCGGCAGGAAGCATGTGGACGATGCCCCCTGCGGCGGTGATCGCACCCGGCGCCGTGGGGTCGACCATCCACACCCGCGCCTGCTCGAGGATCGGCGTCAGCGGGTTGATCAGCAGGACCGTGTGCAGCGTGTGGGGAATCTGTTCCGCATCGATCGTGTAGAGGACCGGGCTGCCGTAGAAGAGCGCGGTGGAGAAGACGGTCCAGATGATCGCGACGTCGCGGAAGCGCACGTTCAACGCCGAGAGCAGCATCGCCAGCGTCGTGGTCAGGAGGACCAATGGCAGGAGGGCTACCGGAAAGAGCAGCCAGCTCCACATCGGACCGACGCCGAAGGCGAGCAGGAAGATGACGACGACGATCATGTTGAGGCCGAGCGTGAACAGGGTCGTCAGCACCACCGCCAGCGGGATCACCAGTCGCGGGAACTGGGTCTTGCGGACGATCGACTCCTGGGCGAGCACCGAGGTCACGCCGCCGCCCGTCCCTTCCTGAAAGAAGCTGAAGATGACGATGTTGAACAGCAGCAGCACTTCGTAGTGAGGCACTCCGCTGCCGACGCGGAAGATCTTGGTGAAGACGACCAGGAGGACCCCGAAGAGCAGCAGCGGCCGCATCAGCGACCAGACGTAGCCGAGCACGGTGCCGAAGAAGGTCTTCTTGAATTCGGTGACCGAGATCAGCCAGAGCAGCTCGAAGAAGCGGTGGCGGCCGCCGCCGAGCGCCGAGGGGCCGTGGACCTCCCGCAGCTCGGCCGCCGCCGGCTCGGCGCTCACGATCCCTCCAGGGTGGCGACGGCGTCGTGCTGGAGCGAGACGATCCCCGTGGCGCCCTCGCCGAAGACGACGAAGTCGAGGATGTGCGGCGAGTGCAGGACGAGGTTGGCGTAGTTGTGGTTGCGGTGGATCCAGCACTTGACCACGTAGCGCCCCGGCGTCAGGCGGTTCTCGATCGTCCCCGCCACCCGCACCCGCTGACCGGGGCCGAGCCGGTCGGGCACGTCGCCGGAGAGGCCGAGGCCGAAGCCGCTGACCTCGACCCCGTCGGCGTTGGTGAACATGAAGCCAAAGCTCGGCCCCTCCACCTCGCGATGGGCTTCGAGCACGGCGCCGAAGCGCATCTCGCTGCCGGCCTCCACCGTCGTCACGCGGGTGCCGTCGCCCTTCTCGATCCAGGCGTCGACGAGGGTGATATCGGCGCGGCCCCCGGAGCCGTCATCGACCCCGTCCCCGGTTGGCGCCTGCTCGAAGTTGAGCCGCAGGTAGTTCCGCGCAACCTCACCGGGATCGCCGGTCGCGACCACGGCGCCGTCGTGCAGCAGCATCGCCCGGTGGCAGTACTGCTCGACCGAGGCCATGTCGTGGGTGACGAAGACGACGGTTCGATCGGAGTCGCGAATCTCGTGGAAGACGTCGGAGCACTTCTGCTGGAAGGACGCGTCGCCCACGGCGAGCACCTCGTCGATCAGGAGGATCTCGGCGTCGGACTGGATCATCATCGAGAAGGCGAGCCGAACCAGCATCCCGGAGGAGTAGTTCTTCAGCTTCATGTCGACGAATTCCTCCAGCTCGGCGAACTGGAGCACGGCGCCGAGACGGCTCCTCGCGTCTTTCCGCGAGAGCCCCATCATCACGCCGTTCAGCTCGACGTTCTCGCGCGCGGTCAGCTCCTCGTTGAAGCCGACCCCAAGCTCGATGAAGGGAGCCAGGCTGCCGGCCATCCTCACCCGGCCGGCGTCGGCCTTGTAGATGCTGGCGAGGATCTTCAGCAGCGTGCTCTTACCCGAGCCGTTGCGGCCGACGATGCCGAAGAACTCGCCGCGATGGATCTCGAAGGAGACGTCGCGCAGCGCCCGCAGGGTGCGGAAGTCCTGCCGCGAGAAGGCGGTGATCCGCTCCTTCAGCGAATCGACCTTGTGGGTCGGGAGGCGAAAGGCCTTCTCGATTCCACTCGCCTCGATCACGACGGGCTCGGGGGTAGCGGCGCGGGTCGTCGTCAAGGGCCGCGGGTAGATTACCGGCGTGGCCACCGGCGCAGAAGGTCTCGCGGCGAGCCGCAGGCAGGACGGAGCCCCGAGTGGCGGCCGTGGCTGGAGCACCCCCACGGCGCTGTTGGGCGCCGCGATGCTGGCCGCAGGCACGCTCTGGGTGGTGCTGGGGTCGAGGCTGACCTTCATCCTCGACGACTGGGTCGTCATCCTCTACCGGCGCGGGTCGGGCGCCGACGCCTTCCTGCAGCCGGACAACGAGCACCTGATCGCCGGGCCGATCGCCATCTGGAAGCTGCTGCTGAACACGGTCGGAATGGGCTCGGCGGTGCCCTTCCGGATCGTCTCGACCGCGATGCTTCTGCTCGGAGCCTGGTTCCTCTACACCTGGACCAGGCGCCGTCTGGGGGACTGGCCGGCGCTGGTCGCGACGATCCCGGTCCTCTTCCTCGGCGCCGCCTTCGAAGACTTCCTCTGGTTCTCATCGATCACCTTCCTCGGCGCGATGGCCTGCGGGCTGGGAATGCTCGTCGCGCTCGATCGCCGCGATCCGCTCGGCGACCGCCTCGCCTGCGCCTGGCTGGCCGTCTCGATGCTCTTCTCCAGCCTCTGGTTCGCCTTTGCCGCGGGGGCGATCGTCGACGTCGTCCTGCGGCGCGCGGACCGGGACTGGAAGCGGCGGGCCTACGTGGTGCTGGTTCCCCTCATCCTCTACGGGATCTGGTGGCTGGGCTGGGGCCACGAGGAAGGGAGCTCCGTTACCTGGCACAACATCGGCGCGACCCCCATCTTCGTGCTCGACTCGATCGCCGCCGCGCTGAGCGCGCTGCTGGGGCTGACCGAACCGGCCGAACAGCTGACCGAACCATCGGGCCTGCAGTGGGGACAGCCGCTCGCCGTGGCGGCGCTGGCCCTGGGGGCCTGGCGCCTCTACAAGATGGAGCGCATCCCGCGCTCGCTCTGGGTCGTCCTCGCGGTCGGCTTCGCCTTCTGGGTCCTCAGCGGGTTCGCGGTCAAGCCGGGCCGGGTTGCCTGGGCAAGCCGCTACCAGTACCCCGGCGCGGTCTTCGTGCTGCTGATCGCGGCCGAGCTGCTGCGCGGCATCGAGCTGCGGCGGCGCTGGCTCGGGGTGGGCGCGGCGCTCGTCGTCGCGGTCTCGGTGCTGGGCAACGGACAGGCCCTCGACGACGCCTACAAAGTCGAAAAGGCGAGGGCTGAGCTGGTCCGCGCCGACCTCGCGGCCGTGGAGATCGCGCGGGACACGGCCGAACCCGGCTTCTTCATCGACCAGGAAAACGGCGATACCGACTACGTCCACGTCGACGCCGGCTCCTACCTCAGCGCCCGCGACGCCTACGGCTCGCCCGCCTACGACGCCTCCGAGCTCGAGAGCAGCTCCGACGCAGCGCGCTTCGCCGCCGACAAGGTGCTGGTCGCCGCGCTGCGCTTCGGGCTCTCGCCGGCGGATGCGGCGGACTTCCCGGTGGCGGATGCGCTGCCGGCGGAAGCCGACGCGGAGGGGCTCGTCCCGATCCCGGCGGGCGCCTGCGTCAGCGTTCCGGGCGGAGCGGAAGCTCCCCTGCTCTCCCTGCCTCCGGCGGGCGCCGCGATCGTGGCGGGAACCGAACCGGTGACCGACATCAGGATGAGGCGCTTCACCACCGGGCACTTCTCGGTCGACTTCCTCGAAGGCGCAGAACCGGGACAGGCGGTGGCGGTGGCCACTCCGCCGGACCGCTCAGCCGAGCCCTGGAAGATGCAGCTGGAAGGCGGCGCCGCGACCGTCTGCGGACTCAGCCCCGCAACAGAAGGCTGATCAGGCCTTCGCCATCCAGCGCTCGACGTTCTGCTCGAACATCTCCTGCAGGATGTCGTCGATCCCGTAGCGCGGCTGCCAATCGGGGTAGTCCTCGGCAAACGCGGCAACGTCGGAGACCCACCAGCGGTGGTCGCCGATCCGCGCCTCGTCACTCAGCTCCCACTGCAGCTCGCGGCCGCTGATCCGCTCGCAGATCTCGATCGCCTCGAGCATCGAGCAGTTGCTGCGGCGGCCTCCGCCCATGTTGTAGACGGCAGCGGCCCGCGGGGCGCGCTGGAAGGACTCGAAGCAGGAGACGAGGTCGGCGCTGTGGATGTTGTCGCGCACCTGCTTGCCGCCGTAGCCGAAGACTGTGTAGGGCGTGCCGGTGACGGTGCACTTCATCAGGTAGGCGAGGAAGCCGTGGAGCTGGGCGCCGGCGTGCTGCGGCCCGGTCAGGCAACCGCCGCGGAAGCAGACGGTGGGCATGTCGAAGTAGCGGCCGTACTCCTGGACCAGGAGGTCGGCGGCAGCCTTGGAGACGCCGAAGAGCGAGTGGGTGCAGTGGTCGATCGACATCGAGGTGGGGATGCCGTCGTAGTACTCGTGCGACTCGGGCAGCTCCAGGCGCTTCTCGTGCTCCTCGAGCGGAAGGAAGTTCGGCGTGTCGCCGTAGACCTTGTTGGTCGAGCAGAAGACGAAGGGGGCGTCGGCGGCGTGGGACCGGGTCGCCTCGAGCAGGTTCAGGGTGCCGAGTGCGTTGACGCCGAAGTCGGTCTGGGGCTCACGCGCGGCCCAGTCGTGCGAGGGCTGCGCCGCGGTGTGGATCACGACCTCGATCTTTCCCGCCAGATCGGCGAAGGCGCGGTCGACCCCGTCGGCGTCGCGGATGTCGACGTCGAGCGAGCGGAACTCCGGGTGGTTCTCGCGCAGTTCGTCGGTGACGTGCGCGGTCGAGGCCTCCTCGCCGAAGAAGCGCGCGCGCATGTCGTTCTCGAGCCCGACGACGTCCCATCCGGCCTCGACGAAACGGCGGACCGACTCGGAGCCGATCAGGCCCCCCGAGCCGGTGACGATTGCGGTCGGCATGGGGAACTGAGTATCAGATCGGCCCCGCGCCCAGCCGGCAGAGCCTCAATAGAGTGCGGGCGCATGAGGGTGCTGATCACCGGTGGGGCCGGCTTCGTCGGCGCGAATTTGGGGGTGGCGCTCGCCGCGCGGCATCCCGATTGGGAGCTCGTCGCCCTCGACAACCTGATGCGCCGCGGCTCGGAGCTGAACCTGCCGAGGCTGCGCGACGCCGGGGTCGAGTTCCGTCACGGCGACGTGCGCGAGCCGACCGACCTGACGGCGGCTGGGCCGTTCGACGCGATGATCGAGTGCTCGGCCGAGCCGTCGGTCCTGGCCGGGTTCGCCGATACCTCCTACTCGGTGCAGACGAACCTCCTCGGCGCCTTCAACTGCCTCGAGTCCGCGCGCCAGCAGGGTGCTTTCGTCGTCTTCCTCTCGACCAGCCGCGTCTACCCGGTCGCGCCGCAGCTGGAGCTGGCGCTGGAAGAGGCTGAGACCCGCTTCGAGCTCGCCGCTGAGCAGCCCGTTCCGGGCGCCGGGCCGCGCGGCATCGCCGAGGACTTCCCGCTGCCGGGCGCGCGCACCCTCTACGGCGCCACCAAGCTGGCAGCCGAGCTGCTGATCGAGGAGTACGCCGACGCCTTCGGCTTGCGGGCCGTGGTCAACCGCTGCGGGGTGATCGCCGGCCCCTGGCAGATGGGCAAGGTCGACCAGGGGGTCTTCTCCTGGTGGCTGCTCAGCCACCACTTCGGCAAGCCGCTCACCTACATCGGCTTCGGCGGGTCGGGCAAGCAGGTCCGCGACCTGCTGCACGTCGACGACCTGGTCGACCTGGTCGACGAGCAGCTGGGCGCGCCGGAGAGCTGGAGCGGCGCCGTCGCCAACGTCGGCGGCGGCCGCGAGTGCAGCCTCTCGCTGACTGGAGACGACCGCGCTTTGCCGCGAGCTGACCGGCAACGAGGTGCCGGTGACCGCCGAGCCGCAGACGCGGCCCGGGGACGTGCCGATCTACCTCTCCGACTGCTCCCGCCTCTTTTCCCTAACCTCCTGGCGGCCGCGCAGGAGCGCGAGGGACGTTCTCGCCGATCTGCTCAAATGGACCCTCGAGCACGAGGACTCGGTGGGCGAGGCCCTGGGCATGCGGAGGACGGGCTGAGCCCGATGGGACGCAACGCATGAGACTGTCAGTCGTCATTCCGGCTTACAACGAGGAGGGCTCGATCGCCGAGACGGTGCAGAGCATCGTCTCCACCCTCTCCGCCGAGCAGATCGACCACGAAGTGATCGTGGTCGACGACTCGAGCACCGACGGCACCGCGGCGGTCGTCGCCGAGCTGGCGGAGGAGCATCCGCAGGTGCGCTGCCTGCCCTCGCCCTACCGCAACGGCTTCGGCTTCGCCGTCCGCGCCGGGCTCGAGGACTTCGCCGGCGACGCGGTGGCGATCGTGATGGCGGACGGCTCGGACAGCCCCCGGGACCTGGTCGCCTACCAGCGCCTGCTCGAAGAAGGCTACGAGTGCGCCTTCGGCTCGCGCTTCGTCCACGGCGCGACCGTGACCGACTATCCGCGCTCGAAGCTGTTCATGAACCGGATCGTCAACTGGGGGATCCGGGCCCTCTTCCGCCACGGCTACAACGACACCACCAATGCCTTCAAGGCCTACCGCCGCGAGGTGATCGAGAACGTCCAGCCGTTCCTCTCGCACCACTTCAACCTCACCGTCGAGCTGCCGCTGAAGGCAGTGGTGCGCGGCTACAGCTATGGAATCGTGCCGATCTCTTGGAGCAACCGCAAAACCGGCGTCTCCAAGCTCCGGCTGAACGAGATGGGCAGTCGCTACCTCTTCATCGTCCTCTACGTCTTCCTCGAGCACCACCTGAGCCGCGGCGACTACAGGCGGAACGGCGTCAGCAAGGTCTCCAAACCCCGGGGCATCTGGCGGGGCGGGCAGCTCGAGAACCGGCCCGGCGCCAAGGCCGGCAGGGCCAGCGGCGAGTAGGCGTCGGCCCGTGACCGGCCTGGTGGACAAGATCCCGCGTCGCTGGCTGCCCATCGCCTATGGGGCGGGGCTAGCCCTGATCACGATCGCGCTCGGCGTGATCGCCTACCACGCGATGTTCAGCTACTTCGACGTCCCCGACGACGACGGCTACCTGCTGATGTCACTGAGGAAATTCGACGCCGGGGGATCCCTCTACGGCGACGTCTACAGCCAGTACGGGCCGGGGGTGTACGTGCTGGTGGGCAGCGCCCTGCGGGCCGTCGGCGTTGCCCTCACCAGCGACGGCGCCCGCATGTTCAATCTCTTTCTCTGGCTGTCCTCGACGCTGCTCGTGGGGCTCGTCCTGCTGCGCCTCACCCGTGGCTTCCTCGTCTCCGCCGCGGGGCTCATCGTCGGCTTCCTGGTCCTCACCGTCGACGCCAACGAGCCCCTTCATCCCGGCGCGACGATCGGCTTCCTGCTCATCGCCCTCGTCGCAGCAGCGGTCTTCCTGCTGCCGAAGCGCGAGAAAACCGCCATGGCCCTGGTTGGCGCCCTCGCCGCCGCGCTGCTCTCGATCAAGGTCAACGTCGGTGTCTTCGCCCTGGTCTCGATCGCCTTCGCCTGCACGGTCTCGGTGCCCGCCTTGCGCAACCGCTGGCCAATTCGCCTCCTCAGCGCCGCGATTCTCGTCGCCATCCCGGTCGTCCTGATCTCAGGCCACCTCGACGAAGAGTGGGCCCAGCGCTTTGCGGGGATCGTCGCGATCGGGGCCTTTTCCCTGGTTCTGGTCAGCACCCGCCTTCCGCAGGCCCCGACTCCGTCTCTGCGAGGCGTGGGAATGGTGGCGGTGGGAGCGCTTGCCGTCCTTGCCCTAGTAAGCCTCGTGACGATCGCCGGGGGAACGACGCCGAGCCAGCTGATTCACGGATGGCTGATCCGGCCGGCGGACACGCCGGATATCCAGTTTGCCCCGCTGCTGATCGATTCGCGGGCTTGGTGGTGGGTGTTCCTCGGCTGGGTAGGGGCGATCGCCACCGTGGGGATGGCGGGACGGTCCCTGGGCTCCGGCGCCCACCTCGCGATCGGAACCGCTCGAGTAGTCGCGGGGCTGCTGATCTGGGTCTCGCTGGTGGGGCCGATCTTCGACCTCCCAGTAGAGCTGACCCAGAGCATGGTCGTCGGCGCTCCGCTCCTCTGGATTGCCGCCATCGCTCCCAGCGGGCAGGCCCCGCGCGACACCTTCCTGCGGGTGCTGATCCCGGCGATGGCTGCCCTCCAGTTCCTCCACGCCTACCCCATGCCCGGCAGCCAGCTGGGCTGGAGCAGCTTCCTGCTGGTCCTGGTGGGGGGAATCTGCGTGGCGGATGGGATCGAGGAGTTGGCGGGCGTGGGCATGTCCTGGCGGCCGAACTTCGCGGGATGGCGTGTCGCGACCTCGATCATCGTGGTCGTGTTTGGCGCCTGGCTGTGCCTGAAGCCGTTACGAACCGAGGCCCGGCTGGCCAAGGCGAACTACGACGCCGGCGTCTCGCTGGCACTGCCCGGGGCGGCGAAATTGCACGTCTCAGAGCCCCTCTACAACCAGATACAGGATCTGGTCGGAGCCCTGCGCAGCCACTGCAACACCTTCCTCACCCTGCCCGGGATGAACAGCCTCAACATCTTCAGCGACAAAGAACCGCCGGTCGAGATGAGCGGTCCCTGGCCGTTCTTCTTCACCGCCGCCGAGCAGCGTGACATCGTCGAAGACGTGCGACAGGTACCGCGCTTCTGCATCGTGCGCAAACCGGACCTTCTCCGATTCTGGGCTGGCTTCTCCGACAACACCGTCCCGCCAAAACCGCTGATCAGGTTCATTGGGCAGAAATTCGTCCTCGTGCAGGACTTCAGCGGCTACGAACTGCTGGTCCGGAGGCCGGCTTGAGCAGACGACTTGGTCGTCCCGCGACGCTTCCCCTGCTCGCAGCGATGCTCGCCTCAGGGGCGCTGTTGGTGGTGCTGGGGGCGAGGCTCAACTTCCTCCTCGACGACTGGACCTACGTCCTCGAGCGCCGGGCCTTCAACGCGGACTCGTTCCTGCGGCCCGACAACGAACACCTGGTCGCCGGGCCCGTGGCGATCTGGAAGCTGCTGATCGCCGGCTTCGGGATCGGCTCGACCCTGTCCTTCCGCCTGGTCTCCACAGCGATCTTCCTGCTCGGCGCCTGGTTTCTCTTCGTCTGGATCCGCCGCCGCCTGGGGGAATGGCCGGCCCTGATCGCCACGCTCCCGATTCTCTTCCTCGGCGCCGCCTACGACGACTTCCTCTGGCTCGCCGCAGCGCTCCCCTTCCTCGCCGGGATGACCTGCGGGCTCGGCATGCTGCTCGCGCTCGACCGCCAGGACCGGACCGGGGACCGGCTCGCCTGCGCCTGGCTGGTCGGCTCGATGCTCTTCTCCAGCCTCTGGCTTGCCTTCGCCGCGGGGTTCTTCGTCGACGTCGTCCTGCGCCGTCGCGACCGGCCCTGGCTGCGCCGCCTCTACGTGGTCGTCGTGCCGGTGGCGCTCTACGCGATCTGGTGGCTGGGCTGGGGCCAAGGCTCCGAAAGCCCGCTCTCGCTGCACAACCTCGCCACCACCCCGCTCTATGTGTTCGACGCCTTCGCCGCCGCGATCTCGGCCCTGCTCGGACTGGCCACCCCGGTCGACGGGGTCACCTCGCCGGCCGGGCTCGAATGGGGTCGCCCGCTGGCCGTGCTGCTGGGCGGGCTGGCCGTCTGGCGCCTCTGGCGGCTCGAGCGGGTGCCGCGCTCGTTCTGGGTCGTGCTGACCGTCCTCCTCGCCTTCTGGGTGCTCAGCGGACTCGCGGTCAAGCCCGGCAGGGTGGCCTGGGCGAGCCGCTACCAGTACGCCGGTGCGACGCTGATGCTGCTGGTCGCCGTCGAGCTGTTGCGCGGCGTGAAGCTCGACCGGCGGCTGCTGGCGCCGGCGCTGATCGTGGTCGTCGCCGTGGTCGCGAGCAACGTCCTCTTCCTCGAACTCGCCTACAAGAGCTACAGGGGGACGAGCCAGATCGAGCGAGCCGACCTCGCTGCGCTCGAGATCGCCCGCGACACGGCGCCGCCCGACCTCATCCTCAGCGAAGACATCGCCGGCACCGGCTACGTCTCGGTGCCAGCGGGCTCCTATCTCTCGGCGCGGGACGACTACGGCTCGGCCGGCTACTCCCCCGCCGAGCTGGCCGAGGCGCCGCCCGAGGCGCGCCTCCCCGCCGACAAAGTCCTGGCAGCTGCGCTTGGCATCGGCTTGGCCGCGGTTCCGGCGACTCCCGTTCCCTCCGGTCCCCCACCCCGCCTGCTGCAGCCTGCCGACGCCCGCCTGGACGGCGGCGGAAGTTGCCTCACGGTGAGAAGCGGAGCTGCAGCGCCGGCGCTGATCGAGCTTCCCCCGGGAGGGGTACTGCTGCATCCAAGCGGCAACGTCGAGGCGTCGCTGCGGCGCTTCGCCGATTCCTTCCCGGTCGAAGCGGGCGCGATCCCCGCCGGGACCTGGAGCGAGATCGCGATTCCGACCGATCGCTCTCGGCGCCCGTGGCAGCTGCAGCTCGCCGGGGCGGGAACGGTCGAGCTCTGCGGCCGCGGGGCCTGACGTGCGGAGCGGGCGTGCGGTCCTGGGATTCCTGCGGGAGCCGCGCGGCGCCTGGATCGTGCTGGGCACCGCGATGCTGGCCTCGGCCGGCCTGATCCTCTTTGCGGTCCACGGTCAAGGCTTCGCGATCGACGAGCTCTTCTACTACGGCCGGGTCGCCGAAAAGCAGCAGCAGCTGGCGCACTACTCGCCCTTCAGCGTCGAGTACCTGCTCGCGCCGTTCAACGGCCACCTGCCCCTGGGCGGGCGCTTCGTCTACGAGACGGTCTTCGCCACGCTCGGCGCCAAGTACTACGCCTTCGTCGCCGTCAACATCCTCACCCTCTTCGCCTGCGTGGCGCTGACCTTCGAGCTGGCGCGGCGGCGGGTCGGCACGATCGCGGCGCTGGCCCCCTGCCTCGTGCTCCTCTTCCTCGGCTTCGCCCGCGAGCAGCTGCTCTGGCCGCTCGACTTCAACACCGGCGCCTCGCTGGCCGCAGGCCTCGGCGCGGTCCTAGCCCTGCAGCGCGACGACCGCCGCGGCGACGTCCTCGCCTGCCTCCTGCTCGGCCTCTCGATCGCGATGATCGAGCTGGGCCTCTCCTTTGCCCTGGGGATCGCGGTCTGGCTTGCGCTCGATCGACGCCGGGCACTGCGGCGGGCGTGGATCGTCCTCGTTCCCATTGCCCTCTATGCCGCCTGGTGGATCTGGGCGCGCAAGTTCGACCAGAGCCAGGTGACCATCTCGAACATCCACCTGATCCCGGAAACCCTGCTCAACGCCGCCGCCGCGGTGCTGGGATCGTTGACCGGCACGAATCCCGTCCAGCCCGGGTCCTACGTGACCGAGGTGACCTGGTTCGGCCGCGCGCTCGCCATCGTCGTCGCGGTAGCCCTCGCCGTCCGCCTCTGGCGGGGGTCGTTGCCGCGCACGATCTGGATCTGGCTGGTCGTGCTCTCCTCCTACTGGCTGCTGCTCGCGCTCGCCGCTCGTCCGGCCCAGGCGGGGCGCTACGTCCTCGTCGGCGCGATCGCCCTGATCCTGCTCGCAGCCGACGCGATGCGAGGGTCCGTCTCCACGCGCCTTGCCGCCGGTCTGCTCGTCCTCGCCGCCGTCGCCCTACCGGCGAACGTCGCGCAGCTCGTCGACGGCCGCGAGAACGACGCGCTCCACCACGACCCCCCGATCAGCAGCGCCGAGTTCGCCATGCTGGAGCTGGCGCGCCAACGGGTCGACCCCGGCTACGTGGCGGCGGACGACCCCAGAGTCGCGGCCGCGGGAGGGGGCGTGTACATCGGCCTCCCCGCCGGCGCCTACCTCGACGCGGCGGCGGACAACGGCTCGATCGCGTTCTCGCTGGCTCAGGTGCGACGCCAGCCGGAGGAAATACGTGCGATCGCCGATGCAACCCTGGTTGGCGCGCTCGGGATCGGGACGGAATACGCGCTGCCGTCCCAGGGCAAGCGAGACTGCCGCTCCGTCTCCGTGGACGGGACCAGCGGGCTCGCGACCTTCACCGCCACGCCGGGAGTGACGACGATCCGCGCCGAGGGTGGCCGCTGGGCCGAAGTCTGGCTGCACCGCTTCGCCGATGCCGGCCCTGGCGTCAGCCTGGGGCGGCTCCCCCCGGAGCGCTGGGTGAACATTTCGATACCGGCTGACGGGGCTACAGAGCCATGGCGAGCGACGATCGATGCCCCGGCGAAGGTCTGCGCGGGCGGCTCGTGAGCTAAGAGGGTTAGGGCCTGGCGCGGCCGCCGGTGAGGCCGACGAAGGCGTGCCAGGCCGGCTTGGCGCGGAAGCGGGGGCCGTCATGGAAGAAGCCGACGGAGTCGCAGAAGTTGCAGTAGCCGTCCAGGTCCTTCCAGGAGAACCAGTAGGCGGCCTTGACGTTGAGCCGGTTGCGGTTTTCGAGCAGGTAGCGATAGGCGCCGCGCAGTTCGCGCGCCTGGCCCCGCAAGCCCTGCTCGAAGGCGACCTCGTTCGGGTCGTTCTGCGAGCCCCAGCCCATCTCGGTGATGTAGAGCGAGGCGCTGGCGTCGTGGTTTTTCAGCGCGACTTCGCGGATGCCGTTGGTCAGTTCTTCGAGGATGTCGACGTGGAAGGCGTAGGGGTGCAGCCCGATCGCATCGAAGGAGGACTTGATCCCGGGGACCCGGTAGACCGCTTCGAGGAACTTATTTGCGTCCATGGCGCGGGGCGGGCCCTCATCGGGGTTGCCGAAGAGCCCTGCGATGACCACTTTGGCGCCCGGATCCCCCGCCTTGATCACCGGGCTCGTCAGCTTCAGCAGGCGGGCGTAGCGCGAGGGCGAGGCCGGAAAGGCGGAGTAGAAGAAGTTGGCCTCGTTCCAGACCTGCCAGACCCGGATCGGGAGTGGCCTCGGGATCGCGGGCTCATACTGGATCACGCCCGGGGCGTATTCGGTCCAGAATTCTCCGCCCGGTCCGTAGCGTTCTACCGCGGCCCGGACGAAGGCCTTCCAGCCGCTGCGGGCGCGACCGTTGTCGATCGGCAGCGTGGTTTCCTTGCGCGCCACCCAGCGCGGCGTGCTGGCGATGAACGGCAACACCCGCAAGCCCGCCCTGGCGGCGGTCGCGACCTGAGCGTCGAAGCTGGACCAGTCGTAGGGGCTCTTCGCCGTCGGCTGGACTCCGCTCCAGCCGAGCGGGAGGCGCACCGATTCGATCCCGCCAGCCTTCATGTAGCGGGTGTCTTCGGCGGTGAGCACCGTCTGCGGCACGATCCCGTAGAAGCCGACCGGCGCTCCCAGGCGAGCGCCGCTTGCGGGGGCGCCGCCCATCGCCACGACCAGTCCAGTCACGGCGCAGGCGAGGGCGATGGCAGCTGTGAGTCGAAGTCTCATTCAGTCGAGATCGCGGATGAGCGACGGCGAAGGCTACCCCCTAACACGGCGTCCTCCCAGGGGTAGCGGCAACGCGCTCGTTTCAGTAGGCGCCGCCCAGCTTGCGATGGTCCCAGGTTGCGGTTCGCAGCGGCCGGAACCGCAGCGCCACCCGCTTCGGCGCCTGCGCCTCGAGCGCTGCCTTCGCGTCGCCCTCGACCGAGGAGATCCCCTCGGCGTAGCGCAACGTCAGCTCCTCGGCGAAGCCGAGCACGGTCTCGAAATCGCGGTGGATCTCGGCCTCGGCCTCGATCATCGCGCCGCGCAGCTCGCCGTACTCGTGCCCGGTCTCGATCAGCACGGTGGCGCGCGGATCGCGCTCCAGGTTGCGCACCTTCTGCGATTTCGCATAGGTCCAGATCCAGACCTCCCCGGCGCGCGGCACGAACCACATCGGCATCGAGTGCGGCCAGCCCCGGGGCCCGAGGCTGGAGACGATCGCGATCCGCTCCTGCTCGAGCAGCTCCAGCAGCTCCTCCTCGCTCAGCTTGATCTGGTCGCGGCGGCTCACGGAATGAGAAGACTGCACGATCGGCGTTTCAGAGGTGTTGCAGTTTCGCTCCATTGCCCGCATCACGCGTCGAAAAGCGGCCTGTAGCGTCGGCTGCGATGGCAACGCAAGCCCCGGCTCAATCGCCCGCCGCCTTTCGTGATAGCGTACGTACGCTTCCTTCAAATTACGTACGTACGCATACAGAGGAACCGCTTTGGCAATCACCGCTTCCAAGCTCCGCGCGAACGTCTACCGGCTGCTCGACGAGGTCCTCGAGACCGGCCAGCCGCTGGAGATCGAGCGCAATGGCAAGACCCTGGTAATCGCACCCAAGGAGGAGCAGTCGATCTGGGACCGCCTGCCTCGCCGCGAGGGGGCGATCGTCGGCGATCCCGACGAGCTGATCCATATCGACTGGTCCTCGGAGTGGAACCCTGATCCTTATTGACACCCACGTTGCCCTTTGGCTCTACGCAGGCCTGTCCGAGCGACTCCCCCAATCCGCTCGAAGCCTTATCGCCGAACGACAGCCGCGCGTCTCCCCACTGGTGGAGCTGGAGCTGGCCTATATGCACGAAATCGGGCGGGCTCGAGATCCCGTGCTGGTCATGCTCGCCGCGCTGCGCCAGAGCATTGGCCTGGAGGTCGCCGACGTCTCCCTCGCCGAGCTGGCGCATACGGCAATTGACCTCACCTGGACTCGCGATCCCTTCGACCGGCTGATCGCCGCGCAGGCGATCGTTACCGACGTGCCGCTGGTTACCGCGGATCGCTCGATTCTCGACAACCTGCCCCTCGCGAGGTGGGACTGACCCCACCGGACCACTCAGGCCGCAAGTGGCCTGAAGGAACGGCGGTAGGCGGTGGGGGTCGTCGCGGTGACGCGGCGAAAGTGGTCGCGCAGGGAGGCGGCGGTGCCGAAGCCCGAGCGCCAGGCGACCTCGTCGATCGGCAGGTCGGACTCCTCGAGCAGGCGGCGGGCCTCCTGCACCCGCCTGGCCAGCAGCCAGCGCAGCGGCGTCGTGCCGGTCTCCTCGCGGAAGCGGCGGGCGAAGGTGCGGGGGCTGACCCCTGCGTGGCCGGACATCGCGGCGACGTCGAGGGGCTGGTCGAGCCGCTCCACCGCCCAGCGCCGCGTCGCCTCCAGCGTGCCCGAAGCGATCGAGTCGGGGCCGCCCGGGCGCTCGATGAACTGTGCTTGGCCGCCCTCGCGGTGGGGCGGGGCGACCATGTGGCGGGCAACCCGCTCGCCCACCGCGGCGCCGCAGTCCTTGCGGATTGCGTGCAGGCTGAGGTCGATGCCGGCGCTGAGGCCAGCCGAGGTCATCACCTCACCCTCGTCGACGTAGAGCGCGGCGGCATCGACGTCGACCTGAGGGAACTGGCTCGCAAGCGCGTCGGTGAACGCCCAGTGCGTGGTGGCGCGGCGCCCGTCGAGGAGACCGGCGTGGGCGAGGGCGAAGGCCCCCGTGCAGACGGAGAGCGCGCGAGCGCCGCTGGAAACTGCCTCTCGCAGCGCCTCGACCGCCTCCTCCGGAGGGCGCGAGAAGACGTCGCGATAGGCGGGCACGACCACGGTGTCTGCCCGCGCGAGAGCCGTTAGATCGCCCTGGGGCGTGACCTCGAACCCACTCGTCGTCGCCAGCGCCCGACCGTCGGGAGAGCAGGTCGAGAACTCGTACAGCGGCGTGCCCTCGGAGCTCACCGCCAGGCCGAACGCCTGCGCCGGCGCCGTCAGGTCGAAGGCGACCAAGTCGGGAAGGCAGAGCGCGACCACCCGGTGCATGGCAGAAATCTAGCGGATGTTGGCAATCCTGCCACTGGAAACGCCGGTGGCGCGGCGCGATGCTTCCCCAATGCAGATTGCGATCCTCATCTTCGACAAGCTCACCGCCCTCGACGCGATCGGCCCCTACGAGGTGCTGCGCTCCGTGCCCGGCTGGGAGGTCAAGTTCGTCGGGCCCGAGAAGGGACCGGTGCGCACCGACAGCGGCGCCCTCGGGCTCCACGCCGACTACTCGCTCGAAGAGGTGACCGAAGCCGACATCGTCCTCGTCGGCGGCGGCGAGGGCAACCGCCCGCTGCTGACGGACGAGGCGGTGCTCTCCTGGCTGCGACAGATCGACGAGGGAAGCAAATGGACGACCTCGGTATGCACCGGCTCGCTGGTGCTCGGCGCCGCGGGCCTGCTCGAGGGCAAGCGGGCGACCGGCCACTGGCTCTTCCTCGAGCAGCTGCGCGAGTTTGGCGCCGATCCGGTCGGCGGACGCTTCGTCGAGGACGGCAAGACGATCACCGCCGCCGGCGTCTCTGCCGGGATCGACATGGCGCTGCACCTGGTTGGGCGGGAGGTGGGCCCCGAGCTGGCCCAAGCGGTTCAGCTCGGGATCGAGTACGACCCACAGCCCCCGTTCGACGCCGGCTCACCGGCAAAGGCGCCGCAGCAGATCGTCGAGACGGTCACCGCCGTCGCCGGCTCGACCGAAGAGTGGCTCGGAGCTACTCGCCGAGGCTGAGCTCGACGGCGCGCACCGAGCGCGTGCCGGGGATCGCCACGAGCAGCTGCGCCTTGAGCAGGCCGCGATAGAGCAGGAGGGCACGACCACGCGCGTCAAGGGCCAGGCGGAAGGTGTGGGACTTGCCGCCGGCGAGCCCGAAGGTACGGCGGCTGACAGCGATGCGCACGTTCCTGGTCGGGACGCCACGGCGCGAGCGCAGCGGCAGGGCGGCGTGGGTGCGCAGCGCGATCTGGCCCGGGCAGGTTTCTCCTTCGGCCCAGCCGCAGCGGACCCAGACCCGCAGCGTCGAGCCCGACTGCTTAACGTGCTTGACCGTGAGCGGCGGCAGCGCCGGGCGCGCGGGGGCGGCGCCGAGGCCCACCGTCGTCCCTTCGACGTAGTTGCTGTCGATGTTGATCGTGGTCAGGCCGTAGGTCTCGTTGTGCCCGCCGCGGTACTGGTGGATGCGGTCGTGGGTGTTCCAGGCGGTGCTCGGCAAGTAGGAATCGAGCGTGTTCTGAGCGCCGTTCCAGTTGGCGCTCCAGAGGTCGTCCGGAAGCACGTAGCTGCCGCCGACCGAACGGCCGATGTCGGCGATGCCGGAGGCGCTGGAGCTGTAGACGCCGGAGACGTAGCCGAGGGCGTGAAGCTCTTCGGTCCAGGCCGAGAGGAAGGTGAGCGTCGCCGCGCTGGCGCTCGAGGTCCGGGTGTAGGCCTCCATGTCGAAGTAGATCGGGCTGCCCGGGCCGATGCCGACCGCCTCGGCCTCGGCGACGGCGTCGAGGGCAGCTTCCTCCCCCTGCAGGGCCGCCTTGCTCGAGCTGATCTTGGCGCAGCTCCCGCAGCTGCTCCCCGGCGCCTGCAGGCCGACGTAGGTCGGGATCAGGCTCCAGCCCGCCGCCACCTGTTCGCCCACCCAGGTGGTGGTCAGGTTGGGCTGGGAACAGGCCCGGTTGGCGCCGCCGATGTAGACGCCGATCGCGCGATAGGGCGAGGAGGCCCAGGCCGCCATCGCCCGCGAGGAGGGCGCGGTGCAGGCGTCGAAGCCGAGGCCGGTGAAATCGTCGGAGCCGGTGACGGTCGCCGGGGCGGCGGCACTCGCCTGAGCCCGAGGGCGGGCGGCGGCGCCCGGATCGACCAGGATCGCCCGCCGAGGGCCCATCGCCCCCGCCGGACAACGCTGGTTAGGGCCGGGCGTCCCTAGATAGGCCGCGCGGCGATCGAGCCGCACGCACAGGCGCGGGTGCTCGGCGAGCCGGTAGACCGGCCAGCTCGATGGCACGTCGATTGCGCGACCGTCGAAGTGGACGGTCCGCGCAGCCGCGGGCGTGGCGGCGAGCGCAAGCAGGACGAGGCCCGCCAGAGCCGGACGGAACAGGCGCATACCCGTCCAACCATTGCAGCCGGCGATCGATTCGCCCCAGCCCATCCCCGGCCTGCACCAACTTTTCCATCGAATCGATGGAGAGCTCGATTCAGGGCGAGGTCTCGAGCCGCTCAGCCCGCGGGGACGAGGTCCAGCTCGCGCCAGGGGCCCTCGCCGGCCATCGGCTGCGTCCTGCCCTCCAGCCAGTCGGCCTGGAGGTCGTCGTAATGGGGGCTGGCTGGGTGGCCGGACTGGCCGGTGAACATCTGCCAGCGCGAGCGCTCTGGTGCCGTCGGATCGGCGACCATGCGCCAACTCGGCGCCCAGACGGCTTTGTAGGGGTCGTTGGGGTCGTAGGCGATCTGGCTCACCGTCTCCTGGGCGCCGCCGGCTTTCAGCTTGCGGTTGAGCAGCCGGCGCAGCAGGGGGTTGGCTTCGCCGAGCGGGTGGGGGAACTCCATCTCGTGGACGTGGCCCCAGCGCCAACCCTCGGGGTCGGGGCCGAAGCGGTCGCTGAGATCGTCGAGGGCACCGCTCAGCGCTTCGAGGACGAGATCGTCCCAGGGCCTACCGATCAGCTCCTCGTCGCCCTCCTCCCAGAGCTTCATCAGGTGCGAGTGCCAGCGCCAGGGGGAGGTGACATGGGGCGTGAAGCCATTGTCGGCGCGGTCGAGCCAGCGCTCGCAGAGGTCGCGGTCGCCGATCGAGGCGCGGGCTACCTCGCGCGCCAGCCTCAGCAGGAACGCCTGGTAGATCGTGCCCGCGATCGAGTCCGGGTCGAGCCGCCCGTCCCAGCTGCGCAGGCGCTCGATCGCGCTGAGCTCGCGCTGGCCCGCGGGTGAGAGGCGACCGAGCCTGCGCGCCGCCTCGATACCGGGGATCGAGAAGTTGTCGGACTGCATCGCCTCGAAGTCCTCCAGGTCATGCTCGCTGCTCGCCCGCAGCATCTGCTCGATCCGCGCCGCGCGGAAGCCGTCCAACCACTCGCTGGTGATGTGGTGCGGGTACTCGTCGCCGACGATGCGGTTGTTGGCGGTGACGAGGAAGCCGCTCTCGGGATCGACGGTCTCCGGCAGCTCCTCGTAGGGGATCGTCCCCTCCCACTCGAACTCGCCGGTCCAGCCCGGCTTGGGCAGGTCGGGACAGCCGCCCTTGCGCAGCGGCAGGCGGCCGATCAGCTTGTAGCCGATCGAGCCGTGGCGATCGGCCCAGATGATGTTCGAGACCGGCGCGCAGTGGCCGGCGAGCATGGCGATCAGATCGGCTCCGGAGCGGATCTCGTGCAGCTCGAACATTCCTTTGAAGGCGAAGGGCTGGTCGAGCGCCCCCCACCGCAAGGCGAGTGGTTCGGTGACATCGGCGCCGAGCGCCTCGTTGACGATCGGGCCATGGTGGGTGATGCGCACGTCGAGCACCTCGGGGGCGTCGCGGCCCTTCACCACGATCTCCTCCCGCACCACTTCCAGCGGGCGCCACTCGTCTTCGAAGAGGTACCGATCGCCCTCGATCCGCTCGATGAAGAGATCCTGGACGTCGGCCATCACGTTGGTGAAGGTCCAGCAAACGTCGTTGCTCTGCCCCATGTAGATGCCCGGCATGCCCGGCAGCGAGGCGCCGCGGACGAAGCGATCGCCGAGCGTGAGGCCAACCTGGTACCAGATGCCGGGCATGCTCGGGGGAAGATGCGGATCGCCGGCGATCAGCGGCGCTCCGGTGGCGCTGAGCTTGCCGGAGACGGCCCAGTTGTTGGAGCCGCTCGCCTCGGCGGCCAGCCCCATCGAGCGGCGCACGGCGTCGATCTGCTCGACGATCGCCAGCCCGTCCCCCGACCAGGCCTCCTGGGTGACGACCGGGTTGTCCGCGGGATAGCCGGGATCGAGCTTGGCCGCGAGCTCGGGGCCGAGCGCCCGCGCCATGTCGGCGCGCAGCAGCTCCCGCTCCCAGTTGGTCGAGAGACCGAAGGCGAGCAGCTTGCCGAGGCTGAGGATGTCCACCGGTCGCCACGGCTGCCACTCGAGGCGCAGCAGCTGCATCTCGAACGGCATCGCCTTGGCGCTCGCGGCGGCGGCGTTGACTCCCTCGCAGAAGCGCTCCAGCAACGCCAGCACCTCGGGGTCGAGCGTCGCCGCCTCGCGTTCCGCCGTGCGGCGGATCCCCAGCATCCGCATCAGGCGGTCGATCGGCAACCCCTCCTCGCCGGCAATCTCGGCGAGGCGACCGGCGACGACGCGGCGGTAGAAGTCCATCTGGAAGAGCCGGTCCTGGCCGTGGCAGAAGCCCTCGGCGAACCAGATGTCGGCGGCGTGCTCGGCCTCGACGTGCGGCACCCCCCAGCGGTCACGGCGAACCCGCACCCGCCCCTCGAGCCCGTCCAGCGCGATCGTCCCTTTCTGCTTCGGCAGCGGGCGGCGCGCCAGCCAGTGCCAAGCGGCAGCGGTGGTCGCAGCCGCGATCCCGGTTCCCGCGGCTCCGACGAGCAATCCCGTGCGCACCGCACCTCTTCCCTTGCGAGAACTCACCACACTTGTGTATCAGTTGGCCAGCCGGCCAGGAAGCTTGCCTTCACCCTCGAGCTTGTCGAGGTGGGCCTGCATCACCATCGCCGCGGCGGGTCGCAACTTGGCTGGGACGTCTTCCCAGGCCTCGGCCAGGAGAGCCTCGCGGGAGCGCTCGCCGCGGTCGAGAGCGGCCAGCAGGCGGCGCTCGCGCATCTCGCGGTGCTCGACGTACTCGCCCAGCTTCGCCGCCGGGTCCTCGACCCAGGGGCCGTGGCCTGGGCAGATCAGCTCGATCGGCTCGGCCTGCATGCGGCGCAGCGAGTCCATGTAGGCGGCGAGGGAACCGCCGTCCGGGGGGACGAAGGTCGAGCCAATGCCGAGGACGAGGTCGCCGCTGAAGCAGACGGCGTCGGCGGTGAGGAAGCAGACGTGATCGGGGGCGTGTCCGGGGGTGGCGACCGCGCGCAGGCCGTTGTGCTCCTCGCCGTCGGCTGGCAGGACCGCGTCGACCCCGAGCCGGTCGGCGCCCGCGGCATGGTCGCCGTGGTTGTGGGTCAGGAGCACGAGGCCAATCCCGCCCCGCTCCTCAGCGGCTTCGCGAACGGCTTCCAGGTGGCTCTCGATGTCCGGTCCCGGATCGATCACCGTGCAGGGATCGGCGCCGTAGAGATAGGTGTTCGTCCCCTCCAGCGTCATCGCCCCCGGGTTGGGAGCGACGATCCTCAAAACCTCTGGGTGCCCTGGGGCCTGGTCCATCACTCGATCACCGCGAGTCCGCATTTACCCGTCTTTATCGGGGGGTAAATGCGGATTCGTCAGCCCGAGACCTCTTTGGCGATCGCCTCGCGAGCGTCCTCGGGCTCGAGCACGACGAGGTCGCCGGCGCCGCGCAGGATCTCCCGCACCAGCCATGAGGTCCCGGCGTAGGGAAGCTCGACGACGACGGCGCCGTCGGCCAGCTCCTCGACCACGGTGCGCTCCTCGCGCAGCCAGCGGGCCCGCTCGGGCGAGACCCAGACGCGGGCGACGTGCGCGGTCGGGACCTCGCCGTGGGTCATCCAGCCCTCGACCCCGGCGAACTCCTCGACCTCCGGGCGGGGCTCGAAGGTCTGCTTGGAGAGCGTCGCCTCCTTGACCCGGTCGAGCTTGAAGTGGCGGATGCCGTCTTTGGTCAGGTCGTAGCACTCGACGTACCAGCCCTCGCGCCCGTTCTCCAGCCGGTAGGGCTCGACCGAGCGTTTGGTGAACTGGTCCTCGTTCTCCTTGTAGTACTGGAGTTCGAGCACGCGGCTGGAGCCGATCGCCTCGTTGACGACGCGGGCGACCTCGGCGTCGCCGCCGCTGCCGGAGGCGATCTCGAGACCCTCCTCGGAAGGGTCGTGGCCGAGCGCCCGAACGATCTTGGCGCGGGCGCTCTGCAGACCGCCCTGGGGCAGGTGGTCGCCGAAGAGGTCGATCGCGGCGACCAGCGCCTTGGCCTCCAGCGGCAGCAGCCGCGCCGGGCGGGCGAAGTTGTCGCCGTAGGGCTCGGAGTCGACCTCGATCTCGTCGCCGATGACTTCGGCGTAGAGAACGTAGGTGCCGCCGCCGAAGTTGACCACGTTGAGCAGGTCGATGTCCTCCTGCAGCTCCTCGGCGCTGAGTTCGAGCCGCTGGCGCAGGTCGGCGACGCCGAGGCGCTCGCTCCCCTTGGCCGACTCGATCAGGAGGCCGGCGAGGGTGACGAGGCGGGCGAAGCGCTCGGGGCGGATCGCCGCCTCGCCGCGCCCGTTCGTGCGCGCCCGCCGTGGGGCCTCGCGCAGCGGCCGGTCGACCGTCTTCGCCGGCTCGAAGCCATTCTGGTGACGATCGTGGAGCAGCCCGAGACGGCTGTCCGCCTCCTCGCGCAGCTCGTCCGGGCCGAGCACCTGGGCGTTCTGGCGCCAGCGCAGCACCCAGGCGATCAGCTCGCGCGGCGATGCGTAGTCGGTCTCGAAGATCGCTCCTTTACCGGGCGCCCCGTCCGACTTGCGCGCCGGGCGCAGCTCGCCGTAGGCGCTGAAGTCGCGCTCGATCAGCCAGGCGATTCGCTCGCGGACGAAGATCGTCGCCCTGCCGCGGGTCTCCCCCAGCTGCCAGTCGGCGCGCTGGCCGTAGTCGCGGCGGTCGAAGTCCTCGGGCGGGTTGAAGTCGTGCTCGGCCTTGGATGCGTAGCCGACCTTGCCCTGGATGCGCGAGAGGCGGAAGACGCGCACCGCGTCGCGCTCGTGGGCGTAGCCGATCAAATAGAACTGGCCGCCGCGGAAGACCAGGTGGAAGGGGTCGACCTTGCGCTTCGTGGTCTCGTCGCGCTCCATCGTGTAGTAGGTGAACTCGATCGTCTTGCGGCGCGAGATCGCGGTCTCGATCTTGGAGAGGCGCTGCGAGAGCTCGCGGCCCCCGGCCGAGGCGGTCATCGCCATCTCGACCGGGGCGCGCTCACCCTCCTTGAGCGGGTTGGGATGGCCCCAGGCGACCTGCTGCAGCGCCAGCCGCAGCGGCTCGGCGTAGGCGAAGCCGCCGTCGGTGAGCAGGGAGAGCGCCGTGCTCAGCGAGGCCAGCTCGTTGTCGTCGAACTCGATCGCGTCGAGGTAGAAGTTCTCCGGCGGCAACGAGTAGAGCTCGGCCTCGAAGAAGCCCTCGCCGGGCTTCTCCACCCCGAGCTGTATGCCGAGGCTTTCCAGCTCGGCGCGGTCGGCGTAGAAACGGCGCGCGAAGGCGTCGTCGTTCATGTCGCTGTAGCCCTCCACCTCGCGCTTGATCTCGAGGGCCGAAACCGGCCTCCCCTGAGCCATCAGGAACGAGATCAGCGAGAGCTGGCGGATCAGCTTCTCGGTGTCCTTCGCCACGGCTCGCAGGATAGTGTGCGGCCAGCTCCGTGGACCTCCTGCGCAATCTCTTCGGCAACCTGACCTCGGGCATCATCCGGCTTGCGGTCACGGCGGGCGTGCTCTTCCTCTGCTACCTCTTCATCGTCAAGCCGGTGCTGAAGACGACCAACGACGCGATCCACCAAACCGGCTTCGACCAGATCGGCAAGTCGATCGAAGGCGTCAGCAAACAGATCAAGCGCGAGGTCCACCGCTCGTTCCAGGTGACCAAGAAGCGCGGGGCCAACCCGCAGAAGCTGGTCCACTGCATTCAGCGGGCCAATGGGGACGTCAAGCGGATCGAACGCTGCACCAGAAGGTTCTGAGGACCCGCTATACGGCGTCCTCAGTCCTTGTCTAGCGACCCCTCAGAACTTCTAGGCGGCGCGCTGACCGAAGAAGGCCGAGCCCGAGAGAGCTCGGTCGAAGCCCGACCAGGACTCGCCGGCGGGGAGCTGGCGCTCGAGGCGGTCGAAGCTGCCGAGGCGGCCGCCGAGGTTGTCGATCATGTGGACGAGGACGGCCTCGCGGGTGGCGGGGACGACCGGGGAGCCATGTTCGAGCGAGCCGTGGTGGGCGAGGATGATGTGCAGCACCGCCTGGGCCAGGGAGGGGTCGAAGCCGGGGATCTCCTCGATCTCGCGGCGCACCTTGTAATAGCCGAGCGGGATCTCCCCCTGGAGGCGACCGAGGTCGGTGAGGTCGATAGCCAGCGGATCGTCGTTGTATGCCTCGGTCTTGCCGATGTCGTGCAGGAGGGCTCCGCTGACGGCGACATCGCGGTCGATGCCGGGGAAGAAGGCGGCGGCGGCGCTGACCGCCTGGGCGACCGAGACCGTGTGCTCGAGCAGGCCGTGCCGGTAGGCCTGGTGGTAGACCTTCGCCGCCGGCGCGTCGCGAAAGCGCGCCCAGATCTCCGAGCTCTCGCCGAAGAAGCGATCGAGCAGGCGGCGCAGCTGCGGGTCCTGGACCGTGGCGAGCAGCTCGCGCAAATCGCTCTCCAGCCGCTCGAAGGAGACCTCCGATTCGACCGCGAGGTCCTCTGCCCGGTACTCGTCCTCGTCAGCAGCCCTCAGCCCGCTGAGCTTGATCTTCGAGCCCCAGCGCTCGCTGACCTCGAAGAGGCCGCTGACGTGGACCGGCGTGCCGGGCCCCGCCAGCGCGTAGAGGGCCTCCGCGTCCTCCCAGGCGACCGCCTCGCAGGTTCCGCTGGCGTCGCCGAGGGCCAGCCGCAACCAGGGCTCGCCGTTGCGCTTGCGTCGCAGCTCGCGCTCGCGAACCGCGTAGACGCCGCCCACCCGCTGCCCGTCCTCCAGCTCGCCGAGCGGCACCCGCGCCACGATCAAGGTGTCGGTGAGAGCCTGCTGCTCCATCCGCGTCCCAAAGTAGTGACAAGCGCGGACGATCAGAGTGCGGCGCCGAGCCAGTGGCCAGCGACTATCGCGGCGAATCCGGCAAGGAGGGAGAGGCCGAGGTTGAGCCAAACGAGGTGAGCGTGGCCGGCGTCGGCAAGGCGGTGGGAGTCGAGAATCCAGGTGGAGAAGGTGGTGAAAGAACCGATCCCTCCGCCGGCGACGACGATCAGCGCCTCGCCTTCGAGAGCGGCACCGGCGACGAAGCCCAGCACCAGGGTGCCGGCCAGGTTGACCGCCAGGACGCCGAGCGGGAAGGGGTGGTCGGCACGAGCGGCGACGGCGGAGTCGATCAGGAAGCGGGCTGCAGCAGCAGCGCCACCGAGCAGGCCGACGGCGACCCAGCCCGCCGCGCTCACTCGGCCAGCTCCGGGCGCCGCTCCAACGCGATCCCGCCACGGACGCAAAGGAACCCGACCGCAAGCGTGGCGGCAAGATAGGCGGCGCTGAGCCCGAGATGGCCGGCGTCGACCATTTCGAACAGCTCGAGCTGCATGGTCGAGAACGTCGTCAGCGTGCTGCAGATGCCGGTGGTGAGAAACGGGTGGGCAAGGCTGTCCTCCGGATGGTCGCGCAGACGGGCGACGAAGAAGCCGAGCAGGAGGGCCCCGGCCATGTTGACCGCGAAGGTTCCCCAGGGCCAGGCGCCCGGCCCGTGCGGTGCCGCCTGCGCGAGCCCGACGCGGGCAAGGGCGCCGATCACGCCACCGGCGTAGATGGCGATCAGACGGCGAAGGTCGAAGGGCGTTGCTCGCATCGTGGGTCTCCTATCAGCGTCAATGGACGTGGTAGGGACCGTCAGCGGGTCGAACCGCGCTTATGAAGGAGCGAGCCCCATCGCTCGAAGCGGGAAGGATAGCCGCACACCATTCATCGACGTTCATCGATGAATGGTGTTAGCGTTCGTCGCATGGCCTTGGCCGAGCTCCCTGTGATCAATTGCTGCACGCCGCTGGCTGGGTCGTCCCTTACCGAGCAGCGGGCGGGTGATCTCGAGGCGGTGCTGAAGGCCCTCGCGGACCGGCACCGGCTGCGCATCGTCAACCTGTTGCTGCAGGCGGGCGGCAAACCGGTCTGCGTTTGCGAGGTGCAGCCGCTACTCGGCCTCGCGCAGGGGACGGTCAGCCACCACCTCAAGCAGCTGGTCGAGGCCGGTGTGATCGAGCGCGAGGCCCGTGGCACCTACAGCTATTTCAGCCTCGTGCCGGGGGCGCTCGACGCGGTGCGGGAGGTGTTCTCGAGATGAGCGTACGTCCCGATCTGCCGCGCCGCGCTGCCGCCGAGGCATTCGGCGCCTTCGCCCTCGTCTTCGCAGGCTGCGGGGCGATCGTCAGCGACAGCGTCCACGCCGGCGTCCTCGGCGCGGTCGGGGTCTCGCTCGTCTTCGGCCTGGTGATCATGGCGATGGTCTACGCCACCGGCCACCTCTCCGGCGCTCACCTCAACCCCGCGGTGACACTGGCCTTCGTTCTCACCCGGCACTTCCCTCGCCGCGAGGCCCTCGCCTACGTCGCCGCCCAGCTGCTCGGCGCGATCGCCGCGGCTGCCCTGCTTCTCGCCGTCTGGCCGAGCCAGCCGGCGGCGCTCGGCACCACCCTGCCCAGCGTCGGCGACGGCAGCGCTCTCGTCTACGAGGGGGTCCTGACCGCCTTCCTGATGTTCGTGATCATGGCCGTCGCCACCGACACCCGCGCAGTGGGGGCGGGAGCTGCGATCGCGATCGGCGGCACGGTCGGCCTCGACGCGCTCTTCGGCGGGCCGATCACCGGAGCCTCGATGAACCCGGCCCGCTCGATCGGCCCCGCGCTCGTCTCGGGGGAGCTCCAAGACCTCTGGATCTACATCGCCGCCCCTGTCGCCGGCGCCGCCATCGGCGCGCTCGCCTACCAGCTCGTCCGCGGGGAGCACCCGGCCTGATGGCCCGCGTCCTCTTCGTCTGCCTCCACAACGCCGGCCGCTCGCAGATGAGCGAGGCACTCTTCGCCCGTGCAGCGGCGGGGAGCCACGAGGCCCGCTCGGCCGGCACGACACCGGCGGTGCGCGTCCACCCCGAGGTGGTCGAGGCGATGCGCGAGCTGGGAATCGAGCTGGCCGCGAGGCTGCCCCGCAGGCTGACCCCCGCCGACGCCGAGTGGGCCGACGTCGTGGTGACGATGGGCTGCGGTGACGAGTGCCCCTACGTCCCCGGCAAGCGCTACCTCGACTGGGAGCTCGAGGACCCCAAGGGCCGCCCGCTCGACGAGGTCCGCGCCACCCGCGACGAGATCGAGCGCCGGGTGGTCGAGCTGGTCGCCGAGCTCAACGACTGACTTTCGTTTTTACCCGGTGCATAGCCCCGCATAAAGGCGAAGTCAGCGGCGATTTGGCAGAGTCGGGACACGATGAGGCTTTGTCGATTCGCCACGAGCGCGGGGGGCCAGGCGCTTGGGGTAGTCGCGGGCGAGGAAGTCGTCGACCTCTCGGGGACGGACCTTCCTGCCGAACCGGCGGCGGCACTGGCCGAGGTGGGACGGGGCGGACTGGAGAAGCTGGCAGCGGGTGCACCGCGCTTCGCTCTCGACCAAGTGCGGCTCCTCGCCCCCGCGGCCCCGCGCAAGTACCTGGCGATCGCGCTCAACTACGCGGACCACATCGCCGAGATGGGGATGGAGGCGCCCGAGGTGCCGGTCTTCTTCAACAAGCAGGTGAGCTGCGTCGTCGGCCCGGGCGAGGACGTGCACATGCCGAAGGTCTCGACCCTGCTCGACTACGAGGCGGAGCTTGCCTTGGTGATCGGCAGGCGCTGCCGCCACGTCCCGGTCGAGCGAGCCCATGAGGTGATCGCCGGCTACACCTGCGCCAACGACCTCAGCGTCCGCGACTGGCAGGGCCGCGCCCAGACGATGACGATCGGCAAGTCCTTCGACACGCATGGGCCGCTCGGGCCCTGGCTGGTCACGCCCGAGGAGCTGGGCGACCCGCAGGACCTGCGCATCCGCTGCTTCGTCAACGAGGAGATGCGCCAGGACGCGAGCAGCGGCGAGATGGTCTTCGACTGCTTCCAGCAGGTCTCCCACCTATCGGAAGCGTTCACGCTGGAGCCGGGCGACGTGATCGCAACCGGCACGCCGGCAGGCGTCGGCATCGGCCGCAAGCCGATCCGCGAGAACGTGCTCAAGGTCGGCGATACGGTGCGCGTCGAGATCGAGCGAATCGGCGAGCTCGTCAACACGGTGGTGCCCGAGCCCGAAGGCTTCCTCTCCGGCGCGTAGGAGCAGGCGCGCTACTGCTGCTGGCGATGCACCTCGGTGGCGGCCGCCTGGTCGCGCGGTCGCACGACGATCTCGTCGACGTTGACGTGCGGTGGCTGCGCCGTCGCCCAGCGGATGCACTCGGCGACGTCCTCCGCCGCCAGCGGCCGCATGCCCTCGTAGACGCGATCCGCCGCCGCCTCGTCGCCGTCGAAGCGAACCAGCGAGAACTCGGTCTCGACCATGCCGGGCGCGATCTCGGTGATCCGCACCGGCTGGCCGAGCAGCTCCAGCCGCAGCACCCGCAGCATCGCCCTTTGCGCGTGCTTGGCGGCGTTGTAGCCGGCGCCACCGCGGTAGGGCTCGAAGGCGGCAATGCTGGTCACGCCGACGATGTGACCGTCGCCGGAGGCGACGAGGGCCGGCAGCAGAGCGCGGCTCAACCGCATCGTGCCGGTGACGTTGGTCTCGTACATCCGCCGCCACTTCTCCTCGTCGGCCTCGCCGACCGGTTCGAGGCCGAGCGCGCCGCCGGCGTTGTTGACCAGCAGGTCGCAGCGCTCCAGCCCCGCGGCGAGCTCCGCAACCGACCCGGGATCGGTCACGTCGAGGGAGACCGCTTCCCCTCCGATTTCGCCCGCCAGCTCCTCGAGCCGGCGCAGCCGCCGCGCCCCGAGCACGGTGTGCCAGCCATCGGCTGCCAGGGCTCGCGCCGTGGCGGCACCAATGCCGCTGGAGGCGCCGGTGATCACCGCGGTCCGCATCGTCGCGACCCTAGCGGGCCGTCGTCGTGGCGGCCGATCGAGGCGTGACTAATCATCAAAAAAACCTGTATGGTCCTCGCATCCATGCGGCATTTTTTCCTTGCCTTCTGTCTTCTCGTCGCGGTCGCCGCCATCGCGGGGTGCGGTGGCTCGTCCGGCTCCAGCTCCGATTCATCCGACACCAGCTCGAGCTCATCCGACACCAGCTCGGCTCCGGTGGACTCGACGAGCTCGACGCAGGAAGAAACGAGTGGCCAGCCCCTGGCGAAATCGGAGTTCATCGCCCAGGCCGATGACATCTGCACAACGATTCAGAAGGAAGTCGCCCCCGTTGAAGCGAGCTTCCAGCAGCTCAGCGAAACCGCCAAAAGCGCCAGCGAATTCAAAAAAGTCGCAGACGTGCTCAGGGAACTGGTCGGCTACTCGGCAAAAGGGATCGAGCAAATCCAGGAACTCGAACCGCCGGCGGCCGACCAGGACACGATCAACGTCTACGTCGGCACGGTCAACTCCCGCATCTCGACGGGCAAGGAATTCGCCGATGCGCTCGAAGCCGGTGAACAGGAACAGGTCAGTAGCCTGAGCGAAAAAGGCAGCGCGATCAGCAAAGAAGTGGAACAGACCGCCAAGAGCTACGGCTTCAAGGTCTGCGGCAACGCGAAATAAGCCGCGGACGCGCGATCGTCCGGAAACAGCTCGAGAAAACGAGGGCGTCGACGCCTCTGGGGTAATCGAGATGATTGGATTACCGGATCGACGCTCGAGCCCAATCATTCGATGCGATCTTTAGGCGCGACGTCCGCTACATGGCGCCCGTGTTTCAACGGCGCTACGCCTGGGAGCGCGAGCGCCAGTGGGAACCGTTCTGGATCGACGTCCTGGAGGTCGTCAAGGCTTATGTCGACGCTGCCGGGCCTAGGGCATCCGCACCTCTTAGCGATGAGCTGCCGGTGCACTTTCTCGGTGCGATCGTCGTCAAGCTCATGCCCTTCGGCACCGGCCAGCTCGAGCTCCGGGAGATCATCGACGGGCAGCAGCGGCTGACGACGATTCAGCTTCTGGTCGGAGCCGCGGCGCATGCGCTCGCACGCTTCGGCGCCTCCGAGCAAGCCGAAGTCCTGCGCGACCTGCTGGAGAACCGCCCCTACCTCACCAAGGGGGAGCCCGACGCGGCATTCAAGGTTTGGCCGACGAAGCACGACCGCGCCGCTTTCCGCACCGTGATGAGCGATGGCGAGGTCGACTCCTCGCTCCGCAACCACCGGATCGTCCAAGCCTTCGACTACTTCGAGGGCGCGATCACCGAATGGGCCGCCGCCATCCCCGAAGCCGAGCGGGAAATTCACTTCCAGGCGCTCGAGGCGGTGGTTCGCTCACAGCTCAAGATCGTCTGGATCGACCTCGACACGCGCGACAACGCGCAAGTCATCTTCGAGACGCTCAACGACCGCGGCTCGCCGCTCAACGCGATCGACCTGGTCAAGAACTTCGTCTTCCAGCACGAGCGGGGAGGCGACGAGGCCGAGGAGCTCTACGAGCGCCACTGGGTTTGGATCGAGGACGACTGGTGGCAGGAGAAGATCCGGCTTGGCCGGCTCGACCGGGTCCGCGCCGACGTCTTCCTCCAGCACTGGCTCCAGATGAGGCTCGGAACGGAGGTCAACTCCGACTATCTCTTCAAGTCCTTCTCGAAAATGTTCGAAACGGACTCGCCCGACGTGAAGTCGCTGATCCCGGAGTTCGCCGAGGACGCACGCCTGTATCGCTCGTTCTCGTCCCAGCCGGCAGGGTCACCAAGGCGCGAATTCTTCGAGCGGCTGAAGACGCTGAACACCACCACCCCCTTTCCCCTGGTGCTCTACCTCTTCAAGCAACCCGCCAACCTGCTGAGCGCCGCGGACCTCGATCGCTGCCTGGCGACGATCGAGGACTACCTGGTGCGGCGCATGCTGATGCGGGGATCCGCCCAGGGCTACAACCGCCTCTTCACCGAACTGGTCAAGGAGGTCAAGGCGGTCGAGGCAGAGCCCGGGCGCGCACCGGAGATCATCGAGCGCCAGCTCGCCAGGATGGAGGGAGCGTCCCGTATTTGGCCACGGGACGCCGACCTGATGCCGGTGCTAACCCAGAACCGTGCCTATGGATCAGGGGCCATCGCGAGGGAACGACTGCTCGACGTGCTCTGGGAGGTGGAGCGCACCCAGCTGAGGACCGTGAAGCACGAGCAGCTCGCACGGCCGGAGAAACTCCAGATCGAGCACATCATGCCCCAGAAATGGCCCAAAAACTGGCCGCTCCCGGCGGACGGCAGCACCTCCGAGGCAGAGCGCGAAGCGGCAATCAACCTGCTTGGCAACCTCACCCTCGTCACCGACAGACTGAACCCGGCGATGTCAAACGCGGCCTGGGAGACGAAGCGACCGGAGCTAACCCAGCACAGCCTCCTGGCAATGAACCAGCAACTCGTGGACAGCAACCCCGACAGCTTCGACGAGAGCTCGATCGCCAGCCGCGGCGAGCGGCTCGCGAGACACATCCTCGCGACCTGGCCCGGACCGCCACCAAGCTCCGGCCCCTAGGCCCTCGCCCCCCAGCCCGGACCACGCACTCGATCGAGCGATCGATGGCGAGGGTGGGAACCGAACCCCCGACACCACGCTTTTCGGCTGTTTTCGGACGGCGCGTTGACCCAGTGTGACCTGAGCGGCGTGAACAGCACGCGCTGCAGGGTGGTTCTCACCGCTGCGAGGTGCGCAGCTCCAGCTCATGCCGCGCCTCACGAGCGAGTGCGGCGTCACTTACCGCCCCCTGGCGCGCCCGCAACCCGGCGGCGCGATCGAGAGGACCGAAGTGTGATGATGTGCTCCTCTTGCTCGCCGTTGTGCTTCTCGGTCATGGCGACAATCGACCCTACCGGCCTCACTCCCACCGCCGGGTCGCAGGATTCCAGGTTGACACGCGCGTGTCCTGCAACCCATCGATGAAGGCGACGACTGCGTCGACGGCATCGGCGAAGCGCTCCGGTAGACCTGGCAGGCCGGCGCGGGCGCGGAACGCCTCCCAGGGCTGCTGGCGACTCTCGCGGAGGGTTTCGAGAAGCGGTCCAAGCGGACGCACCTCGTGGCCGCGGTGTTCGGCGACGCTTTGCAGTGCCCGGCGCAGGGTCACGGCCTCTACGGTGTGAATCTGGGAGAGCAGATAGATGTCGCCGTAGTCGCGGTCGCGGGTGTTCGCGTCGCCGAGGAGCATCATCGTGTCGGCCTTCTCGGCGATCAAGCTCTCCAGTGGAAAGCCCAGGAGCGGAAAGCCTTGGTCGCCGAGCAGCGTCGGGTAGTCGATCTGCTGCGGCTCGACCGGGTCGCCGAAGGACAGATCGAGCCTGAGCTTGAGTTCAGCGCCCCCGAGGCTCGCGGGCAGGGCAAGGCGGATGCCCTCGTACTCAGCCCCTTCGCGGATCGTCGCGATCGAGATCGCCGCGGTGTCGAAGTCCACGCCATCGGTCATCGGGATCGAGGCGATCTCGCCAATCACCGCTTTGAGGCTGCCCTCGTCGCCAGGCAGGCCGCGCGCGAGCATGTCGGCGTCTCGCGTCCCGCGCCGCACGTCGAGCACAGCGAGCAACATCCCGCCCTTGAGGACGAGCTTGTCGGCGTACTGCGACTCGGCCACGCGGGCGAGGAAGCGCTCGTGGATGTAGAGCTCGAAAAGCTGCTGCGTATTGCGGCCCTGGTCGCGGGCGAGCTTCTGAAGATCGAGGTAGGCCCGCTGGGGCGTACGCTCGGTCACGCCAGTAGAGGCTCCATCGCCTCGGCCATAACCGAGCCGACACGCAGACGGCGCGCCAGCGCGAGCAGCTCGCCCGGCTTGGCATCGCCGCCCTGGAGGTATCTGCGCAGCGCCCCCAGCGCCAGGTCACGACCCACGCGCGAGCGCAGGCGCATGAGGTCGACGACCGTCCGCTCCTTGGAACTGATCGCGATCAGTTCGCCCGAATCGATCTCCTCCATGTTGCGCCCAAGCAAAAACGTCGCGGCGGCGAAGACATGGACCTGCGTCGGCGGGTAGGCGATCCTCGGGCGATGCCTCCCGCGGGCAATCGCCAGGTGGACCGCAGCGGGCACCTCGTCGCTCAGGTCCCAGAAGCTGGCGGCGGAGTTCAGGCAGATCATCCCCTCCGGCGCCCGGCGGCACACGGCCACTAGATCGAGGTGAGCGGTCGCCGGAGCATCGGCGACGCGGTAGACCCCGCGCGATAGCTCGATCAGCTCGCCGCTGTCCCGCAGCCGGTACAGATCCTCCCAGCGAGCGCCGCTCTTAATTAGCTCCGCAGCCGAGGAAATCCCGCCCGCACGTCGCGCGATGTCGAGGACTTCGCCTGATCGCATGGTAAAAAGTCTACACACATAGAAGCTACATGTGCAGTATTTCATCCATCGCCCTCCAGCCGCTCTCGCTCGGCGCGGCAACGATCATCGATTCTCTCGGCTCAACCAAGAAACCCCGGCTAGGTTTGGACCCCAGCCGGGGCTTCGCGAATCCTGGGGCGATCTTCAGAGCGCTCCTTGCCGGTTTGGACGGCCTTCCTGTCGGATCACCACGACCCCGGCCGCACGCAATCCAGTTCACCGGGCGTTGACCGCGACGGCTACCCGGACTGCATCTTCAATTGAACTCCGCCCTCCGGACGGAATCTGCCTACGATCTCAGCGTCCCAATTGGGCCTCATGGCCTCCACTGGAACTGAAGCACAGAGCAGCACGAAACCAATGCCAGCCCTCATGGGCAGAAAGGCGGTTTTCATGTCATTTCCGATCCCGCAGGGCCTCGTCCGGCGCACCATGAAGGACGGGAAACCGGGCAAAGGGGCAGTCATCAATCCGACCCGGATCTACGTCTACCCGGATGGTCATGGATTCCTCTTCTTCAAGAATCCGACCAAAGGAGAGGACGACGTGTCAGTGCCGTTCGACGGTCACTACGACGCGATCGTCTACCTGGCCGGTCTGCTGTACGAAGCACTCAAAGTCGCTGAACTGCCGCCGGATCAGGTCTAGCCACACGATCGAGGCGAGCCGCGTGCTCCGCCCGCCTCGATCTGTCTTGTTACGCCGCCGAACTCGCTGGCACAACCGCCTCATCCATGAAGGCCGCATCGCCGACTCCGGCGTCCATAAGGTGGACGTAGAAACCCGGCATCTGCGTGGCCCAGCCACTCCGATGCCTGCTTCACGTCGCGGCCGGCCTCGAACAGCAGCGAGGCGGGATCGTGATTGCAGAGACAGGCTTCTAAGCGCGTCGCCCGCGCTGGCGACTATCGAGATTTATCCGGGTCTCGCCCTGAGGCTGCTCGATCCCAAGAAACTCCTTGATGTCCGCCTCCGTGTCGGAAAGCGATTGCGGCTCCTCGGGAGCCGATTCTGGGGACAGATCAGACCCACTCTCATCACTTTCTGGCGTTGGCTTGTCGTCAGCCACTCTCGTCACCCTCCCGTACTTCGGTGGTCTCGGCTTTGGTGTCCGAGAGAGACCCCTCATCGCCACCGTTCTGGCTCTTCGCCAAATCCGTGAGCTCAGCTTCCGTGTCCGAAAGCAGCTCTTCTTCGTCCTCTGAGGGAGGTACGGGTTCGTCAGCCATCCTGCGGGCGCCTTTCGATTATCTCGGCGAGTCTTTCGCCAAGGTCCTTGCTGTCATCGGTGAGCGCCTTGCCCTCTTCGTGGAGATCGGCTTGTGTATCGGACAGCGGACGATCATCAATGGGAGCCTCGGGCACCGACTCGCTATGTTCGTCGTCCCGGATCACAGGCGATCTGCTGCCAGTATAAGAGCTACTGCAATCGTGAGCAACAGACCGACGAGGAAGAGAATTGCGGTAGCAGTAAGGAGCGTTGCCTTGGTTGAATTGACGACCTCGTATCGGTTCACTGCTTTGTACACGGCCTTGATGGTTCGGAACTGAATCTCAGAAGGCTCCTGTGTCACGAATCGCTGGTCGGTCGTGTACTTCTTGATCTCGCTCGCGCCAATTGCGTAGTGGCGCCTTGGCCGCAAGACGAATAGGACGCTGAGCAGAATCGTCAAGGAAAGAGACCCAGTGCCTGCGAAATAGGCAGCCGCCGCCACGATTTGATCGCAGCCGTCAAGGTGTCCTAGCGCTTGGCGAGCAAGAGGAGCGCCAAGGGCCACGGTTGCACCCGCGAAACCAGCGATCTGTGCTGCGCGCGTCTGCAACGACTCAGCCCGGCGCTGCTGATCCTCAAGCAGAGTGAGTGAATTCGACGTGATCCACGCGACCGACTCGGGGTTCTTGTTGGCGGGAAGTGGGCTCATCCTGGCGATTGTCGACCGTCAATGCGAGTTTCCCCTTCCGTGCGGACAGGGAAGCTGAGCTGGACGCCGGGCGGCTCAACGGGGGCGGCCGGGGGTCCTGAAGCCCGCCGGGTGTTGACCTAGCGTTGACCCGAGCACAAACGCCGCCTCGAAAGGCGGCGCTTTTGGCTCTGCGATCGATCGATCGATCGATCGATGGCGAGGGTGGGAATCGAACCCACGACACCACGATTTTCAGTCGTGTGCTCTACCAACTGAGCTACCTCGCCGCAACTGGCGCGGTTGAGCCGCGCAGGGGAAGGCTAGCGGCCGGCGGGAGACGGGGCTGATTGCATTGGGGGCGTGGTTGCGATGCGTGCGGCGGCCGGGCTGAGCGCCACCGTGGCGGTGGCGCTGGCGCTCGTCTCCGGGGGGTCGCGGGCGGATCCGCGCACGCCGCCGGCCCTGCCCGGATTGCCGGCGCCGTTCCTGGGGACCGCCGTGGTCGGCAGTGGCGGGAGAGTGGCCGCGGTCGATGCGTACGGCGGCATCGTCGACTTGAGGGCCCCGGGCCCGGTGGGACGGGGGGTGATCGAGATCCCAGCGGCGCGTCAGGCAGCGGGCAGCGTCCCGGCCGACGCCGGGGTCCTGGCCCAGATGCGGATCGGGGGTCGAGCGATTCCGCTCTGGCAGGCGGACCGGGTGCGGCAGCGCTACGTGCCGGGGACAAACGTCCTGCGCACGGTCGCCTGGCTTGGGGAGACGCATTCGGTGGTCATACGCTCGCTCGGCGGCCCGGGGGCCGTTCGGGCGGATCGGCGCTGGATCGGGCGAGCGCGGCCACTCGGCGGCAACGCACCGGACTGGGCGCGCAGGATGTACGGGCGCTCGCTGCTCGTGCTGAGGGCGCTCACCGATAGGCGCTCAGGCGCCTTGGCCGCCGGAGCCCGTGACGGCTGGGCCTACGTCTGGCCGCGAGACGCCAGCACCGTGGCGATGGCCCTGGCATCTGCCGGCTACCGCGCCGAGGCCCGGCGCGTGGTCCGCTTCCTCCTCGCACTCGACCTCGAGTCCGCCGCGCGCTTTCACGGTGACGGCGCCCCGGTCGCCGGGCGGGCCGCCCAAGGGGATGCGGCGGGTTGGGTCGCCGCCGGCGCCGGCGCGGTGGGCCTCCCTGTCCACATCGCTTCCCAGCCCTGGCGCGGACGGGCCGACTACCAGGAGGGCAGCGCCGGCGACTACCTTGCCAACGCGATCGCCTCAGGCGCGGCCGGGGGGCCTGAAGCCGACGCACACGGTCGTGAATCCCCCCGCCGAGGGGTGCTTGCCCGGTTCGTGACCCAGCGCGGCCTCGCAAGGCAGGCGGGGGATCCGCGCTCGGGGCTCGACTCGGCGGCGGCGTGGGCCGTGCGCCCGTTCCCGCACCCGGCGCTGTTCCCGCTGGTGCGCCGCACCCTGCTCCACCTCGCATCCCAGAGCGGGCGCTTCGGGATCGTCCCTTCGGAGAGCTGGGAGGGCGGTGACGATCCCTGGACGGCGCCGACCGCCTGGGCAGCCTGGAGCCTCGCCGCGCTCGGCGAACGTCGCGCCGCGCTCCACCTGATGGCCGAGCTGCGCCGGGCTGCCACCCCGATCGGCACGCTGCCCGAGCGGGTCGATGCCCGCACCGGCATCCCGACCTCGACTACCCCGCTCGCCTGGTCGCACGCCCTCGCGATCCTCGCCCTGCGCCAGCTCTGGCCGGGCTAGGGCGCCTCGAGCGCAAGCTCGACCGCCTCGCGGGCGGACTCGGCGAGCAAGACGCCGGGGGCGTTCTCCATCCGTTCGCGGCCGTTGAGGGTCCAACTGCGCAGAGCGACGACAGTGCGGCCGATCGAGCGGGCGAAGCCGATCTCCGAGAGCGTGCCCCACTCGCCGCCGATCGCGATCGCAGCATCGCCGGAGGACACCACCGCGAGGTTGCGGGCGTGGCCGATGCCGGTGGCGACGACGTGTGTGCAGTACGGGTTCGCTTCGCCGGCCGAGTTGCCGGGGACGATCCCGATCGTCACGCCACCGGATTCGCTCGCACCGCGACACGCCGCCTCCATCACCCCGGTGAGGCCGCCGCAGACGAGCGTCAGGCCGGCTTCGGCGAGCCGCCTGCCGACCTCCTCGCCAAGCCGAGCGGCCTCGGAGTCCGGCTCGCACGCCGCCGAGCCGATCACCGCGATCTGCCGCCGCCCGCTCACCCCGCGGAGTCTTTCATCAGGCGCATCAGCTCCAGCGCACCGTCCTTGTGCAGCGGTTCGTTGAGGTTGCCGCACTTGGGGCTCTGCACGCAGGAGGGGCAACCGGACTCGCAAGGGCATTCGGAGATCAGTCGCTCGGCGTCGCCGAGGAGCCGCTCGAACTGCTCATAGCCGCGAAGGGTGATCCCGACCCCGCCCGGGTGACCGTCGTAGACGAAGATCGTCGAGCGGCCGGTCTGGAAGTGGACGTTGGTCGAGAGGCCGCCGATGTCCCAGCGGTCGCACATCGCGATCAGCGGCAGGACCGCGATCTGACCGTGCTCGGTCGCGTGCAGGGCGCCGAGCAGGACGTCGGGGGGCAGAGCGCCACTGAGTCGCTCGGGCAGCACGTACCAGAGCGCCTGGGTGACGAAGTGCTGCTCGGGCAGCTCGAGCGCCACGATGTCGAAGGGCTCCTGGTCGGAGATCGAGACGCGCTGGTAGGCGATCACCTGCTCGGTCACCGAGACCTCGCCGAAGTGCAGCTCCACGCCCGAGGTCGAGCGCTGCTCGCGCACCCGCTCGATGTAGATCTCGGTCTCCTTCTTCGGCCGCGTGTACCAGTCGCCGTCGAAGCGGGATACGACCGCCCGGCGTCCGGCGACGTCGAGTTGCTCGACCTCGTAGGAGCGGCCCAGGTGCAGGTAGATCGCCCCGGGGTGGATCGTGGTGAAGGCGCGCTCGGCCTCGACCAGGCCGAGCATCTCACCGGAGTCGCGCTCGATCACCGCGACCGAGTCCGAGGAGGCCGAGCGCAGCGGGATCTTCGAGGCGACGAACTCGCTGCTGCGGGGCATCACCCGCCCCCCCGCCTGGCGCAACTGGCCCGCCGAGACGAGGCGTTCGGCCCGCTCGCGCCAGTCCGGGCCGAAGACCTCCGCATCCTCCTCGGTCAGTGGCAGCTCGTAGGCCGCGGCGACCATGTGGCGCGAGGCGATCTGCTCGTTGGCGTGGTCGAGGATCGCCGCCTCCACCGGCCGCCCGACGAACTCGTCCGGGTGGCGGCAGAAGAACTGGTCGAGCGCGTCCTGGCCGGCGACGTAGACGGCGAGGCCGCGGCGCCTCCGACCCGCCCGCCCCCACATTTGGCGCAGGCTGGCGACCGTGCCCGGGAAGGTGACGCAGATCGCAGCGTCGAGCTCGCCGATGTCGATCCCCAGCTCGAGCGCGTCGGTGGCGACCACCGCGAGCAGCTCTCCCGCCGCCAGCCTGGCCTCGATCTCGCGCCGCTGCTGCGGCGTGTAGCCGCCGCGGTAGGGCGCGATCCGCTCCGCCAGCTCCGGCTTGCCGCGCGCCTGCAGCGACTCGCGGGCGAAGCGCTGGATCAGCTCGATCCCGCGCCGGCTCTTGAGGAAGCAGATCGTCCGCACGCCGTGGGAGACCAGCTCGGCCAGCAGGTCCGCCGCCTCGGAGAGGGCCGAGCGGCGCGTCCCGGTCGCCTTGTCGATCAGCGGCGGGTTCCACATCGCGACCTCGCGCCCGCTGCGGGGAGCGCCATCGTCGTCGATCAACTCGAAGGGCTCGCCGACCAGCTCCTCGGCCAACCCGACCGGGTTGGCGATCGTCGCGGAGGCGAGCAGGAAGCGGGGATCGGACCCGTAGGCGCGGGCGACCCGCCGCAGCCGCCGCAGCACGTTGGCGACGTGGGACCCGAACACGCCGCGGTAGGTGTGGGCCTCGTCGACCACGACCCAGCCGAGGTTGGCGAGGAAGTCCCCCCAGCTCTTGTGGTGGGGCAGGATGCCGACGTGCAGCATGTCGGGGTTGGTGAGGACGAGGTTGCTGCGGCGGCGGATCGCCGGCCGCTCCTCGCGCGGCGTGTCGCCGTCGTAGATCGCCTCGCGCAGCCCCGGCGGACGCAGCGCCCCCAACTTGCGCGCCTGGTCCTGGGCGAGCGCCTTGGTCGGGTAGAGGTAGAGGGCGCGGCGCTTGGAGTCGGCGGCGATGCCGTCGAGCACGGGCAGGTTGAAGGCGAGGCTCTTGCCCGAGGCGGTGCCGCTGGTGATCACCAGGTGCGAAGTGGCCGCGGCCTCCAGGGCAGCACGCTGGTGCGAGTAGAGGCGCTCGACGCCGGCGGCGCGCAGGGAATCGGCAAATCCCGGATCGAGTGATCGCGGCAGCGCCACCGTCTTCGCCCTGCGCTCCCCCTCGCTGCTCTCGGCGACGATGCGGCCGTCGCGTCGCGCCGGGTCCAATGCGACCGCCCATGGCGTCTCCAAAAGACTCTTTGCCACTACCCCACCTCCATCGGTTGCGATGAGGTGGTCCGGGCGCCGACAGGCAAGGACGCAGGGAGCCCGAATAGCAGCGCTATCCGGGCGACTGAGGACGCCGCATGGCGGCGATCTGGGGCCGTCATGTCAACCGATGGGCGACGCGCACCGCCTGCAGAGCACTGCGGTCGTGGATGCGGAGGACGTCGGCCCCGCCGCGCACGGCCAGGGCAACGGCGGCGACCGTCCCCCACTCGCGCTCGCCCGCGGGCAGGCGCTCCTCCCACGAGCCCGCCAGCACCGCGCCGATGAAGTCCTTGCGCGAGAGCGAGACGTAGAGCGGCAGGCCAAGCGCGCGCAGCTCGGGCAGACGCCGCAGGATCTCGAGGTCCTGCTCGGTGCTGAGGTCGAAGTCGAGTCCGGGGTCGATGGCGATCTGCTCCTCGCCCACCCCAAGCCTCTGGGCCAGCTCGATTCTCCCCCCCAGCCACGACTTCAGGTGCTCGATCACGTCGCCGTACTCGCTGGCCGGCCGATCCACCCGCGGGGGCCCCTCGATGTGCATCAGGACGTAGCCGCAGCCGGTCTCGGCCACCAGCTCGAACATCTCCTCGCTGCCGCCGGAGATGTCGTTGACGGCAACGGCGCCCGCGGCCAGAGCCCGTCGCGCCACCTCGACCGAGAAGGTGTCCGCAGAGATCGGCACACCCGCCCCGGCGAGCCCTTCGACCGCCGGCACCAGCGCCGCGGCCTCGACCTCGGCGTCCACCGGCGGACCGCTGCGAGCCGCCACCGCGCCCACGTCGAGCATGTCGAAGCCGGCCTCGACCAGGGCCAACCCGTCCTCGACCGCCTGCTCGGGGGTGCCGCTGCGAGCTCCAGCGAACATCGAATCGGTGGTCACGTTGACGATCCCGGCTGCCAGCGGCTGGGCCAGGTCGAGGCTGCTATCGGCGAGGCGCCAGGGCATCCGGCTACCGTAGCGACCCACCGATGCCGCTGAAGTGCGTCTACACCGACCTCGACGGGACCCTGCTGGGGCGGGGCAGCTCGCTCTTCCGCGACGCCGACGGCGCCTTCTCGCTGGCTCAGGCACGCGGCCTCGAGGCCTGCCATCGGGCCGGGGTCGAGGTCGTGATCATGTCCGGCCGGCGCGAGCCGCAGGTGCACGAGTGCGCTCGCCTGATGGGCCAGACCTCCTACATCTACGAGGCCGGCTGCGCCTTCGCGATCGACGGCGAGACGACGTTGATGACCGGCGAGATGGTCCCTGACGAGGAGGGCACGGTCTACGAGAAGATCGAGCAGCGCGGCATCCCGAAGATGCTCTTCGAGCACTTCGAAGGGCGGCTCGAGTACCACGCCCCCTGGCACACGGGCCGCATCCTCTCCCACCTCTTTCGCGGCAAGGTCGACGTCGAGGAAGCCAACCGCCTGCTGCAGGCCGAGGGGCACGACGACCTGCGGCTGCTCGACAACGGTGCAATCGGCCGCGCGATGCCGGCGGTGGAGGGACCGACGCACGCCTACCACCTCGTCCCCAAGCTGGTCAGCAAGGCCAGCGCCGTCGCCGCCCATGCCCGCTCCCGTGGCTATGACCCCGCCGAGTGCATCGCGGTGGGCGACTCGGTCGAGGACCTCGAGGTCGCCGCCGCCGTGGGAACCTTCTTCGTCGTCGCCAACGGCCCAGAGCGCGACCCCGGACTACGCGCCGCGCTGGGCGGCTGGGACAACGCCACCGTCACCGAGGGCGCGATGGGCGACGGCTTCTACGAGGCCGTCGTCTCGACGCTCGTCGAGCGGCGCTGAGCAATCACTAGTATCGGTTTCGGCCGACACTCGACCCCGGAAGGAGCACCATTTGTCGCAGGAGACCGCGACCGTAGCCGAGCAGGAGTACCTGGAGATCATGTTCTGGCTGGAGGAGGCCGGGCTGCCGATGACAGGCGCCAACATCGCTCGCGCGATGCAGCTCTCGCCCCCCACCGTGCACGAGATGATCGGCCGGCTCGTCGACGACGGCTACGTCGAGCGCAAGCCCGACAAGTCGCTCGATTTCACCGCCTCGGGACGGGAGCACGCCAGCCACATCGTCCGCCGCCACCGCATGATCGAGCGCTTCCTCACCGACGTCCTCGGCATCCCCTGGGACGAGGTGCACGAGGAGGCGGAGCGGATCGAGCACGCGATGTCGCCGGTGCTGGAGGAGCGGATGCGCGCCGCGATCGGCGACGCGACCACATGCCCGCACGGCCACCCAATCGTCGAGGGCGCCCGCGAGCAGGGCTCTCTGCTCTCCGACGTCGAGCCGGGCGCCAAAGTCAACGTGCTGCGCTTCGAGAACGAGGCGGAGGAGCTGCTCCACTACCTCAAGGACGCGGGGTTGCACCCGGGCTTGGAGGGAACGGTGGAGAGCTCCGGCGAAGAGGGCGTGACGATCGCCTCTGCCGAGGGCAGCCACCAGGTCTCCCACAGCGTCGCCGAGACCGTCTCGGTGCGCGCCGACCCGGCGCCGCCCCCCCGGGCGACGATCCCCGAGCAGCTCGTCCTCTCCTCCGACCGCTACGGTCGCTGAGCCAGCGCCTCAGGCGGGCGAGCCGGCGCGGACGCGCTCCAGCGCACGCGCTATACGCGCTACCCCCTCAGGGATCCGCTCCGGCGGCACGCTGGCGAAGGAGAGGCGGAGGCTGTTGGCGCCGCCGTCGATCATGAAGTCGGGGCCGGCGATGAAGGCGACGCCCTCGCCCTTGGCCTCGGCCAGCAGCGCCGTCGTGTCGGTGCCCTCCGCAAGGTCGAGCCAGAGGAAATAGCCGCCGCCGGGGACGACGAACTCGGCCTCCGGGATCTGCTCGCCCAGCGCCTCGACCAGGGCGTCGCGCCGCGCCCGCAGCGCGTCCTTGACGAACTCGATGTTGCGGTCGAGCCCGCCGGAGCGGCAGAGCTCCAGGACCACGGACTCGGCCAGCATGTTGGGCGAGATGTAGGTCTCGTTGGCCCGCTTGGCCAGCTTCGCGATCTCACCGGCAGGTCCGGCCAGGTAGCCCACACGCACCCCGGGGCTGACCGTCTTGGAGAAGGAGGAGGCGTGGACCACGCGCTCCGCCCTGTCCATGGAGAGCATCGTCTCCAGCGCCTCGCCCTCGAAGGGAAGCTCGCGGTAGGGATCGTCCTCGAAGATCCAGAAGCCGTGCTCGGCGGCCAGCTCGACCAGCCGCACCCGCTTCTGCGCCGAGAGCGTGCAGCCGGCCGGGTTGTGGAAGTTGGGGATGACGTGGGCGAGCTTGATCGGCCCCCCGGCCAAGGCGGCTTCGAAAGCCGCGACGTCCAGCCCGTCTGCCTCCAGCGGCACCGGCACCAGCTCGACCCCGAGCCGCTGCAGCATCAACAGCGTGCGGTCGTAGGTCGGCTGCTCGACCACGACCCGATCGCCCGCCTCGAGCAGGTGCTCGAACAGCATCCACCCAGCCTCCAGCGATCCGTTGGCGACCATCACCTGGCCGGCATCGAGGCCTCCGTGCCGCTCGGCGACCCACTCGCAGAGCCCCGGATGCCCGATCCCGGTCCCGTAGGAGAGCGCCCGTTCCCAGTCCTCGGCCAGGGCGACAGCCGCCGCCTCCTGCACAGCTTCTCTAGGCAAGATGTCGGCGCTGGGAGCACCCCGGGCAAATGAGATCGTGTCAGCCATCTACATTCGAGTATAGGAAGAGGGTCTGGGTAGGGGTGGAGCGTCTTGTACTTTTTGCGGAGTTCCGCTCGGGCGCCAGCACATCGACTGCCTTCGCAAAAAGTTAAGCGGGACCCCTACCCAGACCCTCTCAAGACTTCGACGGCGATCCTCGCCGTCTCGGTCGGGCTTTCGCCGACCCGCACGCCCTTCGCTTCGAGCGCGTCCTTCTTCGCCTGCGCGGTCCCGGAGGAGCCGGAGATGATCGCGCCGGCGTGGCCCATCTGCTTGCCGGGCGGGGCGGTGAAGCCGGCGATGTAGGCGACCACCGGCTTGGAGATCTCGGCGGCGATGAACTCAGCGGCGCGCTCCTCGGCGTCGCCGCCGATCTCGCCGACCATCACGATCAGCTCGGTCTCGGGATCGGCCTCGTAGAGGGTGAGGATGTCGATGAAGTCGGAGCCGATGATCGGGTCGCCGCCGATGCCGACGATCGAGGAGTTGCCCTCGCCCGCCTGCTTCAGCTCGTTGCCGATCTGGTAGGTCAGCGTGCCCGACTTGGAGACGACGCCGATCTTGCCCTGGTCGAAGAACTGAGCCGGGATGATGCCGACGTTGGCCTTGCCCGGCGAGAGCACGCCGGGGCAGTTGGGCCCGATCAGCCGCACGCCGGCCTCCTTGGCCTTCCAGTAGGTCCGCAGCATGTCGAGCACGGGGATCCCCTCGGTGATCGCGATCACCGTCTGCACGCCGGACTCGATCGCCTCGTCGATCGCCGGGGCGGCGAAGCGCGCCGGCACGAAGATCATCGAGGTGTTGGCGCCCTCCTTCTCGACCGCGTCCGCGATCGAGTCGTAGATCGGCACCCCCTCGACGTCCTGACCGGCCTTGCCCGGAGTAACGCCGGCGACCAAGTCGGTGCCGTAGGCCCTGTTGCGCAAGCCGTGGAAGGAGCCCTCTCGCCCGGTCAGGCCGGAGACGACGAGCTTGGTCTCGCTGTCGACGATGATCGACATCAGGCGCTCCCACCCGCGAGCTCGACCACGCGCCGGGCGGCGTCGAGCATCGTCGTCTCCTGGTGCAGGTTGGGCAGCTCCGCCTCGGCGAGGATCTTCAGCCCCTCCTCGGAGTTGGTGCCGTCGAGCCGCACCACCAGCGGCAGCTTCAGGCTCATCTGCTGCGACGCGGTGACGATGCCCTTGGCGATCTCGTCGCAGCGGGTGATGCCGCCGAAGATGTTGAAGAGGATCGCGGTGACCTTCTCGTCGGAGGTGATCACGGTGAGCGCGTCGACGATCGCCTCGGCCTTCGAGCCGCCGCCGGCGTCGAGGAAGTTGGCCGGCCTGCCGCCTGCCTGGGCGACGACGTCGAGGGTCGACATGCAGAGCCCGGCGCCGTTGGCGAGGATGCCGACGTTGCCGTCGAGCTTGACGTAGGTGAGGCCCTTCTCCTTCGCCATCGCCTCCTGTGGATCGTCGGCGGTGTCGGCGATCTCGGCCAGCTCTTGGTGGCGGAAGAGGGCGTTGCCGTCGATCGTCACCTTGGCGTCGAGGGCGACTACCTCGCGCCCGGCGGTGACGATCAGCGGGTTGACCTCGATCAGGCTCGCGTCCTCGGCGCTCGCCACCTCGGCCAGCTTCACCAGCACGGCGGCGGCCTGGTCGCGCACGTCCTCGTCGAGCCCGGCGGCATCGACGATCGGCCGCGCCGCGGCGTCGTCGAAGGGCTGCGTCGGGTCGATGTGACGCTTGACCAGCGCCTCGGGGTCCTCCTCGGCGACCGCCTCGATGTCCATCCCGCCCTTGGCGGAGACCATCGCCAGCAGCTTCTTCTCGCCGCGGTCGAGGATCACCGAGGCGTAGTACTCGGAGGCGATATCCGATCCGCCCTCGATCCAGACCTGGTCGACCCGGAAGGGGCCCTCGCCGTGCGGCCCGACGATGTCCATGCCGAGGATCGCGTCGGCGTGGCCGCGCGCCTCCTCGACGTTCTGCGCGATCTTGATCCCGCCGGCCTTGCCGCGACCGCCGATCAGGACCTGGGCCTTGATCGCGCAGGGATAGCCGATCCGCTCCGCCGCGGCGACCGCGTCGTCCACGGTCGAGGCGACCTCGCCACTGGGCACGGCGATGCCGTGCTTGGCGAAAAGCTGCTTGCCCTGATACTCGAGGAGGTCCATTGGGAGGGCGCCGCTCGGGCGCGGGCGGCAGCCTATCCGAGATGGAGCAGGTCGTAGCGCGCCGCCCCCCGGCGGGGCGATTGGCATAATGCGCCGCCGCCGATGCCTCTACCTAGCCTCAAAACGGTCAAATGGGTGACCACCGACTGCTACGGCACCCTGATCGACTGGGAGAAAGGCATCCTCGACGCCTGCAAGAAAGAGGCGAACAAAGACGGCTTCAGCTTCGAGGAGGCCCCCTTCCTCGCCCGCTTCATGGAGGTCCAGGCCGAAATCATGGCCGGCTCCTACGAGCTCTACGCAGAGGTCCTGCGGCGCACGATCGTCAAGGTCGCCGGCGAGCTCGGCTGGGAGGTCGAGCCGTCCCGAGCCCAGTTCCTTCCCAACAGCGTCGCTTACTGGCTGCCCTTCCGCGAGGCCAACGCGGCGATGGACCGGCTCGGCAAACGCTACGAGATCGGCATCGTCTCCAACATCGACGACAAACTGCTCGGCATCTCGCGCCGCCACCTACGCACCGAACTCGACCTCGTCGTCACCGCCCAGCAGGTGCGCAGCTACAAGCCCGACCCCGTCCACTTCAAAGAGGCGGCACGGCGGATCGGCGGCAAGAAAGGCTGGGTCCACATCGGCTGCAACTACACCAACGACGTCGCCCCGCTGCTGAAAATGAACGTGCCGGTGATCTGGGTCAATCGCCACGGCGAGAAGCTCGAGGGCCGCAAGGCTCCCAGCGCCACCGTGAAAACCTTCCGCGACGCGACGAAAAAGCTCGGCGCGTCCTGAACGATCTCTAGCGTTTCGCAACTTCGGCGCGTGTGGCCGGTTCGACCCTTTAGGTCGGCAGCCGTCAGCTATCCATGTATCGACTGAGACAAAGCGGGGCATCGCGCAGCATGCGCCTGGCCGCGGCAGCGGGCCTGCTGGCGTTCCTCTGCCTGCTCGCCGGGGGCGGGCGCTCCTTCCAGGCCGCCGCGGCCGTCGCGCAGGCGCCTAGCTTCCTCGTGATCCAGACCGACGACCAGACCCTGGACGAGCTCTACGCCACCTTCGGCCACGAACCGGCTCTGCAGGCGATGCCGAACACGCTCAACCTGATCGCCAAGCGCGGGATGACGTTCAACAACTACTACGTCTCCTACCCGCTCTGCTGCCCCTCGCGCGTCAGCCTGCTGACCGGCCGCTACGCCCACAACCACAACGACCGGGGCAACGTCCCGCCCAACGGCGGCTACACCGGCTTCAGCTTCCGCGGGGCCAATAGCCACAACATCGCCACCTGGCTGCAGGGGGCCGGCTACCGCACGATCCACGTCGGCAAGTTCCTCAACGGCTACGGCGACGAACCGATCGACAACGGCACCACGGTGCCGCCGGGCTGGAGCGCCTGGCACTCGGTCCTGAACGCGGACACCCATCACTACTTCTACGGCTACACGCTCAACAACAACGGCGTCCTCGAAGGGCCCTACGGCGACTCGGGCAGCTGGGAGACCCGCGAGTACGGCATCCGCGACGACTTCGGCTGCCCCTACGCCCCGCTCAACGGTCTCCCCTGCTTCTACCAGACCGACATGCTGACCAATATCGCCGTCAACGAGCTACACGAAACCTCGCTCGAACAGCCCTTCTACCTGCAGCTCGACTACACGGCACCGCACGGCGACTTCCGCCACCCAGCAGGCCCCGAGCCGGCGCCCCGAGAGTACGACTGGTTCAAGGGCGCGCCGCTGCCGCACAACCGCTCTGAGGGCTTCGGCGAGGGCAACGTCGCCGACAAGCCGCGCTTCATCCGCGACGCTCCCTACCTCTCGCTCGCCGACATCCACACCTACCGCGTCTACTACAACAAGGCGCTCGAGTCGCTGCGCGCCATCGACGACGGGATCAAGGTGCTGATGGACACGCTGGGCTCACAGCACCGCCTGCGCAACACCTACGTCATCTTCACCTCGGACAACGGCTTCTTCTTCGGCGAGCACCGGCTGATCGGCGGCAAGTTCCTCGCCTACGAGCCCGCGACCCACCTCCCCTTCCTGATCCGCGGCCCGCACATTCGGGCCGACACGGAATCCGGCGAGCTGGTCTCCAACATCGACGTTGCCCCCACCGTGCTCGAACTCGCCGGTGTCGAAGCCGACAAGAGCGTCGACGGGCGCTCGATGGGACCGTTCCTGCACGACCCCGAGCTGCGCAGCACCCGCCCGATCCTCTTCGAGTCCTTCGTCGAGACCTCCGACGTGCAGGAGGCCGGCGCGATCGCCGAACCCGGCGATCAGAGCGGCCGCACGACTCCCAGACGGCGCCCGAACGGCGCCACCGCCTCGATCCTGGCGCCGCCGAAGGATTACGAGGGAATCCGCCTCGGCCCCTACAAGTACATCGCCTGGCCGGACGGCGAGAAGGAGCTCTACGACCTCGAAAAGGACCCGTACGAGCTCAACAACCTCGTCCGCATCCCCGACTACTTCCCGATCCGCAACTTCCTCCACCGCCAGCTGCTGGAACACCTGGAGGACTGCGTGGGACGAACCTGCCGCGAAGAACTTCCGCCGATTCCGCCGACCCGCCGCGAACGCCAGGAGGAAATTCGCGTGAGGGAAAAGGAACGGCGGGAAAAACAGCGGGAAAAACAGCAGCAGCAAAACTCCAAACAGCAGAAACGCTGAGCGCTACTTGATCACCGCGAGGACGTCGCCGCTGGAAGACGGCGGCGCCCTCGGCGACGTTCAGCTCCTCCACCTTGCCGGCGCGGTGGGCCACTATCTCGTTCTCCATCTTCATCGCCTCGATCACGCAGATCAGGTCGCCCTCGGATACCTCGGCCCCCTGCTCGACGGCGACTTTGAGCACGGTGCCCTGCAACGGCGAGGGCAACGACTCGCTGGAGGCCCCCGCGGCGCCCCCAGCCTTGCGCTCGCGTTTGGGCGGGCGCTTGCCGCCCCCAGCCGGAGCAGCGCCACCGGCCGCGGCCTCGCCGATCACCTTGACCTCGAAGAGCTTGCCCGAGACCTCGACCTTGTAGTCGCGGCTGACCAGCTCGGCGCCTTCGGGCGCCTCGGCGGCTGGGCCAGCCTCCTCCGGCGCCGTCGTCTTGAGCCACTCGCGATCCTCCATCAGGTCGCGACAGGTCTCTCCGTTTGCCCATTGCTCGGTCGCGAGCAGGGCCTTGTGAAAGGGGATCAGCGTGGTCAGGCCGCCGACCTCGTACTCGTCGAGGGCGCGCAGCATGCGCCGGGTTGCGTGCTCGCGGTCGACGTCCCAGACGATCAGCTTGGCGACCATCGGGTCGTACATCGGCGTCACCTCGGAGCCTGCCTCGACGCCGGAATCGACCCGAACGCCCGGTCCCGCGGGCTCGCGATAGGTCGTGATCGCACCCGGAGCCGGGGCGAATTTCTTGTGCGCCGCCTCGGCGTTGATCCGGCACTCGATCGCGTGGCCGCGCAGCTGCACGTCCTCCTGGGCAACCGACAGCGCCTCGCCGGCGGCAACCAACACCTGCTCGCGGACGATGTCGATGCCGCTGACCATCTCGGTCACGCAGTGCTCGACCTGCACCCGCGTGTTCATCTCGAGGAAGAAGTACTCGTCGCCGACCTGCAGGCCCTCGACCGTGCCCGCCGAGCGGTAGCCGACCGCGGCGGCCGCGTCGGTGGCGATCTTGCCAATCCGCTCCCGCATCTCGGCGTCGACCCGGGGGCCCGGTGCCTCCTCGATCACCTTCTGGTGGCGGCGCTGGACCGAGCAGTCGCGCTCGCCGACGTGAATCACGTTGCCGTGCCCGTCGGCCAGCACCTGGACCTCGACGTGGCGGGGGTCCTCGAGGTAGCGCTCGACGTAGACGCGGTCGTCGGAGAAGAACTTCTCGCCCTCGCGGGCGGCGCCCTCGAAGGCCTCCTGCAGGTCGTCCGGGGTCATCGCCACGCGGAACCCCTTGCCGCCACCGCCGCCAGCGGCCTTGCAGGCGACCGGGTAGCCGGCTTCCTCGGCCTGCTGGCGAGCCTCGTCGACGTCCTTGGCCGGCGCGGTGGCGCCGGGCACGATCGGCACCCCTGCCTCGGCCATGATCTCTCGCGCCCGCGTCTTCGAGCCCATCGCGTCGATCGCCTCCGGCGGCGGTCCGATGAAGACGATCCCGGCCTCTGCGCAGGCGCGGGCGAAGTCGGCGTTCTCGGCGAGGAAGCCGTAGCCCGGGTGGATCGCCTCGGCCCCGGCCTCCTTCGCCGTATCGATGATCTTGGCGATGTTCAGGTAGCTCTCGGCGGGCACGGCGGGGCCGATCAGGAAGGCCTCGTCGGCCTCGCGCACGTGCGGCGCGTCGCGGTCGATTTCGGAGTAGACAGCGACCGAGCGGATGCCCATCTCCTTCAGCGTGCGGGCGACCCGGATCGCGATCTCGCCGCGATTGGCTATCAGGACCTTCTCGAACACGGCGGCGCAGTCTATTCATGGGCGGGGAGGCGGCGGGGGCACCCCTGGCCTGACAAGCCGCAGCGCTAATTAGCGCTGCGGCTTTGAGTATCCGCCAGCCCAGGGGTGCCCCCGCCGCCTCCTATGAGAATTGGCTGCCCACCGGCAGAAGCGGGTCAGGATCACGCCTCCGCGCTGTGGCACAGCTTTCGAAACCCGGTGCGAAAAGTCCAACCGGAGGCGCCCCTGTGCTTCGGTGCAATAGCTTCTCCGGCTCCATGCTGATCGAGCTTCAGAGTCATTCGACGGTTTCCGATGGGCAGCTGGCGCCCGCTGGAGTCGTCGCGGAAGCTTATGAGGCGGGGGTTACGACGCTGGCGCTGACGGACCACGATGCGATTGCGGGGGTTCCGGAGGCGATCGAAGCTGCCGAAGGACTCGGCATCGAGGTGATGCCGGCGATCGAGATGTCGTGCGTGCACGAGTACGCGGAAGATCTGCACGTCTGCGGCTACTGGGTCGACCTGGAGAAGATCGGGCCGGCCTGCGAGCGGGCGCAGCAGGAGCGGGTCGAGCGGGCGGGGGCGATCGTCGAGAGGCTGCGCGGCTGGGGTTTCGAAGTGAAGCTGGAGGACGCGATCGCGGAGGCCGGCGACGCGCTCTCGATCGGGCGGCCCCACATCGCCCGCGCGGCCGGAGCGACCGGCGACCTGGGGCCGTTCTTCGAAGAGTACCTCGTCCCCGGCGGCAAGGCCTTCGTCCCGCGAAGCTGGCCGACCGCCGAGCAGGCGATCGAGCTGATCCGCGAGGCCGGCGGCGTCGCCGTCGTCGCCCACCCCTACTGGGACATCTCGGAGCCCGACGAGGTTGAGGACCTGATCCGCTCCCTCGGCGCCGACGGCGTCGAGGCCTTCTACCCGACTCACAGCAAGGAGCAGACCGAGCACCTGCTGGCGCTCTGCGACGAGCTCGACCTGGTGCCGACGGCCTCCTCCGACTATCACGGGCCCACCCACAAGACCTTCGCCAAGTTCGGCGCCTACGACACCTACGGCCTGCGCGAGCCCGAGGTTCCGCCGAAGCCCTGATCGGCAAGCCCCTCGTCACGAGCGCCCTTCTGTATTAGGGTGCCCTAATCATGAAGTCCGACGACCCTGTGAGCCGCGGCGCCGAACGCGCCATCGCCCATCTCAACGACGACCACGCCGATGCGCTCCTCGATATGGCCCGCGCCCTCGGCGGCTGCCCCCAAGCGTCCGCCGCACGATGCGTGGACGCCGACCGCACCGGCCTCGACCTGATTGCCGAGACGCCCACGGGCGAGGCGGCGGTGCGGGTTGCCTACGACGAGCCGATCGAGGGACCCGAGGGATTGCGCAAAGCGACGGTCAAGCTCGCCCATCGCGCCCGCGAGTATTCGGCTACCCTAATTAGGGAAACCTAATTAGGGCGCCCTAAGCGATTTGCCGCTGCCGAGGCGCCGCGAAAGGAGCGGGGGCCTTGGTAACGGTGATGAATGTGGTGCAGGTGCACGAGGAGCGCCGGGAGGCGTTCGAGCGTGCCTTCCTCGGGCGTGAGAGCCACGTTCACAAGGCCGAGGGCTTCGTCGGCTTCGAGCTGCTCCGTCGCGAGGGAGAGGGAGTCGGAGAGTACGTCGTGCTCAGCCGTTGGAAGAGCGACGACGCGTTCAAGGCCTGGGTCAACAGCGACCTCTTCAAGATGAGCCACCGCCACGCCGACGGCGAGCTTGCCCACGGCAGCGAGGTGCGGAATTACACCGTGATCGACGCCAAGGTACCCGCGTGAGGAAGCTGCTCGCCACGGCCCTGGCCCTGGCGGCCCTCTGCCTGCCGACGGTAAGCCACGCGGCGGCGCCGAAGCGAATCGTCGCCCTCACCCCGTTCGCCGCCAACACCCTGGCCAAGCTCGGCGTGAGGCCGATCGGAGTCGGTCAGACGCTGGGCGGCGCCGAACGCTTCTCGCCGAAGCTGCAGGGCGTCCCCACCCTCCCCCTCTCGCATCCGAACGGGCCCAACCTCGAGCAGCTCGCCTCGCTGGACCCCGACCTCGTCTTCTCCTCGCAGACCTGGGCCAAGGGCAACCAGGCGATGGAGGCGCTGGGGATCGACGTCGTCCTCCACGACCCGCACTCGATCGACGGTGCCTTCGCGGACACCTTCAAGATCGGCACCATCGTCGGCCGCAAGCACTACGCCCGCGACCTGCTGCAATCGATGCGCAAGCGAGTGGAAGTCGCGAGGGACGGGATCCGGGAGCACCCGAAGGTGATGCTGATCCTCGGCGTCGGCCGCACCCCCTTCACCTTCCTGCCCAACAGCTGGGGCGGTGACATCGTCACCAAGGCGGGCGGCGAGCTGCTGACCGGCGGGGTCAGCTCCAAGTCCGGCTTCGAGCGGATCTCCGACGAAGTCGTCGTCGCCGAAAACCCGGACATCATCGTCGCCGTCCCGCACGCTAACGCGGACGACATCCCCTCGTTGACCGAGTACCTGCGATCGAACCCGGCCTGGGCGAGCACCAGCGCGGCACAAAACGGGCGGGTCTACATCTCGGTCGACAACTCCCTGCTGCAGGCCGGCACCGACATCGCCCAGACCATCCGCAAGGTCCGCCGCGCCTACCTGAAGAACTGAGCCAAGTTGGCGCGCCGCACCCTGGTCCTGGCGGCCCTGCTCGTCGCCCTGCTCGCCGCGACCCTCGCCTCGCTCGCCTTCGGCGCCGTGAAGCTGCCGCTGGCGGAGGTGGTGGACATCCTCTTCGGCAAAGGCGGGAGCGCCACCGACCAGCAGATTGTCGAGGTCCTGCGGCTGCCGCGCACGGTCGAGGCGCTCGCCGTCGGAGCGGCACTCGGGATCGCCGGCGCCGTCCTGCAGGGAGCGCTCGGTAATCCGCTCGCCTCGCCCGACGTGATCGGGGTAACGGGCGGCGCCGGCTTCGGAGCGATCCTGATCATCATCCTGCTGCCGGGCTCGATCGCCCTGCTGCCGCTGGTGGCGCTCGCTTTCGGGCTGCTGGCGGCGGGGCTGGTCTTCGCCTTCGCTTGGTCTGGCCGCAACCGCGGCAGCGTCGGCAAGGTGGTCCTGGCGGGCATCGCGATGCTCTCGCTGTTCACCGCGGGGACGACCGGGCTGCTCGCCGCCTTCCCGGAACGGGCGCCCTCGGCGATCTTCTTCATCGCCGGCGGCCTCACCTCGAGCGGCTGGCGTGACCTGGAGACGGTCTGGCCCTACTTCGCGGTCGGCTTCCTCTTCGCGGTCTTCCTGGTCCGGCCGCTCGACCGGCTGGCGCTGGGCGACGACGTCGCCGCTTCGCTCGGCTCGCGGCCGCAGCTGATCCGCCTCGGCGCCGGCGTAACCGCGGCCCTGCTGGCGGCGGCATCGGCGGCGATCGCCGGCCTGCTCGGCTTCCTCGGCCTGGTCGTGCCCCACGTCGTCAGGATGGCCGGCGGCACCTCCAGCCACACATTCGTCGTCCCCGCCTCGGCGATCGGCGGCGCCGCCCTGCTGGCCGCCGCCGACACCCTGGCGCGGACCCTGCGGGCGCCGATCGAGATGCCGGTCGGCCCCTTCATGGTGATCCTTGGCGTGCCCCTGTTCCTCTGGCTGCTGCGCAAGGCGGTTTGATGGAGGCCGCCGCGAACCAGTCGCGCGGGCCGCTGCTCGTCGCCCGCGGGGTCGAGGTGCAGATCGGCGGCGTACCGATCTTGCGTGGCGCCGAGCTCAATGTCCGCAAGGGCGAGCTGGTGGCGATCGTCGGGCCCAACGGGGCCGGCAAGTCGACCCTGGTGCGAGCCGTCTCCGGCCTGCAACGCCCCGCCGCCGGCAGCGTGCTGTGGTCCGGCCGCGAGGTGACCGAGATACGCGGCCGCGAGCTTGCGAGCTTGCGCGCCTTCGTGCCGCAGCGGATGCAGGTGCCGGCGGGGGTCAGCGTGCACGAGGCGGTGACAATCGGGCGCTCCTCCCATCTGCGGCCGCTGCGGCGGCTCACCGGCGAGGACCGCGCCGGGGTCGAGCGGGCGATGGAGCGCGCTCGGGTCACCCGCTTCGCCGAGCGGGACCTGAAGACGCTCTCCGGAGGGGAGCTGCAGCGCGTCCAGATCGCAATCGGGCTGGCCCAGGAAGCGCCGGTCCTGATCGCCGACGAGCCAACCTCCCAGCTCGACCTCGGCGCCACGATCGCCGTCGCCGGCCTGCTCCGGGACTTGGCCGACAACGGGCTGGCGGTCCTCCTCGTCGTCCACGACCTGGCCCTGGCGGCGGCGATCGCCGACACGGTCGTCGTGGTCTCGGAGGGGCGCACGGTCGCCACCGGGGTGGCTGAGGAAGCGCTGAACCCCGAGCGCCTGGCTCAGGTCTGGAGGGCCGACGCGCGCCTGACCGCCCACGACGGCCGCACTGCCCTCCATGTCGCCTGGGCGAAAAAAGGGGTTAGGGCACCTTAATTCCTACTTTGTTAGTGTGGATTTCTTAGGGTGCCCTAATTAGCACCGGGAAAGGTAGCGCGCAAGCGCGAGAACCAAGGAGAACTTCGAGAAAGATGAGTTCAAACGAATCGAGAAGGGGCAGGCTGGCCGCCGTCCTGCTCGGGATCATCGCCACGGTGGCGATGATCGCAGCGGCCCCGGCAGGCGCAGTCAGCGGCCAGGGCTCAGCGGTGGTCTCCCTCGCCCAGCACGCCAAAGGGCGGACGCTGAGCGGGCAGGGAGTCAAGGTCCTTGCCGAGGCTCCGGCCACCCAGGAGGGCCGCAAGCTGACCCTGCCGATCTCAGCGGTCGACCCCGGCGCCAAGCCGTCGACCGCCGCCGACGGCAAGTTCCGCTTCAAGCGCGGCAGCCGCAGCGTGGGGCTCAGCGGGCTCCGCTTCGACCTCGCGACGGGAACCCTGGACGGCAAGCTCGGCCCCCGCGAGGTCCAGGTCTTCAAGCTCGGAGCCACCCCCAGCGTCAACGGCAACGCCGGCTCGGTCGGGCTCAGCGAAGGCACACTTCGCCTCACCGCGGAGGCAGCCGACCTGCTCGAGGAAAAGCTCGGCCTCGAACGCGCCCTGGTGCGCAGGGGCGTCGGCATGATCTGGCTCGCCGCCAGGGCCAACCCAACCAGGGAGACCAAGGCGGTCGCCTCCGGCGCCCTCGACTGGGGCTTTCTCACCTCCTGGCGCGAATACGTCTACAAGGAACTCGGCCCCAAAACGGTCGGCTCGATCACGACCGAAGGCGGTGCCACCACGAACGGGAATCCCGCCCAGCCGGGATCGTTCTTCGCCTTTCCCGCCAGCGACGGCAGCCTCGAGCAGGGCCTCTACGGGGCGAGCAGCCAGCTGGCGCTGAGCACGCAGGGGAGCGTCAAGTTCGCCAAGCCGGGCCACTGCATCATCGAAATCAAGCTCAGCAACATCGCGGTGAGGCTGGACGGCGCCGAATCCTCGCTGGTCGCCGACCTCGGCTACGACATCGACAAATTCAACGGGATGGGCTGCACGGACATGCCGCCGGTCTCGTCGCCGGGCACGACGATCGCGACGCTCGACGCCGGCGGCATCGAGCCCAGCTACTCGGCCGACGGCAAGACGGCCACCTGGGCCAACATCCCAGCGACCCTGACCGCAGCGGCGGCGACGCCGTTCGCGCCCCAGTACAAAGCCGGGCAGGCCCTCGACCCGGTGACGATCACGGTAGGGCTCGGTTGATCCGGGCCTCAACCGGGCGGCTGTGCGGTATCGCGGCGACGGCGATGGCCGTCGCCGCGGCCGCCCTGCCGTCGCAAGGCCTGGCCGCGTCCGGCAGCACCAGGCTGAAGCTGGAGGGACCGGCCGCGGGCGCTCTGCTCAGGCAGGGCGTTCGCGTCGTCCCCCTCGAGCCCGCCGCCGGCAGCGACCGCAGGGTCTCGCTTCCGCTCGCCGCCGGCCTCGCCGGCTCGGAGACGACCTTGCTGCGGCATCGCGGTGGCATCGAGCTCGAAAGCGCTGACGGCAAGGCGACGCGCCTGACCCGGATCAGCCTGCTGCTCGGCAACCGGGCAAAGGTGGAGGCCAGGCTGGGCGGCGAGGAGATCGACCTCTTCGAAGTGCTGCGCGGGGGCAGGCGCGACGTCGATGCGGCGACCGGAAAGGTCCGCCTCGAGGGACTGCGCTTGAAGCTGACCCGGGGCGCCGCTCGCGCCATCGCTCACCGGCTGGAGCTGCGTACCCTGCCCTCAAAGCTCTTCGCAACCCTCTCCAGCAGCCTCTCCGGACTCGCTCGTGGCGGCGGGGTCCGCGGAGCGGAGGGGCCCCCTGCCGACGGCCCGGAGCAGAAATCAGCCGCCTGTCCGCTGCCCAGCGGCCCCGGGCCAGCCGCCGAAGGAACGCCGCCGCTGGCCACCCGTCCCGCCGGCGCCGTCGACGTCAGCAGCGCGACGATCGACTGGCACGTGCGCGAGTCGTTCATCCGCTACATCGCCAGCGGCGAGGGCACCAGCGTTTCGGACGGCGCGACGGCGGACCCTCCCGTGTTGCTCCCGGATTCCTCCGTGCCACTCAGCTACGACTTCCACTTCCCCTTCGCCGGCGGCTGGCTGGACACCGGTGCCGACCCCGCCAACCCCGCTGACGACGCGGCGGCGCTCTACTTCTCCGGAGCCCTGCGCTTCCTCTACGGCGCCCACGGGATCGACCTCGTCACCGCCAGCCCGGAGATCGAGCTCGCCGGCGGCGCCTCGCGGGCGATCTTTTCGATCGCCGAGAGCGGCGGTGCGCCGCAGCGACAGGTCCTCGTCAACCTCGACCTCTCTCGCGCCGCGGCGATCTCCGTGAGCGGAAATTTCCACACCTACGCCGGCGTGCCCGGCGCGATTCCCGCCGGCACCGCCAGCTCGGTCTTCGCCGGCTTCTACCCACCCGGCACGGAGTTCGGATGCTTCACGCTCACCTTCGCCAGCTCCTGAGCAGGACGACGGCAGCGGTGGCGGTCCTCGCCGCCTGCGCGGTGGGGACCGGCGCGCAGGAGGCCCGCGCCGACGACGCGCAGGTCGCCGTCGTCTCGCCGGGCGGCGCCGCGCAGACGCTCTCGCTCGTGGCGCTCGCCGGTGGCGAGGACGTGGTCGAGCGGGTCTACACGCTGCGCTCGGCAAGCGGCGCGAGTGAGCTGACCGTCACCGGCTTCTCGCTGGCGTCGATCCTCGACGCGGCCGGGGCCGACTCCTTCGGCTTCTCATACCTCGAGGTCCAGCGCCCCGCCGGGGGCTCGGTCCTGCTCAGCCGCCATCAGGCCCTCGATCCCGGCGCCTTCGAAGACGGTCCTCCGGTCCTCTACGCCACCGCAGCGGGAACCGGCTTCCTGCGACCGAGCGGCAGCGAGGCCGACCTCAACGCCGTCGATTCCTTCGAGGCCCCGCAGGGCGTGACGCTCGTGCTCCGCAAAGGCTCCCCGCTGCAGATCGAGATCGAGGCCTCGACCGTGCGCACGCGACCCGGCCAGCCGGTGACCTTCGACGCGATCGTCGAACGCGCCGGCTCCGGCGAGCAGCTCTCCTACTCGTGGTACTTCGACGACGGCCACTCGGCGAGCGGTGCTCGCGCCCGACACAGCTTCGCCAAGCGCGGCAGCTACGACGTCGTGGTCGGCGTCACCACTCCGGGCGACAATGCGGGTGCCTCGGCGGTGGCGACGATCCAGGTCGGGGCCCCGCTCTCCGGAGCGGACCGAAAGGGTGGCGGTCGCAATCAAGGCCCGGAAGCGCCCGACCACGGTGCTGCAACCGATACGCGCGGCGCCCTGCCCCCGGGTCCAGGCGGGAGGCGCCTCGGCCATAACCCGCCGGACACGCGGCCTACGGCCGCGTTGAGTGTCCGTCGGGGCACGACCGAGGCGCCTCTGCGTAAGACGGCGCGGGAATCCGAAGCCGGGAAACCCGTCGTCGGAGAGCTCGTAAGCGCCGCTGCGCCGATCGACGCAGGGAAGCTGGTCACGGCGCGGCGGGGACAGCTCGAGAACGACGGCGGGGGAGCCGGCCTTCCCGGGGTCACACTTGGGCTGCTGGTCACCGTCGGACTGCTCGGCCTTGGAGCTCTCGCTGAGCTCCGTGGCGGCTTTGTCCCTCTATCTGGGCCAAAGTCGCCTGGGGAGGCCCGGGGATGACGGTCGAGCAGATCCTCTTCGAGGTCTCCGAGGCGCTCCGCGTCCCGGTGCTGGTCCTCGCCCTCGCGGCCCTCGCGATCGTCGTCGTCGAAGCCGGGGCTCTGCTCGCCGAGCTGCGGCGGCGGCGCGGTCGCAGCATCTGGCAGCTCGACAACGCGATCGCCGAGTGCCAGGGCAGGCTGGCGGCGGGGATGCGGGAGCAGGCGCAGCTCGCGCTGCTCTCGATCGCCCGCAACCGCGCGATGGAAGAAGCGCTGGCCGACGTCGTCGACCAGGTGGGCCGGCCCGGCGCCGAGCAGCGGATCGCCAAGCGGCTCGCCGAGTACGACTACCGCTCGCTGCGCCGGCTCGAGCGCACCCGCATCCTCGTCCGCATGGGCCCGGCGCTGGGCCTGATGGGCACGCTGATACCGCTCTCGCCGGCCCTGGCCGGCCTCGCCGACGGCGACGTCGCGACCCTCACCGACAACCTCCGGGTCGCCTTCAGCGTCACCGTCGCCGGCCTCCTCGTCGGCGCGGTCGCCTTCGCGATCTCCCTCGTCCGCGACCGCCTCTACGCCCAGGACTACTCCGACGTCGAGTACGTGGCCGCCAGCCTCACGGCGCCGACCGGCAACGGAACCCCCGCCAGCCAGCACAGCCACTGGGCCGTGGCCCCATGAAGGTCACCCCCCGCGCCCGAGCCCGAGACGACCGCGCCGGCGACCCCCTCGACGGCCTCGTCAACCTCTTTGACCTGGGCATAGTCCTCTCCGTGGCCTTCCTCCTCGCAGCGCTCTCGTCCCTAGACCTGACCTCAGCCCTGACGGCGAAATCGAAGGCGGAGCAACCCACCCGCCCAACCGACGCAGTGGTCACGAAGAAAGACCAGCCGATCAAGGAAGTCAAGCTCAACCCCAACGAGCGAGTCGTCGGCCAAGGCAAGCCCCTAGGCACCGTCTACCGCCTCAACGACGGCCGCACCATCCTCGTCAAGCCCTGACCAACCCGCTTCAGGTGCGCCTTTTTCGGTCATAGACCACATAAAGCGCACCGGAACGGACAAGCTCCGCGAAATCCGGGGGCGGCCGCGCTCCCGGTCCAGCCGAATCTGGAAGGAGGGGCGGCAGTCCCCTCAGCTGGCGGATACTCAAATCGCCGGGCTCATTAGCCCGGCGATTGTCAGATGAGGGGACTGCCGCCCCTCCCACCACCCTTCGAAAGATCAGGCAGTAACCGCAGCCGCCGGGATCAGCTCCCGCGACTCGAGGTACTCGAGCAGCTTCTGCGCCGACTCCTCAGGGCTCTCATTTTCGGTATCGCAAACCCAAGCCGGGTTCTCCGGAATCTCGTACGGATCAGACACCCCGGTGAATTCCTTGATCTCGCCGGCGAAAGCCTTCGCGTAGAGGCCCTTGACGTCACGCTCGGCGCAGGTGTCGACCGACGCCTTGACGTAGACCTCGATGAAGCGCTCGCCCATCAGCTCATGCGCCTCGTCGCGGATCTCGGCGTAGGGGGAGATCGCAGCGGTGATCACCGGCACGCCGTTGCGGCTGAGCAGGTCGGCGACGAAGGCGATCCGCCGGATGTTGGTGTCGCGGTCCTCCTTGGAAAAGCCGAGCCCCTTGGAGAGGTTTTCGCGCACGACGTCGCCGTCGAGGATCTCCAGCTTCGAGCCGCGCTCGCGCAGGTGGCCCTCCAGCAGCCGTGAAATCGTCGTCTTGCCGGCACCGGAAAGCCCGGTGAACCAGAGGGTGAAGCCCTTCTCGCCAGCCATGCTCGTTCAGTCCTCCTTGTAAGCGTCGATCAGGATGTCGGCGACCTCGTCGCGCGAGAACTCGTGCGGCGGCCTTTCGCCGTTGCCGAGCATCTCGCGGACCTTGGTTCCGGAGAGGAAGAGGCGCGCGTCTTGGTCATGCGGGCAGGTCTTGTTCGAAGCCAACCCCTCGCACTCGTTGCACCAGAAAGTGTGCTCGAACATCAGCGGCTCGATTCCGAGCTCGTCGATGTCGATCGTGTCGAAGATCTTCTGCGCGTCGTAGGTGCCGTAGTAGTCACCGGCACCGGCGTGGTCGCGGCCGACGATGAAGTGGGTGGCGCCGTAGTTGCGGCGGACGATCGCGTGCAGGACCGCCTCGCGCGGGCCCGCGTAGTGCATCTTCGCCGGCTTCACGCCGAGCACCACCCGGTCGTTGGGGTAGTAGTTCTCCATCAGCACCTCGTAGCAGCGCATGCGCACGTCGGCAGGGATGTCGCCGGCCTTGGTCTTGCCGATCAGCGGGTGGATGAAGAGCCCGTCGCAGGTCTCCAGCGCCGCCTTGGTCAGGTACTCGTGGGCGCGGTGAATCGGGTTGCGCGTTTGGAAGGCGACGATCTTCTTCCAGCCGCGCGCCTCGAAGTCGGCCTTGTGCTCCGCCGCCGTCTTGTAGCGGCGCATGAAGGCCTCCTCGTGATCCGGTAGCGCGTCGACCTCGATCGGGCCGGCGATGCAGCGGTTGCCCTCCTCGTAGATCGCAGCGACCCCGGGATGGGCCTCGTCGGTCGTGCCGTAGACCTGCTCGGCCTCGCGCTTGACGTCGCGCTCCCAAATCTCCTCGACCTTGATCCGCCCCAGTGGCTTGCCTTCGTCGCTGGAGAGCGCGACGACGTCGCCGACCGCGCACTCGAGGTCGGTCGCCAGGGTGATCGGAATCGGCCAGTACTCGCCGGCGGCGGTGCGCATCTCGGAGCAGACGCGCTCCCAGTCGGCGGAACCCTGGAAGCCGGTCAGCGGCGCGAAGCCACCGTTGCCGATCATCTCGAAGTCGGCCGTGTGGCGCTCGGACAGGGTCAGGGAAAGCTCGGTCATCGTCTCGCTCATCGGGGCAGTCTCACCAATCGGGTCGGGGAAAGGGTTATCGGAGGCGCTGTGCGCCGCTAGTTGATCCCGCACTCGGACTTGTCGAGACCCGCCCAGCGGCCGTCGCGCGGCGAGCCGCCCGGGCCGACCGGCTTGGTGCAGTGGGTGCACCCGATCGACGGGTAGCCGCGATCGTGGAGCGGGTTGTACGGGAGGTCGTGCTCATGGATGTAGTTCCAGACGTCGCGCTCGGACCAGTCCGCGAGCGGGTTCAACTTCCACAGCTCGAAGCGCTTGTCCCAGCCGAACTTGGGGGTATTGGCGCGGCGAGCCGAGTCCTCGCGGCGGACACCGGCGAGCCAGCAGTCTACGGAAGAGAGGGCGCGGCGCATCGGCTCGACCTTGCGCAATCCGCAGCAGGAGTCGGGATCGCTCTTCCAGAGCTCGTCGCCGTGCTGGGCCGCCTGCTCCTCCAGGGTCAGGTTGTGGAAGCGGTCGAACTCGATCCCCAGCGACTCGGCAAGCCGGTCTCGCGTCTCATACGTCTCCGGGAAGAGGACGTCGGTGTCGAGGTAAAAGAAGCGCGCCTGCGGGTTGACCTTTGCGGCCAGGTGGGCGGTCACCGAGCTCGTTTTCTGGAACGAGCAGGCGATGTAGTGGCTCTCGCCAAAGGTCTCGAACATCCACTCGACCACCTGCTCGGCGCTGCGGCCCTCGAGCTCGGCCGCGATCGCCTCGGGATCCTCGATTTTCGGCGGGTCAACGACCGGGTTCATATCGCGCACTCGCCCTCGCCCCTCTCAACCTTGTAGGGGCTCGATCGGTTCCAGTCGATGAACTGCTGCATCGTCTCGAGGCTGAACTCGGCCGGCAGGGTCAGGTCCTTGACCTCTTCTTCGAAGCGAGCGGCGCCGATCCGCTCGGCGGTGGCGTTGAACTCCTCGCTCTCGCCGGAGCGCTCGGCCTCGTAGAGACGCACCCAGCGCTCGACCGCCTCGGGGACGCGCTTGGCCGGCAGTCGCGACTTGAGCCGCGTGCCGAAGACCACCTCGCCGCCCTCGTAGTTGCCGCCGATGTGCGGGATGTAGGCCGGAACCTGGCGTCCGCCCACCTTCAGCGAGGCGCCGTAGAAGCCGATGTTGGCGATGTGGTGCTGGCTGCAGCCGTTCGGGCAGCCGCTCATCTTGACGTGGATCTGGCGGGTCAGGGCGTCGGAGATCTCCATCGCCTCCAACCGCTCCTTGATCGCCTGGTTGAGGCCCATCGAGCTGGTGATCCCCATCTTGCAGCTGTCGGTGCCGGGGCAGCTGACCACGTCGGTGATCTCGCGCGCGCCCGCCTCGTCGAGGCCGAGCTCGCCCAGCCGCTGCCAGACGTCGTAGAGCGCCTCGTCGCGGACCCAGCGCAGGACCAGGTTCTGCTGCACGGTGCTGCGCGCGTAGCCGCCGGTGAAGTCGCGCATGATCGCGGCTAGGCCGCGGAACTGCTCCGGGGTGAGGTCGCCGCGGTAGATCTTCACCTCGACCGCGGAGAAGCCCTCCTGGCGCTGCGCCTGGACGTTGCCTTCAACGAAGCGGTCGAACTGGGTGCGGTCGCCGTTTGGCGAGGCCGGCGCGGGTGGCGCCTTCGGCGCGTTTGCCTCCTCGTCGTCGTCAAAACGCAGGCGCTCGACGTCGAAGTCGCGCTCGTCGGCCCACTCGCCCTCGAGCTCCTCGTCGACCTGCTCGCGGAAGGCGTCGATACCGATCTTGTCGATCAGGACCTTGATCCGGGCGCGGGCGCGGTTGGCTCGCAGCCACTCCTGGCGGTCGAAGATGCGCAGCACCGCCTCGGAGACCTTGAGGTAGTCGCCGTTGTCGGCCTCGACGAACTCGTAGAGGGTGGGCGCGACGCGGGCCATGATCGAGGTGCCGCCGCCGACCCTGATCTCGAATCCTCTGACGCCGTCCCGCTCGCGCGAGATGAAGGCGACGTCGTGGATCCCGGTGATCGCGCGGTCCTCGTCGGAGCCGCTGAAAGCGGTCTTGATCTTGCGCGGCATCAGCTGCGTCGTCGGGTGGCGGACGAAGTAGCGCGCGTAGGCCCCCGCATAGGGAGTGGGGTCGAAGATCTCGTCAGGGGCGACGCCGGCCCAAGGGTCGCCGGTGACATTGCGCACGGTGTTTCCGCAGCCCTCGCGCGAGGAGAGGCCGACCTTGGAGATTTCCCGGATCAGCGACTCCATGTCGCGCAGCGGCACATGGTGGATCTGGATGTTCTGCCGCGTGGTGATGTGGCCCTTGTTGAGCGGAGCCCACTTCTCGACCACGTCGGCGAAAGCCTCCATCTGCTCCGGGGTGACACCGCCGAAGGGAAGCTTCACCCGCACCATCTGCACGTCGGGCTGGCGCTGGCCGTAGACGCCCTGCTTGAGGCGGAAGCCGATGAACTCCTCTTCGACGCGCTTGCCGGCGAGGAACTCCTCGGCTTCGTTGTCGAAGTCGTCGAACTCGCGCTCGATGATCGGGATGATGTGGCCGGGGACGTTCTCGTAGCGCTCCGGGTTCTCAAGGGTGCCGGTGCGCCCCTTGCCGCGCTGCTGCTTCTCCTGATCTACGACGACCTCCACGCCAGGGAAAATAGCAAAACCTGACAGGGATTCAGGTATTTAGCTCGTTAACGCGGTGGGAGCCGCTTCTCGGCGTGGAGAATCGCCGCGGCCTCACCCGACTCGGCGACTTCCGCTCCCTCTGGGTCGAGGGGCAGATCGGCCCCGGCCCAACCGACGATCCCCTCGCTCAACTTCACCGCGTCGTAGCCCTCTGCGGCGAGCGCCTCGGCCGCCATCGTCGAGCGGTTGCCGCCGCGGCAGTAGAGGACCACCGGCCGTTCCTTGTCGATCTCTCCGGTCCGCTCGGCCAGCTCGGCCAGCGGCAGGTGGGTCGCGCCCTCGATCCGGCCGGCCTCCCACTCGTGCTCGGCACGCACGTCGACCAGCTGCGCCCCGTCCTCGATCAGCTTCTGCGCCTCATCGCGCGAAATCTCCCTGCCGTCACTCATCAGTCGACGTCCGTGCCCTCGATCAGGAAGGCGACGCGCACATGGGCGCGGTACTCGTCCAGGTTCTCTCCCCTGATGCCGGTCGAGACGATGTCGACGGCGCGGATGTTGCGCAGCGTGCCCTGCGCCTGGCTCAACGCCTGCCTCGCCGCATCGTCAGTGGACGTTTTCGAGCTCCCAACCAGCTCGATGATCTTCACGACGGCCATCTCTCTCCTCCTTCTGAGTCCTCGACAGTGCCCTTCGCGCTGACCCCTTCGAGCAGCGCCGCGCGCTGCCAGGGGCTGACCGAGGTTCCCTCGGCCGCGGGCGGTGCCGCGGTCTCGGCCTCGAAGCGCTGAATCGCGGCGGCGATCGCCGCCGCCTCGTCTTCACCCGGGGTCCCGATCATTCACTCAAGCCTAGATGAAGTCGAAATGGCGCACTTTTGACACGCTTCCACTTGAGATTCGTTACATTACTTCGATGGAGGTGATGTAACGTGGCCCGCATGAAGCGACTGCAGATATCGATCGAGCCCGAGCTGGACGAAGCCGTCGAGCGGCGAGCGGAGGAGGAAGGGCTCTCGAAGGCGGAGGTGATCAGGCGATGCGTGCGGGAACGAGTCAAACCATTGCCCCCAATCGAGGAGGACCCCTTCTTCAAGTTGTGCGGGACCGTCGAGGGCGACCCGGACAGCAGCATGAGCATCAACGACGTGGTCTACGGACTGTCGAGGGACTACCCGTGATCTTCGCGGACTCGTCGTTTTTGATCGCCTACCTGATCGAGCGGGATCGAAACCACGAAGCGGCCGTGCAGCTCTATCGGCAATTTGCCCACCAGCGAGTCGCGATCACCAATCACGTCCGTGGAGAGACGTGGACTTGGTTGCGGTCCAGAACCTGGCACGAGAAGGCGGTGTCCTTTCTCGACAGCGTCGGCAGAGACGATGGCTACATCGAGGTCGCACGGCTACCCGCCGATATAGAAGACGAAGCTCTGCACTGGCTGCGCCAGCACGACGAGCAGGAGTACTCGTTCGTCGACGCGACCAGCTTCGCCTACATGCGAGCCAGGGGAATCCGGGAAGCGCTCGCCTTCGACGGCGATTTTGCCGCCGCCGGCTTCACCGAACTTCGCCCTTAAGGCGAATCTGTGTGGCCCAAGCCCGGCACGGGATGGCCGTGTTTGGAGAGGGCGCAGAGAACCGGGGCGGGATCAAAGGGATCGGTGAGGGCACGACCGCTCGGGGTGCCGCGAACCGGCTTGCCTTTTTTCGGCGCCCTGCCGCGACCGCACTGGATCAGTTCGTCGTGGACCCCGTCGCGGGCATCGATCACGTCTTCGCCGCCGCCACCGTAGAAGCGGTCGACGCCGGGCTGGCCGAGCATCGCGTTGGCGCGGCCGTTGCCGATCAGGACGTCGTAGTCGAAGGAGCCCTCCATGTCCTCGTTGGTGGCAGAGAGGTGAACCGGGTGGCAGCCGCGGACGACGTCGATCCAGGCCTTGTGCTTCGGGAAGGAGATGTAGAGCAGCCCGGGGTGGGCCTGGGTCTCGGCGAAGGAGGCGTCGTCGCGGCCGGGGCCGCCGACGATGGCGCCGCCGGCGCAGCCGCCTCCCGCCGCGAGCAGGTCGCCGTCGCCGCCGCCATAGAGGTAGGTCGGGCCCGGCGTGCTGCCGATCAGGCCGTCGGCGCCGCCGTCGCCGTAGAGGTGATCGCTGCCGAAGCCGGCCTCGATCAGGTCGTCCTCGGGGCCGCCGTGGATCGTGTCGTTGCCGAGGCCGCCGGCGATGCGAACGTTCTGGGCGCCGGTGAGCGAGCCTTCGACGCGGAGGCTGTCGTTGCCCGGGCCGAGGTCGGCCATCAGCCAACGCGCCAGACCATCGGTCGGGCAGCTGACCTCGGCGGGGCCGGAGCGACTGCAGCCCGGCCCGATCGCGAAGCCTTTTTTGGCGCTGACGCCAAAGGTCGAGGTCTTTTCGTCGAAGGCGACGATGAAGTGGTCGGGCCCGCCGCCGCCGACGATCTCCAGCCCGCCGCCGCCGCCCATGGTCGGGTCGAGTTCGATGTAGGCGGAGGCCTTCAGCTTCTTTTCCCGCCCGCAGGAGGCAGTGCGGCCTTTGGCCCCCTGGCAGCCATCGCTGCCCTGCCCGCCAAGCAGCTCGTCATGGCCGCCGCCGCCGCGAATCGTGTCGTCGCCCGGACCTCCGTCGATCACGTTGGCCTGGTGATTGCCGGTGAGGGTGTCGTCGAAGGCGGAACCCTCGATGCCCTCGAAGCGGAAGAGTCGGTCGTGGCCGTCGCCGCGCGCCTTGTGCGCGGCGAGCGAGACTTTGACGCCGCCGCTGCGACCGGAGCCCACGTCGGTGGCGAAGGAGGCGATGTCGCCGCGGCCGGCGCCGCCGTCCATGCGGTCGTAGCCGTAGTCGCCGTGGACGAGGTCGAAGTTGCCGCCGCCACCGTTCAGCGTGTCGATGCCGAGGCTGCCGGCCACCTCGTCGACGTCTCCGGGGCCGCCGAAGAGGCGGTCGTCGCCGAGGTCGCCGACCACCCGATCGTCGTCCCCGGCGCCCCCGTCGGCGATGTCGTTGCCGCGCCCACCGTGCACCAGGTCAGCTCCTGGCCCGCCGCAGAGCAGGTCGTTCCCAAGGCTGCCGAGGATCGTGTCGTTGCCTTCCCCGCCCCAGATCACGTCGCGGTCCGGCGTCCCCCGCAACACGTCCGGCCCATCCGTGCCGATGATCTTCGCCCGCCGCCCATGGCAGCGCGGTTCTTCCACCGGTTCGTTGGACGCGGGCGCAGCGGCGATGAACACGATGGCGGCCAGAGCCGCTCCGAAAAATGTCTTCATCGGCTAGGGCGTGGTCTCATGAGGCTGGCCAGCATATGACGTGGCCCAGCCGTTGCCAGGCAAGGACGCAGGGAGCCCGAATAGCAGCGCTATTCGGGCGACCGAGGACGCCGCATGGCAACGGCTGGGACCGTCAGATGCGGTCAGAATCATGAGACCGCGCCCTAGCCGATGTTGATCATGACGTGCTTGATCTCGGTGTAGTCCTCGAGGGCGTAGACCGAGAGGTCCTTGCCGTAGCCGGACTGCTTGAAGCCGCCGTGCGGCATCTCGGAGACCAGCGGGATGTGGTCGTTGATCCAGACGCAGCCGAACTCCAGTGCGTTGGCCACTCGCATCGCACGGCCGACGTCGCGGGTCCAGACCGATGAGGCGAGGCCGTAGCGGGTTCCGTTGGCCCACTCGATCGCCTTCGCCTCGTCGCTGAACGGCTGCACCGTGATCACCGGGCCGAAGATCTCGTCCTGGATCATCTCGTCGCCCTGCTCGAGGCCGGCGACGACCGCGGGCTCGAGGAAGAAGCCGGGCAGGTCGGGTTGGGCTCCGCCGGTGACGACCTCGGCATTGCCAGGCTTGCGCTCGAGGAAGCCCTCGACCCGCTCGCGCTGGCGCTCTGAGTTGAGCGGGCCCAGTGTCGTCTCGGCCGACATCGTGTCGCCCAGGACCAACCCCTTCGCTTCGCCGGCGAGACCGCTGACCACGTCGTCGTAGACGTTGCTCGAGGCGAGCACGCGCGTTGCCGCCGTGCAGTCCTGGCCCGCGTTGTAGTAGCCGGTGCCGGCGATCGTCTCCATCGCCGCCTCCATGTCGGCGTCGTCGAAGATCACCACTGGGGCCTTGCCGCCGAGCTCGAGATGGACGCGCTTCAGCGAGTCGGCGGCGGCCTTGGCGATCCACTTGCCGGTCGGCGGCGACCCTGTCAGGCAGACCATGCCGACGTCGGGATGGGTTACCAGCTCGGCCCCGGTCGGCTCTCCGTGCCCACCGATCGCGTTGAAGACCCCTGGCGGCAGGATCTCGGCGCACCACCCGGCAAAGAGCAGCGTGCTCAGCGGCGTCGTCTCGGCCGGCTTCAGCACCACCGTGTTGCCGGAGGCGAGCGCCGGGCCGATCTTCCAGATCGCCATCATCAGGGGGTAGTTCCAGGGGGTGATCTGGCCGACCACGCCGACCGGCTCGCGGCGGATGAACGAGGTATGCCCCTCCATGTACTCCCCCGCGGCGCGTCCCTCCATCGTGCGGGCGGCGCCGGCAAAGAAGCGCAGCTGATCCGCCATCACCGGGATTTCGTCCTCGACCACCGCGCTACGCGGCTTGCCGGCGTCGGCCGCCTCGAGGTCGGCGATCTGCTCGCCGCGCTCCTCGATCATGTCCGCCATCCGCAGCAGCGCCCGCGCTCGTTCGCCCGGAGGCGTCGCCGCCCAGCCCGGGAACGCCTCCTTCGCCGCCGCCACCGCGGCGTCGACGTCGGGCTTGGTCGACAGCGGCGCCTCGGCGATCGCCTCACCGGTGGCGGGATTGAGCACGTCCTCGCTGCCGCCCTCAGCCGGGTCGACCGCCTTGCCGCCGATGAAGTTCCTCAGCTTCGTCTTCGCCGCCGTCGCCATCGATCAGCCTCCTCAGCTCTCACTCGTTGCCGGTTCAAGTCCGAGCACGTCCTCGATTGGGACGCAGCCCACACCTACCCCGTCCGCAACCGCCGGATGCGTAACCTCGCCGCCGGCGACGTTCACTCCCAGCCGTAGACCCGGATCGCGCCTGATCGCGCCGGCGACGCCCCCGTCGGCGAGGGCGATCGCATAGGGAAGCGTGGCGTTGGTGAGGGCGTGGGTCGAGGTGATCGGCACCGCGCCGGGCATGTTGGCGACGCAGTAATGGGTGATCCCGTCGACCTCGAAGGTGGGGTCCTGGTGGGTGGTCGGGCGCGAGGTCTCGAAGCAACCCCCCTGGTCGATCGCGACGTCGACGAGGACGGCGCCGGGCTTCATCAGCCCGAGCTGCTCGCGGCGGACGACGAAGGGAGCGCGCGCCCCGTGGACGAGCACGGCGCCGATCACGAGGTCGGCGCGCGGCAGCATCTCCTCGATCGCCAGCGTGGTCGAGTAGACGGTCGAGCAGCGGCCGGCGAAGGCGGTCTCCAGCTCACGCAGCCGGTCGATCGATTTGTCGAAGACGAAGACGTCGGCCTCCATCCCGATCGCAATGAAGGCGGCGTTCATGCCGACCACGCCGCCGCCGATCACCATCACGTTGGCGGCGGCGACGCCGGGGACGCCACCGAGCAGGATGCCGCGCCCACCGAGCGGCTTCTCCAGCATGAAGGCACCGGCCTGGGTGGCGATCTTGCCGGCGATCTCGCTCATCGGCGCCAGCAGCGGCAGGCGGCCGCGGGCGTCCTCGACCGTCTCGTAGGCGATGCAGGTGGCACCCGAGCCGCAGAGGCCGCGGGTCAGCTCGGGGTCCGGCGCGAGGTGCAGGTAGGTGAAGAGAAGCTGGCCGGGGCGCAGCATCTCGACCTCGCCAGGCTGCGGCTCCTTCACCTTCAGCACCATCTCCGCCTCGCCGAAGACTGCCGCGGCGTCCGAGACGATCTGGGCGCCCTGGTCCTCGAAGGCGGTGTCGTCGATCGAGCTGCCGAGGCCGGCGCCGGCCTCGATCAACACTTCGTGACCGTGCTCGACCATCTCGCGCACCCCCGCCGGCGTGATCGCGACCCGGTACTCGGCCGGCTTGATCTCCCTCGGGATTCCCACCCTCATCGAGAGACCACACCCCCCGCCCGCGGCGGACGCGGAAACGACCGAGCAAGATCTCCGGTGACCATTAGTGCGAGGGAGTGAGAGCAGAGCACGCGGGCGGAATTCATGTCACCAGCTCTCTGGCCCGGATCGCCAGCCAGAACTCGATCCGATCGTGGGCGCGCGAGAGGTCGCGGCCGGTCAGCTCCTCGACCCGGCGCATCCGGTAGCGCAGCGTGTGACGGTGGCAGTAGACCTCGCGGGCGGCGCGCTCCCACTGGCCGTTCTGCTCGATGAAGGCCTCCAGCGAGCGCAGCAGCTCTCCGCCGTACTCCTCGTCGCCCTCCTCGATCGGGCCGAGGACGCTGTCGCAGTAGAGCTTCAGCGCCTCGTCGTCCTGGATCGAGAGCAACAGGGTGAAGGCGCCGAGGTCGCGCCAGGAGGCGACCTCCGGGGCGGTGCCGTTCTCGATCGCGGTCGCCTCGAGCGCGCAGCGCGCCTCGTGGAAGGAGCGGCGCAGGTCCTCCGGCGGAGCCGGGCGGCTGGCGGCGGCGCGGACGGCGCCGCGGTCTTTGATCAGCGCCTTGCGGGCGTCGGCGGCGAGGTCGACGGGATCGCGGTCGGCGGCATCGACGACCGCGCAGAGTAGCTCGCGGCGACCGCTTGCGTGGGGGGCGACGACTGCCGGGCAGGCGTCGGCGGCGAGCGCTCGCTCCAGCGCCGACTCGGCGGCGGCCGGGTCGTCGAGGGCGAAGACGAGCACGGCGGCCTCGTCGCCGATGCCGAAGGGCTCGAGGCGGCGGCGCAGCTCGGTTGGGTCGAGGCGGCCGCCGAGTGCACCCGCCAGCACGTCGCCGGCGAGGCGCCGCTCGGTCTCGCGCGCGACACGGCGCCGCATCAGCTCGAGCGCGACGACGGCGACCGCCTGCTGCAGGATCAGCCGCTCGAAGTCGCCGAGGCCACCGGAGTCGCGGACGATCACGACCCAGGCCTGCGGCGGGCCTCCGCCGGGCGAGATCACCGGATGCGCGAGGGCGCGACCGGCCACCGCCGGATGGGCGGGGACGAACGCGTGCCCGTCGCCAGTGTGCGCAAGCGCTTCCTCCCGGATCGCCTTGACCGCCTCGGCAGAGAGCTCGCGGCGGAAGCCGCGCCCGGCGAGGCGCTCGCCGCGGCCACCGAGGATCGCCACCGTGCCGCCGACCGCGGAGGCGATCGTCGCCACGATCTCCTCCAGGCCGCGCTCTTCCAGCACCAGCCGCTCGAGCCGCCGCTGCACCGCGATGCCCCGCTGCAGCACCTCGTACTGCTCGTTGACGAGGCGGGCGAAGGCCTTCTCGGTGATCGCGATGAACGGGGTCGAGTAGGGAACCTCGAAGAGCGGGAAGTCCCGTTTCCTGGCCTCCTCGACCAGGGCTTTGGGCAGCTTCTCGTGATTGAAGCCGGTGCCGAAGCCGAGACCGGCGAGGTTGTGGTCGGCAAGCAGGCGGATGAAGGCGCGCTGCTTCGCCGCGGTGGTGAGCGGGATCCCCGTGGTCAGCATCAACTCCCCGCCCGAGAGCCATGGAGTCGGATCGTCCAGCTCGGAGATGTGGACCCAGCGCACCGGGGCCTCGGCCGCCTGGGCGCCGGAAGCGAGCTCGAGGTCGAGTTCGTCGAGCAGACTTTGGACGGTGAGCATCCGGGGGCCTATCTCCGGACCCGCTCCGAAGCCTCGCCCAGCACGCCGTGCAGGACGTCGTGGATCTCCTCGAACTGCTCGGTGTCGGCGATCAGCGGCGGCGCCAGCTGCACCACCGGGTCGCCGCGGTCGTCGGCGCGGCAGATCAACCCGCGCTTGTAGAGCTCACCGGAGAGAAAGCCGCGCAGCAGGTTCTCCGACTCCTCGTCGCTGAAGCCCTCTTTGGTCTCGCGGTCCTTGACCAGCTCGATCGCCTGGAAGTAGCCGGCGCCGCGCACGTCGCCGACGATCGGGATGTCGTACAGCGTCTCCAGCATCTGGCGGAACTCGCCTTCCTTGGCCAGGACGTGCCCGCAGAGGTCCTCGCGCTCGTAGATATCGAGATTGGCCATCGCGATCGCCGAGGCGAGCGGATGGCCGGCAAAGGTGAAGCCGTGGGCGAAGGACGCGTCGCCTTCCATGAACGGCGCCGCGACCGCGTCGGATGCGATCAGCGCACCCATTGGCGCGTAAGCGGAGGTCAACGCCTTTGCCACGGTGATGATGTCGGGGACGTAGCCGAAGCGTTCGCAGCCGAACCAGTGACCGAGGCGGCCCCAGGCGCAGATCACCTCGTCGGAGATCATCAGCACGTCGTAGCGATCGCAGATCTCCCGCACGCGCTCGAAGTAGCCGGCCGGCGGGACGATGCAGCCGCCGGCGTTCTGCACCGGCTCGAGGATCACCGCGGCGACGGTCTCCGGGCCCTCGAACTGGATCCGCTCCTCGATCGCCGTCGCTGCCCAGAGCGGGTGGCGGTCCTCCGGCCAACGATAGATGTTGGTGTTGGGGACGTGGCAACCGCCGGGCGTGAGCGGCTCGAACTGCGAGCGAAGCTCGGTGATGCCGGTGGCCGAGAGAGCTCCAAGCGAGGTGCCGTGGTAGGCGATCTCGCGCGCGATCACCTTGTGCTTCTGGCCTTTGCCGAGCAGGCGGTGGTAGTTGCGGGCGAGCTTCAGAGCCGACTCGACCGACTCCGAGCCGCCGGAGGTGAAGAAGACACGGTTGAGGTCGCCGGGGGCGAGCGAGGCGAGGCGCGCCGCCAGCTCGATCGCACGCGGGTGGGCGTAGCTCCACAGCGTGTAGAAGCCGAGCTCCTCGACTTGACGCGCGGCGGCTTCGCCGAGCTCGGTGCGGCCGTGGCCCGCACCGACGCAGAAGAGGCCCGAGAGCCCGTCGAGGTAGCGGTTTCCGTGCTCGTCGTAGACGTAGCAGCCGTCGCCGCGAACGATGATCGGGATCTCGTGATCGGGGCCATAGGACCCCATCCGCGAGAAATGCATCCAGAGATGTCGCTGGGCGAGCTCCTGCAGGCTGGCGCCCACCTTCGGACTCGAATGCGACACAACGGCCATGTCACTCTCCTTCTCTGCTACGACGTTATGGACAACGCTAGCCCCGAGATGGCGCTTCTGCAATGTTCATACGGGCAAGTTCCTTGGCACCACATATACAGAATGTACAAGGCTTGTGCCTGCTTTTGGGACATTTGCCACTTGTGCACTCAGTCCGCTCGGAATACCTTCAAACGGTCGCTGCGTACAAATGCGGCGGATCGACGGGGAAGGAGACGCATGGAGAGCGCAGCGGTTCCCGCAGGTAGGGCGTCAACCGGAAACGGTGCCGAAGCAGGCGATAAGGGCCTGAAGACCGGGGCGATCGGCTACCTCTCCAACCTGGTAATCGGGGTCGCCTCGACCGCACCTGCCTACAGCCTCGCGGTGACGCTTGGGTTCATCACGGCCATCGCCGGCATGGGCTTCCACGCCCCCGCGGTGCTGATCGTCTCCTTCCTCCCGATGCTGCTGATCGCCGCCGCCTACAACTACATGAACAAGGCGGACCCCGACTGCGGGACCAGCTTCACCTGGGTCACGCGAGCCCTGGGGCCCCGCCTCGGCTGGCTGACGGGATGGGTCATCGTCGCCGCAGACATCGTCGTGATGGCGACGCTGGCCTACATCGCCGGCGTCTACACCTTCCTCCTTTTCGGCCTCGATGCGGCCGCGACCAACCTCCTCGATGTCAGCATCATCGCCGCGATCTGGATCGCCGTGATGACCTGGATCTGCTACCGCGGCATCGAGCTCTCGGCCCGCACCCAGTACTTCCTGCTGGGGATCGAGATCTTCACGCTTGCCCTCTTCGCGGTGGTGGCGCTATGGAAGGTCTACGTCACGGGAGTTTCAGGATCGGTCCACGTCGGCCTCAGTTGGTTCTCCCCCTTTGGCATGCCCGGGGGGACCACCGCCCTGGTCAGCGGCGTACTGCTTGGCGCCTTCATCTATTGGGGTTGGGACAGCGGCGTCTGCGTCAACGAGGAGTCGACCGACAGCGCCAACGGCCCGGGCAAGGCCGCGGTGATGAGCACGATCCTCCTCGTGCTGATCTACGTCGTCGTCGGCGTCGCAGCACAGGCCTTCCAGGGCCCGCACTTCCTCAGCGAAAACGCCGAAGACGTGCTCGGCGCGCTGGGCACCAACGTACTTGGGTCGCCGCTCGACAAGCTGCTGATCATCACGGTCCTGACCTCGGCCTCCGCATCGACCCAGACGACGATCCTGCCGACGGCCCGCACGACTCTCTCGATGGCGCGCTTCGGTTCGATCCCGAAAGCGTTCGGCCGGATCCACCCCCGCTACCTGACTCCGAGCGTGTCGACGCTGACGATGGGCGCCATCTCGCTGATCTGGACGCTGCTGATCATCAACATCAGCACCAGCGTGCTGGGGGACTCGATAATCGGGCTCGGCTTCCAGATCGCCTTCTACTACGGGTTGACCGGCTTCGCCTGCGTCGTCTACTACCGCAAGGAGATCTTCAAGAGCCTGAAGAACTTCATCATGGTGGGCATGGCTCCGCTGCTCGGCGGCCTCGCGCTCACTTTCATCTTCGTCAAGGCGCTGATCACCTACTCGGACCCAGCCGAAACGGAAACCGGCGAGGCGTTCCTCGGGGTCGGTGTCCCGGTTGCGATCGGGGTCGGGTTGATCCTGGTCGGGGTGCTGGTGATGGTCTGGGCGAACTTCGTCTATCCGAAGTTCTTCAAGCGCAAGACCGAAGTGGCGGACCCGGGAATCCTCGAGGGCACCGTGGTCGGCAAAGCCTCGGTGATGGCGGACTGAGCGGGAAGGAGCGAGATGAGCGAGATCATCGTTGGCTACGACGGCTCCGACTGCGGACGGGCGGCGCTGGAGAAGGCGTGCGAGATAGCCAAGGCACTGGGCGACAAGGTGGTGATCGTGTTCGGCGACGCCCCAGGCGGCTATGGGGGTGGCGAGATCCCCACCCATCGCGAGGCGGTCGAGGAGCTGGCCGAGAGGGTGACCGCCGAGGCGGCCGAGCTGGCCGAGGCCGCTGGCGTCGAGCGGGAGGTCATGCTGAGGCCGCTGAAGCCTTCCCACGCGCTGATCGAGGCAGCTGAGGAACGCGGAGCGCGGATGATCGTCGTCGGCAGCTACGGCGAGGCGCCGCTGAAGGGGGCGATCATCGGCTCGACCCCGTACAGGCTGGTCCACCTCTCACAATGCCCGGTGCTTGTCGTGCCGGCAAGCGGGTAGCGCTACCTTCTAGTGGGAGGCTCCAGCGTCGTGTGAACGTCGAGGGAGTGAGATGGAAGTCAGTACTCAAAGCGTCGAATTGCAAAGTGTCACCAAGCGCTTTGGGAACCTGGTGGCCGTCGACGACCTGAGCTTGGAGCTGGCAGGGGGCGAGTTCTTCACCCTGCTCGGGCCAAGCGGCTGCGGCAAGACGACGACGCTGCGGATGGTCGCCGGCTTCGAGCAGCCGAGCGAGGGCACGATCCGGATCGAGGGCGCCGACGTGGCGGGGCTGCCGCCCCACCGCCGCCCCACCAACACGGTCTTCCAGAGCTACGCGCTATTCCCCCACCTGTGCGTCGAGGACAACGTCGCCTTCGGGCTGCGGCGCAAGCGCGTGCCGAAGGGGGAGATCGGACGGCGGGTCGCGGCCGAGCTGGATCGAGTTGGCCTTGCCGCCGAGGCGAGGCGCCGCCCGGCGCAGCTCTCCGGTGGCCAGCAGCAGCGGGTGGCGCTGGCGCGGGCGCTGGTCAACTTGCCCAAGGTGCTGCTCCTCGACGAGCCGCTCGGCGCGCTCGACCTGAAGCTGCGCAAGGGCCTGCAGATCGAGCTGAAGCGGATCCAGCGCGAGGTCGGCATCACCTTTGTCTACGTCACCCACGACCAGGAGGAGGCGCTGACGATGAGCGACCGGATCGCGGTGATGAACCGCGGCCAGGTCGAGCAGATCGGCGTCCCCGAGGAGGTCTACGAGCGGCCGACGACGACCTTCGTCGCCGGCTTCATCGGCGTCTCCAACCTGATGCCGGCGAGCGTGGCGGGCTCGGGCGAGGTGCGACTCGAGCAAGGCCCGACCGTGCGCACCCGCACCGACGGACTCCCCGTCGGCGAGCGCTGCCACGCGGTGGTGCGGCCGGAGAAGCTCCAAATCATGCCGCTCGATGCCGGGATGGCGCCATCGGCGAACGGCATGCCGCGGGTCGAAGGAGTGGTCGAAAGCTCGATCTACCTCGGCACGACGACGCAGATCGTCGTCGACCTCGGCGAAGGCGTGCGGATGACCGTGCTCTGCCCCAACGCCAGCGAGACCGAGCGCCAGTCGTTGCCGGGAGGTGGAGCGCGGGTTGCGCTGAGCTGGGAGCCCGAGCACATGCATGTGGTGCGGGAATCGCCGACCGCTGGCACTGGTTCGAACGGGCGGGAAAGCGGGCATACGGAGCGCGAAACGCTGGAGGCCGCAAGAAAAGGTGAAATGAAATGACCAACAGAGGAATGCGAACCCGGATGAGCGGCGCCACGCTCGTGGTCGCCATCGCGGTGACTGCGCTGGGACTGGCCGCTTGCGGCGGCGACACGGTGGGCGGGGGTGGCAACGGCGAAGCGACGGTGGCCAAGGGCGGCCCGGTCAGCGGCAAGCTGACGATCTCCAACTGGCCGGGCTATATGGACCCGGGCCCGAACAACACCATCGCCAAGTTCGAAGACCAGACCGGAGTCAGCGTCGACTACATCGAAGACGTCAACGAAAACGAAGCGTTCTTCGGCAAGATGCAGCCGCAGCTCGAACAGGGTGAGTCGGGCGGGCGCAGCATCTTCGTCGTAACCGACTGGATGGCGAAGCAGATGTACGACCTCGGCTACCTGCAGAAGATCGATCACGCAGACCTGCCGACCGTGTTCGAAAACATCAGGCCCCAGCTGGAGCAGCCAGCCTTCGACCCGGGGCGCCAGTTCTCGATCCCGTGGGTGAGCGGCATGGGCGGGCTCTGGGTCGACACCGCCAAGGCGCCGGAGATCCACTCGGTCAACGACCTCTTCGACCCGAAATACAAGGGCAAGGTGACGATGCTGGGCGAACTTCGCGAAACCGTGCCGCTGGTGATGCTGGCCGAAGGCATCGACCCGGTCGAGGCGAGCAACCAGGACTGGCTCAACGCGATCGACAGGATCGGGCAGGCGGCCGACTCCGGGCAGATTCGCCGCTTCACCGGCAACGACTACACCGAGGACCTGACCGCAGGCAACATCGTCGCCGCGATCGGCTGGTCGGGCGACGCCTCGCTCGTCGAAAACGACAACGCCGAATGGCGGATGCCGACCGAGGGCTGCTCGCTCTGGTCGGACAACATGGTGATCCCGGTCGGAGCGCCGAACGTGGGCGCCGCGTTCGGCTGGATGGACTTCATCTACGAGCCGGAGATCAACGCCCCCCTGGCCGAATACATCACCTACATCCCACCGGTCGAAGGGGTGAAAGAGCTGGTCAAGCCTGGGCTGGCGAATGACCCTCTGGTCTTCCCCAGCCCAAAGTTCACCCGTAATTGCACCGACCAGGACTCGCCGCCGGACATCGAACCGGTGAACGAAGCCTGGCAGGAAGTGATCACCGGGTGAGGTAACGATGAGCCTGAGGCAGCGCCTGGTCCCCTACTTGCTCCTGGGACCGGGGCTGCTCTGGCTCATCGTGTTCTTCGTCGTGCCGATGTACTTCATGGGCGAACTCTCGCTGCGCTCGGGCACGCTGACCACCGGCTATACCTTCGACTGGGCCTGGTCGAACTTCCCCGACTCGCTCTCCGGGCACACCGAGCAGATCGGCCGCTCCTTCTTCTACGCCGGCACGGCGACCCTGCTCGCGCTCCTGATCGCCTACCCGCTTGCCTACGCGATCGCCTTCCGCGCCGGCCGCTTCAAGCTGCTGCTGCTGTTCGCGGTGATCGCTCCCTTCTTCACCACCTTCCTGATCCGAACGATCGCCTGGAAGACGATCCTCAGCGACTCGAGCCCCGTGGTCAGCGTCCTGCAGACGCTCTCCCTGATTCCTCCCGACGGGCGGGTGCTCGCCACCCCCGGAGCGGTGATCGCGGGGCTCACCTACAACTTCCTCCCCTTCATGATCCTGCCGCTCTACGCCAACCTGGAGCGGCTCGACCTGCGCCTGATCGAGGCGGCGAAGGACCTCTACTCCTCCTCGCGGCAGGCCTTCCTCAAGGTGACCTTGCCGCTGACGATGCCGGGCATCGTCGCCGGCGTCCTGCTCACCTTCATCCCCGCCTTCGGCGACTACATCAACGCCCAGCTGCTCGGCGGCACCGGTCAGGCGATGGTCGGCAACGTGATCCAGTCGCTCTACCTCAACCAGCGCGACTACCCTGAGGCGGCGGCGCTCTCCTTCCTGATGATGGCGCTGATCCTGGCCATCGTCACCGTCTACATCCGCTTCGCCGGGACCGGTGCCTTCATGGGCGACGAGGACGAGAAGACGGCCTGAGATGGCAGCACCAAACCGCGCCTGGGCATGGCTGCGCCGCAACGGGCTGGTGATCTACGCCGGCTTCGCCATCGCCTACATGTTGATCCCGATCGTCGTCATCGCCGTCTTCTCCTTTGGCGCGACCCCGCAGGGCAAACTCACCTTTGGCCTCGACCACGGCTTCACCACCGAGTACTGGAGCAGCGCCTTCTCGCTGCCGGAACTGAACGAAGCGCTGCTCACCAGCCTGCGGCTGGCGGCGCTGGCGACCGCGATATCGACCGCGATCGGGACGCTGATGGCGATCGCCCTGGTCCGCCACAGGTTCCGCGGCAGGCGGCTGACCAACCTGCTGATCGTCATCCCGATGGCGACGCCGGAGGTGGTGATCGGCGCCTCGCTGCTCTCGCTGTTCATCTATTACACGTTCGCGCTCGGCTTCGGCACGCTGCTGATCGCCCACGTGATGTTCTCGATCAGCTTTGTCGTCGTCGTGGTGCGCTCGCGGCTGATCGGTTTCGACCGTCACCTCGAGGAGGCGGCGGCCGACCTCGGCGCCACCCCACTCGCCACCTTCCGCTACGTCACCCTGCCGCTGCTGGCCCCCGGAATTCTCGCCGCTGCGCTGCTCGCCTTCTCTCTCTCTATCGACGATTTCGTCATCTCCAACTTCAACTCGGGCACGGCGGTGACCTTCCCGCTGTATGTGTACGGCGTGAGCCTGCGCGGCGTCCCGGTCCAGGTCAACGTCCTGGCCACGATGCTGTTCGTCGTGATCGTGACCGCGGTCTCGCTGGTGCTGTGGCAGCAGCGCCGCGCTGAGCGAATGGCGGCGGTCCGGCCCGAGCAGGAAACACCGTCGATCCCGATCCCCGGCGCCCCCGCGACGACATGACCGCCGACGGGCCTGAAACGTCGCTATCCCCAACGGGATCTGCCCAACGCGGGAAGGGGGCGGTACGACTGGCGAACTACATCGGCGGGGCCTGGAGGCCGGCGGACGGAGTCGACACCCTCAACGACGTCGATCCGGCGAGTGGCGAGGTCACGGCCCTGGTACCCCTTTCCGGGGCGCGTCAGGTTCGCGAGGCGACGGAGGCGGCAAGAGCGGCGCAGCCCGAGTGGCGCGCGGTGCCGCCGCAGCGGCGGGCCCGGGCCGTGCTGGCGCTGCGCGCGGAGCTGTTGCGCCGTCGCGAGGAGCTGGTTGCCCTGGTCAGCGCCGACATGGGCAAGACGCTGGCCGACGCCGACGGCGAGGTCGGCCGCGGGATCGAGTCGGTGGAGTCGGCGGCGGCGATCCCCCACCTGCTGAAGGGAGAGACCCTGGAAGGTGTTGCCGAGGGGGTCGACGTCGAGCTGGTGCGCCAGCCGGTCGGCGTGGTGGCGGCGATCACGCCCTTCAACTTCCCGGCGATGATCCCGCTCTGGTTCCTGCCGTACGCGATCGCTTGCGGCAACTCGTTCGTGTTGAAGCCGTCAGAGCAGGACCCGCGGCCGGCGGCGCTGATCATGGAGATGGTCGACGCAACCGGGGAGATCCCGCCCGGGGTCGTCAACCTCGTGCACGGAGGACGCGAGGCGGTAACCGCGATCCTCGACGAGCCAGGCATCGACGCAATCTCCTTCGTCGGCCGCGCCGAGACGGCGCGGATCGTCGCCGAAGGTGCCGTCGAAACAGGCAAGCGGGTGCAGGCGCTGGGCGGGGCCAAGAACTCGCTGGTCGTGATGCCCGACGCCAACCTCGAGCAGGCGGTGCCGGCGATCATGGGCTCGGCCTTCGGTGCCGCCGGGCAGCGCTGCCTGGCCGGCTCGGTCTGCGTCGTGGTCGGCGACGAGGCGCGCAGAGCGGAGGTTCGCGAAACCTTGACTTCCGCAGCCGCTGAGCTCGCGGTGGGAGCGGGAGACGATCCCGCGACCGACGTCTGCCCGATGGTCTCGGCCAACGCGCGCGAGAAGGTCGCCGAAGCAATTGGCCGCGGAGCCGACAATGGCGCCGAGCTGCTGCTCGACGGTCGCGACGACGCCGGCCCAGCCGGCACGCTGCTCGGCCCGACGATCGCCGCCGTCGCCGATCCGGAGTCCGAGCTCGCCCGCGAGGAGCTGTTCGGCCCACTGTTGACCCTGGTCGACGTCCCGAACCTCGATGTGGCACTTGAGTTCCTCAACGGCTCCCGCTACGGCAACGCCGGCGCGATCTTCACCTCATCCGGCGATGCGGCCCGCCGCTACCGCTACGGAGCGGAGGCTGGCATGCTCGGCGTCAACGTCGGCGTCCCCGCCCCCGTCGCCTGGTTCCCCTTCGCCGGCTGGAACGACTCCTGCGACGGCGACTTGCACGCCAACGGCAGCGACGCTGTGGATTTCTATACGCGGAAGAAGGTCGTAACGACCCGTTGGTAACGCTCCGGGCGGTGCCAGGCTATCGGCCGATGTGGAAGCCGATCAGCTCGGGTATCCGGGCCATCAGTGAGCTAATGGAATTCGGGGGGCGGCCCTCGGACTCGGCCTTCTCCTTGCTCATGATCGCGTGGCGGATTGCGTTGCCACCCAGCCAGTGGAAGGGCTCCGGAGGGACGCGCTGCGGGGAGGGGTCGACGATGGCGAGGCGGGAATGCTGGTCGCGGCGGTCGAGCGCCAGCGAGGCCAAGGTGCGACCGACCATGTAGGAGGGGCCCACCCCGTTGCCGGTGTAGCCGGCGGCGGCGAAGGCACTGCCGCCAGGAAGCGGCACCACGACAGGGAGATGTGTCGGCGAGACGTCGATCGGCCCTCCCCAGGCGTGGGTGATCGACCGCCCCTCGAGCCCCGGGAAGTAGGCGTACAGGCGCTCGGCAGCGAGGGACACGACCTCGGGGTCGATATCCACCCGTCCCCGCAGCCGACCGCCCATCGCGATCCGGCCGCCGCCCAAGCCGAAGGCGATGCGCCCGTCGGGAGTGGTGCGGAAGTAGTGCAGCATGGTGCGGAAGTCGCTGATGCACTCGCCGCCGGTCCAGCCGACTTCCTCGAGCAGCTCCGGCACCGGCTCGGTGAGCACGATGTGGGAAGAGGTGACAGTTAGCCGGTTGCGCAGCGGACCCCGCCGTGTCCTCGCTGCGCCGCCGATCGCGACTACCGCGGTGCGGGCGCGAACCGCGCCGTCGGGGGTCTGCGCCTCAACCCCATCGGCCGCCCCTCGCAGGCGGCGCACGGGCGATCCCTCGCAGACCTCGACCCCGGCGGCGATCAGCCGCTCACGCAGCCCCAGGGCCAAGCGGGCCGGCTGCACGGTGGCCGCATCCGGGTAGAAGGCGCCACCGCGAAAAGCGGGCGAGGCACAGTGGGTGGCCACCTCCTCGGCGCTGAGCGCTCGCACCGCATCGACGGCACCGAGCGCACGGCAGGCAGCGACCGCCTCGTCCCAGACCCCGTCCTGAGCGGACGCGGTCGATACCCGCAGGTAGCCGCCGCGGCGGAACCAGGCGTCGACGCCCTGCCCCTCGCAGAACGACTCGACCCCGGTCACCGCGTCGCGGGCGGCATCGGCGACCGCCAGCGCCTCCGCCTCCCCCCAGCGCCGCCGCATGTCCGAGAGCGAAAACCACATCACGTTGCAGAACCCGCCATTCCGCCCGCTGGGCCCATACCCACACCGATCCGCCTCCAGCAAAACCACCCGAGCCTCCGGCTCGAGCTGCTTGAGATGCCAAGCAGCCCACATCCCCGTATACCCACCCCCCACCACGACCACATCAGCGCTCCGCTCCCCCGCCAGCTCCGGGGCAAGCTCCACTTTTGGAGCCTCCTCAAGCCAGTACCCGTGGGGGTCGTGCTTCATGAAACGAGTGTCGCAGGGAGGGAAGGGGTGGCCCTCGAACGGGCGGATACTCAAATCGCTGGCCTCATTAGGCCAGCGATTGTCCGGGCGAGGGCGACCCCTTCCCTCCCCCTACACTCCCCTCCGTGCCGACCTTCGACGCCCTCGCCGACCTCCCACTCGAGATCGAGGGCTACGAGCTCCAACCCCTGGAGCTCCAGCTCCCCGGCTTCGAACGCCTGACCACCATCATCCACCTCTGGGGCGGTGGCGCAGATGGACTCGGCGAGGACGTCACCTACGACGCCCTCGACCACGTCGCCCTGCAGGACGCCGGCCCGAACCTCGACCTCACGGGCTTCGCCACCCTGGGCGAGTTCTGCGAGTTGATCGGGGACCTCGACACCTTCCCGGCCGAGCCCCAGCGCGACGTCTCGCGCCGTTACCGCCGCTGGGCCTTCGAGTCGGCGGCGCTGGACTTGGCACTGCGACAGGCCGGCGCCGGGCTCGCCACCGCGCTTGGGCGCGAGCCGCAGCCGGTCACCTTCGTCTGCTCGATGCGGCTCTCGCCGGGAGGCGAAGAGCCCTCGTCGATCGAGACGTTGCGCCGCAAGCTCGACCCCTACCCCGATCTCCGCTTCAAGCTCGACCCGACCAACGACTGGACCGATGAGCTGATCGCGGAGCTGGTGCAGACCGGCGCGATCGACTCGCTCGACCTCAAGGGCTTCTACAAGGGCACCGTGGTCGACGTCGAGACCGATCCCGAGCTCTACGCGAAGCTGATCGAGGCCTTCCCCGACGCCTGGTTGGAGGACCCTGACGTCAACGACGAGACCCGGCCGATCCTCGAGCCCGTCCGCGACCGCCTCACCTGGGACGCGCCGATCCACTCGATCGCCGACATCGAGGCATTGCCCTGGGAGCCGAAGATGGTCAACGTCAAGCCTTCGCGGATCGGGGGCCTGCGCGATCTCTGCGAGACCTACGACTACTGCGCCGAACATGGCATCGGCGCCTACGGCGGCGGCCAGTGGGAGCTGGGGGTCGGCCGCGGCCAGATCCAGGTCCTCGCTTCCCTCTTCCACCCGGATACTGCCAACGACACAGCTCCCCGAGGCTACAACGAATCCGACCCCCCGCCCGGTCTGCCGGTCAGCCCGCTCGAGCCACGGTTGACCGAGGCGGGCTTTCGCTGGAACGAGTGAGGGACCGGGGGAGACCCTCCCCGGGAGGCTTCGTGACCACGCTACGAAGCGGGGTAAGCGATCGGCTGCGCAACGGCCTCCGGGGGAGGGTCTCCCCCGGTCCCTCTTCGGCCAACCGAACTTCGTGTTTCAGCTACGTTGCGGCTACCTGCCCCGCCGAGTAAGGAGAGTCGGATGGCCGAGAAAAGTTTTGCTGACGCTTTGAACGAGCAGATCGCGAACGAGTTTGCGGCTTCGCAGCAATACGTGGGCGCTGCTGTCTACTACGACGCCGAGACTCTTCCCCGGCTGGCCCAGTTCTTCTACCGGCAGGCGCTGGAGGAGCGCGAGCACGCGATGATGATGATCCAGCACTTGCTCGACGTCGGTGAGGAGATACACATCCCCGACATCAAGTCGCAGGAGACGACCTACGCCGACGGCAGCGCCCCGGTAAAGATGGCGCTCGAGCAGGAGAAGCGCGTCAGCGAGGAGATCTTCGCCCTCTTCGAGCTGGCTCGCGAGGTAAAGGACTACCGCGCCGAGCAGTTCCTGCAGTGGTTCGTCAAGGAGCAGGTGGAGGAGGTCGCGCTGATGCAGGACCTGCTCAACGTGGTCGAGCGCTCGAAGGAGAACCTGCTGCTGGCCGAGGACTACATCGCCCGCGAGAGCCTTGGCGAGGAGGGCTCGGATCCGACCGCACCCCCGATGGCCGGCGGCGCCGCAGGTTAGGAACAGGGCCGCTCAGCCCAGCCAGCCAGCCCTGCTGCGCATGCTCTTGATCCGGCGGAACTCGGCGATGTCCTCGCGCAGGGCGGCGGGGGCGGGGGCAGGCAGGAACCTGGCCGGAAGCGGTGACTCCACCACTCCGGTCTCGCTTGCGGTGACTTTGTAGGCGCGGGCGCCGCGGCGGGCGGTCACCGCGGCGGGCGGGCCGTCGCCCTCCCAGAGCAGGCCGGCATAGTCGTCGAGGCCGTAGCCATCGGGCATGCCGTCGCCGACGGCGTCGAGATAGGCGGCGCGGCGCTCGGGCTCGTTGTTGTAGTGGACGCAGAGGCTGCCCCCGAGGAGGCCGAGACCGGCCTCCGCCTCCGGCTTGCCCGAGGACTTGGTGATCCCGGCCTCGAACCAGCACATCGCGCCGGCGCTCTGGCCGGCGAGGACGATCCCCTGCCGCCAGGCGAGGCTGAGGATCGCGCTCAGTTCGTGGGCCTCCCAGACCGCGAGCAGGTTGACCAGGCTGCCGCCGCCGACGTAGATCAGGTCCTGGGCGAGCAGGTGGTCGCGCAGCGCCATCGGCCGGCGGCCGAGGCGGAAGAGCGAGAGGTCCGACGGCTCGCAGGGGCGCTCGCCGAAAGCGGCGTAGAAGCGGCCGATCTGCTCCGAGGTGTCGCCGCTCGCGGTCGGCACGATGCAGATCCGCGGCCGCCCGCCGGCGCGCTCGGTCGCCAGCCGCAGCATCAACTCGCTGACGGCGCGATCGGGCGGGCGCGAGGTGAAGTCGTGGCCGCCGAGGGTGAGGATGCGGGAGACCATCGGGGGCTAGGCGGCGACGGCGCGCTGGGTCGAGTCCCCCGAGTGCGGCCCGCCCTCCGCAGCTCCCAGATAAGCGGTGTCGAGTGCCGTCTCGGCGACCCCGTCCTCGCCGAGGGCGAGGCTGTAGCCTCGCGCCGTGGGTCGCGAGGCCACCACACGGCACAGCTCGGTGTCGACGAAGTGCAGGGCGGCGCCGTCCCCGGCGGCGTAGCCGGCGCGCATCCCGGCCCGCAGCAGGCCGTGGTAGGCAAGGCCACGGTCGGAGCCCGGCTCGTAGTGGACGCAGTTGCTGAAGGGAAGCAGGCCCAACCCCTCGACCCGCTGCGGAGCGCCGTGGAACCCGCTCACCGCCTCGGCGAACCAGCAAAGCGAGCCAGCCGAGAGGCCGCAGAGGACGACGCCGTTCTCCCAAGCCTCGCGCAGGATCCCGTCGATCCCGTGCGCACGCCAGACGCCGAGCAGGCTGACGACGCTGCCGCCGCCGACGTAGATCAGGTCTTGGGAGAGCAGATGCGCGCGCAGATCGGCCGGCCCCTGCTCGCGCCGGAACAGCGAGATGTGGGTTGCCTCGCACCGCTCCGCCGGAAAGGCACGGTAGAAGCGGACGACGTAGTGATCGGCGTCACCGCTTGCGGATGGCAAGAAGCAAACGCGCGGCCGCTTCGACCGGCAGAGGCCGAGCACGTACTCGTCGAGCAGCGGGTTGCCCGACTCCATCGAGAAGCCGCCGCCGCCGAAGGCCACGATCTGGCGAGGCGCAGTCTTCATCGTCAAATGGTCCCGGCGCGCCGCCCCCGGGTCCTTGTACAAGGGTCCTAGATTCGGCTCAGCGCCATCGCCCGCGTGTACAGGTGCCCCGTGGCGATCCGAGCGGCTAGCGGAGAAGGCTGCCAGCGCCCGGCAACGCCGCATTCGCAGTGGCCCGCCGCCGCTTTCGCGACGGCGTCGGCATCGCGTCGCCCATCGCCCGGCGCAGTTTGTGGCGCACCCGGTGCAACCGCACCTTGACCGTGCCGATCGGGATCCCGAGCCGCCGCGCGATCGCCTCCTGCGTCAGGTCCTCGTTGTAGCGCAGGCGCAGCAGCTGGCGGTCGCGCTCGTCGAGGTCGTTGAGCGCCGCATGGAGATCGGCGCGCTCGACCGTGGCGAGAACGCGCTCGTCTTCCACGCCCTCCTTCGCCTCGGGCTCGGCGACGGGATCGGGACGCACGCGGGCGTGCTGGCGGAAGGCCTCGTTGCGGACGATCGTCGCCAGCCACTCTTTGCGTCGGTCTTTCTCGCGGAGAGTGGAGCGGCGGCGCCAGGCGCGCAGCAGCGCGTCCTGAGCGATGTCCTCCGCCTCGCTTGGGTTCTTCGAGTAGCGGTAGGCCATGCGCAGGCAGAAGCGGTGGGCCTCCTCCCACTGCCAGCCGTCGTCAGCATCGGCTTGAACGATCGAAACGTTGATTGATCGACCGTACTACTTCTAAAACCAAAAAGGTGAAATTTAATGCTGAAACTTTTTTGATCATATTTCGGTCTTTAAATCGTGGTGCTCGCAACGGCAGGAAAGACTGGGGACGACTGGGCTGAACGCACCTACGAGGCGATGGCCCCGGTCTATGACGACTTCACCGCTCATCACGACTACGAGGGCTGGCTAACGGATCTTCTGGCGGCGCTCGAGCCTCACGGGCTACAGGGACAGCGGCTGCTCGACGTCGGCTGCGGAACCGGCAAGAGCTTCATGCCGATGCTGCCGCGCGGTTGGCAGATCACCGGCTGCGACGTCTCCACCTCGATGCTGGACCTGGCCCGCAGCAAGGCCGGCGACTCGATCAGCCTTGCCGTCGCGGACATGCGCGAGCTGCCCAAGTTCGGTGAGTTCGACCTGATCTGGGCGCTCGACGACGCAATCAACTATCTGCTCAGCACAGAGGAACTCGAGTCGGCGCTGGCCGGGATGCGGACGAACCTCGCCCCCACCGGGCTGCTGCTGTTCGACGTCAACACGATCCTCTCCTACCGCACCTTCTTCGCCGAAACCGAGGTAGTCGAACGGGGCGGCATGCGCCTGGTCTGGCGCGGGCAGGCGGCGACGGACGTCTCGCCGGGCTCGATCTGCGAATCGACACTCGACGTGGAGGACGAAGAGGCGGAGGGGGGCGACGTGGTCTCGACCCTCACCCACCGCCAGCGTCACTTCACCGAAGCTGAGGTGCTGGGGACCCTCGAGCGAGCGGGCCTGGAGTGCCTCGACGTACACGGCCACGGCCTCGACGGAATTCTCAAGCAGCCGCTCGACGAATCGATTCACACCAAGGCGATCTACATCGCCCGCAGCACCCCCGCGTAGCGCCCGTACCATGCCGTAACTCCCATGCCTGAACCAGTCAGGCGCAGCAAGCGCTACATGCCCGGCCTCGATGGGCTGCGAGCCATCGCCGTGCTCGCCGTCATCGCCTACCACCTCGAATTCGGGTGGGCGCCCGGTGGCCTGCTCGGGGTCGGGATCTTCTTCACCCTCAGCGGCTACCTGATTACCGACATCCTGCTTTCGCACATGGTGCGCCGCGACATGCGGCTCACCGACTTCTGGCTGGGCCGGGCTCGCCGCCTGCTGCCGGCGCTCTTCCTGATGCTTGTCGTGGTGGTGGCCTGGGTGACGATCTTCGGCCCGGCCCAGCCGTCGAAGTTCCGCGACGCCGTCGTTGCAGCCGCGCTCTACGTGAGCAACTGGCAACTGATCTTCCAGCACGTCTCCTACTTCGCCCGCTTCGGGGGGCCCGAACCGCTCGGCCATCTCTGGTCGCTGGCGGTCGAGGAGCAGTTCTACATCGTCTGGCCCTTCCTGATGCTGCTCGGCGTCCGCTTCGTGCGCGAGAAGCCCGGCACGCCGGCGGGCGTGCGCCCGAGGCTCGCGGTGGTCACCCTGGTCATGGCAGCCGCCTCGGCGATCCTGATGGCGGTTCTGTACCACCCGAGCTTCGACCCCTCCCGGGTATACGACGGCACCGACACGCGCGCCTTCGAGCTGCTCGGCGGCGCCGCGCTGGCGATGGTGTGGCCGAGCCGGCGGCTGAAGGCCGGCATCTCGGCGGGGGCGCGCAACGTCCTCGACGGCGTCGGCGCGGTTGGGCTGGTGACGATCGCCCTCCTGATCTGGCGCACCGACCAGTACTCGCCCTTCATCTACCACGGCGGCCTGGTGCTGCTGACGATCGCCACGGTGCTGGTCGTAGCCGCACTGGCGCATCCGGCGTCGCGGCTTGGCCCAGCCCTGGGGTGGGGGCCGCTGCGCTGGATCGGGGTGCGCTCGTACGGCATCTACCTCTGGCACTTCCCGATCATCGTCCTCACGTCGCCGAGCGGAGCGCACGAGCCCAGCCTGCTCCGCGACGCGCTGCAGGTCGCGGCCACGTTCGGCATCGCGGCACTGTCCTGGCGCTACGTCGAGGAGCCGGTGCGCCACGGGGCGCTCGGGCGCCTCTGGCGGCGGCTTCGCTCGCAGGGATGGCAACCGGAGGCGGTTTCCCAGCGGGGCTGGATTGCGGCAGGCGCGCTTGCCGCCGTCCTGCTCGTCTCGGTGGTCGGCCTCGCCGGCGTCGCACTCGACCCCAACGCCGAACCGCCGGTGGCCGAGGGCAGTGCCGCCTCCTCGCCGGTGCCGGCCTCGAGGATCGTCGAGGCGGTCCGGGAAGCCGACGAACCGGCGATCCCGGGCCACACCTCCTGCCACTCGGTCGTCCACATCGGCGACTCGACCTCCGAGGGGCTGACCTCGACCAACTACCTGCCGTCGCCCGGCGATCGCAGCGAAGCCCAGTACGCCCGCGTCGGCGCCACCACCTCCTATTTCTCCATCTCCGGGGCCCGCTCGATCGTCGAGACCTACGAAGGCGAACCCAATGCCTACGAAGCGGCGCTGGCCTGGCAGGCAGAAGGCTTCCGCGGCTGCTGGGTCTTCGCCCTCGGCACCAACGACACCGCTGACGTCTTCGTCGGCGGCAGCGTCGACCAGCTCGAACGGATCGAGAAGATGATGTCCGCGGTCGGCGGCGAACCGGTGCTCTGGGTCAACGTCAAGTCACTCGAGACGAGCGGGCCCTACGCGGCGGAGAACATGGTCGCGTGGGACCAGGCCCTGTTGGAGGCGTGTCCGCGCTATCCCAACATGCGCGTCTATAACTGGGCCGCCGACGTCAAGGACGCCTGGTTCATCGACGACGGCATCCACTTCACCACCCCCGGCTACCGCGCACGAGCGCGCCTCATCGCCGACGCGCTCGCCGAAGCCTTCCCGGCAGGCGCCGAGTCGCCGCCCCGCTGCGTCGTCGGCTAGGAGGGTTGGCGAACCTTGGAGCCGACCGGCGAGACACGCGCAGCCGACATCCACCCCACCCAGGGGTGGTCAAAGTCGGATGCGCCGAGCCGCCCTGGGTCAGGTGGGACCAGCTCCGCATCAACCTGACGGAACCGGATACTCATGAACAGCGCTATTCGGGCGACTGAGGACGCCGCACCGCGCCGTGTCCGCCGCCGCTGGACGCGTGCGGGGGTTTCGCCAATCCTCCTAGAGGATCTGCGCGTCGAGGAAGCCGGCGATCAGCACCAGCCAACCGCCGATCTCGGCCGCGATCAGGCTGAACATGAAGGCGTTCATGCCGTGGATCGGCCGGCGGAACTGGTTGTCGGTGTCGCGGCGCCAGCCGTGCACCGCGTACCCCGCCACCGCGGCGAAGAAATAGAACGCCATCGCGCCGGCGGCGAGCAGGTTGACGAGGACGCCCCAGCCGCTGAGCTGGACGAAGGTCGCGACCAGGAGCAGGGCGAAGCTGTAGAGCAGCGCCGCCCGGTGGGCGACGTCGACGTACGGATGCGCGAGCCCCTCCTCCGACGCGTCCATCTGGCGGAACTTCCAGACCCCGAGCAGCAGCGCCCAGAGGAACATCGCCGCGGACAGCAACAGCACCGCCTTCGTATCGTCTCCCAGATCCATACCCGTTGAATACCACCGAGGAGGAAGCCATGTCCGCCGCCACCGTCACCGGCGTCGATTTCGCCACCGTCTTCGTCACCGACTACCCCGCCGCCGTCGAGTTCTACGGCCAGACCCTGGGCCTCGAGCAATCGGCCGACTACGGGAAAATCCCCGGAGGCGAGTTCGAGACCGGCAACCTGACCCTGCAGGTTCTCGACGCGGCTTCGGTCGGCCGCGAGTTTCAGCCCAACACCCACCCGATCGCCTTTCACGTCGGGGACGTCGAAGCCGCCCGCACCGAGCTCGAAGGCAAGGGGGTCGAGTTCCTCGCCGAGACCATGGACAGCGGCGTCTGCCACCTGGTCCCCTTCTCCGACCTCGACGGCAACGTGCTCATGCTCCACCACCGCTACGCCCCGCGCGACTGAGTCAACGGGGTCTCCCCGCCCCGATCCCAGCATCCGCCTCAAGGTCCAGCAACTGGCCGCCAGCGACGACCTCCCTGGATCACGCGCAGGCGCGGCATCCAACAGCGGGAGCGACGGGACTCGAACCCGCGACCTCTGGCGTGACAGGCCAGCGCTCTAACCAGCTGAGCTACGCCCCCGGAAGTCGGACGACTCTCGCCCGGGCGGGCATTATCTCAGGGTCGCTGGATTTGCAGCTTGAAGGTGCCGCCGGTGGGTCGGGTCGAGGTGATCTCGAGGCGCAGGCCGGACTGGCCGCAGACGGTGTAGTCGAGCTGGCGATGGAGATCGAGCTGGTCGCGGGAGGTGCGGAGGAGCCTGCCGGCACGGCTACGAAGGACCAACTCGTAGCCGTGCCTGCGCAGGCTGGCCGGGCGCAGGCTGACCGTCCCATCGAGCGGCGTCTGCAGCGACTCGACGGCTGCGCCCTCCCCCCTGGCCGGTACGTGCCCGGAGAGCACGAAGCGTTTGCGACCCTGCCAGGGCGAAAGCGTGTCTTCCCGAATCGCCCGAAAGGAAGCGGGCGTTGGCTTCAGCGCGGGGAAGTAGCGCCACCGGACCTGCGTGTTCGGGAAGCGGTAGTGGGCAAAGGACTCGGCAAAGGCCTCGCCGGGGTCCTCGAAGTAGTGGGTCCCCTCGTCACCCGGGAAGAGCCGCCCCGCACGCCTGCCCCGGCAGACGTTCTCGACGCTGGCCCAGCGCTCGGGGCCCCAGTCGATCGCGCTGCCGAACGGCGGCGGCATCCTGCGGTGCTGGGCAACGTGGTGGCCGTACTCGTGGGCGAGGACGAAGTCGAACGTCGCCCCGTCGCCGTCGGCTTCCTGGTAGCCGCCGATGACGATCTTGTTCTCGCCGACGAAGTAGCAGGCCTCGGCACCGAAGCCACAGTCGTAGCCGAGCTGGAATTCCGTGTCGAGCTGAACCGTGAGCAGGCTGACCTCGTCGCCGTGGATCAGGGTGCCGATGAAGTCCGCGATCTGCTGGGGATCGGTCGTGTCGCAGGCCTGCGCGCAGGCGGTCGTGACGCTGACCTCGATCGTCGCGTCGGTGCCGTCGTGGATCGGGTAGCGCAGCGCCGACGCCTCTGCCGAGATCCGCGCTGAGGCCAGGCCGGGTTTCGTAACGACGACGTCGCGCAGCGGCACCGCGGGGTGCGGCACCCCGAGCGAGCTCATCGCTTCGCGGCTACCCGCCGCCGCTCCGCCCGGAGCGGCGAGGAGAAGGATCATGGCCATGCCCGCAAGCGCCCCCGCCGGGCGCCGGCTCACGGGGCGGGACCTGGATGTATCTCGTAGGCGTGGGCGGAGAGAGAAGCCGAGGCGGGACGGCTGGCCGGGATCGCACGACTCGTCCCGGTGCCGCGGCGCGCCGACCAGCGCGGGCGCACCGGTTCGACCCCGAGCAGCGCCGACCAGGTGGCCGTCTCGATCACGCCGTCGGCCGGCAGGCCATTGGCGACCTGGAAGGAGCGCACAGCTGTGTAGGTGAGCTTGCCGAAGATTCCCGTAACCGGAAGCTGTTTCGCGCCGGACGCAACCAGATGCTCCTGTGCCCAGACGACGAGGTCGCCGCGGCTGCCGCGCCGCAGATTCGGGTGGTCGACGATGGGCTGGTAGCCCACCACCGCCCCGGCGGTCGTCGTGCCCAGCGCGTTCCAGGTGCGCGGATCGGTCTCCTGCCAGTCCCACCAGCTGGGCGACAGGCCGCCGTAGCTCGAGGCAAAGCGGCGGAAGCGCAGCACCTGGGCACGGCCGGGGCTTTCGTAGGTCTGTCCGATCGGGTAGACCGGGTGCCCCCAGAGGCGGTTGAAGAGGTAGGTGTGCTCGTAGACCGCGCGAACCGAGGCGCCGATCGCCTTCCAGTACATCTGCGGCTGGTTGAAGGTGGCGCCTTCGGGACCGAGGAAGACCGAGTAGGGGAAGGACGGGTGGTAGTCGACGTAGGGGAAGCCGGCGAGGGAAAGGGGGAAGCGGGGGCCGATCCGAGCGCGCAGGGCGCGGATGTAGCGGTCGGCCGAGGCGTAGCGACCCTCGTACGCGCCCTCGGCGTCGATCACCAGGCAGTCGGCGCCGCGACGCGCCGCCGACGCGCCTACCCTGGCCTCGGCCAGCGGCCGTTCGCCGTAGACGAACTGCCAGGCGCAAACGTCGAGGCCGCCCCGATGGAGCGCGTCGACCAGTTCCGAGTTGAACTGGCTCCAGACGCTGCCGCCATCGCCCTCCTTGATGTAGAGCGTGCCGATGCCGACGCGCTCGGCGCGGGCGAGGATGCGCGGGATGTTGCCCCCATCGGAGCGGTCGACATACCAGATCCACATGCCCTGGCGATCGAACGGGGTCTGGCCGCCGGGGGTGGCGGCGTCCGGGTCGGCCGCACCTCCGGGTAGACCCGGAAATGCGCAGGCAGCGGTGGGCATGTACGCGAGGAGCGCCATTGCGAGAACCATCGCGACGAACCCTGGGCGGCCCCCCGACGCCTCGAAGCTAACGGGCTTCACGTCGACTTCGAACACCGTAGCGTGCATTGGGCTGCGCTTGGCAAATCCGCCATACCATTGGCGTACCAATAGAGCCCTGGTTGACGGCCCACCGCTGCTCGACCAGCTGACACGCGGTCCTAGTATGGACATCCCTCCCCGAGCCGGTCAGCCGAGCCCCGCGATTCGCCTTCCTCGCAAAATCCTGTGCAGTGCCGTCATCGCCGCGAGCTTCCTCGCAGCGATGCTCGCGCCGCCACCGGCGGGCGCGAGCATCGCTGCCAACCCGGTCCGCGCTCAGCTCTTCCAGGCCGGGCGTCGGCTGGTCTTCTCCCTGCGGACCTCGGTGCCCGTGGCGCTTGCCCGGCTCGATCGGCTGCCCCGCGCGAGCGGCTCCAGCTACCTCTGCCTGGCGCTGAGCGCCGCCGGTCGCGGGGGAGAGCGGCGACTCTGCCTCGGTGGTGGCACGAGCTCCCGGCGGCGAGTCGGCCTCGAGTCGCTCGACGCCGCGGGCGAGGTGGTCGACGAGAACGTGATCGCCGCCCGCGTGAAGCGCCCCGACGAGAAAAGGTTGGTGCTGGCGCTGCTCCCCGGCGACGCCGGCCTGAAGCCCCATCGCTACCGCTGGCGCGTGCTCGCCGGTGCCGGCGAGTGCAGGGCGGAGGCCGCGCGTGCCTGCGAAGAGAGCCTTCCGCGGCAGGGATCGCGGCTCTTCCGCCTGCGCCCCGTGCGCGCGGTCGGATGCACCGGCGGCACCGCGGGCCTCGACACCAACGGGCCGCGCGAGCGCAGGGCCGTCGCGCTCACCTTCGACGACGGGCCGAGCGACTACACAACGGGCTTCCTCGACGTGCTGCACGAAAAGCGCGCCCCCGGCACCTTCTTCGAGATCGGTCAGGAGATGCCCGGGCGGGCGGCGACGATGCGCCGGATCCTCCGCGAAGGCAGCGAGATCGGCGACCACACGATGCACCACGTCGAACTCCCGGGCCATGCCGAGATCGCCGGCGCCCGCGACCTGATCGAGTCCTACACCCACTTCGAGCCCTGCCTCTTCCGCCCTCCGGGCGGCGCAGTAGACCCCAGCGTCATCTCCACCGCCGGCGGCCTCGGGATGAGGACGATCACCTGGGACGTCGACCCGGCCGACTGGACCAACCCCGGCAGCGCCGCCGTCTACAGCCGCATCGTCGACGCCGTCCAGCCCGGATCGATCGTCCTCATGCACGACGGTGGCGGCGATCGCGGCGGCACGCTGGCGGCGCTGCCGAAGATCATCGACACCCTGCGCGCCCGCGGCTACGCCTTCGAGACAGTCACCCAGCTGCTCGGCCAGCGGATCCTCTACAGGCCCTACGGCTGACGGAGCACCCCCTTGACACAACCGATCGCGTCCCCCCCACGTAATGGAGTGCGATGAGGATCGCGATCGTCGGAACGGGCGTCTCGGGGCTCGTTGCCGCCCACCTGCTTCACCGCGAACACGAGATCGCGGTCTACGAGGCCGCCGCTCGGGTGGGCGGCCACTCCAACACGATCCGGGTCGACGACGCCAAGGGGACCCACTGGGTGGATACCGGCTTCATCGTCTTCAACGACCGCAACTACCCGAGCTTCGAACGGCTGCTGGCGGAGCTCGGCGTCGAGACCCAGCCCTCCCACATGAGCTTCTCGGTATCCGACGGCCGCGGCAAGTTCGAGTACGCCGGCACGCCACTTGGCCTCTTCGCCCGTCCCGCCCACCTGCTCAGCCCGTCCTTCTTGGGAATGCTGAGCGACTGGCGCCGCTTCAACCGCGAGGCCAGGGCGCTGGTCGGGGTGAACGGAACCGCGCCCTCGCTCGGGATCTGGCTGCAGCAGAAGGGTTTCTCAAAGCACTTCGTCGAGCGGCTGATCGTCCCCCAGGCTTCGGCCGTCTGGTCAGCCGACCCGGAGCAGATGTGGAGCTTCCCGGCCAGCTTCATGGCCGAGTTCTTCGAGAACCACGGCATGTTCAGCCTTCGCGACCGACCGCGCTGGCGGACCGTCAGCGGCGGCTCGATCCGCTACCTGGAGGCGATCGCAGCGCCCTGGCGCGATCGGGTTCGGCTGCGCGCGCCGGTGCGCCGAATCGAGCGGCTCGGCAGTGGCGTGCGGATCGAGGCGGACGGCTGCGAGAGCGAGGAGTTCGACGAGGTGGTGGTCGCGACCCACTCCGACCAGGCGTTGGCGATGCTCGCCGACCCGAGCGAAGCCGAGCGCGAGATCCTCGGCGCCATCCCCTACCAGCGCAACGAAGCCGTGCTGCACACCGATGCTTCGCTGCTGCCCCGGCGCCGCGCGGCCTGGTCGAGCTGGAACTTCCACCTCACCGAGCGACCCGCCCAGCGCACCACCGTCACCTACTGGATGAACAACCTGCAGCGCCTGCGCAGCGAGCGGCAGCTCCTGCTCACGCTCAACCGCGGCGAGGAGATAGACCCCGAGCGAGTGCTCCACCGCATCTCCTACGACCATCCGGTCTACACGGCCGAGGGCGTGCGAGCCCAGGCCCAGCACGGCGAGATCAGCGGCGTCCGCAGCACCCACTACTGCGGCGCCTACTGGGGCTGGGGGTTCCACGAGGACGGCGTCGTCAGTGCTCAGCGCGTCTGTAAGCGGATCGCTGCCGCACCGCCGGAGAGGGCGTTGGCCGCATGAGCGCCTCGGCCGTCTACGAGGGCTGGATCCGCCACCGGCGCTTCGAGCCGATCGAGCACGACTTCCGCTACCGGCTCTTCCTCATGTACCTCGACCTCGATGAGCTGCCAGAGGCGCTCGACCCTTTCCCGCTCTGGTCGGCGCGAAGACCGGCACCTGCACGCTTCTGCCGTGCCGACTTCATGGGCGATCCAGCCCGGCCTCTGGCCGAGTGCGCCCGCGACGCGGTCGAGGAACGGACCGGCAGCCGGCCTGCCGGTCCGGTGCGGCTGCTCGCCAACCTGCGCTACCTCGGCCACGTCTTCAACCCGGTCGCCTTCTACTACTGCTTCGACGCCGGTGGCGGTACGGTCGAGGCGGTCGTCGCCGACGTCAACAACATCCCTTGGGGAGAGCGTCATCCTTATGTGATGGCGCGCGGAACGCGCCGGGGGACGGTGTTGAGAGAAGAGCTCGACAAGGCGCTGCACGTCTCCCCCCTGATGGGGATGGACCAGACCTATGCACTGAGCGCCACGGAACCCGGCGCCGGGCTCATCGTCCATATCGAGTCACGCCCGAAGGGCGATCGGAGAAAGGCATTCGACGCCACCCTCTCGGTGCGCCGCCGTGAGCTGAGCAGCCCCCTCTTGGCGCGGATGCTGCTCCGCTACCCGGCGATGTCGCTGCAAGTCGTCGCCAAGATCTACGCGCAGTCGCTGCGGCTGAAGCTGAAGGGGGCCCACTACTTCCCCCATCCCGAGGGGAGGCGCCCAAGGAGGTTCCTATCTCCGTAGGGGACCGGCTCGCCCGCAACGCCGTCTGCCAGGTGCTGCGCCGCGTCCGCGCCGGCCGGATCGAGGTGCTCGAGGATGGGCGACAGCGATCGTTCGGGCCCGAGGACGCCGCCCTGCGAGCGACGGTGACGATCCACGACCCCGCGGCCTGGCGCGGGCCGCTGCGCGGCAGCGTCGGCCTCGGCGAGACCTACGTCGAAGGGCTCTGGGAAACCGACGATCTGGTCGCGCTGTTGCGGATCGCCGCCCGCGAGCTGCGCCAGCTCGACGGCCTGCGCGGGGCCATCGCCAGACCGCGCGGGGCGCTGCACCGGGTTCGCCACCTGGTGCCGGAGAACACCCGGGCGAAGGCCAGGGCCCACATCGCCGCCCACTACGACCTCGGCAACGATCTCTTCGCCGCCTTCCTCGACGAGCGAATGATGTATTCCTGCGCCTACTTCCCCCGGCAGGACGCAAGCCTGGAGGACGCTCAGCTGGCCAAGCTCGAACGGATCTGCCGCAACCTCCGCCTCGGCCCCGAGAGCCATCTGCTGGAGATCGGAACCGGATGGGGCGGTCTCGCCGTCCACGCCGCCCGCGAGCACGGCTGCCGGGTGACGACTACGACGATCTCCGTCGAGCAGCATGAGCTGGCGAGGGAGCGCGTGCGGGAAGCCAGCCTCGACGATCGGGTCACGGTGCTGATGGAGGACTACCGCGACCTGCGCGGCAGCTACGACAGGCTGGTCTCGGTCGAGATGATCGAGGCGGTCGGCTGGCAGTACTTCGACGACTTCTTCCGCCGCTGTAGCGAGCTGCTCACTTCGGATGGGCTGATGCTGCTGCAGGCGATCACGATCGACGACGGCATCTACGAGATCGAGAAGGGCGCCCGCAGCTTCGCCAACACCCACGTCTTCCCCGGCGGCTGCCTCCCGTCCAAGGGGCTGATCGCCGATTGCGTCGCCCGCGTCACCGACATGCGCGAGGTGTGGATGGAGGACATCACGGCCCACTACCCGCTTACCCTGGCCGCCTGGAGGGAACGGTTCCTGGCGACCTGGAACCGCCTTCGCCGACGCGGCTACGACGAGCGGTTTCGCCGCTTCTGGACCTTCTACCTGAGCTCCTCGGAGGCGGGCTTTCGAGAGCGTAGGATCGGCGACGTGCAGGCGCTGTTCGCCAAGCCGGAGTGGCGATGAGGAAGGGGAGCGGCGAGGCCCTGCTCCTCCTCCACGGGCTGGGTGCTTCAACCGCGGTTTGGGACCCGGTGATCGACCACCTCGCGCGGGAGCGCGAGGTGGTGACGATCGACCTGCCCGGGTTCGGCGCCGCCCCGCCGCTGCCGCCGGAAGTCGAGCCGACCGCGGCCCACCTGGCGGCAGCGGTGCGCGATGCCTGCGGCGAGCTCGGGGTCGAGCGCCCCCACGTGGCGGGAAACTCGCTGGGCGGCTGGGTCGGCTTGGAAATGGGCCGCGCCGGGTGGGCGGCGTCGGTCACGGCGCTCTCTCCGGCCGGCCTCTGGCGAGCGCCGCTCGGCGATCGCCGCCTCGATTCCCGCCTCTGGGCGCGGCGCCTGCGACCCTTCGTCTCGCTGGCGCTGCGAACGCGGCGGGCCCGCGAGGCGATGCTCGCCACTTTCGCGGCGCGACCCGAGCGCATCCCGGCCGAGGTCGGGCGGGAGCTGGTGCTGGGCTGGATCGACTCCAACGGCTACGACGGCGCCAACCGCGCGATGCGGACCCACGTCTTCGACCCCGCCGGCTACCCGGACCTTCCCGTGACCCTGGCCTGGGGCGAGCTCGACCGCCTCGTCGCCCCGCCGCGCCCCGAGCGGCGGCCTGCCGGCGCCCGCTACCTGGTCCTGCCCGGCGTCGGCCACACGCCGATGTGGGACGACCCCGGCCTGATCGCCGAAACGCTGCTGCAGGGCAGCTCGGTATCGGCTGCAGTCTGAGTTCTGGGAGAGTTCGGGGACGCGAGCAACCGAAGGGAGAGCGAGTGCTAGTCGAGAGGACCGAGAACCCACAGTGGCTGTCGAACGCCTACCTCGTCGCCGACGAAGCCGGCGGCAAGGGCGTCTTGATCGACGGCAACGACGACGTCGGCCCGCTGCTCGAGCGCGCCGAGCGGGACGGGATCGAGATCACCCACGTGCTCATCACCCATCCCCATCTCGACCATGTCGCCGGCCTCGCCGAAGCGCAGCAGATACTCGGTGGCGTGCCGATGGTCGCCCACGCCGAGGCGGCGGCGGAGATCGAGGAGGAGGTTGCGCTGACCCTCGCCGACGGCGAGAAGCTCAGCACCGGTGGGCTCGAGATCGAAGCGATCTCCACGCCCGGGCACGCCACCGGCCACGTCGCCTTCCTCGTCAACGGCTCCGATGTCTTCACCGCCGACGTCCTCTTCAAGGGCACGGTCGGCGGCACGATGGCGCCGGGCGCCAGCGGCTTCGACGACCTGCGCTCCTCGGTGCTGCGGTTGATGGAGCTGCCGCCCGAGACCGTCGTCCACCCCGGCCACCGCGAGCCGACGACGATCGGCGATGAGTGGGAGGGCAACCCCTTCGTCCGCATCTGGCGCGACCTCGACCAGGTCGGGGACGAGAACGTAACGGTCTGGGGACGCCCGGCGACGCTGAAGCTCTGGGCGCCCGACTACGACGGCGGCAACAAGGCCTGGATCGTCTTCGCCGACGATGGCACGGAGGCCATCGTCGGCGGGTCTCAGGTCGAACGCGGCTAGCGAATCACCGCCTCCATCAGCAGCCAGCAGCCGTCGGTGCTGGCGGCGGGGGTGAAGGAGCCGCCGAGGAAGAGCGGCGGCGTGTAGATGAGCGTGTTGTCGCCGCCCGAGGAGCAGCGGATCATCGAGGTGATGCTGCCGCGCAGCGCCAGCTGCTCGCCCTTCTTGATCTTCATCTCGACCGGGAAGGACTCGACTCTGTAGTCGCCTTCTTCTTCGGCCGATTCGACCTGTCCCCGGTAGCTGATCCTCTGCCCGTACCGCTTGGCGATGGCGTCGGTGCCGTTGATCTTCTTCACGGCCATCAGGCGGAAGCTGCCGGGACCGCCCGCGATCAGCCGGATCTTCCTGATCGTCCCGGTCTTCGGGGCGATCTCGCCGCCGTTGGGCCGTCCGTAGGCGTCGTTGAGGACCATCGTGCAGGGCTCGAGCGGGGCTTCAGGGCCGTTGCAGGTGAGGCCGGGCAGCGAGTTCGAGGGCTGCACGGTCGAGTTGAGCTTGGCGCCGAACTTGACCGGGGCCGCGGCGACGCCGGCTGCCGGGGCAACGGTCAGGGCCAGGCTTGCAAGGGCGGCGACAACGCCGGTGCGGCGGATGATCTTCTGGGCGGGGCTCTTGTGTGTCATTTGAATCTCCTTTGGATGCGCTGCGGAACGGGCGATTGCTCTGTGCCCCCAGCTTCGACCGCGTCGGGCGCCCCGCCCAGACGTCCCAGGGGTGAACTCGCTCACCCCTCTTCCCCCCTTTCCGGTGCGCTTTATGTGCCCTGGGGTGGCATAAAGCGCACCGGAAGCAGGGGTCGGTCTTAGGATCAGCGCGTGAGCACCGAGCCACGCCGGACCAGCGCCCCCGAGCTGAAGGCGCAGATCGAGGCCGAGCGCGGCGGCCGCCCTTTCCTCGTCCTCCGCGACGGCGAAGGAGAGCAGCGAATCGTCGTCGTCGAGGAGGGCACGGCCGAGCTCTGGGTCGGGCGGGGCGAGGCGGCGACCCTGCGCCTCGACTGGGACGAGGAGGTCTCGGCCCTGCACGCGCAGATCGAGGTCGTCGGCGAGGAGTGCACCCTGCTCGACGACGGCCTCTCCCGCAACGGCTCCTTCGTCGGCGAGGAGCGCGTCCACGGTCGCCGGCGCCTGCGCGACGGCGACACCCTGCGCTTCGGCCGCACGGCGGTCCTCTACCGCCGGCCCGGAGAGGGCGCGCCGGAAGCCACGGCGATCGCCAGCGAGGTGCCAGCCGCAGCGACGGTCTCACCCGGCCAGCGCCGCGTCCTCCTCGCCCTCTGCCGCCCCTTCAAGGACGGCGCCGCCTTCGCCACCGCACCGACCAACCAGGCGATCGCGGCCGAGCTGCACCTCAGCGTCGACGCGGTCAAGACCCATATGCGGGCCCTCTTCGAGAAGCTCGAGGTGGAGGACCTGCCGCAGAACCGCAAGCGCGTCGCCCTGATCGAGCGGGCCCTGCAGCGCGGCGTCGTCAGCCGTCGCGAGCTTTAGCCCTCAGGCACGAACTGGACGCATATGCGATTGGAGTGCGCGGGCTTTCCCCCCACACTCACTCGTTAGTTCCGACGATGGCCGAAGAAATTCAAAGCTTCTTCTTCGACTGGTACCCGGTCTTCGGGGTGGTCTTCATGGCCGGCCTGCTCTTCGTCTTCCTGCGCCTGATGCGGACGACGATGGGCACCACCAAGCCGGAGACGGTGAAGGCGAGCCGCACGGAGCCGGTTCTCTGGGACGAGGTGCAGGGGGTAGACGCGGCCAAGGACGAGCTGATGGACGTCGCCGAGTGGCTGCGTGACCCGGACCGCTTCGCCGCCCTCGGGGCGCAGCCCCCGCGCGGCGTCCTGCTCTTCGGCCCGCCCGGGACCGGCAAGACGATGCTGGCGCGCGCCGTCGCCGCGCAGGCGGGCGTCGACTTCTTCGCCGCCTCGGGCTCGAGCTTCGTAGAGATGTTCGTGGGGAGGGGTGCCGCCCGGATCAGGCGGCTGTTCAAGGAGGCGCGAAAGTCGGGACGGGCGGTGATCTTCATCGACGAGCTCGACGCCGTGGGAGGCGCGCGCAGCGGTGGAGGCGGCGATGGCGGATCGAGCGAGCGCGAGCAGGCGCTCAACCAGCTCCTGGTCGAGCTGGACGGGTTCGAGCGCGATCCCGGCACGGTGATCGTCATCGCCGCCTCCAACCACGTCGACAAGCTCGACCACGCGCTGCTGCGGCCGGGCCGCTTCGACCGCCAGGTCCTGGTCGCGCCGCCGGACCGAACCGGCCGCGAGGCGATCCTCCGCGCCCACGCCAAGGGCAAGCCGCTCGCCGCCGACCTCGATCTCACCGACGTGGCGCGCAAGACCACCGGGATGACCGGGGCGCAGCTCGCCAACGCGCTCAACGAGGGGGCGATCATCGCCGGGCGGGCGGAACGCAGCGCGATGGCGCGCGAGGACCTCGACGAGGCGCTGCTGCGCCAGTCGGTCGGCTCGCAACAGGCGCGGCGGCTGAACGCCAAGGAGCGGCGCATCGTCGCCTACCACGAGGCGGGTCACGCGCTCTGCCGGCACCTGCTCGGCCTCGACCCACCGGAGATCCTCAGCATCGTGCCGCGCGGCCCGGCGCTCGGCTTCGTCGCCCACTCCCCCGAGGAGGACACCTACCTGAAGTCCCGCGACGAGCTGCTCGACGAGATCGTCACCCTGCTTGGCGGCCGTGCCGCCGAGGAGGAGGTGCTGGGCGACTCCTACTCCGGCGCCGTCGACGACCTGGCGCGCGTGCACGCCGTCTGCAAGCAGATGGTCGGCGAGTTCGGGATGGGAGTCGCCCTCGACGCCGACGGGGCGCCGCCGATCGCGCTGCCGACCGGCGACTACGCGCTCTCCGATCGGACCCGCCGCGACGTCGACCTGGCCGCGATGATGCTGGCGCGTGAAGCGCACCGCCGCGCCCGCGCCCTGCTGGCGACGAACCGCAGGTGCCTCGACGATCTGGCCGCGAACGCGCTGGAGCGCGAGACCCTTACCCGCGAGGACCTCGACGACATCTTCGCCGCGCACGAGTTGCACGCGGTCGCCGGCCCGGGCATACTCGAGCGCGCGGTTGCCTCGCTCTCCTCTGAGCGATCCGCTGCCGAGTAGCATTTCCGGTCGACTATGACCGGGCGCAGCGAGGACGACTACTACTTCCCGCCCGGGCGATCGGTGGCGCGCCGGGTGCACGGCGATCGCGCGGTCGGGCTGCTCTACGGGCAGCGGGCGCTGCTGATCGGCGCGCTGGAGCCGCTCACCTACACCGGCACGATGCTGAGCACGAGATCGCAGAACCGGCCGTTCGAGCGCCTCGTCCGCACCGCCAAGATCCAGGAGACGGTCCTGCTCGGCACCCGGGCGGAGGCCGACAAGGCGCTGGCCGTGGTGCAGCGACTGCACGAGCGGGTCAAAGGCACCCTCCCCGAAGCCGTCGGTGCCCACCCGGCCGGGAGCTCGTATTCCGCCTTCGATCCCGAGCTGATGCTGTGGACGCTCGCCGTGATCGCCGACTCTGGGCGAGCGATGTACGAGACGATGGTCCGGCCCCTCGGCGAGGACGAGCGGGAAGGGCTCTGGCAGGACTACGTGCGCTTCGGCGAGCTCTTCGGCCTGCCCCGCAGCGCGGTCCCGTCAAGTGCCCGTGAGTTCGACGCCTGGATGCACGAACGGCTTTCCTCACCCGACCTGCAGGCGACCGAGCACGGCCTGCTGATGGCGCCCCTGGTTGCTTTCAGGCAGCCGGTGCCGGTGCCGGCGCGCGGCAACATCGTCGCCCAGAACCACATCATCAAGGGCACCCTGCCACCGCGGGTGCGTGAGATCTTCGGCATCCGCTGGAGCCGAGCCCACGAGACCACCTTCCGGGCGATGGCCGCCAGTCACCGGCGCGCCCGCCACCTCTTCCCCCGCTCGATGCGCCGCGGCCGCAACGACGTCTTCTTCGACGTCGTTGCCAAGACCGAGCGCGAACGCGGCGGAACGCGCACGCCGGAACTCCCCATCAGCGCCTGAGCCCGGCTGCCTGGCGCCGCGCCGCCAAGAGCCGGGCCGGCTTTCGCCGCGCGACGATCCTTCGCGTAGCTATTTCCTCACTTCGCAGAGCCTGATGACCGTCCCTTGGACCGACGTCCCCTCGTCGAAGGTGAACCGGCCACGCGCCTGCAGGTGACCGTTTTCGCAGCGCGCGTTGAGGAAGCTGTGCCGCTTGCCCTTGAAGGTCCATTTGGCGCCAACCTTCCCCTTGGCGGAGATGGGGATGCCGTAGCCACCGGCGATCGGCGGGATTTTCACGTCGACGCGATAGCCGTAGACGCCTTTGTTGATTTTTTCGATCACGATCGGGACCACGTAGGTCGTGGGCGCCGGGACATCGAGGTATCCGTGACCGATGACCGTGTCCAAACCGTGTTCCTTGGGCCCGTTGAAGAGAGTCAACGGAGAGGAGACCGGGATCGGCGCCTGTTCGGGGAATTTGACGACACCGCGGCCGATTCCTTCGCCGACGATCGCATCGGCGCAGATGCTGCGGGCACGGACCACCGTGGTCGCCGTCAGCTCCTTCACCGTGCAGACCCCGAGGCCCGTGGTGTCGACGGCGCCGTGGCGGTCGAATTCTGCTTCGATCCTTTTCAGGATCGGGGGAAGCTCACCGTTGACGGTCGAGATCCTTCCGGCGCCGTGGAGGATGATCGGCGCGTTGTCGTATTTGGGCAGCGCCTTGGGAGCAAAGTCCCCGCGCCCGACCAGCACCAGGTTCCCCGCGCGAAGTTCGATTTTGTCGATCTCCCGCACGGCGTTTGCCGTGGCCGCCGTCGCGAATAACGCGAACGCGATCCCCAAGGAGACCTTCGCCTTCCGAGACGACTTCAGCCCCTTCACGAACCTCATCGCTATACCCCCCTACTTCTTGACTTTGCACGGCCTGAAGAACGTGCCGGTAAGGAACGTGCCGTCCTTGAATCCGAATTCCCCGCGAGCCTGCAGGTGCCCGGTTTCGCAGCGGGCGTTGACGTAGCTGTGCTTCTTGCCCTTGTAGGTCCATTTGCGGTTCACTTTGATCGAGCCGGCGATCGGGATGCCGGCGCCCCCGGCGATCGGCGGGATCTCGGCTTCGGTGCGGTAGCCGTAGACGCCCTTGTGGATTTTTTCGATCACCACGGGAACGATGAACGTGGTCGCCACGGGGACGTTGGTGTAGGCATGGGCAAGCACGCTGTCGAAGCCGCGCACTTTGGGGCCGTTGAAGAGCGTTATCGGCGAAGAGATCGAGATCGGCGCCTGTTCGGGGAAGACGACGATCGCGTGCCCGACGCCCTGGCCGACGATCGCGCCGGGACAGGCTCGGCGAGCGGCGGGCACCGTGGTCGCCTGCAGTTTCTGTGCGGTGCAGACCGGCAGACCGGTGTTGTCGACAGACCCGTGCTTGTCGAACTCGAAGGTGATCGTTTTCAGGATCGGCGGGTAGTCCCCGGAGAGAGTCGAGAGCTTGCCGCCGCCGTAGAGTTCGATCGGCGCGTCGTGATACCTGGGCAGGGTTTCCGGGCGGAAGCCGCCGTGGCCGACGATCTTGAGGTCGCCGGCGACCAGTTCGACCCGTTCGATCTTGCGCACCGCGCCCGCCGTGCCAACTGCGGCAAGCAGCACCGCGATCATCAGGCCGCCGAGGACCAAACGCCGCCTGCCTCTCCCGGTCACGATCATCTCGTTTGCAGAGCCCCTACTTGCGCACTTTGCAGGGCCTGATGAAGTTGCCTACGAGGGTGGTCTTCGGTGGGCCGTCCTTGAAGGTGAATTCCCCGCGAGCCTGCAGGTGACCGGTTTCGCAGCGGGCGTTGACGTAGCTGTGTTTCTTGCCCTTGTAGGTCCAGAAGCGCCCGATTTTCGCCGATCCGGAGATCGGTATCCCATAGCCGTTGGCGATCTTCGGGATCGTGATGTTGACCCGGTAGCCGTAGACGCCCTTGTGGATTTTTTCGATCACGATCGGGACGACGAAAGTGGCGGAGACAGGGTCGTTGAGGTGGGTATGGGCAAGGACGGTGTCGTTGCCGTGCACCTTTGGGCCGTTGAAGAACGTGAGCGGCGACCCAACTGGGATCGGCGCCTGTTCGGGGAACTTGACCACGACGCTGCCGAAACCTTGGCCGATGGTTGCGCCGCCGCAGGCCCGGCGGGCGGCGGCGACGCTGGTCGCAATGAGCTGCCTTTCGGTGCAGAACGGGAGGCCAGTGGTGTCGACCGCGCCGTGCTTGTCGAATTCGAACTGCAGCGTTTCGATGATCGGCGGAAGCTCGCCAGAGAGCGTCGAGATCTTGCCGCCACCGTGGAAGGTGATCGGGGCGTTGTGGTACCTCGGCAGCGCTTCGGGCTGGAAACCACCCGAGCCGACGATCTTGAGGTCGCCGGCGATCAATTCGACCCGTTCGATATCGCGCACCGCGTTGGCGGTCCCAGCCACAGTCAGCATCGCCAGCAGCGCTCCGACGATAACAACGAGCTTTCTATTCATTTTCCTCATCAGGGCATTTCCTCCAGTTACTTCTTAAGCACGTCGCAGGGCAGGAAGAAGTTGGCCTTCAGCACCTGGTCCACATCCGCCAGCGCGGTCGCAGCTTCTTCGGGCCCTTCTTTGAAGGTGAATTCGCCGCGAACCTGGAAGTGACCGGTTTCGCAGCGGGCGTTGATGTAGCTGTGTTTCTTGCCCTTGTAGGTCCACATGCGCCCGACTTTGGCCGAGCCGGAGATCGGGTGGCCGTAGCCGCCGGCGATCTTCGGGATCTTCACGTTGACCCGGTAGCCGTAGACGCCCTTGTGGATTTTTTCGATCACCACGGGGACGATGAACGTGGTCGGCCCGGGGTAGTCGAGGTGAGCGTGGGCGATGATCGTGTCGTTGCCCCCGCTCTTGGGGCCGTTGAAGAGGGTGAGGGGCGAGCCGACTTTGATCGGCCCCTGTTCGGGGAACTTGACGACGGCATAGCCGAAGCCTTTGCCGACGATCGCGTCGCCGCAGGCGCGACGGGCGGTTGCCACGGTGGTGGCAACCAGTTTCCCCTTCGTGCAGACGGCGAGCCCGGTGGTGTCCAGCGCCCCGTGCTTGTCGAATTCGAGGATGAATTTGTCCAGGATCGGCGGCAGGTCCCCGGAGATCGTCGAGATTTTGCCGCCCCCGTGGGTGGTGATCGGCGCGTTTTCGTGCTTGGGCAGGGCCTTCGGCGCGAAACCGCCTTCGGCGTCGAGCACGAGGTTGCCAGCCCGTACTCGCACATGGAAAGCGCTTGCCGTGGCAACGATGACAAGCAGTCCAACCACGACGGCTCCTGCGGCGATCTTCTTCCTCATCGACCCTCTCTCCAGTCCCGTTTCCCGAAGCTCACGATATCGAATACGTCACAAAAACATGTTAAGGTCCGCCCGCTCTCAGGCTGGCAATGGGCGGTACCGGGCTCGAACCAGTGACCTCCTGCTTGTAAGGCAGGCGCTCTCCCAACTGAGCTAACCGCCCAGGCACCTTCTGATTATGGAACACACGACGGGCCGGTGGGGCGCGGTCTGGGGATGACAGAATCCGCGGCGTGAGATTCGAGGTCTTCTGGCGGGTCGCCGTGGTCCAGCTCGTGGCCGTGGCGCTGCTCTCCCTGCTGCTCGCCGCGGTGTTCTCCCACGGGTTCTTCGTTGGCTGGGGATGGCTGGTGGGGCCGGGGACCTGGCTGCTCTGCGCCTGGGGAACGGCCCGGGTGGTCGGCCTGGAGGTGCCCTTCACGCTGCTGCGCGCGGCGATCGCCGGCGTCATCAGCGCCCTCGCGGTGCTGGTCGGGCTGCACTGGCTCGGCGCGCTCGTTGCCGTCGGTCTCTTTGCCTATCTCTGTGCGCGAGATCCCGAGAAGCGGGCCGCGTGGACCTAGGACTCCAGGATCGCGTCGCCTTGGTGATGGGCGCCAGCCGGGGGCTTGGCCGGGGAATCGCGACGGCGCTCGCCCGCGAAGGGGCGCGGGTAGCGATCGCCAGCCGCTCGGCGGAGAAGCTCGGCGAAGCCGCGGCGCAGATCGGCGACCGCGCAACGCCTTTCGTCGCCGACGCCTCCGACCTCGATCGCCTCGCTGCCCTTCCCGGCGAGGTCGACGCTGCCCTGGGCCCGGTCGAGATCCTCGTGCTCAATACAGGTGGGCCACCGTTCGGCGGCGCCCTCGACCACGAGCTGGAGGACTGGGAGGCTGCCTACCGCTCGCTCGTCCTGGGGCCCCGCGTGCTGGCCGGCGCCGTGGTGCCGACGATGCGGGAGAGCGGCTGGGGGAGGATCGTCAACGTCGGCTCCAGCTCCACTCGCGAGCCGATCCCCGGCCTCAACCTCTCCAATTCGCACCGGATGGCCGCGGTCGGCTTTCTGAAGACGCTCGCGAGCGAGGTCGCCGCCGACGGGATCACCGTCAACACGGTCGCCACCGGCCGCTTCGGCACCGAACGACTGACCGACCACACCGGCTCACTCGAAGGCGCGGAAGAAGGGGCAAAGCGCGAAGTCCCGGGCGGGCGGCTCGGCCGCCCCGAGGAGTACGGCGACCTCGTCGCCTTCCTCTGCTCAGAGCGTGCCGCCTACGTCACCGGCGCCGTGATCCCAATCGACGGCGGCCTGTTGCGATCTGCTTTCTGAGTCCTGAGGTCGTAGGACCAAGCGAGGGCGTGACGGCGGCGGAGCGACAGTGCTTCGCACGGCGCGCAGCCGACGGTGCGGCCTCGCGCCGCGTCCTACGGCCTCAGGCCTGCCGCATCGAGGGGAAGAGGATCACGTCGCGCAGGTTCTCGGCGCCGGCGAGGATCATCGTCAGTCGATCGATGCCGATGCCCGAGCCGCCCGCGGGCAACGAACCGTATTCGAGCGCCCGCACGAACTCGTCGTCGCTTGGATAGGGCGCCTCCTCGCTCTCGGGATGCCGGCGCTGGCGCTGGCGCACGAAGTTCTCACGCTGCATATCCGCGTCGTTCGTGTCGGTGCCGCCGCCGATGATCTCCATCCCGTCGACGACCCCGTCGAACGCCTCGCCCAGCAGCTCAGGGTGCTCGGGCACCGGCTTCACGGTCGGCCAGAGTTCGCGCGGCAGGTCGACGAGGAAGGTGGGCTGGACCAGCTTCGGCTCGATCAGCTTGGCCTGGATCTCGTCGACGATCCAGGCCCAGTCCGCCCCCGGGTCGACGTCGTCGTCTAGCAGCTCGACCAGCTCGTCGCGGCTGGCGGTGAGGATGTCGACGTCGGTCTCCTCGCGGATCGCGTCGCGCAGGGTGATTCGCTTCCACGGGGCCTTGAAGTCGATCGTGCGACCGTCGCGCTCGACCACCGTCGTTCCCAGCACCTGCTCGACCACGGTCGAGAGCATCTGCTCGGCGAAGGCCATCACACCCTCGTAGCCGGCGCAGCTGAGGAACCACTCGAGCATCGTGAACTCGGGGTTGTGTTTGGGCGAGATGCCCTCGTTGCGGAAGAACCTGCTCAGCTCGTAGACGTTCTCGAAGCCGCCGACGATCGCCCGCTTCAGGTAGAGCTCGGTCGCGGTGCGCAGGAAGAGTTCGCGGTTGAGCGCATGGTGGTGGGTGTTGAACGGGCGAGCCGCGGCGCCGCCGGCGAGGGTCTGCAGGATCGGCGTTTCGACTTCGACGAAGTCGCGCTCGTTCAGGTAGTTGCGGATCGCCGCGACCAGCTTCGCTCGCATCGCGAAGATTTCACGCGAGTCCTCGTTGGCCATCAGGTCGAGCTCCCGCTGGCGGTAGCGGACCTCGGGGTCGGAGATGCCGTGGAAGAGGTCGGGGGGGTCGCGCAGCGCCTTGGCCAGCATCGTGCACTCACCCACCGCCAGGGCAAGCTGCCCGCGCTTGGTCACGTAGAGGTCGCCCTCGACTCCGACAGCGTCGCCGATGTCGAGATCGTCGATGCGGCCGAATGCCTCCTCGCCGAGAGCGTCGACGCGCGCGTATGCCTGGATCGTCCCGGTCAGGTCGCGGATGTCGAGGAAGATCGTCTTGCCGTGGCCGCGGCGGCCGACCACGCGACCGGCGATCCGGTAGCGAAACTCGTCGTGCTCGCCCTCGCCGAGTTGCTCAGGGTCGTGCGCAGCGAGAACCGTGGCGATCTTGTCCCGATTTGGAAAGCCGCGCCGCGGAAAGGGATCGATGCCTTCGGAACGCAGCCGCTCCAGCTTCTCCCGCCGAACGCTTTCGGTGGAGCCCTGCGAGGGCTCGGCCCTCGAGGGGACGCCGCTCATCACACAGCCTTCCGCTTCGCTCCCGGCGCGAAGAACCAGATATGCACGCTTGGTCGCTCCGCGATCACGGGGCCAGGCCGACAGTCACCCGCTCGTCGCCGCGGTAATCGGTCCGAGTCTCGGCCTCGCGCAGAAGCTCCCGCATCGCGGGGCCGTGATGAGTGTCGTGCTCGAGTGCCAACCGCCAACCGCTCGGCGCTTCTGAGATCAACCCGCGGATCACCCCGAGCCCGTCCTCCCCACTCCCCGCCTGAACGGCGATCTCCGGCTCGCGCAGGATCTCGGGCGAGCGCTCGCCGATGGTGCCGGTCGTGATGTAGGGAAGGTTGGCGATCAGCAGGTCGACGCCGTCGACGGACTCCGGAATTCCCGCGGCCACGATCACCTCCAGCTCGATGCCGAGGCGCTCGGCGTTCTCACGCGCTTTCTCGGCCGCTTCAGGCGAAAGGTCGGAGGCGGTGACGCACAGGTCCGGCCGCTCGCTCAGCAGGGCCAGGGCGATCGCCCCGGAGCCGGTGCCGACCTCGTGGACGCGAGCGCCGTCGGGCAGCTCGACGCCGACGGCGACCAGCAGCTCGGTCTCGCGGCGCGGGATCAGCACCCTCTCGTCGACGCCGATCTCGATCTGGCGGAAGCTGCAGCTGCCAAGGATGTACTCGAGCGGCTCGCGTTCGCTGCGCCGCGAGACCAACCGTTCGATTTCTGCTTTCACCTCGGGTGAGACCGGCGTGTCACCATCGAGCGCGAGGTCGTCGACGCTGATCGCCAGCGCTTTCGCCACCAACACCCTCGCGTCGGCCTCGGGCTCCTCGCACCCGGCGGCGCCAATCGATTCGGCTGCCTGCTTGACCATCTCGCCGGCGTTGGCCATCACCGATCCTCCTTCGTTTAGGACTTCCACGGTTAGAACCCCGCTACGGGCACGATCGGATCGGTGGAAGCCACGCGCGACAGGCTACCGTGTCGCTGCCGCACGACGGCGATCCACACCGTCCCGATCAGCACCATCGCGAGGCTCTCCAGCTGTGCGGTCGTGAGCCCGACCGCGACGTCGTCGTTGCGGCGGACGAACTCGACCAGGAAGCGCTCGGCCCCGGCGTAGACGAGGTAGATCGCAAAGAGCACACCGGCCCGGAAGCGGTCGCGGAGCTGCCAGAGAACCCAAGCGCCGAGGCCCATCGCCAGGGTCTCGTAGATCGGCGTCGGGTGAACGGTGCGATCGGTGGGGACGGTCCCGTCCGGGTAGGACATCGCCCAGGGCCCGTTCCACGGCTTGCCGTAGTCGCCGTCGCCGGAGAGCTGGCAGCCGCAGCGCCCGATCGCATAGCCCAGGGCAAGCGCCGGCGCGGCGAGGTCGAGCAGGGTGAAGCCGAGGAAGTCGCGGTACCGGGCCCAGGCGAGGACCGCGAGGGCGCCGCCGATCGCACCGCCGTACCAGACCAGGCCCGAGCCCGAGAAGAGGTTGCCGATCAGGTCGTCCTTGACGCTGTCGTAGTTCTGAATCACGAAGTAGACGCGGGAACCGACGATGCCTCCGAGCAGCGCCGAGAAGCCCATCTCATATGCCCAGTCGACCGGCCTGCCGATCTCCTTCAGGCGCTTTGCGATCAGCGCCCCGGCGGCGAGAAAGGCCAGCGCGAACATCAGGCCGAAGGTCTGCAGGGTGATCGGGCCGATGTGAAGCTCGGGGTACACGTCGATCAGGAGCCGAGCAACATCTCCAGCAGCGCCTTCTGGGTGTGGAGGCGGTTCTCCGCCTGGTCCCAGACGGCGGAGCGCGCGCCGTAGAGAACCTCCGCCGTGATCTCCTCCCCCGGGTGCGCCGGCAGGCAGTGCAGGACGATGGCACCGTCGTTGGCGGCGCCGAGCAGGTCGGCGTCGACGCGGAACGGGGCCAGGTCGGCGCGGCGGCGCTCGGCCTCCGCCTCGTCGCCCATGCTCACCCAGACGTCGGTGTAGATCGCGTCGGCGCCGGCCGCGGCCGCACGGGGATCGTCGGTCAGCTTCGCTCCGTGGTCCTGCTCGAGCTGGTAGCCCGGGGGCGCCGCGATGACCACGTCCACCCCCGCCAGCTCGCCGGCAATCGCGAGTGAGCGGGCGACGTTGTTGCCGTCGCCGACGTAGGCGAGCCGCTGCCCCAGGAGGTCGCCGCCACGCTCGCGCATCGTGAGCAGGTCAGCCAGCGCCTGGCAAGGATGATGCAGCGGGGTGAGGGCGTTGACCACCGGGACCTCGGCCGCGGCGGCGAGCTCGGCTACGGCCTCGTGGGAGCCGGAGCGGATCACGATTGCGTCGACGTAGCGCGAGAGGACCCGAGCGGTGTCACCGATCGACTCGCCGCGGGAGGCCTGCATTTCGTCGCCCCGCAGCACGATCGGCGTCGCGCCGAGCTCGGCCACGCCCACCTCGAAGGAGATCCGCGTCCGCGTCGAGGGCTTCTGGAAGACCAGAGCGATGCTGCGACCGGCCAGCGCCTCGGCGCCGAGGCGCTCACCCCGCCCTGCCTTCAGCGCCGCCGCTCGGTCGAGCAGCTTGCCTAGCTCGAAGGCGCCGAGCTCTTCGCCTGTGAGGAAATGACGCGTCAAGCAGCGGATACTACGGCGGTGGAATTCACCGCCGTCAGCTGGAACCTCTTCCACGGCCGCGACTTTCCCCCCGACCCCCGGCTCTTCACCTGGCGCTCGCGCCTGCTGCGAGTCAGCGAGCGCAATGCGACGCACGTACAGGTCAACCGTGACCTCAGCGATGGGTTCGGCGCGATGCTCGCCGGCGCCGGGTGGGACGTCGCGCTTCTGCAGGAGTGCCCGCCTCGCTTCTCCGAGTCGCTCGCCCATGCCTGCGCCGCCGAGTCGCACCGCGCCCTCACGTCGCGGAACGGACTCGGCTTCCTGCGCGGCTTCGCCGCCCGCCTCAACCCCGACCTGATCGCCTCCGGGGAGGGCGGCGCGAACCTGACCCTGGTGCGCGCAGGCGGCCCGCTCGGGAAAATCGTCGAGCGACGCCCAGCTGCGATTCACGAGGGCAGGCCCGAGCGCCGCGCGATGGCGTTCACCCGCACCGCCTCGGGCGTCTGCGTCGCCAACCTGCACGCGACCAACGACCGGCCCGCTCTCGCCGCCGAGGACGTGCTGCGGGCGGCGCGGGCGGCGGACGAGTGGGCCGGGGAAGCGCCGCTGCTCTTTGGCGGCGACCTCAACCTGCGCCCCGGGGATGACCCCGGCCTCTTCGCGGAGCTGCGGGCGGGCTTCGGCCTCACGGGGACGACTGGCCCCCGCGCGATCGATCACCTGCTGGTGCGGGGGCTGGAGATCGTCCACCCGCCATCGCCCTGGCCACCCGAGCGGCGCGAGCTGTGCCACGAAGGCCTCGCTCTGCGCCTATCCGACCACGCTCCGGTCGAGGCGAGCTTTGCGACCCCGGCAACCGGGTAGGGCACGCGGATGAGATAGTCAGTCCACACCGCGCGACGATCAGGAGGCGAGCATGGCCGCGAAAAAAGAGACCACGGCGAAAAAAGCCAAGAAAACGAAAGCTGCAGCGAGCACCAAAAAGACCAAAGCCCGCAAACCCGCCGCGAAAAAAGCGAAAGCGTCGAAAAAATCCAGCACGCGGAACAGCAGCCGGACGATTGGGCTCGACAAGAGCGTCGAGCAGTTTCGCGAGAGCCTCGAGCGCAACGTCACGCTCAGCCGCGACCGCTTGCAGGAGGTCGTCGACGACGCGGTGAAACGCGGCCGGATGACCCGCGGCGATGCCGAGAAGATGCTCTCGGACCTGGTCAAGAAGGGGCGCAGGCAGACCGACTCGCTGCTGAAGGAGCTGGAACGGCTGATCCAGCAGGCGCGGCGCGAGGTCGGCGGCAGGGCCGAGCCGGTGCGCAAACAGGCGACCCAGGCCGCGCGGCGCGCACGAAAGAAACTGGGTTAGGGACCGGATGGAGCAGGCCACCAGCGAGACGCCGGCGGTCCGCCGGCGGCGGGGCGAATTGCTGGAGGTCGAGATCGACTCGCTCGCCTTCGGCGGGCGCGGCGTCGCGCGCTGCGACGGCCTGGTCGTCTTCGTCGCCGGCGCCCTGCCGGGCGACCGGGTGCGAGCGGAGATCACCAAGGCAAAGCGCCGCTTCGCCGAGGCGCGCACGGTCGAGCTTCTGCACGCTGGTGCCGACCGCATCGCCGACCGTTGCATCCACGGCGGCGAGCCCTGCCCGGGAGCGCCCTGGCAGGGCCTTCCCTACGAGCGCCAGCTGATCCAGAAGCGCGAGCAGGTCGACGAGGCGCTGCGACGCATCGGCGGCCTCGACGGCTTCGAGCTGGAGGAGATCGAGCCGGCGATCGAGCAGTGGCGCTACCGCAACAAGCTCGAGTATTCCTTCGGCGAGCGCGACGGCGAGCCGATCCTCGGCTTCCACGCCCGCGGGCGCTGGGACCTGATCGTCGACGTCGAGGACTGCCACCTCGCGTCCGAGCGCGGCAATGCAGCGCGCAACGCGGTTCGCGATTGGGCGCGATTGGAGGCCGTCCCCGCCTACGATGCCCGCGCTGGGGAGGGTGTCCTGCGAAACCTGATCGTGCGCGAGGGCTGGCGCACGGGACAGATCCAGACCCGCCTCGTCACCGCGGCGGCTGGCTTTCCCAAACCGCCGGTCGACCTGCACACCGCGATCGAGGGCGACTCGGGCGGCACCGACGGGCCGACCGGCGTGCTCGGCGAGGAGCGCCTGCGCGAGGAGCTCTGCGGCCTGCGGCTGGAGATGTCGCACGGCGCCTTCTTCCAGACCAACACCGAGATGGCGGAGCGCCTCTACGCGATCGCCGCCGAGTACGCCGGGCTGAGCGGCGCAGAGCGGGTCTTCGACCTCTACTGCGGGATCGGCACGATCGGGCTGACGATGGCGTCGCGGGCCGCCGAGATCTGGGGGGTCGAGATCGTCCCCGAGGCGATCGCCGACGCCGAGCGCAACGCCGAGCAGAACCGAATCGAGAACGCCCACTTCCTCGCCGGCAGCGCCCGCACCGGCGTCCGCCCACTGATCGAGCAGGCGGGCAAGCCCGACGTCGTCGTCATCGACCCGCCCCGCGCCGGCCTCTCGCAGAAGATCGTCCGCCGGGTGCTCGAGTGCGAGGCGAAGCGGATCGTCTACGTCTCCTGCAACCCGACCACGTTGGCCCCGAACGCCGCCCAGATGGTCGAGGCCGGCTACACCCTGCGCCGAGTAAAGCCGGTCGACATGTTCCCCCAGACACCCCACATCGAGTGCGTGGCACTGCTGGAGAAGTAGGTCGAGGCGCTAGAGCTGCGTCGCAATCAAGGTGCAGATGCCGGCAAAACCAGCCAAGATCGCACCGGTCATCGCGATGGCCCCATAGGCGATTGCGCGCTGAACGTCATCGATGCGCTGGGTCATTTTCCCCATCTCCCCTCGCACGCCGTTGATCTCGCCCCGCACGCCGTTGATCTCTCCTCGCACGCCGCCTATCTCGGCGCGCACAGCAGCGAATTCATTCCTCATCTCCAGGCGAAAGCCCTGCACTTCGGTTTCGACTCGGTCGAAGCGTTGGTCCACCTGCACGAAGCCGCGGTCCACTTTGCCGCTGAGGTCGTCGAGCCGCCCGTCTGTCCATTCCTGAGCCATCGCCTCCATGATGCCAGGCTAACCTGAAATGTGTTGTCTGTGGTTGGGCTGGCATTAGAGAAGCGTCACGGCTTTCGCACAACACTCAGGCAATAGGCTTCCTCGCCGTGAGCGACGGGAAAACCAGGGGCTTCGGAGTAGCCGCCGGGCTCGATCCCGATGTTGCCCGACCCCTTTCCGAGCGCTGCTCGGCGCTCGGCTACAGCTCGATGTGGTCGAACGACCATCCCGGCGCCAAAGGCCTGGAGACGCTGGCGGAGTTCGGCGCCGCGGCTCCCGACCTCGACTTGGGCGTCGCCGTGATCGCCCTCGACCGCACGCCCCCGGAAACGATCGCCGCCGACGTCGAGCGCCTCGGCCTCGACCCGGCCCGGCTCTGGCTCGGTATCGGCGCCGGCTTCTCCGAGAAGCCACTGACCCGGATGCGCGAGAAGCTGCCCGAGCTGCGCGAGAAGCTGCCCGGCGTCCGCCTCGTCCTCGCCGCGATGGGCCCGAAGATGTGTGCCCTCGCCGGGGCCGAGTACGACGGCGCCTTCTTCAACTGGATGACCCCCGAGTTCGCCACCGGCGCGCGCGACAAGGTCGAGGCCGGCGCCCGCGAAGCGGGCCGCGACATCCCCCCGATCTTCGGCTACGTCCGCACGGCCGTCGGCGCCGACGCCCCCGAGCGCCTCGCCAAGGAGGAGTCCTTCTACCGCGACCTCCACGACGGCTACCGCAACCACTTCGCCCGCCTCGCCGAGCCCGAGGGCACAGTCGGAGTAGCCGCAGCTGACGCTACCGACGCTCAGTCCAAGCTCAACTCCTACACCGCCCTAGACACAATCGTGGTCAGGGGCCTGGCCAGCGCCAAGGTCGACGCAATGATCGCTGTAGCCGAGTCTGCCGCCCCATGAGGAGGACAAAGATCGGGATAGCCGCGGGTCTTCTCGCCCTGCTCCTCGTGCCATCGGTGGCCTCCGCGGATGCATTCTGCGAAACCGGCCTGGTCCATGACTATGCGGAACCGCTGAAAGGATTGCCCTCGCTGCGGCCCCCGCCGAGAGAAGGGCTCCCCTTTGGCCCTCGAGGGCTCACTCTTACCAGCAGCACCCGCAGCCGGCTCATGCTGCCAGGAAGCCAAGTGCTCGGGTACGGACTGTCCCGGACTCGGCGTTCGGGCACCGGCCCAATGCTCGTCGACTGGCTGGTCACGTCGAAGCTATCCAGTGTCGATCGCCAGGGTCGAACGCAACAAGCGCTTGCATGGAGAAGGGCGCACGTGACCCGGCTGGGATACGAGGACGCCGTCAACCTACCGCTTTCATTCCCGGGCGAGCCAGGCATTTACAGACTCGAAGTCGTCTTCCGCGACGGGTCTGGCAAGCGCATTGGGCGCTTTGGCGAATACGTCCGAGTCTTGCACCCCCATCTGGATGCGCGCCTATCCCTGAACGGGACAGCCTTCCGCCCCGACGAGACAGTGGACCCTCGTCTCGAAAACTACGGCGCTGCCCTTCTGAGCTTTGGGTTCTTGGGTGCTTATTACGAATACTTCGACGGCTCGACCTGGATGGAGTCGAGCTTCGGCAACGGACCCGTCCTCGCCATTGGTCTTGCGGCTGGCCCCGGCGAAAGCGCCGCGTGCTGGGACACGAAGATCCCCCCGGGCACCCCTGCTGGGCTTTACAGGTTCAACCTGCGGGTTGACTACAGCCTCGAAGACCGCGGGCTCCAAAGCAAAGAACTGATCCTCAGTTCCGACTTCCAGGTCCTTCCCTCCCTAGCGGTGGCGAGTCGATAGCCACCTCACTGCGAGCGGATCAGTAAGGCGGCAGGTCCTCGTACCAGTCGCCCAGCATCTTGAAAGCTCGCCAGAAGCGTTGCTTGGCGCCCTCTTCGTCGAGGGATTCGTCGATGTCGGGAGTATAGAGGGCATCCACGGTGGGGGTGAAGGCCTGGATCTCCCCCTCGCGGGCCTCGATCGAGCGGGAGAGCGGGACTTCGAGGCCATTGAGGACGCGCAGGGCCGGCTCGCCCATGATGACGACGATCTTCGGTTGCACGATCGCCATCTCCTCGACCACGCGGCGCATGCAGTCCTTGGCGGCGAGATCGGGCTCCGGGATCGGGCACTTGACGCAGAGGGTGCCGTAAACGACCAGCGGATCGATCCCGAGACGCTTGAAGCTCTTCATCAGCGCGTTGCCGGCGCGCCCGTAGAAGGCGACGCCCTCTTCGATCTCAGCGGCCGCGGGCGCGTGCTTGAGCATGAAGACGTCGGCCTGGGGGTGGCCGGAGCCGAGCACCGGCATCAGCTTTCCGCGCGGGCAGTGGGGGCAGGCCTGCAGATCGTGGGTCAGCTGATTGAGCTCGCGGATCGCGCGCTCGAGGTACTTCTCCCTGATCTCGTCGTCGGTCGCCGGCATGCTCGGCGCTCTCTTTGACGGGCCGGCCGCGGCTCCTTTCGAGCGGCCCGCCTGCATCAGCTCTTGCTCGCGGGACGACGGCGCCGCGGCCGACCGCCCCGAACCGGCTTCGCATCGGGCACGCTCCGTTTCGGCGCCTTCGGCCGCCCCGTCGTCTGCAGCAGCTTCAGCGCCTGGACGTAGACGAGGTTCTTGTGCTTGCGGGTGATGTCGGCGTCGCGCATCGCCTCGAGGAACTCCTGCGGCCCGTCGAAGTCGTGGATCCTCACCCGCACGCTGCCGAGGCCCTGGGCGACGTGGCTGTCGGACCCGGCGCCGGGGACGATCCGGTACTTGCGGGCGAAACGTTCTGCCTCCTCGTTGAAGGCGGTCAGCGCGACGCGCGGGTTGAAGACCTCGAGCACGTCGATCTCCTCGACCATGTCGAGCAGGTGCTCGTAGTCGGGCACCGAGTGGAAGCGGTCGAAAGGATGGGGGACGTAGACGAGACCGCCCTGCTCGCGGATCGCGGCGATCGTCTCCGCCATCGTCATCCCGCGCGGGATCCTCTCCTCGAGGAAGAGGCCGATCACCTCGCCTTGCTCGGCCGTCTTCACCTCCTCGGCGACGATCACCTTGATGCCGCCGATCTGCTCGGCGATCCGGCGCGCCTCCAGCGCCCCGGAGACCTCGTTGTGGTCGGTGATCGCGATCGCGCCGAGACCGCGGTCGCGGGCGGTCTCCAGCAGCACCTCGACCGGAGTCGCACAGTCGGGCGAGTGGTCGGTGTGCATGTGCAAGTCGACCTCGATCAGCGGTCGCTTGGCGATCCGCCGACGCACCTCGGGATCACCGGTGGGATCGTGCCGGCGTTCGGCGAGGCGCAGGTAGATCGCCTCGAGCTCGGCGGCCACCGCGGCCCAATCGCGGCTGGGACCGCCGGGCTCGACCAGCTCGTAGTCGGCGGGAAAGTAGCGTTCCAGGAGCTGGGCGGTCTCGGGCCTTGTGACGGTGCGCGCGTCGAGGCGGCCGAAGAAGATCTCGACCAGCGGCCGCGCCACCTGGGTCGAGAGGACGCGCTCCTGGGGCGCGTGGAAGGTGGCGACGTTGAGCGAGGAGGAGTGGCGCAAAGCCGCCGAGGAGACCCGCGGCGCGAAGGGCTCGTGGACGTGGACGATGTCGGCCGGCGTCGCCCGCAACAGCCTTTTGACCTGATCGCCGATCCCCGCGATCCGGACCCGGTGGCCACGCCCCTCCAGCTCCTCCGAGACGCGCTCGATGAACTGGTTGACCGGGTTTTCGGTGTCACGCCGGTAGGGCGTGACCTGGACTATCGAGAGGCGCTCAGGAGCTAGCAACGACCGGCGTCTTGCCGCGCGCGTAGGAGGAGATGAACTCCTCGGTCTGCTCGCGTGCCTCGTCATCGGGCCGCTGGGAGTGCGGCGACTTCATCAGGTAGCTGGAGGGGCCGTCGAGCTGGCCGGCGATGCCGTTGTTGAGCGCCAGCTTGATCAGCCGCACCGCGTCGATGACGACGCCGGCCGAGTTGGGCGAGTCCCAGACCTCGAGCTTGAGCTCGACGTTGAGCGGAACGTCGCCGAAGGCTTTGCCCTCGAGCCGGATGTGCGCCCACTTGCGGTCGGTCAACCAGGCGACGTAGTCAGAGGGCCCGACGTGGACGTCCTCGGCGGGCAGCTCGTGGCCCATGATCGAGGTGACGGCGTTGGTCTTGGAGATCTTCTTCGAGTCGAGCCGCTCGCGCTCGAGCATGTTGTAGAAGTCCATGTTGCCGCCGACGTTGAGCTGCGAGGTGCGCTCGACCCGCACGCCTCGATCGTGGAAGAGGCGGGCCAACTGGCGATGGACGATCGTCGCCCCGACCTGGGACTTGATGTCGTCGCCGATGATCGGCAGCCCCGCCTCTTTGAAGCGCTTGTCCCAGTAGTCCTCGCGGGCGATGAAGACCGGCAGGCAGTTGACGAAGCCGACGCCCGCCTTGAGCGCCTGCTCGACGTACCACTTGGTCGCGTCCTCGGAGCCGACCGGCAGGTAACAGACCAGCACGTCCGCCTTCTTCTCCTTGAGGATTCCGACGATGTCAGCCGTCTCCCCCGGCGCCTTTTTGATCTTCTCCTTCAGGTACTTGCCGAGACCATCGTGGGTCATACCCCGCTCGACCTTGATGCCCAGGTTGGGAACCTCGGCGAACTTGATCGTGTCGTTCTGACCCGACCAGATCGCCTCGGAGAGGTCCTTGCCGACCTTCTCCGAGTCGATGTCGAAGGCGGCGACGAACTCGACGTCGCCGACGTGGTAGCCACCGAGATCGACGTGCATCAGGCCCGGCACTTCCTCGGCGGGGTCGGCGTCCTTGTAGTACTGGACGCCCTGGATGAAGGAGTTGGCGCAATTGCCGACGCCGACGATCGCGACGCGGACCTTGCCGTCGTCCGCGCGGCCAGCGCCGTTGCTGCCATTTGCTCCGTTGCTATCGCTCATGTAATTCGAAGTCCTTCCTCGATCGGGCTAGGTGGCAAAGCACACCTGCCGCTGCGGCTGGTTACAGGTCGGTTGGGCCGCTGGCCTCGTTTGAGAGCTGGTTTCGGACGTGCCATACACGCTGGATCGTCGTGACGATGGTCAGCGCCGCGATCAGGTAGACCGCCGGGGCCAGCAGCTCGAAATCACCGAGCCCGGCGCCCTTGGCGAAGACCAATCCGACGGAGAGTATGACTACCCGCACGGGACGCGTCGCCAACCCCACCTTGCACTCGACCCCGAGCGCCTCGGCGCGGGCCCGCGTGTAGGAGACCATCAGCGAGCCGAGCACCGCGACGACGCACATCGCGGCGGCGAAGTCCTGGCCGTTGGCGGCGAAGTAGCCGGCGACGGCAGCCAACACGATCCCCTCCTCGATCCGGTCGAGGGTCGAGTCGAGGAAGGCGCCGAAGAGCGTCCCCTTGCCCGACATCCGCGAGTAGCGACCGTCGAGCGTGTCCATCACCGAGCCGAGGATGAAGGCGACGCCGGCGAGGGTGAAGAGGTGCTGGGTCACCAAGACAGCGGCGACGAGGTTGCCGATCAGGCCGGCGATCGAGATCGCGTTCGGCGTCAGCCGGGACTCGATCAGGCGATCGCGGGCGTAGGCGCGAAGCTCCTGGCCGTTGCGGGCCTGGCGACCGTTGCGGCGGCCGCCAGGAGCCCTCGGAGGCGCCGACGATTCAGCCACAAATCTCGCGCTCCGCTCGCGGCGCGAAGGACCAGGGATGCACGCTTGCTCGCTCCGCGCTCATCGCGGTCAGGCTACCGGGCACGAGACTGGGAGGAGCGGATCAAGCCTCCGCCTCTCGCGGCGCCGACCGCCAGGCCCAGGCGTGCGGGCGGGCCCGAGCCAGCAGGCGGCTGGCGACGAGGGCCGAAGTGCCGGCGACCATCCAGCCGAGCGCGACGTCCACCCAGTAGTGGTTGGCGGTGACGATCACGACCCAGGCGATCAGCAGCGGCCAAGCGGCCCAGAACGCTTTCGACCACCAGTTGCGGCAGACGCGGACGCCGGTGACGCCGATCATCAGAGCGAAGCCGCAGTGCATGCTCGGCACTGCCGCGTAGGGGTTGATGAAGACCTTGGCCAGCGAGGAATCGTGGTTGACGCCGGAGAAGTCGGTGATCGTGTCGACGAAGCCGTGCTGCGGATACATCCGCGGCGGCGCGGTCGGGAAGAGCGTGTAGCCGATCAGGGCGAGACCCATCGAGACCACGAACATGTTGCGGACGAAGTAGTAGGACTCGTTGCGAAAGAGGTAGAGCCAGACCAGAAAGCCGAGCGCGATCGAGAACTGGGCGTTGAGATAGAGCTGGTTGGCAACGTCGATCAGCCAGTGGGCGGGCATGAAGAACGCCTGCAGGCCGGGCTCGAAGAAGGTGTGGGTGGAGCGCTCGAGGTCGATCACCTGCGTGCCGTGGGCGATCGCCTCGGTGCGCTGGCCATCGGCGATTCCGCGCACCAGCTCGTAGGCGACGTCGACGAGGACGAGGATCCCCAGCTGGCGACCAGCGTCGCCCCAACCTTGCGGCAGCTTCGATCCGATGCGGGCGAGTGCACGAGACACTTGACGGGCAATTGTAATCCGGGCGTTAACGGGGGTCGCTGCGGGCGGGTTCCTGTCACGGGGGAGGTGCCTGCGGGCGGGCAGGTTCGTCCGTTCTCTGGCCCTCCCCCGCGCCACCCGCCCGAGATGCCGCGCCGATAGCGTCCGAACACAATGGCTTGGAAGAGAGCTGATAGGAGGCGGGTGCGGGCGATCCGGGATCGGCTGCGGGAGATGTATGGGCAGCCGGTCAACGAGCCGCACCGGCACCCGATCGCGGAGCTGGTCAAGACGGTGCTCTCACAGCACACGAATGACCGCAATCGGGACCGGGCCTTTGCAGCGCTGCGCCAGCGCTTCCCAACCTGGGAGGAAGTGCGGGACGCGCCCGTGACGGAGGTAGAGGAGGCGATCCGGCCCGGCGGCCTCGGCAGGCAGAAGGCGCCGCGCATCCAGGCGATCCTCGAGCGGCTCGGCGAGGAGCCCGATCTCGACTGGACCGAGACGGCGCCGCGAGAGGAATCGATGGAGTTCCTGCTCTCGCTTCCCGGCGTCGGGCGGAAAACCGCCGCCTGCGTGCTGATCTTCACCTGGGGCATTCCCGAGATACCGGTGGACGTGCACGTGCACCGGGTCGGCGGGCGGCTCGGCCTCTTCCCGCAGAAGGCGTCCTTCGAGCGTGCCCACGACGAGATGCTGGCGATCGTCGACCCCGAGGATGCCTACGAGCTGCACATGAATCTGATCCACCACGGGCGAGCGCTCTGCCGCCCGAAACCGCGCTGTGGAGAGTGCGAGCTTCGCCGAATGTGTCCCTGGTACCGTGCCGAGCGCAAATGAGCAAAAAGACCTTCATCGTCTTCGGCCTGCTGGTTCTCGTCCTTGCCGTCCTGATCCCCTGGCTCGCCTTCCGCTCGAACGGCGACGCCGCTCGCGGAGCCCAGGAGGTGCCCTCCGACCTGAAGAGCGGCCAGAGCCTCTTCCAGACCAACTGCGGCACCTGCCACACGCTCTACGCCGCGGGCACCAACGGCAACTACGGGCCCAACCTCGACGTCCTGCTGGCGCCCGCTGGCCCGCCGGAAGGATCGAGCGCCAAATCGACGATCGAATCGACCGAAGGGCGTGTCCTGGGCGCGATCGACGATGGGGTCGACAGCACCACCACCCCCGGGCGGATGCCCGGCGGAATCCTCAACAAAGAGCAAGCCGAAGAAGTAGCCGAATTCGTGGCGCGCACCGCCGGCGAGGGCTGAAACCCCCGCCGGCGGCCGGCTCTCAGTTCTTGAGGAGGAGGCCGCTGTAGAGGCCAGCGTGATCTGAGTCCCAGAAGCCGTTGACGGGCTGGCGGCCGGTCACCGCCGAGATCTTCAGCTTGACGTCCTTGGGATCGCGGGTCATCACGTGATCGACCTGGTGGTTGAAGTCGGCGACGCTGCCGCCGGCTCCCACTGCGAGCAGGCTCGAATTGAGGCAGCAACTCAGCGGTTTGTTGGTGCTGCGCTCGCGCAGACCGGCGGCGAGCAGGGTCCGGTAGGCCTGCTGGTCACCGGGTTCGACCGTGTCGTCGTCGGAGTTGAGGTCGCCGAGCAGGATGACCGGCAGGTTGCTCGTCGCCGGCCCGCCGGGAGCGACCAGCTCGCTGGCCTGCAGGGAGCGAATGCTCGGCACCTGGCTGGCGTCGTCGAACGCCTCCAGGTGGGTGTTGACGAAGCGGAAGCTGTGGCTGCCGCGGACCTTGGCGTCGATCGCCGTCCAGCCGCGGGTCACGGTGACGCTGACCCCCGAGACTTTCACCACCAGCAGGTTGGCGAAATGACCCGCCTGGGGGTGCTTGAAGGTGACGCCGGCGCCGCGCCGGACGAGGATCACGTCGCGCATCGTCAGCCGGCCGTTGACCTCGGCATTGGGGATCGCCCCGTTCGGCCCGTCGCCGGCGACGCCATTTTCGTTCGCCGGAGCTTCGAAGTCGAACTCGTCCTGGCTGATGGCGACGCGGTACTGCGGCTTGCCCGCGCCGCCTTTGCCCTTGTTGAGCCGCGCGAGGAGTTCGGTCAAGTAGTCGTAGCGGACCGTCGTCGCGGTTGGGCTGGCACCCGAGTTGAGCAGCGGTTCGAGGCTCGGCGGGCCGGTGCGCCAGAGCGCGACCTCCTGCAGGCCAACCAGATCGGGCTTCTTCTTCAGGATCTCCTGTGCCAGCCCCTTGGCCCGAACCGGGAAATCGTTGGCGGTGACGTCGCGGAGGATTTTCCCGTTGGCATCGATGAACGCTTCGCGGCTCGGTGCGGTGATCGCCGGCGTGAGGTCCGCGCCGAGGTAGAGGTTGCGGGTCATCACGTTGACTTCCTTGGCTTTGCCCTGCTGCTCGCCCGACTTCGCGACGGCGCTGGCCGGCACGAGGAGCATTGCGAGGGCGAGCAAGAACGCGATACGCCGGATCGATGCGTGGGGGTGGATCAAGTTGTCTCCTCTTCGTCGCGACCCGCCATTCGCCTGGGTCGAATTCGTCGAGGCGCCTCCAGTACCCGCTAACCCACTATACGCGGCAAAGGTTTGCATTCCATTAGCGATCTGCCATACTGACGCTTAGATTTTTTAGGCAGACAGAACTAGACTTGGAGGTACTTGATAGTGGGTAAGACGATCGGGATCGACCTGGGCACGACCAACTCCTGCTTTGCCGTGCTGGAGGGGGGCGAGCCGACGGTCCTCGAGAACGCAGAGGGTGGGCGGACGACCCCGTCGGTGGTCGCCTTCACCGAGTCCGGCGATCGCCTCGTCGGCACCGTAGCCAAGCGCCAGGCGGTGATGAACCCCGAGAACACGATCTTCTCGATCAAGCGCTTCATGGGGCGCAAGGAGGCCGAGGTCAAAGAGGAGGAGACGATCGTCCCCTACAAGGTCGAGGCCGGGCCCAACGGCGACGTCCGCGTCGACGTGCGGGGCAAGCAGTACAGCCCGCCGGAGATCAGCGCGATGATCCTGCAGAAGCTGAAGACCGACGCCGAAGCGAAGCTGGGCGAGACGGTCGACGGCGCCGTGATCACCGTCCCCGCTTACTTCAACGACGACCAGCGCCAGGCGACCAAGGACGCCGGCAAAATCGCCGGGCTCGAGGTGAAGCGGATCATCAACGAGCCAACTGCCGCCTCGCTCGCCTACGGGCTCGACAAGGAGACCGCCGACCACACGATCCTCGTCTTCGACCTCGGCGGCGGCACCTTCGACGTCTCCGTGCTGGAAATCGGCGACGGTGTCTTCGAGGTGAAGTCGACTGCCGGGGACAACCACCTCGGCGGCGACAACTGGGACAAGGCGATCGTCGAGTGGCTGGTCGCCGAGTTCAAACGGGATCAGGGCGTCGACCTGGCTGCCGACAAGAACTCGCTGCAGCGCCTCTACGAGGCGGCGGAGAAGGCGAAGATCGAGCTCTCCTCGGCGCAGGAGACCCAGATCAACCTGCCCTTCATCACCGCAGTCGAGGGGCAGCCCAAGCACCTCGACATGAAGCTGAGCCGCTCGAAGCTGAACGAGCTGACCGGCGACCTGCTCGAGCGCGTCGTCGGCCCGGTCAAACGGGCGCTCGACGACGCCGGGACCGAGATCGACCACGTCGTCCTGGTCGGCGGCATGACACGGATGCCGGCCGTGCGCGAGCGGGTCGAGGCGCTGACCGGGAAGGAGCCGCACCAGGGCGTCAACCCGGATGAGGTCGTCGCTGTCGGCGCCGCGATCCAGGCCGGAGTACTGGCAGGCGACGTCAAGGACGTGCTGCTGCTCGACGTCACCCCGCTGACCCTCGGCATCGAGACCAAAGGCGGCGTGATGACGAAGCTGATCGAGCGCAACACGACGATCCCGACGAAGAAGTCGGAGACCTTCTCGACCGCCGACGACAACCAGCCCTCGGTCGAGATCCACGTGCTGCAGGGCGAGCGCGAGATGGCGAGTGGCAACAAGAGCCTGGGCAAGTTCCAGCTCACCGGGATCCCCCCGGCGCCGCGTGGGATGCCGCAGATCGAGGTCACCTTCGACATCGACGCCAACGGCATCCTGCACGTCACCGCCAAAGACCTGGGCACGGGCAAGGAGCAGAAAATCGAGATCAAGTCCGGCTCCGGCCTCTCCGAGGAGGAAATCCAGGGCATGGTCTCCGACGCCGAGGCCCACGCCGAGGAGGACCGGGTGCAGCGCGAGCTGGCCGAGGCGCGCAACCTCGCCGAGAACGCCGCCTACCAGTCCGAGAAACAGCTCGAGGAGCTGGGCGACAAAATTGATTCCTCGAACAAGGAGGAGATCGAGGCGGCGATCAAGGGCGTCCGCGAGGTGCTCGCCTCGGACAGCGTTGAGGAGATCAACGCCAAGACCGAGGCGCTGACGGCGGCCTTCCAGAAGGTGTCCGAGCAGATCTATGCGGCGGCGCAGGAGGAGCAAGCCGCGGCTTCGGCTGACGGTGCTTCTGCGGATGGGGAGTCCTCCGATGAGGAGGAGGTCGTCGACGCTGAGGTTGTCGATGAGGGCGAGGGCGACGACAAATGAGGTTGCCCAGGGACGCTGAGGGTCGGGATCGCTCGACCGCGGGTCCTGTCGCGGATGACGGGGGGGCGCTGCGGACGGGGGCGTCCTCGACCCCCCCGCCATCCACGCCACCCGCGGAAGAGACGGGAGGCGACCCTCAGGGTCCAAGCGCTCAAGCTGAGAGCCCCGATGCGGGACAGCAGGTCGAGACGGATCTGGATGCTCTGCTGGCGGACACGCAGCGGGAGCGGGACGAGTACTTGGAGCTTGCCAAGCGGACGAAGGCTGATTTCGAGAACTTCCGCAAGCGGATGGCTGCCGAGGTGCAAGCGGCTGCCGCTCGTGGGAGGGGTGAGATGATTCGGGACGTGGTGCCTGTTCTGGACGATTTGGAGAGGGCGCTGCAGGCGGCGGGTCTCGATCCCGAGGGGGATTCCGAGGATGGGCTGTCGCACGGAGTCCTGCTCGTTTTCCGCAGCTTGCGTGACGCGCTCACCCGGAACGGGATCGAGGCGGTCGATCCGAAAGGGGAGAGGTTCGACCCAACCGTGCATGAGGCGCTCTCGACGGTGGCGGCGGACGGGATCGAGTCCGGCGTCGTCGTCGAGGTGATGCAAAAGGGGTACCGGCTTGGGGAGCAGTTGATCCGGCCGGCCCGGGTCGTGGTGGCCGAGTGAGGAGGGCCTTTGGCTGAGGACCTCTACAAGACGCTTGGCGTCTCCAAGGGCGCCTCGGACGAGGAGATCAAGAAGGCGTACCGGAAGCTGGCGCGCAAGTACCACCCCGATCGCAATCCGGACGATCCGAAAGCGGAGGAGCAGTTCAAGGAGGTGCAGGGGGCCTATGACGTCCTCTCCGACGCGGAGAAGCGCAAGGAATACGACTCCGGCGGGGGAATGTTCGGGGGCTTCGGTGGCGCTGGACCGGGCGGTGCGGGCCCGTTCGGGGGCACGGCCGGGGGACCGGTTGGCGGCTTCGACGTCAGCGACCTCTTCTCCAACCTCTTCGGCCGCGGGGGTGGGCGCGGACAACCGCAGCAAGTGCGGGGGCGCGACCTCGAAACCGAGATCAGCCTCAGCTTCGACCAGGCGGTCAACGGCGCCCAGGTCCAGGTCACCGTGCCGAAGGCCGAACGCTGCCCGACCTGCCACGGCAGCGGAGCCAAGCCGGGCACCTCTCCGGTCACCTGCCCGCGCTGCGAAGGGCGCGGCATCGACGCGCAGAGTCAGGGCTTCTTCTCGATCAGCCAGCCCTGCCCACAGTGCGGCGGCGCTGGCCAGATCATCGAGGACCCCTGCCCGACCTGCGGCGGCTCCGGCCTCACCCAGCAAACCAAGCGCTACAAGGTCAACATTCCCGCCGGAGTCAAGGACGGGGCCCGCATCCGCCTCGCCGGCAAGGGCGAGGCCGGCCAGCGCGGCGGGCCCCCAGGCGACCTCTTCGTCGTTACCCGCGTCGCCGCCTCGCCGGTCTTCAAGCGCCTCGACGGCGGCAACCTCGAGGTGACGGTGCCGATCACGATTGCCGAGGCTTTGCGCGGAGCGACGATCGAGGTGCCGACTCTCGACGGGACGAAGAAGATCAAGGTCGGCCCCGGCACGAAGCACGGCTCGATCCAGCGCCTGCGCGGCGAGGGCGCCCCGAAGGCGCGCGGGCGCGGACAGGGCGACATCCGCTACCGGCTCGAGATCGAGATGCCGGAGAAGCTGACCGCGGAGCAGGAGGAGGCGGCGGAGAAGCTCGCCCAGGCCTTCAACGGCTCCAACCCCCGCGCCGACCTCCTGGCAAAAGCAGGCCAGCGGTGACCCCCCGGTTCCAGTGCGCCTTTTGTGGTCTATGGCCACATAAAGCGCACCGGAAGGGGTGGGGGGGCGTATGAGTGTGCGGCGGGAACGGGTGGACGTTTCGGTCGACGCCGAGCGCGGCGTATTCATGATCTCGGTCGCGGCCGAGCTGGCCCACATGCACCCGCAGACACTGCGGATCTACGAGGCGCGGGGGCTGATTCGGCCGCAACGCTCGCCCAAGAACACCAGGCTCTATTCCCAGCGGGACGTCGAACGGCTGCGTCGCATCCAGCAAATGACCTCCGAACAGGGGCTGAATCTTGCCGGGGTGGAGACGGTGCTGGAGATGGAAGAGCGGGTGGCGGAGATGCGCACTGAACTGGAGCGGATGCGCCGCCGGGCCGAGAAGCTCGAACAGCGGTTTTTGAAAGGGGAGACCGATGCAGCCGGATAGGTTCACCGTCAAGTCGCAGGAAGCGGTGGCTGCCGCCCAGCGACTCGCCTCGGCGGCGCGCAACCCGGAGGTTGCTCCCCCCCACCTCCTGGTCGCCCTGCTCGAGCAGACCGATGGCCTGGTCGTGCCGATCCTGCAGAAGCTCGGCGCCAACGTGGCCTCGATCTCGGTCCGTGCTCGCGAGGCCGCCGAGGCGCTGCCGAAGCTGAGCGGCGGCGAGGAGCCCGAGGCCCGGCCCTCCTCGGCCTTGGTGAAGGTGCTGCAGCGGGCCGAGACGGAGATGGCGAAGCTCGGCGACGAGTACATCTCGACCGAGCACATCCTCCTGGCGCTGACCGAGGATGGCTCGGGCGTCGCCGACGTCCTCCCCGAGCGCGGCTCGCTGGAAAAGGCGGTGGCCGAGGTGCGCGGGCCGCACCGGGTCACCTCGCCGAACCCGGAGGACAGCGTGCAGGCGCTGGAGAAATTCGGCCGCGACCTCACCGCCGAGGCCGAGGCCGGCAAGCTCGACCCGGTGATCGGCCGCGACGAGGAGATCCGCCGCGTGATCCAGGTCCTCTCCCGCCGCACCAAGAACAACCCGGTGCTGATCGGCGACCCCGGGGTCGGCAAGACGGCGATCGTCGAGGGCCTGGCGCAGCGGATCGTCGACGGCGACATCCCGGAGAGCCTGCGCGACCGGCGCGTGATCGCGCTCGACATCGGCTCGCTGCTGGCCGGCTCCAAATACCGCGGCGAGTTCGAGGAGCGGCTGAAAGCGGTGCTGACCGAGGTGCAGGAGGCAGTCGGCCAGATCGTCCTCTTCCTCGACGAGCTGCACACGATCGTCGGTGCCGGCGCGGCCGAAGGCGCCGTCGACGCCGCCAACCTCTTGAAGCCGATGCTGGCCCGCGGCGAGCTGCGCGCGGTCGGCGCCACCACGCTCGACGAGTACCGCAAGCACATCGAGAAAGACGCGGCACTCGAGCGGCGCTTCCAGCCGGTGCTCGTCGGCGAGCCCGACATCAACGACACGATCGCGATCCTGCGCGGGCTGAAGGAGCGCTACGAGGTCCACCATGGCGTGCGCATCTCCGATGCGGCGATCGTCGCCGCCGCGACCCTCTCCGAGCGCTACATCGCCGACCGCTTCCTGCCCGACAAGGCGATCGACCTGATCGACGAGGCGGCCTCGCGGCTGAAGATCGAGATCGACTCGATGCCGACCGAGATCGACGAGGTCGAGCGGCGCATCCAGCAGCTGGAGATCGAGCGCGAGGCGCTGAAGAAAGAGAGCGACGAGGCCTCGGCGGCGCGGCTGCAGGCGATCGAGTCCGAGCTGGCGGAGCTGCGCGAGCGTTCGGGCGAGATGAAGGCGCGCTGGCAGAACGAGAAGGAGGCGATCGACGCGATCAAGGAGGCGAAGCTGCGGCTGGAGGAGGCCGGCCGCGAGGCCGAGCGGGCCGAGCGCGAGGCCGACCTCGAGCGGGCGGCGAAGCTGCGCTACGGCGAGATCCCGGAGCTCGAGAAGACGGTCGCCGATCAGGAGGCGCGGCTGGCCGAGCTGCACGCCGGCGGCGGCACGATGCTGAGCGAGGAGGTGACCGAGGAGGACGTCGCCGAGGTCGTCGCCAAATGGACCGGGATCCCGGTCAGCCGCCTGATGGAGGGCGAGGTGGAGAAGCTGATCCAGATGGAGGAGCGCCTGCACGAGCGGGTGATCGGCCAGGACGAGGCGATCGAGGCGGTCTCCAACGCTCTGCGCCGCTCGCGGGCCGGGCTCTCCGACCCCAACCGGCCGATCGGCAGCTTCCTCTTCCTCGGCCCGACTGGGGTCGGCAAGACCGAGCTGGCCAAGAGCTTGACGGAGCTGATGTTCGACTCCGAGCAGGCGATCGTCCGCCTCGACATGTCGGAGTACATGGAGAAACACACGGTGGCGCGGCTGATCGGGGCGCCGCCGGGCTACGTCGGCTACGAGGAGGGCGGGCAGCTGACCGAGGCGGTGCGGCGCCGTCCCTACGCCGTGGTGCTGCTCGACGAGATCGAGAAGGCGCACCCCGACGTCTTCAACACGCTGCTGCAGATCATGGACGACGGGCGGCTCACCGACGGCCAGGGCCGCACGGTCAGCTTCACCAACACGGTGCTGATCATGACCTCGAACGTCGGCAGCGACCGCATCGTCGCCGAGTCGGTCGACGAGAAGATCCGCGAGCAGATCGAAGAGGTGCTCGCCACCACCTTCAAGCCCGAGTTCCTCAACCGGATCGACGACACGGTGATCTTCCACCGCCTCTCCAAGGAGGACATCGGGCGCATCGTCGAGCTGCAGGTGGACCAGCTGGTCAGCCGCGTGCGCGAGCGCGGGATCGAGATCGAGCTGAGCGACGACGCCCGTACGCTGCTGGGCAACCTCGGCTATGACCCCACCTACGGCGCCCGGCCGCTGAAGCGGATGATCCAGAAGCAGCTCGTCGACAAACTGGCCCTGAAGATCCTCGAGGGCGAGTTCCGCGAAGGCGACGTCGTGCGGGTCGAGGCCCAGGAAGGGGAGCTCAGCTTCGCCGGCACAGCGGCAAAAGTGCCCGGATAAGCATTCGGCCCGCTAGTTCTTAGTGGGTAGATGAGAACTACGGCCCATTATGTGGTGTTAAGGGAAAGGGGTCAGAATCCGACATAAGCTCTTGACCTAGCCCACCGTCCATGTTCGAACGACGCCGAATCCACACCTCGTCCCCGGTTCGCTCCTCCCTTGCCAATGCCGCCTTCGCGGTCGAGGAGCGGGTGGTCTGGGGCAGCGCCGACGCCCTGCGTGCGGTCGCCGAGGTGATCCGCTGGCCCTTCGAGCGAGCGGCCTGGGCGATCGAGCGGGTGGTGATCTGGCCGCTGCGGGAGCGCACCAGCGCATGGAACGAGCAACTGCGCCTCGCCGGCGCCGTCGCGCTGGGCCTGGTTGCCGTAGGCGCCGGAGTGTTCGGCTTCGCCTGGGCGTCCGGAAGCGGCTCGAAGGGAGGCTCGGTGGGCGCCGCGGCTCCCGCCCCCGCGCCGGTCGTCCAGCCCACCCCGGCGCCGGTCGAGAAGCCGGTCGAGGTGGCGCCGGTTCTGCACGGAGCCAAGCCCGATTTCACTGCGACGGGCGGCATCGCGGCCGGGAAGGTCGGCGCCAAGGCGGCCGGCGAAGGATCCGTGGCATCGACCGGCGCCAGCGCGGACGCCGCACCCGCGGACATCACCTCTTCCTCCTCCTCGTCGAAGACCGCCAAGGTCGCCCCCGCCGGCCCTGCGGCGACCAAGGTCGCCCGCCGCTTCGCCGACGCCTTCGTCCTCTTCGAGATCGGCCAAAACGACAGCGAAGTCCGCGCCGCCTTCGCCGCGACCGCGACCCCGCAGCTGGCGAACTCGCTGCTGCATCGGCCGCCTCGCCTGCCCGCCAACGTCGAGGTACCGAAGGGCAAGGTGCTCAACGTCGTCCCCGGCCCAAAGCACGGCGACACCTACACCCTCAGCGTCTCCCTGCTGCGGATCGGCATCACCAGTGAGCTGCGCATCGACATGCAGCGCGACGAAAAATCCGGCAAGTGGCAAGTGACGGACGTGCTCGGCTGATGGGCCGGCTGCGCAACACGCTCGCCGTCGCGGCGATCGGCGCGGCGTTGAGCGCCCCAGCCGCCGCCGCGGAAGAAGCCCCGCCCGCGTCGCCGAGCGAAGCGCCGGTCCAGGCCAACGGCCTTGGCGAACCGGCGCCTTCGCTGCAGCAGGGCGACACGCTCGCGGCGCCGCCGGCGCCGCAGGAGTCCGAGAGCAGCGGCGGCACCGCCGCGGACACGAAGGCGCCGGCGGCGCAGGAATCGAGCCCAGCCCCACCGGCAGAACCCGAAGCCGGCGCCATTCCCGCTCCGGCGGAAACCTTCGCGATCCCGGCCATTCCAAGCTCCAGCTGCGCCACTGCAGGTGGGGTGCCGCCGATCCTGATCCCGATCTACCAGCGCGCCGCCGATGCCTACGGGCTCGGGCCGCAAGGGGCTGCGGTACTCGCCTCGATCAACGGGATCGAGAGCGCCTTCGGCTCGAACATGGGGCCGTCTTCGGCCGGCGCGATCGGCTGGATGCAGTTCCTTCCGTCGACCTGGGAAAGCTACGGCGTCGACGCCAACGGAGACGGGGTCAGCGACCCCTACAACCCCGAGGACGCGATATTCGCCGCCGCCAGCTACCTCAGCGCCGCCGGCATGCCGGCCGACACCTACAGCGCGATCTTCGCCTACAACCACGCCGACTGGTACGTGGCCGAGGTCCTGGCCAACGCCGCCTGCTACGGCTCGCTCGTCGGCCCCAGCGGAGGCTTCGCTCTGGTCCCGCAGCTGCAGGCGCTCAACTGCACCGCCGCGCCGAAGTGGCGGGAGGAGATCCCCGAGGAGTACATGGAAGCGTTCGAGGCGGCCGCCTCGCGCTACGAACTGGGGGACCGCGGCGTCTGGGCGCTGGCCGCGGTGGCCCGCCTCGAGTCCAACTTCGGCGAGGGCATGGGCAAGCAGCAGCTGCGCAAGTACGGGCCTCTGGGGCTCGACTCGAACGAGTGGTCGACCTACGCGGTGGATGGCGACGCAGACGGGCACATCAGGCGCGCCAGCCCAGTCGACTCGGCCGCCACCCTCGCCCGCCTGATCTGGTCCCGCGGTGGCCTGCGAGCCGGCATCTTCACCCACAACCAGGCCCAGTGGTACGTGCAGGTGGTGCTGAGCGACGCCGAGCAGCTGGAAGGAAAGTGCGCGGTCCAGCCGATCGACTGGTCCTTCGCCCTGCCGAGCAGCGTCGGGGCGCCGATCGACTGGAGCAACCTCACTCTCTCCAACGACCTCGAGCTGCGCGACATCACGACCGGCTCGCTCGACCCGCGCATCGTCGGCCTGATCGGCGCGATCACCCAGGAGCACCAGCTCACGATCTCCTCGTTGCGCTCCGATCACTCCCAGTACACGGTCGAAGGCAACGTCTCCAACCACTACTTCGGCCGGGCGATGGACATCGCTGCGGTCGACGGCGTCTCCTGCACCGACACGGCGGTCGACGCGCCCTGCGCCGAACTGGGGCGTACGCTCGCGTATCTGCCGGCGCCTGGGCACCCGACCGAGCTGATCTATTGCTTCGATCTGGATGGACCGGGACCGGCGTTTGCGCGTTCGGATCATTGCGATCACGTGCACGCGGGCTACGACGGTTAGGGCCCAGCCGGGTGAGGGCTACGGGCTCCCTATCCGGAAACCCGCCCCTTCGGGGCTCACAAGTTCCCGGATAGGGAGCCCGTAGCCCTTTTCCGATTCGGTTGCATAACGTAGGGTCGAAGCCCTGTTTAAAAAGCTGAGGAGGGTGCGATGCCGACTTACGTGATGCTCACGAACTTGACTGCTGACGGGGTACGGACCCTCAAGAACAATCCCGGGCGGGTTGCCGAGGTCAATAAAGAGGTTGAGCAGATTGGGGCGAAGGTGGTGGCTCAGTACGCGACGCTGGGGCAGTACGACTTCGTCACGATCGTCGAGGCGCCGGATGAGAAGACGATGGCCAAGGTATCCGTCGAGCTGGGATCTCGCGGGACGATGAGCAGCCAGACGCTGGCGGCGATGCCGGCTGGTGAGCTGGCTGACTCGCTTTAGGAAGGCGTTCGATTGAAGATCCTGGTCGTCGGCGGAGGGGGGCGCGAGCACGCGATCGTGCGGGCGCTGGCTCGTTCCACCCACGCCCCCGAGCTTCTCTGTGCCCCGGGCAACGCCGGGATCGCGGCTGACGCCGAGTGCCTGCCGGGAGTCGCAGCTCAAGACGTTGGGGAAATCGTCGATTTCGCAAAGGAGCGCGGCGTTGACCTAGTCGTCGTCGGGCCCGAGGCTGCGCTGGTAGCGGGCGTGGTCGACGCGCTCGAGGACGCGGGCGTGCCGGCCTTTGGGCCGAGCGCCGCGGCGGCGGAGCTGGAGGGCTCGAAGGCGTTCGCCAAGGAGCTGATGCGCGAGGCCGGTGTGCCGACCGCCTCGCACCTGCTGCTGCACAGCCGCGAGGAGGCGCTGGCGCAGATCGCCTGCGCCTCCTACCCGGCGGTGCTGAAGGCCGACGGGCTGGCGGCGGGCAAGGGGGTGATCATCTGCCAGAGCGAGGCCGAGGCGCGGGAGGCGGTCGACGTCTTCTTCACCGAGCGGCGCTTCGGCGAGACCACGGTCGTGCTCGAGGAGTTCCTCGAGGGCGAGGAGCTCTCGTTGCTGGCGCTCTGCGACGGCGAGAACGTGGTGCCGCTGGCGCCGGCGCAGGACTACAAGCGGATCTTCGACGGCGACGAGGGTCCGAACACCGGTGGCATGGGCAGCTACTCGCCGGTGCCGGGCTTCGGCCAGGCCGAGGTCGAGGAGATCGTCGATGCCGTGCACCGGCCGGTGGTCGCGGCGATGGCGCGGCGCGGGCGTCCCTTCCACGGCGTCCTCTACGCCGGGTTGATGATCGGCCCAGACGGCCCGAAGGTGCTCGAGTTCAACGCCCGCTTCGGCGACCCCGAGACGCAGGCGGTGCTGCCGCGGCTGCGCTCGGACCTGGTCGACCTCTGCCTCGCCGCCCGCGAGCCCGGTGGGCTGGCGGGGATCGACGCCGAGTTCGCCCAAGAGTGGGCGGTGACGCTGGTCCTCGCCTCGGCCGGCTACCCGCAGTCCTCCTCCAAGGGCGACGCGATCCGGGGTCTCGACGCCGCAGCCGAGCTGGCCGAGATCACCCACGCCGGGACGGCCGAGCGTGACGGGGAGCTGGTCACCGCCGGCGGTCGCGTCCTCAACGTGACCGCGCTGGGGACGACACCAGCCGAGGCCCGCGATCGCGCGTACGATGCCGCGAGCCGGATCGAGTTCGAGGGAATGCAGATGCGATCGGACATCGCCACTCGGGCTGTCGATCGCGTACCCAGCTAGCCAGCCAGAGAGGAAGCGATGAGCGAGATCTCAGAGGAGCCCCAGCCCACCGAGCCGACCCCGTCGCCAGAGGTCGAGGAGACTTTCGAGGAGATCGACGTCGACGAGCCCCTGGTCGGGATCATCATGGGTTCGAAGAACGATATGCCGAAGATGGAAGCGGCCGGAGCCGCTCTGGACGAGGCCGGGATCAGCTACGAGATGCGGGTGATGAGCGCCCACCGCGACCCCGAGATGGTGCGCGAGTACTGCACCAACGCGCGGATGCGCGGCCTCAAGGTGATCATCGCCGGGGCCGGTATGTCGGCGGCCCTGCCCGGTGTCGCCGCCGCCCACAGCGACCTGCCGGTGATCGGCGTGCCGATCCTCGGCAAGAGCCTCGGTGGCCTCGACGCCCTGCTCTCCGCAGTGCAAATGCCGCCCGGAATCCCGGTCGCCTGCGTAGCGATCGACGGCGCCAAGAACGCCGGCATCCTCGCCGCCCGGATCATCAATTGCTGATGCCGCCCTTCGCCCCCGCTTCCGGTGCGAGCTGGTGATTCCCAGGTACACGCGGCCGGAGATCGGCGCGGTCTGGTCGCCGCAGCGCAAGTTCGAGTGCTGGCTGGAGGTGGAGCTTGCGGCAACCGAGGCTTGGGCCGAGGAGGGGGTCGTGCCGAGGGAGGCCGCGGAGGCGGCGCGGGCGAACGCCGCCTTCACCGTCGAGGCGGTCAACGAGCGGGAGAAGACCACCGACCATGACGTGGCCGCCTTCGTCGACGTCGTCGCCGCGTCGGTCGGCGATCAGGGGCGCTGGATTCACTACGGGCTGACCTCCTCAGACGTGCTCGACACGGCGCTGGCCCTGCAGCTGCGAGAGGCCGGCGAGGTCGTGCTGGCGAGCGCCCGCGCCTACCGCGACGCCCTGATCGAGCGCGCGATCGAGCACCGCGACACGCTCTGCGTCGGCCGCACCCACGGCGTCCACGCCGAGCCGACGACCTTCGGCCTGCGACTCGCCGGCTTCGCCTTCGAGGCCGATCGCAACCTCGACCGGCTCACCGACGCTTTCAGGCAGCTCGCCTTCGGCAAGCTCTCCGGCGCAGTGGGCACCTACGCCTCGGTCCCCCCTGCGGTCGAGGCACGAGTGATGGAGCGGCTTGGACTGCAGCGCGAGGACGTCGCCACCCAGGTGATTCCGCGTGACCGCCACGCCGTCCTCACCTCGCGCATCGCGGTGGCGGGCGGTGGCCTCGAGCGCTTCGCCACCGAGGTTCGCAACCTGCAGCGCACGGAGGTGCGCGAGGTCGAGGAGCCGTTCGCCTCCGGCCAGCAGAAGGGCTCCTCGGCGATGCCGCACAAGCGCAACCCGATCCGCACCGAGCGGATCACCGGCCTCGCCCGCGTCCTGCGCGGCTACGCCCAGGCGGGCCTCGAGAACATCGCCCTCTGGCACGAGCGCGACATCTCCCACTCCGGTGCCGAGCGAGTGATTCTTCCCGACGCCACGATCGGCCTCGACTACATGCAGGATCTCGCCGCCAAGGTCGCCGGCGGCATGACCGTCCGCAGCGACCGCATGCGCGAGAACCTCGACCTGACCCACGGCGCCCTCTTCAGCCAGCGGGCCCTCACTGCCCTGGTCGAGTCGGGCATGACCCGCGACGACGCCTACCGCGTGGTCCAGGAGAACGCCCAGCAGGCCTGGGACACCGCCACCCCCTTCCGCGACCTCCTCGCCGAGGCCGCCCCCGAGCTCGACCTCGACGCCGTCTTCGACTACGACGCCTACCTCACCCACATCCCCGCGATCTTCGAGCGGCTGGAAGCGCTGCGCGACTAGACCGGGATCACGGTCAGACCGGCGACGCCGTTGAGGGCGTCGAAGTCGCCGTCCTGAGTCAGGACTGGGATCTCGTGGGCAGCCGCGGTTGCCGCTATCCACATGTCGTTGACCCCAACCTTCTGACCGGAGGCCTGCACGTAAGCACGCATCTGAGCCCATGCACGCGATACCCCCTCGTCGACGGGCAGGGCGACGATGCGATTTGCCAGCTCGAAGGTCATCAGCCGCCGATCACGCGTCTCAATGTCCTCTGCGGCAAGGATGCCCACTCGCAGCTCCGCCCTAGTCACCACAGAGATCGCCGAAGTCTCGGACAGCGCCTCCGTGCGCAATCGCCTGCCACTCTCGATGGCGACGAGCACCGAGGTGTCGAGAAGCCCGCGCACGTTTCCTCGTGCGCTCACCACAACCGGTTCAGCTTGTCTTCATCCGTCGTTTCACCCGCGATGCGCTCGAGATCGTCGCGAAGGCCCGGATCGGCGGAATGTGTCCTCAAGAGCTCGACGAGCTCCTCGCGCGGCATCCATCTGGGCGTGTCGTCTCGATAGGGCGCCAAGGTGGCAACCCGCTTCCCGCGCACGGTTATCACCATGCTCTCTCCCGCCTCGACGCGTTTGAGCAGGTCGGCGGTCTTGTTTCGCAAATCCCTTGTTGCAACTTCTACAATAGTGCGACGATCGTAGCATCTGCCGTGGCGGGGATTGGACGGTAGGGTTTCAGGCGATGGTTCTCTACACCTGCGGGCAGAAGACGCATGGGCCGGCCTTTGCCCATCCATGCGGCAAGGCCGGGAAGGCTCTCGACAAGGCCGGCTACAAGTACGAGCTGAAGACCGTCGGCGGCTACCGACTGATGCCCTGGACTTGGGGCAGCCGCGACGAGGACCGCGCCGAGGTGAAGCGGTTGAGCGGCACAAACGAGGTGCCGATCCTGGTCCTCGACGACGGCGAGATCATCTCCGGCTCGAGCACGATCGCCCGCTGGGCGCAGGAGCACCCCGCGGCGCGTTCGGCCGCGCAGGGCTAGGAGGGATTGGCGAAACCCGGGTGCGCGGGCCAGCGAGCGCCGGACCAAGCGGGACAAGGACGCAGGGAGGCCGAATAGCAGCGCTATTTGGCCGACTGAGGACGCCGTACCGCGCAGTGTCCGCCGCCGCTGGACGCGCGTACGGGGGTTTCGCCAATCCCTCCTAAGCGGCGACCAGGTCGCGCTCGCCCGCCGGGTGGCGGGCGGTGAGGACGACCGGGGTGCCGTCGCGCGGCGAGAGGGTGATGTTGCGGCGGCCGATCTTCTCCGGCGCGGGGCTCGCCTTGTGCAGCTCGCAGCGGGTCAGCACCTCGCGCAGAACGATCCGCATCTCGAACTCGGCGAAGGAGGCGCCGATGCAGCGGCGGATGCCGCCGCCGAAGGGGATCCAGGCGTAGGTGTCCGGCGCCTCCCCGAGGAAGCGCTCGGGGCGGAAGGCGAAGGGCTCGGGATAGACGTCGGCGCGGGTGTGGGCGAGCCAGATCGCCGGGGTGACGTCGGTGCCGGCGGGGAGGGTCAATCCGTCGACGCTGAGATCTTTGTTGAGGCGGCGGCCGGCGAGCGGCACCACCGGGCGCAGGCGCAGCGACTCGCTGATCGTCGCCCGCAGGTAGTCCTCCTCGCCCGCCTCGAGCGAGTCGCGCAGGCGCCCCATCGGGCCCTCGTGGCGGAGCAGGAGGTCGAAGGTCCAGGCCAGCGCGGTCGCCGTCGTCTCGTGGCCGGCCAGCAGCAGCGTCATCAGCTGGTCGCGCAGGTCGGTGTCGCTCATCTCGGAGCCGTCCTCGAAGCGAGCCTGCATCATCATCGAGAGCATGTCGTCGCGCTCCTCGAAGTCGCCCGTGGCGCGGCGCTCGGCGATCTCGGCGTAGAGCAGCTCGTCGGCCGCCTTCAGCTGCCGTTCGAACCTGGCCCAGGGACCGCGACCGCCGAAGCGGCGCGACGCCAGACCGGTCAGCTGCGCAAAGGGCGAAGCCGTCTCCTCAAGCACCTTGGTGAGGACGCCTCGCAGGCGCTCCAGTCGCGGCCCGTCGGCGACGCCGAAGACGACGCGCAGGATCACCTCGAGCGTGATCGACTGCATGCGGGGGTGGATCGCGAACTTCTCGCCCAGCGGCCAGGAATCGATCTCGGCGTCGACTATCTCCTCGAGGAGCGGCTCGTAGGAGCGCATCCGCTCGCCGTGGAAGGGCGGCAGCATCAGCCTGCGGTGGGCGAGGTGATCGTCGCCCTGCAGGATCAGCAACGAGCGCGAGCCGACGATCGGCTCCAGCACGATGTTGCGGCCCGGCGGCAGCCCATGCGAGCGCTCCGTGTAGAGCGCCTTGATCGCAACCGGATCGGAGATCATCACCATCGGGCGCTCGAAGCCGATGAACTTGACGCTGAAGTTGTCGCCGTAGCGCTCGCGGCACTCCTGCATGAAGGGCAGCGGGCGGAAGGACCAGCGGAGGGTTTGGACGAGGGGCGAGCTCTTCGGTTCCGGCGGCAAGGTCACGGGCGGAAGGATCGCATACTGGCTGGTCAGCCAGTATGAAGGCTCGGTTCAGCCGCGCCGTCCGCCCCGCTAGCATCGGCCCGGATGCCCCCCGTAGCCGACCTGAAGCTCCACTCCTCCGGCAAGGTCCGCGAGATCTACGAGTGGGAGGACGACCTGCTGATGGTCGCCTCCGATCGGATCTCGATCTACGACGTGGTGATGCCGACGCCGATCCCCGACAAGGGCAAGGTGCTGAACCGGATCTCAGAATTCTGGTTCGAGCTGACCGGCGACATCGTCCCCAACCACTTCGTCTCCGCCGACGTGCCCGAAGAAGTCGCCGAACGGGCGATGCGGGTGCGGCGGCTGGAGATGTACCCGGTCGAGTGCGTGGTGCGCGGCTACCTCTCGGGCTCTGGCTGGAAGGAATACAAGAACGGCGGCGCGGTTTGCGGGATCGAGCTGCCCGCCAACCTGCTCGAGTCCGACAAGCTGCCCGAGCCGATCTTCACGCCGGCGACCAAGGCCGAGATCGGCGACCACGACGAGAACGTCGACTTCGAGCGGGCGGCGGAGATCGTCGGCGACCGGGCGCTGATGGAAGAGCTGCGCCGGGTCTCGATCGAGGTCTACACGCGCGGTGCCGAGCACGCGGCGGAGCGGGGAATCATCCTCGCCGATACGAAGTTCGAGTTCGGCCGCCACGCGGGCGCCGAGATCGTCCTCGCCGACGAGGTGCTGACCCCCGATTCCTCGCGCTTCTGGCCCGCCGACCGCTACCAACCGGGCAGCACTCAGCCCTCGTTCGACAAGCAGTACGTGCGCGACTGGGCCGACGAGGCCGGCTGGGACCACACCCCGCCGGCGCCTGAGCTGCCCGCCGACGTGGTCGAGCAGACCCGCGCCAAGTACGTCGAGGCCTACGAGCGGATCACGGAGCGGTCCTTCTAGTGCCCGGCGGCCCTTCGGAAGTCCTACGTGTGCGGCTGGCGAGCGCCGGGCCGCCGCCGCCGGGCGTGCGCGGAGGGCTTCCGAATGGCCGCTAGGGCCCGGGTCCTGATCCGGCCCAAGGAGGGGATCCTCGACCCCCAGGGCAAGGCGGTGGAGCGGGCGCTGCCAGCACTCGGCTTCGAGGGGATCGAGCACGTCCACGTCGGTCGCATGGTCGAGCTCGACGTCGAGGACCCCGAGCGGCTGGGCGAGCTCTGCGAGAAGCTGCTCGCCAACCCGCTGATCGAGGACTTCGAGATCGAGCGCCTCGACAGCCCCGGCTGATGCGCTGGGGGGTACTTCAGTTCCCCGGCTCCTGCGACGAGCGGGACGCGCTGCACGCCTGCTCGCTGATCGGCGAGGCGCGGCTGGTCTGGCATGAGGAGCGCGACCTGGATGGGATCGACGCTGTCGTCGTCCCCGGTGGCTTCTCCTACGGCGACTACCTGCGGGCCGGCGCGATCGCCCGCTTCTCGCCGGCGATGGGGGCGGTTGCCGAGTTCGCCGCGGCGGGCGGCCCGGTCCTCGGCATCTGCAACGGCTTCCAGGTCCTCTGCGAGGCCGGCCTCCTCCCCGGCGCCCTCCTCCTCAACGAGAGCCTCCGCTTCACCTGCCGCCAGCTCGACCTGATCCCCGTCGACGGGCCTGAAATGGGACATATAGACACATCTGAGGCCCGTCGGCCGACGTTGTCGATTCCGGCCAAGCACGGGGAAGGTCGCTACTACGCGCCGGGCGACGTGCTCGACGAACTGGAGATGCGGGGGCAGGTGGCGTATCGCTACGCGCCGGGGCAGAACCCGAACGGGTCGGCGCGGGAGATCGCGGGAGTGAGGAACGAGGCGGGCAACGTGGTGGGGCTGATGCCGCATCCCGAGCACGCCGTCGATCCGCTGACCGGATCCACCGATGGCCTGCGCGTCTTCGAAGCCGTCGCGGCAGCCGGAGCGGCCGCGTGACCGTGGAGGTGGCCAAGCACCGCGAGCTGGGGTTGACCGATTCCGAGTTCGAGCTGATCTGCGAGCAGCTCGGGCGGGAGCCAAACGACGTCGAGCTGGCGATGTTCAGCCTGCTCTGGTCCGAGCACTGCGCCTACAAGCACTCGCGCAAGCTGCTGCGGCGGCTGCCGACCGAGGGCGAGCGGGTGGTGATGGGGCCGGGCGAGAACGCCGGCGCGGTCGACGTCGGCAACGGCTACGCGATCGCCTTCAAGGTCGAGTCGCACAACCACCCGAGCGCGGTCGAGCCCTTCCAGGGGGCGGCGACCGGGGTCGGCGGCATCCTCCGCGACGTCTTCGCGCTGGGGGCGCGACCGATCGCGATCCTCGACTCGCTGCGCTTCGGCGAGCTCGACTCAGTGCGCTCGCGCCACCTGCTCGACGGGGCGGTGCGCGGGATCGGCCACTACGGCAACTCGATCGGCGTCGCGAACGTCGGTGGCGAGATCTACTTCGAGGCGCCCTACGAGCACAACTGCCTTGTCAACGCGATGTGCGTCGGGATCGCGCAGACGAAGGACATGGTCCGCGCCGCCGCCGCCGGGGTCGGTAACGCGGTGGTCCTGATGGGCGCATCGACCGGGCGCGATGGGATCGGCGGCGCCTCGGTGCTGGCCTCGGCCGAGCTGGGCGAGGGTGACGAAGCGAAGCGGCCCACGGTGCAGATCGGCGATCCCTTCGAGGAGTCGAAGGTGCTCGAGTGCTGCCTGGAGCTGCTGGAGAAGGGGCTGCTGGTCTCGCTGCAGGACCTCGGCGCGGCGGGCCTGACCTCCTCGGCCGGGGAGATGGCCTCGGCCGGCGGCGTCGGCATCGACCTCGACGTGGCCCGGGTGCCACTGCGCGAGGCCGACATGGAGCCCTTCGAGATCATGGTCTCCGAGTCGCAGGAGCGGATGCTCGGCGTGGTCGAGCCGGCCAAGGTCGATCAGGTACTGGCCGTCTGCGAGAAATGGCAGACCGGCGCAGCGGAGATCGGCGTCGTCACCGACAGCGGCCAGGTGCGGGTGCTGCGCGACGGAGAGGTGGTCGGAGAGATGCCGGTCGGCGCCCTGGTCGACGGCTGCCCGCTCTACGACCTGGCGCCGGCCGAGCCGGATGGATGGATCTACGGCAACCGGGAGACGCTCGATCGCGACGCCTCCGCCGAGGAGACCCTGCTGGCCCTGCTCTCCTCGCCGAGCGTCGCCTCCAAGCGCTGGGCCTTCGAGCAGTACGACTCGGTGGTCGGCTCGCGCACGGTGCGCCGGCCCGAGTCCGCCGACGCCGCGGTGCTGCAGATCCCCGAGGCCGGCAGCGCGATCGCGGTCTCGATCGACGGCAATGGCCGCCGCGTCGCCTGCGACCCCTACGCCGGCACGGTCGAGGCGGTACTCGAGTGCGCCCAGAACCTCGCCTGCGTCGGCGCCGAGCCGCTCGGCCTGACCAACTGCCTCAACTTCGGCAATCCAGAGAAACCGGCGCCCGCATGGCAGCTCGACCGCGCCGTCAGCGGCCTCGCCGACGCCTGTAAGGCGCTCGGCGTCCCGGTCGTCGGCGGCAACGTCTCCCTCTACAACGAGGGACCGGAAGGCCCGATCTATCCCACCCCCGTGATCGGCATGGTCGGCGAGCTTCCCGACCCCGCCCGTACATGCGGCATCGCCTTCGTCCGCGAGGGCGACGCGATCGCCATCCTCGGTCCCTTCAAGCCATCGCTGGCGGGCTCGGAGCTGGCCAAGCTCCGCGGCGAGCTCGAGATGGGCCTGCCCGAGCCGGAAGTCGCCGCGGTGGCCGAGGCCTGCGCCACCCTCCGCGAGGCCGTCCGCGCCGGCCAGCTCTCATCAGCCCACGACATCAGCGACGGTGGCCTCGCCTGCGCCTTGGCGGAGTGCGCAATCGGAGCCGGCCTCGGCTGCAGCGTCGACCTGCAGCCGCTGCGTGAGCGCGGGTGCTCGGCCGAGGAGGCCTTGTTCGGCGAGGGAGCAGGCGGCTTTCTGATCAGCGGCGGGCTATCGGAGCTCGAGGCGATCGGAGCAGTCGTCCTCGGCCAAACCGGTGGCGCCACGATCGAAGTAGCGGAGGACCCATGCCTCAGGGCGTCGGTGGCCGACGCGGAATCGGCATGGCGCTCCTTGTCACGCCAGCTCACCTGAGCGGTCAGGTCAGGGTCTCGGCTTCGGGTTCCAACATGCCCAGACTCTGAGTGCGATCCTCGGCCCTCTCCGGCGAGGGTCCGAGCCCCAACACGACGGCGCCCGAGGCCAGTGCGGCGAAGACCGAGAAGAGGTAGGCGCTGTCGGAGACCGAGAGGGCGTCGGCGGGCGAGGTGGGGTCGCCGACCATGGCGACGAGGATCGCGGTGCCGAGGACGGCGCCGACCTGGCGGAAGGCGGCGTTGACGGCGCTGGCGGTGGCGAAGCGGTCGTCGGGGACGTCGCGGACGGCGGCGGAGCCGAGGGTGGGGAAGGCGAGGCCGATTCCGATGCCCGTCAAGCAGGCACCCGGCAGCCAGAGGCCGAGCCAGTCGGGCTCGGCGCCGGCGGAGCGCAGGACCATCACCCCGGCGGCGAAGAAGAGGGCGCCGGGGACGATCACGGCACGGTGGCCGAAGCGGTCGGCGAGGCGGCCGGCCGGGCCGGCGAACACGGTCGAGAGGGTCGGACCGGGGAGGGTCGCGGCACCGGCCTGGAGCACGGTGTAGCCCCAGATCGAGGTGAGGAAGAGGACGTTGCCGAGGATCAGCGAGAAGAAGGCGGCGGCAAAGAGGAGCGTGCCGAGGTTGCCGATGCGAAACGAGCTATGCGCGAACAGGGCGGGCTCGACGATCGGGCGGGGGTGACGGGTGCTGCGCAGGACGACACCGGCCAGCAGGACCGCCGAGGCGGCGAAAGCACCGAGCGTCGAGGGCGCCGTCCAGCCCCAGTCGTTGCCCTCGACGATCGCGAGGGTGACCAGCGCCAGGCTCGAGGCCAGCATCAGCGCGCCGGGAAGGTCCGGGAGGCGGCTGTCGAGCTGAGGGCGCTCGCGCAGGCGGCTTCGCCCGAGCAGGAAGATCGCGGCGCCGAGCGGCAGGTTGACGAGGAAGACGAGGCGCCAGTCCGAGACCTCGACCAACGCCCCGCCGAGGGTCGGGCCCACCGCCGCGGCCGCTGCTGCGGCGGCACCCCAGATCCCCACCCCGGCCGCGCGCCGCTCCGCCGGGAAGGCGTCGAGGACTAGCGCCAGCGAGGTCGGCGCGATCAGCGCCGCGCCGACCCCCTGGACGACGCGGAAGGCAATCAGCATCGGCAGCGAGGGCGCCACCGCGCAGAGCAGGCTGGCGGCGGTGAAGCCGGCGATGCCGAGCAGGAAGACGCGCTTATGGCCGAAGCGGTCGGCGACGCCGCCGGCAGGCACCAGCAGGGCGGCGATGGCGACGAAGTAGCCGTCGAGGACCCAGGACAACGCATCGCGCCCGGAGCCGGCGAACGAAGCCGAGATGTCCGGGAAGGCGATGTTGACGATCGTGGTGTCGAGAAAGGCGAGAAAGGCACCGGCAGAGGCGATCGCCACCGCACTTCTATGACCGCGGTCATACATCGGAGCGGACTATAGACTATGTCCGTGGGCATAGCGCGAATCGCCGACGGGCAGCCAGCCGAGCGCAAGCGGCGCGACGGCCGGGCGCTGCTGCTCAAGGGAGCGCGGCAGCTGCTCGCCGAGAAGGGCTACGCGGGGATGGAGCTGCGCGACGTCGCCGAGCGCGGCAAGGCTCCGCGCGGCTCGATCTACCACCACTTCCCAGGCGGCAAGACCCAGCTCGCCCGCGAGGCCGCCGAGCTCGAGGGGACGACGATCCGCGACACGATCGAGCGCTCGCTGGAGGAGCGCGGCCTGAAGCAGACGCTGACGATGTTCGGCGGGATCTTCCGCCGGCGGGTCAAGGACCACCCGGAGCGAATCGGCTGCCCGGTCGCCGCCGCGGCGCTGGCCCGGCCCGAGGACCCGGAGCTCGCCGCAGTGGCCACGGCTGCCTTTCAGAGCTGGGAACGCCCGATCGCGGCAGCGCTTCGAGACGAAGGCATCGACGTGAGAGACGCCGAGGCGTTCGCCGGCCTGGTCGTCTCCACGATCGAGGGCGCTCTCCTGCGAGCCCGCGCCGCCGGCAGCCAGGAGCCGCTCGACTCGGCGATCGGCGGTCTCGAGCGGGCGCTCGACTCGCTGCTCGATGACGGCTAGGCTGCGCGCGATGCGAAGGCACCTGGGGGCAGCGGTCGCGACGCTCGCCATCTCATTGCTCTGCGCTCCGGCCGCCGGGGCGGCGACCGAGGTGGGCGGCAACTGCGTCGCCGATGCGCGCGCGAAAGACCTCGCCATCGTCGGGCTGGCGAAGACGGGCAACCCCTTCCCGATGGCAGTGCCCGCGGCGGGAGTCGTGACCCGCTGGAAGATGCAGGTCGAGGAGAGCGAGGTCCTGCTCCCGCAGCGTCTCCTGGTCTTGCGGCCGACCGGTAAAGCCGATGAGTTCCTCACGGTCGACGAGAGCGAAACCCAGCTGGTCGAGCCGGGCGCCAACGAATTCGCGGCCAGGATCCCGGTCCGGGTCGGCGACCGTTTCGGGCTCTCCGGATTCACCGAGACCTACTTCTGCGACGACGAAGCCGCGGACACGTCGGGGGTCTATGCGGGCGAAGCTTCGGTCGACGAGGCGAGGGTCTTCAAAGTCGAAGCAGGGCTCGGCACGCCGGTGACCGCGCTGATCGAGCCAGACCGCGACGGCGACGGCTATGGCGACGAGAGACAGGACAAGTGCCCGCAGAACGCCGCCTACCACCGGAACGCATGCTCACCGGTGACGCTCACCGTCGAGACCAAGGCGCGGCGACGCTCGATCCTGGTCGGGGTCCGAGCCGACATGGATGTCTCGGTCCAGGTCTTCGGTCAGGTCGGCTGGGGTTTCAAGTCGAAACGGAAACCGGGCAGCGGCAAATCCAAACCGACGAGGCTGATCGTCGGCCTGCGCGGCAGCACGAAGGACGTTGCGCCGGGCAAAGCCACGAGCTTCAGGATCGCGCTGCCGAAAACGGTGATGCGGCGACTCAGCCGGATCACGCCGCAGGAGTCTCTGAAGGCGGAGATCACCGCGTTCGCCACCGATTCGGAGGGCGCCCTGGCGGACCGCAGGGCGATAGTCAGGCTGAGGGGCCAGAAGGGGACCTAAGAGGCTGGGCCCGCGTCCGGTCCGGTCCCGCTCCGTTGCTACCCTGCCGGGGTAGGCAGTCCGCCTGCGCGTCACGTCCTATACCGCGAGGAAAGCACGCGCTTGACTCCGCCCCAGGGGTATCAGATAGATCGCGACGGCCCGCGCGAGGAATGCGGGGTGTTCGGCGTATACGCACCGGGGCACGATGTCGCGCGCCTCGCCTACTTCGGCCTCTACGCGCTGCAGCACCGCGGCCAGGAGTCGGCCGGGATCGCCACCGGTCAGGGCGGTCACATCACGACGCTGCGTGACTCGGGGCTCGTCTCCCAGGTCTTCGACGAGGAGAAGCTGCGGGCGCTGGAGGGCGACATGGCGATCGGCCACGTGCGCTACTCCACCACCGGCGGCGGCTCCTGGGAGAACGCGCAGCCGGTCTGGCGCGACGACGGGCGCGAGCTGGCACTGGCCCACAACGGCAACCTGACCAACGCGGTCGAGCTCTGGGCCGAGCTGAAGGAGCGCGGCATCGCCTTCCGCGGCACCTCGGACTCCGAGATCATCGCGGCGCTGCTCTCCGCCCACGAAGGCAAGCTGATCGAGGACGCGGTCACCGACGTGATGCCGCGCCTGCAGGGCGCCTACTCGACCGTGGTGATGACCAAGCGAGCGATCGTCGCCTTCCGCGACCCGCACGGGGTGCGGCCGCTCTCGCTTGGGCGGCTCGAGGACCGCTTCGTCGTCGCCTCGGAGAGCTGCGCCTTCGACATCATCGGCGCCGAGCTGATGCGCGAGGTGCACCCGGGTGAGATGGTCTCGCTGACCGAGCGCGGCCTGGAGACGCGCCAGGTGGTGAAGGCCGAGCGACCCGCCACCTGCGTCTTCGAGCACATCTACTTCTCCCGCCCCGACAGCCGCCTCGAGGGCAAAGTCCTGCAGCAGGTGCGGGGGCGGATGGGCGAGATCCTCTGGCGGCAGGCGCCGGTCGATGCCGACCTGGTGATCTCGGTGCCGGACTCCGGCAATCCCGCCGCCGCCGGCTTCGCCCGCGCCTCGGGCCTGCCCCGCGACGACGGCCTGATCAAGAACCGCTACGTGGCGCGGACCTTCATCCAGCCGGGCCAGGAGCTGCGCAAGCACGGTCTGCGGCTGAAGTTCAACCCGCTGCCGGAGATCGTCGCCGGCAAGCGGATCGTCGTCGTCGACGACTCGATCGTCCGGGGGAACACCACCAGGCAGATCGTCGGCATGCTGCGCGACGCGGGCGCGAAGGAGATCCACCTGCGGATCTCGGCCCCGCCGATCCGCCACCCCTGCCATTACGGGGTCGACATGTCCACCCGCGAGGAGATGATCGCCCACGAGCGCACGGTGGAGGAGATCGCCGACGAGCTCGACTGCGACTCGCTCGCCTACCTCTCTCTCGAGGGCGTCTACGAGGCGATCGGGACCGCCCCCGAGGACCACTGCGACGCTTGCTTCAGCGGCCGCTACCCACTCGGCGACCCCGAGGAGGCGAATGGCAAGTTCGCCCTGGAGAACGTCATAGGCTGATCGTGGCGCTGCGCATGCCGGCGTCCTCGGTCGCTTGCGTGCAAAGCATGCTTCGCTCCCTGCGTCCTTGATCTGCTTGACCACGATCAGCCTATGAGCACTTTCAAAATCGTCGTTCTCGCGAGCGGGAGAGGGTCCAACCTGCAGGCGATCCTCGACCGGATACACGGGCGCGACGGGATCGAGGTGGTCGGGGTCGGCTCCGACAAGCGCGGCGCGGCGGCGCTGGAGCGAGCCAGCGCGGGGGGCGTCGAGACCGCCGTCTTCCCGCGCGACGAGTTTGCCGATCGCGAGGGGCGCGACGCGGCGATCGGCGACTGGATCGAGGCCCGCGAAGCCGACCTGATCGTCCTCGCCGGCTACATGCAGCTGCTCAGCGCCGCCTTCATCGCCCGCTTCCGCCACCGCGTCGTCAACGTCCACCCCGCTCTCCTGCCCTCGTTCCCCGGGCTTGACGCGATCGGGCAGGCACTCGACGCGGGAGTCGAGACGACCGGCGTCAGCGTCCACTTCGTCGACGAGGGAGTCGACACCGGGCCTGTGATCCTCCAGCACGAGGTCTCCGTGCCCGCCGAGCGCGACCGCGCAGCGCTGGAGGAGGCGATCCACGCCACCGAGCACGAGCTCTACCCGGAGGCGATCCGCATGATCGCGGCGGGCAGGGTTAGGATCGACCCGAACGATCCTCGCCGGGTCGTCGTCGATGAGTAGGAGTCCATTCGAAAACCCTCCGCGCACGCCTGACGGCGGCGGACGCTGCGCGGCGCGGCGTCCTCGGTCGGCCGAATGGAGCTGCCATTCGCGCCTCCCTACGTCCTTGCCCCGCTTGGTCCGGCGCTCGGCAGTCGCACACGTATGGTTTTCGAATGGACTCTAAGCCCGCCGCAGACACCCGCACCGAGGCCGTGAGCGACGGCGCGGTCAGGGTGCGCCGGGCGCTGGTCTCGGTCTCCGACAAGACCGGGGTCGCCGACTTCGCCCGCGGGCTTGCCGGCCTCGGGGTCGAGCTCCTCTCCACCGGCGGCACTGCCTCGGCGTTGCGCGATGCCGGGCTGGAGGTGACCGACGTCTCCGAGTTCACCGGCCAGGAGGAGATCCTCGGCGGCCGGGTCAAGACCCTGCACCCGCGCCTGCACGCGGCGCTGCTGGCACGGCGCGACGACCCCGCGCACATGGCGACGCTCGAGAGCGAGGGGATCGAGCCGATCGACCTGGTCTGCGTCAACCTCTACCCCTTCGAAGAGACCGTCTCCGGGCACGAGGTCGAGCCCGAGGTCGCGGTTGAGAACATCGACATCGGCGGCCCGACGATGATCCGCGCCGCCGCCAAGAACCACGACGGGGTCGCGGTCGTCGTCAAGCCCGAGTCCTACGACGCGGTCCTGGCGGAGCTCGAGGAGTCTGGTGGCGAGATCTCGGCCACGACCCGCCACTGGCTAGCCAACGAGGCCTTCGCCCAGACGGCGCGCTACGACGCCGCGATCAGCCGCTGGTTCTCGGCCGAGTACGAGGACTTCCCCGAACACCTCGCCGTCGCCTACGAGAAGGTGCTCGACCTCTCCTACGGCGAGAACCCCCACCAGCGGGGAGCGCTGTACGCGGAAACGGGCGGGCGCAGCCACGTCCTCTCGCGGGTCTCGAAGCTGCACGGCCGGGCGCTCTCCTTCAACAACGTGCTCGACCTCGACTCGGCCCGGCGCCTGGTCGAGGACTTCGAGCAGCCGGCCTGCACGATCGTCAAGCACAACAACCCCTGCGGCGTGGCGATCGGCGCCGACGCGCTCGAGGCATACCGCAAGGCGCTCGCCTGCGACCCGATGTCCGCCTTCGGCGGCGTGATCGCCTTCAACCGGCCGGTCAGCGAGGCCCTGGCCGAGGAGCTGCACGAGAACTTCGTCGAGGTGCTGATCGCGACCGACTACGAGCACGGTGCCCTCGCGGTTCTGCAGCAGAAGGAAGCGATCCGCATCCTCTGCGAGGAGGAGCGCCGCCAGCGCGATCCGAGCGAACGCGACGTCAAACGGGTGCTGGGCGGCCTCCTGATCCAGGACCGCGACGGCGAGCCGGAGCCACGCGAGCTGATGGAGGTGGTGACGAAGTCTCAGCCGAGCGAGGGGCAGTGGGACGACATGTGCTTCGCCTGGACCGTCGTCCGCCACGTCCGCTCCAACGCGATCGTGATCGCCAAGGACGGCGCCACCCTCGGCATCGGCGCCGGGCAGATGAGCCGCGTTGACTCGGTCCGCCTCGCGGTCGAGAAGTGCCGCGACGCCCGCGGCGAGGACGCCGACGCCCTGATCGCCGACTCCGCCGTCGCCTCCGACGCCTTCTTCCCCTTCGCCGACGGCCCCGAGCTGGCGATCCAGGCCGGTACTACCGCGGTGATCCAGCCGGGCGGCTCCAAGCGCGACGCCGACGTGATCGAGGCCTGCGACGCCGCCGGCGTCACCATGGTCTTCACCAAGCACCGCCACTTCCGGCACTGACAGCCGGCGTGAGGTTGGTGACGGCAGCCGCTCTCTATGCGGTCGTCGCCGGTTGCGTGACAGGCGCCGTCGCCGCGAGCCAGCCTCCGAACGCCCCCGGCAGAGCCTCACCGAGAAGGGCCAAGCAGCTCGCGCTGGACGGGAAGGTGGTGGCGATCGACCCCGGCCACAACGGCGGTAACGGGGCTCATCCGGGGGCGATCGGCAAGCCGGTCGTCGCCTACGCCGACGGGAAGACCAAGGCCTGCGACACGACCGGGACCGAAACCGACGACGGCAGGCTTACCGAGAGCCGCTTCAACCTCGAGGTCGCCAGGGGCCTCGCGGCGAAGCTGCGGCGACTCGGGGCGAAGGTGGTGATGACAAGGAAGACCGACTCGGGGGTTGGGCCCTGCATCGACCGCCGGGCGGCGATCGGCAACCGCGCGCACGCCGACGCGGCGATCTCGATCCACGCCGACGGAGTCCAGGCCCCCCGAGCCCACGGCTTCGACGTCGTCTTCCCGCGCCGCGATCAACTCGTGCGGCGGACGATCCGGCGGCCCTCGCGACGACTCGCGGTGAAGTTGCGCGACACGCTGGTCGGCGCCGGAATCCCAGCCGCCAACTACGTCGGATCCCACGGCCTCGACGCCCGCGACGACCTCGGCGGGCTCAATCTGTCAACGGTCCCAAAGGTGCTCGTCGAGCTCGGCAACATGCGCTCGGCCAGCGAGGCCGCGAGGCTGGAGCAGGCGCGCTACAGGGCCCGATTGGCCGGCGGGCTGGCCGGCGGGCATCGCGCGCTTCCTGCGCCGCAGCGATCGAGAGAACCGACCGGGGCGATTGCGAACGAATGCCCCCGACCGGATTCGAACCGGCGCCGCGCGGCTTAAAAGGCCGCCGCTCTAACCAGCTGAGCTACAGGGGCAAGGCCGCACATGGTAGACGGCGCGGCTCGATCGCCCCAGCTGCGGTGCACTGTTGCCCTGGTCATTCAAGGGAATTAGGGTTGCTAAGACAGTCGATGACTACTTGAAAGGAATTTCTCATGGCGGCAGATGTCGAGCGCTATCCAGACGAGGGGATCGACGAGATCCACCCTCGCACCGAGTTTGAATTCGTTCTCTTCGGTCGCGGCCGGGAGCGCATGATCTTCGAGCCCGATGCGGTGACTCTCAAGGTCAAGCGGGGGCGTCCACGGGTCGAGCGGGGCCTGATGACCATCGACACCGAAATGATCGAGCTCCAAATGGCCGGCGAGAGCGAGCTGCTCGGGCCGCTGCGCCTCACCGGGGGAAGCCAGTTGCGGGAGGACGAGGAACGACCGATCACAGGAAAGGTGATCGAGCTCGAGCCAGAAACTCGGTTTCCCGCGGAAAACTTCTTCGACGTCTACATCGAGGTGGAGACGAAGCTCGGCACGGTCTACAACCGCAAGCCCGAGCACATGGTGGCGACGATCACCGACCTGCCTCCGGACTTCGCAAAAACCCCCTATCAGTCCACGACCGAGATCAATCTGTATCTGCGAGGCGCGGCGGAAGACGCTCCTCCGGTCGGCGCGATCGTCGAGGTGCAGCACAGCGCCGCGTAGGCGAGCCGGGGCTTCTCCGGCCTCAAGACAGCTTGGGCAGGCCCTCCTCCGGTGTGGAGGCCTCGGCGTGGGTGCGGCGGGGGATGCGGCCGGCCTGACGAGCGGCGTAGCCAGCCTCGACGCCGAGGCGCAGGGCGCGCGCCATCGCGGCCGGCTCCTCGGCGCCGAAGATCGAGCTGGCGGCCATCACCGCGTCGCAGCCCAGCTCCATCGCCAGGGCGGCGTCGGAGGCGGTGCCGATGCCGGCGTCGAGGATCACCGGCACCCCGGCGCGCTCGGCGATGATCGCGATGTTGTACGGATTGCGGATGCCGGCGCCCGAGCCGATCGGCGAGCCGAGCGGCATCACCGCCGCGCAACCGGCCTCCTCGAGGCGGCGGGCGAGGATCGGGTCGTCGTTGGTGTAGGGGAGGACGGTGAAGCCCTCGCCGACCAGGGTCTCCGCCGCGTCGAGCAGCTCGACCGCGTCGGGGAAGAGGGTGCGGTCGTCGCCGATCACCTCGAGCTTGATCCAGTCCGTCTCGAAGGCCTCGCGAGCGAGCTTCGCCGTGCGGATCGCGTCGCGTGCCGTGTAGCAGCCGGCGGTGTTCGGCAGGGCGACGAGGCCGAGCCGGTCGAGAACGTCGAGGACGGAGCCCTTGGCGTCGGGATCGATGCGGCGCAGGGCGACGGTGACGATCTCGGCGCCTGAGGCCGCCAGGGCCAGCTCCATCTGCTCGAGCGAGCGAAAGCCGCCGGTGCCGGCGATCAGGCGCGAGGTCCAGGCGCGGCCGCCCAGCTCCCAGCCCTCGGCGCCGCCCTGGATCGCGGCCAGGACCTCGACCTTGCTGCCCTCCGCCAGCGGGGTCGAGCCCCACTCGCCGCGCGGCGCCACCTCGCCGTCGAGCGCAACCGCGACGCCACGCGCTGCATCAACGCCAGCGGCGCGCGCTGCATCAGCGAGTGTGGCCCCCTCCGGGAGCTCCCGACCCACGCCGTTCAGCTCAATCCTCATCGGCGCGCCTCTCCCACGTCGCCCCCCATGCTGAGTTCGCGGTTTGTCTCGGTATGCGAGACAAACCGCGAACTCACCGGGTTGGCGGCGGCGACCGCGTCGGGGAGCTCGCCGCGGTCGAGTAGTTCTGCGACGGCTTCGCCGGTCAGCGGCGCGAGCAGGATGCCGTTGCGGTAGTGACCGCAGGCGAGGATCAGGCCCTCGAGCCGGCCGGGGCCGATCAGCGGCAGGTTGTCCGGCGTGCCGGGGCGCAGTCCCGCCATCGACTCAACCAGCTCCATCTCGGCGACGTCGGGCAGCAGGCGATAGGCCTCGCGCAGCAGCTCGTGCACGCCGCCGGCGGTGACGGTGGTGTCGAAGCCATGCTCCTCGGTGGTGGCGCCGGCGATCAGCCGGCCGTCGGGCCGGGGCACGAGGTAGACGCGCTCGGAGGCGACGATCCGCTCGCAGGGCGGGCTCCCGTCCACGGATCGCAGCTCGACGATCTGGCCCTTGACCGGCCGTACGGGAGGACGGCTGGCCTTGGGCAGCCAAGCCGCTGACCCCGACCAGGCGCCGGTCGCGACGACGACCGCGCCCGCCCGCACCTCCTCGCCGGAAGCGGCCCGCACCCCCTCGATCCGCTCGCCGGCCAGCAGCGGCTCGGCGACCTCGAATCCGCTGCGCACCTCGACGCCCGCGGCGGCAAGGGCCGCGAGCAGCGCCGCCGTCAAACGCCGGGGATCGACCGCGGCCTCCTCGGGGGCGTGGACGCCGCCGTTGAAAGAGGGGGTGAGACCGGGCTCGAGCTCGCGGCAGCGGCGCGGGGGCAGCCACTCGGCGCCGAGGCCGAGGGAGCGCTGCAAGTCGTGGACGCGGCGCAGCTCGGCGGCCTCGTCGCGGTCGAGGGCGATGTGCAGGGCGCCGCTGCGCGAGTAGCCGGTGCTGAGCTCGCTCGCCGCCTCCAGCTCGGCGACGAAGCCCGGGTAGAGCTCCGCCGCCGCGAGGGTCATCCGCAGCAGCTCCGGCTCGCCGAAGGCAAGCTCTCCTATCGGGGCCAGCATCCCGGCGGCGACCCGCGTTGCCCCCGCCGGCGGCTCGGCCCGATCGACGACGAGGACCCGGGCGCCGCGGCGGGCCGCGCGCCAAGCGCAGCAGAGGCCGATCGCGCCGCCTCCGACAACCACCGCGTCATAGCTACCTCTGTCGCTCAATCTTGCCTCCGCCGGCATTACCCGGATCAGGTCCAGACGGTCGGTGGCCTCGCTGCCACCCTCTCAGCCTTGGCATCGCCGATGCCGTGGGCTCCCGTACCCCACCGATGCTACCCCTCGGCGCATCCCCGCCAATCCCGCGGGCGGCGATAATCGCCGGGTGAGCCTCGCTCCACCCGACGCCAAGGGACCGCTCCGCCGCGAGCGCCTGCGCACGGCGCGCCTCTACCTCTGCTGCGAGGCGAGGCCGCGTGGAGAGGACCCCGAGCCGTTGCTGAGGGCGGCGTTGCGCGGCGGCGTCGACATCGTCCAGCTGCGCGAGAAGTCGCTGCCCAAGCGGGAGATCGAACGCTCGGCGCAGACCTTCCGCCGGCTCTGCGACACCCATAGCGCTCTCTTCGTCGTCAACGACGACCCCGACCTCGCCCGCGGCTGCGACGCCGACGGCGTCCATGTCGGCCAAGACGACATCTCGGCGGCCCAAGCCAGAGACATCTTGGGGCCCGACGTAATCATCGGACTTTCCACGCACTCGAAGGAGCAGATCGACGCTGTCGGGGGGGCGCCTGACCAAGCAGATCAAGGACGCAGGGAGCGTGGCGTGCTCCGCACGCGAGCGACCGAGGACGCCGATATGCGCCGGACAGGCGCGTCATCCGACGTGGACTACATCAGCGTTGGGCCCATCTGGGAAACGCCGACCAAGGAGGGGCGTCCCGCCGTCGGACTCGACCTGATCCGCCACGCCGCCGCCAACGCCCCTCACCCCTTCTTCGCGATCGGCGGCATCGACCGCTCCAACGCCAATCAGGTCGTGGCGGCGGGAGCGCAGCGGATCTGCGTGGTGCGGGCGATCCGCGATGCCGACGATCCGACCGCGGTCGCCGAAGAGCTGCGCGGCGCCTTCGCCGCGATCGGGGACGAGGCGCCGGGTGCCTGACCCGGCCTCCGACAATCCGCGCAAGCGAAAGACGCGCGGGCCGTCCCCCACCCCGCGCGAGCGGATGGAGCACGGCTACGCGCGGGCCGAGGAACGCAACCAGGCGGCTCGCGAAGCCCTCGAGCCGCTCGCCGACGGCGAGCGGCCGCTGGTGGTGACGATCGGCGCGGTCGCCTCGGCCCTGGTGGCGATCTCGATCGTCGTCGGCTACCTCGCCGGCACCGAGGTCAGCGGCGAGAAACCGAGGTTCGTCCAGGTGCTGGCGCCGGCGCTGCTGACAGGGATCATGGCCTGGGGCATGTGGCGGGCCCGCTACTGGGCGGTGCTCGGTTTCCAGCTGATCCTCGTCTTCCTCATCTTCAGCGCCGTCTACGGCCTCGCCCTGCAGGCGGCCACGGTCACCCAGGTCCTCGCCACCCTGGGCTTGCTCGCCGTCGCCGTCGCCTTCTTCTTCTTCATGGTCAAGGCGATGGCGCGGATCCAGATGCCTTCGCGCATGCCGCGGGACTGACCCGGCCGTTCCGGTGCGCTTTATACGGTCTATGACCACATAAGGCGCACCGGAAGGCAGCTTCTATAGGCTCATGGCAGTGGCTGATTCGTACGACGTGATCGTCATCGGCGGGGGCCCGGGCGGCTACGTGGCCGCCATCCGGGCCGCCCAGCTGGGCAAGAAGACCGCGGTGGTCGAGCGCGACAAGGCCGGCGGGCGCTGCCTCAACTACGCCTGCATCCCGGCCAAGACCGTGCTGCGCACGGCCGAGATCTACGACCAGACGCGCGAGAGTGCCGAGCTCGGCGTCGTCGCCAAGGACGTCTCGCTCGACTGGGACGCGCTGGGCAAGCGCCGCGCCGCCGTCTCGGAGTCCCTCTCCAGCGGCGTGAAGATGCTCTGGGACAAGAACAAGATCGCGCTGATCGAGGGTGAGGGCTCGCTCACGGCCGAGGGCGACGTCAAGGTCGGCGACGAGGTCTACAGCGCCGGCACGGTGATCCTCGCCACCGGCTCGGTGGCGCTGCCGATCCCGGGCGTCGAGTTCGGCGGGCGCGTTGTCGACACCTGGGGCGCCTGGTCGCTGCCAGAGCAGCCGAAGAAGATCGCTGTGGCCGGCGCCGGCGCGTCGGGCTGCGAGATCGCCTCTGCCTACGGCCGCTTCGGCACCGAGGTCGTCTTGATCGAGATGCTCGACCAGATCCTCCCCGCCGAGGACAAGGACATGGCCCGCGTGGTCGAGCGCGCCTTCAAGAAGCAGAACATCACGATCTCCACCGGCACACCCGTCACGAACGTCGAGACCGGCAGCGAGTCGGTCAAGCTCAGCTACGGCGACAGCAGCGCCGAGGTCGACTACCTCTGCATCGCCGGCGGGCGGGGGCCCGACGTCGACGGCCTCGGGCTCGCCGAGGCCGGGGTCGAGCTGGAGGAGAGCGGCAAGGTCAAGGTCGACGAGTACTGCCGCACCTCGAACCCGAAGGTCTACGCGATCGGCGACATGGTCAACGCCAAGGCGCTCGCCCACAAGGCCTCCGAGGAGGGCGTGGTCGCGGCCGAGCACGCGGCCGGGGAGCCGACCCATGCCGTCGACCAGAACCTCGTCGCCGGCGCGACCTTCTGCCACCCCCAGGTCGCCAGCGTCGGCCTCACCGAGGCGGCCGCCAAGGAGGCCGGGCACGACGTCAAGGTCGGCAAGCAGAAGCTCGGCGGCGTCGGCGGGGCCACCGTCTACGACGACAAGGACGGACTGGTCAAGCTCGTCGTCGACTCCAAGTACGGCGAGATCCTCGGCGCCCACATCGTCGGCAACCGCGCTTGCGACATGGTCGCCGAGCTGGTCGCGACGATGGCGCTGGAGGGCGGCTACCAGGAGCTGGCCCGCATCATCCACCCCCACCCGACGATCTCCGAGGCGGTACTCGATGCCGCCCGCGCGGTCGACGGCTGGGCTATTCACGCCTGAGCGATCGAGCGGGCGCGTCAGCCCGCGCTGTGCGGCAACTCGATCGTCCCGATGCCGAGCTCGGCGGCGACGGCGAGGACATCGGAGTCGGAGCTGGCGATCTTGTCTCCCGAGCGCGGAGCGGCAAGCAGGGTGGCGTCTGCGAGGGACAGGGCGCGTCGCTTGCGGTGGTAGTGCTCAGTCCGGACTTCGGCTGCGCGCCGCGCTAGCCCCAGATCGACAGGAACAAGCGCAAGCGGCCCCTCGAATAGAGGCTCCACCACATCAGCGAGGCGGGTGTAGCCGATACGCCTCTTTCGAGCGACAACGTCGAACACCTCTGCGACGTTGGTAGATGTCATTGCCGCCGACCCTTCGCGAAGGATTGCCAACACCCGGGTCATCGCCGGCTCACCGTGAATGACAGCGACCAGAGCGCAGGCGTCGAGAAAGGTCATAGGCCGAACTTGCGCTCGTACGCCTCCGCTTCGGCCTCGCGCTCTTCTCGAATTACCTTCTCCCAGTTGACCTTCGGACCGCCCGCGAACGCTCCGGCTGCGGCCTCGATCGGGTCGTCGGGCGCGGGCTTGAGGACGATCTGGTCGCCCTGGTCGTCGAGAGTCACCGTCGTCGTCCCCCAGCGCTTGCGGATCGGCGCCGGAATCGAGACCTGACCGCCCTTGCTTATCTTCATGCGTTTCTTCATGAGCATTGAAATTACCATGAGATACCTCACTCCTCGCCTCGCCCATGGCCTCATAAGGTCTTCGCATGGCCGATCTCTCCCCCCAAGCGACCTTCTACTTCGACCTCGGCTCGCCCTACGCGTACCTGACCGCCGAGCGGATCAGCGGGCTGTTCGCGGAGGCCGGGCTGGCGCAACCGGAGTGGCAGCCGATCCTGCTCGGCGGGCTCTTCAAGCACCTTGGCCGGGACTCGTGGGGAAACGGGCCCGAACGTGACGAGGGCATCGCCGAGGTCGAGCGCCGCGCTGCCGCCTACGGGCTGTCGCCGATCTCCTGGCCCGAGCCGTGGCCGGGCAACATGTTGACCGCGATGCGCGCCGCGACCTTCGCCAAGCAGACCGGCCGCACCGTCTCCTTCGCCCTTGCCGCCTTCCGCCAGGCCTTCGCCGCCGGGCGCGACCTCTCCGATCCCGACAACGTGCTGATCGCCGCCGCCGCCTGCGAGATCCACCCGCGGGCGCTGCTGAAGGCAGTCGAGACCGAAGTCGTCAAGGGCGCCCTGCGCGAGGCGACCGACCGGGCCGCGGAGCAGGGCGTGATCGGTGTCCCGTCCCTCGTCGTCAGCGGCGAGGTCTTCTGGGGCGACGACAGAGTCGAGGAGGCGGTCACCGCGGCGAGTGGATGATGGACGGCGTGGCCGCGTGCGACTGGGGGCGCGTGTGGTCGAGCAGATCAAGGACGCAGGGAGGCTGAATAGCAGCGCTATTCAGCCGACTGAGGACGCAGAGATGCGAAGTGCCACGCGCGTCATCCAGGCGTGCGGGGCCGCGGTGTCCATCATCTAATGTCAGGGCGTGGCCAGCCTCCCTGACGCCTCCACCTGTTACGAGCTGCTCGCGAAGATGGCGCTGATCCGCCGCTTCGAGGAGGAGGCGGGGCGCCAGTACCAGCGGGCCAAGGCCGGGGGCTTCCTCCACCTGGCGATCGGCGAGGAGGCGACGATTGTCGGCACCGCCTCGGTGATGCAGCCCGAGGACTATCTGATCGGCACCTACCGCACGCACGGCCACGCGATCGCCCGCGGCACCGACCCCAAACGGGTAATGGCGGAGCTGTTCGGCCGCGTCGACGGGACCAGCGGCGGCCGCGGCGGCTCGATGCACATCTTCGACGCCGAACGCCGCTTCATGGGCGGCTACGGGATCGTCGGTGGCAACCTGCCGATCGCGGCCGGCCTGGCGCTCGCCTCCGAGTACAAGGGCGAGGACGCGGTAACCGTCTGCATGTTCGGCGACGGCGCCTCCAACGCGGGCAACTTCGGCGAGACGATGAACCTGGCGGCGCTCTGGAGCCTGCCGGTCTTCTTCCTGGTCGAGAACAACCTCTACGGGATGGGCACCTCGGTCGAGCGGCACTCGGCCCAGACCGATCTCTCGAAGAAGGCCGAGGGCTACGGCATCCCCGGCCACCGGATCGACGGCATGGACGTGCTGGCGGTGCGGGAGGCGGTCGCCGAGGGCATACGGCTCGCCCGCGAGGAGCGGAAGCCGACCCTGGTCGAGGCCTTCACCTACCGCTACCGCGGCCACTCCGCCGCCGACCCGGAGGTCTACCGCGAGCGCGAGGAGGTGGAGGAGTGGCGCGAGAAGGACCCGGTCGAGAGCTTCTCGCGGCGTTGCGTCGAGGCGGGCGTGCTGGGCGAGCGCGAGATCGGCGAGGTGCGCGAGAAGGCGGAGGAGGCGGTGCTGGCCGCGGTCGAGTTCGCCGACGCCTCGCCCGAGCCGGCCCTCGACACCCTCTACGAGAATCTCTACGTGCTCGACAGCGACGCCGGCTGGTACGCGGTCGACGAGCGCAGCCCGGAGCCGCACCGGGGCGAGCGCGAGGACCGCATGCCGGCGGCGGCGCGCGAGCTGGCCGAGGCCGGCGCCGCCTACGCCGGGCAGGCGGACGGGCCGCGGCCCAACCCGGCGGTGGACGGCGACGCCCAGGAGGGCGTCGAGCCCGAGGTCGCGGAGGAGCGCGAGGAGGTGGAGGACTGATGGCGACGCTGCGGATGCGCGAGGCGCTGCGCGACGCGATCGCCGAGGAGATGCGCCGCGACGAGGCGGTGCTGGTGATGGGCGAGGACGTCGGCGTCTTCCAGGGGGCGTTCAAGGTGACCGAGGGCCTGCTCGACGAGTTCGGCGAGCGCCGCGTGCGCGACACGCCGATCTCCGAGAACACGATCGTCGGCACCGGGGTCGGCGCGGCGATGGCCGGCCTGCGGCCGATCGTCGAGCTGATGACGGTCAACTTCTCGCTCCTGGCGCTGGACCAGATCGTCAACCACGCCGCCGCGATCCCCTACATGTTCAACGGCCAGGCCCAGGTGCCGATGGTGGTGCGGATGCCGGGCGGCGGCGGGCACCAGCTCGGCCCCACCCACTCGCACAGCTTCGAGGCGCTCTTCCTGCAGGTGCCGGGGCTTCTGGTCGCCTGCCCCTCGACCCCGGCCGACGGCAAGGCGCTGCTGAAGACGGCGATCCGCGACGACAACCCGGTGGTCTTCATCGAGCACGAGAGCCTCTACGGAACCCGCGGCGAGGTGGCCGATGACGGCGACGAGATCCTGCGCTTCGGCGAGGCGGCGGTGCGGCGCGAGGGCTCCGACGTGACCATCGTCGGCATCCTCAAGATGGCCCACGTCGCCGAGGACGCGGCCCGTGCCCTCTCCCACGAGCACGGGGTCGAGGCCGAGGTGATCGATCCGCGCACCCTGCGCCCGCTCGACCTCGACACGATCCTGGAGTCGGTGCGCAAGACGAACCGGGCCGTGATCGTCGAGGAGGGCTGGCCGCACGGCGGCGTCGGCGCCAACCTGGCGACGCTGATCACCGAGCAGGCCTTCGACCACCTCGACGCGCCGGTGCAGCGGGTCACCGGCGCCGACGTGCACATGCCGTACTCGCGGCGGCTGGAGCAGGCGGCGATTCCACACGAGGAGCACGTGGTGAAGGCAGCCCTGGCCGCGCTGGAGGGATCGATCTGATGGCCGAGGTGGTGATGCCGCGGCTCTCGGACTCGATGGAGGAGGGGACGATCCTGCAGTGGCTGAAGCAGGTCGGGGACGAGGTTGCCGTTGGCGAAGAGCTGGTGGAGATCGAGACCGACAAGGCGAACATGGCGTACGAATCCGACGTGGCGGGAACCCTGAGCGAGATCCTGGTGCAGGAGGGGGAGACGGTTGCTATTGGGACTCCGATTGCGCGGGTTGGAGGGTCGGATGGAGGGACCAGCCGCTCGACTGCGGGTCCTGTCGCGGGGGAGGGGCCTGCGGGCGAGCACGTGGGTTCGTTCTCGGCCCCTCCCCCACGCCACCCGCAGGAGACGCCGGTCGAGCCCGCGCAAGCTTCCGAAGGAAATGGCCGTCCCAAGGCGTCACCGGTAGCTCGTCGCATCGCCAAGGAGCGCGGCCTGGATCTTTCCCAGCTCCAGGGCTCGGGGCCAGGTGGCCGCATCGTCAAGGCCGATGTCGAGAAGGCAGCTTCCGCGGGTGGCGTGGGTGATGGGGGGGTCGAGGACGCCCCCGCCCGCAGCGCCCCCCCATCACCCGCGACAGAACCCGCGGTCGAGGCGTCCAGTCCCGAGACGGCGAAGGGTCAGGTCACCTACGAAGAGCTGACAAAGCTTCAGTCCACCGTCTCCCGTCGCATGGCCGAGTCGAAGGCCACGGCGCCGCATTTCTACCTCGAGGCGGAGGTGGACATGAGCCGGTTGGTCGAGGCGCGGAAGCAGATCAAGGCCTCGGCCAAGGAGGGGGACGCGGTGCCCTCGTTCAACGACATGGTGGTGAAGGCATGTGCGTTGGCGCTGCGGGAGCACCCGCGCGCGAACGGGGCCTACCGGGACGGGCGCTTCGAGCTCTACTCGCGGGTGAACGTGGGGGTTGCGGTTGCGGCTCGGGATGCGCTGGTCGTGCCGACGATCTTCGACGCCGACAAGAAGGTGCTGCGGCAGATCGCCTCGGAGGCGCGGGCGCTGGCGCAGCGGGTGCGCGACGGCCAGATCACGCCGCCGGAGCTCTCCGGGGCGACGTTCACAGTCTCCAACCTCGGCATGTTCGGAATCGACAGCTTCGCCGCGGTGATCAACCCGCCGCAGGCGGCGATCCTCGCCGTCGGCGCGATCACCGAGCGCCCGGTCGTCCGCGACGGCCAGATCTCCACCGCCCACCTGATGCGGGTCAACCTCGCCTGCGACCACCGCATCCTCTACGGCGCCGCCGGAGCTGAGTTCCTCGCCAGGATCCGGACACTCTTGGAGCAGCCACTTTCCCTAGCCCTCTGAGAGGGCGCGTGGCCAAGCAGATCAAGGACGCAGGGAGCGTGGCGTGCTCTGCACGCGAGCGACCGAGGACGCCGATTCTGCACGCGAGCGACCGAGGACGCCGATATGCGCCGGCCACGCGCCCTCTCAGCAGGTCTTCTTCGCGCCGGTTACGGCATTCCAAGCTCCGCCGACGGAGAAGTCGGCGGCGACGCGGAGGATGCCGGGATGGGTGGCGCGGGCGACGGTCCAATCGCCGCGGCGGAGCAGGCAGCCGGCGCCGCGTGAGATCGACCAGTAGGGGGTGAAGTTGACCCGGACCAGGAACTCGCCCGGCCGGGTGACGTCGAGGCGGAAGCCCTCGCGTCCCACCCAGAGCGTGCGGGCCGAGGCGGCGCCGATCGGCTCGACCAGCGGCATCGGGTCGCGGACCGCGTAGATGCGCCAGTGGGGGGAGCGCCAGCGCAGGTCCAGGTAGGGAGGCTCGCGCACGATCAGCCGGCGCTCGGCGGTCGACGAGTAGTCGAGCGGGGCGTCGGGAAGGGCGACGTAGGAGATCGCGTTGCGGCGCAGCCAGTTGCCGTAGGCGGCGGGGGTCAGCTCCTCGTCGCCGTAGAAGATGTCGTCGCGGGTGGTGTCGAGCTGGCGCAGCCAACCCCGCGCGAGCTCGAACTGCGAGGCCAGGTAGGCGGACTCCCAGTGGTTGGCGGTGGGCGGAACCTCGACCCGGGCCCCCGGGCCGCTGTGAGCGCGCAGCCAGGAGGCCGCCGGCTGGAAGTAGGCCCGCGAGGTGGAGGGATCGCCGACGCTGCGGGCTATCTGACTGACGCTGGCGGTCACCTGCCAGTAGAGGCCGCCGGCCATGAACAGGGCCATGAACCAGGGCGATACGCGCGGTCGCCTGGCCAGCACCACGGCCGCCAGGACCGGGCCGCCGAAGAGCGCTCCCAGCCGGACCACGTTGCCCCCGATCGGGTTGGGCGTGAGCCAGATCACGGTCGCCGCGATCAGGTAGCCGGCGATCGCCCAGCGCAGCTGCCGCTCCTCCTCGCCGAGCGAGCGCGTCACGTACAGCGCCGAGCCGCACCAGAGCGGGATCGCGACATAGGAGGAGAAGGCGAAGGGGAACTGGCCCGGCTCGGGGAAGGCGAGATTGGGGATCGCGATCAGGCCGAGGGCGATCGCCGCCAGGCCGAGGGCGACCCGGTTGAGCGGGCGGCCCCGCTCAACCGCGCCGGCGAGCACGACGCCGGCGAGAAAGACGGCGGCGACCGGGCTGGAGAGCGCGCAGGCGGCGGCGGTCGCCAGCGCCGCCGCGGAGCGATGCCCCTGCAGGCAGCGCAGCGAGGCGAGCGCGAAGGCAACCCCGAGGGCGAAGGTCAGCTGGCCGTCGGCGAGCAGGGTGACGACGCCGACCGCGAACCAGAGCGTCGCCCAGTGAGCCGGCTCGCCCCAGCGCTCGCGGACGAGGCGATCGAAGAGGTAGGAGGAGGCGACCACCGAGAGCATCCCGACCAGCTGCGGCCCCAGCACCGAGGCCAGCGGCGGGAAGAGGACGCTGTAGGTGAGGGTGTAATGGCCGCCGTACCAGCTGCCGTTCCAGATCGAGAGGCCGGCGTGCTGGAAGAGCTCGGTGCGAAAGACCTGGGCGGCGAGGTCGCCGACCTGGGGGTTCCAGGCGAGCAGCGCGGTGGCGAGCGCGGCGCTGAGCGTGACGGCGGGAAGCCAGTCTGGTCGGAGGGCCTTGGACTGGACCATGGGGGACGGCGCCAAGGATAGAGCGGCGCCATGCAACGATTTCAAGGATGAGCGCCGAAGTCCTGGTTGTCCGCTGCGGAGTTGTCCCCTACGAGGAGGCCGAGGTCGCCCAGCGCTGGCTGCGCTCGGCGCGGCAGGAAGGGGAGATCCCCGACGTGCTGCTGCTGCTCGAGCACCCCCCCATCTACACGCGCGGCCGCCGCGCCACGGCGGAGGAGCTGCCGATGGCGACCGAGTGGTACGAGGCCCAGGGAATCGAGGTGCTCGACACCGACCGCGGCGGCCGGGTCACCTACCACGGGCCGGGGCAGCTCGTCGCCTACCCGATCGTCTCCCTGCAGCCCTACGACGACGACGTGCACGAGTACGTGCGGCGTCTGGAGCGGGTGGCGATCTCCTCGCTGGCCGCGCACGGAGTCGAGGCGACGACGATCGAGGGGCTGACCGGCGTTTGGACCGTGGGCGAGCCGCCCGGCTCGGCGGCTGGGCCGCGCGAGGCGCGCAAGATCGGCTCGATCGGCGTGCACGTGAGCCGCGGCGTGACGACCCACGGGCTCGCGATCAACGTCAACAACGACCTGCAGCCGTTCGAGTGGGTCGTGCCCTGCGGGATCGAGGGCTGCCAGGTGACCTCGCTGACCCGCGAGCTCGGGAGCGAGCAGAGCCTCGCCGCCTTCGCCACCACCGTCGCCGACAACTTCTCCGACGTCTACGACCGGGTGCCGGTGGCCACCCACCCCAGCACGCTGGGACTCGACAGCGCTAGGCTCGGCGTCGCATGAGCGATCCCGCCGCGCCGGCCGAGCGCGTCCACGTAACGCGCTCCCGGGCCAAGCCGGGCGGCCGAGCGGCGGCCGACGGCGCCGACACCGTCCCCTTCCGCCGCGCCCGCAAGCCGCCCTGGCTGAAGGTCCCGGCGCCGGGCGGCCCGACCTACCGCCGCCTCAAGTCGATGATCGGCAGCGACAACCTGCACACCGTCTGCGAGGAGGCCAACTGCCCCAACGTCGGCGAGTGCTGGGAGCGCGGCACGGCGACCTTCATGATCCTCGGCGACGTCTGCACCCGGCGCTGCGGCTTCTGCAACGTGAAGACGGGTGTGCCGACCTGGAACGACCCGCTGGAGCCGCTGCGGGTGGCGAACCAGGTGAAGCGGATGGGCCTGCGCCACGCGGTCGTCACCTCGGTCGACCGCGACGACCTGCCCGACTACGGGGCGAGCGCCTTCGTCGGCGTGATCCGCTCGATCCGGATGCAGGCGCCGGGCTGCAAGGTCGAGATCCTCACCCCGGACTTCCGCGGCCAGGAGATGCCGCTGGCGAAGGTGATCCACGAGCGCCCCGACGTCTTCAACCACAACGTCGAGACCGTGCCGCGCCTCTACCCGGTGGCGCGCCGCGGCTCCAAGTTCCTGCGCTCGGCCCGAGTGCTGAAGATGGCGAAGGAGATGGGCGGCGAGAGCGTCGTCACCAAGTCGGGCCTGATGGTCGGCCTCGGCGAGAGCTTCGAGGAGATGGTCGAGACCTTCGGCATCCTGCGCGAGCACCGCGTCCAGGTCCTCACCGTCGGCCAGTACCTGCGCCCGACCGAGAACCACCTCCCGGTCACCCGCTACTGGCATCCCGAGGAGTTCGAGGCATTGGAGAAGGCGGCCTACGAGTTGGGCTTCGAGTCGGTCGCGTCGGGCCCGCTGGTGCGGAGCAGCTACCACGCGGACCAGAACCTGCCGGATCGGGCGCTGGCGGGGTAGCTGGTCCGAGCGGGTCGCCGTATCCCAGACGGCACGCATTCGTCACGAATAGGTCTTGAGTCGTTACACCCTCAGCCATACGGTCGGCTGATGGCAGCCAGCGCTCCGGAGATTCGCCTCAACCTCAAGGGCAGGGGCGATCTGGCGGAGCTGATGGTTGCCACCGATCTCCTGAGACGCGGACATAAGATCGCGATTCCCTATGGGGAGGACTGCGATTTCGACCTCGTGTTGATCAGAGGCCGCACCCTCAAGCGAGTGCAGGTCAAACACACGCGCTCCGACGGCTCCGTGATCAACGTCAGATGCGGTTCGCACTCCTTGACCAACGGCAAGATCCGGCGCACGAAGCACTACACCGCGCAGATGATTGACCTGCTCGCCGTCTACGACGCCACTTCCGAGCGCTGCTACTACATCCCGGCCACGGAGCTGGGCGCAGGACGCTCAACACTCTACCTGCGACTCAGGCCCGCGCGGAACGGTCAGCGCGTGGGCACTCGTCCGGCCGAGAACTACCTCGAACCTTGATGGAGCCAGCCGGATTCGAACCGGCGACCTTTCGGATGCAAACCGAACGCTCTGCCAGCTGAGCTATGGCCCCGCATGGAAAGTGTAGGCGGGATCTGGCCAGTGAACAGGCCCGCGAAGCTTCCTAGTCGTCGAAGTCGAAGTCCTTGGGCGGCTTCTGCTCGAACCAGAGCTGGTCGTCCTCGGGGGTCTCCTCGAGAAAGTCCGGCGTCTCCTCCAGCACGTCCTCGTCGCCGTGCTCGGCCTGGCCCTCGGACGGTGCGGGCTCCTCGGCCGGCTCATGGGCCTCCGGCTCCTCGCTCGGAGCGGGCTCGGGCTCGGGCTCGGGCTCGGGCGGTGCCTCCAGCGCCTGGTCCAGTTCGTCGGAGAGGCGTCGTTCGTCCCAGAATTCGTCGTCCTCATCGTCGACGGGTGCCGGCCCCTCGATGCTCACCTCACCTTCCTCGGCCTCCTCGAGGCCGGCGAGCGGATCGGTCGGCGCGAGCCGGGGCTCGGCGATCTCCTCCTCGATCAGCTCCTCGTCGGTGGGATTGGGCGGGTCGGAGGCGGCCAGCTCCTGCTCGACGTCGAACATTTCAGTCGGCTGCTCGGCGATCGCGTGGCGCTCCTCGGTCGACGGGCCCGCGGGCTCCTCGGGTTCAGACGATTCCTCTGGCTCCGGCGGCTCCGTGACGGCCTCATGCTCCATCGCCGGGTGTTCCTCCACGGCGGGCTCCTCCGTACCTGGCGAGTCCTCCTCGCTAAGGCTGGGCGGTGCCTCCTGCAGATCGGCGATCGACGGCGTCTCGCGCCGGGCCGGCTCCTTGGCCTCGTCCTCGACAGCGCCCGGCTGCGCCATGAACTCAGTCGGCGCCTCGGCAAGGGGGTCGGGGGCCTCCTCCCCATCCCCAGGCCGCCCAGGCGGCCCAAATGCCTGGTCCTCGAGCTGCTTCAGCTCGGAGTCATCGGCGCCGTGCTGGCGCTTCAGCTCCAAATGCTCGCGGATTGCCTCGTCAAGGATGCCCATCAGCTTCGTCCGACCGGGGAAGCTAAAGCCTATGGGGTTATCCTTGCCGTTGCGAGGGCTCTGGGACGATCCTCCCATCCCCGCACGAGGGGCTATAGCTCAGCTGGCAGAGCGCCTGGATCGCACCCAGGAGGTCGGCGGTTCGAATCCGCCTAGCTCCACTAAAGCCTCCCTGCAAACGACGGCTTTCCGCTTGACAGCGAAACGTCTTGTCGTCAGCCTCTATTGCGAAGTCAACCGTAGGTCAACTCCGCAGCAAACGAGAGGGCTCCGATGGCAGACCGGGCGAAGCCGCGCCGGACCCGCGTCGAGCGCGGCATCTACAGGCAGCCGAACGGCTGCTTCGCGGTCTGCGCCCGCCGCGCCGGGCGGCTTCACTTCCGTACCGCTGGCACCAACCTGGTTGCGGCGCGGCGTGCCCGGGAGGATCTGATCGCAGCCCTCGAGGCGGGCCGGGTGCCGGCCTCGCCACGACTGCGCTTCGACACCGTCACGGCGCGATGGAGCGAGCGCTTCGAGTCGATGGTGGCGGCGGGCCAGCGCCACCCGCGCACCTTGGAGGCCCACCGCTTCCATCTCGACCACGACCTGCTGCCTCGCCTCGGCTCTCGGAGGGTCGGCTCAATCGGGGTCGAAGACGTCGCTGGCCTGATCACCGAGCTGCGGGCCGCAGGGCGCTCGGCGAAGACCACGGCCAACGCGCTGGCGACCCTGCAGAACGTGCTGCGCTTCGCTCGCCGCCGCGGCTGGATCCTCGCTGATCCGGTCGAACTGCTGGAGCCCGAGGAGCGGCCGCGGCCACCGCGACATTCGCGAGGAAGGGTGCTGGGGCAAGCGGAGATCGAGCGGCTGCTGGATACCTGCCCCTCGCGGGGACGCATCCTGGTTGAGACCGCCCTTTTCAGCGGGTTGCGGATCTCTGAGCTCCTAGGGCTCACTTGGGCAGACATTGACTTTGCGGCTGGGCTGATCCGGGTCCGGGCGCAACTCTCCCGCGCCCATCACGGGGAACCGGCCCACCGCGTCGCCCCGAAGACGCCCGCCTCGGTGCGGGAGGTGCCGTTGGTCCCCCAGCTTTCCGACCGCCTCGCCACCCATCGCCGAGCCACACCATTCGCGGCGCCGACCGACTGGGTCTTCGTCACCTCGCGCGGCACGCCGCTTGGGGAGCGAAACGTCGCGAGGCGGGTTCTGAAGAAGGCCGCCGATGCCACCGGGCTCAACGACAACGAGAGACCCCCGCTGCGCTTCCACGACCTGCGCCACACCTTCGCCAGCCACCTGATCGTCGACCTCGGCCTCGATGTCGCCCAGGTCAGCCGAATCCTCGGCCACGCGAGCATCACGATCACTCTCGACGTCTACACCCATCTCTTCGACGATGCCAGACACGCGCGGGAGATCCGCAGCCGGATGGCAGCGAGTGACTTCGCCTCGCTGCTCGCGGATGACCGAAGCGGAGCCTCGGCACAGATCGTTCGTCTATCCACCGAGGCAAGCGGCTAGACGCGAACCCGGTCGCCTCAAACTCACCGGTCCTTAGCGCTACTGATTACTGCTTTAACCAGGAAACGGTTCTTAGTCGCTCGGCCGCTACAGCGATCTGATCGGAGCTGAATTGCATCTTGGGCGGCTCCCAGGCAGAGAAGGCTTCCACCACCTCCTGATCTGTCCGTGCCTGTTCCTCGGACATCGCCCAGTGGGCAGTCGCCAGGAGCTCTAGGCCGAACGGGGTCTCGTAGCCCTCAACGAGGCGGGTAACTTCATCGAATCGACCGCGGGTGTCGGGATCGTCATCGAGGAAGGCCTCCGCGGACTCGACGGCGCCGGGGCGCAACCGAAGCTCCTCGGAAGGGGCATCGCCTCCGGCTGAATAGCCCTCGATCAGGTAGCCGTTGATCGCCTGGAGCACGTGCCGGAGGTTCTCCGCGTACGGGCCGTAGTAGCCCTTCGCGTAGGTCAGCTTCAGGGGCTGGCCTGCGGCTTCGAGGAAATACATCAGCTTGTGTATCTCGAGGAGCGTTATCGACGTGTCCATCATCGCCGTTAGATATCGCCGCATCAGCCCGACAAGGGCAGCGCGCCCGGGAGTCATCTTGGGCGCCTTCGACGGTTTCATCTCCTGTGCCCCTCCCCCCGGCTCATAGATGGTCGCGTCGACGTCGGTCACCTCCGAGAGCCTGCGCTCGATGATCGGCCGGACCTGCTTCCAATCGAGACCGCCCAGTCCGCTTCCCAGCGGGGGAATCGCAATCGAGCGAATGCCCCGCTCCTGGATCTCCTCGATGAGGGAATCCATGCCGGTCTCGATGTACTCCATCCGGCTCTTGCCGCGCCAATGCTTCTTGGTCGGAAAGTTAATGATCCAGCGGGGCGTTAGCTGGTCGGTCTCGAACACGAACATGCGACCGGGCTGGACATCGCCGCGCTCGCAGGCCGCGGCATAGGCCTTGAAGTTCTCAGGGAACGCCTGCTTGAAATGCAGGGCGATACCTCGACCCATCACGCCAACGGTGTTGACGGTGTTGACGAGAGCCTCAACGTCTGCGTCGAGGATGTCGCCCTTCGTGTAGCGGATCACGGCCGTCATCAAAAATACCAGCCGCTCTGGACGACGACCGGCGGGCGATGGTCGACCGCCGCGAAGGCCTCAACCGCCTGCTGCCCGAACTCATCCGAGTAGACGCCGACCTGCTCGACGAACTTCCAGGGGACGAAGTCCTTGACCAGGAACTCCGACTGCTTGGCCTCCTTCACCCGGCCGGAGCGGAAGTCGTTGTCGGGGACCGCCTCCCAGTCGATCATCCCGAACTCCTCGATGCTTGAGCCGAACTCGGCGTAGAGCGTCGCCGCGTTGGCGTTGGTGAACGCCCAGGGTATGTCCATTTCGTCGGCTGCCTCGATCACGGTGTCGGCGTCGAGCTCAAGGTGAACGATCGGACGCTGACCTCCGTGGTAGGACAGCCCTTCGCGGTTGTCCATATGGAATATGTAGAGCATGATGGAGCGCGGACAAAAGAAGAAGGGAACGTATTCGCCGACCATGCCCCCAGGGTGACACTTGACGGGGAGCCCGAGGCGTCGCCGCTTTATCTCTCCCATCCCTACCGCGACACCGGGTCCTCCTCTCTCGATCATCTTTGCGTCGGAGAGGAGCCCACCGGCCTCTACGATCGAGGAAAGATTCTCGATGTGGGTGATGTGGTAGATCTTGGTCGGGATCGGTCTCTGCGTCATGCGTGGCGAGGGATCGACGGTGGAGGCGACGGCCCGCACCGGGGGCTCGGGATGGTAGGCAGATCGTCCCCGATCGGTGGGCCGCTGCCCAGCTACATATCTGCCCAGCTACATGTAGTAGGCGTAGGTGGGCTCGACATAGGAGTCAGGGTCAAGGTGCTTGATGATGTCGGCGACCTGCCTCGCAGTGCGAAGGCTGACCGGCAGGCGGCCGTCAAAGCGAGTCGAGTTCCAATTCATCTTGGTCAGCGACATGACCTCTTCAGCCACCTCGATCATCCCCCGTTCGAGCACCGCCCCGCGCAAGGCGATCGGACTGGGCACATACATCCCAGGGTACGTTTCATACCATTCGACGCTTCCCCGGGTGTAGAGGAGACACTCCTTCTCGCTGAGTGCGAGGAACGTCCCCCGTCGAGGCGGGTGGTATCCCTCCCGATAGAGCCGGGTGGTCGGGGTGGTGACCCAAACCAGCTCGCAGCCGTCGATCCCGAGCTCAGTCGCCGCGCTGAGCATGCCTTCCTTCTCGGCATCGTCGAACGCTGAGGTCTTATGGACGACGATCCGAGCGGGGACGTGCCGGTGCTCGTCCCTGTAAGCCGCGAGAGCGCCGGTGAGAACCGCCGCCGCGTCCTCCCTCGTTAGATGGAGTTGGCGATCACGGTTGGAGCGCTTCGCCGGCCCGCCTCGGACGACGACGCCGTCCCCGCGCTCGTTGTAGACCTGGGCGACACTGGTCGCCGTCGAACGGCGGTCGACGTCCTGGTAGAAGGCCACACCGACGAAGCAGACGTCAAGTTCGGTGCTGGTCCTGACCATCCGCCATGGCGTACCGCCAGCCTTGTAGTAGAGGGCGGTGAAGAAGTTCCAGGCGATGCTCGCCTCGTCCTCGCGTCCGCGGGGCTTCCAAGACCGCCGCCGCTGGCGACCGACACGCGAGCTGTCATAGGTGCTGCCCTTGACGAGCTGCAGCGGGACCCGGAGCCGCATCGCCCCCGCCTTCAACAGATCATGGAAGGCAGGGCCCGAACGACTCACCACCGAGCCGCTCTCCTCGGGCTCTTCGGGGGCGCGCCTGAGCTCCCGGGGGGCGAGATCCTGGAGGATCTCCGGGATGTCGCAGATCACTACGTCAGGCCTGCCCTGCTGGACGAGCGTCTCGAGCCCCTCGAGGTAGAGCCGTAGCGCTTCGCCGACCCGGCGCTGGGGAGGGAGGGCCTCAAGCTTTTGAAGATCGGCCGCCTTGACCTCCCGTTGGAGCCGTGGGTCGAGGACGAGATCGGTGTGGTAGCCGACATCCGCCGAGAACCCGGGGAACTGAGGCCAAAGGCCCGGCCGGTCGCGTTGCTTCGCATCGATCGCCCAGCGACAGGACTCCAGCCAGCGGTTGAGGCCGTCCAGACTCCTTCGGTCGCCGAGGAGACCGACGCGGATGGCAGGTGGTGCGCCTTCGGTGCCGAGGTCAGCGGGACCGTACTCGGCGATCCCGAAACGACAGTCGAGGTGGCGCGCGCCGCCAGCGAATTCGAGCGAGGGCTCCTCGATCACCTCCGCCCTCATGCCGCCAGCTCCTGCTGACCAGCAATTTGCCCCGGGCCCTGAGTGCCCTTGCCCAGCCACAGCTCGTCGTCGATCCCAGGCGAGACGTCCACAGTGACCAGCTCACCAAAGGTGAGCAGGGGTGGCTCGGCCGCCAGAAGCGAAGGAGGGCGAGTGAGCAAATACGCCCACATCCGGAGGTGCCCGATCACTGCCAGGTTGCGGTCGAGGCGCTTGATCCCCGACAGATACTCGGGGGCACGGCGGCTCTCCCGACGCCCGTCGCTGGTGAAGAGGTAGTCCGGCTCGATCTCGAGATACCACCGCCCGTCGATCCGGCGGAACCCTGGCCTGAAGGCATGATGGCGTATGTAGGACAGCCTCTCTTCCTTGAGCTTCTTGTCGTAGAAGTGCTTGACCTTCACGACCTTGCGTCGACCGTGGGGTCCTTCGATCGACACCTCGACGAGGGGCTCGGGGGAACCGAAGTAGAAGAGGTGGCGCTCGGGGTGCCACCACAACTCCCGCTTCAGTTGTTGGAGCAGGGTCCGCCGCAGGAGCTCGACCCAATGCCTCAGATGGATCGGATCGTCGGACTCCGACCAGTCCGTGGCCGGGAAGGTCTCGACGTCGTCGGCGTCGACCAGCACCTGTAGTGAACAGGACCGCGGATCGCGCAGGCTGTAGAGCCTCCCCGAGCGCAGGAGGTAATCGCTGCCGCGGAGGCCGCCCGCCCCTTCGTAAATCTTGTTGGCCTCCGCCACCGTCGAGCAACGGGCCCCCGCATCCCACACCCAGCTCCCGTGCTGCAGGATCGCGAGGAGATTGGTCAGAAGGGACTCCGGCGGGGGCGGCTCGAGACGGTGAAGGACAGGCTCGCGGCGCTCGGCGAGCCGGAACATGTCCATTGCCCGGGAGGAGTCGAAGCGATCGCGTCGCTTATCGAAGACGACGCGGCGCTCGACGCGGCGCTGCGCATCAGCGAACCAATCAGTAACGCAACAGAACCAGGCCCCGCGCTCCTCCGGGTGCGAGCAGACCAGGATCACGGGAACGTCTGAGCGCATCCAGTAGTCCACATCCGCCCGGTCGCACAAGAATTCGAAGCTCTCCTCAGACTCGGCCGTGAATCGGGTGCGGGCCTTGCTTTGCACCCCGATCTGGCGATTGAGCGGGGTCTTGGATCGGACGTCGCGTAGCTCCAGACGCCCGTCGATCCCGTGATCGAACGGCCCCGCCACATGCCAGAGGAACCCCATCCCGAGGATCGCCTCCTCGGTCAGGTTGACGCCCTGCTGGGCGAGCAACTCGCTGTCTGGCGACTTCTTCTCAGCGCACATGGCGCGATCTGTCGGTGGAAATGACGAGCGCACCACGGCCTACGTCCTCCTCCGCGCCCGGCCGCGCTGCCTGCGACCGCCGCTCACCGTGGCTTGGGACGGGCGCCGCTGATGCCGCGATCTGTCGGGTACGCGTCGGTAGTTCCATTGAAAACCCTTTCCCAAGGTCCGGACTAGGACGGACGGACACAAGAAGTAGCGCTACGTTTTGTGCAATGGATGCCCACCAGCGCGACTGCGAGTACTGCCGAAGGGTTCGCCGAGCCTCCGACACGCTCCGCTTCAAGCGGTTGGGGGCCCACAAACGACGCCAGCTCTTGGCCGCCGGGGCGCCCGGTGACGAGCCCAACCGGATCCATCCGCCGGGGTCTTCTCAGGCCGAGCAGACCGCGACGCGCCGCGCGGTGGCGAACTTGGTCGGCGCGGGCCTTCTGCGGCTCTCCCCTGAACGACTCCGTCTGCTCCCCGGGCGCGACGATCGTGAGCTCGCACGCCTGCGCCGCAAGTACTCAGTGGTACGACAGGCCTGGCGGACGGAGTTGGGTGAGGAGATCGCCCGGCTCTATCGGCCCGAGCTTGAGAGCGGCAGGCGCATCCGTTGGCTTGTTCACCTCAACGCTGCCACGGCGGCGGCGCTGGCCAGGTGTCCTTACCGAACCCGGGGCAACAAGAGGCAAGAGTCGAAAGGTTCCGCGCGAGTGCGGCGAGTCGGCCGCGGCTTAGTTTCAGGAGCCGCTAGCCCGCCGCTCGAGACATCAGACGCCGACGACGGCGCATAGAGCGCCAGAAATGGGGCTGATTTTGTTCCCAGCATTCGGCACCATTCCGCCACTGCGTTAGTGCAGGCGAAGCTCCCTTAGGAAGCACCACTCCAACCGGCCTCTTGCATTTTCAGCCACTTCTCGCCAGAAGTGGCTGACTCCCCGCATATCCCCGCTAATCCCCGCGCATCCGTGTACAGCAGGGGGCGGAGTGATCCCGTCAAACATGCTGGTAATCGCCGCTTTTCACGCCTACCACCACCGTGGGCCTTCGTGGATCGCACCCAGGAGGTCGGCGGTTCGAATCCGCCTAGCTCCACTGGAATGGCCTCACTCGAACCAGCGCCAGAAGAAACGGCGCTGGCGGTGACAGCCTCGCCACCCAGGCTCTTCGGCAGTTCCGGATCGGCGAGCGTGGCGAAGGGCTCGGCGATCTCCGCCTCACCGATCTTGTCGTCGTAGACCACCAGCCGCTCGAAGAGCGCCTGGTTCCATTGCCGCCGTAGAGCAGCTTCTCGCGCTCCTCGGTGAGCTTGGCGAGACGCTTTCGCTGGCAGTGGCCTCGGCTTCAGCCTGCTCACGCATCCCGCCAAGAGCGTGGCTCAACTTGCCCCGTACCCGCTCGGTCTGTTTAGGCTGCGAAATGATCTTGCGCATCGAGGCGTCACACCGAGAGAGCCTGACGCAATCAAGGCCATCGCCCCAGCTGAGGACACTTCGCATGGCTTAAGGTCCAGCTTTCAGCCTCTACAACTCCAAGTAGAGCATGATCGCTCGCCCCGGAGTGCCGCTCAGCACAGACACCGCCATCCAGCGCCTGATCGATTGCGGACCTCGTGACTCACAACTCGGTTCAAATGCCGTCCGGCTAAACGGATTCGACTTCTGATACCGATTTCTCATGGGTCCCTACGGATCGACCTCGCGTAGCGGGCAATAGCAGCGGGGTTTCAAATGCCGTCCGGTTAGGCCCGCGTCGCAGACAACAGCATCCGGCCAGTTTGCAATGCTGGCTGGATGGTCGGCGTGGCGGAGAAGACGGCTTCGCTGGAGCTAATCGCTGCTCCGGCGATCGAGAAGCGCATTTTCGTTGTTCGTGGTCGGCAAGTGATGCTCGATGAAGATCTCGCAGACCTGTACGGCGTGGAGACGAAGCGCCTGATCGAGCAGGTCAAACGGAACGTCGAACGCTTCCCAGCGGACTTTATGTTTCAGTTGGACGAGACCGAGACAGCGGCTTTGAGGTCGCAGATTGCGACCTCAAACTCCGGCCGGGGCGGGCGTCGCTACGCTCCCTACGTCTTCACCGAGCAAGGCGTGGCCATGCTTTCGGGGGTGCTGCGCAGCAAGCGTGCGATTGCCGTCAATATCGAGATCATGCGGGCGTTCGTCGAGTTGCGCCGCGCGGCCGCCTCCTATTCTGCGCTCGAAGATCGGCTCAAAGAGCTCGAGCGAAAGACCACCGCGAAGTTCGGTAGGCACGACGCGCAGCTGGACCAAATCTTCAAGACGCTGAGACAGCTGATCTCCCCTCCGGCTCGACCTAAGCGCCCGGTCGGTTCAGTCCCCGGACGACGATCGATAGAGGCGCCACCATGCAGCGCCTTGATTCGATTGCGGAGCCCTTGGTTCAAATGCCGTCCGGTTAGGCTCACTGTCAGAAGCTTCTGCAAGTCGGGGGCTTCTACTTTCACCCTTCTCGAACCGCCCACGCCCCGGGGCCTGGCGGGTCAGACGACGAGGCCGGGATACAGCGGATACGCCTCCGTCAGCTCCTCGACGGTGGCACGCACTTCGTCGACCAACGCCTGCGGGAGCTCCGGCGTCCCGCGGACGTCCTCGATCGGCCCTGCCGCCCCGAGGACGGTGGAGATCAGCTCGGCGATTCGGCCCATCTCCCCTTCGCCAAAGCCGCGGGTGGTCAGAGCCGCGGTCCCGAGCCGGATGCCGCTGGTGAACCACGGGCCGTTCGGGTCGTACGGCAGCACGTTGCGATTGAGCACGACGTTGCACTCGCGCAGGGCCGCCTCCGCCTGTCGACCGTTGAGGCCATGGGGGCGCACATCCACGAGCAGCAGATGGTTTTCGGTGCCGCCGGTCTGCAGCACCTCACCGCCGGCCACGAGCGCCTCGGCCAGCGCGCGCGCATTTTCGACGACCGCCGCCGCGTAGTCGCGGAACTCCGGTGCAAGCGCTTCGTGGAACGCGACGGCCTTCGCCGCCATGACGTGGGACAGCGGGCCTCCGAGGATCATCGGGCAGCCGCGGTCGACGACGTCCGCGAACTCGCTCGTGCACAGCACGAGACCACCGCGCGGGCCGCGCAGCGTCTTGTGCGTCGTCGAGGTCACAATGTGCGCGTACGGAACGGGGTCGAACTCGCCCTCGAAGACGCCGCCGGCGACAAGGCCCGCGAAGTGGGCCATGTCGACCATGAACACAGCGCCGACCTCGTCCGCGATCTCGCGGAAGCGGCGGAAGTCGATCTTGCGCGGGTAGGAGCTGTGGCCCGCGAGAATCAGCAGCGGGCGGGTCTCCAGCGCCAGCTCGCGCACCCGGTCGTAATCGAGCAGGCCCGACTCCGGATCCACCCCGTAGGGGACGATCTCGAAGAGTTTGGCGGACAGGTTCGCCCGCATGCCATGCGTCAGGTGGCCGCCGGAAGTCAGCTCCATCGCGAGCATGCGCTGGTTGACGAGGCGTTGGCGCAGCTCCTCCCACTGCCCCTCGGAAAGGAGCCGCGAGTCCCGCACGCCCTGCTCTTCGAGGTACGGCTTCTCGACGCGCTCGGCGAGGATCGCCGAGAAGGCGACGAGGTTGGCGTCGGCGCCGCTGTGCGGCTGCACGTACGCGTGGTCGGCCCCGAAAAGCTCCTGAGCCAGCGACGCGGCGGCGCCCTCCACCGTGTCGACGTTCTCGCAGCCCGCGTACCAGCGCTTGCCCGTGGCGCCCTCGGCGTACTTATCGGTCATCCACTGGCCCATCGCCAGCTGGACGGCCGGCGAGCTGTAGTTCTCGCTCGCGATCAGCTTCAGCGCGTGCCGCTGGTCCTCAAGTTCGCTGCGGATCGCGGCGGCCACCTCCGGCGCCACACCGCCGACCACCTCAAGTGCGGACTTGAAGGCCTGGCTGGCCGTGGAAGCATCGCGGATGGTCTCGGGCACCATTGCGCTCATCCTACTCGGCACCCCATTTCAGGAATGCCCTGCTAGTCGGGCCTTATCTGTGCGGCAGATCGTCGCACCAGTGGAAGCCTGGCTATCGGGCTGGGCCGGATTAACGACCGCCGCGGCTGGCACTCTTAGCGACGGTCCATTGGAATTGGTGTCCAAAAACGGCCACCGCCGATCTGATTGAAACTTTGGACATGATGCCGGCAAGCCCTGGATCAGCCGTGATGGGACCTGTGTAGAAGTAGGTGAATTTCACAAGGCTGTCACGAGACCACTGGCACAATGGGTACGTATAGATAAAACTCTGTGATTTGGGGTTAAGCACAGACGCCGGACCATCCAAGACTCCTGGACTTACTGGCAGCAAAGGCTGCCAGTCAATCGGCACATCTACCGAGTTGTAGGTGGTGCCCGTCACCTGACCCTGGAAGAAGCCCTCGACACAGATCCGCTTCGATTTGGAACCCGTCCAGCGACCCCAGCTATAACCCGCTATCCAGGCTGAGTTAAGCTCGTCTTGACCTCGCCAATCGACCTCGTAATGAAAGCCCCAGGCGAGCTGGCCGTTCAGCTCGGTCGCCTTGACGATGTCATCCTCGCGAAACGGTCGTCCCCCGAGTATCCCTCCACGGCCAGAAGCTTTGACGATCTTGACCTTGATTGCAACAGGCCCAGACTCAGCCCCCTCCCCGTCAACGGCCGCGTACATAATCGTTCTCACGCTACCGATGCTCGCATCGACGGACGGCTGATAGTTGAATGACCCATCGTCGTTCCAAACCAGCCGATTCCTCGGAAAATCAACGCCCTTAAGAACTGCCTTTGTCGGAGCAGGGCCGTCGGGATCGCTGTCGTCGGCGAGTACACCCGGCGGTCGGACCCTCAGTGTTCTGCCTGGGCTTACCGAATACTTATTCCCTACGGCCACCGGCGGTTGGTTTGATGGTGCCTGTGCTGTGGGTGGCCGTGGATATTCGACCCTCCCCGTTACGGAGTAATCCGGGCAGGTCCACAGTTCTGAGGGGCTCTCACCGTTTGATGCAGCACCGGTCACAGTGTAGATTCCTGGTGAGGAGTATTGGTGGGCTACTGTAACTGGCGTACCCGAAAAATAGTAATCTCCGCTTGTACCGTCGCCAAAGGTGACGTGAACGCTCCAGGTGCAATCGGTAGCATCGTTTGGAAGGCGAGTGATTGTGTAGGAAACGTTCCCGTCAGCGTCAGTACAGAGATCAGCCGAGCAGTCGTTTGCCCGCACGGAACCGGACGAAAGAAGCGCCACGAAGGCCACGACAGCAACCGCAAGGCCACTCTTCAGCATCCATGCTTCTCGGTTCCCTGCAGTGTGGTTCATCTAGTCCTCAAGGTAGCGCCGGGCCTTGCAGCTAGCCGCGATCTCGGCGGGCGCTTAGCCGTTCCCGGGCCGAAGTGCGTTCGCCCTTCTGCGCGATGTATTGCTGCGCGATCGAAGCCAGCAGCGCGACGAATACACCGATCCCGGTCAGGATGTAGAAGATCGTGAAGATCTGAGTGCCGGCAGTAGTCGGCGCGAGGTCGCCATAGCCCACGGTCGTCAGGGTGACGACCGAGAAGTAGAGCGCCTCGACGATGGTCCAGTCCTCGAAGCGCCAGTAGAAGATCGTTCCCGTGAGCACCAGTGCGGCTGCGACGAATGGCAGCGCCTTGGTTTCGGGGTCACGCCAAACAGCGACGACCGCCCGTGCGAGTCCTCGGAACGCGAGAGCCAAGGGGAACATGGAAACGGAATCGGCGCCTGCTGTCGTTCTTCGGCGCTCAGCCCAGCAATTTGGCCTTCGCCTGATCGAACTCCTCGGCCGAAATCGCTCCTTTGTCTTTCAGCTCGGCGAGCTTGTGGAGTTCGTCCGCCGGAGAGCCGGCGTGGGCCTGCTCGCGAACGTAGCTATCGAACTCCTTTTTCGCATCAGCCTGAGCCTTGATCGTGCGATCGCGCATACCGTCGCCGCGAACGATCAGGTAGAGCAGCACTCCGAGGAACGGCAGGAAAACCAGGAAGAACACCCAGACTGCCTTGGCTACGCCCGACAGCTGGTGGTCGCGGAACAGGTCTGAGATGACCGCAATCAGGATCCAGATCCAGGCGAACAGGAGAAAGAACTCAAAGACGAGAAGCAGTCCTCCGCCGAAGCTGATGTCTGCGAGCGGCACGGTCATCCCTCCTGCTCAGTCCAGTTGACGGTCAGCTGGTAGATGATCACGACGTCGAGGACGATCATCAGGAACGCCCACAGCGGCGCCGCCGTGAACCAGACGACCTGCAGGGTGGCGTTGATCGCCAGGAGGAAGATGCCCAGCACGCGAGCCGCTTGATTGCCGACGATCAGGCCGAGGCCCGTGAGCCCGACGACGGCACCGAGGATCAGCTGAACCCAGCCCCAAGTCGTGAGGTCGAAGATCAGGGCGCCGTGACCGCCAACCACGACCACCTCGTCGTTGAGGATTGCCGCCAGCCCCCAGATCACATCCAGGCTGCCGAGGATGATCATCATCACCCCGGCGAACGCGATCCAGGTGGAATTTTCGCTCCCGACAGGTCGCCTCGAGCCCTGACCAGCCTCCATTGGAATCTCCTTCCTGAAAGGCAGTGCGGCTCGTCCCGTTCCGAGCCGGCAGCTCGATAGCTGCTCGCCAAGATCACTCTAACCCGCGCCTTAGGACGAGTAAAGGTTTCTTATCCGGAAACAGCGCTCCCGCTTGTCACTTTCTCCCGCAGGACAGAAGATGCGCATAATCGTCCCCTTCTCGGGAGGACACCAATGAACGGGACAGCCATGCAGAGGAGCGGGTCTGTGGATTCAGGAAGGCAGCTTCACCGCTCCAGCCGACTACAACGCTGGGTGCCCGGGATCAAGCTCGTCCGACGGTATCCAGGGCCATCCGTTCGCCCTGACTTGGTGGCCGGGGTCGTACTGGCCGCGATCCTCGTGCCGCAGGGAATGGCCTATGCGGAGCTCGCCGGCCTGCCGGCGGTCACCGGCCTCTACACGACGATCGCCTGCCTGGTCGGCTATGCCCTCTTTGGGCCTTCACGGGTCTTGGTCCTCGGGCCCGACTCCTCGATCTCGCCCCTGATCCTCGCCTCGATCACGCCCCTGCTGGTCGTGGGAGACCCGGGGTCGGCGATCGTCCTGGCGGGCATGCTCGCGATCTTCGTCGGCCTGATCGAGATCGGCCTCGGCCTCGGCAAGCTCGGATTCGTCGCCGACCTGCTCTCGAAGGAGGTGCAGGTCGGCTACATGAACGGCCTTGGGATCACGATCATCGTCGGACAGCTGCCGAAGCTGTTCGGGTTCTCGACCGACGCCGACTCGTTCCTCGGCGAGGCCAAGGCGTTCGTCGAAGGTCTCGGCCAGACGCATACCGCCACGCTCGTGCTTGGGCTCGCGGTTCTCGGCATCCTGCTCTTGCTCCCGATCTTCAGCAAGCGCCTGCCGGCGATCCTCGTGGGAGTGGTTGCGGCCACCGTCGTCTCGGCGGCCTTTGGCCTGGCCGACCACGGGGTTGCGACGGTCGGATCCCTGCCCCAGGGAGTGCCCACCCCCGGACTTCCCTGGACGGACGCCAGCGACGTCCCGGCGCTGCTGCTGGCAGCACTCGGCATTACCCTCGTCTCGCTGACCGACACGATCGCGACCGCGACCAGCTTCGCGGCCCGACGCGGCGAAGAGGTCAAGCCCGACCAGGAGATGATCGGTGTCGGGGCCGCAAACGTGGCGGCCGGCTTCTTTCAGGGGTTCGCTGTCTCGACGAGCGGCTCGAGGACCGCCGTCGCCGAGCAGTCGGGGGCGAAGACCCAGCTGGCCGGGCTGGTCGGAGCCGGGCTGGTCGCGGCCCTCCTTCTCTTCCTCAACTCACTGCTCGCCGACCTGCCGCAGGCGGCGCTCGCGGCGGTGGTGATCGCCGCCGCGATATCGCTGATGAACGTGCCCCTGCTGCGCCGCTACTACGAGATGCGCAAAAGCGCGCTCGGCGTGTCCCTGGTGGCCACCGCCGGGGTCGTGCTCCTCGGCGTCCTGCAGGGAATCGTGGTCGCGGTCCTGCTGGCGATCATCCTCTTCTTTCGCCGCAACTGGTGGCCGCACGGCGCGGTTCTGGGACGCCCGGAGGAAACGGAGGGATGGCACGACGTTACCGCCTACCCCGAAGCCAAGGAGATTCCGGGCGTTGTCGTCTACCGCTGGGAGGCGCCGCTGTTCTTCGCCAACTCGGGAAGGTTCCGCGACGAGATCAGGCGCCTCGCGCGCGAGCGCAAGCCCGGCTGGATCGTCCTGCAGTGCGAGGCGATCACCGACGTCGACGTGACCGCGGCGGAGATGCTCGAGCAGCTCGACCGCGAGCTGAACGCATCCGGGATACACCTCGCCTTCGTCGAGCTGCGCGATCGCCTCAAGCAGCTGACGCTGCGCTACGGGCTGATGGAAACGCTCGACAAAGATCACTTTTACCCCTCCATCGAGGCGGCCATTGCCGCGATTCGATTGGAGGGCGGCGCCGGAGGAGGCTAGTCGACGTCGAGGGCGTGGCTGGACGAGGTTTTGTCGGGGGCCGGGCCCGCATCCCTTCAGACTCCGGCCCCCGACTCCCCCCTTGTGGCGGCCCCTGCTCCGCACACGCGAGGATCTAGCTCTACGCAGAGCTAGACAAGCACTCAGGAAAAATGGTTCCTATCTATTGAGTGCTGGGAAGTCCCGCGCCGGGCAAGACACTGTCGTACGCCTATGTGGAGACGGGCCGGGCGGCTTGGCGCTGGACCCGCGGTGCGCTGGCGGCGCCGCCGACCTCGGCGCCTCGGCCCTCGCCGACCTCGGCGAGGATCACGTCGACCGCCGCCGCCCCTCCGAGCGCCGGGGCAAGCGCGAGGTAGGAAAGCGCCGGCGCCGCGATCGGCAGCAGCCCGCCACGCCCGACGGCGACAAAGTGGTGGATCACTCCACACATTGCCCCGATCGATGCTTCCGCCGCGAACTTGCTGGGCTGCTGCGCCGGCGGGGCTCCCCGCCGAAGCATCGTCGCCAGCTTGGCGATCATCTCGGTGCGCCACCGAATCGCATCGGGGCCTGGCGAGATGGCGTCGAGGAAGGCAAGGCTGGCGAAGGTGGGGTCGCACGCGAGATGCTGGCAGAGGCCGACGATCATGCGGTGGACGCCGCTCGCCCAGTCGTCGGCCGTGAGGTAGAAGGGCGCCGCCTCGGCCAGGGCTCGGCGGCTGAGCATCTCGAGCGTCGCCAGGAAGCAGTCCGCCACCCCCTTGAAGTGGGCATCGAAGCTGCGCCTGGAGACACCAGCGGCCGCGCGTATCCGCGGCACGGTCAGCGTCGCGCATCCCTCTTTGCTCGTCAGCCTCACCGTTGCCGCCAGGATCAGCGCGCGCTCGTCCGCCAGTGGCATCTCGGTGGCGGTCGCCGACAGCGACGGCGCCCCGACGACCCCGAGGCGGCGCAGACGGACGACGTCGTCGTCGCAGAAGGAGAGCGCCCACTTCAGCAGTTCGTCACCGTCGAGTACTAGCTCCCGCCGCCGTCCGGAGAGCAGCCGCGCCCGCGCCATCCGGCCGCCGCCGGCGACGATGCCTTTCACCACCAGCCGCGGCAGCTGAGGGGCTTCGTCGGCAAGGGCGAAGTTCTTCGCCACCAGTGCCTCGAAGAGCCGGTCCGTGCGCAGCATCCGCTCGACCGCGACGGCGCCGGCGGCAAAGACCTCGACCAGGGTCAGCCGCGCCGCGTCGGGACTGGCTGCGATCTGGCCGGCGAAGGCGAGTAACCCGAGCCGAAGCCGCTCGCGCCACTCCTCCTCGCCCTCCGCGGCGGCGATGATTCCGCGCAGCGAGTGGCTGACGATAATGTCGTAGGCAGCGAGGAAGCACTCCTCCTTGCCGGCGAAGAGCTTGTAGAAATCTCGCTTCGAGACCCGGGCGCGATTGGTCAACATCGCCACGGAGACGGCGTTGTACCCGTGCTCGGCAACGAGCTCGATCATCGCCTCATGTAGCCGCCCGCGCTGGTGTGCGGCGACATCCTCCGTCGAAAGCCCCGGCCCCGGCTTCAGCGGCGGATAGCGAGCGCTCCGCGATCGTGCCCCTCGCGACGAGCTGGCCCTGCCGGCACCGCGTCCGCGTGATCCGTTCGTACCCAATTGGGTTGGACCTCCTAACTCGTCGGAGCAGCCTTCGTCGCAGCTGTTCCTTGATGACGATTCGTCAATACCAAAACAAGGAGTGCGCCAAAGCTGCTACGCCAGATAGGCAAAAGCTGACCGCGAGGGTCCGCCTAGATGAATCAGGCCAACGCCCCGCCCTCGATCGAGGCCCGCGGCTCGATTTCCCGCAGCCGCATCATCCGGAAGGAATTGAAGAGCCCGATCAGGCCGGCGATGATTGGAACCAAGAGCGCCACCTGCAGGGAGCGGTTCGTCGCGTCCGTGTTGATGCGGAGGACTTCATCCTGAACCGCCTCGGGCTCTTCGGCGAGGAGCTGTTCGAGCTTCGCGCTGCTCGTCACTTCCGCGTCTTCGTCGAGCTTTTCCGCGATCTGTTGCTGCTGGCCCGCTGGGATCACGGTGCTCGCTTCGGTCATGTTGGTGAAGCTGAGCGAGAGGACCGCCAACAGCACTCCCCCGGCCATCGCCAGCCCGAATGAGAGCCCGAAGGACCCCGCCGCAGAGTTCACCCCGGCCGCCTCGCTGATCCGCTCCTCGTCGATCGGGGCGAGCGTGTAGTTGTTGAGCTGGGAAACCAACAGCCCCAGCCCGGTTCCGGCCAGCGCCAGCGGGATGACCAGATACCAGCCGGAGCTCGCCTCGGGCACGACCGGGACGAGCAGTGCCATGCCGAGGGTGCTGAGCGCGAAGCCGAAGCGGATGATCGAAGCAGGGCGGCGATTCCCGGCCCTCCGCCCGGCGAGAACCGCTGCCGCGAACATGGTCAGAGACAGGGGAGCGAGGGTCAGGCCGGTCTGCAGGGCGTTGTATTCGAGCGAAATCTGGAGAAAGATCGGCAGCGCGATCATCGCCCCGCCCAGGGTGATGTTCTGGAGCGCTTGCTGAGAGATTCCGATCCTGAAGTTGGGATGGCGGAAAAGGTCTGGGTCAAGCAGGGTCGCCTTCCCTTCACGGTGACGCCGAACCAGCCAGCGGGCCAACGCCCAGAGCGCGAGCGCGCCAGTCGCGATGGTCAGCCCGACGAGCTCGCCCCCCTCCTGCCAGATCAGAATCCCCAGGACCACGCCGCCCATGCCGATCACCGAGAGGACGGCCCCGGTTCCGTCGATTTGGCGGGAGCCGGTGTAGGGCACGTCGCGGACGAGCTTGATGTTGAGCAGGACGACCGCGATCACAACCAGCTCGAGGAAGAAGCCGACCCGCCATGAGAGGAAGGTCGTCACGAAGCCGCCAAGGAGCGGTCCAACCGCAGCCGCGACCGCGGCTGACGCGCCAACCAGGGCATACGCCTTCTTCTGTGCCGCGCCCTCGAAGTTCCCGCGGATCAGCGACTGCATTGCGGGCAGCAGCAAGGAGGCGCCGAGGCCGCCGATGATCGCCCAGAAGACGACGATCACACCGATGCCCTGGGCCAGCGTCATCGCCAGGGCGCCGGTCGCATAGCCCAGCAGGCCTAGCACGAAGGCGCGCTTTCGTCCGATCAGGTCTCCGATCTTGCTGCTGATCAAGATGAACGCCGCAGAGACCAGGGCCTCCAGCGCAATCGCCGACTGGACACTGCTGACCGTGGTGTCGAGGTCCTCGACCACGGCCGAGATCGAGACGTTCATCAACGAGGTGTCGACGACGAGCACGAACATCGCCATCGCGAGCACGAAGGCCAGCCGCGTACTGCCGATTACCTCCGAACCGGCAGGAGCAGGCGCTGAAGTCACAGGCTCTCAGGCAAGCAACTTCGCCTTCGCCTGATCGAACTCCTCAGCGAACTCCTTTTTCGCATCAACCTGGGCTGCGAGCGGCACCGTCATCCCTCCTGCTCAGTCCAATCGATTTCCTCAAAGGCGGTGCGGCTCCGTCCTGTTCCGGGCCGGCAGCTCGGCAGCTGCTCGCCAAGCTCACTCTAACCTGCGCCTCGGAACGAGTAGAGGTTTCTTGTCCAAAGTCATTGAACCGCTGGCCTCCCGGCGAGATGGCGTCTAAACGTTCGTTCGATAGCGGCTCCGGCCGCCATCGCCTGTGGAACGCTGCGGGCATGTCGCAAGCCGTGTCCGCCGCAGGGACCCCGAGCCGACACAGGGCCCGCGCTTGGTCGCGCGAGGGAACATCGACGATGCTCCGTTTCGCGATGGCGTTCGGGTTGACCGCCGTTTACGTGGCATTCGCCGTCTGGGCGTCATCTCCATGGCGGGCAGAGCTGCGCGATGCGATCGGTCCGCTGATGTCCTGGGTGATCCCGGTCTTCCTCGCCTATGTCCCGGCCGTGCTGATTGGCTTCATGGTCTTCACGCTGATCACGCTGCGCTACTACGTCCCATTGCTGGATCCACCCAGTGGCCGATGGCCAAAAGGTGAATGGCCTCCCGTGACCGTCGTGGTCGCCGCCCGGGACGAGGAGTCGGCCATCGGGCCGACCCTGGAGCGGATCGCAGATCTCTCCTACGGCGGGCCGCTCACGGCGATCCTCGCCGACAACAACTCGACCGACCGCACCGCCGAGGTCGCCGAGGAGACGGCACGGCGTCGCGGGCTGAAGCTGCGGCGCGTCTTCGAGCCGAAGGCGGGAAAGTGGCGGGCGCTGAACAGAGCATTGGAGAGCGTCGAGACCTCAATCGTGGTCACCGTCGACGCCGACACCCTCCTGCACCCAGAGGCTCTGAGGTATCTGGTCAGCAGGCTGATGCGCGAGCCCGGAGGGCAGCATGTCTGCGCCTGTGCGGGCGCCCTGGTCGTTGAGGACCCGACGCGCAACCTGCTTACCAGGATGCAGAGCTGGGACTACCGGCTCGGGATCAACGGGATCAAGCGAATGCAGTCGGCATATGACTGCACCCTGGTCGCTCAGGGCGCTTTCTCCGCGTACCGGACGGACGACGTTCGCGCGGTGGGAGGCTGGCCGGATGCGATCGGGGAGGACATCGTCCTCACCTGGTCGATGATGGCATCCCGCGGGCTCGTCGAGTACGAGCCGTGCGCACTCGGCGCCACTGCCGCCCCAGAGCGGGTCCCCCAGCTCATGCGCCAGCGATCGCGCTGGGCACAGGGAATGCTGGAGGGCCTGCAGCGCAACCCGCCTGCCGAGCAGCCGAGAGCCTTGCCCAGATTCGTCTGCGGACTCGACTACCTCGTGCCGTTCCTCGACTTCGGCTATGTCTTCTTTTGGATCCCGGGCGTCGTCCTCTTCATCGCCGGTTATCCACTGTTGTTCTCATGGTGGTCGATGCTGATGCTGCCGATCACCCTCCTCATCTATGGGCTGCTGCGCAGGTGGCAGGAGCGGCACGTCTTTCGCCAGCTCGGATTCCACCCCCGGCACGACGTCTTGGGTTTCCTCGGCTACCTGTTCGGCTATCGGGCGCTGGTCTCGCCCGCCGCCCTGCGCGGCTACACGGAATATCTGGCCGGGGCACCGCGACGCTGGAAATAGACGCCTTCTCTCACTGACCGGGTGCAGTCTCGACCGGCTCTGCCGACGAGCGGGAGGCGGTGAGCTCGGCGGAGATCCTGACCGCCGCGGAGACGAGGGGGGCGGCGAGGATGAGGCCGATGGTGCCGAAGAGGCAGCCGCCGGCAATGGTGGCGATCAGAACTGCCAGGGGGTGGAGGTCGAGGGCGGCGCCGTAGGCGATCGGCTGCACCAGCTGCTGGAGCACGCCGTTGGCGAGCAGGACGATCACCGCGATCGCCAGTGCCGCCTCGGGCCCCTGGCCGCCCAGCGCGATCAGGACCGCAAACGCCCCCGCCGTCCAGGCGCCGAGATAAGGGACATAGCCGCCGAGGAAGGTGACGACGGCGATCGTCCCCGGCAGCGGCACCCCGAGCAGGACTGCCCCGATGCCGACCAGCAACGCGCTCCAAGCAGCCACAATCGTGACCCCGACGAAGTAGCCGCGCAGGGAGCGGGATACCTGGCCCAACACGGTTTGGGCGACCGGGACCGGCATCCCGAGGTGGCGCTCGACGAACCTGCCGAGCGTCGGTGCGTCCTTGAGCATGAAGAAGAGGCTGATGGCGGCAAAGGAAAGGAAGACGGCCAGCGAGGCCAGCTTGTCGACGCCACCGAGCAGGCCGTCGGTCAGGGCCTTGAAGCCGGCGCTGATCGAGGTGCTCGCGTGCTGGTTGGCGTCGGCAGCGGTGGACGAAGCCACGCCCAGACCCCTGACCCACGACTCGATCTCGTCCGCGCCGGCATGGAGTCTCCCGCTGAGGCTGTCAGCCTGGCTGGCGATGCCGCTCATGACGATGACGCCGACGCCGACGCCGATCAGGACGATTCCGAGGAAGACGAGCACCGCACCGGCGCCCCTTGGCACCCCGTGGCGCTTCAGCCAGTCGACGATCGGCACGGTGACCGAGGCGACGATCGCCGCCGTCACCACCGGCATCACGATCGTCTGCGTCTGCGCCAGCAGGAAGATCGCCCCGACCAGCGCCGCGCCCACCCCGACCAGCAGCCAGGCGCTGAAGCCAAGGTCTCGCAGCCAGGCTGGCGCCGAAAACATCCCGCTCAGCTCGGCGGGATCGATCTCGATCACTTCTTCCTCGGGGGGCGCGCTCTCGCCGCCGGGACGCCACAGCCGCCCTCGGATCGCACGCCTCGGAGTCATCGGTCCGCCGGACCATACGCGGCACCCCCGACACGGCAACGGCGGAGCCGCGCGGTGACCACGGCAGCTCGGGTCACCTACGTAGGCCACGCGACCGTCCTGGTCGAGATCGACGGCGTCCGCCTGCTCACCGATCCGGTGCTGCGGCGCCGGGTCGGCCCGCTGTGGCGCCATGGGGCGCTTCCCGACCCGCGATTGGCGGAGGACGTCGACGCGGTGCTGATCTCCCACCTGCACCACGACCATGCCGACGTTCCCTCGCTGCGCCGGCTGAGCAGGACGGTGCCGGTACTCGCCGCACCGGGAGCGGGGGACTTCCTCGACCGGCTCGGCTTTGGGGACGTCCGCGAGATCGCCCCGGGCGACTCCGGCAGCGTCGGCGGCGTCCGCATCACCGCCACCGAGGCGAACCACCCGCCCAGCGGGCGACGGTTCGAGCGGGCCTCGCGGGCGGTCGGCTTCGAGCTGAGCGGCCAGCGGCGCATCTACTTCGCCGGGGACACCGATCTCTTCGACGGCATGGAGGAGATCGGCGGCGGCGAGCTCGACCTCGCCCTGCTGCCGATCTGGGGGTGGGGCACGAGCATCGGCGCCGGGCACCTCGACCCCGAGCGGGCGGCGCGGGCCGCGGCGCTGCTCTCGCCGCGGGCGGTGGTTCCGATCCACTGGGGAACGCTCTACCCGCTCGGCCTGGCAAGGCTGCGCCCCGGGCCGCTGCGCTCGCCCCCGCGCGAGCTCGCCCGCTGGATGCGCGAGCTGGCGCCTCAGTCGGAGCTGCGGGTGCTGGCGCCGGGCGAGGCGACCTCGCTCGCGTAACCGTCGTGCCCGAGGCCGTCGAGCCAGCCCCGGAACACCCGGTGGACCCGCTCGGCGCCGACCACGTCCTCCCCCGGCCAGGGGAGCTCGGCGGGGTGCAGCACGAAGGGATGCGCCTGGGTCCCCCCCATGCCGCCGTGCGAGCCGACCAGCTCCTCGAAGGCGGCGACCTCGCCGAATTCCGGCCAGTATGTGCTGTTGACCATCAGGTCGGCGCAGTGGGGGAAGCCGTCGGTGCGCCGCAGGTGGTCGGCGGCGTGCGGGCCGAACGGCTCCAGCGGGTCCTCGCCCTCGACGCGACCCTCATCAAGGAAGTGGGTGCCACCCGCACCGACCGCGATCGCACCGAAGCGCTCCGAGCGGACCAGGACGAACCCGATCCCGGGGTGGTCGCGAAGCGCCGGGACCAGCAGCGGGTAGATCGCCTCTATCCGCTCCAGCGAGACCCGGCCGGGCTCGCGCGGGAAGCTGATCAGGCCGAGGCAGCCCGAGGCCATCACCGAGAGCTCGGGCACCTCGCCCCCGTGCGCCCTGTCCACCTCCTCGCGGACCTCGGCGTCGAGCGTCACCACGCCGTCGTCGCGACGTCCGCGGGTCGCCGTGCGGACCGTGCGCGCCGCGATCGTGTCGTCGCGGGCGACCTCGGTGAGGCCGGCGCTGAGGTAGGCGAGCGCGTCGTCCTCGCCCTCCTCGACCGCAATCGTGCTCTCCGGGTCGCAGGCCGACCGCACCAGGTCCTCGAGGGTCAACCCGTAGCGGTCGCGGAAGGTTTCCCCCTGCGACTGGCCGTGGTCGGAGAGGACGACCAGCCGGTAGGGGCGCGGAGCGTCGGCGCAGGCGAGGGCGATCCTGGCGACCTGGCGATCGAGGTCTCGCAGCACGGCGAGGGCGTCGTCGCGTTCGATCCCGGAATGGTGGGCGACCTCGTCGTAGGCGAGGAAGGTCGTGTAGACGAGCGGGCGGCCGGCGAGGACGTCGCCGACGACGCTGGCTACCTGGAGGTCGCGCTGGACCACGGTGGCCCAGGCTCGAACGGCGGCGTAGGAGCGCGGGCGGGCGATCCGCGGATGGACGTCGTCGCGAAGCTGCCTCCGCACCGCCCGGCGCTCGCGGAAGACGTCGACGAGCGCCAGCACGAGCGTTCGCGCAACCGCGTAAGGACGGGCGAAGTAGGCCGCGTAGTCGACCCCGATCGGCCGCCGCCGGTGCAGCACGGTGCTCATCGTCAGCATCGAGTGCGGCGCGTCGCCGGAGAGGATGTTGGCGCGGCTGGCGCCACCTGCGTGCAGCAGCCCGCGCCCGTCCGAATGCCGCCGCTCCAGCTCTTCGGCATCGCGCGGGTGGTTGGTGACGATCGCCGCGCCGCGATCCTTCTCCCACCAGCGGAAGGCCGGCATGTCCTCGTTGGAGCCGTGCAGCAGGCCGGCCTGGCAGGCGCCGGTCTGCGAGGACCAGTCGGTCTCCCACCTGCTCAGCCGGTGGGAGCCGCGGCGCAGCCAGGCGGCGAGGTTGGGCGCGTCGCCGGCGGCCAGCGCCCGGTGCAGGACGTCGTGGGCTAGCCCGTCGATCTCGAGGAAGAGGACCCCAGGCACTTCGCTCTTCACATGCTGCCCCCGCCGCCGCATCTGCCGGCGGACGACATTGCGGTACCAGGAGTCGTCTTCGTCGATCGCCAGCAGCGAGTAGAAGCCGGCGGTGAGCGCCGTCATCGCTACCGTGACGACGATCCCCTCGAGCACCCCGTCGAGGTGGGCGCCGGGCAGGAGGTTGACGGCGAAGGTGACGAGAACGCCGTTGAGAAGCAGGGCCGCGCCGCCCAGGGTGAGGACGGTGAGGGGCAGCGCGATCCGCGCCAGGACCGGCCAGATCAGCGCGTTGAGCAAGCCGATCGCTGCCGCCGCGCCTAGTGCGGCGAGGGCTCCATCGAGGACGAAACCGGAGAGGAGCTCGGAGAGCAGCAGCAGGGAGAGGGCGTCCAGCAGCAGGACCAGCAGGGCGCGCCAGACGATCCGAATGCTCATCGTCGCTCCACCTTTGCTCAGCGGTCCAGGAGGTGGCCAGCCAGCTCAGCCGCGCTGACCCCGATGAACGCGCCCGCGAGCACGTCCGCAGGGTAGTGGACGCCAGTGTGGACTCTGGAGTACCCGACCAGCGTCGCCAGGGCCCGCAGCGGCGCCGAGAGCATCGGCTGCGCGTTGGCGGCGCCGGTGGCGAAGGCAAAGGCGGAGGCGGTGTGGCCGGAGGGGAAGGAGCTCGAGCGCGGCATTTGGACGTGGCGGCTCGCGAGCTCCTCGGCCTCCCTCCTCGTGGGGCGCCGCCTGGCGGTCAGCGGCTTGGCGACGAGGTTGGCAAAGGCGGAGGCGATGCCGAGCGAGGCCAGGCCCTTGCGGGCCGCCAGCCGGCCTCTTGGTCCGCCAAGGAGGGCCAGCGCGGCCGCGGCCGCGAACCAGAGCTTGCTGTGGTCGGCGGCGCGGGAGAGACCACGCATGGCGACGTCCAGCGAGGGGGTCTTGCTGGCAGCGATCGCCGCGTAGACGGCGGTATCGACCGCCTTCGCCTCGCTGAGCCACTCGCTCATCGAGATGATGATCTCGTGCGTTTCGGCGTCCCCCGCCTGACGATCCGCGCCAGCGCCAGAACAGTCTCCCAAGCGCCCTCGGGCATCGCCGCGGACGGAGAGGCCCCGGGGTGTGCGGCGGCGATCCGCACCCGCAGCACCCCCGGCAAGATCCTGAAGCGCAGAGGCGCGTCCAAGGTGGCGGCCTCGCCGTCGACGCCCGCGGCGATCGGGCCGTCAGCGTCAACCTCGAAGGTGGGCGTGGACCACTCTCGCCAGGGACGCTGGAGGAGACGTCGGCCCGCGACCGGCACGGAGGCAATGGTTATCCCCAGCAGCTCGTCGTCGATCCTCGGCCGGGTGCCCGAGGCGACCGCGCGCCCGAGGCGGTAGCGATTGTTGGAGACGAGGATTGCCGCGCCGGAGGAGTGCTCATGCCCCCCGGGCCCTGTCCAGCGCAGGTCCAGCCCCTGGCCCTCAGGTCCGAGCACCTCGGGAAGCGTGTCGAGAATGGTCCGCAGCTTCGCCTCCCGATAGCCCTCGCGCTGGACGGCCTCTGCGTAGAGGCCGATCGAGACGTTGTTGACGAATACGCGGCCGTTGACCTCGGCAAGATCGACACGCCTTTCGCAACCGCCGACGAAAGCGTCTAGCGCGCCGACGACGTCGTTGCGGTCGACCCCGAGATCGAGCGCGAAGTGGTTGCGGGTCCCGGCCGGAATACAGGCATATGGGAGACCCTGCTCGGCGGCAACCATGGCAACGACGGCCTGGGAGCCGTCGCCGCCGGCCATCGCCAGCGCATCGGCTCCCTCGGCGGCCGCGCGCCGCACGAGTTGCTCGAGGTCGGTACCGAGCTTCAACTCGATCGGCTCGATGCCACGGGCCCGCGCCTCGTCGGCCAGGTGGAATTTCTCGGCCTTCCCCCCGCCCGACTTGGGGTTGTAGAAGAGCACGGGGTGGTGGGGATCCGGCACCCGGCGAAGCGGAACGTGAACTTTGAAGGCCGATCGCGTCGCGAGGAGCATCAGCCCCAGGCCCACGACGATCACGAGAGCCTGCACGACATGATCGCCGTCGGCGATCAATACGGCCACGATTACCGCCACTGCCAGGATCGCGATTCCGGATCCCAGAAGCCTCGCGCCCCCGGTGCGGGTCAGGCCGTACCAAGCCGCCGCGCATGCGAGCCCGATGGCGGCGAGAACGATCAGTCCGCGGGGGAACTGCGAGACGACGATGTCGATGCTGAGGATTGCAAGCACTGCCGCGCTCACGAGCGCCACGAGCGCGGCCAGCCGGTGCGTGTCGCCCTGCTCAGCCGACATTTGAAGTGCTCCTCATCCTCGTGCGATGAATCGCCGTTGACAAAACGAGGCAACGACCCTTGGCGACGCTCAGTCCAGCCTATCCGTGGCAACCCAGAGCGACAAGGAGGCGTCCTATTTCTCGAGGTACTCCTTGGCGAGTCGTTTTGGGGCCCTGCAGAGCCAGGCTTCGACGATCAGCTCGTTCAGATCCTCGGCTGAGATGCGGTCGAGGCGGATGAGGACGGCGGCGTAGCCGTCGAAGTGCGGGGTCGTGAAGAAGGTTTCGGGGTCGTCTTGGAGCAGCGCCTCCTTCACGCCCAGGTCCTCGACCCGGACCGCCAGGATCGGGCCCGATGGCGTGCGCTCGCCGAGGTCGCTTACTTCCTTGGGGCGGAGGGGGCGTTCCCAGACGAAGATCTTGTCCCGGACCCGCCAGGCGGTGTTTCCGTATGCCGGGCGCTCGCTGGTCTCGGGCAGGGCCAGGGCGATCCGCCGCACGTCGTCCCACTCGGCCACGAGGCGACGGTACAGCTTCGCCCTCAACCCGGCTAATCGAGATGCTCGTTGCCCGAGCCAAGGTTGGCCCGTGTCGGGCCGCGTAAAGCGGGCAGCTTAAGGACATGACACGAGCCTTCAGATACGCACTGACAGGGGTCGCGGTCGTCCTGGGCCTGACGGTCCTGACGTCGGGCGCCGACGCTGCTTACCCCGGCGTGCCGGGGACGATCGCCTACAACAAGTACAGGGACGTCGGCGAAATCGTGGGGGAAACGGAACAGATCCATCCGGAGGGCGGGTTGTTCGTCCACGGGCCGCGGTTCGGGGAACGGCCGTTGCAGCTGACGAGCGAGGCGAGCGACGGAGATCCGGCCTTCTCGCCGAACGGGCGGCTGATCGCGTTCGCGAGCACCCGCGGCCAGGCGGGCCTGCGGCGGACGAGCCAGCTCTACTTGATGCGCTCCGACGGCTCGGCCGTGCGGCAGCTGACCGACGACCCGGCGGGCGCCGGCGGGCCGTACTTCTCCCCGGACGGGCGCAGGCTGGTCTTCGTCCGCTCCCACCACCTTTGGCTGCTGACGATCGCGACCGGCGCCGAGCGCCAGCTCACCTTCGGGCGGGGCGGCGACGGCGAACCCGTGTTCACCCCGAGCGGGCGGCGGATCCTCTTCGCCAGCAACCGGGCCCAGGGCGGCGGCAAGCATGACTCGAGCGACGTCTGGGCAGTCGGCTCCGACGGGCGCAATCCGAAGGTGCTGGTCAACGGGCGCGGCGCCGAGCTGGGCCCGGAAGTCTCACCCGACGGCAGGCGGATCGCCTATGTCGTGCAGCAAAGCCCGTACTTCGGATACGGGAACCTGCGCATCGCGCGCGCCGATGGCGGGTTCGTGCGTTCGCTCGACGAGAAGCCGGGGCCGGAATGCAGGCCGTGTTACGGCAGCCCGGCCTGGGCGCCGGACGGCAGGCACCTGGCGGCGGTCGAAATCGGCGACAACATCGGCTCGAGCACCCTGATGGTGATGCGGCCTGACGGCTCTCACCGCAGGAGCTTCGACAGGGGCATTGTCGAAACCGATGGCTTCGGCAGCCACGTGCGGAGCCCGGCCTGGGGAGCGGCGAGGCGCTGAGCGACGCCGCAGCAGTGCTTGGCTTGCCCGCCCGGGTTCTAGGGCAGCGGGGAAAGAACCGTGAAGCTCGCCGTCTTAGCAGCACCGACGCCGGCACTGTTCTGAGCGCGGGCGCTAACGCGATAGGTGCCGGGAGGCAGGTCGATCCGTTTGCCGTGGCGGCGAATCTGGCCGTTGAAGGCGATCGAAGAGGCACCGCCGCCGCGAGATTTGGTCAGGGTCTGCAGCGTTTTGCCGGCTTTTGACTTGAACGTCAGCGTCACGGTCGCCGGTGCCGAGAGACTGAGCTTCAGCTTCGTACCCCAGGTACCCCTGGCCGCAGTGCGGCCGAGAGGCTTGGCGCGGAAGCGCTTGGGCTTGACCGTGAGGCTGTTGATCGTCGGGGCGCTCGGCGGTTTGCCCGGCCCACTCCCAGCGCCACCACCACTGCCTCCACTGCCGCCAGCGGCCGCCGGGCATGGGCCTTCGTGGACCGATGCGGAGGCCGGGCAGGAGTCCTGGGTCACGTCGCCATAGCCGTCCCCGTCCCCGTCGGCCTCGATGTCGGCGTCGTAGCCGACGATGCTGGCGGCCGTCGTCGGCAGGCCTGAGTAATTCGTGCCGTCGGCGCCGTCGGCGAGTTTGCTCATCGTGGCGCCGGGCACCCCGCTGAACAGGATCGGCGTCGTGAAGGTGGGGTCTGTCGCGATCCCGACGTAGCCGCCGGCTGGGACCGACAGCCGCGTCGCGAAGCTGCCGATCGCCCCCGCTTCGGCGCTGAGGTTTTTCGCCAGGGTCTCCGCCGGGCTCGAACTTGCGACGGTGTACCCACCGCCGCTCGGCGCCAGCACCCGCAGCTGGAATTCGCGCGCGAAGACGGGAATCCCCAGCACGCGCCAGCGAACGACCACCCCGCCTGCGGGCAACGCCGTCGGGGCGCCGCCCAGCGCGGTCTGGACATAGAGCGTGTCGGACCCGGCGCCCCCTGCGTTCCCGACGACGCCTTCGAAGTTGCTGCCGAACAGCGATCCCGAGCAGGCCGTGGCGGCAATCGGAGACCCCGGGCAGAGGTCCTGCGAGACGTCGCCGTAGCCGTCGTGGTCTTCGTCGGGCTCCATCCAGGCTTCGACGTTGACTCGCTGTTTGGTCGCGTTCGAGGACCCGGTGAAGCTTTCGCCGGCCGCCAGCCCCGGCGTCTTGGTGGCGATTTCATCGGAAGTGTCCGTGCTGTTGAAGAAGGCGCTCGTGTAGTCGATTGAAAACGACCCCGTGTGGAACCGGGCGCCGAGCACATCGCCGGCATGGACCGGGAAGCGCTCGTAGAAACGGGCGAGCGTCCCGGCGAGCGCCGAGATGTTGTGCGTCGCTCCCTGGCTGGCGACCGTGCCGGCGTTGGCGCCGGTCTTGTGGACGGTCTGCGGCTGGAAGGTGTCGGTGGGATCGGTCAAGGCGCCGACCCTGACCGCGGATTTGACGATCACCCCGTCGTATGGGATTCCATAGGAGCCGATCGCGGCGCCGTCGTCGCCGAACTGCCAGGCGCTGCAACTGCACGGGCTGATTTCTTTGTCGGCCTGCGTCGACTGGCCGAGGTACTTGGGTGCCGGCGCCGCGCTCGCCGGCGCGGCGCCGGTCGCCGTCGCGACAACGGCGGCGAGGAGCGCGGCCCAGGCGAACGGACGCGACGCACGTGTCGATTTAACCCGATCGAGCCCCGCTCTGCTCGATCTGCCGACTAGCGGGAAGCGGTGAGCTCGGCGCCCTTCTTGTCGGGCGGGCTGAAGGTGGAGAGCGGCGTATGGCGGCGCTTTCTGTCGGGAAGCGAGAGGCGGCAGATCTTCCTGACGACGCTGCCGAACTGCTTTCCCAGCGGACCGACGTTGTAGGGGATTCCGTAGCGCTCGCAGATCTCGCGGACCTCGCTCGAGATTTCCGCGTAGCGGTTCGCCGGCAGGTCCGGGAACAGGTGGTGCTCGATCTGGAAGCTCAGGTTGCCGGAGAGGATGTGGAAGGGCCGGCTGCCGCTGAGATTCGCCGAACCGAGGAGTTGGCGGTAGTACCACTCGCCACGGCTCTCGTTCTCGGTCTCCTCCTCGGTGAACTCATGGGTCCCTTCCGGGAAGTGCCCGCAGAAGATGATCGTGAACGACCAGACGTTGCGAACCAGGTTCGCGGTCGCGTTGCCGGCCAGCGGAAAGAGGAAGAACGGGCCCGAGAGCGCCGGGAAGATCACGTAGTCCTTCAGGCTCTGGCGGCGGACCTTCTTCCAAATCCCGCTGAGCAGCTTGCGCTTGTCGGCGAGCTTCGCTTCACCGCTGGTCAGGCGCTCGACTTCGAGGTCGTGCAGGGCGACTCCGTACTGGAAGAACAGCGCCAGCAGTGTCGCGTAGACGGGGTTGCCCAAGTAGTAGGGCTTCCAGCGCTGGTCCTCTGACATGCGCAGCACGCCGTAGCCGATGTCGCGGTCCTTGCCGACGATGTTGGTGTGGGTGTGGTGCATGTAGTTGTGGGAGTGGCGCCACTGATCGGCCGGGCAGGCGTTGTCCCACTCGAATCGCTTGCCCGAGAGCGCCGGGTCGTTCATCCAGTCGTACTGACCGTGCATCACGTTGTGGCCGATCTCCATGTTGTCGAGGATCTTGGAGAGCGAGAGGGCGGCCGTGCCGGCGAGCCAAGCCGGCGGGAAGACGCCGGCCCAGAGCAGGCCGCGCCCGGCGACCTCGAGCCCCCGCTGGGCGCGGATCACCTTGCGGATGTAGCTGGCGTCGCGCTCGCCGCGATCGGCGAGGACGCGCTGGCGGATCGCGTCCAGCTCCTCCCCGAAGCTCTCGATCTGCTCCGGCGAAAGGGGAATCTGGCTTTCGGTCATCGTGCTCATCTGGTTGCCTTTCGTTGAAGTCGGTTCAAAGGTCGATTACGAGATCGCTGAGCGGGGCGGAGACGCAGAGCTGGATCTCCTCGTTGGGCGCGGCGGAGACCTCCTCCGTGAGCAGGTTCTTGACGGTGCCGCTCACCTTGCGGCAGGTGCAGGTGTGGCAGATCCCCATGCGGCAGCCCGACTGCGCCGGGACGCCGGCCTGCTCGGCCTGCTCCAGGATCGAGGCGCCGGTGTTGCGGACCTCGAGGTCCGAGCCGGCAAAGCGGATTGAGCCCATCCCGGGCTCTCCGACGGGGAGAAGGCTGGGAGGGACGAAGCTCTCGACGTGCAACCGGTGCTCGAGGCCGTTGGCCCAGGTGCCGCGCACCGCGTCGAGGAGGGCGGGCGGGCCGCAGGCGAAGGTCTCCGCATCGGCGAAGCGGGGGTCGACCTGGGGAAGGTGGGTTGGGCTGAAGTGGCCGTCGAGCTCGCCGATGCCGGGTGCTCGCGTGTAGGAGCGGGTCAGCTTGAAGTTCGGGTTCTCGGCTGCCAGGCGGTCGAGCTCCTCGCGGTAGATCGTGCGATCGGGGTCAGGTGCGTACTGGATCAGCGCAATCGGTCCCGCGTGACCCTCCGCGCAGAGGGTGCGGAGGATCGCCATCAAGGGGGTTATGCCGCTGCCGGCGCCGATCAGCAGGACCGAGGAGGGGCGCGAATCGGGAAGGTGGAAGTCGCCGTCGGCCTGCGAGAGGCCGATCACCATGCCGGGCCGGGCGTGGTCGGCGAGGAAGTTCGAGACCAGCCCGTCGGGATGGCGCTTGACCGTGATCTGCAGCTCGCGGTCGAAGCCCTCCGGGGAGGCCGGCGAGTAGCAGCGCGTATGACGGACGCCGTCGATCTCGACCGAGACCTGCACGAACTGGCCGGCGCGGAGGCCCCGCCAGGCGCGGTTGGCGTGCAGGTTCAGGGTGACGCTGTCCTCGGTGCCGTGGCTGACCGCGACCACCTCGGCGCGGCACTCGCCGAAAACGAGGGTCGGGTTGATCTGCTCCAGGTAGCGATCGACCCCGTGCGGTCCGGCGATGGTGTCGAGCAGGCGCCGGCCGGGAATTCCGCGGCGACGAGACGGCGCTGTAGCTGTTGCTGTCGGGCTCATGCTCCTCCTTTCCCTGGGTGTTTGGCAGAGATACCCGTGACGGAGAACAACGTAACATCAAATGCCGTCACGGCAAATAGCGCGCCGTCTTTCAGTGATAGGTTTCACACATGGCGGCAACCGCGCCCGAGAACGATCTGACGATCGAACAGCTCGCCGCGGAGACGGGGATGACCGTCCGCAACATCCGCTCGCACCGCGCGCGGGGACTGCTGCCCGCCCCCAAGGTGCGCGACCGCGTTGGCTACTACGGCGCCGAGCACCTCGACCGGCTGCGGATGATCCAGGAGCTGCAGGCCGAGGGCTTCAACCTGAGGGGGATCGAGCGCCTCCTGGGCCAGAACCTCGGCCCCGCCGAGCAGTTCCTCTCGTTCAAGCGGGCGCTCGACGAGTTCGACGGCGAGCAGCCCCAGACCTTCACCCGCGAGGAGCTGAGCGATCGCTTCGGGACGGAGATCGACGGCGCGCTCAAGCGGGCGATCGATGCCGGCGCGCTCGTCCGGATCGACGATGACCGCTTCGAGGCGCCGTTTCCCTCACTGCTGGACGCCGCCGAGGGCGTCGTGGCGACGGGGGTACCGCTCGATCACGCCCTTGCCGTGATCGCCAAGGTGCAGAGCCGCTGCAGGTCCGTCTCCCACGAGTTCGTAAAGCTCTTCCTCGAAGACATCTGGAGGCCCTTCGAAGAAGCCGGCTATCCGGAGGGGCGCTGGCCGGAGGTCCGCGCCGCCCTCGATCAGCTGCGCCCACTGTCGCTGCAGGCGTTGGTTGCCGTCTACCGGATGACGATGTCAGACGAAATCGAGAGAGCTTTCGGCAAGCAGCTCGAGCGAATGGCCAAACGGAAGGGCTGAGGCCTGAGCCGCGGGTACTCGCCTCGCGGATGTCCCTGGCGCTGGACATGGCCTGGTCGGCGAGCGCCGCTTCGAGAGCGGTATGGCCTACCTGCGCTACGCAATTCGCGGCTGAGCCGTGCGCCCCCGGCGCTTACTAGCCGAAGAGGGACGGCGCTCGGCCATCCCACTCGTGTTCTAGCGCCCAGCGGGCGCCGACGGTCCAGGCCTGGACTTTGTTGGCGATCGCGATCGGCTCGGGGCCGGTGGGGCCGACCGCGAAAAGCTCCGGCGCCTGCCCGATCGCCCCGATCGCCTCGAGGACTCCCCGGCGAAGCTCCTCCGCCGCGTTCCGGCGACCGGCCGCTCGCAATCCGCCCCATCCGAGCCACGAGTCGAACGGCCAGACCGCCCCGCGATGGTAGGCGTCGGGCGCGTAGAGCGGGTGCTTCGAGGAGAGCGTGCGCAGGCCCCACCGAGTGAGCACGTCGGGCTGGCTGAGGCGATCGGCCACGCGCTCGCGGGCACACCCCGGCAGGGCGTCAGCCCACAACAGCCAGCCGAGCTGGGAGCCGGCCCCCGCCACCTTCTCGCCGTCGCCCGCGATGGCGAGGGTCTCGGGATCGAAAGCTTCCTCGATTGCGACGGTGAGCCGCGTTGCCTCCTCGGCCCAGCGCCGCTCGCCCGAGAGAGCGGCCAGTGCGCGCAGGGCGACCACGGTGACGGCCTGGGTGTCGGCGTCGGCGAGCGGGGGAGTTGGAACCTCGCCCCCGGCGCTCAGGATGCCGGCGCCATGGAAGGCGGGATTGGCGGGATCCTCGGCGTCGCGCCAGCCCTGCTGCGCGAGGCCCCCCGGCGCCTGGCGCGGACCGTGGCGGACCAGTCCGCCACCGCGGCGCATTGCGCTCTCGAGCCAACCGCCGGCCGCGCGCCACGCGGTCTCCAGCTCGGCGGCGAGAGCGCGGTCGCCAAGCGAGGCAAGCAGGACGAGGAACCACGAGGTCGAGTCGGCGGACCCGTAGTAGCGCAGCTCCCCGTCGCGCAGCGGCCAGCCCGCCCGGCGCAGACGCTCGGGAGCCCTCGGCCACCACTCGTGGACGATCTTCCCCGGTTCCTCGTCGGCCTCGGGGTCCTCGACGCTGCCCTGCAGCGACGCCAGCGCCCGCAGGGTCGCGCGCGCGACGTCGGGCCGCGCCGGCAACAGCTGCAGCGAGACGATCGCCGAGTCGCGACCGAAGAGTGCGTGAAAGCGACCGGGGTCCTCCGCTGCAACGGGCTCGGCACTCGCATAGGGCCAGCCCGCCGGCGAGAGCACTGCGTCGAGGCCGAGGACCGGCGCGCAGCCGACATTGACCCCACCATGGTGTGGTGAATGTCGGCTGCGCCTAGTCGCTGGGCTCGTCATCAACCCTTTACAGCGCCGGCGGTCAAACCGGCGACTATGCGGCGCTGGAAGATCAGCACCAGGGCGATCAGGGGCACGGTGACGACGACCGCGGCGGCGCTGATCGTCCCCAGGGGGATTTCGAACTGCTGGCTGCCGGTGAAGAAGGCGATCGCGGCCGGGACCGGGCGGCGCTCCGGGGTGCTGGTGAGCGTGATCGCGAAGAGGAACTCGTTCCAGGCGAAGATGAAGACCAGCAGGCCGGCGGTGACGACGCCGGGCGCCCCGAGCGGGATCACGATCTTGCGGAAGGCCTGGAACCGGGTCGCCCCGTCGATCAGCGCGGCCTCCTCCAGCTCGCGCGGGATGTCGCGGAAGAAGGAGGCGAGGATGTAGATCGTGAGCGGCAGGCCGAAGGCGAGCGAGGGCAGGATCAGGCCGAGGTAGGTGTTGTAGAGGCCGATGTCCGTCCAGATTTCGAACAGCGGCGCGGCGATCGCGATCGGCGGGAAGGTGGAGATCGAGAGCAGGATCGCGAGGATCAGGAACTTGAACGGCAGGTGCAGGCGGGCGAGCGCGTAGCCGGCGAAGGAGCCGACCAGCAGCGAGAGAACGGTGACGCTGCCAGCAATGATCGCGCTGTTGCGCAGCGCCATGGTGAACGCCGTGTCTTCGAAGATCGAGGTGTAATTGTCGAGCGTCGGGCCCGGCGGCAGCAGGTTCGCGCTGGAGAGGTCGGCGCCGGTCTTCAGCGAGGTGTTGATCAGCCAGTAGAAGGGAAAGAGGCAGAAGAGGATCGTCGCCACCACCGCCAGCCAGGTCAGCGCGCGCCTCATCGCTCACTCCTCTTCTCTGGTCAGGGCGCGGATGTTGCCGCCCATGAAGCGGATGTAGAGGAAGGAGATGCCCATCACCGTGATGAAGGTGAGCACCGCGAGCGCCGAGCCGAGCCCGGTGTTGCGGTTGGCGACCAGTTCGGCTTGGGCAAGGAGCGAGAGCGTTTCGGTTCCGTTCGCCCCCTTGGTCAGCACGTAGGGCAGGTCGAATACGCGCAGCGCGTCCAGGGTGCGGAAGATCAGCGCCACGGTGATCGCCGGCACGAGCAATGGCAGGGTGATGCTGCGGAAGCGCTGCCAGGTGCTGGCCCCGTCGACCTTCGCCGCATCGTGCAGCTCGTCGGGTATGCCCTGCAGGCCGGCGAGGATGAGGAGCGCCATGAATGGGGCCGTCTTCCAGACGTCGGCGAGGATCATCGCCGCCAGGGCATAGCCTTCCTCACCGAGCCAAACGACGTCCCCTCCCGGCAGCCCGAGTGCGCTCAGGGTCGTGTTGACGAAGCCGAGTTCGGGTTCGAAGATCGTGCGCCAGGTGATCGCGGTGACGACCGTGAGGATCGCCCAGGGAACGAGCACCACTGCCCGCAGCAGCGCCCGCCCGCGAAACGCCCGGTGCATGACCAGGGCCATGCCGAGCCCGATCGCCAGCTCGAGGCCGACCGAGATGACGGTGAAGAGGACCGTCGTCTCCATCGCTTCCCAGAACTTGGCGGAGCCGAGCGCGTCGAGGTAGTTGTCGAACCCGACGAACCGCGATAGGCCCGGTGTGATGACGCTGTATTCGTTAAGGGAGAGCCAGACCGCGTAGCAGATCGGGTAGGCCGCGACGAGCGCGATCACCGCAAGCGAAGGGGCCAGCATCCCGGCGCCGAGGCGGCGCTCCTCCCTGAAGACGGAGCGCCGTCCGCGCTGAGGCAGCGAGAGCCGGGCGGCTTTGGCCTCCACTAGAACCTCTGCAGGGCATCTTCAATTTCGGAGTTCATCTTCGATGTCGCCCCGTCGGCCGACTGCCTGCCGTTCAGCACTTCGAAGACGTTGTCGGCGATCGCTTCGGAGATTTCCGTGTAGACCGGCGAGACCGGCCGCGCCTGCGCCTGTTCGACCGCTTTCAGCAGTTCTTCGGTGAAGGGGATTTCCTTCTTCACCTCGGGGTCGTTGTAGACCGCGGTCGCCACCGCGGGCAGCGTCGCCTTCAGGAACATTTCCTTCTGCACCGGCTCGGTGACGAGGAATTCGGCGAAGGCAAGCGAGCCGTCGGGGTTGTCGCTGTAGGCGGAGACGCCGAGGTTGTAGCCGCCGACCACACCCGCACCTTCATTGCCGCCGAAGCCCGGGAACTTGGCGACTTCGAAGTCGTCGGCGATGCCCGATTCCTTGCCGAGCGCGTAGGCGTAGGGCCAGTTGCGCATGAAGGTGGCGTTGCCGGCCTCGAAGGCTCGCCTCGAGCTCTCCTCTTCGTAGGTGGTCACCGCTTTCGTCACCGCCCCGTCTTCGATGCCCTTGCGCATGAAGTCGAGGACTTCGCGCGTCTGCGGCGAGTCGATTTCCACCGATTCCCCGTCTTCGGAGAGGACCTTGCCGCCGTCGCTGTAGAGCAGCTCGAGGAAGTTGACGGTCAAGCCCTCGTAGCGTTCGCCCTGGTAGACGAGCCCGTTGTCTTTCTGGGCGTCTTTGTAGACCGCTTCCCAGGTCGTCGGCGCTTTCGGCGCTTCGTCGGTCCGGTAGAAGAGGAAGCCGGCGTTGGTGTTGAAGGGCAGTGCCCACTTCTGGTCTTCGTATTCAACCGTTTCCACGGTCGAGGGGATGAACTCGCTTTCGTGCGCTTCGACCACCGGGGTGAGGTCGTAGAGCCATCCCGAGGCGGCGTACTCCGCGGTCCAGATCACGTCCATGCCGAGCACGTCGCACTCGTTGGATTCGGCGCGGAGGCGCTGGATCTGCTGTTCGCGCTGGAGGTCGGCGCTTTCCGGCAGTTCGAGCAGTTCGGCCTGCAGCTTCGGGTTCTGCGCGTTGAAGCGGTCGACCGCGGTTTTGAAGGCGCCGCTCGTGTCCTTGCCGATGCACCAGGCGACCTTCCCGGACGCGTTCTTGGCGTCGGAGGGCTGCAGCGTCGTCGCTTCCGATCCGCCGCCGTCGTTACCACCCCCACACGCCGCCAGCCCAAGAGCGGCAAGGCACACTCCCAAGGCGACCAGCCATATGCGAACCGTGCTCTTCATGCTCGGCTCCTTCCCCGGGCGGGAATAGCTCCGTGAATTTTGGATACCCCGCAGCGCTATTGGCAAACAGCGTTTAAGTGGGGCTTTTCCGGGGGATCTCCGTAGGGCACCTCTGCAACCCAGACGGAGGGGCGATGGAAGGAAAGGCCCGGAAATGGCGGAGATAGTCCTCGACGGGGTGACCAAGGTCTTCCCGGATGGCTACGAAGCCGTCAAGGAGATGAACCTCGACATCGGCGACGGCGAGTTCATGATCCTCGTCGGACCCTCCGGCTGTGGGAAGTCGACGGCGCTGCGGATGATCGCCGGCCTGGAGGAGATCTCGCAGGGCGAGGTGAAGATCGACGGCGAGGCGGTCAACGAGCGGCCGCCGAAGGATCGCGACATCGCGATGGTCTTCCAGAACTACGCCCTCTATCCCCACATGACCGTCCGCGAGAACATGGGCTTCGCCCTGAAGCTGGCGAGGACGGAGCGAGCCGAGATCGACCGCAAGGTCGAGGAGGCGGCCGGCATCCTCGACCTGCGCCAGCACCTCGACCGCCGGCCCGCCAACCTCTCCGGCGGGCAGCGCCAGCGGGTCGCGATGGGCCGGGCTATCGTCCGCGACCCGAAGGCGTTCCTCCTCGACGAGCCGCTCTCCAACCTCGACGCGAAGCTGCGCGTGCAGATGCGCACCGAGCTGGCTCGCCTGCAATCGCGCCTGGCCACGACGACGGTCTACGTAACCCACGACCAGACCGAGGCGATGACCCTCGGCGACCGGGTCGCGGTGATGAGGGCGGGAGAGCTCCAACAGGTCGGCTCCCCGGCAGAGCTCTATAACAACCCGAAGAATCTCTTCGTCGCCGGCTTCATCGGCTCGCCGGCGATGAACTTCATGCCGGCCGAGCTGAGCGGCGGGCGCGTGAAGCTGCCGATCGGCGAGGTGGACGTCGGCGAGGTGGCGGTCGACCGGGCGGAGGGAAAGGTCATCGCGGGGTTGCGCCCGGAGGACTTCGAGGACGCTTCGATCGTCGGCGATGACCTCAAGGGGGAACGCGGCATCGTCTTCGAGGTCGAGGCCGATCTGGTCGAGTCGCTGGGCTCGGACCTATACGTCTACTTCCACATGGAGTCCGAGGGAGTCGAGTCCGACCAGCTCGCCGATCTCGTCGGCGACAGCCTCGATGAGACCGGCGCCGCGCACCTGCGCGAGGGAGAGGAGCAGGTCGTCGCCAGGCTCGATGCCGCCAGCAAGATCCGGCGGGGCGAGAAGGCCGAGCTCTGGGCGGACACCACCCGGCTTCGCCTCTTCGACCCCGAGAGCGGCGCGAGCCTCACTTAGACCTTCGGCGAACCGCCTCTACTCGATCAGCTCCAAGACCCGTCGCTCGATCGTGCCCTGCTGGCGCGGGGTCACGGTGTTTTCGGAAGCGAGGCTCGGAAGCTCGACTGTCTTGCCGTCGCGGAAGCGGTCGAGCACCCGCGGGTCGATGTAGGAGCTGCGACAGACGGCCGGGGTGTTGCCGAGGCGCTCGGCGACGCGCTTGACCGCGGCGCGGATCGCGCGCTCCGCCGCGCCCCTCGTGCTCGGCGCTCCCTCGCGCGCCAGCTCGACCGCGGCGAGCACGGTCCCGTGCCAGGTGCGGAAGTCCTTTGCCGAGAATTCCTCGCCGGCCTTTTCCTGAAGGTAGGCGTTGACCTCCTCGGAGCGGACGTCGCGCCAGCCGCCGTCCTCGCGAAAGACGAGTAGATCGTCGGGGCCGCTGCGGCGGCGGCGCATCGCTTCGATCGCCGCCTTGACCTCCGGATCGCGGATCGACTGCACACGACGCTGGCCGCTCTTAGCCGGAAAGTCGAAGACCACCTTCCCGTCCTCGATCGAGACGTGCTCGCGCAGCACCGTCGCCACCCCGTAGCTCTCGTTGGTCTCGGCGTACTCCTCGCCGCCGATCCGGAAGAAGCCGAGGTCGAGCAGGCGCACCGCACAGGCCAGGGCCCGCTCCCGGGGCATTCCCTCGCGGGCGAGGTCCGTCTTCACGGAGCGGCGCAGCTTGGGCAGGGTCGCGGCGAACTCGCGCATCGACTCGAACTTGCGCTGCCCTGCCCGCAGCTGCCAGCGCTCGTGGTAGAGGTACTGCTTGCGACCGGCTTCGTCGAGACCGGTTGCCTGGATGTGGCCGAAGGGGTCGCTGCAGATCCAGACCTCCCGCCATGCCGGCGGTATCGCCATCGACCTGATCCGCTCGAGGGTCTCCTCGTCGCTGACGCACCCCCCTTCGGGGTCGAGGTAGCTGAAACCGCCGCCCCGACGGCGCCGGCTGATGCCGGGACCCGAACAGTCAGAGCGCCTGAGTCGCCCGCGCGGGCGAGACCCAGGTCCGCTCATTCGGAGACCTTCACCGCTAGCTCGACTCCCCCGACTTCTTGCCGCCCTCGCGACCGGCGGCGCGCTTCTGGGACTTCGAGCCGCCGCTTCCCTTGCCACTCTTTTCCCCACCCTTTTTGGATGAGTCCGAGGAGTTGGCGATCGAGGCGGCCCGCTGCTTGCTCATTCCCTTCTTGCGCAGCCCTTCGTACTGCTTGTCGTTCTTGACGCTCGGCCCGTGGTCTTTTGCCATCGCGATCCTCCTCCGGGTCAGGGCTTGAGGACGACCTTGATCGCCCCGTCTTCCTTCTTCTGGAACATCTCGTAGGCGCTCGGCGCCTCGGCCAGCGGCAGCTGGTGGGTGGTGAGGTCGTCGACGCCGAGTGGGTCCTCGTCCCCTTCGAGCAGGGGCAGGATCTCGTCGGTCCAGCGCCGCACGTGGGCCTGGCCCATGCGGATCTGCACGCCCTTGTCGAAGAGCTGCATCATCGGCAGCGGGTCGAGCTGGCCGCCGTAGACGCCGGAGATCGAGATCGTGCCGCCGCGCCGCACCGTGTCGATCGCCTCCAGCAGGGCCGAGAGCCGGTCGACCGCCGCCTTTTCGGTCGCCTTCGCCGCGAGCGCATCGGGCAGGAGGCCGGTCGCCTTCTGGGCGAACTCGGCGACGTGGGCGCCGTGGGCCTCCATGCCCACCGCGTCGATCACCCCGTCGGGCCCCCTCCCGGCGGTCATCTCCCTGATGATCGCCGGGACGTCCTCGTGCTCGGAGGAGTCGATCGCCTCGACCCCGTGCCGGCGGGCCATCTCCAGGCGCTCGGGAACGGAGTCGATCCCGATCACCGTCTCGGCTCCCTTGTGGCGAGCGATCCGAGCGCACATCTGGCCGATCGGCCCGAGGCCATAGACGGCGACGCTGCCACCTTTCGGGATCGCCGCGTACTCGACCGCCTGCCAGGCGGTCGGCAGCACGTCGGAGAGGAAGAGGTAGCGCTCGTCCGGCGCGCCGTTCCCGGGCACCTTGATCGGGCCGAAGTGGGCCTGCGGCACCCGCAGGTACTCGGCCTGGCCGCCGGGCACCTCGCCGTAGAGCTTGGTGTAGCCGAAGAGCGAGGCGCCCTTTTCCTGCTCGCGGTTCTGGGTCGTCTCGCACTGGGCGAAGAGCTTTTCCTTGCACATCCAGCACTCGCCGCAGGAGATGTTGAAGGGGATGACGACGCGGTCGCCCTCTTTGATCTGGCTGACCTCCGAGCCGACCTCCTCGACGATTCCCATCGGCTCGTGGCCGAGGATGTCGCCCTCGTCGATGAACATCCCGAGCACCTCGTATAGGTGCAGGTCCGAGCCGCAGATCGCGGTCGAGGTGATGCGCACGACCGCGTCGGTCGGCTGCTCGATCTTCGGGTCGGGCACTTCGTCGACCCGGACGTCGCGCTTGCCGTGGAAAGTGAGCGCCTTCATCGGTCCTCCTCCTCGGCCGAGCCTGGTTCGGCCATCTCGCGGTGTTGTTTCTTGACCACTGCCAATTGCCTGTTCACGACGCCGCTCCAAGCGGCACGTCGGGGCGGTTCCAGCTCTCGGCGACCCGCTCGGCGGCGCGGCGCTCCTCGGCGAGGATCTCCTCCGCCGTCGCCACCACGTCCTCGTCACCGGCCCGGGCCGCGACCCGCTGCAGAAGCTCATAGGAGGCGACCTCCAGATGCTCGAAGGCGAACGCGAAGCCGGCGAGCTTGGTGGTCGAGTCCGGCTGGGCGCCGAAGAAGGCGGAGAGGTTGATCCCGCCGGCCTTCAGCATCGCGTCCTTGACCAGCGAAGGCCTGGCGCCACGCTCCTCCAGCAGGCCCGCGATCCGCTCCCGGTGGCGCTGGGTCTCTTCGAGATGGTCGCGGAAGGCCGCCTCGAGACGCTCGTCCTCGACTCGCTCGGCACCGGCCTCCAGCAGCTTTTCCGCTTGCCCCTCGAGCGCATGGACGTCACGCAGGTAGGCGAGCAGCGCGGAGTCGAGCTGGTCGGGATCGACCGCTCCCAGCGAGACCTCGACCGCAGCGTCGAAGGACTGCTCCAGCCGCTCTGCCATCCGCTGCTCTTCGCCAGCGATGGCGGCCGCCATCCGGGCCGTCTCCTCGTCGCCGCTGCGCTCGGCCAGCCGCTTCAGCAGTTCGTAGGCAGCGAGCTCCATGTGCTCGTAGGAGTAGGCGTGCATCGCCAGCTTCCCCGGCGTGTCGGGCTGAGCGGCCGCGAAGGCGACCATGCCCCAGCCACCGGCAGCTCCGGCCGCGTCCTTCAGTGTCGATGGCTCGCCGCCCAGCGCTTCCAGGCGCTCGCGCACGCGTCGCTCCTGGTCTTCGGTCTCGATCAGGTGTTGGTCGAACACCCGACATAGGCGCTCGTCCCCAGCGATCTTCGGTGCTGCGCGAAGCTGCGCCAACGCCTGCAGCTCGATCGAGTGCACGTCGGCGAGGTACTTGACGAGCTGCTCGTCGCGATCGCGATTCCACTGGCGGGCGCCGACGCCGGTCTTCAGGTCGTCGAGCCGGGCACCGGCGCTGTCGGCTTCGAGCGGCGGGGTCTTGGCGCCGTGACCCTCGCGCATCCCCTCCAGCAGCTCTTCCAGCGCCTCGACGCTGCTGCGCCGGGGCTCCCAGCCAAGCTCGTCGCGGGCTCGGTCCGAAGACATCAGCGGCACGTTCAGCGCCATGTCGAGCCAGCCCGGCGGCGTCGGCTGCAGGCGCATCCGCCAGCTCAGGTCGGCGAGGCGCCGTACGACCCGGGCCGGCACCGGGAAGCTGCGCACGCCGATCCGCTCGGCCATCTCCCCGGGGCTGAGCGGCGGCTCGGCGGCGATGTTGAAAGCCCCGTCCACATCTGCCAGGACGGCTCGCAGGTATGCCTGCCCGACATCCTCGGAATGCACGGCCTGGAAGCGCAGGCGATCGACGCGGGGCAGGGCGAGCAAGAGACGGCGGCGCAGGAGGAAGTTGGGGAGGAACGGTCCGACGAAGAGGCGGCGGATCTCGGTCGCCGCCTCGTCCTTGAAGATCAGCGCTGGGCGAAGCCGCACGACCCGCGTCCCGGAGTTGCCGGCTTCGAAGCGGTCCAGCTCCCGCTCCACCGCGACCTTGTGGCGCGAGTAGAACGAGGTCGGGGTGCCCTCGGTGGGCCAGTCCTCGTCGACCTCGTGGTCCTTGGGGCCCCGCGAGTAGGCGCCGACCGAGGAGGCGTGGACGAGCTTCGGCACGCCGGTGGCGGCCACAGCCTCGAAGACGCGCCGACTGCCCTCGACGTTGATCCGCTCCAAGGTCACCGCGTCCCGGGAGGGCTGGATCGCCCACGCCAGGTGGATGACCGCGTCGGCGCCCTCGAAGATCGCGCCGAGGTCGGCGTTGAGGACGTTCGCCTCGACCCAGATGGTCTTCGGCGGCGTCCAAGTCGGCTCGCGCCGGGCCAACCCGACGATCTGGTCGATCTCCGGGCTCTCGCTGAGTGCCTGGACCGTGCTGGTGCCGACGTTTCCCGTCGCACCAGTGACGACTACCTTCATCTTCTTTCTCGCCTTCCGTGGGTATGGGGATTTCGGAACTGGCGAGGAGTGAGCGGCGGCCGCTCCCCTGGGCCTCTTGGCGTGTGTACCCCAGGAGGCCGGCGCAAAACGTGTCGCCCCCGCTACAGAGCCAGGGCGGCGGCCTGCAGGTGCAACGACTCGAGCCGCCTCAGCTGCTCAGTCGCCCGCTCGGCCAAGGCAGCGAGATCGAAGCCCGGCAGATCGTTGGTGTGGGTGCGCTCCAGCGCCCGCCACAGCCGGCGCTTGCCGGCGACCCCGATCTGCAGCAGCTCCAGCTCGTCGAGGCGGCTGAGCGGCGAGTAGCCCCACAGCCGCCCGTTCGGCTTCAACCGGCCCGCTCGCTCGCCGAGGACAGCGGCGAGCGGCTTGAGCTTGCTCTGGCCCACCCCGAGCCGGTCCATCACCGCCTTCAGCGCCGCCCGATCGGCCTCGATCTCGGCGCAGACCTCGGCCAGCAGCGGCCCGAACTCCGGGTCGTCATGGTTGCTAGCCCGCAACCGCCTCGCCAGCTCGACCCCCGCAGTCGCCCCTGCTAGGTGGTCGTTGAGGTAGATGGCGAGTAGCTCTCCCACCCGTGGTCGCTACCCGAGCGGCCGCGCCGCGAATCAGAGCAAGAATTCAAGAATTCCTCAGCGAAGACGGAGCTGTCTGGCATCCAATGCAGGGGGACGACGACCGCGGATCGTCCGCAGGGCCTGGACGGTGCGGACCAAGGAAGGCCCCGTTCGCGCACCCGGCGCTTCGGATCTCGCTTTTCCCTCCCGCGGCATGGGGGCGATCTACCCAGGAGGAGGCTCTCTCAAACGATGAGAGAGACGCCGAGTGCCACCAGTGCTGCGGTGACCCCTGGGCGGCGCCTCCTGATTGCATCGGTCCCCTAGCTTCGGGTCCTAGGACTCTTCGTAGGGGTCTTTCTCGCCGGCCAGCTTCAGCGAGCCGTCCTTCACGTCGGCGAAATGGCGCTCCTGAATCGGCAGCGCCCACTCGACCAACTCGGAGATCTCGGTCTCCTGCGCGGACTCATTGAGCTTGCCGAGCACCGCCCAGTGCCCGACCTCGCCGGCCTCGGCCATCGTCAGGAACTCGAAGCCGTCGAGCCCGTCGGACTCGCCGCCGAGGTAGGTCGACATCATCTCGGTCGCCTCGGTTTTCGTTTCCTGGGCCTTTTCGAGGATCGCGGTCTTCTTGCCGTTGCGACTATCGGCCGCCTCGGTGCAGCGGCGCTCGGTCTCCTCGGCCTCATCGCGCATCTGCTTCAGGGTGGCGACGATTTCCTCGTCCTCGACCATGCCCTCGACCTTTTCGGTGGCGCCTTGCGCGGCCTGGGCCAATCCCAGGACCTCCGCGAGCTTCTCCTCCAGCGTCGTCAGCTCGGCCATTTCAGTCCTCCTTTCGGTTGAGAGTCAAGCGCTGGTCTCCTACCCATGTTCGAGGCGTGTCGAACCCGCCCCGTTTTCGCCCGTTCGCCGAGGGGTAAGCGACGGCCATGAACCCAGATCGAGTCGAGAATCGATGGCACACCGACTGCTCGCGATAGTCACCGACGACCCGATCGGCCCGGAGCCTCTGCGTGAGATCCGCCCCGGTGGCGCTCATGGCCAAGACAACAAGGTCAGCCTGCGCGTGGTGGTTCCAGCGGTCGAGGCGAGCGCCTTCCGACACACGCTGGGGGACGTCGACGAGCCCCAGCGGCAAGCCGAGGCCCGGCTCGGCCGTGTGCTCGAAGAGCTCCGCGCGAACGGCATCGAGGCCGACGGCGAGGTGGGCGATCCCGACCCGATCCAGGCGGCCCAGGACGCCCTGCTGAAGGCACCGGCGGACGAGATCGTGATCTTCGAGCACGAGCAGGCGCAGGCTCGCTGGTTCGAGGAAGGCCTTCTGGAAAAGGCCGAAGCGGGACTCGACCCCCCACTCCGGATGGTGGTTCTGCACAGCGACCGGGACGGTACCGAGCACGTCGTCGGTGTCGAGACCTCCGGTCAAGGGACCCGCGACCCAGCCGAGGGCCATGAGGTCGGCTCCGCCTACCTCCCGGGCCTCTCGCGCGGCGATTTCGCCGGCATGGTCGCTGGCATCTTCGGCACCATCGTCGCCGCCGTCCTCGCCGGCGCGGTCGCGGTCGACAAGGGCGAGGTGACCGGCCGCGCCGCCGCCGCGATCCTGATCGCGATCGGGATCGCCCTGGTCAACATGGCGCATGTCGTCGGCCTGACGCTGATGGAGAGCGTTCGCTACCGCGGCGGCTTCGCCAAGTTCTTCCGCTACCTCTCGCTGATCGGCACCCCGCTCGCGGTCGTCGCCAACCTCGTGCTCCTCCTTGGCTGAGGCAGCGCTCGGCGCCTAGTCGAAAGCGGGGAGCACCTCGCGCTCGTAGAAATCGAAGAAGCCGCCTTGGTCGGGGCCGATCTGATGGATGTAGATGTGGTCGTAGCCGGCGTCGACGTACTCCTGGATCGCCGCCCGGTGGCGCTCGGGGTCAGGCCCGCAGACGATGCTCTCGGCGACGTCATCCTCGTCCAGCGCTTCAGTCGCCTCTTCGAAGTGCGCCGGCAGCGGCAGCTCCAGAAAGAAGCTGCCGGTGAGCACGCCGTTGGGCCACTGCTTCAGCGTCAGCTCCTTGGCCGCCTCTTCGTCCTCCGCCCAGCAGACGTGGAGCTGGCCGTAGGTGGGCTTGCCATCCCCACCTTCGGAGCGGAACTGCTTTACCGACTCTGCGACCGGCGCGGTTCCGACGATCCCGTCGCCGACGCGAGCGGCGAGTTCGACCGAGCGTTCGCCCGCCACCGCGACCAGCAGTGGAGGCAGCTCGTCGGGCAGCGAGTAGATGCGGGCGTTCTCCACGGTGAAATGCTCGCCGCGGTGGCTCGACAGCTTGCCCTCCCAAAGCCCTCGGATCACTTCGATCGCCTCCTCGAGTCGGGCCTGGCGCTCGACCACGCCGGGCCAACGGTCGCCGAGGATGTGCTCGTTCAGGTTCTCGCCGGTGCCGACGCCGAGGGAGAATCGCCCCGGCAGGAGGCTGGCGGTGGTGGCGGCGGCCTGGGCGACGATCGCCGGGTGAATGCGGGTCGTCGGGCAGGTAACGCCGGTGATCAGCTCGATCCGCTCGGTGCGCTGCGAGATCGCCCCCAGGGTCCCCCAGACGAACGGGCTCTCGCCCTGCTCATCGACCCAGGGGTGGAAGTGGTCGGAGACCGAGGCGAAGGAGAACCCCGCCTGCTCGGCGCGCTCGGCTTGGGCGACAAGCGACGGTGCGTCGAACTCCTCGCTGGAGAGCGTGTAGCCGAGCTTGGTCATCTGGGAGCCGTCAGCTTTCCGCGCCGGCCACCGCGCGCTGAAGCTGGGCCTTGCTCATCCTCGAGCGTCCCTCGATCCCCATCTTCTTGGCGTCGTTGTAGAGCTGTTCGCGAGTACGGCCGCCGGGCCCACTGCCCGAGCGCCTGCCGCCGCGGCTGCTGGCCGAGCTGCCGCGCCTCGAGCTGCGCGAGGAAGTCTTCGATTCCCCCGACCTTGCCTTTTCCTTGTTGACGGCGCGCGCCGCGATCTCCTCGGCGCGGCTCTCCGATCGACCAGCCTCCTTCTCACTCTTCTTGATGTGCTCGTATTGACGTGCTCGTTTGGTGCCTTTTTTCACTCCGCGAGGTGGCATGGCAACTCCTTTCCATCGCTCTCGCCGATTCGCTACCCCGTAAGGCCCGAAATAAGCCGCCGCGTAAGCCGTTTTGACCGGTTGAGGCAGGGGTAGATCGGCTCCATGAGCGGCAATGGGTCAGAGGGCGCGACGATCGAGACGCGCATCCCGGCCCGCCTCGACCGGCTGCCGTGGTCGCGCTTCCACTGGATGGTGGTGATCGGCCTCGGCACCGTGTGGATACTCGACGGGCTCGAGGTGACGATCGTCGGCTCGATCGGCGAGCGCCTCACCGAAAAGGGCAGCGGCATCGCCCTCGACGCGAGTCAGATCGGCACCGCCGCCGCCTTCTACGTCGCGGGCGCCTGTCTCGGCGCGCTCTTCTTCGGCCAGCTCACCGATCGCTTCGGCCGCAAGAAGCTCTTCCTGGTGACGCTGGCCGTCTACATCACGGCCACCGTGGCGACCGCCTTCTCCTTCGCCGCCTGGTACTTCTACGCGGCCCGCTTCTTCACCGGCGCCGGAATCGGCGGCGAGTACGCGGCGATCAACTCCGCGATCGACGAGCTGATCCCGGCCCGGGTGCGCGGCCGGGTCGACCTGATCATCAACGGCAGCTACTGGGTCGGCGCCGCGGCCGGCGCGCTCGGCGCGGTCGTCCTGCTCGACACCGCGCTCTTCGCCGCCGACTTCGGCTGGCGCCTCGCCTTCGGGCTTGGCGCGGCCCTTGGCGTGGGCATCCTGTTGGTTCGCCGTCACGTCCCCGAGAGCCCGCGCTGGCTCTTCATCCACGGTCGCGACGAGGAGGCCGAGGAGGTCGTCGGCCGGATCGAGAGGGAAGTTCGCGAGGACACGGGTGAGGAGCTGTCCGAGCCCGAGGACTCCCTGGTCGTCCAGCCACGCGAGCGGATCCGCTTCCGCGAGATCGCCCGCACCGCGTTCGAGAAATATCCACGCCGAACCGTCCTCGGCCTCTCCCTGTTCGTCGGCCAGGCCTTCCTCTACAACGCGATCACCTTCGACCTCGGCACCCTGCTGGGCGAGTTCTTCGACGTCGGCTCCGGGACGATCCCCCTCTATATCGCCCTCTTTGCCGCCTCCAACTTCCTTGGGCCACTGACCCTCGGCCGCCTCTTCGACACCGTCGGGCGCAAGCCGATGATCTCCTTCACCTACCTTGGCTCGGCGCTGATCGCCGCGGTCCTCGGGATCTTCCTGCTCGGCAACGACCTGACGACGTGGTCGTTCATGGCCTTCATCCTGGCGATCTTCTTCCTCGCCTCCGCCGGCGCCAGCTCCGCCTACCTGACCGTCTCGGAGATCTTCCCGATGGAGACGCGGGCGCTCTCGATCGCCTTCTTCTACGCGGTCGGCACCGCCGCCGGAGGCATCGCCGGGCCGCTGCTCTTCGGCCACCTGATCAACAGCGGCAATCAGGACCAGGTCGCGATCGGCTTCTTCATCGGCGCCGTGGTGATGGCGATCGGCGGGATCGCCGAGCTCGCCTTCGGCGTCAAGGCCGAGCAGCGCTCGCTCGAGGACATCGCCGAGCCGCTGACCGCGGAGGGGGAGCCCGAGCCGGAGGAGGCCGAGCGCGAACGACCCAGGGAAGAGGAGGCCGAGCGGGCACAGCGCATCAGGCGCCGCGCCGAGGCGCGGGAGCGGCGAGAACGAGTCGGCCGGAGGCGCTACCGGCCGGGGCCGGGGCGACTTGGCGCCTCGCGCGGCCTGGCCCCGTCGGCGGGCGAAGTCGACAGCGAAGCCGACCTCGACCGCGAGATCGGGATCATCGAGCGGGCTCTCCAGGACCGCGGCAGCGCCAACCGCCGCGAGCTGGCCCGCCGGGTTGGCGCCCGCTACTGGGGACCCGGGAGGTTCCGCTCCGCGCTGCGCGAAGCCGTCGCCGAAGGCGCCGTCAAGCGGCTGCGCGGGGGCGAGTACGCCCCGGGCCAGGACAGAGCTCCTCGACGATCTTCAGGCTGAGGCGTCGAGGTCGTCGAGCTTGCAGCTGCTCACCAGCCCCTGGTCGACGTGGACCTCCTCGTCGACCAAATCGGCCCCACCGGCTTGCCCGCCTCGAAGAAGGCGCGGACGAACTTGACCGCGTCGGTGTCGGTGCGCAGCTGGTCGGGGTTCGCGACGCCGCCCGCCAGCACCCAGGCCATCGTAGTCGCGAGGTCCGCCTCGCCCACGGCCTTGTCCGGCGTGGCACCAAAGAAACGATCCGATCCAGCTCGCCACGCGGTGGCAAGGGCTTGCCATCACAGGGGATCACGCCGACCGCTTCAAAAAATGTGCATACTAGACCAATGCGCTCCAAACCAAAGCGCTCTAGACCGATGCGCTGGAAATGGCGACGCTACATCGGTGGCCGACCTACGCCTAGACCAAGACCGCAAGCAAGCAAGCTCAGCCTTCGGCGAGCGCTTGCGCGAGTTGCGCGACCGCCAGGAACTTTCCCAGGATGCCCTTGCCGACGCCACAGACATTCACCCGACTGCGATCGGGCGCATGGAGCGTGGTGCGCGGGAGCCTCGATTGACAACGATCCTTCGACTCGCGGACGGCTTGGACGTGCAGCCCGGCGAGTTGCTGAACGGCCTCGGGGAAGCGTCCAAGGCGCGACAAAGCGGCTCCTAGCGAGCCGATCCCGACCCCCTTGCACGACGATCAGGATCGGCCCGAAGTCCGCCTATCGCTGCTTGACCGTTTGCAGCAACGGCACGACTGAATCAACAGGCGTGATCTTCACCTGGCTCACCTCCCTCCCCGTGTCGTCACCCCGGCTCTGCCACCGGGACGGGAAAGGAGAGGGTAGGAATATTCCTACCGCTGGGAATTTTGTGAGCGATCATCAGCCGCCCCGACCGCTCCTGCGACCCCTATGCTCGGGGGCTACTGATTACCAGTGCAAACCTGACTAGAGGGGGGTGTCGGGCGGTGAAGATACGAGAGGTCGGGCGGGTTCCCCCCAAGAAGCGCTCACGACAGCCGCAGGTCGAGGCGCTGACCCATGCGGTAAATCACTGGGCCAGGGTCGAAATCCTCGCGATCCTCCACGAAGGCGAATTCAGTGCAGGTGAGATCGCCGAAATGCTGGACCGCATAGACGTAAAGGCCGTGACTGGCCACCTCCACGACCTGTACGAGTCGGGCTGTATCGAATTTGCCGGGACCAAGATGGTGGGCAACGTGGCCAGACCGGTCTACCGCGCCATCGTCTTGCCCGAAGTCACGCCGGAGGCGTACCGCGCTATGTCGGTCGAGGATCGCAACGACCTGAACGGAGCGGTGACCCAGGGAATCCTCTCTGAGACCGTCTCCTCATACCGGAGCGGGAAGATGGACACCGACGAGGAGTTGTACCTCGTCTGGGATGCACCGTACCTCGATGCTAAAGGCGAGCGGGAAATGCACGACAATCTTGCCGCCTGTTTCAGACGGGCGAAGGAAATCCACGGCAAAGCCGCTAACCGCATGGCGAAGTCGGGGGAGAAGGGCTACACGAAGGTCGTCGGCTTCCTCAGCTTTAGGCGAGGCCGACCCGGTCGGCCGAAGGGTGGCTATTACGGCTCAGAAGATGACTGAGTGGTAGGCAAATTCGGGTTGCCCTGCCCGTACCGATCTGAAACCGTCAATCGCTCCAAAGGACAAGAGCGATTGAGTCTCGTTCCAGCTCTCGGGGAAGCGGCCAGAGCCATCGGGTGCTCGCCAACTTGGGAGCTGGAGCAAGTTTGAACTAGCCCGGCGATCCATCCGAAGCAAGGGCTGAGTTCGGGGGCAGCACTCCGGTCCCGAGGGAGCCCCGGCCGGGGAGCCCGCCAAGAGGAGTGAACCCGGTCGGGGCGCTTGGGACTTCCTATGTGCCATCCGAACGACATACCGGGCTTCTCCCGAGACTGGCGGGAGAAGAGGCGATGAGGGACGAGCCGTTGGACTGGGGCGCGCTCGTCCCTCGCGCTATCCACCCGATCAGGGTCGCGATCCTTGAAGCGATGCGCTGGATCGACGAGCCTTTTTCGGCCGTGGACCTAAACGGGATGTACGGGGACGATCCGCCTGGCGTGTCGGCCATCGCCTACCACATGCGGGCCTTGGCGTTTGACCTTCCGATGCTGCGTCTTTACGACGAAGAAACGATACGAGGGGCGAGGCGGAAGCTCTACTACTTCCGCAAACGGACTCCCGTATCGAGGAGAAGGAAGCCCGCCGCGTAGGTGGCCACGATGCAAGACGCCGATCCATTTGAGACGAGGCGCAATCAGGCTCGACGCCATGACCTACGACTCGGCATTCTCGCTCTTGCCGCTAAGGGCAAGTCGATGGACACCGAAAGCCTTCGGCGCGATTTGCCGACCCATCCGGCGGTCGCCTCGATCGACTACCACCTCTTGGTTCTCCGCCAAGTCGGTCTGCTGCCTCCTGCGGCCAGCCGATGACAGCGGATCAGCAAGCCCAGTCCGTTCGGGATGCGTTCTCCCGGAACCTGCGTCGCATCCGCACGAAGCGGGAACTTTCACAAGAGGACCTCGCCCGTCTCATCGAAATGCACCGCACTGAGATCAGCGTGCTAGAGCGAGGAAAGCGGGAACCTCGCCTGCAAACGCTGATCAAGCTCTCCGCGGCCCTGGAAACTCCGCTCGGCGAGTTCTTCGCAGGCATCGAGTGGCGACCGCTGGTGCTGCCCCAGCAAGCCGAGAGGACGGGACGCTTCCACATCACACGCTCCAAGCAACCTGAGGAGTAGCCAGGTCGTGACGGGTCCGCTTAAGCAAGCCAAACGGCTTGGCCAACTGATACGCCGTCGATAATCGCGATTCTCTTGTTCTGCAACTGGTCTGACATTTGAAAGCTCCTTGCCCGCTCGGAAACGTGACACCGCCAGCCCGGACGCCTCTCCACCTAGCGGCGGTTGGTCTTCTCACCCAAGCGGGAACCGGGCCTAGCGCCGATGAAAGCCGCCGGGATCCGGGCTGGCAGCTACTGCTCTGCGCTACCCCGAGCCCATAGGGCGAAAACCGACTGTCTCGCTTACCAAAAGGTCTGCCGGGTAGGAGAGGTCGGGTGTCGGATAAGGATTCTCGTCCATCAGGCGGGGGGCTTGCCTGGAGTCGCAGCGGGCGCGCGATCGTCTGGCTGCGTTTCCTGGTCGTGCCCGCTTGGATCGCCGCAACCGTCATGGCGGTCACCCACCTGCCATCGGCGTTCGAAGCAGAAGCCGGCGAGCTGGGCAACCTACTGCCGCGTTCCTCCAGCGCTCTCGAGGTGGAACGCAAGGCGATCAGGACTTTCGGGCTTCCGCTGCTGAGCCGGACCATGGTCGTCGCTCGTGAGCCCGGCGGCTTCTCCGCCGCCCAGGCTTCCTCCGCCGCCCGCTACATCGCCGCGGCCGACCGCAGCGAAGGGCCGCGGGCGGTCAAGGCGGTGCCGCTCGCCGATACGCCCGGGATGCTCGGCGCCGGTGGAGCCGCGACCACGCTCGTCGCCTACCTCTATCTCGACCCTGCCCTGAGCGAAGAAGAATCCCAGGAAAGCGCCGAGCGCTTTGCAACCGAGCTCGAGCGCGCCACCTCGGCTCCGGTGGTGAAGGTGACCGGGGCGCTGCCCGGCACCAGATCCGAAACCGAGATCACCGAAAGCCACCTGATCTGGGTCGAGCTGGCGACTGCTCTCCTGGTCGTCGCGATCCTCGCGCTCCACTTCCGCTCGCTCGGGGTGCCGCTGCTTGGCGTGTCGACGGTGGCGATCGCCTACCTCTGCGCCGATCGAGCTCTCGGCTGGATTGCCGAGCGCTACGGGCTCTCCATCCCACGTGAGGCCGAGCCGGTAATCGTCGCCTTGATCTTCGGCGTGCTCACCGACTACCTCGTCTTCTTCGTCTCCGGCTACCGCCAGCGCCTTCGCCAAGGCGCCCGAACGGTCGCCGCCGTAAGCGAGACGGCCGGGGAGCTGCTGCCGGTGATCCTGACCGCGGCGCTGATGATCGCCGGCGCGACGTTGACTCTGCTGCTCTCGGGCGTTCGCTTCCTCAGCGCCTTCGGCCCGAGCATGGCGGTCGCGGTGGTCGTCTCAGCCCTGGTCGCGATGACGTTGGTCCCAGCGGCTCTGGCGATCTTCGGACGGGCCCTCCTGTGGCCACGCGGGCTCGCGGAGCAGCGGCCGGAGGAGGCAGACGCGAAGAAGGACGTCGCGGATGAAAACGGCGGGACCCGCGGGCACCTGCTCGGCGTCGCCGTGAAGTTGCCCTTGCTGACCGCCGCATTCTGCGTTCTGGCGCTGCTCGTCGCGGCGAGCGGGCTGCGCCACCTGGAGCTGGGGAACCCGGTGATGCGCGGCCTGCCGCCAACGAGCGAACCGCGGCAGGGCTATGACGCGGCGGCGGCCGGCATCGGCCCGGGCGTTCTCGGCCCCACGATGCTCGTCCTCGAAGGATCGGGAATCGCCGAGCGGGAAGCCGAGCTGGCGAGCCTCCAGGCCAGTCTCGAACGCGACCCCAAAGTCATCGGCGTTCTCGGGCCCGCCGATCAGCCGCTTCCCCTCCGCTCCGGTGTGATGCTCGCGCCGAACGGCAACGCGGCGCGCTACGTCCTTGCGTTCGATGGCGACCCGGACGGAGCCACCGCCACCGAGTCGCTCTCCCAGCTCGAAGCCGAGCTGCCGGCGATGCTCGAGCGAAGCGGCCTGCAGGGCGTGCAAACCGGGATCACCGGCGATACGACGATCGCCTCCGAACTGAGCGAAGACACGGTCACCGCCTTCGAGCGCGTCGCGCCGGCAGCGGTTGTGGTCCTGCTGCTCCTGCTCTGGTTTCTGCTCAGGAGCTGGGCCGCGCCGCTGTACTTGGTCGGCAGCAGCCTGCTCGTCGTGGCCGCCGCGCTTGGCCTCACGGTCTACGTCTTCCAGGACCTGCTCGGCTACGGCGAGCTCGCCTTCTTCGTGCCGATCGCGAGCGCGATCCTCCTCCTGGCCCTGGGCGCCGACTACAACGTCTTCCTGATCAGCCGCATCTGGCGAGAGGCAGAGGGCCAGGAGCTACGGCCAGCGATTCGAAGCGCCGGAGTCCGGGCCGGCCGGGCAATCACCGTGGCCGGCTTCATCCTCGCCCTCTCCTTCGCCGCCGTGGCGCTGATCCCAATCCAGGGATTCCGTGAGATCGCGTTTGCGCTCGGCGTAGGGCTACTGCTCGACACGCTGGTGGCACGCACTCTGTTGGTCCCGGCCCTGGTCGCCATCTTCGAGGGGGAACGCCGCTGGGGCGGCAAGGCCCAGGTCGAGCCGACGGACTCGTTGATCACCGACGCGGACGAGATCAACCTGGTGTCGGAAGACGAGGGTTAGCCCACGTCCCCGTCATGGGTGCGTCTCGCTTTCGACGGCAGCGGAGCTGAGTCTCCCAACCGGTCGAGATGGCGCTTGCCGACCTCGTTGGTGAGCGACAGGAACTCTGTGATCCGGGTCAGCTCAGCGGCGGTGAAGCGGCGCGCCAGGGCCGCCTCCCACTCGGCCGCCAGCGGCCCCCAGATCCGCTCGGCGCGCGCGTAGAACTCCGGGGTCACCTCGATCTTGACGCGGCGGCGGTCATCGGGGTCGGGGACACGGCGGGCGAAGCCGGCGCGCTCGAGCCGGTCGACGACGCCGGTCACCGCGCCGCTGGTCAGCCCCACCTCGGCCGCCAGCTCCCCGGCGGTGAGGCCGCCGGCGTTCTCGATCGCATTCAGGCAGTGCAGATCGGTGCGGTTGACCCCGAGCCGATCGGCGGCGAGGTTTTCGAAGGCGCTGTCCTGGTTGCCGCTGGCGCGGAAGGCGGTGATCAGCTCCTCGATCAGCTGTCGCTTCGAACTTGCAGGCATATCTCTTAGTTGCTAAGATACTTACTAGATAAAGTGCTTACCGGGCGAGAGAATCATAAGCCGCTCGGACGACGAAGGGAGTGCGGATGGCGGACGCGGGAAACACGGCATCGAAGATCGAGTGGCGACTGGAGCTGGTGCAGGTGCCGGTCTCCGACGTGGATCGGGCCAAGGCCTTCTACGTCGACCGGGTCGGCTTCCTCGCCGAACACGACCACCAAGTGAGCGAGGAGCTGCGCTTCGTGCAGCTGACCCCACCCGGCTCGGCCTGCTCGATCGCGCTGACCACCGGCGCGCACCAGATGCAGCCGGGGAGCGTCGCGGGCCTGCAACTGGTCGTCGAGGACGCCGACGCGGCCAGGGCGGAGCTGGTGGAGCGCGGGGTCGAGGCGAGCGAGGTGGAGGAGTTTCCCTGGGGCCGCTTCGTCTTCTTCGCGGACCCCGACGGCAACGGCTGGGCCGTCCAGGAGATCGTCCAACCTCAGGGTTGAGGCCCTAGTCACGGGAGGTGGCCCTATGTACGCGTCGGTGTGTTGAGGCGCTGGCTGCGCTCAGGAAGGATCTGAGATCCAGTGCGCCGCGACGCCAAGATGGTCGCCGAGCCGCTCGAGATGCTGGTCGAAGTGCAGAATGGCGATGCCAGCGTCCTGAGCGGCCGCAGCTACCTCTAGATCGGCAAGTGGGGAGCGGTGGGAGCCAGCGGCTGCCACCTCGCGCATCGTTGCTAGGACAGCGCGTTGAACGCCGTGGTCCACCGGGATTTCGCGCAGGCCCTCCAGTGTCCGCTCAACGGCCGCGATTCCTTCGAGCCCTCGGGCGTCGACCATCAGCTCGTAGCGCACCGGCCAGCACCAGCAGACATCGCCGCGCTCGATCGCGGCCAGCAGGAGATCGAGCGCCTTCGGATCACGGCGAGCCTGCATCCAGGCAGAGGTATCTGCCAGCACTGGGCCGCTCCCATCCCAGAGCCGGACGGACATCAAGCTGCGGGTGGAACGTTCAAGCGATCGACCGCGGCGAGGTCGAGGTCGAACTGCTCTCCGTCCATCGCCTGGAATAGCGCCTCTGCAGCGACACGGCGGTTGCGCCCAGCCTCGAGCTCGGCCTCTGCCCCCTCGACGGCGAGGCGGCGCAACAACGTGGCGTCTGCCTCGCGGGTACCGGTAGCGGCGCGCACGCGCCAGCGCCTCCCCCAGCTCAGGATCGGCGGTAACAGCGATTCGGGGGTGCTTGGAAGGCATCGCGGGAACAGTGTAACTCCTAGGTGTTACTCGGAAGTAACCCAGAACCACGTCATCGCAGTTGAAGCTGCTCATTCGTGGCACGGTCGAAGCCTGTCTGGGGCAAGAACCCGCTCGAGCAGCGCGAGCGAAATCTCTACTTTCGCGGTAGCGATCGTCTTCGCAGTAGACGAAAACGCGGCCGTCGAGGCTGAGGTGAAGGTAGCGCCGGGTTTCCCTGTTCTTGTAGGCGTGTAGGCGAGTCCCGTCCTTCAGCTCGACTTCGTGCGTCCACATGAAGTCGGCGACGAGGTATTCGGCCAGGAGCTTGAGGAGGGGGTCCCAGTTGGGAGTTTCGTACTGGGTCATCTGGCCGGAGATCTTCCGTGGAGACATGTGGCGATCCTCGGCCCTCGGCTGCAGCGCAACAAGACTTGGAAGTGCCGAAACTGAAAAGGGTACGCGACCGGCTGGCCTCGCTCAAGTTTTGTGCACCGTTGCCGATCTAGGTCGTTGTGACCCGCAGGGGTCCGCTACGCATGGCGATACCCCAGGCGACACCCAGCGCGTCCAAGCCGAAGAAAAAGCGCCGGCACCACCGGCGCAAGCACCGCTGGAAGGACAAGCACTACCGCTGGGTGCCCGACGGCGAGTGCGGCTGGCGCGTCCAGGGCTACATCGTCCGCCACAGGCACAAGCCGGGCCGGCATCACCGTCGCGGTCCCGGGCCCAGGCCAGCGGACCGCTGCGCGCCGGGCGTGGTCGCCCCGCCGCCACCCAACCCCGATCCCCGGCCGGCGGGCGCCTACCAGGGACCATTCGGGCCCGCGCAGGCGCGGCTGCTGCTGGCGCGGGCGGGGTTCGGCGCGGTCCCGGGGCAGGCCGAGCAGCTGGCCAGCCTCGGGCTCCTCGGCGCGGTCCAGTCGCTGACCCGCCCCAGCGGCGCGGCGACGCTGCACGGGCCGGCGCCGGTGGAAGACGACGACAACCCGATAGCTCCCGCCGACGCCTACGGCCACGACCACCTCTGGTTCCTCGACCGGATGGTGCGCAGCGACCAGCCGCTGGTCGAGCGGATGGCGCTCGTCCTCCACGACTGGTTCGCGACCTCCAACGCCGGCGTCTCCAGGCAGCAGCAGCTGATCGACCAGTCCAACCTCTTCCGCTCGGCCTGCTTCGGCTCCTTCCTCGACCTGTTCAAGGCAGTCACCGTCGACCCGGCGATGCTGCAGTGGCTGAACGGCGCCGAAAACACCAAGCAGGCGCCCAACGAGAACTACGCCCGCGAGATGATGGAGCTGTTCTCCCTGGGGGCCGAGCGGGGCGCCTACAGCGAGGACGACATCCGCGAACAGGCGCGAGCGCTGACCGGGTGGCGCTACGACTGGTCGAACGAGCTCGGCGCGCACAACTTCCGCTTCGACCCCAAACGCCACGACACGGGCGTGAAGACGGTGTTCGGCCGGGCGGGAAACTGGAGCTGGGAAGACTCCTGCCGGCTCTGCGTCGAGCACCCGCTCCACCCCTCCTTCTTCGTCGAGAAGCTCTGGAGCTACTTCATCCCGCAGCCGCCAGCCAGTGGCGTCAGGGACGGGCTGATCGACACCTACCGCAGCTCGGGCTGGGCGATCCTGCCTGTTCTCGAGTCGATCCTGATCAGCCCCGACTTCTACGAAGGCCCGCCGATGGTGAAGCCGCCGGTCGTGCAGCTCGCCGCCATGCTGCGCTCGATCGGCCGCTACGTCGACACCGATTCCTGGGTCTGGCTCTGCGAGCTGGCCGGGCAGCAGCTCTTCTGGCCGCCGAACGTCTCCGGCTGGGACGACACCCGCTGGCTCGACACCTCGCGGATGCGGGCTCGCTGGAACATCGTCAACTACGTGCTCGATGACATCTCGGTGGACGCCTGGGGCGACGACTACAGCTCCACCGAGACCGCCGAGGAAGCCCTCGCCCGGGCCCTGGCGTCGTGGGGATCGCCGGAGCTGCGGGGCGAGCACCAGGCCGAGCTCCTCGACTTCGCCCGGCGCAGCGAGAAACTCGCGATCGCCAGCTGGCAGCAGGGCCCCTACCGGGCGATGCGCCAGAACGCCCTGCTGCAGCTGATCGGCGTCAGCCCGGACCTGATCCTGCAATGAGGATGCGCTGAGCGTGCACAACTGCTGCAAGAACTACACCCGCTCCCAGCTGCTGCGCACCGCGGCGGCCGAAGCGGGCAGGGGCCTGCCGGCAATCGAGGCGGGCATGCCCGAACCGGCCGGCACCGGGCTATCGCGGCGCACCTTCCTCTCCTGGAGCGCCGGCCTGGCGCTGGCCGTCTACGGCGCCTCGAAGATCCCGCTCGCCGCCTTCGAGGAGGGGATCGCCCAGGCAGCGCCGACCGACAGGATCCTCGTCTCGATCTTCTTCGACGGCGGCATCGACGCACTCAGCGTCCTGGCGCCGACGGGCGATCCGCGCTACTCGCAGCTGCGGCCGAACCTGGCGCTCGCGCCCGGGGCGGGGACGGAATTCAGCGAGGACCCGACCCTGAGCTGGCATCCCTCGGCCGCCGCGCTGGCGACCCTGCACGCGGAGGGCAAGGTCAGCACCTTCCCCGCGATCGGATACGACCACCCCGACCAGTCGCACTTCACCTCGCGCCACTACTACGAGATCGGCGAGCTCGACGTCGGCTTTCACACCGGCTGGCTGGGCCGCTACATCGACCAGGTGGGGGACGACGACAACCCGCTGCAGGGGCTCTCGATGGACGGCTCCCTCTCGCCGATGATCGCCACCGCCGATCGACCGGTGGCCGCGATCGACAGCGTCGACGGCTACGACCTCTGGGCGAACGTGAGCCAACCGATCTCCAACGAGATGTACAGGAGCTTTGCCCGCTTCGGCTCGCTTCCCTCGGACTCCCCCGGCCTGGCCCAGGTGCGGCGCGCCACCGCCCAGACCGACAAGCTGCGCACGGACCTGGCCGGGATCGGCGACTTCACCAGCCCGGTCGCCTACCCGCAGACGAGCTTCTCCCACAAGCTCGCCGGCCTTGCCACCTTCATCGCTGCCGGCCTGCCGACGCGGGTGGTGACGATCCGCGCTCCGGGGGGCTACGACACCCACGCCGAAGAGGCCGAAGACCTCTCGCGGGGGCTGCGCGATACATGCGAGGGGGTGCTCGCCTTCCAGCGCGACCTCGAAGCGCGGGGCCTCGCCGACCGGGTCCTGGTGGAGATGTGGAGCGAGTTCGGGCGGCGGCCGGAGGAGAACGCCTCGCTCGGCACCGACCACGGCGCCGCCGGCTGCGCCTTCGTGGTCGGCTCGAAAGCCAAGGGGGAGATGGTCGGCGAGTTCCCCGGCCTGGCGCAGCTCGACCCCAACGACAACGTCCGCGTGACCAGCGACTTCCGTGCGATGTACTGCTCCCTCCTGGAGCAGTGGCTGGGGCACGACGCCACAGCGGTGATTCCCGGGGCTTCCTCGTTCGCGCGACCGACCCTGGTGAAAGCGTGAGAGGGGCGGCGGTGGGACTCCTCGGCTTGGGGCTGCTCGGCGGCGCAGCCCTGACGATCTCGAGCGGTCCGATCGCGAGCACCGCCGCGGCGGCGGAAGGCTGCGTCTGGCACCGGCACTCGAAGCCCGTCGTCAAGCACCTGAAGCGGCACGGCCGCCCGCGTCGGGTCAGGCGGGTGAAGCGCTGGTGGACCTGTGACGCACAGCCCACCGTGCCCGCGCCTGGCGCCGTCCCGACCGGCACCGCGCCGCCCGCGCCGCCAGCCACCGAAGCTCCTCCTTCCGAAGAAGCCCCGCTCTCCCACCTCAGCGTCAAAGCCGTCGAGTGGAGTTACACCCTCTCTCGCCCCGAAGTGGACGGCGGCGAAACGATCGTCGAGCTCAACAACCAGGGCGAAGACAGCCACAACCTGAAGCTCCAGCGCGAAGGCAGCGCGGAACCCCCGCTGGCAGTCCCGGTGGCGGGCCCGGCGGAACAAACCAGCGCCCGCCTCACCCTTTCTCCCGGCTCCTACCGCCTCTATTGCAGCCTCGACCAGCACGACGAAAGAGGCATGCACGCAACGCTGAACGTCGGGGGCGGATGATCTACGTCGTCTACGCGCTTGTGGCCCTGCTCGGGGCCGCCGTTCACCTCTGGCGGCACCCGGCGGAGCGCGCGCCCGCCCGGGCGATCGAGATCGTCCTGCTCTGGTGGATCATGGTCACGATCGGCGTGGCCGGCGTAGTCGGCGGCCTCTTCCACCTGCTCGACGGCGCCAGCATCGCGAAGGAAATCGGCTTTACCCGGGGCGACGGAGGCTTTCAGACCGAGGTCGGTTTTGGCGACCTCGCGCTCGGCCTCGGCGCCCTGCTCTGCATCCGGTTCCGCGATCGCTACTGGCTGGCGATCCTCGTCGTCGCCACGGTCTCGCTATGGGGCGACGCCTACGGCCACATCCACCAGGCGGTGGTCAACGACAACCACGACCCCGACAACACCGGTCCCGTGCTCTACGCCGACATCGTCTTCCCGCTCGTCGGCCTGGCCCTCTACGGCGCACTCGAGCGCTTGACGACATCCCAACCAGCCGCGCGCAGGCACGCCGGCTGAGGTAGATGGCCGCCGGTCCGGGGGAGCTATATACCTGGCTGCTTACGTCATCCCGCCAGAAGGCCCGGAACTGGCGAGGCTAGGATGCGGGCGATGAGTGGTTTCGCGCCAGAGAGATGTCCGACGCGGCGATGAGCGCCGTGGATCGGGGGGGACGATTGCGGCGGGTTGGGCTTGTACTCACGGGTGGAACGATAGGTTCGGAGATAGCCTCCCCTATGCCGCAGGAGAAGCTGGTTCGGCTGCTGGATGCCGCGGGGAACCGGATCCCGGAGTTCGAACTGGTACAGGAGGCGTTGCCGCGCGGCGGGGAGTTCGAGTTCGACGTGCGGCGGCCGATCGGGATGTTGTCCGAGAATTTGGCGCCGGAAGATTGGACGGCGATGGCGGCGTCGATTCGAGGGCTCGCCGAGGAGGAGGGGGTCGACGCAATCCTGATTCTGCACGGAACGGACACGATGGCCTACACGTCCGCAGCGCTCTCCTTCATGCTCTCGGATCTCCAAGTTCCAATCGTGGTAACGGGGTCAAACAAGCCCTCCGACCAGCCCCGCTCCGACGCGCTCCAGAATCTCCACGCCTCGCTGGTAGCGCTGGAAAACCTCGGCCCGGGCGTTTTCATCGTCTTCGCTGGTCGGCCCACTGCCGCCGGGCGCGTCCACATCGGCACCCGGGTGCGCAAGGTTCGGGCGTCCGGAAACGCGTTCGCATCGGTGGGCCGACGACCGGTAGCCGAAGTCCGCACAGACGAGTTCGTCCGGCTCTGGGCGCCAAACCCGCCCAGACCGATGCCCTTCCGGGGGGAGGTGGATCAACGGGTTCTCAGTTTGCGGCTCTACCCAGGGCTCGACCTCGGCGCCATCTTCGACTCGCTGATCCCGAATCAGGTGCGTGGAGTGGTCATCGAGCTCTACGCCTCCTTCACCTCTCCTTCGGCTCAGCCGCGGTACTCCGTTCCGCGGTTCGTCGATGCGTGCTCAGCCAGCGGTGTTCCCGTCGTCGCCGCGGTCGCCAACGAGCCAAGGGGGAAGCCGAACCTCTACGAGTCCAGAATTGCCTTTGAGGAAGCGGGTGGAGCGATCCTTCACATGCTCCCCGAGACTGCCACGGTCAAGTTGATGTGGGCGCTGGGGATGGACTCACGGCCCGACTCGGTCCTCGAGCTGATGAACACGAGCATCGCCAACGAGATGTCCAATGCGTGACGGACCCTCGCGCGAGAGCATCTGGATCGGCCTGGCGAGCAGCATCGTCGTCGCGGTCATCGGTGGCCTGATAGCCGTACTGCCCTCGCTCGACTCGGTATGGAGCGTGGCTGGTGTGCTGGTGATCGCGGCCGCCGGAATCACGACCTCGACGGTGATCTTGGTGCGAGAAGCCCGTCGGCTGATCGTCCGCCAAGACTGGGGAGAAAAGTTCACCGCGTATGAATACGACGAGGAGGTCGGCGTCCTTCTCAAGGGTGCAATCGAGAACGTCTCCCTCCGAGTGGAAACGATCCACGTTGTCCTCGACAAGCTCGTCGCCGCGATTCCGGACGAGCGCAAAGAGGCCGCTCTTCGCGACGCGGGCTACGCGGCGGGCTCGAAGTGGGCGGGGGAGTTCCGCCGGACGTTGTGGCAATCGGGGCTCCGCAGTGATGAAGACGTTCGCCAGCTCCTGCGCTGGTCCGAGTACGACGCGACCGCTGGCATGGGCCGCCTCAGCGTCGCCATGGACACGAACTTCCGCAACGGCTCGGTAATGCTGCAAAACAGCTTCCTCTCCCGAGCGCCTGCGTCCTTTCCCCTCAACTACTGGTTCGCTGGCTACATCGCCGGGACCATGGATGAGCTGTTCGACAGTAGTCACGAGGTCACGTTGCAGGAACCCTCGCGCGGCACAGCCCAACTCGTGGCCTTTCAGGTGACGGCCGAATAGCCAGGAGGCAGCCGCGGCGTGGCGCCTGCGAGCCGTCGCTGTTCGGGCGGCTTCAGATCAGTGGCGCTGCGCTAGGGTCCTCCCTCTCGCGAGGAGGGGCGGTGCGCGGGGACATTGGATTGGGGAGCCCCGCAGCAGAAGGAGACTCAGTGTCCGTCCACCGATCGCGCAGGGCCCGGGTCCGCGTCGCGCTTGCGGTTTCTTCAGCCGCGCTCCTGGCGGCGCTTCTATTCGGCTCGAGCGTCGCCTCGGCCGCGGAACCGACGATCAGCTGGAGCGGGTCGGTCTCGATGACCGACGAACACGCCGAGCACCTGAACACCTGCGGCCCGGCCGGATGGCGCTTCGTCACCGAGTGGGAGATGGTCGACGAGACGGTGCCGCTGTCGGAGCCCGACGAATCCGGCGCCCGCACCGCGGTCGCCCACATGGTCCCGACCTCGGCCGGGGACTTCACCCTCACCCACTCCTCGAGCAGCTGCAGTGGGAACTCGGGCGCGTGCGGGTACACGGTGGAATGGGACAACCTGCACGCGATCGATTCGATTCAGGAACCGGTCGCGGTGCAGATGCGCATCTACCTGAACGCGAACCGGCTCGAGATCAGCCCGGCCTACAACAGCGCAAGCCACGACTGGGTTCTGAACGCGACGTACACGACTCATCAGCACCCTCCGTGCGACACGACACCTTCCTCCAGCGAAGGCCCGTTCACGCAGGGCTACGGCCTGCCGCGATTCGAGCTCTCCCCCCTGGGCTTCCCGGAGCGTGACGACCGGGTTCCGATCCACGAGCCTTCGCCGAACCAGATCGTCGTCGACGGTCCCTTCACCGCCACCGGCTCGCCCGACACCGACCGGACGCTCAGCTTCAACGGGATGCCGTTCGGGTCCTGGTGGACCGCATACCTAACCTCCTGCGTCTCTGGCAACAGCTGCGACCAGAGCGAAATCGACGAGAGCAGCGAGATGACCGAGAGCCTCACCGCGGTCGTCAACGACCTCGAACCGATCTGCGCCGACGGCCTCGACAACGACGGCGACGGCGCGGTCGACTACCCCGCCGACCAGGGCTGCAAATCTGCCACCGACGAATCCGAGCTGAGCACGAACCAGTGCGACAACGGGGTCGATGACGACGGGGATGGGCACACCGATTGGCCGGCGGATTCGGACTGCCCGAGCGCCAGCGCGGACTCGGAGCGCTCGAACTGCTCGCCCCCTTCCGAGGGCGTGTACGTGCACCCGAGGTTCGGGGCGTCGGTTCCCGGCAAGGAGCTGTTCCTCTTCGAACCCTCCTACACCTTTTGCTACAACGGCACGATCGGGCTGATCCGCCGGGCCGACACCTTCGGCGACGTCGCCGCCGGGACAGTCACCCGCTCGCTCTTCAAGGCGCTCGGCTTCGAGCTCGACTACGAGCCACCCACGGAACCGCCTTCGATCAGCGGCGACAGGCTGAGCGCCGAGGGCGGCTCCTTCTCGTTCGCCTTCGACTCGACGACGCTGTTCGATCGCCTCGGCGCCAGGAAGGCGATCGAGGGCAAGCTGGAGAAGGGGCTGCAGAAGGGACTCGAAAAGGCCCTCAGGCGCTACAAGCTGACCGACTACCGGACCCTGCGGAAGATTCGAACCTGGGAGATCGAGGTGACGAAGAAGGTCCTGCTTCAGTTCGACAAGAAGGCCCGGCTCGTGACGCGCCTCCTACCGGACTCGATGGCCGACAACGTTCGCAGCTGGTTGAAGAAGAAGGTCAAATCGCGGATCGAGGACATCTGGACCAAGGTGAACGCGCACCTCAGCGGCCACGGCACCAGCAAAGCCATCGCGGCCCAGGTCAGCGGCGAAATCATCGACGGCTTCATCAAGGGTCTCGACAGGGTGTTCGTCTGGCACTTCCCGGTCTGGGAACCGATCTTCAGCGCTGAAGTCGATGCGCTGGGCGGGCACAACGAGTCCGCCCGCGGGGGCTTCAAGAACCCGTTCCTGGCGATCACCCGCACGAACTGAATCGGGCTAGCTGATCGCGCCGCTGGCCGCCAACGCCAGGACCAACGCGCCAAGGGCGATCCGGTAGACGACGAAGATCTTCAGCGTGTGGGTGCCGAGGTAGCGAAGAAGCCAGGCAATCGCCGCATAGCCGGTGACGAAGGCGACGAGGGTGGCGATTGCGGTCGCCTCGACCGAGGCGCTGCCATCTTCGCCGACCTTGCGCAGCTCGAAGAGACCGCTCAAGACCACGGCCGGCACCGAGAGCAGGAACGAGTAACGGGCGGCGGCGACCCGGTCGAACCCGCGGAACAACCCGGCGGAGATGGTCGCCCCCGAGCGTGAGACGCCGGGGATCAGGGCCAGCGCCTGCGCCATGCCGACGAACAGCCCGTCACGGCCGTTCATCTCCGCCAACGCTCGTTGCCGGGTGCCGACCCGCTCGGCGAGCATCATCACGAAGGAGAAGAGGATGAGCGCCGAGCCGATCAGGTACAGGCTGCGAGCGCCCGACTCGATCTGATCCTTGAACACGAACCCGAAGATCGAGATCGGAATCGTCCCGAGGACGATGAACCAGCCCAGGTTCGCCTCATGGCTGCGCTGGCGAAAGGGGATGCGCAGCTCGCGCACCCAGGCGACGGCTATGCGCCAGAGGTCGGCTCGGAAGTAGATCAGGACAGCGGCCATCGTCCCCAGCTGGATCACGGCGGTGAACCCGGCCCCCGGATCGGGCCAGCCGAGGAGCGCCGGCACGATCCGGAGGTGCCCGCTGGAAGAGATCGGCAGGAACTCGGTCAGCCCCTGCACTAGGCCGAGGACGATCGCCTCGAAGTTGCTCATGGCGCGATGAGGCTAGTGGCTGCGACGGTCAAGGCAAGACCAGACGGGCGTGGATCGCCCGGTGGTCGCTGCCGGGCAGATCGTCGACTCCGTATTCGGCGACGCCCAAGCGGCGATCCGCGAGGACGTGGTCGATCGTGATCAGCCCCCAGGGGAACTCGTCGGGACCCGGCCAGGTCGGCTCGAGGCCCTTGCCGGTCGCGTTGCCCGCATCCCGATAGCCCCCGTCGACGAGATCGCGGAACTCGGCCTGGTCGAAGGTGGCGTTGAAGTCTCCGACCAAGACCCAGGGGACGCCGGCCCCGGGCGCCGGCAGGCTCTCGAGCGCTTCCCTCCAGCGCTCGACACTCATGTTGGGCGGCTGGGGATGGACGGCGACGATCCGCAACCGCCTGCCATCCGGGAGGACGATCGCCGCCCGCGGCATTCGGAAGAGGAACCGGGTCTGATGCGGAAGTGGGGTCAGCCGATGGCGCGCGTAGAGGCCCCCGCCGTGACCCTTGGGCTGCGCCATCAGCACCGCCTGCGGGAGGCGGCGACCGATGCCCGCCCGGCGAAGCCCCCGGGCGAAGCCGGGGGTCAGCTCCTGGACGCTGAGGAGATCGGGGCGGTAGCGGTCGACCAGGGTGACCAGGGCGGCCGGACTGGCGGCGCCGAGATAGACGTTGGCCGACAGCACGGTGAAAGTCTCATGGCCCGCCGCCGGCACCCTTTCGCTGCCGATCGCTCGCGGCAGAACGACAGCCGCGAGGTAGGTCGCCGCGATCGCGGCGACGGCGGCAGCAGCCCAGTTGCGCAGCGCGACGGCAACACCGGCGACCAGCAGCGCGGCTGCTGCGGCGAACGGCGTGAGGAACATCGCCGCCGTCAGCAGGTTCCCGCCCTCCAGCCCGAAGGCTCGGACGAGCGCCCAGAGGGCGAGCGGAATCGCCGCCGCCCAGATCGGCCAGTAGCGCCGCGCGCCAACCCTTTCGAACGCCTTGGTGGCCAGAGCAGGATCTTCGACGATTCGGCGCGGCGGCCGCGGCCAATCCCCCCTAGTTCGCGGCCGCAGCCTGAAGGCGGATCTGCGTACCCCCCGCCCCAGAGCGGATCTGGACCAGGTCGCAGAGCTGGTTTGCCAGCCAGAGGCCACGGCCGCCCTCCTGGGTGGGCTCGGGTCGAAGCCGGCCGACGAGGGGCTCCTCGATCGTGCCCGCGTCCTGGAGCTCGACGATGAGGCGGTCCGACTCCTGCCAGATGCGCAGGGTTCCGGTGCCACCGCCGTGGGCGACGCTGTTCGCCGCCAGCTCGCTGGCGGCGACGACGAGGTCGGCAGAGTCACTCAAGGGGAAGCCGGCTTCCTGGGCAGCCCGCCCTACGCGGCGCCGAACGTCGGAGAGCCCACTGCGATCGAACTCGAAGCCTTCGGCATCCGCTGGGTGGTCGCTCAAGGCACCGGTGAAGCAATTGCTCTCGACCGCGTACTCGGCGTTCGACACGCTGACGCCCCCGTGCGCGAGCGCGCCGTGCGAGCCCGCGACCCGGTCCAGTACCTCGTCGGCGAGGGCACGGCCGTCGTAGGGGCAGAGCAGCGACCAGGCGGGCAGGGCCGAGAAGGCGACGTTGAGCAGCGACTCGTGGCGTTGGCACTCGTCGATCTCAGCTTCCCCGCGCCCCGGCCAAACCGGTTCGCCGACGCCACGCAGGGACGTCCCGCCGTGCTCGTCGACGAAATCGCGCCAGAAGGGAATGATCCGCGCCGGGTTGCGCCCCAGCGCCTCCATGTCGGCGAAGCGCACAGCGGAGGAGTCCTCGCCCAACTCGCCTTCGAGCAAAGTCGTGTTGGCGCGGCTGACGGCAACCAGGGCCGGTTCGCCGGTGTCGATCGCGCCTCGCAGGAAGGAAACCGTGACCGCGAGGAACTCGTCGGGGTCGCCGTAGATCAATGCCTCGTGTCTGAAGCCCGACTGCTCCATGTTCTTTCAACGCCCGATCTCAACGCTCGTTTCGGTGCCTTTGAGCCCGTATAGAGGCAGGTTTAGCCATCGCGGCGACCTGGGTAGTCGTCGTTCGTCCGGGTTGTCCAAGGGTTTAGGGAGGGCTTTGCGATGTTTAGGTGCGAGACGTGTGGAAGTTGCTACAGCGCGGCGCATGCGGTGGCGATCGAGAACTGCCCCCGCTGTCAAGCTCGAGACGGAGTTACATCGCCGCTTTCCTTCAAGCCCTTTGGGTTCCCTGATCGCACGAAGGCGAAACCGCACAGCCTTCCGCTCGCGGCAACCGCGGCGCCCACCGAGGTAGACCGCCTCGAGGCGCCTCGGCCCTAGTCACCTAGTCAGTACCAGCGACCGCGCGCGAAGCCGCCGAACGCGATCAGGCCGATCAAGACCACGATCAGGCCGATCCAAAAGCTCCAGACGATCATCAGGACGATGCCGATGATGACGAGGATTCCGCCGAGCGAGATGCCTGCGCTCGACCCACTCTCGGTTTTGGTGCCCATCTCTCTCCTCCTGGTGAGAAAGCTCTTGGGTGTGGCACCTATCGATACCCGGCAAAAGGGGTTTGACACCACAGCAGGAAGGCCGTAGGGCAGACGGACGCTCTGTCCAAACGCGGTCGAGCGCAAAAGCGGCGTCGCATACCCTTGCGCGATGGCCAACATCTACAGACCGACGTTCGAGGACGGCGAGCGACCGGAGGGATTCCGCTCACGGCGGGCGAGGATCGGCTACGAGCTCGGCAGCGAGTTGATCGGCGCCAGTCTCTGGGAGCTGCCGCCGGGGGAGGCCGCCTACCCGTACCACTTCCATTACTCCGACGAGGAGCTCGTGATCGTGCTCTCCGGGCGGCCGAGCCTGCGCACCCCGGAGGGGGTGCGTGAGCTGGAGGAGGGCGAGGTGCTCCGCTTCCCGCTCGGCGAGGAGGGCGCGCATCAGATCCTCAACAGATCCGAGGAGACCGCCGTCTTCCTCGCGATCAGCAGCAGTGGCCGCCCCGACGTCGTCGTCTACCCGGACTCCGACAAGATCGGCTTCGGCGAGCGCCTTCCGAGCGGCGGCGGCCTGCGGGCCTTCTTCCACCGCGGCGACGGCGTCGACTACTTCGACGGAGAGGGCGGAGACCGGGATTGAGGCGGCGGTGAGCGAGAGCGTTCATCGCGCCCGAGTCCGCTGGGACGCCAACCGCGACGACCTCCGTGCCCACACCGTCGAGCTCGCCGACGAGAGGCTCGCGGCCTCCAGCGCATTCGGGGGAGATCCGCAGAAGGCCGACCCCGAGGCGATGCTCGTGGCTTCGCTCTCGAGCTGCCACATGCTCTGGTTCCTCTCCCTCGCGCGGGCGGAGAGGGTCCGGGTGACCGCCTACGAGGACGACCCGGAAGGGACGATGGACGGCACGAGGTTCGTCCGCGTGCTGCTGCGCCCACGGATCGCGTTCGAGGGCGGCGTGGATCCCGAGCAGATCGAGACCCTTCACCATCGCGCCCACGAACGCTGCTTCATCGCCAGCAGCGTCAACTTCTCGGTCGAAGTCGAGGCCAGGGACTGAGACCGACGCGAGGCCAGGACTAACGCGAGCGGGCGGGCCAGTCCAAGGCAAGCATCGAGTAGACGACGCAGTCGAGGAAGCGGCCGTCGACCAGTTCCGCCTGGCGCAGCGTTCCCTCCTCGCGAAAGCCGAGCCGCTCGGGGATCGCGCGGCTGCGCCGGTTCTCGCGTGCGGCACGGATTTCCACCCGGTTGAGGTCCCAGGCGGAGAAGGCGTGGTCGACGAGAGCACGGACCGCTGCGGTCATCGTGCCCCTGCCCTGGTGCTTCGCGCCGAGCCAGTAGCCGAGGCTGGTCGAGCGGTGTTGCCGGCTGACGCCGACGTAACCGATCACGCCGGCGATCTTCCCTTCGCTGAGGATGGCCGCCTGAAAGCCGTCATCTCGGGCAAGCTGGGCCTCGGCGTCATGCAGGAATCGTTGAGTGTCCTCGAGAGTCTGGCCCGCCGCCCAGACGAGCCAGGGGCGGAGCTCAGCCCGATTGGCCTCGATCAGCGCCTGGAGCTCCCGCGCGTCGGCCCGCTCCAGGGGCCGAAGGTGTGCGGTGTCGGAGATGGCCAGCTTCATCGTCAGGAGTCTCGCGTCGATCGGATTCTCTGAGTTTCCCCCACGATGGGCCGGGTAGCTCGCCAGGGTGAAGATCATTTTCACCCCGATAGGAGTTCTCGCCGGGCTGGCAGCCGGGTTCGCCGCGCAGAAGGGATTCGAGCGAATCTGGGCGGCCATCGACGACGAGGAGGCGCCGGAGGTCGAGGATCGTGAGGTCTCCTACCCGAAGCTGGCTGCGGCCCTGATCCTCGAGGGGGCGATCTTCCGACTGGTCAAAGGGATGGTCGATCGCGGTGCCCGCCTCGGCTTCGCCTCGATGACCGGCCGCTGGCCGGGAGAGGAAGCCCACCCTTCCTAGCCGCTTGGTCGGGCGTTTGGGCAAACGGCGGAACGGGCAACCGGAGACCATGGCCGACGAGAGAGACGAGAGGGTTCTGCGCGAAGAGGAAGAGGCTGCGGCCGCCGAAGCGCGCCGCATCGGTGGCCGCAGCGGCATGGAGGGAATGGACGAGGCCAAGCGAGCCTCGGCGGAGCACGGCGGCGGCGAGTCGGAGGGCTTCGAGGAAGCCGAGGAGCTGCTCGAGGAACAAGCGAGCCACGGCAGTGCGGCGGTCAACCCGTTGCGCGACGCGGGCGAGGTCGAGGAGGACGAGGACCGCTCCGTCCACGGCGAGGCAGACGAAATCGAGTCGACCGAGACCGAGTAGCTGGCGCGGGCCGGGCCCGCCGGCTGGGGGTCAGGGCCGCTCGAGATCGATCTCCCCAGCGGGCTTGTCCTCGCGCAGGCCCTTGAAGGAGCCGTGGCGGACCATGCCCTCGGCGGTCAGCTCGCGGAACTCGACCTCGGCGACCAGCTCCGGCTCGACGAAGCGCGCTTGCTTCGGCACCTTGCCGGCGGCGAAGGGGCTCGTCTTGCGCGCCAGTGGCTTCAGTCGTGCCGATAGCTCTTTCAGGTCCGCCTCGGAAAAGCCGGTGCCGACCTTGCCGCCGTAGCGCAGCTCCCCGTCCTCGAAGTAGCCGACGAGGAGCGAGCCGATGCGATCTCGCCTCCGCCCCTCGCCGGGCTGCCAGCCCCCGATCACGAGCTCCTGCCTGCCGATGTTCTTGACCTTGAGCCAGGCGCCGCTGCGCTTGCCGGCGGCGTAGTGGCTGTCGAGCCGCTTCATCACCACTCCCTCGAGGCCTCGCTCGGCACTCGCCGCGAGCAGCTCCTTCGACTGGCCGACGGCATAGCGCGGCGTCTGGAAGCTCGGCCCGTTCAGCTCGAGCCCCTCGAGCAGCTCTCGCCGGCGGACATAGGGCTCGGCCCTCAGGTCGCGTCCATCCAGGTAGAGGAGGTCGAAGGCGACGTAAGTGACCGGATGCGACTTCATCCGCCGCCGCACGACGCTCTCCGCCGTCTGGTGGATGCGCCGCTGCAGGCGCTCGAAGCTCGGCCGGCCTTCCTCGTCGAAGGCGACCAGCTCGCCGTCGAGGACCGCATCGCGAGCCCCGAGCTGACGCGAGAGGCGGCGTACCTCGGGGTACTGGCGGGTTACCTCGTTGAGGTTCCGCGTCTTCAGCTCGACCCGGCCGGGACGGCAGTAGGCGATCGCCCGTACCCCGTCCCACTTGATCTCGACCGCCCACCCCTCGTCGCTCGACGGCAGCTTCGAGAGGCGCGCCAGCATCGGCACCACCGCCTCGGGATAGGGGTCCCGGTCCTCCGCCGGGGGGTCCATGCGGTGGATCATCCAGTCGCGCTCCCCGCCGGCGCGGAAGAGCGCGTACTTGCCGCTCAGCCGCTCACCGGCGAAGCTGAAGACGACCTTGCCCTCCTCCCACTTGTGGCACTCGTAGGTGCCGCTGTCCCAGATCCGCACCGTGCCGGCGCCGTACTCCCCAGCCGGGATCTCGCCCTCGAACTCCATGTACTCGAGCGGGTGGTCCTCGGTGTGGACCGCCTTGCGGTTCTCCTTCGGATCCTCGGGAATGCCGTTGGGGATCGCCCAGGAGACGGCCGCCCCATCGTGCTCGAGCCGCAGGTCCCAGTGCAGGCGGCGGGCGCTGTGCTCCTGCACGACGAAGCGGGCAGCGCTCTTCTTTCCGCCGCGCCTCTTGCCCGCCCGGCGCTTCTTCCCAGCCGGCTCGGGAGTCGCGCCGAAGTCGCGCCGGCGCTCGTACTCGCCGAGGCCCTCGGCCTTCCCTCCGGCCGCGCCAGCCCGCTTCGCCGTCGATTTCCTCTCGCCCTTGGCGGAAGCCATCGCTCCAGTTTGACCCGCAGTCCCCTTCGGGGTGGGATCCGGCTAGGACGGTCTACTCGGTAGCCGCGACGAACGGCATTGCCTCGTCGAGGCCGGTGAGGGTCATCACTCGTTGGACCGCGGTTGCGTTGCTGGAGACGAGGCGCAGGCGAACGGCGTCGCCGTCTTCGTTGAGGCGCCGATGGGCCGCCACCAGGATGGCGATGCCGGTCGAGTCGATGAACTCGAGCGCGGTCATGTCGATCGTGACGCTCGCAGACTCGCGCTCGGCCGCCTCGAGCGCCGCCGCGAAGGTCTCCGCGTTTGCCAGGTCGAGCTCCCCGGCCAACGACAGGGTCTGCCCGGCCCCGTCACGCAGGATCTTGATCGCAAGGGTGCCGTCGGATAGTTCGCGGTCGCTGCCGTTGTCGCTCACGGACCCCCTCCTCACGGGGATGGCTTCCCATGTCTGACGAAGTTCGGCGCGGCGGGTGCCCTCCATTGCGCCCACTACGGGAGAAATTCTAGACACCATTCCACGGGACAGGGCCGCCGTTTGTGCATTATCGCGATCGTGATCGTCGTCATCCTTTTTCACCGAGTCTTTACCCAATCTTGACCTGCGCCCAAGTTTCGCCGGCGATCCTGACCAGGCACCCGACGAAGGAGGCGCGCATGCCGCAGATACTCGTTGTGACCGACCCAGCTGAGAAGGACGCGAGCACGGTCGTGTATCGAGAGCGGGTCGTCAGCACGGACCTCGAGTCCGACCACTTCTCCGGCCAGCTGGTCGAGCGCGTCGGCTGGGCGGTGCGCGACGCCGACGAGCTCGAACAGAAGGGCGCGCGCACTCCTCCCAGGCGGTCGGACGACCCGAACTACCCGGCTGTCGCCTCGTAGGTGAGCAGGGCGATGCCAGCGCCAAGCGTCTTCGAGCCCACCAGCCGCAGCGGCTTCTTCTCACTGACGTCGCCGAAGAGGCGCTTGCCGGCGCCGAGCAACACCGGGAAGACCATCAAGCGCAGTTCGTCGACCAGATCGTGCTCGAGCATGGCCTGCACCAGCTGGGCGCTGCCAGCGACGAGGATCACACCGTCGACCTCTTCCTTCAGCTGGCGAACCTCGGCGGCGACGTCGCCGCGCAGCACAGTCGAGTTGCTCCAGCCGGCCTCCTCCAGGGTCGAGGAGACGACGTACTTCGGCATAGCATTCATCCTCTCGGCGAAGCCAGCCTCGTCTTCCATCGTCGGCCAGGCAGCAGCGAATCCCTCGTAGGTGACCCGGCCGAGCAGCTGCGCCTCGGCCTCGAGCAGCTCGTCCAGCTTGAACTTGTCGCCCTCCTCACCGCGGTCGAACTCGAAGGTCCAGCCCCCGTGGCGGTAGCTCTCGCCGCCGCCCGGGGCCTCGATCACACCGTCGAGGGAGACGAACTCGGTTACGACGATCTTGCCCATCTGATTCTCCTTAGGTCGATTGCCTGGATCTACCCGTACGACGAACGGGCCAGCGCGAGATCGACAACCTGACGGTACTTTCGGTGAATGCTCGACCACGTCACGATCCAAGTCGCCGACTTCAGCGCCTCCGAGCGCTTCTACCGGACGGCACTCGGCACGCTTGGCGCCGAGCCGAGCGAGTCAACTGCGGAAGCGATCGTCTGGGACGACTTCGCGATCGTCGCGTCCACCGCAGAGAGCCCACCGACCCGGCACCTGCACGCTGGCTTCGTCGCGCCCTCGCGCGAGCGCGTCGACGAGTTCTGGCGAGCTGGGATCGATGCGGGGTATGAGGACGATGGCGAGCCTGGCGAGCGCCCGCAGTACACGCCCGGCTACTACGGCGCCTTCCTCCGCGATCCTGAAGGCAACAGCGCCGAGGCAGTCCACCACGTCGACGTGCGCCGCGGTGGCAACGTCGATCACCTCTGGATTCGCGTGCGAGATCTCACCGCCGCGAGCTCCTTCTACGAGACGATCGCCCGCTACACCGGGCTGCGCGAGGGTCGCCGGTGGGAGGACGGTCGTCAGTTCCGCGGCGCCTGGGCGACCTTCTCCCTGGTCGACGACGGCAAGCCCGTGATCGAGAACCTCCAGCTCGCCTTTCCGGCCCCCGATCGTCAGACCGTCGGTGACTTCCACCGCGCGGCCATGGCCGCTGGCTACGACAGCGTCCGCGAGCCGAGCCCGCGGGGCAGGTCGGGGCTGTACTCAGCCAAGGTCTTCGACCCCGACGGCACGGTCGTCGAGTCGATCTTCCGGGCGCCCCAGCGGCCAGCCTAGGTTGACCCCCGCTCTCAGCCGGCTGCCGTCTCTAGACGCCACGCGCGGGAAGAAGGGTCCCGGCAACGGTGACAGCCTGCGGGGTTGAGCCCCGCAGGGTGCTTGATCGCACCGGAAGCGCTTCAGATTTCAACCCGTAGGCTTTCCGGATCGTTCTTCGCAGGAGACGACGGCATCTCATCGAGCTTGCGGCGGCGGCCGCGATCTGGGTCGCCACGACCGCCGCACCCGCAACGGCAGAAGAAACCGTGCCCTGGGGCGCGGGGTGTGCCCCCGCGCCAACTCCCGCGGTTCAGACCAGCGAAAGCTGCGGTGCAGAGTTGGTCGACGGACGTGCGATCGCGCCGTCTGGAGCGCCGGAAGAGGTCGCGGCGGCGATCGCCGCCGCGAACCACATCGCCGGCAGGCCCTACGTCTGGGGCGGCGGCCACCGCGGCTGGCGCTCGCGCGGCTATGACTGCTCCGGTGCCGTCGGCTACGTCCTGCACGCCGCCGGCCTGCTCGACGTGACGATGGTCTCCGGGCAGCTCGCGGGCTGGGGAACGGCAGGGCTCGGGCGCTGGATCACCGTGTACGCCAACGCCGACCACGTCTACATGGCGATCGCCGGACTGCGCTTCGACACCCGCGACGATCCGCCCGGGGTGACGGGACCGCGCTGGCATATGGCGCGGGTGGTGCCGAGCAACTTCGTCGCCCGGCACCCGCTCGGGCTCTGAGGCACCTCGGTCAATCGGGCGGGCGGATGTCGTCGAACAGCTCGAGCATCTTGCGGTGGTAGGCGACGCCGACGAGCAGGACCCGCTCGGAGGGCATCCACTCCTCGTGGCCGTGGACTTCCTCCAGGTAGCCCTGCAGCTCCGCCAGCTTCTCGCGGTGCCAGGCTTCCCTCGCTTCCAGCAGCGGCGCCGGGTTGCCGCCGGCGAAGACCTTGAGCACGGCTTCCTCGCGCAGCTGGGGCGGCGAGGCGTTCGAATCGTCCGCCCAGGCGGCCAGCGCCGACCGCCCCTCGTCGGTGAGCGAGTAGCTTTTGCGCCGCCGGCCGCCGGGCTCCTGTCGCACCTCCAGGTACCCCGCCTCCGCCAGCCGCGCCGGCTCCTCGTAGGCAGTCGTGTGCGGAACCGGCCAGAAGTTCTCGATCGACTTCTCCATCGCCTGCTTGATCTCATACGGGGTCGCCTCGCCGAGCTGCTCGAGCAGGGCGAGGAGAGCATGCGAGGTCGTGGTCAGGCGGATTGGCTTGCGACTCATGGTTCGTGGCGTATAGTACGGGACGGATGGTTAATAGTCGACTCCCCCGGAGGCCGAGATGACCGAGACCAATCCCACCAGCAAAGGCGGCGGCAGCGCAGCCGACCACGACGTGGTGATCGTCGGCGCCAGTCTCGCCGGCTGTGCGACCGCGATGCAGCTCGGGCGCGCCGGGCTCAGCGTGGCGCTGATCGACAAGAGCCCCAACCCCCACGCCTTCAAGCGCACCTGCTCCCACTTCATCCAAGCCTCTGCGGTTCCGACCCTGGAACGAATCGGACTGCTCGACAAGATCATGGCGGCGGGCGGGATCCGCAGCCGCGCTCGTGCGTGGACCCGGTGGGGCTGGATCGAAGCGCCGCACGACCGGGCGTCCTACTCGGTGAACCTGCGCCGCGAGCTGCTCGACCCGCTGATCCGCGAGGAGGCCGCGGCGACGCCGGGAGTAGAGCTGATGCTCGGTCGCGCGGCGCATGCCCTCGTTCGCGAGGGCGGTGAGATTCGGGGCGTCCTCGCCCGCGACCGGGACGGCGAGGAGACGTCCCTGCGGGGGCGGCTCGTGGTCGGCGCCGACGGTCGCGACACCCGAGTGGCCGAGCTGGCGGGGGTCAGCACCAAGACCCTTCCCCACGGGCGCTTCGCCTACGGCGCCTACTTCGAAGGACCGCCGCCCGGCCCAGACAAGGTCAGCACTCTCTGGATGCTCGACCCGCAATGGGCAGCCGCCTTTCCCACCGATTCCGACCTCGTCTTCTACGCCGCGATGCCGACCAAGGACCGGCTGCCGGAGTTCAAGCGCGACCCCCTGGCGGGGCTGATCTCCTTCCTCGCCGACGTTCCCGACGCTCCGCCGATCCTGGCCTCGACGGCGGTGACCGCGGCCGTCGGCAAGATCGAGATGCCCAACAAGGTGCGCGCCCAGGTCGCGCCCGGGCTGGCTCTCGTCGGCGACGCGGCGCTGGCGGTCGACCCACTCTTCGGCGTCGGCTGCGGCTGGGCGCTGCAATCTGCAGAGTGGCTGGCCGAAAGCGTGGCCCCGGCCCTGCGCGGCGAAGCGGACCTGCAGGACGGCCTCGAGCGCTATCGGCGCCGGCACGTGCACGAGCTGCGCGGGCACGCCTGGCAGGTCAACGAGTACGCCACCGGTCGGCGCCAGCGCTGGGGAGAACTCGCCTTCGCCAGGGCGGCGACACGCGATCCCGGGCTGGCAACGGCCTTCGATGCCTTCGGCACCCGCCAGATCAAGCCAGGGCGCATGTTCGCGGTGAACATGCCCCGCGCGATCGCCGTCAACGCCCGGTACGCGCTCACCCGCGGGCGCAGGGGCGGTAAGGCTGCAAGCCGTCGGGTGGAGGCGGTGGGCGGATGACGGGCACGGTCGAACGGACACGGCTCACCGTCGGCGGCGCCCAGCCACGGCTGATGCAGGCGGGGCCCGCCGAGGCCACCGAGGCCGTCGTCTTCGTCCACGGCAACCCCGGCTCCGCCGACGACTGGGTTCCGCTGATCGGCGCGCTGGGCGAGCGCGGAAGGCGCGCGGTCGCGCTCGACCTGCCCGACTTCGGCGAGACGCCGGCGCCCCCGGGCTTCGAGCATTCGGTGCCTTCCTACGCGGGGTTCCTCGCCCAGGGGCTGGAGGCACTGGGCATCGAGCGCGTCCACATCGTGATCCACGACTTCGGCGGGCCGATCGGGCTCGGCTGGGCGGCGGCGCACCCCGACTCGCTCGCCAGCGTGACCCTGATCGGCACCGGGATCCTCCCCGGCTACCGCTGGCATCGCCTCGCTCGCCTCTGGCGCACCCCGGTGGTCGGCGAGCTCCTGCAGGCCGCTACCACGAGGGGCGGCTTCCGGCTCCTGCTGAGCCGCAACGAGCCGCGGGGACTGCCGCGCGCCTTCGTCGACCGCATGTACGACCAGCTCGACCGCCGCACCCGCCGCGCCGTGCTGAGGCTCTACCGCGCCACCGACGATCCCGGCGCAGTGGGAGCCGAGCTCGCCTCGGCGATGGCGCCGCGAGACCTGCCTGCGCTGGTGATCTGGGGCGAGCACGACGCCTACCTTCCCTCCGAATACGCCTTCCGCCAGCGCGAGGCGTTCCCCTCGGCCGACGTCCACGTGCTCGCGCTGAGCGGCCACTGGCCCTTCGTCGACTCTCCCGACACCGTGGAGCGGCTGCTGCTCGAATTCCTCGACCGGGTGCCCAGCGCGGTTCCCTCTCCCACTGGTTGACGCTTTTTGTTTAGTCAACTAGCCTTGCTGCCGGGATGGGAGCGAGCGCTGAACGAGGCAAGATCACCCTGATCACGCTCGGGCCGAGCGGCACCTGCCACGAGCGCGCGGTGCAACGGTATATGGGCTTCCACGGGGTCGAGAACTACGAGATCGAGCTGATCACGGACTTCTTCGCTGGGCTGGACATGCTTCGCGAAACTCCCAACGCCTTCCTGATCCAGTGCAGCGCCCACCCGAAGGTGCACGAGGTCACCGAGAAGTACTGGACCGAGGTCTTCGTCGTCGACACCTTCATCTACCCGACCAAGCACCTGGTGCTGCTGAGCCGCCGCGACGTGGAGACGCCGCGCTCGCTCGGGATCGTCCCCGCGACCAAGGGTTACGTCGACCTCTCCCAATGGGAGGAGGTGATCGACGTCGTCTCCAAGCCGGTCGTCGGCGAAGGCCTCCTGCGCGGCGAGTACGACTCCGGCCTCACCCACATGGAGCACGTCGAGGAGCACGCCGACGAGCTGCGGCTCGACCTCGACATCGGCGAAATCGACACCACTTGGGTCGTCTACGGCCGCGAGAAGCGCTTCAAGGGCGAGGTGATCGGCATCCCCTCCTCGCGACGGCTCTTCCAGACGGCCGGGGCGCGCGAGCGCGTCGCCGCGCTCTAGGCATCAGCCCGCGTCCCGGCTCTGTTCCAGCAGCTTGGCGAGACGCCGCATCGCCTTCTTGTTCGGCCGACGGATGAAGGCGCGGGTCAGCGGCGGGCAGAGGTGTTCGGCCCGCGACGCCTGCAGCCACTCGAGCTCGAAGGAGATCCTGGTGCCAGCGTCGCCCGGCAGCCGCTCGAGCCGGTAGGTGCCGCGGGTGTGGCGCTTGCCGCCGGCGCCGACTCCCTGCTCGACGATCCGGGTCGGCGCCTCGGCCTCGAGCACCTCGAAGTCGGTCCAGTCCTGAGACATCGGCGCGATCGCCCGCGCCTCCGCCTTGGCCCCGACCCCGCGTGCCGGCCCGGAGAACTTCCAATCGGTGAGGAAGTGGTCGAGAAAAGCCGCGTGGTTGGCGAGCACGTCGAGGAAATCGAAGACCTCCTCCACCGGCTTCGCCACCGCGGTCGACACCGTCACCGGCTTCATCGGCCGATCCTATGAGACAACCCTCCGGACCCGAGGGCGACGGTTGGTTAGCCTGGCGTGACGATGGCGGCGGAAAGGCGAGAGGGCATCGAGGTCGAGGGCCTCGTGCGCGAGTTCAAGAACGGGCCGCGGGCGGTCGACGGGATCGACCTGCGGGTGGAGGCGGGTGAGATCTACGGCTTCCTCGGCCCCAACGGGGCGGGCAAGTCGACGACCGTGCTGATGCTGACGACGCTGTTGCCGCCGACCGCGGGCACGGCCCGGGTGGCGGGTTTCGACATCGTCAAGGAGGGACCGCGGGTGCGGGCCTCGATCGGCGCCGCCCTGCAGGAGGCGGCGCTCGACCCGCTGCTGAGCGGCAGCGAGCACATGCGCCTGCAGACCGCCCTGCACGGCCTGCCGAAGGGGGAACGGGTACAGCGGGGGCGGGAGCTGCTGCAGCGGGTGGGGCTGGCGCAGGCCGCCGACCGCAAGGTGGGCGACTACTCGGGCGGGATGAAACGCCGCCTCGATCTGGCCCTGGCGCTCGTCCACCGACCGCGCATCCTCTTCCTCGACGAGCCGACCACCGGGCTCGACATCCAGAGCCGCACGGCGCTCTGGGACGAGGTCGCCCGGCTCGCCGCTGAGGAGGGCGTCACCGTCTTCCTCACCACGCAGTACCTGGAGGAGGCCGATGCGCTCGCCGGCAGGGTCGGGATCATCGACCACGGCCACATCGTCGCCGAGGGGACGCCGGCGGAGCTGAAGGCCGAGATCGGCCGGCCGACGGTCGAAGCCTCGCCGCGCGATCCGGGCGACCGCGGGCGGGTCGCGGCGGTGCTGGAGCGCTTCGGGCCCCGCGCCGGCTCCTCGCCCCGAGGCGAGGCGGCGCGGCTGGAGGGCGGCGAGTCCCAGCTCGCCGAGGTCGTCCGCGCCCTCGACGCCGAGGGGATCGCGATCGAGCGGCTACAGCTCCACGCCCCCTCGCTCGACGACGTCTTCCTCGCCAAGACCGGCCGCTCGCTGGAGGGAGCGGAGGACGAGGAGGAGGCGGAGGAGATCGGCGAGGAGGCAGTGGGCGCGGCGTGAGCGGTCGCCTGCGCACCCAGGTCGGGCAGCTCGCCCACCGCTCGGTCCTGCGCACCCTGCGCCAGCCGGCGCAAATCGTGCCGGCTCTCGTCTTCCCGCTCTTCCTGCTCGCGGTCAACTCGGGCGGGCTCAAGGACGCGACCAACCTGCCCGGCTTTCCAACCGACTCCTACCTCACCTTCGCCCTCGCGGTGCCCTTCATGCAGGGAGCGCTGTTCTCGGTGATGAACGCCGGCACCGACCTCGCCCGCGACATCGAGACCGGCTTCCTCAACCGCCTGGCGCTGACCCCGCTGCGCGGCGCGGCGCTGCTCAGCGGCCTGCTCGCCGGCGCCGTCGTGCTCGGCCTGGTCCAGGCGGCGACCTACCTGACCGTGGGGCTGATCGCCGGCGCCGAACTGGTGACGGGCGTGGGTGGGGCGCTGGTGATCGTCGCCCTGGCGGTGACGATCACGGTCGGCTTCGGCTCGATCGGCCTCTTCGCCGCCCTGCGCACGGGCTCCGGCGAGGCGGTGCAGAGCCTCTTCCCGGTCTTCTTCGTCTTCCTCTTCCTCTCCGCGATGGCGCTGCCGCTGGAACTGATCCAGACCGACTGGTTCCGCGCCGTCGCCACCGCCAACCCGGTCACCTACCTGCTCGAGGCGTTCCGCTCGCTGCTGATCGAAGGCTGGGACCTGGGCGCGCTGGCGCTCGGCTTCGGCATCGGCCTCGCCGTGCTGGCGGTGGGCATGGTCGCCGCCAGCAGCGCCCTGAAGACGAGGCTGGTGCGGACGTGAGCGGGGTCGGACAGAGCGACAACGCCGCCGGCTTCCGCACGATCGCGCTCGCGGTCGCCTGGCGCAGCATCCACAACTTCCTCAGCAACCCGGCCTTCCTCGTGCCGGCGATCGTCTTCCCGCTCTTCTTCTTCGTCGCCTTCGCCGGCGGCCTCTCGGCGATCGGCAACGTGCCCGGCTTCGACTTCCCCAGCGGCTACACCGCCTTCCAGTTCGTCTTCGTCCTGCTGCAGTCGGCGGCCTTCGGCGGCGTCTTCACCGGGTTCGGGATCGCCCGCGACTTCGAGATCGGCTTCGCCAACCGCTACCTGCTCGCCGCCACCAACCGCAACGGGATCGTCGCCGGCTACGCGCTCGCCGCGCTGGTCCGCGCGGTGATCACCTGGACGGTGCTGACGACGATCGCCCTGATCGCCGGTATGGAGGTTGGCGGGGCGGGCGTCGAACTCTTCGGGCTCTACGGGCTCGCGGTCCTGACCAACCTGGCGGCGACGATGTGGGCGGCCGGAGTGGCGATGCGCGTGCGCTCGATCCAGGGCGGGCCGCTGATGCAGTTCCCCACCTTCCTCATCCTCTTCCTCGCCCCGGTCTACGTCCCGCTCAGCCTGCTCAGCGGCTGGATCCACGCGGTCGCCTCGGTCAACCCGGTGACCGCCTTGCTCGAGGCGGGCCGGGGCTTCATCTCCGGCGAACCGGAGGTCGTCGCCCTCGCCTTCGCGATCGCCGTCACGCTGCCGGTCCTCTTTGCCCTCTGGGCACGCGGCGGCCTCAGGCGCGCCGAAGCCGCTGGCTGATCGCCAGGGGAAGGTCAGTAGGCCGTGTTGCGCGAGCGCGGGCGCGGAACCGCCTTGTAACGCTCGCCGCCGCCGCGGTTCCAGAGCGCGGCGTCGATCTCGGCAGGCGACAGACTCCGCTGAGTTTGTCTTTCCCCGCGGATATCGCGGTTAAATTCGAAGTCAGCCGTGGCGGTAGCTAGGAGCTCTACGGCGTGGACGGCGCTGGCGCGCAGCTCCACCTCCTCGGGGGAGCCGTGGCGGAGCAGCTCGCAGGCGTCGATCCTCGCGGCCAGGGCGGGATCGAGGCGGAGGATGCCGTCGACCCGCAGCACGTGCGGCACCAGGTTGTCGGCGAAAGCGGTGAGGCAGCCAAGGTCGGGGAACTCGGCGAGACCGGCCCGAGCGAAGTCCGCGGCGGTTATCTGGGCTCGCTTGTAGAAGGGGACCGGCTGGCCGTCGTAGCGCGAGACGTCGGCGAACGCCTCCCATTCAGCGAGCAGGTCGACGAGGGCGATCGCCGAGCCCGCCGCCGCCTCGAGGAGGCCCTCGAAGCGGCCGCCGTGATCCTCGCAAACGTGCTCACCGACGTCCCGCAGCGCCGTCGCATACTCGGCCATCAGCGGGTGCTCGGGATCCTGGCCGAGGGTATCGGCGACCTCCGCCGCCGGGAGCTGGGTCAGCTCCCGCGCGTCCCAGGCCCCGCGCTCGCGAAATCGCTCGGCCAGGGAAGCGGCGATCGTGAAGTAGCCGCTGCGCCCTCGCCGCTTGCGGATCGTCGGCCACCAGCCCGAGCCGAAGTTGATCGCGTCCAGGCAGACGACGAAGGCGGCACGCAGCTCGCGGCCACCATCTACTTCCGTCTCTGGGTCGTGGGGCGACGAAGGGACCTCGGCCGGCAGGCCCGCAGCGTAGGCCTCGATCTCCCCTTCCTCGATTCGCACCGAGCGCGCGCGGCCGGTTACCCAGGCCGCTGCCGCGCGCACGCGCTCGGGCAATGAAGTCTTCGCATCGGCAGCCACAGGGCGGATTCTGCTGGTCGAACCCGCCCCTTGGGGCCGTCCCCCCGACTAACGGAGGGCGCGGCGCCTGGCGACGTTTGCGCGGCGGAGACGGTGCCGCGGCCGGTGCCGGTGCAGCTTCGAGCGGACCCGCCGCTTCGGCTCGGCCTTGCCCGGCAGAGGATCGCTCGCGCCCGGCTCGGCGACGGCGGGTGAGGGTTCGGGCTCCAGGCCGACGCCGCTGAGAAGGATCTGGGTGCCGCCGTCCTGTTCCCCGAAGAGGCTCAAGCGCGCGGTCTTGGCGCCGGTGCTCACCGGCTGGAAGCTGACCTGAAGGTTGCAGGTCGCCGCCGGGCCCAGCAGGAAGCCGGTGCAGTTCTCGTCGAGGAGGTGGAAGCTGCCGATGGCGCCGCCGGAGATCACGGCGATGAATGCCCCGCCCGCCACGCTGCCGGTGTTGGTGACGTCGATCGTCCGCGTGACCCCCTCCGAGCCGACCGGCACCGAGCCGAAGTTGGTTGGGTCGGTTGCCGGGGTGAAGATCGCTCGGCCGCCTTCGCCATGCAGCGCCGCGGTGAACGCGGTGCCCCCTTCGGCCACGGCGCGGAGCTGGGCTTCGAACGGCATCGCGTTGTAGGGACTGAATTCGGCCTGGACCAGACAGCTTTCGCCTGGGTTCAAGGTCCGCCCGTAGCAATCGCTGCCGCCGATCCAGAAGGTGCCGGAGCCGCCGACGACGTCGAGGGTGACCGGCGTCGCCGTTTCGCCGTCGTTGCGCAGCTGCAGCGACGCCTGCGCCGAGTCCGAGTTGACCGCCAGCACGCCGAACTCGTAGCTCGGCGGATCGAAGCTGAGGTGAGGCGGCGTCGGACCTTCCGGGCCTTCCGCCATGGCGAGGGAGGGAAGCGCCATGCAAACGGCGACGAGCAAGGTTGCGGCGGCTGTGAATCCCGCCCGGGCTGGCTTGCGGCGAATTGTCTTCATGGACGCTTCATCGACCGGGCAGCTCGTCTATTTGACGATGCGAGAAACCTTTCACTAAAGGAGCGCCGAGACCTAGACTGCGGACCGCTACCACACCACCCGAGGAAGGCGGCCAGATGGCGACGACGATCACCGAGCGCGAGGCGGCGGAAATTGAGAAGGCGAACGCGACCGGGCGGACGCCGGTCGTCTTCATCCACGGCCTCTGGCTCCTCTCGGGCAGCTGGCGCGACTGGATGGATCTCTTCGAGGAGGCGGGGTACGCGCCGCTGGCGCCGGGCTGGCCAGGCGACCCCGAGACGGTCGAGGCGGCGCGGGCCAATCCGCAGGCCCTCGCCGGCAAGGGCGTGGTCGAGGTCGCCGACCACTTCGCCGAGGCGATCGGCGAGCTGAAGGAGAAGCCAGCGATCGTCGGCCATTCCTTCGGCGGCCTGCTGGCTCAGATCCTCGCCGGGCGCGGCCTCTCCGCTGCCTCGGTCGCGGTCGACCCCGCGCCCTTCCGGGGAGTGCTGCCGCTGCCGATCGCCGCCATCCGCTCGACCCTGCCGGTGCTGCGCAACCCCGCCAACCGCGGACGCGTCGTCACCCTCAGCCTCGAGCAGTTCCGCTACGGCTGGGCCAACGCGGTCGATGAGGACGAGGCGCGGCGGATCTACGACGAGTTCCACATCGCCGCACCGGGAAAGCCGATCTTCCAAGCGGCGATGGCCAACTTCAACCCCGGCGCCGAGACCAGGGTCGACACCAAGAACCCGGAGCGCGGGCCGCTGCTGATCTTCACCGGCGAGGCCGACCACGCGGTGCCGCCGGCGATGAGCAGGGCGGCCTACAAGAAGCAGAGTCGCAACCCGGGGGTGACCGAGCACGTCGAGATGCCGAACCGCGGCCACTCGCTGACGATCGACGGCGGCTGGCGCGAAGTCGGCGAGAAGGCCCTCGCCTTCGTCAAGCGTTTCGCCTGATGCGGGGGCTCGGGTCGAGATGGCACTGACCGAGCGGGTCCGCGAGTGGCAGCGGCGCGGCGGGAGCGAGGAGTTCGGCGGCCACTCGATCCACACCTTCCGCCGGCCCGCCGACGGGCCGCTGCTGCTGCTCCTGCACGGCTTCCCCTCCAGCTCCTACGACTGGCGGTTGCTGCTCGAGCGCGAGCCCGGATACAACGTGCTCGCCTTCGACTTCCTCGGCTTCGGCCTCTCCGAGAAGCCCCGTTCGCACGACTACAGCCTCTTCTGGCAGGCGGACCTGACCGAGGAGCTGGTGCGTCGCCACGGCGACGGCCGGCCGGTCTTCGTCTGCGCCCACGACATGGGCACCTCGGTCGCCAACGAGCTGATGGCGCGCGATCTCGAGGACAGGCTCGAGATGAGCCTCGGCGGCATCCTCCTCTTCAACGGCAGCATGGTGCTCGAACGCGCCAGCCCGACTCCGGCCCAGCGGGCGCTGCGCAGCCGCCTCGGCCCGCTCGTCGCCAGGCTCTCCAGCGAGCGCGTCTTCCGCCACCAGTTCGGCTCGGTCTTCTCGGCGGCGCACTCGCTCAGCGAGGAGGAGGCCGCCGACCAGTGGTCGCTGGTCTGCCACAACGGCGGCCGCACGCTGGGCCACCGCCTGATCTCCTACATGGACCAGCGCGAAGCGCACGCCGAGCGCTGGCACGGAGCGATCCGCGAGTGGCCCGACAAGCTCAGCCTCGCCTGGGGCATGCGCGACCCGGTGGCGACGACCGATGTGCTCTCAGCCCTGCGCGATCTGCGTCCCGGCGTCCCGGTCGCCGAGCTGCCCGAGCTCGGCCACTACCCCCAGCTCGAAGACCCGCCCCAACTCGCCGCGGCGCTGCGAGCCGTCATGGACAGGGACCCGGGCGGGGAGGGATGAAAACCCGGATCCCTGTCCGTCTCAGGCTCAGCCCGAGTTGACGGCTTTCACCAGGGCGCCGGCGGCGCCCTGCATCCCCGCAAGGTTGGGGTGGATTGGAGCCGATGGGTTGTTCGGCACCAGTGGCTCCACCCAACGCACCGAGGAGCTCTTGCAAGCGTCATGGCCGATGCTGGCCGTGTACCAGTCGACCAGGGTCGCCCCGTTTGCCGCGGCCTGGGCGGCGAGCATCGCGTCGAGCTGCTGCTCCTTCGCCCTCAGGTAGGGAGCGTCGGCGAAGCTGACCGGCATCTGCGGCCAGCAGCCGTGCCCGGTCTCGGGAAAGATCGCCGGGTAGTTGACCAGGTAGATCCGCGCTTGCGGCGAGCGAGAGTGGATCCCCTGCAGCACCGCCGCGACCTTCGGCGCGGTCGCTTCGATCCGCGCTGCGATCTGGTCGTTGCCGCCCGGGTCGTATTTGTCCTTGCAGGGGGAGCTGAACGGGTTGAGCGTGATGCAGCTCTGGGCGATTTCGGAGAAGCCGATGTCGTTGCCGCCGATCGTCAGCGAGACGACTTCGGTTCCCGCTTCCAGCGAGTCGAACTGGGGCGGGTTGGGCCCGTCGATTTCCACGTCCTGCGGATTGGTCATGTCGTCCGTCTTCGCTCCGCTGCAGCTCGGGTCGCGCAGGGGACCGATGCTCGGCGCCGCCAGGTGCGGGTAGTTGTGGTCGGACTTGAGGCAGCCAAGCGGCAGGACGGGATTGGGGATGAAGGGGCCGGCGGCATAGGAATCGCCGAGGGAGACGTAGCGCGCCGCGTGCGCGGCGGCGGCGAAGGCGAGAGCGGCGACCGCGAGCGTCGCCAGGGCGAGCAACAGCGCGCGCAGCGACCGTCGAAACGGGACAGCCATGACGTTCATTCGATCCTCCTCCCTGCCGTCGGGTCGAGATGGCGAACGATCTGGCGCCAGGCTACCCGATTTTAGGTAGGTCAATCGCAAGCCGGGTCGATCTGGCCGAGAGCCGTTCGTCGTTAGGGTGGAAGCGGCGATCGGCGCTGCTCACGAGACAGGAGGGATCCGATGCAGTTCATGCTTGCCCTGATCAGCGAGGAGCGCAGCTGGGAGGACGTCACCCCGGAGGAGGTGGCGCGCAACCTGGCCGAGATGGGCCAGTTCAACGCCGAGCTGACCGAGGCCGGCGCCTTCGTCACCGGCGGCGGCCTGCAGGAGCGAGCGACCGGGACGACCGTCCACTACGGCGAGGGCGCACCCGTCGTCAGCGACGGGCCCTTCGCCGAGACAAAGGAGCAGCTCGCCGGCTTCTGGGTGATCGAGTGCGGGGGCCTCGACGATGCGCTCGCCTGGGCGAAGAAGGTCCCGCTCGAGGACGGCCACGTCGAAATCCGCCCGATGGTCGCCTCCGGCAAGGAACTGATGGAGAAGGCGGAAGCCTCGTAGCGGCCGACCGCGACAGCGTCGTCGGCCGCACCTTCCGGCACGAGTCCGGCCGCGCGGTCGCGACGCTGATCCGCGTCACCGGCGACTTCGACGTCGCCGAAGAGGCGGTGCAGGAGGCCTTCGTCGTCGCCCTCGAGCGTTGGCCGCAGGAGGGCGTGCCGGCCAACCCCGGCGCCTGGATAACCCAGGTGGCCCGCAACCGGGCGATCGACCGGCTGCGCCGCGAGGGTGTCCTGCGCGACAAGCTGGCGATGCTGGAGCGGCTGGAGGCGACGCGCGCCGAGCCCGAGGCGGGCCCCGGCCAGGGCCTCGGCGAGATCGAGGACGACCGCCTGCGGCTGATCTTCACCTGCTGCCACCCGGCGCTGGCGATCGAGGCGCGCGTAGCGCTGACCCTGCGCAGCCTCGGCGGGCTGAGCACACCGGAGGTCGCGCGGGCGATGCTGGCGAGCGAGAGCGCGATGGCGCAGCGCATCGTCCGCGCCAAGCGCAAGATCGCGGCCACCGGCATCCGCTACGAGGTTCCCGTCGCCGAGCAGATGCCGGAGCGCTTGCCGGCGGTCCTGGCGACGCTGTACCTGATCTTCAACGAGGGATACCTCGCCTCGAGCAGCGAGGCCCTGGTGCGGACCGAGCTCAGCGACGAGGCGATCCGGCTCAGCCGCGTCCTCGCCGAGATGCTCCCGCGCGAGCCCGAGGCGAGCGGCCTGCTGGCGCTGATGCTGCTGACCGATTCGCGGCGGGCGGCGCGAGTCGACGGAGACGGCGAGCTAGTCCTGCTCGAGGACCAGGACCGGGCGCTCTGGAACCGCGAGCTGATCGCCGAGGGCCTGGCGCTCTCCCGCGAGGCGGCAGCGGGTGGGCCGGGTGGGCCTTACACGGTCCAGGCCCGGATCGCCGCCGTGCACTGCGAAGCGCCGACCCCGGAGGCCACGGACTGGCCACGGATCGCCCGCCTCTACGCCTGGCTCGCCGAGGTCGCGCCGAGCCCCGTGGTCGAGCTCAACCGCGCCGTCGCGGTTGCGATGTGCGACGGGCCGCAGCGTGGGCTGGAGCTGATCGGCGAGATCGACGGCCTCGACGACTACCACCCGTTGCACAGCGCCCGCGCCGACTTGCTGCGCCGCCTCGGCCGCGAGGACGAGGCGGCGCATGCCTACGCTCGGGCGCTCGAACTAGCCGGCAACGCTGTCGAGCGCCGCTTCATCGAACGCCGGCTCGGCCTCGTGTGAGGGCATCGGTGCTGGCTTCAGAACCGTCACCGCGATCACCGCGGCGATCCCGACCAGCGCCGCACCGATCAGGTAGGCGAGGTGGTAGCCCGAGTTGAGCGCTGCCAGGTGCGAGGCGCCGGCTGCCGTCTGGCTGTCGGTGCGCTCGGTGGCAAGCGTCGCCAGCACGGCGAGGCCGATCGCACCGCCCACCTGCATGCTGGTGTTGACCAGGCCGGAGGCGAGGCCCGCGTCGCTCTGCGTCGCCCCCGACATCGCCAGGGTCATCAGCGAGGGGAAGGCGGTGCCGACCCCAGCACCGACCAGCAGCATCGGCGCCAGCAGGTCGGCGACGTAGCTGCCGTCGACCGGGGTGCGGGCGAAGAGCAGCAGGCCGCCGCCGATCATCAGCACGCCCGGGATCAGCGTCGTGCGCGGCCCGAAGCGCATGATCAGCTTTTCCGAGAAGCCCAGCGAGAGCGTCCCCATCACGATCGTCGCCGGCAGGAAGGCAAGGCCGACCTCGAGCGCGTCGTAGTCGAGGATCCGCTGCAGGTAGAGGGCGCCGAGGAAGAACATGCCGAACATGCCGGCCACCAGCAGGGCCTGGATCGTGTTCGCTCCGGCGACGTTGCGCGAACGGAAGAGGCGCAGCGGCATCAGCGGGTTGGCGATCCGGGCCTGGCGGGCGATGAAGGCGGCACCGAGGATGAAGGAGACCGCGCCGAGCACGATCGTCTGCGTCGCGCCCCAGCCGTGTTCGTTGATGCCGAGGATCGTGTAGACGCCGATCATCAGCGAGGCGGTGATCAGGGCGGCGCCCGGGATGTCGGCGCCTTCCTTGAGGCCGATGCCGGGCCGCCCCTCGACCAGCCGCAGCGCTCCGTAAGCGGTGGCGATCCCGATCGGCAGGTTGATCAGGAAGATCCAGTGCCAGCTGATCGCCTGGGTCAGGGCGCCGCCCGCGAGCAGGCCGATCGAGCCGCCGGCGGAGGCGACGAAGCCGTAGACGCCGATCGCTTTCGCCTGCTCCCGCGGCTCGGGGAAGAGGGTCACGATCATCCCCAGGATCACGGCCGAGGCGAGGGCGCCGCCGATGCCCTGGATGAAGCGGGCGCCGATCAGCATCTCCTGGCTCTGCGAGGCGGCGCAGAGGAGCGACGCCGTGGTGAAGATCGCCAGGCCGGTGAGGAAGAGGCGCCGCTGCCCGAGCAGATCGCCCATGCGGCCGGCCAGCAGCAGCAGCCCGCCGAAGGGAATCAGGTAGGCGTTGACGACCCAGGCGAGGTTGCTCTGGGAGAAGTCGAGGCTGTCCTGGATCGAGGGCAGGGCGACGTTGACGATCGTCGCATCGAGGACGATCATCAGCATCCCCGCGCAGAGGACGTAGAGGGCGAGCCAGCGCCTGCTGTCCGGCCCGGCGGCGGCGGTGGCCTGAGTCTGAGTGGCGGTCGTTGTTGCGTCGGCTGTCATCTCTTGGCCTCCTTGTCCTCGAGTGGCTCGATTTAGAGCACCCTAGCAAATGGTTCAAAAAAACAACTACCCACTTGCATATCCGCTTTACGTGGTTGTAAACTTGTGGCGATGGCAACCAAGCGCACTTACCAGGACGCCTGCCGGTTCGCCCATGCCCTCGACCTAGTCGGAGAGCGCTGGGCGCTGCTGATCGTCCGCGAGCTGCTTCTCGGTCCCAAGCGCTTCACCGACCTGCGCGGGGGCCTCCCCCACGCGAGCACGAACATCTTGTCAGAGCGACTGCGTGAGCTCGAGCGCAACGCGATCGTGCGCCGCCGCAAGCTGCCGCCTCCCGCCGCCTCCTCGGTCTACGAGCTGACCGAGTGGGGCCGTGAGCTGGAGCCGGTCGTGACCAGGCTGGGCGCCTGGGGCGCTCGCTCGCCGATCCCGCCCGACGTGGAGGAGATCGGCACCGACTCGATCGTCCTCGCGCTCGGCTCCCTCTTCGACCCCGAGGCAGCGGGCGATCTGAACGCCAGCTACGACCTGCGAGTCGGCGAGGACCGCTTCCGCGTCGAGGTCGCCGATGGCGAGGTCGAGCTGAGCCGCGACGAGGTCGCAGATCCCGACGCCACCCTCTCTGTCGCCGACGCCCCGACCTTGGCCGCCCTGCTCACCCACCAGCTCGACCTCGACGGGGCGCTGGCCTCGGAGGTCCTTCAGATCGAGGGCGGCAAGCAGGTCGCCAAGCGCTTCCTCCGCCTCTTTCCGATGCCCGAACCCTGCGCCTGCGCGGGCGCTGAGGGGCCAAAAGTGGCGTTGAAGGCGGCAGCGTAGGTCACCTCCGGCGGCTCCCGCCCCAGTCCCGCCGCTATAGTCCCTCGCCGCTTTTGGCAGCCGCACGCGAATACGAGCTTGTCCTGATGCTTGACCCTGGCCCCGACGAGGCGGGTCGCGACGCGCTTGCGCAAGATGCGCGCGGGCGGATCGAGGCCGGCGGCACGCTCAAGCACGAGAACAAATGGGGCCTGCGCAAGATGGCCTACGAGATCGATGGGCGCAACGAGGCGGACTACCGCTGGTTTCGCTTCGAGGCGCCGGCCGAGCTGCTCGACGGGCTCAGCCACAACCTGAAGATCGCCGATGGCGTGCTGCGCTTCCGCATCTTCAAGGTCGACCCGGACTCGCCCGTATTGGTGCCGCCCTCGGTGGCGGCACCTGCGCCCGGTGCCTCGCGCGAGCGTGGCGATCGTCATGGTGGGCCCCGCACCGCGGTCGCCCCACGGGACTCCGATGGCGAGACCGCCGACGCCGTCGACGAGACTCCCGCCCCCGCCGAGTAGCCAGCTAGACCCTCTTAAGCGGTGAAACGTCGCGATCTGCGCCGTTCGGCGCCGATCTGTCGTCTCGTTTTACGGAGATTGCGGCCGCAGGGGGGAGAGACGCGCCGCCGGCACTCTTAGACTGAAGTCCAGACAAGCGATTCGGAGGAGTTGAGAGCCGTGGCGGCTTCGAACATCAACGTTGTAGTGATAACCGGGAACTTGACCAGGGACCCTGAGCTGCGCAGCACCGGCGGCGGCACTCCCGTCTGCGACCTGCGGGTGGCGGTCAACAGCCGGCGCAAGGACGGCCAGACGGGGGAATGGGTAGACAAGCCGAACTACTTCGACGTGACCGTCTGGGGAGCGCAGGGCGAGAACTGCGCCAATTACCTCTCCAAGGGTCGCCCCGTAGCGGTCGAAGGGCGCCTCGACTGGAGCGAGTGGGAGGCCAAGGACGGCGGGGGCAAGCGCCAGGCGGTGCGAATCGTCGCCAACTCAGTCCAATTCCTCGGCTCGCGTGACGGGTCGGGAGGGGGCAACGACGGTGGCGGCTTCAGCCCCAGCAGCGACGTCCCAGCAGACTCCTCCGACTTCGCCGGCGCCGCCGCCGGTGGTGGCGGAGACGACGACATCCCGTTCTAAACGCTCGCCAGGCGGCGTCAGACCAAGCGGGGCAAGGACGCAGGGAGCGAAGCGTGCTCCGCACGTGAGCGACCGAGGACACCGCGCAGCGTCTGCCGTCGCCTGGTCTGTAGGATCCCGAGCCGCATGGCCAGGACCAAAGACGCAGGAGCAGCGGCACCCAGGCGCGGACGGCGTGCGCCGGATCGTGCCCGTCCGCGCAAGTACACCCGGATCAACTCCGAGGCTGTCGACTACAAGGACCTCAACCTCCTTCGCCGCTTCCTCTCCGACAAGGGGAAGACCCGCGGCCGCCGCGTCACCGGGCTCTCGCGCAAGCACCAGCGGCAGCTGTCGGTAGCGGTGAAGCGGGCACGCGAGATCGCGCTGCTGCCCTACGTCGGAGAGCGCTAGTGGCCCTCCCCATGATGTTCGCCAGGGAGGGGCACTAGTGGCGCAGGCCATCCTGCTCGAGGACGTCGACGAGCTGGGCCAACGCGGCGATCCGGTCGACGTCTCGCCCGGCTACCTCCGCAACTACCTGATCCCGCGCAAGCTCGCGGCAGCTGCGACACCGGGAGCCCTGGAGGAGGCGCAGCGCCGTCGCGTCGTCGCCGAGAAAGCGGCGAAAGTGCGGGCCGAGCGCGAAGAGCAGGCGGCCTCGCTGCTTTCCAAGACGGTGCTGACGATCTACCAGCGGGCAGGAGAGGACGGCAAGCTCTTCGGCTCTGTCGGCGCCAAGGAGATCGTCGACGCGATCCGCGACGCGCGCGACGTGCAGATCGACCGCCGCAAGGTGCGGCTCGAGCAGCCGATCCGCGAGATCGGCACGCACATGGTTGAGATCGAGCTCGCCGACGGCGCCGTCGCCTCGGTGAAGACGATCGTCACCGAGGAACGCTAGAAACCGGGCTTTCCGGCGTTAGGCTGGCGTGCGTGAGCACGCGCCGCCTGCCTTCCCGCCTCACCCGCCGCGCCAGGGCGCGGGCTCGATTCCGCTGGGGTCGATCGGAGCGGGCGACGCTCGGCCTGGCCGCGGTGGCGCTGGGGGGCGCTGGCGCGGTGCTCGCCGGCCAGTTCGGCCGCATGCTGCAGCGGCGCTCGCAGCAGCGCCCGGAGAGCGGTGCCGAGGCCCTGGTCGAGGCGGCGCCCGTCGCGGCCCTCGACACCGTCGGTGTCGCCGTGAGCGGCTACGCCGCCGCTCCCCGCAGCGAAACCGTCCTCTTCAACCTGCTCGCCGGCTTCCTCGCCTCCTTCGCCCTGGTGCGCGTCTCAACCCTGGGGATCCGAGACGGCTGGGGCCCCTTCCGCGAGGTAAGCCTCGGCGGCCGCCACATTCACCACTTCGTGCCGGGCATCCTGATCGCCTTCGCCTCCGGCACCACCGCCCTGCTTACCGACGACGAGGCCCTGGAAGAGCGCCTGGCGCTGAGCACCGGGGTCGGCATGGGGCTCACCTTCGACGAGGCGGCTCTGCTGCTCGACCTGCGCGACGTCTACTGGACTCGCGAGGGCCTGCTCAGCGTCCAGCTCAGCCTCGGCGCCACCGCGATCCTCAGCATCGCGATCCTGACCCAGCGCATGCTGAGGAGAGGGGAGCGGCGGCGCGAGGCCGAGGGGCTGATCCCACCGCCCGCGGACGGTGGGGACTTGGGCCCAATCGTCGATTGAGCCCAAAGGAAAGGGCGGCCAATGGCCGCCCTTCCTTACCCCTGATCCGTCCTGAGTGAAAGCGCTTGCTAGCCCTTCGGGGTGCAGGTCCGGATGAAGTTGCCCGAAAGCGCATCCCCGTTCGTGAAGAAACCGGTCGCGTGGGCGTTGAGGTGACCGTCCGGGCACTGCGCCAGGAAGTAGTTCTGCTTCTTCCCCTTGTAGGTGAAGGTGCGGTGGAGCTTGAGCTGGAAGCTCACCGCCGAGCCCGAACCGCCGGCGAGCGGTGGGATCGTGGCGACGGATTTGAGGCCGTAGCGCCCGTTGTGGATTTTCTTGATCTTCACCGTGGTGACGATCGCGCCGTTGACCGGAGAGCTGAAGTAAGCGTGAACGTAGATCGTCGTCGTGCCGCCGGCGATGCCGCCGTTGAAGGCGATCAGCTTGGTCGGAACGGTGATCGGTTTCTGTTCGGCGAATTCGATCTCAGCCGAGGCTTTGCCTTCCCCAATGATCGCTGTGGGACAGGCTTTTTCCGCATGCGGCGTATCCTGCGCCTGCAGTTTGCCCGAGGTGCAGACCGGCATGCCCTTGGCGTTGAGGAAACCGTTCTTGTCGGTTTCGATGACTACTTCCTTCAGCGCCGGCGGGTGGGTGCCGTCCGAAGTCTGGATCTTTCCTTCGACGTTCAGCGTGATCCCGGTCGGCTCGTGCTTCGGCAGCGCCTTCGGCGAAAAGCCGCCGTTTACCGTCAAGATCAGGTTGCCCACCCGGATGATCGTTGGCTTCTCCGCAATGGCGATGCCGGCGACGGCGACCGCGGCGACGGCTGCCAGGGCGAGTATCGATATCAAACGCTTACGCATGTGCTCTATCTCTCTCCTTTGCGGCCTGGCCATCACGCAGCCCCGGCCATCGAAAGCCTTGAAAATCCCTCCCAGGTCAAACTACCAGCCTTGCGCTCTAGATAAACCCCCGCATTCACAGAAAAGAGCGGCTTAACACGTGATCGGCTAGCTCTCGAGCATCATCAGGCGGGCCCGTTCGCGCTCCTGCGCCGCCCCCTCGGGGCCGAGGAACGGCAGCGTGATCCAGAACATCAGGTCGGGCAGGCGGCTGGGCAAGCGCGCCGCGGCGCCATGCAGGATCTCGCTGTAGAGGAGCTCGTTGATGCCGCCCGCTAGCGAGAGCGAGGTGATCCCGGGCAGCTCGACCGAGGTCTCCGCTCGCCCGGCATCGAGAAACCCGGTGAACTGGCGCAGGGCAGCGTCGCGGCGGGCGAGGGCCTTGGGGCCGGCGGCGAGCACCTCGACGATCGCGAAACGCGCCTCGTCGGGATGCTCCGCCAGGTGTTTGAGCAGCTCGCCCATGCCTGCCGCCACGCGCTCCGCCCAAGGGGAGCCGGGCTTTGACTCGAACCCCCTCGCCGTATCGCCCAGGAGGTTGCCGAGGAGCACGTCGTAAGTCGCGAGGAAGCAGTCCTCCTTGCTGGAGAAGAGCTCGTAAAACGTCTTTCTCGAGACCCCGGCGACGCCGATCACGTCGACGACGCGGGTCTCTGGGTAACCACGCTCGGAGACGACCTCGATCATCGCCTGCAGGATGCGGTTGCGCTGGGACTCCGTCACGGCCTCCCGCGGCAACCCGTGCCGGCCCCTCGGCAGCCGCTCGCTCAACCTAGCCGTGCGTCTACTAGAAGCCACAAAAAGACTGTAGTGCAGGAACTCGGCAAGCGCGACTTCTGTACTCCCGCGTTACCCTCGCAATCGCGCCCCGCTGCGCATACAATTCGCGCCGGTGACCAGGGAAGGGACACGGCCGATCGCGGCCCTCGCGATCGCGATCATCGCCGCGGCGCTGCTAGCAGCGTGCGGTGGGTCCGACTCGAGCTCGAGCACGACGAGTCCCTCGAGCTCGACCGAGAGCGGCTCCCAGAGCGCCGATCGCACCGACCCGACGGAAGCGAACGCTCCGAAGAAGGGGCCGGCGAACAACCAGCAGAACGGCATGGGGAAAGGCGGGGGCGGTAGCGAGAGCGACGCGTCGGCCGGCTCCGGCGGGTCCGACTACACCGCCAAGCCGTTGCAGGTCTCGGGCGGAGGCTCGGCCCCGTTCCTGACCAAGGGCGGCGACAACAGCATCCAGGAATACGGCGAGGAGGCCAGCGAATCCGAACTGACCGAAGCCGCCGAAGCACTGCACGCCTTCCTCGTCGCCCGTGCCGACGAAGACTTCGCGAGGACATGCTCCCACCTGACCAGGGACGAGGTTCAGCAGCTCGAACAGCTCGGCTCGCAGTCTCCGCAGCTGACGGGCAAGGACTGCGCGGCGGTGGTCGCGGCGCTGGCCGCCGAACCGCTGCCGGTGACGACCAAACGCGAACTGACCGAAGTCGACGCGGCGAGCCTCAGGGTAGAAGGCGGAGAAGCCTTCCTGATCTACAACGGGGCCAACAACACCGGCTACTTCGTGCGAATGGAAAACGAAGACGGCGTCTGGAAGGTCGGCGCGCTCTCGCCGACCGCCTTCCCCTGAGCGAAGCCTCAGCCGTCGATCCAGACCACCTGCTCGCGCCCTGGGCCGACGCCGGCGAGGCGGATGGGGACGCCGACGAAGTCGGCCACGTACCGAAGGTAGGAGCGGGCCTCGGCGGGGAGGTCCTCCTCGCTGCGACACTCGGTGAGGTCGGCGCTGAAGCCAGGCAGCTCTTCGTACTCGGGCTCGGCCGAGTGCAGGATCGACTGGTGGTAGGGAAAGCTGTCGAGGAGCGCGCCCTCGCGGGACCGGTAGCGAACTGCCACCCGCAATGAGTCGAGGCCGCTGAGCACGTCGAGCTTGGTGATCGCCAGCGAGCTCATCCGGTTCAGCCGCACCGCGTAGCGGAGCGCGACCAGGTCCATCCAGCCGCAGCGACGCTCTCGGCCGGTGGTCGTGCCGTACTCGTGGCCCCGCTCCAGCATGTGGCGGCCGACGTCGTCTTCGAGCTCGGTCGGGAAGGGCCCAGCCCCGACTCGCGTCGCGTAAGCCTTGGCGACGCCCCAGACCTCATCGATGTCCGTCGGCCCGATGCCGGCGCCGACGCAGGCTGCCCCGGCAATCGGGTTGGAGGAGGTGACGAAGGGATAGGTGCCGTGGTCGAGGTCGAGCAGGGTCGCCTGGGCGCCCTCGAAGATCACCGTTTTACCCGCGTCGAGCACGTCCCAGCAGAGGCGGGAGGTGTCGGCGATGTGGGGCTCGAGCCGGTGGCCATAGCTGACGTGCTCCTCGGTCATCGTGTGCAGGTCCAGCCGCGGGTCGGGCGCATCCTCGATCGCCCCCTCGGGCACGCCGCTGCCCTCCCCCGCCTCCTTGCGCAGCTTGCGCCGCTGCACCGAAAGTTCGCGCAGGGCCTGCTGCTTGGGCTCCAGCGCAGTGCGGATCTTGGTCCGCAGGATCTTCTCGTCGAGCAGGTCCTGGACGCGAATGCCGAGGCGCAGCGCCTTGTCCGCGTAGCAGGGGCCGATGCCGCGGCGGGTGGTGCCGAGCGAGAGCTTGCCCAGCTTCACCTCTCCCGCCGTGTCCAGCAGCACGTGGTAGGGCATGATCAGGTGGGCGTTGGCGGAGATCTTCAGGTTGCCGACGTCGACGCCGCGGCGGCGCAGGCCGTCGATCTCGCCGAGCAGGATGCGCGGGTCGAGCACCACGCCGTTGCCGATCACGCAGGTCTTGTCCGAGTAGAGGATGCCGGAGGGGATCAGGTGGAACTTGAACTCCTCGCCTTCGCGCACGATCGTGTGGCCGGCGTTGTTGCCGCCCTGAAAGCGCACGATCGCATCGGCGCGCTCGGCGAGCAGGTCGGTGATCTTGCCCTTGCCCTCATCGCCCCACTGGGCGCCGACTATGACTAGTCCTGGCATAGCTGGGGCATTGTGCCGGAGTGGGCATTGCCGGCGCATATCGGCGTCCTCGGTCGCTCGCGTGCAGAGCACGCGGCGCTCCCTGCGCCCTTGATCCGCTTGGCCATGCCCACTCCGTACTAGGCGACCTTGCCGTAGCGACGGTCGGCGCCGAAGAGCGGCACCTCGTCGCATATCTGGCTCAGCCTGGAGACCGTGCGGCTGCCGATCTGCTCCTCCAATTCCTCGTGGGGGAGGTTGGTCGTGACCAGCACAGAGCGCTCCGTCTCGTAGCGCTCGTTGATCAGGGCGTAGAGCTGCTCGAGCACCCAATCGCTGCGCTTCTCAGCGCCGAGGTCATCGATGTGGAGCAGGTCGACCGAGGTGAGGCGCTCGAAGAAGGCGAGGTACGAGTCGCCGCCCGGTTCGGAGTCATAGGTCCGCCGGATGCGGGCGAGGAGCTTCGGCAGCGAGTAGATCGCCACCGAGCGGCCGGCCTCGAGCGCCGTCTTGGAGACGAGCATCGCGAGCGTCGTCTTGCCGGTGCCGGTGTCGCCGAAGAGCCAGAGGCCCCGGCCGCCGTCGAGGCGCTCGTCGATCTCCTCCACGAACCCGCGCACCTCGGTGACAGCCGCCTTCGTCTCCAGGTCGCGGACCATGTCACTCACCGGCGGCCGCTCGAAGGAGACGCCGCGGTAGCGCGGCGGGATCACCGAGGCGACGCCGCGCACCCGGCCGCGCTTGAGCCGCTGCTCGCGGCACTCGCAGGGCCGGGCGACGTCCTCGGGCCCGAGGATCCAGCCGGAGCCGTCGCAGACGGCGAGCGGGCAGGCCTGTTCGCGGAACGGCTCGCTGCGGGCGATCGCCATCAGAACTCGGGCCCCGCGGCGGCGGCGTCCTCGAGCGGCGGCCCCTCGCCCGCCGGCTGCTCGATCGGTTGCTCCTGGCCGGCGAAGTCGGCGAACTTGGGGAAGCGGTCGAGGAAGACGAGCTTCCGCGTGCCGATCGGGCCGTTCCTATGCTTGGCCACGATCAGGTCGGCGAGGCCGTCGGGCTCGTCGTCGGGATCGCGGTAATAGTCCTCGCGGAAGAGGAAGGCGACGAGGTCCGCGTCCTGCTCGAGCTGTCCGGACTCGCGCAGGTCGGAGAGCTGCGGCTTCGGCGGGTGTCGCTGCTCGGGCGCCCGCGAGAGCTGGGAGATCGCCACCACCGGCACCTCCAGCTCGCGGGCGAGGATCTTCAGCCCGCGGCTCATCTGGCCCACCTGCTCGACCCGGTTGGCGCGGTGGTCGTCGGAGCGCATCAGCTGCAGGTAGTCGACGATCACCAGCCCCAGCCCGCCCCTGTCCTGCTCCTGGGCGTGCAGTCGCCGCGCCTTCGCGCGCAGGTCGAGGATGCCGAGGTCGGAGGAGTCGTCGAACCACAGCGGCGCCTCCTCCAGCTCGTTGCACGCCCGCACCACCTTCGGCCAGTCCTTCTGTGAGACCTGGCCCTTGCGCAGCTTGTCGCCCGAGATCCTCGCCCGGCAGGCGATGAAGCGCTGGGCCAGCTCCACCTCCGACATCTCCATCGAGAAGAAGGCGACCGGCAGGTTGCGCTTGACCGCGACGTTTTCGGCGATGTTGGCGACCAGGGCGCTCTTCCCCATCGCCGGCCTCGCGGCGACGATGATCAGGTTGCCCGGCTGGAAGCCGCCGGTGATCGCGTCGATGTCGCGGAATCCCGAGGGCGTCCCGGTCAGCTCGGTCTCGCCGGTGGAGAGCTTCTCGAGGCGGTCGACCTCGTCGTGGAGGACCTCCGAGAGCAGCTTGAAGTCGCTCGCCTGCTCTTTGTGGGCGACGTCGAAGAGGAGCTTCTCGGCGCGCTCGGAGAGCTCGCGCGGTTCGCCGTCGCGCTCGTGCACCCAACCCTGGATCTGCTGGCCGGCGCCGAGCAGGCGGCGCAGCAGCGAGTTCTGCTGGACGATCTCGGCGTAGTGCTTGGCGTTGCCGGCGGCCGGCACCTTGGCCGCGAGCTCGGACACGTAGTGCTTGCCGCCGGCCTCCTCGATCTGGTTGCGCTGGACCAGCGCCTCGCTGACGCTGAGCTCGTCGACCGGCTTGGCGGCGGCGTAGAGATCGTGGATGCAGGTGAAGATCGCCGCGTGCTTGTCGAGGTAGAAGTCGGCCGAGTTCAGCTTCACCTCGTCGATCACCCGGGTCAGGGTCGGCTCGGCGACCAGCATCGCCCCCAGCACCGATTCCTCCGCCTCGATGTTCTGCGGCGGGACGTGGGCTGTGGGAGCGGATGCCATCGACTTAGTTAAGGCCCGGAGGCGGCGGAACCGCTCCGAAGCTCAAGCAAACCAGACGACCGACCCTCCCACGTGCGTCTCCCGTGCAAATACGGCGCGAAAGATTCGACACTCGATCAGCTAAAGCAAGTGAAGCCCGGTCCTGTCTCTATTTCGACGCGCAGCTCATTGACGCCCAAGGAAAGTCAGCTAATCCATGGCGTCTCTCGCGGTGGGTGGCGCGGAATGGGGGGACCACCCCCGAGGAGGCGGCGGAGCCGCCACCGCAGCGGGGTGGTGGGGCCCATTCCGTGACAGGACCCGCCGCGCCAGAACGCCGCCCCTATTCGCTCTGTTCGAAGTAATGCTGGTAGATCGTCGACCCACCGGATCTGCCGACCGGGTCGAAAGGCGCCTGCTGGACGCAGCCGGGAGCCGGGACCGTGGCGGAGCTGTTCTGTTCCGCGTAGGCGAATTTCCTCAGGCGGTTGAAGAGGTCTTCCGATTCTTTGAGTTCTTTTTTCTTCGTTCGGGCGAGGAAGACTTCGCTCTGCGGCGTGTTCGGGTCGAGCGTTGCGACGGTCCCCGAGCTGCACTGGCGGGTATCGAAGCTGGGCAGGCCGGAGGCGAGGGATTTGGAGGCGAGCGGCTGGGGGTAGGCGTTGTTGCGGTTGCTTGTCAGGCGGCTGGGATAGGTCGCCAGCGACTCGGGCGAGAAGGGGCCCATCGCGCGTATGTAGTGGATGTGTTCGCCCTTGGCGTTTTCTTCCGTCAGCTTGGCGTTGCTCATCGCTGCGACGTTCGCCATCGCCGCCGTCAGCTCGTGCTTGTAGAGCCCGAGGCCGCTGAGGATCGGGTTGAGGTTGCGCAGGAACGGGTCGAGCGAGCGCAGGAAGGGCGGAAACTCGTCGCGGAAGAACTTGCGGAAGGCCGGGAACCCGGTCTGGGCGAGGGTGATCACCGGCCCGAAGCCTTCGAAGAAGCCCTTCGCCTGGGGGGCGAACTTGGAGAAGGCGATCAGCGTCGGCGAGAGCTGGCGCGCCGCGGGAATCAGCTGGCGCGTCACCGGGCCGGCGGTGAGCGCGAATGTCCTCAGCCGGTCGAGGGTCAGCCTCGACTCGTCCTCGAAAGTCGGGAAGGCTCGGAAGAGCGCTTCGATGTCGCGGTTCCTCGCCGCCGTCGTGGTGAAGACGGCGTTGGAGTTGCGGATCAGCCCGGCCAGCTCCCCTTCGCGCCCGCGCAGCGCCGCGAGGCTGGTGGCGCCGTTGCGGAAGAGCCGATTCACCGCCAGGCGCTGGCTGTCGAGCACGCGGAAGGCGCGGTCGAACTGGGTGAACGCCGGCTCTAGCTCGCCGAAGGCGTAGGAGAGGTCGCCGCCACGTCCCTCGATCGCCACCGCAGCTTCCTGCTGCCAGGTCTGGAAGGCGGCCCTGGTCTGCGGGTTGAAGGTGCGGAAGATCTCGTCGAGCTGGACCGATTCGGCGATGTTGGCCTCCGGCAGCGTCGCCCCGTCGGGCAGGGTCGGCCCGTCGCGGTCGCCCGGGGTAAGCTCGATGTAGGTCTCGCCGAGCAGCGTCTTGGTGCGCAGGATCGCCCGCGTCCCCTTCGGGATCGGCCCGTACTTGTCGTCGATGTCGACCTTCGCCAGGGCCTGTTCGCCGTTGGGCGCGAGGACGATGTCCTGCACCTTGCCGACCGAGACGCCGGAGATCCGCACGTCGGACTGCTGGGCGAGCTGGGTTGCCTCGTTGAAGGGGATCTCGACCTCGTACGGCTTCGCCTTGAACGGCGTCGGCCCGCCGAAGGTGATCCAGAGGAAGAGCAGGATCCCGAAGCAGGAGAGGGCGAAGCCGGCGATCACCAGGAGCTGGGTTGTGCTGGGGGCGCGCTTGCTCATTCGGATCCCGGTCCGCAGAAGCGTTCAGGTTCTTGAGGGTCGGCGGCGACGAAGGGGAGTTCTCCGGCGCGCGGCACGTTCGCCCCCTGCAGCAGGGTCCTGAGGTAGGGCTTTTTTTCCGTCAAGCCGTAGGCCAAGCTGGTGCCGTTACAGGAGATCAAGACCAGGCCCCGCTGAATCGGCCCGGCGGGGTCGTCGAGGCTGTAGGTGGCGTTGAAGTTGTGGTTGATCCAGGGCAGGTAGAAGAGGAAGCTCTGCCGGGAGTCACCGGGCTTGTAGGCGAGCTCGTTGAAGAAGGTGTTGAGGTTGCCGATCGCGTTGCCGAAGCCGCGGACGGACGTGTTGAGGTCGGCCGAGCCCTGCTCGAGGTGGGTGAGGACTGGGCGGATCTGGCGCGTGAAGGGGCGGATCTGGTCGCGGATCGGCGCCGTAGTCTGCTGGAAGAGCCGCTCGCCCGCCTTGAACGCCGGGCCCAGGGCCTGCGCCTGCGGGATCAGGCCGAGCAGCGCCGGCCGGGCGACGGTGGAGAAGCGGTCGGCGCTGGCGAGGCCGGCTTGCGCCGCCGCCAGGGTCGCCGGGAACTCGACCAGCGTCTCCTGTAGCGACTGCTGCTGGTTGGCGAAGCCGGCGAGCCCCGCCCTGGCCCCGCTGACGAAGCGTTCCAGCTCGGAGTCGTGGCGGCCCAGTTCGGTGGTGAGCAGGCCGAAGTCGTGGATCGCCCGGGCGAGGGCGACGCGGCGCTGCGCCACCGCCCGGTTGAGGTCGGCGATGTAGTGGGCGAAGGGCTGGAAGCGCCTGAAGGCGCCGGAGAGCTGGTGAGCGCGCCCGCCGATGCCCTGGGCGCCGCCGGCGACGAGCAGCTGTATGTACTGGCGCGTGTCGGTGTCGAGCGTGGCGAGGAAGGCGTCCAGGTTGACGTTCGGTTCCGTGCGCGCGAGCGGGAAGTTGGCGCCGTCCTCGATGTGGCCCTTGGCCCCGCCGGGATCGACCTCGACGATCATGTCGTTGAGGTTGGTCTTGGGCCGCAGCAGGAGCGTCGCGTCGGGGTGGATCAGCTCGAGGTACTTGGGTTCGATGTCCATGCCGACCACGGCGTGCCCGTCTTCGAGGTCGACCGAGGTGACCTTGCCGATCTGGATGCCGGCGATGTCCACCGCCTGCCCCTGGCCCGGGGTTACCGCCTGCGCGGTCGTGAACTCGCCGGTGATGTGGGCGAATTCTTCGCCGACTAGCGGAACCCACGCGGGCAGCGACGCCTTCTGCTGGGTGAAGATCCAGAGCGTCATCACGATCCCGACCATGGCGAGGACGATGATCGCGATCGTGTCCTTGCCGCGCCCCCTGGCCTGGCGGGAGAGCGAGTTGCGGAAATGCCGCCAGCGGCTCACTTTCGGTTCTCCGTTGGTCATGGGCTCACCGCCGCGGGGCTTGGGGCGCCGACCTGGCCGAGCGGGCCGTTGACGTCGGGGGCCGGGTTGCTGTCGCAGCGCACGTCGGGCTTCAGCGGGGGCCGGCCGGCGAGCTGGGGCTGGGTGCCGATCGGCGGCGCGATCGTACGGGCGAAGTCGCGTTTGTCGGTCTCGAGGTTGCCGAACGGGTTGGCCTGTTCGGTCAGAACGCCGCCGCCGCCGGGCTGCACCCGGACAAAGGGCCCGTTGCCGTCGAAGTTCTGACCCCAGCCGGAGAAATTGGTCAGCGTGTAGAGGAACTCGCGGTAGTTGGGGCCGCCGGTGCTGAAGCGGTCCCCGATCGTCTGGTTCCCGGTCGGGACGAGCACCTTGCTGGTGCAGAGGCTGATCCGGTTGATCTGCGGCAAGGCGATCGCCTTGCCCGCCTGCGTCGCCCCGGCGAGGCCGGGAGTGGCCTCGCGCAGCAGCTTCGCCGTGCCACCGAGCTCCCTACCCGAGAGCAACGGCCGGGCCTGGGCCAGCCAGGGGCGCCCGGCATCGATCCAGGCGGGTATCTCGGCAACTGCCGGAGTCAGCTCGATCGCGTAGGCGCGCAGCGGCGGCAGCGTGCGGTTGAGGCTGGCAAAGGAGCTGTGCGCCGTCTTCAGGGTTGGCGCGAAGCGGTGGATCGTCGTCGCCAGGTTCGCCGACTGGGTGGCGAGCGCGCCGGTGAAGAGGTTGAAGTTGACGATCAGCCCCTTGAGGTCGTCCTCGCGGCGGGCGAAGGCGCCGAAGGTGCGGCCGGTCCCGGCGATGAGGCGGGAGAGGTCGTGCGGACGGGTGCCGAGCAGGGCGTTGGTCACCTCAGCGCTGTAGCGGCCCGCGTCGCCGCCGTAGCGAAACGCCCCGGCCAGGGCCTGGCCGGCGCTCTTGCCGTGCACCTCGGGCTCCTGGCTGGCGTCTTCCGCCGCGTCCGGCTCGTGGGTGAGCGCCGTGCCATAGCTCTCCAGCAGGCGGCTGAGGTCGGCGCGGACGGGTGCCTGCAGGGCGCTCAGCACTTCGTCGATCTGGACCCAGGTGGAGGTGTGACTGACCCCGATCGTGTCGCCGCTGCCGAGCTCGGGGGCGCTGGGGCTTCCCGGCGAGAGGTCGATGAAGAAGTTGCCCTCCAGGAAGATCCGCGGCCGGATCGCGGCGAAGGCGTCGTCGTGGACCGGGCGGCCTTTGCCTTCGACCGTGAAGGTGACCGTGCTGGCGTCGCCATCGCGGTCGACGCGGATCACGCGACCGACGTCGACGCCGGCGATCCGCACCGGAGAGTTGGTAGCGATATTGACGCTGTTGGAGAAGGTCGCCTTCAGCTCGTAGCCGTAGCTGGTGAAGGGAACGTGGCCGGTGAAGGCGAGGTAGGGCCCGATCGTGAAGACGAGCAGGAAGATCACCGCGATCATCGCGTTGCTGGGCCGCCACTTGAAGCGGCTGTTGGTTGCCCCCACCCTGGTGTCGCGCTCCGGAAGCCGGCCCATCAGCTTTCCCCCAACTGCTTCTTGCTCTGGCTGGCGGTCTTGATCCCGTCGTTGCGAGGCGTGTTGCCAATCCTGGTCACACCCGCTTCGTAGACCTCGTTGCCGGCCTCGCACTCTCTCGGCTGGCCCGGCGAGGCGGTGTTCGGGTAGGGGTTGGAGTGGAGGTGGTTTTTCCTGTCCGGGCCCTCCCCGTTGGCGGGCGCCGACGCCGGCCCACCCTCGGAGTTCGGCCCTTCGGGCGTCTGGAAGGCGATCGCGTTGAGCCAGTTGCCCAGGCCGTTGCCTTCGCCGGAGGCGCTGGCGAGGTTGCGGAAGGCGATGCTGAGGTAGTTGCAGGTCGTCTGCGCCGGGGCGATGAACTTGATCGCCGGGCCGAGCAGGTCGTTGGTGTCGATCAGCAGATCGAGCCCGTTGAAGACGCCGGGGGTGTTCTGGAAGGCGAGCACGGCGTCCGCGGTCGGCGGCAGCTGGGCGTTGAAGGCGGGAGAGGCGTTGAGGACCGGGACGCCGACGCGCAGCGCGGCGGCGATGGTCGGCGAGGTCTTGGCGAGCGCTTTGGCGCCCGGGCGCAGCGCGGTGAAGAAACGCGCGGAGTCATCGAGGTACGGCCGCAGGGCGGGGAAGTCCCTGATCGCCGCGTCGAGGGTACGGGGGCCCTTGGAGATCGTTTCCTGGATGAAGGGCCGCGATACCTGGGCGAAGGCGGCAAAGGTGCGGTCGAGGCCGACGAACATGCTCGCCTGCTGAGCGGCAACCGGGGCGACGGTGGCGGAGAGAGCCGCCAGCGCTCGCCAGAAGCCACCGAAGTTGGTGCTGGGAGCGACCAGGTTCGCCAGTGCCGGCTGGGCGTTTTCGACCAGCGGCCGCAGGGCAGAGAAGGCGGCGTTGATCTGCGGCCCGCGCGAGGCGAAGCCGTTGCCGAATCCGGCGAGGACGCGCTGGATCGCGGTTCTCGTCTTCTCGTCGAACATGTCGAAGAACTGGTCGATGTCGACCGGTTCGGGCCGCGAGGCGGCGACCGGGATCGTGTCGCCCGCCGCGAAGCCCTTCGACGAGTCGCCGGGGACGATCTGCACGTACTTGAGGCCGAGGGGCGATTTCGGCCGGATGATCATGGTCGAGTTGACCGGCAGCGGTTCGACGCTCTTGTCGAGGCTGAGGCTGAGCTCGGCGGCGACGCCGCCGCCGCCGGTCTGCACCGGCACCACCGACTTGACCACGCCGACGCGGGCGCCGCCGATCCGGACCTCGTTGCCCTTGACCAGCGCGTTGGCGTTGGGCACCCGGGCGGTGAGGTTGTAGGTGGAGACGAAGGGCAGGCCGTTGTTGGCGTTGTAGGCGAGGAAGACGGCGACCATCACGACCAGCACGGTCACCGCCCCGACGATCACCGGGCTGCTCGCCACTCCCTGTATGCCGCCGCGATTTCTCATGGCCCCAGGAGGTAGTCGAGGAGTGCGCGCTGACGGGGCGCCGGGAGCGCCGAGGCGGCGCCGAGGCGGCGCCCTTCGTCCAGTTCCGGCGTCGCCGGCGGAGGGGTCGGGGCGGAGGGCGCAACCGTGGTCGGCGCTGCGCCGGGACGGGCGAGCGTCCCGCCCGCGGCCTCCGCTTCCTCTTCTTCGAGCAGCGCACTGAGGCTGGCGCTGCCGAGCGAGGAAGTGCCTGCGTTGGTGCCAGTGAAGTCGGCAACGCAGCCGCTTTCCGGCCTGGTGACGTAGTCGACGCAATTGGTGAGGGTGACGAGGGTGCGCAGGAAGTGGCCGTACTGATCGAAGCCGTTGGTCGAGGCGGCGCCGTTGTAGATCAGTTCGACGAGGTTGTCCCAGCCTTCCGTTTCCCTGATGCTGCCGAAGAATTCGGCCAGCTTCGTCGTCGGGACGGCGCCGGAGCGGGCCAGGTCGCGGCTCTTGACCACGACCGGGTCGGCGGCGCGAAGCGTCGGCCCGACCACTTCGCCGGTCGCGCCAAGCGACTTCAGCGCCACCGTCGAGGCAGCGGAGAAGGGCGTCAGCAAGCGGGTCGCTTCGGTGAACGACGGCGCCGCCTTGTCGAGGTCGGCGAAGACGGGGGTGGCGGCGTCGGAGAAGCCCTGCAGGCTGCGCATCGTCGAGCGGAACTCACGCAGGAAGTGGGGGAACTTGCGCAGCGAGGCTTCCAGATCGGCGCTGCGTTCGCCGCTGGCCTCGCCGGCCGCGCCGGAGTTGGCGAAGAAGCCGGCGACGTGGCTGCGCTGGCGCGAGAGCGGCTCGAGGATTTCCTCGGAGTCGGCGGCGAGCTGGGCGAGCTGGTTGCGCTGGGCGCGAAGAATGCCGAAGAGCCGGTCGGCATCCCGCAGCACGGGGTTGGCCCGCTTGACCGCCGCCTCGATGTCGGCGCCCCGTGAGGCAAGACCGGCGCCGAGTTCGTTGAAGATGAGGCGGAAGCGCTGCGCGTAGGGCAGTTTGTTGATGTCGTTGATCAGGTCGGGGTCGACGCTGGTGCTGTTGTTCTCCAGCGGCAGCAGGTACTGGCCCGCGCCCGGCTGGTCGGAGGGGACCTTCTTCAGCCGCGGCGCCGGGGGCGAGCCGGGGGCCCTGGGCACCGTCGGGCGGCAGTCGATGAACTTCTCCCCGATCAGCGACTGCGGCCGGATCAGGCAGGAGGCGTCGCTGCGGAAGTCCTGGAAGCCGGGATCGGTGATCTTCATCACGATCACCGCCTTGCCGGGTACGGCCTTCGCCTCGCCGCCTTCGTAGCTGGCGGTCTCCCCCGACAGGGTGACGCCAACGGACTCGATCTCGCCGACGTTGGCGCCGGCGATGCGCACCTGCTCGCCCTTGACCATGAAGCCGCCGCTGTCGAAGATCGCGCGGACCACGTAGCCGCCGCCGTTCCCACCAGAGGCGAGCAGCACGATCGCGACGACGACCGCGGCGAGGATCCCCCCGATGACGAGCGCTCGCCTCATGGCCCCGATGGCGCGTCGGCCGGGTTGCAGTCGGACGTGGTCACCCCGGAGCCGCTGAAGGGCGGTTCGACGAAGGGGCTGGAGCCGTCGGCAGCGGCCTGCGTGCCGCCGCCCGGACAGCGGCGCTTGACGCTCGCCGAGGAGCCGAAGGCGTCGTACTGTTCGCTGGGCGCGATCGGTTCCAGCACCCCGCCGCTGCCGTACTTGAAGAGGTTGAGGCCGGAGAAGCTGGCCCGGATGTAGTGGCCGTTGCCGTCGAAGGGGGCGGCGGTTTGGCCCAGCTTGGCGAAGCCGTTGAAGAGGTCGGGCGTGTAGGCGCGGAAGAAGTTGAGGTTCGGCTGGAAAGCGCTGATCGCTTCTTCAGAGTGGGGGAAGGCCCGGGAGGCCCGCTGCTGCACCGCCGGCAGTGCGCCGAGCAGTTCCGCGGTGTCATTGGCAAAGCCCTGGCGGCGCATCGTCAGGCGCAGGTTCCTGAAGACGGGAACCGCTTTGGAGAGGACCGGGCGCAGTTCGCTGAGGAAGGGCGCCAGTTCCTTGGTCGCCGGCTTTGCCGTTTCGAACAGCGGTTCGACGTCGTCGAGTGCGGCGCGCAGGTTGACGAAGGTCGTGTTCGCCTGGCGGAACACCGGCGGCAGCTCCTGCAAGGTCTGGCCGAGGGCGACGTTCTGGCTCGCGATCGCGCCCAGCGCGGCGCTGGCGTTGCCGATTGCGCTGGAGAGCTCCGCGCCGCGTTCGGAGACCGTCGTCGCGAGCCTGCTCGAGCTGACCAGGAAGCGGGAGAAGAGCCGTTCGTCGGCGTTGAGCTCGTGGACGAAGGCGGCGGCCCGGTTGAAGCCGACGCCGAGGTACTTGAAGGTGCTGTTGGCCTCCTCGCCGACGCCCGCGTAGACCTCGGCGTTGCCCTTGATGAAGTTGCCGAGAGCGCGGCGCACCGGCGGCGGGAAGGTGTTGAAGAGCTGGTCGATGTCCACCGGCGTGGTGGTCGAGGCGAGGCCGAAGGTCCCGCCTTCGGCCAGCGGCGGGTTGCTGTTCGGCCCAGGGCTGATCGAGACGTAGTGGTTGGCGACGCCGGAGAGCGAGGTGGCGCGGATCGTCGCCGTGCTGCCCTCGTGCAGCTCCTGTTCGACGCTGACCACGACCTTGGCCAGGTTGTCGTCGGTCAGCTCGATGCTTTCGACCGAGCCCACCGGCTGACCGCCGATCAGGACCTGGTTGTCCGGCACCAGCTGACTGGCGTTCTGGAAGAGGAGGTTGTACTTGTGATCGCCGTTGCCGCCGAAGACGACGACCCCAAGCGCGATCACGGCGACCGCGAGGACGGCGATGACCGCAATTCGGGCGGGGGTGACCCCCCGGCTTTGCGCCGGGCTCGAGTCCTCGCCTGAGGGATTGGCAGCCACGGATCGTCGCTTGCGGTTCTCCCGGCCTCCGATCCGGGGGAACGGCCGCAGAATCGTATCCGAGCCGTCCGCTGCCACGCACGGGGCGAGCAGGGACTTAACTGGAATTCAACGCGCTACTCTGGGCCTGCTAGCTGTTTAGGGAGGGGAGGCGCAGGGCCAATTCGAAGAGGAGTGAAAGCCAATGCGCAAACGCCTTACCCTTTCTCTCGCCGCGGCAGTAGCGGTGGCCGTCGCCGTCGCGGCAGTTTCCAGCGCCGCACAGTCGCCGGTCCTGCAGGGACCTGACGGCAACACGCAGAGCGTCGCCATCAGCATCTCGCCGAAGAACGTCTCGAAGACGAAGGCCGCTCCGGCCACGCTCGCAGTGATCACGGCTACGGGCAGGCCGAGCGATCCGAATGGCGTCCCGGTCCCGGCGGTGCGGGCGATCGTCGACTTCCCCAAGGACGTAACCCTCTTCAGCAAGGACTACCCAACCTGCGACCCGACCCTGCTGCAGAACACCTCGACCGAAATAGCGCTTGAAGCGTGCAAAAAAGCAAAAATCGGCGGCGGAACGGCGAGCGCCCTGCTGCCGGTGGGCGGAAAAGTCTTCCCGGTGGGACAGACCGTGACCGCGTTCAACGGGGTGCCGCAGGCGGGCAAGCCGTCGATCATCCTGCACGCCTACGGCACGACGCCGATCCAGACGACGCTGGTGCTGGTCGGCACCGTGACGCGAATCAACAAGGAAGGGTTCGGGCCCCGTCTCGACATCGACGTGCCGCTGCTGGCCGGAGGCGCCGGGGCGCTGACCGGCGTCAACGTGAAGATCTTCAAGACCTTCAGCTACAAAGGGAAGAAGCGCAGCTACGTGAGCGCGACCTGCACCTCGAAGAAGTGGAAATCGCGCGGGCAGTTCGTCTTCAGGGACGGCGAATCGCTGACCCCCAGCGTGACGCAGAAATGCACGCAGAAGAAATAGGCGCGCCTCGGCTCAGACGTTGAGCCGAGGCAGGGCCCGCTCCAGCCGGGCCGGCAGCCACCAGACCCGATCGCCGATCAACAGCATCAACGCAGGCAGCAGCACGATGCGAACGACGGTGGCGTCGAGCAGCACCGCGATGGTCAGCCCAACCCCGAGTTGGCTGACCGTCGCAACCGGCGCCCCGGCGAAGGCGATGAAGACCGCCATCATGATCGCCGCGGCGCCGGTGATCACCCGCGCCGTCTTTTCCAGGCCGAACTGGATCGCGGCGGCGTTGTCGCCGTGCTCGTCGTAGTGCTCTCGCATCCGCACGAGCAGGAAGACCGCGTAGTCGATCGAGAGGCCGAAGACGACGCCGAAGATCATCACCGCCCCGACGGCGCTCACATAGGTGTGACCGCCAAGGGGCCATCCCTCGGGGACCTCGAAGAGCAGCGTCAGGATGCCGAAGGCGACGGCGACCGTGGCCAGGTTGAGCCCCACCGCGATCGCCGCCAGGGGCAGGGCCCGCAGCACGAGGATCAGGACGAGGAAGGTGGCCAGCGTGATCGCGGCGACCAGGACCGGGATCCGCTCCCTGGTTATGCGGCTGTAAGTGTTGAGCGTCGCCGCGCCGCCGGCGACGCCGGCCTTGGCGTCGGTTTCCTTGGCGAGCTGGGCGGCCTCGCCGTCGAGCGTCTTGTTGAGCGCGATCGAGCCGGGCGAGTTGAAGGTGTAGCGGGGGAAGACGGCCACCGTCGCCGCCTGTCCGCCGCCTTCGATGTCAACCGCTTCCGAGGCGCGTTCCCGGGCCTGTCCGCGGGTGCCGTCCAGCGCCGAGAGGACGAAGTAGCCGGACTCGAAGATGCCCGGTGAGGCGCGCCGCAGATTGGCGATCCTGCGGTTGAGCGAGGCACTTTGGGAGAGAACCTGGACGTTGGCGCGGCGCAGGCCTGCCTGGGCCGGATAGCTGCGGCTATAGCCTTCGCCGAGCCCCTGTTCGATTCTGACGGCGCCGCCGGTGAGCTGGCCGAGTGCCTCGCCGAGCCTCGTCTGCAGCGTCGTGGCCCTGCCAAGGCCGCTCGACAGCCGCCTCGACTGCTCCTCGATCCTGGTCGCGCCGTCGGCGAACTGGTTTCCGCCTTTGGCGATTTCGTTCAAGCCCTCCGAGAGTCGTTTGGCGAATTTCGCCGCGGTTTCTATGTGGGCCGCTTCCGAGGAGATCCAGCGCGAGACTTCCTGCGCCTGTTCGGCGTCCGCCAGCAGGCGCGCTCGCAGCGCCGTCAGTTCCGTCGGTAGGCCGGTGTATTCCGGCGCGAAGGGCTGGCCGGTCGCGGGGTTGACGCCGCTGACGGCCGCCGTGGCCTGGCGGATCGCCTCCAGCGTCGGGTCGTAGTTGGGGTCCGATTTGCCGACCGTCATCCCTTCGAGCTGCTGGAGCGCCGTTTTCAGCTGCGCGTCCGCGGTCTGAGCCGCGCCTTCGAGCTGAGGCATCTTCTCGTTCGACTCGCTGAAGAGCTGCCCCTGCAGCAGATGGGAGCGGCGCAACCCGTTGCGGCGGAGGTTGGCGGCGATCGGCGGCAGGTTGAGCTTCAGGGCGAGGGCGCCGTTGGAGGCCTGGCGCTGGGCGTTGGCGAGGCGCCGCGCGCCTTTGGCAAATTTTTCGAGGCTGCTGAGCCCATTCTGGCTGGCGGAAGCGGCGCGGCCGAGGCCGCGGGCGATCGCCAGCGCGCCAGCCTCGGCCTGGCCCGAGCCGTCGGCGAGGATCCCGACGCCGTTGGTGGCCTCGGCGATCCCAGCGCGCAGCTGGGTAACCCCGTTGGCCAAGCGTCCGAGACTGTGGCCGAGGCGGGCGAAGTTCGCCACCGGGCCGGTATCGGAATCGGAGGCGAGGATCCCGGCCCCGGCTTTGCGCAGCGGCTCGACCGCGCGCGACACCTGTTCGGGCCCGACCACGAACTGGACTCCCGGCATCTTCGCGATGCGGCGCTGAAAGCGGCTGAGCACGGCAAGTCGATGCTGGTCGGTGATCGTGCCGCGATCGGCGCTGACGATGATTTCGTACGGCGCTTCGAAGCCGGAGCCGATCGCCGCCTGGATTTCTTCGGCGTCCTGGCGGATCGGATCGTCGTGGGGGAGTTCGCCGAGGGTGAACGGGCCCGTCTTCAGCGCTACCGCGGGCCCCGCCAGCACGAGCACCACCGCGGCGATCACCGCGGCGACCGGGGCGGGGCGGCGGAGGGCGGCGGAGACGACGGTCATCAAGCGCGAGCGTTCCCCGTTGGGAGCGGCACCGATCCGCCAGCGATCGACGTTCTTGCCCAGCAGGAGGAGGATGGGCGGCCCGACGAAGGTGGCGACGAGGACGGTGAGCACCACCACCAGCGCCAGCGTGGCGGCGAGCGCTTTTAGCAGCGGGCCAGGGGCGATCGCAAAGGCCACCGTCATCGAGAGCACCAGCGTGCTGCCGGCGAACATCACCGTGCGGCCCGCCGTTCGTCGCGTCACCAAGGCTGCCTCGAATGGATCGGCGCCGCGCGCCAGCTCCTCGCGGAAGCGCGAGACCAGCAGCAACGCGTAGTCGACCCCCAGCGCCAAGCCCATCATCGTGCAGACGGTGAGCGCGAGTGCGCCGACGCCAAACCACTCGGTGAGGATGGCGAGGAGGCCGCGCGAGGTGAAGACGGCGATCGCGCCGAAGCCGAGCGGGATCGCGGCGGCCACGGGCGAGCGGAAGACTAGGAGCAGGACGATCAGCAGGATCGGCAGCGCGATCAGCTCGCCGCGCTCGCTGGCGTCGATCGATTTCTCCTCGATCTCGCGGGAGATCGTCGCAAACCCTGTTTGGGTCGCCCGCACCGGTGGGGTGATTTTCTCGGCGAGGATCCGGTTGAGTTCCGGGACCGTCTCGTCTACCGCTTCGTCGGGGTCGTCGTGGAAGTTGGCGATGATGATCGCCCGGCGCGGGGTGGGTCTCAGGCGCTCGACGTTGCCGCGGTCCCAGGGAGAGAGCGTGGTGACTTTCGGATCGCGTCGCAGCGTGCGGATCAGCGCCGGGCCTTGGCGGTCGAGCTCCGCGGGCGGCCCCTGCAGCAGGATCGGGAATGGCGCGCTGTCGCCAAAATGCTCCTGCACCATCTTGTTGGCCCGTGAGGACGCAGTGCCACTTATCTCGAGCGAGCTGGGGCTGAGCTTGTCCTCGAGGTTGAGGCCAAAGGCGACCAGCACCGCGATCACGACCAGTGCGGCTCCCAGCGCGCGCCACGGATAGCGCAGGGTCAGCGGAGCCTTCGGCTCCCCCTCGCTCCCCCGGCGCTCGCGCGCGGTATCGCTCTTCCCCCTGCTCCTCCTCACAGGCACGAGCTGTAGTTTGGCGATCCGAGCGACTGCACGCGCGAAGATAGTCAGAAGAGTCTGTTAAGGAGCGGCTTCAGGCTCACCCGCTTGATCGAGGCGCTAGCCTGGTCTGAGGAGGAGATTTTGAAGCGGTTTCTGGGTCTTTTGGCGCTGGCAGCGTGTCTCCTGCTCTCGGGGGGGGCAAACGCCGCGCTGGTCAAGGTGGGCAACCTGGTGCTAACTGCGGATGGCGGATTCACTCCGCGGCTGCTGCCGCGCCATGACTTCGCCCCGATCAACTTCGAGGGACACGCCGACCTGAGGGCGGCGGACGGCGGAGTGCCGACCGCCGTCCAGCAGATAGTGCTCGAATTCGACCGCGACGGGCGCCTGAGCACGGGTGGGCTGCCCAGCTGCGATCCCGCCCAGCTCGCAGAAGCCACGCCGGAGGAAGCGCGCGGCCGCTGTCGCGCCTCGATCGTCGGCACCGGCCACGTCAGCGCCTCGATCCTCCGCGAAGACGGGTCGGCGCTCCAGGCCGACTCGCTGCTCACCCTCTTCAACGGTCCGAGGCAGGAAGGCAGCCCAACGGTGATCCTGCACGCCCGCACGACGGTGCCGGCGACGCAGACCTTCGCGATCACGATCCCGATCGAACGCCAGCCCGGCGAATACCGCTACCGCGCCACCATCGACATGCCCCCGATCGCCGCCGGACGGGGCTCGCTCATCCACGTCGACGCCACCGTCGGCCGGCGCTACAGCGCCTCCGGCTCCAAGCGCAGCTACGTCTCCGCTCGTTGCGGCGACGGCATCCTGCGCACCCGCGGCCGCTTCACCTTCGCCGACGGCACGATCATCTTCGGCAGCGTCGAAAAGCCCTGCACCGCTCGGTAGGAGCCGCAACCTTCCTATACTTGCCGGCGCTGGGCCGCTAGCTCAACTGGTTAGAGCAGGAGCCTCTTAAGCTCAAGGTTGAAGGTTCGAGTCCTTCGCGGCCCACTCCCGCGCTGCGTCTCTATTCGCCCAGGGAGCCGGAGCCGCCGAGGCCGCCGAAGGGATTCTGCAGGGCTTCTTTGCCCTGGCTCTTTTCGACTTTGGCAACTTCCTTCTTCTGTTTTTCGAAGGCCTTGCCGCGCTGGCGGAATTCGGCCAGCTGTTTCTTGGCTTCTTTTGCTTCCGGCTTGGTACCGGCCATCGCCGCCGCTTTCTTCGCCGCCTCGTCGCCGGCGGCGAAGTCGTTGGCGTAGTACTCGTAGATCGCGAGGCTGCTGAAGGTGCCGAGGCTGGGGCGCGCGTCGGCGACGATGCGCTGCGCTTGCGCCGCTCTCTTGACGTTGGTTTCCGCCGCTTCGAGGTTCGGCGAGGTTTCGGCGAGGCTGAAGTAAGCGTTGGCAACGAGTAGCGCGACCGAGGGGCTGGGAGGGTCGGCCAGCTTCAGATACCTTTCCCAGGCGACGGCGGCTCCGGCCAGCTCATTGAGGCCCTCCGCCGTGATCACCGTTCCGCCCGTTTCCGGATTGGTTTCCGTGAGCGCGTTACCAGCGGCTATGCGCGTGCGCGTGAGCGAGGCCAGCAGGGCTTCGTTCTTGGGTTCCCGCACCAGTTTCCGTTCGATCCGTTCGGCCTGTTCGTCGAGCACCTTGCTGGCACTGGTCGAGCCGTCGTTGCCGACCAGGCTGGCGATGTTGAAGGGACCGACGACGAGGAAGAGGCTGGCGCCCATCAGCAGGGCGAGGATCGCGTAGACGACCCGGACGACGTGTTTGCGCCGCCCGCGGGTGTCGAAGACCAGTCGTCGTTCGCCTTCTGCCAACTCGAATCACCGCTCCTGGGTTGAGGGCCTTGCTACTCCTCCCGCCCCCTCCTGCCCGGCGAAGGCGCGAGCAATCAAGATACTCAACTCGAAGAGGACGAGCAGCGGCACCATCTCGATCAGCATCGAGATCGGGTCGATTCCGGGCAAGGCGGCGGCCACCACCGCGATGATCAAGTAGGCGTAGCGGCGGTTGTGCGAGAGCTGATCGACGCTGACGATGCCGAGCCGCGTCACCGCCAGGATCGCGAGGGGAAGCTGGAAGACGATGCCGCCGGCGAGCAGCGTCGTCGAGAAGAAGCTGTAGTAGTCGCGGGCGCGTACCTGGACGTTGAACTGGGTGTCGTTGAAGCCGAGGAGGAACTCGACCGCCGGCGGCATCACGACGAAGTAGGCAAAGGCAACGCCGGCGAGGAACAGCACCGGTGCGAGCAGCAGGATCGGCAGCACGACGCGCCTCTCGCCGGAGCTGAAGGCGGGCAGGACGTAGGCGTAGGCCTGGTAGATCAGGATCGGCAGGGAGAGGATCAGGGCGCCGTAGGTGGCGACCGTGAGGGTGGTCGTGAAGGCCTCGGTGACGCCGAAGGTGAGCAGCTTCTTGTGGTCGGAGGGGAGCGGCCCAGAGGCGATCTCGAGCAACAGGTGGTTCTGCCAGAAGCAGAGCCCCAGGGCTACGCCGAGGACCAGCAGGCAGACGACGATGCGGGTGCGGAGCTCGTCGAGATGCTCGACCAGGGTCAGCCGGTCCTCGTGCGAAACCGGCCTCATGCGGGACATCGCGGCCTCAGTGGCGGTCGTGGGCCACGGTCTCGCCCTCGGCGCCCTTCTCGACCGGCGGCTTCGGCGGCTCGATCGCCTCCGGGCGCTCCGGCTCCTTGTCCTCGCCACCGAGCGAGCCGCGGAACTCGCGGATCCCCTTGCCCAGGGACCGGCCCAGCTCCGGCAGGCGCTTGGGCCCGAAGACGACCAGGGCGATGATCAGGACGATCGCGAGCTCAAGAGGTCCAACGTTTGGCATCGACCCATGGTAACGGCCACCAGCGGCGATCGGATCACGGCGAATTTGGGTGGCTTGCCTACCCGGAATTGGGTTTTCTCGCTTCCTCGCGGAAAAGTGCGGATTGAATCGCCGCCACGCGGGTTCGATAAAGAAGCATGCGAAACGCGAGTGCAGACAAGACGAAGACCGATCTCGGCCTCCACGTCTGCCCGCGGTGCAGCTCGCAGCTGGTCCAGCCCACCTGTTGGGAGCAGGCCGGCGACCGCGGCCACTGGCGCCTCTGGCGTCGCTGCCCCGAGTGTGAGTGGCACAGCGACGAGGTCTACGGCGAAGCGAAGATCGACGCCTTCGACGAGGAGCTCGACCTCGGCACCCGCACCCTGAGCGACGAACTGAAGGCGCTCGAGCGCGAGAACATGCAATGGATCGCCGACACCTTCTCCGCCGCGCTCGACGCCGACCTGATCAGCGCCGACGACTTCCGCTAGCTGACCCGCCTAGCTGTAGCGCTGCACGACGCCGTCGGCGACTATGTCGAGGAGCCGCCGCTGCTCGGGGTCGAAGGCTGCCGAATCGAGCCGCGCCTTGGCGGCCGCGACCATCGCCATCGCCCGGGACCGGACCCGCTCCAATGCACCGGTAGCGGCAATTCGGTCGCAGAGCGCCTCCGCGGTCGCCGGGTCGAGCTGGCGCAGGTCGGCCCGGCCGATCCCTGGATCCGCCTCCGCCGCGACGATCAGCGGCAGCGTGACGGTGCCGTCGAGCAGATCGGTTCCGCGGGCCTTGCCGGTGCGCTCCGCCGGGCCGGAGACGTCGAGCACGTCGTCGAGCAACTGGAAGGCGAGACCGATCTCGGCGCCGAAGGCGCCGAGATCATCGACGTCGCGGCCCAGCCGGCAGGCGCACTCGAACAGCTTCGCGGTCTTCAGCTCGCAGCGGCGCAGGTAACGCTGCTCGGAGATGCCGGTGTCGAAGGCATCGCGGCGTTGGGCGAGCTCACCCTGGGCAAGCGCCACCGAGGCATCCGCGAGCAGCTCGACGGCGCGCTTCTCGCCCCGCTCTGAGAGCAGGGCGAAGGCGCGCGAGAAGAGCAGGTCGCCGACGGCGACGGCGCGCGACCGACCCGAGCTGGCGGCGACGGTCGGCTGGCCGCGGCGCAGCGGCGCGTCGTCGAGGACGTCGTCGTGGACGAGGGTCGCCATGTGGACGAGCTCGATCGCGGCCGCGGCGCCCACCGCGGCCTCCCCCCCGTCGGCGCCCGCGCAGAGCAGGACCAACAGCGGTCGCAGCCGCTTTCCCCCAGCCGCCAGCGTCGCTCCCGCATCCTCCCCGAGCACCTCGCCGTGGCCCCGGCTCTGCTGCCGCAGCAGCTCCTCGACCTCGCCGAGCCTCGCCGGCAGCCAGCGGCTCGAGGCGTCGAGCACCGCGGTGACCGGGGGTGGGACGGCGGAGGGGCGGGTCACCCGGAGAGGCCGGTGTGGATCGTGACGATCCCGCCCGCGAGCACCGTGTACCGGATCCCCTCGAGACCGGCGGCGTCCATCTTCTCCGCGAAGCCGAGCGGCCCCGGAAAGCTGCGAACCGACTCGGCCAGATAGGCATAGGCCTCCGGGTCGTCGGAGAGCTTTCCCATGATCGGCGCGAGGCGATCGAACCAGAGCGAGTAGAAGGTCGAAAACGGCGGGCGCTGGGGCCTGGTGAACTCGAGCACGACCAGGCGGCCGCCCGGCCGCAGAACCCGGGCCATCTCCCTCAACCCGCGTTCGCGGTCGGCGAAGTTGCGAACGCCGAAGCCAACCGTGACGGCATCGAAACGGCCCGCGTCGTAGGGAAGGCTGAGCGCATCCGCCCACTCGAAGCGGACCCCGGCGGTCCCCCTTTCCCGCGCCTTCTCGCGAGCGAGGTCGAGCATCGGCTCGGAGAAATCGCAGCCGACCACATGCCCGCCGGGCACCAGACGCGCGGCGAGCTCGAGCGTGAGATCGCCCGTACCGCAGCAGACGTCGAGCGCCGATCCACCCGGGGCCAGCTCGGCGCGATCGGCGGCGCGTTCGCGCCAGCGATGGTGGAGCCCAGCGCTCATCAGCGAGTTGAGCAGGTCGTAACGGGCCGCGACGCGGTCGAACATGCGGTTGACCTGCTCCGCGAATTGGGCGGAGTCCCGCGAGGGCTTGGACCGGGTGTCAGGATCCATGTGGGTGGCTGGCGCGCGCCGGACCAAACGGGGCAAGGACGCAGGGAGGTCGAATAGCAACGCTATTTGGCCGACTGAGGACGCCGCACCGCGCAGTGTCCGCCGCCGCCAGGCGCGCGCATGGATTCTGACACACGGTCCCTAATCGAGTGAGGAGAGGAAATCGGCGAGCTCGTTGAGCTTCTTCGGCGGCAGATCGCGGAAGGAGGGCATGATACCGGGGCCGATTTCGACCGAGCGCAGGATCGCCGCGCGCGGGATGCGCTGGGCGATGTGGGTGAGTTCGGGACCGGGCCCGTTGTTGCCGTTCTCGCCCAGCTTGTGGCAGGCGAGGCAGCCCGAGCCGGCGACGACCTCCTTGCCGGCCTCGTATTGCGGCGCCACTTCCATGTCGATCTCTGTCGGCGAGCCGCCGGTGGCGCCGAGGAAACTGAGGTAGGCCATCGCGACGATCGTCAGGCAGCCGGCGGTGGTGGCGATCGGGCGGCGGATCGGGTTGCGCTCCGGCCCGCGGTCGTAGAACGGCAGCAGCAGCAGCAGGACCATGCAGACCGTGGGGATCCCGATCGTCGCGATCGGGACCAGCTCCGGCGGCTTGATCACGCGCAGGACCTCGAAGAGGAAGAAGAAGTACCACTCCGGCCGCGGCACGTAGGTGGTCGACGTCGGGTCGGCCTTGGGGCCCTGCTCGGCGCCGAGCACGACCGACATCAGGATGATCACGCCGACGACCAGCAGCATCATCGCCGAGTCCTTCAGCACCGCGTAGGGGAAGAAGGGCTTGCCCTTCTTCTTCAGCAGCTCGTACTCCTCGAGGTAAGCCTGCTTCTCGGCCGGCCTCATGTCTGATCCCCGTGGCCGGCGCATATCGGCGTCCTCAGTCGCTTGCGTGCAGAGCACGCGGCGCTCCCTGCGTCCTTGATCTGCTTGACCACGCGGATCATCTGTCGAGCCCGTTGGCGCCGGCGTCGAGCTGGGAGACCGGGGCGGCGACTTTGGGCTTCTCCGCTCGCAGCCAGGGCGGCGCCGTCGTGCCGAGCTTGACGACGAGGTAGAGGTGGGCGCCGATCAGGGCGATGATCGCACCGGGGAGAAGCAGCATGTGGATCGCGTAGAAGCGCGAGAGCGTGGTCGCCCCCAGCTCTGGCCCGGCCCGCAGGAAGTCGCTCAGGTAGGGGCCTACGACGGGACCCGTCCCGTTGATGTTGATCCCGACCACCGAGGCCCAGAAGGAGCGCTGGTCGAAGGGCAGCAGATAGCCGGTGAAGGCCATCGTCATCGTCAGGATCAGCAGCACGACGCCGATCACCCAGTTCAGCTCGCGCGGGTACTTGTAGGCGCCGAAGAAGAAGGTGCGGCCCATGTGGAGGAAGATCAGGATCACCATCACGCTCGAGCCCCACTTGTGCATCCCGTGCACGAGCTGGCCGAGGAAGACGTCGTTGTTGATGTGGGCGATCGAGGCGTAGGCCTGGGTGGTCGAGGGCGTGTAGAACATCGCCAGGAAGACCCCCGTGATCGCCTGCGAGACGAAGGCGATCATCGTCGCCGAGCCGAGCGTGTAGAACCAGTTGGTGCCCTTCGGCACCTTGCGGTACAGCATCCCGGTGAGGAAGCCAGAGGCGGCGGTGCGCTGGTCGACCCAGGCAAGCACGTCCACCGGCGCCTCCTTGGCGCGGTCGCCGAGGCGCTGCGCGTCCGAGGGGCGCTCGGGAGGTGAGCTCTTGAGGTCGGCGGGAGCGGGGCCCTTGGCGCCGTTGCCGGTGCCCGGCTTGGCCGGTTTGCGGAGCGGCGCGGGGATCAGGGAATCGAGTTTCATCGGCTAGCGCCTCAGCTGCCCGGGGGCGGGAAGGTGGACGGACGCGGCGGGTACAGATATTCCCAGACGCCGCCGGTGAACTCGCCGGGGTCGCGGGCGCGGACCGGCTCGAGCTGCGAGGTGACGCTGTAGCGGGGACCGAGCTCGACCTGGCCGTCGCGGATGCGAGCCTGGAAGTGGTCGAGGGGACGAACGGGCGGGCCGCCGATTCGCTTGCCCTGGAAGTCGTAGACGCCGCCGTGACAGGGGCAGATGAAGTTGCCGGCGGCCTCGACGAAGCGAACCGGGCAGCCGAGGTGGACGCAGCGGTTGGAGACGGCGACCATCGAGTTTGGGTCCTCGCCGAGCTGCTTCGACCCCTTGCGCACGTAGGCGGTGGTCTTGCCGGCGTCGCCGATCCCCTCGGTTTCGGTGAAGACGACCTGGCGGTACGTGTCCTCGACGAAGTCGCCGACCGGCCCGACCGCCTCCCAGCGCTCCTTGCCGCGGTGGAAGATCGGCGCCACGGCGAAACCGACCGCGGGCAGGACGATCGCGGCGCCGGCGAGGCCGCCGATGCCCTGAACCGCGACCGTGAAGGCGCGACGGCGCGTCATCGACTCGCCCTCGAAGTAGCCGGGCGGCTCGGGTTGCGGACGCTCCGGGCGCCCGGCCGTCTCGGCCCCGTTTTGCTTGTCCGCTTCGTCGCTCAACAGCTCAACCTCAAGAAGACGGAAGTCTATTGACTCGCGCGGTCTTGCGGTCGCCATGGTCGCCGCCGCCGACCGCGAGCGCGGAGACTTGCCATAGCGCCGGCACCTCTTTCTCCCGCCCCTCGGCGTGGAGTTGGGCGCAGCGGGCGATCAGCTCGGCCAGCACGGCAACTGCCTCGGCGTCGCCGAGGGCGGCGAGTCTCTCGATGCCGAGGGCGTAGAGGTAGTCGCCGGCGAGCAGGGCGAGGTCGGCGTCGTGACCGAGGAGGAGACGCGGCTCGGCGTAGTGCAGGAGGTACCCCTCGCGCACCGCCTCGACCACGAGCGCGTACTCGGCGGGGGTTTCGGCGGCGCGTGGGCCGCTCGCCGCGAGCAGGCCGAGGGCCGGCTCCTCGTCTGTCTCGACCAGATGTGGGGAGATCGGCGTGTCCTCCTCGCGCAGGGTCGTGACGAGGAGATTCAAGGCGTCCTTCGGGTCGGGTTTCACAGGGCCTCCTCGAGCGAGGCGTCGGCGGCCTCCAGCGTACGGTCGATCGCTGCCTCGTCATGGGCCAGCGAGACGAACCAGGCCTCGAACTGAGAGGGGGGTGGGTAGACGCCGCGGTCGAGCATCGCCCGGCAGAAGCGAGCGTGAGCCTCAAGGTTGCAAGCCGCGGCTGCATCGAAGTCGGTGACGGGCTCGGCGCTGAAGAAGAGTGTGAGCAGGCCGGGAACGGAGGCGAGCCGCAGTGGCCGGCCCTCGGCCAGGCGGGAGAGGCCGGCGGCGAGGCGGTCGGTCAACGTGGCCAGGCGGCGGTAGGCATCGGCGTCGAGCTGGCGAAGCGTCGCCAGGCCGGCCGCCGTGGCCAGCGGGTTGCCGGAGAGCGTGCCCGCCTGGTAGACGTCGCCGGCTGGCGCCACGCGCTCCATCAGCCCGCGTGGACCGGCGAAGGCCGCGGCGGGCAGGCCGCCACCCAGCACCTTGCCGAGCACGGTCAGGTCGGGCTCGACGCCGTAGAGCTCCTGGGCACCGCCGCGCGACACTCGAAAGCCGGTGATCACCTCGTCGAAGACGAGCAGGGCCCCGGCGTCGTGGCTGGCAGCGCGCAGGAACTCGAGGAAGTCCTCCTGCGGTGGCACGACCCCCATGTTCGCCGCGACCGGCTCGGCGATCAGGGCCGCGACCGGGTGGTCGGCCAAGGCCCGCTCGACCGCCTCGCGGTCGTTCCAGGGCACGACCACCGTGCCGGCGGCCTGGGCGGCGGTGACGCCGGGGCTGGACGGGAGCGCCAGCGTCGCCATTCCGGAGCCGCCCTCGGCGAGCAGCCCGTCGGAGTGGCCGTGGTAGGCGCCGGCGAACTTGACCACGATCTCGCGTCCTGTCGCGGCCCGGGCGAGGCGGACCGCGCTCATCGCCGCCTCGGTGCCGGAGCTGGTCATCCGGACCATCTCCACCGAGGGGAAGCGGGTCGCGACCTCCTCCGCCAGCTCGACCTCGGCTGCCGTCGCGGCGCCGAAGCTCGTGCCGCGCTCGGCTGCCTCGGTCACCGCGGCGACGACGGCCGGGTGCGCGTGGCCGAGGATCAGCGGTCCCCAGGACCCGACCCAGTCGAGGTAGCGGTTGCCGTCGACGTCGATCAGCTCGCACCCATCGCCGCGCTCGACGAAGATCGGCTCGCGCTCGATCTGCCGCATCGCCCGCACGGGGCTGTTAACTCCCCCCGGAAGGACCTTCACCGCCCGCTGATGCAGCTCGTGGGAACCCACCGGAACGCTAGGTGCCGAGCCCGGTGGGGGTGGAGCGTCTTGTACTTTTTCCGCCGGCCGGCCGGCGGACAGCCGACTCCCGTCTTCGGAAAAAGTTAAGCGGAACCCGCACCGAGATCGGCACTACGAATGCTCCGCTTCCCACCTGGCGTAGTCGTCGGTGAAGTAGTGGAGGCGAATCTTCTTGTACTCGGTCGAGGAGTAGAGGGTGGCGCGGTCGTCGGGACCCATCCCACACTCCTGCGCGATCGAGTCGAGGATCGCGTCGCACTCCTCCTTCGAGCGGCCGTGGGCCATGGTGAAGACGCTGTAGGGCCAGTCCTCATATGTCGGGCGCTGGTAGCAGTGCGAGATGCCGCGGAAGGAGGCCATGCGACGGCCCGTCTCCATGATCTCCTCCTCCGGCACCTTCCAGACCCCCATGCCATTGGCCGAGAAGCCGGCGCGGCGGTGGAAGAGGATCGCCGCCACCCGGCGCAGCAGCTTGCGGTCGATCATCCCGCGCAGGTGCCCGAGCAGCTCCTCGCAGGTCATCCCCAGCTCGGCGGCGGCCGCGTCGTAGGGCCGCTCGACCGGCTCCATCGGCCCCTGCAGGGTGCGGATCACGGCGATGTCGCGCTCGTCATAGGGCTGCGGCTCCAGCTCGCGCGGGGGGGCGGCGTCCGCGGCGGCGGCGAGGGCGTCGGTGCCCTTCTCCATCTCCAGGTTCATGTTGATCTTGAACAGGGTCAGAGTGGGCAGCTGGCGCATCGACTCGGCGCCGGTCTCGCGCATCAGCACGTCGAGCGTGCCGGCCAGGCCCAGCTCCGAGTCCGGCGGGGTGGCGATCGTGAACCAGAGGTTGAAGTCGTGCGTGCGCAGGTAGTTGTGGGAGACGCCGGGATGCGAGTTGACGATCCGGGCCGCGCGCTGGGGGTGCTCGGAGTCGACCTTGGCCGCGACCAGCATCGACTCGTAGCCGAGGGCGCGGGTGTCGAAGATCGGGGTTATCTCGCGGATGATCCGCTCGTCGAGCAGGCGCCGGGTGCGGGCGAGGACGTCGTCCAGCTCCAGCTCTGCCTCGGAGGCGATCAGGGCGAACGGCTCGCGATCGAGCGGGAAGCTCGACTGCAACAGGTTCATTAGGCGCTTGTCGGACTCGTCGAGCGCGATCGCGGCGCCGTCCTTGCGGCTGCGCGCCTTCGACTGTGGAACCTTCACCGAAGCCATCCCGCCGCCTCCTTCGCGTAGTAGGTGACGATCGCGTCGGCACCGGCCCGGCGGATCGAGGTCAGCGTCTCCAGCACCGCGGCGCGCTCGTCGATCCAGCCCTGCTCGGCCGCCGCCTTCAGCATCGAGTACTCGCCAGAGACGTGGTAGGCGGCGAGCGGAGCACCGGTCGCCGCCTTGACCTGGCGCACCACGTCGAGGTACGGGGTTGCGGGCTTGACCATCAGCATGTCCGCCCCCTCCTCCAAGTCCAGCTCGGCCTCCCGAACCGCTTCGGCCGCGTTGGCCGGATCCATCTGGTAGCCGCGGCGGTCGCCAAACTCGGGCGTCGACTCGGCGGCCTCGCGGAAGGGCCCGTAGAAGGCGGAGGCGTACTTGGCGCTGTAGGCGACGATCGGCACCCCGGGGTGGCCCTCCTCGTTGAGCTGGTGGCGGATCGTGCCGACCCGGCCGTCCATCATGTCGCTGGGCGCGACCGCATCGGCACCGGCCTCGGCGTGGGAGATCGCCGTCTTCGCCAGCAGCTCGACCGTGATGTCGTTGTCGACCTCGCCGTCGCGGACGAAGCCGCAGTGTCCGTGCGAGGTGTACTCGCAGAGGCAGACGTCGGTGATCACGGTCAGCTCGGGATGGGCCTCCTTCAAGGCCCGCACCGCCATCTGGACCACGCCCTCGGCGTCGTAGGCGCCGGATCCGGACTCGTCCTTGCTCGAGGGGACGCCGAAGAGGAGGACCGTGCCGATCCCGGCGGCGGCGATCTCGGTCGCCTCGGCGACCAGCTCGGAGATCGAGAAGCGCTCGATGCCGGGCATCGACTCGACTTCCTCGCGGACGTTCTCGCCGGCGACGACGAAGAGGGGCTGGATCAGGTCGGCCGGCGAGAGGGTCGTCTCGCGGACCAGGGAGCGCAGGGCCTCGGTGCGGCGCAGGCGGCGCAGGCGGGTGGCGGGGAAGGGCACGGGTCGATTCTAGGGTTGTTGGCGCGGCGGGTCCTGTCACCGAATGGGAGCCCACCACCCCGCTGCGGTGGCGGCTCCGCCGCCTCCTCGGGAGTGGTCCCCCCATTCGGCGCCACCCCCCGCGAGAAACCGCCCAGCAGCGCGCCCTCACTCAAGCCGTGCCTAACAGACCCCCGCGGGCGTGACGGGTAGCGTTGCGCAGATGGACGCGGGGACCCGGACGGAGGCGGCGGCCGTACTCGAGGCGCGGAAGCTTGTCCGGCGCTACGGCAGCCGGGAAGCGTTGCGGGGTGTGGATTTCGAAGCCTCGGCTGGGGAGCTGGTGGCTGTGATTGGCCCCAACGGTGCTGGCAAGACCACACTGTTGTCGATCCTTGCTGGGATCTCCAAGGCGGACGAGGGTGAGGTTCATGTGCCTCAGGGGGAGGTTGGGTGGGTGCCGCAGCAGGCGGCGCTCTACCGGCGCTTGACGGTCGAGGAGAACCTGTTGCTCTTTGCGCGGCTGGAGGGGCGGGACGATCCGCGTGGGTCGGCCGAGGAGATGTTGGAGCTGACGGGGTTGGGGGAGCGGCGGGGGGAGATCGTCGCCAGGCTCTCGGGGGGCAACCAGCAGCGGATCAACATCGCGATCGGGCTGCTCTCGCAGCCCTCGGTGCTGCTGCTCGACGAGCCCAGCGTCGGGCTCGACCCGCGGCAGCGGGCGCGGCTTTGGGAGTTCGTCTCGGCGCTCGCCTCGACCCATGGCACCACCGTGATCTTCTCCACCCACGACATCCAGGAGGCCGAGCGCTACGGCGGGCGCCTGCTCGTCCTCGCCGACGGCGAGGCGCTCTTCGACGGCTCCCCCGACGGGCTGCGCGAGGCGGTGCGCCGGGAGGCGCCCGAGGCTGCCGATCAGGACTTCGAGACCGCCTTCGTCGCCTTCCTCCACCACCGGGGGCACTAGCGAGACCGTGCGGAGGGAGCGTGCATATCTGATTCTTCGCGACCGGAGCACGGGCGAAGCCCTATGAAGGCGCGCTGGCTGCTGCTCAAGGACCTGCAGATCCTGCGACGGTCGCCCCTGCAGGCCTTCCTCCTGATTGCCTACCCGGTCCTGATCGCGGTCCTGGTCGGCTTCGCGATCTCGCGCTCGCCGGAGAAGCCCCGCATCGCCTTCCTCAACGAGGTTCCAAGCGACGCCCGGGTCAGCGTCGGCACCAGCCAGCTGCCGAAGATCGGCGTCGACGACCGGATCTGCGGACGGGTCGAGTGCATCGACGTCAAGACCCGCTCCGAGGCGGTCGACGAGGTCCGCTCCGGCGACGTGCTCGCGGCGCTGATTCTGCCCGCGGACCTGGTCGACCGGATCAACTCGCTCTCGACGCCGAGCCCCAGCACCCCGCGGGTGGAGGTGATCGTCAACGAGGAGGATCCGGTCAAGGCGCGCCTGGTCAACGACCGGATCGACTCGCTGCTCGCCCAGGCGAACCTCGTGATCGCGCGGCGGATCGCTGCCGAAGGCGGCAAATTCATGGGCTACGTCCTCAACGGCGGCCAGTTCAGCGTTCTCGGCCAGACGATCCCGATCCTCGGACTGCGCAACAGCAGCCGCATCCTGCGATCGCTGCGCCCCGCCCTCCCCCCCGGCCCGCTGCGCGACTCGATCGACCAGGTGCTCCAGTTCACCACGCTGACGCGAGACAACCTCGGCACGGCGGCGCTGCTGCTCACCCGCCTGACGCAACCGATCGCCGTCGACAAGGAGGTCGTCAACGCCTCCACGCCGCCGCTCGAAGTCTTCGCGATCTCCGTCGCCGCGACCTTCACCCTCGCCTTCGTCACCATCCTCTTGGTCGCCGGCTCACTCGCGCTCGAGCGCGAGGAGAACGCCTTCCCTCGCCTCACCCGGGGCCTGGTCTCGCGCTCGGCGCTGCTCGGCGAGAAGGTCGCGCTCGGGGTCGTGGTCGGCCTGCTGGTCACCGTGCTGATGCTGGCCGGCCTCGCCCTCTTCGTGCCGCTGCACTGGGGTCGCTTCGCGCTCTGGCTGCTGGCGATCGTCTCCGGTGGAGCGGCGCTCGGGGCGGCTGGGGCGGCGCTCGGGGCGGCGGCGCGCGAGGTCCGCGCGGTCTCGCTGCTCGCCTTCATGGTGACGTTGCCGCTCGCCTTCCTCTCGCTGATCCCCTCGGGCACGGTGGGATCGGGTCTCTATGGCGCGATCAAGCTGATCTCCGCTCTCTTCCCCTTCAAGCCGGCACTGCAGGCGATGACCGCCGCGCTCGACCCAGCCGGGCCGAGCATGGGAGCCGCGCTCGGACATCTGGCGATCCTGATCGTCGCCTACGGCCTGCTGGCCCGCTTCGCCCTGCGCCGTTTCTCCTCGGTCTGAGCGAGCGGGCGCTTGCTCAGCGCTGGCAACTCGCCTCGGAGTGGAACTCGTGCGGCGCGTGCCAGCGGTCTCCCTGACTGCCGGGCGACTGGGGAGAGCGGCCCTCGCCGGTCGAGTTGCCCCAGCGCCCGGGCCACTTCGCCCAAATGCCGAACTCGCGCCACTCGATCGAGTCGAGGACCTCGCCGTCGCCGTCGCCGATATCGCCGATCTCCGGCAGCTGCTCGACCGGGGTGAAGTAGTTGGCGTGCGATCCCAGCGCCGGGTACACGACCGGGCGCCCATCGCGCAGCTCCACGTCCCACCACATTCGCGAACCGCCCGAGTGGTGCTGGGAGCAGGTCACGCAGACCGGAAGAGTGCCGGCGTAGCCGACCTGGACGAACTCCCAGTCCCCCTCGTGCTCGCCGGTGACGAAGACGCGCTTCGGGTTGTAGAGGTACCAGAGCCAGTACTGGACCCACTTCAGGCCAGCCCCCGCGACGACCCGCCGGTAGGCGACGTTGCGCAGGTCAGCCGGCAGAGCGGCTTCCCCCTTGCGCGGATCGGGCGGCAGGTTCATCCGCCCGCCGCGCGCCGGCAGGGAGTCGAGCTTCGCCTTCCCCCCGCTGCTGCCGTCGGGCAGGATCAACGTCGCTCCGAGCGCTTCGACGCTCTCGACCGCAACCGGCTTGAACCCCTCACGGGAGTCGAGGACGAAGATCGGCTCGCGGCCGCTGTCGAGGGCCATGCGCGATGAAAACCTACATCGCGGATAGGGTCACCTGACCATGAAGGTCCTCTTCATCGGCGACGTGGTTGGCGGGCCGGGACGGCGCGGTCTCGAGGCGGCGATGCCGGAGCTGCGGGAGCGGTACGCGCCGGAGCTGGTCGTCGTCAACGGCGAGAACTCGGCGGGCGGCATCGGGATCACCGAGAAGACCGCCGAGGCTCTCTTCGCCGCCGGCGCCGGGGCGATCACCACCGGCAACCACGTCTACCGGCATCGCGAGGTCTACGGCTACCTCAACCGCAACGAGCGGGTGGTGCGGCCGGCCAACTACCCCTATGCCAATCCGGGCCGCGGGTACACCGTCGTCGAGGCCGGGGGGCGGCGCGTCGGCGTGATCAACCTCAGCGGGGCGGTCGGGCTCAGGGTCGCCCGCTCGCCCTTCCACGAGGTCGACAGCATCCTCGAGAAGATCGAGTGCGATTTTACGATCATCGACTTCCACGCCGAGGTGACCAGCGAGAAGGTGGCGATGGGCTGGCACCTGGACGGACGGGTCGCAGCGGTGTTCGGCACGCACACGCATGTGCCGACTGCAGATGCGCGGGTCCTGCCGCAGGGGACCGCCTTCATCTCCGACGTGGGGATGACCGGGTCGCGGACCAGTGTGCTGGGGGTCAGGCCGGAGCTGGTGCTGGAGTCGATGATCACTCAGATGCCGGTGAAGTTCGAGACGGCCGATGAGGACGTTTGGGTGATGGGGGCGGTCGTCGACGTGAATGATGCGGGGATGGCTGATTCCATCGAGGCGGTGATGGTGCCCGCTCCTGTTTGACTTCGGGGCGGGAATGGAGGATCCGGCACTCCTCCTCACTCAACATTTTCCGCCTCTAAGTAGGGCCGCTCTCGCTGAGGGGTCAGGGCGGAAAAGTACAAGCCGTTCGGAGGAGTGCCGGATCCTCCTTGCAGGGATGTCATTGCTATGAGGAGGAGCGGGTAGAACCAGACTATGTAGAGGTAGAACCAGTGGTGCATGGTTAGCTGGATGCCGATCAGGAGGGCTGCGCCCAACGCTGCTACTTGGGGAAGCTGCTTCTCCTTGGGGCGGAAAGCGAGGGCTAGGGCGAGTAGGGCGACTGCGATGAGGATCCCTATGCGTAGGGGTTCCAGGGATGGGGCTTGGCCCCAGATGCTGAAGGGTGAATCTCGGCCGGACTGGTAGGCGATCGTGCGGTCGTAGAAAGTGTGGAGGCCTGGGTCGATTGCGGGCCAGAGGATTACGGTGGCGGTCGTGGCGGCGAGGGCGAGGGTGAAGCGCCAGCGCTTGGCTCCGTAGGTGGCGAGCATTGGCAATAGGACCACGGGGGCGAACTTGGTGAATGTGGCCAATGCCGCCATCGCACCTCTCGCTGCCGGCCGTGCCAGGACTAGGAAGGTGGCAACGAGGAACATCGCCACCAGGGTGTCGTTCGAGTTGGAGAGGAGGGCGTAGGCGGTGTACGGGTAGGCGGCCCAGCCGAAGGCGAGGGTTGCGGCGAGCTTGTTGCCCTCGGGGCCGGGGCGGATGCGGCGGCCGAGGAGGATGAGGAGGGCGAAGGTGGCGAGGTCGAAGAAGACGGCGGCGCCGTGGGCCGCCGGGAGGTCGTCCCAGGTTCCCGACCAGGGCCAGATCCGCTCGAAGGGGACGTAGGAGTAGTAATTGACCGGGCCGTAGGTGTCTCCCTGCGAGACGTCCTCGGGGAAGTTGTCGTAGATCGGTTCGCCGTGGGCGATCCGGTCGGCACCGACCACGCTGGCGTAACCGACGTCGATCGCACCCGAGTCGGCGACGTTGAGGCCGACGCGAAAACCGATCAGGAAGAGTGCGGCGACCAACAGCCAGGTGGCCGGCCAGATCGGCCTGATCCCCGAACCGCGGCCGCGTAGACCCGTCCACAGCGCCCTGCCGAAGAGGTAGAGCAAGGGCGCGTACTGGAGTGGAACCGAGACCCCGATCTCCGCCCGGTTGAAGAAGAGGTTGGAAACGCCAAAGCCAAGCAAGGCAAGCAGATCGAGTGTGGCGAGCCGCCAGGGCCGTCTCCAGTCGATCAACCCGAGCAGGAAGAGGAGGCAGAGCGGCAGGAAGACGTACGGGGCGTTGAGCTTGTGGCCGAAGGCGCCGGAATATCCCCGGGCCATCTTCCAGGCGACCTGGTAGCCGGTCCAGGACTCGCGCACCAGCCCCGTGGTGGAGTCCACGACGACGAGCGCCACCTCCTCGTCACCGACGAAATAGCCAACCTCCCAGTTGCCATCGACCTCGTTGGCGCTGTGCGTCAACGCCCCGTTCTCTTCCCTCTCCTCGACCACCTTCGAATCGCGATTGGCGATCCGAACCGCCTCATCAGCTCCCACCTCCTGCGCGAAGGCGGCGGCAGGCCACAGCAGCGCTACGAGCAGAAGGGCGCACAGGACCGTCGCTCCCGCGGGCGCCCTATCCATCAACTCAACCCGAAGTGCTCGAGCACCACTGGAACCACGTCCCGCAGCGCCCACTGATCGCGCTCGTCCGGACTGTCCGGCCCGCAGCCGACGAAGAGCAGTGGGCCGAGCGAGTCGCCTGCTCGCAGCGAGCCGTGACTGCCGCCGCCTGCGTGGGTGACTCCCCCCCAGTCGACCGCCTCGTAACCCTCGGCCAGCGAGAGGACGAAGTCGCCGGCGTGCGGGCCGGTCAGGGCCGACCAGACTCTGGCGAGCGGGTCTGGGTAGACCTCGCTGCGCAGCCGTCCCTCCTCGATCTGCGCCTCAAGCACTCCCAGGTCGCCATCGAGGCGCCAGCGGCCGCCGCGGAGATCGGCGACCGCCGTGCCGGGACCGAAGCTGAGGCGTTGCCCGTTGCGTTCGATCACCGCGACCGCATCACTTCCCGGCGTACCCGGCGCCTCGCGATGCAGGGCACCTCCGTCGCTGGACTCCATGCGGCAGACCAGGTCGATGCCTTCGATCTCAACCAGCGCACGCCGCACTTCCTCCGGGTCGGCGCGTTCGCCGTTGCAGGGCAAGAGGTAGACGTGGGCGGCGCGGCCGGTAGGGCTGACCGCGAGCTGTGCCCGCTCGGGCTCCGACTCGGAGGGGCGAAGCACCGACCACTCGCGGGCGAGCAGGTCGGCGAGCGGCAGGCCCCGCTGCACCTCCGTCTGCGCATGATCGGCGAGCAGGATCAGGGCGTGGTCCTCGAGGAAGCGGTCCAGGCCTCCCGCCGCATCGACCAGTTTCGAGAAGCAGTGATCGGCCTTGGCAATCGACTCGACGCTCGCCCCTGGCCCGAAGCGGTGGGAGTAGTTGTCGTTGTCCGGCAGCGAGAAGAGGAGGAAGTCGAACCCGTCCGCCTTGGCCAGCTCGGCGGCGCAGCAGGCCGAGTAGCCGTCGCGGCTACCCGGGATCGAGGTCGACTTGCAGGGGACCTCGCGGCTTGCGTAGAGGTCTCCGTAGAAGAGCTCGCGCGGACCCCAGGTGTGATGGCGAAACTTGAGTCGGGTCGCATCGACCGCGCGGCGCAGCAGTCCCTCCAGCGAGACCTGGTGGCGATGGCGGCCCCGGTAGATCAGGAACGGCGTGCAGGCGGTGCGAAGAGCGGCGTCGTCGAGGTGCTCGAAGAGCGTCTCGAGGCTCGGGTTGAGGTGCGCGAGGTTCATGTTGTAGACGAGGTCGTAGAGGGCGCGGAAGATCCCGAAGGCGCGGCTGGCCTCGAGCGAGGAGCCGTACTCGACGTAGCGCCGCTCGAGCCGGTGGTACCAGTTCATGCCGCTGATCCAGTGCCCCTCCGCGCCGGCGCCGGTGACCATCTCGGCGCAGGCAACCGGGGTCACCGAGGGAAAGCTGGAGACGCAGTCCTCGACCAGGACCCCCCGTTCGATCAGGCGGGCGAAGGTTGGCGCACGTCCCTCGGCAACCGCGCGCAGGAGCATGTCCGTGCGCAGCGAGTCGACGTAGGTGAGGACGAGCTTCTTGGAGGCCATTGCCGCCAATCATGCCGGTAGTGCCTCCCCAGCTCCGCCGGCAAGGACTCTGGACTGAGGGCGGGTCTCGCCAGGGGCGGAGCGTCTTGTGCTTTTCTGCGCCGCCGCCGGCGGACAGCCGCCCACTGCCTTCAGAAAAGTTAAGCGGAGCCCCTGGCGAGACCCGCCCTCACCGCAAAACCCGCAGCCCGGCGTGTTTGCGCTGGGCGCGGCGACGGCGCGAGAGGCCGAGCCAGGCGAGGGCGGCCAGGACGAGCAGGGCCGCGGGCGAGATCAGGATCGAGATCGCCACGACGAGCAGGGCCGCGAGCGAGACGAGAAAGCCGAGCGCGCCAGAGCCGCTGCCCTCGCGGCGGCCGGCCGCGCTGACCACGTCGCTGACGACGATGCAGGCGAAAACCGCCCCGAGCAAGCAGAAGAAAGCGCCCACCGGGGTGCTGAGGTCAGCGGTCCCAGCGAGCAGAGCGCCGGCGACGATGCCGATGACCGCTGCGAGGATCGTCATCCGCCCACGAGCCGATCCGTGCGTGCCGGTGGTGCCGGCGAGCATCCCAATTGCGATGCCGATGCCGAGCTCGAGACAGATGCCGGAGAAGGATCCCACGCGGAAAACCTAGCTCCCTGAGCCGCGCGGCGCTGATTCGGCACACTGTTCCAATGCCAGACCCGCCCCACCGCCGTCGCGCCCACGCCCGCAGCAGCGACCTGGAGCGCTACGCGGGTCTCTTCGCCCAGCGGACGGCGGTGATGCGCTCCTCGGCGATGCGCGACTTGATGGCCGTCACCGCCCGGCCGGACGTGATCTCGCTGGCGGGAGGGCTGCCAGACACCTCGACCTTCCCGCCCCAGGCATTCGCCGCGCAGATGACGCGGATCGCGCAGGAGTCGGCGGCGGAGGCACTGCAGTACGGCCCGACCGAGGGCTTCCGCGAGACGGTCGACTGCATCGTCGAGGTGATGGGTGCCGAGGGAATGCTGCCCGACCCCGAGGACGTGATCGTCACCACCGGCGGCCAGCAGGCGATCGACCTGATCTGCAAGGTGCTGGTCGATCCCGGCGACGTCGTCATCTGCGAGGCGCCCACCTACCCCGGCGCGATCCCGGTCTTCTGCAGCTACCAGGCGGAGACGATCCAGATCGAGTGCGACGAGGACGGGATGCGGGTGGAGGAGCTGGAGCGGGTACTGGAGGAGCTCGACGGCGAGGGTCGACGTCCCAAGCTGATCTACTCGGTGCCGAACTTCCAGAACCCCGCCGGGGTGACGATGTCGCTGCAGCGCCGGCGGCGCCTGGTCGAGCTGGCGAGATCGCGCGAGCTGCTCGTGGTGGAGGACAACCCCTACGGCCTGCTGCGCTTCGGCGGCGAGGCGCTGCCGCCGCTCTACCAGCTCGACGGGGGCGACTTCGTCGTCTACGTGGGCACCTTCTCCAAGATCCTCTCCCCCGGCATCCGCCTCGGCTGGGCGGTGGCACCGCCACCGGTGATGGAGAAGATCGTGCTCGGCAAGCAGGCCGCCGACCTCTGCACCTCCACCCTGACCCAGTACTTCGTGCGCGAGTACTTCGCCCAGGGGCGCTGGACCGACTACATCGAGAGCCTGGTCGGGATCTACCGAAGCCGTCGCGACGCCATGATCGAGGCGCTGCGCACCCACTTCCCGCCGCAGGCGAGTTGGACCGAGCCCGAAGGCGGCCTCTTCGTCTGGGCAACCCTTCCCGACTACATCGACACCAGCGACCTGCTGGCAAAGGCGCTGCGCGAGGACGTTGCCTTCGTTCCAGGCCAAGCCGCCTACGTCGACGGTCGCGGCCGCAGCTCGATGCGGCTCAACTTCTCCGCCGGCAACGAGGACCGCATCCGCGAGGGGATTCGCCGCATCGGCAAAGTGATCGGCGAACAGGTCGAGCTCTACAGCGCCTTGACCGGCGAGCCCCCGGCGATGCCCGTGGTCGCACCGGAGGCCGCCTCGGCGGAGGGGGAGAACGTCGTGCCGTTTCGCAGGACGGGGGAGGAAAGCGGGTGAAGGTCGCGGTGCTGAAAGGCGGGCGGTCGCTGGAGCGGGGAGTGTCGCTGCGCTCCGGCGCTCGGGTCGAGGACGCGCTGGAGCGGCTCGGCTACGACGTGCTCTCGCTGGAGGCCGACTCAGCGCTGGTCAAGCGGCTGGCGGCCGGGCGGCCCGACGTCGCCTTCATCGCGATGCACGGGCGCGGCGGCGAGGACGGCACCGCTCAGGAGCTGCTCGAAATCCTCGGCATCCCCTTCACGGGACCGGGCGTGGCGGCCTGCACCCGCTGCATCGACAAGGTCCTGGCCAAGCACGATCTGCGCTCCGCCGGGGTCCCCACCCCCGATTGGTTCGCCTTCAACGAAACGGCCTTCCGCGAACTTGGCGCCGGAGACGCCCTCGGCGGTATCGAGGAACGCCTCGGCTTCCCGCTCGTGGTCAAGCCAAGCCGCGGCGGCTCGGCGCTTGGAGTGAAATTCGCCGAGAGCTGGTTCGACGTTCCCGAGGCGCTTGTCTCGGCCTTCAGCTACGACGACCGGGTTCTGCTCGAGCGCTTCGTCGACGGGCGCGAGCTGGCGGTCAGCGTGCTCGGCGACGAGCCGCTGCCCGTGGTCGAGGCCATCCCCCGCGCCGGCGACAGCTACGACTTCGAAGCCCGCTACGAGATCGGTCGCACCTCCTTCGTCTGCCCGGCTGAACTTGGCGAGGCCGAGGCGGCGAGGATCACCGAAACAGCGCTCGCCGCCTACAGGGCGCTCGGCTGCTCCGGCTTCTCCCGCGTCGACCTGATCCTCGGTGCCGACGGCCCGCAGGTACTCGAGGTGAACGCGATACCCGGCCTCACCGACACCAGCCTCCTCCCCCAGGCGGCGGAGGCGGCCGGCATGTCCTTCGAGCAGCTGGTCGAGAGGATCCTCGACCTGGCGCGGGCCCCGGTGGGCGCTTAAGAGGGGCCCTGTGTCGCCTGGAGGCTTTGCCCCCACGGCACACCGCTTGGCTTCGGGCGCTGCGGGCTCGTCGCTCGTCTGCACCTACCTGGCCAGCCGGAGGCGCTGCACCGGCAGGCTGATACCGGCGCGGAATTCGTGGTCGAACTCCTGGCCGAACTCGCTGAATCCGTGACGGCGGTAGAACTCGCGGCTCGGATTGCGGGCGAAGATAGCGACTTCGAGCGGTTCGTCGGTATTTGCGATTAGCCGCTCGAGCAGGGCATCGCCAACGCCGGTGCCGTCATAAGCCTCCGCGACAAACACGCCGATGTCGCCGACCCCCTCGTCCGTGCGGTCGTACGTCACGGTGCCGATGATGCGACCGTCTACTAACGCTACGAGGTTGCGGCCGCGATTGGCTGGCTTAGCCAGCATCGCTCGATACAGAGCGAGGTCTTCTTCCGTCGGCGGCAACACGGCCAGCTCGTTTTCCAGCACGGACTGCGTAACACCGGTCTCCGGATGCGCGTAGCGGGCCCGCCATGCGTGCTTCCTGAGCCATTGCACCGCCTCGGCGTCGGCCTCAGTCGCGCTCCTGGTCTCCATTGCCCACAGCTTGACACTGGGCCGACTTCTCGGCCGGTCCCCGTCGCCCCCTGGCTAGGAGTCCTCGCCCTGGGCGAAGTCGTCGGGTGAGACCTCGTCGAGGAACTCCTTGAACTTGTCGACGACCTCCTCGGTGTCCTCGACATCGTGCTCGAACTCGATCGCCGACTCCTCGATCACGTCCTCGTCGGCGAAGATCGGGGCCGAGACCCGCACCGCGAGGGCGAGGGCGTCGGAGGGCCGCGAGTCGATCTCCAGCTCCGAGCCGTTGATCGAGACCGTGATCGAGGCGTAGAAGGTGTTGTCGCGCAGCTCGGTCACCGAGACCCGCTCGCATTTGGCGTCGAGCTGCTCGAGCAGGTCGGAGAGCAGGTCGTGGGTCATCGGCCGCGGCGTCGAGGCCCCCTGCAGCTTCATCAGGATCGCGGCCGCCTCGGGGTGGCCGATCCAGATCGGCAGGAACTTGTTGCTGTCGACCGTCTTCAACAAAACGATCGGCTGCTTGCCGACCATGTCGAAGCTGACGCCATAGATCTGCATCTGCTGCACGAGTGGGCGATCCTGGATTCGAACCAGGGACCTCGTCCTTATCAGAGACGCGCTCTAACCAACTGAGCTAATCGCCCGCAGTCAAGCCGAAGGATAGCGGGGGAATCCGGGCCGGCGGGCGTGCCTTTCAGCGACCGCGGGCGCCGAGGTCGCGGGCGAGGGCGAGGGCGTCGTCGAGGTCCTCGAACCGGATCTCGACCGCGATCTCCCCCCCGCGCGGCCGGACCTTGACCTCGTGCCCGAGGGCCGACTCCAGCTCGTCCGCCGCCTTGCGCAGCGCGGTGGCCTGCTCGGGCGCCAGCTTCCCCCCAAGGCTCCTCGCTTTTCTTGGCTGGCCAGCCAGCTTGGCCCTGTTCTCGGTCTCGCGGACCGACCAGCCTCCGCGTACCGCGTCGCGGGCGAGGCGGCGTCTGACGTCATTTCCCTCGGCTGTGAGCAGGGCCTTGCCGTGACCCTCGCTGAGCTCGCCCGACTCCAGCAGTCCGAGTGCCTCGTCGGGCAGGTCGAGGAGCCGGATCAGGTTGGAGACCGCGGGCCGGCTGCGACCGACGCGCCGGGCGAGCTCCTCCTTGGAGAGGCCGAGGTCGTCGACCAGGGCAGCGCAGGCGCGGGCCTCGTCCACCGGGTTGAGGTCCTCGCGGACCATGTTCTCGATCAGGGCCACCTGCATCCGCTCGGCGAGCTCCTGGTCGCGGACGACGGCCGGGACCTTGGCGAGGCCGGCGGCCTGGGCCGCACGCCAGCGCCGCTCGCCGGCGATCAGCTCGTAGCTGCCGTCGGGGAGGGGTCGGACGAGCAGCGGCTGGACGACGCCGTTGGCCTCGATCGAGGAGGCCAGGCCGGCGAGCGACTCGGGGTCGATCCTCGTCCGCGGCTGGTTCGGATTCGGCTTGATCAGCTCGGTGGGGAGCTCTCGCAGCTCACCCGCATGCTCGGCGTCGGCTTCGGGAAGGATGGCGGAGAGGCCGCTGCCGAGGCCGCGGCGGGTCGCGCTCTTAGCCACGCGCGGCCAGCTCCTGCGCGAGGGCGCGGTAGGCGACGGAACCGCGCGACTGGGGAGAGTGCTCGGTCACGGGCAGACCATAGCTGGGGGCCTCGGCGACGCGGACGCTGCGGGGGATGACCGTCTCGAAGACCATCTCGGGGAAGTGCTGGCGCAGTTCCCGCTCGACGTCCTGTGCCAGGCGGGTGCGCTCGTCGTGCATGGTGACCAAGAGCCCCGACACCTCCAGCCCGGGGTTGAGCTCGCGGCGGATCGTCGCCAGCGTGTCGAGGAACTGGACCAGCCCCTCGAGCGCCAGGTACTCGGCCTGGACGGGAACCACCACCCGGTCGGCAGCGGCGAGGGCATTGACGCTGACCGGGCCCAGCGCGGGCGGGCAGTCGAGCAGGGTGTAGGCAAAGCGCTCGCGCACGGGGCCCAGCCGCTCGCGCAGGCGCGTCTCGGAGCCCTCGATCCGCGGCAGCTCGACCGCGGCGCCGGCGAGATCGCGGTTGGCGGGAACGAGCCAGAGGTTGTCCGGGCCCGCCGGACGCGCCGCCTCGGCGACCGATACCTCGCCGGTGAGGCAGTCGTAGGAGGAGGGGTGCAGGTCGCGCTCGCCCCCGAGCGCGACCGTCGCGTTGCACTGCGGATCGAGGTCTACCAGCAGCGTCTGGGCGCCGGCCGAGGCCACGCAGGCGGCCACGTTGACGGCGGTCGTCGTCTTGCCGACGCCACCCTTCTGGTTTGCGATCGCGTAGACGACGCCCATGCGGCCGCAGACTAGTGCCTACCCGCGCGGTCGCTTCTTGGCCATGCCCGGGCGGCGGGGGAGATCGGCGGGGGTGGGCCCCGACTTGCGCAGCAAGTGAAGGTGGCGGTGCTCGCTGCCGGCGTAGGGGCCGACGTGGCGGATCTCCTCCGGGCGCATCGCCAGCTGCGGCGCGGCGCGGTCGAGTTGCGCCTCCTCCTCGGGATCTCGCTTCCCCTTCCAGGCGACGAAGACGCCCCCGTCCTCGAGCAGCGGCGAAGCGAGCTCGGCGAGGGTCGATAGACGGCCGACCGCGCGCGCGGTTGCCGCTGCGTAGGCCTCGCGCCCCTCGCCGCCGGCCAGATCCTCCGAGCGGGCGTTGACGACGCGGGCGTTCCCGATGCCAGCGGTCTCGATCGCGTGGCGCATGAAATCGCACTTGCGACCGACGGACTCGATCAGGTCGACTCGCGCGTCGGGCAGGGCGACGGCAAGTACGAGGCCGGGAAACCCAGCCCCAGAGCCAACATCGGCGATCGACTCCGCTTTCCCCAGCTCGGGGAACTCAAGACCCGTGAGCGAGTCGGCGACATGAACCCGCCAGGCCCGCCCCGGATCGGTAACGGAGCTGACCGACGCCCGCTCCACCTCCAAAAGCTCCAGGACAAGCGTGATCGTCGCCCTCCGCGCCTCGTCGAGCGAGCGGCCCGGTAGGGGTGAAGCGTCTTGTACTTTTTCGTCACCAGCCATGGTCCACAGCCGCCGCGGCGGCTCGAAAAAGTTAAGCGGAACCCCTACCGGGCCGCTCGCTCCCTCACTCGGACACAAGCGGAGCGACGACCACGCAACGACGCGGCTCGTCGCCTTCGCTGTAGGTCTCGACGCCCGAGCGGTCCTTGAGGTGCTCGTGGACCACGCGCCGCTCCTGGGCGCTCATCGGATCCATCTCCACGCTGTGGTTGCCGTTCAGGGCCTGCTCGGCAGCACGGTCGGCGCGGGCGGTGAGCATCTCGCGTCGCCGGTCGCGGTATCCGGCCACGTCGACGACTACCCGCTTGCGGTCACGGGTTCCCCTGAACGCCGCTTGGTAGGCCAACAGCTGCACCGCGTCGATCGTCTGCCCGCGTTTGCCGATCAGGAGTCCGAAGTCCTCGTCGCCCTCGATCGAAGCCGTGATCCGCTCGTCCTCCTCGCGAATCTCGACCTCCCCGTCGAGGTCGAGCTCATCGAGCACGCCCTCGACGAGCTCCCGAACCCGCTCAGCAGGCTCCTGTGGCCAGTCGTCAGCTCCAGTCACGCGGGCCAGTCTATTCGGGAACGCGAAGGGTGCAATACGAGCGGTGCTGGCGCGGCGGGTCCTGTCACCGAATGGGTCCCACCACCCCGCTGCGGTGGCGGCTCCGCCGCCTCCTCGGGGGTGGTCCCCCCATTCGATGCCACCCCCCGCGAGAGAAGCTCCCGTTAGAGACAAGCCCCTGTCCCAACGGGTCTGACTGCCGTCCTTTCGCTGAAAGCTCTGATCTCTCAAACAGCTCCCCGAGAGACGGCTCCTGAACCAAAGGGACTGTCGAAGGCCGGCGGGGGAGGCCTCGACGGGGCCTCGCGAAGCGGCTCCGCAGAGGGGTTCTAAGCCGCGAAGCGGCACTCCATTGCACCGACCCGAAGGGGCGGTGCTAGGCACCGGCGAGGCCTCCCCCGCCGGCCCCACAACTACCGCCGCTTCTTCTTTTTCTTAGGAGGCGGAGGCGGCGGCTTCGCAGCCTGAACCTCCTCCGGCGTAGCCACATGAGGAGCCGGGATCAGGCGTTGGATCGTGTACTGCTGTCCGATCGTCCAGACGTTGGTCGTGATCCAGTAGAGGACGAGTCCGGCGGGAAAGTTGATCACGAAGGGGACGAAGACCAGCGGCAGGATGAACATCATCATGCGCTGGCTTTTGTCGGCGGTGACCGACATCACCATGCCGGAGATCAACTGGGTGCCGACGTAGAGGATCAGCAGGGCGATCAGTTCGCCCCCGACCGCCTTCGCGGTCAGGTCGTTGATGAAGAGGAACGAGGCTTCGGCGCCGCAGTGGCCGGCCTCGCAGCCGATATCGCTGGGCAGCTCGTTGCGGAGGACGTAGAAGAGGGTGATGAAGACCGGCAGCTGCGCCAGCAGCGGGATGCAGGAGGCAAAGGGGTTGACTTTGTTCTCCTGGTAGAAGCGCATCATCTCCTGCTGCATGCGCTGACGGTCGTTTTTGTATTTCGCCTGGATCTCTTTGATCTGCGGCTGCAGGGCCTGCAGCGCGCGCATGCCTTTCAGCTGCCTGTAGGTGAGCGGGATCAGCAGCGCGCGGGTGCAGACGGTGAGCGCGATGATCGACATTCCCCAGCTCAGCCCGGCGTTGTCGTGGAAGAACTGCAGGACCGAGTTGGCGATGTCGATCAGCGGCTGCAGGATGTTGGCGGCGGGGATCACGTTTGAGCCTCGCCGTGGTGGACCGCCGGGTCAACGGGATGGACCTTGAGCGTGAAGCGCTCCGGCACCGGGTCGAAGCCGCCGTGGCTCAACGGGTTGCAGCGCAGGACTCGCCAAGCGGCGAGGAGAAAGCCGCGGGCCGCGCCGAAGCGGCCTATGGACTCGGCCGCATAGGCGGAGCAGGTGGGCTCGTAACGGCAGCGGCGTGGCCGCGCCGCTGAGATCCAGCGTTGGTAGGCGCCGATCAGGGCCAGCAGGGCCCGTTTCACGTGGAACGCCTTCCGCTCTGGCTGGCGAGAGCCTCTTCGAGGCTGGCTCGGACGCCGGCGGCGCCCTCTCGTTCGACCAGGCCGCCGATCTCGGTGCGGGCGACCAAGACGAAGTCGTGGCTAGGCGGCAGGCGGTCGGCGAGGTCCCAGAACGTCTCACGCAGCACGCGCTTGACGCGGTTGCGGTCGACGGACCCGCCGACCTTTCGGCTCACCGAAACCCCGAGCCTCACGTCTGCCCCCTCTTCGTCCGCCTTGCGCGGAAAGCTGTAGAGGACGAGGTGGCGAGTCGCATGTGACGATCCGTCGCGATAGACGCGGTCGAACTCGCCGCTGCGCGAGAGGCGACGTCGCTTCGCCGACATCTAGTGGGTGAGGCGCTTCCGGCCTTTGCGGCGGCGTCGCTTCAAAATCGCGCGGCCGCCGCGCGTGCTCATCCGGGCCCGGAAACCATGCGTCTTGGCCCGCTTTCGCTTCTTAGGCTGGTAGGTCCGCTTCATCGGCCGTCGCAGTATACGGATGACCTGCGCGCCGGTGGGCTCCGTCGTGCCGAAGCTTTTCCCGGGATTTGCGCCAGGCACGATCTGCCTCCCCCCTGCCACCGCTATGGTCGGCCGCCGGTGCACGATGACGCGGCGAAACCCAACCTCGACTCCCTCTGGCAAGACGTTCGGGATCGCCTGCGCGCGTCCGTTCCACCTTCCACCTTCCAGCTCTGGCTGGAGCCCTTGGAAGCAGTTGGAACAGAGGCAGAGCGGCTCTACTTGGCTGCTCCCGACAACATCCGCGCCTGGACAGAGCGGCGCTACTCGAGTCTGATCCGCGAGGCCCTCGCCGGCGCCGGAGCGCAGTTGAGCGAGGTCGCCTTCGTCGCCTCCGGCAACGACGCGGCGATCGGGGCCAAGGCCGCTTCCAGCGCAGAGCTCAACGTCAACTACACCTTCGACCGTTTCGTGATCGGTGAGGGGAACAGGGTCGCCCACGCCGCGGCGCTGGCGGTTGCGGAGGCCCCATCGGAGGCCTACAACCCCCTCTTCCTGCACGGGCCGCCAGGGCTGGGCAAGACCCACCTGTTGGTCGCGATCGCCAACTACCTCGCCGACAACGCCGGTGGGCTCAACGTCCGCTATACCACCGCCGAGCGCTTCACCAACGAGTTCGTCGCCGCCCTGCGCAGCGCCGGAGCAGAGGAGTTCAAGCGGCGCTACCGAGACCTCGACGTCCTACTCGTCGACGACGTCCAGTTCCTCGAGGGCAAGCGCCACACCGAGGACGAGTTCTTCCACACCTTCAACGCGCTCTACGAAGGGGGGAGCCAGCTGATCCTCTCCGCCGATCGCATCCCCAGCGAGCTCTCGACCCTGGAGACCCGCCTGCGCGATCGCTTCGAGTGGGGGCTGACCGTTGCGGTCGAGCCGCCGAACCTGGCAACCCGGCTCACCGTCCTGCGGCGCCTCGTCCACGAGGCCGGTGTCGATGCCGAGAGCGACGTCCTCGCCGCCCTCGCAGGGCGCATCGACTCCAACGTGCGCCAGCTCCACGGCGCCCTCACGCGTGTCCTGGCCCACGCTTCGTTGACCGCGAAACCGCTCAGCTCCGAGCTGATCGACGCTGTGGTCCCCAAGGCATCGCGCAGGCGCGATGCGAATCCGGTCGAGGAGATTCAGCAACGCGTTTCAGCCGCCTTCGGCATCTCCCGCGCCGAGCTCGTCGGCTCAACCCGCGCCGCCACCCCGCTGCGAGCACGCCAGGTGGCGATCTACCTGACACGCGAGCTGACCGACCTCTCCCTCCCTCAAATCGGCCGTCTCTATGGCGGCCGCGATCACTCCACCGTGCTCAACTCGATCCGCCGGATCGAAGCCCGCTTTGGCGAGGATCGAGCCCTGTTTGCCCGTGTCGAGGGATTGCGCGCCGCAATCCACACCTCTCCCACAAGCGCCGCCTGACGGCCGACGGCGCTGTAAGAATCATGCCCCTCCACAGATCCATCCACAGGCTGGGAACCGTCGGCCAGAGCGGAAGCCGGCCTCTTTTCCACGCTTTCCACAGGTCCTAATCCAACTCAAGAAGGCATCGGTCATTTGAAGCTGACAACGAAACGCGACGAGCTCGTCGCCAAGCTCTCGGTCGTCTCCCGCGCCGTTTCCACTCGCGCCGCGACTCAATCGCTTTCGGGCATCCTGGTCACCGTCGCCGAGGACGGCGTCAGCCTCTGCGCCACCGATCTCGAGATGGGCTTGAAGACGAAGCTGGCCGCCGAGGCCGAGGGCAGCGGTTCGATCCTCCTCCCCGGCCGCCTGGTGGCGGAGCTGGCCCGGTCCCTCGGCGATCCCACCGTGGAGATCGAGCTGCGCGAGGCAGAGGGAGACGTCGAGATTCGTAGCGGCGACTCGAGTTTCCACCTGCGCACGTTGCCTAGCGAGGACTTCCCCAAGTTTCCGGAGGAGGAGGGTGAGCCAATGGGGATTCCAGCCGCCGCCCTGGCTGCGACCGTCGAGCTCGTCGCCCGTGCGGCCTCGCGCGACGACATGCGCCCGGTGCTGACCGGGGTCCTCGTCAGCGCCAGCGGCTCCGAGATGACGATGGTGGCAACCGACTCCTACAGGCTGGCCGTGAAGCGGACCGAGCTGGAGAGCCCTATCGGCGGCGAGCTCGAGGCGAACATCCCGGCCCGTGCCTTGCGAGAGCTGGCGCGGATCGTCTCCGCAGAGGGAGTCGAAAGCGTGGCCGTTGCGCTCTCGCGCAACCAAGCTGTTTTCAGGGCAGGGGACATCCTCCTCAACACGAGGTTGATCGAGGGGCAATTCCCCAACTTTCGACAGCTCCTGCCGGAGTCCTACGAGCACGACGTCCGCTTGCCCCGGCCCGAGTTGCTCGACGTCACCCGTCGCGTCAGCCAGCTCGCCCAGCGCAACGCCCCGCTGCGCCTCTCCTTCGCCCCGGGCGAGCTGAAGATTGCCGCGTCGACGCCAGACGTCGGCGACGCTGAGGAGACGATGCCCGCCGCCTTCGAGGGCGAGCCGCTGGAGATCGGCTTCAACCCGGACTTCCTCCGCGAGGGAATCGAAAGCGTCGAGGGGGACGAGGTGGTGCTGCGCTTGATCTCGCCGCTGCGGCCCGGCCTGCTGCAGCCGGTCGACAACGAAGACTTCCGCTACCTGGTGATGCCGATCCGCCTCAACGTGTGAGGGCCTGCCGGTGCTGGTCACCGCCGTCGAAGCGAGGCCGCTGCGCAGCTTGGAGCAGGTGCGAATCGAGCTGGGGCCTGGAATCGCCAGCCTGGTGGGACCCAACGGCGCCGGTAAGACGAACCTGCTCGAGGCGCTCTACTTCGCCCTCACCGGACGTTCCTTCCGCACTTCCGATCGCCGCGATCTGATCCCCTTCGGCGGCGCCCTGGCCAGAGCGGAAGCGGCGATCGCCAACGATGACGGAATCGAGGTTCGGCTGCTCGCCTCGGTAAGCCGCGCCGAGGGGCGCCGTCATCTCCTCGACGGCAGCACCGCCGATCCTGGCACGCTGGCCCGCAGCCGCCCGCCGGTGGCCGTCTTCTCGCCCGACCGACTGGCCTTGGTCAAGGGCCCACCGGGCGAGCGCCGCGCCCACCTCGATCGCTTCCTCGCCGCCCGCTGGCCCTCCCGTGCCGACCTGCGCCAGCGCTTCGGTCAGGCCCTTGCCCAGCGCAACGCGATGCTGGCGCGTCTGGGCGACGGCCGCGGAGACCGGGGCGGGCTCGAGGTATGGGACAGGTCCATGGCTGAGGCAGCGGCAGCGCTGGTCGCCGCCCGCACCGAGGCGGTGGACGAACTCGCGGGCCCCTTTGCCGCCGCCGCTGCGGAGCTGGGCCTGGAGGGGGGTGCGGCGATCGAGTACGCGCCGCGGGCGGCGGGGTCGGCGGGGGAGATACACGCAGGGCTGGCCGAACGGCGTGAGGCCGACCTGCGGCTGGGGCGGAGCTCCTGGGGCCCCCACCTCGACGAGCTCAAGATCGAGGCCGCCGGCCGCTCCCTGCGTCGTTACGGCTCTCAGGGCCAGCAGAGAGCGGCGCTGCTCGCACTGCTCTTCGCCCAGCGCGACGTTCTTCTGGCCGCCCGCGGCGTGGCGCCCCTACTGCTCCTCGACGACGTGATGAGCGAGCTCGACCCCGCTCGCCGCGATCGGCTCGTCGAGCGCTTGGCCGGCGGCGGCCAAGCGCTGATCACCGCCGCGGCGCTGGACTCGCTGCCGAGTGCGGCGAGGGAAAAGGTGATCCGCATGCCTCCCGCAATCGCAGCAGCAGCGGCAGCGTGACCCGCCGTCGCGCCCCCCGCCCGGCCTCGAGCGGGCTGCGCGCCGCGCTCGGCCAGGCGGCTCCGAAGACCCGCCTGGCCGCGGTGCAGGTGGCCTGGGACGGTTTGGTCGGAGAGCGAATCGCGGCGGTTGCGCAGCCGCTGTCCGAGCGCGGGGGGGAGGTGCTGGTCGGCTGCTCCGATTCCGTCTGGGCGCAGGAGTTGGATCTGATGCAGGAGCAGCTCCTGCAGCGGTTGCGGGAGCAGCTGGGCGAGCAAGCGCCCAAGAGCTTGCGCTTCCGTGTGGATGATGGGGGATAACCAATTCATTTATCGCGATTTGCAGGACTTTTATTTCAAAGCAGCGGGCGTTGGAGGGGGTCGAACTGGTATCCTTATGTCAACTTGCGTTTCTGCCCCGACCCCGTGTGGCCAAGTCCGCACGGTCGGGGTTTTCTATGAGAGCGGGAAGGGATTAATTGCCTGAGAAGATGAAGCCGGCCGCGGCGCAGAAAGACGGAGCTGCCTCCTACGGGGCCAAGGACATCACCGTCCTCGAAGGCCTCGAAGCGGTCCGCAAGCGCCCTGGCATGTACATCGGCTCGACTGGGCCGCGGGGCCTGCATCACCTGGTCTACGAGGTCGTCGACAACTCGGTCGACGAGGCCCTTGCAGGCCACTGCGACCACGTCCGCGTCGTTCTCCACCCCGACAACAGCTGCACGGTCGTCGACAACGGCCGCGGCATCCCGGTCGACGAACTGAAGAAGGAGAAGCGCCCCGCGGCGGAGGTGGTGCTGACCACGCTGCACGCTGGCGGCAAGTTCGGCGACGGCGACGGCTACAAGGTCTCCGGCGGCCTGCACGGAGTGGGGATCTCCGTGGTCAACGCGCTCTCCGAGCGGCTCCACCTCGAAATCAGCCGCGATGGCGCGGTCTGGACCCAGGACTACGCGCGTGGCAAGCCGCAAGCAGACCTCGCCCGCGGAGAGGCGACCGACTCGACCGGGACCACCATCACCTTCCAGCCCGACGACGAGATCTTCGACGAGCTCGAGTTCGACTACGCGATCCTGGCCGAGCGGTTGCGAGAGACCGCCTTCCTCACCCGCGGCTTGAAGATCGAGCTGATCGACGAGCGCGCCGCGGGCCAGAGCGACACCTTCCACTACGAGGGCGGCATCGTCGACTTCGTCGCCCACCTCAACGAGAACAAGGACGCCCTGCACCGCAAGACCGTCTACTTCGAGGGCGAGACCGAGGACGGCCAGGTCGAGGTGGCGATGCAGTGGAACTCCTCCTACCAGGAATCCGTCTTCAGCTTCGCCAACAACATCAACACCCACGAGGGCGGCTCCCACCTCTCCGGCTTCCGCTCGGCGCTGACCCGCACGCTCAACGCCTATGCGCGCGGCAAAGGCCTGCTCAAAGAGAAGGACGAGAACCTCACCGGCGATGACGTTCGCGAGGGGCTGACCGCGGTGATCTCGGTCAAGCTTGCCGACCCGCAGTTCGAGGGCCAGACCAAGACCAAGCTCGGCAACCCGCCGATCGAGGGCTTGGTCAAGGAGACGGTCAACCGCAAGCTCGGCGAGTTCTTCGAGGAGAACCCGGGCGAGGCCAAGCGCATCGTCGGCAAGGCCGTCGATGCCGCCAGGGCGCGCCAAGCAGCCCGCAAGGCACGGGACCTGACGCGCCGCAAGTCGGCATTGGAGAACTCGACCCTGCCGGGCAAGCTCGCCGACTGCACGGTCCGCGACCCGGCCCTGGCCGAGCTGTTCATCGTCGAGGGCGATTCCGCGGGCGGCTCCGCCAAGCAGGGCCGCGACCGCAACACCCAGGCGGTGCTGCCGCTGCGCGGCAAGATCATCAACGTCGAGAAGGCGCGGATCGACAAGGTGCTCTCCAACCAGGAGATCCAGGCGCTGATCACCGCCGTCGGCACCGGCATCCGCGAGGAGTTCGACGTCAAAGACGCGCGATACCACAAGGTGGTGCTGATGACCGACGCCGACGTCGACGGCGCCCACATCCGCACCCTCGTGCTCACTTTCCTCTACCGAGAGATGCCGGAGTTGATCGAGGCCGGTTACGTCTACATCGCCAAGCCACCGCTCTACAAGCTGAAGAACGGCAAGCAGGAGACCTACGTGGAGAAGGAGTCCGAGCTGGAGGAGTTGCTGCTGCGCGACAAGCTCGAGCAGATTGAGGTGAGCGACGCCGAGGGCGCCTCGCACAAGCTGACAGCAACCCGCTGGCAGCGCTTCAACCGGCGGCTCAAGGAGCACGAGGGCTGGGCCGACTCGCTGCAGGCCGATTTCGGCCACGAGCTGGTGCGCTTCCTCGGTGAGTCCGAAGTCCTCGACCGGGGCGTTACGTCGCTGGCCGAGGTGAAGGACGTGATCAACGGCGACGCCGGCGAGGTCGAGCCCTTCGACACCGAGATCGTCTCCGAATCCGGCGACGAGATCCTCGTCCGCGCCGTCCACCGCCGCGACGGCTTGGCCAAGGCCTTCCAGCTCAGCGCGGGCCTCTTCGAGTCGCACGACTACCGCCGTCTGATCGAGTCGCACGCCGAGCTGCTGAACCAGGTCGGGCGACCGCCCTTCGGGATTTCGCTTGATCAGAAAGAGCGCACCGCGGAGTCGTTTGCCGAGCTGCGGCGGATGGTGCTGGAGCTCGCTCGCCAGGGCGTGACGATGCAGCGCTTCAAGGGGCTGGGCGAGATGAACGCCGAACAGCTGCGGGAGACGACCATGGACCCTGCCAGCCGCACCCTGGAGCGGGTGCGGATCGACGACGCGGCGATGGCAGAGAAGATCTTCACCGACCTGATGGGCGACAAGGTCGAGCCGCGCAAGGCCTTCATAGAACGCCACGCCAAGGAGGTGAGGTTTCTCGATGTCTAGCGCGGGCGCTGCAAACCGGCGCATCTCGGGGTCTTCGGTCGGTCTCCTCGGGTCACGCACCAACAAGTGCGCTCCCCTCCCTGCATCCCCCGACCTGCTTGGTTTTTGCGCCCGTTTGGAGGGTTCGGTCTAGTGGAGGGCGCAGAAGCACTCACTGGAGGGCGGATCGAGGAGCGCGAGCTGACCAACGAGATGCGCTCGTCGTATCTCGACTACGCGATGAGCGTGATCGTCGGTCGGGCGCTGCCCGACGTCCGCGACGGGCTGAAGCCGGTGCACCGGCGGGTGCTCTACGCGATGCACGACCTCGCGCTGCAGCCCAACCGGCCCTACCGCAAGTCCGCCTTCATCGTCGGCGAGGTGATGGGCAAGTACCACCCGCACGGCGACAGCGCGATCTACGACACGCTTGCCCGTATGGCGCAGCCCTTCTCGCTGCGCTACATGCTGGTTGACGGCCAGGGCAACTTCGGCTCGATCGACGACGACCCGCCGGCCGCGATGAGGTACACCGAGGCGCGCCTGGCGAGGCTCTCGACCGAGCTCTTGCGCGACATCGAGGCGGACACGGTGGAGTGGGGGCCGAACTACGACGAGTCCCAGCAGGAGCCGCTGGTGCTACCGGCTCGCTTCCCCAATCTGCTGGTCAACGGCTCCTCCGGGATCGCGGTCGGGATGGCGACCAACATCCCGCCGCACAACCTGAGCGAGTCGATCGGTGCGGTCAAGGCCTACATCGCCAACCCCGGCATCGACCTCGCGGGGTTGATGGAGCACGTCAAGGGACCAGACTTCCCGGGTGGCGGGATCATGAGCGCCGAAGGGATCCGCGACGCCTACGCGTCCGGGCGCGCCTCGGTGCGGATCCGCGCCCGCGCCCACGTCGAGCCGCTGAAGGGCGGCCGCGACGCGATCATCGTCACCGAGCTGCCGTTCATGGTCAAGAAGGGCGGCGACGGCGGCCTGATCACGAAGATCGCCGACCTCGTCCGCGACAAGAAGATCACCGGGATCTCCGACCTGCGCGACGAGTCCGACCGCTCCGGCATGCGCCTGGTGATCGAGACCAAGCGCGGCGGCGACCCGCCCGAGGTGGTGCTCAACCAGCTCTACAAGCGCACGGCGATGCAGAGCACCTTCGGCATCAACATGGTCGCGCTGGTCGACGGGGTGCCGCGCACGCTCAGCCTCAAGGAGCTGATCGAGCACTACGTCAGCCACCAGCGCGAGGTCGTGATCCGCCGCACCCAGCACGAGCTGCGCCGCGCCGAGGCCCGCGCCCACATTCTCGAGGGCCTGCTGATTGCGCTCGACAACCTCGACGCGGTGATCGAGCTGATCCGCGGCTCGGCCGACACCGAGGCGGCCAAGAGCGGCCTGGTGGAGCGCTTCGAGCTGTCCGAGGAGCAGGCGCAGGCGATCCTCGACATGCGCCTGGCCCGCCTCACCGCGCTGGAGTCCGACAAGCTGCGCGAGGAGCACGAAGAGCTGGCCAAGCGGATCGCCGAGCTGCGCGCGATCCTCGGCGACCCGGCCCGGATCGACGCCGTGATCGTCGAGGAGCTCGACGAGGTCGACAAGCGCTACGGCGACGAGCGTCGCACCGAGGTCACCCACTTCGAGGGCGACATGAACATCGAGGACATGATCGCCGACCAGCAGATGGTGATCTCGATCACCCACTCGGGCTACGCCAAGCGGCTGCCCCTCGCCACCTACCGCCAGCAGCATCGTGGGGGTCGCGGCGTGATGGGGATGGACCTCAAGGAGGACGACTACATCGAGCATCTGCACATCTGCTCGACCCACGATTTCCTGCTCTTCTTCACCAACCGCGGCAAGGTCTATCGGCTCAAGGTCTACGAGCTGCCGGAGGGAGCGCGGACCGCGAAAGGGCGAGCGCTGGTCAACGTCCTGCCGCTTCGCGAGGGCGAGAAGGTGACCGCGGTGATCCCCACCCGCGACTTCAGCGAGAACAAGTACCTGGTCTTCGCCACCGCGCAGGGCCTGGTCAAGAAGACCGAGTTCAAGGCCTACAACACGCCGATCCGCGCCGACGGGATCATCGCGATCAAGATTCGCGACTCAGACGAGCTGGTCCAGGTGCGACTCACCTCGGGCGATGACGACATCCTGCTGGTCTCGAAGTCCGGTCACGCCTCGCGCTTCTCGGAGGAGGCGGTGCGGCCGATGGGCCGCGACACCAGTGGCGTCAAGGGGATGAACGTCGCCGCCAAGGTCAATGGCGAGCCCAATCGGGTGCTGGCGATGGACGTGGCCCGCGACGACTCCGAGCTCTTCGTCGTCACCGAGAACGGCTACGGCAAGCGCACCTCGGTCTCCGAGTACCCGGTCAAGGGCCGCGGCACGAAGGGCGTGCTGACGGCGAAGCTGACGGCGAAAAAGGGCGGCCTGGCCGGCGCCCTGATCGTCCGCGAGCACCAGGACCTCCTCTTCATCTCCCAGAACGGGATGGTCCAGCGCACCCAGGCCGGCGGCATCTCCCAGATGGGCCGCCCCACCCAGGGCGTCCGCGTGATGAACATGAAGGACGACGACCGCGTCTCGGCGGTAGCCCTCGTCGTCGACGACGACTCACCCACGGACGAGCCGGAGGGGCAGGAGCAGCTCGCGGAGTAGGGGGCGTCAGGGTGGGTCTCTGGGGATCCCAGCACCGCCGCACGGCGGCGGTGCAATCAAGTGCCGCTTCGCGGCTGAGAACACCTCTGCGGAGCCGCTTCGCGAGGATCTCCAGAGACCCACCCTGACGCCCTTGTCGACGAACAGCTCCTTAGACAAAGGCTGGCGAGACTCGAGCTGCGTCCTCTTCGATCTGGATGGCGTCTTGGTGGACTCGCGGGCAGCTATTACGGGTTGCATCAATCACGCTCTCGCCGAGCACGAGCTTGCCGGTCAGCCGGTGGAGGAGCTTCAGCGCGTCATCGGACCGCCGCTGGCCGCCGGATTTGCAGAGCTGACAGGGCAACCTCCGGACTCGGCTCTCGTGGCTTCGTGTCTAAACAGCTATCGCGCTCGCTACGCGGAAGCTTCTCTGCGGGAGACCACCGTCACGCCAGGTATTGACACCGTGCTCGGCGAGCTGGCGCAGCGATACCGGCTCGCAGTCGCAACGTCGAAGCCCCTTGCGTTCGCGGAACCGCTGCTCACCACCCTTGGATTACGGCGCTTTTTCACCGTTGTTGCCGGTCCCGAACTAAGCGCGCACGATGAGATCAAGGCAAGCACCATCGCGACCAGCCTGAAGCTGCTCGGCCACCCAAAGCGAGCAGTAATGGTCGGCGACCGCTCGCACGACATTGCCGGCGCACAAGCTCACTCGCTTCCCTCCATCGGCGTCACATGGGGCATCGGCAGCTCTAAAGAGCTTCGAGAGGCAGGCGCCGGGTCAATCGTTCACGTTCCAGCTGAGCTTCCGACCAAGGTGAACCAGCTCTTCGAGTAACGAGGGCGGTGGGTGGGGTCTTGACGGAACCTCGCGAAGCGGCTCCGCAGAGGGGTTCTGAGCCGCGAAGCGGCACTCAGTTGCACCGCCGTCAGGCGGTGCTGGGTTCCGGCAAGACCCCACCCACCGCCCCACGACCCTGAGGAGCAGTTGTTCTTAAGCGGCCGCCGGTAGATCCGCAGTAGGCAGGTACTGCTGCCAAGCCGGAGGAATGCTGGGGCTCGCCACCTGGATGAACACCGTCGGCCCCGGCGCCTTCGGGTCCTTCTTCGGGTGCATGTGGATCTCGCGGGGGAGGCGGTTGCCCTTGCGGCGGTTGCAGCTGGCGCAGGCGGCGACGATGTTCTCCCAGACCGATTTGCCGCCGCGGCTGCGCGGGATCACGTGATCGACCGTCAGGCCCGACTTGCGCGAGCCGCAGTACTGACAGGTCCACGAGTCCCGCGCGAGCACCGCGCGGCGGGTGATCTTCCTCCTGTGCGCTTCGCGAGGGATCCGCACGTAGCTGACCAGGCGGATCACGTCGGGGCGCTCCATCGTCATGTGCTCGGAGTGGATGGCGCCCTCGCGCCGCTCGAGCAACTCGGCCTTTTCCTTCAGCAACAGCACAGCGGCTCGTCTCAGCGTGCACACGTTGATCGGCTCATACGTAGCGTTGAGTACGAGGACTCGTGCCATGTTGCCCGGGAATTCTACGCAGTCGGGTAGGAGCCCAAGATTCGCACCGACTCGGCCTTCCCTCGCAGGGCCTCGATCGCCTCGCCGACGGGCTCCTCCTCGAGGGCTCCCTCGAGGTCGCAGAAGAACATGTAGCGGCCAAGGCCCTGGCGCAGCGGCCGCGACTCGATCCGCGTCAGGTTGACCGCTCGGGCCGAGAACTCCCGCAGGGCATTGACCAGGGCGCCAGGGTGGTCTTCGCCCAGCTCGGAGAAGACGAGCGAGGTCTTCCAGGCGCCACCAGGCGACGGCTCCGTTCCCGCGGGGGCGATCCAGACGAAGCGGGTGACGTTGTTGGGCTCGTCCTCGATCCCCTCGCGGACGATCGCGCAGCCGTAGAGCTCGGCGGCGGACCGGGCGCCGATGGCCGCCCACGGCTCGCCCGACTCGCCGACGACCCGAATCGCCTCCGCCGTGCTGCTGACGCTCCGCCGCTCCGCTTCGGGCAGGTTCGCGCGCAGAAAGCGAGCGCACTGGGCGAGCGGCTGGGGGTGGGAGAGCACGGCTGCGATCCGCTCCAGCTCGATCGGCTCACGGGCGATCAGCATCGCCCTCACGGCGAAATCGTGCTCGCCGACGATCGTCACCGCCTCGGTGTCGAAGGCGAGCGCGTCGAGCGTGCTGCGAACCGAGCCCTCGATCGAGTTCTCGAAGGGGACCAGCGCTCGATCGGCCTCACCCCGCTCTACCGCGACGATCGCCTCGTGGACGGTCGGCGTGCGCAGCGGCTCAAACGGGGCGGCTTCGCCCAGCGCCTCGCGCAGGGCGTCTTCGGTGAAGGTCCCGGCCGGCCCCAGATAGGCGATCCGCACCTGCGCCTCCTATTCGAAGGCGACCGTGTAGCTGGCTTCGTTGTTTTCGGAGACCTGCTCGCCGGGCACCGTGTCGACCTTGACTTCGAGCGTCGCTTCGCCGGTCGGCCCCGAGGTGAGTGGGATCGTGACGCTTGCCGTTTCCTGTGCGGCGATGGTGTCGATCTGGCCTTGCAGCGGTGCCCCCCCGTCGACCGAGACGGAAACGGAGACGCCGTTCTCGGTCGATCCACCCTGGTTCTGCACTTCCACTTCCACTTCCGGTGTCCCTTCGCTGCTGACCGCGGTGGCCGCTTCGGCCGCCAGTTCGGTGCCGTTGATGCTGGTGCCGATCAGGCCAAGGCCGTGCACGCCCGTCGTCGCCGTGGCGGCTGAGCCGCTAACCGAGCCGAGCGCCGCGCTCACCGCGCTTTCGCTCAGCCAATTCGTGCCTTCGGCGAGGAAGACGCTCTTTGGCACGTCGCTGCCCTCGATGCCGTTGTCGGCGAGGACGCCGTCGATCTCGGGTCGCACCACGGACGCGTAGATGACGTCGCTCGCCAGCAGCGTCTGCATTTCCCTGGCGATCACGGCCATCGCGCGCTCGGAGCCGATGTCGCCGAGCGCGGTGCTCATCTTTTCGGCGATTTCTTCCATCGCGCTGCTGCGCAGCTCGTAGACCAGCTCGAGGGTGCTCTGCGCGTGGCCCATGTCTCCGGGTGCGCTGAGCCCGTCGATGCGGGTGGCGTAGTTGTCCATCGCGCTGCGGTCGGCGTTGACCTCGGCGACGAACTCGGTGACCGAGAGGCTGCCGGGGTCGGCGAGCTTGCCGAAGAGCGCCTTGCTGGTCTGCTGCGTCTCTTCGACGATCTGGGAGACGTTGCGGGCGTAGTCGCTCAGCGCCCGGTGCTTGCGCGCGTCGAGGCAGCCCTTTACCCCGAGCACGATCAGGATCAGGACGAGGAGGCCGCCGCCGAGCGCCAAGCCGCGGCGCAGCAGGATCTGCTGACGCTCGGGGCGACGGCGCGGCCGTGGCCGACGTCCCGGCCGGGTTGCGGGGGAATCCTCCAAGAAGCAGGGAGTATGTCGCAGGAGGAAGCGGATTCGCGGCGAAGGCGGATAGTGCTTTGGTCGGCTCGCTCGTCCTCAACCGCTTCCTGATCGAGCGCCGCATCGGCAGCGGCGGATTCGGCACCGTCTACGAGGCCTGGGACGGCAGGCTGGAGCGCTCGGTCGCGGTCAAGGCAATCGAATCTGCCGGGCCTCGCGGATCGCAGCGAGTGTTGCGTGAGGCCCAGGCCGCCGCGCGGCTCAACCACCCGGGCATCGTCACGCTCTACGAGCTCGGCGAGGAGAACGGCAACGCGCTGATGGTGACCGAGCTCGTCGATGGGTCGACGCTGGCCCAGCTCAACCGAGAGGGGAAGCTCAGCGACCGCGAGATCGGGGAGATCGGGGCCGACCTCTGCGAGGCTCTCGACCATGCCCACTGCCGCGAGGTCGTGCACCGCGACGTCAAGCCCCAGAACGTGCTCGTCACCGAGGCCGGCGAGCCCCACGCCAAGCTGATGGACTTCGGCGTCGCCCGCCTCACGGACGCGGCGGCGTTGACCGCGCCCGGGGACGTCGTCGGCACGCTCGCCTACATGGCTCCCGAGCAGGCCGAAGGCCGCGAGGCCGGCCCAGCGGCAGACGTCTACTCGCTGGCGCTGATGCTGTACGAGTGCTGGAGTGGCGAGAACCCGAATCGCCGTGGGACGCCGGCGGCAACCGCGCGGGCGATCGGCAGCCGCCTGCGGCCCCTGCGGCGGCTGCGACCCGACCTGCCGCGGGAGCTCTCCGACGCCATCGACCGCTGCCTGCAAGCACGTCCGGATCGCCGCCCGCAGCTGGAGGAGCTGGGGGACGCGATCGAAAGCTCGCTCGACCGACTCGCCGACCATCCCCCCCAGCGCGGCCACTCCCTGCGCCTGCGCCTGGGCGCGGTCGCCGTGGCCGCGGTGCTGGGCGCCTGGCTCGCCGCCGGTCACGGCGCCCTGCTCCCGTAGGATTCGAGCCGGTTTCCCGCCACACGAGCGGGACGTCTCGCTCGCAAAAGGAGCCACCGATCAGCGTTCTACGCAACCTCGAGAGTCGGATCGAAGGCCTCGTCGAGGGGGTCTTCAGCCGCGCCTTCAGCTCCGAGGTGCAGCCGGTCGAGCTGGCCCGCAAGCTGGCCAAGGAGATGGACGCGCACAAGACGGCGGGAGTGGCCCGCGTCTACGTCCCCAACGAGTACACCGTGCACCTCTCCAAGCAGGACCGGGGCAAGCTCGAGGGCTATGAGCGCTCGCTCGAGCAGGAGCTCTCCGGTTATCTGCTGGAGCACGCCCGCCGCCGCGGCTACGACCTGCTGACCCGCCCCGCGGTGGAGTTCAAGACCGATGAGCGGCTGCGCCTGGGGGAGTTCGGGATCCAGACGCGGTTGGTCAAGCCGCCTGCGCGGGAGGGAGAGAGCCCGAGCCAGGGGGAGGAAGGCCACACGATGGTCTACTCCGCCGTGAAGGAGAAGGCGCCCGCGGCGGAGAGCCCCGCCCGCAACGCCGAGGCTCTGGTGGCGACCCGGGCGGTCGTCTCGCTGGAGGACCGCCGCTACGTGTTGGAGGGGCCGCGGGCGACGATCGGCCGCTCGAAGCAGGCCGAGTGCGTGCTCGGCGATCCCAACGTCTCGCGCCGCCATGCCGAGCTGCGCCGCTCGCAATCCGGCGACTGGACGATCGCCGACCTCGGCTCGACCAACGGCGTCAAGGTGAACGGGAGGCGGGTTTCCTCGACCCGGCTCAGCCCCGGCGACGAGGTCACGCTCGGCACGACGACCTTCCTGTTCGATATTGAGCAGTAGTGGACTACGAGCCGATCTCCGTCGCCCTCAAGTTCGGCTTCCTCGCCGTCCTCTACCTCTTCCTGCTCTGGATCGCCCGCAGCGCGCTCAAGGACCTGCGTCGCACGGTGGCACCGGCCCCAGACGCGACCGGCTTCCACCAGGCTCCCGCCTTCGCCCCCCCGCCGGCGAACGCCGACGATGCTTGGCTGGTCGCCGAGCGCGGCGGCGGACTCCCCGCCGGCGAACGCTTCGACCTGATCGGCGGCCTCTCGATCGGCCGCTCCAGCGAGTCCGACGTCCGCATCGACGACCGCTATGCCTCCGGCCTGCACGCGAGGATCTTCAACCGTGAGGGGCATACCTACATCGAGGACATGAACTCGACCAACGGCACTCTGCTCAACGACGCCACCCTGGTCGGCGAGGCGGAGCTGATCGACGGAGACGTGGTGCGGATCGGCGACACCGAGTTCAGATATGAGGCGCATGCGTAGCGGCCGTCACGATCTGGTTCTTCAGGGGCGGAGCATGCGCCGAATCCCGTGCTGGAGGGCCCACGCGTAGCGATGCTGAGGATCGACGAGCAGGCCTTCCGCTCCGACACGGGGCGCCAGCGCAACGCCAACGAGGACTCCTTCTTCGTCCGGGCGCCGATCTTCGTCGTTGCCGACGGCATGGGCGGGGCCCAGGCCGGCGAGGTCGCCTCGAAGGCAGCCGCGGACGCGTTCGACGTCGACCTCTCGACGGCTCCCGCGGAGCGGGTCCTGCGCGAGACGATCGCCGTCGCCAATCGCACCATCCACGAGCTGGCCCGCGCCGATCCCTCGCGGGCCGGGATGGGGACGACGCTGACCGCGGCAATCGTCAGCGCCGAGCGCGAAGAGGTCGCGATTGGGCACGTCGGCGACAGCCGCGCCTACCGGCTGCGAGCCGGGAGCCTCGAGCGGCTCACCCGCGATCACTCGCTGGTCGAGGAGATGCGCCGCAAGGGCCAGCTCACCGACGCTCAGGCCGAGGATCACCCGCAGCGCTCGATCATCACCCGCGCGCTCGGGCCGGAGCCCGAGGTCGAGCCCGACGTGCAGACCGTCCCCGCTTCCCCCGGTGACGTCTTCCTGATCTGCTCCGACGGGCTGACGACGATGCTCGCCGACGACCGGATCGCCGAGCTGCTCGGCGGCGCGACCTCGATGGAGGCGGCAGTGCGCGCCCTGGTCGACGAAGCCAATCGCGCCGGCGGCCGCGACAACATCACCGCTCTCGCCTTCCGCCTCGACGATGCGGCTGCCCCACAGCGCCAGCCGGAGGGGGCGACCCTCGTCGGTCCCTCCGCCGAGGAGGCCGGCCTGACCGCGACCGAGGTCCGCCGCCGCGCCGCCGCTGCGGCTGCGCGCGAGCGGCGCGAGCAGCTCGCCGCCAAGACGCCGCGCCGCGGTTTGCGCCGCGGCGCAAAGGCGCTGGCCGCCCTCCTCCTCGTTGCCGCCCTCGCCTTCGGCGCCTGGTACGGCAGCCGCCAGGTCTGGTTCCTCGGCACCGACGGCGGCGGCCGCATGGCTCTCTACCGCGGCCTGCCATACGAGCTCCCCTTCGGGGTCGAGCTCTACCAGGAGCGCTACGCGAGCCCGCTCCAGACCGCAGCGTTGCCTCCGCGCCGCCGCGAAGCCGTCAGCGGCCACGACCTGCGCTCGCAGGGGGACGCCGTCTCCCTGGTCGAAGACATCGAAAGGTCCCAGAACATCCGGGCGGAACCTTGATGTCTGCACGGAACCGGGAGCTGACGGCTCTCGTCCCCGTCGCGATGCTGCTCACCGCCGGCTTCGCCGCGGTCTTCGCCCAGGAGAACTCCCAGCTCGACAACCTCAGCCTGATCTACGGCGCCTACTTCTTCGCGGTCTGCCTCGCCACCCACTTCTACCTGCGCATCCGGCTTCCCGATGCCGACCCCTACCTCTTCCCCCTGGTCGCGCTGCTGATGACCTTCGGCCTGGTGATGGTCTACCGCATCGACGCCGACCTGGCCTGCGATCAGGCCAACTGGTTCGTCCTCGGCCTCGTCCTCTTCGCCCTCACGATCCACTTCCTGCGCGACTACGAGGTGCTCGAGCGCTACCGGTATACGATCGCCGGGGTCGGGCTGCTGTTGCTGTTGGCCCCGCGCCTCCCCGGGATCGGCCAGCAGGTCAACGGCGCCTTCCTCGGTGTCAAGATCGGACCGCTCGCCTTCCAGCCGGCCGAGTTCTCGAAGATCTGCATTGTCGTCTTCCTCGCCAGCTATCTGCGCGAGCACCGCGAGGTCCTGATCGTCGGCGCGCGCAGGGTGCTCGGGGTCACCCTGCCGCCGCTCAAGCACCTTGGGCCGATGCTCGTCGTCTGGGGCGCCTCGATGTTCATGCTCGTCTTCATCCGCGACCTCGGCAGCTCGCTGATGTTCTTCGCCGCCTTCCTGGCCCTGCTCTACGTCGCCACCGGCCGCTTCTCCTTCGTCGTGATCGGGATGGCGATGTTCCTGCTCGGCGCCTGGTTCTTCGCCTCGACCGTTCCCCACGTCCACGACCGGGTCGAGGTCTGGCTCGATCCATACGCACACCCGCAGGCGAGCGGCTACCAGATCCTGCAGTCGATCTTCGCCCAGGCGGACGGAGGTTTGTTCGGCAAAGGCTTCGCCCAGGCGCTGATCACGATCCCCGGCACCGACGCGGCGTTGCTGCCGGCGGCCCAGACCGACACGATCTACTCGCTGATCGTCAACGAGCTCGGCCTCTTCGGAGCCTGCGCGGTGGTGTTGATCTACCTCCTGATCGCGGCGCGCGGCTTCAAGATCGCCCTGCTCGCCGCCGACGGCTTCTCGAAGCTGCTGGCGACCGGTCTCACGGCGGTCTTCTCGATTCAGGCCTTCGTGATCATCGGCGGCGTCACCCGGGTGATCCCGCTGACCGGCGTCACCCTGCCCTTCATCAGCTACGGCGGCAGCTCGATCGTCGCCAACTTCGTCCTCCTAGCCCTGCTCCTGCTGATCTCCGACCGCGCCCGCCGCGAGGCTGGCGTCGCTGCAGCACGATGAACCGCCAGATCGTCAAGCTCTTCGGCCTGATCGTCGTCCTCTTCGCCGTGCTGATCGGCTTCACCTCGTACTGGTCGGTGTTCGATGCCGCTGCGCTGAAGGAGAAGAACGCCAACAAGCGACCGCTGCTCGAGCAACAGCAGATCCAGCGGGGGCGGATCCTCGCCGCCGACGGCACCGTGATCGCGCGCTCGGTGCCGAAGGGTCACGGCTCGGCGCGCCGCTACGTGCGGCGTTACCCGGAGGGGTCGCTCTACGGCCACCCGATCGGCTACAGCTTCGTCCAGCAGGGCGACAGCGAGTTCGAGCAGTTCCACAACGACCAGCTGGTCGGCAACGAATCCGAATTCAGCTCGATCCTCGACGAGCTGCGGGGGCGGCAGCAGGAGGGCGACGACATCGTCACCAACCTCGACCCGGCTGCGCAGGCGACCGCGCTGGCCGACCTCGAGGAAGCAGGGTTCGGCGCCGTGGTCGCGATCGAGCCCAAGAGCGGCAGGGTGCGGGTGATGGCCTCCAACGCGCCCTTCGATCCCAATCGCGTCCCCGATGACCTGGAAAAGCTGAATCTCAACGAAACCGAAACCCCGTTGCTCAATCGCGCCACGCAGGGTCGCTACCCGCCGGGCTCGACCTTCAAGGTGGTGACAGCGGCGGCCGGGCTCGACAGCGGCGCGATCACGCCGGAAACGACGATCGACGCGCCGGGGACCCTCGAAGTGGAAGGCCAGGCCCTTCACAACGACTTCGACAAGGACTTCGGCCCGATAGCGCTCGACACCGCCCTGACCAACTCCGTCAACACCTGGTTTGCTCAACTCGGCGAACAGGTCGGCGAGGACACGCTGTTCGAATACATGGACAAATTCGGCTTCAACTCGAAGCCGGCGATCGACCTCCCCGACGACCAGATCCTCCCCAGCGGCATCCTCGAAGGCAACGAGCTGCTCGGCCCCAACGACCCGATCGACATCGCCCGGGTCGCGATCGGCCAGGAGCGGCTGCTGGCGACTCCGCTGCAGATGGCCGAGGTCGCGGCCGCCGTCGCCAACGGCGGCGAGCTGATGAAGCCGCAGATCTGGAGCCGCGTGATCGACTCCGACGGCCGCGTCACCAAGCGCCTCGATCCCTCCCAGTACAGCCAACCGATCAGCTCCACCACCGCGGAAGAGCTGACCACGGCGATGGAAGGCGTGGTCAGCGCCGGCACCGGCACCAACGCCGCGATCCCCGGGGTCGCCGTCGCCGGCAAGACCGGCACCGCGGAAACCCCGTACAACCAATCCTGCGGCGGTGGGACGGAAGAGAACCAGGCATGGTTCATCGGCTTCGCTCCCGCCGACGACCCGAAGATCGCGATCGCCGCGACGGTGGAGTGCACGACGCTGTTCGGAAACGACGTCGCCGCCCCGATCTTCAGAGACGTCGCCGAAACTATCCTCGCCGGTGAATGAGATAGAACAGCCGCCGATGGGCCTGAAATGGGTCTATATGTCGCATTTGAGTCCCGTCGGCCGGCGAGGTGGGGGGAGGCGGCATGGCTGAGGTCGTGGGGGGCGGGGTGGTGGACGGGCGCTATCGGGTGCTGCAGCGGATCGGGTCGGGGGGGATGGCGGACGTCTGGCTCGCCGACGACACGCACCTGCAGCGCCGCGTCGCGCTCAAGGTCCTGCACTCGCGCTTTGCCCAGGATCAGGAGTTCGTCGCGCGTTTCAAGCGCGAGGCCGAGGCCGCCGCGGGATTGCAGCATCCCAACGTGGTCTCGGTCTTCGATCGCGGCGACGTGGACGGGACCTACTACATCGCGATGCAGTACCTGGAGGGGCGCACACTGAAGCAGCTGATCGACGCCAGCCTCAGCCCCGAGCAGGCCGCCGGCCTGATCCGCCAGGTGCTCGAGGGCGCGCGTTTCGCCCACCGCCACGGCGTCGTTCACCGCGACCTGAAGCCGCAGAACGTGATCGTCGACGCCGAGGGCAAGGCGACGGTGACCGACTTCGGCATCGCCCGCGCCGGCGTCTCGGAGATCACCCAGGCGGGCTCGGTGATGGGGACGCCGCACTACCTCTCGCCGGAGCAGGCCCAGGGGCTCGACGTGACCGCGGTCTCCGACCTCTACTCGATCGGGGTGATGCTCTACGAGGCCCTGACCGGGAGGGTGCCGTTCGAGGGCGAGAGCGCCGTCGCGGTGGCGATGAAACAGGTATCCCAGGCCCCGCAGCGACCCAGCTCGATCAACCCACAGGTCTCCCCGGCCCTGGACGCGGTGGTGATGCGGGCCCTGGAGAAGGAGCCCGGGCAGCGCTTCCAGAGCGCCGACGCCTTCATCGCCGCCCTCGATGCGGCACTGCAGGATTCCGCGGCCGCCGGCGGCACGGCGGCTTTCGCGCCCCTGCCACCCGTCGTCGCCACGCCCGAGGAGGCCGTCGCCGAGGGCCCGGACTCCGAGGAGGAGCGGGCGCGCCAGCGCCAGCGCCGCATCTGGCTCTTGGTTGCCGCGGCCGTGCTGATCGGGTTGCTAGTGGGTCTCGCGCTGACCCGCGACACGACCACCGAGGTCCCCGATGTCACCGGCGACGAGCTCAACGTCGCGATCGCCCTCCTGCAGCAGAACGGCTTCAGCGTCGGCGACGTCAAACGGGTGGAGCGCGAAGCGCCCGCCAACACCGTGCTGGAGCAGGACCCGGCCGCCTCGCCACCGGCTGGCGAAGCCTCGCTGGACTGTTCCTTCCTCACCTTCTTCTGCTCGAAGCCGAAGGTGATGCTGACTGTGAGCGCGGGGCCGGGCAGCGCCAAGGTTCCCTCGACGGCGGGCCTACCGGTTGCCGAGGCCGGCGAAGAGCTCGAAGAAGCGGGGTTCAGCGGGCGGGTGGAACGCGTCCACTCCGCGGATGTGGAAGAGGGGCTGGTGATCAAGTCCGAACCGTCGGGCGGCGAGACGGCGACGAAAGGAACCGAGGTGGTGCTGAGGGTCTCCAGCGGTCCGAAGCTGGCGGCGGTGCCCGTCCTGGTCGGCTCGCAACGCTCGCTCGCGGTGCAGCAGATCCGCGGCCGCGGCTTCAGCCCCAGCGTCGAAGAAGAGGAAAGCGCCCGCCCTGCCGGTGAGGTGATCCGCCAAGCTCCAAGCGCGGGCTCGCAGCTGCCACCCGGCTCGACCGTTTCGATCGTCGTCTCCAAGGGAGAAGAAATGGCGACCGCGCCGAACGTGATCGGCAAGCTGCGCGCGGGGGCCGTGGAAGCGGTGCGCGGCGCCGGCCTCGATCCTGCCGTGCAGGAACAGGAGACCGAAGTGCCCGCGCAGGTCGGCAAGGTCACCGACCAGTTCCCGCCGCCGGGCTCGGAACTGAAACCTGGGTCCACCGTCACCTTGGTCGTCGGCAAGCAGGCATCGGGATCGTCCGAACCGGAAGTGGGCGAAGAAGAATGAGGGTCGCGGTGCTCGGCGGCGGCCGCTCTTCCGAGCACGACGTCTCGCTTCGCTCCGCCGAGGCGGTCGCGGGAGGCCTGGAGCAGGCAGGCCATGAACCGCTGCGGGTGACGATCTCACGCGCCGGTGCGTGGAGCTGCGAGGGCAGCTCGATCGAGCTGGCGCCCGGCGACGGTCTGCTCGGCGCCGACGTCGCCTTCCCGGTCCTGCACGGTCCCTTCGGCGAGGATGGCAGCGTGCAGGGCCTGCTCGAGTGGCTCGACCTGCCTTACGTCGGCTCCGACGTCCTCTCCTCGGCGATCTGCATGGACAAGCTGACCCTGAAGCGCCTCTTCGCCGAGGCGGGGGTGCCCCAGGTCGAGTTCGTCGCCGCCGGCGAGGAGGGCTGGCGCGAGCGCTGCGCGGCGCTGGACGGGCCGCTCTGGGTGAAGCCCTCGCGCCTCGGCTCCAGCGTCGGCATCACCAGGGTCGAGTCGCTTGGCGAGGAGCTGGATGAGGCGGTCGCCCTGGCCCGCCGCCACGACCCCCGCGTCATCGTCGAGGCGTCGGCGGCTGGCGACGAGGTCGAGTGCTCGCTGCTCGGCAACGAGGGGGTCGAGGCGTCGGTCCCCGGTCGGGTGGTCGCCCACGGCCAGTGGTACGACTACGAGACCAAGTACCGCGAGGGCGGCATGGAGCTGGTCGTTCCCGCCCCGATCGGGGCGGAGCAGACCGCCCGCCTGCGCGAGCTCGCCGTGAACGCCTTCGAGCTGGGCGGCTGCGCCGGCCTAGCCCGTTGCGACTTCTTCGTCGAGCCCGGCGGCGCCGTCCTCGTCAACGAGATCAACACGATGCCCGGCTTCACCGAGACCAGCGTCTACGCCAAGCTCTGGGAGGCAAGCGGCCTCGAGTACCCGGCTCTCTGCGACCGTCTCGTCGCCCTCGCCATCGAGCGTCACGAGCGCGCTCGCGCCTACGAGTTCTGAGTCAGCGCAGCAGCGAGATGTCGCTGATCTCGACCTGGTAGCGGCCGGCCTGGTCGCGGGCTTCGGAGGCCTTGTTGAACCAGAGCAGGAAATAGCGGGAGGGCTGGCTCACGCTCAGGTCGATCTCCTCGGACGAGGAGGCGTCGACGATGGTGCCCACGGGTTCGCCCCATTCGGAGAGTTCTTCGGGTGGGCCTTCGGCCGCGGCGAAGACCTCGGCGTCCCAGCCAGGCGTCGGCGTGCGCACGATCATCTTCGCGGGCATCGCCGGCGAGGTGGTGGTCACGTAGATGCCGACGCCGGGATCGGGCCCCGTCTTCGTCCCGGCGAAGGTGTCGGAGTCGTAGTGCTCGGTTTCCCAGGCGGTCCCGGTGGGGTCGCCGTCGACCGCGAGTTCGACCTTGCTGCCGATCTCTTCGCCGTCCCCCTGGGGGTCGTAGTCGGTCGCCGACTCGACCGGCACCGGCTTGCCTGCGCCCTTTCCGGCCCCGCCGCCGCCGAGGTCACCGCTGGAGATCAGCAGCACGGCGAGGAGCGTTCCCCCTGCGACCAGCAGCAGCGCGCCGATCGCCAGCCAGCTCCAGCGCGCCCGGCTCGAGAGCTTGCGCTTCGGCGGCGGAACCGCGTCGAGCACGCTGGTCGCCTCGCCGGTGGTCGAGCCGGCGCGGGCGGCCTCGACCTCGAGCGCGGTCGAGAGGTCGTCGATCATCTCGCCGACGTGCTGGTAGCGCTTCTCCGGGTCCTTGGCGGTGGCGCGCTCGACCACCAGGGCCACGGTGGCGGAGACCTCCGGCCGCCGCCGCTGCACGTCCGGCAGCTCCTCGTTGACGTGCTTCATCGCCACGCCGACCTGGCTCTCCGCCTGGAAGGGCACCTGGCCGACGAGCATCTCGTAGAGGACGACGCCGAGCGAGTAGATGTCGGAGCGTGGGTCGACGGCGCGACCCATCGCCTGCTCGGGCGCGACGTAGTCGGTCGTCCCCAGCACGCGCCCGGTCGCGGTCATCCCGGCCTGCTCGAGCTGGCGCGAGATGCCGAAGTCGGTCAGCTTGGCCCGGCCCTCGGCGTCAATCAGGATGTTCTGCGGCTTGATGTCGCGGTGGACCATGCTGCGGGCGTGGGCGACCGAGAGCCCGCGGGCGATCTCGATCGCGTAGGCGATCGCCTCCTGGGGGTCGAGCGCCCCCTCGCGGCCAATCCGCTGCTTCAGCGTTTCCCCCTCGACGTACTCGAAGACGATGTAGGGGTGACCGCCGTCCTCGCCGGCGTCGATCACCGAGACGACGTTTGGGTGGGAGAGCTTGGCCACCGCCCGCGCCTCCTGCCGGAAGCGCTCCAGCTGGTCAGCCTGCTCGGACATCTCGCGGTGCATCACCTTCACCGCCACCGAGCGGTCGAGCGTCTGGTCCCGCGCCAGGTAGACCGTCGACATTCCGCCGCTGCCCAGCTTCGCCTCCAGCCGGTAGCGGCCGGAGAGCACGGTTCCGATCATCGCGCTGCTCGAGCGGGCTTCCATCTAAGTGCGGACATTGTCGGACACGCTGCCGATAGAGGTTCTCTATCGCACCGCCATCTCCCGCTCAGGGGCGACGGACTTCGTGCAGGCCCGCGACCGCGCGGCCGATGCGCTTCGCCGCCGGGTAGTGGGAGCGGAGCAGCTCCAGCGCCGCCTGCTCGTCGGTCGCCCCGACCACGCAGCAGAACCCACAGCCCATGTTGAAGACCTCGTGCATCTCCTCGTCCGAGGTCCCGGAGCGCTCGCGGATCAGCTCGAAGATCGGCTGGACCGGCAGCGGGTCGTCGATCTCGTAGCCGCCGTCGCTGGCGAGCCGGAGCAGGTTGCCGAGGCCGCCCGAGGTGATGTGGGCGAGCCCGCGGACGTCGATCTTTGAGCGCAGAAGCTCGATGACCGGCTTGACGTAGATCTCGGTCGGCTCGAGCAGCTCCTCGCCGAGGGCTCGGCCGAGGCGGCCCTCGGGATCGTCGTCCAGCGAGATGCCGTCGAGCGCCGTGCGGGCGAGTGTGTAGCCGTTCGAGTGCAGGCCCGAGGAGGGCAGGCCGATCACCGGGTCACCGGGCTCGACACCGGAGCCGTCGACGATCTCCTCCAGGGCGACGGTGCCGAAGCAGGCGCCGGAGACGTCGACGCCGCGGACGAGCTCGCCCAGCTGCGCCAGCTCGCCGCCGGGGATCTCGATCCCGGCCAGCTCCGCTCCCCGCGCCAGGCCACGCCCGACTTCCTCGCAGACCGCGGGGTCGGCGCGCTCGATCGCGATGTAGTCGAGCATCGCCAGCGGCTCGGCGCCGACGCAGATCACGTCGTTGACGTTCATCGCCACGCAATCGATGCCGATCGTGTCGAAGCGCCCGAGCTGCTCCGCGACCACCAGCTTGGTTCCGACCCCGTCGGTCGAGAGCGCGATCCCGGTCCGCTCGTCGAGCTTGATCACGCTTGCGTAGTGCCCCGGGAGAGGCACTTGCCGGGAGGGTCGGCCAAGCTCGATCGCGGCGAGCGCCTTGACCAGGCCGGCGACCGCGGAGTCCGCTGCGCCCTGGTCGACACCTGCTCTGGCGTATGCGTCGCCGTTCACCGGCGCAGCTTTGCAAGTACGGCGGCCGCAAGGGCGGCACGGTAGGCGGCATAAGGCCACAGCGCCCGGTCTCGCTCGACCAGCTTGATCAGGCGCTGGGAGGCGAGGGTCGAGGCGAAGGAGGCGGCGACGCCGAGCGTCATCGAGCGGCGCAGCTCGGGGGTGGTGCCGCGTCGCGCCAGCCGGGCGCCCTTCAGCGCGGTGGCGCCGACGATGATCGGCAGGGCGATCGTGCGCGAGAGCAGGTTGGCCTGATCGCGGGAGAAACGTCGCCAGCGGGCGGCCGCCAGCGTGATGCCGTTGCGGGAGATGCCGGGGGCGAGGGCGGCTGCCTGGGCGACGCCCAGGACGGCTCCGTCGGCAGCTCCCGCCTCACCCCGCCCGCGAAGTTGCGGACGGGTGTCGGCGGCGAGCATCGCCGCCGCCCCCGCGAGCAGGCCGAAGGCGGTCGTGCGCGGCCCGCCGAGGCGACGCTCGATCGGCCGCTCCAGCTTGTAGCCGACGACGGCCGCCGGCAGGAAGGAGAGGGCAAGGACCAGCGCCCCGCGGGCGTCGAAGGCGCGCAGCTCTTCGGCGATCAGCTCCCGCTGGCCGATCAGCAGCGCCGCCGCGGCGCCGGCGTGAAGGGCGACCTCGAAGCTCTTGCGCAGCTCGGGGTCGATCGTCTCCCAGTCCCAGCCGGCGAGCCAGGGGACGAGGACGATGTGGGCGGAGCTGGAGACCGGCAGCAGCTCCGCCGGGCCCTGCACGAGGCCCAGCGCGAGCGCGCGCCGGGCCGGGATGCCTCCCTCTGCCGTGCGGCTCAAGCTCCCGGGGAGCGAGCGGGCTCGGCGTCGGCTGGGGTGGACTCCTCGCTCCCTCGACCGCCGCGCCGCCGTCTGAGCAGGAAGTAGATCGCCCCGCCGACGATCGCGGCAAGCACGACGTAGTCGAGATAGCCGAGGTTGTGGCGCCACTGCTCCCAGTTGTCGCCGACGCTGCGCCCGATCAGCGCCAGCATCAGCACCCAGGGGATGCAGCCGGCGAGGGTGTAGACCGTGAAGCGCCAGAACGGCATCTTCGCCACCCCGGCCGGCAGCGAGATGAAGGTGCGGACGATCGGCAGCATCCGCGAGAAGAAGACGGTGGCGGCGCCGTAGCGCTCGAACCAGTCGTCGGCCCACTTCAGGTGCTTGGGGCTGATGTGGATCAGCTTGTTCTTCTCCAGCAGGTCGAGTCGCCCGTAGTAGCCGACCGCGTAGGCGGCCCAGGAGCCGACCAGGTTGCCGAGCACGCCCGCCGCGACCACGCCGAACAGGGTCAGGTCTCCGTTGGAGACGCTGAAGCCGGCGAAGAGCATGATCGCCTCGCTCGGCACCGGGATGCAGGCGGACTCGAGCGCCATCAGCACGAATACCCCGACCACCCCTGCCGACCCGATGAAGTCGGTAGCGACGTTGATGATCGGGTCGACGACCTTGTCGGACAAGCTTGCAAAGAGGATGAGGGCCAGCACGAAGCGCCACATCGTAGTGCCAAGCGGGCGGGCACCCTTCCCGGCGGCTTGTACTTTTTCGCGGAATACGCTGGCGGGCAGTCGCCTCCCCTCCACGAAAAAGTTGAGCCGGAAGGGGTGCCCACCCGCTTGATCCCCTCATCTGGCCCTAAACTGACCCTCATCCGATGCGCCGGTTGAACCACCCCGTCTACCGCAACCGGGTACTCCAGGTCTGCGCCGACGGCGCCCTCGTCGCGCTCGCCTTCTACCTGGCGTTCCGGCTGCGTTTCCTCGATCAAAGCGGCCTGCCGCACCGCTACTGGGTGCTGTTTGCACAGGCGGTCGGCTTCGTCGTCGTCGGCAAGCTCGTCGTCTTCGCCGCTTTCGGGCTCTACCAGAAGTGGTGGCGCTACGTCAGCGGCCGCGACTTCCTGCTGATCGTCCGCGCCGTCACCGTCGCCAGCGCAATCCTCGTCGTCGCCTTCACCGTGCTGCGGCCGTTTGCCCACAACCTGCCGCGCTCGGTCGCGGTGATGGACTTCATCCTCACCCTGATGCTGATCACGGGCGCACGCCTAGCGGTGCGCCTGATCGTCGAACGTCCCTCGCGTTCGGGCCGCCTGCCCAAGCACGAGGTGCTGGTGATCGGTGCCGGGTCCGGCGGCCAGATGGTCGTGCGCGAGCTGCAGCTCAACCCCGACCTCGGCGCCACCGCGATCGGCTTCGTCGACGACGACCCGCGCAAGCGGGGGATGCGAATGCTGGGGCTGAAGGTGCTGGGATCCACCAAGCAGATCGCGACGATCCTCGACGAGACCCAGCCCGACGAGGTCGTGATCGCGATTCCCTCGGCGCCGGGAACGCTGCGGGCGAAGGTGGTCGCCGCCTGTCGCGAGCGCGAGATCCGCGTGCGCACGCTGCCGACCGTGTTCGAGCTGCTGCGCGGCGGCGTCCAGCTCAACAAGCAGCTGCGCGACGTCCAGGTCGAGGACGTGCTCGGCCGCGACCCGATCGTGGTCGAGCTTGACCGGGTGGGCGCCTACCTGCGCGACCGCATCGTCCTCGTCACCGGCGCCGGCGGGTCGATCGGCTCCGAGCTCTGCCGCCAGATCGCCCGGGTCGAGCCGCGCCTGCTGGTGATGGTCGACCACGCCGAGGACAACCTCTTCGAGATCGACCGCGAGATGGTCGAGGAACGCCACTTCACCAGCGTCGAGGCGGTGCTCGCCGACTGCAAGGAGCCGCACCGGATGCTGGAGACGATGCAGCGCTTCAAGCCCAGCGTCGTCTTCCACGCGGCCGCCTACAAGCACGTGCCGCTGATGGAGGCCAATCCGTTGGAGGCCGTGCGCAACAACGCGATCGCGACCCGGATCACCGCTGAGACGGCGGCGGCCTCGAATGTCGAGCGCTTCGTCCTGATCTCCACCGACAAGGCGGTCAACCCGAAAACTGTGATGGGGGCTTCGAAGGCGATGGCGGAGTGGATCGTCGAGTCGGCTGGCGCCAAGCACCCCGGCACCCGCTTCGCCAGCGTTCGCTTCGGCAACGTCCTCAACTCCTCCGGCAGCGTGGTGCCGATCTTCCGCGGCCAGATCGAGCGCGGCGGCCCGGTGACGGTGACCCATCCGGAGATGACCCGTTACTTCATGACCATCCCCGAGGCTGTGCAGCTGGTAATCCGCGCCGGCGACATCGGCACCGGCAAGGGCGAGGTCTTCGTCCTCGACATGGGCGAGCCGGTGAAGATCGTCGATCTGGCCCACAACATGATCCGGCTCGCGGGCTACGAGCCAGAGGCGGACATAGCGGTCGAGTTCACCAAGCCGCGCCCGGGGGAGAAGCTGCACGAGGAGCTATTCGGCTTCGCCGAGAGCGAGCAGCCGACTGCGGCAAAGCGGATCAGGCGCGCGGTTCGCGCGGCGCCGCTCGACCCCGAGTGGATCGACGCGACGCTGAACTCGCTCGAGCACCTGGTACTCGCCGGCGACGAGGCGAACCTCGCCCAACGGGTGGTCGAGATGATCACCGCTCCGGGCGGGGACGCGGCGGCAGTCGTCTACGACGAGTAGCCTCTCGCAGCCACTCCGTGGAGCTGCTCAAGGAAATCGGCGCCTTCGCAGGCCTGGCTGCGTTCATCGGCCTCGCCCTCCTCGCCATGCTGGCGTTCTCCCAGGCGCGGGACATCCGCCGCCTGCGCGAGTGGGCGGGCTCGGCGCCGGAGCGCGACGCCGAGCGCAAGGACGCGACCTCGGCGGTTGCGGCCAAACGCGCCGAAGAGCTACGGGCGCTGGAGGATTCGCGCGAGGCGGAGCGCGAGACGGCCGAGCACCGCGAGCAGCGTCGCCTTCGCCGCGAGGCCGGCCTGCCGGAGTTGACGCGGGTCGAGCGCCTCCGCGCCGGTTTTTCCAGCTTCGGCGCTCGCCTCGCCGAACCGCGCTACCTGGTCGCGGCCTTCGTCGTCGTCCTCGTGCTCGTGGGCGGCGGCGTCTACCTGGCAACCCAGGGCTCTGACAACGCAAACGGCAAGCGGGGGCAAGGTGGCGCGGCGAAGGCGACGAAGCCGGACGAGATCGAGGTGACGGTGCTGAACGGGACGGCCGTTCCCGGCCTCGCCGCCAAGTTCGGCGACGAAGTCGAGCACCGGGGCTTCCAGCTCGGCGCGGTCACCAACAGCAGCACCAGCTTCACCGAAAGCGTGGTCATGTTCGAGCGCGGCCACGCGCCTGAGGCGCGCCGGGTCGCCACCGCCCTGGACATCTCCGAAGTGCGGCTGATGACGCCGGAAATCGCCTCGGTCTCCGGTGGGGCGCCGGTCTCGGTGATCGTCGGCGAGGACAATGCCTCGACCGCGGGCTAGCTGGGCCGGCCTGGTCTTCGCCCTCCTAGTCCTCGCCACGGTCGCCGCCTTCGCCTGGTCCCAACGGCTCAAGCGCGACCCGCTCGTCCTCGACCGCGTCACCCTCGTCTCCCGCTGGCTTCCCCCGCGACCGGGCGCACCGCCGGTCACCGCCCGCGGCTTCACCCCGAACGGGGACTGCCGCTTCGACCGCGAGCGGATCCGCTTCCGCGTCACCCAGTCGGACCGGGCCACGGTGCAGGTGGTCAAGCCCGGCGGCAAGCTCGTGATCACGCTCGCCCGCGATCAGTACCTCAAGCGCTACCACTTCTTCACCTTCTACTGGGACGGGCGCAGCCGCAACGATGGCCTCGCCCCACCCGGCCGCTACAAGCTGCGGGTCAAGCTGCTCGGTCAGGAACGAGTGCTGGTCCCGCCGGGGGCGATCCGGTTGCACCGGGCGAAGCGGAGTCCGGTCGGAGGGTGCGGACAGGACGAGCCAAAGGGAGCACGTTGAGCGACTTCCTCGCGGGCCTCGGGGTCCTGGTGGCCGCGGCAGCAGCTGCCGGCGCGATCCTGCTCCCGGCAGGCCGGCTTCGTTCGGCTTCGATGCTCACCGCGCTGGTCCTCTTCCCAGTCCTGATCCTGGGCGACCAGTGGCACACCCATCAGATCGCCGATCTTCGCGGCCATCCCTCGCGCCTGGTTGCACTGGGCCTCGCCGCGCTCGTCTCCAGCCTCGCTCTCGCCTATGTCTTTCGGCGCTGGCCAATCCTGCTGCCGCTGGCGATCATCGCGGCGCTGCCGTTCCGCATTCCTCTCCATGCCGGGGGAGACACCGCCAATCTGTTGGTGCCGCTGTATCTCGTCATTGCTGGCGGAGTGTTGGCAACAACGGTGAGGGACTGGGCGGCTGGGCCGGCGGGTCCTGTCACGGATTTGGTGCCACCACCCGCTGCGGGGGCGGCTGACGCCGCCTCCTCGGGGTGGTCCCCCAAATCCGCACCACCCCCCGGCAGGGTCGTCTGGCTTGCCCGGCTGTTGGCTGCGGTCGTCGTGCTCTACGGGGTGCAGGTGCTGTATTCGGAAGACTTCTCGAAGGGGCTGCTGAACGTTTGCTTCTTCTTCGTGCCGTTCTCGTTGGTGTACGGATTGCTGTGGGACGTCAGCTGGGACAGGAAGCTTCTAGTTCTCGTGTTGTGGGTGGTGGGGCTGGAGGCGGTGGCTTTTGTCGTGGTCGGCTCGGTTGAGTGGGTGAGCCGGAGCCTTTTCTGGAACGACCAGGTGATTCGGTCGAACGAATTCCACACTTACTTTCGGGTCAACTCGGTGTTCTGGGACCCGAACGTCTATGGGCGGTACTTGGCGCTTGTAGCTGTTGTGGCGATGAGCGCGCTGTTGTGGGCTCGAGAGCGGCGGACGCTAGCGCTGCTGACGGCGCTCGTGGTCGTGTTGTGGGTTGGGCTCTTTCCGACCTATTCGCAGTCGAGCTTCGTGGCGCTGTTGGCAGGGCTCGCGGTCCTCGCAGCTCTCAAGTGGAGCCTGCGCTGGACGCTCGTCGCCGTCGGCGCTTTCGCCGTCGTCGGAGTCGTGGTCGTATTGCTCGCCGGCGGCTCCTCCAAGGTCAGCCTCGACCGCATCAACATCGACACCAGCGGCCGCGCCAACCTCGTCTCGGGCGGCGTCCACCTCTTCGCCCAGCGCCCCATCTACGGCTACGGCTCCGGCAGCTTCCCCAAGGCCTACAGGGAGCATGTGAAGTCACACAAAGCTCCCGTATCGGTCTCCCACACAGAGCCAATAACAATCGCAGCGGAGCAAGGCCTCATTGGCCTACTCCTCTACGCAGCTCTAGTCCTCACATCCCTGTGGACGATGGCCAAAAACCTGCGCCCCTCCCTGTCCCGTCTATCCGTCTCTCGCGCGGGTGGCGCGGAGGGGGGGCCGAGAACGGACAAACCTGCCCGCCCGCAGGCCCCCCCTCCGCGACAGGACCCCCGCGCCAGTACCGTCGCACGGGCAGCGACCCTCGCAACCTTCACAGCCCTAATCGTCCACACGATGGCCTACGCCGGCTTCTACGAGGACCCGATCACCTGGGTCCTGCTGGCAGCCGGCGCCTCGCTGGCAGCCGCCAGCTGGCCGGGCGCCGCCTCCTCTGCTCCCGGCCGGGCGAGCTCATAACCCCCGGAGATCTCGCGCCCGCCCTTCCGCGTTCGGGGGCGGCTAGTCTCGCCGCGTGTCGGGATACCTCCGCCGCCTAACGACGACCGGCGCCGCCTACACGGCGGCGAGCATCGTCTCGAAGCTGATCGCGGTCGCGCTGCTGCCGCTCTACACGCGGTACCTGACCCCGGCCGACTACGGCGCCGCCGAGGTGATGTTCGCCGCGGTCGTTTCGGCCAGCATCGTCGTCCGCCTAGGCACGATCGAGGCGCTGCTGCGCTTCTACTACAAGGACGGCGAGGATCCCGGCCGCGTAGTCGCAACCTCCTTCGCCGCCCTCTTCTGGGTGGCGACCGGGGCGGCTCTGATCGCACTGCCCTTCGCCGGGCCGATATCCGAAGCGTTGCTGAACCGATCCGCACCCGATCTGGCCCGGATCTCGATCGGCGGCCTCTGGGTGCTGACGATGTTCGAGTACCTGCTCACCCTCTTTCGCCTCGAGGAGCGCGCCCGCGCTTTCTTCGTCACCACCATGCTCAGCGTCCTCGCGGCGATCGCCCTCACGGTCGTCCTCGTCGTCGGCGAGGGGGAGGGGGCGCGGGGCCTGCTGCTGGGCAGCTACGCCAGCGGCGCCGCCTTCGTCCTCGGCCTGATCTTCGTCCACCGCCGCCGGCTCTCGCTCCGGGTCGAGAGGCCGCTGCTGCGCCGCCTGATGCGCTTCGGCCTACCGACGATGCCGGCCGAGCTCTCGCTCTACATGCTCAACTTCGTCGACCGGATCATCATCGTCCGCACCGTCGGCCTTGCCGAGGCCGGCCTCTACTCGCTCGCGGTCAAGTTCGCCCAGGGCGTCAACGTCCTCGTGCGCGGCTTCCAGCTCGCCTGGCCGCCGCTCGCCTACTCGATTCGCGATGACAACGAGGCGAGGCGCGCATACGCTGCCGTCGTCACCTGGTTCGTCGCCGGCTGCGCCTTCGTCGTCGCCGGCATGTGGCTGCTCTCGCGCTGGATCGTCCGAGCCCTTGCTGCGCCGGAGTTCTTCGGTTCCTACGAGGCGATCGGCCTGATCGCCACCGGGGTCACCCTCTACGCGCTCTACATGGTCCTCGTCGTAATCCTCGGCAGGACCGGGCGCACCGAGTTCAACTTCCCCGCCACGGGTGCCGCCCTCGCCGCTAACGTCGCCCTCAACCTCGTCCTGGTGCCATCGTTGGGGATCGTCGGCGCCGGCCTCTCCCTAGTCGCCTCCTACCTCGTCGTGCTGGCGCTGATGTACGGCTTCACCCAGCGCCTCTTCCCGGTGCCGTATGAATGGCGGCGGCTGGCACGGATCGTCCTCGTCTCCGCTGCGCTCGTGGGCCTCGGTGAGCTGGCGCTGCCCACCGATGGATTCGTCGGCCTGGCGTCGCGGACGATGCTCTGGCTCGCGTACCCGCTGGCGCTACTGGCGACCGGGTTCTTCACCAGCGGCGAGCGTCGCTGGCTTGCCCGCCTGCGCCATCCAGCCGAGCTGATCGGCCAGATGCGGGCACTGCGCACTGCCCCCGCCGCCGTCGACGGCACCGTCCCCGAGACCTACGAGGCCGAGCTATGGGACGAGGACTCCCGTCCCTAGCCCGTTCACCCCGCTGACTTCGCACTTTGTCTCGCATACCGAGACAAAGTGCGAAGTCAGCGCCTCGCTGCGTCCGCGAGTCCCATCCCGCGGCTCGGGAGCAGCGCCTGGCGGGCGTGGGCCCAGTAGACCTTCGCGGGGTGATTGGGGAGGACGAGTGCGGAGATGGCCCTCAGCGCGTAGGACCAGGCGGTGAGCAGGCGCACCGTGAGAGCGGCGCCGCGGCCGTGGTGCTTGCGCATGTAGAGGTCGCGGTTGCGGTGGAACTCGACGATGCGGGGCAGGCCGGCGGAGAGGTCGGTGGAGAGCTGGTCGTGGTGGATCGCCTCGGCCGAAGGGACGAAGAGGCAGTGCCAGCCAGCCTCCGCCAGGCGCTTGGCGAAGTCGCACTCGTCGTAGTAGACGAAGAAGTCTGGGTCCATGTAGCCGACCTCGAGCGCCGCCTCGCGCCGCACCAGCAGGGCGCTCGATTGCGCCCAGTCGACGCGTCTCTCCTCGCTTCCCTTGCTCTGCACGGTGAGCAGGCGATGCAGGAAGAGGGCGCCGGCGAGAGCGGTGCCGACGCCGGGAAAGCGCCAGGCGCAGGCGGTTGGGCGCCCGTCACCGTCGAGCAGCTGGGGCGTCGCGGCGGCGGCTTGGGCGTCGGCCTCGAGCGCCGCCACCAGGGCCGCCGGCGCACCCGGAAGCAGCTCCGCGTCCTCGTTGAGCAGCAGGCAGTAGCGACCGCTTGCCTCGCGCATCAGGGTCGAGTCGTTCTCGGCCTTGCCGGCGCGCCGCTCGAGTGCGATCAGGCGGATCTCTCCGCCCCGAGCCCGCACCGCCTCCGCCGAGCCGTCCTCGGAGGCGTTGTCGAGGACGAGGGTCTCACGCTCGACGCCGGCCGGGTGAGTGCGCTCGATCGCGTCGAGGCAGGCGAGCAGGTGCTCACGGCCGTTCGTGTTCACGACGCAGTAGGAAAGCGTGGGCGCCACCGCGGTCACGATAATCGGCCGCGATGCGGGTTCAGCTCGTCGACCCCTCGGCGTTCACGCCGCCCTACGATCGCGCCCTCGCCGCGGCGCTCGCGCGCGAGGGCGCCGAGGTCGAGCTGCTGACCAGCCGTTTCCTCCACGGGCCAGTGCCGGAGCCACAGGGGTACAAGGTGCGCGAGTGCTTCTACAGGCGCTCGGCGGCGCGCGGGCTGAGCGCGCCCGGACGGCGCGCCTTCAAGGGGGCCGAGCACCTCGCCGACATGATGCGCTTGCGCGGCACCCTCGACGCCGACGTCGTCCACTACCAGTGGCTGTCGGTACCGGCTCTCGACGCGCACCTGTTGCCGCCGCGGCGGCCGCGGCTGATCACAGCCCACTACGTCCTGCCGCCTCACCCCAGCCGCAGGCAGCTGGCGGCCGCCCGTCGGGTCTTCGGCCGTATGGACGCCGTCGTCGCCCACTCCGAGCACGGCGCTGCCCGACTGCGCGACGAGCTCGGCATCGACCCCGCTCGGGTTCGGGTCATCCCTCACGGCGCCCTCGACTACCTCACTCGCCTGTCCGAGGAGAAACCGCTGCCGGCCGAGCTGGAGGGGGCGGAGGGACCCGTGATCCTGTTCTTCGGCCTGCTGCGCCCCTACAAGGGCATCGACACGCTGCTGCGGGCGTTTCATCGGGTGAAGGGCGCCGAGCTGTGGGTCGTCGGCAACCCGCGCATGGAGGTCGAGCCGCTTCGCCGCCTCGCCGCAGAAGCGCCCGGCCGCGTCCGCTTCGTCACCCGCTTCGTCGAGGATGCCGAGATTCCGCCTATCTTCCGCCGCGCCGACCTCGTCGTCCTCCCTTATCGCGACGCCGAGCACTCGGGCGTCCTCTATGCCGCCCTCGCCTTCGCCAAGCCGCTGGTCCTCAGCGCGGTCGGCGGCTTTCCCGAGGTCGCTGCGAGCGGGGCCGCGCGCCTCGTGCCTCCTGGAGAGCCGATTGCCCTCGCCTCGGAGCTGTCCGAGCTGGTCGCCGACGAGGCCGCCCGTGAGCGGCTGGGGACGGCGGCGGGCGAGGCGGCTCGCGGCGCTTACTCGTGGGACGCCGTCGCGGCCAAGACGCTCGGCCTCTACGAGGAGCTGCTGGAGTCGCGCCGATGATCGCGCTGGCGGTGGTCTTCTGGCTCAGCGCGGGCTTGATCGTCTACGCCCACCTGGGCTACCCGCTCGCCCTCTGGCTCTTGGCTCGATTGCGCCGTCGTTCGCCTGGAGACGCCCGCCAACCGCAAGCAGGGCAAACGCCAACCGTGTCCCTGACCGTCGCCGCCTACGACGAGGAGGATGTGATCGAGGCCAAGGTGGCGAACGCGCTCGCCCTCGACTACCCGCGCGAGCGGCTCCAGCTGATCGTCGCCTCTGATGGCTCCGGCGACGCCACCGCCGAGCGCGCCCGCGCCGCCGGCGCCGACGTCGTGCTCGAACTGCCGCGCGGTGGCAAGGTCGTTGCCCAAAATGCCGCCGCCGAGCAGGCCACCGGCGAGGTCCTCGCCTTCTCCGATGCCAACAGCATCTGGGCGCCAGATGCCCTGCGCAACCTCGTCGCGCCCTTCGCCGATGCGAGCGTCGGCTACGTCTGCGGCCAGGTCCGCTTCCTCGACGCGGGCGGCGGCAACCTCGAGGGCGCCTACTGGCGCTACGAGATGGCGGTGCGGAAAATGGAGTCGGGCCTCGCCGGGGTCACCGCGGGCAACGGCGCGATCTATGCGGTGCGTCGAGACGCATACCTCCCTCTCAAGCCCTCGGGCAGCCACGACCTCTCCTTTCCCTTCGAGCTGGCCAAGCGCGGTTTGCGCTCCCTCTACGTGCCGGAGGCCCAAGCCGAGGAGAAGATGGTGCCGACGATGGAGGGCGAGTTCGCCCGCAAACGACGGATGATGGCCGGCCTCTGGGACATCGTCGTCGGCGAGCGAATGCTCTCGCCCCGCGGCTACACGCCCCTCTACGCCTTCGAGCTGGTCTCGCACCGCCTGCTGCGTTACCTCACCCCGTTCCTGCACCTGCTCGCCTTCGTCACCAACCTCGCCCTGCTCGCCCAGGGGTGGGTCTACGTTGCGACCTACGGCATCCAGCTGGCGGCGATCGCCGCCGCGATCCTCGGCGGCCAGCTTCGCTTCGGCCCCTTCCGCATCGCCCGCTACTACGCGATGACGACGCTCTCGATCGCCGCCGGCCTCTGGGACCGTTTCCGCCAGGGCCCCCCGGCCGCCTGGGAGAAGGCTCCGGGAACTCGATGACGCATCGTGACCGGCTCATATCGGCGTCCTCGGTCGCTCGCGTGCAGGAGCACGCCACGCTCCCTGCCTCCTTGATCTGCTTGGTCACGATGCGTCATCGATAGCTGGAAATGCCCCGAGCCCTCGACATAGCCATCGCCTTGCTGGCCCTGGTCGTCCTCTCGCCCGTGCTCCTGATCGCCGCGATCGCGATCGGGCTCGGCAGCCGCGTCGCGGTGCTCTATCGCCAGCGCCGGGTCGGTCTGCATGGCGAGGAGTTCGAGATGCTGAAGCTGCGGACGATGGTCGCCGGCTCCGACCCGGTCGGGGTAGGCACGGTCGTCACCCGCGACGACCCGCGCGTCACCCGCGCCGGCCGCGTCCTGCGCCGCACCTCGCTCGACGAGATTCCCAACCTCGTCAACGTCCTGCGCGGCGAGATGGCGATCGTCGGGCCCCGCCCGACGATCCCGGCGCAGGTCGAGGGCTACACGACGCGCCAGCACCGCCGCCACGAGGTCCGCCCCGGGATCACCGGCTGGGCCCAGGTGAGGGGCCGGGCTGGCATCCCCTGGGAGGAGCGGATCGAGCTCGACCTCTGGTACGTCGACCACCGCAGCGCCCGTCTCGATCTGCGCATCCTCCTGCGCACCGCCTGGCTCCTCGTCACCGGCCACGGCCTCGCCCCCGACTGACGGATGCCCGAGTGAGCGCTGACGACGTAGGGTTTTCGGGGTGACCGCCCGGCCCCGGATCAGCTTGCGCCCGTTCGAGCCCGGCGATGCCCCGGCCGTTCACCGCTGGTTCAACAACCCGGAGGCGACCGCGACGCTGATGGAGCAGCGCGCTGGCTTCTCGGCGGAGGAAGCGGAGGCGTGGGTGGGGCGGGCGATGGACGACTCTGGAGAGGACCGCAAGTACGCGATCGTGGTCGAGGGGTACGAGGAGCCCGTTGGCTTCACGGCCCTCTACGGGCTCTTCCGCCAGACTGCGCCAGAGCTGGGGGCGCTGATCGGCGACGACGTCCGCGGCATGGGGGTCGGACGCAAGGCGGAGGCGCTGACGCTGGCCAAGGCCTTCGACGAGTTCGGCGCCCACCGCGTCTACGGCCGCATCCCGTCACGCAACGAGGTCGCCAAGAAGACCGTGGCCGGGCTCGGCTGGAAGCACGAGGGAACGATGCGCGCTCACCTGCGCAGGGAGGGCGAGGCTGCCGACGACTGCGAGGTCTGGGGCGTCCTCCCGGATGAGTTTCGTGCCGCCGCCGCGGACCTGCTCGCGTGAACGGCCCGACTCCGCGAGCGGAGTTGATTCCCGACCGCGGTGAGGCCGCCAGCGGCGAGGAGTTCTTCCGCTCCCGTCCCTTCCTCGACGCCGAAGGCGTGACCCACACCCTCCGCATAGACACTGGCGAGGCCGAGCTCCTAGCCCCGATCGCAGTCCGCGAGATCCACCCCGCCGGCACTCAGCTCGACGCGATCTCGCCATACGGGTACCCGGGCCTCGCCGCGCACCGCGGCGTCTCCGTCGACCCCGCTTCGATCGACTTCTCCGCCACCGGCCTCGTCACCGCCTTCCTCCGCCACGCTCTCGGCGACCCCCCGCTGCGGGGCTCGAGCGAGCGCAACGTCGTCCAGATCGTCGATCCGCACCTGCCGGCGAAGAGTCGCGCCAGCGATCGCAACCAGATCAACAAGAACCGGCGCCGCGGCTACGAGCTGCGCCTGGTTCCCGGGCCGGAGACGACTCCGGATGACCGCGCCGGCTTCCTCGCGGCCTATGAGCAGACGATGCGCCGCACCGGCGCCGCCGAGCGCTATTACTTCGGCGCCGAATATTTCGACCGCATCCTCGAATCGCCAATGACCTGGCTTGCGGTCGCCCAAGCGCCCGGCGGCGAGGCGGCCGCCGCCTCGATCGTCGCGCGCAGCGACGGCTACCTCCACTACTACCTCAGCGGCAGCGCCGATTCCCACCTCCGCGACTCGCCGATGAAGAGCGTCGTTGCCGCCCTCGTCGAGCTCTCCTCGGATCGCGGCCTGCCGCTCAACCTCGGCGGTGGCATCGTCCGCGGCGACGCTCTGGAGGAATTCAAGCGCGGCTTTGCCAACCGCGAGCAGGTCTGGCACACCTCGGAGATCGTCTGCGACGCGGAGGCATACGCCCGCCTTTCGGCCAACCGCAGCAGCGAGGGCTTCTTCCCCGCTTACCGCGCTAGTTGATCGTCGGTTCCGCCGGTGTCGGCCCGGTGAAGGGGAAGCCGCTCGCCGGCTCACCGCCGTACTTGCCCCAGGTCGCCTTGCCGAAGTCGCGAATCGCATCGAGCGTGATCGCGCCCTTGTATTCGTTGCAACCGAGCAGGTTGGTCCAGGTGGTGGCGGCGACTTCATAGGGCATGTTCTCGTTGGGGAAGAGCAGCGTCGCGCCGAACATCGTGTCGTAGAGACCGACCAGTTCGAGCTGGGCGCTCTCGGGCAGGTCGGGGCTGTACTGGATCTCCATCCGACCGTGCTCGAGCGAGTGGACGATGTCGATTTCCTGCGGCGTTTCGCGGTAGGCACCGTCGGCCTGCTGGTAGGGCGGTTCGACGTGGTTGCCCGAGGTCGGAGGGTTGGTTTTGTATTCCGGCGTTTTCGCCGTCGGCGGGATGTGGCTGTTGCCCTCGTCCTTGAGGCGGAGCCGGAGATCGCAGTCGGCCTTCTTCGCCGCTTTCTGCAGGTCCGTCACCTTCGGTGGTGGCGGATCGGTCCCGGTCCGTTCGTCGGGCTGGACACCATTGGTGGACCCGCTTCCCTGGGCGATGTGGGCCTCACCGCTTCCCCCGCCGCCCGAGGCGGCGATCACGGCGACGATGCCGATCACCACCGCCAAGCCGAATAGGCCGGCGATCCCGTAGCCGATCATCAGCCGCCGCCGCTCGGAGCCGTGCGCTTTGCGCTCACGTTCCTCCCGAGCCTGCCGCAGCCGCTCCCTCTCTTCCTCCCTGCGATTCGCCATCGAGGCCGACCAGTTTACTCAGAGGGACTTGGTCAGCTCGCTGGCATCGCCACGGCGGCGCTCCCAGGGCCGCGCCGCCTGCAGCGCCCCCAGCACCGCCCTCGTTGCCGGAGCGCGATTGAGCGCATAGAAGTGGATTCCGGGGGCGCCGGCGACGAGCAGCTCCGCGCACTGCTGCGCCGCGTAAGCCACCCCCAGCTCGAACTCCGCCTGCTCGTCGCCCCCAGCGGCGGCGAACGCCGCTTCCAGCCGCGGCGGGATCGAGGCGTCGCAGAGCGAGCAGATCCTCTTGGTCTGCGCAAAGCTCGCCACCGGGATAACCCCGGCGAGGATCGGCACGTCGATCCCGGCCGCACGGGCCGCCGCGACGAAGTCGAAGTAGACCTGGTTGTCGAAGAAGAGCTGGGTGATCAGGAAGGTGGCGCCGGCCTCGACCTTTGTCTTCAGGTAGGCGAGGTCGGTCTCGAGGTCGGGCGCCTCGGGGTGGACCTCGGGGAAGCACGCCCCGCCGACGGTGAAGTCCCAGCCGGCGGCGATGAAGGCGGTGAGCTCGGCGGCGCTTCCCAGCCCGCCCTCGGGCTGGACGAAGTCCTCCTGCCCGCGGGGCGGGTCTCCGCGCAGCGCGAAGACATTCTCGATCCCGGCCTCCGCGACCCGCTCCAGGGTGGCGGCGAGGCCGTCCTTGGTCTCGCCGACGCAGCTGAGGTGGGCCATCGTCTCGTAGCCGAGGTCGTCCTTCAGCGCCCGGGTGATCTCAACCGTGCCCTCGCGGGTCGAGCCCCCCGCGCCGTAGGTGACCGAGACGAAGTCTGGCTCGAGCTCGCGCAGCGACCGTGCCGTTGCAAACAGGGCCTCGCTTCCCTCCTCCGTCTTCGGCGGGAAGAACTCGACCGAGAAGGTCGGCCCCTGACGGGCGATGATCTCGTCGATTCGCACGAGGGGAGCGTAGCCGCCCCCGCCCTACGCGCGTGCTCTCCGGCGATCCACCCGCTCTTGGAAGATCGCCTGGATGTCCTCCAGTCGCTTGCCCTTGGTCTCGGGCAAGCGCCGCCCGTAGTTGTCGGCGGCCGGGCCGGCGATCGCCGCTCCCGCCACGGCGCCGATTGGCACCGCGGCGACGACCAGGCCCTGGGCGAAGCTGCCGAGGTCGAAGTCCCCCTTGATGAAGAGCGGCGCCCCGGCGATCACACCCGTGTCGTAGCCAAACAGCAGGCCGCCGAGACCGGCGATCGCGGCCGTGAGCACGACGTTGCGCCGTGCCCGCCGTCGCGACGCCTCGATCCCCTCGCTCATCCCGAGCCGACCGTATATGCCTGCCCGGACATGCCATTTCCCGGATTTTGCGGGAACGTTTTCGTCGCCCCCCTAGCGCCCCAGGGAGCCGCGCGCTAGTTTCGTTTTGCGACTGGGAAAGACAGGCTCCGCGGAAGCCAAGCGGAACACCGTCTCGAAGGTGGCGCGACGAGCTTCATGCGCGAAGGCTACGCGCGGGCAGGCAACCGAGCGCCATCCCCGGTCGCGTTTTCGTTGTGGCGAGCTGTGTCGTCCGACGAGGCGCCTAGCGTCCGGTACCGGTCGTCGAGCGCCTGCCCTCGATGCCCGCGCGTGCCGGGGCGCCACCCGGGAGCAGGGCGTTGCCGCGAGACCCGGACGTCCGCCGCGACTAGCCCGCCCGCTCCCGCCTATTGTTGGAGCGGATGAGTGGCGAGCTGCGCTACGAGCGAGTCGGTGCCGCCGCGGTTCTGACGATCGACCGACCCGAGCGCCGCAACGCTATCGACGCGGCGGCAGCGGATCAGTTCCGCCAGGGCTTGCGGGATTTCGAGGAAGATGCGGATGCGCGCGTCCTCGTCCTCACCGGTGCCGGGGGCGTCGCCTTCTGCGCCGGCGCCGACCTCAAGGCCCTCGACCTCGACGTAGACCATCCCGACGGCCCGATGGGGCCGACCCGGCTTACTCCCTCAAAGCCGGCGATCGCCGCGGTCGACGGCTGGTGCCTGGCGGGCGGGGTGGAGCTGGCCCTCTGGTGCGACATGCGTGTCGCCACCCCGCAATCGACCTTCGGTCTCTTCGAGCGCCGCTGGGGAGTCCCCCTGGTCGACGGCGGCACCCAGCGCCTCCCCCGAGTCATCGGCATGGGCCGCGCCCTCGAGCTGATCCTCACCGGCCGCCCGGTCGAGGCCGAGGAGGCACACCGAATCGGCCTCGTCAACGAGGTGGTCGAGCCCGGCCGCCACCTCGACCGAGCCCTGGAGCTCGCCGAGCGAATCGCCAGCTTCCCCCAAGAGACGATGCTCGCCGACCGCCGCGCCGCAATCGAGGGCTTCGGCCTGCCACTCTCCGACGGCATCGCGCTCGAGCACAAGCTAGGTCGAGAGGTGCTCGACGTCGCCGTAAGAGGAGCAGCCCGCTTCGCCAGCGGCGAGGGCCGCCACGGCACCGGAGTCTGACGGGGAGTCTGGGGGGTAGGGGCGAAACGTCTCGTACTTTTTCGCGGCCGCACCTTCGGGCGCCAGCTATCCCGGCACCTCGAAAAAGTTAAGTGGAGTCCCTGCCCCCCAGACTCCCCGTCCCCACCTACCCCTGATGCGTAACCCGCCGCATCTCGTCCTCCGCGTCCTCGGGCCCCAGATAAGGCATCAGCACAGCGAAGACAAGGTCGGGGAGGATGCGGACCAGCTCGGGGCCGCGGCCGGCGCGGATCTCGTCGAAGATCATCGAGGTGGCACCGCCGATCGCGAAGCGGGCCGTGTCGGGAGGAAGCTCCTCGACCCGGCTCGAGTACTCGCGCCCTTCCTCGAGGAAGGGAGTGAAGCGGGCGAGCGCGGCGCGGTAGCGAGCGCGTGCGTCGTCTCCGGCCGCCGTCACCTCGACCATCGCCATCCGCGCGATGTCGGACTCCGCGGCCAAGAGCTCGACCATGGCGCGCAGGCCGGCGGCGATCCGCTCCGGCCAAAGCTCGTCCGCGGCAGCTTCGAAGGCGCTGGTGACGTGCGCGACGAGGACGTCGATGACGGCGTCATAGGCCTCGAGGAAACAGGCCGCCTTGTCGTCGAACATCTCGTAGAAGCGGGCGCGTGAGACCCCGGCGACCTCGATCACGTCGTCGACCGTAGTCGCCTCATAGCCTTTCGCCGCCGCCACCCTCACCATCGCCTCCAGCAGCCGCTCCCGCTGCGAGCGAACCGCGTAGGCCCGCGGCAGCCCGTGACGCCCACTCTGGGGATGCTCTGGATTCGATGTCGATGGCGAACCCACTCATTCAGCGTAGGGCAGGAATCCACACCTGTCCAACGCTGGGATCGCGGCGCTCAGACGCGCGCCGCGCGCATCTCGGCGGCGGCGACATCCGGCCCGAAATAGGGCAGCACCGCGAAGTACATGAACTCCGGAAGCAGCACCCTGAAGCCCTCTCCGGTACCGGATGCGAGCCGCGCGTGGAGCACTGCGTGCATGCCGGCGACGATCCCCTCGGCGGCGATCGGCGGCGGTGACTCGATCGCTCCGGACTGCTGGCGCGCCGAATCGATGAAATCCTCCACCCGTTTCATCGCTTTGGCCCGTCTTTTCAGCGCTTCGGGACCGGCGCTATGGACTTCGACGACCAGGGCGCGACCCAACCCGGGCTCTGATTCGAAGCTGTCTAGCAGGGCATCGAGGCCGGCTCGGAGCTTGCCTTGCCAGGTGTCCTCACCGTCTGCCGCGGTCCGCGTAAGCGCTTCGAGCTTTGCCACGCCGAGGTCGAAGGCCTCCACGTAACAGGCCTCTTTGTCGCTGAAATTGTCGTAGAAAGCCTGCCGGTAGAGACCGGTATGGGCCAGCACTGCACGCACGGATGCGCTCTCGTAGCCGGACTCTCCGACCACGTCGAGCATGCCCTCGAGGATCCGTTGACGCTTTGGCGAGCTCACCAGCCTCAGTGCGGGAACGGGGGGGAACACCCTCCCCGTAGCGCCGGTCCCCGCAGCCCCTGCCTGGACTTTGGATGCGGCCTGCTTTCCCATTCGATCCTTCCTCATTTGCGATCAAGGGAACGGGTTGTCTGGACTCCGGTACTGTAGCGGTATCTCAGCGATCCGTCCAGCTTGGAATCGGATTCTCGTAGAGGTACCCTGGCGTCCATGCCCGATCGTGCCCCTCAGGCGACAAGAATGCCGCCGGGAAGGCACCCACTTCCGCGCGACTTCATCACCCAGCACCAGCGCGCTCGCATCATCGCCGCCCTCGCCGAGGAGACCGTCGAGAAGGGCTACCGCGCCGTCACCGTGGCCGACATCGTCAGCCGCGCCGGGATAGCCCGCAACACCTTCTACGAGAACTTCTCCTCCAAGGAGGAGTGCTTCCTCGCCGCTTCGGAGTTCGCGGTCAAAGAGGCGCTGCGCCGCGTCGTCGACGCTGCCAGCAAGGTCAACACCTGGCCTGCCCGGGTCAACGCCGGTCTCGGTGCCTTCCTCCACTACGTCGCCAGCGAGCCGGCGCTCGCCCGTACCTGCATCGTCGAGGCGCTCTCCGCCGGTCCTGCCGCGGTCGATCGCTACGAGCGCTCGATCCAGGCATTCGTGCCGCTCTTCCGCATGGGCCGCAAGGTCTCGCCGAAGGGCGATGAGCTGCCCGCGACGCTGGAGGAGACGATCGTCGGCGGGGTCTTCTGGATCCTCTACCAGCGCATCATCATGGGGCAGGCGGAACAGATCGAGGACCTTCTTCCAGAGCTGGTCGAGTTTTCGCTCACGCCTTATCTTGGCGCCCAGGCGGCCAAGCGCACCGCAGCCGAAGCCTCATCCACCGCAACCACCGGTTGAGCCAGGAGCCGTGCGCGGTCGAGTAAGCACAGGGAGCTCGACGCATTGGTCCCAAGGGCAGGGACTGGGGGCCCGATGAGCTAGTGCTTGATGTGGAGACCCGCGAGCGCGCCGCCAGCCCCGAGCGCGAGCGCATCGTCGAGGCTCTGATCGAGATCGCAGCCGAGCGCGGCTACGCCGAGACCACGGTCGAGTCGATTCTCGAGCGAGCAGGGCTCGACCGCCCCGCTTTCGACCGCTACTTCCGTGGCAAGTACGACTGCTTCCTCTCCGCCTGGCAGGAGATCAACGAGGTCTGCATGAGGGAGATGCTCGAGGCCTACAACAGCGAGGGGGCTTGGCCCGACCGCCTCCGCGCCGTCGCCTGCGAGATCGTCGAGGCCCTCCGCAACGATCCCAGCCGCGCCTGCTTTGCGGTCGAGGTGCTCGCTGCCGGCGACGCCGCCCGTGCCCGCCGCGACATGACGATGCGGGTGATCGCCTCGCTGATCGACGCCGGTCGCAACGAGATGGACGATCCCGAATCGGTGCCGCACACCACCGCCGAGGCGCTTGCCGGCTCCGCCTACGGCCAGGTCTACGCCAAGGTGGTGCGGGGTCAAGCCGACGAGTTGCCGAGTCTGGTGCCGCAGCTGATGTCGGCCGCCGTGATGCCCTATCTCGGTATGGACGCGGCTCTTGCCGAGCTGGCGCGCAACTTCGATCCCCCGGCGCGATATCGTCGCGATGTGGCCAAACGCTCCTCGCGCAAAACGGGCAAACCTGAGGTTCCGGCCGAGGACTATCCGCCCGAGCTCGCGCGCCTCCCGCCCGGCCGCCACGGCCTCCCACGGGAGTTCGTAATCCACAACCAGCGCGAGCGGCTGATCGCCGGTCTCGCCGAGGCGATTGCCGAAAACGGCTACTCCGGCACGACGATCGCCCACATCACCCGCCACGCCGCCGTCTCCCGCCGCACCTTCTACGAGCACTTCAGCAGCAAGGACGAGTGTTTCGTCGCTGCCTATGACACGGTGATGGCGGAGCTGCGCGAGCGCGTCTCGGCCGGCTTCGAGGAAGCCGACGACTGGCCGCACGCGGTCCGGGCCGGGATCTCCGCGATGCTCGGCTTCCTCGCCGCCGAGCCCCACCTCGCCCGCCTCTGCATGGTCGAGGCCCTGGTCGCCGGCCCGGTCGTGGTCGAGCGCTACGACGCGGCGATCCAGAGCTTCGTCCCTTATTTCCAGGGTGGCCGCGAGGGTCGCCCACCCGAGGTTCTCGCCCGCCTCTCGCCGACCACCGAGGAGGCTCTCGTCGGCGGCATGGTCTCGCTGATCTCCCGCCGCATCATCGCCGGCAAAGCGGAGCAGCTCGAGGAGCTGCTGCCCGACCTGGTCGAGTTCACGCTGACGCCTTACATCGGCAGCGCCGAGGCCGCGAAGATCGCCGCCGAGAAGGGTTGAAAGGTCTGAGGAGAGAGTCTTTGCGCCGCAGCCCTTAGGAGGGCATGCTCAAGTTCCTTGGCGCAGGTGACCATGGTAACGTGACCATGGTCATGCCCCAGGTCTTTAAGGAAATCACCGCAACTCAGTTCAAGGCTCGCTGCCTGCGTCTGCTCGACGAAGTTGCAGAGACCGGCGAAACGCTAGTGATCACCAAGCACGGCCGACCTGTTGCGCGAGTTGAGCCGCCATTGCGAGTGGATGACCTGCGCGAAAGCGTCAAGTTCAACATCTCCGACGACGAGCTGATCCATTTCTCGATGGGCCCGTGGGACATGGAGCAGGAATGACTTTGTTGGATACGCATGTCCTGGTCTGGCTGGTCGGCGCCCGGGAGCGACTGAGCGCGGGGGCGTTGACGGCGATCGAATCTGGCCGGGAACTTGCGATCAGCATGGCGTCCGTGCAGGAGATCGCCTACCTGGTCGCACGAGGTCGCCTTTCCATGGACCGCCCGCTGGAGACCTGGATTGGGGACGCCCTCAACGTTCACGAGGTCCGCGCTGTGGCGCCGACGGTCTCAACCGCACTTCGGGCCGGTTCGCTCGATCCGAGCGAGTTCCACGGTGACCCCGTCGACCGACTCATATACGCGACCGCGGTCGAGCACGATGCGCAGCTCGTCAGCGCCGATGAGCGCCTTCGCGATTCCGATCCATCCAGGGTGGTCTGGTAGTCGCCGGGACTCAGTCGACCGGTTTGACCGGGGTCAGGTCGGGGGTGCCGAGCTCGAACCAGGCCTCGTCCTCGCCGAAGTAGTTGAGCACCGCGAGGTGGGCGAGGTCGGGCAGCAGGCGCTCCACCGTGGTGGCGCGGCCAGCGCCGATCTCGGTGCAGAGCGATTCCTCGATCGCACCGGCGACGAACTGGGCGGTCAGAGAAGTCGCGGCCGGCCGTGCCCCCGGCTCGCGTCGCGCGGTGTCGACGGCGGCGACCATCCGCTCGACCATCTGCTGGTGCTTGGCCCATGCCTGCCCGCGGGCTACGCGGACCTCAATCAGCAGCGCCTTGGCGAGTAAAGGCTGCTCGGCGACCGTGCGCAGCAGGCACCTGAGCGCGGCGCGAAAGCCCTCCCGCCAGGTCTCGGCGCCCCGGCCCGCCTCGAGCACTTCGGCGGCGAGCCGCTCGGCAGCCATCTCGTAGGCCTGGGCGAAGCAGCCCTCCTTGTCGCCGAAATGACGCTGGAAGCGCTCGCGCGAGAGGCCGGACCGCTCGAGGACCTCGCGCACGCTCGCGTTCTCGTAGCCGTGCGCGCCGACGCTCAGCAGCATCGCTTCCAGCGTCCCCTCGTCCGATGCGCGCTCGGGAACAGCCTCGTCCCATGACCTCACTGCTCGCAGTGTGGGTGGACTGTCCACTCGGGGTACCTTAGCCCATCTTTGGGAACTGATGTCACTTCATATACTCACTTCGTACCAATAGGAACGCGCGCTATCCTGACCCCGTGCGCGCATTGCCTGGAAAGGCCTCCCGGCAGCCGCCCGGCCCAGAGCCGGTCAGTCGGGCCGAGGCCTCGGCCGACCAGCGCCGCCGCATTCTCGAGGCAACCGCGGATCTGGTGGCTGAGCAGGGTTACGCCAACGCCACGATCGAGGGGATCGTGCGCCGCGCCCGGGTGGGTTACGCGACCTTCTACAAGCACTTCGCCGACAAGGACGAGGCCTTCCTCGCCCTGCTCGACGCTGCGATCGAGCGCACCCTCTACGCCGTCGAGGAAGCCTACGACCGCGAAACAGGGCCCTGGCCCGACAAGGTCGGCGCCGGCCTCGGCGCCCTTCTGGAGCAGGTCGCCGCCCATCCCAACGTCGCGCGTGCCTGCCTGGTCGAGGCGCCGGCCGCGGGGCCAGAGCCCGCGGCCCGGCACGAGGCGGCGCTGAAACGGTTCGTGCCGCTGCTGCGACCGGGGCGTGAGCTCAACCCGCGCCAGGCAGAGTTGCCGGCGACGCTCGAGGACACCCTCGCCGGCGGCGTCCTCTGGGTGATCAACCAGCGCCTGATCGCCGGCGAGGAGGTCGAGCTGCGGGGTCTCTTGCCCGAGGCGCTCGAGTTCCTGCTGCGGCCCTACGTCGGCGAGGAAGAGGCGGCGCGCGAGGCTGGCCACGCGGCCGAGGCCAGCACCGCCTGAGCGTCGTGGCCGAGGAGGAGACGCTTGGCCCGCTCCCCGCGGGCCGCCACGGATACAGCCCCGAGCAGGTCGCCCACAACCAGCGCGAGCGGCTGATCGCCGGCCTCGCCGCAGCTGTGGCCGAGCATGGCTACCGGGCGGTCACCATCACCCACATCACCAAGCAGGCGCGGGTCTCCCGCCGCGTCTTCTACGCCAACTTCGAGGACAAGGAGCAGTGCTTTCTCGCCGCCTTCGAGGTCGTCGTCGACCACATCCGCGAGCTGGCCGCAGAGGCGGTCGCGCCGCTGCGCTCCTGGCCCGAGCGCGCGGTCGCTGCTGCGCGCGCGGTGCTCGCCTTCCTGGCATCGGACCCAGATCTCGCGCGCCTATGCCTGGTCGAGTCCCAGAGCGCCGGGTCGGCCGTCTCAGCCCGTTTCCACGAAGCGGTGCACGAAGCGGTGCCGCTCCTGCGGCTGGGGCGCGAGGAGCGCGAGCGCGGCCGCGACTTGCCCGACACCACCGAGGAGTCGACGATCGGCGCCCTCGCCATGCTCGCCAGCCGCAAGGTCGCCGCCGGCGAGGCGGAGCAGCTCGGCGACCTCCTCCCCGACTTCGCCGAGTTCATCCTCTCCCCGTACCTTGGTGCCGAGGAGGCGACCCGGCTGGCTCGAGAGGCGATCGCCTAGCTCCCGCCGAGTAGTTCGGTACCCCTGCATCCTCCCAGGGAACGGCTCTGGGAACGCTCTTTTTCTTTTGGGAACTTCTCCTTGACAACCCTCTGAGCGGGTGCTTCACTAGCGCCACTTGCCGGTACAGACAGCACCTTCTGGGAACTGTCTTCACTCGTCAAGTGCATCAGGGAACACGCTGTAACAGGGAAACAGAGCCCACGGGGGCCGCCAAGGGAAGCGGCCGGCAGAGGGGCTCAGGGACAAGGAGAGAGCTACGTGAGAAGCCACGCGAAGGCATCGCCCGCGGGATCGAGCATGCGCCAGGCCAAGGGCCTCGGCCGCATCTTCCGTGGAGCAGCTGCCGCCCGCGATGGCTCTAGCCGTACCGACGGGAGTAGTGCGCCCGCGCGCAAGCTCTGGGTCGCGCTCTTCTCGATCGCCTGCGCCCTCGGGTTGCTAGCCGCCCCCGCCGGCGCGGCGCTCCCCACCCACGCCGAACTCCCGGCCCTAAACCTGACCGGCTTCGAAAGGGTCCGCGGCCTGGCTATCGATTCCGCCGGCAACCGCTACGTCGCCGACTACGCAGCGGGCGAAGTCAAGATCTACTCCCCCTCGGGCACCCCGATCACGAGCTTTGAAACCTCAAACGAAGACGGCCCCTTCGCCTTGGCGGTGGACTCCCAGGGCAACGTCTACGTCAACTCCCGCGGCCTTGACGTCGTCAAGTACGCACCTTCGTCCTTCCCGCCCACGGACTCCACCACCTACGCACTTGACCGGGTGATCGTCGCCGAAGAATCCTACGGCGTCGCCGTGGACCCGGCCACCGACAACGTCTACGTCCCCTTCCAGGAACACATCTCCTCCTTCGAACCCGACGGGACAGCGATCTCGACCTCGATCGGCGAAGGGCTGCCAGGGGGCTTTCACTGGTTCTCGAGCGTCGCCGTGCGCGGCTCTGACGGCAAGATCTTTACCTATGACAGGTCTGAAAAAAAGGCCTATGTCCTAAACCCCGACGGCACCACCGCCCTGGCCGAAGTCGACGGCTCTGCCACCAAAGCCGGGAGCTTTGAAACCGGCTATCGCAGCATCGCACTGGATCAGTCAAACGGGCACTTCTACCTCGCCGACATCGGCTCAACCCACAAGGTCATCGACGAGTTCGACTCCGGCGGGGAGCTGGTCTCTGAAATCCCGACTCCGTCAGGGCTCTCGGACCCCGACCCAAGCGCGGTTGCGGTCGACAACTCAGGCGGCGAGAACGCGGGAGACGTCTTCTTCAGCGCCGGGATCAACCCCTCGAGCGTGTTGGCGTTCGGGCCGTTGACGCAACCCACCCACGCCGAACTCCCGGCCTTGAACCTGACCGGCTTCGAAAGGGTCCGCGGCCTCGCTATCGATTCCGCCGGCAACCGCTACGTCGCCGACTACGCAGCGGGCGAAGTCAAGATCTACTCCCCCTCGGGCACCCCGGTCACGAGCTTTGAAACCTCAAACGAAGACGGCCCCTTCGCCTTGGCGGTGGACTCCCAGGGCAACGTCTACGTCAACTCCCGCGGCCTTGACGTCGTCAAGTACGCACCTTCGTCCTTCCCGCCCACGGACTCCACCACCTACGCACTTGACCGGGTGATCGTCGCCGAAGAATCCTACGGCGTCGCCGTGGACCCGGCCACCGACAACGTCTACGTCCCCTTCCAGGAACACATCTCCTCCTTCGAACCCGACGGGACAGCGATCTCGACCTCGATCGGCGAAGGGCTGCCAGGGGGCTTTCACTGGTTCTCGAGCGTCGCCGTGCGCGGCTCTGACGGCAAGATCTTTACCTATGACAGGTCTGAAAAAAAGGCCTATGTCCTAAACCCCGACGGCACTGCCATCCTGGCCGAAGTAGATGGCTCTGCCACCAAAGCCGGGAGCTTTGAAACCGGCTATCGCAGCATCGCCCTGGATCAGTCAAACGGGCACTTCTACCTCGCCGACATCGGCTCAACCCACAAGGTCATCGACGAGTTCGACTCCGGCGGGGAGCTGGTCTCTGAAATCCCGACTCCGTCAGGGCTCTCGGACCCCGACCCAAGCGCGGTTGCGGTCGACAACTCAGGCGGCGAGAACGCGGGAGACGTCTTCTTCAGCGCCGGGATCAACCCCTCGAACGTGTTGGCGTTCGGGCCGTTGAGCTACGCCCAGTTCTTCACGCTCAAAGTCCTCAACACCGGGGCCGGCGAGGGCACGGTGACCAGCGCCCCGGCCGGGGTCAACTGCGGTCCCACCTGCGCCGTGGACTTCCAAGAAGGAACCGAAGTGACGCTCACCGCGACCCCGCAGCCGGGCTCGCTGTTCAACAGCTGGAAAGGCTGCGACACCGTCGTCGCAAACGAATGCAAAGTGACGATCTCCGCCGCGCGCTCGGTGACGGCGAACTTCTCCACCAAACCGGCGATCGAAAGTCAAAGCGTCCGCCCCCGCGACACCTCGGCCCTGCTGAAGGCGACGATCAACCCCAACGGGGAGGAGACGAGCTATCAGTTCGAATTCCTCAGCGAGGCCGCCTACCAGGCAAACGGGGAAAGCTTCTCGGGGCCCGAAGAACCGATCAAGAGGCCTGCCTCGCCCGAATCGATCGGCGACGGGGACGACGGGGTCGAAGTGAGCGCGGAGATCACCGGCCTCACCCCGCACACCGCCTACCGCTTCCGCGTGGTGGCGAGCAACGTGGCCGGTACCAGCGAAGGCAAAGCCATCGCCTTCACCACCTATCTGCCGCCCGACGTCTTCGGCTCCTGTCCCGCCAACGACGTCTACCGCCAGGGCAAGCCCTCCGCCTCTCTTCCTGACTGCCGCGTCTATGAGCAGGCCTCCCCGGTCGACAAGAACGGCGGCGACGTCATCGGCTCGATCAAGCAGGCCAGGGCATCGGTCGACGGCGAGCGGGTGAGCTTCGAGGCGCCAGCTCCGATCCCCGGTGCCGAAGGCTCGCAGACCTTCACCCCGCTCTTCTTGGGGAGCCGCGGCCCATCGGGATGGTCGACCCAAGGCCTGCTGCCCCCGCAAAGCGCCGGCAGGCAAGGCCTCGTGATGGGCTGGAACCCAGACTTCTCCCACGTCTTCGCTTGGGCGACGAAGATCGGTGCACCCAACGCAACCGCCCTCTTCGATCGCTGGACCACCTCGCCGGGCACGGTCAACCAGCTCACCCCCTACGTCCCCAACCTGGGCGAAGTAACCTTCTTCCCCGGCTCGAGCGATGACGGCTCGGTCGCCTTCTTCGAAGTCCCGCCTGGCAAGCCCGCGCTGCGCGCCGGCGCGGCAGCGGGGAAGCCCAACCTCTACGTCTGGGATCGCGAGAGCGGCGTCCTGCGCGTCGCCGGGGCACTCAACGACGGCAAAGCGCCGCGCGGCGGTGCCTTCGCCGGTCCCTATAGCTGGGTGACGGGGCAGACCACCTTCGGCGGCGCCCGCGCCGCCTACTACACCCGCGACGAGCACGCGATCGCCCCCGATGGCTCGAGCGTCTACTTCACCGAGTCCGGAACCGGGCAGCTGTATTTGCGCCTCAACCCGACCGAGCCGCAAAGCGAAGTGGTGATCAACGAAGGCAAAGAAGAATGCACCGAACCCGAGCTCGCCTGCACGATCCACGTCTCGGCTTCGCAGAAGGACAACGGCACCGGTGAGAAAGGCGCCGACTCGGCCGGGCCCCATCCCGCCGCCTTCCTCGGCGCAACCGCCGATGGCTCCCAGGCCTACTTGATGAGCTCGGAGATGCTGACCAACGACGCCAACACCGGCACCGAACAGCCGCCAGCGCAGATCGGCACTGCCAAACCCGGCGCCACCGAACCCGAAGAGGTGAAACCCGACTTGCTCTTCAAGCACGCGGTTGGTCTTGCCACTTCACCCGATGGCGAATACATCTACTGGGCCGATCCGTCCAAGGGCACGATCGGCCGCGCCAAGCTGGATGGCTCCAACGCGCCGAGTGAAATCAACGACGAATTCATCGTCCCGGGCGAAACTCACTTTGAAACCCACCCGAAAAGCAAACCCGAAGTCACTACCTCCGCTCCCAGCAGTCCCCGCTACGTCGCCGTCGACGACGAATACGTCTACTGGACCAACACCGGCCCGCTGGGTGACTACGGCGTCGGCGACCAACCGGTCGAAGGCGCCGGCACGATCGGCCGCGCCAAGCTGAACGGGACCGAAGCGACGCAGGTCGAACCCGAATTCATCACCGGCGCGTCTGAACCAGAGGGGATCGCGGTCAGTGACGAACACATCTTCTGGGCCAACGGAGAAGGCGGTGGCTTTGGAGAGGGCATCTCCGGCGGCTC
>CAVQIM010000004.1:0-476982 GCA_963712595.1 uncultured Solirubrobacterales bacterium
CCGGTCGAAGTCGCCACCGCCACCGTGGGCAAGAGCGTGACCGGCGAAGCAAGCGTCGAAGGCGGCGGGGCTGCGCTGGCCAAAGCGACGACGAAGACCGCGATCGGCCTGCCCGCCTGGGGCCTGCTCGGCATCTCGATGCCGACCAACGTCCCCGGCGGGGGAACCGGCACGCTGTTGATCCGCGCGATCAACGTCGGCGGTGCGGCCACCACCGGTGCGATGAGCGTCACCGGCACCCTGCCCGAAGGGCTGACCCCGACCAAAGCCGCCAGCAAACAGGGAAGCACCGTCAGCGGCGGGACTTGCTCGATCAGCGCCCAGACCTTCACCTGCACCAACCCCAACAGCATTCCCTCCGGCGGCGTGATTTTCGCCCAGGTCGACTTCAAAGCCGACCTGGCGGCGAGCGGCACCCTTCTGACCAAAGTCACGGTCGAAGGCGGCGGCGCCAACCTACGGCAGAGCGCCGTCCCGGTGACGATCAGCTCCACGGTCGCGCCCTTCGGCTTCCTCGCGGGGGAAACCGGCTTCTCGGCACCGCTCTCAGGCGCCGACGGCACCGCCACTACCCAAGCCGGATCGCACCCCGACCAGTTCTCCATCGTCTTGGGCTTTCCCTCAGAACTCGCCAACCCCGAATACCCGAGCGGCTCCGAGGAGGTGCGAGACATCTATACCGACCTTCCTCCCGGGATGATCCTCAACCCCAACTCGACCGGGGCGCGATGCACCGAGCTTCAGCTAAACCAGCACCAGTGCCCGCAGGACTCCCAGATCGGCTCGGTGGGGACGATCATCGTCGCCAAATCCGGTCTAGTCGGCCTCAGCGCCTCACCTCTCTTCAACATGGTGCCGACCCCCGGCACCCCTTCGACCTTCGGCTTCGACGCTGCCGAAGGCCTCAACATCTTCGTCCACATCGACGGCTCGGTGCGCAGCGACGGCGACTACGGGCTCTCGGGCCGCTCGCGGGAAATCTTCGCCCGCGGCACCAACCCGGTGATCGGCCTGCGGGTGACCTTCTGGGGCAATCCCTCGAGCTCCAGCCACAACCCCCTGCGCGAATGCGGGATCGTGCCCGGCCAGAGCTGCGCCGGGATCGAAGAGACCAAAGAAGCCTTGCTGACCACCCCGGTGCAGTGCACGGGCCAGCCGACGGTGGCCCGCGCCCGCGCGGACTCCTGGGAGAAAACCGGTCTCTTCAAGGGCGCCAGCTATGAAAGCGCCGATATGTCGGGCACCCCGGTGGCAATGGCCGGTTGCAACCAGCTGCAGTTCGAACCGACGCTGGAAGCAAAGCCGACCACCAACCTCGCCGACTCGCCTTCTGGCCTTGACGTCTCCGTGCGCCAGCCGGTCAACATGGACCCCGAAGGGCTCTCGCCGGGGGTGATGAAGGACTTCAGGCTCTCCTTGCCCGAGGGGATGTCGGTCAACCCCTCCTCCGCCGACGGCCAGGGTGCCTGCTCAGAAGCCCTGTCCCACGTCCACACCCTGATCCCCAGCGAGTGCCCGCCTGACTCAAAGCTCGGCACGGCCGAAGTGAGGACGCCCTTGTTGGACCACCCGGTCTCCGGAGCGCTCTATCTGGCAGAGCCGTTCAAGAACCCCTCCGGCTCCTTGATCGCCCTGTATCTGGCGATCAGCGATCCCTCCACCGGGACCGTCTCCACCTTGGCCGGCAGGGTGCAAACGGATCCAAACAGCGGTCAGCTGACGACGATCTTCGAAGACAACCCCCAGTTGCCGATCGAAGAGATCAAGACCCACCTCTTCACCGGGCCCAGGGCAGCCTTGAGGACCCCTGCTGCCTGCGGCACCTACGCCCCCAGGGCAGACATCGTCCCTTGGAGCGCCCCGCAGACCCCGGTCGCCCACCCGACAGATCCCTTCGCGATCGGGGCCAACCCCAACGGGGGCCCCTGTCCCGCCCAGGGCCAGGCATTGCCCAACAACCCCTCCTTCACCGCCGGCACCCTCTCCCCCCAGGCAGGTGCCTATAGCCCCTTTGCCTTGAAGCTGACCAGGCAAGACGACACCCAGGAACTGCAGAAGATCGACACCGCGCTGCCGCCGGGATTGACGGCGAAGCTGGTCGGGGTTCCCTACTGCCCAGAGGCGGCGATCGCTCAGGCGCAATCGCGCTCAAAGCCAAACGAAGGGATCGTGGAGAAAAACAACCCCTCTTGCCCCTCTGCTTCTGAGATCGGAACGGTAGACGTAGCCGCAGGGGCGGGCATCACCCCGCTGCACACCCCCGGCAACGCCTACCTGGCAGGCTCCTATAAGGGCGCCCCGCTCTCGGTGGTCGTGATCACCCCGGCGATCGCAGGGCCCTTCGACCTGGGAGCAGTCGTGGTGCGGATCGCCTTGAACCTCGATCCCGAAACGGCCAAGGTCTCAGCCCTCTCCGACCCCCTGCCCCACATCCTCCAAGGCATCCCGCTGGACGTGCGCCAGATCTCCTTCCAGCTCAAAAAGCCCGACTTCACCCTCAACCCGACCTCTTGCGATCCGATGTCGATCGCAGCGACCCTGACCTCGACCACGGGTCAGCTCTCTACCCCCGTCGTCCCCTTCCAAGTCGGCGGCTGCGACGCGCTCTCCTTCAAGCCGAAGCTGGCCTTGAAGCTGAAGGGCGCGACGAAGAGAACAGGTCACCCGGCCCTGACCGCGACCCTGACCTTCCCCAAGGGAAGCGGAGCCAACGTGAAGCGAGCCGAGGTCACCCTGCCGCGCTCGGAGTTCCTCGACCAGGCCCACATCGGCACCGTTTGCACCCGGGTCCAGTTCGCCGCCGATGCCTGCCCTGCGGCCTCGATCTACGGCAAGGCCTCGGCAACGACGCCGTTGCTCGAAGAGCCGCTGCAAGGCCCGGTCTACCTCAGATCCTCAAACCACGAACTCCCCGACCTGGTGATCGCTCTCGAAGGCCAGGTAGACGTGGTCTTGGCAGGAAGGGTCGACTCGGTAAACGGCGGCATCCGCTCCACCTTCGAAGCAGCACCCGATGCCCCGGTCTCCAAGTTCACTCTGCAGATGAAGGGCGGCAAGAAGGGCCTTCTCATAAACAGCGCCAACCTCTGCAAGCTCTCGGCGAAAGCCAACAGGGCAACGGTGCTCCTCGACGGCCAAAACGGCAAGGTCAGCGACAGCTCACCGCTGCTCGCCAACTCCTGCAAGAAGGCAAAGAAGCACAAGCGCAGCAACAAGAAGAACGCCCGATGAGAGCCAGGGCCCTAGCGGCCCTGGCGGCAGGCGCACTTCTGATCGCCTGCCCAGCGGCCAAGGCGGCGGGCCCGCCGCTGATCGCAGAGACCTGGGTTGTGGGGGTAAAGGCGGATTCGGCCTACCTCTGGGCCAAAGTCAACCCCAACGGGCTCTCCACCACCTACCGCTTCGAATACACCCCCCAAAGCGCCTTCGAAGCAAAAGGCTTCTCAGGAGCGACCCTGATCCCGATCTCAGGCCCGGCCCTGCTTGGCTCTGGCACCTCCTATCTCTTTCCCTCCCAGCCGGTGGGGCCGCCGCTTTCCCCGCTGAAAGCAGCAACCCAGTACCGCTACCGGATCACCGCCAAAAACTCAGCCGAAACGGTTACCGGCCCAGAGCACGTCTTCTCCACCCAGGGAAGCGAACAGGCATTCAGGCTTCCCGATAGCCGCGGTTGGGAGCTGGTCTCCCCGGTAGACAAAGGCGGTGGGGCGATCGCCCCACCCAGCTCGCTCTTCGGCGGCGGGGACCTGCAAGCGGCACCGACCAGCTCTCCTGAGGGAGCGGCGATCTCCTATGGCTCTGCCACCTCCTTCGGCGATGCCAAAGGGGCGCCCCCGGTGAGCCAGTACCTCTCGAGGCGAACCGCAGGGGGTTGGGTTACCCAAAACGTCTCCGCGCCGCTGGAATCGGCGGCTTATGGCGATCAACCGGACGGAGCGCCCTACCGGCTCTTCTCCGAAGACCTCGCCAGGGGATTGCTCTTCGGCGGGTTGTCTTGTCGTGGAGGGTTGGCGGGGTGTGGGGCTCCCAACCCGGTGATACCGGGCTCGGGCGCTCCTCCCGGGCGCATGGCCTATTACCTGCGAAGCGCAGCGGGCTCCTATGCCTCGCTGCTCAGTGCCGCAAACCTCACCCACACCGCGGTCACCCCAGAGGCCTTCAAGGTCTCCTTTGCCGGGGCTTCGCCGGATCTCTTTCATGTGGTGCTCTCGAGTTGCGCGGCGCTTACCTCCAACGCGACCGAGGTGTTGAAAGGAGGTGGTGAATGTGATGCGAACGCTCAGAACCTCTACCGGGCGAGTGGGGGCTCCTTGGTGGCGCTCAGCCTGCTTCCCGGCGAAAGCCAGACCACGCCCGGGGTAGGCCCGACGAAGCTGGCGGCGCCGATCGGCGCGGTCTCGACCGACGGCTCGAAGGCCTACTTCACCGCCGCCGGCAGCCTCTACCTGCGCGACGGCTCCCAAACCAAGCTCCTCTCCTCGGCCGCCCAGTTCCAAACCGCCTCCACCGATGGCTCCGTCGCCTTCTTCACCGAAGCCGCCCACCTCTACCGCTACCTGGCCTCCACCCAGGCGAAAACGGACCTGACTCCAAGTGGGGGGGTGGTGGGAGTCCTGGGCGCCTCAGCCGACGGCTCCATCGCCTACTACCAAGACGCTGCGGGAATCAAGAAATGGGCCTCCGCCACCACCACCCTGGTCGCGGCGGGAGCAGAAGCGGCAAAGCCAAGCGATTACCCACCTTCGACAGGAACGTCTCGGGTCACCCCCAGCGGCTCTCACCTCGCCTTCCTCTCGACCAAGGAACTTGCCGCCTATGACAACGGCGCCAGGGCTGAGCTCTACCTCTATGGGCCGCCGCTAGGAGGAGGAGCGGCGCAGCTGATCTGTGCCTCTTGTAACCCGACCGGGGAAAAAGCAGCCGGCTTTGCCTCGATCCCGGGGGCACAGGTCAACGGATCGAGCAGCGCCTATCGCCCCAGGGCGCTATCTGCCGACGGGCACAGGGCCTTCTTCGAATCGACCGACGTGCTGGGGATCGCCGACACCAACGGACAACCAGACGTCTACCAGTGGGAGGCAAACGGGGTGGGCGGTTGCACCCTGCAACCCGGTTGCGTGGATTTGATCTCGAGCGGGCGGGCGATCGAAGGCGCCAGCTTCATCGACGCCTCGACCGACGGCAACGACGCCTACTTCCTCACCGATCAGTCCTTGGTCGGAGCCGACCCAGGCTCGATCGACCTCTATGACTCGAGGGCAGGCGGCGGCTTCCCCGAAGCCCAAAAGCCGATCCCCTGCATCGCCGATGCCTGTCAGGCCTTGCCGCCGACACCGGAAGACCCCGATCCCAGCACTCTGGTGAAGAGCTCTGGCAACCCGCCGGTGAAGTTCGAAGTCGAGAAGGAGAAGAAGAAGAAGAAAAAGCACCACCACAAAGGCAAGAAGGGCAAAGGCAAGGGGCGGGGGAGATGAGGGCCCGCATTGTCTTGTCCGCGGTCGCCCTCCTCTTGGCGATCCCCTCTGGGGCCCAGGCCTTCTCCTTCCTCCCAGGAGCAGAAGGCTTCGAGGCAAGGCCCTTGATCTCAGAAGCTGGCGAACCGGCAACCCAGGCCGGAGCCCATCCCGCATCGCTTCGCCTGAGCGTCGGCTTGGAAGCAAGCAAAGCGGCGGGAGCGCCATTTACCCAGGGAGACCTAAAGGACCTCTCCTTGGAGTTGCCCGGGGGCTTGATCGAAAACCCCACCGCGGTACCGACCTGCACCCAGGCGGCCTTTCACAAACCGCGCTTCTCGCCCTTTGAAGAAAGCAAATCCGGGGAGAGCTGCCAAGACCGAAGCCAGATCGGCACCTTGGCGGTCAAATCGTCCTTCGCCGGGGGGGAGACGAGGACCTTCGGCCTGTTCAACCTCGACCCGCCGCCGGGGGTTCCCTCGGAGATCGGCGCCAACCCCTACGGCGCCCCGATCATCTTCATCCCCGAGATCCGCCAGGTTGGTGGCGAATACGGGATCACCCTTCGGAGCAAAAACGTCTCCCAGGCGGTCGACGTATCGGGATTGTCGCTCTCGATCTGGGGCAACCCCTTCGCCGCCTTTCACGACTCCCAGCGGGGCAACTGCCTAAACGCGACCGAACCCTCCTTCGGCTGGTCCAAATGCTCGGTGGGACGACCGATCCAAAACACCCCCACCGCCTACCTCACCCTGCCCACCTTCTGCGATTCCCCGCTTGCCTTCAAGGCGACTGCGACCTCTTGGCAAGAAGCGGGAACGATCTCGCGCTCGCTTTCCTCCAAAGCCCTGGAAGGCTGCTCCACTTTGTCTTTCGAACCAAAAGCGATCGCCCAGCTCTCCGACCCCCGCGCTTCTTCTCCCTCGGGCTATTCCTTCGACATCGACGTCGACACCGCCGGGGTATTGAAACCCGAGCTGCGCGCTCCCTCGCCGATCAGAAAGGCGGTCGTCAACTTGCCAGAAGGGGTGACGATCAACCCCTCGGTGGGAGCGGGGCTTGGCGTTTGCACCACAGCCCAATTCGAAGCCGAGACCCCATTGTCCCCCGCGGGAGCGGGTTGCCCCAACGAATCGAAGATCGGCGACTTCACCGTGATCAGCCCGATCATCGACAAACGAATCGAGGGGGCGATCTTCTTGGCAGCGCCCTATGAGAACCCATTCGGCTCGCTGATCTCGATCTACTTGATCGCCAAGTCGATCGATCGAGGCATCTTGGTCAAGGTCGCAGGAGAGCTGGCCGCAGACCAAACGACGGGGAGGCTGACCGCAAGCTTCGATCGCCTGCCCCAGATCCCCTACTCCCAACTTCGCATCCACTTCCGCGAAGGCCAGCGAAGCCCCCTGGCGACACCGGGTTTCTGTGGGGGGGTATCGACCGAGGCCGACCTGATCGCCTGGCGGGACCCCAACCTGATCAAGCACGCATCGCTACCGGCCCAGATCACCGCCGGGGTCGGAGGGGGGCCGTGCCCCTCTGGCCTTGCACCCTTTGCCCCCAAGGCAAAGGGAGGGACGCTCAACTCCCAAGGCGGCGCCTACACCCCCTTCTACCTGCACCTGACAAGGACAGACGTGGAGCAGGAGATCACCTCCTACTCGGCGACCTTCCCACCGGGCCTGTTGGGCAAGGTCGCCGGGGTCCCCTATTGCCCTGAGGCAGCGATCGAGGCAGCTGCTCATAGATCGGGGGTAGAAGAGCGAGACAACCCCTCCTGTCCCGCCTCTTCTCTGATCGGGCGCACCTACTCGGGCTATGGCCTTGGCTCGGTCCTCTCCTATGCCCCCGGAGGGCTCTACCTCGCCGGGCCATACCGGGGCTCGTCCTTCTCGGTGGTGGCGATCGACTCGGCCTTGGTCGGCCCCTTCGACTTGGGAGTGGTGATCGTCAGATCGGCGATCCGGATCGATCCCGAAACCACCCAAGCCTCGATCGATGCGACCGGGACCGACCCGATCCCCCACATCATCGACGGCATCCCGATCCACCTCAGAGACATCAGGGCCTATATCGACAAGCCCCAGTTCACGATCAACCCGACATCTTGCGAACCCTCGGCGATCTCCTCTGCGCTGAACGGCGCCGGGGAGCGCTTCGGCAACCAAGCCGACGACACCCTCGCCACCGCAACCGCTCCCTTTCAGGCCTTCAACTGCGGAGCCTTGGGCTTCAAGCCCAAGGTCTCCCTGGCGCTGAAGGGCGGCACCAGGCGCAGCAAGCACCCAGCCCTTCGAGTCGTGGTCAGACCGCGCCCAGGAGACGCCAACATCAAAAGCGCCTCGGTGGCGCTACCCAGATCGCTCTTCTTGGAGCAGGGCCACATCCAACAGATCTGCACAAGGCCGCAGTTCGCCAACAAAAACTGCCCGCCTGGATCGGTCTACGGCCAGGTCAAGGCCTATACGCCTCTCTTGGAAGAGCCGATGTCGGGAGAGGCGATCCTGCGCTCCTCCGATCACACCCTGCCCGACCTCGTCTTCGTGCTCAGGGGTCACGGGATCGAGGTCGACCTGGCGGGGACGATCGACTCGGTCAAGGGAGGCCTCAGGGGAACCTTCCCCAGCCTCCCCGACGCCCCGGTGAGCAAATTCGAACTGAGCTTGGGATCGGGCAAGCACGGCCTTTTGGTCGTCTCGGCCAAAGAGCTCTGCGCCGAGCGCCAACTGGCCAACTCACGCTTCATGGGACACGCCAACAGGGGCTCGGTCACCCATCCCGAGATCGCGGTCAAGTGCAAGAAGGCAAAGCACAAGAAAGGCGGGGGTCATAGATGAGGAAGAGATCGATCCCTTGCCTTTTGCTTGCCATAGCGCTTTGCCTTTGCCTGGGTGCTTCCAACGCCCAGGCACAAAGAACGCTGATCACCAAAGAAGCGATCAAGCTGATCAAGCCCCAAAAACCCTCCGAAGAGCTGATCCCCGGCGAACAGATCGAAGGCGCCTGCGGATTGGCCTTCTCGGGGCAAAGCCTCCTCGTCTCCGACTACTACCACGCGATGATCGAGACCTACGCCCCAGAAGGAGGGGGGTTCAGCGCCTCCAAGCCGTTCAAGCTGAGCTCGGTCCTCTCGCTGGGGACGAGCCCGCCCGAAGCCGCCTGTCAGATCGCCACCGGCCCCGGCGGCACCCTCTACGCCAACGTCTGGCACCAAAGCGCGATCAGGGTCAAACCGACCTTTCAGACCTTCGACGTCGCCTCTTCGACCGGGGTCGCGGTAGACGCCGCGGGCAAGGTCTACGTCAACGACAGAACCCAGGTAAACGTCTACAGCGCTGCCGGAGTCCTGCTGCAGGAAGTAGGCCTGGGCAACCTCAAAGACGCCTACGGGCTGGCGGTCTTCGGCAAAGCGCTCTACGTCCCCGATGCGGGGACCAACACGATCAAGGTCTTCGAGCCAGAAACCGATCCGCTCAACCCAAAACAGACGATCGACGGCTCCAAAACACCGCAAAAACGCTTCGTCTCTCTGGTCGATACCGCGATCGGGATCGATCCCACCAACGGGCACCTCTTGGTCCTCGACAACCTCCAACCTGGCTTTGAGCGCCCCGAAGGCGCGATCGATGAGTTCGATGCCGAAGGCGCCTTCGTCTCCCAGCTCAAAGAGAAGGTGATCGACGGCGGCCCCTCGGGGCTCGTCGTCGATCCCGAAACGGGGAGGCTGTTTGTTAGTTCGGGCAACTCCGAAGAGTCAAACGTCTTTGCCTGGGGGGGTTATGTGGAAGGTGGGGGCGGGGCTGTTGGGGGGGAGTTGGAGGGGACGCCCGCGGTAGCGCAGAGCGCCGCATCCAGCGAGGCGGGGGCACCGACATCCCCGACTTCATCGGTCGGCTCGAGATCCGAGGGTGCCGCCGGCCAGGATCGTCGAGCCAAGCGCCGTCGGCAGCGAAACGCCAAGCACCGCAAGGCGCTCCAAGTGGCCAGGCGCCACCCCGTAGCCCCGTAGCTGCCGGTTAGGCGCCACAACACGCGAACCACCGCGGGGCTGGCCAGCCGGACTGTCCCTGCCGTCGTTTCGCCCGCGCCCGGGCAGCGTGAGCTTGCTCGATCGCGGCATATCCCACACCCGTTCCCAGATGTCCCGAGAAATGTTAAATTCGGTACTGGATCGTCCACAGATGGCCCTAGGGGTGTACAATCGCGTTTACGTTAAACACGGTTGTCTGCGCGAGGAGCCCGCAGTGCCCTCCACCACATCTCCCAACGGCAGCGCGTCTCCCGTCCCGCCCGACGAGAACCTTGGCGGTCTGATCGAGCGCGAGCAGCTGCCAAGCGGCCGCGAGGACCTTCCCGAGCCCCTGATCGCCCACTCTCAGCGCGAACGGATCCTCGTCGCGATCGCCGACAGCTGCGCCGCGAAGGGCTATGGCGCGACGACGATCAAAGACGTCTGCGAGTCGGCCGGGGTTTCGCGGGCAACTTTCTACGAGCTGTTCAAGGACAAGGAGGATTGCTTCCACGCCGCGATGGAGCTCTCGCTCGCCGATGCGATGGGCCGGATCGTCGCCGTCTACTCGCCCGACAAGCCGTGGGCGACGATGGTGCGCGACGCGGCGGCAACCTTCCTCGACCTGCTCGCGAGCCGACCCGCCTTCGCCCGCATGGCGATGGTCGAGGCGCCATCCTCGGGCGACCGGGCCTTGGAGCTCTACGCCTCCGGCAAACGGGTGCTGCAGTCGCTGCTCGACCGGGGACGCGACGATCCGGTCGAGGAACGGGGGATCCCCTCCAGCGCCGGTCGCGCCGCCCTCGCCGCCGCCGAGTCGCTGATCGTCGGCCAGATCCTTGCTGGCAATACGGCGCGCCTGCCGGAGCTTCTGCCCGACATCGTCTACATCACGACGGTGCCCTACTTGGGGCAGGAGGAGGCACTGCGCCAGTCTCGTGAGGCGGAGAAGGCGATTCCTCCCGCCGAGGGCTGAGCGGGTGCCGCAGGCAGGGGGGAGAGGCGCGAGAGGTGGCGCCCGCCGCGGGGGCGCCACCGGCTGCCACCCGAGGTCGTCGCCCGCTCCCAGCGCGAGCGCCTGCTCGAGGCCGCGGTTCGGGTCGTTGCCGAGAAGGGCTACGCGGCAACCACCGTCGCCGACCTGACCAGGGAGGCCGGCATCTCCCGCACGACCTTCTACGAGATGTTCGAGGACAAGGAAGGGTGCTTCCTGGCTGCCTACGACAACGCGGTCGACGGCCTCCTCAGGCGGATCACCCGGGCCTACGAGGCCGAGGAAGGGTGGCCGCGACGTGCCCGCGCCGGGCTGCAGGCGCTCCTCGCCGCCCTGGCCGAGGAGCCGCAGCTGGCCCGCCTCTCCCTGGTCGACGTCGGCGCCGCCGGCCCCCCCGCGCAGCGCCGCTACCGTGCCGCCCTGCAGCGAATGACACCGCTCTTCGACGAGGGCCGCGACTTCGCTCCGGGAGGGCGTCAGCTCCCCGCAAACACCTCGAGGATGGCGATCGGGGCTGTCATCGGCCTGATCTCGGACGAGATCATTGAGGAACGCGCGCGGCAGCTGCCGAATTTGCTTTCAGATGTCCTTTTTGCCACGCTGGTTCCGTATATCGGCCCAGTAGCGGCAGCCAGGGAGGTGGGCGAAGGAAGATAATAAACGCCTACGTACACATGCCGCTATGATGAAGGTACTGCAGAGTTTCCTGCCTAACTGGGACGGGGGGCCGATGGCGACCGAATCGCGGCGTGAACTGATCCTCGCGGCAATGATCCGCGTCGTAGGCAGCAAGGGCTACAAGGAGACCTCGGTCGCCGACGTGATCGAGGAGGCGGGCACCACCCGCACGACCTTCTACAAGCACTTCGACGACAAGCACGCCTGTTTCCTGGCCGCCTACGACGTGCTGGTCGAGCGGGTCTTCGCCGAGGTGCTGGATCGCTGTAATGGGGAGCAATCCTGGCTTCGGCGCATGGAGACCGGGCTGGCCACGATCGTCGAGCTATTCGCCCTCGACCCCACGCTGGCGCGCACGGCCGTGGTAGAGGTTGCCGCGGCCGGCGCCGAGGCGCGCCAGCGCCACTGGAACGCGGTTGCGAGGTTCACCGAGTATCTCGAGGGCGGCCGCGAGCTCGCCGACGACCGCGAGCTGCCGGAGAACATCTCGCTGCTCTCGGCGGGAGCCGTCTCCGGGCTGATCTTCGACGAGCTCCTGGCGGGGCGCGCCGCCCAGTTGCCGGCGCAGCTGCCCGAACTGCTCTTCGCGATGCTCGTCCCCTACATCGGCCCCCGCGCGGCCGCCGAGGAGATGCGCCGGGTTGCGGCCACCCGCTGAGTAGGTACGCTCAGGGCGAGGTGCTCTTGGCGAGGGGTGGGCCGCGACTTTCACCTGCGCTCGGGGTCACAGTTTGGACCGAATGCGAAGACTCCTGCTCATTTCCGCGACGGCGCTGCTGCTGGCGCTCTGGCCGGCACTCGCCGGCGCCCAGAACATGCCTGCCGGGTTCATCGGGATCTCGCCGCAGAACACCTCCGACGACGCCGACTTCGAGCTGATGCAGCTGGCGGGCATCGAGAGCGTGCGCCTGCCGCTGCCCTGGAGCGCGATCGAGAAGGAAGCCGCGGATCGCTTCGACCCCGACTGGTCGTGGTTCGACGACCAGGTCAAGCGCGCCGCCGAGCACGAGATCTCGATCTTCCCCTTCATCTCGGGCAGCCCCGAATGGGTGGCGCCGGATCCCGGCGACGAACCGGTCGAAAGCCCCTGGCAGCGTCGCGCCTGGACCGGCTTCCTGCGCGCCGCCGTCGAACGCTACGGGCCCCGCGGCGAGTTCTGGCAGGAAAACCCGGAGCTGCCGGCGCAGCCGATCCGCCGTTGGGAGATCTGGAACGAGGAGAACATCGTCACCTTCTCCCACCGCCCCAATCCACTCCGCTTCGCGCGACTGATCCGCATCTCCGGGCGCGTGCTGCACCGCGTCGACCCCAACTCCCAGGTGATCGTCGGCGGTTTCTTCGGCCGCCCGCTGCAGACGCCCCCGAATATCCAATCGGGCGACTTCCTCTCGCGCCTCTACCGCGCCCGCGGGGTGAAGCGCTTCTTCGACGGCGTGGCGCTGCATCCATACGTCGCCGTCGCCAACGCGATGGAGGCGCAGATAGACAACCTGCGGCGGGTGATGCGGGTCCACCATGACGCCCAGACGCCGCTCTACGTGACCGAGCTCGGCTGGGGCTCCGACAGCTTCGAGTCGCGCTGGGAGCGCGGCCCGCTCGGCCAGGCGAGGGAGCTCGATCGCGCCTTTGCCCTGCTCAGCGAGAATCGCCGCAGCTGGCGGGTGGGGGGTGTCTGGTGGTTCTCCTGGACCGATGCCGCCGCCTACTGTCAGTTCTGCGATTCGGCCGGTCTGCTCACGGAAGGGCACGAGGCGAAGCCGGCCTGGTACGTCTTCAACGCCTGGACCGGCGGCGACGCCGACACGGTGCCCCGGGCGTCACTCGGCTTCTGAGGGTTTTCGTGCCGTCCCTGGGTCGATCCCGCCGAGATCGACGTCGCTCCCGTGATGGACTTCTCGCGCTGACCGAGATACTGTCTTTTGGGTATAGCGAAGTGCTGTGCCTGTTCAGCCATTTCGTGCACTCAAACGATTCGGGGGGCGAATGGATCTGATCGTGATGTCGGTGATGGGGGTGGCACTCGCCGCGCTCTGCGCCTGGCTGATCGTTCTGGTGATGCGGGGGAGGACCGCGCATCGTCGCTTCGAGATCCTCGGCGAAGTGGCTGCCGGATCCGAAGCTTCGGGCTCGCTCGAGGAGACCTTCGAGCGGATCTGCCACGTCCTCGTGCCCCAGATCGCCGACTTCTGCATGATCGACGTGATCGAGGGGGATCGGGCTCGGCGCGTGGCCGTTCGCGTCGTCGGCGCCGACCCGAGCGTCGAGCGGGGCCTGTGGGACCGCAGGCCCTCCGTGCCGGACTGGATGATGGAGAGCGGCGGGGATTCGATCACCCCGCGCTTCATCGAGCGGATGTCGGAGGCGGAGCTGCTCGAGCTCGCCCACGACGAAGGACCGGACCTCGAGTTCCTGCGCGGGATGGGTATCGGCTCGGCGATCACGTTGGCGCTGAAGGCACGGGGTCAGATCAAGGGAGTGCTCACCCTCGGGGTTGCCTGGTCGGGACGGCACTACAGCGAGGGGGACGCTCACTTCGCCTGGATCCTGGCCGGGCGGGTGGCTCTCGCCCTCGACAACAGCGGGCTCTTCGCCGATCTCGAGCGGGCCGAGCGGGCGCGGGCGGAGATCGCCGAGACGCTCCAGCACGGACTGCTGCCGCCGCCGCTGCCGCATATTCCCGGCTGGTCGCTGGCCGCCATGTACCGCCCGGCCGGCGCCGAGAACGAGGTCGGCGGGGACTTCTACGACGCCTTCCGCGTCGCCGGCGGCTGGATGCTGGTGATCGGCGACGTCACCGGCCGCGGCGCCCAGGCCGCCTCGGTCACCGCGCTGGCCCGCTACACGCTGCGCACCGCAGCGGTGCTGACCAACGAACCCGAGATCGCCCTCGCCACGCTCAACCGAGCGCTGCTCGCGCGCAGCGGTACCGCGCTTTGCAGCGTCGCCGCGCTGGCGATCAGCGAGGATCCGGAGCAACCCGTGCGGCTGGTCGTCGCCGGACATCCGCCGCCGCTCCTGATCGACGGCGAGAGCGTCAGCGAGATTGTCGAGGCCGACCCGGTGCTTGGCGCCTTCCACGACGTCGATTGGAGCGTCGAGAGCACTTCGATCGAACCGGGACAACAGCTGGTGATGGTCACCGACGGGGTCATCGAGGCGAGCGGCGGCCAGGGTCGCTTCGGCGAGGAGAGGCTGCGGGCAGAGCTGACTGGGGCGACCAACCCCGCGCTGGCGGTGCAGCGGCTCGAAGGCGCACTGCGCTCCTTCACCGAAGGCGCCCTCGACGATGACGCGGCGATCCTCGTCGTCGCCCGCTCGGGCGAAGAGCGGCCCCCCTCCGCGACCGTCGAGCTGGCGGGTGTGGCCGGGGGAGGCAATGGCTGAGAGCTATCGGGCGCTGATCGGGCGTCTCTTCCACGCTTTCAACCAGCGCGACACGGAGTCGATCGTCTCGCTCTGCTCGCCGCGGATGGAATTCTTCGCGGTGACCGGCGAGGAGGTCGGGCGCGAGGCCCCGTACAGCGGGCGCGAGGGCCTGCGCGAGTACCTCGTCGACGTCGAACGGATCTGGGAAGCGCTGCTGATCACTCCAGGCACGGTCGAGCAGCGCGGCGACCGCCTCCTGGTCTGCGGCCGTGTCTATTTGCGCAGTCGCGAACATGGCATCCGCGACATGCCGGTGGCCTGGATCTGGCGAGTGCAGGACGGGCTCTTCGTCCGCGGCGAGGTGTTTGCCGATCCGCAGATGGCGATCGCCCACTTCGACCGCGCCGCCGCCTGAGCGATCCCTCTGTCCGGGCGGTGCCCTTCAGCAGGGTCGCCAGGGGCGGGCGAAGAGATCCGTGGACTTCCCGATCGCGCTGAAATGGAGCTTGCGCGCGGTCGCGCAGTATTGACCCACCTTCAGCCCGTACTCCACCTCGAAGACGGCCTTGCGATGCCTGACGAAAGGCTTGTAGTAGCCACATTCGTGGAACTGGAAGCACCGCTCGGCGATCGCGAAGTCGAAGTCGTCCACAAGTGCCCTGGCCAGGCGCCCGTCGTTTGACAGCGCCACTGCCATTCCGCGGCCATGCACCTGGTTTGCCACCCAGCGGTAGAAGAGCAACCGGGCGTGTCGGCTGATCCCAGGCCCGCCCCGGTCTTCCCAGCCGGCCAGGTTGCCGGGCCCGACCGCGTCGAATCCCTTTCGCTCACACATCGCGAAGAGCCGTTCGAGCGAGTGAGTGGGCCCCCGGAAGCCGCTGAGGTCCAGATCGCAGATCACCCTGGCGTGCAGGCGGTGCAGCTCTCGAACGGTGCGGTGCGTCGAGTTGACTCCATCTATCTCGAAGACGGGTACGTCGATAGAGGTGTCGATCCGCCCTTTCAGCTGCAACTGCCATGGCTTGGTCGTCGGCCGGGGCTGCCAGTGGCCCCGCCGGTCCTGCTCGGCGCTCGCCGTCTGGGTGGCCGTCAGCAGGGCTAGAGAGGAGAGGCCAATCGACAGTGCCAATCCCCACTCCAAGTGTCGTATGCGGTTCCGGGTGGGACGCAGGGAGGCCATGCGTTGACGCTACCCGCCCCTCCTCGGGGAGAAAACGATCGGAGCCGCTCTTGGCCGTTCCACTGAGTTTGCCGCCGCCTGCCCAGGGGTAGCGAAATGGCCCAAGACGAGACGGCTATGCTCGCATTCCGCGGGACCGGCTCTTTCCCAGCGGGGGAATCGCGGTTGATGTCAAACGGATCCAAAATCAGCGAGAAGCCCACAGGCCTTCAGATGAGGCTTCCGGCCGAAGCCGAGAACGTGGCGGTCGTACGCCATGCATTGGCGGGGATGGCGGAGGAGATCGGCATGGACGAGGCCGGTGTCGCCGACCTGAAGACGGTCGTGACAGAGGCCTGCATGAACGTGGTCGTCCACGCCTATCCGGACGGGACCGGTCCCCTCGTGGTCGACGCGGAGCCCGACAGCGACGGGCTCACGGTCATCGTCAGCGATAGCGGCTCTGGGATCAGCCCGCAGGCCGACCCGGAGCGCACGAGCCTCAAACTCGGCCTCTCGCTGATCGCCGCGCTCTCCGCCAGCTTCAGCATCTCCGGTGGGCTGGGCCGCGGAACCGAGGTGACGATGCGGCTGCCCCTACGGGGGGGCGGAGCCAACGGTGGCGGGCCGGCGGAAGAGCAGCGGCTGGTTCCAGAGGTCACGGGCACCGAGATCGCCGTCGGCCGCGTCGAGCTGCTCGAACCGGTGCTGGCCCGGCTCGTAGGTGCGCTCGCCGCACGCCGGGATCTCTCGATCGACCGCGTCTCCGATGCGGTCCTCATCACCGATGCGATCGCCGGGGCGGCCCCGGGGCGCTTCGCGGATGGCTGCGTCAGGCTCGCCCTCGGGGAGAGCGAGAAAGGCCTCGAGCTGCGCCTCGGCCCGATGGAAAAGGGTGCGGCTGGGGAGATTCGCAGGGAGCTGGCAGTGCCCGACCTCGGTGGCTCGCTGGAGACGCTGGCCGACGAGCTCGAGATCGACCAGTCCGATGACGGCGACTACCTGATCGTTCGCTTCATCGCTCTCGCAGCGGGCTAGGAGGGATTGGCGAAACCCAAGTGCGGCGGGCCAGCGAGCGCCGGACCAAGCGGGACAAGGACGCAGGGAGGCCGAAGAGCAGCGCTATTCGGCCGACTGAGGACGCCGTACCGCGCAGTGTCCGCCGCCGCTGGACGCGTGCGGGGGTTTCGCCAATCCCTCCTTGGCGCCACTCGCTGCCGCTGCGCTCCGGTCAGGCCCCCGGGGGCCCCCCGCGTTCCTCCTCGATCTGCTCGCGGATGCGAGCGAGGGCCCGGCGCAGGATGCGCGAGACGTGCATCTGCGAGTGACCGATGCGGTCGGCGATCTGCGATTGGGTCATGTCCTCGACGAAGCGCAGGCGCAGGACCACTCGCTCGCGCTCCTCGAGGAAGGGCAGCGCCGCGTCGAGCGCGATCCGGCCCTCGACCAGCTCGAAGCGCTCGTCCTCTTCGCCCACCCACTCGGAGGGCGCGGCCTCGTCGGAATCCTCGCCGCCGGCGGGCCGGTCGAGCGAGAGGGGGCGCCGGTTGGAGTTTGCCTCGAGAACCTCGAGCACGTCGGTCTGCTCGAGTTCCAACCGCTCCGCTATCTCGCCTACCGAGGGCGAGCGCTGCAGCTGCTTGGTCAGCTCGGTGATCGCCTTGTCGACCTCGGCCATGCGGTCGTGCAGGCCGCGCGGCACGCGTACGGTCCAGACCCTGTCGCGAAAGTGTCGCTTCAGCTCGCCCAAGATCGTCGGCGAGGCAAAGGCGGTGAAGGGGATGCCGCGCTCCGGGTCGAAGCGGTCGACCGCGTTCAGGAGGCCGAGGTTGGCGACCTGGAGCAGGTCGTCGAAGGACTCGCTGGCGCCGCGGTAGCGGAGCGCGAGCCGCTTGGCGAAGGGCAGGTTGCGCCTCACCAGCTCCTCGCGAATCGACGGGTCGCGATCGCTGGCGAAGCGCTTCCAGAGCTCGCGGTCGCTGGCGAGTTGCTCGCCCGCCCCCGGCGCTCTGGCCGTGTCGCTGTCGTCTATTTGGTCGCGCCTGGCAGCCATTGCGCTCGATGCGGCGGTGTCGCGGTCCTTTCTACCCGTTCGGGCTGGGTTCATGCCCGTACCGTGGGGGTGAGACGGCCCGAGCGGGTATCGAGTCGGCGGCGGCGTTAGGCTCCAGCCGACCTCGAATATCGACCAAAGGAGACGCCAGATGGCCTTTTCGGTTCCCGACCTTCCCTACGCCTACGATGCGCTTGAGCCCCACATCGACGAGGCGACGATGCGCGTGCATCACGACAAGCACCACCAGGCGTACGTCGACAAAGCAAACGGCGCGCTGGAGGGGACCGAGTGGGCAGATCGCGAGGTCGAGGACGTGCTCCGCAATCTCGCCAGCCTCCCCGGGGACAAGCAGGGCCCCGTCCGCAACAACGCCGGCGGTCACTACAACCACTCGCTCTTCTGGCAGATGCTGAGCCCCGACGGCGGCGGCGAGCCGGGTGGCGATCTGGGCTCGGCTATCGGCGAGACCTTCGGCTCCTTCGACTCCTTCAAGGAAGAGTTCAAGAACGCCGGCATCGCCCGCTTCGGCTCCGGCTGGGCCTGGCTGGTCAAGGACAACTCAGGCCTTGCGGTCGTCTCCACCCCGAACCAGGATTCGCCGATCTCCGACGGCAGCGTGCCGCTGCTCGGCTGCGACGTCTGGGAGCACGCCTACTACCTCAAGTACCAGAACAAGCGTCCCGACTACATCGACGCTTTCTGGAACGTCGTCAACTGGGACTACGTCGCCCAGCGTCTCGCCGAGGCTGGCTGAGCGCTAGGAAGCGACGGGTGCAGCAGCAGGTCGCGCGGCCTCGGGCAGGTCGCGCGGCTCGGCACCATCCTTGGGCGGGATCAAGCTCATTGCGTGCTCGGCCTTGGCGGTGATCGTCAGGCTGGGATTGACGCCGGGATTGGCGGGGATCGAAGCCCCGTCGCAGACCAACAGGTTCTCGTAGCCGAAGACGCGGTTGCCGGCGTCAACCACGCCGCTGTCCGGGTCGGCCCCGACGACCGCGCCGCCGAGGATGTGGGCGGTCGAGGGGATGTTGCGGATCGACTCGGTGAGCGCGCTCTGGGCGACGCCGCCGGTGCGCTTCTCGAACCAGCGGGCCGCTTTCTCCGCTGCGGGGATGTAGGTCGGGTTGGGGCGCCCCGGGTCCTGTTCGGTCTGCAGGCGCACGCCGCCGCCGAACAGCTTGCGCTTGGGGCGGAAGTGCATCGCTGCGTCGACCGTCTGCATCACCAGCAGGATCACCGTGCGCTGCGACCAGCGGTGCGGGATCATCATCCGCGCCGTGCGCAGGGGGTGGCGCAGGATCGCCGCCAGCCACTTGATCGGCCGGGACAGCTTCGACCCTGGCCCGGTCATCGCGGTGAAGGTGGCGGACATCGCGTCGCCACCCTGGCCGTAGGTGACGACCTCGATGTGGGTGTCGGGGTCGGGGTAGATGCTGGAGGTGATCGCGACCGAGCGGCTGAAGTCGCGCTCGTCGTCGGGGGCAGTTACCGACTGGATCGACTCCGAGTTGGTGCGGACCAGGTCCCCGAGCCGATCGGAGATGTTGGGCAGGGCGCCGCTGTGGCGGCAGTTGGCGAGCAGGTTGTTCGTGCCGAGGGCCCCAGCGGCGACGATCACACCGCGGGCGGTCAGCGTGCGCCGCTTCTTGCGCAGCAGCGAGCCGGAGCGCTCGCTGCTGACCGCATAGCCGTCGGAGCCGTCGGCGGCGCCCAGCGGCCGGATCTCGGTCACCTGGCGCTCAGGCTGGATCTCGACGCCGAGCTTCTCGGCGAACCAGAGGTAGTTCTTCATCAGCGTGTTCTTCGCCCCGTGGCGGCAGCCGACCATGCAGCTGCCGCAGCGCATGCAGCCGGTGCGGCTCGGCCCCTCGCCGTCGAAGAACGGGTCGGGAACCTCGACGCCGGGCTTGTCGAAGAAGACGCCGACGCGGGTGTTGGTGAAGGTCTCGCCGACACCGATCTCCTCGCCGTATTCCTGCAGCAGCTTGTCTGCCGGGCCGATCCCCTCGTACTCGACCACCCCGAGCATGCGCTCGGCGGTGTCGTAATGCGGCGACAGCTCCCGCTCCCAGTCTCCGAGGCCCTCCCACTGCGGGTCGCTGAAGAAGGCCGGGCGGGCCCGGTAGAGAGTGTTGGCGTAGCCGAGGCTGCCGCCGCCGACCCCGCTGCCGGAGACGATGAAGACGTCCTTGAAGAAGGACATCCGCATCACCCCGCGGAACCCCAGCCGCGGCATCCAGAAGTAGCGCCGGGGATGCCTCAGGTTCGACTCGGCGAAGTCCTCGTCGCGAAAGCGGCTGCCACACTCGAGCACCGCCACCGAGTAGCCCTTTTCGGCAAGGCGCAGCGCCGAGACGGACCCGCCGAAGCCGGATCCCACCACCAACCAGTCGTAGTCGTGAGTCACGGCGGCCCTTGTCTCTTGCTGCTAGGCCTCGCCAGGCTCTAGTGGCCTGAAGTCCGAGGTGCGGGCGCCGCAGACCGGGCAGAACCAGTCCTTGGGAATGTCCTCGAAGGCCGTGCCCGGGGGGATGCCACCGTCGGGGTCGCCGATCGCGGGGTCGTAGATGAACCCGCAGCTCTCGCAAATCCAGAGCTTCGCTTCGGTCGCGGTGGTCATGCTGAAAGCTTAGAGCGACTCAGTCTTTGCTGAAGCTGACCGAGACCGGCTCGCGATCGGAGGGATCTTCGATCTCGAAGAACTCGCGTTTGGCGAAGCCGCCCTGGTTGGCGATGATCGAGCCGGGGAACTGTTCGATGTCGGTGTTGTAGGCCTGCACGTTGGAGTTGTAGATCCGCCGCGAGGCCTGGATCTCGTCCTCGAGCTCGGAGAGGTTGCGGCTGAGCTGCTGGAAGTTCTCGGTGGCGCGCAGGGTCGGGTAGTTCTCGGCGACGGCCTTCACGTCGGCCAGCGCCTGGGTCAGCTTCTGCTCCGCCTTGGCGGTGTCCTCGACGCTCTGCGCTGCCATCGCCTCGGCCCGCGCCTGGGTCGTCTTCTCGAAGGTAGAGCTCTCGTGCTCGGCGTAGCCCTTGACCGTCTCGACCAGGTTGGGCACCAGGTCGTGACGCCGCTTCAGCTGCACGTCGATCCCGCTCCACGACTCATCTACCCGGTTGCGCGCGGCGATGATCGAGTTGCGCTTGGCGATGTAGTAGAGGACCGCGATCACGATGATCGCGACCACCACGATGATGGCGATAGTCATTGCGGCCATGCTACTTGGCTCGCCGGCCAACTGCATAGGATCGACCGATGGGCGCCAAGCAAGAAGCGCAGGATTGGGCGGAGACCGTTCGCAAGCACGGCGAACGGCACGAGCTGAAGTACGAACCGGTCGGCGGCATCAATCCCAAGGACGGGCCGGTGGCGCTCTGCGTTGGCGGGACGAACCGGCTCACCGGGCAGCTGGCCGAGGGCTTCTGGGGGTCCTGTTGCGACGCCGACGAGAAGGAAGTCGGCGGTATCTTCGGCAAGGCGGTGCTGCCCACCGCGCTGCTCGCCAAGGCCCACATGCCCGACCTGGCGAAAGTGGTGCCCGCCTTCAACGTCGAGTCGATCGAGGGCCACGAGGCGGTCACGCAGCGCTTCACGCGCAAGGTCGAGTTCGAGTCGATCGATTTCAACAAGCGCTTTCTCGCCACGGTGCCGCGCGAGTACGACCCGGTCGCGTTGCGCGAGCTGTTCAGCCCCGGCTTCCTCTCCTGGACGACGACGATGACCGGCGAGGTCGACTTCGGCATCAACGACCGCCAGCTCTGGTTCCTCTGGCACCTGCGCGAGCGCAGCGAGGAGGAGCTGAAAGCCGCCCTGAAGAACGCCGGCCAGCTCTTCCGACGCCTGCAGGCAGAGATGGAGGAGAGCGGCATTCACACCTATCCGCCTGGCCCCTGGCACGCGGGCTTGGAGCCGTTCCCCGAGCCCGGCGCCAGTCAGAAGCAGTTCTGAACGCGCGTCAGGCCGGGTAGTCCGGGTCGCCCGGAAGCACGACCCGGTGATCCTCCGGCGTGCCGATCACCTTGGGCAGGATCGGCTCGACCTCGCGATCGCGATGGGCGGCGATGGCCTCGTCGGAGCTGCGGAAGGGGAGCAGCAATTCAAGCTGCTTGACAGTGGGAAAGGCGAGGGAGAGCTCACCCGCCGTGTGCGCCTCGAGGGCTCCCGCCGGCTCGAACCAGGCGGCGTCGGTGGTCTCGACCCCGTCGGGACGCGGCGGCGTGTGGGCCGGGGCCAGCGCCAGGAAGAACCAGGCGTCGAAGCGCCGCGAGATCACCTCAGGCGTGATCCAGCGGGAGAAGAGGACCAGCTCCTCGTCCTCCCCCAGTGCGATTCCCGCCTCCTCCTCCAGCTCCCGCCGGGCGCAGGCCTTGTAGCGCGCTTCTTCTTCGCCGTCGCCCTCATCGACGCCGCCGCCGGGGAAGACCCACACCCCGGGCATGAATTTCGCCTCTTCGGTTCGCTTCAGCAGAAGCACCTCGAGGGCGCGGTCGGAGTGCTTGCCGCCCCTTCGCAGCAGTACCACCGAGGCGGCGGGTCTCGGCTCGGACGGGCTTCCCAGGTTGGGCGCCTCGGCCGGCCCGCGCTGTCGCTCCCCCATTCGCCCACCATATCGGGGCGTGTCTGGGCTAGGCGAGGGCGCGATCGCGAGCCCGGCGCAGCCACGCACGATGTGCGAGAGCCGCCAGAAGAACGGCAAGGGCGAGCGGGACCAGGGCCGCCAAGCCGATCACGGTGACCCCGAGGGCGACGCTGAGGATACGGGCGGCGTCGCCGAGCGCATCGTCGATTCCCCAGCTGCCCCCGGAGGCCCCCGAGGTCGCGCCGGTCTCGATCCGCACCGAGACCCGGGAGAAGTCCGTGCGCCTGTGCAGCCTCGCCAGGTGCGTGCTCAGCCGTGCGGCATGCCGCCGCTCGGCGCGCAGCTCGGCTTCGATCGCGCTCGCCTCGGATTCCGTTTCCGCTGCTGCCAGCTGCGCGAGAAGCCCGTCGATCTTCGCCCGCGAGTCCCGCAGCCGTTCGCCCGTGGCTACCGTGGGAGCGGTGATGTCGGCGGTCGCCTCGTGGCGCGTGCGGACCTCGTCGATTGCCGAGAACGCCGCGAGTGCGTCGCCGAGCCGCGGGCTCGGGATCAGCAGGTCGAAATCGGCGCCGCCATTTCGCCCCTGCGTCGTCGTCGAGTGCAGGACGATGCCGTTGGCGTCGTGGACGGCGCGGAAGACCTTGGCGGAATCCTCGGCGACGTCGCCCGGCTCGGCGAGCAGGCCGATCTCGGCAGAGCGTTCGACGTCGCGGTGCGCGGCGTCGGCGCCGGCCGGTACCAACGCCGTGCCGCTGGCAGGAGCGGAGAAATCGAGCAAGGCTTCCCCCTCCCCGGCGCTCGATCGCACCGGTCCACCTGAGACCTGCGGTGGCTTTGCCGAGAACTCGGTCGATCGCGGCTGTGTCGCCGTGTGTTGAGGCCTGATCGCGACCTGCCCGGGATCCGAATCCGTGCTGGCGACGATTGCCGTGGCAATCGCAACCGCGGCAAGCGCCGTGGCTCCACCCGCGAAGAGCAGGCGCTGCGGCGACGGCCGCCTCAGGCGCGCAAGGCCGGGGAGGGGAGAGCGGCCGGTACGCGGTGGCCGCGGGAAGCCGGCCGCCACCCGCTCATCGAGCTTCGCTGCGAAGTCAGGACGGGGGGCCGGGCGGACGACCGCCAGCGCCGCGGCGAGGTCCTCGTACTCCCTAGAGCGTTCCATCGCAGGCCTCCCTCAGCTTGTTGACGACTCGGTGCAGCTTGGTGCCGGCGTTCGACTCGCTGATCCGGACCACGCGGGCGATCTCGGCGTTGGAGAGACCGGCGAAGAACTTGAGCGCGACCAGCTCCCGCTCGCGCGCATCGAGCTGCTCCAGGGCCGCCGAGAGGACGAGGCGGAGCTCGCTGCGCTCCGCTTCCTCGGCGCCTGGCGCGCTGGCGACGTCGACCGGGTCGCCGGCCAGCTCCGCCTGGCGACCGCGGCGACGCAGCTCGTCGAGCGCGGCGTTGCGGGCTATCCCGAAGAGCCAAGCGCGGGCGCTTCCCCGTTTCGCGTCGAACCGGGAGCGCTTCCGGTAGGCGCGCTCGAAAGCGGTCGCCGTCACTTCCTCGGCCGCCGCTCGATCTCGCAGCAGTCCCGCCGCGTAGGCGTAGACGTCATCGCGGCTGGAGCGGTAGAGCCGATCGAATGCCGCATCGGCATCCCGGGGGATGTCGGCGGCGGGTGCGACGAGTGCCTCACTCACGCCCTTACTACGAACGGAGGGCGGATCCATCACAGCGGGAGATCTTGACGACCGGACCCCGGGTTCGACAAGCCGCTCTCTATGCAGCCTGCGGCAGGCCTCTCGGTTCGGCGCTGGTTAGCCGGGAGGTTGCGCGGGAAGCGGCCTCGATCGACTCGGCGGTGATCTCGACCAGCTGCCGCAGCTCCTCTGCGGAGATCGAGAGCGGGGGCATGAGGACGACGACGTCGCTGAGCGGGCGGACGATCGCGCCGCGCTCGCGGGCCTCGAGGGTGACGCGGTGGCCCATGCGCAGAGCCGGGTCGTGCTCGCCGAGGTCGATGCCGACCATGAGGCCGCGGCTGCGCACCTCGGCCACCTCCGGCATCGTGGCCACCTCGGCCAGAAGCTCATCCAGCAGGGCGATCTTCGGCTGCAGGCGCTCCAGGGTCCGCTCCTCCTCGAAGGCATCGAGATTGGCGAGGGCGGCGGCGCAGGCGAGCGGGTTGCCGGTGTAGGTGTGGCCGTGGAAGAAGGTCCGGTACTCCTGCGGGGCGCCGAGGAAGCCCTCGTAGATGCGCTCGGTCGCCAGCGTCGCCGCCAGCGGCAGGTAGCCGCCGGTCAGGCCCTTGGCGAGGCAGAGCAGATCCGGCGCAACCGCCTCCTGCTCGCAAGCGAACATCGTGCCGGTGCGGCCGAAGCCGGTCGCCACCTCGTCGCAGATCAGCAGCACGCCGAAGGCGTCGCAGAGCTCCCGTACCGCGCGCAGGTAGCCGGGCGGGTGCAGGAGCATCCCGGCGGCGCCCTGGACGAGCGGCTCGACGATCACCGCGGCGATCTCCTCTTCGTGCACGGCGAGCATCCGCTCGAGGTCGGCGGCGTCGCCCGGCTCGGCGGCGTGCGTCTCGAACAGCAGCGGCCGGTAGGTGGAGTGGAAGAGCTCGATGCCGCCGACCGAGACCGAGCCGATCGTGTCGCCGTGGTAGGAGTCGCGCAGGTGGACGAAGGAGGTGCGCCGCGCGTGCTGCCCACCGCGCTGCTGCTGATACTGGAAGGCCATCTTCAGCGCGATCTCGGTCGCGGTTGAGCCCGACTCCGAGTAGAAGACGCGCGAGAGCCCGGCGGGGGCGAGATCGACGAGGCGGGCGGCGAGGTCCGCCCCGGCGGGATGCGAGAGGCCGAGCATGGTCGAGTGGGCGACCTTGCCGAGCTGGTCGCTGACCGCGGCGTCGATGCCGGCGTGGCGATGGCCGTGCACGTTGCACCAGAGCGAGGAGACGCCGTCGATGTAGCGGCGCCCGTCGCTCGCGACCAGGTATGAGCCCTCGCCACGCTCGATCAGCAGCGGCTCTTCCTCGCACCAGGCCTGCTGCTGCGTGAAGGGATGCCAGACGTGATCCCGATCGAGCTGCACATGGTCGGACCCCGTCACCGCAACGACACTAGCCCCGCCTCCGGCCGGAACAAATCCCGCTGAGTTCGTGTTTTGTCTCGCTATGCGAGACAAAACACGAACTCAGCGGGTGGGGGCGAGGGTTCGTGTGATCTTGATCACACGAACAACTTTTCCGCTAGAGAAATAGTTGCTCTTATGCAAATATTCTCCTCATGCAAGCGAGTGACATTGGCGCGATCGTCGAGCAGGTGAGTACGCCTGAGGTCAGCGACGAGGCGCAGGAGACGGCGGCACGGATCAGCGCCCTGCTGCGCCACCTCTTCCTCTACGACCGCGGCAACCTGCTGCGGGTGATCGAGGAGAGCGGTCTCTCGATCACCCAGTCCAAGGCCCTGCTCGAGCTCGGGGGCCTGGGGGAGGCGACCGAGGCGCGCCAGGTGAGCGACCTGGCGGAGGCGCTCGGCGTCTCCGTCCCCTCGATGAGCCGGGCCGTCGACGGCCTGGTCAAGAAGCGGCTTGCGACCCGGGTCGAGGACCCCGACGACCGGCGCGTCCGTCGCATCGCCATCACCGATCGCGGCAAGAAGCTGGTCGACACCCTCGTCGTCGTGCGCCAGGCGGGCATGGAGACGTTTGCCGCCAGCCTGACCGCCGCCCAGCGGCGCAAGCTCGACGCCGCCGTCGACTCGCTGATGGACCGAGCCGACATCGCCGAAGCCTATGAGCACCTGAAGGAGGTAGGGCCGTGAACGCACTGATCGTCACGGTGGCAGCCGGTCATTCGAATCCGTGGCGATTCGTGCGTGAACACGGGGTTGTTCTATGACCCGTTATCGCCACCTGATCACCGAGGACAACCGCAAGTGGTGGACGCTCGGAGCGATGTGCTTCGCGCTGTTCATGATCATGCTCGACAACACGGTCGTGAACGTCGCCCTGCCCTCGATCCAGCGCGACCTGGGAGCCTCGATCTCGGGCCTGGAGTGGACGATCAACGGCTACACGCTCTCCTTCGCGGTGCTGCTGGCGACCGGCGGCAGGCTCGGCGACATCTTCGGCCGCCGCCGCATGTTCCTCTTCGGGGTCGTCATCTTCGCCCTCTCATCGGCGACCGCCGGCCTCGCCGCCAACTCGACCGACCTCGTCCTCAGCCGGGTCGTCCAGGGCGTCGGTGCGGCGCTGATGATGCCGGCGACGCTCTCGATCATCACCGACGCCTTTCCCGCCTCCGAGCGCGGCAAGGCGATGGGGATGTGGGCCGGCGTCTCTGCGCTCGCCCTCGCTGTCGGGCCGGTGGTCGGCGGCTTCCTCACCGAGCACGTCAGCTGGCGGGCGATCTTCTACCTCAACATCCCGGTCGCGATCGGCGCTGTCACCGCCGCGATCTTCGCCGTGCGCGAGTCGCGCGACACAACGGTCGGGCGCGATGTCGATTTCGCCGGGGTGGCGCTGCTCACCAGCGCCCTCACCGCTCTGATCCTGGCCCTGGTCGAGGGCAACAGCTGGGGCTGGGGGTCGACCGAGATCGTCGCCTTGCTGATCGGCGCCGGCGCCGGCCTCGCGGCCTTCGTCGCGGTCGAGCTGAGGGTCGAGGTGCCGATGGTCGAATTCCGCTTCTTCGCCGATCGCAACTTCCTCGGCGCCGTCGTCGTCGCCCTGATCGTCTCCTTCTCGATGCTCGGCGTCTTCTTCTTCCTCGCCCTCTACATGCAGAACATCCTCCACTACTCGCCGCTCGAGGCCGGCGTCAGGTTCCTGCCCTCGACGCTGATGATCGTCGGCGTGGCGCCCGTGGCGGGACGTCTGGCCGACCGCTTCGGCCCGCGCTGGCTGATCGCCGCCGGCCTCGGCATCGTCGCCGCCTCCCTCTACAGCTTCAGCGGGATCGCGGTCGACTCCAGCTACCTGGACCTGCTGCCCGGCTTCATGCTGCTCGGCATCGGCATCGCGCTGACGATGTCGCCGATGACCAGCGCCGCGATGAACGCGGTCGCGGTCGAGAAGGCGGGCATCGCCTCCGGCGTGCTCTCGATGTTCCGCATGGTCGGCGGCAGCCTCGGCGTCGCCGTCACCGGAGCGATCTTCCAGGGCTCGGTCGGCGCCAACTTCGCCAGCGCCAGCCCGCAGGAATTCGTCGATGCGCTGAGCCAGGCGATGACCGTCTGCGCCGTGGTCGCCGCCCTCGGCGCCGTGATCGGGGCGACCGCGATCCGCGCCAGGCGCGACGCGCTCAGCGTCGAGGCGGTCGAGGCGGCGGTCAACCCCGGCGGCGAGCAGCTGGCGGCGCGAGAGCCGGTCGCGGCCGGCGAGCCCGTCGCCTGAGCCGCGCGCACGATGCTGATCCTGCTGCCGCCCTCGGAAGGCAAGGCCAAGCCCGACGGCGGCGAGCCGGTCGACCTCGACTCGCTCGTCTTCTCCGATGAGCTGGGTGGGCCCCGTGCAGAGCTCCTCGACGCTCTCGATCCGGAGCTGCTCGAGGCTCCCGCCGACTCGGCGGCGGAGGTCTACACCGGTGTCCTCTTCCAGCGCCTGGACCTGCCGGGTCTGCCTGCGGCCGCCCGGCGCAGAGCCGCCAAGAGCGTTCTGATCGCCAGCGCGCTCTGGGGGTTCGTACGGCCGGGCGACCGGATCCCGTATTACCGCCTGCCGCCGAAGACGAAGCTCGACGGCATCGGACCGCTTGCGGCCTACTGGCGCAAGCGGCTCGCCGAAGCGGTGCCCGACCAGCCCGGCGAGGTGATCGTCGACATGCGTTCCGCCGCCTACTCGACGGCTTGGAAGCCGAAGAGCGCGACGCTGCTCTCGGTGGGTGCCTTCAGCGAGGTCGGCGGCAAGCGCAAGGCCGTCACCCACATGGCGAAGGCAGTGCGGGGAGAGGTGGCGCGGGCCCTGCTTCTGGCCGCATCCACCCCCGCCGACACCGAGGCCACCGCGGCCTGCGTCGAAGGTGCCGGCTTCGAGGTCGAGCTGTCCGCGAACAGGCTCGACGTGATCGTCAGCTGAGCAGGCTGGGCCAGGTCTCGGGCTCCGCCATGTCGAGGCTCGGCAGGAGCTCGACCGGCGCCTCGCCGAGGGATTCGATCGTCTCGCGGTTGGAGATCTCGACCTGACTCGGCCGCTCGGGCCACGGGGTGAGCACCACCGCCCGCACCGCGAGCCCCACGGCACGCGCGGCCTCGATCGTGAGCAGGGTGTGGTTGATCGTGCCCAGTCCCGGTGGGGCGGCGATCGCCAACGGCAGCCCCAGCTCGACGGCGAAGTCGCGGACCGAGTAGGTGGGAGAGAGGGGGACGAGCAGCCCGCCGACCCCCTCGCAGACGAGCACGTCGGCGTTCGCCGCGGCCGCTCTGGCTGAGGCGAGCAGCTGTCGCGGCTCGATTTCCTCGCCGCTCAGGTGGGCGGCGAGGTGGGGCGAAGCCGGTGGCCCATAGCGGTAAGGCGAGATCTCCTCGTCGCTCTGGTCGGACACTGCCGCGCGGCGGAGCAGGGCATGGTCGGCCTCGCCATCGTCGTCGAGGCCGGTTACCGCCGGCTTGAAGACCGCGACCCGTTTGCCGTGCGAGGCAAGTGCCCGAGCGATCGCCGCGGCAACGACTGTCTTGCCCACCTCGGTCCCGGTACCGGTGACGAAGACCCCGTCCAAGGGTCAGGCAGCGGCGGCCAGCGGCGCTCGCGACTCCGCCGCCGTGGAGATCCCCAGCTCGCGAGCCGCATCGCCGACCAGCGTCGCCGCTTGCTCCAGGTCGTCGGCGCGGTGGGTCGCCATCACGGTGAAGCGCAGGCGCGAGGAGCCCTCCGGAACCGTTGGCGGGCGGATGCCCTGGGCGAAGACGCCGCGCTCTAGCGCCCGTTCGCTCAGCTCCATCGTCAACTCCGCATCGCCGACCTCGACCGGCACGATCTGCGTTTCCGAGCCGCCCACCGCCAACCCCTGGGCGGCGAGCGCCTCGCGCAGGGCGGTGGCGTTGGCGCCGAGCCGCTCGACCCGCTGCGGGTTGCCCTCGAGCAGCTCGAGCGCGGCCAGGGCAGCGGCGGCGACGGATGGGGGTGGAGCGGTCGAGAAGATGAAGGAGCGCGCCGTGTTGAGCAGGTACTCGGTCAGCTCGTGGTCGGCGCAGACGTAGGCGCCGTAGGAGCCGAGCGCCTTGCCCAGCGTGCCGACGACGACGTCGACCTCGCCGCTGAGCCCGGCGGCGACGACCGAGCCGCGACCGCCCGGGCCGAGGGCGCCCGTCGCGTGCGCCTCGTCGACCATCAGGCGGCAGTCGTGGCGGCGGGCAAGCTCGACCAGCGACGCCAGCGGAGCCACGTCCCCGTCCATCGAGAAGACGCCGTCGGTGACGATCAGCGCACCGCGGCCGCCGGCCTCGCGCAGCCCCCAGGCAAGGTGCTCGACGTCGCGGTGGCGGTAGACGAAGGTCTCGGCGCGAGACAGCCGGCAACCGTCGATGATGCTGGCGTGGTTGAGTTCGTCGGAGAAGACGACCTCACCGCGCCCCGCCAGCGCCGCGATCGTGCCCGTGTTTGCCAGGTAGCCGGAGCCGAAGAGCAGCGCCGACTCATAGCCCTTGAACGCAGCCAGGCGCTTCTCGAGGCGACCGTGGGGCTGCATGGTTCCCGAGATCAGCCGCGAGGCACCGGCACCGGCTCCCCACTGCATCGCCGCCTCGGCCGCGGCGCCCCGCACGCGTGGGTGGTTGGCGAAGCCGAGGTAGTCGTTCGAGCAGAGCAGCAGCACCTGCTGTCCATCGAGCGTGACCCGCGGTCCCTGGGGGCCGCTGATCAGCCGCAGCCGCCGGTAGAGCCCTCGATCGCGGAGCTCCTCGATTCGCCTGGAGACGTCCATCACAGGGCCGCTGGATACGGCGGCGGCTTCTTCGTCTTCTTGATCACCCGCAGCTGGGTGGAGGGATCCCAGAAGTTGGCCTCCTCCTGGCGGTCGATCAGCTCGTCTATCGGCGTCTCCGGCGTCTCGCCCTCGAGCCAACCGTCGCGGTTGTCGGGGCGTGGGTTGGCGCCGTTGTCGGGCTGGCGGGCAACGTTCAGCCCCAGCTCCTCGAACATCGCCCGATCGTCCTCCGGCTCGGCTCCGAGCGTGGTGAGGAAGTTGCCCATCATCACGCCGTTCAGCCCTGCCTTGACCGCCAGCGGCTGCAGGTCGCCGAGGTTCTCGACCCGCCCGCCGCAGAGGCGGAAGAGCGCGCCGGGGATGATCAGGCGGAAGATCGCCACCCACTTGACGACCTCCCAGGCGTCCATCAGCGGCCGTTCGCCGAACTTCGTTCCCTCGCGCGGGTTGAGCAGGTTGATCGGCACCGAGGTGGGGTTGATCTCGGTCAGCTCAAAAGCCATCTCGACCCGTTGCCGCGGCGACTCGCCGAGGTTGAGGATGCCGCCGACGCAGGTCTCCAGTCCCGCCTCCTTGACCGCCTGGATCGTCCGAAGGCGGCCCTCGTAGCGGACTGTGCTCGAGACCTCCGGGTAGTAGGAGCGCGCCGACTCGACGTTGTGGTGGACGCGCTGGATGCCCGCCTCGCGCAGCTTCTTCGCCCGTTCCGCCGACATGTGGCCGATCGAGGCGCAGCGCTTGAGGTTGGTCTGCTCGGCGACCAGCCTCGCCCCCTCGAGGATTTTCTCGAAATCCCGCTTGGACAGGCCCTGGCCCTGGGTGACCATGCAGAAGCGGTGCGCACCCGCGGCCTCGGCTGCCCTGGCGTGCTCGAGGATCTGTTCGGGCTCCATCATCGCGTGCATCGGCGTGTCCGCCTCGGCATAGCGCGATTGGGCGCAGAAGCCGCAGTCCTCGGCGCAGCCGCCGGACTTGGCGTTGACCAGCGAGCACATGTCGGTCGAGTCGCCGAAGTTCTCGCGGCGCACCTGCCAGGCGCGCTCGACCAGATCGCCGATCTCCTGATGGCCGGTCAGCTCGCCGAGCGCCAGCGCTTCCTCGAAGGTGATGAGAGAGGGCATTCGGCCGCAAGGCTAGGACTCGGCCCGGACGGCTGCCTCCCCCTCGAAATCGAAGGTGCGGACCGTGTCGCGCCCGGAGCCCTTGGCCGCGTACATCGCGGCGTCTGCGCGTGCCAGCACCGATTCGTAGCCGAGCTGACCCTCGGGGCCGAAGGGGGCGACGCCGATGCTGGCGGTGATCGGCGGCACGTCCTCCTCGGCCGACATGCGCTCGCGGACCGCGGTCGCGATCTCGCCGGCGACCTCTTCGGCCTCGGCGAGGCTGCAGCGGGGCAGGACGATCGCGAACTCGTCGCCGCCGAGGCGCGCCAGCACGTCGGTCTCGCGGGTGCGGCCGCGCAACACCGCGGCGATCTCGGCGATGACCCGATCCCCCGCCGGATGGCCGAGCGTGTCGTTGACCTGCTTGAAGTGATCGAGGTCGAGCATCAGCAGCGCTCCGTCCACGCCGTAGCGCTGGCTCCGCGCCAGCTCCGCGCGCAGGTCCTCCTCGAAGCGCCGCCGGTTCTTCAGCCCCGTCAGCGAGTCCTGGCTGGCTTGGCGCGCCAGCTCCTGCATTCGTTCGGTGCGACTCCAGACCAGCACCAGGGCCGCCAGCAGCGCCGCCAGCGAGAGGCCGACGAGGGCGATCATCACTGGCAGGTCGACCCCCGGTCGGCTCGGGTCGCGCACGACCAGCAGCCAGGTGCGGTCGGCGATGCGGACCGGCGCGGTGGCGGATTCGTCGGCCGGCAGGGCTGTGCCGGCCACCGGCTTCCCGCGCTCGACCAGGGCCACGTCGACGTTGTCCGGAAGCGCGGCCGTCGCCGCCCCCGCCAGGTCGGGAACGAGGAAGGCCCCGGCGGCGAAGCCGGTCAGCGCCGCGCGGCGCTCGGCCACGGTCCGGGTCGGCGCCCCGTCGCGATAGACGGGCCGGAAGACGTTGATCCCCGTGCCCCCGACGGGGAGCCGCATCACCGGCGTCGCCGCCGGCCTGCCGCTGTCGAGCGCGCGACGCAGGTAGTCCCCCCGCAGGCCGTCCGAGCCAATGTCGTAGCCGAGGGGCAGCTGTATTCCCAACCCCTTGGTCGCGGCGAAGATCAGCGGGAAGTAGTGGCCCCGTTCGCCGGCTACGTGCAGGTTTCCCAGGGCCCCCCGTTCGAGGATCGGGTAGCCGTGCTGGCGCTCGAAGCCAGCCCGCGCCGCCCGGGGAACCGAGCCGATGAACGCGGTCGCCGTCAGCGCCCCGGTTTCGAGCAGGGAGTCGGCGACGACGTCGAACTCGTGCCGGGTGAAATGTCCCTCCGCCTGGTAGAAGGCCGCGGCGCTGGCCAGCTGGCCGACGGAGAGCCTCGCCAGCGCTTCGGCTTGGCGTGCGGCGCGGGTCGCCTCGCCGCGCTGCGTGGCGTCGAAGTTGTTCCGTTCGCGCTCGTGGACGACGAGGGCCAGCCCGATCGAGCCGACCGCGATTGCGGCGACGACGGCGAATCCCAACCAGAAACGGCGGCGCATGCTCACCTTGTCGGTCGCCAATGCCGCTGTCTCAATCGACGGGCGCGTTTGCAAGCGACTCCCAGAGGTAGAGGGAGGCGAGGCTGCGATGCGGGCGCCAGGGCTCGCCGATCTCGATCACCTTCGCCGGCGTCGGCATCTCCGCTAGGCCGTACTCGATCTGCACCGCCTTGCGGATGCCGAGGTCGCCGCCAGAGAGCACGTCGGGTCGTTCGAGGTGGAAGATCAGGAACATCTCGGCAGTCCAGACCCCAAGCCCGCGCACGGCGACGATCTCCTCGATCACCTCCTCGTCGGAGAGCTGGTCGAGCTGGTCGAGCTCCAGCTCGCCGGCGATCACGTGCGAGGCAAGGTCACGGACGTACTCGACCTTGCGCCCCGAGAGCCCGGCGGCGCGCAGGTCGGTTTCGCCGGCTTCGAGCAACTGCTCGGGCGTTGGCGCGCGGCCGTCGAAGAGATCGAGGATGCGGCCGTAGATGGTCCGTGCCGCCTTGGTCGAGAGCTGCTGGCCGACGATCGCCCGCAGCAGTGCGCCGTAAGCGTCGTCGGGTCGCTCCTCGCTGCGCCGTTTCAGCCGTATCGCGATGTCGATCTTGCCGATCCGCCCCACCAGCGCCGCCATCGTTGGGTCGGTGGCGGCGAGCTGCTTTGCGGTCGAGCTCATCGCCCCCGCCACTCGGGCTTGCGCTTCTCGGCGAAGGCCTGGATGCCCTCGCGGAAGTCCTCGGAGGCGAAGCAGGACTCGCGCAGGGCGACCAGGCCCGCCTCCTGTTGCTGACTGAGTACCGGCGCTGCGTTGAGCAGGTCGATGGCGCTTTTGTTCCCCCGCATCGAGAGCGGCGCGTTGGCAGCGATTTCCGCCGCCAACTCGACGGAAGCTCGCTCGAGCTCCTCGTCGTCAACGACTTCGTGGACGAGGCCGATCTCCGCTGCGCGGGCTGCTTCGAAGTTGCGGCCGGTGAGGAAGAGCTCCTTGGTCCGAGCCAGGCCAACGGTGTCGAGGAACTTGCGCAGCCCGGTGTGGCCGTAGACGAGTCCGAGTTTCACCGGCGGCATGCCGAGCACGGCTCCGGCGGCGCAGATCCGCAGGTCGCAGGTGATCGCCAGCTCGAGGCCGCCGCCGACGCAGTGCCCGTTGATCGCCGCCACCGTCGGCCATGGGTGGCCGCCGAGCGCCTCCATCGCCGCGTGAAAGGGATGGGCGACAAGCGCCTCGGCGTCGCGTTCGAAGGTCTCCGACGGGATCGAGGAGATGTCGTAGCCGGCGGAGAAGACCGGCGGCGCGCCGGTGATCAAAAGGCAGCGCGTCTCGATTCCCTGGTCCAGTCGCGGCAGCGTCTCGGCGAGCGCGTCGAGGATCTCGTGGTCGAGCGCGTTGCGCCGGTCGGGATTGGAGATGCGAAGGCGAACGACCGCCTCGGCTGGAGAGTCGAGGAGGAGCTTGCCGCCGGCAAGGCGCTCGGTCACTCGAGCACTACGAGGACGTCGCCTTCGCTGACCGACTGGCCCTCCTCGCAGCGGATCTCCTTCACGGTGCCGTCGTCTTCCGCCTCGACGGGGATCTCCATCTTCATCGACTCAAGGATGACGACGGTGTCCCCGTCGGAGACCTCGTCCCCGACCGCGACCTCGATTTTCCACACGTTGCCGGTGATGTGCGCCTCGATGTCCATGGCGGGGGACAATATCTGCGCGTGACGGCGGAGCGACCCAGGTCTGAGTCCGATCCGGAGGCGGGCGCTTCGCTGGTCGCGATCGTCGCCGCCCGCAACGAGGCGGATCGGATCGGCGAGACCGTTCGCGCGCTCATCGCGGCATTTCCCGGCGTGGCGGTCTGGGTGGCCGACGACGCTTCCAGCGACGGCACGGCGGAGCTGGCGATGGCCGCGGGCGCTCATGTGGTCAGCCGCGGGCGCCCTCATGGCAAGGGCGCAAACGTGACCGCGGCGGCGGAGGCGGCGCTCGGAGACGGGAGCGCGCCGTCGATCGCCCTGCTCTGCGACGGCGATCTCGGCGCCTCGGCCGCCCGCCTGGGGCCGCTGGTCGCCGCCGTGCGGGCCGGCGAGTGCGACCTCGCCATCGCCGCCTTCAGCCGGCGGGTCGGCGGCGGCTTCGGCCTGGCGGTCGGCTTCGCTCGCTGGGCGATCCGCCGGCTCTGCGGCTTCGAGGCCGGCGCGCCGATCTCGGGACAGCGGGCGATGCGGATCGACGTGCTGCGGGCAACGCTTCCCTTCGCCCGCGGCTTCGGCATGGAGCTGGGGATGACGGTGGACGCCGTCCGGGCCGGCTACCGGCCTGCAGAGCGCGAGCTGGATCTCTCGCACCGGGCAACCGGCCGCACCGCGTCCGGCTTCGCCCACCGTGGCCGTCAGCTGCTCGATTTCGCTCGTGCCTACCGTGTGCGCCGACCGGGGGGCTCGCATCTGCGTGGGCCCGACGGGGGCGGGTGAGCGCGCATTGGAAGGGGGTCACGGACCACTCCACTGCCATACTTCAAAGCGATGTCAAGGTGGGGCTTGGTTCAGGGTTTGCGGCGTTTTGCCATCGGGACGTTCGCGATCCTCCTCGGATTTGCCTTCTTCTTTTCCTCGTCGCAGGCGGGGGCGGAGTTGACGGCAGAGGGCGACCTCTTCGTCAAGTTCAGCGGCGGCATCGCGCCCGCGACTCTGCCTCGCCACCAGCTGGCGCCGATCGCGATCGGAATCGAAGGCACCGTCAAAACCCTCTCCGGCGATCGGCCGCCCCCGCTGCGGAGCCTGTCGATCGGGATCCACCGCGGCGGCCGGCTCGATACCCGGGGCCTGCCGGTCTGTCACGCGAACGAGATCGACCCCGGCTCCACCGCCAAAGCCCTCGAAGTGTGCGGGGCGGCCCAAGTTGGCGAAGGGATGTTCGCGGCGCGAACGGCGTTTCCGGAACAGGAAACGTTCCCGGCCCACGGCAGAATCGTTGCCTTCAACTCGGTCAGCAATGGGCAGCCGACCATCCTCGCCCACATCTACGGCACCAAGCCGGTCCCGATCACCCGAGTCATCGTCTTCCACATCCACCGCCATCCGGGCAAGACCTTCGACACGACCCTCAGCGGCTCGCTGCCGGCGGGGGTCAATCGCTACGGCTACGTCAAGCGGATCAGCCTCTACCTCTTCAGGCGCTTCACCTACCTCGGCCGACCCCACAGTTACCTGAGCGCCACTTGTGCGGCGCCCCCGGGCTTCCCCAGCGCAATCTTCCCGTTCGCGCGGGCCTCGATGACCTTCGAAGACGGCCGCACGCTCTCCACCAGCCTGACTCGCACCTGTCGCGTCAGCGGCTAGCTCGGACGGGGCCAGCCGCCGCTGGCACGCTCCACCGAGCCGGCGAGCGAGAGCAGCGTCGTCTCGTCGTTTTCCCGCCCCAGCAGCTGGGCCCCGATCGGCAGGCCCGAGGAGGTAAATCCGGCGGGAACGCTTATCGCGGGCCAGCCGACCACGTTCCAGGCGAAGGCGAAGGGGCAGGTGGCGCTGGCGGTAGAGCTCGTCACCCAGTAGCCACGGCCCTCGAGCGCGCCGATGCGCGGTGGCGGCTTTGCCGTCGTCGGCGTGAGGACGACGTCGCAGCGATCGAAGATACGGCCGATCCGCCTGCGCAGTCCCGGCTCGGCGGCGCGTGAAAGCTGCAGCGGCAGGCCGCTCAGCGCCTTGCCGAAGCGGGCGTGGGTGCGGGTGCGGGCCTCGAGCGCCGACCGGTCTTCGCCGTGGGCGCAGAGCCATTCCTCGACGCCGGCCATGCCGCGAGGGACGATCGCGGGGCCGACCATGCCGTAGTCGGGGTCGGCGACGACGATCTCGTGCCCGAGGTCGGCGAGCCGATCGGCGAAGGCTTCGATCGCGACGCGATGCTCGTGGTCGACCTTTGCGGACAGGCCAAAAGGGGTCGCAAAAGAAAGCGCGATGCAGAGCGAGCCCGGTTCGCGGGTGGCCGCTCGGGAGAAGGGCTCGCTGGGGGCCTGGGGCCGGTGCAGGTCGGCGGGGACGTTGCCGTAGGTCGCGTCCAGCAACAGCGCAGCGTCCTCGACGCTGCGGGCAAGGGGGCCGTAGCAGCTGAGACCGTTGAAGGCCTCCGGGTCGGGCCAGGTCGAGACCCGGCCCCGTTGCGGCTTCAGCCCGATCAGCCCGGTCCAGGCGGCGGGAATGCGGATCGAGCCGGCCCCGTCGGAGCCGATAGCGGCAGCGACCAGGCCGGCCGCCACGGCGGCCGCGGCTCCACCGCTGGATCCGCCGGGAGTGTGGTCGGTGTTCCAGGGGTTGCGGGTGGCGCCATGAATGGGGGTCTCGGTGAAGTGCCATTGGCCCACCTCGGGCGCGTGGGTCTTGCCGATCACGATCGCCCCGGCCTCGCGCAGGCGCCTCACGGCCTCGGCATCGCGCACCGCCGGCTTGCCGCCCCCGCAACCGAAGGGAGAGGTGTGGCCGGTGAGGTCGACGTCGTCCTTGATCGCGACCGGCACACCGAGCAGCGGCGCCTCGTCTCCGGCGCCGAGGCGGCGGTCAGCATCTTCGGCCTCCGCGAGCGCCTCCTCGGAGCGGATCACGCGGAAGGCGTTGAGCTTCGCTTGGGCAGCTTCCGTCTTTTCCAACGAGGCTTCGACCAGCTCCCGCGAGGAGACCTCTCCTGCCCGCAGGCGAAGTGCCTGCTCGCGTAGGCCACCGACGGCGCGCTCATCCGTGTCGCCCCCGCTAGTGCGTACCTCGGTAGTGCTGGTCACTATCGCCCCTCCCCGCCCGCCGTTGTTCGTTCGAACGAACGATAAAGGAAAGGGGTAGGCTGATGCGTCTTGGCCACGATTGCGCCCCCCAATACCCGCGAGCGCATCCTCCGCGCGACGGTCGAGCTGATCGCGAGCGAGGGGATCTCCGCTGTGACGAACCGCCGAGTTGCGACCGCGGCCGGTGTTGCGCTCGGCTCGCTCACCTACCACTTCTCGAGTCAGGTCGACCTCCTGCGGGAAAGCCTGCTCCTCTTCATCGGCGAGGAGGTGACGCGCCAGGAGGGCTTCGCCGAAGACCTCCGCCGCCAGCACCTGAGCGCAGAGCAGGTTACGGCCGAAGTCGAGCGGATAGTCGAAGAATCCGGCAGCAGGACCCTGTTGCTGGCCGAGGTCGAGCTCTATCTCCAGGCTGCCCGCGACCCGGCCTTGCAGGACGCGTCCAGGCGCTGCTTCGAGGCCTACGAAAGGGTCTCCGTGATCGCGCTGGAGTCACTGAACGTGCCGGAACCGGAGCGACACGCCCGCTCGGTCGTTGCCCTGATGTACGGCCTCTGGTTGCGCCGGCTGGGCACCGGCGCCGAAGACGCATCCGGCGTCGCCGATGGCCTGCTGACGATCGTCCGCGGGGCGCGCGCTTGATCCTGGCGATCGACCAGGGAACGACCGGCACAACCTGCATCGTCTTTGACCGCGAAGGCCGGGTCGCCGGCCGCGCCTACGCGGAGTTCGAGCAGCACTTTCCCCGGCCCGGTTGGGTAGAGCACGACCCCGGCGAGATCTGGGACGTGACCAGGCGGGTGGCTGCGCAGGCGATCGCCGATGCCGGGATCCAGGGGGGGAGCTCGATGGGATCGGCATCGCCAACCAGCGCGAGACGGTCGTTGCCTGGGACCCTTTCAGCGGCGAGCCGATCCACCGGGCGCTGGTCTGGCAGGACCGCCGCACGGCCGGGCGCTGCGACGAGCTGCGCGCCGCCGGGCACGAGCCGCTTGTGCGAGAACGGACCGGGCTCGTCCTCGACCCCTACTTCTCGGCGACCAAGATCGAGTGGCTGCTGCGCAACGTCGACGGCGCCGCGGGGGCCGTCTTCGGCACGGTCGATTCCTGGCTGCTCTTCAAGCTGACCGGCCGTCACGCGACCGACTACACCAACGCTTCGCGGACGATGCTGTTCGACATTCGCCGCCTCGCCTGGGACGGGGAGATCTGCGCGCTCTTTGGCATCGACCCCGGCAGGCTGCCCGAGCCGTTGCCCTCGGCCCACGCCTTCGGCACGACCTCCGAGTTCGGCGGCGAGGTCCCGGTTGCGGGGATCGCCGGAGACCAGCAGGCGGCGCTCTTCGGCCAGGCTTGCCACCGAGCAGGGTCGGCGAAGAACACCTACGGCACCGGCAGCTTCGTCCTCCTCCACACCGGCGGCGATGCGCCCGAACCGGGCGAGGGGTTGCTGACCACCGTCGCCTGCGGAGCGGGGGACGAGGCCGCCTACGCGCTGGAGGCCTCGATCTTCGTCACCGGTGCAGCGGTCCAGTGGCTGCGCGACGGTCTCGGCCTGATCGAGGAGGCGGGGGAGAGCGAGGCGCTTGCCGCCTCTCTGAGCGGCAACGACGGCGTCTACTTCGTGCCCGCTCTCACCGGCCTTGGATCCCCCCACTGGGACCCCTACGCTCGCGGCACGATCGTCGGCCTCACCCGCGGCAGCGGTCGCGCCCACCTGGCGCGGGCGGCGCTGGAGGCGATCGCCTACCAGGTCGTCGACGCCGTGCGCGCGCAGGAGGCCGCCAGCGGGCAGCGCCTGGCGGCGCTCAAGGCCGACGGAGGCGCGGTCGCCAATGCTTGGCTGATGCAGTTTCAGGCGGATCTGCTCGGCGCCGAGGTGGTCGTGCCCGAGGTCGCCGAGACGACCGCGCTCGGGGCCGCCTATCTCGCTGGGATCGCGGCTGGGCGGTGGACCCTCGAGCAGGTTGGGGAGATGTGGCGCGAGGCCGCGCGGTTTGAGCCCAGAATGGCCGTCGTCGAGCGCGACGCGCTGCTCGCCGACTGGCATCGAGCCCTGCAGCGGGCGAAGGGCTGGGCGGCGCCGGCTGACGACGAAGGCGTCGCGTAACCCTCTCCGCGAGCAGGGGTATCGCGTAGCGACGGCCGGGGGCCGTCGCGCTTATGGCAGATATGAAGCCACAGGTCTACAAGGACGAACGTCCCGCGGAGTACTTCGACCAGTTCCACGCGTCGGCGCGCAAGGGCGTGGGCTGGACCTACACCTTCGTCCGCATTCTCATCTCGCTGCCGACCCTGCTGATCTACCGCGTGCGCGCCTTCGGCGTGGAGAATGTGCCGAAGTCCGGTGCCCTCGTGCTCGCCCCCAATCACTTCAGCCAGATGGACCACTTCTTCGTCGGCCTCTATCTGCGCCGCAAGGTGCGCTTCATGGCCAAGTCGCAGATGTTCGGCCCGCCGGTACTCACCTACATCTACAAGCACGGCGGCGTCTTCCCGATCCGTCGCGGCCACCGCGACGAGGAGTCGTTCAAGACCGCCTTCACCATCCTCGCCCAGGGTGAGATGCTGCTCGTCTACGCCGAGGGCGGTCGCTCGCGCAGCGGGGAGCTGAGGGAGGTCAAGCCGGGGATCGGCCGGATCGCGCTGGAATCAGGTGCGCCGGTCGTCCCCGTCGCGATCCACGGCTCCGAGAAGGTGCGCCGTTGGAAGCGGTTCCGCTTTCCCCGGGTCACGGTCCAGTTCGGCGAGCCACTCACCTTCCCGACCGAGGAGGCTCCCAGCCGCGAGCGTCAGCTGGAGGTGGCGACGGAGATCTTCGCTCCGGTGCGGGTGATGTACGAGGAGTTGGCTACTCGTAGCGGGCGTTGAGCCCCGCGAAGAACTCCGGGTCGTGACCCGGGGTGACGATGGCGTCGGGGAACTCGCGCTTGAACAGCTTCAGCTCCTGCAGGGAGCGGCGGTAGTTGTGGGCGTCGAAGGGGCGGGGGGCGAGCGGGGCCGTGCCCTCGAGCTGGCCCTGGGTGTAGGTGGCATCGCCGCCGATGACGAAGTCGCGCTCCCCGAGCCGGGCGATCACCGAGATGTGACCGGCGCTGTGGCCGGGGGTGAAGGCGAGGCGGATCGAGCCGTCGCCGAAGAGGTCGAAGTTGCGGCCGAAGGTGGCGTAGGAGTCGATCCCGCCGCGGTCGAAGTCGACGGTGCGGTAGTCGAAGGCGAAGTCGAAGTGGGGGCGGCGGTAGCCGTTGAGGAGAGGTCTGGGACCGACCGCGGCGGCGTGCCACTCGGTCTCGCTGAGCACGAAGGTCGAGTTGGGGAACTCGGAGATCGCCGAGGTGTGGTCGATGTGCATGTGCGTCATCACGACGATCGGGATCTCACCGGGGTCGAGCCCCCGCTCGCGCAGCTGCGCGGGAACGTCGGTTCCGGGATCCAGGCTGGGCTTGCCGAAGCGAGTGGCGAGGCGGCCGAAGTTCTCGTGCCCGTCGGTGGCGATCGACGGGTGAAGCCCGGTGTCGGCGAGGATCGCCCCAGCGCTCGGGTGGCGGATCAGGAAGGCGGGGCAGGGAACCGTCGCCGCCGGCTCGCCGCTGAGCAGGGAGCGCAGCAGCTTCAGCGTCTCGAAGCGCCCGCCCGGACGCTCCATCATCGTCCTCGGCCAGGTGACGTGGCCGGCGATGATCGGTTCGACCGCCACGGTGGCGCCCGGGGTGCCGCCAGCGAGGGGCTCGTGCAGCGGTTTGGGCTCTACGCGTACCTTCATCGCGGCCCAGGTTACGGTGAGCGCGCGTCTATAGGCTTGCGCGCCGATGGCTGAAAGCTCCCATTCGCGCATCTTCAGGGACGGTTTGCTGGATGGCGCGGTCTGCGTCGTCTCCGGCGCGGGTAGCGGCCTCGGTCGCGAGACGGCGTTGGAGCTGGTGCGTCTGGGCGCCACCGTGGTCGGTTGCGGGCGGCGCGAGGAGCCGCTGGCAGAGACCGCGGAGCTCGCGGCCGCTCTCCCGGGCGGGTTCGAGTTGGAGGCGATGGACATCCGCGACGAGGAGGCCGTCGATCGGTTCTTCGACCGCGTCGTGGAGAAGTACGAGCGCCTCGACGTGCTGGTCAACAACGCCGGCGGTCAGTTCCTCGCCCCGGCGGAGTCGATCACGCCGAAAGGCTTCCGCACCGTGATCGAGCTGAACGTGCAGGGGACCTGGTTGATGACCCACGCGGCGGCGACCAAGGCATTCATCCCGCAGGGCGGCGGCAAGGTGCTCAGCGTCACCCTTTCTCCCCACCACGGGATGCCGGGGATGGTCCACTCGGGGGCAGCCCGCGCCGCGGTCGAGAACATGATGCGCACCCTCGCGGTCGAGTGGGCGCGCTTCGGGATCAAGACCTGTGCCCTCGCCGCCGGTCAGTTCGCGACCGAGACGCTGCTGACCAAGTATCCGAAAGTGGTGGTCGACAACCTCGAGCGCTCGATCCCGATCGGGCGCGCCGGCCGGGCCGAGGAGATGGCCTGGCTGGTCGCCTACCTGGCCTCGCCTGCCGGCGACTTCGTCTCCGGCACGACGATCACAATCGACGGCGCCCGCGACAACTGGGCCGGTCCCTGGCCCCCCGAAGCGATCGTCAGCGAGAGCGGCGAGCCGGTCGCCGAGGAGCGCCGCCCGAAGCCCTAGGTCTTTGGCGCGAGACCGTCCCAGCCCGCGAAAATGGCGGGTTGAGACGGTTTCGCGGTCTACCGCGGCTCGAGAATGACGAGGGGGATTTCCCGGCCCTTGCTGCGGAGCTGGTAGTCGCTGTAGCCGTGGTAGGACTCGATCGCCTTGGGCCAGAGGCGCTCGCGCTCCTCGGCGGTGGCGACGCGGGCATGGACCGGGAGCTTCCTGCTGGCGATCTGCACCTCGGTATCGGGATTTGCCATCAGGTTGTGGTACCAGGCCGGGTGTTTGGGAAAGCCGCCCTTCGAGGCGACGATCACCACGTCCTCGCCATCGCGGAAGTAGAGCAGCGGCGAGGTTCGCCTGGTGCCGCTCTTGGCGCCGACGTGGTCGAGCAGCAGCATCTTGCCGGGGACGCCCGGGATCCTGTGGCCCAGCCTGCCGCCGCTGGCACGGTAGAGCGCCGTGTGGATGCCCATGAAGCGACGGGTGGCGGGCCAGATCCGGTCCGCCACATCGAGGTAGCGCGGTGTGCGCTTGCCCTCTGCCGCCGCGGAGCTCATGTGTACATGCCGCCGAACTGGCCGCCGGTCACGTTGAGGATCTGGCCGTGCACGTAGTTGGCGTGCGGGGAGCAGAGGAAGAGGACCGGGCCGGCCGCCTCCTCGGGTTGGGCGGGGCGACCGAGCGGGATGATCGCCGAGGCCATCGCCCGCATCTGCTCGGGGATGCCGAGCTCGATCTTCTCGCCGGTCGGCGAGGTCATCTCGCCGCCCTGCTCCTTGGCCGCGGTGAGTCGGGTCTCGACGAAGCCGAAGGCGACGGCGTTGACGTTGACCTTGAACTGGCCCCACTCCTTGGCAAGCGTCTTGGTCAAGCCGACGACGCCTGCCTTGGCGGCGGAGTAGTTGGCCTGCCCGGCGTTGCCCATCGTCCCCGAGATCGAGGAGACGTTGACGAGCTTGCGGAAGACCTCCTTGCCCTCGCCGCGCTCGGCCTTGGCGGCCTCGCGCCAGTGCGGAGCAAGCGCCCGGGTGATGCGGAAGGGGACGATCGTGTGGATGTCGAGCATCGCTTGGAACTGCTCGTCGGTCATCCGGTGCACGACGCCGTCCCAGGTGTAGCCGGCGTTGTTGACGACGATGTCGACGGCCCCGAAGGCGTCAACCGCGGCGGCAACGAGCTGGTCAGCAGCCTCGGGCTTGGTCAGATCGCCGGCGTGGACCGCGGTTTCACCGTCGATCTCCCCGGCCGCCTGTTCGGCGACGTCGGCATCGAGGTCGTTGATCAGGACCTTGGCGCCCTCGCTGGCGAACAGCTCGGCGGTCGCCCGGCCGATTCCGCGCGCCGATCCAGTGACGATCGCCGCTTTCCCATCAAGAAGTCCCATCTGTCTGCGCTCTCCTTAGGTTCGTGAAAGTCGGCCCGGGAGGCTATAGGGAAAGGAGCCTGGCTGACTGGCCAGTCGGCTGTCGCCGCCTGGTGCGCGACGATTCTCGTGCGCCCTATGGAGAGGCACATCGAAGAGAGCCTGCGCGCCGTCTACGCGGCTTTCAACTCCCGCGACCTCGAGAGCGTGACCGAGCGGATGCACGCCGAAATCGATTGGCCGAACGCCTGGGAGGGAGGCCGGGTCTTGGGGCGCGACCGAGTGCTCGAGTACTGGCATCGCCAGCTGGAGGAGATCTCGAGCGAGGTTCAGCCGCTGTCCTTCGTCGAGGAGCCCGATGGCGCGATCACCGTCGCCGTCCATCAGGTGGTGCGCGACTCCCGCTCGGGTGCGCTGCTCTCGGACAGCCATGTTCGCCACTGCTACCGGCTCGAGGACGGCCTGATCGTTCGGATGGACGTTCTCGACTGAGCTCAGGAGAGCCGCACGCCGCCGTCCTCGGTGATCGTCCAGTGTGGGTTGTGGGCGACCTCCCAGGGATGGCCGTCCGGGTCGATGAAGAGGGCGCTGTAGCCGCCCCAAAAGGTCTCGGCGGGCTCGCGGCCGATCTTCGCGCCGGCGGCGCGGGCCTCCTCGACAACGGTGTCGACCTCCTCGCGAGAGCCGAAGTTGAGAGCGAGGGTGATGCCGCCCCAGCCGCCTGGGTCCTCGACGCAGCTGTCCTCGGCGAGCCGTGCCCGATCCCAGAGGGCGACGACCATCTCGCCGGCCTGGAAGAAGACGACGTCGTCCTCCGGTCCTGCGCCCGTCTTCCAGCCCAGCGCTTCGTAGAAGCGGCGCGCCCGCTCAAGGTCTGCCACCCCGAGGGTGACCAGGCTGACGCGCTGCTTCACGGTTCGATCAGGCCGTGGGGCCGGGCGGTGGCGCGTCTGCCGCCGGTGGCTCGCTTGCCTGCGGCTCCTGCGGTAGCGGCGGCGGCATCGCGTCCGATTGCGCAGGCGGGGCCGGCTGCCCCTCCAGTGGCTCGGCTTCCGCCTGCCAGACGTTGTTGAGCGAGACCTGGATGTACGCCCAGAGGCCGGGAGCGAGGAGGACGTAGAGCAGGATTGCGATCCAGCCGTTGAGCGGCTCCTGGCCTGCAAGTCGCGACGCACCCATCACGCGCTTGGTTCCGCGCCAGTAGGTGATCAGGGCTGGCACGATGATCAGGGCGCCGGGGAAGAGCGCCAGCACGGAGTTTGTCGGGTTTTGGCCGAGGTCGTAACCCTTCGCCTGGCCGTAGTCGCGCAGCTCGCGATTGATTCGGTACCACCAGACGAGGTGGTAGATGCCAAGTGTGATCAGCGGCAGCAGCGCCGCCGCCCAGGGGCTGCGGATCTTGACCGGCTCCCGGTTCTCCCTGAGCTGCATTTCGTAGGCCATCGGACCCTCGATTCTCCCCGCCGGTAGTGGTCGGGAGGACCCTACTCGACAATCGGCGCAGCTCCTATTCCATCGGCGACCGTGCGGTCCGGGAGAATGACCCGGTGAGGCCGCGGCGTGGGTGACCTGGGCAGCATCTTCCTGCTTTCGCTCGTGGCGATGTTCAACCCGACCCTGCTGGCTGCGGTCACGGTGCTGCTGCTCTTGCCGAACCCGAAGAGGCTGATGCTCGGCTATCTGCTCGGGGCCTATCTGGCCAGTATCTCCCTCGGCCTGCTGATCGTCTTCTCGCTCAATGATGCGAGCAGTGTCGAAACGGCGAAGAGCACGCTCAGCCCAAGCGAGGACGTCGTCGTCGGCTTGATCGCGCTGATCGTCGCCTTGGTCCTGCGCACCGGGCGCGACGCGAAGTTGCGTGAGCGGCGGCAGCGGCGAAAGCAGGCAAAGGAGGTCGAGGAGAAGGAATCGTGGCCGGAACGGATGCTGGGGCGGGGCTCGGCTCGCGTCACCTTCGCGGTCGGCGTCGTGCTCACCTTTCCCGGCGTCTCCTACCTGACCGCCCTCGACCAGATGGCGAAGCTCGATGCGAGCACGGCGGAGACCGCTCTGCTGGTTGTCGGCTTCTGCCTGATCCAGCAGCTGTTGCTCGAGCTGCCGCTGCTCGGCTACGCCTTCGCTCCCGAGCGAACTCAGGAGGCGGTGACGAGCTTCCGCGCCTGGCTCGGGCGCAGCGGTCGCGGTGCGGCGACGATCGCCACGGCGGTGATTGGGATCCTCCTGCTGGTCCGTGGGCTCGCGGGCCTGATCGGCTAGGGGCGGTCCTGGGCGCCCCTGCTCACGCCTTGCCCACGGTGGCGAGGTACTCGTCGAGCTTCTTGCTCATCTGGGTGTCCTCGTAGACCTCGTATTCGCGCAGCAGGCCCCACGCGATCCGACCCCAGATCACATAGCGATTCTCGTACACCCGCTCCCCTTCGGGAGAGTCGAGGAAGTCATAGCCGCGGATGCAGATCGTCTGGTTCCAGGGAAAGCCCTTGAGCACGACCTCGTCCGGATAGATCTGAATGCCGACGTCGGCGAAGCGGCGAAGCCAGGGCTCGAGCTCGGCCTTTCCGTCGAACTCGCCACCCCAAGAGCTGTCTCCGGGGAAGCGGAACTTGACGTCCTCGGCATCCATGCGCAGCGTCGGGGCGAGGTCTCCTTCGCGGGCCATCGCCATGTTGCGGGAGATCATCCTCTTGGCCAACCAGGACAGCATCGACGCCTCCTCGGATCGGGGGTTGGGACTCAGACCGTAGCGATGGCCGCGAGATCCTTGGGCCTGAGCAGAGCCAGCAAGGTGCCCCCGTCGATGATCGCCAGCCCGCCCTTGCGCAGCTTCACGTTGGCCCCGGCCAGGCGGGCAATCTCGCCGGAAAGATCGGGCTCGTGGCCGACGATGAGGACGTCGCCCCTGCCGGCGGAGAGAGCGAGCGCGTCGAAGGGGCCGCCGCGCAGCTCCTCGGCGACCTCCGGCTCGAGCCGGAGGGAGGCGCAGGCCAGCCGGGCGGTCTCGGCCGCCCGCACCTTTGGGCTCGTCAGACAGGCGTCGATTCTGGCGTCGAGCGCCGCAAGTGCGCGTCCAGCGGCCTTCGCCTGTCGTTCGCCCTTCGCGGTCAGGCGGCGGGCCGCGTCGTCACCGCCTCCATTCTCGGCATCGCCATGTCGGAGCAAGTAGATCACCGGTTTTTCGCCACCGTCCGCAGTGCCTCGCGGCCCTCGCCGAGCAGCGGACCGCCGTGGGCGAAGAGGAGGTGCTCGAACCGCTGGTCGAGGAGCGCATCGCAGCGCTCGCGGATGCGGCGCTTGACGCCCTCGGGATCGTCGCCGATCAAACCGTCGGAGACGAACCCCACCGTGTCGCGATGAATCAGGCTGTCGGCGAAGAGCAATGCTCCGCCGCCGGCCTCGATCGACAACACCGTGTCGTCGGGACAGATCGCGTCCATCTCCAGCGCGACGACGTCGTCGGCGAGTCGGTCACCGAAGGCGAAGCCGCTGACCTCCGGACCGTCCTCGAACTCGTACAGGCCGGACTCGTGGCAGAGGATCGGACAGCCGAACCGCTCCCCGATCTCCGCCGCGTGCCTGCGGTGGTGTCGGTTCGAGAGCACGACCCGCTCAACCCCTCGCTCCTCGAGCCACCCGATCCCCTCGTCCGGCAGCAGGGGGTCGATCGCGGTCCCCGAGCCGGCGACGAAGTGGCAGTCGACCTCCGTCCCGATGCTTGGATGCATCGCCTTCCAGTGGAAGACCCCGTCGAGGATCTCGTCCATCGCGACCAACCTACCCGGCTGCATCGTGGGCTACCCACGATTTCGTCGACTACAAGTTGCGAACTCGCCGGCCGATCTCTCGATCCAGCGGATAGCCAGCGGACTCCCAGAACCCGCCGGCGACCTCGTCGTCAAATGCGACCAGTGCGGTTACGCGCCTGACCCCACACTGCCGCAGGTAGTCCTCGCCGGCCCGAGTCAGCGCCAGCCCGATGCCCTCCCGCCGGTGCCCGTCGCGAACGGCAAGCCGGTACATGTTCCCCCGCCACCCGTCCCAGGCGGCGATCAGGGCACCGACTATCTCTTCGTCTCGCTCGGCCACCAGAAGGGCGGCGGGGGACTCGGCGACCAAGCGCTCAACGTCATCGAGACGATCGACCGTGCTCGCATGATCGCTGCGAGCCTGTGCCCAGAGGTCCAACACCACAGGCAGGTCGGACTCTCTGCATCGGCGCACGGTGATTGCCTCACCAGTCAAGTGCGGAGCATACGCCGCCCGCCCGAAGCTCCGGGACCGTGTTGTGCCCTCAACCCCATCAGCTTGCCGAGGATCTCCTTCATGGGTTCCGAGCATGGCACGGGAGGGCACGCGAGGTCATCCGAGGGCACGGATTCGCTGCAAATCAGCTTGTTTGAGGATGGGGCTGATGATCGGCCGTGATTGTGCGTAGCCCGCTTGATGTGTCCGAATCGTGTCCAAGGGCCAGGCGCGGCGTTCAGGAGCCGGCTTCGTTTTCGGGGCAGAGGTCGTCAGGGGCTTTGATCCATTTCGCCGCCCTGCAGAACGCGCGCGCCTTCTTCTTAGTCATTTTCCCTACGACTTCTGCATGGGCGGGTTCGTCGTCTTCAGGGGCCCGCTCAACGGTTTGTCCGTGTTTGACTGCCAGCTCTGCCGTGATCGCAACCAGGAAATCCTCTGGATAGTCATTGAGAACGTCGAGCGGTTCTCTGCCGTCGCTGCGGAGGGCGTCCTCGATCACCACCGACATGCGCTCGGTATTGAAGATTGCGCTTGAGAGGCGCACGCAATCGCGATTGTCGTCGTAAACGAGTCCTTGGTTTGCCGTCGGGGGAATCCGACGGTAGAGCTCAGTCTCAGGCGCAACCGGTGAGTCGGTAGCTACGCTCACAAGGCCGCGTAGCTTGACTAATCGGCAAGACGTTCCGCGAGGTTGTGCTCAGCGAAGCCTGATTCGGCAGGGCCTTCCCATTCGCGCCCTGACTCGATTTCGCAAAGGTAAAGCTCCGCCACGCTCCGTCCGGCCACCAATACCTCCACGTCAAGACCGTTGCGGTGCCACTCCAGTTGGACGCCTCCGCCACTGATCGGAACGATCGCGGGGGCTGGAGAAGTTGGAAGCAGGGTGGCGCGCAAGAACTGAAAAGCCGAGAGAACGTCTGTCGGGTCGATTACCGGGGCTCCGTGGTGATCCCAGTCGGCCGGCAGCGATAGCAAGTTGTCGAGGCGGTTGACCACGGATTCGAGCCATTGATCCACCGGCGCGGGGGGCTCGGTGGATTCGCCAGAGGGCGCGGGTCGAAACTCGTCGGGTGCAAAAAGAACCTGAGACGAAACCGATTCAAAAGGCTCTCGACACGAATGCTCGATGGCGCTTGACAGATGGACCGGGACGTAGAGCAGCCGACTTGGACTTGGAGCCGAGACAGGCTGGAAATAGGTGCCGGTAGCGAGGCTGCCCACTACCCAGCGCTCCGAGACCAGCTGGTCATTGCTGGTCTCCTCTATGAGGGCTGTTGGCGGGGGAGTCATCAATCCTGAAGTCCCCACTCCTTGTGCATGGCCGGAGTGGTGATGTCCTTGAATGATCGGACGATCAAGTCTCGTCCTTGATCCAAGCATCGCATAACCGCTGCGCGGCTATGGGCATCAGGGCGCGCCAGCACCTTCAATTCCACAACGTATCCCGGCAGATGGTCGTCGGCCCGGAAGGCGGGGTTGGCTTTGATGTAGAGGCGACCGCGAGGGTCTTGGCTTGGAGGAAGGGGAGGGAGCAGGTGGCGTTGTTGAAACGCTGTGTCCTCGACAGGCGGCAGAACTGAAGATTTAGGTGAGCTAACGAAGCGCAAAATCCTCCCCAGGGGTAGTCGAACAGCTGGGTCGGTTGGGCTGCTGGCGAGAATGTTGTTGACGTAAGTTGTTGCGCACCATTCGGGAGGATTCGCCGCAAGCCGCTCGTCTCCCACTGCGACCGCGAACGTGCGGTAGAGATCCTCGAAACGACGGCGGATTGAGCGATAGCGCGGGTATGTCTCCCCGTCTTGCTGTCGCCGCCAGTTAAAGACAAAGCGATCTGGTTGGACTTGGACTAGCCAGTGCGGGTCGGCGCCGACGAACCAATATCGCTGGGGCTCCACACCGAGATTGATTTGGATTTGCTGGGAAGGGGCTACTGGACCAAAGCTCTCATCGATGCGGTCCATCGCTTCCCGCTTTTCCATGGTGGGGAATTGATCTCGAATTTGCGGCCAGAAGTCGGCAAGGGCGATGGCATCATCGGCAACTGGGCCTGCGAATTGCACCCCGAGCGCGACCTCGCTAACCGGAGGAGCGTCAAAAGAAACCGGATCGCCCAGGGAGATATCTTGGGTTTGATCCGCCACCGTTCCCAGAGGTTATAGGCGCAGGATGTCGGGTTGTCTTGCAGGAGTTAAAGGAGGCTTGGAGAAAGGCAAGAAGACCCCTAGCTATCGGCTGAGGCGGTCAACGAGCTTGCCAAGCTCGCCCATTGAGACGCCGAGAGCATCCGCAATGCCCTTGATGGTGCCCCAGGTGGGATTGGCATGGCCCCGCTCAATGAGGGAGAGGGTGCCGGTTGTGATGTCAGCCTCGTGGGCAAGGTCTTCTTGAGTCGCACCGCGCTTTTGGCGTAGCTGGCGGATCGCTTCGCCTAGGGCGGGCTGGGGTTGATCGGAGCGGCGCATCCCGGTTGGGACGCTTTCAGACGCGAGCGACATGGGCTAGGGCACAAAACAGTAGCGATATGTACTTGGTTGATGCTAGGCTCTCGCTATCTAAAAAAGTGCCCCCGCGCTGCCTGAACAGCCGGGCTCGTGCAGCTCCAAGGCGTCCTGCGTTGTGCGCCGTTGAGTGGCGGCGGATCGCGCACAACCCGGTCAAGTCCGTGAAGAAGCCGAAGGTTCGGCGCGATCGCGAGGTTCGGCCGCTGTCGCCGTTGACTGTCGAGCGTTTGCGTGTCGCGGCGGCTGGACGGCGGCGAAAGCATGGACCGCGCAACGCGACCCTGATCGCGGTTCTGGCTTACGCCGGGCTGCGCCCGCAGGAGGCGCAAACGCTCCGCTGGTCAGACGTTCGCGAGCGGACGCTCCTGGTCGAGAAGGCAGCTGACGGCCAGGGCGGCGTCAAGACGACCAAGACGGGTCAGGCGCGCACGGTTCGGCTGCTCGCGCCGCTCGCCGCCGACCTGGCCGAGTGGCCGGCACCGCTGCGAGCGCAGTGGCGATGACGACCTTCTGTTCCCGAATCGCTCGGGCGGCGTTTGGAATGACGGCGCTTGGCAGTCATGGCACCGGGACGCCTGGCATCCCGCCTGTCGCGTCGCGGGCGTTGAGAACGCCCGCCCGTATGACCTTCGGCACAGCTTCGTCTCGCTTCTGATCCATGAAGGACGCAGCGTGGTCGATGTTGCTCGGCCGGCTGGGCACTCACCGACGATGACGCTCGACGTTTACGCGCACGTCTTCGATGAGTTCGACATCAGCGAACGTGTCTCTGCCGAGGATCAGATTGCCCAGGCGCGACGCGATGTGTCCGAATCGTGTCCGCCTAGCGCGGACAATGGGGAGGAGAAGCAGGAAATCCCTGCAAAGCCCTACAACCCCATCAACTTGCCGAGGATCTCCTTCATTACCTCGTCGGTGCCGCCGCCGATTGGGCCGAGGCGGGCGTCGCGGACTGCTCGCTCTATGCCGTACTCGCGCATGTAGCCGTAGCCGCCGTGGATCTGGAGGGATTGGTCGGCTATCTCGAGGACGGCGCGCTGGGTGACGAGCTTGGCCATGGTCACGTCTTTGATGCAGTCCTGGCCCTCGTGGAAGAGGCGCAGGGCGTTGTAGGTGAGGGCGCGGGAGGTCTCGGCCTTGGTCGCCATCTCGGCGACGTGGTGGCGGATCGCTTGGAACTTGCCGATCGGGCGGCCGAAGGCTTCGCGGTCGAGGGCGTAGGAAACGGTCGTCTCGATCAGGCGCTGCATCGCGCCGACGGCGCCGATCGCCATCAGTAGCCGCTCCCAGGCGAAGTTGGCCATGATCAGCTTGAAGCCCTCGTTCTCCTCCCCCAGCAGGTTCTCCTCGGGGACCTCGACGTCGGTGAAGGAGAGCTCGCCGGTGTCGGAGGAGTGCCAGCCCATCTTCTCCAGCTTCCGTGCCACCTCGTAGCCGGGCATCTCGCGCTCGAGCACGAGGAAGGAGATGCCGTGGTGGCCGCCCTCCTGCGTCGTCTTCACGGCGCAGACGAGGAAGTCGGCGCGGACGCCGTTGGTGATGAAGGTCTTGGAGCCGTTGACGACGTAGCCGCCGTCGACGCGCTCCGCCTTGGTGGAGATGCCGGCGACGTCGGAGCCGGCGCCGGGCTCGGTGATCCCCAGCGCGCCGATCTTCTCGCCGGCGATCCCCGGCACGAGCCAGCGCTGCTTCTGCTCGTCGGTGCCGAAGTTGAAGATCGGCGGCATCGCGATCGAGGTGTGGGCGTTGAGGCCGGCGGCGACGCCGCCTGAGCCACCCGAACGGGCGAGCTCCTCGACCCAGATCGCGTCGTGCAGATGGGTGCCGCCTTGGCCGCCGAGCTCCTCGGGGAACTTCAGCCCGAGAAAGCCCAACTCGGCGCAGCGGCCGTAGAGCTCGCGGGGGAATTCCCGCGCCTCCTCCCACTCGGCCACGTTGGGCGCGATCTCCTTGGAGACGAAGCGCCTGACGGTCTCGCGCAGCTCTTCGTGCTCCTCGCTGAAGGGCGGAAGGGTTGCTCGTTGTCCTGTGTCCTTGATGACCGACATTTGTTACATTCGAGGCGTATTGTCTGCGCTGGTGTCAGGTAGCGTCTCCAGCATGGAGCGAACGATGTGGAGCGACGAGCGATTGAACGACAGGTTCGACGGATTAGATAGGACCCTCGAGCGGATAGACCGGGACATCCGCGACCTTCGAATGCTCATGTTCCAGCTCTGGGGCGCGACCATGCTCGGCATCTTCGCCACCATCGGCACGGTCATCGCGACCAACGTCTGACCCCGGCAGCCGCAGCGCCTGCTCGCCGAACCCTATAGCCCGTAGCTCCGCCCGATCACGTCGAGCATCACCTCGTCGGTGCCGGCGCCGATCCGGTTGAGGCGGACGTCGCGGTAGGCGCGCTCGATCTCGTACTCCTTCATGTATCCGTAGCCGCCGAGGATCTGCACCGCGTCGTCGGCGACCTCGCAGCAGATGCGAGAGGCGTTGAGCTTCGCCATCGTGATCTCGCGCACCGGGTACTCGCCGTTGGCGAAGCGCCAGGCGGTCGCGTAGGTGAACTGCTTCGCGGCCTCGGTCTTGGTTGCCATCTCGGCGATCTTGTGGCGTAGGGCCTGGAATTTGCCGATCGGGCGGCCGAAGGCTTCGCGCTCCTTGGCGTACTCGATCGTCTTCTCGATCATCCGCTCTGCCCCCGCGTGGCAGCCGGCGGCGGCGACCAGGCGCTCGCCCTGGAGCTCCCAGGCGATGTGGTAGAAGCCCTTGCCGACTTCGCCGAGAACGGCGTCGGCGGGCACGCGGACGTCTTCGAAGGAGAGCTCGCCGGTGTCGGAGGCGTGCATTCCCATCTTCTCCAGCTCGGCTGAGACGGTGAAGCCGGGAACGTGGTTGCCCTCCTCGTCGCGCAGGGGGAGGACGAAGAGCGTGATGCCCTCGTGGCGGGCGCTGGGATCGGTCTTGGTGACGAGGACGATGAAGTCGGCGCGGGGCCCGTTGGTGATGAAGGTCTTGGAGCCGTTGATCACGTATTCGTCACCGTCGAGGATCGCGCTGGTGCGGATGCCGGCGACATCGGAGCCGGCGCCCGGCTCGGTGATCGCGATGCAGCCGACCTTCTCGCCCTTTAGGCCCGGTTCGAGGTAGCGGCGCTTCTGCTCCTCGGTGCCGAGCAGGTGGATCGGGGGGAGGACCATGTCGCTCTGCACGGCGAAGCCCATGTTGGTGCCGCCGGAGCCCGAGTAGCTCATGCACTCGGCGCGGACCAGCGAGTAGAAGTAGTCGCCACCCTGTCCGCCGTACTCCTCGGGGAAGCAGAGGCCGAGGAAGCCGAGCTCGCCGGCCCGCTTCATCGCCGCGGAGTCCCAGTAGGTGTCCTCCCACTCGTTGCGGTGCGGCCACAGCTCCTTCTTCACCCAGGACTGCATCGACTCGCGCAGGTCTTCGTGCTCCTGGCTGAAGATGAAGTGCTTGCGCCCAGCCTCGTGGTCGGGCTTGATGACTTTGGAGCCGTTGGTCGTCGCGGTCGCCACTGGTCTCTCTCCTCGTTCGCGGTCTGAATCGGGCGGCGCTGCCGCCGCAAAAGTCGCCGTGGACAGTAGCACTTCCTACTTTCTACGGAGTCGGCTATGGTCCCGCCGATGGACTACGAGGTCGTCAAGTACGAGGTCGCGGAGGGCGTCGCCACCGTGACCCTGAACAACCCGGAGAAGCGCAACATGCTCTCCGGCCAGATGCTGAGTGAGCTGGTCGACGCGATGAAGACGGCGCGCGACTCCGAGGACGTGCGAGCCGTGGTCCTCACCGGGGCGGGCGAGAAGGTCTTCTGCGCGGGCGCCGACCTGGGCGGCTTCGCCGCCGAAGTGCCGCTCGTCGCCAAACACTTCGCCACCGACCTCTTCCTGGAGTTCTTCCGGCTGATGCCGCGCCTGGGCAAGCCGAGCCTCTGCGCCGCCAACGGCCACGTGCTCGCGGGCGGCATGGGCCTCGCCCTCTCCTGCGACCTGCTGATCGCCAGGGAGGGGGCCACCTTCGCCACGCCGGAGATCAACGTCGGCGCCTTCCCCTACATGATCATGGCGATCATCTACCGCAACGTCCCGCGCAAGAAGGTCAACGAGATGATGCTGCTGGGCGAGCGGCTGAGCGCCGAGGAAGCGGTCGAGTACGGGCTGGCGAACAAGGTCGTGCCGGCGGCGGAGTTCGACGCCGCGGTCGCCGAGTGGGCGACGAAGCTGGCCTCGAAGAGCCCGGTGCTGATGAGGCTCGGCCACGACGCGATGTACCGCCAGCAGGACATGGCGGTCGACGACGCGCTCGAGTACCTGCGCTCGCAGCTCTCGCTCACCTTCTCGACCGAGGACATCGTCGAGGGCGTCACCGCATTCTTCGAGAAACGCGATCCGCAGTGGAAGGGACGGTAGTGGCGAGCACCGAGCAAGAGCGCAAGCACCTGTTGCCGGGTACGGCCCCGCTGGGCGAGCTGACCGAGCAGCTGCACGAGCGTCGCGAGAAGGCGAAGCTGGGCGGCGGCGAGGAGAAGATCGCCAAGCAGCACGAGCGCGGCAAGCTGACCGCCCGCGAGCGGATCGACCTCCTGGTCGACGAGGGGACCTTCGTCGAGATGGGCATCCACGGCCGCCCCCACTTCGCCCAGCGGGCGATGGAGGGCAAGGAGGCGCCGGCCGACGGAGTGATCACCGGCTGGGGCGACGTCGACGGCCGCCCCTGCTGCGTCGCCGCCTACGACTTCACCGTGATGGCCGGCTCGATGGGGATGACCGGCGAGCTCAAGGTCACCCGCCTGCGTGAGATGGCCCTCTCCAAGCGAATGCCTTTCATCTGGCTGCTCGACTCCGCCGGCGCCCGCATCCAGGAGGCGGCGGGCTCGCTCTTCGCCGGCTCCGGCCACCTCTTCCGCGAGGAGGTCGAGATGTCGGGCGTGATCCCGATGGTCGCCGCGATGATGGGTCCCTGCGCCGCCGGCACCGCCTACATCCCGGCGCTCGCCGACTTCGTGCCGATGGTCTCCGGCCAGGGGGCGATGGCGCTCGCCGGGCCGCACCTGACCAAGGCCGTCACCGGCGAGGACATCACGATGGAGGAGCTGGGCGGCGCCAAGGTCCACTGCCGTAAATCCGGCGTGGGGGACCTCGAGGTGAAGGACGACGAGGAGTGCATCTGGGCGGTCAAGCAGTACCTCTCCTACTTCCCGACCAACTGCGAGCACAAGCCACCGGTGATCGAGACCGCCGATCCGGACGACCGCATGTCGGAGAAATTGATGGAGATCGTCCCCGACTCCTCACGCCAGCCCTACGACATGTACGACGTGATCCGCGAGATCGTCGACGACGGCGAGTTCTTCGACATCAAGCCGAAGTTCGCCAAGACGCTGATCACCTGCTTTGCCCGCTTCGGTGGCCAACCAGCGGGGATCGTCGCCAACCAGCCAAAGCAGCTGGCCGGCATCCTCGACAACGACTCGGCCGACAAGGCGGCGCGCTTCATCAACCTCTGCGACGCCTTCAACATCCCGCTCGTCTTCCTCCAGGACGTGCCCGGCTTCATGGTCGGCGCCAAGGTCGAGCACGCCGGGATCATTCGCCACGGGGCGAAGATGCTCTACGCGGTCAGCCGCGCCACGGTGCCGAAGGTGACCGTGATCGTGCGCAAGGCCTACGGCGCCGGCTACTACGTGATGTGCGGCAAGGCCTACGAGCCCGACCTGATCGTCGCCTGGCCCGGCGCCGAGATCTCGGTGATGGGCGCCGAGGGCGCGGTCAACATCATCGGCCGCTCGATGATCGAGGCTTCCGACGATCCCGAGGCGACGCGCGAGTCGATGCTGAACGCGGTCCGCGAGCAGATCGACCCCTACATCGCCGCCGGCAATGCCGTGATCGACGACGTGATCGACCCGCGCGAGACGCGGCCGACGATCGTCAAGGCGCTGCGGATGGCGAAGGACAAGCACGTCGAGAAGCCCAAGAAGCGCCATGGGGTGATGCCGGTATGACGTTCCGGTGCGCCTTTTGCGGTCTATACCCACATAAAGCGCACCGGAAGGAGGGTTGATGAGCTCGTTTGACGATTCAGTCGTGATCAGTTGCTCGATTAGCGGCGTGGTCGCCAACCGCGACCAGTGCCCGGCGATTCCCTACACGCCGGAGGAGTACGCGGCGGAGGCGCGGCGGGCGGTCGACGAGGGCGCCTCGCAGATCCACATCCACGCCCGCAAACCGGACGGGACGCCCTCATATGAGATCGAGGACTTCCGCGCGATCACCGAGGCGATTCTGGCCGAGGTCGGCGACGTGATCGTCAACTACTCGACCGGCGCCGTCGGGATCCCGATCGAGAAGCGGCTCGAGTACCTGCGGGCGCTGAGGCCCGATGTCGCCGCGCTCAACATGAGCTCGATGAACTACGCCAAGTACAGCTCCCGGCGCAAGGACTTCGTCTTCAAGGCGGTCTTCGAGAACAGCTTCGACACGATCATCGAGTTCCTGACGACGATGAGGGAGCTGGGGATCAAGCCCGAGCACGAGTGCTTCGACGCCGGCCACGTCGCCAACCTCGACCCGCTGATCGACATGGGGCTGCTCGATCGGACGCCGCTGCAGATCTCCCTCGTCATGGGCGTCAACGGGGGCATCCGCCCGAACGCCCGCAACGTCGCCTTCATGTCCGAGCAGATCCCCGGTGGGGCGGAGGGGGACAACCAGTGGCAGACGATCGGCATCTCCCGCGACCAGTGGAAACTGCTCGGCGCGGCGCTGGTGCTGGGCGGCAACGTCCGCGCCGGGGTCGAGGACAACCTCTACCTGCCGGACGGCGAGATGTGCCGCTCCAACGGCGACCTGATCGCCAAGGCGCGGCAGATGGCAGAAGACGTCGGCCGCAAGGTCGCCAGCGTCGCCGAGGCGCGCGAGCTGTTGGGAGTGCCGAAGCGTGAGCGCTCTCCCGCTTAGCGACGTCAGGGTCCTCGACCTGACCCGGCTCCTGCCCGGCGGGTTCTGCTCCCTGCTGCTCGCCGACCTCGGCGCCGAGGTGCTCAAGGTCGAGGACACGGGGATGGGCGACTACATCCGCTGGGCGCCCCCTTACTACGGGTCCGACGAGCAGCAGGAGCTGGGGACGCGCTCGGCTCTCTACCTCTCGCTCAACCGCGGCAAGCGCTCGATCCGGCTGGACCTGAAGAGCGAGGCGGGGCGCGAGGCTCTGCTGCGGCTGGTCGAGCGCTACGACGTGGTCCTCGACGGCTTCCGCCCCGGCGTGCTCGACCGGCTCGGGGTCGGCTACGAGCGCATGCGCGAGGCCAATCCGGGGATCGTCTTCTGCGCGATCACCGGCTACGGCCAGGACGGCCCCTACACCCAGCGCGCCGGCCACGACATGAACTACCTCGGCCTGGTCGGCCTGCTCGGGCTGACCGGGGCGAAGGACAGCCCCCCGGTGCAGTCGGGCGGCCAGATCGCCGACCTCGGCGGCGGCGCGCTGATGGCCGCCTTCGGCGTGATGGCTGCGCTGCACGAGCGCCAGCGCTCCGGCGAGGGCCAGATGGTCGACGTATCGATGGCCGACGGCGCCCTCTCCTGGTTGGCGATGGTCGCTGGCCGCTACTTCTGCGATGGCGAGGCGCCCCGCCGCGGCGAGCAGCAGCTCGCCGGCGGGCTGCTCTGTTACCTGCCCTACGAGGCGAGCGACGGTTGGGTCTCCTGCGGCGCGCTGGAGCCGAAGTTCTGGAGCGCCTTCTGCAACGGCGTCGAGCGGCCCGACCTGATCGAGAAGCAGTTCGAGGCGCCGGGCGGCGAGGCCTGGCGCGAGGTCGCCGAGGTCTTCCGCGCCCGCACCCGCGCAGAGTGGAAGGCCTTCAACGATGAGCACGACTGCTGCATCGAGCCCGTGCTCGACCTCGACGAGGCGCTCGATTCCGAGCTGGTGCGCGCCCGCCGGATGGTGGTCGAGATGGAGCAGCCCGAGCTGGGCACGGTGCGCCAGCTCGGCGCCCCGGTGAAGATGAGCCGCACCCCTGCCGACCCGACCCGGCCGGCGCCCGCCTTCGGCGAGCACACCGCCGAGGTGCTGCGCGAGGCCGGCTACTCCGACGAGGAGACCGCGGCGATGCTCGAGTCAGGCGCGGCGGCCGGTCCCAGCTCCGACGCAGCGACGACCTTCCGCGCATGAGCGGCAACGGCGCCAACGGCGACCTGCTGCGGATGGGGGAGCTGGCCGAGGCCTCCGGCGTGCCGGCGCCGACGATCAAGCACTACCTGCGCGAGGGCCTGCTTCCCGAGCCGGTGAAGACGAGCCGCAACATGGCCTATTACCCGCCCGAGTTCGTCGACCGGATCAAGCTGATCAAGCAGCTGCAGGAGGAGCGCTTCATGCCGCTGAAGGCGATCAAATCGGTGCTCGACGAGGATCCTGGGCGAGCGCGGGCCCTGGTCGAGCTGGAGGACCGCATCCTCGATCGTGCGCTCGCCGGCGAGCGCACCCGCACCAGCGCTGCCGAGGTGCGCGAGCGCTACGGCGTCCCCAAGGACGTCCTCGACCGGCTCGAGCAGCTGGAGGTGCTCAGCCCCAACAGTCGCGGCTACTCGCCCTCCGACATCAAGATCATCGAGGCGATCAGCCGCTTTCGTGCCGGCGGCTACGACGAGGAGATCGGCTTCACCGTCTACGACACCCTGCGCTACAAGAGCGCGATCGAAGACCTGGTCCGCCAGGAGGTCGAGGTCGTGATGGACCGCCTCGCCGGCGAGGTCTCGCCCGAGCGCGTGGTCGAGATGCTCGAAGCGGGCGCCCAGCCCCTGCAGGACCTGATCGCCGCCCTGCACACCAAGCTGATGGTGGCCGAGCTCGAGCGCCACCGCGCGGGTCGCTAACCGCGCAGCTCCGCCAGGCCCTGCTCGTGGGTGACGATGGGCGCGTAGCCCAGCTCGGAGCGAGCCTTGGAGATGTCGATCGTGCACTCCTGGGTCAGGAGCCAGGAGCGGAAGGCGGTCATCGGCGGCGTGCCCTTCAGCGGCAGGGCCTTCCAGGCGGCCTCGCAAATCCGCGCCATCGGCGCCGCGGTCCAGGCCGGCACGCTGCGCTCCGGCGGCTCGACGCCCTGCGTTCGCAGCAGCGCTGAGACGAACTCGCGGAAGGTCACCGGCTCGCCGTCGGTGACGAAATAGGCCTCCCCGGGTCGTCCCTTCTCGGCAGCGAGGATCAGGCCCTCGACGACGTTGTCGACGTGGGCGGTGTCGGTGACGTTGCGGCCGCCGCCGATCCAGGCGAAGCGGCCGGCCTCGACCGTCGCCACCATCTCCGGCAGCAGCGTCGTGTCGCCCTTTCCCCAGACGAAGCGTGGCCGCACGGCGACGGTCTCGAAGCCCTCGCGGTTGGCTTCCCGCACGGCCAGCTCGGCCCTTGCCTTCGTCGCCGGATAGGGCGCGCGCGAGTCCGGCCGCAGCGGCGCCGTCTCATCGACGCCGACCAGCGGCTCACCGGCCATCAGCGACGCCTCGGTCCCGCAGTGGACGAAGCGCTCGACGCCGGCTTCGGCGCATCCCGCGAGGGCGTTCCTCGTTCCCTCGACGTTGCCGCGCTCGAACTCCGACCACGGCCCCCACTCGCCGAGATGGGCGGCGAGGTGGAAGGCGACGCCGGCACCCGTGGCCCCCGCGGCGAGCGAGGCGCGATCGGCGAGGTCGCCACGCACCGGCTCCGCTCCCAGCGCGGCGACGCGCTCGGCGGCGGCGTCGGAGCGAGCCAGCGCCCGCACCGGTCGTCCTTCGGCCACCAGGCGCTCCACCAGCTTGCCGCCGATGAATCCCGACCCCCCGGTGACGAAGGCTGCCTCGCTCATCGGAGGCGATGTTAGTCCCGGGGTCGCCCCGTCAGCGTGCGGCGGCGAGGAGGACGTCGCGGTCAGCCTCGATCCTGCGCAGCGTCATCAGGTGCCCGCGCTGCGCAGCCGCTTCGGTTGCCTGCTCGAGCGCTTCCTCGACGCCCGCCGTCCCGGTTGCGACACGGGCCTGGGCGAGGGTGTGCAAGGCGGAGGGGATCTGCCAGCCCATCGCCCTTCGCTCGGCGGTGCTCGCCGCCCATTCGATCTCCGCGAGCGCCTCGGCGTTGCGATCGAGGCCGAGCAGGGCGCGAGCGCGCAGGGTGGAGCGCCAGGCCTCGGTCTCGCCACCCGAGCCCATCGCTTCCCGGTAAAGGCGGTCGGCCAGCTGGACCGTCTCCAGCGCTTCCTCGAATTCGCCGGTCGAGATCTGCACGTAGGACATCGAGGTCAGTGCCGTGCTGAGGGAGAAGACGTCGCCGAGCCGTTCGATCAGCTCGCGGTTGCGCCGGGCGAGGGCCAGCGCCGCCTCCCCTTCGCCCCGGTCGGCCAGCAGCAGGCATTTCGATCCCCGCGCCCAGCCCTCGGTCTCGGGGTCGTCGTGCTCGGCGGTGAGCCGCAGCGCCTCGTCGAGCAGCTTCTCGGCCTCCTCGGGCCGGTCGCGCTCGCGCAGGGCAACCGCCTTCGCCATCAGCCCCCAGGCGATCGGGCAGTCGACGACGATCCCGCCGCCGAGGCTCGGGTCGCCGCCGGTGAGGTCGAGCAGCTCGTCGGCCGTCCGTTCCAGGCCGTCGAGGTCTCCCGCGCACATGAACGCGTAGGCGCCCCCGCTGCGAACCGCGATTCGCAACGACGGATCGCCCGCTTCGTCGGCCAGCTGGATCGCCTCGGCGGCGGCGGCGATCCATTCGGCCGAGTTCTCGGTTCTGCCGGGGGTCGCGTTCGTCAGCAGCGTCAGCAGGGCGAGTGAGTGCACGTCGCCGACTCGCTCGGCGATCTCGGTCGCCTCCGCGGCGAGGGCGTCCGCCTCCTCGCGGTCCATTCCCAGTCTCCACGCATATTCGAGCTGCAGCAGACGGGAGGAAACCGCCAGCGCCGCCGTCTCCTCGCTCTCCTCCAGTTCGTCGACGAGGGCTGTCACCCGCTGCCACAGCCGCAGCGCGTCCTGGGGCCGGGTGTGCCCCGCCCAGTAGGCGGCCCGGGCCGACCAGCGCGCCGCTTCCAGGGCTTCGCCGCCGGCCTCCATGTGGTGGGCGACCAGGGCGGCCAGCTCGTCGAGGCGATCGGCCTCGAGCTCGATCAGCGCCTGGGCGGCCGCCGCGTGGGTGGCGGTGCGCCGGTCGGCCAGCTGCGTCCCGTAGGCGACCTCCTGGGTGAGCGGATGGCGGAAGGCCAGCACCCGTTCGGGATAGAGCTCCGCTTCGAAGAGGAAGCCGCCTTCGACCAGCTCGCAGAGCGCCGGGTTCAGCTCTTCCTCAGAGAGCCCGGCGGTCAGCCCGAGTGCTCGCGCTCCGACCTCCTTGCCGACGACGGAAGCGACCTGGAGCAGCTGCTTGGCCTCCGGCCCGAGGCGGTCGATGCGGGCGGCGAGGACTGCTTGCACCGTGGCGGGAACGCCCGCCTCCTCGACCGGGCGAACCAAGCGGTAGGCGCCACGCTCGCCCTCGAAGTGGCCGGCCTCGACCAGCTCGCGCACGATCTCCTCGACGAAGAAGGGGTTGCCCGTCGTGCGCGCGTGGATTGGCTCCTCGAGCCCGTCGAGCGAGGGATCCTCGCCGGCGACGTCACGCAGCAGCTCGCGGGTGTCCTGCTGCCCGAGCGGCTCCAGCGCGAGGCGGCGATAGATCGGCGAATCGTCCCAGTCGAGCGAGTACTCGGGCCGGAAGTTGAGGACCGCGAGAGTGTGGGTCCCCGCGACCGAGTTGATCATCTCGTCCAGCATCGTGTCGCTTCCCTCGTCCATCCAGTGCAGGTCCTCGATCACGAGGACGACCGTGTGGCGGCGGGTCGGGGCGTTGATCAGGCGACAGACGACCCCGCCCAGGGCCCGCGCCCGCGCCTCCGGGCTCATCTGCCCGAGGGGACGGTCGGGATCGGGCACGCCGAGGAAGTCGAATACGAGGGGCAGCTCCTCGACCAGCTCGGGATCGAGGAGCAGCGCTCGCCCGGCGATCTTCTCGCGCGTGAGCCGCTCCGGCTCGCGCTCGCCGATGCCGAAGTAGGCGCGCAGCATCTGCAGGACCGGCATGAACGGGATCGACTGGCCATGCGACTGGGCCTGAGCCTCGAAGATCTCGAGCCCGCGCTCGCGGCAGCGTGCTGAGAACTCGTAGGTGAGGCGGCTCTTGCCGATCCCAGGTTCGGCGACGATGCCGACCACCGCCCCTTCGCCGGCCTCGGCGCGGGCAAGCGCCTCCTCCAGCGCCGTCATCTCCGCGTCGCGGCCGACGAAGCGCGAGAAGCCGCGCTCGCGCGAGAGGTCCAGTCGTGAGCGCGCCGCGCCGACGCCCGCCAGCTCGAAGACCTCGACCGGCCGGCTCGATCCCTTGATCTCGAACGGCCCCAGCTCCTTCAGGTCGAGGAAGCCGGCGGCGAGGGCGGCGGTGTGCTCGGTCAGGTAGGCGGAGCCGGGCTCGGCCAGCGCCTCCATCCGCTGGGCAAGGCCGACGGTGTGCCCGATCGCCGTGTACTCGCCTTCCCCCTCGGCGCCGATCGCCCCCGCAACGACCTCGCCGGAGTTGATCCCGATCCGGGTCGAGAAGTTGAGGCCGGAGCCGCGCCGAAGCTCGCCGGCGTACTCGGAGACGTCGTCGAGCATCTGCAGGGCGGCGTAGCAGGCGCGGCGCGCGTGGTCCTCGTGCGCGATCGGCGCGCCGAAGACGGCCATGATCCCGTCGCCGGTGAACTTGTCGACCGTCCCCTCGAAGCGCTCGACGGCGGCGGCGAGGATGGCGAAGAAGCGCTGCATGATCTTGCGCCACTCCTCCGGGTCCTGCCCCTCGGCGAGGTCCATCGAGCCGCTCACGTCGGCGAAGAGCACGGTCACCTGCTTGCGCTCGGCGTCGTCCTTCACGGTTTCGATCACGACTCGAGGAAGGTTACGGGGGGCGTCACGTCGGCAGGTAAGTTCGCCTGTAGCCTGGCTGCGTGAGATCGGCTCTGGTCACGGGGGCGTCGACAGGCATCGGTCGGGCGACTGCCCTGCGGCTCGACGCTGACGGCTGGCGCGTCTTCGCCGGGGTGCGCCGGGTGGAGGACGCGGATTCGCTGCGCGCGGCGGCGTCGGAGCGGCTCGTTCCGGTGATCCTCGACGTCACCGACGCCGATCAGATCGCGGCAGCCGCGGATCTGATCGGCAAAGAGGTGGGTGAGGCTGGCCTCGACGGGCTCGTCAACAACGCCGGCGTCTCGATCCCCAGCCCGCTGGAGACGATCCCGATCGAGGATTTCCGTCGCCAGATCGAGGTCAACCTGACCGGCCAGGTGGCCGTTACCCAGGCGGTGCTGCCGCTGATTCGCAAGGCGCGGGGCCGGATCGTCTTCCTCAGTTCGATCGGCGGGCGCATCGCCTTCCCGCTGACAGGCGCCTACCATGCGGCGAAGTTCGGGGTGGAGGCGGTGGGGGACATCTTTCGCCAGGAGCTGCGCTCCTGGGGCATCTCGGTCTCGGTGGTCGAGCCCGGGTCGATCGACACCCCGATCTGGGACCGTGGCGAGCAAGAGGCGGACGAGATCGGCGCGCGCGTCCCTGCCCGCGAAGAGCTCTACGGCAAGGCGATCGCCAAGTACCGCAAGGTCGTCAGGAGCGTCGCCGATCGCGGCATCCCGCCGGCCAAGGTCGCCGAGGCGATCGAGCATGCGCTCACCGCGCGCCGTCCTCGCAGCCGCTATCTGGTCGGCCTCGACGCCAAGTTCCAGGCCCGCGCGAAGGTCTTCATCCCAACCCGGGTGTTCGACCGCATCGTGGCTCGCACCATGGGCCTGTAGGTCCGGCCGCCGCGGATCATCCACCTATACTGAGCAAACCGATTGACTGGTCAGTCAGTCAGCGTGGGGCGAGCGTAGCCCCGAGATCGTGAGGAACTCTTGCGCGCAGCGGTTGTACAGCTCAACTCGACAGACGACAAGGCGCAGAACATCGAGACGGCCGAGCGGCTGGTTCGCGCTGCCGCCGCCGACGGCGCCGGGCTTGTCGCGCTGCCGGAGAAGTGGAACCTGTTGGCAGGGGGAGAGGACCTCCTCGCCGGCGCGGAGCCACTCGACGGCCCGACGCTGAGCGCCGCCCGCGGCTGGGCGCGGGAGCTGGGCATCCACCTGCTCGCCGGCAGCATCTCGGAGCGGGCGGAGAGCAAGGCCTTCAACACCTCGGTCTTGATCGGCCCCGATGGCAGCGACCTCGCCGTCTACCGCAAGATCCACATGTTCGACGTCGACGTCGGTGGCGTCTCATACCGCGAGTCCGACCACGAGCAAGCCGGCGAGGAGATAGTCACCGCCCCGCTCGGCGAGGTCCTCGCTGGCCTCACCATCTGTTACGACCTGCGCTTCCCCGAGCTGTACCGGATCCTCGCCGTGCGCGGCGCTCGTCTGATCACGGTTCCCTCGGCCTTCACCCTCGCCACCGGGCGCGACCACTGGGAGGTGCTGCTGCGGGCGCGGGCGATCGAGAATCAGGCCTTCGTCCTCGCGCCGAACCAGGTCGGCGAGGCCGCGCCGCAGTTCAGCTCCTACGGGCACTCGGCGATCGTCGACCCGTGGGGGGTGGTGCTGGCGACGGCAGAGGACGGCGAGTGCTTCGCCGCCGCCGATCTCGACCTCACCGCTCAGGAGCAGGTGCGCGAGTCGCTGCCGTCGCTCGCCAACCGCCGTCCCCGGGCCTACTCCTGGCCGCAGCTGGCGGAGGCGCGCGCCTGATGGCCTCCAAGGCACCGCCGATCGACAAGCGCCGCCAGATCCTCGACGCGGCGATCCGCGTCTTCGCCCGCCAGGGCTTTCACTCGACCCGCGTCTCGGACATCGCCGATGAGGCCGGCGTCGCCTACGGCCTCGTCTACCACTACTTCAAGTCCAAGGACGAGGTGCTGAACGAACTCTTCAGCGAGCGCTGGTCGCTGCTGCTGACGGCGATCGAGGAGGCCGACAGCGAGGGCTCCTCGCCGCGGGCGAAGCTCGAGGCGGTGGCGGGCTTCATCGTCGATTCCTACCGTCACGACCCGGAGCTGATGAAGGTGATCATCGTCGAGGTCACGCGGGCGGCGAACTCCTTCGGCCGCACCCATCTGCCGGAGATCCGCCGCGCCTACGACTCGATCGCCAAGATCGTCGCCGAGGGTCAGGAGGCGGGGGTCTTCCGCCGTGACATCGACCCCACCTTCGCCTCGATGTCCTTCTACGGGGCGATCGAGCAGCTGCTCTCCGGCTGGATCTTCGAGGTGATCCCCGCCTCCGACACCGACTTCGACCAGGCAAGGAGCCTTGTCGTGGCGACGATCTGCGACGGTCTCGAGCCACGATAGGTAAGGTCGGGCGGCATGGACAACGACATCGTCAAACGTCTCGTCTGGAGCGGCATGCTCGCCGCGAGCGGCGCCCTTGCCAGCATCGTCGCGACCCGCATCGCCGGCTTCGCCTTCCGCCGACTCTTCGACGAAGATCCGCCTGAGTAGCGTGGCCGAGCCCACCGGGATACCACCGCAGCAGCCGCCGCCCGCCGATCGTTCGGTCAGCGAGATGGTCTTCGACGTCGCCGAGAAGAGCTCGACCCTCGTCCGCGAGGAGATCGAGCTGGCGAAGACGGAGATCTCGGAGAAGGTCGGCAAGATCCTGCGCGGATCGGTGGTCGGGATCGCCGCCGGCACCTTCGCCTTCCTGGCGCTGATCCTGGTGATGGAGGGGATCGCCTGGCTGCTCGCCGAAGAGGTCTTCGACGGCAACGCCTGGCCCGGCTTCTTCGTCGAGGCGGCGCTCTTCCTGCTGATCGCCGCCGGGGCCGGCTTCTTCGCCTACCGCTCGGTCCAGGCCGGCGCGCCCCCGCTGCCCGAGCAGGCGATCGAAGAGGCGAAGCTGACCAAGGAAACCCTGGAATCAGGCGCAAAGGCGGGCGGCGAATGAGCAGCCATCCCGAGCCCCGGCCCTCGACCATGGGAGTGCCAGGGCGTACCGCGGCCCAGATCCGCCGCGACATCGACCTTCAGCGGCGTGACCTCGGCACCTCGGTCGAGCTGCTGCGCGGTCGGGTCGCCGAGTTGACCGACTGGCGCCGCCAGGTGAACGAGCACCGCTCGCAGCTGATCGTCGGCGCCGCGGTCGCGGGCTTCGCCCTCGGCGGCCTGATGATGCTGCGCCGCCGCCGCTAGCTTTCCGGCGCGATGGCCGCAGACCTTTCAGAGATCCAGGGGATGATCGAGGCGGCGCTCCCCGGCGCCCGCGTCGAGGTCGCTGACGAAACCGGCACTGGCGACCACCTCAGCGCCACCGTCTCCGCGCCCCAGTTCGAGGGCCTCTCGCGCATCGACCAGCACCGCCTGGTCAAGGCTGCGGTCAAGGAGCGCTTCGACGACGGCACGATTCACGCGCTCTCGGTCAAGACTGAGCCGTCGAGGTAGCTAGTCTGTGTCCGTGGCCGACGCCGAGCTGAAGCAGAAGGTCGAGGAGCTGATCGCCGCCAACCCGGTGCTGCTCTTCATGAAGGGCACGCCGGAGGCGCCGCGCTGCGGTTTCTCGATGCGGGTCGTGCAGGTGCTCGACTCGCTGGACGTCGAGTACGGCGCGATCGACGTGCTGCCGGCGCTGCAGCCGCTGCGCGAAGTCACCACCGAGATCTCCGACTGGCAGACGTTCCCCCAGCTCTACGTCAACGGTGAGCTGCTCGGCGGCGCCGACATCGTCGAGGAGATGTTCGACTCGGGCGAGCTGGCCGAGGCGCTTGGGGTCGAGCAGCCAGAGGCCGTCGCCGCACCCGCGTCTTCGCCTCCAGCGCAATCGCCGCCGCTTCAGATCGACGGCAGCTAGACCGCTGCAGTCTCGGCGGCGTCGTCCTTCACCTGGAAGGAAGATCCGCAACCGCAGGCCGCAACCACGTTGGGGTTGTTGACCTGGAAGCCCGCGCCCTGCAGGCCTTCGACGTAGTCGACCTCGGAGCCGAAGACGAACTGCATGCTGACCTTGTCGACGAGAACCGAGACGCCGTCGACCTCGAAGACGTGGTCGTCCTCCTTGGCACGGTCGAAGGCGAGCGCGTACTGAAAGCCCGAGCAGCCGCCGCCGCGGACAGCGACGCGCAATGCCTGATCGCCGGCGTCCTCCTGAGAGCCGAGCAGCTCAGCGATCTTGCCAGCTGCCTTGTCGGTCAGGGAGATCGCGGCCTGCGGCGCGTCATGTTGCGGGTCAGTCACTTTACAAAGTGTAGCGAGAGGTCTGAGAGAATCGCTTGACTTGAGTTCTTCACCCCAAACCGCGGTCGTCTGCGACACGACGGCATACCTTCCCGCCGAGCTCCTCGCCGCGCGGGGGATCCAGACGATCAGCCTCTATGTGGCGGTCGACGGCAACCAGGAGCGCGAGTCCGAGATCAGCGACTACGCCGCCTTCTATGAGCGCCTCCGTGCTTCAGAGGGCGGGGCGACAACCTCGCAGCCGTCGATCGGCGACTTCGTCGCGGTTTACGAGCCGTTGCTCGACGAGGGCAAGGAAGTCGTCTCGATCCACATCTCCGCGGGCATCTCCGGCACCTTCGAGGCTGCGAACCAGGCTCGCGAGCGCCTCGTTGCGGAGGGCAAGGGGGGTGAGCGCCTCCATATCTTCGACTCCCGCTCCGCCGCGGGTGGAATGGGGCTATCCGTTCTTGCCGCCTCCGCAGCAGCGGCCGCAGGCGAGGATGCCGCTGCGGCCATCGCCCGCGCCCAGCGAGCGCGGGAGGAGCTGAAGATGTGGTTCGCGATCGACACGCTCGAGTACTTGCGGCGGGGAGGGCGGATCGGCGGCGCTCGCGCCTGGATCGGCTCGGCGCTGAAGATCAAGCCGATCCTGACCCTGGAGGAGGAGATCACCCCGGTCGAGCGCGTGCGGACCCGGGCGCGCTCGATCGAGCGTCTGCGCGACTACGCGCGCCAGCGCCACGAGTCGGGCTTAGACGGCTGGGTCGTGCAGCACATCCAAGACGACGAGACAGCCGCCGGCTTGATCGATGACGGCCGGGAGATCTTCGGCTGCGAGCCGGTCTTCACCTCGGAGATCGGCGCTGTCCTCGGCGCCCACGTGGGTCCGGGCCTGCTCGGCATCGGCAGCGTGTCTAAGGAAGTCCTCAGCTGAACGGCGTCAGCCGGAGACGCGCTGGCCGAGCGTCTCGAGCATCTCCTCGACCCGGACGAACTTGACGCGAGGGCGGCCGTGGGGCTCGCCGCGGCCGACCTCTGCCTGGTCAATCGCCTGCCAGTCCTCGAAGCTGACGTAGCGGGTGCCGCGCTCGGCCAGGAGAGCCTCGACGGCGGCCGGGTCGGGGTTCTCGGGGCTGAGCAGAGTCTGTGACCCGATGTCGGCGAGCAGATGCTGGACGGTCTCCAGCGCGTCCTTCTTGTTGGTGCCGATCACGCCGGAGGGGCCGCGCTTGATCCAGCCCGCGGTGTAGTGGCCGACCTTGTGGCCGGAGTCGTGGGAGTCGAGCACGCGGCCGCCCTCGTTGAGGATCAGGCCGCGCTTGTCGTCGAAGGGCACGCCCTCGATCGGGATGCCGGTGTAGCCGACCGAGCGCAGCACCAGGCCGCACTCGAGCTCTTCGCGCTCGCCGGTGTCCTTGGCGCGCAGGGAGCCACCTTCCTCGACCAGCTCGTTGCGGCCGATCACGATCTTCTCGACCTTGCCGTCTCCCTTGATCTCGACCGGGGAAGCCAGGAAGCGCAGCACGATCCGCTGGCTCTTTCCCTCGGGAGTGCGCTGGGAGAACTCGCGCAGCGTCTCGACGTTGACGCGGGTGGTCTTGTCGACCTCGTCGGACTCGAGGAAGGCGGCGCTGGCCCCGTCGAGCTCGACGTCGGCGGGGTCGACGATGACGTCGGCGTCCTCCATCTCGCCCAGCTCCTTGATCTCCGGGTTGGTGAAGGCGGCCTGGACCGGTCCGCGGCGCCCGAGCACGACGATCTCGCGGATCTGCTTGGCGTCGAGCAGCTCGATCGCGTGGTCGGCGGTATCGGTCTGGCGCAGCTCGTGGTCGGTCAGCGCCAGCATGCGGGCGACGTCCATCGCCACGTTGCCGTTGCCGATCACGACCGCCCGCTCGCAGGAGAGGTCGAACTCGTCGTCGGCGTAGTCGGGGTGGGCGTTGTACCAGCCGACGAAGGCGGTGGCGGCGTGGCTGCCGGGCAGCTCTTCGCCTGGGATGCCGAGCTGGCGGTCGGTCTCGCAGCCGACCGTGAAGACGATCGCGTGGTAGTGCCGCTCCAGATCCTCGACCTCGATGTCGTGGCCGACCTTGACGTTGCCGAAGAAGCGGAAGCCCTCGCGCGCCGCAGTCTTCTCGTAGACGCGGATCACGGACTTGATCTTCGGGTGGTCGGGAGCGACCCCGCCGCGGACGAGGCCGAAGGGGGTGGGCAGACGGTCGAAGAGGTCGACCTGGGCGTGGGTGTCCGCGTCTTTGAGGATGTGCTCGGCGGCGTAGAAGCCAGACGGGCCTGCGCCGACGATGGCGACGCGAACTGGGTTCTCAGGGGTTCCGATCTTGGTCATCTCGTCTATCTCGTGAGGGGAAAGGGGGAGTGTCCGGTGCAAGCCGTACGTCGGACAGCGAGCGCGAAAGGATAGGGAACTCGACGCTGCGGGCCGCTTACGCGGCCAGCAGCATTTCGTTGCAGGCGGGACAGATGCCGTGGCTGAGCGCTGGCAGCTCGGGCCGGTTGAACAGCTCCAGTCGCCTCGCTGCCTCCTCGACCTCGACCCATTCCCCGTCGACTTCGAAGCGGTCGCACCAGCCGCACATGTCGAGCGTCTCCTCGCCGCGCGGCGCCTCGGGGTCGAGCAGCAGCTGCGGTAAATCACGTGCTTTCTCCGAGCGCAGGCGGGCCGAGAAGAGGACGACCCGCCCGCCCGGGCGGGCGACGATCCTGATGTTCATCTCGCGGCGGACGCCCGGGCCGTCGCAGCGGAAGGGCAGCTCGACGTCGCCGACCTCGTCGCGGACGCGCCTCACCAGCAGTCGCTGCAGTTTCCTCATCTCATGGCCGGCGACGTAGTCCCAAAGCGAGCGGCCGAGGCTGGTGCCCGCCTCGCTCCAGCCGTTCTCCTCGGCAAAGCCGTAGTAGCCCCGATCGACCTTGATCAGGTGGTCATGCTCATCGATCGCGTAGCTGAGGGACTGGGTGGTCATGCTCCCGCGGCGACGGCGCTGGGGGCGCCGTCGAGCGCGTCGAGCGCCTTGCGCAGGGAGAGTGCCACGCAGGTGAAGATCGGCGTCTCGCGCTCGGTGTACTCGCTCGACTCGGTCGGGCGCAGCTCCTGCACCAGGTCGAGGAACATCGCCGGATCGTCGCCCTCGAAGGCGACGACGAACTCCTGGTCGTCGAGGCCGAAGGAGTAGCAGGTGTTGATCGTGATCTCCGGGTAGCGGCGGCCGACCTCGATGTGGCTTTTCATGATCCGGCCGCGCTCCTCCGCGGGCAGTCCGTACCAGCGCCGTTGCTTGACCATCGGGTAGAGGAAGAGGTACTTGCGCTCGGAGACGCAGATCTCCGGTCGCGCCTGCTCCTCGGAGTAGGGCGAGCGCTTGGTCATCGAGAGGAACGAGTGGGGCGTTTCCGCCCACTTCGCCAGGCCGCTCTGGCCGAGGACGACATGGAAGGTGTGGAGGTCGTCGAGGTTGGGGCTCTGGCTGAGCAGGACCAGGTCGACGTCGCCGCGCGTTCCTATGGTTGAGTAGGCGCGCAGCGAGCGGTCCAGGGCGAAGTCCTCGCAGGCGGCGAGGAACTCCTGCTTGTCGGCGGCTCGCTGATCCTGGTCCTGACGGCGCCAGGCGGGGTCCAACTTGAAAAACGTGAACTTGGCGAAAGTGCGGTCGGCCATTTGGTTGACGATAGCGGTGGTGTTCGTGGCGGTATTCGGCCGGGGGGTTCCGCTTAACTTTTTCGGTGAGGCGGAGGCCGCTGTCCACCGTCCGCTCGACGAAAAAGTACAAGACGCTCCACCCCCCGGCCGAATACCGCCCAAGCGCGTGACCGTGGTCTTGGTCCCAATGGGGACCACCCCGGTGGAGCTGGTAAGGCTCGGTTTGTCGCCCGGGCTGATGAGCGCTGGATTGGGGAGCGTTCCGGCTCGGCAAACGTATCTCGATATCTCGCAGGGGAATCGGGTCTTTGACTCTCTTTATGACGAGGAGCTGCCGCCGCGCGTGGGGGGTGGGATTTGTGGGCCGTCCTATTCGGACGCTGTGGTCGAGCGAGCTGAATCGGCGCCTGCGGACATCGCGCCCGGGTTGCTTGCGGCCACTTTGAGGGAGGCAGGGGAGAGGTGCGTTGTTCGCTCTCTGGGGCTCCGTGAGCTCGGTTCCCTCGTGCGGCACCTTCGAGGAAGCGATTTGGCGATAGCCATCGAGCGGGCGCCGCCGGAGCCGAACCATGCGTTGGCGATCGGAATCGCCGGGCGGGGGTTCGGTGGAGACCTGTACTCCAGCAGCGCCCGCACAGATGGGTATGTGTTGTCAACGGATATCGGGCCGACGATCTTGCGCCGGTTCGGAATTCCGGTTCCGTCGGCTATGTCGGGACAGGCGATCCGGTCGGAGGGGGTGGCGGATCCGGCCGCGATCGAATCGCTCGGCGCGCGGATGGCTGTGATCCCGGAGCGGCGGGGGCCGGTGATTGGGGTCAGCCTGCTGGTCTGGCTGGTCGGGCTGGGGTTGGCGGTGGCGCTCAGTCGCGGTCGGCTCGGCCGGATCGGGGTTCGCCTCGTCGGCCTCGCCGTCGTCTACCTGCCGCTTGTGCTGCTGCTCGTTGCCGCGTTCGAGCCGAGCCAGGGACTCGAACAGTTGCTGGTCATGGTTGGGGCGCCTCTGCTCGCGGCCGTCACGCTGCGCGCGATCAGGGGGGGTTACCGGGCGCTGGCGGTTGCTTCCGCCTTGGTTGTGCTCGCATATGCGATCGACGCGATCGCCGGCTCGCCGCTCACCTCGCTTTCGCTGCTGGGCCCGAACCCAGGCCTGGGGGTGCGCTTCTATGGGATCGGCAACGAGCTCGAGGCACTGCTCGGGGTGCTCGTTGTGGCCGGGACCGGGGCGGGCTTGGCGGGGTTTGCGCCGCGGCTCGCCGTTCGCCGTTGCGCGGCCGCGTTTCTGGCCCTCGGCCTGTTCTTCGCCCTCGTCTTCGCCGCCGGGCGCTTTGGCGCCGACGTCGGCGCGGCAATCGTCCTGCCGGTCGGTGCCGCCGTTGCCGCGGCTGCGATAGCGGCCAAGCGCCGGCGCTTGGCTCTCCTCGTCATCGCCGCGCCGCTGGGGGTTCTGGCTCTGATCGCCCTCGCCGACCTCGTCTCGGGCGCCAACGCCCACCTCACCCGCTCGGTCCTCGATGCCGGTGGCCTCGGCGACCTCGCCGACGTCGCCCAGCGCCGCCTGCAGCTCTCGGCGCACAGCTTCGGCCGCCCGATCGTCTTCCTCTTCCTGCCCTTGATTGCGGCGGTCGGCGTGGTCGCCATCGTGCGGCGGGATCGCCTCTCTCGGTGGCTGTCCGGCCGCCCGGCGATGCGGGCAGGCTTGCTCGGTGCCTTGGCGGCGACCCTGATCGGCGCTCTGGCCAACGACTCGGGTGCCCTGCTGCTCGAGGTCGGTGCCGCCTACCTGCTGGTTTTCGTCGGTTTCGCCTGGGCGGACTCGGCAGCGTCAGGTTGAGACAAAAAGTTACACTTCTGTCTCCCACGCGTCACATCCATTTCCCTAGCCTGGATGCATGGAGTCGATGAGATCCACCTGGACAGACGCCCGCCTCGATGACTTTGCCGCTCACACGGCTCGGCGGTTCGACGACCTCGAACATCGCATGGAGGCCGGCTTCAACCGCGTTGATGCAGACATCCGTGGGATGCGCGGTGAAATTGCCGCGCTGCAGCGGGCGATCATCCAGGTCGGGGGCGGCATGATCGCCGCCTTCATTGGTCTTATGGCTGCAGTTCTCGGTTTGCTCGCCACGCAGCTCTAGCGCGCCGGCGGGATTCAAGCTCGGGCCGACCGATCCACTACCCTTGGCGATTCGTGCGAATTGCACTCGTCTCGCCATATTCCTGGAGCTATCAGGGCGGCGTGAACCGGCACGTGGAGGCGCTCGCCGAGGAGTTCCTCGGGCGCGGCCATCACGTTCGTGTGCTCGCTCCGTTCGATCCCCCCGGCCGCTTGAGCCGAGTGCTGCATCGCGCCGAACCCGAAGCTCGAGAGGTACCCGACTACCTGGTCCCGCTGGGGCGCTCGGCCGGTTTCCCCTCCAACGGCTCCATCTCCAACCTCGCTCCCTTCCCGGCCGGCGGGGCGATCGCCCCGCGCCGCGAGCTGCGCGAGGGCCGCTACGACGTCGTCCACATCCACGAGCCGTTGGTGCCTTTGGTCGGCTGGAACGCCGCGCTTGGGGCGGACGTCCCCGCCGTCGGCACCTTCCACGCCTACTCGACCAGGGCCATCCCCAACTACATCGCCTCGGCGCTCGGCGCTCGGCGGGTCTTCAACCGCCTCTCGGCGCGGATCGCCGTCTCCGAGGCAGCCGCGTGGACCGGGCGGCGCTGGTTCGGAGGGCATTACGAGATCGTTCCCAATGGCGTCGACGTTGTCGCCGCGCCGAGTGGGCCGAAGCCGAGCGGCGAGGAGCTGCGGGTCCTCTTCGTCGGGCGTCCCGAGGAGCGCAAGGGCCTGCCGATCCTGCTCGCCGCATTCGGCGCCTTGGTCGAGCACGTGCCCAGTCGCCTCACCGTGATTGGCGCCGAGCGGGAGGACGTGATGCGCTACCTGGCCGATCCCGAGATGTTGCGTTGGATTGACATCCGCGGGCGGGTGTCCGGAGATGCGTTGCAGCACGCTCTGCACGAGGCAGACGTGCTCTGCGCTCCCTCGCTTTCTGGCGAGAGCTTCGGCATGGTCCTCACCGAGGCCTTCGCTGCGGGGACACCGGCGATCGCCTCCGCGATAGCCGGTTACAGCGACGTGGTCACCGATGGCGTCGATGGGGTGCTGGTTCCCCCGGGAGACGCCCAGCGCTTGGCCGAGGAGCTGCAGCGCGCCCATCATGAGCCCCGGCGGCTGGAAGCGATGGGAGAGGCGGCGCGCCGCAGCGCTGAGCGCTACGCCTGGCCCCAGATCGCGGATCGGGTCACCGCCGTCTATGAGCGGGCGATCGAGGTCCCCAGGCCGGTTGGAGTGGTTGCGCGCGCTGCCCACTGGACCGGTCTGCGGCCGGCAGATGGCTTGCGGCCGAGCCCGCCGCAGCGGCTTCCCTCGCTCGACCCGGCCCCGGAGCGCACGGGTAAGCGCCGGCGCAGGGTCGCCCGCCGGGCCGGGCTGACCGCGGCCGGCGTCCTCGGGGTTGGCCTCACTGCTTTGGCGGCACAGAAGATCGGCGTCGACAAGGTGGTCGAAAGCATCGTTCGCTCAGACCTGAGCTGGGTCCTCGTCGCCTGCGCCCTGATGGCGCTTTCGCTCTTCTTCCGAGCCGCCTCCTGGTACTGGATCGTGCGGGCCGCCCTGCCGCTGCGATCCGTGCGCCGGCGCGACGTCACCTCGGCGACGATGATCGGAGTGCTGATGTCGGCGACGCTGCCGGCCCGGCTCGGCGAGCCGGCGCGGGCGATGTCGCTAGCTCGGCGCATCGGGCGCATGCGCGAGACCTTCCCCGTTCTGCTCGGGACGCTGGTCTCCCAGACGGCACTCAACCTCGTTGCCCTCGCGCTGCTCGGAGTGATCATCGTCTCGACCACCGACCTCTTTCACTCGGGCACCCAGAAGCTCTTCGCCTTCAGCTTCCTGCCGCTGGCGCTGCTCCTCGTCGTGCTGCTCGGCCCGCCCCTGATGCGGCGCAACGGCAACGGCCGCCTGGCTCGCATTGGCGCTTCGCTGCACGGGGCGCTGGTTCAGGTGCGGGCGGGACTGCGCGTCTTTCGCAGTCCACGCCGTGGCGCCGCCGCCACCGCGGCGCAGCTCAGCGCCTGGGCGATACAGCTCGCCGCCTGCTGGGCGCTCCTCGCCGCCCTCGGCCTCAGCGGCAGGGCGGGCATCGGCGCCGCCGCCGCCGTTCTCTTCGCGGTCAACGTGACCGCGGTGGTGCCGGCGACCCCATCCAACATCGGCGTCTTCCAGCTCGCCGTGATCAGCGTTCTGCACACCGGCTTTGGCATCGGTACGGCCGATGCGCTCGCCTACGGCGTCATCCTGCAGGCGGTTGAGATCGCCACCGCCGTCGCCCTCGGCCTGCCGGCGCTGGTTCGCGAAGGGCTCACCTGGAGCGATCTGCGCGTTCAGGCCCTCTCGACGGCCCCGGTGCGCCTGCAGCCACAGCCGGTGTCCCGTGAGCGCGGGGCCGCGCGCGAGGGGGCTTAGGGCGCCACGCGGTTGGTCTTGCGCGGTGGTTTTGGCGGGGATGGCGGGTGCGCCTCGTGCGACATCAATTCGACTGGAGGGCGACCAGGCTCCTCCCCTATCCCACGCCCGTGAGTGAAATCACTACCTAGAGGGGGACAGGGCTCTTGGCTACCCGGCTAAGAGCGCGACGTGGAGCCCGGAGATGACGGCTCGGGCCAGCCCCGGGTCCTCGCCGCCCATGCGGAGGCGGTCGAGCCGGCCGTCGAGGATCGCGTCGACCCAGGGATCGACGGTCCCGAGCGCCCAGGTGCGCGGGTCCTGCTCCAGGCGCGAGACGCACGAAACGATTCGGCCCTCCTTCACCTCGACGTGGACACCGGCGATGCGGCGCTTCGACTCGCCGTCCTGGCACGCGCCGGTGTCGACGGCGAGCAGGCAGGAGCCGTTCCTGGTGACCTCGAGGTCGATCAATGGCACGGCGAGGAGGAAGGCGGCCTCGATGTCGATTCGCGTGAGGCGCTCGGTGACGGCGCTCAGGTGCGCGCACTCGCAGCGACCGGCCGCGACGATGGGGCCTACCGCCTGACGGGTCCAGTCGGTGACCGCGTAGGGCTTTGCCCCGCCTTCCCCCCCCGCCAGCACTTCCACCTGGCGCGCCGCTCGCATCGCCGAGAGGCGCCGCTCGAGCGAGGGGTAGCTGAGATCCGAGATCACGCTGTCGAGCTCGGTCAGGGAGAGCGGGCGCGCAGCGAGAGCGCGCAGCATCGTCGACCCCCAGCCACCGATCAGGGCCCTGATCGCTCCCTTGGCCGGCTCGCTGCCGAGTGTGATCGCACCCTGGGGCGCCCGCGCCAGCCAGGCTTCGACGACCTCCGCGACGTCGAGAACCCCGCGGCCAACGTCGGTCAACCCGTTCTCGACCGTGTAGGGCATGCCGCCGTGCGCCCGCCGTTCGAGCGCTCCGATCCCGCGCAGGTTGCCGACCTGGCCGCGCAGGGTCGTTTGGGCAGCACCCCCGATTCGTTCGCGCAGATCCGGGAGGCGCAGCGGCCCATCGGCGTGGGCGCGCAGGATTGGAACGCTGAGCGGGCCGGCCAGGAGCGAGAGCACGGTCCCGCCGGCTCGAACTCGCGCAGGGGGGGATGTGCTGTCGGCTGGCATCTTCAGGTCCGTATTCGGTAACTGTGCGGTCGTTTATCAAAACTCGCCGTCAGCGCCCGGCACCCTATTCGAAATGGCGGCACTTCGTTTTCGCGGCGATGAAGACATTTGTCTGCTATCCGAGGCAGTCCGGCAACAGCCGCTTCAGGGCGAATTCGGGTGAAACTCTCCACATAGTTACTACGGCTCTCAGCGGCGAATTGCAGGCGGTACCACATGCAAACCCTTTGGTTAAAAAGCACCGTTTGTAGTTCTTCCCACCCACTCATCGGGCTCGCGCCGGCAGATCGGGAGTAAGCCAATTCGAGCGCGATGCCTTGGGGACTTTCGCCGAGACGCGCGCGCGCCTCTTTGTACTCCTTTGATTTGCAGGGAAAAGACTACCCGCTTTAGGAAACTTGTTTATAGAATAGTTTGAACATTTTGAACGTCTTGACCGCGAAATGCCTGGCTGTTATTCAGTGCACGCCCCTGGGGCGGCCATTTGATCCAGGCGCTTACAGCGTGTGGGCGATGGCCGGAGCTCAGGAGCTATCACTCCATCGGCATACACGAAAGCTTGTGTCGGTTGCGCGAGGACCGGCTAAAGGTCGACCCCCTACGTCGTCAGCATGGGGGCGAGCAGCGGGCATGGAGGGGCGGGGCCAATAGGTCCCGCCCCGCCCGCCGCGTGGTGCGCTGGGACCCCTGGATAGTCGTCGCGCCGGGGCTCCCAAGTGAGAAGGAACCCCGGCGCTAACCGTAACTCAATGCCTGCGGGATGAACCCGCGTGGCTGGCAAAGCATAGGGCGCAAAGAGCGAAGATTCCAGCGCTACGCAGACAAAAGGGTCCTAGTTTGCGGACTCGCTGGGCAACAGCGCACCGCCGCGCTCGGTGCCGGCGATCAGCTCGTCTGGCGCCGCATCCTCGGGGATGAATCCCGATTTCATCCCGAAATAGACAGCCTGGGGATGGTGGGCCACGATCGCTACCGTGGACTGCTCCGGCATCACCGCGTAGCCATCTGAAAGCGTCATGCCGATTTCTTCGAGACCCAGCAAGCGCCAGACCTTCTCGTGCTCGGATTGGTCCGGGCAGGCGGGATAACCCCACGAGTAGCGTCGGCCCTGATCGAGTGAAATGCCGAGCTCGCGACGAACTTCGGAGTGCAGCCACTCGGCCAACCCCTCGGCGGACTGAACACCGAGGCCATGCACGTAGAGCTGCTCGGCAAACTCGCCTTCGCGCTCCAGGCGCTCAATCAGTTCAGTGACCTCAGGACCAACCGTTACTCCCTGCAGGGCCACCACATCACGTTGGCCGGACCCGATCGGACGGAAGAAATCTGCGAGGCAGATGCGGTCGTGCTTCGGCTGCCGGGGGAAGACGAGGCGCTCCAGCTCACGCTCGCCGCCGTCGGGGTCGAAGACGATCAGCTCGTTGCCATCGGCGTTGCAGGGGAAGTATCCAAGCCGCGCGCGGGGATGGAGGTAGTCCTGTTCCCGCCACATCCGCTCCAGGCGGGGGGCGAAGCCCTCCTCACCTTCGTCGCCCTCGACCAGCTTGCGCCAGGCCTCGCCCTTGACCCCCCTGCCGCCCCAGTGCAGCTTGAACAGAACGTGGCGGTCGAGGTAGGGAAAGACGTCGTCGAGGTCGACGTCGACCTCTTGGGCCCCCCAATACGGGGGCTCCGGGATCGGAACGTCCGTGCGCGCCTGCGAGCGGGTGCTCGAGTCGCTGGTGGGTGGCGCATCGTCGACTATCGTCGGCTTCTCGCGAAGCTCCTGCGCCTCGGCGCGGATCCGCTCGACCAGCGCCTCGCGCGCCGGCTCGTCCACCAGCGCGTCCATCGTGTCGAGGCCCTGGAAGGCGTCCTTGCAGTAGAAGACCCCCGGCTCGTAGACCTCGTCGGATTCCTTCCCCTTGGGGTAGAGCGTGCGGCGGCCGAAGTCACGGTTTATCGCCGCGCCGCCGATCAGCACCGGGAACCCGAGGCCACGCTGGTGGAGCTCCTGTACGCAGATCGGCATCTGCTTGGAGGTCGAGACAAGCAGGGCGGAGAGGCCGATCGCATCGGCCTCGTTCTCGACCGCGGCCTCGATGATCGTGTCGACCGGAACCTGCTTGCCGAGGTCGATCACGGTGTAGCCGTTGTTGGTGAGGATCGTGTTGACCAGCGACTTGCCGATGTCGTGCACGTCGCCGAAGACGGTGGCTATAACCACCTTTCCCTTGGTGTGACCGTCGATTCGGTCGAGGTAGTTCTCGAGCTGCGCGACCGCGCGCTTCATCACTTCCGCCGACTGCAGGACGAAGGGAAGGATCAGTTCGCCGGCGCCGAACTTGTCGCCGACCTCCTTCATCGCCGGCAGCAGCACTTCGTTCAGCGTCGGGACGGCGCCGATCTTCTCCACCGAGCGGTCGATCCACTCCTCGACCCCGTCCTTCTTGCGGCGCAGGATGTGCCAGTGAAGGGCCTCCTCCGGCTCCATGCCCTCGGTCGGGTCGGCCGCCTCCTCAGCCGCCTCCTCGCCCTTCGACTCGAAGTGGGCGATAAAGCGCTCCAGCGCGTCCTCGCGCCGGTTGAAGACCAGGTCGTCGGTCAGCTCGCGCTCCTCCTCGGAGATCTCCGAGTAGGGCGTGATGTGGTTGGGGTTGACCATCGCCAGGTCGAGCCCAGCCTCGACGCAGTGGTGGAGGAAGACCGAGTTGAGCACGGCGCGCGGCCGCGGCGAGACGCCGAACGAGACATTCGAGACGCCAAGCGAGGTCTTCACGCCCGGGATCTCGGCCTTGATTCGGCGGATTCCCTCGATCGTCTCCACCGCGGAGGGCTTCCACTCGTCATCGCCCGTGGTCAGGGTGAAGGTGAGGGCGTCGAAGATCAGCGCCTCGGGGTCGAGGCCGTGCTCGTTGCAGGCGATGTCGCGCAGCCGTTCGGCGATCTCGACCTTGCGCTCGGCCGTCTTTGCCATCCCGACCTCGTCGATCGTCAACGCGATCAGCGCGGCTCCGTGTGCCTTGGCAAGTGGCACGACGGCATCGGCCTTGTCGCGGCCCGCCTCTAGGTTGATCGAGTTGACGATCGCCCGTCCGGGGATCTGCTCGAGCGCCGCCTTCAGCACCTCTGGCTCGGTCGAGTCGACCTGGATCGGCGAGGGCTGAGTCAGCGAGATCCGCTTGACGACCGCCGCCATCTGCTCGTCCTCGTCCTGGCGCTCGGTCAGCGCCACGCAGACGTCGAGCACATGGGCACCGCCTTCGACCTGGTCTTCGGCGACCTGGACCAGGCCGTCGTAGTCGTCGGCGAGCAGCAGCTCCTTGGCCTTGCGCGAGCCCTGCGAGTTGACTCGCTCGCCGACCAGCGTCGGCCGCGGTTCCTGAACCAGCGGGGTGGAGGTCATCATCGAGGAGACCTCGATCGGGCCGGCGGCGGGGCGCTCGCCGGGCACCCGTCCGTCGACCCTCTCGCGGATCGCGGCGATGTGCTCGGGCGTCGTCCCGCAGCAGCCGCCGACGATGCCGACGCTGTAGCGCTCGACGAACTCACCCAGCGTCGCGGCGAGCGGACCGGGCTCTTCGGGGAAGATCGTCTCGCCGTCGGGCCCCTGCAGCGGCAGCCCGGCGTTGGGGATGCAGTGCACGGGCAGGGGGCTGTTCTCGCCGAGAAAGCGGATCGCGTCGCGCATGTCCTCGGGGCCGGTCGAGCAGTTGAGCCCGATCACGTCGACGTCGAGCGCCGCCAGCGTGGTCAGCACCGCCTGGATGTCGGTGCCGAGCAGCATCTTGCCTCCCTGGGGGAGGAGGGAGACGCTGGTCTGGATCGGCAGCGTGCGTCCGGTCGCTGCAAAGGCCTCGCGAGCGCCGAAGATCGCCGCCTTGACCTCGAGGATGTCCTGCGCCGTCTCGATGATGATCAGGTCGGCACCGCCTTCGACCAGGCCACGGGCCTGCTCGGCGAAGACCTCGACCAGCTTGCCGAAGCTGATGTCGCCCAGAGTGGGATCGGTCGAGGCAGGCAGGAAGCCGGTTGGACCGATCGAGCCGGCGACGAAGCGATCCTCGCCGGCAGCCTTGCGGGCGATTTCGGCTGCCTTCGTGTTGATCTCGAGCGTGTGCTCGCCCAGCCCCCACTCGTCGAGCTTCAGCCGCGAGCCCTGGAAGCTGTCGGTCTCGACGACCTCAGCCCCGGCTTCGAGCATCGACGTATGAACTCCCTCGATCACGTCAGGGCGGTTCAGCACCAGCGCCTCATGGCACTTGCCGGCTAGGCCGCCGTAATCCTCCTGAGTCAGCTCGAACTGCTCCAAGGTCGCGCCCATGCCACCGTCGAAGACGACAACGCGCTCCTTGGTCGCGGCTATGTAATCGCGCTCAGCCATGAACCTAGAGAGGGTAAGGGGTACGGGCACCCTCCACTGGAGGCTTGGTGACCACGCCAAGAGCCTCCCACGACGATCTGCTGCGCAACGGCCTCCAGAGGAGGGTGCCCGTACCCCTTACCCGGCGAGGTTGAGGTCAGCCGCGCATGCCAAGCCGACGCTTCAAGTCCCGGGCGTTCAACGCCTGGGAGACACGATTGATCAGACCCCGTCGGGCCCTGGTGTACGGATACCAGCTCGGTTCCCGCTTGCCGCCGACGCGGGTGATCACCAACGACTCGATGCGGCAGTACTTCTTGATCCCCGGCTCCCCGTGGCGATAGCCGATCCCCGACTCCTTCCAGCCGCCCATCGGGACGCCCATCGCCGCCATGTTGATGATCACGTCGTTGACGTTCACCGATCCGGCCTCGACTCGGCGCGCGACCCTCTCAGCCCGGTTCTTCTCGCCGAAGACCGAGGCGGCGAGTCCGTAGCGGGTGTCGTTGGCGAGGCGCAGCGCCTCCTCGGAGTCGCGCACCTTCATCACCCCCACGACCGGGCCAAAGGTCTCGTCGCGCATCACCTTCATCGAGTGGTCGACGTCGACCAGGACCGTCGGCTCGAAGTAGTCGCCCGGCCCGTCGGCTTTCTTGCCCCCGGTCAGCGCGCGAGCGCCCCCGGCGAGCGCGTCGTTGACGTGGTCCTCGACGACCGCGGACTGGTTCGGAGAGGTCATCGCACCGACGTCCTTCTCGGGCTTGCGGCCATCGGCGCCCTGGCGCAGGCCGCCGACCTCCTTGGTCAGCTTGGCGACGAACTCGTCGTAGACGGGCTCCTCGACGTAGATCCGCTCGACCGAGATGCAGAGCTGGCCGGAGTTCACCATCCCGCCCCAGGCCGCGGCGTTGGCGGCACGATCGACGTCGGCGTCGGAGAGCACGATCATCGGATCCTTGCCCCCGAGCTCGAGGCTGACCGGGGTCAGCGTCTCGGCCGCCCGGGCCATCACCTTGCGGCCGGTCCGGTCGGAGCCGGTGAACTGGACGTAGTCGACGTTGTCGATCAGGGCTTCGCCGGCCCCACCGGTGCCGATCACGCAGTCGAAGACGTCCGGCGCCCCGATCTCCTCCTTCCAGGCCTTGATGACTTCGATCAGGCTGAGCGGGGTGAACTCGGATGGCTTGACGACGACCGCCGCGCCCGCCTGCAGGGCGGGGATCGAGTCGCCCAGGCCCATCGCCAGCGGGAAGTTCCAGGGGGAGATGACGCCGACCACGGGGTGGGGCCGGTATCGGATGAGGAGCTTCTTCGAGGCGACCACCGGCGAGTGGGGCCGGACGACTTCGTCGCCGATGAACTTCGCCGCCTTCGTGCCGTAGAAGTTGATCAGGTCGGGGACGTAGGACAGGTCCATGAAGATGTCGCCCCGCACCTTGCCGGTTTCGGCTTGCATGGTGTCGGCGATCTGCTCGGTGTTGTCGAGGAGCCAGTCGCGGAGCTGGCCGAGCCAGTGGTAGCGGCCCTCGATCCCGATCGCCTCCCACTCGGCCTGGTTGGCGCGCACGCGGGCCACGGTCGCCGCCACCGACTCGGGGGAATCGGCGGGAACGGTGGCGATCAGGTCACCGGTCGCGGGGCTGTGGACCTCGATCTGGTCCGGGGCGGAGGCAACCGCACCGTTCGCGTTGATCGCCTCGGCGTTCTTCTCGACCGTTCCACTCTCCACTGGCGCTCCCTTCCTCGACCCTTTGGCTGGTCAGCCAAGAGTAGCCGCTAACGGGCGACGAGTCGGTACACGCCACCTTCCTGGGAGCTGACGTATATCCGGCCCCGAGCGTCCTCGCCGAAGGAGGTGGGGAAGGCCACGCTGACGCCGAGGGGACGGTCGTCGCCGGCCCGGTGCAGATGGGGGGTGAGGCTGTGCAGGGTGCCGGAGCAGTAGTCGCTGTAGACATAGCGACCGCGCAGCCCGGGCAGGTGCGGGTCGTGGACGACGTAGCCGCCGATGATCGAGCAGCTGCCCCCGTCGCGGCTGTGGCTGTAGGCCAAGATCGGCTTCGTCGTGCCACCGGGGTTGGGTGGTGCCGCCGTTCTCTTCCGTGTAGGGGCTGACTCCCTCCAGCGCGTCCCAGCCGAAGTTGGCGCCCCGCGCCGCGGTAACGGTGGTGTAGTCGAGCTCCTCGAAGCGGTTCTGGCCGACATCGCCGATCGCGATCCGCGCTGGCTTGGCGCCGAGTGTGTCGAAGGAGAAGCGGAACGGGTTGCGCAGGCCATAGCTGTAGATCTCGTCGCGTCCCGGGTGGCCGACGAAGGGGTTGTCGGTTGGTGCCGAGTAGGGCTGCCCGCCGCTTGGTCGCGGGTCGATGCGCAGCAGCTTGCCGAGCAGGCTGTCGCGATCCTGGGCGTTGTTGGGTGGGTCTCCGCCGGAGCCGCCGTCGCCGGTGCCGAGGTAGAGCAGGTCGCCGAGGAACTGGAGCTGGCCGCCGTTGTGGTTGGCGTTGACCGGGTGCGGGATCTCGATCACCGTGCGGCGAGAGCCGAGGGCGGCACGGGTCGCGCTGCGCCGCCGGAATTCCTCGACCCGGATGTTGCCCGCGTTGTCGGTGTAGTAGACGTAGAAGCGACGGCTGCTCGGGTAGTCGGGTGGGAAGGCGATCGAGAGCAGGCCGCGCTCTCCGCCGTCGTAGCCGACAAGATCCTTGATGTCGAGGAAGGGGCGGCTGAGGTGGCGCCCCCCGTGCAGGACCTCGACTCGGCCGGGTTGCTCGACCACGAAAAGGAGCTTGGGAAAGCCAGGCGCCGCGGCGATGTACGTCGGGCGGTCGAACTCGCCGATCTTCTTCAGCGCAAGACCGCCGGTGCTCCGCGCAGAGCCACCGTCTGCCTGCTCTCGAGCGCTGCCGCAAGCGGGGAGCAGGACCAAGGCCAGCGCGGCGAAGAGGATGCTCGATGCTGCCCGGCGTCTCACCGGAGGGAACGCTACTTGGTGCGCTGATTCCCCTGGTCAATCGGCGCCACTTCGCCGTCCTCCGTCACTTCGGAGTCAAACGGAGCGGAGTCGATGTGCACGGTGAAGGAACCCCCCGGCCGCACTCCGCCGGAGGTTGTCGCCTTCGCCTGGCCGCCGAGCCCGGCGTCGATCCCGTAGAGCAGGGTGTAGCCCCCTGCCTTCACCGCGCTCAGCTTCCAGACTACGTTTGCCGTCGCCCCTGGCTTCAGCGACCCGAAGTCGTATGTCTTCTGGTTCGAAGTTTCGGCGCCGGCGGGCTTGGAGGACCCGGCGAACCGTGGGTAGCGAGCGGAGAGCACCCAGACGGGCCGGTCGGGCTGGGCCAGGCCCGGCTGGGGATCGTGGATCGTGAAGGGGAAGGTGGAGGCCTGTCCCTCCTTGCCGGCGATCGAGATACTCACCGTCAGCGCTGGGATCTCCTTGCGGCCCGTGTTGCGGATGCCGAGGCGCATCAGTGAGGTTTGGCCGAGGCGCTGCGAGGTGGGGAACGTTGCCGTTGTGACCTTGACCGGGAAGTTGCCGCTTGCCTCGTTGGCGTCCGAGGACGGTTCGCTCCCGCAGGCCCCGATCGAGATCGCCAGGGCCGCGGCGAGGGCCCCCGTGGTCAGAGACCGCAGGCGGGAACGCGAAGCGCGTGTACGAGGCTCCCCCACAGCGAGCCGGAACATAACACGGGGGTTGGCGGCTCCCATATCGCTCGCCGGCTGGGTTAGCCCGATCTCAACAGTCGTGTAACCGTTGCCCGCTGACGCATCGCATAGACTCGATCCAGCGAGCAGGGTGCCGCTTCGGATGCGGCGCCGCTCTCCGGAGGAGCAGATGGTCGGATCCGCGGTCAACAGGGCATTTCTGCCCGCCAAGTCGCTGTTCGAGCAGGTAGGGGACATGATGATCCTCACTGCGCGCACGCTCGTTTCCGCGGTCAAGCCGCCGTATCCATACGGCGAGGAGTTCATCGGCCAGTTCCTCTTTGCCCTGCAGCTCTGCTGGTTCCCGTTGCTGATCTCCACCGTTGCCTTCGGCTTCGGCGCGCCGGGTCTGCAGGCATCTAACTTCCTCTCGCTGTTCGGCGCTCTGGATCGCCTCGGCGGCTTCTTCGTCCTCGCTTCGATCCGCGAGTTCGCCCCCTTCGTCACCGCCGTCGTCGTCGCCGGCGTCGCCGGCACCGCGATCACCGCCGACCTCGGCGCCCGCAAGATCCGCGAGGAGCTCGACGCCCTGCAGGTGCTCGGCGTCGACCCGATCAAGAACCTGGTCGTGCCGCGCTTCCTGGCGCTGATGCTGATCACGGGCCTGCTCGACATCTACGCGCTGGTCTTCGGCATCTCCGGCGGGATCGGCGCCGAGCTGCTCTACCACCAGTCGCTCGGCGGCTTCTTCGCCACGCTCTTCTCCAACGCCTCGGTCACCGATCTCTGGGGCTCGGTGATCAAGTGCACCCTGTTCGGCGCGATCATCGCCGTCGTCTGCTCCTACAAGGGGATGACCGCCTCCGGCGGCGCCGCCGGGGTCGGTCGCGCCGTCAACCAGGCGGTGGTGATCGCCTTCATGGGCGTCTTCGCCTTCAACTACGCCTTCACCCAGACGCTGCTCGCCACTAACCCGGAGCTGCAGACGATCCGATGAACGCCTGGCTCGAAGTGCCGCGCGGCTGGCTCGACTCCTTCGGCGAGATCGCCCGCTTCGGCTCGCGCATCGCCGGCCTCGTCTACAGCGGCCGCGTCCTCAAGTTCTTCGGCGAGAGCCTGCGCCAGGCGGGGATCCTGATCCTCGGCTCGGCGCTGATCATCTGGGGCCTCGTCTTCATCCTCGGCCTGCAGTGCGGCATCGAGGGCGCTTATCTGCTGCGCGCCCAGGGCGCACCCGCCTACGCCGGCGTCTTCTCCGCCTGGTGCGATCTGCGCGAGATCATGCCCTACGCCTTCGGCTACATGCTGGCGGCCAAGGTCGGCACCGGGATCGTCGCCGAGCTCGGCGCGATGCGGATCTCCGACGAGATCGATGCGCTCGAGGTGATGGGGGTGCAACCGGTCACCTTCCTCTGCGCCACCCGCTTGCTCGCCGCCTGGATCGCCTTTCCCTTCATGTACCTGTGTGGGATCGGGATCATGTACTTCGCCAGCTACCTCGCCGTCGTTCAGCAGATCGGCGACGTCTCCTCCGGCGGCTACCTGCTGATCTTCTGGATGTTCCAGAACCCGCCCGACCTGATCTTCAGCTTGATCAAGGGCATGTTCATGGCGACCGCGATAGTCATGGTCGGTTGCTACTACGGCTACACGGCCTCCGGTGGCCCGGTTGGAGTCGGTACCGCCACCGCGAAGTCGATGGTCCTCAACATCGTCTTGGTTCACATCATCGGAATGCTGGGCACCCTGGTCTTCTGGGGGGCAAACCCGCGGGCGCCGATAGGAGGCTGAGTACCCTTATGTCGATGGACGATCAAATCCGACCGGACGACGCTGAGCTCGAGGCGGAGGCCGAGACCACGGCTGAGGCGGCCGCGCCGGTTTCGGCTACCCACAGCGGCCCTTACGTCAGCGAGGACGGCTCGGTGATGGGGCGTGACTTCGTCATTCCCGGCGTCGATCCCGCCGAGTCCGATCCGTATCGCTTCCACACCGGGCGCAAGCGCGACCACGGTGGCGAGGACGCGATCGAGATCATCGATCTGGTCAAGCAGTTCGGCCGCGCCCGCATCCTCAACGGGCTCAACCTCGGCCTGCCCGAAGATCAGGTCTCGATCGTCCTCGGCCCCTCCGGTACCGGCAAGAGCGTTCTCGTCAAGCACATCGTCGGATTGCTCTACCCCGACTCCGGTGACGTGCTCGTGCACGGCGAGTCGATCCCGAACATGACCGACGACGAGCTCTTCGACGTGCGCAAGAAGTTCGGCCTGCTCTTCCAGGACGGCGCCCTGTTCGGCTCGATGAACATCTACGACAACACCGCCTTCCCGCTGCGCCAGCACACCGACAAGAGCGAGGAGGAGATCGGCGAGATCGTCAACCGCCGCCTCCGCGAGGTGGGGCTGAGCGAGGCGATCTACAAGATGCCGAACGAGCTCTCCGGTGGGATGCGCAAGCGCGCCGGCTTCGCCCGCGCCCTGGTGCTCGAACCGGCGATCGTCATGTTCGACGAGCCCGACTCGGGCCTCGACCCGGTGCGCACGGCGCTGCTCTGCGAGCTCGTGCGCGAGGTGCACGAGGAGAACGGCGGCTGCTACCTGGTGATCAGCCACGATCTCAACACGGCGCGGCGGATCTCCGACTTCATCGCGGTGCTCTGGAACGGCAAGATCGTCGAGTCGGGGCCGAAGGAGGAGCTGTTCGACTCGGAGAACCAGTTCGTGCATCAGTTCCTCAATGCGGACGTGTCGGGTCCGCTGTCGATGGACTAGCGGTTCTGGCGGGCGGGTCCTGTCGCGGGGGTGGGGTGCCCTCCTTGCGCTGCGCGCTGCTTCGGGCACCGGGACCGTGCGGGTTTAGGGATGGAGCCCTGCCCTCAGCAGCCTCCGCGCGGCGGAGATCACCCCACCCCCGCGCCACCCGCCCGAGGAGCCGCTGAATGGGATCGATAGCGGGGTGGGCCGTTCGGCATGCGCGTGTGGTGCTGGCGGTTTCGGTTCTCCTTGCTGTTGGAGCTGGTGTGGCCGCTACTCAGCTTCCGGCGGATGCGGGGACAGGGACGCTTGTCGACCGGGATACGGAGGCCTATCGGGCTACGGAGCGGGTTCGGGAGGTCTTTGGGGAAGAACCTGTGGTCGTGGTCGCGCAGGGGGATCTGCAGCAGTTGATCCTCACTCCGAACCTGGGGCGGTTGTTGCGGTTGGAGGGGTGCCTCTCTGGAAAGGTGCCGGAGGGGGCGAAGCCGATCCCGGGGCCCTGTGCGGAGCTGGCCGAGATGGATCCCGTCCAGTTCGTCGCTGGCCCGGCGACTTTCCTCAACGAGGCGGTGATCCAGATCGAAAGGCAGCTACGGCGCCTGGCTTCGCGGGTGCCGCCCGAGCGGCTGCGCGAATTCCTGCTCGCGGTCGCCGCGCGCTACGGGATAACCAGCGTGCCCGGCATCGGAAATCCCGACTTTCTCGCCACGGTCGTCTTCGATCTGCGCCGCGAGCGAGGCACGCCGAAGTCGCGGCTTGCCTATCTCTTTCCCAACGGCCACTCGACCCAGATCGTCGTCCGCCTACGCCTGGACCTGAGCGAAGCCGAACGCAGCCGTGCCCTGGCCCTGATCCGCGCTGCTGTCTTCGACCCGACCCCACGTCGCGCCTGCAGCTTCAAGGGCGAGCCGGAGTCCTGCTTCAAGCTGCACGGGGGCCACTACACGGTCTCCGGCGCCCCGGTCGTGATCGAAGGCGTTGCCGATGCGCTCAAGGAGGCGCTGCTGGTCCTTTTCGCCGTCTCGCTCGTGGTGATGGCGCTGACTCTGCTGCTCGTCTTCCGCTCGCGACTGCGGTTGCTGCCGTTGGGGGTCGCCGTTGCCGCAGCGGCGATCACCTTCGGCCTGCTCGACCTCCTCGGTGGTTCGCTGACGCCCGCCTCGATCGGGGTGCTTCCAATCCTGATCGGCCTCGTCGTCGACTACGCGATCCAGCTCCAAGCTCGCTACGACGAAGCCGCGGTGGCGGGTCGTGATGGAGTCGAGGCAGCTCGGATGGCGGCGGGGCGCGGAGGCCCGACGATCGCCACGGCCTGCCTGGCGACAGGTGCTGGCTTTCTCGCCCTCCAGCTCTCCCCGGTACCGATGGTCCGAGACTTCGGCTGGCTCCTCGTCGCCGGTGTCGCGATCGGCTTTGGCCTGGCCCTAACCGGGGGCTTCGCTGCCCTCGGCCTTCACACTCGGATGGGAGGAGGGGGTGCCCCTCCGCGCGCTGGGTTTTTCGCCTTGCGCGTCTCAGCTCTCGCCGAGCGGTCGGTGCGAAAAACAGGACGCCGCGCGTCTCCGGGGCACCCCCTCCTTCCATCCGGGCGTCTTGTGGGCCTTGCTCTCGACCACCCGCGGCGGGTGCTCGCTATTGGGGCGACGCTTGCAGTTGCTGGTTGGATCCTCGGTACCCAGGTCGAGACCACAACCGATATCCGTGACCTTGCTCCTCAGAGCACACGCGCGATCCGCGATCTCGACCGAGTCCAGAACGCGACCGGTGTCTCCGGCCAGCTCCAGGTCAGCGTAGAAGCGCCCGACTTGACCGATCCCGCGACGATTAGCTGGATGGCAGCTTTCAAGCAGCGGGTGCTCGATTCGAACGGATTCGCCGGTCGCCAGCCAAGTTGTCTGGAAGCCGAAATCTGCCCGGGTCCAGCGCTGTCGGATTTCCTTACAAGCGACAAGGGAAACGCTGCGGCGCTGACGCAGCGGAACATCCGCGCCACCCTCGGAGAACTGCCCGCCTATGACCTCGAGCAGGTGGCACCGGTCGATCCCAAGACGGGTCTGCCTGGACACCTGGCGCTGCTCAGCTTTGGCATCCGGGCCCAGTCGCTGGAGGACCAGCAAGCGCTGATCGAACGAGTGCGGAGTGAGATCGGCGAGCCAGGTGCACCCGGCGGGCCTCCGGAGGGCGTTCGGGTGCAGCTGGCCGGACTGCCGGTGATCGCAGCTGCTGCGGCGTCCGACCTTTCTTCCAGCCGCTACTGGCTTACGCTCGCCGGGCTGCTTGCGGTGGCACTTGTACTGCTTCTCGCCTATCGCTCCCTCAAGCGCTCGCTGGTCCCTGCGATTCCGGTGCTCTTCGCGACCGGCTGGTCGGCGCTGGTTCTCTGGATCTCCCAGGTCCCCCTCAACCCGATGTCGGCGGCCTTGGGTGCGCTGACGATCGCGATTGCGACTGAGTTCAGCGTCATCCTCTCGGCCCGCTTTCACGAGGAGCGAGCTGGGGGGCTGCCGGTCTCTTGGGCGCTGCGGGTCGCCTATGCTCGGACCGGCCCGGCTGTGCTTGCCTCGGCGGTGACGGTGATCGCGGGGTTCGCCGTGCTGATCGCAAGTGACGTGGGGATGCTGCGTGAGTTCGGTTTCGTCACCGTGATCGATCTCGCAGTCGCGTTGGTAGGGGTCATGGTCGCCCTGCCCGCGGCGCTTGCCTGGACGGAGGAGTGGTGAGGGACCGCTATTCGCTCATCGCCGGTCTCTTCTTCGCGGCGATCATCGTGCTTGCTGTCGTCAACACCGTGGGCAAGAACGAGGAAACGCTCGGCCTCGACGATGTAGCTGCTCGCTGGCCCCTGCCTGAGTTCGCGGTGCCCGACGCCGGTGGGCGGCTCGAAGGCGACGCCAACCTCGCCCAGGACGACTGCGAGACCTCGCAAACTCCCTGCCCGCCCGAGGCGCGCCGTATTCCCGCCTGCGGGATCCGTGCCGTCGGCGCGATTCGCGTCTGCGACCTCTTCGATCGTCCGCTCGTGCTCTCGTTTTGGTTCACCCGCGGCGGCAACTGCGTCGAGCAGCAGGATGTGGTCGAGAGCGCCTACGCGCGCTACCGTGGGCGCGTGAACTTCCTATCCCTGGACGTTAGGGACGATCGCGACACCGTTCGCGAGTTGATCCGCGGCCACGGCTGGAAGATGCCGGTCGGCTATGACCGAGACGGGGCGGTCGCCGCCCTGTACCGGATCGGTGGCTGCCCGACCTTTGCCTACGCATACCCTGGCGGCACTCTTCAGGACGCCAGCATCGGCGAGCTGACGAGTGGCCAGCTCGACGCCCACATAGGTGCCTTGCTGCGGGCGACGCGCGTTGCGGAGGGTGGTTGAGGTGCCGGATGCCGAGCCGGTGGAGTTCGAGCTGGGCTGGGAGCCCTCGCCCGAGCAGGGTTGGGTGGCACCGCACATCGCCGCCGAGTTTCCCGGCCTCGGCATCGCCTGGGTCGAGCTGGACAGCCGCACCGATTCCAGTCCCGAGCCGGTGCAGCGCCGTCTTCGCCACCTCTCCGATCGCTTCTTCGGCTCGCACGCGATCCATATGCGCGAGCGGCCGATTCCCTGGGCCTACCGGGTTTTCTTTCGTCAGATCGGGCTTGACCCCGACCGCACGCGCACCCCGATCGAGCAGCTCGCCCTCGACCGACTCCACGACGGCGCCTTCAAGTCGCGCGGGATGCCGGCCGATGCCCTGACCGTCGCCACGGTCGAGACCGGCGTTGCCTTGCGCGCTTTCGACGCCGGGCGACTCGATGGCAGGCTCTGCATACGCGACTCCGCCCCCGGCGAGTCGCTGCCGGGCAAACAGGGAGAGCTGGCTCGGGGGACGCTGACGATCGCCGACGGGCGCGAGCCGCTCGAGCTGCTCTTCGGTGGCACCTCCTCGGCCCACCGGGTGGATCGGAGTACCCGCCGTATCGTCCTTGCCGCGGTACAGGTGAAGGGGGTGCCCCAGGCAGCCGTCGACGAGGCCCTCTGGATTGCCTGCGCTGCGATCGAGACCGTCTGACCGGATCGCGGTCTCCTTAACCAGTTGATCGTTTTCTCAGGCAGCGCGGTGATCTACACTCGGATCCGGGTCCATGCCAGATCTGCTCGAACGAGACACGCTGACAGCGCTTCGAGTGGGAGGCGACGAGCGCCTCGCACGCGCTGAGCTGCGCCGCCAGATCGGGCGTCTCGAGCACGAGCTCTCCCGCCTCAGCATCGAGGGATTCCCCCGGCTTTGCATCGACACAGGGGTCCGGGCCCACTTTCGCGAGCCACGGGTCGCCGACCTCGAGGAGCTGGAGCGGGTGCGCGATGCGCTCGCCACGCGGATTGCTGGCGCCCGCGACGCTCTCGCCGAGCGCGCCGAACTCGAGACCCGCAACCGTGAGGCACTCGAGCGGATGCTCGCTGCCCCGGCCGAGCACAAGTGGGTCCGTATCTCACGGGCGGACGTCGGCGAGCCAGGTTGCGGACACTGGCACTCCCAGCCGCGCCTCGGCCCGCTCGGGATGCTGATGGGCTGGTGGCACGTCAAGGTCTCGTCTGGATGCCCGTTATCCGGGCGGCTTGCGGCCGTTGAGCGTTCAGAGCTCACCTAAAGGAAAGACCGAGGAGCGTCCCCCGGCGCCCTGGGGGGACTTCCCGCTCGCCGAGCTGACCGTGCTTGCCGGCATCGTCCTGTTGGTGGTCGGGATCGTCGGCAAGCATCCGACCGCGCTTGGGGCCGGCGTCGTGCTCGCCGGTCTCGGCGGTCTCGAGGTGGCGGTCCGCGAGCACTTCGCCGGCTACCGTTCCCACACCACCTTGCTGGCGGGCACGGTCTTCGTCCTCGTCGTTGGCGGCCTCTTCTACCTCGCGGGGCTGATCCTGGCGATCTGCCTCGCCATCGGAGCAGCCGCCTTCCTCGCCGCCTTCCTCGCCCTGCGCCGCACCTTCCAGCGGGCGTCGGGCGGGCTGTCGTTCAAGCTCGGCCGCTTCTGACGCGACCGCGTCAGACCAAGATGGCCTCTCTGGAGGCCAGCTCGGCGGAAAGCAGCGCCCGTTGGCGTGAGGTCAGGGTGCCGAGGCGCTTGTTCTCGTTGAGCGCGAGGCTGAGGAGGAACTTGCGGGCACGGGTGCGGCCCCAGCGGCGCTGACTCGTCAGCAGCTCGGCCAGGGTCATGCTCTCTGTCTCCCAGGGGCAGTCCCGCACAACGTCCGCGGCGTCGACGTCGCCTCTGGCGATCGAGCGCTTCAGCTCCGCGCGTGCGAGCCGTACGTGGTTGGCTCGGGCGAGGGCCTGCATGTGCTGTGGGGCCTGAGTGGCGGAAGCGGTCGTCTGAGCAGGGGCTATCGAAACAGCGTCCACTGGGACTCCTCCCTTCGGGTCGTTAACTGGGTAGCTCGTCGCGTCGGACCGCCGGCATCTGGCCTGGGCCTGGGTGAGTTGAGAACTCCACCATTCGCGTCCCTGCCCCGGGAGCGATCGGCGCGGGGGCAAGCTATGCGCTGGGGGCAGTGAGCGTCAACCCGTACTCACGACCGCGGTGTCACCCCGGTCGCTAAGAGCACCTTTTTCTTCGCGATTGGGGTCCTTCCCGATTTGGCCGAGGCCGAAACTACCCCGAGCGGGGTATGTCGGGGAAACCGTCGAGGACCTTGGCGACGGTCTCGAGGGCTGCGTCGAGGTGCTCGCGCCGGTGGGTTGCCATCAGGCTCGTGCGAAGCAGGGCGCCGCCGGGCGGGACCGCCGGGTGAATCGCGACGTTGGTGTAGACGCCGGCATCGAAGAGCGCCTTCCAGAGCAGCACGGCCTGCCAGTCGTCGCCGACCACGACCGGCACCACCGGGGTCGTTGCCACCGTGCCGTCGGGCAGGGTGCCAGGCTCGATGACCTTCAGGCCCAGCTGGCGCAGGCCTTCGCGCAGGTACTCGGCATTGGCGAGCAGAGCCTCGAACAGTCGTGGGCCCTCCGAGCGGATCACGCGCAGTGCCCCGAGCGCGGCGCCGACCGCCGCAGGCACGGCGGAGGCGCTGAAGACGAATGAGCGTGAGGAGATGCGCAGGTACTCGACCACCTCGGCGGGGCCCGCGACGAACCCACCGCAGGAGGCGAGGCTCTTCGAGAAGGTGCCCATGCGCAGGTCGACCTCGTCCTCGAGGCCAAACAGCTCGCAGGCCCCGGCGCCACGGGCGCCGAGCACGCCGGCGCCGTGCGCCTCGTCGACCATCAGCCGTGCGCCGTAGGCCTTGCAGAGCTCGACCGTGCGCGGCAGGTCGCAGACGTCGCCCTCCATCGAGAAGACCCCGTCGACGACTACGAGAACGCCGCCGCCATCCTCCGCCGCTCGCTTCAGCATCTTCTCCAGCTTGTCCATGCGGTTGTGGCGGAAGGGGCGCAGCTTGGCGCCCGAGAGACGGCAGCCGTCGAGGATCGAGGCGTGGTCTCCGGAGTCGACGACGACGGTGTCGCCGGGTCCGAGGATCGTGCCGATCGTGCCCAGGTTCGACTGATAGCCGGTGGAGAAGACGATCGCGTCCGCCTCGCCCATCCACTCGGCCAGCTCGCGCTCCAGCTCGACGTGCAGGGGGGTGGTCCCGTTGAGCAGGCGCGAGCCGGTCACCCCGGTGCCGTATGTCTCGAGCGCGTCACGCGCCGCCTGCTTGACCCGCTCGTCGCCGGTCAGGCCCAGGTAGTTGTTGGAGCCGAGCATGATCGTCTCCCGCCCCTCCATCTCGACCACGGGACCCGCCTGCGAGGTGAGCAGTCGGAAGTAGGGGAGCAGGTCGTGCTCCTTCGCTGCTTCCAGCTGCTCGAGGCGGTCGTGGCTGCGCGCCTTCTCGAAGACGTCGACAGGGGCCTTCGCGGTCTCGCTCATCTTGCAGAGTGTAGGTTCAGGGCCCCATGGCAAGCGTGACCATCCGTCCGGTTCGCACTCGTCGCGAACTGAAGCGTTTCGTCAAGGTTCCCTTCCGCCTGCACCGGGACCAGCCGCAATGGGTTCCCCCCCTGATCTTCGAGCGGATGGAGTTCCTCGACCGCGAGAAGAACCCCTACTTCGAGCACGCCGAGGCGGAGTTCTTCCTCGCCGAGCGCGACGGCGAACCGGTCGGCCGCATCACCGCCCAGGTGGACCGCCGCTGGGACGAGTTCCAGGGCGGCAACGACGCGATGTTCGGCTTCTTCGAGACGGCGGACGACCCCGAGGTCGCCTCCGCTTTGCTTGGTGCCGCCTCCGAGTGGGCGAGGGCGCAGGGTCGCGTTCGCCTGCTCGGCCCGATGGACTTCACCACCAACGACGAGATCGGGATCCTGATCGAGGGCTACGAGCGGCGACCGATGATCCTCGAGCCCTGGCATCCGCCCCACTATCGCGAGCTGATCGAGGCAGAGGGATTTGTCAAGGCGATGGACGTGCAGATGTGGGAACTGCAGTTCGGCGACCTCAAGGAGGGCGAACGCTTCGACCCGGCGATCCACGCCGCCGCAGAGAAGGCGCTGAACGAGGAAGGGATCGCGATCCGCAACATGCGCAAGAGCGAGATGGCCGACGAGGTGCGTCGCTTCATGGGCGTCTACAACGAGGCTTGGGGCGATAACTGGGGCTTCGTTCCGATCACCGACGCCGAGGTCGAGTTCCAGGCCAAGAACCTGAAGCAGATCCTCGACGAGGATTGGGCCTATATGGCCGAGAAGGACGGCGAGGTGATCGGCGCTGCCCTCACCCTTCCCGACGTCAATCAGGTGATGGCCAAGCTGAACGGCCGCCTCCTCCCCTTCGGCTGGCTGCGCTTCCTGCGCGGCAAGCGCAAGGTGGACCAGCTGCGGGTCCTCGCCCTCGGCGTAAAGCACGCCTACCGGCACAGCGGCGTCGCCGCCGGCCTCTACCTCAAGCACCTCGAGACCGCCGCCCGGCCGGGAGCGATCGGGGGCGGCGAGATGGGCTGGATCCTCGAGACCAACGGGCCGATGAATCGGGCGATGGAAGGCATGGGCGGCAAGGTCGTCAAGAAGTACAGGATCTTCGAGAAGGCCCTGGGCGGCTGATTCCGATTTGCGTACCCGCGGATGACGCGCCTGGCGCGGCGCTGGATCGGCGCCCACTGCCTCGCGCGTAGCGCTGCTACGCGCAGCGGCCGCGCGCACCGCCCAGCTTGGCCAGTCGCGCCCCCGCGGGCACGCAAAATGCGGAATCAGCCGCCCAGGGCCTTCTTGCTGCCCGCACGCATCGCTACAGTCGGCCGGATGGCGACTGAGCTGGAGCCGATTCAGGTGCGGGTCCTGCCACGCGAAAGCCCTGGAGCGCTTGTCTTGGGAAACGAGGCGCGCACGGCGGCGATAGCGGCGGCGGGTGGAGTCCTCGCCGGCGCGGTCACGGTGGCGGCGGTGCGCGCGGTTGGCGCGGCCGCGACCCGAAAGCGCGCCGCCCGCTGGCCTTCGCGCCGCGAGCGTCCGGCCAACGTCCTCGCCAGTCGCTCCTTTCTGGTCGACGTTCATCTGCTCGGCCGGTGAGCCGGCTCGAGCTAGAGGTAATCCCCCCATCCCCATACCGGCTGCCCGCCCATGGCGGCGAGGACGGCGTGATGCGGGCCGAGGGTGGACTGCTCAAGCGGCTGCTCCACGTCAACGGCTCTCCTGTCCTGGCTCGGGCGTGGGAACCGGCGAGGGGCCGGGTGGCGCTGCGGGTGGATGCGCTCGATCCGGAGGAGATCGAGACCCCGACCCCGGTAGTCGCGGGCCCGATCGGCCACGCCGGGCAGGCCGAGCTGGCCCTGGCCCTGGAGCGGATGCGCTTCGCCCTCGGTGTCGACGACGACCTGACCGAGTTCTACGGCCGCTTCCGCCGCGACCCGTTGTTGGGGCCCCTGCTGCGGCGCCGTCCGCATCTGCGCCCGCGGCGCCGGCCGTGGGTCTGGGAGGCATTCGCCTGGGCGGTGGTCAAGCAGCTGATCGAGAGCGGCCGCGCCGCGCGCATCCAGCGCCGCATCGTCGGCCGCTGGGGCTTGCGGCTCGGCGATGGCCCTGGCGATCTGCGCGACATGCCGAGCGCCGAGCTGATCGCGGGTCGTGCCCCGGTCGAACTGGAGTCGATGGGGCTCTCGCTGCGCCGGGCGATCGCACTGCGGGCGGTCGCCCGTGACGTCGCCGCCGGGCGCTGCGACCTGGCCGAGCCCGGCTCGGACCGGCGTCTGCTTGCCGTGCGGGAGATCGGGCCCTGGACCGTGCAGTGCCTCGGGCTCTTCGGCCGCGGCGATCCCGATTCCCTCCCTGCCGGCGACTTGATCTACCTGAAGTTGGTCGGTCGCCTTGGCCGGCTCGGCCGCCGGGCGACGGTCGAGGAGGTCGAGGAGTTCTACGCGCCCTATGCCCCGTTCCGCGGTCTCGCCGCGGCCTGGACGAGCTCTCTTTAGAGCCGGGAGGGGTCACGGATATATGGGGTCATCCTGGCCGGACTCAAGCGCGTGCCGCAGGCGTCGATAAGGGCTGCAATGGAGCGGTCGACGCGGGGCGGCAGCTGGCCCGAAAAACGAGTCAACGAGTTCCTCGACCAGATCTCCGCGGGCGGTGAGGACTACCGGCGGCTGGTCGAGCGCCTGCCGGCGATCGTCTACGCCTCCGAGCTCGGCGAGAACGGCCGCTGGCGCTACGTCAGCCCCCAGGTCGAGGAGATTCTCGGCTACACGCCCGAGGAGTGGCTGGAGGACCCCGGGCTCTGGGCGCGACTGCTTCATCCCGAGGATCGCGAGCGAGCGATCGCCCAGGAGACCCGTCAGACGATCGGCACCCGCAACCCGCCGCCCGTCGACTACCGGATGATCACCCGCGACGGCCGCACGGTCTGGATCCTCGACGAGGCGGTGCTAGAGCCAGACGAAGCCGGCACGCCGGTCTGGCACGGCGTCCTCTACGACATCACCGAGCGCAAGAACGCCGAGCAGGAGGTGCAGCGTGCGGCGGCGCAACAGGCTGCCGTTGCTCGCCTCGGCGGACGGGCGCTGAAGGACGGCGACCCCGACGCGCTGATGGGGGAGGCGGTCTCGCTGATGGGCGAGATCGAGGGAGTGGACGGAGCATGCATCTGGGAAATCGGCCGCGACGGCCGCCGGCTGGCGCTGTGCGCCGGGCTCGAGGGTCGCGTCGTCGGCTCCGCTCGCGCCTCCGCGGCACGCGACTCGCACGCCGGCGCCGCGCTCGACTCGCGGCTGCACGTGATCGTCGACGACTGGTCGACCGAGCGCCGCTTCTCGATGCCCCCGGCGCTGCGGGTGATGGGGGTTCGCAGCAGCCTCGCGGTGTTGATCGACGGCAAGGAGCAGCCCTTCGGCGTCCTCGACGTGCACTCGACCGAGCCCAACCGCTTCACACCGCAGGACGTTCACTTCGTGCAGGCGTCGGCGAACGTGCTCGCCGACGCGATCGAGCGACACGCCGCCGACCAGGCGCTGCGCCACCGCGTCCTGCACGACCCGCTCACCGGCCTGCCCAACCGGCTCAGCTTCATCGACTCGCTGGGCGATGCGCTCACCCGCAGCACGGTCTCCGGCTCTCCCGTCGGAATCCTCTTTCTCGACCTCGACAACTTCAAGCTGATCAACGACAGCATGGGCCACCACGCCGGCGACGAGCTGCTGCGCGCAGTCGCGCCGCGCCTGCGCGCCCACCTGCGGCCGGGGGACATCGTCGCCCGCTTCGGCGGCGACGAGTTCGGCATCCTCGTCGACCGCCTTGCCGACGAGGACGAGGCGGTTGCGATCGCCGATCGCATCGCCGCCGCCTTCGCCGAGCCCTACTCGATGGGTGGCGCCGACCACTTCGTCAGCGCCAGCGTCGGCATCGCCGTCGCCCGGCCCTCGAGCCGGGAGCCGGTCGACGCCGACCTGCTGATCCGCGACGCCGACGCGGCGATGTACCGGGCGAAGGAGCGGGGCCGGGCGCGCTGCGAGCTCTTCGACGCCGAGATGCGGGCGCGGGCGTTGCGCCGGCTCGAGGTCGAGCGCGAGCTGCGCCATGCCCTCGATCGCAACGAGCTGGAGCTGCACTACCAACCGCTGGTTGCCCTGCGCAGCGGCGAGATCACCGGCCTCGAGGCGCTTGTCCGCTGGCGCCACCCCGAGCGCGGCCTGCTCGATCCGGGTGACTTCGTCTCGGTCGCCGAGGACAGCGGGCTGATCGAGCCGATTGGCCGCTGGGTGCAGGAGAGCGCCTGCCGCCAGGTGCTCGAATGGCACGAGCTGCGGCCCGACCAGCGCCCCTTCGACGTCTCGGTCAACTTCTCCGCCCGCCAGGTGACCCATCGCGACCTCGCCGCCTCGATCGACGAGATCCTCACTCGCACCGGCCTCGACCCCGTCCACCTGCGGCTGGAGATCACCGAGAGCGTCCTGGTCGAGGAGTCGGCGACGGCGATCGCGACGCTGGAGACGCTGAGCGAGATCGGCGTCGGCCTCGTTCTCGACGACTTCGGCACCGGCTACTCCTCGCTCGCCTACCTCAACCGCTTCCCCTTTGACGCGCTGAAGATCGACCGCTCCTTCGTCGACGCCCTCGGCGTCGAACAGGAGCGCACGGCGATCGTCGAGGCGATCATCGGCATGGCCCGCGCGCTCTCACTCGACGTGATCGCGGAGGGAGTGGAGAACGAGGCCCAGCTCTCTGAGCTGCGTCGCCTCAATTGCGACTACGCGCAAGGGCACTTCTTCTCGCGGGCGTTGCCGCCGGAGAAGATCTCCGCCCTGCTGACCGACGGTGCGCCCCTCTACTCGGGGATCTTGCCCGGCAGGTAGTCGTTGCTGAGCACGCCGGCGGCTGGGGGCAGCGTCGAGATCAGCCCGTTGTCGCGCATCCAGCCGATGAAGTCGTCCCACCGCGCCGGGTCCATATAGCCGTACGGGTGGCCGTCGCCGGCGGGGTCGAGCAGCGGCAGCGTGGCCGCCACCTCGGCGCGAGTCAGCTTCGGATCGAGGTCGGGGTTGGCTTCCAGCAGCGCGTTGGCGGCTGCCTTCGGGTTTTCCGTCGCCGCCGCGGTGCCGCGCGCCAGGGCGGCGATGAAGAGGCGGATCGCGTCGGGATCTTCTTCCAGGCGCTCGCGCTGGGCGACCAGAACCAGCTCGTCGTAGCTGGGAACGCCGAGCTCGTCGACCGGGGTGACCACCGGGTCCTTGCCGCGCAGGCGCAGGTCGACGCCCTCGACGTTGCTGAAGCCGCCCAGCATCGCCTGGGCGCGGCCACCGGCGATCGCCGGCAGCAGGCCGAAGCCCACGTTGACGGTCTTGACGTCCGAGGGGGCGAGCTTGGCGCGGGCGAGGATCGTCTTCAGATAGGCGTCCTGATAGGGGATGCCGGCGGTGGCGATCGTCTTGCCGCGCAGGCTGCCGATGCCCTTGATCCCCGACTTCTTCAGCCAGATCATCGAGGTGAGGGGCCGGTTGACGAGGGCCCCGACGGCGACCACGTCCAGATCCTGTTCCTTGGCGAGCATCACCTCGGGCTCGTAGGAGATCGCCAGATCGGTCTGACCTGCCGCGAGCAGCTTGATCGGCGCCGCGGGGTCACCCGGCGTGTGGATCGAGACGTCGAGGCCAGCTTCCTCGAAGTAGCCGAGCTTCTGTGCCATGTAGATCCCGGTGTGGTCGGGGTTGGGGTAGAAGTCGAGCGTGAGGCTGAGGGGCTGCGCTTCGCCGGCCGCGTCCTCGCTCTTCTCGCCGCAGGCCGCGAAGCCGAGCGTGAGGGCCAGCAGAGCCACGGCGAGAGCGATCGCCGGGGTGAGGGAGCGCTTCATCCCCTGCTTTCTATCGCCAAGTGACGATGCGGCGCTCTGCGAGGGCGAGGAGCGCGAAGAGGGCGATCGCCATCGCCGAGAGAACGGCGACCGCGGCGAACGCCCGCGCCGTCTCCAATTGGTTCACGTCCTGGAAGATCAGGCGGCCCAGGCCGGAGCCCGAGGCGGCAAGCTCGCCGAAGACAGCGCCGATCACGGCAACGGCAACGGCGATCTTGGCGCCGCTGAAGGCATAGGGGAGAGAGGTGGGTGCCTCGACTCGCCAGAGGATCTGACGGCGGGAGGCGTCGAGGGTGCGCATCATCTTGGTCGCTTCGGGGTCGACGGAGCGCAGCCCGTCGAGCGTGTTGACCGTGATCGGGAAGAAGCAGATCAGGCCGACGATCGCCAGCGTCGGGCCGATCCCGAAGCCGAACCAGACGACCAGGATCGGGGCGATGACGATGATCGGGATCGTCTGCGAGGCGACGACGAGCGGGTGGAAGGCGAGCCGCAGCGTCTGAGAGAGATGCATGACGACGGCGAAGGCGACGCCGACGACGAGCGCACCGCCAAAGCCGAGCAGCACCTCCTCGAGGGTGACCCAGGCACTTTCGGCGAGCAGGGAACGGTTCTGCCAGAGCGATTCGGCGATTTCGACCGGAGAGGGGACGAGGAAGGGTTCGAGATGAAGAGCGTCCGCAAGCGCACCGCTGCTTGCCGCGATCTGCCAGGCGCCGAGCAGGCCGGCGATCAGCAGGGAGGGAAGGAGCCAGCGCCTCACCGTGCTCCCCTTCGCAACGCCTGCATCGCCCGCTCACGCACGGCGACGAACTCGGCGGCGGTGACCGCCTCGTCGCGGTCCGGGGCGCGCGGAGCCGGGGCACGCAGCTCCTCGACGACCCGCGCCGGCCGCGCCGAGAGCACGGCGACCCGATCGCAGAGGTAGAGCGCCTCCTCGACGTCGTGCGTGACGAGGACCACGGTGCGTGGGTCGGCGTCGAGCGCACCCGCGAGCCAGCCCTGCATCTCGGCGCGGGTAATCGCGTCGAGCGAGGCGAAGGGCTCGTCGAGGGCCAGCACGGGCTTGCCGGCGACGAGCGTGCGCAGGAAGGCGACCCGTTGCCGCATGCCCCCGGAAAGCTCGGCCGGCGAGGAGCGCTCGAAGCCACCGAGGCCGAAGCGCTCGAACAATCGTGCTGTCTCGCGCCGTGCCTCCCCGCGGCGGACACCGCGGTTGCGCAGCGCCAGGGCTGCGTTGTCGATCGCCGAGAGCCAGGGCAGCAGCAGGTCGCGCTGCGGCATGTAGGCGCAGCGGGCGAGCCGCCCATTCGCGTCGGCGGCCTCCCCCAGCACGATCTCGCCCTCGCCTGGCTCCTGGAGCCCCGAGACCAGCTCGAGCAGAGTCGACTTGCCGCAACCCGAGGGACCGACCAGCCCCAGCACGCCGTGGCCTGGAACGGCGAGATCGAGGCGGTCGATCGTGCGCAGCGGGCCGTAGGAGTGCCCAAGGCCGCGGATCGAGAGGGCGACCCCGGGCATCTCGGGCGCGGCAGGCTTCGCGCCTCCCGTGGCGAATCCCTTTGCTTCCGCTGTGGGCATCTTGGTATCCTGGCGCACTCCGCCCTCCTGACCAAAAAGGTCAGGAAAGTCGATAACCAGTACGGCGGAGCTCATATGGACCCGGCAATCATCGTCTTCGGACTAGGTATCGGCGTGCTCGTCGGCATGACGGGCATGGGTGGGGGATCCCTGATGACCCCCCTGTTGATCCTGATCTTCGGGATCCAGCCGACGACGGCGATCGGCACCGACATCTTCTACTCCGCCGTGACCAAGACGGTCGGCGGCTGGCGCCACCTGCGGATGAAGACGGTGAACATGGAGCTGGTCAAGTGGCTGGCGATCGGCAGCGTGCCCGCCGCCGTGATCGGGGTCGCGATCGTCTCGGTGCTGGAGAGCCACATCGGCGAAGACCGCCTCGACTCGCTCGTCTACGCCGTGCTGGGAGGGACGCTGCTGATGGTCGGGGTCATCACCCTGACCCGGGCTCTGATCCTGCGCAACCTGGTCGACGAGCGCGATCGCTTCGACGTCGAACGTCGCCACAAGATCGCCGCCGTGCTGATCGGCGCCACCACCGGCCTCGTGATCGGCGTCACCTCGGCCGGCTCGGGCACGGTGATCGCGATCCTGCTGATCGCCGTTTACCGCCTGGCGCCGAAGAAGGTCGTCGGCACCGACGTCTTCCACGCCGCGATCCTGCTCTGGGCGGCCGGCATCGCCCACTGGGTCGGCGGCAACGTCGACTTCACCCTCGCCGCCAACATCCTGATCGGCTCGGTTCCCGGAGTCGTCATCGGCGCCGCACTCTCCGACAGGGCGCCGCAGGGCTTCATCCGCACCGCGCTCGGCGTCGTCCTCGTCGGCTCCGGCATCGTCACGATCCAGAAGGGCGACCCGACCGTCTGGCCGATCGCCGCGGCGGTCGCGGCTGTCGGGCTGGGGGCCATCCTCGCGGCCCCGCGCTGGTTGCACCGCCGTCGTGAGAAGGAAGCTGCGCGACTTGCGCTCGAGACGGCCAGCTAAAGCGCCCTGATTAACTAGCGGCTATGCGAGTAACTGCGAAGGCCGACTACGCCGTGCGGGCCGCCGCCGAGCTGGCGGCTGCCGACGACGGGCCGGTCAAGGGCGAGAAGCTCGCCGATGCGCAGGACATTCCCTTGCAGTTCCTCGAGCACATCCTGCTCGAGCTCAAGCACGCCGGCATCGTCCGCGCCCGGCGCGGCGCCAAGGGCGGCTACTGGCTGGCCCGCCCGGCCGAGGAGGTGACGATCGCCGACATCGTCCGCGCCGTCGAGGGGCCGATCGCCCACGTCCAGTCGACCCCACCGGAGTCGATCGAATACCGCGGCAACGCCGCCCACCTGCAGGAGGTTTGGATCGCGGTCCGCGCCAGCCTCCGCACCGTGCTCGAGCACGTCACCCTCGCCGACCTGGTTTCAGGCCAGCTTCCCAGCGAGGTGGAGCAGCTCGCAGCTTCTCCGGACGCCTGGGCCGCTCGGTGACGTTCGGCCGCCGGCCGATGTTCAGTCGCCCGCCGGCACGCCGCCGGCGACGACGTTGACGAAGTTCTCGAGGTGGCGGGTGGTCCAGCACTCGAAGGCGCCGTCGCAGTAGCGCTCGTAGGCGGCCATCACCGAGTCGCCGTAGTTCCAGTAGAGCTTCGGCTCGGGGTTGAGCCAGAAGAGGCGACCGGCGCGCTCTGAGACTTGGGCGAAGACCTCGGCGTGGGGCTCGCGGCCGTTGGTGCGGGCGTCGCCGAGCACGATCACGGTCGAGCGCGGGTCGAGCTCGTCGGAGATCTCGGCGAGGAACTCGAGCCAGACGCGGCCGTAGTCGGTGTAGCCGGAGACGTCGGCGACGCCGCCCTCGCTCGAGATGCGCTGGGCGATGACGCGGAAGTCGCGCTCGTGCTCGAAGACGTCGGTCACCTCGGAGATGCGCTCGATGAAGACGAAGCTGCGCAGCTTGCGGAAGGAGTCGTGCAGGGCATGCAGGACGGAGAGGAAGAAGACGCTGGCCGAGGTGACCGAGGTCGAGACGTCGCAGAGGACGTAGATCTCGGGACGGCGCGGGCGCTTGGGCCGGTAGCGCACGTGCATCGGCACGCCCCCGGTCTCCAGCGAGGCCCGCATCGTGCGGCGCACGTCGACGATCTGCCCCTTGCGACGGCCGCGCTGCTCGTGGCCCAGCGTCGCCAGCCGCCGCTTCATCTGCGAGACGGCGCGGTGCACGGCGGCGAGGTCTTGGGTGGGGCTGGTCGGCAGGGCGCGGTCGAGCTCGGCGAGCGGGCGCGAGGGGGGGAGGGTCGAGGTCCGCTCGATCAGGTCGCGCTCCAGCTCGCGGCGCAGGTGGCGCTCGAAGCGGTTGAGCTGGTCGCGGTCGATCGGCGGCAGCTCGGCGGCGCCGTCCTCGGCCTGCTGCTGGGCACCGGCCGAGAGCCCAAGCGTGCGCCGGATCCGCTGCACGTCGACGCCGACGACGCCGGAGCCCTCGCCCTGGCGGCCGAAGGCGGCGATCGCGAGCCGGGCCAGGTCGCGCATCTCGCTCTCGTCGCCATCGAGGATCGCCTGGCGCACCTGCTCGCGCAGCTCGTCGATGTCGAGCCGCTCGCCGCCCTCGTGGCGCCGGCCCTGCTCCTCGATGCCGCGCTCGATCGCCTCCGCCTCGGCGGCGCGGAAGAACCAGCGCTCGAAGAGCAGCTCGAAGACGCGGCGGTCCTCCTGCGACTTGGCGATCGTCGCCGCCAATGCCTCGCGGAAATCGTCGCGCGAGGTCCAGGGAACCTCGTCCAGGGCGGCGAAGGCGTCGAGGATCTCCGAGGTGCCGACCGCGACGCCCTCGCCGCGAAGCTCCTCGCAGAAGCCGAGCAGCTTCGCGGCCAGGCCCGGGGGCCCGGCCTCAGCCTTGGGGCCGTACGGGCTCGGCAAGCTTCACCCCGACTCGCTCGGCGACCAGCTCGATGTCGGTGCGGTGCTTGACGATGATCGACATCGATTGCTCGAAGGTCTTGCGGTCGATGTCCTCGGCGCCCATCAGCAGCAGCGTCCGCGCCCAGTCGATCGACTCGGCGATCGAGGGCGGCTTCTTCAGGTCGAGGTCGCGGATCATCCGCACCACCTCGACCAGCCGCCGCGCCAGCGCCTCCGGCAGCTCGGGCGAGTGCAGGCGGACGATCTCCATCTCGCGCTCGAGCTCGGGGTAGTCGAGCCAGAGGTAGAGGCAGCGCCGCTTCAGCGCCTCGGTCAGCTCGCGTGAGTTGTTCGAGGTGAGGACGACGATCGGCATCGTCGTTGCCGACACCTGACCCAGCTCGGGGATCGTGATCTGGAAGTCGGAGAGAAGCTCGAGCAGCATCGCCTCGAACTCCTGGTCGGTCTTGTCGATCTCGTCGATCAGCAGGACCACCGGCTCGGGGCTGGCGATCGCCTGCATCAGCGGCCGCTCGAGCAGGAACTCCTTGCTGAAGATGTCCCCGTGCACGTCCTCCCAGCCGTCCTCGCCGCCGGCCTGGATCCGCAGCAGCTGCTTGCGGTAGTTCCACTCGTACAGGGCCTTGGCCTCGTCGAGGCCCTCGTAACACTGCAGCCGGATCAGATCGCGGCCGGTGGCGCGGGAGAGCGCCTTCGCCAGCTCGGTCTTGCCGACTCCCGCCGGACCCTCGACCAGCACCGGCTTCTCGAGGCGCTGGGAGAGGAAGGAGACCAGCGCCGCCGGCTCGTCGGCGAGGTAGCCGACCTGCGCCAGCGCGTCCTTAACCTCGGTGACAGAGCCCGCAGCCATCGGGGCGATGATAATCGCCACTGTGCTCGACTTCGTCCTGCCACTCGCGGCCCTCCTGCCTCACAGCGCCGAGCCCTACATCGCGCTGATGCTGATCGGCTTTGCGATCGGCATCCTCGGCCACCTCACCGCGGCCCGTTGGCTGGTGGCCTGTGGCGTGATCCTGATCTTCCTCGGCGCCTTCCTCTTTCCGCTGGCGCTGAACCTGAGCGAGGAAAGCCCGCAGCAGCCGACCGAAGCGCCGCACGAGACCCTGCAGCCGATCGAAGTCACCCCGTAGCCGCCCGGCCAAGCGTCCCAGCGACTGCGACGAGCCGCGGCGAGCGCTAGCTTTACGTCTGCACCCAACCCGTTACCCCAGGGAGGACCAATCGCCTTGAGCAGACTTCGCATCCTTGCCCTCTTTGCTGCGCTGATCTCGCTGACCGCCGTGCTCGCCGCCTGTGGCAGCGGGGGTGGCAGCGACGACCCCCAGCAGGTCGTCGACGAAGCGACGTTGCAGGGGATCGAAAGCGGCAACCTGGACCTCTCGGTTGGGATCGAGACCGTGGGTCGCAAGAGCGGCCACGTCGACGTCAGCCTCTCCGGCCCCTTCCAGGGCGAAAGCGGCGACCAGCTGCCCGAACTGGCTCTCCTCGCCAAGGCCGACGGCACGATCGGCGGCGAAGCGATCGACCGCGAAGGCGGGCTCACCCTGCTCGGAAATCGCGCCTTCGTCAACTACGAAGGCACCGAGTACGCGGTCGACCCGACCACCTTCGGCTTCGTCAAGTCGCTGATTCAAAGCCGGACCGGCGAAGAATCGGCGGGCGAAGGCGGTGCCTGCCAGGAAGTCGTCAGCAAGTTCGAAGTCGGCGACTTCATGGAAAACCTGCACAGCGCCGGCAGCGCCGACGTCGGCGATACCGGCACGACCAAGGTGAGCGGTGACCTCGATCCCACCGGTGCGGTCGAAGCGCTGACGGAGATCGTCGAAGACCCGGCCTGCAGCGCGCAGCTGAAAGCGGCCGGCCCCCTGCCGTCGGTGGCCGAACTCGACCAGGCGAAGAGCGAGGTGCAGCAGTCGGTCAAGGCCGCGCACGTCGATCTCTACGTCGGCGACGACCACATCGTGCGGAGGATCTCCGCTCAGGCGACGATCGAACCGCCGAAGAGCTCTGCCAAAGGGACGAGGAAGGTCGAACTCGACATCGACCTGGAGCTGACCGGGGTCAACGAAGAGCAGGAGATCCCGATTCCGCAGGCGGCGCAGCCACTCAGCCGCCTCTTCCTCAAGCTGGGGATCAATCCGATTGAACTGCTCGGTGACCTGCGGGGCCAGGGCGGCCTCTCGAGCGGGATCGGCGGCTTGCTGGACAAGATCGGTGGCTCCGACGGCGGTTCCTCCGAAGGGGGCGGCGGCTCCGGCCAGCAGTCCTACTACGAATGCATCGGGGAAGCGCATACCCCGGTCGAGATCCAGAAGTGCACGGGGTTGCTCCAGTAGCCGCCTTCCTCCGCACTCCATATGGCTGGCCGTACCTGCTGACGCCGCTGATCCCGATCGCGGTGGCGCTGGACCTCGCCAATGCGTCGGCGGGTTTGGTCTTCGCCGTATCGGCGCTCGGCATCGTCCCCACGGCAGCGCTGATGGGTCGTGCGACCGAGGAGCTGGCGGCCCGCTCGGGCCCCGGCATCGGCGGGCTGCTCAACGTCACCTTCGGCAACGCGCCCGAGCTGATCATCGCCCTCTTCGCGCTGGGCCAGGGCCTGCACGAGGTGGTCAAGGCCTCGATCATCGGCTCGATCATCGGCAACATCCTGCTCGTGCTCGGTGCCGCGATGCTGGCGGGGGGGCTGGGGCGCGAGAAGCAGGTCTTCAGCCGCACCAGCGCCAGCGTGCAGACCTCGATGCTGCTGCTTGCCGCAGCGGCGCTGTTGATGCCGGCGATCTTCGAGCTGGTCGAGGGCAAGGGCCTGCCGAAGCCGGGGGCCGAGCTTGTCGACTATGGCTCCACTGTCGAGCACCTCTCGCTCGCGGTCGCGATCGTCCTCATCGCCACCTACGTCGCCGGTCTCTTCTTCTCGCTCAAGACCCACCGCGACATCTTCAATCCCGAGTACGGGGACGAGGGCACCTGGGGCTGGTCGACGCGACGCTCCGTGCTCGCCCTCGCGGTCGCCGGCGTCCTCGTCGGCGTGATGTCAGAGGTCCTCGTCGGCTCGATCAGCGAGGCCTCGCACGCGGTTGGGCTCTCCGAGTTCTTCATCGGGGTGATCGTCGTCGCCATCGTCGGCAACGCGGCCGAGCACTGGGTGGCGGTCCTGGTGGCGATGAAGAACAAGATGGACCTCGCGGTCAACATCGCGATCGGCTCCAGCGCCCAGGTCGCCCTCTTCGTCGCGCCCGTGCTCGTTCTCGCCTCCTTCTTCCTCGGCCCGCATCCGCTCGCCCTGGTCTTCAACGGCTTCGAGCTGGGAGCGATCCTGCTTGCGGTCCTGATCGCCAACTACGTAACCCAGGACGGCGAGTCGACCTGGTTCGAGGGGGTGCAGCTCCTCGCTGTCTACGTCGTGTTTGGCATCGCCTTCTATTACGCCTAGATGGTTGATTTCACGGCGGCCTTTCCCGAGTGGGTTTGGGCGGGGATGGCGGGTGCGCCTCTGGGGGAATTGATGTCGCACGCGAGCTTCGCTCGCTTGGCGACTATGTAGGAGCGCGGCTTCGCCGCGCAATGGCCGGATTGCATTTCCGCCGCTTCGCGACATTCCCCCAGAGGCGCACCCGCCATCCCCTCTCTGAAGCACATCAAGCTTCGAACGCCCTCGGAGCGCCACGTTCGCTTGAAGCTTTTCAAGCTCGGTTGCGCCGCATCGCTTCCGAAGCTTTCGTCTCTCGGGAGCGTGTTGAGAGGAGCCTGGTCGCCCTCCAGGCGAATGTCGCGAAGCGGCGGAAATGCAATCCGGTTCCGCGCGGCCGCAGGCCGCGCTCCTCATTCACCCCAAGAGCGCCGCTCTTGGGGTGTCAATTCGACTGGAGGGCGACCAGGCTCCTCCCCCAACCACCCCACAGACGCCGTGGAATCAGCCTTCCATGCCCAGGGGGCGATGACCATCGCATAGGGTCGGTGGGGTGGACGCGGTCCTCCTCGCCACCAGCTTCGCGGTCATCCTCGCCGGAGCCTTGCTGTTCACCAACGCGGTCGAGTGGCTGGGGCATCGCCTGCAGCTGGGCGAGGGGGCCGTCGGCAGCCTGCTGGCCGCCGTCGGCACGGCGATGCCGGAGACGCTGATCGCGATCGTCGCCCTGCTCGGTGCCGAGCAGGGAGCCGACCAGGTCGCGATCGGGGCGATCGTCGGTGCGCCGTTCCTGCTTGCCACCCTGGCGATGGGGCTGGTCGGGCTCTTCGCCTACCTCTACCGCGAGCGGCGATCGCAGGGCCTCGAGCTGAGGGCTCACCGCCCGACCCTGGAGCGCGATCTGCTCTTCTTCCTCTTCTTCTTCGCCGTCTCGCTGGCGCTCGCCTGGGGCGCTCCGGCCGCGCTGCGAATACCGGTTGGGGTGCTGGTCATCCTCGCCTACCCCCTCTACATCAGGCGGACCTTGCGGGGCGGCGGATCGACACAGGACGAGGAGACTCTCAACCCGCTGGTCTTCGAGCGACGCTCCGAGCGGAGTACCGATCCAGCGCTGGCGTTCTGCCTGCTGCAGCTCCTGGTGGGACTCGGCGCGATGGTCGGGGGTGCCCATCTCTTCGTCGAGGAGCTGCTGACGATCGCCGACAGCCTCGGGGTCGAGGCGGTGGTCCTCGCCCTGATCCTCGCGCCGCTGGCGACGGAGCTGCCCGAGAAGGTCAACAGCTTCTTCTGGGTGCGCGAAGGGAAGGACTCCCTGGCGCTGGGGAACATCAGCGGTGCGATGGTCTTTCAGTCGACGATCCCCTTCGGGATCGGCCTTCTCTTCACCGATTGGCACCTGAGCGGCAACGCGGCGTTTTCGGTGGTCCTCGGCCTTGCCGGCGGCCTCCTCGCCTACGAGATGCTGCACCGGCGGGGTCGCTTTGGCCTCGGTGCGGTGCTTGCCTGGTTCGCCCTCTACGCCGCCTTCGTCGTCGCGGTTGCGATCTAGGAGGGATTGGCAAGGTCGCGCGGGGGGAGCGCATCCGACATTGACCACACTGGGGTGGGGTGAATGTCGGATGCGTGTCTCGCTGGGGGTCCGGCGCGCCTGCTCTGCGGATGCCGGCACCGCCTGCTCAGGCGGCCGCGAGCTCTGCCAGGGCCGCGAGCACGACGTCGTCGTGCGTCTTCGGCGAGACCTTGGGGAAGACCTTGGCGATCTTGCCCTCGGGGTCGACGATGAAGGTGGCCCGCTGGACGCCCATGTACTTCTTGCCGTACATCGACTTCTCGACCCAGGTCCCGTAGGCCTCGGCGACGGCGTGGTCGGCGTCGGCGAGCAGGGTGAAGTCGAGATCGAATTTGTCGGCGAACTTCTTCACCTTCTCGACCGGGTCGGGCGAGACGCCGATCACGCGGACACCGGCGGCCCCGTAGTCGCCGCTGCGGTCCCGCACCCCGCAGGCCTGGGTCGTGCAGCCTGGTGTATCGGCGCGGGGGTAGAAGTAGAGGACGATCGTCTCGCCTCTCGAGGCTGAGAGGCTGACCTCGTTTCCGTCTTGGTCGGGCAGGGTGAAGTCGGGAGCGTCCACCCCGGCTTCGAGCATCTACTCGGCGTCCTCGCGGCCGGGGTCCTGGCCGTCCTCGTCCTCGTCGAGCTCCTCGTCGCCCTGCTCCAGCGCGGTCTCGGAGACCGAGCCCGCGGAGCCCGGGTGGTAGCTGGTCTGGAAGCTCTCCAGAACCTGGTCGCGCTGGTCTTCGTCGACCGGGACCTCGTCGGAGATGCGGACCCAGTCGGCGCCCTCGTAGGCCTCCATGTTGAAGACCTCCTGGTCGAGCGAGGTCGAGTCGTCGACCACGACCAGCACCTCGGTCTGCGGGTTGAAGTAGGTCCCCGGCTGCATCAGCAGCTCCTCGACCTCGTAGAGATTCTCCTCCGCGGCGCTGGTCATCACTCGCCCAATCCTATGAGATCGGCCACCTGCCGTTCGATCTCGGCCTCGACGTCGAGCGGCTCCTCTCCGCGGCGCATCCGGCGTTCGTTGCGGGCTTCGACCATCTGCCGCACCTCCGCCCGCAGCTCCTCGCTCAGCGTCGGTCGCTGCGGCGCCAGGTCGAGCGCCTGCTGCACCTCGCTCTCGATGTCGATCGGCTCCTCGCCACGCCGCTGGCGTCGGTAGGCCTTCGCCTCGATCATCTGCCGCGCCTCGGCCTCCTGGACCGCCGGGTCGACGGGGGAGATCAGCTCTAAGGGCCTGCGCTGCGGTATGTCCGGATCGATCGCGAAGCGCCCGGAGTTGCCGATCTTGCGCCAGGCCCCACCAGCGCGGGCAAAGGCCACTCCGGCGATCGGCACCACGACCAGCGTGATCAGCACCAGCACGCTGCCGTTGTCGAGGAGGGCTGCTGCCATCGGGCAGACCATGATCCAAGGGTAGGGCTCCCGCTCTGGCGCCGCTATCCGGTACTCTGAGCCTTGGTTGACTGACCAGTCAATCGGTGGTCGTCGCCTTGCGGCGAGGCCGCAAGAAAAGGCTTACGCACCGACAAGAAGGAGCCTCGACCAGTGGTTGACTTCACCCTCACCGACGAGCAGAAAGATCTGCGCGAGCTCGCGCACAACTTCGCGGAGAAAGAGATCCGCAGGGTTGCCTGGGAGTACGACAAGGACGGCACCTGGCCCCAGGACATCATCGACCAGGCCTGGGAGGTCGGGTTGATGAACACCCACATCCCCGAGGCCTACGGCGGGCCCGGCCTCGACTACCTCTCCGGTTGCCTGATCGAGGAGGAGATGGGCTGGGGCTGCTCCGGCATCGGCACCTCGCTGATGGCCAACGGCCTCGCCTCCGCACCGGTCACGCTCGGCGGCTCCGAGGAGACGAAGAAGAAGTACCTCGGCATGCTGACCGAAGACAAGAAGCTTGCCTCCTTCTGCCTCACCGAGCCCGACGCCGGCTCCGACGTCAGCGGCATGAAGACCCGCGCGGTCAAGCAGGGCGACAAGTACGTCCTCAACGGCTCCAAGTGCTTCATCACCAACGGCACCTACGCCGACTGGTTCACGGTCTACGCCAAGACCGACCCAGAGGCCGGCCACCGGGGCATCAGCGCCTTCGTCGTCGACGCGAACTCCCCCGGAGTCACGGTCGACAAGAAGGAGGACAAGATGGGTCAGCGGGCCTCGAACACCGCGACCATCTCCTTCAACGACGTCGAGGTCCCTGCCGAGAACCTGCTCGGTGAGGAGAACAAGGGCTTCAAGCTGGCGATGATGACCCTCGACCGCACCCGGCCGGGTGTCTCGGCGATGGCCGTCGGCATCGGCCGCGCCGCCTTCGAGTACGCCGCGGAGTACTCCAAGGAAAGGGTTCAGTTCGGCGTGCCGATCGCGATGCACCAGGCGATCCAGTTCATGATCGCCGACATGTCGACCAAGGTCGACGCCGGTCGCCTGCTGGTCTGGAACTCGGCCGTGCTGCTCGACCAGGGCAAGCGCAACACGCTCGTCTCCTCGGAGGCCAAGCGCTTCGCCGCCGACTCGGCGATGGAGATCACCGTCGACGCCGTGCAGGTCTACGGCGGCTACGGCTTCATCAAGGAGTACCCGGTCGAGAAGCTGATGCGCGACGCCAAGATCATGCAGCTCTACGAGGGCACCAGCCAGATCCAGCGCCTGGTGATCGCCCGCGAGGTGCTCTTGCCGCGCAACATCGACGAGACCACCCCGGAGGCCGAAGCCAAGGCAAAAGCCTCCGAGGGCAGCCAGTCCGAGCAGGCAGCCGCTACGGTCTGACCCATGGATGTCCGCGAGCGCGCCGTCAAAGGAAAGGCGGCGCGCTTGCAGGCTCCCCGCTCCGCGCATGCGGACTGGGAGCCTTCAGCCGATCGCGCCGACCCGGTCGCGATCCTCGAGGCGCAGGCCGCCAGCCGCGTGCCCGAGCTGGTGCCGATCCGCTACGCGCGGATGGCCGCCTCGCCTTTCGCCTTCTTCCGCGGCGCCGCGGCGGTGATGGCCGCCGACCTGGCGCCGACGCCGGCCTCCGGCCTGCGGGTGCAGGCCTGCGGCGACGCCCATCTCGCCAACTTCGGCACCTTTGCCGCGCCCGACCGCCGTCTCGTCTTCGACCTCAACGACTTCGACGAGACTCTGCCGGGCCCGTGGGAGTGGGACCTGAAGCGGCTTGCCGCCAGCTTCGAGATCGCCGCGCGCGAAAATGGCCTCAAGCGCAAGCAGCGCCGCGCGGTGGTGCGGACGGCGGCCCGCCAGTACCGCGAGTCGATGCGGCAGTTCGCCGCCATGCGCAACCTGGAGGTCTGGTACGCGCGCCTCGACGAGACGACGGTGGCGGAGCAGCTGCGCTCGCAGGGCGCCGCAGCGGTCAGGCGAGTTGAAAAGGGGGCGGCAAAGGCCCGGCGCAAGGACAGTCTGCGGGCGCTCGACCGGCTCACTCACCGGGTCGACGGGGAGTTGCGGATCGTCAGTCGCCCGCCGCTGATCGTGCCGATCGAGGAGCTGATTCCCGATGAGGAGGCCGAGCGGCGAATGGAGGGGGAGGTGCGCGCGGTGCTCGAGCGCTACGCCAACTCGCTCAAGGGCGACAGGCGCCGCCTGTTGGAGAGCTATCGCCTGCGGCACATCGCCCACAAGGTGGTCGGCGTCGGCAGCGTCGGCACCCGGGCCTGGATCATCCTGCTCACCGGGCGCGACGACGAGGACCCACTCTTCCTCCAGGCCAAGGAGGCGCAGGCCTCGGTGCTGGAGCCCTACGCGGGGGCGAGCGAGCTCGACAATCACGGCAGGCGGGTGGTCGAGGGCCAGTGGCTGATGCAGGCGGCCAGCGACAGCTTCCTCGGCTGGTGCCCGGCGATCGGGATCGACGGCCGTGAGCGCCACTTCTACGTGCGCCAGCTCTGGGACGGCAAGGGCTCGGTCGAAGTCGAGGCCCTGCCGCCGAGCGGCCTGGAAAGTTACGCGCGCATGTGCGGCTGGACTCTGGCCCGCGCTCACGCCCGCTCGGGAGATTCGGTCGCGATCGGGGCCTATCTGGGGTCGGGCGCGACCTGCGAGGAGGCAATCGCCGAGTTCGCCTCCGCCTATGCGGATCGCAACCAGCGCGACCATGCGGCCTTGGTTGCGGCGATCGCGTCCGGCCGGGTCAAGGCAGAGGACGCCTAGCCCGTGAAGACCTGGCGCGTCATCCTCATCCTTTCGGCTGCCCAGTTCATCCTCGTGCTCGACACGACGGTGATGAACGTCTCGATCTCCAACGTGGTCGCCGACCTCGACACGACGGTGGAGAAGGTGCAGCTGGCGATCACCGCTTACATGCTGGTGATGGCGTCGACGATGCTGCTCGGCGGCAAGCTCGGCGACATCTGGGGACGCAGGAGGGCGTTCCGGATCGGCATCGTCGTCTTCGCGATCGGCTCCGGGCTGACCTCGCTTGCGCAGGGGGTCGGGTTGCTGCTCTTCGGCTGGTCGCTGGTCGAGGGGCTGGGTGCGGCGCTCATGGTCCCGGCCCTGGTTGCGCTGATCGCGTCGAACTACGAGGGCAAGAACCGAGCGACCGCCTACGGGATCATCGGCGCCGTCGCGGCCGCGGGCGCGGCCGCCGGGCCCCTGATCGGCGGCGCGGTGACCACGGCGCTGAGCTGGCGGGTCGTCTTCGCCGGCGAGGTCGTGATCGCGATCTTCGTCCTGCTCGCCTCGGGCATGATCCGCGACGCCCCGCCGGAGCGCAAACCGCGGCTCGACCTGGTCGGCGCAGGTCTCTCGATCCTCGGCCTCGTCCTGGTCGTCTTCGGCGTCCTGCAGAGCAGCACCTGGGGTTGGCTCGTTCCCCGCAACCCGCCCTCGATCGGTGGGACGGAGGTCACCCCGCTTGGCCTCTCGCCGGTTCCCTTCGTCATCCTCGCCGGATTCGGAGTCCTGCTTGCCTTCGCCCGCTGGTCGGAACGGCGCGAGGCCAAAGGGGAGGAGCCGCTGCTGAAGATCGCCCTGCTGCGGATCCGCCAGCTGCGCGGCGGCGCGCTGATGATCTTCGCCCAGCAGGTGATCCTGCTCGGCACCTTCTTCGCCGTGCCGCTCTACCTCCAGGTGGTGTTGGGCAAGGACGCCTTCGAGACCGGGGTGAAGCTGCTGCCGCTCTCGATCGTGATGCTTCTCACCGCGATCGCCGCACCCTCCCTCTCCGGCCGTTTCTCGCCCCGGGCGATCGTCCGCGCCGGCCTGTTGGCGCTCCTCGTCGCCTCGCTCGGGCTCGTCGGCTCGATCGACCACTCGCTCAACTCGACCACCTTTGCCATCTCGCTTGGAGTGATGGGATTCGGCGGCGGCCTGATGGTCTCCCAGATCGGCAACGTGATGATGTCCTCGGTCGGGCCGTCGGATACCGGCGAGGCAGGCGGCATCCAGGGCACCTTCCAGTACCTCGGCGGCGCCCTCGGCACGGCTCTGGTCGGCGCAGTCCTGCTCAGCGGCCTCACCGCAGCTTTCAACCAATCGGTGGTCGACAACCCGCGGATCTCGCCGCCCACACAGGAACGCCTGGCTGCCGCGACCGAGGAGGGGATCGCCTTCGTCCCGACCTCGACGGTCGAAGCGCAGCTCGCCAAGTCCGGTGTGGAGGCTGGCGAGGCGAAGGCGATCGCGAGCGGCTACGACGAGGCGCAGATAACCGCCCTCAAGATCGCCCTGCTGGCGGTGGCGGTCTTCGTCGTCGCGTCCTTCTGGCTGACCGGAGCGCTTCCCGGCCGCCCACTGGTCTCCGGCTCCACCTGAGTGGTCGACTTCGCTCGCCGCTCCCTCTAAGGTGGGCTATCCACCTGCGAGGCAAGGAGGCTTTTCGTGGCTGAGATGGTCCGCAGTGAAGCCGACATCGATCGGCGCTTGGTGCAGCTGGCGTCCAACCGGATTGGCCTCAACGTGCTCGAGCTGCTTGCCGAACGCACGGCGGGCGCAAGGGGTATAGCCGTGGCGCTCGGGGTGAGCGTGGAGATTGCCAGACGGCAGATCGCCCAGCTGCAGGAGATGGAGCTGATCGAGCTGGCCGGGGAGCGGGTGGAGAACGGCTCTGCCGAGCACGTCTACCGCGCGGTCGCGACGTTGATCTGGAGCAATGACGAGACGAGTGAGCTGGGCCTGCGCGAACGGCGTCACCTCGCGGCTTGGATCATGCAGCTGATCGGATCCGACGCCGGGGAGGCCTTGGAGGCGGGCACCTTGAACGCGAGGCCCGACACCCACATGAGTCGCACGCGTTTCGTCGTCGACGCTCAGGGCTGGCGCGAACTCAACGGGATCCAGGACGAGGCCCTGGACGCGAGCTTTGCCGTGCAGGCAGCCAGCGCCGAACGCCTCGCCGAGAGCGGCGAGGAGGGGATCCACGTGATGGGCGCGATGCTCACCGCCGAGATGCCGTCGCCGAGCCGCCCTGCCTAGCGGCCTTCTGCCGGCGCAGCTTGTCGAGCTCGACCTTGCGCAGGCGAACCGACTCCGGTGTGATTTCGACGCACTCGTCCTCGCGCAGGAACTCGACCGCGGCTTCCAGCGAGAGGCGTTTGGGAGGTGCCATGCGCTCGAGCACCTCGGCGCTGGCCGCTCTCATGTTGGTCTGCTGCTTCTCCTTGGTCGCGTTGACGTCCATGTCCTCGGCGCGGGCATTCTCGCCGATGATCATTCCCTCGTAGACCTCCTCGCCGGGGCCGACGAAGAGGGTGCCGCGATCCTGCAGGCCGATCAGCGCGTAGCCGGCGGTCTTGCCGCGGCGATCGGCGACGATCGAGCCGGTGGGGCGAAGGCGGAGCTCGCCCGCCCAGCGCTCCCAGCTCTCGAAGACGTGGTGCATGACCCCGGTGCCGCGGGTCTCGGTGAGGAACTCGGTGCGGAAGCCGATCAGCCCGCGCGCCGGCACCAGGTATTCCATCCGCACCCAGCCGGTGTCGTGGTTGGCCATATGCTCCAGGCGTCCCTTGCGCCCGGCCAGCAGCTGGGTGATCGTGCCGACGTGCTCCTCGGGGGCGTCGATCGAGAGCCGCTCGACCGGCTCGTGCAGCTTGCCGTCGATCTCCTGAGTCAGCACACGAGGCTGTCCGGCCGTCAGCTCGAAGCCTTCACGGCGCATCAGCTCCAGCAGGATGACGAGCTGCAGCTCGCCGCGCCCCTGCACCTCCCAGGCATCGGGGCGCTCGGTGTCGCGGACCCGGATCGAGACGTTGCCGACCAGCTCGGCATCGAGCCGGTCGCGAACCTGGCGTGCCGTCAGCTTGCTCCCCTCTGTGCCGGCCAGGGGGGAGGTGTTGATGCCGAGCACGATCGAGAGCGAGGGCTCGTCGACCGTGATCACCGGCAGTGGCCGCGGGTCGGCCGGGTCGGCCAGCGTCTCGCCGATCGTCACCTCTTCCATCCCGGCGACCGCGATGATCTCCCCGGGCCCGGCCTCCTCCGCGGATACCCGTTCCAGGGCCTCGGTGACGTAGAGCTCGGAGACCGTCGCCCGCTCGACCCTGCCGTCCGCTCGGCACCAGGCGATCTGCTGGCCGGAGCGGATCGTTCCGTTGTGGACCCGGCAGAGCGCCAGGCGGCCGACGTAGGGGGAGGCATCGAGGTTGGTGACGTGCGCCTGCAGCGGATGGTCGGGGTCGTACTCCGGCGCGGGGATCTTCTCCAGCATCAGGCTGAGCAGGGGGGAGAGGTCAGTGCCCTCGGCCCCTTCCTCCAGCGAGGCCCAGCCCGCCTTGGCGTTGGTGTAGACGATCGGAAAGTCGATCTGCTCGGAGTCGGCGTCGAGGTCGAGGAAGAGCTCGTAGACCTCGTCGACGACCTCGGCGATACGGGCGTCGGGCCTGTCGACCTTGTTGATCACGAGGATTACCGGCAGCTTCGCCTCCAGGGCCTTGCGCAGGACGAAGCGCGTCTGCGGCAGCGGTCCCTCCGATGCATCGACGAGGAGGAGAACCCCGTCGACCATGGTCAGGCCGCGCTCGACCTCGCCGCCGAAGTCGGCGTGGCCAGGTGTATCGACGATGTTGAGCTTCACTCCCTGATGGCGCACGGCCGTGTTCTTGGCCAGGATCGTGATGCCCTTCTCGCGCTCGAGGTCCATCGAGTCCATCACCCGCTCGGCCACGTCCTGTCCCTTGCGGAAGGCGCCGGATTGCCACAGCATCGCGTCGACCAGGGTCGTCTTGCCATGGTCGACGTGCGCGACTATCGCGATGTTTCTGAGGTCGTCTCTGGTTGCCATCGGCGGGGAAGGATAGGGCCACAAAAACGAGGCCCGCCGATCGGCGGGCCTCGAACTGCTCAAGAGCGGTGTGCGACTACGAGGTCTGCTGGACGCTCGCCGCGGCCGGGCCCTTGGGGCCTTCCTCGGACTCGTAGCTCACCTTGGCGCCCTCTGCCAGGGACTTGAAGCCCTCGCCGAGGATCGCGCTGTGATGGACGAAGACGTCCTTCGAGCCGTCGTCGGGCGTGATGAACCCGTAACCCTTGTCGTCGCTGAACCACTTGACTGTTCCAGTGGGCATGTATTGCCTCCACTTGATGTGCTGCGAACGCGGAGGCTTCGGTAAAGCAACGACGCGAGCGCTAGACACGACTTTGCCGGATATAGATCCGACCTAACGCCGGGGACGGTAGCAGGGATCGACTGCAAAGCGCTGCGCTCGGATCCGCCTCTGCATGTGTTGAGGAACGAGGAGGCCCGGTCGATACTTTGCCCGAGATGACCAGAGCGCCACGATCTCCCTTCCTAGTGGGGACGCTCGCGTCTGCCCTTCTAGCGCTCGCGGCGGCCGCGGGACCGGCCGCCGGGATGCAGGCGCCCGCGGGCGGGAGCCACCTCTCCTCGAGGCTGGCCGAGCTGGCGGCGCAGCCGCTGCGCTCGCAGTCCTCGTCAATCCAGGCGGAAGCGCTCGACCTGGCTCCGGAAGGGCCGGGCAGCCTCCTGCGCCAGGGCAAGCGAGTGCTCGTCTACGTGCGGTTCGACCGGGGCGCCGCTGCGAGCAGCGCCGCGCTGCGCGCAGCGGGTGGCGAGATCGTCGACGTCAGCCGCCGCTACCAGACGGTCACCGTCGCGGCCAAGCCGGCTCGCTTGGAGCAGCTCGGCCGCGTGCCGGGGGTCGCCGGAATCACGGAGGCGTTGGCGCCGTTCACGGCCGCGCCGGTCTGTCCCTCCGGCGAAGTCGTCTCGGAGGGAGACCAGCAGCTGAACGCCGCGAAAGCGCGCGAAGAACTCCTCGTCGATGGCAGCGGCGTCAAGGTGGGCATCCTCTCCGACTCCTTCGACCAGGCCACGGAGGCCGCCGACGGCAGCGGCCCGATCGCAACACACGCCCTGGAAGACGAAGAAAGCGGCGACCTACCGGGACCCGCCGCCAGCCCCTGCACGAACCAATCCCCCGTCGAAGTCCTCGACGAAGAGGAAGAACTGGAAGGTGAAGGTCCCAGCGACGAGGGGAGGGCGATGGTCCAGATCGTCCACGACCTGGCGCCTGGGGCGAGCATCGACTTCGCCTCCGCCTTCAACGGGGAAACGGCCTTTGCGGCCAATATCGGCGAGCTGGCGGAAGCGGAAGCCGATGTGATCGCCGATGACGTCTTCTACCTGGAAGAGCCCTTCTTCCAGGATGGCCCAATCGCAGTCGCCGTAAGGGAAGCGGTCGAAGGGGGTGCGACCTATCTCTCGGCCGCGGGCAACAACAACCTGTTCGATCCCGAAGGCCACGAAATCGCCTCGTGGGAAGCACCGAAATACCGAGATGCCGGGGGTTGTCCGCCGGCAGTGCAGGTCGTTCCGGGCGCTAGGGGGACGCACTGCCTGGACTTCAACCCTGGTGCTCGGACGGACAGGACGTTCGGGATCAAAGTCGAACCCGGTGCGACCCTCACCGTCGATCTCCAGTGGGACGAGCCGTGGCACGGCGTTGGCGTCGATCTCGATGCGTTCCTGCTCAACGCCAACGGCAACCTGATTGCGAGCTCCGAAGAAGACAACGTCGGCATCAGCCAGCAGCCGCTCGAGGTCCTTCAGTGGGTGAACGAAACAGCGTCCCTGCGAACCGTGCAGGTCGTGGTCAATCGCTTCTCCGGGGGTGGCGATCCGCGACTCAAGCTCGGCTTGGTCGAGAACGGCTCCGGCGTCGCCGCAACCGAGTATCCGCGCTCGACCGGGGAGGACGTGGTCGGTCCGACGATCTTCGGCCACGCTGGGACCGCGGAGGCCATCTCGGTGGGCGCCGTTCGGTTCGATGCCGTCGATCCCAGCCTCGAACCGGAGGAATACTCATCGCGAGGACCCGTGAGGCACGATTTCGAACCGGTGGAAGGCCTGGCTCCGGCGGCAGAATTCACCGTCCCGGAGGAGCTCTCCAAGCCCGACGTGGCGGCGACCGACTGCGGGGTGACGACGTTCTTCGCGTTCCTCACCGGTGCTGGCTGGCGCTTTTGCGGCACCTCTGCGGCAGCGCCTCATGCCGCCGCGGTGGCGGCGCTGATGCTGGATGCCGAACCGGCTGCGACGCCCGCGGAAATCCGCACCGGTCTGCAGGCCAGCGCCGAAGGGGCCCTGGGGTTCGACCCCTGCGCGGTTGGCGCCGGGCTGGTCGAAGCAGTGGGCGCGATCGAAGCATTGCCCAGCCCGCCACCCTTTGTCCCTGCCGAATGCCTGCCGCCTTCCCCGGAAGGATCGGTCGACGAAGCGCAGGCTCCCGGCAACTGGGGGCTGGAAGCGCCGCCCTCGTCCGGCGGCGGGGTCTTTCCGCAGCCACTCGACATCCCGCCGACTGAATCGGAACCGCGCCGGATTGCGCCGCAGACGTTCATCAGGCAGCGACCCCCCAAGCTGGTTCGCACCCGGTCGCGGAAGGCGAAGGTGGTATTCCGTTTTGGCGCCAACGAGGTTGGCGTCTCCTTCGCCTGCCGGATCGACGGCGGCCTGTTCCGCCCCTGCCCCGAAAGGCTGGTTCGACGATTCGCCATCGGCTGGCACTCCGTTCGCGTCGTTGCCCGCAACGCGTCCGGCGAAGGCGATCGCACCCCCGCCGCCTATCGCTTCCGCGTCAAGCACGTCGGCTGAGCTCAGCCAGCGGTCTCGGCGCCGCCGCGTCGCATCGCCCAGTGGCCAACCAGGAGCAGGCCGAGCAGGGCGGCAGCGCTGCCGAGCACGATCGGGTCGGTGAGGCTGAGTCCCTCCAGCCTGGTGCCGAAGTAAACCGAGATCGCGGTGATCGGGAGGTAGCCGACGACCGTCGTCCAGACGAAGCGCCAGACCGGGACACGGGCGGCACCGGCGGCGTAGGAGAGGAGGCTGAAGGGAACGATCGGGAGAAGCCGCACGGCGATCAGCAGGGTGACGCCGCCGCGCTCGATCGCCGCCTCGGCGCGCTCGAAGCGCTCCCGGCCGAGCCAGCGGTCGAGCAGCGGGCGCGCCAGAGAGCGACCGATCGCGTAGCAGAGCAGGCCGGAGAGCAGCCAGCCCGCCATCACCAGGGCCAGGGCCGGGAAGAAGCCGTAGGCGAATCCGGCCGCGGCATCGACGATCTCCGCCGGGTAGAAGACGAAGGCATGCAGGAGGGCGAGGGCGAGGATCAGCAGCGGCCCAGCGAGGCCGAGGCTGTCGAGCTGGCTGCGCACCTCGGCGGTATCGCCGTGGATCGCCGCGACCACGGCATCGTGCAGGGCCGGCACGGCGAAGACGAGCGCGCCGAGCAGCGCGATGCCCGCCAGGGTGACCGCGACCGCGGCCAGGGACGGCCTCGGTGTCGAGCCACGTTCCACCCCGCTGAGTATGGCCGTGGCCCGCTACCCGCGCAGCCGCTCGGCGAGACCGGAGCAGCGGCCGCCGCCGTCGTCGCGCTGGACCGCGGCGCCGAGCGCGGCGCGGTCGCCGACCAGCACGCAGCTCGAGCGGGCGCGGGTGATCGCGGTGTAGAGGAGCGGGCGGGTCAGCATCCGTGAGTGCGAGCGGTGGCAGACGGCGACCACGACCGGCACCTCGCAGCCCTGGGCCTTGTGGACGGAGATCGCGTAGGCGAGGCGCAGGGTCGCGGTCTCCCCATAGGGGATGGCCAGCGACTCGCCGTCGTCGGTGTCGACCAGGATCTCCTCCTCGTCGGGGTCGTCGGCGCGGAGGAAGACGATGGCGCCGTTCATCAGCCCCAGCTCGTGGGAGTTGCGGGTCTGGATCAGGCGGTCGCCGATCCGGAAACGGTCTCCGACCGCCCGCCTGCCGCTCGGGTTGAGGCTCTCCTGAAGGCGCGCGTTGAGGGCGTCGATCCCGACCGCGCCGCGGTACATCGGCGCCAGCACCTGCACCTCGCGGATCGGGTCGACGGCGAAGCGCGCCGGCGCCCGCTCGGCGACCACCTCGACCACGGTCTCCAGCGCCCGCTCCGGGTTGGGCCGCTCGATGAAGAAGAAGTCGTGGTCCTGGTCCTCGCTGGGAGCAAGGTGAGGTGGGCGCCCCTGGTTGATCTCGTGCGCGGCGGTGGTGATCATCGATCGCGCCGCTTGGCGGAAGATGTGGCTGAGACGCACGACCGGCGCCACGTCCGAGGAGATCAGGTCCTCGAAGGGCTTGCCGGCGCCGATCGGGGGCAGTTGGTCGGCGTCGCCGACGAAGACGACGTGCGTCGACTCCGCCAGCCCGCCCAGCAGCACCTCGATCAGCCTCAGGTTGAGCATCGAGGACTCGTCGACGATGACCAGGTCGACCGGCAGTGGATGCCCCGGGCCGAACCCGGGCCGGCGCCCTGGCGACCACTCGAGCAAGCGGTGGATCGTCTGCGCCGGGTGGCCCGTCGCCTCCTCCATCCGCCTCGCCGCCCGCCCGGTGGGGGCGCAGAGGGCGATCCGAGCACTTGCCGCCTTTGCCTCGGCGACGATTGCCCTCGTGCAGACCGTCTTGCCGACGCCGGGGCCGCCGGTCAGCACCGAGATCCTCGCCGCGAAGGCACCGCGCACCGCGGCCCACTGCTCCTCGGTCAGCCCGTCCTCTGGGGTCTCGCCGGGCTCGTGGTCGAGGTGCGGAGGCGAGGCGACGCGCGCCGTAAGGGTTGCGGCGACGGCTACCTCGCTGGCGTGGGTCAGCTCGCGGTAGACACGCGCGTCGTCGACAAGCAGACCGCGAGCCTCGACCAGCACGTCGGGGTCCGGGTTGAGCCCGAGCAGCTTCGCTGCGCGCTGCGCCAGCTCCGTCACCGGCAGGAAGGAGTTGCCCTGCTGCTCCGCCTCTGTCAGGGCGAAGACGGCAGCTGCCTGGGCGCGACGGCTCGAGTCCGGCGGCACGTCGTTGCCGATGGCGATCCTGTCGGCGCGGGTAAAGCCGACACCGTCGACCTCGGTCAGGCGGTAGGGGTCCTCGTGCAGGATCGCCATCGAGCTCTCGCCGAAGCGGGTGTGGATTGGCGCCGCCAGGTGCGCGAGGCCGTGCGGGGCCAGCTGCACGTGAAGGTCGCGGACCGCGCGGCTCGCCTGCCACGACTCCGCCGCCGCTGCCGCCTGGTTGGCGCTGACGCCGCGCAGCGAGCCGAACACGGAGTGCGGATCGGCGGCGATCGCCCCGAGCACGCCCTCGCCGTACTCGTCGATCAGGCGTTCGGCGCGGGCTGGGCCGATATGTCGCAGCGAGGTGAGGTAGGCGATCCGTCCCTCGCGGTCGGCGGGGTCGAGCGGCAACGCCCCCTGGGCGCGAAGCTGGCGGCCGTAACGGGCGTGGGTCTGCCACTCACCGCTGACTTCGGCCCTGTCGCCGGGGCCCAGGTGTGCGACCGGGCCGACCAGCGCGAACTCCTCGCCCGACTCGGCGTCCTGCACCTCGAGCACCGCGTAGCCGTCGTCCTCTGCGCAGAAGATGACGCCCAGTACCTCGATCGTCGCCGAGTGCCCCGGTGCGTCGGTGTCGAAGAGCGTCGCCGTGCTCACAGGTCAAAGCTAGCCCCAGCCCAGGCGGCAGAATCCCGGCTCGGGACGCAGTTTCCGGCAAAAGCAGAGCCTCGGGCGGTAGCTTCGGCGAGTGACCAACGGCTCGTCCGCTCCCGTCGCCGGTCTCTGCGACAGCTGCGCGCACCAACAGCTCGTGCCAAATACGCGCGGCTCGGTCTTCTCCCTCTGCCTGCGCTCGCGCGAGGATCCGAGCTACCCCCGCTATCCGCGGCTGCCGGTGATCCGCTGCCGGGGACACGAGCCGCGCGTCCCCGGCAGCGGGTGACTCGCGGGGCTCAGGCGGCCATTGGGTCCGGTTCGCCGAGCTTGGTGATGTCGGGCGCCTCGTAGGCCTGACCGGGGACTCCGCCGACGATCAGCAACCGGATCCCGTCCGGGCCCGGCCAGACCTTGCGCTTGACGCCGGAGCCAACGCGCGACATGTGGTCGGGGTCGAGGGGGAAGCGCTCGCCCTCGATCTCGATCTCGCCGCCGCCGCCGAGGGTTACGTAGACCTCCTCCTGTCCGTCCTGCTCGTGGTCGTGCTCTGGGTAGTTCTCGAAGTTAGGGGGCATGTCGATCAGCTGGATGCCGAACGACTCGATGCCGAGCTCCGCCCGAACCCGCTTGTAGGCACCCCTGTAGATCGCCTCCATCTCGTCGATCTTCTTCACCGTGTGGCCTGCCATCTGTCTCCTCCTTGGAAGTCGGTTCCCCATGCTGGGGTTGAGACCGCCCAGCCTAGCGATGGACGAACGTTCGTGCTTTTCTGTACCCTGGACCGGTGAGCTCGGCGACCCAGACCAAGGCCGGCCCGGCGCCGGCGACCGGCAAGGGGGCGCACACCCGCGCCGCGATCCTCGACCGGGCGGTCGACCTCGCCTCGGTCGAGGGCCTGGAGGGCCTGACCATCGGTCGCCTCGCCGGCGAGCTGGGGATGAGCAAGAGTGGGCTCTTCGCCCACTTCGGATCGAAGCAGGAGCTGCAGCTGGCGACGGTCGAGGCTGCCGCGCATCGCTTCAGGGTCGCCGTGATCGAGTCGGCGCTGGACGCGCCCGACGGCGCGCCGCGCCTGCGCGCAATGGGGGACGCCTACCTTGCCCACCTCGAGGGCGGCGGCTATTCCGGCGGCTGCTTCTGGGCCGCCACCTCCGCCGAGTACGACGACCGGCCGGGCCCGGTGCGCGACGCGATCGCGGCTGCGCTCGATGCCTGGCTGGGCGAGCTCGAGCGGCAGGCGGGGATCGCCGGCTGCCCCGACCCGGGGCGGTTCGCCTTCGAGCTCTACGCTGTGGTCATGGGGGCGAACTCGCGCTTCCGGCTCAGCGCGGATCGCGCCGTCTTCGGCTACGCGCGCGAGACGATCGATCGCCTCCTGGCGGAGCTGCCGTGAGCGGCGAGGCGGGCGTCGACGAGGCGATGGCGGCGGACTTCGCCGCCCGCTTTGCCGAGTACTGGCGTGCGCCGACCCCCGAGGGCCTCTCCACGGTCCTGGCCGAGCGGGTTCGGCTGGTCGCCCCGATGACGCCGGTGACGAGCACCCTGGCGGAGGGCCAGCGCGCCTTTGCCGGCCTCTTCGAGCTGATCCCCGACCTGACCGGCGAGATGCACCGCTGGGGCGCCACCTCCGACGGCGTCCTGATCGAGTTCACCCTCAGCGGCACCGCGGGCGGTGGACCGATCTCCTGGCGCGCGGTCGATCGCTTCGTCCTCGGCGAGGACGGCCTGGCGACGGAACGGGTCTCCTACTTCGACTCGATGCCGATCGCGCTCACTGCGGCCCGCCGGCCGCGCGCATGGCCGGCTTTCGTGCGCAGCCGCCTCCGACGTCGCTGACGACGCCCCTGGGTCAGTCGAGCAGGCCGACCTGGCGCAGGATCGAGACCGAGTCCGAGTAGACGTCCTTGCGCTTGATCAGGCCATCCTCGAAGGGGATCACGTCGACGCCGTCCCAGCTGACCGCGCGCCCGCTCGGCGGCGCCTCGAGATCGCCGCGCCGCAGCGTGTTCGAGTGCGTCGCCGTCGCGGTCCACTCCTGAGTGACAACGCCGTCGCGGACGTAGAGCCGCCGGGTCTCGAACCTCATGTCGGGCCAGGAGTCGAAGATCTTGGCGATGTGGCCCCGCACCTCCTCGCCCTGCGCCGACTCGCCGGCGGTGTGGTTGGCGAAGACCATGTCCGGCGCGTGCATGGCGACGATCGCGTCGAGGTCCTGCGCGTTCCAGGCGTCGTTGTAGCGCCCGATCGCCTCGGTCAGCGCCTCGGTGCCGTCGCGATCGCTCATCGCGATCACTCTAACCCGAGGCGGCGAGGCCCGCGTTGGGGCGCCGCTAGGGTTGGCGCATCTGAACACGACCGAGGAGGCGGGGATGGACGTCGCGATCGGATTGCCCAATGCCGTGCCGGGAGCGACCGGGGAGCAGCTGGTCGAGTGGGCGCGGCGGGCAGAGGCGCGGGGCTTCTCGAGCCTGGGGACGATCGATCGCATCGTCTACGAGAACTACGAGCCGTTGACCGCGCTTGCCGCTGCGGCAGCCGTGACCGAGCGCATCGGCCTCTGCACGTCGGTCCTGCTCGGGCCGCTGCGCGTCAACGCCACCGAGCTCGCCAAGCAGGCGCTCAGCCTGCACGCCCTCGCCGCCGGTCGCTTCACGCTTGGCGTCGGCCTCGGGGGCCGCGAGGACGACTACGAGGCGAGCGGCGTCGAGCAGCGCGGATGCGGTCGTCGACTCGACTCGATGCTCGAGCGGATCGAGGAGGTCTGGTCGGGCAATGGGATAGGGCCCTCGATCGAAGGGGCCCCGCGCCTGATCGTCGGCGGCCACGCCGACGCCTCCTTTGCCCGCGCCGCCCGCTTCGCCGACGGTTGGATCGCCGCGGCGTCCGGGCCGGAGCAGTTCGGCGTGGGCGCCGAGAAGGCGCGAGCGGCTTGGTCAGGGGCTGGGCGCGAGGGAGAGCCGCGAACCGCCGCCCTCGCCTACTTCTCGTTGGGCGACCGCGCCGTCGAGGAGGCACGCGCCTACCTGACCGACTACTACGCCTGGCTGGGCGAGCAGATCGCCGATTTCATCGTCGAAAGCGCTGCCAAGGACGCCGACGCGGTGCGCGAACAGGTTGCGGCTTACGAGGCGGCTGGCTGTGACGAGCTGATCTTCTTTCCCTCCTCAAGCGATCCCGCCCAGGTCGACCTGCTCGCGGAGGCGGTCGGCAAGTGATCCTGGCGGCCCATGGCTGACGGCGATGGCCGATGACCTTCCGATTCTTCTCTTCGCCTCTCCCGGCGGGTTGGAGGCATGGCTGGAGGAGAACCATGCCAGCGCCGAGGGCCTCTGGCTGAAGATCGCCAAGAAGGGCTCGGGCGTGGAGAGCGTCACCTACGCCGAGGCACTGGAGCTGGCGCTCTGCTTCGGCTGGATCGACAGCCAGAAGCGCGGCTTCGACGAGAAGTACTTCCTGCAGCGCTTCACGCCGCGGCGGCCACGGGGCAAGTGGTCGCGGATCAACAGGGACAAGGCCGAGGAGCTGATCGCCTCCGGCGAGATGCGCGCCGCCGGCTTGGCCGAGGTCGAAGCGGCGAAGGCCGACGGTCGCTGGGAGGCGGCCTACGCCGGCCAGCGCACCGCCGAGGTTCCTGCCGATCTGCAGCGCGAGCTCGACCGCAACGAGGCCGCGCGGGAGTTCTTCGCCAGGCTCGACAGCGCCAACCGCTACGCGATCCTCTACCGCTTGGGGGAGGCGAAGAAGCCCGAGACGCGGGAGCGACGGCTGCGAAAGTTCATCGGCATGCTGGAGCGGGGAGAGAAGATCCATGGCTGAGCGATCGCGGTTGAGCGCCGACGTCGCAATCGTCGGCGCCGGGCTCTCCGGCCTCGCCGCGGCCCGCTCGCTCCTCGACGCCGGCCTCGAGGTCGTCGTGCTCGAGGCGCGCGACAGGGTTGGGGGCCGATTGCTCAACGCGATGCTCGGCGACGGGGTGCAGGTCGACCTCGGCGGCCAGTGGGTCGGCTCCGATCACTCCCGGGTTCAGGCGCTCGCCGGCGAGCTGGGGATCGAGACGTTCCCCCAGCACGGCGAGGGTCGGAACCTGCTCGACGTTGGCGGTGTGCGGCGTCGCTATCGGGGCACGATCCCGCGCCTTGGCCTCGGCGTGCTGTGGGACGTCTTCCTCGCCCGCCGCCGCATCGCCCGGCTCGCCGCCGAAGTCGACCCCGAGCAGCCTTGGACAGCGGAGCGCGCCGCCGAGCTGGACGGGGAAACGCTCGCCGATTGGTGCGAGGCGAACGTGCGGACCCCGATTGCCCGCGAGCTGCTCGGCCTGGCGGGCCGCACGGTGTGGGGGACGAGCCCGGAAGAGATCTCCATGCTGCACGCCATCTTCTACATCCGTGCCGCCGGCAGCTTCGACAAGCTGGTCGACACCGAGGGCGGGGCCCAGCAGGATCGCCTCGAGGGCGGGGCGCAGACGCTGGCGCTCGGCATCGCCGCTGCACTCGGCGATCGGGTTCACCTTGGCGCACCCGTTCGTCGCATCGAGCGGCGCGAGGGCTCGGTACTGGTTGCGGCCGACGGGGTCGAGGTCGAGGCGCAGCACGCGATCGTCGCCGTTCCCCCGGTCATTGCGGCGCAGATCGAGCTCGACCCGCCGCCGCCCGATCGGCGCCGGCGGCTCGCCGAGCGGATGCGCCCGGGCGCGCTGGACAAGTGCGTGGCGCTCTACGAGGAGCCCTTTTGGCGGGCCGATGGGCTCAGCGGCGAGTCGGTCACCGACGCCGGGCCGGTGACGCTGACCTTCGATTGCTCGCCGCGCGACGGCTCGGCCGGGGTGATGCTGGGCTTCGTCGGCGGTCCCGAGGCGCGTGAGCTGGCGAGGCTGGCGCCGGCCGAGCGACGCGCGGCGGTGCTCGCTTGCTTCGAGCGCCTCTTCGGGCCGCGGGCGGCGCGGCCCGTCGACTACGCCGAGCAGTCCTGGGCGGCGGAGGAGTGGTCCGGCGGCGGGCCGACCTCGAACTTCGGCCCCGGCGGCTGGACAGATTGCGGGCCGGCTCTGCGCGAGCCGATTGGCCGCGTCCACTGGGCGGGAACCGAGACGGCCACGGTCTGGAGCGGCTACATGGAGGGTGCCCTGCAGGCGGGCGAGCGCGCCGCCGCCGAGGTGACTGGGCGCTGAGCCCGTCCTCAGGTGCCCTGCTCGTCCGGCTCGTCGGCGAAGGCGGGCCGGGCACTCTGCAGGCCTACGCCAGTCAGCTTCATATAGCCGTAGGTCCCCTCGTCGAGCAGCTCTCGCGCCGCTTCGGTCACCGCGCCGAGCGCCGCGAAGGCAAAGGCGCCGCCGACCGAGACGCGCCGGACGCCGACGGCCGCCAGCTCCGAAACGGGGGGGACCCCGGGAAAGGCGAGGACGTTGACGGGAAGATCGACGGAGGAGACCACCTGGCTGATGTCCTCGAGGCTGGCGAGGCCGGGTGCATAGAGGACGTCGGCGCCCGCCTCCTGGTAGGCCTGCAGGCGGGCAATCGTGTCGGCGAGATCGTCGACGCCGCGCAGGTGGTTCTCGGCCCGGGCGGTGAGGACGAGCTGTGACGGTCCGCCGTGTGCGGCCTCCGCCGCGGCGGCGACCCGCTCCGCCGCCAGCTCGATGCCGTAGATCGGTTCCTTCTCCTGGCCGCTGTAGTCCTCGATCGAGGCTCCCGCAAGGCCGGCGGAGATAGCGAGCCCGATCGTCTCGGCGACCCCGGCGGGATCGTCGGCGAAGCCGTTCTCGAGGTCGGCCGAAACCGGCAGATCCGTCGCTGCGACGATCGTGGTGGCGCTCGCGATCGCCTCCTCGGCGGTCATCGCTCCGTCCAGCCGGCCCAGCGTCGCGGCTGCGCCGCTGCTGGTCGTCGCGAGCGCCTCGAAGCCGAGCGAGGCCAGCAGCCTCGCGGAGCCTGGATCCCAAGGATTGGGGAGCAGCAGCGGCCGCTCGCCACGATGCAGCGCCAGGAACCGTTCAGCTCGATCGGCTTGGCTGGTCATCGGCCCCGAATGTACTCGCTCCCCGCCCGTACACTCGTTTCCGTGGACCGCGAACTGCTCGCCAGCACCCTCGCCGAGGCCGTCGAGCCCGCCTATCGCGCCGCCCAGGTCTGGGAGTGGGTGGCCCGCGGCGCCCGCTCCTATGAGGAGATGACGAACCTGCCGGCGGCGCTGCGGGAGCGGCTCGCGGCGTCGGTGCCGCTCTCCACGCTCTCCCTCGAGGCGGAGGCGAAGTCCGATGACGGCACGGTCAAGGCGCTCTTCAACACCGCCGACGGGCGGCCGATCGAGGCGGTGCTGATGCGATACCGGGACGGGCGACGCTCGGTCTGCCTCTCCTCGCAGTCCGGGTGCCCGCTGACCTGCTCGTTTTGCGCGACGGGCCAGATGAAGTTCGGTCGCAACCTCAGCGCCGACGAGATCCTCGACCAGGCGCTGCACTTCCGCCGCATCGAGGCGATCGACCACGTCGTCTTCATGGGAATGGGGGAGCCGACGATGAATCTCGACGCCGTGCTCGATGCCTGCGAGCGCCTTCCCGACCTCGGCGTCACCCACCGCCGCACGGCGATCTCGACGGTTGGCTGGGTGCCGGGGATCGAAAGCCTGGCCGAGTGCGAGATGCCGGTCAGCCTGGCGCTTTCCCTGCACGCTCCCAACGACGGCCTGCGCTCGCAGCTGATGCCGGTCAACGACCGCTACCCGTTGGCCGAGGTGCTGGCCGCCTGCGAGCGCTACCGCGCCCGTCGCCGCCGCAAGGTCTTCGTCGAGTACGTGATGCTCGACGGCGTCAACGATCGCCCCGAGCACGCCCGCCAGCTCGCCGCCCTGCTCGACCCCAGCGCCTACAAGGTCAACCTGATCCCCTACAACCCGACCGGCGCCTACGACGGCTCGCCCCCCGAGCAGATCGAGCGCTTCCGCGCGATCCTCGCCGAGCACCGCCTCACCGCCACCGTCCGCCTCACCCGCGGCCGCGACATCGCCGCCGCCTGCGGCCAGCTCGCCGCCGCCGACTCCGGACAGGCATAGGGACAGAGAACCGGACATATTTAGGTCTATAATCGCTGAAAGGCAATGCCCAAGCGATATCTAGAGACCCATTCGCATATCGACTTCAAGGTCGATATGCGCGACGCCGATCCCACGACATGGGTCTTGCTCGGCGAGGCAAAGTCAAAGTGTCAGCATGTCGGACGCGCGTTGCTATCGCCCGCAGCGGCAAACGAGCTGCTGCGGGTATTTCTCGCAAAGGGCATTCTTGCGACGACGGCGATCGAGGGGAACACGCTCTCCGAGGACGAGGTGCGCCGGATCCTCGATGGGACGCTCAAGCTGCCGCCGTCGCGGGAGTATCTCGAGCGCGAGGTCGAGAACGTGCTCGCCGCCTACAACGTCGCCCGCGAGGAGCTCTTGGCTGACCCAGCGCTGCCCTTTACCGTCGAGCGCATTCAGGAGCTCAATCGCCTCATCCTCAATGGCCTGGACCTGGAAGAGGGGGTTGTTCCGGGGAAGATCCGAGGCCATTCGGTAACGGTCGGGAGCTACCGGGCGGTGCCGGCGGAGGACGCCAGCTTCCTCCTTGCGCGGCTCTGCGACTGGCTCAACGGCGACGACTTTGAGGCGCCACCGGAAAGGCCTCAGCTCGCAGCACCGCTGGCGATCGTCAAGGCCGTGGTTGCGCACCTCTATCTGGCCTGGATTCACCCCTTTGGCGATGGCAACGGCCGTACCGCCCGGCTCATTGAGCTTCAGATCCTTCTATCCGCGGGGTTTCCCGTGCCGACCTGCCAGCTTCTGTCCAATCACTACAACCAAACCCGAACCGAGTACTACCGGCAGCTCGCACGTTCCAGCCGGGAGCCGGGGGGGCTTCTCTCGTTTCTGGCCTATGCCACGCAAGGATTCGTCGATCAGCTCCGCGACCAACTTGCTGTGATCTGGAAGCAGCAATTCGAGGATCGCTGGGCCCAGTTCGTGTACCAGACGTTCGGGGAGCGTCGAAGCGAGACGGACAACCGGAGGCTCCGGCTCGTGTTGGACGTCTCCCGGAGCTTTCACGCAAGCGGTCGACCGCTGGTGAAAGAAGATCTCCTCGACCTCAGTCCGCGGTTGGCGGCTGCTTATGCAACCAAGACGGAGAAGACGCTGAGTCGCGATCTCAATGCAATCAAGCGGCTTGGTCTTCTTCGTCAAGAGGGGGCGGGATGGCTTCCGGCGGATGAGGAGATCAGAGTCCTGCAGCCCCCGGCGGTCGACGGGGCGCTCTGGGTATAGCCCGGGCGCTCGAACGACTGTTTGGCCAGTCAGCCAACTAGGATTCGCGGGTGGCCATTGAGACCTCCGCTAAGCCCTCGCAGCGTGTTGAGCCGCCTGAGCAGCTGAGCGCCAATCCGGTACGGCGGGTTGCCGAAGACGTCCGGGCCGAGCTCAGCGTGCGGCGCCGCGGCGCCTATCCGCCTGGGCCCCAGAGCTTCGACTTCGGCCGCACCTTGCAGGCCGCGCGGGACCCCCTGCCGCTGCTGCTCTCGCTCTATGAGGAGCACGGCCCGATCTTCAGCGCCCGCCTCCTCCACCACCCGGTGATCTTCATGCTCGGCCCCGAGGCCAATCACTTCATCACGGTTGCCCACCCGGAGAACTTCCACTGGCGCGAGTCGAGCTTCGGCGACCTGATCCCGCTGCTCGGCGACGGCCTGCTGACGATCGACGACGCCTACCACGATCGTGCCCGGGCGATCATGATGCCCGCCTTCCACCGCGAGCAGGTCTCTGCTTCGGTGGAGGCGATGGTGGCTGAGGCGACGCCCGCGATAGAGCGCTTGCGGCCCAACCAGGTGATCGACGTCTACGAGTGGATGCGCGGCCTGGCGATGCGGATCGCGATGCGGGCGCTGCTCGGCCTCGATCCCGACGAGGCGGGAAAGGGGGCCGCCGCCGCGGAGCACTTCGAGCGGGCGCTCGGCTACTACGGCATCGATTTCCACCTGCGACTCCTGCGCGGGCCGGGCTCGCCCTGGTCGAAGATGGTGCGCTCGCGCGCCGTCCTCGACGAGATCGTCTACGGCGAGATCGCCCAGCGCCGGAAAGACCCCGATCCGGACAAGATGGACATCCTCAGCCTCCTGCTCGGCGTTCGCGACGATGCCGGCGAGGGGTTCTCCGACAAGGAGGTGCGCGACCAGGTGATGACGTTGATGTTCGCCGGGCACGACACCTCGACCTCGACCCTGACCTTCATGATGCACGAGCTGGCGCGCCACCCCGATGACCTCGCCAAGCTCTGCGAGGAGCAGGATCGCGTGCTCGACGGGGCGACTCCGGGCATCGACACGCTGGAGCGGGAGATGCCCTACCTCGAGATGGTGCTCGACGAGGTCCTGCGGCTCTACCCACCCGCCTGGATCGGCCCGCGCCGAGCGGTGCGCGACTTCGAGTTCGCCGGCCACCGCGTCTCCCGCGGCGCCTACGTCAACTACTGCTCCTGGGCCAGTCACCGAATCCCCGAGGTCTTCCCCGAGCCGGAGGCCTTCATCCCCGAGCGCTTCACCCGCGAGCGCAAGGCGGCGCTGCCGCGTGGCGCCTACGTCCCCTTCGGGGGCGGTCGGCGGATCTGCATCGGCAAGCGCTTCGGGCAGACCGAGGTGAAGCTGGTGGCGACGATGCTGCTGCAGCGGCTGCGCCTCGACGCGATGCCCGGTCGCACGATGACCGTGCGCCAGATGCCCACCCTCTCGCCGCGGGGTGGGCTCGAGATGCGTGTGCTGCCGCGTCTCTGAGTAGCGCCGTTTCGGGGGTTGACCGCGACAGCCAGCGGGTACGGTGCAAGCGAATCCGATCCGAGGAGGGATGATGCGCAAGATCTCGAGCTTCCGTCGTGCCGTGGCTGGGCTGGGCATGGCTGCTCTGGTCACGATTCTCAGCGTCGCGGCAGTTTCGATGGCGGCCGGCGGGGCGGCCAAGGCGGGCCAGGTCAAGGTCAAGTGTCCGCGGCGGGTACTGACGGGAAAAAAGGTGACCTGCAAGCTCATGGGGCCGCTTCCCGCGGGCCCGCAAGGCCCCAAGGGCGCGCAGGGCCCCAAAGGCTCCCAGGGGGCGAAAGGGCCGAAAGGCGAGAAGGGCGACAAAGGCGACAAAGGCGCAGCGGGTGCACCCGGCGTCTCGGGATACGAGGTCGTCAGCCAGACCTTCGAAGCAGTGCCCGTCCCTAACAGCGGTAGCGGGCAGCGCGGGCTGAGCACGGTGCAGACGGTGAGCTGCCCCGGCAGCAAGCGGGTGCTGGGCGGCGGAGTCGATCTCGGCACGAACGTGAACCAAGGTTCGCCACAGGCCCAGGTCACGGTCTCGCTCAGCGGACCCAACGGAACCGGCACCGGCTGGTCAGCGCAGCTGTTCAACAGCTCGTCAACCACCGACACCACGATCGACCTGCGCATCTTCGCAATCTGCGCCAACGTCGGCTGAGGTGGCTGCCGAACCACAAAAGCTGCTGTGAGGGACGGGTCCGGTAGGGGTGAAGCGTCTTGTACTTTTTCGCGATTTCCGCCGTCGGACGGCTACATCCGATCTCGAAAAAGTTAAGCGGAACCCCTACCGGACCCGTCCCGTACCCACCTACTTAATGAAGAGCATCTCCTCGTACTTCGGCAGCGGCCAGAGGTCGTCGGCGACGACCTTCTCCAGCTTGTCGGCCACCTCGCGCACGGTGGCGCTCTTGGCAAGCTGCTGATCGCGGGCGAAGAGCGCCAGGTCGAGCCCCTCGAGGTCGACCGGCTCGGCGTTGGCCTTCTCGAGAGCGTCGAGTGCCGCCGACAGCTCTTCCACCAAGCCGCGAGTCTCGCCTTCGAGTGAGGAGACGCCGGCCGTTCCGATCAGCGCCAGATGGCGCAGCGCCGCTGGCAGCAGCATCGTCTTGGCGATCGAGAAGGTGGTCTCGGCCTCGATGTTGGCGCGCAGCGCGTACTGCTCGACCCAGACCTCGAAACGGGACTCCAGCTCGCGCTTGGAGAGCACGCCGTAGTTCTCGAAGGCTGCCACCGACTGGTCGGCGAGCACCTCGAGCAGGGCGTCGGGCGTGGTGCGCAGGTTCTTCAGCCCGCGCTGCTCGGCTTCGGCGTGCCACTCCTCGGAGTAGTTGTCGCCGTCGAAGCAGATCTGCTTGTTGGCGGTGTAGGACTCCTTGACGACCTCGATCACTGCTTCGGCGACGTCCATGCCGCCGCTCGTCTTCGCCTCGAGCTTGCCGGAGAGGTCGTCGATCGCCTCGGCGACGATCGTGTTGAGCACCGTGTTGGGGAAGGCGAGCGACATGCTCGACCCCAGTGCCCGGAACTCGAACTTGTTGCCGGTGAAGGCGAAGGGCGAGGTCCGGTTGCGGTCGCCGCCGTGCATCGGCAGCGGCGGCAGCACCGTCGCGCCGAGGTCGAGGAAGGAGGCCGGGGTGTGCGGATCACCCTCGCCGCTGGCGATTGCCTCGAAGACCTTCTCCAGCTCGCCGCCGAGGAAGATCGAGATGATCGCCGGTGGCGCCTCGTTGGCGCCGAGCCGGTGGTCCTGGCCGATGTCGGCGGCCGAGGCGCGCAGCAGGCCCTGGTGCTTGTTCACCGCCTGGATCACCGCCGCGCAGAAGAAGAGGAAGTGGGCGTTGTCGGCCGGGGTGTCGCCCGGCTCGAGCAGGTTGGAGCCGGTGTCGGTCCCCATCGACCAGTTGTTGTGCTTGCCCGAGCCGTTGATGCCGGCGAACGGCTTCTCGTGCAGCAGGCAGACCAGGCCGTAGCGGCGGGCGACGTTTTCGAGCACCCGCATCATCAGCTGCTGGTGGTCGGAGCCGACGTTGGAGTTCTCGAAGACCGGCGCGATCTCGTACTGCCCCGGGGCGACCTCGTTGTGGCGGGTCTTTACCGGGATGCCGAGCTTGCGTGCCTCCAGCTCCGACTCGAGCATGAACGCCAGCACCCGCTCCGGGATCGTGCCGAAGTAGTGGTCGTCGAGTTCCTGGCCCTTCGGCGGCTTGGCGCCGAAGAGGGTGCGACCGGTCGAGATCAGGTCGGGCCGCTCGAAGAAGTACTGCTCGTCGATCAGGAAGTACTCCTGCTCGGGGCCGACCGTGGTGAAGACGCGCTTGCTCTCGTTGTCGCCGAGCAGGCCGAGGGCTTTGACCGCGGCGCGCGAGAGCGCGTCCATCGAGCGCAGCAGCGGGATCTTCGCGTCCAGCGCCTCGCCGGTCCAGGAGGCGAAGGCGGTCGGGATGCAGAACAGCGAGCCGTTCGGGTTCTCGAGGATGAAGGCGGGGCTGGTCGGGTCCCAGGCGGTGTAGCCGCGAGCCTCGAAGGTGGCGCGGACGCCGCCGGTGGGGAAGGAGGAGGCGTCGGGCTCGCCCTGGATCAGCTCTTTGCCGGAGAACCCGGCCAGGGCACGGCCCTCGCCGCCTTTGGGCTCGAAGAAGGAGTCGTGCTTCTCCGCGGTGGAGCCGGTGAGGGGCTGGAAGACGTGGGTGAAGTGGGTGGCGCCCTTCTCCAGGGCCCAGTCCTTCATCGCGCCGGCGACGGCGTCGGCAGTGTCGGCGTCGATCGCTTCGCCGCTCTCGAGCGCGCTCTGCAGCTTCTCGAAGACGTCGCCCGGCAGCCGCTCGCGCTGCACGGCGATCGAGAAGACGTTGGCGCCGAAGGCGTCGTTCTCGGGCTGGGTCAGGTCAACCGCGCCGAGGGCCTCCCCGTTGGAGCTCCACTGCGCGGCGGTCACGTTCTGCTGGCGGATGCGGGTCATCGCTTGATCGTCCCTCGCTTGGCGTCGCGCCCGGCCGGCGGGCACGGTCGATTACCGGTCAACTCCCTCTGGAAAGCCAAAACAGCCTAATGGTCCAGGGTATTGGATGACTTGTACGCGAGTACAAGGATCTCCCAAGGTAGCTGTACCGGTTGTCGGGGCTTAGGAGCTGGGGAGGGCCTGCAGCAGGCCGAGCGGGTGACGCACCCTGAATCCGCGCCCGGAGCGCATGTATTCGCTCCAGCCCGGCCCGCTGCGATCGCCGTCGTCGGTCATCGAGGTGTCCCAGCGAAGGCCGGCGATCACGGCGAAGACGTGCTCGCGATTGGCGTAGATCCGGACCCAGCTGCCGCCACCGCCACCGCCCCAGCGCATGAAGCCGCGCGAGTCGAGGGGCCAGTCGAGCAGTCCCGCGGCGTGCATCACGTAGCTCACCGACCCCGAGCAGTCATAGCCGTGCGAGCGCCAGTTGCGGTGACCCCCGCCCCAGCTATAGGGCCGGTGGCGGATCCGGTTCGCCGCCTCGATCATCTCCGCACCGCGGGCGGTGCCGAGGGTGGCGCCACCGCACGGCCACCGGGGAGCAGGGTCGCCTGCGGCACGGCAGCGCTTGCGCACGAGGCGCTCGCCAGAAGACAGGCCCACACGCCAAGCAAGATCGTTCCGCGCCGGAGCATGAAATTCCCTCATCGGCAGTTGGCGCCCCGACCTATAGCCTTCGAGCGCCCCCGACCCCTGGAGGAATTCCAACCAATGTTCGTTTCCAAAGCCGCCGTCGTCGGCGGCGGCACCATGGGCGGTGAGATCGCCCAGGCGATCGCCGCTGCCGACATCCCAGTCGTCGTCAAGGACATCGAGCAGAAGTTCGTCGATGCCGCGGTGGAGAAGGCTCGCGCGGTCACCGAGGGGCAGCTCGCCCGCCTGGTCAAGAAGGAGAAGCTGACCCAGGAGCAGGCCGATGCCCGCCTCGCCGAGGTGATGGGGCTGGTCACCGGAACCACCACCTACGCCGAGCTCGGCGACGTCGACTTCGTCGTCGAGGCGGTGCCGGAGCGGATGGAGATCAAGCAGGCCGTCTTCCGCGAGCTCGATGCCGCTACCCCCGGCCACGCGATCCTCGCCTCCAATACCTCCTCGCTCTCGATCGCCGAGATCGGCGAGTCGACGCTGCGCCCGGACAAGGTCGTCGGCTTCCACTTCTTCTACCCGGCCTCGATCATGCCGCTGGTTGAGGTGATCGCCGGCGAGGACACCTCCGAGGAGACCGCCACCGTCGCCTACAACTTCGCCCAGGCGATCAAGAAGCAGCCGATCGTCTGCGGCGAGGTGCCCGGCTTCGTCGTCAATCGGATCCTGATGGCGACGATCGGCGAGATCTGGCGCGCCCAGGAGGAGCAGGGCCTCTCGCTGAAGGCGATCGACGAGGCAATCGCCGGCGCCCAGCTTGCGCCGATGGGGCCGTTCTTCCTCACTGACCTGCTCGGGCTCGACACCGTGCTGCACGTCGCCGAGCACCTGAGGGAGTCCTACGGGGAGACGTTCTACATCCATCGGGGCCTGCAGCAGCTGGTCGCCGACGGCAAGCTCGGCGCCAAGTCGGGCGGCGAGGGCTTCTTCAAGGAGGGAGAGCAGAACGTCCCCGGCGACGCCGAGCCCGACGCCGAGGAGCTGACCGCGCTCTTCGCCGCGCGCGCCCTGATCGAGTCCTGCCTGCTGGTCGAGGAGGGGGTCTGCTCGGTCCGCGACATCGACGTCGGGATGATGGCCGGCGCCGGCCTCGACCCTCGCAAAGGGCTGCTGCCGCCGTTCTGGAAAGCCGACGTCGAGGGCCTCGACATCGTGCTCGAGCGAATCGAGGGACTGCAGGAGCGCCATGGCGATCGCTTCGAGCCGCCGGTGCTGCTGCGCCGCCTCGTCGCCCAGGGCCGCTTCGGCTTGAAGTCCGGGCAGGGCTTCTACCCCTACCCGCAGCCCGACGAGGGCGAGCAGCCGGAGACGGTGAAGCTGGAGACCCGCGGCGACGTCGCGATCGCCTGGCTCGCCAACGCGCCGATGAACGCGGTCTCCCCCGACGTGATCCGCGACCTGAAGACGGTCTGGGAGCGGGTCGGGGAGAGCGACGGCGTCGGCGCGATGGTGATCGCATCCTCGGTCCCGGTCGTCTTCTCCGCCGGGGCCGACATCAAGGCCTTCACCCAGATGGACGAGGGCGGCGGCGCCGAGCTGATCGACACCGCGCACGCCCTGCTGCGCGAGTTCGGCCAGTCGCGGGTGGCGACGATCGCCGCGGTCAACGCGCTCGCCTTCGGCGGCGGCTGCGAGCTGGCGATGGCCTGCGACGTGAGGATCGCGGCGGAGGCCGCCGTCTTCGGCCAGCCCGAGGTCAAGCTCGGCATCATCCCCGGCTTCGGCGGCACCCAGCGGTTGCCGCGCCTGGTGGGGGAGAACAAGGCGCTGGAGATGAACCTGGTCGGAGACGCGATCCTCGCCGGTGAGGCGCTCGAGCACGGCCTCGCCAACCGCATCGTCCCCGACCACGAGCTGTTCGAGACCGCCCTGATGTGGGGCCGCAAGCTCGCGGCCCAAGCGCCTGTCGCGGTCGAGCAGATCAAGCGCGTCTCCCACGCCGGCGACCTCGACCAGGGGATCGAGGCCGAGAAGGGCGGCTTCGCCACCGCCTTCCGCAGCGAGGACGCCAAGGAGGGCATTGCTGCCTTCCTCGGCAAGCGCACGCCGAAGTGGAGCGGCAAGTAGCGGTCGCGACCAAGGCGGTGGAGCGGCTCGCGGAGATGATCCGCGGGTCGCGCTGCACCGTCGCCCTGACCGGAGCGGGGATCTCGGTCCCTTCGGGAATTCCCGACTTCCGCACGCCCGAGACCGGGCTCTGGGCAAACGTCGACCCGATGGAGGTCGCCCACATCGAAGTATTCGAGCGCGATCCGGCTCGCTTCTGGTCCTACTACCGACCGCGCTTCCAATCGCTCGGGGACAAGCGGCCAAACCCGGCGCACGAGGCGCTTGCCGCGCTCGAGCGGCAGGGACTGATCGCGGGCGTGATCACGCAGAACATCGACCGCCTGCACAGTGCCGCCGGGTCGCGGAACGTGGTCGAGGTCCACGGCTCGATCGAGACTTCGTCCTGCCGGGGCTGCGCGGCTTCGTATGGGCTCGATGAGATGGACGCGCTCTTCGATGGCGACGGCGTGGCACTCTGCGCTGCTTGCGACGGCCCGGTCAAGCCCAACGTCGTGCTCTTCGGAGAGATGTTGCCCCAAGGCGCGATGGAGAGCGCGCAGGAGCTGGTCGAAGGGGCCGAATTGCTGATCTGCGTCGGATCGTCGCTGGCGGTGTACCCGGTCGCCGGTCTTCCCGCGGTGACGCTCGAGCGTGGCGGCAAGCTCGGAATCGTCACCAAGGGCCCGACGCCCTACGACGGCGACGCGGCCGTCAAGCTCGAAGGCGAGGTCGACGCCGAGCTGAGCAGCCTGCTCGCGGCACTCGGCTAGACAGCGCCGCGGCTCAGAACTTGACGCGCTGACGCTCGCACTCGGCGACGACCGTGTGCGCTTGCGGCGAGTCGAAGCGGGCAGCGTGGGCGCACTTCGCTTCCGCCTCGGCGCCGCAGCCGCTGATCGTTTCCGCGCCGACGATCCCGGCCGTTTCGGCTCGGATGCACCCCACCGGGGTGGGCGGGTTGCTGTCGCCGACGGTCGCGATGACGACGCCGAGAATCGCAACAACGGTCACCAGGAGCGTGATCGAGGCGATCTTGATCTCGCGTGAGCTCAGCTTGTAAAGCGGCGTGATCTGCCGCTCGTAGTGTCCTTCAAGGGGCATGGGCGGCAGGTTATACCGCCCAGCCGGACCCCCATCACGCCAGCGTGGCGAAGATTTCGCGCCGATCTTTAGACACGTGTACGTAGTGGCTCGGCCCTCGCGGCGGGAGGGTTTAGCGGTCCGAGAAGCATCTAGCTGAGAAAGGAACAAAATCCCTTATGGATTGGCTGAACGAAGGCGCCAACTCGTGGCAGATGACCGCCGCGACCCTGGTGGGCCTGATGAGCATTCCCGGCCTGGTTGTGCTCTACGGCGGGGTGATGCAGAAGCGCTGGTCGGTGAACTCGATGATGATGGCGTTCGTCGCCTTCGCGATCGTGCTCGTCCTCTGGGTGCTTGTCGGTTTCAAGATGGGGTTCGGCGAGCCGATCCACGCGATCTCCGACAGCGGCTTCTTCGGGAACTTCCTGGGTAAGCCGGAATCGATCCTGGGCAGCGCGGATCTGCTGCAGCAGGCCCACATCCCAGAGCTGGCGGAAGAAGAATTCCTCTTCCCGCAGTCGACGCTCGCCTACTTCCAGATCGTCTTCGCGGCGATCACGCCGATCCTGATGCTGGGCTCCGTGCTCGGGCGGATCAACTTCAAGGCGTGGATCCCGTTCGTCGCGCTCTGGACGCTGTGCTGCTACACGATCAACGCCTTCCTGATCTGGGGCGGCGGCTTCTTCGCCCAGCAGGGTGCGATCGACTATTCCGGCGGTTACGTGATCCACCTCGCCGCCGGCGTCTCGGGCTTCGTTGCCGCAGCCGTGATCGGACCGCGGCTGCAGCGCGACCGCGAGGTCGACGCGCCGAACAACCTGGCGATGGTCGCCGTCGGCGCGGGGCTGCTGTGGATGGGCTGGAACGGCTTCAACGGCGGCGACTGGTACAGCGCCGGCAATATCGCCTCCGCCTCGCTGCTCAACACCAACATCTGCACCGCGGTCGCCTTCCTCTGCTGGGTCGCTCTCGACTACATGACCGGCCGCAAGCCGAGCCTGATCGGGTCCGTCAACGGCATGATCGTCGGACTCGTCGCGATCACCCCCGGCGCCGGCTTCGTCAACGGCTGGGGCGCGATCATCATCGGTGTCGTCTCCTCGACGCTCGTCTACCTGGCACTCAACTACCTGAGCCGGGTGCGCCCGTTCCGCAACGTCGACGACACGCTCGGCGTCGTCTACACCCACGCCTTCGCCGGCGTCGCCGGTGGCCTCCTGGTCGGGATCTTCGCCAACAACCTGATGGCCGGCGAACACGAAGGCCTGATTTCCGGCGGCGGGCTGCACCTGCTCTGGGTACAGGCGTACACGGCCGCCTGGGTGATCGCGTTCTCGGCGATCATGACCTTCATCCTGCTCAAGCTGGTGGGCCTGTTCGTGCCGCTGCGGATGAGCGAGGCCGAAATGGAGGAGGGCGACATCGCCGTCCACGGGCACGAGGTGTACCCCTCGGACGTTCCGTCGCTCGGCTATCCGGACGGGGTCGGCACCGCTGCTCCGGCTGCTCCAACGGCAGGAGGCGTCTAACAAAGACGGCCGGGCTGCGCGGCTGGCGGCCCGGAAACAAGGAGATAGGAACCGCCCCCGCCCTCTCCCCGGGGGCGGTTCCATTTCTCGGGCCAAGGCACGCGCCCCAGCAGCGGTCGGGGACATCCTCGAAGCCGGCGGCGACACACGCATCCGACATTCACCCCACTCCAGTGTGGTCAATGTCGGATGCGCCGCCCGAGCGGGCCGCTCGGTCACCCGCCTGACCATCGTCAGCCTCCCCTTCGGGCCGAAGGGCCCAACTAGCGTGCAGCCCTAGGGAATTGCTTTCCCGTGCGAGCGAGCGACCTCGCGCAGGGTGTCGAGCAGGGTTGCCACCGCCGGCGTCACGGGAGCGCCGCGGCGCGTTGCGGCGAAGATCTTGCGAACGGGGCTGGCGGGGTGCAGGGCGCGGATGCGGATGTCGTCGCGCACGGCAGAGAGGGCCAGCTGCGGGATCAGGCCGACTCCGACGCCGGCGGCGACCAGGCCCTGCACGGTCTGGTAGTCGTCGCTCTCGAAGGAGACGCGCGGCTCGAAGCCCGCGGCGTGGCAGGAGCGGACTACGTGGCGCGCGCAGGGCCCTGAGACCGAGGTCTGCACCCAGGACTCCTCGCTCAGGTCCTCGAGGCGGACCTGGCGGCGGCCCGCCAGGCGGTGCCTTGCCGGCAGCGCCAGGTGCATCGGATCCTCGAGCAGCTCGAAGCGGCGGATCCCGGTGCCGAGGCGCTCGCCGACGCCCTCGAATTCATAGAGCAGGGCGAGGTCGAGCTCGCCCCCGCGCAGGCGCGGCGCGATCCCCTCGGGCTCGCCCTCGGCAAGGGTGACTTCGACGCCGGGATGGCCGGCGCTGAAGGCGGCGATCGCCTGCGGCACCAGCGTTGCGCCGGCGCTCGGGAAGGAGGCGATGCGCAGGCGACCGGCCTCCCCGCCGGCGATCGCCGCCAGCTCGGTCTCGGCCGCCTCCATCCGCCCCAGGATTCCCTCGGCGTGGGTCACCAAAGCGGCTCCCGCGGCGGTGGGGCGCACGCCGCCGCGGTCGCGCTCGATCAGTGTCGTCCCGACCTCACCCTCCAGGGTCGCTATCGCCTGCGAGACCGCGGATTGGGAGTAGGAGAGGGCGTCGGCGGCGTCGGAGAACGAGCCGTTCTTGACCACCTCGCGGAGGACGTTGAGCCGGCTGGCGTTCAGCATAAGCAAAGCTTATCGTCAGGATAGGCATTAACAGTTGTGATGATGGAAGGGGGGTGCCAGGATCGGGTCGAACTTCAGCCTGACCAGACAACCTCGCAAGGAGATCCCGATGGCCACTCGCATCATCGTTTCCTACGACGACACCGACAACGACCGCGACGCTCTCGCCCTCGGTCGCCTGCTCGCCTTCTCGGGCGCCGATCTCTCGCTCGCCTACGTCCGCCACTCCCAGGGCGGCGCGCTGGAGGAGAAGGAGGCCGAAGACCTGCTCGCTCGCGGCGCCGAATCGGTCGGCGCTCCCGAGATGACGCGCCATGTGGTCGTCAACCCCGGCACCAGCGTCGGCCTCGCCGAACTTGCCGAGCGCGAAGACGCCGACGTGATCGTCTTCGGCTCCGAGTACCGCACGGCGCCAGGCACCGTCAAGCCCGGCATTCCCGCCCACAAACTGCTGCTCGGCGGTCCGGCGGCGATCGCCGTCGCCCCGGCCGGACTGCGCGACAACCCCTCGGTGAGCATCAACACGATCGGCGTCATCGACGAAGGGGACCCGGCGGCCCAGCAGACGGCCGAGAGCCTCGCTGCGACGCTGGGAGCCACGGTCGCCGAGCGTGCGGGCGGCGTCCACATCGACCTGCTCGTCGTCGGCTCGCGCCCGGAGTCGCCGGCCGGCAAGGTGACCCTCAGCGCCGCGAGCGACTACGCGGTCGAGACCGCGAGCTTCCCGGTGCTCGTCGTTCCCCGCGGCCGCCCGATCGAGTTCGCCCCGGTCTCGCCGGAGCCTCCGACCGACCCGGACGAGTCGGCCGGTCCAGCCGAGCCTGCGGTCAGCCCCTCTTAGGGCTGACCACGAGGATCACGGCCGCGATCTCCGGATCGCGGCCGCTGACCCTCTCTCGCGCCTCGGTCCAGGGGATCGGCGTTGCCGCTTGACCCTCGAGCAGCTTGCCGACGACCTCCTCTGGCCGCTCCGCCTCGACGACGTAGGCATCGGGCTGGTCGGGGGTCGGAGCGGCGGCTAGCTCGCGCCCGGTCACGTCCTCGGCCGAGCGCTCGGCATTCGACCAGCCCTGTCCGAAGGAGAGATCTGGTCCCTCCAGCTCCGGCCCCTCGAGGATCTTCAGCTTGCTCTCCCGGGGGATCCATTCCTGTTCGCCCAGGTCGATCGGCAGGTCCTCCAGCCACGGCGCGACGACCTTTGTCAACAGCTCCTCGCGGCTGAGGTTGAAGACGCGAGCGTGGTTGATGCCGGTGGCGAGCTCGACGTGGAAGGGCACCGCACAACCATATGCTCCGCGCGATGGAGACGCCCCTGCCCGCCGCCGTCGTCTTCGACAACGACGGCCTCCTGCTCGATACCGAGTCCGTCTGGACGCGTGCCGAGCAGGACCTCTTCGAGCGACGCGGCATCGAGTTCAGCCCGGCGCACAAGCGCGAGCTGGTCGGTACCTCGGCCGAGATCGCCGGCGGCATCCTCGAGCGGCGCCTCGGCGAGACGGGCAGGGCGGCGGCGCTGATCGAGGAGCTGAACGAGCTGGTCGTGGCCGAGCTCGAGCACGGGGTGGAGGCGATGGTCGGCGCTCGCGAGCTGCTGCACGAGCTGAAGCAGCGGGGGACGCCGATCGGCTTGGTCTCCAACTCGCCGCTTGCCTTCGTCGAACGCTCCTTGGAGATCGTCGGTTTCGTCGATCGCTTCGACGTCGTCCTCAGCGCGCACGAGGTTGCGGCGCCGAAGCCGGCGCCGGATCCCTATTTAGAGGCGTGCAGGCGACTGGGGGTCGAGCCCGGTCCAGCTGTGGTCGCCCTGGAGGACTCTCCCACGGGTGTGGCCGCGGCGCGCGCCGCCGGCCTGACCGTAATCGGCGTTCCCTCGCTGGAGGGGGTCGAGCTGGTCGAGGCCCACGAGATCGCCGAATCGTTGCTCGACGGGGTGGTTAGTCGGCGGCTTGCGCTTTGAGGGACGACGGGAGGGTGCCCCCGCCCGAACGAGTGCCGGTCTAATGGGACCGGCACTTTGAGTATCCGCCCGTTCGGGGGCACCCCTCCCGTCGTCAGCCGCGGAGTACGCGCCGGCGTCGCAGCACGCGCTCGCAGAGCTCGACGAGCTCGCGGACCGCGTTGAGCTGGTTTGGGTCGAGGTTGCCTCGCAGCGCCTGGTTCGCCGCCTCGCCAGCCTCGCGGCGGCGAGCCTCGAGCGTGGCCATGTCCTCCGTGTGCCCGGGGTCGGAGAGCGTGCCGCGCAGCTCGACCAGGAGCGCCTCCAATCCCACTCGCAGCTGCAGCGCCGCCTCGCGGTCGCGGCCGGCGTCGAGGTCGGCGCGGGCTCGCAGCAGCAGGCTCTCGCATGCATCGATCCGCTCGCGACCGCCCAGCACTGCCGCCAGCCTCTCCTGCGGTCGCAGCTCCGCGTCCCGCAGGCGCCGGGGCGAGCTGCCGCCGCGTGCGTCGACCTCGACCGCGGTGGTGAAGTCGCCGTTGGCCAGCTCCTCGCCGCTGCCGTAGCCGAGCCGCACCGTCGCCGCTCCCTGCGCCGCAAGCGAGTGGGAGTGGGGGTCGCCGCTGGCGACTGCCTGTACGTGCAGGGCTCGATTGAGCAGCGCGACCGCCTCGGCAACGAGGCGGTCTGTCGATTCCTCACTCGCGGTTTCCTCTTCCAGCCAGTGGCTGGCGCTCCTTTCGTCCGCGAAGGGCAGGAAGGCCCGCACGACCGTGGCCTTGGTCAGCGGCAGCGTCGTTGTCTCGGCGCTCTTCTCGATCGCGCGCGGGCGCCGCCTGCGCCGCCGAGGGGGAGCCGGGGCGGCGACCGCTTCGAGCACCAGCACGTGCTCGCCGACGTCATCGCGGATGACGTAGCGGCCGTCGGCCACGGGCAGCGTGCCGGCGAGCTCGAGTTGCGCGAATCCGAAGAGCTGGGTCAAAGACCCAATTCTGCTGCAGCTCAGTCGTTGCCGCGGGGCTGACCTGTTTCCCCGTCCTTGCTCTTGCCGGCGTTGGTGTCGTCGGGGAGCGAGTAAGGAGAAGGGGTGGTCTGCACCTGCGGGTTGTCGATTTCGCCGAGCCTGTCTGTCAGCCGCTGCCACTGGTCGGGCTTCAGCAGGGCGTTGAACTGCTGATCGAACGGACTGCTGAGTGGCTGGTAGCCGACGTGGACATGGTCGTAGTGGTCGGCGAGGGCGAAGCTGGTTTCGCCGGGCAGATCCTCGAGCGAGATCACCTGGTGGGGGTGCATCGTGCCCTGTAGCGCCAACACTGTCCTGATCAATTCGTCGGCAAGGGTTCCGGGTCCCTGGTGGCCAGTGACGGGGACGCCGTTGATCACCGGGATGTCGACCGCGTCGCCGGTGGAGTGCTCGGAGACGTAGCCGGAGGCGGTCATGATGCTGTGGCCGCACTCGAGTGAGGTGATCGTCAGCCGGAAGCCTTTGGCGACCAAGTACTCCAGCATCGCCAGGATGCGGCGGTCGATCCGACCGGTGGCGATGTCGTCGCGGCCGCATTCGTAGATCTCGAGGTCTTCGTCGGCGAGCACGCGCTTCTGCAGCTCCTCCTTGGAGAGCAGCAGGACGCCTGCGCCGCTGAGGTCCTGGGCCAGCGGGTTCTTGCCCTGGGCGCGATAGATCGCCGTCGCCTCGAGCAGCTTCCAGCCGTCGAGGATCGGCTTCGGGTCGATCCGCGGGGCGCCCCGGCCGGCCGGGCGGATCGAGAAGTTGATGTGAGGATCGACGCCGTCCTCGGGGCCACCGATCCGAGCCAGGACCGTTCCAGCGATAACCTTCGACCCGACCTTGAGGGTGCCGTCGCTCTCCGTCGTCGGACTGTCGACTTCCTGCGCGGCGGCGTCGGACTTCATGCTGGCGGTCCGAGCTGGCAGGGCGCGCAGGCGCGGCCGCAGGTTCTCGCTTTCCACCGGCACCCGCTTCTCCCGGCCGGTGGGCATCACGACGGTGCGGTGGTCGCGGACGATCCGCCCCAGCTCTGCGTAGGTGTAGCGATTGCCGTAGGCGTCCTGCAGGACCACGTAGCGCCCCAGCTCATCGGACTCGCCCACCTTCTCGATCACCCCGTCGTTGACGGCGACGACCGGGGCTCCCTCGGCGGCGAAGATGTTGATCCCCCTACGCGTGGGCGAGGAGGAGATCACTTCGCCGGCGCTGCCGTAAGCCTCGTCGCTGCCCGGCGTCGAGCGCCTCAGGGCCTCGCGGGCGGAGAGGTCGTCGGCGTAGCTGGCGTCGGCGGCGACCGGGAAGTGGGCGCCCTCGGTCAACCCGGTCAGCGAGCCGACCAGGTCGGTGGGGAGCTTGCCGTACGCCCGCGCGTAGGTGAGCACCTCCTGGACGTACCAGTCGGCGTGGTTGTAGGCGAAGATCGCGCCGTAGAGATCGTCCGAGCCTCCACTCAGCTTCAGGTAGTTGGCCGCGGCGCAGATCGCGTCGACGGGGTTGTAGGGGTCCTCGCGCCCGTCCCCGTTCGCGTCGAGGCCGAAGGCTTCCCAGCTGGAGGGCAGGAACTGCATCCAGCCCATCGCGCCGGCGCTCGAGGGCCCCATATTGGTGCCGAAGGCAGTCTCGATCTTGTTGATCGACGCCAGCACCTCCCATGGGATCCCGTACTCGGTTCCGCATGCCTGGTAGATCGGCAGCAGGAAGGGCGGGATCTCGAAGGAGTCGATGACGAAGTTGGGGACGCCGATCGGCGCCGGACCGAAGGGGGCAATCGTCGTCGTCGGGTTGGCTTCGGTCGGGGTGCCGCCGCTCGAGTACTGGGAGCCGCCGCTGTCGGTCTTGGCCGGCAGCTGCACGCCCGCGGTGGCGCTGGGGGCGACGCCGCCTCCGCCGGAGTTGCCGCCGCCTCCTCCGCTGGCGTCGCCGATGCTCTGGTTGCGCCGGATGCCTTCTTCGCCGCCGCCGATGGTCGCGCCGGCTTCGAACCCGCCCTTGTGCGGGGCTGCCGGGGCGGATGGGGCTTCGACGCTGCTGCCGGGACTGGGTGCCGTCTGCGGCGCCGGCGCCGGTTCCTCGCTGACGCCGTCCGGGGAGGCGCAGTCGGGATCGGTGCTGTCGATCAGCCCGTCTTCGTCGTCGTCGACGCCGTTCGAGCAGGCCGGGACGGCGGGTGCGATGCTGAGCGGGACGGTCGGTTCGACGCTTTCGGCACCGCTCAGTTCGTCGGCGCCGGCGAATCCGACTCCGAGCGCGGTCGCGGCGCCGAAGCTGGCCAGGGCTATGGTCAGTGCGAGCTTGTGTCTCATTCGACGGCGCCTCTAATCCCTGCAGTCACAGATCGTGCAGCTGTTTCGCCCTCTCCCCAGGCCCCGCCAAGCTACTTGCTCGCCCAGGGGCGCGCAACGGCTCACCCCCGCCCCCAACAAGCCCTTAATCAACGTTGATCTCATGCTGCAGCGCAGGAGGATTTCAGGCGGGCCGGATGCGCCGGTTAAGCTGATGTCTATGAGCGTGGAGATCTGCCCATGAGCACGGAGTTCGACGACCAGGAGGGCCTGCGGGCTCGCAGCGAGCAGGCGATCGGCGAGTTCGCCCAGGCGCTGCTCGACAGCCAGGTCCTGGAGAACGCGGTCGCGGCGGCGTTCGGCGCCCGCGAGAAGGCGGTGGAGGCTCAGCACGCGGCGATGAGCGCGTTGAATTTGCCTTCGGCGGGGGACCTCGAACGGCTGGAGCGCCGGTTGCGCTCGTTTTCCCAGCGCCTTGAAGAGGTCGAGGACCAGATCGACCGGCTCGCCCGTGACTTGGGTGACGTCCGCCGCCAGATCAACGGCGATCAGGACAAAGACTAACCCTCGACTTTAGGCTGAGAGTGTGAGGGAGGCGGCCCGCCCGGCGAGCTTCTCGGCTTGCTCGAGGGCCTCTCGCTCCAGCGCCTCGTCCTCTCCGACCCTTTCGGCGGCGATCAGTGTCGCCGCCACCTCTACTCCCAGCGCCTGGGCCTGGGCGAGGAGCGGGGCGGTCTGCATGTCGGCCGCAACAGCCCCGCGCTGCGGGGGCTGCTTGGCGGGGTGCGCGTCGAAGCTGACGATGCAGGCCGCCCGCGCGTCGTTGCCCAGCGCCTTGCCCAGCGCCGCGGTCAACCCGGGGTCGGGCCCGACCGAGCCGCCCGTGTCCTCCCCCAGCGCCGAGACGCTCCCCCCTGCCGCGATCGCCTCGGTGACCAGGAGGAGCTCGCCGAGGCGGAGGTCCGCGTCGATCGCCGCGCAGGTTCCGACCCGCACCGCGCGACGCAGCCCCAGCTCGGCCAGGTCGGCCAAGACCAGTGCCGCGCTCGGCCCGCCGATGCCGGTCGCCTGGATCGTCAGCGGGCTGCCCGCCGGAGTCTGCCCGGAGTAGCCCCAGAGCCCGCGCGCGTGATTGCTCATCTTCGGCTCCGCGAGCAGCTCCTGCGCCAGCAGCAGGGCCCTCCCCGGGTCGCCGACGAGCACGGCATCGGCGGCGATCGGAGCGGTCGGGCGCAGGTGCGTGGGCACTGCGCTCAGCCTATTGCCACTCCTCGTCGTCTCGACCTCCGTTGAGGCTAGCCTCGGGTTTTCGATGCCCGCCGACCAGCGAATATCCCTCAGCGAGGCCTCGCGGCGCTCGGGCGTCTCGCCGAGCACGCTGAAACGCTGGGCCGCGGAGAAGGTGGTGCCGGTGCGCCGGGGGCGCTGGACCGCGGCGGCTGCCGCCCAGGCGCGGGTCGTTGCGCGGATGCGCGAGCGCGGCCACTCGCTCGACGATCTCAAGCGCGCCGGTCGCGAGGGCCGGCTCGCCTTCGGCTTCACCGAGGATCTCTTCCCCAAGCCCGAGGAGCAGTTGAGCGTGGACGAGGTGTCCCGCGACACCGGCCTCGAGCCTGAACTGATCGAGCGAATCCTGGTCATCCTCGGCACCCCGCTCGAGCGGGAGCGGCTGCTCAGTCCCGATGACGTGCGGGCGCTGCGCCACTGCGCCCGGGTGCTTGCAGCTGGCTTCCCGCTCGTCGCCTTCCTCCAGCTCGTCCGCGTCTACGCGCAGTCGCTGCGGCGCATCGCCGATGCGGAGGTGCGGCTCTTCCATCTCTACGTTCACGAACCGCTGATCCGCGATGGCGTTCCCGAGCTGGAGATGGCCGGGGAGATGGGGGAGCTGGCGGGGGACGTGCTTCCCCTGGCCTCGCCGCTGATCGACTACCTGCACACCCGCTACCTGCGCTTCTTTCTCGAGCAGGACGTGATCGGCCACATGGAGAGCGACTTGGAGTCGATGTCCGACCTCGGTCAGGTTCCGATCACGCTCTGCTTCATCGACCTCACCGGCTTCACCCGCTACACCGAGGAAGAGGGCGATCTCGAGGCGCTCGACGTGGTCGAGAACTTCGTCGAGACGGTCGAGGCGACCCTGCCCCCGGAGGCGACGATCGTGAAGACGATCGGCGACGAGGTGATGGTCGTCTCGCCCGACGCGGCCTCGCTGACCGAATGGGCGGTCGGCCTGCTTGCCCATTTCCCCGTGCGCCCTCAACCGCGCGTCGGCATCCACTGCGCCAACGCGGTCTATCGCGACGGCGACTACTTCGGCACCCACGTCAACCTCGCCCACCGCGTCGTCAGCCGTGCGCAGGCGGGCGAGGTGCTGGTCACGGATCGCGTGATCGAGACGATCGAGGAGCGGGAGGGCCTCGACTTCGAGGCGATTGGCGAGGTCGGGTTGAAGGGGTTCCCGACACCGACACCGCTCTTCCTCGTTCGCGCGGCGCCCGGCTGAGCCGCGCCTACACTCAGACCATGGCCGGCGACCGCATGCTCGATCAGGTGCGTGAGGGTGGCCTCTTGGCCGTTGGGACGCCGACCGTCGCGATGCTGTCGGGGGGGCGCGACTCGGTCTGCTTGCTCGACCTCGCCGTCCGGTTGCTCGGCCCCGGCCTCGTCACCGCGCTGCACGTCAACTACGGCTTGCGCGACGACTCCGACGCAGACGAAGCCCATTGCGCGGAGCTCTGCGAGCGGCTTGGCGTGCGGCTCGAGCTAGAGCGGCCGCGCCGACCGGAGGGCCCCGGAAATCTGCAGTCGTGGGCCCGTGACGTTCGCTACGCCGCGGCGGCGCGGCTGGCGTTGCCGCAGGAGGCGGCGATCGCCACCGGCCACACCGCCGACGATCAGGTGGAGACGATCCTCTACCGCCTCGCCTCCTCGCCGAGTCGGCGAGCCCTGCTGGGAATGCGCCCCCGGGACGGCAGCCTGGTGCGACCGCTGCTGGATTTCACCAGGGGGGAGACGACGGCCTACTGCGAGGAGCGGGGGCTGCGTTGGAGAGACGACCCGACCAACGAGGAGGGGGCCTATGCGCGCAACCGGGTCCGCCACCTCCTGGTCCCGGCGCTGGCGGAGATCCACCCGGCCGCCGCGCGCAACGTCCTGCGCACGGCGGAGCTGCTGCGCGACGAGGCCGAGGTCCTCGACGCGCTCGTCGACGCCGAGCTCCGCGGCTCCAACGGTGCCGACCGCGGCACGATCTCCCTCGATCGGCTGGGCGAGCTGCCCTCAGCCCTGCGCCGGCTCGTCGTCCAGCGGCTCGCCGACCGGGCGGCCGGCCGCCCGGTGCCCGGCGCCGCCAACCACGCCGACGAGGTCGCTGCCCTGCGCCGAACCGGTACGGCGATGCTCGACCTCGGCGCCGGCGTGCGCGCGGTGGTCGAGCGCGGAATCCTCCACGCCGAGCGTTGAGCACCCGCCGTCAGCGCAGGGTCCCTATATCTAGACTGCGCGGCGATGACGGATCCCGCGATCGGCGAGACCCTCGTCTCCAGCGAGGAGCTGACGCGTCGCGTCGCCGAGCTCGGGCGGGAGATCAGCAAGGACTACGAGGGTCGCGACCTCTTCATGGTCGGCGTGCTGAAGGGGGCCGTGCTCTTCCTCGCCGACCTGATGCGCAACATCAGCGTCACCTGCGAGGTCGACTTCATGGCTGTTTCCAGCTACGGATCGCAGACCGACTCCTCGGGGGTGGTGCGGATCATGAAGGACCTCGACGCCCCGATCGAGGGGCGGCACGTGCTCCTCGTCGAGGACATCATCGACTCAGGCCTCACGCTCCAGTACCTGATGCGCAACCTGAAAGCGCGCAACCCCGCCTCGCTGGAGGTCTGCGCCCTGCTGACCAAGCCGGAGCGGCTGCGCGTCGACCTCTCCCCGCGCTACATCGGTTTCGAGATCCCCAACCGCTTCGCGATCGGCTATGGCCTCGACCACGCTCAGCGCTATCGCAACCTTCCCTACGTCGCTGCGCTTACCCTCTAGCGCCGAAATCGCCCTGGTACGCTGATTTTCCCGTGAGGCGTTTTTTCAAGAGCGCAGCTTTCCCGATCCTGCTGGTGGTGATCCTCGCTTTCGTCGCCCAGCGCTGGATCGGCTCCGACTCGGGCACGGAAGTCCCCTCCTACAACCAGCTGGTCGCCTCCAAGGCGCACAACGGGTTGATCGCGAACGGCAAGGTCAAAGAAGTCACGATCAACACCAAGGACAACACGCTCGACGTCAAGCTCAACGACCAAGACGAAACGAGCTACTCGACGGGCTACCCGCCGAATACCGAGCAGTCCCTGCTCAACCTGATCGACCAGAACGACGTGAAGACGACGGTGCACGGGACGGGCGGCTCGAGCCTGCTCTCGCTGCTCACCTACATCCTTCCCTTCGTCCTCTTCTTCGGCTTCTGGATCTTCCTGATGAACCAGATGCAGGGTGGGGGAAGTCGCGTGATGAACTTCGGCAAATCGAAGGCGAAGCGGATGTCGGTCGATGCGCCCAAGATCACCTTCCGCGACGTCGCCGGTGTCGACGAGGCGGTGCAGGAGCTGCAGGAGATCAAGGAATTCCTCGAGAACCCGAAGAAGTTCCAGGCGCTCGGCGCCCGCATCCCCAAGGGCGTTCTCCTCTACGGCCCTCCGGGCACGGGCAAGACGCTGCTCGCTCGCGCCGTCGCCGGTGAGGCTGGCGTTCCCTTCTTCTCGATCTCCGGCTCGGACTTCGTCGAGATGTTCGTCGGCGTCGGCGCCAGTCGCGTTCGCGACCTCTTCGAGCAGGCCAAGCAGAACTCTCCCTGCATCATCTTCATGGACGAGATCGACGCCGTCGGGCGCCACCGCGGCGCCGGCATGGGCGGCGGCCACGACGAGCGCGAGCAGACGCTGAACCAGCTCCTGGTCGAGATGGACGGCTTCGAGATGAAGGACAACATCATCCTGATCGCCGCCACCAACCGTCCTGACATCCTCGACCCAGCACTGCTGCGGCCGGGTCGCTTCGACCGCCAGGTCGTCGTCGACCGTCCCGATCGCAAGGGCCGCAAGCACATCCTCGAGGTGCACACCCGCGGCAAGCCCCTGTCCAAGGCGATCGACCTCGACGCGCTGGCCGGTCAGACGCCGGGTTTCACCGGTGCCGACCTCGCCAACCTGATCAACGAGGCGGCACTCTTGACGGCCCGCACGGGTCGCCGCGAGATCTCGATGCAGGAGCTCGAGGAGGGGATCATGCGGGTGATCGCGGGTCCTGAGAAGAAGACCCGGGTGATGAGCGAGAAGGAGCGGCTGATCACGGCCTACCACGAGCTCGGCCACGCGATCGTCGGCCACCTGCTGCCCAACTGCGACCCGGTCCACAAGATCTCGATCATCAGCCGCGGTCAGGCTCTCGGCTACACGATCAGCCTGCCCAGCGAAGACAAGTTCCTTACCTCACGAGCGGAGCTGACCGACACGATGGCGATGACCCTCGGCGGCCGCGCCGCCGAGGAGATCGTCTTCGGCGAGATCACCACCGGCGCCTCGAACGACCTCGAAAAGGTCACCGAGACAGCGAAGCAGATGGTGATGCGCTTCGGCATGTCGGAGCGGCTGGGGCCGCGCGTCTTCGGCCATGATCGCGGCCAGCCCTTCCTCGGTCGCGAATTCTCCGCCGAACCCGACTACTCCGACGAGATCGCCCGCGAGATCGACGACGAGATCCGTCGCATCGTCGAGGGTGCCCACCAGACGGCCAAGGACCTGCTCACCGAGAAGCGCGAGGAGCTGGACCGGATCTCCAAGATCCTGCTCGAGCGGGAGACGATCGACGCGGAGCAGTTCGTGGCGCTGCTCGCCGGCAAGCCCGAAGAGGAGATTTTCGCCGACGACGAGGAGGAGCCGGCGCAGCCGGTGGAGCCGGCGGCTGAGCCGGAACGGGCACAGCGTGAGGGTGCGCGGCCGATTCCGAGGCCGCGGCCCGGGTACGCCGGCGGCGACGCCAGCTGATGGTGGGGGAGCCACGGGGTGGCTCTCGCCCTGACAAGTGCCACGCTAATTAGCGTGGCACTTTGAGTATCCGCCAGTTCGAGAGCCACCCCGTGGCTCTTCCCAGAGCTGGTGATACTTCGTTCATGAAGCCGAAGCTCATGGGCGTCGTCAACGTGACTCCCGACTCCTTTTCGGACGGGGGCCGATATCTCGATGCGACTGTGGCGATCCGGCATGGGGAGAAGCTGGTGAGGGACGGGGCGGAGATATTGGACGTGGGGGGAGAATCGACTCGGCCCGGAGCGGAGCCCGTAGCCGAGGCTGAGGAGCTGAGACGAACTGAGCCGGTTGTCGCTGCGCTGGCCGGTAAGGCGCCTCTTTCAATCGATACTTCGAAGGCGGCGGTTGCCGCTGCGGCTATCGATGCTGGGGCGGAGATCGTCAACGACGTCACCGCCCTCCAGGGGGACCTGGAGATGGCTGCGGTCTGTGCCGAGCGTGGCGCGACGGTCATCCTCATGCACATGCCCGGCAACCCGCGGACGATGCAGGACGATCCGCGCTACGACGACGTTGTCGATGACGTCAGGGCATTTCTCGCCAAGCGAACCGAAGCTGCGGTTGCGGCCGGGATCGCGGAGGAGCAGGTTTGGTTGGACCCGGGGATCGGGTTCGGAAAGACGCTCGAGCACAACCTCGAGCTGCTGCGGCGGCTGGGCGAGCTGCGGGAGCTTGGGCGGCCGCTGGTGATCGGCAGCTCGCGCAAGAGCTTCATCGGCAAGATCGACGGCTCCCCGGTGGGCGACCGGCTGGGGGGCACGATCGCCTCCTCGGTGCTCGCCGCCGCCGAGGGAGCGGACGTGCTGCGCGTCCACGACGTCGGCGAGGTCGCCCAGGCAATGCGAGTCGCCGCGGCGGTGCTTGGGTAGGTTCCCCCCATGGAGTCGCACGACAACGGGATGGAGTCCAGCGTCGAGGTCGAGCTGCGCGGGCTCTCGATCTACACGCATCACGGTGTCAGCGATTCCGAGCAGGAGGTGGGCCAGCGGCTCGAGTTCGACGTCTCCTTCGACGTCCCGGATTGCGACGCGGTGCTCACCGATCGGATCGAGGACACCGTCGACTACAGCGAGGTCTGCGACATCGTCGCCCTCGCCGCCACCGAGCGCAGCTACCGCACGCTCGAGCGCCTTGCCCAGGTCGTCGGCGAGCGACTGATGGAGCGCTACGGCTGCGAGTCGGTCCGCGTCCGCGCCGCCAAGCCGGAGCCGCCGCTGCCGTTGGCGATCCAGGAGGTCGCCGTCGAGGTCGTCCAGGAGCGCTCCGGGGAGCCCGACGAAGAAGAGGGCGAAGCCGATTAGCGACCCGCGTATCGGCTACCTCGGTCTCGGCTCCAACGTCGGCGAGCGCGAGGGGCACCTGAGGGCGGCGATCGAGCTCCTGCGCGAGCGTGGCGTGGAGGTCGAGGCGGTTTCGTCGACCTATGAGACCGAGCCGATGGGCGAGATCCTCGACCAGCCGGACTTTCTCAACGCCGCAATCCGAATTTGCACCGAGCTGGAGCCCGAAGAGCTGCGCCTCGTCTGCAAGGACGTCGAGGCGGCTCGGGGCCGTGCCTTCGATCGGCCACGGCACAGCCCGCGGCCGCTCGACGTCGACCTGCTCCTGTTGGGCGAGGTCGAGATGAGGACGGAGCTCCTCACCCTGCCGCACCGCGAGGTAGCCAACAGGCGCTTCGTGCTCGAGCCGCTGCTGGAGCTGGACGCCGAGCTGACCCTCCCCGATGGCACGCCTTTGGCCGCGGCGCTGGCGGCGCTCGGCGAGAAGCAGCGAGTCGAGCGCGTCGGCTCGCTCTAGGGCTGCCCGGCGGCCGTCGTGTCGCGCAGCGCGGTCAGCCAGGCGGGAGGCAGGATCGGCGGGGCGTCGCCGGGATAGTTCGGCACCACCCGCTTCGCAAGCCGGCCGGCCGGCCGGCCCTCGATCGCTGGCCGCAGGTCCTGCAGCGTCATCGCCAGGCCGAGACTGGTCGCGATCTGGAAGTCGGCCGCGTTGAGCTGCTCGCCGCCCAGCACGCCGGCCTCGATCCAGGCGTCGACCCTGTCGAGCAGGCCCGGCAGGGCGGCGAGGTCGCGGCGGACGTTCGCGTCGTCAGCGTCGTTGATGCGAACCTCGAGCGCGATGATCGGCGCCGCTGTGCGAACGGCGAGCCCGATGGGAATGCCCAGCTTGGCTCCCTCCGAGTAGCTGCGCAGCGAGGAGCTGTCCCGCTTGATCGCCCACCACGAAATCTGCCGGATCGGATGCTGCAGCTCCTCCTCGCCGAAGCACTCGGCCTCTTCGACCGCGGTGCGCTTCTCCGGGTCGGCTGGAAAGAGCGGCGGGTCGGGGCAGATCTCGTCGAGTGCCCGCGAGATCTCGCGCGACCCGACCAGCTTGCGCCCGTCGATCTTCAGCGCCGGGACCGTCTTGCCCGGGAAGCCGAGTGCGCGCAAGATCACTCGCGAGACGGCCGGAAAGAGGTCGGTGCGCTTGTAGGCGATGGCCTTTTGCTCGAGCATCAGCCCCACGGCAAGACTGGGGTGCGACGCCGGAACGGCGTAAAGACGGGCCTCCATGAAGGGCATCATAATTGCCGCCGTGCTCCTCGCGACCGACGTCGGCAACACCCAGACGCACCTCGGCGCCTTCGACGGCGAGGACCTGGTCGAGCACTGGCGCTTCCAGACCCGCTCGGGGGCCACGGGGGACGAGCTGGCGGAGCGCATCAGCGGCTTCTTCGGCCTGTGCGGGATGTCCTTCGCCGACGTCGACGCGCTCTGCGTCTCCTCGGTGGTACCGCCGCTCGGCACGCAGTTCGAGCAGCTCGCCCAGCGCTACCTCGGCGCCGAGTGCCTGACGATCGGTCCCGGCGTCAAGACCGGCATGCCGATCCGCATCGACAACCCGCTCGAGGTCGGCGCCGACCGGCTGGTCAATGCGATCGCGGCCTACGAGCGCTTCGGCGAGGCGTGTGTCTCGGTCGACTTCGGCACGGGCATCAACATCGACGTCGTCTCTGCCGACGGCGAGTACCTCGGCGGTGCGATCGGCCCCGGGCTCGCGCCCTCGCTCAGCGCGCTGATCGAACGGGCGGCCCGGATCGCCCGGGTCGACCTGGAAGAGCCGCGGGAAGCGATCGGCCGCTCCACCCGCGCCGCGATCCACTCCGGATTCATCTTCGGCTTCGCCGGCCTGATCGACGGCATCGTCAGGCGAATCGAAGAGGAACTCCCAAACCCGAGGCTGCTCGCCACGGGCGGGTACGCATCGGTCGTCGTCCCCTTCACCGAGACGATCGACGAGGTCGACGACATGCTTACCCTGAAGGGGCTGCGCCTCATCCATGAGAGGAACAAGTCAACAGCCCCCGCTGACTGATCCGTTCGAGATCGGCAGCATCGAGATTCCCAATCGCGTCCTGCTGGCCCCGCTGGCGGGGATCGGCAACTGGTTCGTGCGGTTGCAGGCGAAGCGCTACAACGCCGGCCTAGCCGTCTCCGAGATGGTCTCGAGCTTCGGCCTGCACCACCGCAACGAGCGCACCCTGCGCGAGCTGATGCGGATCCACCCCGACGAGCACCCGGTCTCGATCCAGCTCTTCGGCCACGACGCCGAGGTGATGCGCTCCGGCGCCGCGGTCGCCGCCGAAGCCGGCGCCGATCTGATCGACATCAACATGGGCTGCCCAGTGCGAAAGGTCCGCCGAACCGGCGCCGGTGCCGAGCTGCTCCGCGACCACGAGCTCGCCCTGGCGCTGGCCCGTGGCGCCGCCGAGGGCAGCGGCCTGCCGGTGACGGTGAAGCTGCGCTCCGGGATCGAAGCCGGCGATCGCAGCGGCTTCGAGCTGGCCGTGCGCCTGGTCGAGGAGGCCGGCGTCGCCGCGATCGCCTTCCACCCGCGGGCCGCGACCGCCGGCCACAAGGGCAGCCCCGACTACGCGCTGACCCGCGAGCTGGCGGAGCGGTTGGAGGTGCCCGTGATCGTCTCCGGCGGCCTGAAGAGCGCAGCAGCGGCGCGCGCCGCCTACGAGGAGTCGGGGGCGGCGGCGGTGATGATGGCCCGTGGCTCGCTCGGCAATCCCTGGGTCTTCGAGGAGCTGACCGGCCGCCGCACGGAGCCGCCCAAGCGCGCCGAGGTCGTCGCCGAGCTGCTCTGGGTGATCGATCGAGCCGAGGAGCATCTCGGTACCGAGCGCGCCGGTCGCTACATGCGCAAGTTCTACCCCTGGTACGTCGAGCCGCTTGGGGCCTCTCCCGAGCTGGCGGAGGAGCTGCAGCGCCGCGCGGACCTGCCTGGCGCTCGTCGTCTGATCGCCGATCTGGCCGCTCCAGTGGCCTCGCTATAATCCCGCGACTTCCGGCCCTGGTGTGGTGATGCAAATGCCGCCGCACCTGGGCGTTTTTGGGTCTAGGACACTTTTTCCGCCGTCTCAATCCGCAAAGCGAGGTCAGGTCAAGTGAGTCGCCAGTCCGTAATCACCCCTGAGGGTCTTGAGAAGCTCAAGGAGGAGATAGATCATCTCTCCACAGTGAAGCGACGCGAGGTCGCCGAGCGGATCAAGGAGGCGCGCGAGTTCGGCGACATCTCCGAGAACGCCGAGTACGACGACGCCAAGAACGAGCAGGCCCTGCTCGAGCAGCGGATCGCCCAGCTCGAGGAGAGGCTCCGCCGCGCCACCGTCATCGACGAGAAAGACCTGGGCACCGACGAGGTCAAGTTCGGCTCGATCGTCCACGTCAAGGACCAGAAGACCGGCGACTCGCAGAAATTTCAGATCGTCGGCTCGACCGAGGCCGACCCGCTGGAGCACAAGCTCTCCAACGAGTCGCCGATCGGCAAAGCGTTGATTGGGCACAAGAGGAACGACGTGGTCACCGTCGAGGTCCCCAGGGGCCCGAAGAAGAAACTGAAGATTACGAAGATCGAGACGGTGTAGAGCCGATCCCGGTAGGGGTTCCACTTAACTTTTTCGGTGGAACGGGTTGAGCTGGCGCCCGCTGCGCTCGGCGAAAAAGTACAAGACGTTCCACCCCTACCGGGATCGGCTCTTGGTGCTCGATAGGCTCGCGCGTCAATGAGCGAGGCGGAGCAGCCAGAACTTTCAGATGTCCTCCGTGACAGGAGGGAGAAGCTGGAGCGGTTGCGGGAGGCGGGGATCGATCCGTTTCCGCCGGAGTTCGCCGAACGCGAGGAGATCGGGGAGGTGCGGGCGGCTCATGAGGGGCTGGCGCCCGGGGTCGAGACCGAGTCGCGGCATCGTGTGGCTGGCCGGCTGGTTGGGCGGCGAGGCCACGGCAAGGCGTGCTTCCTCGACCTGCGCGACGGCAGCGGTCAGATCCAGCTGCACGCTCGCGAGGACCTGCTCGGCGAGGAGGCCTACCGGGTGCTGGTCGACCTCGACCTCGGCGACATCGTCGGCGTCGAGGGAACGGCGCTGGCGACGCGGCGCGGCGGCGAGCTCTCGCTGGCGATAGACCACTGGCGACTGCTCGCCAAGAGCCTGCGACCGCCGCCCGACAAGTTCCACGGGCTCGAGGACGTCGAGACCCGCTACCGCCACCGCGAGCTCGACCTGATCGCCAACGAGGAGAGCCGCCGCCTCTTCGGGCTGCGGGCGCGCGCCGTCAGCGAGGTTCGCCGCTGGCTCGACGATCGCGGCTTCGTCGAGGTCGAGACGCCGGTCCTGCAGCCGCTCTACGGCGGCGCTCTCGCCCGTCCCTTCGTCACCCACCACAACGCGCTCGGCCGCGACCTCTACCTGCGCATCGCCACCGAGCTCTATCTCAAGCGCCTCGTCGTCGGCGGCATCGACCGCGTCTACGAGTTGGGCAAGGACTTTCGCAACGAGGGCGTCTCCCACAAGCACAACCCCGAGTTCACGATGCTCGAGTGGTACGAGGCCTGCGCCGACTACGAGGCCACCGCGCAGCGGGTCGAGACGATGGTCGCCGAGGTCGCCGAGCGGTTGCTCGGCACGACCGAGGTGAGCCGCGGCGAGGTGACGATCGACTTTGCCCCGCCCTGGAAGCGGGTGACCCTGCGCGAGGCGATCCGCGAGCGCACCGGTATCGACATCGCCGAGCACCCGACCAGGGAGGCGCTGGCTGCGGCAATGGGGACGGAGGCCGAGGCCGAGGAGGGCTGGGGAAAGCTCGTGGACGGACTGCTCTCCAAGTCGGTCGAGCCGGAGCTGATCCAGCCGACCTTCGTCCTCGACTACCCGGTCGAGCTGTCGCCCTTCGCCAAGTCGCACCGCTCCGAGGAGGGTCTGGTCGAGCGCTTCGAGGCGTTCGCCGGCGGGATGGAGATCGCCAACGGGTTCACCGAGCTGAACGACCCCGACGAGCAGCGCCGCCGCTTCGAGCAGCAGGCCGTGGAGCTCGAGCGCGGCGACGAGGAGGCGCAGCCCTACGACGAGGATTTCGTCGCCGCGCTCGAACAGGGGATGCCGCCGACCGGGGGCGTGGGCATCGGGATCGACCGCCTGGTGATGCTGCTGAGCGGCGCGCGAAGCGTCCGCGAGGTGGTCCTCTTCCCCGCCATGCGCTCCTGAACCCACCGCTTCCGGTGCGCCTTATGTGGTCAATGACCACATAAGGCGCACCGGAAAGCCGGCAAAAAGCCGCTCTGAGCGGATCTTTGGGGGCCGAGGCCGGTTGGGCGCTCTCGGTATCGTTTAAAGGGCACATGGGCACCTCCCGATAACCGAAGGGTGCCTCCGATACTTACTCGGCCGATCTGAGTTGAGTAGATAGAGAGACTTTTGTTCGAGAGATTCACAGAGCGAGCCAGACAAGTAGTCGTCCTAGCGCAGGAAGAGGCTCGCACGCTGAAGCACAACTACATCGGCACAGAGCACATCCTGCTGGGCCTGCTGCGCGAGGAGGAGGGGCTCGCCGCCCGCGTGCTCGAGTCGCTCGACATCACCACCGAGCGGGTGCGCTCGCAGGTGGTCCGCATCGTCGGCTCGGGCGAGGAGGTCACCTCCGGCCAGATCCCGTTCACCCCGCGCGCCAAGAAGGTTCTCGAGCTCGCCCTGCGCGAGGCGCTCTCGCTCGGCCACAACTACATCGGCACCGAGCACATCCTGCTCGGCCTCGTGCGTGAGAACGAGGGCGTCGCCGCCCGCATCCTGCTCGATTTCGACGCCGACTCGGACAAGATCCGCAACGAGGTGATCCGGATGCTCTCCGGTCCCGGCGGCCGCCGCCAGGGCGGGGGCCCCGGTGGGGGCGGCTCCGGCGAGGGCAAGAAGTCCTCGAAGTTGCTCGACCAGTTCGGCCGCAACCTGACCAAGCTCGCCGAGGAGGGCAAGCTCGACCCCGTGATCGGCCGCGAGACGGAGATCGAGCGGATCATGCAGATCCTCTCCCGGCGGACCAAGAACAACCCGGTGCTGCTGGGAGAGCCCGGGGTTGGCAAGACCGCCGTCGTCGAGGGCCTCGCCGCTCGCATCAACAAGGGCGAAGTGCCCGAGCTGCTCAAGAACAAGCAGATCTACACGCTCGACCTAGCCGCTCTGGTCGCTGGCTCGAAGTACCGCGGCGAGTTCGAGGAGCGCCTCAAGAAGGTGATGAAAGAGATCACCCAGCGCGGCGACATCATCCTCTTCATCGACGAGCTCCACAACCTGGTCGGCGCCGGCGCCGCCGAGGGCGCGATCGACGCGGCCTCGATCCTGAAGCCGGCGCTCGCCCGCGGCGAGCTGCAGACGATTGGCGCGACGACGCTCGACGAGTACCGCAAGTACCTCGAGCGCGACTCGGCGCTGGAGCGCCGCTTCGCCCAGATCAAGGTGGACCAGCCCTCGGTAGAGGACACGGTCAAGATCCTCGAAGGCCTGCGCGAGCGCTACGAGCAGCACCACCGCGTCAACATCACCGATGACGCGCTGGGCGCCGCCGCCGAGCTGGCCGACCGCTACATCTCCGACCGCTTCCTGCCCGACAAGGCGATCGACCTGATCGACGAGGCCGCATCGAGGATGCGGATCAAGTCGATGAGCGCACCGCCGGTTTACCGCGACCTCGAGGAGGAAATCGAGACCACGCGGCGCGACAAGGAGGCCGCGATCGAAGCGCAGGAGTTCGAGAAGGCAGCGAACCTGCGCGACACCGAGCGCCAGCTGACCACCCGCAAGCGCCAGCTCGAGGACGAGTGGGCGGAGGGCGAGAACGGCGAGCGGCCCGACGTGGGCGAAGAGGAGATCGCCGACATCGTCTCGATGTGGACCGGGATCCCGGTCTTCAAACTGACCGAGGCCGAGACCAAGAAGCTGATCCGGATGGAGGAGGAGCTGCACAAGCGGGTGATCGGCCAGGAGGTCGCGATCACCGCCGTCTCCAAGGCGATCCGCCGCTCGCGCGCCGGGATCAAGGATCCCAAGCGCCCGTCTGGCTCATTCATCTTCCTCGGCCCCTCCGGGGTAGGCAAGACCGAGCTCGCCCGGACGCTGGCCGAGTTCCTCTTCGGCGACGAGGAGTCGATGATCCGCATCGACATGTCCGAGTACATGGAGAAGCACGCGGTCAGCCGCCTGGTCGGCTCGCCGCCTGGGTACATCGGCTACGACGAGGGCGGCCAGCTGACCGAGGCCGTGCGGCGCAAGCCCTACAGCGTGCTGCTGCTCGACGAGATCGAGAAGGCCCACCCGGACGTCTTCAACATCCTGCTGCAGATCCTCGAGGACGGGCGCCTGACGGACGCCCAGGGGCGCACGGTCGACTTCCGCAACGCGATCGTGATCATGACCTCGAACATCGGCGCCTCGGAGATCGCCAAGAACACCTCGATCGGCTTCACCGTCGCCGATGAGACCGGCATGTCCTACGACGACATGAAGAACCGGATCATGAGCGACCTGAAGAAAGTCTTCCGGCCCGAGTTCCTCAACCGGATCGACGAGGTGATCGTCTTCCACAAGCTGGCCAAGGAAGAGGTGAAGGAGATCATCGACCTGATGATCAACCGGGTCCGCGTCCAGGTCGCCGAGCACGAGCTGCAACTGGAGCTGACCGACGAGGCCAAGGATCTCCTGGTCGAGAAGGGCTGGGACCCTTCGATGGGCGCCCGGCCGCTGCGCCGCGCGATCCAGCGCTACATCGAGGACCCGCTCGCCGACGAAGTCCTGCGCCAGGGCCAGATGACCCCCGGTTCGACCGTGATGGTCAAGCGCGATCCCTCGGGAGACGAGGAGGACCGCCCGCTCAGCCTGACGATCGTCAAGCCGAAGAAGCCGGCGCGGCCGAAGAAGTCCAAGCCCGAGCCCGAGAAGGTTGGCGTTGGCGCCAAGCAGGACGCCGGCGAGGACAGTGGCGAGCACGAGCCGGATGGCGACGGCGAGCAGCCCGCCGGCGACGCCGAAGCCTGAGCCCGACGAACGTGCGCGAGCCTGGCCGGACCGCGATCGGGACCTGGAGCGGCGGGCGCTTCCTGCGCTTCGGCGAGACGATCGACGAGGAGCGGCTGGCGGGGCTGCTGCGCCCGGGGGGCGGCATCGACACCGTCCTCACCGCCGACACCTACGGCCAGGGCGAGGCCGACGCGCTGCTCGGCCGAGCCCTGGAGGGGGTGCCTCGCAGCTCCTATTCGTTGGTCGGGGCCGTCGGCCACGACTTCTACGAGGGTGAGCGCGACGGCCCGCGCGGTTTCCCCCGCTTCACCGACACGCGCCTGCGGGGCGAGGGCGAGTACGCGAGCTACCTGCAGATGGCGGCTGAGCGCAGCCTCGAGCGGCTCGGCGCCGAGCGCTTCGACCTGCTGCTGCTGCACAACCCAGACCGCATCGGCTATTCCAGCGAGGCCGTCTGGGACGGGATGGCGGCGCTGCGCGAGCAGGGGCTGACCGCGCAGATCGGCGTCGCCCCTGGACCCGCCAACGGCTTCACCCTCGACCTGATCGCCTGCCTGGAGCGCTTCGGCGAGCGGATCGACTGGGCGATGATCATCCTCAACCCTTTTGAGCCCTGGCCCGGCGAGCTTTGCCTCGCGGCCGCGGAGCGCCACGGCGTCAAGCTGATCACGCGTGTCGTCGACTACGGCGGCCTCTTCTGGGGCGACCTGGAGCCGGGGATGGAGCTGCCCCAGGGCGACCACCGCGCTTTCCGCCCGCAGGGCTGGATCGAGGCGGGTCTCGAGAAGCTCGACCGGACGGCGCCGATCCGTGAGCGGACCGGCCTTTCGTCGATGCACCTCGCCTGCCAGTGGAACCTCGCTCACCCCGCGGTCGAGTGCGTCGTGCCGACCCTGATCCAGGAGGCCGGACCGCAGGCGCGGTCGATCGAGGACAAGCGCTTGGAGCTGGCATCCCTCCCGGTCGAGAACCAGCTCACCGACGCCGACGTAGCCGAGATCCGCGCAATCGGCGACAACACAGGCTGCATGACCCTCAAGGGAGCCAACCCCCAGCACGAGGGCGAAGAACGCCCCGACCGCTGGCAGCTCAACGACGATCTCGCCGCCGTAGGCACCCGCTGGGGCATCGACCCCGCCCGCGATCTCGTCGCTTCCAGCTAGCGGCGTCTGCCTCAGAGGCGTCGAGGGGCCCTCCTCCGGAGGCCGTTGCGCAGCAGATCGTCGCTGGCGATTCGGTTTGTGGATTCCAAGCCTCCAGAGGAGGGCCCCTCGACGCCTCCGCCGTCACCGATAGCGTCGGGAAGTAGATGATCAACGCGCAGAACCGCAGGTGGTGGACCCTGATCGGAGCCTGCTCGGGTCTCTTCATCCTGATGCTCGACTCGACCGTCGTCGCGCTCGCCCTCTCGTCGATCCGTGCCGATCTAGGCGCCAGCGCGGCGGAGCTGCAGTGGATGATGAACGGCTACCTGCTGACGATCGCGGTGCTCGTCGTCACCGCGGGCAGGCTCGGCGACATGTTTGGGCGGAAGCGGGTTTTCGTCATCGGCATGGTGCTCTTCGGCGCTGGCTCGATCCTCTCGGGGGCCGCCCAGGGGGCCGAGATGCTGATAGGTGGCCGGGTCCTGCAGGGTGTCGGCGCGGCGCCGATGCTCTCGCTCTCGCTGGCGATCGTTTGCAATGCCTTTCCGGCCGACGAGCAGCCCCGAGCGCTGGGCATCTGGGCGGCGGTCTCCGCCGTCGCTTTGGCGATCGGGCCGGTCGTTGGCGGGGCGCTGATCGCACTCGACTGGCGCATGATCTTCTGGATCAACCTACCCGTGGTCGTCGTCGGGCTGGCGATCATCTCCGCGGCAGCGCCGGAGTCGACGGACCCGGGCGCGGGCAGGCACGTCGATCTGCCGGGGCTGCTTGCCCTGACCGTCGGTCTCGGCGCCGTGGTGCTGGCGATGGTCCAGTCGCGCGCCTGGCCCGCGAGCGTCACGGCCGGGCTGGCCGTTCTCGGCGTTCTTGGGCTGGCTGCTTTCGCCTCGATCGAGCGGCGGGTGCGCGAGCCGATCGTCGAATTCGCGCTTTTCCGCAACGGGCCCTACTTCGGTGCCAGCGCTGCTGCCTTCGCCGTCGTCGGCTCTTACTGGGCGGTGATGTTCTTCCAGCCGCAATACCTGCAGGACGTGCGGGGCCACTCGGCGATCCTCAGCGGGTTGCTGATCCTGCCGGTGACGGTGCCGATGGTCTTCATCTCGCCCTTCTCCGGCCGCCTGATCGGTCGCTTCGGCGCTCGTGCGCTGATGACGGCCGGGATGCTCTTCGGCACCGCGGGCCTGGTCGTGCTCACCCAGATCGGCGCCGACAGCGCCTACGCGCTGCTGCTTCTCGGCTATCTGCTCTTCGGGATCGCGATCGGTCTCGTCTACGCGCCGATGTCGACCGCGGCGATGGCGGCGATGCCGGCGGAGAAGGTCGGGATCGCCTCCGGGGTGCTGGCGATGGACAGGATCGTCGCCGGCTCGCTGGCGCTGGCCGCGACCGGGGCCGCGTTCCACGCGCTGCAGGCCGGCGGCGACTCCTTTGCCAGCTCGGTCGCGGGCTCGACCTGGGTCGCGGTCGTCCTCTGCGCCGGCGGCACGGCCCTCACCTGGGCCTTCGTGCGCGATCCAGAGCGTCCTGGGCCCGACCCGTCGGTGGCTGGCGAACCGCATCCGGAGACTCTCCAACACCACGTTCACCACCGCCGCTTCCACCTTTGATCGCACTCGGGTAGGGTCGAAGTCGGGAATTGCGGCGGTTGGGTGACGGGTTTCCTTGACAACGTCTAACCCGACCTGTCCACTATGGATTTCCCACACCGCATTCCAAAGCGGTTTTTGCCATCCTAGACAGCGATGTCAGCGCTGCCTGGGGATGAGCTTCACGAGCTGTCGGAACGTCAAGATCCCCGGCTCTTGAGGGCTCTCGACGTCGTCGCGCCGGGCGGTGCCCTGCGCGAGGGCCTCGACAACATCGTCCACTCGCGCACCGGCGGCCTGATCGTCGTCGGCGATCCGGGGGACATCTCGCACCTTCTCTCGGGCGGGATCAAGCTCGACATCGACTACACGCCGGCGATGCTCTACCAGGTGGCGAAGATGGACGGGGCGATCGTGCTCAACGCCGAGGCGACCAAGATCGCCTGGGCCAACGTGCAGCTGATGCCCGACCCGACCATCCTCTCGGCCGAGACCGGCACCCGCCACCGCACCGCCGAGCGCGTCTCCAAACAGACCGAGGCTCTGGTGATCGCGATCTCCCAGCGGCGCGACGTCGTCTCCCTCTACGTCGAGGGGACGAAGTACATCCTCCAGGACATCCCCGCCGTGCTGGCGAAGGCGAACCAGGGGCTGGCGACGCTGGACAAGTACCGCGCCCGGCTCGACCAGGTCTCCAACCGCCTCACCGTGCTCGAGTTCGAGGGCGGCGGCGTCCTCTACGACGCGCTCGCCGTCCTGCAGCGCGCCGAGCTCGTCACCCGGATGGCCGTCGAGGTCGAGCGCTACATCGTCGAGCTCGGCACCGAGGGGCGCCTGATCGAGATGCAGCTGGAGGAGACGATGGTCGGCGTCGCCGCCGACAAGACCGCGCTGATCCGCGACTACAGCGTCGAAGACTCCGAGGGGAACCTGGCCACCGTGGTGCAGTCGCTGGCGCGATTGCCGCACCAGGACGTGCTCGACTTCGGTCGCCTCGCCGAGCTGCTCGGCTACGACCGCAAGCTCAACACGCTCGACTTCCCGGTCGCCCCCCGCGGCTACCGCGTGCTCGGCCGCGTGCCGCGCATCCCCAAGCTTGTCGTCCAGAAGATCATCCATGAGCTGGGTGGGCTGGAGGAGGTACTCGCTGCCTCCGACGCCAACCTCGAGGCCGTAGACGGTGTTGGCTCGACGAGGGCCAAGGACATCCGCGAGGGCCTGCGCAGGCTCCAGGAGGTCGATCTGGTTGACCGGTACCTACAGAGCTGACGGCGATTGGCGCCGTCGGCACGAGAGAAAGGAGCACCCGATTTCTGAGCTAGTAGAGGAGGCCATGGAGGTGGACTTCGAAGCGGACGTCCCCTACGTCTGCGACTTCGAAGAGGGGGACAAGGTCGTCTACCCCCACCACGGTGCGGGCCTCGTGCTGAAGAAGGAGTCCCGGGAGTTGATGGGGGAGGAGCGGGAGTACCTGACGATCAAGATCCTCCACAACGAACTCACGGTGATGGTTCCTTGTGAGAACGCGGGCGTCGCCGGCCTGCGACGGGTGATCGACGAGGTGGAAATCAAGAAGGTGACCAACGTCCTCACCGATGACGTGTCGGAGATGCCGAAGAACTGGAACCGGCGCTTCAAGTACAACCGCGAGAAGATCAAGACCGGCGACGTGTTCGAGCTGGCCGAGGTCGTCCGCAACCTGGCGATTCGCGAGATGGAAAAGGGCCTTTCCACCGGCGAGAAGCAGATGTACACGCGGGCGAAGAAGATCCTCGCCTCGGAGTTCATGTACGCGCTCGACAAGGACGAGGAAGGCGCGGAGGAATACCTCGACGGGCTGCTGGAGGAGCGCTTCGCCGCCACGGCGTAGCTCCGCAGCGTCCGTCACCGCGGTCATCGCGGCCGCCGGCTCCGGGGAGAGGCTCGGAGCCGGCGGCCCGAAGGCCTTCGTGCCGCTGGCCGGGAGGCCGATGGTCGAGTGGTCGATCGCGGCGTGCCGCGCCGCCCCTTCGGTGCGGTCGATCGTCGTCGCCTGTCCACCCGGGCACGTCCATGACCTTGCCGGTCACGATCTCGGCGTGGTCGACGGCGGGGCCACCCGCGCCCAATCGGTCTCGAATGCGCTGCAGGCGGTCGGCACTGAGCTGGTCGCGATCCATGACGCCGCCCGTCCGCTGGTGACGCCGGAGCTGATCGAGGACGTGGTCTCGGCTCTGCTCGACGATCCCGAAGCCGATGGCGCGATCGCCGCGGTTCCGCTCACCGACACGATCAAGCAGGTCGTCGCCGGGGCGATCGATACGACGCTCGATCGGTCGCGGCTCTGGGCGGCGCAAACTCCGCAGGTCTTCCGAGTGGAAGCCCTGCGCCGGGCCCTCCCGAGCGACCTGGGGCAGGCGACCGCCACGGATGAGGCGATGCTGATCGAGGCTGCGGGGGGGAGGGTGCTGATCCACCCCTCGAGCGCCGGGAACCTGAAGGTGACGACGCCGCTCGACCTGAAGCTGGCCGAGCTCTTGCTCGCCGAGCGCTCAGCGCAGTAGCGCCCAGGCGAGGGCAGCCGCGAAGCAGAGCTGGCCCACTCCGAGGGCGACGCCGAAGCTGATGGCACCGAGGGCGGCGGCGAGTGCGGTCCCCCCGGCGAAGGCGCCCAGCATGACTGCGAGCTGGCGCATCACGGACGCGGTCCACCACGCTGCGGATCGCTCGGCAGGCCGGCAGCCGCCCTGGTCCCGTCGGCGAGATGCCGGCGGCGCCTGCGCTCGAAGAGCACGCGCTCGACGTAGAGCATGGCGACGCCGGCGATCACGATCGCGCTCAGGTTGACGGTGAGCTGGGTCATTGCCCCCACCCAGTCATCCCAGTTGCCGAGGGCCGCGGCGACGCCGACGTTGGCCGCCGCCGGGATCGTCGTGACCGAGATCAGCACCCCGACTAGGGCCCCGGACTTTGCCGAGGTGAGCGAGAGGACCCCGGCCGCCCCGGCGAAGGCGGCGACGATGAACGAGAACGTGTCCGGCTCGGCGATGAACTGCGTGAGTGGGTTCTCGGTGCTCTTGAAGCCGGCGTCGACGAGTCCCGTCGCCACGCAGACCAGGGTGAAGAGGAAGGCGGCGGTGATGCCGACGGGAAAGCCGACGGCGAGGGCGGCGAGCGAGCGCAGGCCGACGCTGCGCCGGCGCTCGACCAGGGCGACGCAGAGGCCCGCGAGGGGCCCGAACTCGGGCCCGACGACCATCGCGCCGACGATCAGGATCGGCGAGCCGGTGAAGATCCCGACCGAGGCGATCAGGCAGGCGAGCATCATGAAGACGAGGAAGTTGCCGCCCAGCTCGGTGCTCTCGGAGGTACGGGCCTCGACCTCCTCCCAGACGACCGCGTCCGACGGCATCCCGCGCGCGGCCCGCTCGGCCCGCCTCGCCGCGTCGGAGATCTGGGAATCGATCTGCTCGAGGGCGATCGAGCCGTCCCTCGCGATCCCAAGCTCCTTCAGGTCCTCGATCAGGACGCTGGCTTCCTCGCGGGCGATGTCGCAGAGGACCACGTCCCCGGGCGGCTGGCGCGCGGCCCCGGCGAGGAAGACGAGGTTGGAGGCCGACGGCGCCGCTTCGAGCAGGTCGCAGACCTTCTCGGAGCGATCAGCGGGGACGACGATGCGCAGGTGCACCATTCGCTTCAGCGTATCCGCGGCCCGGGTCGCCTAGTCTCGCCTCTCCATGCTCACCGACTACCACCTCCACCTGCGCCCGGACGAGCCCGATACCCCGCCCGAGCGCTTCTTCACGGTCGAGAACGCCGACCGCTACCTCGCCGCCGCCGAGGCGGCCGGGATCGCCGAGCTCGGAGTCTCCGAGCATGTCTACCGCTTCACCCAGTCCCTGGCCCTCTGGCGGCATCCCTTCTGGGAGGAACAGGCGCGCGACGACCTCGACGCTTACTGCGAGTTCGTCCGCCGCACCTCGCTGCGGCTGGGCATCGAGTGCGATTTCGTCCCCGCGGCGGAAGACCGCACCGCCGCCCTGCTCGAGGCGCGCGACTTCGACTACGTGGTCGGCTCGGTCCATTTCCTCGGCGAGACCGCCGTCGACCACCCTGGTTGGGACGTCTGGGAGGGTCGTGGCGATGCGGACGAGGTCTGGCGCCGCTACTTCGAGGCCCTCGCCGAGTGCGCCCGCTCCGGCCTCTTCGACATCCTCGCCCACCCCGATCTGGTCAAGGTCTGGGGCAGCGCCCGTCCGATGCCCGAGCGCGACCCGCGTTTCTTCTACGAGCCAGCGGTCGAGGCGATCGCCGAGAGCGGCATCGCGGTCGAGGTCTCGACCGCGGGCCTGCGCAAGCCGGTTGGCGAGATATACCCGGCTCGCGGCTTCGCCGAGATGTGCGTCGAGGCGGGGGCATCCTTCGCGCTCTCCTCCGACGCCCACCTGCCAGAGCAGGTCGGCTTCGGCTACGAGACGGCACTCGACTTCCTCGGCGACCTCGGCATCGAGGAGATCTGCGTTTTCGAGCGCCGCGGTCGGCGACTGGAGCCGCTTTCGGCCCCGGTGCGGGAGGATTGAGTCGATGAGCGTCGGCATCGGCTACGACAGCCACCGCTTTGCCGAGGGTCGCCGCCTCGTGCTGGGCGGGGTCGAGGTCGAGCACCCGCGCGGTCTCGCCGGCCACTCCGACGCCGACGTGCTCACCCACGCTGTGATCGACGCGCTGCTCGGTGCTGCAGGGATGGGAGACATTGGCACCCTCTTTCCCGACGACGAGGATCGCTGGCGCGACGCGGACTCGATCGATCTGCTGCGCACGGTGGTCGGCACCGTCTCCGGCCGGATCGTCAACGTCGACGCGACCTTGATCTGCGAGGAGCCGCGAATCGCCCCCCTGCGGGCGGAGATGGAGCGGGTTCTCGCCGAGGTGACCTCGGCCCGGGTCAGCGTCAAGGGGACGACCAACGAGGGCATGGGATGGATTGGCCGGGGCGAGGGAATCGCCTGCATAGCCGTGGCTTCGGTCGATAGCGAATAACCTTCGCCGCTCCGATGGGAATGCTGAAGTCGATAGCGTCGAGCGTCCGCCAGTCTGTCGCCGACTCGGCCTTCGAGGCGAAGGTGCTGCACGAGGCCGGGATCGTCGGCTTGGTGCGCGCGGACAAGGGAGCGAAGGTCGCGACCACGTTCCTGCGCTGGGGCGCGTCGCCCGCGACCGGCGTGATCGCCGCGGCGCACAAATACCCGCACGAGACGATGCTGATCGACGAACGCGGCTCGCTCAGCTTCGAGCGGGTGCACCGACGCTCCAACGCGCTCGCCCATGCCTTCGCCGAGATGGGCATCGGCTATGGCGACGGTGTCGGGATCATGTGCCGCAACCACCGCGGCTTCATCGAGGCGACCCTCGCCGCCGCCAAGCTCGGCGCCAGCGCGCTCTACCTCAACACGATGTTCGCCGGCCCGCAGCTGGTCGAGGTGATGCGGCGCGAGGAGCCGAAGGCGCTCGTCTACGACGAGGAGTTCGCCGGACTCCTCGACGGGGTCGACGAGAGCGTGGCACGGGTGATCGGCTGGCACGAGGGAGAGCCGGACGGCCAGACGCTCGACTCGCTGATCGCCGCCAGCGACGACTCCAACCTGAAGCCGCCCCCGGACAAGCCGCGCTTCGTGATCCTCACCTCGGGCACGACCGGAACGCCGAAGGGCGCCCAGCGATCCAGCCCCGACGGCCTGATGGCGATGGCTGCTCTGATCGACAAGATTCCCTACCGGGCGCGCGAGACGATGGTGGTCGCGGCGCCGCTCTTTCACTCCTGGGGCTTCTTTCACTTCGTGATGAGCCTGCCGACGGCCTCGACGATGGTCCTGCGCCGACGCTTCGACGAGGAGGAGACGCTGCGCGCCGTCCAGGACCACCGTGCCCAGGTTCTGGCTGTCGTCCCGGTGATGCTGCAGCGCATCCTGCGCCTTCCTGGAGAGACGCTGGCGGCCTACGACCTCTCCTCGCTGAGGATCACGTCCGCTTCGGGCTCGGCCCTGCCGGGGGAGCTGGCGACTGCGTGGATGGACCGCTTCGGCGACACCGTCTACAACCTCTACGGCTCGACCGAGGTCGCCTACGCGACCGTCGCCACCCCCGAGGACCTGCGTGCCGCGCCCGGCACCGCCGGCCGGCCGCCCCGGGGGACCGTCGTCAAGCTCTACGACGATGCCGGTCGGGAGGTGCCAAGGGGAGAGGTGGGCCGCATCTTCGTCGGCAACGAGATGTCCTTCGAGGGCTACACCGGAGGCGGCGGCAAGGAGGTGATCGACGGCCTGCTCTCCAGCGGCGACGTCGGCCACCTCGATCCCGACGGACGCCTCTTCATCGACGGCCGCGACGACGAGATGATCGTCTCCGGCGGCGAGAACGTCTTCCCTCGCGAGGTAGAGGACCTGCTCGCCGACCACGGCGCCGTGGTCGAGGTGGCCGTGATCGGCGTCGAGGACGAGGAGTTCGGGCAGCGGCTCAAGGCCTTCGTCGTCGCCGCTTCCGAGGCCGAGGTCTCAGAGGGGGAGCTGAGGGAGCACATCAAGGCCAACCTCGCTTCCTACAAGGCGCCCCGCGAGATCGAATTCGTGGACGAGCTGCCCCGCAACGCCACCGGCAAGATCCTCAAGCGAGAGCTGCACGCGCGCGAGGCGGAGAAGTCGGTCTGAGAGCCAGTCCCGGCAGGGGTTCCGCTTAACTTTTTTCGAAGTCGCCGGGAGGGCTGGCGCCCGGAGCTGAGCCCGAAAAAAGTACAAGACGCTCCATCCCTACCGGGATCGCTCTTGCGCGGACAATCTTCCCTAATTGCGGCTTTCCCGGGAGATGAGGGGTGGCTGCCCCGCCGACACGGATAGTAGGTTGCCGTTCCATGGGCGAGCCTGCGGTGCATTTGAGAGCGGTGGGGGCGGCAACGGAAGAGCTGCACGAGACCGCCAAGCAGGCGCTCGAGTGGGTGCGGATCAGCGAGGAGCGTGTCGGCCGCGCCGAAGCGAGGGCGGACCGGGCCCACGCCGAGATCAAGGAGCGGGCGATGGCGACGCTGCGCAAGATCGGCGAGGAGGGCCGCGAGCGCATCGCCGCCGAGCGCAGTGGGCGCAAGCAGGCCGAGAGCCGCGCGAAGCGGGCCGAGGCGGCCCGGGACAGGGCGGAGAAGGCCTTCGAGCTGCAGCAGGAGCGAGCGCAGGCGGACCGCGAGGCCCTTGCCACCGAGATGCAGTCGACTCGATCCGATGCGGAGCGGACGTCGGCCAGGGCGATCGAGCTCGCCGAGCGGGAGGCCGAGCGGCGCCACGGGGAGGCTTTGAAGCAGGCCAAGCTCGAAGCGGACCAGCGGGTCGCCGCCGCCGAGCAGCGCGCGGCCGAAGCCGAGGCCGCCGCGGCGGAGGCGCATGAGCTTGCGGTGAGGCTCGAGGCGGAGATCGAGGAGCGCGTGATGCAGGGCACCGAGGACGTGCGCCGCGAGGCCGAGGAGCGCGTTCGCAAGCTGGTCGAGAAGGTCGAGGGCGAGGCGGCCGAGTCCGCAAGGGCGCGCGCCGAGGAGAAGCTAAAGGCCGAGTCCGACCGCATTCGCCAGCAGGCCGAGCAGCGTGAGGAGCGGGTGCGACGCGCCGCCGAGGAGGAGATCACGGCGAGCACCAAGCGAGCCCGCCGCGAGGCCCTTGCCGCGGCAGAGGACACCGCCCCCCCCTGGGCCCAGCGGCAGACCGCCGCCTCGGGCGGCCCCGGTTACCGAACTTTTTAAGCCCCTCTAGCATCCGCTCCCATGCGAGAGGTGCGGATCAGAGACACGCTGCGCGGCGAGCTCGTGACGCTCGATCCCGGCGAGGAGGTCGGGGTCTACGCCTGCGGGCCCACGGTCTACAGCCGCATCCACATCGGCAATGCGCGGCCGTTCGTCGTCTTCTCGCTGCTGGCGCGGTTCCTCAGGTCAGAGGGGTACCGGCCGAAGCTCGTTGTCAACGTCACCGACATCAACGACAAGATCTACGCGGCGGCGGGGGAAGCGGGGGAGGAGTCCGGAGCATTTGCCGAGCGGATGACCCGGGCCTACTTCGAGGACACCGAGCGGCTGGGCCTCGGCCGGCCCGATGCGGAGCCACTGGCGACCGAGACGATCGAGGGAATCGTCGAACTGATTGCCGATTTGGTCGAGGCCGGTCACGCCTATGAGTCGGGTGGCGACGTCTACTTCCGCGTGCGCAGCTTCGAGGGCTACGGCAAGCTCTCCAACCGCCGCACCGAGGACATGGATCAAGGCGAGGAGGCGGGCTCGGCCTCGCTCAAGGAGGACGCCCTGGATTTCGCCCTGTGGAAGGCGCACAAGGCCGGCGAGGACACGTCCTGGGATTCCCCCTGGGGAAAGGGCCGGCCGGGATGGCACATCGAGTGCTCGGCGATGGCGGAGGCCGAGCTGGGCCCGTCGTTCGCGATCCACGGCGGCGGTTCGGACCTGGTCTTTCCGCACCACGAGAACGAGATCGCGCAGTCGGAGGGGGCGGGGCGCCCGTTCGCCCGCATCTGGATGCACAACGGCATGGTGGAGACCGACGCCGAGAAGATGTCGAAGTCCGAGGGCAACATCTTTCAGCTCTCCGAGGCGCTCGATCGCTACGGGCGCGAGGCGGTGGTCGCCTACCTGATCTCCGGGCACTACCGCCAGCCGCTTGCTTTTGGGCCAGAGCAGATGCGGCAGGCCGTGGCGCAGGTCGAGCGGTTGCGGAACTTCTTCAGGGAGCACTCGGTTGAGGGAGGCTCGGGGGAGGGTCTGGCGGAGCAACAGCGGGGAGGCTCCGCCAGACCCTCCCCCGAGCCTCCCCGCCTAGCGGCTTTCAAGGATGCGCTGGCAGACGACTTCAACACCCCCAGAGCGATGGCCGAGGTGTTCGAGCTTGCGGGGGAAGCGAACCGTGGTGAGATATCCGCGCGCGAGGCTGTTCCGGTTCTGGCGGAGATGCTGGCGCTCGTCGGCCTCAGCTCCCTTACCCAGCCGGATCAGGGAGCTGAGGCCGACGACGAGGCAGAGAAGCTGTTGGAGGAACGGCAGGAGGCGCGGGCGGCGAAGGACTTTGCCCGGGCCGATGAGATTCGCGACAGGCTTGCGAAGCTCGGCTGGCAGGTAAGGGACTCCGCGGAGGGCGCGAAGCTCGTGCCGAGGGGCTAGAGGTGTCCTCGAATCGCGCATCCGATATTGACCACACCAGGGGTGGGTCAAAGTCGGATGCGTCGCAGCTCATCTACGGCAAGCAGCCGGTTGCCGAGGCGGAGCGGGGGAGGCGGCGGGTCCACCGCGTGTGGCGGGCGCCCGAGACGCCGGCTGGGGAGTTGGAGCGTCTTTGCGGCTCCCCGGACCACCAGGGCGTCGTCGCCGAGGTCGATCCCTTTCCCTACGCGGACCCCAATCAGCTGCTGCGAGCCGAGAATGCCCTGATCGTCGCCCTGGACCAGGTCCAGGATCCGCGCAACCTCGGCGCCGTCTGCCGCTCGGCCGAGGTTGCCGGGGCGGCCGGCGTCGTCATCCCCGAGCGCCGCTCCGCCGAGGTCACGCCTGTCGTCTGCAAGACCTCCGCGGGCGCGGTCGAGCACCTCCTCATAGCCCGGGTCCGCAACCTCGCCGACTGGCTCGCCGAGGCCAAGCAATCCAACTTCTGGATCTGGGGCGCCGACGCCGAGGCGAGCCAGGCCCCCTGGGACGTCGACCTCACCGGCCCAACGATCTTGGTCCTTGGGGGCGAGGGAAAAGGCCTCCGCCCCCGCGTCTCAGCCGCCTGCGACGCCCAGATCGCCCTTCCGCAACAGGGTCGAACAGCTTCCCTAAACGTTTCTGCCGCCGCGACTGCTCTTCTCTTCGAGGCGGTCCGTCAGCGCCAAGAGGCGGTCGGGAGTGCCGCGGGGGCCCCTCCCCCTGGCACCGCGGAGTGATTCTTGCCGCGAAGCGGCACCGCTTCAGCCCCGCCTTCGGCGGGGCTTAGGCACCCCCGCGGCACTCCCGACCGCCTCGCATCCCGGCTACCACCTGCAACGGCGATTGCAGAAATTTCCCCCAGGGGTTGACAGAACACCGCGCAGCCGTAAACTACCGCGCCAATAAGGGTGAACCTCAGCTTGAGTCTGAGATCGACCCAGTCCATAAGGGCGCCACCAGGGGAGGTAAGGCGCCACGACCCTTCGTTAAGGAGAAGGATCTGTGGCTCTATCTTTGCCTACCCAGGAAATGCAGCTCCCCTCAGGCCGCCTCAACGGCTCGCTCCGGCCGGCCGACGCTAACTCTCAACCTGAGCTTGATGACCATTATCTGGTCGCTCTCGCAAAGGATGGTCGAACCGACGCCTACGACGCGATCGTCCGCCGCTACCGCGGCTTCGTGCGGCTCAAGGCGTCCTCGTACTTCCTCCTCGGAGGCGAGGCCGACGATCTGATCCAGGAAGGTCTGCTCGGCCTCTACAAGGCGATTCGCGACTACCGCACCGACCGCGAGTCGAGCTTCCGCAACTTCGCCGAGCTCTGCATCACCCGCCAGATCATCACCGCGGTGAAGACGGCGACGCGCAACAAGCACACCCCGCTCAACCAGTACGTCTCCTTCAGCCAGACCCCTGCGGCCGCCGGCGACTCCGACACGACGCTCGACGAGATCCTGCCCGGTCCCACCGTCCATGACCCGGTCAACCAGGTGATCGCCTCCGAAGAGCTGGAGAGCCTCGTCTCGTGCCTCTCGGGTGTCTCGGGGGTGCTCTCCGAGCTGGAGAGCAGCGTGCTCTCGCTCTATCTCGACGGCCACTCCTACGAGGCCACTGCCGAGCGGCTCGAGTGCGACACGAAGACGGTCGACAACGCCCTGCAGCGGGTCAAGCGCAAGGTCGGCGCCCACCTCACTTCTCGCGAGATTCCGCTCTAGGCTCGCTCGGAAGCCGGTTCGCCAGCCGCCCATACCGCGACGACCGCCGGCGCCAGCAGCAAGGCGAGGGAGACCATCTGCTCGATTCCGTCGGCGGTGGCGAAGCCGTCGAGGTGGGTCGCGTGAAAGGCGAAGTGGAGCGTCTCGGTGAGCAGCCAGGCGCAGCAAGACGCTCGCGCGAGCGCCGGCTGCAGCGTCACCGCCGCCCAGGCGAAGAGGACGGCGAAGCCCAGGTAGAGACCGCCGACGTCCGTGGTCAGGTGCTGGTTGTAGGGCGGCAGTAGGTCCACCCAGTGGGAGAAGAAGGGGAAGTCCGAGTAGAAGGTGTGGGGTGCGATCGCGGCTAGGAGGCCGATCGACGCCGCCGCGAGGCAGAGCAGCCAGAGTGCGATCCGGGCGCTCCGCGACGATCTCATCGCGGCGGAATATGACATCAGCGCAGGTCGGCGAGCACGTAGGCGAGAAGCTCGCGGCCGTGGTCGGAGGCGACGGAGACGTCCTCGGCCTCGACCCGGACTCGATGCAGCGACTGCATGCGCAGCACGTCCCCGTCGCAGCGGCTGTTGGGGAAGATGCCCGAATAGGAGACGCCGAGTCGCTCGAGGTGGTCGGCGACCAGCGCGGTGGCCGGCGTCTCCAGCGGCAGGTCGACGTAGACGGCGTCGAGGCCGGCACGGTGGAAGAGGTGGTGGCGCTCGGCCGCGACGGCCTGCTCGAGGTTGGCGCCCGGCACCGCGACGTGGATCAGCGCCAGGTTGTGATCGGCCTCGATCGCGACGTGGAGCTCCGTGCGCGGGTCCAGCTCAAAGTCCCCGGGTGGATCCGCAAGCGTGCCGCGCAGCTCGCACAGCTCCAGCGTCTGCCCGACGATCTCGCGATGGCGCTCCGGCGCGAAGACGGGCCGCTCGTGCCCGTCGTTCAGCTTGGTGTAGAAGAGCGCCGCCGACTGGCGCCCACGCCGGCCCTCTCCAGCTGCGTCGTTGCTCACCGAGGCGGGGATCCATCCCAGCAGGAAGCCGGTCTCATGGGCGCCCAGCTCGATGTTCGCCCGCTGGCTGTAGGGGTGCGCCGCCGTCGCCTCGCCGAACATGCCGGCCATTCCCCGTTCCCTTCCCCAGTCCATCAGGAAGCGCTTGGTGCGGGTGAACAGGTGTTGCCCGCGGGCCGCAGGTATCGTCACCGCCTGCCCCGCGTGCCCGACCGCGTCGCCCGGCGCCGCCAGGCTCAGCCCCTCGTGGCAGAGCAGCTCTCCGGCCGCTGTCTCGGCGACGCACGAGACGTAGGTCCCCGCCGCCAGCCGCGCCGAGACCTCCGCTGAGTCGTAGACCCAGCGCACGTCATAGCTCTCCCCGTAGGCGACCCGGATCGCCTCAGTCAAGACCGCGCCCTCGCTTGGATCCAAGAAGCGGAACAGCGCTTCGCCGCCGGTGCCGGACTCCTCCATCCGTTCTATATTCGACAGCTGCCCGCCTAGCTCAACTGGTAGAGCACCGCTCTTGTAAAGCGGAGGTTTCCGGTTCGATTCCGGAGGCGGGCTTCCTTCTTGCGCCTCAGCCGTCTGAGCTCTCGCCAAGCACCCGGGCCTTCTCCGCTGCCAGCTCCTCGTCGGTGAGGACGCCTTTTTCGTGGAGTGTGGCGAGGCGCTCGAGACGGGCGAGGCGGGACTCCTCTTGGTCGCCGGGAGCACCCGCCGGCTCGCCACCCGCCGGTTTGCGCATCTCGGGCAAGCGCAGTTTGGAGGCGCGCTCGCCGAGGTTGGCGTCTTTGACCGCGCCGACGACCCGGTCGCGGGTATGGCCGAAGACCTCGGTGTAGTCGGCGTCGGGGAATTCCTCGGCGGCCTGTTTGCGCAGCTCGTGGATGCCGAAGGCGGCGAGGCCAGCTATCGCCAGGGTGGTGAGGAAGGAGCGCAGGTTCTGGGTCGGCGCCGATAGGAAGTAGAAGCCGACGATCACTGCCAGGGCGGCGTAGACGTAGGCGACGTGCTCGCGCAGGGTCGGGGCGAGGACGCGGCGCGTGGATTGCGCCGAGCCGGTCGGCGAGGCCAGCCAGCCGGCGACCCCGAAGAGCACGCCGATGACGATCACGGTGGTGGCGATGCTGGTCATCAGCGAGGTGCCGATCGACCACGCCGCTTCGGCCGCCGGCTTGACGCTCTCTTCGTCGACGAGCTGTGCGACGACGATCCCGCCGGCGACCTCGCGTGCGACGATCACCGCGAAGCCGGCCGCGACCAGGCCGACCCCGCAGTAGAGCACGGTCACCCAGCGACCGTCTCGCGAGAGGTAGATGGCGAGGCCGAAGCAGAGCAGCGTCAACAGAGAGAGCACCAGCGCCAGTCCCTTGACCGCGATCACGACGTCCTGAGCGGTCTTCAGCTGGTCGGAGCGCAGGATCGTGATCTGGCCCGCGTCCGGCGGCAGCTTGGCGGCCAAGTCGGCGCCGATGCCGACTTGGTCGGCGAGGTTCGTGACGAGGCTGCCGAGATTGAGGCTGACCTTCCCTTCTTCGGTCGCCACCGTCCCCTCCTTCTCTTCCAGCACTTCCAGCAGCTGTTCGTGCGTGGTCCGGTTGGCGCTCTTCCAGAGTTCCTGCGCGGTCGAGCTCTGCAGCACCTGGTTGGCGCCGTCGCCGGCCACCTGGCGCAGGCCGCCGGAAATAGGGCCGGCGAGATCCTTCGTGTCGCCGGGGAGACGTTCGCTCAGTTCCTTTTCGACGTCTACGTTTTCGTAGAGCTGGTCGACCAGGTAGTCGCCGACCGCTTCGCGGATCGTCGAGTTCTGGATCAGGCGGCCGCTGGTGTCGACCCAGTCGTCGGTATTGAGGGCCTGGCGCTCGGTCCAGATCGCGAAGACGCTGAGGAAGGCGAGCAGCGAGCCGAGGATGACCAGAGCTCTCACCAGGCGTCGTCGTCCGCGGCTCATCGGCAGGATGGTATACGTGACTCAGTGAAGCTCGAGGGAATCCACCACATCACCGCGATCACGGCCGACGCTCAGCGCAACGTCGACTTCTACGCGGGGACGATGGGCCTGCGCCTGGTCAAGAAGACGGTCAACCAGGACAACCCCACCGTCTACCACCTCTTCTTCGCCGACGAGAAGGGCAGCGCCGGCTCCGATCTCACCTTCTTCGAGTTCCCGGGAGTTCCGCCCGGCCGGGCCGGCGCGGGAGACGTGCACCGGATCGTTTGGCGGGTGGGCTCCCACGAGTCGCTCGACTTCTGGGAAGAGCGACTTGGTGGCGCGGGCGTTGCGTCCGAGCGCACCGAGGACGCCCTGCGCTTCTCCGATCCCGAGGGTCTCGCCCATGAGCTGGCCGTGATCGAGGTCGCCGACGAGCCACTGATCGCCGACCATCCCGAAGTCCCGGCTGAGCTCGCCCTGCGCGGCTTTCACGCCGTTTGCGCTTACAGCGGCGCCCCCGCGACGAGCCGGGCGTTGCTCGAGGCTCTCGAGTTCGAGCCGGTCGACGAGGACAGCTGGGAGGCGCGCGGATCGAGCCGGGGCGGCCTCTACCTCTACGAAGAGCCGCCGCCGGAGCCCTCGTCGCAGGGCGCCGGCAGCGTTCATCACGTCGCCTGGGCCTCGAGCCTCGATGAGCACGAGGCATGGCGCGACCGGGCGATCTCGGCTGGGGCTCAACCCACACCCGTGATCGATCGCTTCTACTTTCGCTCGATCTACTTCCGCGAGCCGAGCGGCGTCCTCTTCGAGATCGCCACGCTCGGCCCCGGCTTCACGGTCGACGAGCCGCTCGAGCATCTCGGCGAGAAGCTCTCGCTGCCACCCGACTACGAGCACCTGCGCGCGGAGGTCGAACCCAACCTGCGCCCGGTCACGAACCCTCGGACGGTCTCCGCCGAGTGAACGGCAACTTCGTCTGGCACGACGCCGGCCGCGTCGTCGTCTTTCGCGCCGGCGGGTTGGACGATGCCTCCAAGCTGCTAGCCGAGCACGGGATGGTGCCCTTCGAGTTGCTCTCGACCGGGCGCCACCTCGCCGATGCATCGACGTTGGCCGCCACCGCCGAGACGGTTCACGAGGTTCCGTCGGGGGGAGTGCCAGAGGCCGCCGCGGCGCTGCTCGATGCGGTGCGCGGCGAGACTCTCGTCGCCCTCGGCGGCGGCAGGGTGATCGACGCCGCGAAGGCGATCGCCGCGGTAACTGGCGCCCGTGTCGCCGCGATCCCGACCACGATGTCGGGGGCGGAGATGACCGGCATCCACAGGCTTCCCTCCGGCGCCGAGGGCCGCGTCCGCGAACTGGTGCGACCGGCGTTGGTGATCGCCAAAGCCGAGACGATGACCAGCGCGCCCGAGCCCGAGCTTCGCGCCAGCTCGATGAACGCGCTGGCTCACGGGGCCGACTCCCTCTACACCCCCTTCGCCAACCCCGTCTCCCATATGGCGGCCCTCCGTGGCGCCGAACTGATCGCCGCCTCGCTCGACGAAGACCCCGCCGAGCGCAATCGCGACGCTCTCGCCCTCGGCTCGATCCTCTGCGGCTACGCGATCGACTCCGGCATGTTCGCCATCCACCACGTCATCTGCCAAACCCTCGTCCGCGTCTGCGGCACCCCCCACGGGCCCACCAACGCCGCAATCCTCCCCCGAGCAATGGCCTTCATGGCCCCCCGAGCCCCAGACGGCCTGGAGCCCTTGGCCACAGCCCTCAACACCACCCCCGGAGAGATAGAAGCTCGAATCCTCCAACTCGGTGGCGACCCGCCGGGCCTCGGAGAGCTGGGCGCCGACCGAAGCTCCCTTCCCCAAGCTCTCGAATCGATGCTGATGCGGCCCGAGCTGGCCTTCACGCCGGAACCGCCCACCCGCGACGACCTGGAGCAGCTAATCGAACAGGCCTGGTAGCCGGGGCCCCGGGTAACCCCGATCCCTGAACCGTGTAGCCATCAACGGATGGACCCCGCCCGTCTCCAGTCGTACCACGCCTACACCCGCCGCCACGGCGTCAACTGGCCGATGTACCTCTTGGCCCGGGTCTTCATGACCCCCTTCTTCCTCGTCTACTTCCGCTACGCCAGAACCGGCCGCGAACACGGCCACGTCAAGGGTGGCCTGATCGTCGCCTCCAACCACCGCAGCTTCCTCGACCCCTTCGCGATCGGCGGCGCCCTGCCCTGGCGGCGGCCGATGAACTACGTCGCCAAGGTCGAGCTGTTCGAGCGCCGCTGGCAGGGCTGGCTGCTCTCGCGACTGGGCGCCTTCCCGATTCGCCGCGGCGAGTCCGACGAGGAGTCGGTGCAGACCGCGCGGTGCGTGGTCGAACGCGGCGGCACCGTCTGCATCTTCCCTGAGGGAACCCGCATCCGCAGCGGCTCGCTCTCCGAGCCCAAGCGCGGCGTCGGCCGCCTCGCGCTGCAGACGGGCGCGCCGGTGATCCCGGCCGCCGTGCTCGGCACCGAGCACGTACGCCGCGGCTGGCGGATTCGCCCGCGCAGGGTGAAGGTGCGGCTCGGCCGGGCGATGACCTTCCCTCGCGCGGAGGATCCTTCCCGCGGGTTGGCGGCGACCGTGACCGCGCGGATCTGGCCCAACGTCGAGCTGCAGTGGGAGGACCTCGGCGGCTTGCCGCCGATGCGCCGCGCCGCCGTGATCGGCGCCGGTAGCTGGGGGACCGCGGTCGCCGTGCTCCTCGCCCGTGGCGGCCTCGAGGTCCAGCTCGCGACCCGCACCGCCGCCCACGCGGCGGAGATCGAGGAGGCGCGCGAAAACCGTCGCTACCTCGAGGGGGTGCGACTGCCCGACTCGGTGCGGGTGCGCCAGGCCTCCGAGGTCGAGCTGGCCGGCCTCGACCTCGTCTGTCTTGCGATTCCCTCCGGCTCGCTGCCCCAGGCCGTCGGGGCGATCGCCGACCGGGTCGGCGCCCGGTCCGCCGTCCTCCTCCTCACCAAGGGGTTGATCGCACCGCTCGGGCAGCTCCCCGCCGAGTACGTCGGCGAGCGGGTGAGGGCGCGGGCTATCGCCTGTCTCGGTGGGCCAGCTCATGCGCGCGAGGCGGTATCCGGCTCGGCGGCGCTGGTTCTCGGTTCGGCCGATGGCGATCTGCGCGACCAGCTCGGCGGCGTGTTCGACCGCGCCGGCTTGGTCTGCGAGCGCTCGCGCGACATCGCCGGGGTAGAGATGGCGGGTGCTGCGAAGAACGCCGCTGCCCTGGCGGCGGCGGCTGCCGAACCGCACGGCCTCAACGCGGCTGGGATCGCGGCGGCACAGGTCTGGCGCGAGTGCATCGAGCACGCGATCGCCCGCGGAGCCGATCTCGCGACCTTCTCCGGCTTGGCCGGAGTCGGCGACCTGACGGCGACGGTGATGGCCCCGGCCGGGCGCAACCGCCGCGCCGGCGAGATGCTCGGGCGCGGCACGCCAGCGGCGGAGATCCCCGGCCTGATCGGCCAGGCGTCGGAGGGATTGGACGCGGTGCCGCTCTTGGCAGCGGCGACATCGGCGAGGGGCGCCTCCGCCGAGGCGCTCACCGGGCTCGCCGCTCTGATCAACGGTGAGATCGACGCCGATGCGTGGATCGCCGGGCTGCGCCGGGTCGAGCGCACGAGGAGGGCGGCGTGATCGGGCTAGGCTTGGACTGTGAGCGCGGAGCGAGCGAGCGAGACTGCCGGGGACGATGAGCGCGAGCGAGTGGAGCGCGGGGTGTCGTGGTGAGTGCCGCCAAGGAGAACGTCGAGCCGGCGAGTCTCGACCCGGCCGCGAAGGCGGAGCTGGACCGGGCCTTCGAGGACCTCTACCGCGCCCATCTGCGCGACGTCTATTCCTACGCCTACTACCGGGTCGGCAACCCACACGACGCCGAGGACCTGACCGAGCAGGCCTTCCTCCAGGCATACCGGCACTTCGACCGCGCCCGGCGCGAGTCAGACGGCAGGCCCCTGCGCCCGTGGCTGATCCGCATCGCCCACAACCTCGCCTCCAACTACTACCGCGACCGCTCGCGCCGGCCGCAGACTTCCCTGGAGAACGCCGATCCGATCGCCGCTCGCCACGGAACCGAGGCGATCGCCGAGGGCCGCGAGGAGCTGCGGCAGCTGATGGCCAATCTCGAGCACCTACCCGACGACCGCCGCGAGGCGCTGATCATGCGCTTTGCCCTGGGCATGGACAACCGCGAGATCGCCCGGGCGCTGGGGCGTACCGACGGCGCCACCAAGGTGCTGATCCATCGTGCGATCAAGCAGCTGCAGGAGCAGATGGGCGATGAGTGAGAGCAGCCAGCGCTTCACCGGCAGCACCTGGGACGTCGAGCACCTGCTCTCCGACGCGCTGCGGCCGATAGAGCCGCCGGAGCGGCTCTCGGGCCGGCTCGAGGACACGCTGTCCGCCGTCACCCAGGCGGCCGCCGAGGAGCTCTCCGTTTGGGCCGAAGAGCTCTCCGACAGCGAGTTGCGGGCGCTGCGCGACCCGCGCAACTGGGTGCGCCCCGTCTTCGCGGTCGGCGCCGGCGGCGCGGCCGCCGGCGCCCTGGTCCTGATCGAGGTCAGGCGCCGGGGTCGCCAGCAGGCGAAGGGCGGTTTGCGCTCGATCGCCGGCCGGATCCGGGTCTAGTCGCAGGGCGCCGTGCTGCGCGTGGCGTTCCGAGTGCGGCGCCGACGCCGAGGATGCCGACGAACAGGTGGAGGAAGTTCTCGCCGGCGTTGACCGGGAGGAAGCCGAGGATCGCCTCGTCGGCTCCGAGGACGAAGCCCCAGACGGCGATCGCGATGTAGAGGAGGCCGAGCCAGAGGGCGTACTGACGCGCCGCGTAGCCCGCGACCCAGAGGCCGATCGCGCCGGTGAGGATGTGGAGTACGTTCGACCAGGCGTTGACGGCGAAGACCCCGAGGGCGTTGTCGACCTCGCCCGGTGTGCCGAAGGAGGCGCTGTAGAAGAAGCCGACGATGCCAGCGACGACCAGGGTGGCGCCGACCAGCGAGGCATAGAGGCGGGCGGGGCTGGGAGCGTCCATCGGCGGCGATTGTAGGCTGCTCATCCCCGTGGCCCAGACCTGCTATCGCCATCCGAACCGCGAGACGGGGGTCTCCTGCTCCTCCTGCGGGCGACCTATTTGCCCGGACTGCATGACGCCGACCCCGGTTGGCATGCGCTGCCCGGAGTGCGCCCAACAGCGCACCAAGGTGACCCGTGGGGTGGGCGAGGCGTCGCTGTTCGGCAGCGCGCCGGCGACCTTCATCCTGATCGGGCTGAATGTCGCCGCCTATCTCGCCGAGGTCGCGACGAGCAGCGGTGGCCTCGGGGGCGTCCAGGGGAGCTCGCTTGTCCGGGAATTCGGCTTGTACGGCCCGTTGGTGGCGGAAGGCGAGTGGTACCGGATGGTGGGCGGTGGCTTCCTGCACGCGGGCCTGGCCCACATCGCCTTCAACATGTTCGCGCTCTACTTCCTCGGCCGCTTGCTCGAGCCATCCATAGGCACCGCGCGATTTGTCGCGGTCTACGTGGCCTCGCTCTTCGGCGGGGCCTTCGGCGCCCTCCTGCTGAGCCCGAATGCACTCACTATCGGTGCCTCTGGGGCGATCTTCGGCCTCTTCGGCGCCGCCTTCGTGATCGCCCGGGGCCGTGGTTTCGACGCGGTCGCCTCGACTATCGGGGTGATCCTCCTGTTCAACCTGGCGTTCAGCCTGGGCACCGCCCACATCAGCCTCGGCGGACATCTTGGTGGCCTCGTGGTCGGCGTCGTCTGCGCTTTGGTGATCATCGCCGGCGACCGCGGCAGGTTGGGTCAGAACCGCCTCGCGACGGAGCTGATCGCGATGGCGGCGGTGGCGATCGTCTCGATCGTCGCGGCGATCGCGATCGCCTGAAGGCGCTAACTGCGGCGGTCAGGCTCGGGAGCCGGCGCGTGCAGGTCGGCGAAGCCGATGTTTCCCGGTGCGTCGACGAGGTCGGGGTGGAGCAGGTGACCGAGCAGCTCGACGCCGTCGATCAGCCGCGGTCCCGGCCGCGAGAAGGTCGAGGCGGCATCGACGGCAAAGATTCTCCTAGCGCCCAGCGCCTCGATCTGCTCCCACTGAGCCAGGGCCTGTGCGCGCGAGTCGTCGACGTACCAGCCGCAGGGCATCGCGATCGTCACGTCCGGGCTGAGGCCCGCGAGCTCACCCCATGAAACCTCCGGCGACTTCAGCCCCGGTGGCCCGGCGACGTCCTCGCCGCCGGCGATCGAGATCATCTCCGGGATCCAGTGGCCGCCGACGTAGGGCGGGTCCAGCCACTCCAGCGCGATCACCCGCGGCAGGCTCGCCCCCGAAACCGCAGCGCGCACCGTCGCCAGTCTCCCCTCCAGCTCTCCGCGAAGTTCATGCGCCTCGTTGGGAATCGCCGCCGCCTCGCCGAGCCGGATCACGTCCTCCAGCATCTCGCCCAGCGTGCTCGGGTCCTGCTGGACCACCCGCGGGCGACTTGGCAGGCGCGAGGCGACCTCGAGCACGTCCTCGAAGGAGACGGCGCAGACCGCGCAGACGGCCTGGGTGACGATCAGGTCCGGTTCGAGCTTCGCCAGCAGCTCCTCGTCAAGTTCGTAGAGCGCTTGTCCCTCGGCCACCCTCGTCTTCACCGTTCTGTCGATTTCGGCGGCGCTGAGTCCCGGGCGGAGCACCGTCCGGGTCAGGTGGGGAAGCGAGCGCGCTTCGGGCGGGTAGTCGCACTCGTGGGTTACGGCGACGACCCTGTCGCCCAGGCCAAGGGCGAAGAGCATCTCCGTTGCCGACGGAACGAGGCTTGCAACGCGCATGCGGAGATCAATATGGCACTTCTCGCAGGAACCGCGGAGTAGAAAGCTATATTGCCTACGCCGAATGGCCGACGACGACCTCCCCCGAAGTACCGGGTCAAATAGACGATGAGCGCCCTGCTGCTCGTTCTCCTCCTGCTTCTCGTCGCCATCAACGGCTTCTTCGTCGCGGCCGAGTTCGCCCTAGTCCGCAGTCGCCGCGGCAAGATCGAGCAGCTCGCCGAGGAAGGGGAGAGCGGCGCCGAGGAGGTGGTCGAGCAGCTCGACAAGATCGACGAGTCGCTCTCTGCCTGCCAGATCGGGATCACGATGGCCTCGATCGGGATCGGTTTCCTCGGCGAGCCCTCCTTGGCGAAGCTGCTCGAGCCGATCTTCGGGGGCCTCTCGCACGGCGCCGCGGTGGGGCTCTCGGTGGCGATCGCCTTCGCCCTCGTCACCGCGCTCCACATCAGCATCGGCGAGCAGGTGCCGAAGATGCTGGCGATCAGCCACGCCGAGCGCACCGCCCGTCGCGTCTCTCGCCCGCTCAACTGGTTCCGCGCCGCGACCGCGCCGGTGATCATGGCGCTGAGCGCGATCTCCAACGCGATCGTGCGCCTCTTCGGCGTCGACCCGACCGACATCGAGGAGCATCACACCGCCGAGGACTTGAAGCAGATCATCGATCGCTCGAAGATCGGCGGCACGCTCGATCCGGGCGAGGCGGGGATGCTCGGCGGGGTCTTTCACCTGCACGAGCAGGAGGCCCGCGAGGTGATGACGCCGATCCCGGCCGTGGTGACCGTCGACGCCTCCGAGACGGTGGAGACGGCGCTGCGGCGCTGCGTGACCTCCGGCCACACGCGGCTGGTCGTGATCGAGGACGACAACCCCGACCGGGTCAAAGGGATCGTCCACAACAACAGCCTCGCCCGCCTCTACATGAGCGACGGCCCCGAGGGCGAGATCGCGCCCGCGGTCCGCGACGCGGTGATCGTCCCCGAGACGCGGCCGCTCGACGACCTCCTCCACGACCTCCAGGTCCAGCGCACCTCGCTCGCGGTGATCGTCGACGAGTACGGGCGCACGGTCGGGATCGTCACGGTCGAGGACATCCTCGAGGAGGTGGTGGGGGAGATCGAGGACGAGACCGATCCCCGCGCCGCGGCGCTGCGCCAGCTCGCCAGCGGCGAGTGGTTCGTGCGCGGCCACGTCTCGCTCGGCGATCTCTCCGACGCCGGGATCGAGCTTCCGGTCGACACCGACGCCTACAACTCAGTCGGCGGCTACGTCTTCGGCGAGTTGGGACGGCTGCCGAAGCGCGGTGACACGATTACCGCCAACGGCTACACGATCCGGGTCGAGTCGGTGCGGGAGAACCGGATCGAGGCGGTTCGGATCAGCGGTTCCGTCCGCCACGGCGCCTAGTTTTCCCGAGCAACCCGCGTTCCACCAAATCCTGGAGGTATCGCATGTGGGTTGTGCGCTTGAGCGACAAGCAGCTAGAGGTCTTGCGGGCTCTGCTGCGCTCGGAGGAGCATCTCGGCCCCGCGCTCAAGGGAGCGGTCGAGGCCCTCGACCTGGCCCGCTGGGACGACCTGCCGGAGGCAGAGTTGCCCTGGGACGAGATCGAGACGACGGCTCGGCGTCAAGGCATCTCGCCGGCCGACGTGATCTGGGACCTCTCCGGCCGCAGCTGCGGCTAGACCAAGCAGATCAAGGACGCAGGGAGCGTGGCGTGCCTCTGCACGCAGCGACCGAGGACGCCGATATGCGCCGGTCTAGTCGTAGCTGTAGAAGCCGGCGCCCGACTTACGTCCCAGCTTGCCTTCGTCTGCCATCTCGACCAGGAGCTTGGGGGGCTTCTGGTAGTCCTCGTTGGAGGCGGCGTAGAGGGCGTCTCCGATCGCCTTGCAGACGTCGAGCCCGACGAAGTCGAGCAGGGCGAGCGGGCCCATCGGATGGCCGGCCCCGAGCTTCATGCAGGTGTCGATCTCGCCCGCCTCCATGCCCGTCTGTTCCATGAAGCGGACGGCGTCGAAGAGGTAGGGGAAGAGCAGGCGGTTGACGACGAAGCCGGCCAGGTCGGGCACCTCGACCGCGGTCTTGCCCAGCGCTGCGCACCAGGCGAGCGCCGCCTCGCGGGCGCCGTCGGAGCCGTCGGGGAAGCAGACCTCGACCAGCTTCATCCGCGGCACCGGGTTGAAGACGTGAAGGCCGAAGAGCTTCCCGTCGATCCCGCCCGCCTTGGCGATCTCGGCGATGCTCAGCGAAGAGGTCGTCGTCGCCAGGTCGGCGTCCGGGCAAGCCTCGGCAATCGTCGAGAGCAATTCGCCCTTCGGCTGCACCTCCTCGACGATCGCCTCGACGATCACGTCGCAGTCCGAGAGATCCTTGGGATCTGTCGTAACCCGCAGCCGCGACGGCTCCGCCCCCTCGATCTTGGCGCAGGCAGCCACTACTTTCTCCTCGGCCCGCCAAGCCGAAGCCTCGCTTCTGGCCAACAGAATCGTGTCCGCCGTTGTAGTGGAAACAGCAGCTAGCCCCGTAGCGATGGCGCCGCTCCCAGCAATTCCAGGACTCTCGTACCCCGTGCTTGCGTTCATGACCCGGGTTCCTATCAAGCAGGTGGGGGAGAGAGTCGTGTGCCCCTCCTCACTCAACTTTTTCGGTGGGTCGGGACTGGTCGTCCGCGAGCGGATCGACGAAAAAGTACAAGCCGTGAGGAGGGGCACACGACTCTCCTTGTGGAGCTGACTGATTGATCAGTCAATCGGTCGGCTATCGTCTGGGAGAGCGAATAGATCGAGAACTGGAGGCAGTCGTGGCGGAGAACGGGAACGGCAAGTTTGGTGGTCGTGAGGTTGTGATCGTCGAGGCTGTGCGCACGCCAATCGGGCGGGGGCACGAGGAGAAGGGCTACTACAAGGACACCCATCCTTCGAACCTCCTGGCAAAGGTCTACGGCGAGCTCTTCGAGCGCACCGGCGTCGATCCAGCTGAGACCGGGGACGTGATCGCTGGTTGCGCGCAGCAGTTCGGCGAGCAGGGGGTCAACATCGGTCGCAACGCTTGGCTAGAGGCCGGCCTCCCCATCGAGACGCCCGCGACCACGATCGATCGCCAGTGCGGCTCCGCCCAGCAGGCGGTCAATTTCGCCGCGACCCTGATCGCCTCCGGTGTCCATGACGTCGCGATCGGCGGTGGGGTCGAGCACATGGGGCACATCTCCTTCGCCGACGGCTACTCGGTGATGAAGGAGCACGGCGCGCCGTTCTCGCCAGAGCTGATGGAGCGCTACGACCTGATCCCGCAGGGCCTTTCGGCGGAGATGATCGCCGACCAGTGGGAGATTCCCCGCTCCGAGCTCGACGAGCTCGGTGTGCGCTCCCAGCAGCTCGCCGCCAAGGCGACCGAGGAGGGCCGCTTCGATCGCGAGGTCGTGCCGTTCTCCGTCAACGGCGACACTTACACGACCGACCAGGGCATTCGCCCGGAAACCTCGATCGAGGTGCTCTCCCAGCTGAAGCCGGCCTTCAAGGAGGACGGCAAGATCACCGCCGGCAACTCCTCGCAGGTCTCCGACGGCGCCGCCGCCGTGCTGCTGATGGCACGCGAGAAGGCCGACGCGCTCGGGCTGAAGCCGCGGGCGCGGATCTACGACCAGACCACGGTCGGCGTCGACCCGGTGATCATGCTGACCGGCCCGATCCCGGCGACGAAGAAGCTGCTCGAGCGCAACGGGATGGCGATGGACGACATCGACCTGGTCGAGATCAACGAGGCCTTCGCCTCGGTCGTGGCCGCTTGGCGGCGCGAGCTCGACCCCGAGATGGACCGGGTCAACGTCAACGGCGGCGCGATCGCCCTCGGCCATCCGCTCGGCTCGACCGGCGCCCGCCTGATCACCACCCTGCTGCACGAGATGGAGCGCAGCGACAAGGAGATGGGGCTGGTGACGATGTGCTGCGGCGGCGGACTCGGAACGGGGACCCTGATCCAGCGCGTTTGAGGTACCTTCCCGGTACCAGTTGAGTTCTCGGGGAAGGGAAACAGGTTGAGCAGGGGTACGAGCGCGACGATTGCCATCGCTGCGGTGATTGCGATTGTCGTCGCCGGGTGCGGTGGCGACGACGGCAACGAAGTCACGGCCTCGTCGCTGGGCAAGGCCGAGTTCATCGCGAAGGCGGACGCGATTTGCGCCAAAGGCCAGAGGCAGGTCGAACGCAACTTCGGCACTTTCGCGAAGAAGACCGACCTCAATATCCAGCAGATCACCAAGAATCCGACCAAGGAGCAGGTCAACGGCTTGGTCAACACGGTCCTGATCCCGGCGATCGAAGAGGAAATCACCGAGATCCGGGCGCTCGGAGCGCCGGCCGGAGACGAGGACAAGATCGAAGCGATGCTCGACGCGACCGAAGAAGGGATCGCGACGGCGGAAGACCTGCCGCAAACGGTTCTCGAACAGACCGGCGTCGCCTTCGGCGTGGGCAGCAGGCTGGCCAAGGAATACGGCCTCACCGTCTGCGGCCAGCGCTAGCGCCAGTCCTGGCTGGGTGGCCAGGCCCGATATGCTCCGCGGCCGATGGACCTGACCCTCTCGCCGTCTGAGCAGCAGTTCCGCGACGAGGTCCGCGCCTGGATCGAAGAGAACCATCCGGGCCCCGAGCCCGAAGCTGGGCTCGAGGAGGTGATGGCGTTCCGGCGCGAGTGGCAGCAGAAGATGCACGCCGCCGGTTGGGCCGGGATCTCCTGGCCGAAGGAGTACGGCGGCCGCGGCGCGACGATGATCGAGCAGGCGATCTTCGTCGGCGAGGCCTCGCGGCTGGAAGCGCCCAGCCCGGCCAACGTCCTTGGCCTGGCGATGGGCGGCCCGGTGGTGATCGCCCACGGCACCGACGAGCAGAAGCAGCGCTACCTGGAGCCGATCCTCACCGCCGAGGAGATCTGGTGCCAGGGCTTCTCCGAGCCCGAGTCGGGCTCCGATCTCGCCTCGTTGAAGACGCGGGCAGTCAAGGACGGCGACGAATGGGTCGTCACCGGCCAGAAGGTCTGGACCACCTTCGCCCAGTACGCCAAGTGGTGCATGCTGGTCGCCCGCACCGACCCCGACGCCCCCAAGCACAAGGGCCTCACCTACTTCCTGATGGACATGGAGCAGGACGGTGTCGAGGCTAAGCCCCTGGTCCAGATCACCGGCGAGGGCGAGTTCAACGAGGTCTTCATCGAGGAGGCGCGGATCCCCGACGCCAACGTGGTCGGCGGCGTCGGCAACGGCTGGTCGGTCGCGATCACGACGCTGATGAACGAGCGCGCCGGCCTCGCTTTCGGCGCGATCGCCCAGATCGCCAACAGCCTCAAGCGCCTCGGCACGCTGGCGGCCGAGACCCGTGTCAACGGCGGCAGCGCGGCGGACGACCCCGTCTTCCGCCAGCGGCTCGCCCAGCTCCACATCGAGGCCGAGACGATGCGGCTCAACGCCTACCGCGGCCTGACCAAGACGATGCAGTCGGGCATTCCCGGCCCCGAGGGCTCGCTCGGCAAGTGGCAGTGGGCGGACATCAACCAACGCATCGCGGAGCTGGCGCTCGACATCGAGGGTCCCTACGCGACGCTGGCGCGCGGCGACGACCACGCCCTGGCGGGCGGCGCCTGGCAGTACGGCTTCCTGCGCTCGCGCGCCAACTCGATCGAGGGCGGCACCACCGACATCCTCAAGAACATCATCGCCGAGCGCGTGCTCGGCCTTCCCAAGATGAGATGAGCATGCAAGAGACGACTACCCGCCCGCGGCGGACGCGTGAGCAAGGACGGGAGATCTCCGGTGAGTGTGAGCGCGTCCTTGCGGAAGCAGAGTACGCGGGCGGAATCTGATCATGTACTTCGACCTCACCGACGAGCAGCAGGCGATCAAGGCGACCGCGCACGACTTCCTCGCCGCGCGCTACCGCTCCGAGCGGATCCGCGAGCTGGCTGAGAGCGAGCACGGCTTCGAGCAGTCCGACTGGGACGAGATGGCCGAGCTGGGCTGGCCCGGCCTGGCCCTGCCCGAGGAGTGGGGTGGGCAGGGCCTCGGCATCGTCGAGCTGGCCGTCCTCTTCGAGGAGATGGGCTACGCGCTCGCGCCCTCGCCGCTGCTCTCGAACACGATTGCCGGTCTGGCCCTGGCGCTCTGCGGTTCCGACGACCAGCGCGAGCGCTTCCTCCGCCCCCTTGCCGCCGGCCAGCTGCGCGGAACGCCGGCGCTCTGGGACGCCGGCTCGAGCGCGACCCCGGGCGGGTTCACGATGGAGGCCCGCGACGAGGGCGGCGGGATCGTCCTCGACGGGGAAAAGGTCCTGGTCATGGACGCAGCCGCCGCCGACTTCCTCATGGTCGCCACGGCCGACGGCCGCCGCCACCTTGTCGCGCGCGGCGCGGCCGGGATCACGGTTACGCCCGCGACCTCGATCGACCCCACTCGCCGCCTCTGCTCGGTTCGCTTCGACGGTGTGCGGATTGCCCCGGAGGACTCGATGCCCGGCGAGGAGGCCGACTACTACCCGGTCTTCCACCGCATCTGCGTTGCCATTGCCGCCGAGTCGACCGGGATCGCCCAGCGCACGATGGAGATGGCCGTCGCCTACGCCAAGGACCGCCAGCAGTTCGGTCGCCCGATTGGCTCCTACCAGGCGGTCTCCCACCGCTGCGCGCAGATGCTGCTGGAGACCGAGAACGCTCGCTCCGCCGTCTACGGCGCCGCTTGGGCAGCCGACGCCGAGCCCGAGTCGCTGCCGAGGGCTGCCTCGATGGCCAAGGCCTACGCCTCCGATGCGGGCTGGCGCGTCCCCGATGCCTCGATCCAGGTGCACGGCGGCATCGGCTTCACCTGGGAGCACGACCTCCACTTCTTCCTCAAGCGGGGTAGGGCCAACGCGGCGATGTTCGGCGACGCCAAGTGGCACCGCGAGCGGGTCGCCGGCGCGGTCCTCGCTGGCGCCGCCGAGCCGGTCTCCGCCTAGGCGCGACGACGACGATGGGGGCTCTCGACCGCATCTCCGTCGCCGCGATCGGTGTCTCGGTCGCCGACCTCGAGGCGGAGACGAAGCGCGCTGAGGTGGCTGGGGTCGAGTGCGTCTGGGCCCCCGAGCTCTTCCGTTCCTCGGTCACGCAGGCCGCCTACCTGGCGGGGCGTACCGAGAAGATCGACGTCGCGACCGGGATCGCCTGGGCCTTCACCCGCAGCCCGTTCATCCTCGCCGTCAGCGCCCTCGACATCGACGAGATGTCCGGCGGTCGCTTCCGCCTTGGCCTCGGCTCGGGCGTCAAACGGCTGAACGAGACCTGGCACAACGCCGAGTACGGCAAGCCCGCTCCGCACCTGCGTGAGGCGATCGAGGCGACGCGGCTGATCATGCAGCAGGCCGGCAGGGGCGAGCCGATCCGCTACGAGGGCTCCTACTACGACATCGACATCAAGGGCTGGGTGCGGCCGCACCCAGCGGCGCGCGAGTCGGTGCCGATCTACACCGCCGGCGTGCAGGGTGGGATGTGCCGCATGGCCGGCGACGTCGCCGACGGCCTGATCGGCCACCCGATCCAGAGCCTGCGCTGGATCGACGAGGTCGTCGTCAGCTCCTTCGAGGAGGGTTTGCGCCGCTCCGGCCGCGAGCGGTCGAGCTTCGACTACCTGCCCACCGTCTGCTGCGCGATCGACGACGACGAGGCGCGGGCGATCGACATGGCCCGCCGCACGATCTCCTTCTACGCGACGGTGAAGACCTACATGCCGCTCTGGGAGCTGCACGGCTTCGCCGACAACGCCGCCGCCGCGGGCGAGGCGTTTCGCCGCGGCGACCTGGCAGGCGTTCCGGCAGCGATCAGCGACGAGATGGTCGAGGCCTACTGTGCGGCCGGCCCCCTCGACAAGGTCCGCGCCCGCGTCGAGGCGACCGCCGAGCGAGCCGACGGCCTCTTCCTCACCCCGCCGACGTACTTCATCTCCCCCGAAGAGCTCTCCGAGTACCAAACACGCATCATCGACGCCTTCGGCCCGACGAGCGGCTGAGTTCGTGTTTTGTCCCGCTATGCGAGACAAAACACGAACTCGAACCTTTGAAGTGCTCGATCGCGTGCGTGAGATCCCGCCGGGGTTCGTTCGTGCTTATGGCGACGTTTCGCCGGGGGCGCCTCGCTTTGCCGGGGCGGTTCTCTTCGAGTGCGACGAGCCCGACCTCCCCTGGTGGCGGGTCGTCCGTGCCGACGGCACGCTTGCCAAGGGCGGGCGTCAGCGCCAGCGGCTGGAAGCCGAGGGCGTGCCCTTCCGCGGCGAGCGAGTCGACATGGGAGCCGCGAGACTGCCGTCGTGAGCGACGGCTCGCGCGGGCATCGGCGTTCCGGGGCGATTCGCCGAGCAGCGTCTGCTACTCGTCGCGCGGGGTGATGCGGAAGGTCGAGACGACCTCGGCCTGCTTGGCCTCGGGGTGGACGACGTAGGCGCTGGGGCCACCGCCGAACCAGCCGGAGCTCTCGTTGTCGGCGACGAAGATGCCTGGGTGGTGGCGGCCATCGCCGTCCTCGACCCAGACCTTGTCGCCCTCCTTGAACCCGTGCTCGGCCTCGCTCATGGCCCCAGCCTACCCGGATAGGGACGACCCGGCCCCGACTAGGCGGGCCGGGTCGGGCGTCCCTCGCTCAGGGGCAGACGACGATCAGGTGAAAGTCGGCGTCGCTGTCGGCGCCTTTCTCGTCGCGGGTGCGGACCTCGATCGCGTTGGCGTTTGCCGCCGACGTGTTGGTCTGCGCGTAGCCGGGGCCCGGCACCGAGGTGCCGGCGTTGTCGCGACCGGCGACGTTCGCGCAGCCGCTGACGTCGACCGGGAAGGTGACTGTGACCGCGCCACCGCCCTCGGTCGCCCCGATGCCCGCGTCGCTGGCACGCGCCAGGGCGGCGTTGCCGGCGCCCGTCGGGTTGTTGACGACCGCCCAGTAGGTATGCGCGGCGCGATTGGCGACTGGCACCACGCCGAGCTTGTTGGTGTTGATCTGGTAGCCGGTCAGCGTCTTGTGCTTGATCTTTCCGGCTCCGATCGTCTGCTTTTTGATCGCGCCGCCGTTGATCGTCTGCGCCGCGTACGCCGTACCCGCCAGGGCGACGACCAGCGCCGCAAGTGCGACGACCATCGCTGGCGATGGCTTGCGATTTCTCAGCGTCCTCATCGAGACTCCCTTCTCGAGCTTGGCTTCGCTGTCGAAGCCCGCCTGGCCGCTACCCCTCGAGCGTCGCGACGAAACGCGCGAAGGCAGCCATATCGGTGATCGCTGGCCCGTGGCCGGGAAGGATCAGGGAGGGCTCGAGGCTCGCAAGCTTGCGGATCGAGCGGCGATTCTCGGCCGGGTCGTAGGTGAAGATCGCCGGCGGCTCGGCGACCATCGGGCGACCGGTCGCGTAGCTCATGTTGCGGACTACGTCGCCGCAGATGGCCACCCGGTCGGAGTCGCGGAAGAAGATCACCTCGCCGCGCGCGTGCCCCGGGGCGTGGACCACCCGGAAGCCCGCCACATCGTCTCCCTCGTTCAACGTGCGGCTCACCTCGTGGGGAGGTCCCTGCCAGAGGCGCTTGATGATCCGGTTGTACGGGTTGCTCGGCGCTGCCTCCTGTACCGGCCGCCTGCCCTCCATCGCGTCGACGTCGTGGGCGTGACAGGCGAGCGGGATGCCGCGCGCTTCGCAGACGTCCTTGGCGACGCCTTGGTGGTCTGGGTGAACGTGAGTCAGCGCCAGCAGCGAGAGCTCGCGGCCCTCTATCTCCTTGAAGATGCGCCGCCGGTCCCAGCGGGTGCCGGCGTCGATCAGCACGTCGCCAGCCAGGTAGACGTTGATGCTTGGGGCGGGAAACTGCCGCAGGCGCCATACACCCGGCGCGAGCAGCTTCACTTGTGCCCGATGCCCATCGTTCCGCGCGGATCGCCGCTGTGCTCCGCCAGCTCTTCCAGCTCGGCGATCCGGCGTTCCCCCTCGGCCCGGGCTGGGTCCCCGGCGGGCAGCGGCTCGATTAGCCGGCGGATGCGATTGCGCACCTGCAGGGCGAAGTGCGGGGTGGAGGCGCCGGCCAGGGCGCGGATGTCCTCAGCGGTGACCCGGTGCGCGCCGCCCAGCAGCTGCGGGCTCTCGGCCTCGCTCACGTTCCTCCTCCGATCTTGGCCAGTTCGGCCAGCTGGTCGATCTCGGCTTGCTGGTTCACGTCGATGGCCTCCTGGTCTCCGATCACCCACACGTGGTTGTAGAAGGCGCGCGTCGGATTCGTGGTGTAGCCCGGCTTGATGTCGAGCAGGTATTCGCGCAGCGCCGCGGGCAGCGTACCGGCGTCGTCGGTGAGCAGCAGCGGCCCCCAGGTACCGGAGGCAGAGAGCGGCGCGGCGACGGCGGCGTCGAGCGGCGAGTCGCTGCGGGCGACGACGAAGCCATGGCCTGGATCGTTGACGTTCCAGCCGAAATCGCCGTCCGCGTAGCGGGCGAGAGCGATCGCGTTGGCCACCGGATCCTCGCCGGAGACGCGGCGCACCCGGCTGTCTATTTTCGAGACTTCCCGCACAACGGCGGAGGAGATCGCCGAGGAGGGGCCCAGGACGTAGACCGGCACTTTCGGGTGGCGCTTCAGCGCCTTCGCAGTCGCGGGCGACAGTCGCTTGGAGTCGCTGAACAGCACCGGGTCTCCGGAGCGCGCCGCCCAGGCGGCCGCCGGCATCGCAAGGGCAGGCTCGCCTTCCGGGGCGAGGACCACGTTGTGCGGCGGGCCGCCCGATAGCCGTTCGCGCAACGCCGCGATCGCGGCCGCAAGCGCGGCGGGATCGTCATCTTTGACCCGTGTCGTCTTCAGGCCGTCGGGTGTCTCCACCTCGCCTATCGCGAAGGCCTGGGCGCCGCCGGTCCCCTGGTTCCCCTGCGGATCGAGCGCCGCAACCGCCTGCGAGGTCGGGTCAGGCACCCCGTCCCCCGAGGAGACCAGGAGCGGCGCCCTCGAGGGGGCTGCCATCAGCACCGCGGCGGCGATCGCCCCCTGCCAATCGCCTTCGTCGACGAGCGTGACGGCAGCGGGCCGCTGGGCTGGGGTTGTGGCCGGGAAGACGGCGAGCGAGACGCCCGCGGCGGTTGCGGCTGGGTCGGATCCGCCGACCCGGGTCGTGTTGTTGGTGGCAAAGGCCGGGTAGCCCAGCTCTTCCGCCGCCTCGGCGGCGGGGGTCTCCTCTTGCTGGTTCGTCTCCTCGGTTGCTTCCGGCGCTGGGACTGGGGCGGGTTTGCTCGGCCCCTCGTTCGAGCTGCCACCGCCTCCGAGCACGGCGGCGACGAGGAAGACGACGGCGACGGCGACCAGCCCCGCGATCGCCTTCAGCGCCGCCGGGATCGGTTTGCGCCGCCGCTTCGGCGTACTTGGTGCCGCCGGTGGATTCGGCTTCGCGCTGTTTTGATTGCCGATCTCTGCAGCCGGAACATCGGCATTGATCGGCCGCTCTCGGAGTGCCACGACGCGGAACGCTAGACGTTTCCTGAACCAGGTTTGGATTAAGGCGCGCTTGGCCAAGCAGATCAAGGACGCAGGGGCCGTGGCGTGCCCTGCACGCGAGCGACCGAGGACGCCGATATGCGCCGGCCATGCGCGCCTTGATTGGCTGGCCAGTCAGTTAAAGTTCATAGGGACTGGTTGACTGACCAGTCAATCAACCGCCCTGGCCACAGCCGCCGAGCCAAAGAGGGGATCGAATGGATTTCGCATTGAACGAGGAGCAGCTGGAGTTCAAAGAGCGCTGTCGGACCTTTGCCCGTGAGGTGATCCGGCCCGCCGCCCGCAAGCACGACGAAGAGGAGAGCACGCCCTGGGAGGTCATCAAAGAGGCGCGGGCGCAGGGCTTCGGCGGCCTCGAGGGGATCCAGCGCTCGGCCGGGGACCCCGAGGGCCAGATGCAGGTGATCTCAGCGGAGGAGTTCCACTGGGGCTGTGCCGGCATCGCGCTGGCGGTCTCCGGCTCGGGGCTCGCCGCCGCTGGAATCGCTTCGTCCGGCACGCCCGAGCAGATCGCGCAGTGGGTACCCGAGTGCTTCGGAGCGGGTGACGAGATCAAGCTCGGCGCCTACGCCGTCACCGAGCCGCAAGCCGGCTCCGACGTCAAGAGCCTGAAGACGACGGCGAAGCGCGACGGCGACGAGTGGGTCCTCAACGGCACCAAGGTCTTCATCACCAACGGCGGCATCGCCGACGTCCACGTCGTCGTCGCGACGGTCGACCCGGCGCTCGGCACCCGTGGCCAGGCGTCCTTCGTCGTCGGCAAGGACACCCCCGGCCTGAGTCAGGGCAAGAAGGAGTCGAAGCTCGGGATCCGCGCCTCGCACACGGCCGAGATCGTGCTCGAGGACTGCCGCATCCCGGTGGAGAACCTGCTCGGCGGCGAGGAGAAGCTGGAGCGAAAGCTGCAGCGTGGGCGGGAAGGGAAGAAGTCGCGCGGCGCCGACGCTCTCGCCACCTTCGAGATGACCAGGCCGCTGGTCGGCGCCTCGGCCCTCGGCATCGCCCAGGCGGCGTACGAGTGGACCCTCGAGTACCTCGACGGCCAGACCGAGGGCGGTAAGCCGCTGCTCGGCGAGCAGCGCATCCAGCAGACCCTCGCCGACGTCGCAACCGAGATCGAGGCCGCGCGCCTGCTCGTCCAGCGCGCAGCCTGGATGGGCCGCAACGGCATCCCGATGCGCGGCGGCCAGGGCTCGATGTCGAAGCTCAAGGGCGGTGACGTGACGATGTGGGCGACGACGACGCTGATGGACCTGGTCGGCCCCTTTGCCTGGAGCTCGGAGTGTCCGCTGGAGAAGTGGTTCCGCGACGCCAAGATCTACCAGCTGTTCGAGGGCACGGCCGAGATCCAGCGCATGGTGATCTCGCGGATGCAGGCACGCGAATACGCCGAGCGTTTGGGCTACGCCGCGGAAGTCGCCGAGGTGGCGATGGCTGAGAAGCCGGCTGAGAAAGAGCCCGTACCCGCGTAGGGCGGAGGGCCGTCGGGGGTCCCTTCTCAGGCCGCTTTGCGGGAGTTCCTGAGAAGGGACCCCCGACGGCTCTCTAAGCTCCGGGCGTGCACGCGCACGCCCACTCGCACGCCCTCGACGCGCGGCGCGCTGACAACCGCCGGCGGATGTGGGTTGCGCTTGGGATCAACGTCGCGATGCTGGGCGTCGAGGCGGTGGGTGGCGTTCTCACCGGCTCGCTCGCCGTGCTCGCCGACGCCGGCCACCTCGTCTCCGACGTCGGCGCGATCGCGCTGGCGCTGTTCGCTGCGGGGCTGGCTGCGCGCCCCGCTCCGGGTCGCATGACCTTCGGCTACCAACGCTCGGAGATCCTCGCCGCCTTGGCCAACGGGCTGTTGCTCGTCGCCGTCGCCCTCGCCGTCGGGATCGCCGCCTTCGGCCGCCTCGACGATCCGCCGCAGATCGACGGCATCGGCGTGCTCGGCCTCGGCCTGTTCGGCCTGCTCGGCAATGTCGCTGCGACGCTGGTGCTGGCGCGCGGCGAGAGGGTTGACGTGAATCTCGAGGGGGTGCTGCGCCACAGCGCCGCCGACGCGGTCGGCTCGCTCGGCGTCGTCTTCGCCGGCGCGGTCGTCTTGGCCGGCGGCTCTTCGGTCGTGGATCCGATAGTCGGCCTCGCGATCGCGGTGCTGATCCTCCTCTCCTCCTGGCGCCTGATCCGCGAGCCGCTGGGAGTGCTGATGGAGGCGGCGCCGCCGGGCTTCGACGTCGCCGCCGCGGGAGCCGCGATCTGCGAAGAGGAGGGCGTGCTCTCGGTGCACGACCTGCACGTCTGGGCCGTGACCTCGGGTTTCGGCGCGCTCGCCGCCCACATCGTCGTCGCCAGCGACTGCGACCGCGATCTCGTGCGGCGGCGGCTCGAGCTGCTCCTGCACGAGCGCTTCGGCATCGATCACACGACCCTGCAGATGGAGGAGCAGGTGGCGGAGACCCTGCTGCGGGTCGAGAACACCCCCAGGCAGGGCTGATCGCAACGCCAGTTGCAGGGTCAATTCCCTGCAACTGGCGGGGTCTCGGCTCGGCTAGCCTCGCCCGACGATGGATAGGACTCGCCTTGCCCTGGCGGCTCTTGCCGCTGCGGCGGCGCTGGTCGTGCTGCTTGCAGCCAGCACCGTCGCTCCGGCCCAGGACCTTCAGTCGAAACTCGAATCCAAGGAAGCGAAGCTCTCCAAGGCGCAGGAACGCCGTGGCGTCCTGACGACGACGATCTCGCGCTACGGCGAACGGATCGAGAGGCTGACCGGAGAGGTCGCCGCGCTGCGCAATCGCGAGGCGGCAGTCCGCGTCCGCCTCGACGCCAAGCAGGCTGAGCTCGATACCGCGGTTGGCCAGCTGAACACCGCCAAGCACCGGTTGGCGCTGATGCGGGCTCGTCTGAAGCGGGCTCTCGTGGCCCTGCGCGAGCGCCTGGTCGCGATCTATGAGACGGGGACTCCCGACGTGCTCAGCGTGATCGTCGGCGCCAGCGGCTACGACGACCTCCTGGAGCGCACCGAATACCTCGACCGGATCCACGGCATGGACGAAGCGATCGTCGGCCGGGTGCGGGAACTTCGCGACGAGGTGAAGCGCACGGTTGCGCGCCTGCGCGCAGCGAAGGACCAGATCGAGGACGCCCGCGACGCGATCGCGGCCGAAGAGCAGGTGCTGACGAACGCCCGCGCAGCAGCACAGCAGCGTCAGGCCGCTCTGGTGGCTGCGCGTGGCGCACGCGTCGCCGCCCTGAAGAAGGTCCGCGAGCACGAAGAGGAGCTCGACGGCTCGGTGGCGGCGATCCAGGGCAAAATCGCGGCGCAGCTGGCCGGCACCGGCTCGGCGCCGCTGCCCGCCGGCCCGATCCGGGGCGGCAGCGGCGGCCTGATCTGGCCGGTCGACGGGCCGGTCGTATCCGGCTTCGGCTCACGGACGATCAACGGCAGCTACGAGTACCACCCCGGAATCGACATCGCCGTTCCGAGCGGCACGCCGATCCGGGCCGCCGCGTCGGGAGCGGTGATCTTCACCGAACCCGAGTCGAGCAGCGGTGGCTACGGCAACTACACCTGCATCGACCACGGCGGCGGGCTGTCCACCTGCTACGCGCACCAGTCCTCTTTCGCGGTCTCGGCAGGGCAGCAGGTCTCCCAGGGTCAGGTGATCGGCTACAGCGACTGCACGGGGTACTGCTTCGGGCCTCATCTCCACTTCGAGGTGCGGATCAACGGGGAAGTGACCGACCCGATGGCCTACCTGTAGCGCCGCTTTTCACGGCTGCCAATACTCAAAATCACTCGGAAATCCAATTATTGGGTATTCCCGGTGGGTTTGAGCCTGCGACCCTGGGTAGCAAGCGACCAGGAGGCGGCGCGGATGATTCGTCAGGCTCATACCTATCTTGCGGGCGCGGTTTCCGGCAGCGCGCTGGTCGGCGCTGCCGTCGTCGCCTTCGTCCTGCTCGTCTCGCTGCAGGCGCTGAAGGACTGGCCGCTGGCCGGCATCGGGGGCGCTGGCGGCGAGAGTGCGGTCTCCAGCGGGCAACCGGTGCAGGGTGGGACGGCCGCCGGAGGGGCCGCTGCGCCGGGAGCTGTGGCGGGGACTGCTGCGCCCGGCGGCGCAGCAGGTCAGAGCGGCAAAGGGCCTGACGGCGGCCAGAGCGCCGCTGCGCAGCAGGGTGGCCAACCCACAGCCACGACTTCGCCTCTTCCCGGCTCGCCCGCGAGCCAGGCGCCGAGTCCGGCTGCCGGCGACGGTGCCTCGACGCCATCGGCCGCCTCGAACCCGAGCGCGGGTGGCGGCAGCGACGGTGGCGGGTCCGGCTCCCCTCCGGTGAAAGCCGGGGGAGGCGCGCCGGGTGGCGGGGGCCAGTCGACATCGGGCACGGTTACGGGAGCCGTCAACGACACCGTCTCTGGGGTCGACCAGAGCCTCGGCGGTGCGCTGAGCGAAACCGGCGCCGCCAAAGTCACCGAAGAAGTGGTCAACGGCGTTGCCGGACCGGAATCGCCGATCGGCGAAACGCTCGACAAAACCGTGGAAGCGGTCGGCGGCCTGGTCGGCGGCGGCCGCCGCTGACGGACCCTGAGCGCGCCTAGCGCCGTCGTTCCCCCTCCAACCGTCACAATGCGCGCCTATGGCGGAGCGCGGACAGGCGGGCGCGGTGGCCGACCCGATCGAGGGGTCGCCGGTCTACCCCTCCGGCAGCAGGGTCAACGAGCGTGGCCACCTCGAGATCGCCGGCTGCGACGTGGTCGAGCTGGCGGAGGAGTTCGGCACGCCGGCCTACCTCTACGCCGAGGACGACATGCGCGCGCGAGCACGCGCATACCGCGGCGCCTTCGAACGACGTGACGCCGACTACGAGGTTCTCTTCGCCAGCAAGTCGCTGCCATGCACCGCCGCCTACCGTCTCTTCGCCGAGGAGGGACTCTCGGTCGACGTCGCCTCGGGCGGCGAGCTCCACATGGCGCTGCGGGCCGGCTTCGACCCGGCGCGCATCCACATGCACGGCAACAACAAGAGCGACGAGGAGATCCTGCTCGCCGCCCGGGCGGGCGTCGGCCACCTGATCCTCGACTCCTTCGACGAGATCGAGCGCTGCGAGCGCCTGCTCGACGCCCCGCAGCGGGTCCTGATCCGGGTCACTCCCGGGATCAAGCCCTCTACCCACGACTACGTGCAGACCGGGCAGCTCGACTCCAAGTTCGGCTTCGGCATCGAGGACGGCCTGGCGGCGCGCGCGATCGAGCGGGTGCTCGGCTCCGGCGTCCTCGACCTGGTCGGCCTGCACGCCCACATCGGCTCGCAGATCTTCGAGCTCGAGCCCTACGCGCTGGCGATCCGCGCGATCGGCGAGCTCGCTGGCGATTGGTGTCGGATCGTCAACGTCGGCGGTGGCCTGGGCATCGCCTACACGGCGGAGGACGAGCCGCCTGCGATCGACTCCTACGTCGAGGTCAAGGTGCGTGGCGTCGCCGAGGTCTTCGCCGAGGGCGTGAGGATCCTGATCGAGCCCGGGCGCTCGCTGGTCGGAAACGCCGGCGTGACGGCATACCGGATCGGCACGGTCAAGGAGATCCCGGGGGTGCGCACCTACGTCGCCGTCGACGGCGGCATGTCGGACAACATGCGGCCGATGCTCTACGGCTCCCGCTACGAAGCGCTGATCGCCGACCGCGCCGCCGCTCCGGCGGACAGCCAGGCGACGATCGCCGGCATGCACTGCGAGTCGGGCGACATTCTCGTCCGCGACGCGATGCTCGCTTCGCCTGCCGTCGGCGACGTGCTGGTGACGCCGGCAACGGGCGCCTACGGCTACGCGATGGCGAGCAACTACAACGGCGTGCCACGGCCGCCCGTGGTGTTCTGCCGCGACGGCGACGCCCGCGTCGTCGTGCGGCGCGAGACGTATGAGGACCTGACTGCGCGCGATGTCTGACCCCGTTCGCATCGGGCTGCTGGGGCGCGGCACGGTCGGTGGTGCCTTGGCCGAGCTGATCGCCGACCGCGCCGACGCGGTCGAGGCGGCGACCGGTCGCCGTCCGGAGGTGTCCGGCGTCCTCACCAGGGAGGAGGGCGATTTCGGCGCGATCCTCGAGCGCTCGGATTTGATCGTCGAGCTGATCGGCGGCACCGACCCGGCGCGCCAGTTCGTGCTCGACGCGCTGCGAGCGAAACGCCCCGTCGTCACCGCGAACAAGCAGCTGCTCGCACAGCACGGCGAGGAGCTGTTCGACGTCGCCCGCGAGGCCGGGGTTCAGCTCCGCTTCGAGGCCGCCGTGGCCGGGGTGATCCCGATCGTGCGGGTGATCCAGGAGAGCTTCGGCGCCACCGAGATCGCCAAGGTCTTCGGCATCGTCAACGGCACCACCAACTTCATCCTCAGCGAGATGGCCGCAACCGGCGCCCCCTACGAGGATGCGCTGGCGCGCGCCAAGGAGCTGGGCTACGCCGAGGCGGACCCCTCCGACGACGTCAGCGGCGCGGATGCGGCAGCGAAGATGGCGATCCTCGCCCGGCTCGCCTTCCACACGCCGGTGACGCTGGGAGAGGTCGCCTACGAGGGCATCGAGCAGGTCGAACCGGACGATCTCGCCTACGCCAAGGAGCTGGGCCTCTCGCTGAAGCTGCTCGGGGTCGCCGAGCGCCGCGGCGGCGGCATCAGCGTCCGCGTCTTTCCCTGCTTCCTCTACGGCGGCCACCCCCTCTCGCCGGTCGAAGGTCCGTTCAATGCGGTGATGGTCGAGGCGCCGGAGATCACCGAGGTGACGATGTCCGGGCCAGGGGCGGGCGGTGTGCAGACCGCCTCGGCGGTACTCGGCGACGTGGTCTCGGTGCTCAGCGGCGATGCGCCCGTGCACGAGACCCGGGAGCGGCTGCCGATCGTCGCCGACGTCTCCTCGTCTTTCTACCTGCACCTGGCGGTTGCCGATCGCCCTGGGGTGCTCGCCCAGATCGCCCAGGTCCTCGGCGACGAAGACGTCTCGGTGAAGAGCGTCGTCCAGCGTGGAGTCGGCGAGGATGCGAGCTTGGTGATGGTCGTCCACGAGTGCCTGGAGTCCAGATTCGCCGCCGCCCTGGAGGCGATCGACCAGCTCGACGTGTTGCGCTCTCCGCCGCGCTCGATCCGCGTGATCGAAGAGGAGTTCGTTTGAGCCCCGCTCCCCTGGTCGAGCGATACAGGGAGCGGCTTTCGCTGGAGCCCGGCGACCCGGTGGTGACGCTGAACGAGGGCTCGACCCCGCTGGTCGAGGCGCCGCGGCTCTCGGAGCGGCTCGGGGTGCGGGCCTACCTCAAGTTCGAGGGAGCGAACCCGACCGGGAGCTTCAAGGACCGCGGCATGACCGTAGCCGTCTCCCGGGCCAAGGGCAGGGGGGCGGAGGCGGTGATCTGCGCCTCGACCGGCAACACCGCCGCCAGCGCCGCGGCGTATGCCGCGCGGGCGGGCCTGCGCGGGGCGGTGATCGTCCCCGAGGGCAAGATCGCGATCGGCAAGCTCGCCCAGGCGCTGATGCACGGGGCGCGGGTCGTCGCCCTGCAGGGCAACTTCGACGACGCCCTGCGGATCGTCCGCGATCTCGCCCAGAAGCACCCGATCGAGCTGGTCAACTCGGTCAACCCGCACCGGATCGAAGGCCAGAAGACCGCGGCCTTCGAGGTGGTCGAGGAGCTGGGGGAGGCGCCCGGCGCGCTGGCTATCCCGGTCGGCAACGCCGGCAACGTGACCGCCTACTGGCGCGGCTTCCAGGAGGCCGGCACGGCGCCGGTTCTCTACGGGTTCCAGGCAGAGGGCGCGGCCCCCCTGGTCCAGGGTGCGCCGGTGGCCAACCCCGAGACCGTCGCCTCGGCGATCCGGATCGGCAACCCCGCCCGCTGGGAGGAGGCGATGGCGGCCTTCACCGCCTCGCGCGGCCGGGTCGCCGCGGTCTCCGACGAGCAGATCCTCGACGCCTACCGTTGGCTTGCCGCCGGCGAGGGCGTCTTCTGCGAGCCTGCCTCCGCCGCCTCCGTTGCCGGCCTCCTCGCCCACGGCTTGCCCACGGTCGACGGCGCGGCCACACCCGAGTCGGTCGTCTGCGTGCTCACCGGCCACGGCCTCAAGGACCCCGACACGGCGCTCTCCAAAGCGCCGCCGGTGATCAACTGCGAGAACGACCTCAGCGCCGTCGAGCGCGCGGTGTTCGAGTAGTTCCTTTGCACAAGGGAGAGAGATTTCTCCGTCGCGCCCTTGAGTGGGTGTGCGACTCACGAGACACGCCAAGAATCGAGCTCGCGGATTTGGGATAAGTCGGGCCGAGGCTGAAGCAGTAATCCGCGAACCGACGGACGTCGGTTTCGATGAGGCCGGCAAGCACAAGTACTACGGCGTAATAGGGGGCGTTCCCATCTGCATCGTGGTTGCGCTTGACGAACCCGATCTGATCGTCACCATCTACGACAGGAGACGCTGGTGAAAGCCGACTACGACAGCGAGGCAGACGCCCTTTCGATCGTTTTGGCGCGGTTCGGGCGATACGACCGCCAGGAGGCGGTGGATGAGGACAACTGCCACGTCGGAATCGTCGGCGGGCGCCCCGTCGACATAGAGCTCCTCTATCCGTCGCGGCATCTCGATTTGCTCCAAACGGCCGCGGATCATTACGGGCTCGATGGCACAGCCCTCTATGCCATTGCCAAAGCGGCCCTCGCAGCCCCGGATCGTCTGGTGACCATGGACCTATCCAAGTCCTTGGTCGCCTGATCCGCGCCACGGTGTAAAACCCTGCGGTGACCGCACGCCGCCGGCTTGTTCGCGTCCCTGCCTCATCGGCCAATCTCGGCCCCGGTTACGACGTGCTGGCGGCGGCCGTCTCGCTCTTTCTCGAGCTGGAGGTGGAGGAGACGGGCGAGTTCTCGCTCGATCCCGGTGGGTTGGACGTCTCGACCGGCCGCGACAACCTGATCGTGCGGGCCTTCGAGAGCCTTCACCCTGCCGACGGCATCGCCTTTCGCCTGCGCAGCGAGATCCCGCTCGCGCGCGGGCTCGGCTCCAGCGCGGCGGCGATCGTCGCCGGCCTCCACGCCGCCGACCATCTCTTCGAGCTGGCGCTGTCGAAGGAGGAGATGCTGGTCCGCGCCAGCGAGTTGGAGGGCCACCCCGACAACGTCGCCGCGGCGATCTACGGGGGCTTCGTGATCTGCGGCGAGGGGGAGGGGGGGAAGCCGAGCGCCGCCCGCTTCGAACCTCCCGGCGGCCTCGAGGGTGTCGCGGTGATCCCGGCCGAGGAGGTCTCCACCGAGCGCGCTCGCGCGGCGATCCCCGATCGGGTGCCGCTTGCCGACGCCGTCGCAAACGTCGCCGCCGCTTCGCGGCTTGTCCTGGGCCTGCAGCGCGCCGACCTCGATCTCGTCGCCGCCGGCCTCGCCGATCGCATCCACCAGCCTCACCGTCGCGACCTCTACTCCCGCTCGATGGAGCTCGTCGACGACGCTGCCCAGCTTGGCGCCCTCGGCGCGACGATCTCAGGCGCAGGCCCGACGGTTCTGGTTTGGACCACCTGGCAGGAGGCGGGCAAGGTCGCCGAGGCCCTCGAAGGCCGCTGCGCCGGCTGGGCCGAGGTGCGCCGGCTCCCCTTCAGCCCGCACGGGGCCGACGTTCCCGAGCTGTAGCCCCCGAGGCGCCCCGCATGCGGTTACGATCCCGGCGTGGCAGCAAGGTTGAGGCTGATCGCCGCGCTGGCGAGCGCAGTTGCACTTCTGATCGCTCCCGCGAGTTCGCAGGCAACGCTGGCCTTCACTCGCAACCCGTTCAACCCGGTGGTCTTCGCCGCCAACGACGACGGTTCGCAGGCGCACCGGCTCGGGCCGGGATCGAGCCCCCGGGTTTCGCCAAACGGCCAGATCGTCGCCCTGTTCCATCAAGGCAAGGGACGTGCGGCGCAGCCCGAGCTGATCCTGGCGCCGGCGGACGGCAGCGCGCCGCTGAGCAGCCTGGCGACCGGCTGGCGCGAACCCTTCACCTTCGCCTGGTCGCCCGACTCGGCGTCGATAGCGGCGGTGCTCGGCCCCGAACTCGGTTCCAAGCGGCTCGTCGTGATCGACGTGGTCAGCGGAGCGCAGCGGACGATCGCGCGCGGCTTCTTCAGCGGTGTCAGCTTCGCGCCGGATGGGACCGAGCTCGTCTACGGCAGGGCGGCAAGCGAAAGCTTCCCTCCGCGCAGCGACGTCTACCGGTTCGACATCCCGATTGGTCAGACGCTCCGCGCCCCCGAGCCGGTTCGCCTGACCAGGGATCAGCGCTCGTCCAGCCCTCTCTGGGGACCTGACGAAACGATCGTCTTCGTCAAGCACCTGGGCGAAAAGCGGCGGAAGTACGGGCCTAAGAACGACCTCTTCCTGATGGGCCCCGGCGGCGAACACGTCAAGCGGCTGACCCATACCAAAGTCGGTCCGCTCCTCTCGGGCCTGAGCCCGACCGAGTGGTCGGCCAACGGCCAGCGCCTGCTCGCTGAGTTCGGCGGCCAGGACACGACCTACGCCGTCACGGTGAATCCGCGGACGGGGGCGGAAAGGACGCTGACCAGGGAACGCGAGGTCGGCTTCGTCGGCACCGCCCTGTCGAAGGACGGCCGCACCGTTCTCGGCAGCCTCGGCGGCTTCGAACCGGGCCCCGGCCACAAGGTGGTCAGCATTCCCTACACCGGCGGCAAGCCAACGGTGTTGGCCAACAACGCCTCCGAACCAGATTGGAGTCGATGAGATGGCCGGCGGCTACACCATCAAGCATCGCGACGAGTTCGACTCGATGGAGGGGTCGGGCGACTCGACCTGGCGCCTTGCCCGCAAGGCGCTGGGCACCTCTGCCTTCGGCTTCAACCTGGTCGAAATCGATCCCGGCGGCGAGATCCCCGAGCACGATGAGGCGCAGAGCGGCCAGCATGAGCTCTACGTCGTGCTCGAAGGGGACGCGGTCCTGCGGATCGCCGGCGAGAACCATCCAGCCCCGGCCGGGACCTTCGCCTCGATCGAGCCGTCGGTAAGCCGCACGATTCTCAATCGCTCCGATGCGCCCGTAACCGCCCTCCTGATCGGCGTCCACCCAGCGGGCGAGTTCGAGCCCTCCAGCTGGGCCTAGGAGGGATTGGCGAAACCCCCGCACGCGTCCAGCGGCGGCGGACACGGCGCGGTGCGGCGTCCTCGGTCGCCCGAATAGCGCTGCTATTCGGGCTCCTTGCGTCCTTGCTCCGCTTGGTCCGGCGCTCGCTGGCCCGCGCACCCGGGTTTCGCCAATCTCTCCTAGCCGGCGGATTTTCGGACGCTATTTGCAGGAAAACGCGGATTCGCGCCGATAGCGGTTCGGCGGCCCCTATAATTCTGCGACCGTCAACCCGTCGCGCGCCCGCTCGAAGAAGGCGTGGAAACCGGGAGGTCAGATGTCAGATACCCAGTCCCGTGAGCTTCACGGCGAGGGCGCACCCCTCCGCTACTCGCCAGAGCGTGCCTACCGGCCGCTCGTCTCGCCACCCAGCGTCGAGGACAAGGACGCCTGCGCGATCTACGCCTCCGTGCGCAAGGATGCGACGCCGAGCCACGCCCCGATCGAGCTGGCGATCCCGGCCCTGCAGAAGATGCTCCACCGCGCCGGCAACGTCGACGGCGAGGGCGACGGCTGCGGGCTGCTGCTCGACCTGCCGCGCAAGATCTGGGCCGAGGACGTCCGCTCCGGCGGCCACGACCCTTCGCTCACCCTCGACGACGCCTTTGCCGTCGCCCACGTCTTCATCGAGCGCTCCCAGGACCGGGCGAAGATCCAGCACGACGCGCGTGAGCTGCTCGGCCAGGGCGGCTTCCGCATCCTCGCCGAGCGGGTCGGCGTCGTCGACTCGCCCGCGCTGGGCCCGACCGCGCGCGAGGAGGAGCCCCACTTCTGGCAGCTCGCAGGCCTCGTCGCCGACGCCTCGCGCCGCGATCGCGTCCTCTTCGACCTGCTGATCGAGCTCGAGCAGCGCCTCGGCGTCCACGTCCCCTCCTTCTCGGCGACGACCTGCGTCTACAAGGTGATGGGCGCGCCGAAGATCCTCGGCGAGTACTACCCAGACCTGCGCGACGAGCGCTTCGAGACGATTGGCTGCTTCGGCCACAACCGCTACTCGACCAACACCTGGCCCTCGTTCAAGCGCGTGCAGCCCTTCTCGGTGCTCGGCCACAACGGCGAGATCAACACGATCGCCCAGCTGCGCCAGGAGGCGAAAATGATCGGCGTGCCGATCCAGCCCGGCGGTTCGGACTCGCAGGACCTCAACCGCACGATCGACACCCTGGTCAGCCGCGACGGCCTCACTCTCGCCGAGGCAATGGAGATGGTGGTGCCGCCGATCGTCGAGGAGATCCGCTCGATGCCCTCCGAGCTGCACCGCTTCTACATGTACCTGCACCAGGCGATGGGTCCGTTCGCACAGGGGCCGGTGGCGCTGATCTCCCGCCACTCCGGCGAATGCGTCTTCTCCTCCGACGCCCTCGGGCTGCGGCCGCTGTGGCAGGTCGAGACCACCGACGACTACGTCTTCAGCTCCGAGCCGGGGGTCGTTCCGGTCAGCGCGATGGTTTCCGAGCCGAAGCCGCTCGCTCCCGGCGAGAAGGCGCTGGTGATCATCGACCGCGACCGCAAACGCTCGACCCTGCACCCGCACGCCGAGATGCTGCGCATCGTCCGCGAGAGCTGGCTGCGCCGCAACGGCGCCGAGGACGCTGCGCCCTACGACCGCGCCCTGGAGACCGGCGGTCCGCTCGAGGGCGACGAGGTTCCCGGCTACTCAGATGCCGGGCCCGAGGAGCCGGTCAAGGTCTCGGATCGCGTTCTCGCCGGCTTCGGCTGGCAGCGCGACGACGTCAAACTCGTCCAGCAGATGGCGTCCAACGGCTCCGAGCCGGTCGGCTCGCTGGGCTACGACGGGCCCCTTGCCGCCCTCTCGCCCGAGCGGCAGAACCTCGCGGACTACTTCAAGGAGACGGTCGCCGTCGTCACCAACCCGGCGATCGATCGCGAACGGGAGATGGAGCACTTCTCCACTCGCACGGTCTTCGGCCGCCGTCCCTCGATCGACGCCGCGGGCGAGGACACCGGCACCGTCGAGACAGCCTTCCCGGTGATTCTCGGTGGCCATCACGGCTTGGCGCCGCTCTCCGACAGGACCTACCGCAAGATCGCCCGTGAGCACAACACTTACCTGCTGGAGGACCTCTGGGAGGAGTTCCGCGGCCGTGCCGACGCCCTCGACATCTCGCTGCTCGAGTCCGAGACGACGCGGGGGGCGATCGAGCGGATCAAGCAGGAAGCGGTGAAGAAAGTCCGCGACGGGGCCGAGCTGCTGGTGCTCACCGACCGCACCGTCTACGACGCCGACCGTCGCTACCTCGATTCGCACCTGGCGACGTCCGCCGTCGACCAGGCGCTGAAGGGGTTCAAGGTCGAGCCGGGCGAAGAGAACCTGCGCCGTCGTTGCGGCATCGTCTTGCGCTCCGCCGCGATCCGCAACGTCCACGACACGATGCTGGCGCTCGGCCTCGGCGCCGACGGGGTCTGCCCGTACACGATGGTCGAGGTGGTCTGCGTCGAGGACTACGAGAGCGACGTCTCCAACCTCTGCGACGCGCTCGAGAAGGGGATCGAGAAAGTGATCTCGACGATCGGGATCCACGAGGTGCGCGGCTACGCTCGCCAGTTCTCCTCGATCGGCGTCAAGCCCGAGCTGGCGGAGATCTTCATGACCGAGGCCTTCGCGGCGTCGGAGGCGGGTGGGGTCGGCTTCACCTCTCTCGACGAGGACACCAACGAGCGGGCGCGCATCCTCGCCGGCGACGAAGAGGCAAAACCGGCAAAGACCTTCCGCTTCTACCCCAAGGTCTACAAGGCGGCGATCGCCACCGCCAACGGCTCGGGCTCCTATGCGGACTACTCCGAGAAGGTGCGTGAGCTGGAGCAGCAGAGCCCGATCTCGATGCGCCACATCATGGGACTGAAGGGTGACCGGGAGCCCCTGAAGGACGCCAGCGTCGTCGACGCCGGCGTCGGCCGCCACGACTACCCGGTGGTGATCTCCTCGATGAGCTTCGGCTCCCAGTCCGAGCCCGCCTTCCGCGCCTACGCCGAGGCGGCGAAGGCGATCAACGTCCTCTGCGTCAACGGCGAGGGTGGCGAGATCCGCGACATGTACGGGCACTACCGCAAATGGCGCGGCCAGCAGGTCGCCTCGGGCCGCTTCGGCGTCTCGGCGGAGATGCTCAACTCCTCCTACCTGGCGGAGATCAAGATTGGCCAGGGTGCGAAGCCCGGCGAGGGCGGCCACCTGCCCGGCAAGAAGGTCTCCGAGAAGGTCGCCGCCGCCCGTAACGCCGCGCCCGGCACCGACCTGATCTCGCCCTCGAACAACCACGACCTCTACTCGATCGAGGACCTGGCCGAGCTGATCGACGAGCTGAAGACGGTCAACCCCGACGTCCGCGTCTCGGTCAAGGTCCCGGTGGTGCCGAACATCGGCACGATCGGGCTCGGGATCGCCAAGGCGGGCGCCGACATCATCACCCTCTCCGGCTTCGAGGGCGGCACCGGCGCCGCTCGCCAGCACGCGCTTCGCCACGTCGGCCTGCCCTCCGACCTCGGCACCCGCGCCGTGCACCGGGCGCTGATGGAGGCCGGAATCCGCAACCGGGTCGAGATCTGGGCCGATGGCGGCTACCGCCACGGCCACGACGTCGTCAAGCTGCACTGCCTCGGCGCCAACCGGGTCGGCTTCGGCACCCTGGCGATGGTCAGCCTCGGCTGCACGATCTGCCGTGGCTGCCAGCTCGACACCTGCCATGTCGGCATCGCCACGCAGATCGAGACGGTCGAGCAGGCCCAGGAGCACGGCCTGAAGAAGTTCACCCCGCAGGAGGTCGACGGCGCCGCCGAGAGCTGCGCCCGCTTCTTCCAGGCGATGGGCGAGGAGGTCAAGGAGGTCGTCGCCTCGCTCGGCTACGAGCGCGCCCAGGATCTGGTCGGTCGCTACGACCTGCTCGAGCAGGTCTCCCACCACGAGGCGATCGACCTCGCCTCGCTGATCACTCCGCTGGAGGAGTTCCTCGACCTCGAGCCGCTCGACCTGCCCGTGGCCGCGGAGGCCGAGGAGCGGGCCGAGGCGGGACTGGTCGCTGCCCGGCCGATCCGGATGGAGGCCAAGCAGGCCTCGGCGCAGATCGCCACCCTCGCGGGCGACATCTGCTCTGGGCGGACCATCCGTAACGAGTTCCCTCGCGCCACCGACGCCAACGACCGCGTTCTCGGCACCGAGCTGTCGGGGGCGATCTCCCGCTCGCGCATCTTCGAGGACGGCCCCGAGTCGAGCGACGACGTGCTCGCCAGCCTCGAGTTCAACGGTGGCTCGGTGGCCGGCCAAGGCCTCGGCGCCTTCAACTCCTACGGCGTGGCGATCCGCGTCGAGGGCGGTGCTCAGGACGGCGTCGGCAAGACCATGCTCGGCGGCAGCGTCGCCGTGCTCAAGGGCAAGGGCGCGAAAGGCGTGCGCCTGAACGGCTCGGTCGGCAAGTCCTTCGCCTACGGCGCCCAGCGCGGCCGCCTCTTCGTCCAGGGCTCGGCCGACTCACGTTTCTGCATCCGCCTCTCCGGCGCCGACGTGGTCCTCGCCGGGGAGCCGGAGGAGGACATCGACGACAGCCGCGGCTGCGTCGTCGACCGCGCCAACGCCAAGGGCTTCGCCTTCGAGTACATGACCTCGGGCCGTGCCGTCGTCCTCGGCGACCTCGGGCCCTGGGCCTGCGCCGGGATGACCGGCGGGCGCGTCTACGTCCGCCACAACGCGTTCGGGATCGACCGCGACTCGATCGAGCGGCGGTTGGGCAAAGGCGCCAAGGTCGAGCTGAAAGAGCTCGACGCCGAGGGCCAGCTCGACGTCGACGACCTGCTCAGCCACTACGCCGACGAACTGCGGGCGACGGGGCAGGTGGAGGAGGCCGACCGTGTGATCGGTTTGGCCGCCGACGCGACCGACAACTTCCTCATGGTCGTGCCCCACAAGGTCCAGGCCGACCCGAGCATTTCGACCGAGTAGGTGGTGTGGACCCTGAGCTCGCTGCGGTTGTGATCCTCGGGCAAGCTTGCTCGCCGAGGATCTGCAAGGCACTGGCCCCACCTGCCCCTTTTCTTGTGAGCTGTTAGCTCTCGGTGAGAGCTTTCAGCTTTGTGGCGAGACGACGTCTTCGTGAGATCCGTGCGATCGCCGTCCTGCTGACCACGCTGGATAGAGAGGGACGAGGCCCCCCTCGGCGGAACTTGTGAGCCCGCTACGGCCAGGACCCTCACCACCTGCGGGCGGCGGGTTCCGCAGAGGGGGGCCTCGTCCCTCTCTCAACTACCGAACGTTCGCCAACAGGTCGGCGATCGCGCGGATCTCACCGAGGAGGCCGTCGAGCATCTGCTCGGTGTTGGTGTGGATGCGCCACTCGGCGTACTTGCGTTCCTGCTCGACCTCGTCGATGCGCTGCTCGAGGGCGTGGGTGCGGGCCTCGACGTTGTTGATGCGCTTGTTGAGGCGCTTCTCGCTCTTGCGCACACGGCGCTTGATCAGGAAGCTCGTCTCGTCTCGGACGGCGTCCAGTTCCCGGCGGAGGTCGACGTCTCCGCCGTCCTCCTGTTCGGCCAGCATCTCCTCGACCCCGACACGGACGCGCTCGATCTCCTCGTGCAGGCGTTCGCGGGCGCGCTCCGCCGCGACCTCGGGAGGATCTGAACGCTGCGGGTCGTCGGGCCCAGGCCAACTCATCGACCTCCCATGCTAGGGGCCGCGGTGGCCGGATTTTGCGGCTTTACGCTTCCAGCGCGATCAAGCGGTAACGGCCGATTGCCAGCTCGTCGCCTTCCTCGAGCCTTCCCCACTCGACGATCTTGCCGTTGAGGAAGACGCCGTTGAGGCTGCGATCATCGAGGACGCGCAGCGAATCTGGCAGCTCGGAGACGATCAGGGCGTGGCGACGGGAGACGCTGGGGTCGTCGAGGCGGATGTCCGCAGCGGCGCTGCGCCCGATCCGCGTCCAGCCTTGCCCGATCGGGAAGATGCGGATCTCACCGTCGTCTTCGCGACAGGCGACGTAGCGGCCGGCCTTGGGCAGCAGTGCGCGGGCCATGTCGAGCCACTCGGGGGGAGATGCACCGGTTGGGATCGACAGCTCTGCGGTCTGTCCATGGTCCTGCATCGGCTCGAAGATCGAGTCGCGACGGAACTCCGATGCGCCGCAGCGCGGGCACTCGGGGAGATGATCGTTCTCACGCAGCGAGAGCTGCGCTCCACATGACGCACAAAAATACGTTCCCGATCCGGGAATGACGTCCGCGTTGAAGCTCTCAACGCCTATGCCGGGGCTGACACTGGTAAAGATGGGGTCTCCTTCCCGGCGCCTCCGATGGGGCATGCTAACGGGCCGGGGCGGGCACTGCATCAGGGGTTTTCCGCAGACGGGCGCCGCGATCGGCGCCGGCGCGCATAGAATCGCGCCGGCCATGGGGCCGGTCAGCGCAAAGATCGAGATCGACGTGCCGCGACAGCGGGTCTTCGAGGCGCTCGCCGACCTCTCCCTGCGCCCGGCTTTCACCGACCACTTCCTCACCGACTTCCACCTGACTCGGATCGAGTCCGCGGGGGTCGGCGCCGGGGCGCGCTTCCGCTTTGCCGTGCGACCGCGGCGGGTCTGGATGGACACCGCGATCGTCGAGGCCGACGTGCCGCACCGGATCGTCGAGCACGGACGCGGCGGGCGTGCGAATCGGATTCCCTCGACCACGCTCTGGGAGCTCACGGAGGGTCCGGGGTCCTTGACCAGCGTGCGCGTCTCCTACTGGACCGAGCCATCGAACCCGGTCGATCGTGCGCTCGAGCTGATCTCGGCGGCCTCGATTCCCTACGAGCGCCGCTGGCGCGAGGCGCTGCGCCGGCTGCGCGAGCTGCTCGAGTCGGACGAGCTCGGCGAGCGGCGCCTCGCCGTCGCCGGTGGCAACCCGCACGCAACCGGTATTCCCTGAGCCGTCTCTTATAGGCTCTCGCCGCCGATGCCCCGCCGCAGCCGACTCGTCGCGCCCCTGCTCGCCGCCCTGGCGTTGACGGCGCTCTCCCTCTTCGTTTCCGCCTGTGGCTACTCGAGCGACTCCAAGGACGTGGTCGAGGGAGAGGTGGTCGAGCTGGGAGAGCTCAAATACCAGGTGATCTTCTCGCGCTTCCTCAACCCGAACGACAACGAGGACGCTGCCTACCTCGTCGGTCAGCCGCCGCCGCAGAAAGGCAGCACCTACTTCGGCGTCTTCCTCGAAGTCCAGAACAAGAGCGAAGAGACCCAGGAGCTCGCCGACTCCTTCACGATCACAGACTCGGACGAGCAGACTTTCGATGCGATCCCGAGCGAAAGCCTCTACGCGTTCCCCTTCGGTGGCGAGGTCGAATCGCAGGAACCCATCCCGCCCCCCGACTCGACTCCGCAGCAGGGCCCGATCGAGGGCTCGCTGGTGCTCTTCGAGCTGCCCGATTCCGCCTCGGAGAACCGGCCGCTGACGCTCTCGATCCCGAGCCCCGAAGGCCCGGCCGAAGTAACCCTCGATCTCTAGAGGCCGGCTGAGAGCACCTGCGCCGCCGCCGGTGCGGCGACTTCGCCGCCCGCCGCTTCGGCCTCGATCAAGAGAACGCCGACCGCAAGCCTTGCTCTTTCGGCCGGCGCGAAGGCGGCGAACCAGGCGTCCTTGCGCTGCTGCGGATGGGGTGAGTTCTCTTCGCCGGGGCGCGGGCCGAGCTCGGCGGTTCCGGTCTTGCCCGCCACCTGGGCCTCGGGAATCGCGCCGGCGAAGCCGGTGCCCCCGGTGACGACGCCGACCATCAGCTCGGTCAGCTCGTCGCTGGTCTGCTTCGACATCACCCGCACCGGGTCCGCGTCCGGTCGCAGCTTGCGGTTGGCGACTATCGAGGTCGGCTCGCGCACGCCGCCGTTGGCGATCGTCTGGGCGACGCTCGCCATCTGCAGCGGTGTCGCCAGCACTTCGCCCTGCCCGATCGCGCTCACGCCGAGGTCCAGGTCGTCGCCGATCTCCGTGGGGATCGTCGATTCTTCGGGGTCGACCTGGGTGACGATCCGCGGCGCGTAGAGCGTCGGTGGGGAGTTGAAGCCGAAGCGTTCCGCGGTCGCGACGAGGTCGTCGTTGCCGATCGCGGGGCCCAGTGGCGCGAAGTCCGCATTGCAGGACTCGGCAAAGGCTTCTCGGAAGCCGCCTCCGCAGTACTCGCCGTTCGCGTTTTCGATGAACCGCCCGCCGACGTTGACTCCATTGGTGATTTCGAATTCGTCGTCGAGCGAGACCACGCCCTTTTCCAGTGCCGCCACCGTCGTGATCATCTTGAAGGTGGAGCCCGGTGGCTGCGGAGCGGAGAAGGCCTGTCCGGCAAGGGCTCGAACGTCGCCGTTGTGCACGTCGAGGACGGCGATCCCGCCGACCCGCCCGGCCAGGGCTGAGACCGCCGAGGTCTGAAGGTCCGGATCGATCGTCGTCTTCACCGGCGCTCCCGCCCGGGGTTCCGCACTGGCGAGGACTCGTGCCGAGCTACCCGTTTCGCCGACCGCAAGCAGCGATCCGCCCGGTTTGCCGGCGAGCCTCGCGTTGAATGCCCGCTCGAGCCCGCTGATGCCGACGGGCGTGTCGGGGGCGAAGCCGTGGCGTGCCAGCGCGTGGGGGTCGGCTTCTTCGTTGCTGCCGACTTCGCCGGTGATGTCTATGGCGGCGCTTCCGAGCGGATGCGCCCGTGCCTCGGTGGGTCCCTCGGCAAGGGGAGAGCCGTCGGCGGCGAGGATCGGCGCCCGTGGCGCGAGCTCGATCTGGCCTTCTAGGTGCTCGCCGCGGCGCAGGCCGGGGAAGAGGAGGCTCGAGTCCCAGGCGACTCCGCCTTCGTCGAAGGGCAGCTCCAGCTCATTCTCGACCGTGCCGAAGGCCACCGTCTTGGCCAGGACGGACACGGGCACAACGGTGGTTCCGCTCCGCGAGCTCGGCTCCTCGGGCGAGCTCGGATCGAGCGATCGCAGGGTCGCGGTGTCCTCGGCGTCGCGGTAGGCGACGACGAAGTCGTTCAGCTCGATTTCACCCTGGGCGGCGGGGTTCAGCTCGCGGTACATGGCCGCGAATTCGTTCCGCTGCCAGGCGTCGAGGAAGCGCTTCGCGGCTTCCTTCTCCGGCGAGCCCGGGTTTCCGGCCAGGGCGCCGGCGACGAAGGCGATCAGGGCGATGACGATGAGGGGGAGCGCGCGGGTGACGAGACGGCGACGCCGCTCCACCTCGGAGGGGAGATGACTCATGTTTGGCTGAAAGGTAGTGATGGGGGAGAGGCGACTACCGCTCCCGGCTCAACTTTTTGGCCTCTAAGTAGGGCGACTCTCGCTGAGGGGGCAGGTGCCAAAAAGTACAAGCCGCCGGGAGCGGTAGTCGCCTTTCCCTCTTCATGGCTGCTTCTATTCATATGTGACAGTTCTCGATTGGGGGATAGTCGCCTTCACGTTGGCGCTTGGCTTGTGGGGGTTCCGGCAGGGGTTGATCGTCGGGACGTTGACGCTCCTTGGCTTTGCCGCTGGGGCGTTTGCCGGGAGCAGAGTCGCGCCGCTGGTCCTGAATCAAGGGGCGGAGTCTCCCTATGCCCCTTTGTGCGCGGCACTGGGGGCGCTGCTGGCTGGGGCGCTCGTGGCGGTGACGCTGGAGAGCCTTGCGTTGGGGTTGCGATCGCGCCTGATCCGCGGTACGGGATTCCTTCACCTCGCCGATGGGGCCGGTGGGGCGGCTCTGGTCGCTTCGGTGGCCCTGGGCCTGGTTTGGGTGTTCGGGGCGGTTGCGCTGCACGCGCCGGGCACCGCCCAGCTCCGTGCCGACGTACAGCACTCGCTGATCCTGCGCAGCCTCAATGACGTGCTGCCGCCTACGGGGCCGATCTTGAACGCGCTCGATCGCGTCGACCCGGCGCCCTCGATCGTCGGTCCGGCGACGCCGGTGGCGGCGCCCGATCCCTCGATCGTCGCCGATCCGGACGTGATTGGCGCTGGCGACTCGGTGGTGCGAGTGCTGGGGACGGCGTGCGGTCTGGGGATCGAGGGCACGGGTTGGGTCGTCGCCCCTGGACTGATCGTCACCAATGCCCACGTCGTCGCCGGCGAGGACGACACCACGGTGACGACCCAGGAAGGCGCCTCGCTCGAGGCCACGCCCGTTCACTACGACGCCGAGAACGATCTCGCCCTGCTTCGCGTCGGGGCAAACCTGCCCGCCCTCGAGATTGCGCCGAGCCCCGAGTCCGGCACGGCCGCGGCGGTGCTCGGCTATCCCGAAAACGGCCCCTATGCAGCAGTGCCAGCCCGCCTCGGTGAGACGCGCGAGACGATCAGCGACGACGCCTACGGCCGCGGCCCGGTGCGCCGCCCAATCGCCTCGTTGCGCGGCAAGGTGCGCAGCGGCAACTCCGGCGGCCCCATCGTCGACAGCCGCGGCCGCGTCCTGGGGACCGTCTTCGCCGCAACCACAACGGGCCCGCCGGGCGGCTTCGCCGTCCCCGACGAAATCGTAGAAGCCGCCCTGAGAGAGGCCTCCGCTCCAGTCAACACCGGCCCCTGCGCCAGCTAAGGAAATGAGGGGACCGGGCATGCCTCCCGGCGGCTTGTACTTTTTGGCACCAGTCCCCTCAGCGAGAGCCACCCTGCTTAAAGGCCAAAAAGTTGAGCCGGGAGGCACATGCCCAGCCCCTCCCACCCCGCCACTTACGTTCGGTAAGCTCACCCCACTACGTGGAGGCTGTGCCGAGGACGCAAGATCAGGCCGTCGAGGCCGCCAAGGGTGTCTGCCCGCACTTCCACGCCGCGATCGAGCTGATCGGCAAGCGCTGGACGGGGGCGATCGTCTCGGCCCTGACCGAGGGGCCGCTGCGATTCGGGGAGCTGGCCAGAGCGGTCCCCGGCCTCTCGGACCGGTTGCTTTCCCAGCGCCTGCGGGAGCTGGAGGACGAAGGCCTGGTCGAGCGTGAGGTGGAGCCGGGCACGCCGGTTCGGGTGACCTACTCGCTGACGAAGAAGGGCGCCGACCTGCGTCCGGCGATTCAGGAGCTGAGGCTCTGGGCACGGCGCTGGAAGAAGGCCGGATAGCCTCGCGCGGTGGACGGAGGGGCGATATCGCCGGTTGAGGGAGGTCTTGCTTCCCCTGGGCCCGATCTTCCCGGGCCTTTTGCGGTCGGCCGCTACGCGCGCAAGCTGCAGGAGGAGATGCGGCGGCGAGCCCGGGTGCTGCTGGTAGGGGAGGTCACCGGAGTCGGTCGCAGCAAGGTCCAGGCCTACTTCGAGCTGCGCGATGCCGAGGGGGCGGTCCCATGCGCGATCTGGCTCGACGATCTCGAGAAGGCAGGTTTGCCCGGCGGCGGGCTTCGAGACGGCGCCGAAGTCGTGGTCGCTGGGGGTCCCGACTACTACCCCGGCGGCGGCCAAGCCTCCCCTAGCTTTGCCTTTCGCGCGACCCACGTCCGACTCGCCGGAGAGGGAGACCTGCTGGCCAGGCTCGAGTCGCTGCGCCGACAGCTCAGGGCCGAGGGCCTCTTCGAGCTGCAGAAGCAACTCGCGCGACCGCTGCTGCCGCAGGCGATCGGGGTCGTGACCGCGGAGGCGGGAGCGGCTCGGCGCGACCTGCTTGCCGGGCTCGAGCGCCGCGGCTGGCGGGGGACGGTCGTCTGGGGCTTCGCCCCCGTGCAGGATCGCCACGCCGCGCCAGCGATCGCGGCTGCGATCCAGGGCCTGGCGGCGCAGCCGCAGGTCGAGGCGATCGTCGTCACTCGCGGGGGCGGCAGCCTCGCCGACCTTTGGGCCTTCTGCGACGAGACCCTCTGCCGCACGGTGGCGATGCTGCGCGTGCCCGTGATCAGCGCGGTGGGTCACGAGCGCGACTCGACCCTGATCGACGACGTCGCCGCCCTCGCCTGCTCGACGCCGACGCACGCCGCTGAGGCGGCGGTTCCGCTCGATTGCCTCGCCGCAAGGGGGGAGCTCGATCGCAGCGTCGCTTCGTTGCGGCGGGCAGGCGAGGGCGCGGTGCCGGCACGCACGCCGCACCTGGTGGCGCTTGCCCGCGGACCGGCGCGGGCGCTGCGGCGCGAGCGCCTCGCCCTGAACCAGCGCACCCGCGAGATCCGCGCTGCCTCCGAGCGCGGCGTTGCCGAGCGGCTTGGCTTCCAGCGCCGCCTCGCCACCGTGGTGCTGGAGCGAGCCCGCCGCCGCGCCGCCGGCCCGGACATGGAGCGCCGGCGCGAGGCCCTGCACCGGGCCGAGGTGGCCCTCCGCGCCCACGAGCCGGAGCGGACGCTGGAGCGCGGCTACGCCCTGGCCGAAACCGCCGACGGCGAGCCCGTCGGCAGCCGCGCCGACGCCGTCGCCGCCGCGCGCGTCAGACTGCGTTTCGCCGACGGCAGCGTCGGAGCCAGCATCGACCCGCCCGCGGCGGACGCGGAAGCGAGTGAGCAAGACAACCGGTAATCATGAGTGGGAACGAGCGAGAGCAGAGCACGCGGGCTGAATTTGACTCTTACGAGGCCGCGGTCGAGCGCCTGGAGCAGATCATCGATCGGCTCGACTCCGGCCAGGCCGGCCTGCGCGAGACCCTCGACCTCTGCCGGGAGGGTCGCGACCTCGTCACCTACTGCTCCGCCGAGCTAGACGCCGTCGGCGAGGGGCTGAAGGAGCTGCGGCTCGACGAGCTGGCGACGAAGCTGGCCTCCTCCGCCGATTCCGGCGGGCCGTGAGATAGGTTCCGAGCCCGTCTCAGCATAAACAGGAGGTTTTGCAAATGAAGGGACTCTTGTCCCGTCGGCCCTCGCCGGCGCTGATCGTCGCGGTGATCGCGCTGGTCGCCGCAATGGCCGGCACCGGCTACGCCGCATTCAAACTGCCGAAGAACAGCGTCGGCACCAAGCAGATCAAGAACAAGGCCGTCAACACGGCCAAACTCAAGAAGGACGCCGTGACCGGCGCCAAGGTGAAGGACCAGTCGCTCACGGGCAGCGACATCAAGCTCGACACCCTGGGCACCGTTCCGTCGGCCAACACGGCGAACACGGCCAGCACGGCGAACGCGCTGGCTCCGCTTGAAGCGACGCATTTCGTTGGGGCTCCGGGTCAGCCACCGTTCGGGGGCAGCAGCACCAACAATCCGGGCGAACTCGGGATCAAATTCCAGCCGGTCGGCTTCTACAAGGACCACGACGGGATCGTCCACCTGCAGGGCCTCGCCAAAGTCGGAGTGTCGGGCGGCATCACGCCGATCTTCACCCTGCCCCCCGGCTTCCGTCCGGCCAGCGGCACGATCATGCTGGTCAACGGGTTCTGCTTCGCCGAAGGCGGCACCTGCACGACCGATTCTCCCGGGGGTGACCAGCAGACCTACTCGAGGATCCTCGTCGTCGGCTCGGGCACCACGGTCGAAGGCGTGTCCCTGGAGGGCATGGTCATCGGACCGCCCAACACGTCGGTCTCTCTCGACGGCATTACGTTCAGAGCGGAAAGCTAGAGTTCGAAGGCAACGGCACCGCGCCCTCCGCCACCGTTGTGCGGAGGGCGGTGCCGGCTTTCGCGATGAACTCAAGCAGGCACACGACGCTCGTCCTGGCCATGTTCGCCACGCTTGTCTTCGTGGCCGGGTGCGGAGGCGACTCGCACTCGTCGACGAGCGAGTCGTCGACGGGCGCGGCGACCGATCTACAGCACTCGGCTGGATTGGAGAATCATCCCCAGGAGAAGTCTTCGCAGAAGGCCTCTGCCGACGCGCAGCATCGCGCGGATCAGCGGCCCTCGCCCCCTGGTCGGACTGGATCCCAGCCGAAGCAGCACCGGGTCCAGAACACGCCCGCCGACAAACAGCATGCGAGTGGGGTCGTCGAGGACCTCCTTGACGAAGCCAGCCACACCCCCGGTGGCGCAGAAACGCGCGTTGGCGAGGACGCCCGTCGGATCCTGGAGGAAGCGCTGGAACAGGGAAAGGCCGACGGTGAGAATGAGGGCAAGCCAAGCGAAAGCAACCAGGATGGTGCTGGGATAGTCGAGCAGCTGCTTCAGCAGACGGTGAAGCAGCGCTAGCTGGGCACCGGCCCGGAGCAGGTGCGTCCCAGGGCGGGGCAGCCGCGGCAGAGGGACCAATCCCTCCTTTGAGGAGCCGCGGGCGCGAAGTCACCTCGCTCGATCGCCTCGACCTTGGCGAGGAGGCGATCGCGACCGGCCTCGATCTCGGCTTGGCCAAGCATGGTCACGACGGGATCGCCGGGCCGCTCGAGGAAGACGTAGCCGACCTCAACCTCGCTGACGCCGCGGGACTCCGCCACCGCGAGGGCGTAGACGTCGCGCTGGGTCTCGTAGCGGGCCGCGTGCTTGGCCGGGTTGGAGCCGGCGAGGCGATCGGTCTTGTAGTCGACCACCAGCGGAGCGGAACCGTCGCGCTCGACCAGGAGGTCGATCGAGCCGCGCAGGACGGTGCCGGCGACGCCGAGCAGGAGAGGGGCCTCTGCTCGCACCGTCGTCCCGGCCGGGAGGATCCGCTCCGTGAATAGCTCTGAGCCCAACCAGCCCCGCACCGCGATGAGCATCTCCTCGATCGAGTCTGGGCCCAGGCCCGCCAAGCTTGCGTGGCTGAGGGCGAGATCGGCGGGAGGCTCGCGCCACTCGTTGGCCTGGCTCCACTCGAGCAGCGCGTGGACGGCGGCGCCGTGCGCGGCGCGTAGCTCCCTTTCGGCGGGGCCAGTCGTGGCTGCCTCGGCTTCGATCGGCTCGGCGCCCCCCCCGGGAAGGGGGCTGTCGCCGCGATTGCCGAGATCGAGAACGCGCTCCAAATAGAAGCGATAAGCGCAGTCCTCGAAGGCGGCGATCGCGGTGTAGGAGAGCGTGCGATGGGGAACCGCCGGGGGCGGACGCCGCAGCAGCGGAGCTGGCCCGACGCCGTCTTCGCGCTCGTCGCGCTTGGCGGGATGGCGCCGCGCAAGCTCAGACGCGCGAGCTGGGGAGGGGAGGTTGAGGCGAACGGCGATCTCGGACGGCTCGAAAGAAGCTTCGAGCCCCTCGCGTGGCTGCGGCGGCGCGACCGCGACCGATGACTCTTGCTCGCGGTCGACCCAGAGGCCCTCGACGATTCGCTCGATCACGGGCGTGCTCGGCTTTGTCTCCCCGTTGGGCTGCGGCTTGATCACCCCGCTCAGGATCAGCCGCTGGCGGGCTCGCGTGGCTGCGACGTGGAAGAGGCGCAGGCCCTCCTCGGCGTCGCGGCCCTTCGCTTCCTCGCAGAGCTCCGAGTAGGAGTAGAGGTTGATCGAGCCAGCGCCGAGGCGCCGCAGCTGTAGACCGACGCGGGGTTCGGGCTCGCGGCCGAGCGCCAGCAGCGGCGGCCGCGAGCCGGCGAGCAGGCTGCGGGCGAGGTCCGGGACCGCGACCACCTCGAACTCCAGGCCCTTGGCGTTGTGGACGGTCATGATCCGCACCCCGTCGTGCCCCTCGATCGCCGTCGCGGCCTGCGCCTCTGCGTCGGTCTCGGCACGCGATGCGAGGAAGTCGAGCAGTCCGCGCAGGTCGCGCCCCTCGCGCGACTCGAACTCCTCGGCGAGCCGCATCAGCTTGCGCACGTTTGCGAACCGAGCCTCCCCGGCGGGCCGCATCAAGACGGCGAGGTCGTAGCCGGTCTCGGTCACGGCAGCGTCGATCAGCTCCGCCAGGGAGAGGCGGGCGGCGCGCTCGCGCAGCCCAGCGAGGGTGCTGAAGAAGCGGCGTAGGAGGCTCAGCTCGGACGCGGGTACCTGCTGCAGGCGCTCGGGCTCGGCCAGCTCTGACTCGCCCGCGCCAACCGCGCGCTCGATCGTCGGCCAGACGTGTCTTCGCTTGCCGGTCGCCGCGCGCAGCAGCCAGAGCGTGTCGGGGGCGAGCCCGCAGGCGGGCGAGGCGAGGGCTCCGAAGAGGGCCTGGTCGTCGAGGGGGTTGGCGATCGCCGCCAGTAGGGCGCAGACGTCGGCGACCTGCTGCTGGGACCAGTAGCCGCGTCCGCCGACCACATAGGGGCGAAGGCCGGCACGCTGCAGCGAGTCCTCGTAGGCGTCGAGGTGGGTGAAGGCGCGCAGCAGCACGACCATCTCACCGCGCTGCACACCGGCATCGGCGAGGGCCCGCAGCCGCTCGGCGACGAAGCGCGCCTCGGCGAGGCAGTTGGCCGGGGTGCGGCCGTCGATTGCGGGAGAGAGGTCGATCCCCTCCTCTTCCCAGCCATCGCGGGCGGTCATCAGCAGCTCGACCGCGGCGCCCTCGCCAGCGGGGTCGCCGGCCGCCGCCGAGCCAACTCGCAGCGGGTGGTAGGAGTCGCCGAAAAGGACGCTGCCGATCGCGTTGACCGCGCCGATCGCCTGCGGCCGCGAGCGGAAGTTGCCGCTCAGCTCCATCAGCTCTCCGCGCGGGTTCTCGGCGACCAGGCGCCGCTGCTCGCGGAAGACGTCGAGGTCGGCGTGGCGGAAGCCGTAGATCGATTGCAGCTCGTCTCCGACCGCGATCAGCTCGCTGCCGGGGCCGCGCAAGGCCTCGATCAGCCGCAGCTGCAGCCGGTTGGTGTCCTGGAACTCGTCGACCATCAGGTGGCGGAAGCGGTTGCGGTATGCCTCGCCGATCTCCGCCCGCTCCAGCAGCGCGGCGGCGAGGATCTGCAGGTCCTCGAAGTCGATCCCGGCCCGCCGCTCCTTGGCCGCCGCGAAGCGGGAGGAGAAGAGCTCGAGCAGGCGCGCGATCTGGCGATACGCCTCGCCTCCTTCGCCCGCCTCGGCGCTGCGTGCGATCGCTGCCTCGATCGACTCCCTGTACCGGGCGACGCTCTTCGCCCGGCTCTCGATGCGCAGCGCCCAGAGCTCGTCGAGGCCCGGCGGCTCGGTGGCGTGCAGAACCTCGACGGCTCGCTCGATCGGATCGCGCCGGGGGTCGTCAGGCTTCAGCTCGGCCAGCGCCTCCGCCGCCGCGGTCGCGGCCTCTCGCAGCGCCCCCGCGACGTCCGGCTGGCGCTGCTCGGGCAGCTTTGGCTCGGCGACGCCGCGGCTGCGCAGCTCAGCGTGAACACCACCGATCATCGTCCGCAGGCCGTCCAGATCGAAGCTCGCGATGAGGTCCTCGCCCGCCTCTCCGCGCTCGACGAGGAACGCCTCGATCGCTTCCTCGAAGGCCTCGCGCGCCGCTCGTTCGGTCTCCGGCGCATCGAGCACGCGGAAGCCGGGGTCGATCCCCGCGGCTACCGGGTGCCCGGCGAGGAGGCGGTTGCAGAAGCCGTGGATCGTGGTGATCCAGGCGGCGCCGATCTGGCCGAGCAGCTCGCGAGCGCGCTCGGATCCAGCCGCGGCGCGGCGGCTCAACTCGGCGCGGATCCGTTGGCGCAGCTCCGCCGCTGCACGATCGGTGAAGGTGAAGGCGAGGATCGCGTCGGCTGGAACCTCCTCGTCGCAGACCAGCCGGCAGTAGCGCTCGACCATCACGCCGGTCTTGCCCGTCCCCGCCCCGGCCTCGAGCAGCACGTCGTGGCGACCGATCGCGATCGCCGCCGCCTGTTCGGGCGTCGGCGCGCGCCGCGCCGGCTCTGTGTCCAGGGTCGCGCTCACCGGTCGTTCCCTTCGAAGTCCTCTTCGCTCACCGGCGCCCGGTCGCGGCGGCAGATCGGGGCGAACTCGCAGAACGTGGGGCAGACGTCGTGCCCCCGCAGGCCGCGGCGGGGGCCTGGGTCGCGACGGATGTCGCCACTCCGCATCCGGGCGACGATCGCACCGGCCCGGCTGCGCGCGTCGTCGAGCAGCTCCTCCAGGCCGGCTCCGTCGACCAGGTCATTGTCGTAAAGCCGGTAGGAGCCGAGCGCGCCCGCCACCTCGTCGAGGACGGCGCCGCGGGGGCGACGGGACGATGTGCCGCGCAGCGGGTGATAGAGACCGCCGACGGGATCCGCGCCCCAGTGCTCGGCGATCGCCAGGAGGTAGAGCTGCAGTTGCAGCTTCGCCTTCTCCTCGAGCTTCTCCCGGGGGGTGACGCTGCCGGAGAGCTTGTAGTCGATGACCAGGGCGCGGTTTCCGGGGCCGCGATCGACGCGGTCGATCGCGCCGTGCAGGCCCCAGCCGTCGATCTCCAGCACGGGCCGCTCCGTGTCCTCCCCCTCGCCGAACGCCGCCTCCAGCAGCCACGGCTCGAAGCCGCCGGTCTCGCGCCGCGACTCCTCGACCAGGAAACGGTCGAGCAGGCGCTCGACCCGGCGGGCGATTGCGCGCTCCGCTGGGTGGACGCCGAGCTCGCGCTCGGCGCAGACCTCCGCGACCAGTTCTCGCCCGCGAGCGCTCCAGAGAGGAAGCGAGGCAGGGCGGGGGAGGGGATCGCTACCCGGCTGCTCCGCGTAGAGGCGCTCCAGCGCCGCGTGCATGATGCCGCCCTGCAGGAGCGGGTCGGGGAGGGGATCGAGCGGCTGCGGGTCGAGCTCGTGCCCGGCGAACCAGCGGTATGAGCAGAGGTCGAACTCCTCCAGCGTCGTGCCGCCGTATGCCCCCACCGCTGCCAGCGACTCGAGCGCCGCTGGGTTGGTGAACGGGCCCGGGGCGCGGGAGGCAGACTCGGCCTCGCGCGCGGCGGAGATTCGCGCCACCACTCGCTGACCGATCTGGCTGGGCGCCCCGGCGGCGGCGCACAAGGCCGCAGAGTCGGCGTCTCGCCCGCGCGTGGCAACCGCCCGCGCCAGCTCGTCCTCCGAGGGGGCCTCGGCCGGAGAGGTGACAACCCGGGTCAGGTCGCGAGCTTTGGTGATCGATTCCTCTGCCGAGTCGGGGCCGGACACAGGAGGGGCCGGCGCCAGCAGGCGGCGCACGTCGTCGATCAGCGGCGAGCGCGCCTCGGCGGCCCCGTTCTCGTCGCTGTCGCGGTAGGAAAGGAAGAGCCGGAGGCGGGGGAGCGAGAGGCAGGCGTAGAAGAGGTAGCGCTCCTCGGCTTCGGTGTCGCGGCGGGGCTCGAGCCCGAGGGTTTCCCGCTGGTGCTCGGAGAGAAAGGGGTCGCCGCCGCGGTCACGGCGCGGGAACTCGCCGTCCTGCAGCGAGGCGACGAAGACGTGGTTGAAGCGCCCGGCGCGCAGGCGATAGGGGTCGGCGATTCGCACCCGCCCGGTTGCGGGACCGCTCCAGGCGCGGAAATCGAGCGTCGAGACCGTGGCTGCGAGTTCCCCGGCCTGGGGCGTCAGTCGCTCGATCTCGCTCAGCTCGGCCAGTGCGTTGGCGATCTCCGCCGCCGCACGCAGCTCGGTCCCCTCTCCCGCCGCCGGATGGGCTCCCTCGCCGCGGCCTCGCAAGGAGCGGGAGGCCATCGTTGCCGCCAGGCGCCCCACGGCCCTCGCCAGCTCGGCTGGCGGGTGCGAGGCGGCTTCCCGGAGTCGGGTCAGGTCGTGCGGAAGATCGCCTCCGTCCGCCTGCCAGAGGTCGAGGGCGGCCTCTGCGCTCTGGACCCGGCCGCGTCTGACCGCGCGCTCGAACCAGTCGACCCTCGCGGCTGGGACCCCGGAAGGGCCGCGCAGGAAGCGCAACAGGTCGCTCGCGCGACCCCCGCCGAACTCGGCTTCGAGCAGGGCGACGAGGGCGCCCCCGACCGCGGTGCCGGCAACGGGCAGCTCCGCCTCCAGGGCGGTGGCGATCCCGTAGTCCTCGAGCACGGAGGCGATCAGCGGGCCCCGCCGCGACGGGTCGCGCACGGCGACGACGATCTCTGCTGGCTCGACGCCCGCCGCGATCAGCCCCGCGATCTCGGTGCCGATCGCCTCGGCCTCGCCACGGGTCCCCGCCGAGCGCAGCAGGGTGAGCCCCTCGGCGGGAGGTTGCGGCTCGGCGTCGAGCGCGCCGAAACCGCGCTCGAGCTCGAAGAGCATGCGGTTCGACGTATTCGCCGGATCCGCCTCGGTCACCGTCTCCTCCGCAACGTCGACCCTCGTCCGCAGCTTTTCCAGCATGCCGGCACGGGCTGCGAGAGCGGCTCGGCCTTGCTCGTAGGGGAGCGCCACGGTTACCTCGGCGATCGGGCTCAGCGCCTCGACCAGGTCGAGCTGGTTGCCGGTCAAATCGTCGAGGCCGTAGAGGAAGACGGGCCGACCGCGCCAGGGCTCGCCCGAGCGGCGCAGCAGCGCGATCGCCTCGCGGGCGAGTTGGTCGGAGTCGGTGCGACCGAGCCTCTCGCGCACCGCTGCGTAGCCTGCGCCGAGCGTCGCGAGGTCGTTGAGGTAGGCGGAGCTCTCCAGGGTCTCGGCGTCCGCGCCGAGATGGGCGGGATCGAGGCCTGCCGACCCCAGCTCCGCGAGCAGTCGCTCGAAGGCAACGGCGAAGCCCGGTTGCAAGGAGGCCCGGCGCAATGGCCCGAGCTGGGCGCGGTGCTCGGCGATCCCGACCGAGACCGCCCGTTGGCGCTGCACCTGAGAGAGGGCGCTTCCGGGCGGGGAGCCTGAGACCGCGGCGATCTCGTGGAAGAGGCCGTCGAAGGTCATCACCGCCCCGCCAAGTGCCGCCCCTCGCTCGCAGATCTCGCGCTCGAAGTCGAAGACGTCGTCGATGTTGGGGACGACGAGGATCGGATCGCGGTCGAGCGCAGCCGCGAAACGGCGCAGGATCAAGCCCCTGCGCCCCGAGTTGAGCGGTCCGTGGATCAGCTTCAGGGGCACCTCCTCACCTTATGTCCAACTCCGGCGCGTGCCGTCGCAAACTGCGGCTTCCCAAGCCGGCTTTGGCGTCTACCGCCCCCTCTAAATTGCATTCCAGATGGCTCTTTGCTTCGTAGACCCAGCCGACGCGATCCGCGCGATCTCCGACTCGATCGGCCGCGAGGCCCGCCGGCAGCTGCTCGGCGAGGCCGTGCGCGCCTGGGTCGACGAGATCCCAGACGACGAGCTGGAGACCCACTACGCCAAGGCCCTCTCCGAGCTCGACGAACACGACCTCTCGATGCTGGCCGCCTGGCACGGCTCGCTCGAGGTCGGCCACCCGGTCCCCAACCGCGACTTCCTCATGGGCGCCTTCGGCTCCCTCGGCGAGAACCGCCGCGAGGCGCTCAAGCTCGCCGCCGGCTTCCGCGGCGAGGAGGCCGTCGACGCCGGAGTCACCGAGGAGGACGCCCTCGAGCTCGTCCTCGGCCTGCTCTCGCCGCCGCGCCAGATGGAGCTTGCCCTCGAGGCCGTCGAGCTCTACATCTGGGACCGCGCCGGCTCGGACAACTGAGCCCGCAGCGGCGCGGCCAATAACAGCGGTCCATCTCACGCTTTCGTGAGCCCGGCCGTTGAATGGGGGATGGACCGCGAGGACGTCGTATTCGCTTCGGGCGCCGAAAGGTGTGCGGCCTGGCTGTACCCGGCCGCGGCGGGTGCGGCCGAGTCAGCGGTGGTGGTAATGGCGCATGGGCTCTCCGGGACCCGCCGCGATCGGCTTGGGGCCTTCGCCCAGCGCTTTGCCGCGGCCGGGTTCGCCGCCCTCGTCTTCGACCACCGCGGCTTCGGCGACAGCGGTGGGGAGGCTGACCTCTTCCACCCGGCGCGCCAGCTCGAGGACTGGCGGGCGGCGATCTCCTTTGCCCGCTCGCTCCCGGGAATCGACGGCGGGCGGGTGGCCACCTTCGGATCCTCGCTGGGTGGGGGCAACGCGCTCGCGGCTGCGGCCGACGACCCGGGGGTGGCCGCCGCGATCAGCCAGGTTCCATTCCTGGACATCGTGCGCCAGGCGCATCGCGCCTCGCCCCGCGTCACCGCCAAGGTGCTGACGGCCGCGGTTCGCGGTCGGCATTTGCCTGCGGTCGGGCAGCCGCACGAGGCGGCCTTCATCAACGCGCCCGGGGGCGAGGAGGGGTGGCGACGGGTGGTCGCAATCGGCGAGGACTCGCGCTGGCGCAACCGCGTCTCCTCCCGCTGGCTGCTGGCGCCGCCGTACCGGCCGATTCGCCATGCCGCAAAGCTGCATTGCCCCTGGCTCGTCTGCGTCGGCGAGGCCGACCGGGTGGCGAAGCCGGGGCCGGCGATCAAAGCGGCCAGGCGCGCCCCTCGCGGCGAGCTGCGCACTTACGCCGGCGTCGATCACTTCGACATCTACGACGGCCCCGCGCACGAGGCGATCGTCGCCGACGAGGTCGACTTCCTGCGCCGTCACCTCTCTTAGCTACCTAGGCGAGCGCGGCGCGGATCTCGGGAATCGCCTGCTCGTTGTCCTGGAAGTGGACCGCATTCAGGCCGGCCTTGCGGGCGCCTTCGCAGTTGACGAGGACGTCGTCGACGAAGAGGCAGGTCTCGGCGGTCTGGCCGATCCGCTCAAGGGTCAGCTCGTAGATCTTCGATTCGGGCTTGCGACAGCCGACGAAGCCGGAGTCGACGACGGTCTCGAAGATCTCGTCGACTGGGAGCATCGAGCGCCACAGCGGCTCCCACTCGCGCACGTTGTTGGTCAGCATCGCCATCCGGTAGCCCTCTGCCTTCAGCTCGCGCATCAGCTCGATCATCTGCGGGTTGGGCTCGAGCGCCTCGAAGTAGATCTCTTTGAAGCGGTGCATCTCCGGGCGGTGGCCGAGCAGCGGCTCGAGCGAGTCGGTGAGCAGCTCGAGAAATGCAACCTCGGTGATCTCGCCGCGCTCCATCTCGAACAGCGGGTTTTCGCCGTTGGCCTCTGCGGCTGCCTGCATTCCCTTGCCCAGGGTCTCCGTCGTGATCCCGGTCTTGTCCTGGAAGGCCATGAAGGACTGGATCAACGGCGTGGTCAGCACGCCGCCGAAGTCGGAGACGATCGCCTCTATCTCAGCCATCGCTGTGGATGACCTCGTAATGGCCGAGGCCCTCGCGCCCTTCGAGCGACCAGCGGAAGAAAGCGATCTCACCGCGCAGGCCGGGGTGGCGAATCGAGCTGGCGCTGATCAGCGTCCCGGCGCCGCGCAGCGGCTGGCTCTCCTCGCCGTCGAGCCAGAGCTCGAGCGTCGCTCGCCGCTGTATCCCGTCCGGCCCGTACTCGGTCGAGAGCAGCGTCTCGGCCACCTCCGCCGGGGCCCCGTCGGGCCCGCAGAGCACGGCCGCGATCTCCTCCTCGCCGTGTCCATCGGCCTGCGCCGGCCGAACGGCGCTCAGCGCCAGCAGTCCTCCGTCTGAGAAGGCGATCCCGATCGATCGCCGCACGATCCGTCCCTCGTCGCTCATCGGCCGGGGAGCCTATTAGGGCGGTCGTCCCGAAGGGGGGAGGTCTAGATTCCCTGCTCATCTCCGTCCCAATTCCGCAATGCAGATGAGCTCGATCACGATCCGAGATGCCGATCCCCAGCGGGACGCACCCGCCTGCGCGCTGATCTACGCCCCCCATGTGCAATCGAGCGCCACGTCGTTCGAGGAGCAGCCGCCCGTTGTCAATGAGGTCGCCGAGCGCATTGCGCGGACGTCGGAAACCCACCCCTGGCTCGTCGCCGAGGACGCGGACGTGGTGGTTGGCTACGCCTACGCCTGTCCGCATCGCACGCGGCCCGCCTACCGCTGGGCGGCTGACGTCTCCGTCTACGTCGCCGACGGCTACTGCGGCCAGGGCATCGGTCGGAGCCTCTACGAAGCCCTCCTCGAGCGCCTGCGGGATCAGCGCTACCGCATGGCCTGCGCCGGCATCACGCTGCCGAACGAGGCTAGCGTCGCGCTCCACGAGAACCTTGGCTTCGTGCCCGTAGGCGTGTTCCGCGAGATCGGCTGGAAGGCCGGCGCCTGGCGCGACGTCGGCTGGTGGCAGCTGGACCTCTCCTCGGGAGCCGGCGGCAGGCCCACCGAGCCGTTGCCCCCGCCGCGCGGTAGCGCCCGGCTACCATAGGCCGATGGCCGACAACGACACAGCGGTGCTGACCGAAGACGACGTGCTGGAGGCGCTCGAGGAAGTGATCGATCCCGAGCTGGGTCTCGACTTCGTCTCGCTCGGCCTCGTCTACGACGTCGAGATCGAGGGCGAGGAGGTCTTCGTCACCTTCACCCTGACCACCCCAGCCTGCCCGATCGGCCCCCAGGTCTCCGAGCAGATGAAGGAGTTCGTAGGCGACCTCCCCGGCGTCTCGGCCGTTCACCCGAAGATGATCTTCGACCCACCCTGGTCCCCGGAGATGATGACCGAGGACGCCAAGTTCGCACTCGGCTTCTAGGCGGGCAACTCGAAGATCACGCTGGTCCCTTAGCGCGCCCGAGGATCGCGGTACTCGGGGTCCACCGCCCTGCGGTCATCGACCAGGACCTCGGCTTGCCTAGAACGGCGAGACCAGACGGCCCACTGCCAGATCGCGATTGCCAAGCCGACGACGCCGGCGATCATCAAGATCAAGCCGATCGTCCTCAGATCCAGGCCCTTGACATGGAAGTGGGTGGCGAAGCGCAGGATCGCGCCGACCGCGATCAGGAAGATGCTGCCTGCAAAGGTCATCTCGTCGCCCCTAGACGACGCGGCGGAAAAGATAGACAGCGAGCAGGATCAGGATGATGACGATGAGAATTCCGACGATGGTCAAGACGAGCTCCTTTGTTGGGTTTTAGCTTCTTGGGTGGTGAAGATGGGCGAGGCCGGGTCCTATAGCGGCGACTTGGAGCGCGCTTTCTTGCCGGCGGCATGGCTCTTGTCGGCGGCGCGCTGAGAGGTTCCGAACGATTTCGAGAGCAGGCGGCCGATCGGTCCCGGTGCCTTCGAGCCCGCTCTGGCGCCGGTCGAGAAGCCCTTGTCGGCGCCCCGCCGGGCGGGGTCGGAGAGCCGCGGCAGCAGGAAGCCGAGGATCGCGAGCAGGATGCAGAGGGCGACTACGGCGGCGATCAGCATCGCGCGTCCTCTTGGCTGAGGTGCTCGTGACTCACAGATCCTCCTCGATCGCGTCGGCTTTCTGGCCGTGGCGGCGGGCCCGCTCGCGCTCGCGCTCGCTGTGCGCGGCGGCCACCTCCGACTCCTCGGCCAGCTCGTCGGCGCGGTCGCGGTGCTCCTCGGCGACGCGCTCGGCCGCCTCGGCTACCTCGGCCGCCTTTGCGGCCTCGGCTCGCTTCGCCTGCTCCTCCTCGGAGAGGCTGGTCGCCTTGGCGGCCCTGGTCTGCGCCTCGTCGCGGTGGGACTCCGCCTGTTCGGCCAGCCGCTCCCGCTCGATTCGGCGCCGCTCTCTCGCGCGCCGGGCGATCACGACCGCGGCAGCGGCCAACACCAGGACGACGACCACGATGACAACGATTAGAACGGTGGACATCTACGTCTCCTCTCATTTGGGCACACCCGGCACCTGCAACCGGCCCGCGTAGCCCTTGAGCTCAGAGAGCCGTGCAACGCAACCGTCAACCTCTCAACCCGATTTGACTTTCCTACCCATTTGGCGAAGACCAAACCAGCGGCAACCCACCCACCGCAGAAATCTTGGATAAGGCTCCGGACCTAAGACGGGAGGCCTGGCAATTCGTCAGGGGGGAGACCCAGGGGATAGATCGCCGGCCAGGGTGCGCGCGAAGCCATTCGTTGCCGCAGTCACGACGCCAAGGGCTGAGTTCGCACTTACCCGCGATATACGCGGTAAGGGCGAAGTCAGCGCTCGGGCTGGGTCAGGCGGGGGTCGTCTGAGTCGATCTCCTCGGCCGTGGCGTCGAAGTCGTAGGGGCGACTTGTGCGGGGCTGGCGACCGGGGCCCGGCGCGCCGACGACGATGAAGCGGCGGCCGACGTAGCCGCGCATCAGGCGCCTGACGATCGCCCGGGTGGGTGGGATTAGGAGGATCAGGCCAAAGATGTCGGTGACGAAGCCGGGGGTGAGCAGCAGGGTGCCGCCGACGGCGATCAGGAGGCCGTCGGCCACCTCGCGGCCGGGGAAGCGGCGCTCGGCGAGGGCGGCGTTGAAGCGGCGCCAGGCGCCGCGGCCCTGGTGGCGCAGCAACAGCGAGCCGAGCAGCGCGTCGGCGAGCAGCAGCGCAATCGTCGGCCAGACCCCGATCAGCGAGCCGATCTGGATGATCACGTAGAGCTCGACGATCGGGACGACGATGAAGAGGGCGATCAGAATGGCCACAGAGAAGGAGCCTAGCCAGCCGGGCCTTCCGGCTCGTGGCCAGCCTTAGGCGGGAGCAGCGGCCGCTGCCGCCTCCTCCAGCTCCGCCAGCGCCCGGTTGAGGCCGGCGGCGAACTCTTCGACGTCCTCCATCGAGTCGTAATCGGCGAGCAGGCCGAAGCCGAGGCGGCCGTTGTAGCTCATGATCGCGACCGCCATCGCGTGGTTCTCGGGGAGGAAGGCGACTGGGAAGACCTCCTCCAGCTCGCGGCCGAGGACGTAGAGGGGGAGCTGGGGACCGGGCACGTTGGTGACGATCAGGTTGAAGAGGCGGGTGGAGAAGTTGATCCGCGAGGCCTGCGCCAGCAGCGTCGGCGGCGCGAAGTCGTTGAAGCGGGCGATCACTTCGGCGCCGAGCGCCTGCTTGGAGCGCTTCAGCCCCTCCATCTGCTCGCTGACCACCCGCAGGCGCCGCACCGGGTCCTCGACGTACACCGGCAGCGGGCCGCGCATCGCGGCGATCCGGTTGCCGAGGTCGCCGCGCTCGTCCTTGGTGCGGATCGAGACCGGCACCAGCGCCCGCAGCTCCAGCCCCTCGGTGCGGATGCCGCGGCTGTGCAGCCACTCCCGCAGCGCCCCAGTCACCACGGCGAGGACGACGTCGTTGACCGTCCCCCCGAGCGTGTCCTTGATCCGCTTGAAGGTCGCCAGCTCCGAGCGCGCCCAGGTAAAGCGGCGGTGGGGGCCGATCGGCTGGTTCAACGGCACGTCGGGAGCGGGGTCGGCGAAGGCGCCGACCACCTCGCCCAGCCCCTCCAGGGCCTCGCCCACGCGCTTCGCCGCCGTCTCGGGATGCCGCACCGCCTCCACCGCCCGCTCGATCAGCTTCACCGGCGCGGCGGCGGCGTCGACGGCGCCGCGCGCGACCAGCTCCGCGGTCGTCGGCTGGCGCTCCGGCACCCAGCCGTCTTCGCTCGCCGCCGGCTCGGGCACGGGCTCGAGGTCGAATAGCACCGTGCCGATGTCGACGCCGGAGATGCCGTCGACCATCGCGTGGTGGGTCTTGGTCAGCAGGGCGAAGCGGTCGCGCTCGAGTCCCTGCACCAGCCACAGCTCCCAGAGCGGCTTGGAGCGGTCGAGCTGCTGCGAGAAGACCCTGCCGGCGAGGCGCTTCAGCTGCTGCTCGCCGCCCGGCTCGGGCAGCGCGGTGTGGCGGATGTGGTAGGTCAGGTTGAAGTTGACGTCGTCGGCCCAGAGCGGCCGGCCGGCCTCCAGCGGTGGCACGACCAGGCGCTGGCGGAAGCGCGGCACCTGGTTGAGGCGGCCGCGCACGTGCTCGACCAGGTCGACGTATTTCGGCGGCGGTCCCTCGAAGATCAGGATCGCGCCGACGTGCATGTGGCTGGCCGAGGTCTCGTTCGTCAGGAACGAGGCGTCGACGGCGGTCAGCCGGTCGAGGTGGCGTCCTTGCGTTGCCATCCTCCAAGGCTAGCTACCCTGCAGCCATGCCCCCTGTTGCCACCGCCGCCCCGAAACGGGTCTTGCTCGCCGCCCCCCGCGGCTACTGCGCCGGCGTCGACCGTGCGGTGCAGACGGTCGAGCGCGCGCTCGAGCTCTACGGGGCTCCCGTCTACGTGCGCAAGGAGATCGTCCACAACAAGCACGTCGTCCAGGAGCTCTCCAAGCGCGGCGCGATCTTCGTCGAGGAGGAGACCGAGGTGCCGGAGGGGGAGATGGTCGTCTTCTCCGCCCACGGCGTCGCTCCCGCGGTCCACGACAACGCCGCGGCGCGGCAGCTGCGCACGATCGACGCCACCTGCCCGCTGGTGACCAAGGTCCACGTCTCCGCCCGCCGCTTCGCCGCCGAGGGCTACACGATCGTGATGATCGGCCACGAGGGACACGAGGAGGTCGAAGGCACCACCGGCGAGGCGCCCAACGCGATCGTCCTGATCGAAACCGCCGCCGAGGTCGAGGCGCTAGAGGTTCCCGACCCCGAGCGGGTCGCCTTCATCACCCAGACGACGCTCTCCGTCGATGAGACGGCGGAGGTGATCGCCGCCCTGCGGGCCAAGTTCCCGGCGATCGTCAGCTCCAAGTCAGATGACATCTGTTACGCCACGACCAACCGCCAGATCGCGGTCAAGCAGCTCGCCCGCGAGTGCGAGCTGGTGCTCGTGATCGGCTCGACCAACTCCTCCAACTCCAACCGCCTGGTCGAGGTCGCGCGCGAACACGGCGCCGCCTCCCACCTGATCGACAACCACGCCGAAGTCGAGGAGGAGTGGCTGGAGGGAGTCGAGACGGTCGGCATCACCTCCGGCGCCAGCGCCCCCGAGGAGCTGGTCGAGAGCCTGGTCGAGCTCTTCCGCGGGCGCGGGGCCGAGGACGTCTCCGAGCTGCGCACCGTCCACGAGGACGTGCGCTTCATGCTCCCCAAGGAGATCCGCGAGGAGCTCGCGGCGCGCGCCTAGGGCACGCCGGCCGCGAAGCTGACCGACCAGATGCGCAGGCCGGGAGAGGCGCGCAGCACGAGGGAGTGGCTCTCGTGGCGCTCGTGCTCCGCGAGCGCGTAGAGCGACTGGCCATCGACCTGCAGGGTCGTCGCGGTTGCCTCGTCCAGCTGCACGGTTAGCTCCCCCTCGCCCTCCACCGTCGCGTAGACGCCGCCGGCCGCGTACTCGATCGTCAGTTCCCCGCCCTCCTCGCCGGCGAGCCAGGCTCGTTCCCAGGAACCGCCGGGGAAGATCTCCTCGCTGGGCGCCATCACCCCCGCCCCCGGAGCGTCGGTGGGTCGCAGCGGCGCCATCGGTTCCGGCAGCGCGCGCAGCGCGTCGAGCTGGCGCAGCTCGTCCTGGATCGCGATCTCCGTGCCCAGGTATTCGCCCTCGCCGAAGTGAAACCAGCTCAGCGAGCCATCGGTCGTCCAGAGGAAGAGGCTGGGCCAGCCCTCGCAGCCGTAGGCGAGCCAGAGGTCGCGATCGGCGTCGACCGCGACCGGGAAGTCCACCCCGAGATCACGGAGGCCGGCGGCGACGTTGACTGGATCGGCGCCGAAGGGAAAGCGGGGCGCCTGCACTCCGATCGTCGTCAGGCCGGCCTCGCGGTAGCGGCGGTCCCACTCGACCAGGTAGGGGAGGGTGCGGACGCTGTTGAGCTGGGAGTAGTCGAAGAAGTGGACCAGCACCGGCCCGGCCACGGTCAACGCCCCCATCGAATCCGGCGCCGCGCCGATCCAGGCCAGCTCCGAGGGAAGGTCGGGTGAGGCGATGTTGTCTCGCTCCGGGCGCATCGGCGGCGAACGTTATTCCGTCGCTGCGGAACGGAGGGCAGCCATTCGGTAGGTTTTCCCGAGCAATGTCCGAGATCGCGCTCGCGCTGCTCCCGCTCTCACTGCTCTTGGCGTCGCTGCTGCTGGGGATGTATCCCGGCTGCGACGCGATCGTTCGCCTCTCCGAACGGATTGCCGCGCGGCCCCGTCCGCGCCGCGCCCGTCACCAAGCTCGCCCGCGCACGCCGCGTTCCCATGCGGCCAGCGGTGGGCTCCTGATCGCCTTCGGCCACGCTCAGCGGCCGCCGCCACTCCTCGCCTAGTCCACGCCCCCGCGGGTGAAATCCCGCGCAAAGAAAAAGCGAAGGAGTGGAAGATGAGCTCGAATGGAATGCGGGTTGTGGCTGGTATCGCGGTCGTCGTCGTGGCGGTCGTGCTGCTCGTCGTGTTGAAGGACGACAGCGGCAGCGAGGACAGCACCACCACCAGCAGCTCGAACGCCAAGCCGCTCACGATCGTCGTCAAGAACGGCAAGCCCGTGGGTGGAATCCAGCAACTGACGTACAACGAGGGCGAAAGGGTCCGCTTCAACGTGGACTCCGACGTCAGCGACGAGATCCACCTGCACGGCTACGACATCATGAAGGACGTCGAGGCCGGGGGCTCGGTCAGCTTCGACTTTCCCGCCACGATCGAAGGTGTTTTTGAGGCCGAGCTCGAGGACCGAAAGGAACAGATCCTCGAACTGACAGTCAACCCATGAGCGGGTTCTTCCTGCCGGTCGCCCACGCCCTGGTCGCCCGGCAGGACCTGCCGATACCGGCCTGGCTGTTCGCCTGGGGGGCGTCGATCGTTCTCATCGTCTCCTTCTTTGCGCTGTCCGCGGCCTGGCGCAAGCCCCGCTTCGAGAGGGAACGCTGGCGCCCGCTGGGGGCGGGGGTGTCGCGGACGTTGCTGAGTGTTCCCGTGCAGGTTCTCTGCGGGGCGGTTGGGGTGTTCTTTCTTGCGCTCTCCGTTTACGCGGGCCTCCACGGCACCGAAGCACCCGACCGCAACTTCGCCGCGACCTTCGTCTTCGTCACCGTCTGGCTCGGGTTCCCCCTGTTCAGCGTGATATTCGGCGATGTCTTCCGGCCGTTCAATCCCTGGCGGGCGATCGGCAGGGCGATCGGCGGGCTTTTCTCGGCGATCGCAGGCCAGCGCCCAGCCCATCTCTCCTACCCCGAGGGGTTGGGTCGGTGGCCAGCCGCCATCGGGCTGCTTGCCGTTGTGTGGCTCGAGGTGATCTACGGCGGCGGTGGTGGGGTCGCGGTGGGCCTCTCGCCACACGCCATCGGCGAAGCGATCCTCGTCTACAGCACCTACACCCTGGCGATGATGGCGCTCTTCGGGGTGGAGAAGTGGTGTCAGACGGGAGAGATCTTCTCGGTCTACTTCGGCATGTTCTCGCAGCTGGGCAGCTTCGGGGTAAAGGACGGCCGTCTGGGCCGGCGCCTGCCGCTATCGGCGGCGACCCACTGGGCCACGGTGCCCGGCTCGACCGCGGTGGTGATCGCCTCGATCGCCTCGACCAGCTTCGACGGTGCACAGGACGGGGCTTTCGAAAACGGGATCCGGCAGGCCTTCGAATGGCTGGTCGACCTCGGCATCGGCAAGCTCACCTCGCTGCGTCTCGCCGACACGATTGTGATGCTTCTCTGCTTCGCCGGCATCGGCCTCGTCTACCTGGTCGGAGTGCGGGGGATGGCGACGGTGGACGGCGCACCGCCGCTGAAAAAACTGCGGGCTGGCTTTGCCCACACCCTGATTCCGATCGCCTTCGCCTACCTCGTCGCCCACTATTTCAGCTTCTTCGTTTTCCAAGAGCAGGCGCAATTCACCTACCTTCTCTCCGACCCGCTGGGCACGGCGACGACCGATCTCTTCGGAACGGCCTCCAGTGGCATCGACTTCAAGCTGCTCAGCGCAAATGCGATCTGGTATGTGCAGGTGGCTGCTCTCGTGATCGGGCACGTGGTGGGCCTGACCCTTGCCCACGATCGCGCCACTGCGTACTGGGGTGACTACCGCCAGGCCGCTCGCTCGCAGTACTGGATGCTGGCGGTGATGGTCGCCTTCACCTGCTTCGGGCTCTACCTACTCTCGGTCTCCAACTCTTGAGATGACCATCCCGCTTTTTACGGGAAACGGGCAGCCATTTCGCGGTGTAATACCGATGTAAAAGCACTCACTCTCTGGTTGACTAAATCGCCGAGTCCATTGCTTTCGACTCATGACTCTCCCTCTCCCTCCTTGTCGCGTCGGGGCCACCGCTTGCAAGGCCAGTGGTCCCGGCGCAGGCAAGGGGTACAGCGGTCCCACGAGGGTCTGGCTAGAGGATCTCGCTGAGCCTGCGCTCGAGCGCGGCTGAGATCTCGTCCCGCACCGGGCCCTCGGCCAGTCTCTCGACCAAGGACTCGAGGAAGCCTTCGATGATCAGCGACTTCGCCTCGGCGGGGCCAAGCCCGCGCGAGGTCAGGTAGAAGAGCTGGTCGCGATCGATCTGGGCGACCGCCGCGGCGTGCGTGCAGCGAACGTCGTCGGCTTCGATCTCGAGGCCGGGGATCGCGTCGGCGTGGGCCTCGGTCGAGAGCAGCAGGTTGCGGCTCTCCTGGAAGGCGTCGGTCTGCTGGGCGCCTGGGTCGACGCGGATCATGCCGCGCCAGACCGCAGTCGCGCCGGCGGCGAGAACGCCGCGGAAAGCAAGGTCGGAATTGGTGTTCGGCGCCGCGTGCTCCTGGGTAGTGTCGTAGTCGAGGTGTTGCCCGGGCCCGCCGGCGTATCCGCCAGTGACCCGTGCCTCCGAGCCCGGGCCCGCCAGGTTGGTCTCCATCCGCACCTTGCCGCGCCCCGAGCCGAAGCCGAGGGCAGCCCAGTCGAGCCTGCCGTCGCGCTCGACCTGGGCACGCTGGGTGGCGAAGATCCAGGCTTTCTCGGAGATGTCCTGGGTGTTGACGTAGCGCAGGGTCGCCGCCTGGCCGACGCTGAGCTCGACCACTGAGTTGAGCAGGGCGTCGATCTCGTCGTCGGGTGAGGACCAGTGCTCCCAGATCTCCGCTTCGGCGCCCTCCTCGAGCACGACCAGCGTGCGCCAGCCGATCGCGCTTCCCTCGCGCTCCAGGGGCACTGCGATCCGGATCGGTTCCTCGACCCGGGTCCCTCGCGCGACGTGGACCAGCACGCCATCCCGCCAGCCCGCCTCGTTGCGCGCGACGAAGGGATCCTCGATCGGCACCAGGGATCCGAGCCGCTCGCGGACCAGCTCCTCGTGCGAGGCGGCTGCCTCGGCCAGCGGCAGGACCGTGACGCCCTCTGGCGCCGTGATCTCCGCCTCCGCCTCGGCGAAATCGTAGGCGTCGATCTCGAGCCCAGAGAGGTCGGTGAATTCCCATCCCTTCGCCTTCGCGTCGGGCAGGGGAAGGCTCTGCGCGAGAGAGGCGCCCTGGCGGCGCCTCTCCGAAAGCCAAGCGGGCTCTACTGCCACCTCAGCCAATCGAGCCCTCCATCTGCAGCTCGATCAGCCGGTTGAGCTCGACCGCGTACTCCATCGGCAGCTCCTTGGTGACCGGCTCGATGAAGCCGTTGACGATCATCTTCGAGGCCTCCTCCTCGTCGAGCCCGCGGCTCTGCAGGTAGAAGAGCTGCTCGTCGCCGATCTTCGAGACGGTCGCCTCGTGGCCGACGTCGGCGTCGTTCTCGTCGATGCGGATCGTCGGGTAGGTGTCCGAGCGCGAGTCCTCGTCGAGCAGCAGCGCGTCGCAGACGACCTTGGAGCGGGACTCGGTCGCCCCGTCGGCGATTTCGAGCAGGCCGCGGTAGGTCGCCCGGCCGCCGTCCTTGGAGATCGACTTGGAGAAGATCGAGGACGAGGTCCTTGGCGCCGCGTGGATGATCTTGCCGCCGGCGTCCTGGTGCTGGCCGTCGCCGGCGAAGGCGATCGAGAGGATCTCGCCGTGGGCTTCGGGCCCCAGTAGGTAGATCGACGGGTACTTCATCGTCAGCTTCGAGCCGAGGTTGCAGTCGACCCACTCCATCGTCGCCTTCTCGTGCGCGACGGCGCGCTTGGTGACCAGGTTGAAGACGTTCTGCGACCAGTTCTGCACGGTCGTGTAGCGGACCCGCGAGCTGGGCTTGGCGCAGATCTCGACCACCGCGGAGTGCAGCGAGTCGGTCGAGTAGACCGGCGCGGTGCAGCCCTCGATGTAGTGGACGTCGGCGCCCTCCTCGCAGATGATCAGCGTCCGCTCGAACTGGCCCATGTTCTCGGTGTTGATCCGGAAGTAGGCCTGCAGCGGCATCTCGACCTTGACCCCGGCCGGTACGTAGACGAAGGAGCCGCCCGACCAGACGGCCGAGTTGAGCGCCGCCAGCTTGTTGTCGTTGGGCGGGATGATCGTCGCCCAGTACTCGCGCACCAGGTCCTCGTGCTCGCGCAGCGCCGTGTCCATGTCGGTGAAGATCACGCCCTGGGCCTCGAGCTTCTCGTTGACCTGGTGGTAGACGACCTCGGACTCGTACTGGGCGCCGACGCCGGAGAGGAATTTGCGCTCCGCCTCGGGGATCCCGAGCCGGTCGAAGGTGTTCTTGATGTCCTCGGGGACCTCACTCCAGTCGCGGCTGTTCTTTTCCGAGGCGCGGACGAAGTAGTGGATGTCGTCGAAGTCGATCTGGCCGAGGTTGCCGCCCCAGGTCGGGGTCGGGCGCGAGTAGAAGTGGTCCAGCGCCTTCAGCCGGAAGTCGCGCATCCACTGCGGCTCGTCCTTGTACTCGGAGATCGATTCGACCACCTCGCGCGAGAGGCCCTTCGGGGCCTTGTAGGCGTAGCCGGTCTCGGAATCGTGGAAGCCGAACTTCTCCTTGTAGTCGGCGTTGATGCCGGCGAGCTCTCTTTTCTCCGCTACGACCTCGGGTGTGGCCATGGTCTAGTCGACCTCCAGGGTGATCGTGTCGTCCACGACGGTCGCCGTGAACGTCTGCACCGGGGCGAAGGCGGGGAGCGTCTTCGGCCTGCCGGTGCTCAGGTCGAAGAGGGAGCCGTGGCGGGGGCACTCGACCGTGCAAGTGGCCTGATCGAACTCGCCCTCGGCGAGCGGCCCGTCGTCATGCGAGCAGCGATCCTCGATCGCGTACAGCGTTCCCTCGCAGTTGAAGATGCCGATCTTGCGTCCCTCGTGCTCGACCAGGCGCATCGAGCCCGCGGGCAGCTCGGCGGCTGCGCAGACGTTGATCGTGGTTGTGGTTGTGCCGTCCGTCACGTTATTCCTAGTGTATAGGTCGGATTTTAGCGACCTGAGAGGATCGCAGACGAAGGCCTTCGACGATTGGAGATCAAGATGAGCGAACGGACCAGTTACGTGCCGGGGACCCCATGCTGGGTCGACCTCGGCACTCCCGACATCGACGCCGCAGCGGCATTCTATGGAGGTCTCTTCGGTTGGAGCACGGAGGAGGGCGAGAACGCCGAGCAGACGGGCGGCTACCGGCAGGCCATGCTTCGCGGCAAGCCGGTCGCGGGCATGATGCCGCTGATGCAGGAGGGCCAACCGCCCGCCTGGAGCACTTATGTCTCGGTCGCGGACGCCGACGCGACCGCCGCCAAGGTCCGCGAGGCCGGCGGCACCGTGCTCGCCGAGCCGATGGACGTGATGGAGCTCGGCCGCATGGCGGTCTTCGCCGACCCGGCTGGGGCCTTTTTCGGCATCTGGCAGCCGGGAACTTTCGTCGGCGCCGAAATCGTCAGCGAGCCCAACGCGGTCATCTGGAACGAGCTCAACACGCGCGACACCGCCGGGGCCAAGGAGTTCTACGGCGCGGTCTTCGGCTGGGACTTCGACGAGCGCGAGTTCGAAACCGGCACCTACAACAGCCTCAAGCTCGGCGAGGACACGGTCGGCGGCATGATCGACATCACCGGTCGCGTGCCCGACGAGGTCCCCGCTCACTGGCTCGTCTACTTCGCCGTCGAGGACACCGACGCAACCCTGGAGAAGGCAAAGACGGCGGGCGGAGAGGCTGTCTTCGGCCCGGAGGACATCGGCGAAGTCGGCCGGATCGCAGTGCTGAAAGACCCCTTCGGCGCCGTCTTCGCCCTGATCGCGCCGGACCCGGCAATGGGCGCCGCCAGCGCCTGAGGCTTCCGGTGCGCCTTTTGCGGTCTATGCCCGCAAAAGGCGCACCGGAAAGGCCGTGATCAGAGCGCGGCGGCTTCGCTAGGGTCGCCGGTCTCGCCCTCGTCCTCCCATTCGGCCGGCTCGCCGAGGCTGGCGCTCTTCACCACCTTCAGCCCGAGCATCGCGCACTTCATCCGCGTCGCCGAGATCTCGATCCCGAGCAGCTCGAGGACGAACTCCTTCGGCAGCCGCAGAACCTCCTCGCGGGTCTTGCCGACCAGCTCGTCGGTGAGCAGCGAAGTGGCCGCGGTGGAGATCGCGCAGCCTTTCCCGTCGAAGGCGACCTCGGCCACCTTCCCCGCCTCGTCGAGCCGAATCGTCACGTGCTGCTCATCGCCGCAGAACGGGTTGTTGTCCTCGAACTCGAGGTCGGGGCGCTCCAGGCGACCGAAGTTGTGAGGCCGCTTGTAGTGCTCGAGGATCTGATCGCGATAGAGCTCGTCCATGCAGCGAGGCTAGCGAAGCGGTGCCCTGTCGTTGCTACCTTGAGCGGCGATGCGGGGGCTGTGGCGAAAGCTGACATTCCCGGCCCGGCGCTGGCCGCGGCTCTTCAAGCTGTCGTTGGCGGGGTCCCTCGCGCTTGTCGCGACCATTGTCGGCGCCAACGCATACATCCTGCTCAGCACCTCCGGTAAGGCGACCGCCAACGTCGCCGACGTGCCCCATGCTCAGGTGGCGATCGTGCCCGGCGCCCTGGTCGAGCCCAGCGGAAAGATGAGCGCGATACTCGCCGATCGCGTGCGGCAGGCCGAGGCCCTTTGGCGGGCGGGGAAGGTCGATCGCATCCTCGTTTCCGGCGACCACAACACCTGGGGCTACGACGAGCCGGACACGATGCGCAAGGCCCTGGTCGCCGACGGCGTCCCGGGAAGAGTGGTCTTCGAGGACCATGCCGGCTTCGACACCTGGGCGACGATGGTCCGGGCTCGCGGCATCTTTGGCGTCCACGACGCGGTTGTCGTCACCCAGGGCTTCCATATGCCCAGGGCTCTCTACCTTGCCGACGCCGCCGGCATCGACGCGACCGGCCTCACGGCGGACCTCCACCGGTGGGGCTACCAGGGCAGGAAGAGCGAAGTGCGCGAGGTGCTGTCGCGGGTCAAGGCCATCGCCGACACCGCGCTCGATACCCCGGCAATGGGTGGCCCGTCGATTCCGATCGCTGGCGACGGGCGAGTCAGCTGGGGCCCGCCGCCGCCTCCTGGGACGCCGCCGGCTGGCTCACCGGGCCGCAGCAGCTAGAGCGCGAAGACCTTGCGGGCGTCGTGGAGGCCCTCGACCAGGCGGTCGATCTCCTCCGGGGTGGTGTAGACGCCGAAGCTGGCGCGAGCGGTGGCGGCGACGCCGAGGCGGTCCATCAGCACCTGGGCGCAGTGGTGGCCGGCGCGGACGGCGACCCCGTGGCGGTCGAGGATCTCGGAGACGTCGTGGGCGTGGACTCCCTCCAGCTCGAAGGAGACGGGGCCGATGCGCTCGGGTCCTCGCGGTGGCCCAAAGACGCGAAGGCCGGGCACGTCCTCGAGTCGCTCCAGGGTGTAGTCGGTGATCTCGCGCTCGTGCTCCAGCACCGCCTCCATGCCCAGCCCGTCGAGCCAGCGCAGTGCCGAGGCCATGCCGATCGCCTGCGCGATCGCTGGGGTGCCTGCCTCGAAACGCGCCGGTGGATCGGCGTAGGTCGTGCCCTCGCGGGTGACCTTGCGGATCATCGAGCCGCCGCCGAGGAAGGGCGGCATCGCGCGCAGCAGATCGAGCTTGGCCCAGAGCGCGCCGATCCCGGTCGGCGCGTAGAGCTTGTGGCCGGTGACGGCGTAGAAGTCGACGCCCAGCTCAGCGACGTCGACCGTCATCTTCGGCGCCGACTGGGCGCCGTCGGCGAGGACCAGCGCCCCCGCCTCGTGCGCCAGCCGCGAGATCTCCGCCAGGGGGTTCTCGGTTCCGAGCACGTTGGAGACGTGAGCCACCGCGACTAGCTTCGGCCCGCGCTCGAGCAGCGCCGCGAAGGCGTCCATGTCGAGCAGGCCGTCCTCGGTGATCGGCGCCCAATCGATCGTCGCTCCGACGCGCTCGCCGAGCTGCTGCCAGGGGACGACGTTGGAGTGGTGCTCCATCTCGGTGAGCAGGATGCGGTCGCCTGTGCCCACGTTGGCATCCCCCCACGCTCGCGCGACCAGGTTGATCGCCTCGGTCGCGTTGCGGACGAAGGCGACCTCGCGCCGATCGGCGGCACCGAGGTGGTCGGCAACCGTCGCCCGCGCGCCCTCGTAGGCCGCCGTCGCCTCGGCCGAGAGCGTGTGCGAGCCGCGGTGGACGTTGGAGTGATGGGAGCGCTCGTAGCGATCGACCGCCTGGATCGAGGCAAGTACCCGCTGGGCACTGGCGCCGCTGTCGAGGTAGGCGACGGGGTGGCCGTGGATCTCCCGCTCCAGCGCTGGGAAGGCGGCGCGGACCTTCTCGATCGGGAACGCCGAGGCGGGGGAGGAGCGCTTTGTCGTCGTCGGCTCCATGGTCTCCGGGGTCAGGCAGAGGCGCCCGCCGCCTCGACCTCCTCGCGAATCCAGCCGTAGCCCTTCTCCTCTAGCACGGAGACCAGCTCCGGGCCGCCCTCTTTGACGATCCGCCCCTCGAACATGACGTGGACGAAGTCGGGCTTGACCATGTGCAGGATGCGCTGGTAGTGGGTGATGATCAGGACGCCCATCTCGGGGCCGGCGAACTTGTTGACGCCCTCGGCCACGGTGCGCAGGGCGTCGATGTCGAGCCCCGAATCGGTCTCGTCGAGCACGGCGATCTCCGGCCGCAGGAGCGCCAGCTGCAGCAGCTCCATCCGCTTCTTCTCCCCGCCAGAGAAGCCCTCGTTGAGGTAGCGGCTGGAGAAGTCTTTGGGGATGTTCGCCAGCGCCATCGCCTCCTGTGCGACCTTGGCGAAGTCTTTGATCTTGATCTGCTCCTCGCCGCGCGCCTCGCGGTGGGCGTTGATCACCATCCGCAGGTACTTGCTGACGGAGACGCCGGGGATCGAGACCGGGTACTGGAAGGCCATGAAGAGCCCTGCGCGCGAGCGCTCGTCGGGGTCGGCCTCGGTCATGTCCTCGCCCTTGAACGTGATCGTTCCCTCGGTCACCTCCAGCGCCGGGTGACCCATGATCGCGTTGGCCAGGGTCGACTTGCCCGATCCGTTCGGTCCCATCAGCGCGTGGACCTTGCCCTTCTCGACGTCGAGGTCGAGACCGCGGAGGATCTCCTTGTCCTCGGCGCTCACGTGCAGGTTGCGAATTTCCAGCTCAGCCAATTTCACTCCGTTTCTGGTTTTGGAAGGTCGGGCGGGTCAGGCGGCCGTGCCGACGGGCGTCGCCCGCTCGGCGCCGGCACCGGGGCCGGCGAACTGCACCAGCTCGGCCAGGGTCGTGCCGGACAGGGCTTTGGTGACGCCGCCCTGCACCCGGGTCCACAGCAGCTTGGTCGCGCAGGCGCGGTCGCCGTCCTCCTCGTGGGAGCAGAGCACTTTGCCGTCTGGCGCGTCGTGAAAGCACTCCATCGGGGCGATCTGCCCTTCCAGGGCCTCGACGACGGCGTCCATCGTGATCTCCTCCGCCGGTTTCGCCAGGCGGTAGCCACCGTGCGCGCCACGGGTCGAGGTGACCAGGCCCGCCTTGCGCAGGCGTGCGACTAGGTGCTCGAGGTAGGAGAGCGGCAGGCGCTCGGCCTCGGCGACGGCGCTGAGCGAGATCGGCGCCGAGCCGGGCTGGCGGCCCAGCTCGACCATCAGGCGAACGCCGTACTCGGCTTTGGTCGAGAACAACATCGCCTTAAATCCTACTGAAGCGGTCGGTTATGCGGCTTCCGTCGCGGCCTGCTTGCCGAGCTCCACATGGGCGCGGCTGTCGCTACCGCGGATCAGGACCAGCGTCAGCACGAAACCGAGCAGGGCGATCAGTGAGCCGCCAAGGAAGGCGGACTGGAATCCGTCGGTCAGGGCGCTGAGGTGATTCGAGCCGGAGGAGGCCGCGTCGCTGGTGCTGGAGATCGCTACGGCCGAGAGAACCGCAAGGCCGAGGGCTCCGCCGATCTGCTGAGAGGTGTTGATCAGCCCACTGGCGAGGCCGGCCTCGTTTTCCTCGACGCCCGAGACCGCCGCGATCGTCGTCGTCACGAAGGCGAAGCCCAGCCCGGCGGCAGCGAACAGCGAAGGCCCGAGGATGTCGGTGGTGAAGCTGCCGCCAACCGACACCCGGCTGAACCAGGCCAGGCCGACGACGATGAAGAGGAGGCCCGCGGCGAGCACCGGCTTGTAGCCGAGTTTGGTTACGAGCTGGGATGCGATCCCCGCCGAGGCCATGATCACCAGGGCGAGCGGCAGGTAGGAGAGCCCGGCGTGGATCGCGCTGTAGCCGAGCACCTGCTGCATATAGAGGGAGATGAAGAAGAACATCGAGAAGAGCGAGGCGCCGACGAGCAGCCCGACCACGTTGGCTCCGGTCAGCGTCCTGATCCGGAAGATCGAGAACGGCACCAGGGGTTTGGCCGCGCGCAGCTCGATCGCGACGAACGCCGCCAGCAGCAGGGCGGAGAGCGCGATCAGGCCGATCGTCTGGGTCGATCCCCAGCCGGCATCGTTGGCGTCGACGAGGGCGTAGACCAGGATCGAGAGGGCGGCGGTGACGGTGACCGCGCCGGCGACGTCGAAGGCGCGTGTCTGGGACTCGGCGCGCGTTTCGGCGAGAAGCCGGGGCGCGAGCGCGAAGGCGATCAGGCTGACCGGCACGTTGACCCAGAGCACCCACTCCCAGCCGAGGCCGTCGGTGAGCACGCCGCCGAGTAGGACGCCGGCGGCGCCGCCCGAACCGGCGACCGCCCCCCAGACCCCGAGCGCCTTGTTGCGCTCGGCGCCGTCGCTGAAGGTGGTGGTGACGATCGAGAGAGCGGCTGGCGAGATGATCGCCGCGCCAAGTCCCTGGGCGGCTCGCGCCCCGATCAGCTGCCCCTCGGTGGCGGCGAAGCCCGCGGCCAGCGAGGCCACTGCGACCAGCAGCAGGCCGGCCATGAACACCCGCCGGCGGCCGACCAGGTCGGCGGTGCGGCCGCCGAGCAGGAGGAAGCCGCCGAAGGTGAGCACGTAGGCGTTGACCACCCAGGGCAGGTTCTCCTGGGAGAAGTCGAGCGCTTTGCCGATCGTCGGCAGCGCCACGTTGACGATCGAGGCGTCGAGGACGACGACGAACTGCGCCGAGCAGAGCAGGATCAGCGCCAGCCAGCGCTTCTCTCGAAAGTCAGCGTTATCCACCGTCTTGGCTGCTACCCGGTCGGGCGGGGTGGGAACCGGCCTCAGGGCTCGATCAGGCCGCGCCTGATCGCGTAGCGGACCAGCTCGACCCGGTCTCGCATCCCCAGCTTGCGCATCGCGTTGGCGCGGTGGTTCTCCACCGTCTTCTCGGAGAGGTGGAGGATCTCGGCGATCTGCTTCGTCGTGTGCGCCTCGGCGACGAGCTTGACGATCTCCTCCTCGCGCGGGGTCAGCTCCTCTTCGCCGGTCGAGCCGCGCTCGAGCACGTCCTGGATCAGCATTCGCTGCGCCTCCGGAGTGAGGAACGGCTCGCCGCGCTCGACCGCGCGGATCGCCGCCAGCAGGTCGGTATCGGCTTGTGCCTTCAACACGTATCCCGAGGCCCCGGCCTTGAGCGCCTCGAAGAGGTAGCGCTCGTCGTCGTGCATGGAGAGGATCAGCACCGCCACCTCCGGCGCCTGCTTGCGGATCTCCCGGGTCGCCTGCAGGCCGGTCAGCTTCGGCATCTTCACATCGAGGATCGCCAGGTCGGGCCGCTCGCGCACCGCCAGCTCACGCGCCTCGGCACCGTCGGCCGCCTCCGCCACGACCTCGATGTCGGGCTGGCGCTCGAGCAGCAACCGGATCCCCGACCGCACAATCCCATGGTCGTCGGCGATCAGCACCCGCATAGCCACCAGGCTAATGGCTGCCTTCCGGTGCGCCTTATGTGGTCATACGCCACATAAGGCGCACCGGAAGAAGTCAGGCCGGGACGGTGAGGCGGATCGTGGTGCCGCGGCCGGGGCGGGACTCGATCGTCAGCTCGCCGCCGATCAGCAGCGCTCGCTCGCGCATCCCGGCGATGCCCAGGCCGCCCTCGGACTCGTCGAAGGCGAAGCCACGGCCATCGTCGACGACCTCCAGCTCGACCCCACCATTGCGGCCGTCGCGCCGCAGCCTCACCGCCACGCGCCCGGCGCCGCTATGGCGGCCGGCGTTGGCGAGGGCCTCCTGGGCAACCCGGTAGACGACCAGCTGGGCGTCACCACCGAGATCGGAGAAGTCACCCTCTGCGGCGAACTCGGCCTCGATCTCCCCGCGTCCCAGCTGCTCGACCTGGCCGGCGGTCGCCGCAGCGAGGCCGAGGTCGTCGAGCGCGGTGGGGCGGAGCTGGCGGGCGAGCGAGAGCAGCTCGCGCATCGCCTGGTTGGCGAGCGCCTTGGTCTCGGCCAGCTCGGCCTTCAGCTCGGGCGGGGCAGCATCGCGCACAGCCTCGAGCCGCAGCAGCAGGCCGGTAAGCGACTGGTTGACCTCGTCGTGCAGGTCGCGGGCGACCCGCGCCCGCTCCTCCTCTTGGGCCTGCAGCGCCGCGCTGCCCGCTCGGCGCCGCTCGGCTTCGAGCCGTCGCATCATTCGCAGGAAGGCCAGCTCTATCCGCGCCACCTCCTCGGTCTCGCCGATCCCGTCGATCGAGCGGGGAAGCAGCGGCCCGGGCCGGCTCAGATCGACCTTCTCCATCTCCTCGATCAGCGTCTCCAGCGGGCTGAAGCGGCGTCTGAGGACGAAGAGGCGGACGGCGAGCGCCGCAGCCACGAGGCTCAGCGCGACGATGACCAGGGTCGTCACAGGGCGAGAATAGGGGTTGCCACCTATGGCCTTCGCCCGACGGGACCGCCACAATTCGACGGCAAGCGGCAAGCGACCCCAGGAGCGATGACTCGATGAAGACCACCAGGCAGTCAACTTTCGGCGCCACCCTGCGCACCACGATTCTGCTGGCGTCCCTCTCCGGCCTGCTGGTCGTTATCGGCGCCCTGATCGGCGGCCCCAGCACCGCCGCCGTCTTCCTCGGCATCGCCCTGCTGATCAACCTGGGCTCCTACTTCTTCAGCGACAAATTGGCGCTGAAGATGAGCCGCGCCGAGCCGATCGACGAGTCCGAAGCGCCGCGGCTCTACCAGATCGTGCGCGAACTGACGACCCGCGCCGACCTGCCGATGCCGCGCCTCTACATGATCCCCCAGGATCAGCCCAACGCCTTCGCCACCGGTCGCAACCCGCAGCATGCCGCCGTTGCGGTCACGCGCGGGATCACGAAGCTCCTCTCCGAGGACGAGCTGCGCGGCGTTCTCGCGCACGAGCTCGCCCACGTCAAGCACCGCGACATCCTGATCCAGTCGGTCGCTTCAGCGATCGGCGCCGCGATCACCTACCTCGCCTACATGCTGATGTGGTTCGGCAGCGACGACGAGTCGCCGCTCAGCCTCGTCGCCTCACTGGCGCTGGTCCTGCTGGCCCCGATCGCGGCGACGATCATCCAGCTCTCGATCTCGCGCCAGCGCGAGTACGCCGCCGACGCCGGCGGCGCGGAAATCTGCGGCAACCCGGAGTCGCTCGCCAGCGCCCTGCTGCGCCTCGAGCAGGGGGCCGCCGAGATGCCGATGCAGGTCAACCAGGCCGCGGAGCCGCTCTACATCGTCAAGCCCTTCTCCAGCAAGGGCATCGCCGGTCTCTTCTCGACCCACCCCCCGATCGAGGAGCGGGTCAAAAGGCTGCGCCAGATGCGCCCGAGCTTCGCCTGAGCTGGCCCACCCACGCGCGTCACACAATCGTTTTATTCTGCGCGCCACGCGTGCAGACAGCTCATTACGCTGTCATCATCGTGGAGGCGATGGTCAAGAACTGGACTGACGAGCGACTCGAAGAGCGCTTCGACCGGATCGACCAGCATTTCGACGAGGTCGGTCGACGCTTCGACGAGGTCGATAAGCGCTTCGAAGCTGTCGATAAGCGTTTTGAAGTGATGGATAAGCGCTTCGAAGCTGTCGATAAGCGTTTTGAAGCGGTCGATAGGCGTTTCGAAGCAGCTGACAGGCGTTTCGATGGCATCGACGCCGAATTTCGCGCATTGCGTGGCGAAATGAACAGCCAATTCGGCGCGACTCAGCGCCTGATCATCCAGGTCGGCGCCGGCATGTTCGCCACAATGCTGATCGGGTTTTTCAGCATCTTCACGCAGATCTGATCGGCCGCGCTCTGACCGACGCTATACTTTTTGAAGTAAAGCCGGATCGGAATTAGGGTATTTAGGAGACGCATGGCGACGAGCGCACAGACGAAGCAAGTGGTCGAGGAGATCGAGCCGTTTGAGGCTGCGCAGGAGATCGAGGGCGGCGACGTCGTTCTGATCGATACGCGCGAGCCGCATGAGTACCAGGAGGCTCACCTCGAGAACGGCAAGCTGGTGCCGCCGGGCCTGCTCGGCGACGAGATCGCCGCCGCCGCGCCGGACAAGTCGGCTCGCACGATCCTCTACTGCCGCAGCGGCAACCGGTCTTACAAGGCGGCCGAGCAGATGCAGGCGCTCGGCTACGCGGACGTCGCCTCGATGGCCGGCGGCATCCTCGCCTGGCAGGAGCAGGGGCTGCCAGTGGTCGCGACCGAGGGGATGACGCCCGAGCAGCGCGACCGCTACTCGCGCCACACGCTCCTCCCCGAGGTCGGGGTCGACGGCCAGCTGAAGATGCTGAACGCCAAGGTGCTGCTGCTCGGCGCCGGCGGCCTTGGCGCGCCGACCGCGCTCTACCTCGCGGCGGCCGGCATCGGCACGATCGGCCTCGTCGACGACGACGTCGTCGACGCCTCCAACCTGCAGCGCCAGGTGATCCACAACACCGAGCGGATCGGCACGCCGAAGACCGAGTCGGCGCGGCTGACGATCGAGGCGCTCAACCCCGACGTGAAGGTGGTCGAGCACCGCATGCGCCTCGACGCCTCCAACATCCTCGGGATCATCGAGGACTACGACGTGATCGTCGACGGCGCCGACAACTTCCCCACCCGCTACCTGCTCAACGACGCCTCGGTGCGGCTGCGCAAGCCGGTGGTCTCGGCCTCGATCCTCAGCTTCGACGGCCAGATCTCGACCTTCGTCCCCTTCGAGGGGCCCTGCTACCGCTGCCTCTACCCGACCCCGCCGCCGGCCGAGCTGGCTCCGAGCTGCTCCGCCAACGGGGTGCTCGGCGTGATGGCCGGAACGATGGGGACGCTGCAGGCCAACGAGGTGCTGAAGCTGGTGCTCGGCATCGGCGAGCCGCTGGTCGGTCGCCTGGTTCTCTACGAGGCGCTCAGCACGAGGTTCACCGAGCTCAAGGTCCGCCGCGACCCCGAGTGCCCGATCTGCAGTGAGAACGCGCCCGAGATCCCCGAGTCGGAGATGGGCCAGTTCCCCGACTACGAGCTGTTCTGCGCCGGCTGAGCCCAAAGCGATAGGTTGCCGAGCCGATGGCCACTGTGAGGATTCCGCCTGTCCTGCGACCCCAGACCGGAGGCGCCCCCGAGGTCGAGGCAAGCGGCGCGAACGTGGGCGAGGTGCTGCGCGCGCTGACCGAGGCGCATCCCGACACCGAGGCACAGCTCTTCGGCGAGGACGGCGACCTCAACCGCTACGTCAACGTCTACCTCAACGACGAGGACGTGCGGGTGCTCAGCGGGTTGGACACAGCCGTCGCCGACGGTGACACCGTGGTCATCCTCCCGGCGATGGCCGGCGGTTGAAAAGCCTTTCGTAGAGCCCCACGGGCAACACCCCGGCGCTATACTTTTTGAAGTAACGGGAGAGCGATGGCCTACGACGAGCTACTCAACCGACCCTGCGGGGGACGCTTCGGCAACATCGTCGAGTCGATCGGCCACACCCCGCTGGTCGAGCTGCCGCGCCTCTCGCCCAATCCCAACGTCCGCATCTACGCCAAGCTGGAGGGACGCAACCCGACCGGTTCGGTCAAGGATCGCGTCGCCAAGTCGATGATCGAGGCGGCCGAGGCGGAGGGGTTGATAGCTCCAGGCCAGACGATTCTCGAGCCGACTTCGGGCAACACCGGCATCTCGTTGGCGATGATCTGCCGCCGCAAGGGCTACCCGCTGAAGGTGGTGATGCCCGACAACGTCACCGAGGAGCGCACCCAGCTGCTGAAGATGTACGGGGCGGAGATCGTCTATTCCGAGGGCGCCAAGGGGTCCAACGGCGCGGTCGAGGTGGCGCTGGAGATGGCCGAGGACCCCGGGTACTACATGCCCTACCAGTACGGCAACGAGGCCAATCCGCGCGCCCACTACGAGGGCACCGCGCCGGAGATCCTCGAAGAGCTCGACGAGGTCACCGCCTTCGTCGGTGGCCTCGGCACCGGTGGAACCCTGATGGGCAACGGCCGGCGACTGAAGGAGGAGAACCCGGAGACGCTGATCGTCGCCGCCGAGCCGATGCAGGGCGAGTTGGTTCAGGGGCTGCGCTCGCTCGACGACGGCTTCATCCCGCCGATCATCGACCTCTCCATCCTCGATCGCAAGATCATGGTCTCCAACCGCGACGCGATCGTCTGGACCAAGCGCCTGCTCGACGAGGAAGGCATCTTCGCCGGCGTCTCCTCCGGCGCGATCGCCGCGATCGCGGCCCGCATTGCCGGCGAGCTCGAGGGTGGCAACGTCGTCTTCCTCATCCCTGACGACGGTTGGAAGTACCTCTCCTCCGGTGTCTACACCAAGCCGATCGAGGAGATCGAAAACCTCGATTCGACCGTTTGGTGGTAGGCCTGCGCTGGCGATGATGCGCGGCTGATATCTCCAGCCAGCGCAACTTTCTCCAATCAATCGGTATTTTCATGCCACAGTGACTTTGGGAAGGTCTGTGGTGCGCAAACTGTGGCTCGTCTTCGTCGCCGGCGTCTTGGGCGGCTCGATCTGGGCCGGCCCGGCGCAGGCGAGAATCGATCCGACATTTGGACACAACGGCGTGGTCGTCGTGCAGCCGCCGCTTCCGGCCCCTTGGCGTAACCAGTACATCCGCCAGTTGGCGGCGACCCGGAGTGGATTCAGCTTCGCGCTCTTCGAGCGCCAGCACTGTGCTGGAGGCTGCTTCAGTGACAACGTCCTCTTCAGGTACCTCCGCGATGGATCGCTTGATCCGACCTTCGGCGGTTCGGGCTCCTACGAGCTGCCGCAGGAAGGGGAAGGAATTCCCGCGCTTGCCGTCGATTCGCGCGGTAGGCCCTTGCTGGCGCAGGCGAGCGAAGACGAGGTCGTGGTACGTCGGCTCACACCGCTCGGCGTGCCGGACTTTAGCTTCGGCACGGACGGAGCGGTCACGATCGCATGCGATTGCGAATACGGTGAAACACGGCTTGTCCCGGGGCCAGGGGATTCCCTGACAGTGGCTCTCCCGCGTAGCAGGTTCGGCGAGGTGCAGAACTCCACTGGCCGAACTGGAACGATTCTCACGCTGGTTCGCCTCAGAGAGGACGGCACCAGGGACGGCCGCTTCGGGCAGGGCGGCAGCGCCAGGTTCGGCCTCCGCGGCTTCGAACCGTTCACCTCCTCCGCGGTCTCGCGCGGGGGTGCGCTCTACCTAAGTGGGGTGGGATGCTGTCGTTCCAGCCTCCCGGGTTACGTCATCCGGGTTTCGGCAAATGGTCGTTTCGACGGCCGCTTCGCCGCGGCCAGCCAGCATGCCCTGGCGAATCTTCGGCGAATCCCCGCGCTCGGCGAGGAGGTGAATGCGGTGGTCCTCAGGCGCTCCGGCAAAATCGACCTGCTCGGCTCCGCCGGCTATGAGCGGGGATTCATCCTCAGGCTGAAGCCGAACGGCCACCCATACCGTGCATTTGCCGCGAAAGGCCTGCGGGTTCTGCCGCTGCCCGTCGCATCCGCCGCGCTCGGCCATGATGGAGCGGTGGTCGCCCTCAGCGACGAAGGCCTGGTCGGCATCAACGTCCTGACCCGGATATTCGCCAACGGGCGTCTCGACTGGGCGTTTGGTGGCCCAGGGGAAACGATTCCCGGCACCACTGGGGAGTTCGGGCTCTCAGTGGTCCCGCAGACCGGACGCAAGGTGATGGTCTTGGATCTCGGTCTGGTGGAATGCCGGGGTTACTGCGGCGCTGAACCGAAGCTGATGCGGTTCCTCGAAGGGTCGCCGAAGCGGCGATAGCGGAGTGCGGGTCGCCCTACGCTCTCTCGGAATCGCCGTAGCCGTGGCGGCTCTCGTCGCAGGCCCAGGCCCGGCGGCGAGCGCGGCGAAGTCGCGCCCGAGCGAGTTTTTCGGTGTCGTTCCCCAGACGACGCCGACCTCGTTGGACTTCGACCGCATGCAGGGGGTCATCGGAACAGTGCGCATTCCGATTGGCTGGGAACGGATCGAGCCCCAAAGGGGCGGCTACGACTTTGGCACCCTCGACGCGCAGATCTCGTTGGCCGCAGAGCGTGGAATAGGCGTGCTTCCGTTCGTTGGAGGGGTTCCCGCCTGGCTCTCCGCCGACCCGGCTCGGTCCCCTCTTCGGTCGGCACAGGGACGCCGGGCCTGGCCGGCATTCCTGCGCGTGCTGGTGCGTCGCTACGGGCCGGGCGGCACGTTCTGGAGAGGTCGCGAGGTAAAGCTGCCGATCCGCAGCTGGCAGATTTGGAACGAGCCAAACTTCCTCCTCGCCTGGCACCCGCACCCATCGCCGGTCGAATACGCCCGCCTCCTCGACTCCTCCGCCCGAGCAATACGGGGTGTCGATCCGCGGGCGCAGATCGTCCTGGCCGGGGTCGCGCCTGTCAGCGCCGGTCTCTGGCCCTGGGTGTTCCTCCGGCGTCTCTATCGGGTGCCCGGTGCGCGGGACGACTTCGACGTCGTCGCCGTGCACCCGTATGCAGCAAGCCTCGCCGAGATGAGCCGCCAGATCCGGGACGCGCGGACGGTGATGTCGGCGGCCGGCGACGGGAGGAAGCCGCTGCTGGTCTCGGAGCTGGGTGTTGCCTCCTGGGGCACGTTCCCCACGCCCTTCGTCAAGGGAGTCGGCGGACAGGCGCAGTTCCTCTGGCAAGCCCTCGGTCAGCTTCTCTCGATGCGCAAGCGGTGGCACCTTGTCGGAGTCGATTGGTTCACCTGGCGGGATCAGTCACAGCCCGATCGGCATTGCTCCTTCTGCCAGGGGGCAGGCCTTTTCGACATCCAGGGGAGACCGAAGCCGGCATGGTGGGCATTCCGGCGTTTGGCGCTGCGGAGTGCCGCTGTCCGCTAGCCTCGGCCGGCCGATGCGAATCTCCCAGAGCCTGATCGACGAGATGGTCGCGCACGCGCGCGAGGACCTGCCCAACGAGTGCTGCGGGATGGTCGGGGGCGTAGATGGGGAGGCGACGGTGGTCATCCCGGTGGTCAACTCGGCTGCCAGCCCGCTGCGTTACGAGATGGACCCGCAGGGGCAGTACAACGCGCTGAAGGCGATCGAAGACGACGGCAGGGAGCTGCTGGCGATCTACCACTCCCACACCAAGAGCGCCGCCTATCCCTCGCAGACCGACGTCAACCAGGCGGTCAACTGGCCCGACGCGATCTACCTGATCGTCTCGCTGCAGGATGGTGATGCTCCCGACGTCAAGGGCTACTGGCTCAAGGACCTGAAGATCGCCGATGCCGAGCTCGTCGTCGAATAGCGGTCGCCTAGTCAAGGTGGCCTACGCGCTGAACCAGATGGAGGCCGAGATGATCCAGGGCCTGCTCGGCGAGCACGGAATTCCAAGCATGGTCCAGCGGACCGTCGACAACCCCGAGTTCCTGGCGGCGGGACCGCGCCAGATCCTCGTTCCCGAGGCCGCCGCCGAGGAGGCGCGCGAAGTGCTCGAGGGAACGCCCGGCTCGGACTAGTCGACGCTTGGCCGGTTGATCTCGCGCAGGTAACCCCGCCAGGCGTCCTCGATCTCCCCGGCTCGGGCTTCAAAGGCTGCTTCGAGCGTCGGCACGGCACCCCCGGCGCGCAGGTGCATGACCAGCTGCTGACAGGCATCGGGACCGCGTTCGAGCTCGAGCAGGTCGAAGATCGTGCCGCCGAGGATCACCGCATCGCGACGCGAGGGCGGGAAGGACGGGCGGGCGCTCTCGCGCAGGCGCCGGATCACCGCCGCCCGGTAGAGGCCGACCTGGCGGGAGAAGTACTGGGCTCCTCCTTCGACCAGCCAGGCCCAGCGCAAGTAGCGGGCGAAGCGGCGCGGCGTCCAGGACGGCGGCAGCTCAGAGTTGTTGGCCGCGATCACGAGCTGGGCGTAGAGGCGCTCGGCAGTGCCGCGCAGCGCCTCGCGCGAGTCGTCGCCGGCGGCGCGGCGTTCCATGTGGGGGTCGTTGAGGACGTGCAGCTCACTCGACATAGCCCACCCAGCCAAGTAGCGGCGCCCGGCCGGCGCCGAGGACCAGCGCGCCGCCGGCAGGAAGGGGTGGGCCATCGCCAGCCAGGCCGGATTGGTGTGGACGACGACCGTGATCTCCCCCGGCACCAGCTCGAATTTGTCCTCGAGCCGCAGTCGCAGCTCCTCCATTCGGTCGAGCGTCCGCTCGGCAAAGGCCGTGTCGCCGCTGTCGTGGCGCGCCGTGAAGCTGAGCGACTGAGTCTCGGTCCACGGCATGAAAACGAGCCTACTAAGGCAGTCTGACCAAGCAGATCAAGGACGCAGGGAGCGAAGCGTGCTCCGCACGTGAGCGACCGAGGACGCCGAGATGGGCAGGTCAGACTCCCTTAGACGATTAGACGAGGGCGGGCTCGGCAGCGCCGCAAACGCCCAGGATCTCGGCGCGAGCGCGGTCGAACTCCTCGTCGGCCATCACCGGCGTGCCCTCGAAGGGCAGTTCGCGATCGACCTCGACCCAGGAACGGCAGCCGTGGTACTCCTCGCGAACCCGCACGGTTACCGGGCGAGGAATGCGGTGGACCCTGAGCAGCAGCACGTGCAGCGGATGGCGACGCTTCCAGTTGAGCCGCTTCTCGGCGTAGTCGGGGGTCCAGACGTAGTAGGGGGAGAGCCCGTCGACGATTCGTGGATCGGTGACCGTGACGTGGTCGGTTACCTCGGCCCAGGCGCGCAGGCGGACCCGTTCCGGCTGGGAGATGCCGCCGTCCTGGAGCAGCGCCCGTGCGGGCGGCTCCTCGTCGGGCCAGACACCCTCCTCGAGCGCGCGGCCCAGCTCGGGGTGATGGGACTCGCGCACAAGGTTGTTCTGCTGGTGGTCGAAGGTCGGGTAGAGGAAGAAGCGCTCGTGGTCGAGCTCGAAGTGCTTGTTCTCCTCGCGGATGCCGCCCTTGCGGAGCGTCAGCAACTGCTCGCCCTCGGCGAGTGCACGGACCGTCACGGCCCATTCCTTGAAAGCGATCGGCATTTGAAGTCTTACCTTGAGAAAGGTGGGTTGAAAACTTGACTGGTGGGGACGCTTCGGACCCCGTTCCAGGTGAGAAGCCCGCCCGAATTCGGCATTCTAGACGAGACTGGCTGGATCGCCAAATTTGTGACGGAGATCCGTGACGAAGATCACTGACGGCCGTGGCCAGCGCCGCCGGGAGTTTCGATCCGCAGCGTATCTCCGGGCTGCAGCCGACCCTCTGCCTTGCCCGGTAGCGGCTCGCCGTTGCGCATGTTACGGCCCTTGGCACCATCCCCGCCGCCGTCTCGGCCCTGGGGTGAGTGGCGCCTGCGCTCGCCGATCAGCGTGTAGCCCATCGGCGCGAGAGCCTCGATTTCTCGGGCGATGCCCTCGCCGCCGCGGTGGCGACCCGCACCGCCGCTTCCCCGCCGCAGCGAGAGCTCGCGCACGCGCAGGGGGAACTCAGTCTCCAGTGCCTCGGTTGGCGTGTTGAGCGTGTTCGACATCGCCACGTGGATGGCGCTTGGGCCATCGGCGTCCGGGCAGGCGCCCTGGCCGCCGCCGATCGTCTCGTAGTAGGTGAAGTCCTCGTTGGCAAGGGTCAGGTTGTTCATCGTCCCCTGCCCTTGGGCGGGTGCCGGGCGGGCTCCGGCGAGGGCGGCGATGACGAGGTCGGCGACGCGACTCGAGGTCTCGACGTTGCCGGCGGCCACGGCGGCGGGAGATCGCGCGTTGAGCAGGCAGCCCTCGGGTGCGATCACCTCGATCGGGCGGTAGGCGCCGGCGCAGGGCGGCGCGTCGGGATCGGTCAGCACGCGCACGCCGAAGAACGCCGCCGATTTCGTCACTGATAGCGGGCAGTTGAGGTTGCCGCCGACCTGGCGCGCGCTGCCGCTGAAGTCGAGCGTGAGGCGATCGCCCGCGATGGTCGCCTCGACCCGTAGGACGACATCGCGGGGCTCCCCGCCGGCGTCGTCCTCGAGCACGTCCTCCGCCCGGTAGCTGCCGTCGGGAAGCTTGGCCAGGGCGGCACGGGTGCGCCGCTCGGCGTAGGCGAGGATCTCGTCCATGCCGTCGCGCAGCCGCTCGATGCCGTGCCGCTCGGCAAGCTCGGCAAGCCGCAGAGCTCCGATCCGGTTGGCGGCGGCTTGCGCGCGCAGGTCCGCGAGGCGTTGTTGCGGGAAGCGCATCCTGGCCGCGAGCCCTGCCAGCGTTTCGGGGTCGGCCCGCGTCGGTGGGATCACCAGTCCCTCCTCCTCGAGGCGGGTTGAGCCAGCGGGCATGCTTCCCGGCGTGGGCCCGCCGACGTCGGCGTGGTGGGCGCGGCAGGCGGCGAAGCCGAGCAGATCGCCGTCGCCGAAGATCGGGGAGATCAGGGTGATGTCCGGCAGGTGGGTGCCGCCCCGGTATGGATCGTTGAGGATCCACGCCGCACCTTGCTCTTGCTCGAGGTCGAGAACCGCGGCGACGGCGTCTGGCATCGAGCCGAGGTGGACGGGGATGTGCTCGGCCTGCATCACGAGCTCGCCGCGCGCGTCGAAGAGTGCGGTCGAGCAGTCATGGCGCTCCTTGATGTTGGCCGAGTAGGCGGAGCGGATCAGCACCGCGCCCATCTCGTCGCAGGCTGCGCGCAGGCCGCCGATCATCACCTGCAGGGTGATCGGGTCGAGCGGGCTCACTTGTCGCGCTCCGCTTGGATCGTTCCCGTGTCGTCGACCTGGGCGCACCAGCCAGCGGGCAGCACCAGGGTCGTCTCGGGCAGCTCGAAGATGGCTGGCCCCGCGACTCGCTTGCCGGTGGCGGGCTCGCCGCGCAGCACCGCGGTCTCCATCCACTCTCCGTCGAAGCGGACGGGGCGGCTGTCGCGCTCGAGCTGGCCGCCGGGTGCGGCAGCCGGCTCTGGGCGAGCCCCGGGGGCCACCATCGCGAGGCGAATGTGGACCAGCACAACCTCGCCTTCGGGGTCTCGGTGTCCGTAGCGCTCCTCGTGGGCGGCGGCAAAGCGCTCGGTGAGATCGGCGGGATCGGGCTGAGGCGGTCCCGGCACCGGCAGCTCAAAGGCTTGGCCGGCGTAGCGCATCTCGTAGACGACCTCGGGCTCGGCGCCGTCCAGGTCGTGGTCGAGCCCGGCGATCAGCCCCTCGACCTCGGCGCCGATCCGCTCGGCGGTCAGCTCGGCGCCGCTCATCATCACCGTCCGGGTCGTGTCGCGACGACGATCCGAGGCGCAGAGCCCGAGCGCGGAGAGCACGCCGCCGGCGCGGGGGCAGAGGATGCGCTCGATGCCCAGCTCGGCGGCGATCGCCGCGGCGTGCATCGGCCCGGCTCCGCCGAAGGGGAGGAGGGCGAAGCGGCGGGGGTCGACGCCGCGCTCGACGGTCACCACGCGCAGCGCTCGCACCATCTCCTGGTTGGCGACGCGAACGATGCCCTCGGCGGTTTCGAGCTCCTCGATGCCCAGCGAGGCCGCAAGGTCGGAGATGGCGGCTTCGGCCGCCTCGACGTCAAGCGGCACTCCGCCGGCCAGCTCCGAGTTGGCGGCGAGGCGGCCGAGCACGAGGTTGGCGTCGGTGACGGTGGGCTCGCCGCCGCCGCGCCCGTAGCAAGCTGGTCCGGGGTCGGCTCCGGCCGAGCGCGGACCGACCCGGAGCGCGCCGCCCGCGTCGCGCCAGCCGATCGAGCCACCGCCAGCCCCGACGGTGTGCACGTCGACCATCGGCAGCTGGATGACGCGGCCGCCGATCGTGCGCGAGTCCGTCTGGCGCACCGCGCCGTCCTCTATGACGCAGACGTCGCAGGAGGTGCCGCCCATGTCGAGGCCGAGGACGTTGCCGTCACCGCTGGCCCGGGCGATCAGCGCCGCGCCGACCGCGCCTCCGGCGGGTCCGGAGAGCACGCTCCAGGCACCCGCCCGGGCGGCCTCCTCGGCGGCGGCGACGCCGCCCGAGGACTGCATCACCAGAGGGCGCGGCAGCCCTGCCGCCGCCGCGGCCTCCCCGAGCCGGCCGAGGTAACGGCCGAGCAGGGGGGAGAGGTAGGCGTCGATCGCGGTGGTCGAGCAGCGCTCGTACTCGCGGAAGCGGGGCAGCACCTCGTGCGAGGCGGAGACGTGGATGCCGGGCAGCGCGTCTCGCAGGTGCGAGGAGATCCGCCGCTCATGGTCGGCGTCGGCGTATGAGAAGAGGAGGCAGATCGCCACCGCCTCGGCGCCGCTGGCGCGGATCAGCTCGGCGAGCCTGGCGGGCTCGTCCTCGCCGAGTGGCTCGACCACACCGTCCGTCCCGATTCGCTCGTTCGCCTCGAAGCGCAGCTCGGGGTCCACCAGCGGCACCGGCTTGGCCGCGCAGAGGCGGTAGAGGTGGGGGCGGTCCTGGCGGCCGATCTCGAGCAGGTCGGAGAAGCCGCGGGTGGCGATCAGCGCGGTGCGGGCCCCGCGCTCCTCGAGCAGCGCGTTGGTGCCGACCGTCATCCCATGCGCAAAGACATCGATTTCCGCGCCGGTGGCATCCGCGCGGCGCAGCACCTCCTCCACGGTCCCGATGACGCCGACCGATTGATCCTCAGGCGTGGTAGGCAGCTTTGCCGTGTGGACCCGCTCGCCGTCGAACAGCACGGCGTCGGTGAAGGTTCCGCCGACGTCGACCCCGAGAAGCATGGCTCGAAGCTATCGCTCGGGGTTGAGTTCGCACTTTGTCTCGCATAGCGAGACAAAGTGCGAACTCGGCTAGCGCCAGGTCTCGACGCGGGGGCTGCCGTCCACGCCGAGGACGATGTGGACGCCATCGAGAGCGGAGTCGAGGCCGGGGAAGTCGGCGCGCAGGTGGCCGCCGCGCGACTCCTGGCGCTCCAGTGCGCAGGTGGCGATTGCGGCAGCGAGCGGATAGGGGTTCGAGCGCAGCTGCTCGAGCTGCTCGGCGCGTCGCATCGGGCCGGCAAGGCTCCAGACCGCGTCGCGGGTCGCCTCGCTTGGTGGCTCGAAGCGCCAAGCGGCGGGCTCACCAGGGTCCGCCGCCGCTGTCTCCTCCAGCGCAGCCGCCGCCGAGCGACCGCCGAAGACGAAGCACTCGCTGAGCGAGTTGGAAGCGAGGCGGTTGGCCCCGTGCAGGCCTGTGCAGGAACACTCGCCGACCGCGTAGAGGCCGGGCAGGGAGGAGCGGCCGTCGAGGTCGACCGCCACGCCTCCCATCGTGTAGTGGGCAGCAGGGGCGACCGGGATTGGTTCTGCGGCGGGATCGAGGCCTGCCTGCGCCAGCGATTCGAAGACATTGGGGAAGCGCTCGGGGTCGAGGCCGCGCAGGTCGAGCTCGACCGCACTCGTGCCGTCGGCTTCCAGCCGGTCGAGAATTGCCGCGGTGACCGCGTCGCGCGGCGCCAGCTCGTCGGTGAAGCGGCGTCCTGACGCGTCGAGCAACGTCGCACCCTCGCCGCGGACGGCCTCGGTGATCAGTAGCCCGTCGAAGCGCGTGCCCGGCCGCGAGAGCGCGGTCGGGTGGAACTGGCAGAACTCCAGGTCGGCGAGGTCGGCGCCAGCGGCGGCGGCCATCGTCGGGCCGGCCCCGATTGCCCCGCGCGGGTTGCTCGTCCGCCGCCAGAGGGCGGCCGCGCCGCCAGTCGCCAGCACGGTTGCCGCTGCGCGGATGGGCCCCTTGTCGGCGAGGACGCCGTGACAGCGCTCGCCATCGCTCCAGAGCGCCGCCATCGAGGTCCGCTCGCGTACCTCGATCCTGGCCTGGGCGGCGACCATCGCGGCCAGCTTCGAGGTGATCTCGTGGCCGGTCGCGCTGCCGCCGGAGTGGACGATTCGGCGGCGGGTGTGGCCGCCCTCGAGGCCGAGCGAGAGCTCGCCGTCGGCGTCTAAGTCGAACTCCACCCCGCGTGTGCGCAGTTCGCCCACTGCGGCCGGTGCCTCGTCGACGAGGACCTGTACGGCCGACGGGCGGCAGAGGCCGCGGCCCGCGGCGATCGTGTCGGCGGCGTGCTGCTCGGGCGAATCGCCCGGCTCGAGCGCCGCGGCGAGCCCCCCCTGCGCCCAGAAGCTGGCGCTCTGCGAAAGCGGGGTGCGCGAGATCACGCAGACGCTGCCGCCGCCCTCGGCCGCGCGCAGCGCCGTCCAGAGGCCGGCCGCGCCGCCGCCGACGACGGCGACGTCGAACTCGGCGTTGGGTGCTATCGCCGCTCTGCCTCTCGGCGGATCGCGTCGACCTGTCCCCGCAGCCATGCCGCCGCCGCTTCGCGGGCCCGCGCGCGCTCGTCTGCGTTGGCGCCCTCGGCCTCGGTGGCGCGCTTCTCTGCCGCCGCGACCCGTTTCTCCGCCGCCTCGGCCTGAGCCTCGATCTCGGCCAGGCGCCCCTCGGCCTCGACGATCACCTGATCTTTTGCCTCGCGCTCGCGGCGCAGCTCCTCAGCGTGGGCGGCGCGCAGTTCCTCCAGGGCTTCGGAGGCGCGTGCGCGCTCCTTCTCCAGCTCGGACTCGAGCGACTCGATCTCGGCCGCGACGCGCTTCTCGGCCGTGCTCGCCGCCGCAGCGGCCTGCTCCAGCCGCCGCTTCGCCATTTCCACCTGCGCGCTGAGGTCCTCGCCGCCGGGCTGGCCTGCTGACTCGCTCATTGGTTACTCAATCTATTACGAGAGGGCGAGCACTTCGCGGTAGGCCTCGATCGTGCGCTCCGCCATGCGGGCGGCGGAGAGCGAGGCGGCGCGGCCCGCACCTTCGACACGGGGGTCGGGGGAGTCGAGCAGGGGGCGGGCAATGGCGGCCCAGGACTCGACCTCGAAGGGCGCGCAGAGGGCGTCGCGCACGCCGGCGAGGGCAAAGGGGGCGATCCCAACCGGGGTCGAGAGCACCGGCACGTCGCAGGCGAGCGCCTCGATTGCAGCGAGGCCGAAGCCCTCGTGGTCGGAGGTGACGAGGACCGCGTTGGCGGCGTTGATCCAGAGCGGCATCAGCTCGGGGTCGATCGAGCCGCCGGTGAGCAGCTTCGCACCGCAGGTGTCGGCCAGCTCGACGGCGCGGTCGCCGCGCTTGGAAGCGCGACCGGGGTCTGCCGGGAAGAGCAGGTAGCGCCCCGCGGGGTCGAGCCCGAGCTTGGCGCGTGCCTCGCCGCGCGGCATCGGTTGGAAGCGGGAGAGATCGGGGCCGCAGGGGAGGACGGCGGAGCCGGGAACGAGGGGGAGGCCGGGGCGGCCGTCCTCGGGGGCGAAGAGCGCGCGCGAGACGGCGGCGACGAGATCGACGCGCCAGGCCAGTCGTCGCGAGAGCGAGCCGACCAGCGGGTGGCGCACGTCGGTGCCGTGGAAGCTGACGACCAGGGGGCGGGCGCCCGCGAGCCGGGCGCACCAGCCGGGCAGGCCGTAGTGGGCATGGACGAGGTCGAAGCTCTCGTGCCGCAGCAGGCGCCGCAGGCGTCGCGTCGCCGGGATGTAGTGGCTCCTACCCGGGGGGAAGCCGAAGACCTCGACCTCGATTCCCCGCTTCCCCATCTCCTCCACCTGATCGCGCACCCAGCGTCCCCGCGCCGGATACGCGGCATCCGGCAGGAAGTTGGTGACGACAAGGACACGCACCCGGCTGAGGGTATCCGCAGGCGGCACGTATCTCCCGCCGCGCCTTTTACAAGCACTTCAGGGAGCATCTAGAGCCTCTTTCCTTCGCATCAAAAACTTCTACTTGCATTCAGAAAACGATTCTTTTATGCTTCCGCCACCGGACGTACCAGCCGGGGAAGCGCCACAGGGAAACAGAGCCCACGGGGGCCGCCAAGGGAAGCGGCCGGCAGAGGGGCTCAGGGACAAGGAGAGAGCTACGTGAGAAGCCACGCGAAGGCATCGCCCGCGGGATCGAGCATGCGCCAGGCCAAGGGCCTTGGCCGCATCTTCCGTGGAGCAGCTGCCACCCGCGATGGCTCTAGCCGTACCAACGGGAGTAGTGCGCCCGCAAGCAAGCTCTGGGTCGCGCTCTTCTCGATCGCCTGTGCCCTCGGATTGCTAGCCGCCCCCGCCGGCGCAGCCCTCCCCACCCACGCCGAACTCCCGGCCCTGAACCTGACCGGCTTCGAAAGGGTCCGCGGCCTGGCTATCGATTCCGCCGGCAACCGCTACGTCGCCGACTACGCAGCGGGCGAAGTCAAGATCTACTCCCCCTCGGGCACCCCGGTCACGAGCTTTGAAACCTCAAACGAAGACGGCCCCTTCGCCTTGGCGGTGGACTCCCAGGGCAACGTCTACGTCAACTCCCGCGGCCTTGACGTCGTCAAGTACGCACCCTCTACATCTTTTCCGCCCACGGACTCCACCACCTACGCATTGGAGCGGGTGATCGCTCCCGAAGAATCCTACGGAGTAGCCGTAAACCCAGCCACCGACGAGGTCTACGTCGCCTTCCAGGACTTCATCTCCACTTATGAACCCGACGGCACTCCGAGCGGAACCCTGGCCGAAGGGATCCCGGGCTTTCAGTGGTTCGTGAGCCTCGCCGTGCGCTCCAACGGCAAGATCTACGCCTATGACAGGCAGAGCAAAAAAGCCTACGTCCTGAGCGCCGACGGGGAAGACGTCCTCGCCGAAACCAACGGCTCGACCACCAAAGCAGGGAGCTTTGAAAGCGGCTATCGCAGCATCGCGTTCGATCAGTCAAACGGGCACTTCTACGTAACCGACATCGGCTCCACCCACAAGGTCCTAGACGAGTTCGACTCCGGCGGGGAACTGGTCTCTGAAATCCCGACTCCCTCAGGGCTCTCGGACCCCGATCCAAGCGCGGTCGCGGTCGACAACTCAGGCGGCGAGAACGACGGCGACGTCTTCTTCAGCGCCGGGGTGAACCCCTCGAGCGTGTTGGCGTTCGGGCCGTTGACGCAACCCACCCACGCCGAACTCCCGGCCCTGAACCTGACCGGCTTCGAAAGGGTCCGCGGCCTGGCTATCGATTCCGCCGGCAACCGCTACGTCGCCGACTACGCAGCGGGCGAAGTCAAGATCTACTCCCCCTCGGGCACCCCGATCACGAGCTTTGAAACCTCAAACGAAGACGGCCCCTTCGCCTTGGCGGTGGACTCCCAGGGCAACGTCTACGTCAACTCCCGCGGCCTTGACGTCGTCAAGTACGCACCCTCTACATCTTTTCCGCCCACGGACTCCACCACCTACGCATTGGAGCGGGTGATCGCTCCCGAAGAATCCTACGGAGTAGCCGTAAACCCAGCCACCGACGAGGTCTACGTCGCCTTCCAGGACTTCATCTCCACTTATGAACCCGACGGCACTCCGAGCGGAACCCTGGCCGAAGGGATCCCGGGCTTTCAGTGGTTCGTGAGCCTCGCCGTGCGCTCCAACGGCAAGATCTACGCCTATGACAGGCAGAGCAAAAAAGCCTACGTCCTGAGCGCCGACGGGGAAGACGTCCTCGCCGAAACCAACGGCTCGACCACCAAAGCAGGGAGCTTTGAAAGCGGCTATCGCAGCATCGCGTTCGATCAGTCAAACGGGCACTTCTACGTAACCGACATCGGCTCCACCCACAAGGTCCTAGACGAGTTCGACTCCGGCGGGGAACTGGTCTCTGAAATCCCGACTCCCTCAGGGCTCTCGGACCCCGACCCCAGCGCGGTCGCGGTCGACAACTCCGGAGGAGAGAACGCGGGAGACGTCTTCTTCAGCGCCGGGATCAACCCCTCGAGCGTGTTGGCGTTCGGGCCGTTGACCTACGCCGACTTCTTCACGCTCAAAGTCTTCAAGAAAGGTGCCGGCAAAGGCACGGTGACCAGCGCCCCGGCGGGAGTCAACTGCGGCTCCACCTGCGCCGTGGACTTCCAAGAAGGAACCGAAGTGACGCTCACCGCCACTCCGGATCCGGGCTCGCGGCTCGCTATCTGGACGGGCTGCGACAACGTCGCCGGCAACGAATGCAAAGTGACGATTTCGGCCGCGCGCCAGGTCACCGCGAAATTCACCGCCAAGCCGGCGATCGAAAGCCAAAGCGTCCGCCCCCGCGACACCTCGGCTCTGCTGAAGGCGACGATCAACCCCAACGGGGAGGAAACGAGCTATCAGTTCGAATTCCTCAGCGAGACTGCCTACCAGGCAAACGGGGAAAGCTTCTCCGGGCCTGAAGAACCGATCAAGCGGCCGGCCTCGCCCGAATCGATCGGCGACGGAGACGACGGGGTCGAAGTGAGCGCGGAGATCACTGGCCTCACCCCTCACACCGCCTACCGCTTCCGCGTGGTGGCAGGCAACGCGGCCGGCACCAGCGAAGGCAAAGCGCTCGCCTTCACCACCTACCTGCCACCGGACGTCTTCGGCTCCTGTCCCGCCAACGACGTCTACCGCCAGGGCAAGCCCTCTGCCTCTCTTCCTGACTGCCGCGTCTATGAGCAGGCCTCCCCGGTCGATAAGAACGGCGGCGACGTCATCGGCTCGATCAAGCAGGCCCGGGCATCGGTCGACGGCAACCGGGTGAGCTTCGAGGCCCCAGCTCCGATCCCCGGTGCCGAAGGCTCGCAGACCTTCACCCCACTCTTCCTGGGAAGCCGCGGGGCGAGTGGCTGGTCGACCCAGGGCCTTCTGCCCCCTCAAAGCGCCGGCAGGAAAGGCGAAGTGCTCGGCTGGAACCCCGACTTCTCCCACGTCTTCGCCGCGGCGACGAAGATCGGCGAACCAGACGAGACGGCCTTCTTCGATCGCTGGACCGCCACCCCGGGCAAAGTCAACCCGATCATCCCCTACGTCCCCAACCTCGGCGACGGTCGCGTCTCCCCCGGCTTTCCCGCCTTCCCCGGCTCGAGCGATGACGGCTCGGTCGCCTTCTTCGAGCTCCCGGCTAGCAAGCCGGTTCTGCGCGCCGGCGCGGCAGCGGGCAAGCCCAACCTCTACGTCTGGGATCGCGAGAGCGGCGTCCTGCGCGTCGCCGGCGCCCTCAACGACGGCAAAGCGCCGCGCGTCGGTGCCTTCGCCGGCCCCTACCACTGGATGAGCAATAAGACCGCCTTTGGCGGCGCCTCGATCGCCTACTACACCCGCGATGAGCACGCGATCGCCCCCGACGGCTCGAGCGTCTACTTCACCGAGTCCGGAACCGGGCAGCTCTACCTGCGCCTCAACCCGACCGAGCCGCAAAGCAACGTGGTGATCAACGAAGGCAAAGAAGAATGCACCGAACCCGAGCTCGCCTGCACGATCCACGTCTCGGCTTCGCAGAAGAAAAACGGCACGGGCGAAAAAGGCGCCGACTCCGCCGGGCCCCACCCCGCCGCCTTCCTCGGCGCAACCGCCGATGGCTCACAGGCCTACTTGATGAGCTCGGAGATGCTGACCAACGACGCCAACACCGGCCCCGAACAGCCGCCAGCGCAGATCGGGCGCGCCGACCTCACCGACCCCGACCCAAACGCCACTAAGGAGGAGGACTTCCTCTCCACCCACGCCGTCGGCACTGCCGTCGACCCCAAAGGCGAATACATCTACTGGGCCGACCCCAGTCTCGGCACGATCGGCCGCGCTGAACTCAACGGCTCCGGTGACCCGACCAACCGCGAACCGAGCTTCATCGAACCGGGGGAGGGCGAATGCACCCGGGAAGTGAAAGAACCGATCGGCCTCGGCGGAGGAAAATTCTCACCGGCGGTCTTCGAAGACCAAACCATCCCCAATGCCCCCCGCTACGTCGCCGTCGATGAAGACCACGTCTACTGGACCAACACCGGTCGCCCCGATGGCCAGTTCCCGCCCTACGGCGGCGGAGGCACCATCGGCCGCGCCACCCTTGCCGGCGGAGGCGTAACGGATGTTCGCCCGGACTTCATCTGCGGCTTGAACATGGCCCAGCCGGCAGATCCGAACTTGCCCCGCGAACGGCTGGTCAGCGAACCGCAGGGCATCGCGGTCAGTGACACCCATATCTACTGGGGGAATGCTGGAAGCTTCCAGATCGCACGTGCGGCAATTGGTGGAGGGGAAGCCGAAGGGAAATTCATCAAAAAAGATGGTGGGAATCCCATCGGGTACGGTTATCCCGTTGGCATGGCCGTACACGAAAACTACCTGTATTTCAGCGAATACGCTCCTCCCCCATCGTCGAATTTTAGCTACATCAATCGCCTTCCCCTCGCAGGCGGTAAAGGATCACTGTCCGCCATCGGAAACAACAGGATCAATGGTGTCGCTGTCCACGGTTCCTACCTCTACTGGACGTCTGGCGGAGGCACGATCGGGCGCAAACCAATCAGCAGTTTTGCCGCCGATGGCACTTTCAGTAGCACTTGCGAGTCAGCTTCGACATGCGAACCCAAATACATCGACCTCGAAGGCGCCCCGGCCGGCCTCGCCTCCGATGGCGAACGTCTCTACTGGTCGGTCAACGGCGAAGCGCCCGCCAACCCAGGCAACGACCTCTACCGCTACGACGTCGATAGCGGCGAGCTGACCGACGTAGCGCCCACCCCTGATGGCAACGGGGCCGAAGTCCGCGGCGTCCTCGGCGCCTCCGAGGACGGCTCCTACCTCTACTTCGCTGCCAACGCTTTGCTCGCCGAAGGGGCGAGCAAAGGCAACTGCCCCTATCCGCAGGGGGAAGGCTCGTGCAACCTCTACCTCGACCACGAAGGGCAGATCAGCTTCATCGCCCGGCTCGGGAAAACAGACGCCGACAACTGGCGGGAGGGCGCCAATCGCATCGAAGGAGGCGACCAGCCCAAGACCGCCCGCGTCAGCGCCGACGGGCGCACCCTGCTCTTCCGCTCCCACGAAAAGCTCACCGACTACGACAACGAAGGCACACCGGAGCTCTACCTCTACCGCGACGGCGCCCCCGAGCAGATCGTCTGCGTCTCCTGCAACCCGCCCGGCGTGCCGCCGAACGGTAAACCGACCCTCGGCAGCATCACGGAGGCCAGCTTCAGCAGCGGCCAAGTCGCGCCGGTGCTCTCGCGCAACCTCTCAGCCGACGGCAAGCGGGTCTTCTTCGAGACCACCGAGCCGCTCGTCCTCGCCGACACCAACGGCGACGAAGGCTGCCCGATAGTCGCCGCAGAGACCGGCGGCTTCACCTGCCAAGACGTCTATGAGTGGGAGGCGAAGGGCAAGGGCTCCTGCGACTCCGAAGCCCAAAACGGCGGCTGCCTGTACCTGATCTCGAGCGGCAAGAGCAAAGAGGTCTCTTACCTGCTCGACGCCTCCTCGAGCGGCGACGATGTCTTCTTCTTCACCCGCGAGCGGCTCACCGGCCAAGACGCCGATGGGTCGGTCGACGTCTATGACGCCAGGGTCGGCGGTGGCTTCGCCTCCCAGAACCCATCCCCGCCACCGCCCAGCTGCGAAGGGGAAGCCTGCAAGCGCGGGGCCACCGCTCCCCCCGAGGCCGCCTCGCCCGTGACGCCGCTCTTCGCCGGCCCGGGCAACCCCAAGCCCCAGCACAAAGCAAAGAAGGCAAAGAAGAAGAAGAAACACCACAAACGACACACCCACAAGCGACACGCGAAGAACAACGGGAGGGCGCACCGATGAGCAGGCAAAAGAAGACGACGAAGGCACGCTTCGGCCTGCTCGGCGCCCTGCTTTGCCTCGGCACTTTGCTGGCGCTTCCAACTGCAGCCTCTGCTGCAGGGCCGCAATGGTCGCTCTCGATCACCTCCTTCCCGCCGAGCTTTGCCGCGGGGGCAGCCGGCAACGCCACTGAGGGCCCCGGCTACCGGATCGTTGCCACCAACAAAGGCGACGGCCCCACCACAGCCCCCTACACGATCACCGCCACCCTGCCCTCAGAGGTCGTCCCGGTTGCCGGTGAAGTCTCGGGCACCGGCTCGGGCAAACCGCTCGCCTGCGAAGTCAACGGACAGGAGATCGCCTGCACCGGTACCGAACCCCTGGCAGCAGGCGGAGAAGCAAAAGTGATCGTCCCGGTAGAAGTCGCCACCGCCACCGTGGGCAAGAGCGTGATCGGCGAAGCAAGCGTCGAAGGCGGCGGGGCGGCGCTTGCCAAAGCGACGACGAAGACCGCGATCGGCCTGCCCGCCTGGGGCCTGCTCGGCATCTCGATGCCGACCAACGTCCCCGGCGGGGGCACCGGCACGCTGTTGATCAGAGCGATCAACGTCGGCGGCGCCGCCACCACCGGTGCGATGAGCGTCACCGGCACCCTGCCCGAAGGGCTGACCCCGACCAAAGCCGCCAGCAAACAGGGAAGCACCGTCAGCGGCGGGACCTGCTCGATCAGCGCCCAGACCTTCACCTGCACCAATCCCAACAGCATCCCCTCCGGCGGCGTCATCTTCGCCCAGGTCGACTTCAAAGCCGACCTGGCGGCGAGCGGCACCCTTCTGACCAAAGTCACGGTCGAAGGCGGCGGCGCCAACCTACGCCAGAGCAACGTCCCGGTGACGATCAGCTCCACGGTCGCGCCCTTCGGCTTCCTCGCGGGGGAAACCGGCTTCTCGGCACCGCTCTCAGGCGCCGACGGCACCGCCACTACCCAGGCCGGATCGCACCCCGACCAGTTCTCCGTCGTCTTGGGCTTTCCCTCAGAACTCGCCAACCCCGAATACCCGACCGGGTCTGAGGCGGTGCGCGACATCTTCACCGACCTTCCTCCCGGGATGATCCTCAACCCCAACTCGACCGGGGCGCGCTGCACCGAGCTCCAGCTAAACCAGCACCAGTGCCCGCGGGACGCCCAGATCGGCTCGGTGGGGACGATCATCGTCGCCAAATCCGGTCTAGTCGGCCTCAGCGCCTCACCTCTCTTCAACATGGTGCCCACTCCGGGCACCCCCTCTACCTTCGGCTTCGACGCGGCCGAAGGCCTCAACATCTTCGTCCACATCGACGGCTCGGTGCGCAGCGACGGCGACTACGGGCTCTCGGGCCGCTCGCGGGAAATCTTCGCCCGCGGCACCAACCCGGTGATCGGCCTGCGTGTGACCTTCTGGGGCAATCCCTCGAGCTCCAGCCACAACCCCCTGCGCGAATGCGGGATCGTGCCCACCCAGAGCTGCGCCGGGATCGAAGAGACCAAGGAAGCCTTGCTGACCACGCCGGTGCAGTGCACCGGACAGCCGACTGTTGCCCGGGCCCGCGCAGACTCCTGGGAGAAAACCGGCCTCTTCAAGGGCGCCAGCTATGAAAGCGCCGATATGTCGGGCACCCCGGTGGCGCTGGCCGGCTGCAACCAGCTGCAGTTCGAACCGACGCTGGAAGCAAAGCCGACCACCAACTTGGCCGATTCGCCTTCTGGCCTCGACGTCAGCGTGCGCCAGCCGGTCAACATGGACCCCGAAGGCCTCTCACCGGGGGTGATGAAGGACTTCAGGCTCTCCTTGCCCGAGGGGATGTCGGTAAACCCCTCCTCCGCCGATGGTCAGGGCGCCTGCTCAGAAGCCCTGTCCCACGTCCACACCTTGATCCCCAGCGAGTGCCCGCCTGACTCAAAGCTCGGCACGGCCGAAGTGAGGACCCCGCTGTTGGATCACCCGATCTCCGGAGCGCTCTACCTGGCAGAGCCCTTCAAGAACCCAAGTGGCTCTCTGATCGCCCTGTATCTGGCGCTGAGCGATCCCTCCACCGGGACCGTCTCCACCTTGGCCGGCAGGGTGCAAACAGATCCAAACACGGGTCAGCTGACGACGATCTTCGAAGACAATCCCCAGTTGCCGATCGAAGAGATCAAGACCCACCTCTTCACCGGGCCCAGGGCCGCTCTGCGAACACCTGCCGCCTGCGGCACCTACGCCCCCAGGGCAGACATCGTCCCTTGGAGCGCCCCGCAGACCCCGGTGGCCCACCCGACCGATCCCTTCGCGATCGGGGCCAACCCCAACGGTGGCCCCTGTCCCGCCCAGGGCCAGGCGCTTCCCAACAACCCCTCCTTCACCGCCGGCACCCTCTCCCCCCAAGCCGGTGCCTATAGCCCCTTCGCCTTGAAGCTGACCAGGCAAGACGACACCCAGGAACTGCAAAAGATCGACACCGCCTTGCCGCCGGGATTGACCGCGAAGCTGGTCGGCGTTCCCTACTGCTCAGAGGCAGCGATCGCTCAAGCGCAATCGCGAAGCAAGCCAAACGAAGGGATCATCGAGCGCAACAACCCCTCTTGTCCCTCTGCATCTGAGATCGGCACGGTAGACGTAGCCGCGGGGGCGGGCATCACCCCGCTTCACACCCCCGGCAACGCCTACCTCGCCGGCCCCTATAAGGGCGCCCCGCTCTCGGTGGTCGTGATCACCCCGGCGATCGCAGGGCCATTCGACCTCGGAGCGGTGGTTGTCAGGATCGCCTTGAAGCTCGATCCCGAAACGGCCAAGGTCTCAGCCCTCTCCGACCCCCTGCCCCACATCCTCCAAGGCATCCCGCTAGACGTGCGCCAGATCTCCTTCCAGCTCAAAAAGCCCGATTTCACCCTCAACCCGACCTCTTGCGATCCGATGTCGATCGCAGCGACCCTGACCTCGACCACGGGCCAGCTCTCTACCCCCGTCGTCCCCTTCCAGGTAGGCGGCTGCGACGCGCTCTCCTTCAAGCCGAAGCTGGCCTTGAAGCTAAAGGGCGCGACGAAGAGAACAGGTCACCCGGCCCTGACCGCGACCCTGACCTTCCCCAAGGGAAGCGGGGCCAACGTGAAGCGAGCAGAGGTCACCCTGCCGCGCTCGGAGTTCCTCGACCAGGCCCACATCGGCACCGTTTGCACCAGGGTGCAGTTCGCCGCCGATGCCTGCCCGGCGGCCTCGATCTACGGCAAGGCGAGTGCAACTACGCCGTTGCTCGAAGAGCCGCTGCAAGGCCCGGTCTACCTCAGATCCTCAAACCACGAACTCCCAGACCTGGTGATCGCCCTGCAAGGCCAGGTAGACGTGGTCTTGGCAGGAAGGGTCGACTCCGTAAACGGCGGCATCCGCTCCACCTTCGAAGCAGCACCCGATGCCCCGGTCTCCAAGTTCACCTTGCAGATGAAGGGCGGCAAGAAGGGCCTTTTGATCAACAGCGCCAACCTCTGCAAGCTCTCGGCGAAAGCCAACAGGGCAACGGTGCTCTTGGACGGCCAAAACGGCAAGGTCAGCGATAGCGCACCGCTGCTCGCCAACTCCTGCAAGAAGGCAAAGAAGCACAAGCGCAGCAACAAGAAGAACGCCCGATGAGAGCCAGGGCCCTAGTGGCCCTGGCGGCAGGCGCCATCTTGGTTGCCTGCCCAGCGGCCAAGGCGGCGGGCCCGCCGCTGATCGCAGAGACCTGGGTCGAAGCGGTAAAGGCGGACTCCGCCTACCTCTGGGCCAAAGTCAACCCCAACGGGCTCTCCACCACCTACCGCTTCGAATACACCCCCCAAAGCGCCTTCGAAGCAAAAGGCTTCTCAGGAGCGACCCTGATCCCGATCTCAGGCCCGGCCCTGCTTGGCTCGGGCACCTCCTACCTCTTCCCCTCCCAGCCGGTGGGGCCGCCGCTTTCCCCGCTGAAAGCAGCGACTCAGTACCGCTACCGGATCACCGCCAAAAACTCAGCCGAAACGGTCACCGGCCCAGAGCACGTCTTCTCCACCCAGGGAAGCGAACAGGCATTCAGGCTTCCCGACAACCGCGCCTGGGAGATGGTCTCCCCGGTAGACAAAGGCGGTGGGGCGATCGCCCCACCCAGCTCGCTCTTCGGCGGCGGGGACCTGCAAGCCGCACCGAGCAGCTCTCCCGAAGGAGCGGCGATCTCCTACGGCTCTGCCACCTCCTTCGGCGATGCCAAAGGAGCGCCCCCGGTGAGCCAGTACCTCTCGAGGCGAACCGCAGGGGGTTGGGTTACCCAAAACGTCTCCGCCCCGCTGGAATCGGCGGCTTACGGCGATCAACCGGACGGAGCGCCCTACCGGCTCTTCTCCGAAGACCTCGCCAGGGGATTGCTCTTCGGTGGGTTGCCCTGTCGTGGGGGGCTGGTGGGGTGTGGGGCTCCCAACCCGGTGATACCGGGCTCGGGTGCTCCTCCTGGGCGCATGGCCTATTACCTGAGGGGCTCGGGTGGCAGCTTCACCTCGCTGCTCAGTGCCGCCAACTTCACCCACACCGCGGTCACCCCGGAAGCCTTCAAGGTCTCCTTCGCCGGGGCATCGCCGGATCTCTCCAACGTGGTGCTCTCGAGTTGCGCGGCGCTTACCTCCAATGCGACCGAGGTCCTCAAAGGCCCCGGCGAATGTGACCCACAAGCTCAGAACCTCTACCGGGCGAGTGGGGGGTCGCTCACCGCGCTGAATCTCTTGGTGGGGGAAACGCAGACCACGCCGGCGGTAGGCCCGACGAAGCTGGCGGCGCCGATCGGCGCGGTCTCCTCCGACGGCACCCGTGTCTACTTCACCGCTGCGGGCAGCCTCTACCTGAGGGACGGGAGCCAGACCAAGCTCCTCACGAGCGCAGGCCAGTTCCAAACCGCCTCGACCGATGGCTCACTCGCCTTCTTCACCGAAGCCGCCCACCTCTATCGCTACCTGGCCTCCACCCAGGCGAAAACGGACCTAACTCCCGCAGGAGGGGTGGTGGGAGTCCTGGGCGCCTCCACCGACGGCTCAGTCGTCTACTACCAAGACGCCGCCGGGATCAAGAAATGGGCCTCCGGAACCACCACCCTGGTGGCGGCGGGAGCACAAGCGGCAAAGCCAAGCGATTACCCACCGGCGACGGGCACCTCCCGGGTCACCCCCAGCGGCTCTCACCTCGCCTTCCTCTCGACCACCGAACTGGCCGCCTATGACAACGGCAGCCGAGCTGAGCTCTACCTCTACGGGCCGCCGCTAGGGGGAGGGGCCTCGCAGCTGATCTGCGCCTCTTGCAAGCCGACCGGGGAAAAAGCAACCGGCGTCGCCTCGATCCCAGGGGCCCAGGTAAACGGATCGAGCAGCGCCTATCGCCCCAGGGCGCTGTCTGCCGACGGCCACAGGGCCTTCTTCGAATCGACCGACGTGCTGGCGATCGCCGACACCAACGGACAACCAGACGTCTACCAGTGGGAGGCAAACGGGGTCGGCGGTTGCACGATGCAACCCGGTTGCGTCGATTTGATCTCGAGCGGGCGGGCGATCGAAGGCGCCAGCTTCATCGACGCCTCGACCGACGGCAACGAGGCCTACTTCCTCACCGATCAGTCCTTGGTCGGATCCGACCCAGGCTCGATCGACCTCTATGACGCCAGAGCGGGCGGCGGCTTCCCCGAAGCCCAAAAGCCGATCCCCTGCATCGCCGATGCCTGTCAGGCCTTGCCGCCTACCCCCGAAGACCCCGATCCCAGCACTCTGGTGAAGAGCTCGGGCAACCCGCCGGTGAAGTTCGAAGTCGAGAAGGAAAAGAAGAAGAAGAAAAAGCACCACAAAGGCAAGAAGAAGGGCAAGGGCAAGGGCAAGAACAAGGGGCGGGGGAGATGAGGGTGCGCATCGTCCTTGCCTCGGTCGCCCTCCTCCTGGCGATCCCCTCTGGGGCCCAGGCCTTCTCCTTCCTCCCAGGAACAGAAGGCTTCGAGGCAAAGCCCTTGATCTCAGAAGCTGGCGAACCGGCAACCCAGGCCGGAGCCCATCCCGCATCGCTTCGCTTGAGCGTCGGCTTGGAAGCAAGCAAAGCGGCGGGAGCGCCATTTACCCAGGGGGACCTCAAGGACCTCTCCTTGGAGTTGCCCGGGGGCTTGATCGAAAACCCCACCGCGGTGCCGACCTGCACCCAGGCCGCCTTTCACAAACCGCGCTTCTCGCCCTTCGAAGAAAGCAAATCCGGGGAGAGCTGCCAAGACCGAAGCCAGGTAGGCACACTGACGGTCACCTCATCCTTCGCCGGGGGGGAGACGAGGACCTTCGGCCTCTTCAACCTCGACCCGCCGCCGGGGGTTCCCTCCGAGATCGGCGCCAACCCCTACGGCGCCCCGATCATCTTCATCCCCGAGATCCGCCAGGCAGGCGGGGAATACGGGATCACCTTGAAGAGCAAAAACGTCTCCCAGGCGATCGACGTATCGGGACTGTCGCTCTCGATCTGGGGCAACCCCTTCGCCGCCTTTCACGACTCCCAACGGGGCAACTGCCTAAACGCGACCGAGCCCTCCTTCGGCTGGTCCAAATGCTCGGTGGGAAGACCGGTCCAAAACACCCCCACCGCCTACCTCACCCTGCCCACCTTCTGCGATTCCCCGCTTGCCTTCAAGGCCACTGCGACCTCTTGGCAAGAAGCGGGAGCGATCTCGCGCTCGCTTTCCTCCAAAGCCCTGGAAGGCTGCTCCACTTTGTCTTTCGAACCAAAAGCGATCGCCCAGCTCTCCGACCCCCGCGCCTCTTCTCCCTCGGGCTACTCCTTCGACATCGACGTCGATACCGCCGGGGTATTGAAACCCGAGCTGCGCGCCCCCTCGCCGATCAGAAAGGCGGTCGTGAACTTGCCAGAAGGGGTGACGATCAACCCCTCGGTGGGAGCGGGGCTCGGCGTTTGCACCACTGCCCAATTCGAAGCCGAGACGCCATTGTCCCCCGCGGGAGCGGGTTGCCCCAACGAATCGAAGATCGGCGACTTCACCGTGATCAGCCCGATCATCGACAAACGAATCGAGGGGGCGATCTTCTTGGCAGCGCCCTATGAGAACCCCTTCGGCTCGCTGATCTCGATCTACTTGATCGCCAAGTCGATAGATCGAGGCATCTTGGTCAAGGTCGCAGGAGAGCTGGCCGCAGACCAAACCACGGGGAGGCTGACCGCAAGCTTCGATCGCCTGCCCCAGATCCCCTACTCCCAACTTCGCATCCACTTCCGCGAAGGCCAGCGAAGCCCCCTGGCCACCCCTGGCTTTTGCGGGGGGGTATCGACCGAGGCCGACCTGATCGCCTGGCGGGACCCCAACCTGATCAAGCACGCATCGCTGCCGGCCCAGATCACCGCCGGGGTAGGAGGGGGGCCGTGCCCCTCTGGCCTCGCTCCCTTTACCCCCAAGGCAAAGGGAGGGACGCTCAACTCCCAAGGCGGCGCCTACACCCCCTTCTACCTGCACCTCACCAGGACAGACGTAGAGCAGGAGATCACCTCCTACTCGGCGACCTTCCCACCGGGCCTGTTGGGCAAGGTCGCCGGGGTCCCCTATTGCCCTGAGAGTGCAATCGAGGCAGCTGCTCACAGATCCGGGGTCGAAGAGAGAGACAACCCCTCTTGCCCCGCCTCTTCTTTGATCGGGCGCACCTACTCGGGCTATGGCCTTGGCTCGGTGCTCTCCTATGCCCCCGGAGGCCTCTACCTCGCCGGGCCATATCGGGGCTCCTCCTTCTCGGTGGTGGCGATCGACTCCGCCTTGGTCGGCCCCTTCGACTTGGGAGTGGTGATCGTCCGCTCGGCCATTCGGATCGATCCCGAAACCACCCAAGCCTCGATCGACGCGACCGGGACCGACCCGATCCCCCACATCATCGACGGCATCCCGATTCACCTCAGGGACATCAGGGCCTATATCGATAAGCCCCAGTTCACGATCAACCCGACCTCTTGCGAGCCCTCGGCGATCTCCTCTGCCCTAAACGGCGCCGGGGAGCTATTCGGCAACCAAGCCGACGACACCCTCGCCACCGCAACCGCCCCCTTCCAAGCCTTCAACTGCGGGGCATTGGGCTTCAAGCCCAAGGTCTCCCTGGCGCTGAAGGGCGGCACCAGGCGCAGCAAGCACCCCGCCTTGAGAGTCGTGGTCAGACCACGCCCAGGAGACGCCAACATCAAAAGCGCCTCGGTGGCGCTACCCAGATCGCTCTTCTTGGAGCAGGGCCACATCCAACAGATCTGCACAAGGCCCCAGTTCGCCAACCACAACTGCCCCCCGGGATCGGTCTACGGACAGGTCAAGGCCTATACGCCGCTGCTCGAAGAGCCGATGTCGGGAGAGGCGATCCTGCGCTCCTCCGATCACACCCTGCCCGACCTCGTCTTCGTGCTTAGGGGCCACGGGATCGAGGTCGACTTGGCGGGGACGATCGACTCGGTCAAGGGAGGCCTCAGGGGAACCTTCCCCAGCCTCCCCGACGCCCCGGTGAGCAAATTCGAACTGAGCTTGGGAGCGGGCAAGCACGGCCTCCTAGTCGTCTCGGCCAAAGAGCTCTGCGCCGAGCGCCAACTGGCCAACTCGCGCTTCATGGGACACGCCAACAGGGGCTCGGTCACCCATCCCGAGATCGCGGTCAAGTGCAAGAAGGCAAAGCACAAGAAGAAGAAAGGCGGGGGTCATAGATGAGGAAGAGATCGATCCCTGGCCTTTTGCTTGCCCTAGCGCTTTGCCTTTGCCTGGGAGCCTCTAGCGCCCAGGCACAAAGAACGCTGATCACCAAAGAAGCGATCAAGCTGATCAAGCCCCAAAAACCCTCCGAAGAGCTGATCCCCGGCGAACAGATCGAAGGCGCCTGCGGGTTGGCCTTCTCGGGGCAAAGCCTCCTCGTCTCCGACTACTACCACGCGATGATCGAGACCTACGCCCCAGAAGGAGGGGGGTTCAGCGCCTCCAAGCCGTTCAAGCTGAGCTCGGTCCTCTCCTTGGGGACGAGCCCACCCGAAGCCGCCTGTCAGATCGCCACCGGCCCCGGCGGAACCCTCTACGCCAACGTCTGGCACCAAAGCGTGATCAGGCTCAAACCGAGCGCCCAGACCTTCGACGTCTCCTCTTCGACCGGGGTCGCGGTAGACGCCGCGGGCAAGGTCTACGTCAACGACCGAACCCAGGTAAACGTCTATAGCCCCGCCGGGGCCCTGCTGCAAGAAGTAGGCGTGGGCAACCTCAAAGACGCCTACGGGCTGGCGGTCTTCGGCAAAGCGCTCTACGTCCCCGACGCGGGGACCAACACGATCAAGGTCTTCGAGCCAGAAACCGATCCGCTGAACCCAAAACAGACGATCGACGGCTCCAAAACACCGCAAAAACGCTTCGTCTCGCTTGTTGACACAGCGATCGGGATCGATCCCACCAACGGGCACCTCTTGGTCCTCGACAACCTCCAACCCGGCTATGAGCGCCCCGAAGGCGCAATCGATGAGTTCGACGCCGAAGGCGCCTTCGTCTCCCAGCTCAAAGAGAAGGTGATCGACGGCGGGCCCTCGGGGCTCGTCGTCGATCCCGAAACGGGAAGGCTGTTCGTCAGCTCAGGCAACTCAGAAGAGTCAAACGTCTTTGCCTGGGGGGGTTATGTGGAAGGTGGGGGCGGTGGGGCTTTTGGGGGGGAGCCGGAGGGGGAGGCGCTGGTTCCCAGCCAAGCTGACGATGGGGACGCCGTGATCGATTCGGCGCTCAGCCCTGACGAAGCTTCGCGTCCAGCGCCTCCGCAGGCTCGTCGCCATCGCCACCGCAAGCGAGCCGTCCGTCACCGGACCCTACGTCGTTATCGCCTCTCGCGGGGAGAAGCAGTGCCGCTCCGGCCCTGACCCGATTCAGTCGCTGAACCGACACATTCGCGCCTAGATCCGTGCGTCTGGGGGCGCCAGCATCGGCCTCCAATCGACAAGGGAGGCATCGATGATCTACGCGCTGATGGGGTTCGTGCACGCTGTGGTCTCGGAGAGGGCCCGGGCGATCCGGGCACTCGCGGCGGGTGAGCGGGGGCAAGGGACGGTCGAGTACGTCGGCTTGATTCTGCTCGTCTCGCTGCTGATGGTGGGGATGGTGGCGGGAATGAAGGGGTTCAGTGGCAAGCAGGGGACCGAGCTGGCCGACGTGATCGTGAACAAGATCAAGGAGGCGGTCGACAAGGTGGCGTTCAAGTGAGAGCTGAGGCAGAGCGGGCCGTGCGGCCCGCTCTGCGGCTGGGCGGGGGCGGCGCTTCCGGGCTGGCGGCGCCATCGACCTCGTCCACCTCGACCGGCCGACGGAGGAGCGTGCCTGGGAGATCCTCGAGGGCCACGACGGCAAGCGTTGGAGCTACGTCGATGCGACGTCTTTCGCCCTGATCGAGCGCGACGGCGCGGGGGAGATGCTCGCCTTCGACGCCCACTTTTCTCAGCGCGGTTTGCGGGTTCTACCGGAGGAAGCTTCTTGACTGATCAAGTTTTGCCTGTTTATTCTCTCGCCAGGCTCGTTGACGCTGGCTGACTGGTCCGGCGTTCGGGGGCCACCCCAGTGGGCAGGAAGGGCCGCGGTCAGCCGCGGCCCTTCCAATGCTGAGGCGGCCATTGATGCGCCTTGCTGACTTAGACTCGCTCGCTCAATGCCAGCTTCCCGCAGCTACGACCGCGCACCGGCCGACATCCGGCCCGTCTCGATTGATCCAGGCTTCGTCGCCACGGCCGACGGCTCGGCGCTGATCTCGCTGGGCAAGACGCGGGTGATCTGCACTGCTTCGGTCTCCAACTCGGTGCCGCGCTGGATGGCGGGGCGGGGCAAGGGCTGGGTGACCGCCGAGTACGCGATGCTGCCCGCCTCCACCGGCGACCGCAAGGCGCGAGACATCGCCAAGGGCAAGCAGGACGGGCGCGGGGTCGAGATCCAGCGCCTGATCGGGCGCTCGTTGCGGGTCGTCGTCGACCCCAAAGCGCTTGGCGAACGCAGCGTCTACGTCGATTGCGACGTTCTGGAAGCCGATGGGGGGACACGCTGCGCGGCGATCACCGGCGGTTACGTCGCCCTCCGCCTTGCCTTCCAGAAGCTCCTCGACGCCGGCCAGATCGAGGCGATGCCCCTCAACGGCTCGGTTGCCGCGGTGAGCGTCGGCATGGTCGGCGGTCGGGCCCTCTGCGACCTCGACTACTCCGAGGACTCCTCGGCCGAGGTCGACGCCAACGTGGTGATGACAAGCGACGGTGGTCTGGTCGAGGTGCAGGCGACCGCCGAGCGCACGCCGCTCTCTCGCGCCTCGCTCGACGAGTTGCTCGGCCTGGCCGAGATGGGCATCTCCCGCTTGCGGCAGGTGCAGGAGCGGGTAGCGGGTGGTGAGTAGTCCCGGTCGGTCGTACTGACGGGTGTGCCGAATTGATCTTCGCCACCGCCAACAAGCACAAGCTGCGCGAGATGCGCGAACTGCTCTCCGGGATCGAGCTGGAGCCCCTCCCGCGGGGGGTCGAGCTGCCGCCGGAGGAGGGCGACTCGTTCGCCGAGATCGCGCTCGAGAAGGCGAGGGTGGCCCAGGCGGCGACGGGACGGGCGGCGATCGGCGATGACTCCGGGATTGAGGCGATGGGACTCGGCGGCAGGCCCGGGATTCACTCCGCCCGCTACGGCGGACCCGGAGCGAGCGACGAGGAGAACCTGGCGAAGCTGCTGCGAGAGGTAGCCGAGGCCGGCGACGATCGTCGCGCCGCCTATCACTGCGCACTCGCCCTGGTCGACGCCGACGGCACCGAGCGCGTCTTCGAGGCCCGCTGCGAGGGCCACTTGATCGAGGCGCCCCGTGGCGAGGGTGGCTTCGGCTACGACCCGGCGTTCGTCCCCGACGACACCGGCCCGGACGACCCCCGCACGATGTCGGAGCTGAGTCAGGCCGAGAAGAACGAGATCAGCCATCGCGGCCACGCCGCCCGGTTCCTACTGGCGCACCTCAGTAGCGACGAGGCGGCGGCCGGGGCGCGATGATCCGCACCAAGAGCGGTGCGGCGGCGCTCTCGATCGCCTCCAACGCGCTGCTGATCGCGATCAAGCTGGCCGCCGGGGCGATTACCGGCTCGATCGCGATCCTCACCGAGGCGGTGCACTCGCTGATCGACCTCGTCGCCTCCGTGGTCGCCTTCGTCTCGGTGCGCAAGGCGGATGAGCCCGCCGATGCCGATCACCCTTACGGCCACGAGAAGGTAGAGAGCCTGGCGGCGACGATCGAGGGCCTCCTGATCCTGCTCGGGGCCGGGATCATCGTCTACGAGGCCACCCATCGGCTCGTCGTCGGCGCCGAGGTGGAGTCGCTCGGCGTCGGGATCGCGGTGATGGGCTTCTCCGTGCTGGCCAACCTCGCCGTCTCCACGGTGCTCTCGCGCCAGGCGAAAGCCCATGACTCGCCCGCGCTTGAGGGCGACGCGGCGCACCTGCGCACCGACGCGTTGACCTCGGCCGGCGTGCTGCTCGGGCTCGCCCTGGTCGAGGTCACCGGCAACGCCGCCTTCGACTCGATCACGGCGCTCGCCGTGGCGGTGGCGATCGTGATCGCCGGGATCAGGATCGTCAGGCGCTCCTCCGGCGTTCTCGTCGACGAAGCGCTGCCACCCGAGGAGATGGACAGGATCGAGGCGGCGATTGCAGCGGCCCGCACTCCGGAGGTCGCCGGCTACCACAAGCTGCGCGCTCGCCGCGCCGGCAGCCGCCGCTACATCGACCTCCACGTCCAGTACCGCTCTGGCACCAGCCTCGAGCGCGCCCACGAGCTCGCTCACGCCATGCGCGACTCGATCGAGGCCACGATCCCCCACGCCGAGGTCCTCATCCACGTCGAGCCCGAGACGTCTCTGCGCGATCCCGCCCGCGCCCGCTCCGGCCCCTTCCGCGCCGGCTGACGGCTCAGGGGCTGGGCAGCAGGTTGACGCCAGCGGCGAGGCCGACGGCAACGAGCGTGATCGCGTAGCCGGTGTAGCCGCTGAAGGCGAAGGCGACCGCGGCGATGGCGCAGATGGAGACGACGACGATCCAGGAGGCTCGGGCCAGGGACACTGGGCCGGTATTTTGGCCGAGATGCCCGACGGCGAGACGAGCGGTGCGGTTTCAGGCGAGGCGGCGGAGAGCGCGCTCGCCTACCTGACCGAGATGTCACCCGATCTGCGCGGGGGTGCCATCCTCGCCGCCGACGGCTCGGTGCTGGCCGCAAGCGGCCACCCGGATCGCTGGCGCGAGGACGTGGCGACGTTGCTCGACGTCGCCGATCGGGCTGGCGATGAGCCGGTCGAGCAGCTCCACATGGCGACCGAGCAGGGAGAGGTCTTCGCCCTGCGCCACGCCGGCCTGGCGGCGGTGACGGTTACCGACCGCTTCGCCCTGGCATCGCTGATGCTCTTCGACATGCGCTCGGTGTTGCGCGATCTCGCCGAGGGTGGCGACGGCGGAGGGGGAGCGGATGCCGCCTAAGCCCCACAGGGTCCTGCTCGACCGCGTCTCCGGCTACGCCGACGAGGCGGCCGCCTACATGCGCCGCCGCCGCGTCTCCCGCCGCCCCTTCGCCCGCCTCTATTACGCGGGTGGCCGCGCCGAGGACCATGCGGCCGACTCGGTCGCGGGCGGCGAGCTCTTCGTCGCCGCGGGCCGGCTGATCGAGGTCGCCGGGAAGAGGCCGAAGGCGTGAGCGACTCGAACGGGCTGTTGGACCCGGCCGTCGCCGAGCGCGTCCTCGCGCGGGCGCTCGCCCACGGCGGCGAGTTCGCCGAGGTCTTCGCCGAACGCAACGCCGGGATGACGATGGCGATCGACGAGGCGCGGATCGAAGCGGTGCAGGCGGGCGCCGAGGAGGGCGCCGGCGTGCGCGTGCTCAGCGGCGGGACCACCTACTTCGCCCACGTCGACGGCCTCGACCCCGATGACCTGGAGCGCGCCGCCGACGAGGCCGCCGCCGCCCTCCGCGCCGAGCGCGCCGGGTCGCGCCCCCTGCAGGCGGTGGTGGGTACGCCCCATGCGATCGAGCAGCCGCCGGGCGAGGTCGCCGCCGAGCGCAAGGCGGCGCTGCTGCGCGAGCTGGACGAGCGTGGCCGCGGCGCCGGCCCCGAGATAGCCCAGTTCATGGCCTCCTACGCCGAGGTTCGCCGCCAGGTCTCGGTTGCCAACTCCGACGGCGTCCTCGGCGGCGACGACCGCACGAGGGTGCGGATCGGCGCCCAGGCGGTGGCCCGGCGCGGCGACGCGGTCGAGACGGGCGCCGAGACCCTCGGCGGGCACCGCGGCTTCGAGCTCTTCGACGGCGACCCCGGGGCGATCGCGGCCGCTGCCGCGGGCAAGGCGCTGACCCTCCTCGACGCCGGTCCCGCCCCGGCCGGCTCGATGCCGGTGGTCGTCGGCGGCGGCTTCGGCGGCGTCCTCTTTCACGAGATGACCGGCCATGGGCTCGAGGCGGACCACATCCAGAAGGGCGCCAGCGTCTACGCCGGCAAGCTCGGTGAGCAGGTCGCCCAGCCCCTGCTCACCGCCTACGACGACGGCCAGATGCCCAATGAGTGGGGCAGCGACGCGATCGACGACGAGGGGATGCCGACCCAGAAGACGATGGTGATCGAGGACGGGAAGCTCATCTCCTTCCTCTACGACGGGCTGACGGCCCGCCGCGACGGCGTCGTCTCCACCGGCAACGGCCGGCGCGAGAGCTTTCGCCACCTGCCGGTGCCGCGGATGACGAACACCTATATCGCCCCCGGCGAAGCCGAGCCCGAGGCGCTGATCGCCGGGGTCAAGCGCGGCTTCTACGCGGTCTCCTTCGGTGGCGGGCAGGTCGATCCGGCGACGGGCGACTTCGTCTTCGGCGTCTCCGAGGGCTACCTGATCGAGAACGGGCGGCAGACCCGGCCCTGTCGCGGGGCGACGCTCGTCGGCAACTGCCTCGAGGCGCTGCTGGCGATCGACGCCGTCGGCAACGACTTCGAGATGAAGACCGGCGTCTGCGGCAAGGCAGGCCAGAAAGTGCCGGTCGGAACCGGTCAGGGCCACGTCCGGATCAAGGCGATGACCGTCGGCGGGACGGAGCTGTGATCCCCCCGATCGTCACGGTGACTTCCGGGTGCTCGAATCCGTGGCGATTGGGGCGCGAGGTCTTGTCGTGATCGAGGCGGCGCGGCGGGCGGTCGAGGCGGCGCTGGCAGCGGGGGCCTCGGATGCCGAGGCCTATGCCTCCGAGGACGCCGAGCGTGAGGTGCGCGCCCATGGCGGGGAGGTAGAGAGCCTCACTGCGGCGACCAAACGTGGGATTGGCGTTCGCGCCTGGATCGGCGCCCGTGTCGGCTATGCCTTCGGCACCGACCTCTCCGACCCCGGCGTGACCGCCCTAGCCGCCCGTGCCGCCGAATCGGCCCGCATCGCCGACGAGGACCAATTCGCCGCCCCGCCAGCACTTCCAGTGCGCTTTTTGCGGTCTATGACCGCAAAAAGCGCACTGGAAGCGGTGGGGGCCGGGGAGCTGACGGACCCTTCGGTTGCGGGGTGGTCGACGGCTCAGATTGCCGAGCTGGCGCTTGCGGTCGAGCGGGCGGCCCTCGAGGGGGATTCGCGGATCGCCGGCGTCGAGCAGGCCGTCTACGCCGACTCGGCCGAGCGAGTTGCGATCGCCTCGTCGACCGGGATCGCCGGCGAGTACGAGACCTCCAGCTGCTACGCCTATGTACAGGCTCTCGCAGGGGGTGAGTCGGGACGCGAGACAGGCCTTGGCTTTGGCCTTGGCCGCGGTCCCGCTGCCCTCGACCCCGCCGCGATCGGCCGCGAGGGCGCGGAGCGGGCGAGCGCGATGATCGGCGCCGGCAAGCCGCAGTCGCGCTCCTGCCCCGTCGTCCTCGATCCCACCGTCGCCGCCAGCTTCGTCGCCCTGATCGGCAGGGGCCTGAGCGCCGGAGCCGTGCAGCGTGGGCGCTCCCCCTTTGCGGATCGCCTCGGGGCCGAGGTCGCTGCCGAGGCGCTCGTCCTTCACGACGACGGGCTCGATCCGGAGGGCTTCGCCTCGGCGCCCTTCGACGGGGAGGGCGTCCCCCGGCGCCGCACTCCCCTTATAGAGAGCGGGAGTCTCCGAAACTACCTCTACGACACCTACACCGCCCACCGCGGAGACGCCATCTCCACCGGCAACGCCGGGCGCGGCGGATACCGCTCGCAGCCCTCGGTGTCGGCCTCCAACCTGATCGTGACCGCAGGAGATCTCGGCTTCGAGCAGCTCCTGGTCGAGGCAGGCGACGGGGTGCTCGTCACCGACGTCGCCGGCCTCCATTCGGGCGTCAACCCGGTCTCCGGCGTCTTCTCCGTGGGTGCCACTGGCCGCGCGATCCGCGGCGGCGAGCTGGCTGAGCCGCTGCGCGAGTTTACGATCGCCGGCGACCTCGTCTCGATGCTGAAGGCGGTTCAGGTCACCGGCGCCGACGCGCGCTGGGTCCCCTTCGGCGGATCGGTCAAGACCCCGTCGCTGCTGGTCGATTCGATGACCGTTGGCGGTTCGTGATCGGCGTGGCTTCTGACAGCCGTGCCCGCTGTTAGATTGCGGCGACTTCAAACCCCCATGGAGACGGAGGAGCTTCGACGTGACAAAGGCTGAGTTTCTGGACCAACTTGCAGGCGACGAGCGGCTGGGCAGCAAGAAAGCTGCCAGTGACGCGGTTGACGCTGTGCTCGACGCGATCACCGACACGCTGAGCGGTGGTGGCGAAGTCAGCTTCACCGGCTTCGGCAAATTCCACGTCGCCGAGCGCGGTCCCCGCCAGGGCGTCAACCCGCGGACCGGCGAGCGGATCACGATCCCGGGCGGCAAGGTCCCGCGCTTCTCCGCCGGCTCGGCGCTGAAGGCCAAGGTCAAAGGCTGAGCGAGGTTCCTTTCGCGGATCGGCTTGCGGCGCTCGTCGATGAGCGCCGCAGTCAGATCTGCCTCGGCCTCGACCCCGATCCGTCGAAGCTCTCCGGGGAGGGGCCGGGCGTTCCCGCCGCCACGGTTGCCGAGCGTGCAGCCGAGGCGGTCGTCGCCCACTGCCGCTCTCTAATCGAGCGCGCCGGGCCTGCCTGCGTCGCGGTCAAGCCGCAGCTCGCCTGCTTCGAGCGTCTCGGCGCGCCCGGTTGGGCCGCGCTCGCCGAGATCTGCGCTGCGGCCCAGGAAGCCGGACTGCTGACCATCGCCGACGGCAAGCGCGGCGACGTCCCGGTCACCGCCGCGGCCTACGCGCAGGCGCTGGTCGGTGAGACGCCGACCCCGTGGGGGCCGGTTGCCGGCCTCGGTGTCGACGCCTTCACCGCCAACCCCCTGCTCGGTGCCGACGCGCTGGAGCCCCTGATCGTCGCGGCTGCCGAGGCCGGCGCGGGGATCTTCGCCCTGGTCCGCACCAGCAACCCCGGTGCCGCCGACGTCCAGGACTTGCCGGCCCCGGAGCAGCCCCTCCATGAGCGGCTCGCCGCGATCGTCGACGACCTCTCCGACCGCTTGCTGGGCGATCGTGGCCTGAGCGGGATGGGCGCGGTGGTCGGCGCCACCGCGCCGGAGCACATCGGCCGCCTGCGCTCGCTGATGCCGCGCTCGATCTTCCTCGTCCCTGGGGTGGGCGCCCAGGGCGGCCGGCCGGAGCTGCTTGGGCCGGCATTCGCCGCTGGCCCCGGCTCGGCACTGGTCGCCGCTTCCCGCGGAATCGCCGCGGCGGCGGATCCGGCCGAGGCGGCCGAGGATCTGCGCGCCAAGGTCTGGGACGTTTCGACCACGTGAAACGGCCTTGAGCGGATATACGATCCCCGACGCTCATCCAATCGCCCGCTACGTCCAATGAACCAGCGCTCCTCAGCCCCTGCCCGGATCTTCGCGGCGATGGCCCTGATTGCGGCCACCGTGCTCGCGATCGCGGTGATCGCCGGCGGCGGTCTCGGCGGTGGATCGTCCGACTCCGGCAAGGGCGGGCACTCGGACAAGTCCGCACACAGAGCCGCGCAGGAGAAGCGCAAGGTGCCGGCCACCTACGTCATCCAGAGCGGCGACACGCTGGTCGCGATTGCCCACAGAACCGGGGTGCCGGTCGTGCGCATCCAGAGGCTCAACCCGCAGGTAGACCCCCAGATCCTGATCGCCGGGGAAGAGCTGAAGCTGAAGTGAGGCGCCGCCGCCTCTGGGCGGCAGCGGCAATCGCGCTGCTGGCGCTGGTCCTCGCTCCCACGGCGTCGGCCGCGAAGCAGCCGCAGATCGAGGCGCGCGCCTGGGCTCTGATCGAAGCCCGCACGGGCGAGGTCCTGGCTTCCCACGCGGCGGCGCGGAAGCTCCCGATCGCCAGCACGACGAAGTTGATGACCGCCTGGGTTGCGCTGCACGAGCTGCCGCTCGATCGGATCGTCCGCGTTGCTCCCTACCAGGCCGAATACGGCGAGTCGCTGCTGGGCCTCCGCGCCGGGCAGCGGATCAGCGTTCGCGACCTGCTCTACGGGTTGATTCTGCGCAGCGGCAACGACGCCGCCTACGACCTGGCCCGCGCGGCGGCTGGGTCGGAGGCGCGCTTCGTGCGCCAGATGAATCGCTACGCGGCGGCGCTCGGGCTGGCCGACACCCACTACGCCAACCCGATCGGGCTCGACCAGCGCGGCAACTACTCCAGCGCCCGCGACCTGACCACGCTCACCCGGCGCCTGCTGCGAATCCCCGCCTTTGCCCGCATCGCCGATTCGCGCAGCGCCGTCCTGCGCAGCGTCAGGCCGCCGCGGCGGATCGTGACGATCAACGAACTGCTCGAAATGGCGCCCTGGGTGACCGGAGTGAAGACGGGTCATACCTTCGGCGCCGGCTACGTCCTCGTCGGCTCGGGCCGGCGCAAGGGGGTGGACCTGATCTCGGTCGCGATCGGAGCGCCGACCGACGAAGACCGCTACCGGGACAACATGGAGCTGCTCGACTACGGGTTCGGGCTCTACCGTCAGCGGCTGCCGATCAGGGCCGGCCGTGAGCTCGCCACGCCGTCGATCCGCTACGGGGGCGGCGAGCTTTCGCTGCGCGCCCCTCGCACGGTCGCGGTCGGCATCCGCCGCGACCAGCGCCTGAGCGTGGCTGTGCGGGCCCCGAGCGAGGTCGAGGGCCCGATCCGCCGCGGTGCGGCGCTCGGCAGCGCCACGGTCTTCGTCGACGGGCTGCGGGCCGCTTCGGTGCCGCTGCGCGCCGCTCGTGCGGTGCCGGAGGCAAGCGTCCTGGATCGCGCGCGGAGCCTGCTCGAAGACGAGGCGATCCCAATCGCGATCGCGATTTTCGCGATACTGATCGGCGCAACTCTGATCTGGCGGCTGCTGCGCCGCAGGACACGAGGAGACGAGGAGATGGTGGGTCGCGAGGAGAGGCGTGCCGTAAGGCAGGGCGACGGGGGGGCGGCGCGATGATTCTCACCGTCACCCTCAACGCGGCGATCGACCGCACCGTCGCGGTTCCCAACTTCCGCCTCGGCCACCGCCACCGCGCGGTCGAGAGCCGCACCGTCGCCGGGGGCAAGGGGATCAACGTCGCCCGGGCGCTGAAGCTGCTCGGACGCCCGGTGGTCGCCACCGGCTTCGCCGGCGGCCCGACCGGCACCCGGGTGCTGGAACAGCTGCGCGAGGAAGCGGTGCTGACCGACTTCACCAGGATCTCCGGCGAGACCCGGGTCAATATGGCCGTGATCGACCCCACTTCGGGCGAGCAGACCGAGATCAACGAGCGCGGCCCCGCGGTCAGCGCCGAGGAGGTCGAGGCTTTCGCCTCACGCCTCGGCTACCTCGCCGACGGAGCGAAGCTCTGCGTGATCGCGGGCACCCTGCCGCCGGGGGCGGGCGAGGACCTCTACGCGCGGCTGGTCAAGGACCTCGGCGAGCGCGGCGTGCCCGTTGTCCTCGATGCCGAGGGCGAAGCGATGCTGGCCGGCCTGCGCGCCGGCGCAGCGATCGTCACCCCGAACGAGCGCGAGGCCGAGGAGCTGGTCGGCCAGGAGTTCGCCGACCGCGACGACCTCGTCAACGGGCTCACCGAGCTGGTCCGGATCGGCGCCGCGGAGGCGGCGATCACCCGGCCCGACGGCTGCGTTGCTGTGGTGGGAGAGGGCGCCGAGCGGCGCTTCCTCGAGGTCCGCACCGAGTCGCTGGAGGCGGTCTCCACCGTCGGCTCGGGCGATGCCTTCCTCGCCGGCTACGTCGCCGCTCGCTACGACGGGCGCGCTGCCGACGAGTGCCTCGCCTACGGTGTCGCCTGCGGTGCCGAGTCGACCCAGCACTTCGGCGCCGGGGTCGTCGACCGCAACCAGGTCGAGAGGCTCCTGGGCGAGGTCCACGTCCAGGACTTGGAGGTCCCCGCCGAAGTGTAGGCTGGGTCCTCAACGCCACCCTGGAGGACCTAATTGGAGATCGACATAGGTCGAGGCAAGAAGGGTCGGCGCGCCTACGGTTTCGACGACATCGCGATCGTCCCGTCGCGCCGCACCCGCGATCCCGACGACATTGACATCAGCTGGACCCTTGGCCCCTACCGCTTCGAGCTGCCGCTCGTCGCCTCGGCGATGGACGGCGTGGTCAGTCCCGACACCGCCGTTCTCGTCAACGAGCTGGGCGGCCTCGGCGTGCTCAACCTGGAGGGGATCTGGACCCGCTTCGAGAACGCCGAGGAGCATCTGGAGAAGATCGCCGCCGCGCCCAAGCACGAGGCGACGCGGCTGATGCAGGAGATCTACGCCGAGCCGGTCAAGCCGGAGCTGATCGGCCAGCGGATCGCCGAGATCAAGGAGCGCGGGGCGGTCGCCTGCGGCTCGCTGACGCCGCAGAAAGTGCGCGAGCACTATGAGATCGCGGTCGAGGCAGGGATCGACATCCTCGTCATCCAGGGCACCGTGATCTCGGCCGAACACGTCTCGACCACGGTCGAGCCGCTCAACCTGAAGGAGTTCATCGCCGAGGTGCCGGTACCGACCGTGGTCGGCGGTTGCGCCTCCTACTCGACCGGGCTGCACTTGATGCGGACCGGAGCGGTCGGCGTCCTGGTCGGCGTCGGTCCCGGCGCCGCCTGTACGACCCGCGGCGTGCTCGGGATCGGCGTCCCGCAGGCGACGGCGATCGCCGACGTCGCCGCGGCCCGCTCGCAGCACATGCTCGAGACCGGCGAGTACGTCAACGTGATCGCCGACGGCGGCATGCGCACCGGCGGCGACGTTTCCAAGGCGATCGCCTGCGGGGCGGACTCGGTGATGGTCGGCTCGCCGCTGGCCCGCGCCAAGGAGGCCCCCGGTCGCGGCTTCCACTGGGGGATGGCGACCTTCCATCCCTCGCTGCCGCGCGGGACCCGCGTCTCGACCAGGCAGGACGGGACGATGGAGGAGATCCTGCTCGGCCCGGCGCAGGAGAACGACGGCACCTTCAACCTGATGGGGGCGCTGAAGACCTCGATGGCCACCTGTGGCTACGAGGACATCCGCTCCTTCCAGCGGGCCGAGGTGATGGTGGCCCCAGCTCTGATGAGCGAGGGCAAGAAGCTCCAGAACGAGCAGTCGGTTGGCATGGGGTCCAACGGAAGGGCGGCGGTGGCGACTGGGGTGGCTGTATCGGATGACTGAGGGACGCTGGGGTGTTGGGCCGGCGGGTCCTGTCGCCGATTTGGTGCCACCACCCGCTGCGGGGGCGGCTTCGCCGCCTCCTCGGGGTGGTCCCCCAAATCGACACCACCCCCCGGCAGCCACGTGAGCGACGCACTCTTGAAATCCGAGCCGCAAGAGCCAGTCGAGGCGGCGGCCGTCGACCCCGCTGCTGTCGAGGAGGTTTTGGTCCTTGATTTCGGGGGGCAGTATTCGCAGCTGATTGCGAGACGGATTCGCGAGTGCGGGGTGTTCGCCGAGCTGCTGCCCTCAACCACATCGGTTGCGGCGATCCGAGAGCGCGAGCCGAAGGGGCTCGTGCTCTCGGGCGGCCCAGCTTCTGTGTACGAGGCGGGGGCACCCGCTTTCCCGACCGAGCTGTTGGATCTGGGGATTCCCCTGCTGGGGATTTGCTACGGGATGCAGGCGATGGTGCAGGCGCTGGGGGGGAGGGTCGAGGCGGCCGAGGCTGGGGAGTTCGGGCGCACCGACCTGACTCTGCGCGACGGTGGCGGCCAGCTCCTGGCCGGCCTGCCGGAGGAGCAGCACTGCTGGATGAGCCACCGCGATGCGGTCTTCGAGCCGCCGGAAGGGTTCACGGCGCTGGCATCCAGTCCCGGATCGCCGGTGGCGGCCTGCGAGTATCCCGACCGTGGGCTCTACGGGATCCAGTTCCACCCCGAGGTCGTCCACACGCCCTACGGCACCGAGATCCTCACCCGCTTCCTGCGTGACGTCGCCGGTTGCGAGCAGCAGTGGTCGCCGCAATCGGTGATCGCCGAGCAGGTGGCGAAGGTCCAGGCGCAGGTGGGAGAGGGCCGCGTGATCTGCGGGCTCTCCGGCGGCGTCGATTCCTCCGTCGCCGCGCTGCTGGTCCACCGCGCGGTGGGGGAGCGCCTCACCTGCGTCTTCGTCGACCACGGCCTGATGCGGCTGAACGAGGCCGAGCAGGTGGTCGCGGCCTTCGAGCAGTTCGGCATCCCGCTCGTCCACGTCGAAGCCGAGCAGCGCTTCCTCGCCAAGCTGGCCGGGGTCGACGAGCCCGAGCGCAAGCGCAAGATCATCGGCGAGGAGTTCATCCGCGTCTTCGAGGAGGAGGCGGAGAAGATCGAGGACGTCTCCTACCTCGTCCAGGGCACGCTCTACTCCGACGTGATCGAGTCCGGCGGCAGCGATCACGCCGCCACGATCAAGTCCCACCACAACGTCGGCGGCCTGCCCGAGGACCTCGAGTTCGAGCTGGTCGAGCCGCTGCGGATGTTGTTCAAGGACGAGGTCCGCGCGGTGGGGGCCGAGCTCGGCCTGCCCGAGAGGATGGTCTGGCGCCAGCCCTTCCCCGGCCCCGGCCTGGCGATTCGCATCGTCGGCGGCGAGGTCAACAAAGAACGGCTCGACATCCTCCGCGCCGCCGACGCGATCCTGCAGGAGGAGATTCGGGCGGCCGAGCTCTACCGCCAGCTCTGGCAGTCGTTCTGCGTGCTGCCCGTCGTCCGCTCGGTCGGCGTCCAGGGGGACGGCCGCACCTACGCCTACCCGATCGTGATCCGCGCCGTCACCTCCGACGACGCGATGACGGCGGACTGGGCCCGTCTTCCCTACGACCTGCTCGAGCGCGTCTCCAACCGGATCATCAACGAGATCGCCGAAGTCAACCGCGTGGCGCTGGACATCTCCTCCAAGCCCCCCGCGACGATCGAGTGGGAGTAGCGCTTCCGGTGCGCTTTATGTGGGACATGACCACATAAAGCGCACCGGAACGCTGTGTCGATGACGTCGTTTGCCGTCTCGATCTCGATTCTCGGGCTGGTTCAGGCTGCTCTTGTGGCGCTGCCAACCGCTCGGCCGCTGCCGTTGGGTGGGCGGCTGCGCAGCCGTTGGTGGGCGCTGATCCCGGCGCTCTCGATCGTCGTCGTGGTCGCGGTGATCGAACTCGACTCCGCCTCGGCGACGGCGCTGGCCTGGCTGGCGCTCGTCGCGGTGCCGCCGCTGGCGGCGCTGGCGCTGGGCCTCTTGGTGCACGGCTCCCGGCCGGTGTGGGCTCTGGCGGCGATCCCCCTCTTCGTGCTTGCCTGGGCGTCGAAGGGATCGCTGGCCGGCGAGAGCGCGGCCACCGCTCTCTCGGGCCTCGCCTGCATCTCCCTCTGCTGGCTGCTGGTCTCGGTTGTGCCCGCCCTCTGGCTGCGGCTGGGCGTCTACGCGATGGCGGTGATCGACACCTGGTTCGTCGCATCCGATCTCCTCCAGGGGCCCAACGCGGTCCTCAGCGTGGCGAGCCCCGCAGGCGACCTGCCCCGCCTGCAGGCGGTCCACTTCGGCCACGCCCAGATGGGCTTCGGCGACCTCTTCATAGCCGCCCTGGTCGGCTGCCTCCTGGCGCTTCCTGCCGATGGGCCGGAAACCCACCGTATTCGTCGGTTTTCGGCCCATCGGCAGCTGCTTGGGGCCGTCCTGGTGGCGGTGCTGGCGCTCGGGTTCGACCTGCTGTTCTTCGCCGTCGATGTGCTTCCGGCGACCGTGCCCGTCGCGGTGGCCCTTGCGCTGGTGCAGCGATTCGCTACCCGGCAAACGAACGGATCGCGCTCGCGACCGCGGCAAGCTGGTCCTCCGGCGTGAGGCTGAAGGAGTTGCCTATGCGGACCCAGCCAATCCCGCTCGGAAACACACCGAGCTTCGAACAGCTAGTGGCGCCTCAGCTGTAGCGGTCCCACTTTTCCAGGTAGGGCAACGGGTCGACCGGGCTGCCGCCCTCGTACCAGCCCGGTGCCATCCAGATCTCGAAGTGGAGGTGGCAGGCGGTGGCGTCGCCGGTGTCGCCGACGATCCCGATCGGCTGGCCGGTGCGGACCGGGTCGCCGGTCTGCAGGGGCGAGGGTTCGGCCAGGTGTGCGTACATGAAGTCGAGCGTGGTTCCCTTGCCGTCGATCACGACGTAGTTGCCGGCGTTGCCCTCGTAGCCGGAGTACTGGACGGTGCCGCCGCGGGCGGCGACGAGCGGTGTGCCGCAGGCCGCCATCGTGTCCTGGCCCTGGTGGGTGTGGCCGGAGCGACCGGCCCCGAAGCCCGCCCCGCTGCTGCCGAAATCGTGCGTCCCGAGGACCGGGAAGGCGTAGCCGTAGAGGGCGAAGCCGAGGTTGAGCGGTTCGGCCGAGGTGGCCGCGCGAGCCACCGCTTCGGTTGCGCCCTGGCCCTCGATCCGGAAGCTGTAGCGGCCGTTGCGGGCCGGCCGGCCTTCTGCGGTCGTCCCGTCCCAGCGGATGCGGACCTCGGCTTCGGGGGCGACGTCGTTGCGGTAGAAGCTGCGAGCCACTTCGCCGGCCGAGTTGACGACGTCGATCTGGATGTCGTTCTGCGGCTGGGTGCTGGCGATCGCGAAGCGCACGCTCGGGTAGCGGACGCCGTAGAAGAACGACTTGCGGGGCGTGGTCGTGGCCGAGATCAGGCTCAGCGCCCCGGCGCTGGGAGTGTCGGCGGCCGGAGCGCCCGTCGCGCTTCCCGGGGGCGGTGGGCTGCTGCCCGGCATCGGCGCTCCGCCGGTGCTCGCCGCGGCGCTTGCGGCGAAGGCGAGCAGCATTGACAGCGCCGCCGCTGCGATCGTGAAGGAAATTCCCGCCAACCAAGGCCGGGCGCTCTTGCTTGCCACGTGGCCCTCTCTTTCGTTCGCCTGCGGAGTTAGCTGTCGGGCTCGCGCTGAAAGAGATGCGCTACGACCTTTTCGGCCGATTCGCCCCTGGAACCTGCAACGGCTCCTGCGGTTCCTCCGCTCCCGCCCCCTGAGTGGGCGGAATTAGGCACTGTTGGCGCGGCAGTATAGACACCGATGCGGCCATGTACGCGGATGCGTCGCGGCGGCTATCATGCCGGGGCCGCTGGGAGCCCCCCGCGGCTTTTTCGCTGATGAAGACCTATGTCGCCACCCCCACCGACCGCCAGCGCGACTGGTACGTCGTCGACGCCGAGGGGCAGACCCTGGGGCGACTGGCAACTCGCATCGCCGATGCCCTGCGGGGAAAGCGCAAGCCCGAGTACACGCCCCACATCGACACCGGCGACTTCATCGTCGTCATCAACGCCGAGAAGATCCACGTCACCGGCGACAAGCTGAACCAGAAGCGCTACTGGCGCCACAGCGGCTACCCCGGCGGGATCAAGTCGCGGACGCTCGCCGAGATGCTCGAGCGGCGACCGGAGGAGGTCATCCGCAAGGCGGTCAAGGGCATGTTGCCCCGCAACCGGCTCGCCCGCCAGCAGCTGACCAAGCTGAAGGTCTACGCGGGCCCGGAGCACCCACACGCTGCCCAGCAGCCAAAACCGATGGAAGTCGAGAGATGACAGAGGACGAGCAGAAGAAGGACGAGACTTCAGAGCAGGTTGACGAGGCTTCGGTCGAGGGCTCGGAGGAATCGACCGCGGGTCCTGTCGCGGAGCCGGGGGACCCTGCGGGCGAGGGCGTCCTCGACCCCCCCGACTCCACGCCACCCGCGGAAGAGGCCGCGGAGGCAGCGGCCGAAGGGGATGAGGCTCCCAAGTCCGAGGAGGAGGAGGGAGCTGAGGAGCCCGCGGCGGAGAAGGCTGAGCCCAAGGCCGAGGAGAAGAAGAAGGACGTCATTCCCGGTGCCGACCTGGAACCGATCGCGGTCGAGGCCGAGGAGCGGCCCCTGAGCGCTGAGGAGCAGGCTCGGAAGGAGGCTGAAGCGGAGGAGCGGGCACAGCGAGAGGCGGAGCTCGTCGGCGAGGCCGAGGAGGAGGCCCCGAGCGCTGCCAGCCGCGCGCCGGCCAAACTGGATGGCGACGCGCGCTTTCTCGCCACCGGCAAGCGCAAGACTTCGATCGCCCGCGTCACCCTGCTGCCGGGTAGCGGCAAGATCCAGATCAACGACCGGGCGCTCGAGGAGTTCTTCCCCCGGCCGCTGCACCAGACGATGGCCCGCCAGCCGCTCACGATCACCGGCTACGAGGGCAGCGTCGACGTCCGGGTTCGCGTCCATGGCGGCGGCATCAGCGGCCAGGCCGGCGCGGTTCGCCACGGCATCGCACGGGCGCTGACCGAGGTCGATCCCGATCTGCGCGGCGAGCTGAAGCGTCGCGGCTTCCTCACCCGGGACGCGCGGGCCAAGGAGCGCCGCAAGGCCGGTCTCAAGAAGGCGCGCAAGCGCCCGCAATTCTCCAAGCGCTAGGCCTGCTTGGTGACGGGGCGCAAGCTCTTCGGAACCGACGGGGTCCGAGGAGAGGTGGGGACGTTCCTCACCGCCGAGCTGGCGACAGAGCTCGGCAGGGCGGTGACCGCCTCGCTCGATGCGGCGCGGCCGCAGGTGCTGATCGTGCGCGACACGCGCGAGTCCGGCCCGATGCTCGAGTCGGCGCTGGCCTCCGGCGTCGCCGCCGCGGGTGGCGACGCCCTGCTCGGCGGCGTCCTGCCGACCCCCGCCGCCGCGATCCTGGTCAAGCGGCTCGGCCTCGACCTCGCCGCTGTCGTCTCCGCCTCCCACAACCCCTACCGCGACAACGGGATCAAGTTCTTCTCGGCGCGGGGGACGAAGCTCGACGACGAGGCTGAGGCCCGGATCGAGTCGCTGCTCGATTCCGCGCACGAGCCGGCCGAGCCCGGCCATGTGCGCGAGCTGAACGGGGGCCTGGAGGATTATCTGCGGGCGCTCGAGTCCGCCTTTCCGCTGGACCTCTCTGGCCAGCGGGTGCTGCTCGACTGCGCCAACGGCGCCACCTTCCGCGCCGCGCCGGCGATCTTCGAGCGTCTCGGCGCCGCGGTCGAGACACTCGGCACCGAGCCCGACGGGCGCAACATCAACGACGGCTGCGGCTCAACCCATCTCGGTCGCCTGGCCGCGGCCGTCGCCTCCTCCGAGGCGACGATCGGCTTCGCCTTCGACGGCGACGGCGATCGCGTGTTGGCGGTCGACGGCGAGGGCAGAACGCACGATGGGGACGAGCTGATCGCGCTCGCCGCCCGCGGCATGGCCTCTCGTGGAGAGCTGGCCGGCGGCGTCGCGGTGACGGTGATGAGCAACTACGGCTTCCACCAGGCGATGGAGGAGGAGGGGATCGAGGTGGCGGTGACCCAGGTGGGCGATCGCTACGTCCTCGACGAGCTGCGCGAGCGCGGTTGGGCGCTGGGGGGCGAGCAGTCCGGTCACATCATCGACACCCGCTTCGTCGCCACCGGCGATGGCATAGCGGCGGCCCTGACGACGATGCGCGAGCTGGGCGAGCGCGACCTCGCCGCGGTCGCGCCGATGGAGAAGCTGCCCCAGAAGCTGGTCAACGTCGAGGTGGCCGATCGCGACGCGATCGCCGATGCCAGCGCGGTTTGGGAGGCGGTTGAGGGGGAGGGGGCGGCGCTCGAGGGCCGCGGCCGCGTGCTCCTGCGTCCCTCCGGAACGGAGCCCCTCGTGCGGGTGATGGTCGAGGCGCCGACGGCGGCGGAGGCCGACGCAGCCTGCGAGCGGCTCGCAGGCGTGGTGCGCCGAGAGCTCGCCTAGGCGCGGCCCTCTACCCTTACTCGCCTTCCTATGTGCGGAATCGTCGGATACGTGGGCAGGCGTCCCTGCCTCGACCTCCTGGTCGCCGGTCTCGAGAAGCTCGAGTACCGCGGCTATGACTCGGCCGGGATCTCGGTGATCGAGGACGGCCACATCGACAGCGTGCGCGCCGTCGGCAACCTCGACAACCTGCGCGCGGCAGTGAAGAGGGACGAGGAGAGCGGGGGTGGCGTTGCCGTGGCCGCACCTGTCGCGACCACCGGGGTCGCCCACACTCGTTGGGCCACTCACGGCCGGGTCACCGAGGAGAACGCCCACCCGCATGGCGACTGCTCGGACCAGGTCCACATCGTCCTCAACGGGATCGTCGAGAATCACGCGGAGCTGCGTCGCGAGCTCGCCGCCCAGGGTCACCACTTCAGCTCCGAGACAGACGCGGAGATCGTCGCCCACCTGATCGAGCGCAACTACGAGGGCGACCTCACGGCGGCCGTGCGCGCCTCTTTCGCCGAGCTCCGCGGCCACTACGCCTTCGTCGCGATGCACGCCGACGAGCCCGGCCGCCTCGTCGGCGCCCGCCGCGAGTGCCCGCTGGTCGCGGGGGTCGGCGAGGGGGAGACGTTCCTCGCCTCCGCGATTCCCGCCTTCCTGCCCGAGACCCGAAACGCCGTCGCGATCGAGAACGACGAGATCGTCACGATCGAAGCCGATTCCGTCGCCATCACCGACGCCGCGGGCGCCCCCGTCCAGCGCGACGCCGAGGAGATCTCCTGGGACGAGGCCGCCGCCGAGAAGGACGGCTATGAGACCTTCATGCTGAAGGAGATCCACGAACAGGCCGACGCGGTTGCCGAGACGATCACCGATCGGCTGCCGAACGCCGATGGGGTGGACCTCTCCGAACTGGAGCTCGACGAGGGTTTCCTCCGCGGCTTGAAACGGATCGTGATCGTCGCCTGCGGCACCTCCTACCACGCCGGTCTCGTCGGCCGCTACGCGATCGAGGAGTGGGCTCGGGTGCCGGTCGAGATGGACATCGCTTCCGAGTACCGCTACCGCAACCCGGTGATCGGCACGACGGATCTGGTGATCGGCATCACCCAGTCGGGGGAGACGGCCGACACCCTGGCGGCGATGAGGCTCGCCCGCGAGAACGGCGCCAAGGTGCTGGCGATCACCAACGTGATGGGGAGCCAGGCGACCCGCGACGCCGACGCCATCCTCTACACCCGCGCCGGGCCCGAGGTGAGCGTGGCGGCAACCAAGACCTTCGTCGCCCAGGTGGCGGCGATGTACCTGCTGGGACTGCGGCTGGCCGAGCTGCGCGGCACGCTCGGGGAGGATCGCCTCGCCGAGCTGGTCGCCGAGCTGAAGGCGCTCCCCTCGAAGATCGAGGCGACGATCGCCGCCACCGAGGAGCCGGCGCAGCAGGTGGCGGCCGTTTACCGCGAGCGCGACTTCTTCCTCTACCTGGGCCGCCACATCGGTCTGCCGGTCTGCCTCGAGGGCGCGCTGAAGCTGAAGGAGATCTCCTACATCCCCACCGACGCCTACGCGGCGGGCGAGATGAAGCACGGCCCGATCGCGCTGCTCGACGAGTCGACGCCGGTGATCGCCGTGGCGACGGAGAGCCCGATCCTCGACAAGCTGCTCTCCAACGTGGAGGAGGTACGCGCTCGCGGCGCCGCCACGATCGCGATCGCGACCGAAGGCTGCGAACGGGTCAAGGAGGTCGCCGACCAGACGATCGAGGTCTCCCGCACGGACTGGATCCTGCAGCCGATCGTGGCGATCCTGCCCCTGCAACTGCTCGCCTACGACATCGCTCGCGGCCGGGGGCTCAACGTAGATCAGCCGCGCAACCTAGCCAAGACGGTGACGGTCGAGTAGTCGCGGTGAGCATTCTCTCGCTACTCTCTTTGCCAATGGTCAAGAGTCGTCTATCCATTGGAGTTCTCGCGGTCGTCATCGCGATCGCTATCGCCGGTTGCAGTAGCGGCGGCGGCTCAGGCTCGACTGCGGCCAACTTCGCCGCGCCCGGATCGGTCGTCTACGTCGAAGCCGATCTGACCCCCTCGGCATCCACGAAGTCGGACATCGACGCGCTGGCGCAGACGATCGCCGGGATCGGAAACCTCGGCAAGTACATCGTCTACCAATTCGAAACCTCGGATGGAAACGGTGAAACGTTCAACTTCGCCACCGAAGTCGAACCGTGGTTGGGCGACAACGCGGGTGTGACTTTCAGCCGCCTCGAACACGGCGAACTATCCGAACCCCTGATTGCGGTCGCGACTACCAACGCCGCGGCCACCCAAACGTTCATCGACAAACAGTCGGGGCAGGGTGACGAGTCCTTCCGTGACGCTTCCTATGAAGGGATCGACTTCAAGGTCGGTGGTTCTGACGACAACGCGGTTGGTGTCATCGACCAGTTCCTGGTCATCGCAGACGACGAAAAGCAGTTCAAAGCCGCGGTGGACGCCGAGAAGGGCGATTCGCTTGCCGACGAAGACCGCTTCCAGGAGACGATCTCCGCCGCGTCGAACGGCAGCATCGCCGACGCCTACGTCGACGTCGGCGGCCTGCTCGACCAGGGGGAAGGCGAAGTCGATCCCCAGGCGCAGGAACTCCTCAACAGCTCCGGCATCGACTCCAGCGAAGCGACGGCCGTGGCCAGCGTCCTACCTGGCGCCGAACAGATCGAGATCGATCTCAGCAGCGACCTCGAAGGCCAGACGCCGCCCGCCGGCGACGCCTCAAAGCTCCTCGGCAGCCTCCCGGCCAGCTCCTTTGCCGCTCTCGCGGGAACGAATTTCGGCGAGCAGCTGCAGGAAGCGATCGACCGCCTCGATGCCACCGGCCTTCCGCCGCAGGTGAAACCCCATCAGCTGAAGAACACCCTGAGCGCTGCGGGGATCGACCTCGACAAGATCGCGGCCTCGATCAAGGACGCCGCGGTCTTCGCCGAAGGGGCAAACCGCGACCAGCTCGGTGGTGCGCTGGTGCTGACCACGAGCTCCGACGAAGCGACGAAATCCATCGCCAGCCTCGGCACCCTGCTGCGCAGCGCCCGCGTTCCCGGCGTCACCGCGGTCAGTGGCAAGGCGAGCGGGTTCTCTATCCGCAGCCCCAAGCTCGGCCCCAAGCCGATCGTCGTCGTCACCCAGGGCGAGACGATCGCGATCGGGTATGGCCTGGCGCAGACCCTCAAGGGAGTTGCGGCCGGCTCGGGAGCGACACTCGCGGGAACCGCGGCCTACAAGGCGGCGGCTTCTTCGCTGGGAGGAACGCCGATCAGCGCCTTCGTCAACGGCTCGGCGGCGCTGCGTTTGGCTGAAGCCCTGGTGCCACGTTCGAAAACCGACTTTTGGACTGCGCAGCCGTACCTCACGAAGGTCCGCTACATCGCGGTCGGCACCGGCAGCGAAGACGAACGCGCTACGGCAAGGGTGATCGCGGGCCTCGGCGGCGAGTAGGGCCCGGCGATGGCCTCCGGCGTCGGCATCGACCTGCTCGAGATCGATCGCCTGGAGCGCGCGCTGGCGCGCCACCCGCGCCTCGCCGAGCGGGTATTCACCGAGGCCGAGCGCGACTACGCAGCGGCTCGGGCGCGGCCGGGGCGTCATCTGGCGGCGCGGTTCGCGGCCAAGGAGGCGGTGGTCAAGGCGCTGGGGCTTTCCGGTTTCGGCTTGCGCGAGATCGAGGTGGTGGCGGGCGAGCCGCCGACCGTTCAGCTCTCCGGGCGGGCTGCCGAGGCCGGTGGAGGTCTCGAGATCCAGGTATCTCTCACGCACTCCAGGGACTTTGCCGCTGCCGTTGCCGTTGCGGGACCAACACGAGTAGGCGGGCGGGTCCTGTCATAGGGAGGGGGCCTGCGGGCGGGCAGGTTTGTCCGTTCTCGACCCCCTCCCCATGCCACCCGCCCGAGGTGCCGGGTTAGGCTCTTGCAGGATGGAGCCGTGGTTGAAGCCTTTGTATGACGCCGAGGGGATGCGGGCTGTCGATCGGTGGGCGATCGAGGAGCGGGGGGCTCCTTCGCTGGAGCTGATGGAGGCTGCGGGGCGGGCCGTGGCGGATGCTGTGGCTGAGCTGGTGAGGGATGGGGCGGTGCGGGTTGTCTGTGGGAAGGGGAATAACGCTGGGGACGGGCTCGTTGCTGCTCGGCACCTGGTCGAGATGGGGTTTGAGGTCGAGGCGCTCTTGCTCTGGCCGGGGGAGGAGCTGAGCGGGGATGCTGCTGCGAACCTGGCTCGCTTTCCGGCTGAGGAGGTGACCGGCGGGCTCGACGGGCGCTTGGCCGGATCGGGGACCGTCGTGGATGCGATCTTCGGGACCGGGTTCGCGGGAGCGCCGCGGGAGCCGGCTGCGGCGGCGATCGAGGCGATCAATCGGTGTGGGGCGCCTGTGGTCGCCTGCGACGTGGCTTCGGGGGTCGATGCGTCCAGCGGCGAGGTGGAGGGGGTTGCCGTCGAGGCCGACCTCACGGTCAGCTTCCACGCGGCCAAGCTGGGGCACAGGATCGCGCCGGGTAAGTGGCACACGGGGGAGCTGCGGGTGGCGCCGATCGGGATTCCCGAGGGGGCTCCCGGAGAGGGCGCCGGCGGGGAGATCGAGCCGGCGGTGTTGGCCCTGGCGCCGCGCCGCGGACCGCGCTCGACCAAGTTCAGCTCGGGAGAGGTGGTGATCGCCGGCGGCTCGCGCGGTCTCACCGGGGCCGTGCGGATGTCCGCGCTGGCTGCGATTCGGTCTGGGGCCGGCTACGCGACCGTCGCCGTGCCGGCTGACCTGGAGGCGATCTTCGAGGCGGGGCAGCCCGAGGTGATGTCGGTTGGCTGCCCCGGCGGCGACGGCTGCCTGGCGACGGCATCGTTCAAGTCGGTCCTGCGTACCTTCGAGCCCGCTGCTGCGGGAGTGTTCGGCCCCGGGATGGGGCGCGACCCCGGCGCGGTGGAACTGGCCCGCGAGGCGGTCGTCGCGATTGAAGCGCCCCTCGTTCTCGACGCCGACGGCCTCAACGCCTTCGCCGGTGAGATCGAGCTGCTGGCGGAGCGAGGTGCGCCCACGGTCCTCACCCCGCATGCGGGGGAGTTGGGCCGGTTGCTCGATCGCTCTTCGGAGATGATCTCGGACCATCGCCTGGGCTCGGCGAGGGAGGCGGCTCGCGCGGCAAACGCCGTCGTCGTGCTCAAGGGCGACGACACGATCGTCACCGACGGCGATCGTGTCGCCGTCAACGTGCTCTCGGCTCCGGCGCTCGCCACCGCTGGCACCGGCGACGTCCTCTCCGGCATCGCCGCCGCCATGCTTGCCCGTGGCCTCGAGCCGTTTGCGGCCGCCTGCGCCGCGGTGATCGCCCACGCCCACGCCGGCCTCGAGGCGACGGCGAAGATCGGCGCCGCGGAGTCGGTTATCGCGACCGACGTGATCGGCTCGATCCCGCTGGGGATGCTTCCCGCCGCGCCCGTCGAATAACCTCGCCTACTGCCCTTATGAAGACCGCCGCCGAGATCATGGACGCCGACGTGCCGACCGTCTCGCCCGAGGCCGATGCGCGCGCCGCGATCGAGCTGCTGGCGAAGACCGAGATGGGCGCGATCCCGGTGATCGACGAGGAGCGGCGGGTGGTAGGGATCGTCAGCGAGTCGGACCTGATCCTCGGCGACGAGGAGGCCGATCTGCATCTTCCGCACTACCTCAACATCATGGGTGGCATCGTCTTCGTCGGTTCGATGAAGGGCTTCGAGGAGAGGCTCAACAAGGCTTTCGCCACCAAGGTCTCCGAGCTGATGAGCGCCGACCCGATCGTCGCTCGCGTCGACGATGACGCCGAGTCGGTCGCCAAGACGATCGCCGAGAAGCACCACAACCACCTGCCCGTCGTCGACGGCGAGGGGCGCCTCGCCGGGCTGGTGACGCGGGCCGACGCGCTGGCCGCGCTCGTCGCCGACTGATCGATGGTGCGGGCAGTCGCCCGGATCGACGTCGGCGCCGTCGAGCGTAATTGCGCCCGGCTGAAGGCAGAGCTGCGCGAGGGCGCGGAGCTCTGCGCGGTGGTCAAGGCCGACGGCTACGGCCACGGGGCCGATGCCTGCGCCTCAGCCGCTCTGGCCGGCGGCGCGACCCGGCTGGCGGTGGCCACCGGTGCCGAGGCAGCACAGGTGGGGCGGCGCTTCCCCCAGGTTCCACTGTTGACGATGGGGGCCCTCACTCCGGACGACTTCGACACCGCACTCGCGGCCGGGGCGGAGGTCGCCGTTTGGCGTGACGGCTTTCGCCAGCTGGCGGCGGCCCGCGGCCGCGCCCAGGGGCGGCCGGTCCGTGTCCACGTCAAGCACGACAGCGGCATGGGCCGGCTCGGCAACCCGGACCCGGAGGAGGTCCTCGCCCTCGCCCGCGCCTGTGCTGCCGCTCCCGAGCTCGAGCTGGCGGGGATCTGGACCCATTTCGCGACCGCCGACGAACCCGATGCCGACTTCTTCGACATCCAGCTGGAGCGCTTCTCGGCCGTCGCCGCTGCGGTCAAGTCCGAGTTTCCCGCCGTCATGGCCCACGCCGCCAACAGCGCCGCCGTTTTCCGCGACCCCGATTCCCACTTCGACATGGCGCGCTGCGGCGTCGCCGTCTATGGGCTCGACCCGTTTCAGGGCGATCCCGGCAAGCGTGGCCTGTCTCCGGCGATGTCGTTGCATTCCTACGTCGCCGACGTGAAGCGCTTCGCCCCGGGAGAGAGCGCCGGCTACGGGCGGACCTGGCGAGCCGATGGGGACACCCGGGTGGGCGTATTGCCGCTCGGCTACGGGGACGGGGTGCGGCGGGGCCTCTCCAACAACGCCGAGGTGCTGATCCGCGGCCGTCGCCACTCGCTCGTCGGCACGGTCTCCATGGACAACGTGACCGTCGACCTGGGTCCGGAGAGCGAGGTGGAGCCAGGTGAGGAGGCGGTTCTGATCGGGTCTCAGGGCCGGGAGACGATCCTGGCCGAGGAGGTCGCGGCGCGGCTGGGCACGATCAACTACGAGGTCACCTGCGGGATCTCGGCCAGGGTGCCGCGAGAAGAGGCATGAGGCTCGAGGAGCGCCTCGATGCGGCGCCGTTGGTCGGCCTGGCCCGACATGCCCTGGGCGCCGCCGACGGCGTCTGGATCGCGGGCGGCGCCGTTCGAGACGCGGCCCTGGGCGAGGAGGTGACCGACCTCGACCTGGCCGTCGCCGGCGATCCGGCCGCCGTCGCGAAAGCGGTGGCGCGCGAGGGCAAAGGCCACTCGTTCGAGCTCTCGCCGGAGTTCGCGACGTGGCGGGCGGTGGCGGCGGACGGCTCCTGGCAGATCGACGTAACCGCGCTGCGCGGCGCGACGATCGAGGCCGACCTGGCGGAGCGCGACTTCACGATCGGCGCCGTCGCGGCGCCCCTCGGCGGCGGCGCGCCGATCGATCCCCACGGTGGTCTCACCGACCTCGATCGCCGCCTCCTGCGCGTGGTCGGCGAGCGGAGCTTCGCCGCCGATCCTCTTCGCCTCCTGCGCGCTGCCAGGCTCGCTGCGGGGCTGGGCCTCGAAGTCGACCCCGGCACCGTCTCGCTGGCCCGGGCCGAGGCGGCGCGCGCGGCCGAGGCGGCGGGCGAGCGGCAGCTGCTGGAGTTGCGCCAGCTCATCGGTGGCGCCGATCCCCTGCGGGGCCTGGCCCTGCTCGACGAGCTCGGGCTCACGCCGGTGGTGCTCCCCGAGCTGGAGGCGCTGCGCGGGGTCGAACAGGGCCCGAACCACCACCTCGACGTGCACGGCCACACGCTCGCGGTGCTCGAGCAGGCGCTCGCGGTCGAGGCTGACTTGGAGCGCTTCGCCGGCGAGCGGGCGCCCGAGATCGCGCAGCTGCTGGCGGAGCCGCTCGCGGACGATTTCAGCCGGGGAACGGCGCTGCGCTTCGGCGCCCTGCTGCACGACATCGGCAAGCCGGCGACGCGCACCGAGAGGGACGGCTACGTCACCTTCGTCGGCCATGACCACGACGGGGCGGAGATCGTCGGTGAGATGTGCCGGCGATTGCGCGCCAGTCGCGGGCTGACCCGCCATCTCCAGGACCTGACCCTGCACCACCTGAGGCTCGGCTTCCTCGTCCACGAGGCGCCGCTGCCAGCTCGCCGCGTCCACGAGTACCTGCGCGCGACCGATCCGGTCGGCGTCGACGTGACCCTGCTGACCATCGCCGACCGGCTCTCAGCGCGCGGCGCGGGCCCCCTCGCCAGCGACGAGGCGATCGAGGCCCACCTGAGCCTGGCGCGCGAAATGCTGGCGGCGGGGCTCGACTGGCGGCGCCAGGGCCCGCCCCGGCCGCTGCTGCGCGGCGACGAGCTGGCCGCCGAGCTCGGCATCGAAGAGGGCCCGGAGCTCGGCGAGCTACTCGCCGAGCTGGAGGCAGCGCAGTATGCGGGAGAGATATCGACACGGGCAGAGGCGGTCGAGCGCGCCCGCCGGCTGCAGGGCTGAGCCGGGTTCGGGGGCTGTCCGCTACGCTCCCCGCCGCATGGCGAAAGAGGAGAAGATCGAGATGGAGGGCGAGATCACCGAGGCCCTCCCCAACACGATGTTCCGCGTCAAACTCGACAACGGCCACGATGTGCTCGGCCACATCTCGGGAAAGATGCGCCGTCACTACATCCGCATTCTCCCCGGCGACCGCGTCAAGATCGAGCTTTCGCCATACGACCTCGACCGAGGTCGAATCACCTACCGCTACAAATAGCCGGCGCTGCAAACCGGCGCCTGGCGGTGTCCTCGGTCGCTCGCGTGCAGAGCACGCCACGCTCCCTGCGTCCTAGTCAGGCTTGGTTTTCGCGGCCGGGATATCGCGTGGGTCCGCAAGCTCGGCGATGAGTGCGGACCAGGCGAAGTCGTGGGCGCCTAGGCCGGCGCCGGTGCGGGGGTCGTAGTACTCGCGCAGGCCTTCGCGCTCGACCGCTCCGATCAGGCCTCGGGCCAGGCGTGCGGCGGCCTCCTCGTAGCCGAGGCGGCGCAGGCCGATCCAGACCAGCCAGGCGGAGTTGACCCAGGTCGGGCCGCGCCAGTAGCGGCGCATCGGCCTTCGGGTGCCGCCGGGCGCGTAGCTGGGCTCCGACACCGATACCGAAGGCGGGGCGACCGGGGTGAGGAACTCGCTTTGGTCGAGCAGGTGCTCCTCGACCAGGCGGTGGCCGATCTCTTCCGGGAGGTCGGGGAGAGCCAGGGGAGCGAGGGCCGCCCAGGTGGTCACGGCCGGCCGGGCGGCTCCTGGCTCAACCCAGTCGAGGAAGAGGCCGCTCCGCTCGTCCCAGAGCCGCTCGACCAGGGCTGGCGTCGCCGAGGGCCGCCCCAGCGCCTGCAGTGAGAGCGACCACATCGTGTTGACCAGGGTCTCGCAGAGGACCGGCCCGCCGTGCTCGCGCACGCGGCCGGCATCGAAGTCGAGCTTGCGATTGTGCCGCACCAGCAGCGGGAAGCCAGGCCGCGCGCAGGAGCGCCATCCCCATACCGGGTCGAACTTGGGCGAGGCGTCGAGTCCGGACTCGTCGGGCTGCACGATCCAGAGCAGCCCGTCGCCCTCGAGGTCCCGGTTCGCGGACAGCCAATCGACCTGCGCAGCGATTCGCGGCTCCGCGGCCGGATCGCCGACCGCGATCCGCCAGGCCCAGGCGAGCAGCGGCGGTTGGATCGTCCCGGTCTGGAACGAGCGCCGCGAGGCGACGTTGTAAAAGGGGAGTCGCGAGAGCGAGACCGGCCGCTCCCAGAAGATCGTGTGGCCGATGAAGCCGTCGGGCCGCTGGGCGGCGAGCAGGGTCTCCAGCTCCGCTCGCGAGCGCGCCGGGTCGAAGCGCCGCCAGACGATCGCGGCGAAGCAGGAGTCCCAGTACCACTGCCACGGGTAGCGGCTGGGACTGGGCCGGGTATAGGCGAAGCGGGTGCCGTCGCGCTCTCCCTCGATCCAGCTGCCGCGCAGCACTCCCTCAGCGAGCTCGGCCGCCGACGGGCCTGAAACACGCCTATGTGTCTCATATGAGGCCCGTCGGCCGCTCAATTTGCGGTGCGGCGCATCTCGCGCAGGGCGAGGGCGCCGAAGAGGGCGAGCATTCCGAGCAGGGCGACGATGCCGGGCCAGGTTTCCGCCCAGGTGACGCTGCCGACGAAGCCCTGGCGCGCCGCGTCCATCACCTGCGTCACCGGGTTGACTTCGGCGACGCTGCGCATCCAGGGCTGCAGCAGCGCTAGGGGCGCGTAGGCGGTGGTGGTGAGGATCAGCGCCATCATCCCCGCCTGCATCAGCGGTGCCGCCGATTGGCTCTTGAAGCGCAGCGCCAGCATCGAGCCCCAGCAGGCAGCGACCGCAGCCATCGCGGCGACCATGAAATAGGTGACGAGCAGCCCGTCGATGCCCGGCCAGCCGGCGCCGAGGAAGAGGGCGATGGTGAGCACGAACGTGGCGGGGATCAAGGCCCTGGTGCTGGCGGCGAGGACGTTTCCGGTGAGAAGTACCCAGCGCGGCGCGGGGGAGACCAGTAGCCGGTCGACCCAGCCCCCCTCGATGTCGCGGGCGAGGTTTACCCCGGCCGCGGCGCCGGTGAAGCCGGCCCCCTGCAGCATGCTGACCGGGACGATGAAGCTCTCATAGGTGCCGGTGCTGAAGCCGCTCAGCTGGGTGAGCGCGCCGAAGACGCCGTTGAGGCCGAGGAAGAAGATCGTCGGGGCCAGCACGCCGGGGATCGCCGCCCCGGGCACGCGCAGCAGCTCGTTCCTGGCCCGCGCCATCAGCGCCGCGATCGTCGCCAGGTTCGCGCGCCATTCAGGGATCGTCGCTGCGGCCTCCATCAGCCCACCCGCAGCCGGTGCCGCAGCGCCCTGGCGCTCAGCGCCAGCCCGAGGGCGACGATCCCGGCGATCGCCAGGAGCGCCTCGATCTCCTCGGAGAGGCTGATCCCGGAGATGATCGGATCGCGGATGCCTTCGACGATGAAGCTGAGCGGGTTGTATTCGGCGATCGCCTTCGCCGGCTGGATCATCAGCTCGTTGGGGAAGAAGGCGGAGGAGAGGAAGAGCAGCACCAGGACCAGCGGGAAGAGGCCCTGGACGACGCTGGCGCTGCCGGTCCGCAACGCAATCGCTGCGCCGATGCCACCCACTGCCATCGCCGTTGCGGTGACCAGCGCGATCGCGATCAGCGCGCCCGGAACCCCGCTGGCGATTTCGGCCCCGAAGACCAGCCCGATCGCGAGGAACCAGAGCGAGGCGAAGAGCCCCAGCGCCGCCGTTCCGGCCAGGCGTCCGAGCACGATCGTGTAGCGCGGGATCGGCGCCGAGAAGAGGCGATCGGTGAAGCCCATCTCGATGTCGACCGCGAGGGCGATGCCGCCGCTGTTGCCGGCCAGCATCAGCGACTGCATCATCGCCCCGGCCAGCATGAACTGGAGGAAGCTCTGCACCGGCGGGAAGCCGGGCAGGTTGACCGCCCCGCCCGCGCCCCCAGTCTGGATCGCCAGCAGCAGGGTGGGAAAGACGAGGATCGGCGCCATCAGCTGCGGGCGGCGGAAGGTCTGGCGGATCGAGCGCGCTCCCAGCGCCCGCACCACCCGCAGGTTGGTGGCGAGCCCGCTCAAGCCTCGACCGCCTCTTGCCCTGCCTTTGCCTCCTCCTTCTCCAGGTGGTGGCCGGTCTTCTCGACGAAGACGTCGTCGAGCGTGGGGCGGACCAGCTCGAGGGACTCGATCGCGATCCCGACGTCGTCGAGGGCGCGGACGACGCGCGGGATGTCGGCAGCGCCGTTTGCGACCTCGACCAGCACGGTCCTGCCGTCCTTCGGAGGCAACAGCTTGCCGACTCTGGCGCAGGCCTCCTCGGCTGCCGCGATCGAGCCCTCGGCGAGCTGCAGCTGGACGTGGGGGTGGCCGATCTCGGCCTTGAGCGACTCGGGCGTGCCTTCGGCGACGATCCCGCCGCGGTCGATGATCGCGACGTTGTCGGCGAGCTGGTCGGCCTCCTCGAGGTACTGGGTGGTGAGGAATACGGTCGTGCCCTCGTCGTTCAGCGCCCGCACCTCCTCCCAGATCGTTTTGCGGCTGACCGGGTCGAGGCCGGTGGTCGGCTCGTCGAGGAAGAGCACGCGCGGCTCGTGGACGAGGGCCGCGGCGAGGTCGAGCCGCCGCTGCATCCCACCCGAGTAGGTGCCGACGCGGCGGTCGGCGGCTTCCGCGAGGTCGACCCGCTCGAGCAGGTCGTCGGCGCGTCGCTTGCCCTCGCCGCCCGGCAGGCCCTGCAGCGTCGCCTGCAGGCGGATCAGCTCGCGACCGGTCATCAGCGGGTCGAGCGCCGCCTCCTGCAACGCCACGCCGATCGAGGCCCGTACCGCGCGCGCCTCGCGGACCACGTCGTGGCCGGCGACGGTCGCCCTTCCCCCGGTGGGCAGCAGCAGCGTGGTCAGCATCCGCACGGTCGTCGTCTTGCCGGCGCCGTTGGGGCCGAGGAACCCGTAGATCTCGCCCTCGTCGACCTCGAGGTCGACTCCCCGGACCGCGAGCACGTCGTCGAAGGCGCGCTCGAGTCCCTCGACGACGATTGCGGGCATCAGGTTCCCGCTGGCTCGGCCCGCGCCAGCGGTGGCAGCGACTCGACCCAGCGCCGCCCATTGGCGCGCTCGAGCGCCTCGGCGGCGTCGAGCAACAGCCCGTCGCGCCCCCAGGCGCCCTGCAGTTGCAGGGCGATCGGCAGCCCGTCCGCGCTGAGCCCGACCGGGACGCTGATCGCCGGGATGCCGGTCAGGTTGGCCAGGGCGGCGCCACGCACGTTCGCCTGATCTGCCGTCAGCGTTCCGGAGGGCAGCTCGACCAGGGGCGACTCCAGCGGCGGCGCGACGGCCGGGATGGTGGGCCAGGCGATCGCGTCGACTTCGGCGAAGAGCGCCGCCAGCCGCCGTCGCATCAGGGTGCGCACGCGCGCCGCCTGCACCGACGCCGCCGCCGGCAGCAGCATCCGGTACTTGATGAAGCCGCGGTTGATCGGGCTGATCTCGGGATGGAGGCCGTTGAGTCGCTGCGGTGCGACGCCGTTCATGGCCTCGGTGTTGATCTCCAGGATCGCCGCCAGCGTCGCCGCCTCGAGATCCGCCAGCTCGACCTCCCGCACCTCGCCGTTGGTCTCGGCGCGCAGCGCCTCGATTGCCGCCTCGCAGGCGTCGCGCACCTCGGGGGTGACGTCTTCGGAGACCGCGTCGCGGACGATGCCGATCCGCAGTCCGCTCGCGTCGCCCGCCGGCAGCTCCTTGCCGAAGAGCGCCGAGCCGAGCAGGCGGCAATCGGCTGCGTCGGCGCAGAGGGGCCCGGATACGATCAGCGTGGTCACGGCGGCCATGTGGTGGCCCGCCATTGCCGAGCGACCGAAGGTCGGCTTCAACCCGGTCAGGCCGCAGTAGGCGGCGGGGAAGCGGATCGAGCCGAGTCCGTCGGCTCCCACGGCCCCGGCGACCAGGCGCGCCGCTGTCGCCGCGGCCGGACCGCTGGAGGAGCCGCCAGGGCAGCGCTCGGTGTCCCAGGGGTTGCGGGCGGCGCCGTAGACGGAGACGTTGCCGGTGCTGCCAGAGCCCAGCTCGTGCATGTTTCCGACGCCGACGATGACGGCGCCGGCGTCGCGCAGCGCGAGGTAGGGGCCGGACTCGCCGGGCGCGGTGGGGGCGAGCAGCTCCGCGGCGCCGAAGCGCTGCGCCCGCCAGGGCAGCGGCCACTCGTCCTTGATCACGATCGGCACGCCGCGAAGCGGTCCCTCCGGGGCGGCCGCGAGCATCTCCCGCGAGCGCTCGGGGAACGTCTCCACGACGGCGTTGATCGCCGGGTTTCGCTCCTCGATCCGGCTGAGGGCGGAGTCGAGCAGCTCGGCGGGGTCGACCTCGCCGGAGGCGATCGCCTCCGCTTGGTCGCGCAATGGGAGGTCGAGGGCGCTCACGTTTGCTCCGGCGCTTTGGACATGTCCGGATTTCTCTCCGGCTCGATTTCGCCGAGGTCGAGCGAGAGCAGGTTCAGGATTGCGGGCCAGAACATTTGGTGGGCGGCGTTCATCACCGCGAGGTCGACCTCGTCGGCCTCGATCCCCAACGAGGCGAGTCCGGCGGGAATGAACTGATCCTCCATACCGGCAGGCAACCCTACCGGGGACGCCTGGCCGGGATCGTGCAATACGGCACGGAGCGGTGCATCCAGCCGGCCGGAAAGGCAGAATCGTGGCCGCAACCCGGGTCGAGGCTTCGGGTTGCAGGTTGAGATCGTGAGAGAGGCAGCCGAAAACAGCGGTGGATCGCGAGCGCCGGTGGCGCTCGCGCTCGCCTGCGCCCTCGCCGCCTTGATCGCGGCGCTCTGGCCCGGCGCCGCCGGCTCGGCGCCGATGCGCGTGGTCACCCTTGGACAGACCGCGACGACACCACCCCCTTCCTGCCCGGGCAAGATCGTCAACAACGTCGAGGTGGTTCCCTGCCGGGTCGAGGGGCACGTCACCGGGTTCCAGGCGATTGCCGGTGGGGTGGAAAAGCCCTACGAGGTTCCCTTCGACGGCAAGATCGTCGCCTGGTCGATCACCCTGGCACGGCCCTCCCGCACCGACACGAAAACCACCACAAACGAGGTCGGCTTCTTCAACGAATTCCTGGGGGCACCCTCGCAGGCCCGCATCGGTGTCCTGCGCCCGATCGAAGATTCCAAGCCGCCCAAATACACGCTCGTGCGCCAGAGCCCGCTCGAGGTGCTCAACCCCTATTTCGGCAGCACCCCGATCTTTGCCCTCGACCATCCGCTCTCGGTTCTGCGCGGCCAGATCGTTGCCCTCACCGTGCCGACCTGGGCGCCGATGTTCGCCTTCAACGTCTCCGAAGAAGAAACCTGGCGCGGCAGCCGCCTCGAGGATCACTGCGCCTCCAAGGAAGACATCCAGGGCGGCCACCCGCAGCAGGGAGTGGGCAAGACCAAGACGTACGGCTGCTACTACTCCAATGCTCGGTTGCTCTATACGGCGACGGTCGTTGCAAAACCCTGACGAAGTCTTGACACCCTGCGCGCCACGCGTGCGGCGAGCGCCTTCACCATCGGGGCGTGCTGACTGTCGCCTCCCTTCTGCTCCTTGCTTCGGTCTTTCCACGGGCGGAAGACCCCTGGCCCGATAGCGTCGGGCTCGGATTCCCAATTGCAATGGCAGGCGCCGGAGGGATCGTGGCAAGCGTCCTGTTTGCCGAGGCGTCCGAAGCCCGACGGGATAGGGCCGTCCGCTACGGGGGGCTCTGGGGCTTCGGGCTCGGCACCCTTCTTTACGCGCTCTCCGTCCTCGATCAGGTAGTCTCAGGGCGATGAAACGTTTTGTCCGATCGCTTCCCTGGCAGGGCCTGCTTCTCGGTCTCAGCAGTCTGCTGTTGGTGGGGATGGTCGAAAGGGAAGCGGCGATCAGCTACCTGGTCGTCTGCGGACTCGTGGCGCTCATGATCCGGCAAAGCTGGGCTCGCCACCGGCGCGACAAGGGCCGACCCGCGCTGCGCAAGCCGAGCTAAAGGGCTTCTTGCCTAAGCCCGCAGTACGGGCAGTCGCTGACGTCGAGGCCGATCAGCTGGTTGCAGCGGCGGCAATCCCGGAGATTCTCGGGGGTGCGGGGGAGGGAAGAGGCCGAGGGTGCGAGGGGGAGGACCATCGCGACGGGCTCCATCTCCTCGCCGGTCTCGCGGTCGAGGTAGACCGCGCCCGGCTCGGCGTGGGCAAGGGCCTCGCGGCCGGAGGCCGGGGCGCGCATGCGGTAGAGCTGCCTCTCATTCATTGAAACGGCACAATAATGCACCCGCCGCCCCCGGACGCGGGAGCGGATGCCTGTCCACATCTGATTCTTCAGGCATCCGCGGAAGCAGAGGAGGCGGCGGCTATCTATGCGCGTCCTCCTCTTTCACGGCTACATGCTGCGCGGCACCGGCAGCAACATCTACAACGCCAATCTGGCCAGGGCGCTTGCCGGGCTCGGGCACGAGGTGCACCTCCTCTGCCAGGACCGCGAGACCAGGATCGAGGGCGTCGAGATCCACAACCCCGATATCGGCGGCCTGCTCCCGGTCTACGTCAAGGACCCGTATGAGGGCTTCGAGGTCAAGGCGTTTCCCGAGCTGAGCGACGAGGAGCTCGACCGTTACCTCGACGCGAATGTCGCCGCCGTGCGCGAGGTCGCCGCGCGGGTCGGCTCCTTTGACGCCGCCCTCGCAAACCACCTCGTGATGGGGCCGGCGATCCTCGCCCGCGCCGACGTCGGCCCCTTCGCCGCCAAGATCCACGGTTCTGCCCTCGAGTACACGGTCAAGCCCAACCCGCGGTTTCTTCCCTACGCCGAAGAGGGCATGGAGGCGGCCAGCGGCGTTCTCGTCGGCTCTCGCCACACGGCAGAGTCGCTCTGGGCGGCGCTGCCGGATGTGGCAGGTCTTGCGGAGAAGACGCGACTTGGGCCCCCGGGAGTCGACACGGAGGCGTTTCGGCCGCGGGTCCAGTCGCTCCACCCGCGGAGAGTCGTCTTCGTCGGCAAGCTGATCGTCTCCAAGGGGGTAGATCTCCTGCTTGCCGCTTGGCCGCTTGTCAGGGCAAAGCACCCGGACGCGCGTCTCGAAGTTGCCGGTTTCGGAGAGTACGAGGCGGGGCTCCGTCGCCTGCTTGCCGCGCTCGAACAGGGCAACCTCGCAGGGGCTCGTACGGTCGCCGATGCCGGCTGGGGCCTGGAGGGCGGGGAGGAGGCACCGTTGCCGATCCTCTCTACATTCCTCGCCGATCCGCCTGCCGGCTATGTGGAAGCTGCGAAGGCTGCAGCGGGATCGGTCGAGCTCATCGGGCGGCTGGAGCACGATGAGGTGGCTGAGCTGCTGCCCGGCGCGGAGGCGCTGGTGATGCCGAGCACGTTCCCGGAGGCGTTTGGGATGGTGGCCGCGGAGGCAGCCGCTTGTGGAGTGCTGCCGGTGTCAGCGGGCCACTCGGGAATGCTGGAGGTATCTCGGCAGCTGGCCGCGGCGCTGCCAGGCGAGGTCGGCTGGCTGACCTCGTTCCCGGTCGAGCGGGGAGCGGTGGAGGCGATTGCGGAGCGGTTGAACGCGTGGCTGGTCCTCAGCGAGGGGAAGCGGATCGAGGCGCGCGAGGCCTTGGTCGAGACCGCCCGGGGGCTCTGGAGCTGGGAGGGCGTCGCCCGCGGCGCGATCGCCGCTTCGCGGGGCGACCTTGACCGTCTGCCGCTTGCATAGAATGCGCCCCCGCCGATGATGGGCCGCCTCCCGATAGCGAAGATGCTCGCCGCCACCGTGGCGCTCACGGCCGTGATCTCGGCCGTGATGGTCCCGATCCATTGGGACGGCCAGGCGGCCTCGACGGCGGCGCCGAAGATCGACGATCTGCTCAACGTGATGATCGTCCTCTCGGCCTTCGTCTTCTCGCTGGTGATGGTGATGCTCTTCTACGCGCTGTGGAAATTCCGCGCGAAACCGGGCGACGAGTCAGACGGCGAGCCGATCCACGGCAACACCCGGCTCGAGGTGGCCTGGACCGTGATCCCGACGATCATCGTCCTCTTCGGCGCCGGCTACAGCTGGTCGGTCCTCAGCGACATCGAAAAGCCGGCGGACAACCCGCTCACCGTCGACGTCTTCTCCCAGCAATACGCCTGGAGCTTCGGCTATCCGGGCAAGGACAACGTCTGGTCGGAGGGCGAGCTGCACGTGCCGCTCGACCGCCAGGTCCAGTTCAAGATGCACTCCCAGGACGTGATCCACTCCTTCTGGGTGCCCGAGTGGCGGATCAAGAAGGACAACGTGCCGGGGATCACGACGACGGCGATCGTGACGCCCGACAAGCTCGGCACCTACCAGCTGATCTGCACCGAGCTCTGCGGCTTCGGCCACGCTTCGATGCGGGCCAAGGTCGTGGTCGAAACGCCGGCCGACTTCCGCAAATGGGTGGCGGGGCTGACGGAAGAGGTGCCGGCGCCGCTGGCGGAGTCGATCGTCCAAGACACTGAGACCAACCCGGTGCCACTCGGCTCCGGCGGGGCATAATGGAGGCCGAATGACGGCTGCGATCAAGCAACCGGGGTGGATTCGGGGCGTGCTCGGGGCGATTCTGGGTGCCGCCTTCGGCTTCGCCCTCGTCGTCGCCCTGCGCAAGGCCTCCGGCCTGCCCGTCTACCAGACCGAGCAGACCGGCTATCCGCACGTAGTCGTGCCGCTGGTCACCGGCCCACTCGGCTTCCTCGCCGGCTTCGGCTGCTTCGACTACTGGCTGCGCTGGGCCGCCGGGATGCCGACCATTCCCGAGGACCACTCCCAGCACGGCGCGAAGAGCTGGAAGGACTACTTCCGCTTCAACACCGATCACAAGGTGATCGGCATCCAGTACGTCTGCACCACCTTCTTCTTCTTCTTCGTGGGCGGCCTGATGGCGATGCTGATCCGGGCCGAGCTGGCCCAGCCCGGCACCCAGATCGTCGACGCCGCCACCTACAACAGCCTCTTCTCCACCCACGCGGTGCTGATGATCTTCGTCTTCGTCATCCCGGTCTTCGCCGGGATCGCCAACTACGTGCTGCCGCTGATGATCGGCGCGCCCGACATGGCCTTCCCGCGTCTAAACGCGCTCAGCTTCTGGATGCTGCCGCTGGCGGGCCTGCTCTTCATCGGCAGCTTCCTCGCCCCGGGCGGCGCCTTCGACGCCGGCTGGACCGGCTACGCGCCGCTCTCGACCGGGGCCCCGCTCGGCCAATCGTTCTTCAACCTCGGCGTGCAGTTCGCCGGCGCCTCCTCGATTGCGACCGCGCTCAACTTCCTGGTCACGATCATCACCATGCGTGCGCCCGGAATGACCTTCTGGCGGATGCCGCTGCTGGTCTGGGCCAACCTCTCCACCTCGCTGCTGGTCGTCGCCGCGACGCCGTTCATCGCCGGCGTCCAGTTCATGGTGCTGTTCGACCGCGCCATGCACACCAACTTCTTCCAGTTCGCCGGCGGCGGCGACGTCGTCAGCTACCAGCACATCTTCTGGTTCTACTCGCACCCGGCCGTCTACATCATGATGTTGCCCGGCTTCGGGATCATCAGCGAGGTCATCTCGACCCACGCCCGCAAGCCGATCTTCGGCTACCGGCTGATGGCTCTGGCGCTGATCGGGATCGTCGTCCTCAGCTACTCGGTCTGGGCTCACCACATGTTCGTCGCCGGCATGTTCAGCTGGCTGCGGGTGCCGATGATGATCACCACCCTGCTGATCGCGGTGCCGACCGGGATCAAGATCTTCTCCTGGCTGGGCACGCTCTACTTCGGCAAGATCCATACGTATTCGACGGCGATGCTGTTCGCGCTCGCCTTCATCGTCACCTTCACGATCGGCGGCATCAGCGGCGTGATGCTGGGCATGGTGCCGATCGACATCCACGTCTCCGACACCTACTTCATCGTCGCCCACATCCACTTCGTCCTCTTCGGCGGCTCCGTCTTCACGATCTTCGCCGGGGTCTACCACTGGTTCCCGAAGATGACCGGGCGCATGTACGACGAGAGGCTGGGCCGGATCCACTTCTGGGGCACGCTCTTCGGCACCTGGGTCACCTTCATCCCGATGCACTGGGTTGGCATGGACGGGATGCCCCGCCGCGTCGCCGACTACGCGACGCAGTTCGGCGAGTGGAACCTGCTGATCAGCTGCGGCGCCTTCATCCTCGGCGTCTGCCAGCTGGTCTTCCTCTACAACATGGTCGTCAGCTGGCGCTTCGGCCCCCGGGCCGCGGCCAACCCATGGCGGGCCAACTCGATCGAGTGGCTGGTTTCCTCGCCGCCGCCGATCTTCAACTTCGACGAGATCCCCCGTGTCGTCGGCGGCCCCTACGAGTTCGGCGTGCCAGGTGCCCGGCACGCGATCATGGCCGGCGAAAGCGCGGAGGTCGCGGAGCCTCAGCCGGCGACGGTGGGGTCGTCATGAGCGAGGGCTCCGAGGGGCGTTCCCTGCTGGTATTCCTCAACGAGGTGGCGGGCGGGAGAAAGCTGCTGCAGGCGGTGCGCGAGCGCGCGGAGGAGGTTCCCTTCGTCGCCGTCGCCGCGCCCCAGAACCAGCCCGCGGTCGGCCAGCTGATCGACTCCGGGGAGCTGCGCGAGGCGGCGCGGGCCCGGGTTGAGGTGACGATGTCGATCCTCGCCGAGTACGGGATCGAGTCGGTCGGAGAGGTGATGGACCCGCAGCCGTCGCTGGCGCTCGACGACGCCGTGCGCGCCCACGAACCGGGTGAGGTCCTGCTCTCCTGCAGGGCCGGGACCCGCTTCGGGATCACCCGCAAGGACCTGGTCGAGTGGGCCAGGAATCGCTTCGAGCCCGAGCTGACCGTCACGCACATTCCCGTGCGGATCCAAGACGACTCGATCCGCTGGGACGTGATCCACACCCTGGTTGTGGCGACGCAGACGGTGGCCACTCCCGATCTGCTCACCCGGCTGAAGGAAAGGGCCGCAGAGCGCCCGCACCGCTACACGATCATCTGCCCTCGCACCGACGACGTGACCGAGGCGCAGATCGTGCGCGACCTCGCCTCGACCCTGGCCGAGCTCTACCGCGCCGACGTCGACGCGACCGGGCAGCCGATGAGCCCCGACCCCTTCCGCGCCGTCCAGAACGCGATCGAGCACTACAGCATCGACGAGGTGCTGATCTCCACCTTCGCCGGTGAGACCTCGCGTTGGCTCGAGGACGACCTGATCGGCAAGGTCCGCGAGATCACCGAGAAGCCGGTCGAGCACCTCGAGGTCGGCCGGCCCGCCGCCGCCGTTGCCGCCGCGGTCGCCGAGGGGGAGGAGGGCTGATGGAGAGCGCCACCGTCGCACTGGGGGGTCACGCCCACGAGGAGCACCATCACGGGCCGCCGGAGGCCAACCAGAGCTCGCGCATCGATCGCCAGACGCTCGGGATCCTGCTCTTCATCGTCTCCGAGGTGATGCTCTTCGGGGCGTTCTTCGCCTCCTACTTCTTCCTTCGCGTCGTCGTCGATCCGCCCAGCTGGCCGCCGCACCCCTACGAGCTGCCGGTCGCCGTGGCGGGGATCAACACGGCGATCCTCGTCTCCTCCAGCTTCACGATCCACTACGCCCTGGAGTCGATCCGGCGCGGCAACCACAAGGGCCTCAAGCTGGGCCTCGTGCTCACCTGGCTGCTCGGCGCGACGTTCCTCTTCATTCAGGTCAACGAGTACGTGCACCTCGGCTTCAGCGCCCGCGATCTCGGTTTCGGCTCGATCTTCTACAGCCTCACCGGCCTGCACGGCGCCCACGTCTTCGTCGGTCTGCTCCTGCTCAGCATCGCCTCGATCCGCGCCTTCCGCGGCCATTTCGGCCCGGAGGCCAAGGACCATCTCGGCGTCGAGGTGCCCGGTATCTACTGGCACTTCGTAGATGTCATGTGGATCATCGTCTACACGACGGTCTACATCCTTTAGCGCGGCCGCTGCAAACCGGCGCATCTCGGGGTCTTCGGTCGGCCTCCTCGGGTCACGCACAAACAGTGCGCTCCCCTCGTCGGCCTCCCTGCATCTCCCGACCTGCTTGGTTTTCACGGCCGTTCGGGGGTACAACTAGTACATGCACAATCCGCTGAGGTCAGAGGCTGACGCGTTTAGGTGGGTTGTGATCATCGGGGTGGGGGCTGTGTCGGTGATCGTGTTGACGCTGCTCACGCGACCCGTGGTCGGGGTGATCTGGGCGGCGGCGCTGATCGGGTTCGGCGTTGGCGTCGGCTACCGCAGCTCGCGGGGGTCACTGCCGCGGAGCGTTTCGCTGACCAAGGGCGGGGACGGCAGGTTCAGGCTGCTGGTCGTCGCCAACGAGACGGTTGGCGGTGGGGCTCTGCTGGAGGAGATCCGCGACCGTTGCCGCGACCGCAAATGCGAGATCCGCGTGGTCACGCCCGCGCTCGTCGGTTCACGCGCTTCGCACTGGGCATCCGACGTGGACGAAGCGATGGAGCTGGCGCGGCAGCGGATGGAGCTGTCGTTGATCGCGCTCGGTGAAGCTGGCCTCAAGGCCAAGGGGGAGATCGGCGATTCCGACCCCAACATGGCGATCGAGGACGCGCTGCGGGTCTTCCCGGCCGACGAGATCGTCATCTCGACTCACCCGCCGGAGCGCTCGCGCTGGCTCGAGCACGGCGTCGTCGACCGCGCCCGCGAGCAGATCGACCTGCCGATCACCCACGTGGTCGTCGACCTGACCGCCGAGCGCGTGGTTTCGTGACCGATCCGTGCCAAATCCGGCACGTTCTGGTCTAGGTTCGAAACGTTCTGTCTTCTAGGCTGCCAGAATGGAGCTGATGACCTCGCGCTGGACCGACGCCCGCCTGGATGACTTGAAACACCAGGTCGATGAGCTGGGCCGACGGATGGATCTGGGTTTCGCCGAGGTCAATCAGCGCTTCGACGCGATGAACCAACGCTTCGACGAACGCTTCGACGCGATGAACCAGCGGATCGACGCGATGCAACGCACGATGATCCAGTTCGGCGCGGTGATGATCGCGGCGCTCGTCGGCCTGCTGGCCACCCAGCTTGGCCTCATCCTGACTCAGCTTTGAGTCAGGGCGGGGGTTGGGGTCTCCGCCGCCCTGGCGTCTCCCCCGCCTGGCGGCTCGGAGCGCGTCCCGCGTGGCTCGAGGCGTCCAGCCGTCGCGACGGCCCAGAGCATCGTCAGCCAGGTGATCGTGGCCAGGGCGACGTGGACCCAGACGATCTCCGACGGCAGCTCGAGCACCCACTGGATGCCCCCTACGACGCCCTGGAGGGCCAGGAGGCCGATCATGGCGCTCAGCGGTCGTACGGCCCTGCTGGCGCCGCCAGGGCGGCGCAGGAGCAGCCAGACGCCGATCGCGGCGAGGCCGAAGACCGTGGCGATCGCGGAGTGGCGTTGCACCACCCACTCGAGGGTCGATCCCCCTTGGAAGTCGAAGCGATGGACCAGCTGCCCTTCGTGTGCGCCCGCGTGGGGCCCCGATGCGGTGGCGATCGTCCCGGCGAGGATCGTCAGCTGCCCGAGCGGGACCAGGGCGCGAACCATCCAGACGCCGAGCCGATCGTCCGAACGGCGACGCTCCCAGGGCTCATAGCGCGAGCACCAGGCAAGCGCGAAGGAGGCGTCTAGCAGGAGCATCGAGAGGATGAAGTGGCTCATCACCAGCCCCGGGGCGAGGTGGTACTTGACGACCAGGGCGCCGAGGATCGCCTGTCCGATCACTCCCAGCGGCAGCAGCGCTCCGAACGCTGCCAGGTGCCAGCGGAAGGGCTGTCGAAACCAGGCGAGGATGCTGGCCGCGATAACGGCGATGCCGACGAATCCCGTCAGCACGCGGTTGCCGTACTCGATCACCGCGTGGGTGTCGAGCGGGGGCACCGTCTGCCCGTAGCACTTGGGCCAATCGGGGCAGCCAAGGCCAGAGCCTGTGAGGCGCACGCCGGCACCGGTGAGCACGATCAGCGAGAGCGCCGCGAGGGCGATCAGCGTCACTCGCGCGTAGAGCTTCGGCGTGATCTGAAGGCGGGCGCGCATCGCCAACCGGATGATGCCAGCGGCCGCCCCGCGGCCGCGGCGGCTCAGCCGCCCTTCTTCTTCGCCCCGCCGCCCTTGGCGGTCGATTCGATCAGGTACTGGACGAGCTCTTCGATTTCGTCGGGTTTGATGATCGTCCCGAAGTTGGCGGGCATCACATTGGCCGGGTAGCCCTTGGCGAGATGCGCGTTGGGGTCGACGATCGACTCGTCGATCATCGCTGCGCTCTGGCCGGGCAGGACTTCGTCCAGGTCCGGTCCGGTCACACCTCCGGCTTTGGCCGCGGAGAGCGTGTGGCAGCCGCCGCAGCCGTTGTTGGCGAAGACCTGTGCGCCGGGCCCACCGGGGACTTTCGGCGGGGCGGCCCCGGGCACGCCGGCATAGAGGCCGACGTAGGCGGCGACGTCCTCGAGGTCCTGGCCCTCGACCACGTCGGCCGGCATCGAGACCGCCGGGTTGGCGTTGCTCGGGCGCGGGAACTCGACCTGCGCCTTGACCACGCCTTCGACGGTGTCGCCGCCCTCTCCGACCGCGCGGGCGGCGGCGAAGGCGTCGTCGAGGTCGGGGCCGATCTGCGCCGTCGTCCCGGCCTCGGCCATGGTGTGGCAGACGCCGCACTTCTGGATGAACAGCACCCGCCCGCGAGCCACGTCCGCGGTGCTGGTCCCGCAGCCCGAAGCCGGCAGCGCCACGGCCGCAAGGGCAGCGAGGGCGAGGAGCGGGCGGATGAGGTTTGGCAGCTTGGGCATACGGCGCGAAGCGCGCCGGAGTCTATATGCCCGGCCCCCGCGAAAGCCGTTTGTCCAGGCGCGCAGGTCGGGTAGGCTTGAGGCGATCCTCACTAACTCGCGAACCTCAGAGGAGGCGGCAGATGCAAGTACGGGAAGGGATGTCGGAGGTGGTCCTGACCGTCGGCCCCACGCACACGCTGCGCGAGGCGGCGACGATGATGACCGAGAAGGGAACCGGGGCGGCGCTGGTCAGCGACGACGAGACCCCGGTGCCGAGCATCGTCACCGAGCGCGACATCCTGGTCTCGGTCGGACAGGGAGAGGACCCCGACTCCGAGCGCGTAGCCGACCACATGAGCGACAGCGTGATTGCCGCCTCGCCGGACTGGAGCCTGGAGCGGGCGGCGGCGGAGATGTCGCGCCGCGGCATTCGCCACCTCGTCGTCTACGACGGTCCCGAGCTGGTGGGGGTGCTCTCGATGAGGGACATAGTCCGAGTGTGGACCTCGGAAGGTGCGACGTCCGCGATGACTCCAGAGTGAGAGCCCATCCTGGTAGGGGTTCCGCTTAACTTTTTCGGTGGGGCGAGCAGGGCTGCCGCCCAGGGCGCTCGACGAAAAAGTACAAGACGCTCCACCCCTACCAGGATGGGCTCTTTCTTAGGAGCGGGGCGGGGAGATCTGTTCGACAGGCAGCACCGCGCCCCTCACGTGCTGCTTGCGGGGAAGCTTGTAGTAATTGCGGATCGCGCCCCTGATCATGCTCCGCAGGGCGAAGAGGGCGATCACGCCGCCGATAATCGAGTAGATCCAGCCGCGGACCATGAAGCCCTCGGCGAAGATTCCGCAGACGGTGAGGGCAAGGGCGAAGCCGAAGACGAGCGGCGCCCAGGAGGGGCGCGGCGGGTAGACGAGCTCGCCCGGCTCCGGTATGTGTCGGTGCTCGGCGCTCATGCCGCGATGTAGAGCATCGCCGCGATGAAGCAGAGGGCGAAGATCGCTGCGGCGATGCCGCCGGCGAGCAGCCCCGCTGCCATGTCGCGTCTTGCGGTCTCCCGATCCATCGACCCGATTTCTACTAGAAGACCCGGTCGAGCGGCATCGAGACGAAGAGCAGCGCCAGGTAGGCGAGCGAGAAGAGGTAGGTGCGCAGCGCCCAGCTGCGATTGGCGCTGCGCAGCAGGCGCACGGCGCAGTAGATGAAGGCGGCGCCGAGCGTCATCGAGGCGATCAGGTACTCGATTCCGAAGGCGCCCGCGCAGAAGGGCAGCTGGGTCACCGCGTAGAGCAGCACGGTGTAGAGGAGGATCTGGCGGCGCGTCTCGTCCTCGCCGCGCACGACCGGCAGCATCGGGATGCCGGCCTTCGCGTACTCGTCCTTCATCAGCAGCGATAGCGCCCAGAAATGGGGCGGCGTCCAGAAGAAGACGATCGCGAAGAGGTAGAAGGCGGTGCCGCTGAGCCCGCCGGTCACCGCCGCCCAGGCGACGAGCGGGGGCACCGCGCCGGCGGCGCCGCCGATCACGATGTTCTGCGGGGTCGCGCGCTTGAGCCAGAGCGTGTAGACGAAGACGTAGCCGAACAGCCCGGAGATCGAGAGGGCCGCGGCCAGGGGGTTGACGGCGAGCGCCAGCAGGGTGAAGGAGGCGCAGCCAAGCAGGGCGCCGAAGGCGATCGCGGCGCGCGGGGAGATCCTGCCGCTGGCGACCGGCCGGTCGGCGGTGCGGGTCATGATCCGGTCGATGTCGCGGTCGATGGCGTGGTTGATCGCCCCGGCGCCACCGGCGGAGAGCGCGCCGCCGAGGCAGGTGAGGAAGACGAGGCCGAGCGAGGGGTCGCCCGCCACGTACATCGTCGTGATCGTGGTCAGGAGCAGCAGCGACTGCACCTTCGGCTTGGTCAGGGTGGCGTAGTCGCGCAGGGTCGCGAGCGCTGCTGGACGCTGTGCGACGACAGCGGTTTCGGCGCTGCTCACGGCTCTCAGGCTACCGGCTGAGTCTCGCGCGCCGCCTGCTTGGCGGGTCCCGTGCGATGCGCGATCGCCTCACGGATGTCGCGCATCGGCCGGTCGCTGCGCACGTCGGGCAGAACGTCGAAGTTGTGCGGCTCTGGCGGGGAGAGCGCGAACCACTCGAGCGTGTCGCCTCCCCACTGGTCGTGGCCGGCGCGCGGCCCGCCGTTGCGGCTTGCGATCGCGTTGACCAGCGTCAGCACGATCCCGATCGCGAGCACGAAGGCGCCGATCGAGGCGATCAGGTTCTCGGCGTTGACCCCGGTTCCGTCGAAGAACTTGTAGGCGTCGACGACCTGCCCGTGCTCGCCGCCCGCGAGGAAGAGCGGGACGAAGGTCAGCAGGGTGCCGGCGGCGATCGTCCAGAAGGAGAAGCGGGCCAGGGTCTCGCCCATCGTGCGCCCGGTCAGCTTCGGGTACCAGTAGTGCAGCGCCGCGAAGCCGCCGAAGACGCTGCCGCCGATCAGGGCGAAGTGCGTCGCCGCGGTGGCGTCGGTCGTGTTGTGCAGCTTCCAGGCAACCGCGACCATCGAGTGCTCGATCTCGGCGGCGAGGCCGATCGAGATCGCCGAGATCGCGCCCACGGCGAAGAGCAGCGGCGCGCGCATGTGCAGGTTCCCGGCGAGCATCGTCGCGATCAGGTTGAAGAGGATCAGCCCGAAGGGCACGATCAGCGCCAGCGAGAGGATCATCGCGTAGTACATCCAGCCGATCCCGATCGGCGAGGTCAGCATGTTCTGCATCCAGGCGAGGGTGCCGATCACGGCGATCGCCACCAGCGAGCCGATCACGGCGCTGCGCCCGGCCAGCGGCCGGCGGGCGAAGACCGGGACGATCTCGGCGATCGCGCCCAGGGCCGTGATCAGGATCAGCATGTAGGCGCCGGTGTAGAAGATCCAGCTCAGGTGCGCCCAGAGCAGCGGCGCGCCGCCGGAGCCGTCGGCGAAGAAGATCCCGTCGAAGTTTCGGTCGATCAGCAGCATCGTGATCGCGGCCAGCATCACCGGGCCGATCACCAGCAGCAGCGAAGAGCAGATCGCCGCCGCCCAGGCGAAGACCGGCAGCCGGCGCCAGGCCATCCCCGGGGCGCGCAGCTTGCGCATCGTCGCAACCAGGTTGATCGCGATCAGGACGAAGCCCAGCGTCGCCAGCCCGTTGGCCGCGGCCCAGGCATCGACCCCGTTGCTGGGCAGGAATGCCAGCTCGGAGAGCGGCGCCAGCGGGTTGACGCCAGCCTCGGAGGGGGTGAAGAGGAAGCCCGCGTAGAGCACGGTGGCACCGGCTATGTAGAGCCAGAGGCCGAGCTGGCCGAGGCGGGGCAGCGCCGTGCCGCGGGCGCCGATCTGCAGCGGGGCCAGGTAGTAGAAGAGCCCGAGCGCGAGTGGGATCGCGAAGAGGAAGATCGCCGTTGCCCCGTAGAGCGAGAGCAGGCGGTCGAAGGTGACCGGGGTGAGCATCGTGTTTTCCGGCACCGACAGCTGCAGCCGCATCAGCAGCAGCTCGACCAGCGCGATGAAGAGGAAGCCGAGGGCGCCGACGATGAGGACGCGGCCGACGTCCTTGTGGTCGGCGCTGGTTGCGATCTCGATCCAGCGGGGGCGGCGGCGCGGGAAGCCGTCGACGACGATCTCCGAACGCCCACCGCTCATGGCACCTCTCCCTTTTTGATCAGCCCCACGACACGATCCTGGGCGGCCTGGATATCGCGCTTCTGCGCTGCGACGAAGTCCTCGTATTCCTGCGGCGAGACCACGTCGACCTCTGTCCGCATCGCCGCGTAGGCCTGGCCCGAGAAGGTCGCCGACTGACCGTCGTAGACGCCTTCCTCGTCGGCGCGGAAGACGACCTTGCTGGTCTTGCCGGGCACTGCGTCGCGCTTGGCCGCCAGCTCGGGCACGTCCCAGGTGTGGATCACGTCGGTGGAGACGAGGCCGAGCTCGACCGTCGTGTCGACCGGGACGACGAGCTTGTAATAGGAGAAGGAGCCGTTGGGGTAGTCGTATCGCCACAGCCACTGCTGCCCGGTGGTCTCGATGTGCAGCGGCTGGGAGTGGGCGGCGGCGAGGCCGGCTGGCCCGGTGGTCGGGGTCTCGCGGGCCTTGTCCGTGTAGATCAGGCTGAGCACGAGGATCACCGCGGCGAAGACGCTCAGCACCCCGCCGACGCGGAGCTGGGTGCGCCGGTTGCTGCGCGCCGGCTTTGCCTTGGCCGCCTGATCCCCGCGCGAACGGCGCAGGGCGTAGATCAGGGCGACGTTGACCGCGACGATGACGATCGTCGCGGCGACGAAGCCGATCCACAGCAGGGTGTCGATCTGGTCGGTGCCAGGAGAGTGGGGCGCCAAAGCGCGGCCATTCTAATCACGCGGGCGGGCGCGGCGGCGGTAGATAAAGGGCTTGCGAGCTCAGCTCGCGCAGATTGCCTCGGCCCGCAGACCGCTGACCGGCACTTCATCGAGGTTCACCGCGACGATTCCCCAGCCGTTTCCACTGCGGGCGTCGTAGGTCACCGTGGTGACGATCCCGGCGCCGAGATAGCCGCCCCCGACGACCGCTGTCCCCGGAGGGCATTCCGCGCGAGCGCTGCCGACCGCACAAGGGCCTGCTTCGAAGGAGCAGAGAAACGCCGGCGGGCTGTCCACCGAGAGGAGGCCGCCAAACGCTCCCTGGGCCCCGGCTGGCCCTTGCGGGCCGACCGGCCCCCGCGCTCCTCGCGCTCCCTTCGGCCCCCGGGGGCCTCTGCGGGCGCTGATTCCCGCGCTCGGCTGCCTCAATCCCTGCGCAAGCTGCGTGGAGCGCTGCTGGAGCTGGTCCATGCGGTTGTCCTCGTGCGCGAACAACCCCGCGGCTTGTGCGACGCCGGCGAATGCAAGTGCTCCGATGATGCAGGCGATCAGCAGCTTGAGCTTCACGATCTTCCCTTTCGTCTCCGAAGAAGTTCGCCAGCATACCTAAATAAAACCTCGTTGAAATCCTTTTCCGAGCAACCGCCGACCTATACTCGCCGACCTGATGAAGGCGCGCTCGCGGCCATCTCCGGCGCTTCGCGCGGCGGTGCGCGCCGGGGCGGGGGGTGCGCTCGTCGCGGCGGTCGCCGTTCCGCTGCTGCGCAAGCGCCTGCGAGTGCCCGCGCCGGTGACGATCGCCGCCACCGCCGCCGGGCCTCTTGCGATCGCGGTTCTGCGCCCGCGTTCGCGCAAGCGGGACGTGGCGCTCTACGCGATGCAGATGTGGGCCTTCACGATGGTCCACGAGTTGCCCTATGACGATCCGGAGCGGCTGCGCCGTCGCCTCCGTGCCCGCTACCCGATCACAATCGACCGCGCGCTCGGCCTCGGCCGGCTCCCCAACGCCCGCCTCCAGCGCGCGCTCTCCCGCTTCGGTCGCGTCGGAACCCTCGATCGCTTCCTCACCTGGGTTCACTGGCTCTGGTTCCTCGAGCCCTACATCGCCCTGGTTTGGATCCTCGTGCGGCATCCGGAGCGGTTCCCGCGTGCCGCCCGCCAGCTCGCCGCCGTCTTCGACATCGGCTGCGTCGGCTACTTCGCGCTGCCCACGGCGCCGCCGTGGTGGGCCTCCGAGCAGGGCCTCACCGACGAGGAGGTGCGGCGGATCATGGTCGGCGTCGGCGAGGAGACCTGGCGCTCGGCCTGGCCGGCGATGTACGGGGCGCTGGGCGGCAACCCCTGGGCGGCGATGCCCTCGCTGCACTTCGCCACCTCGACGATGGCGGCGATCTCGCTCTCCGAAGCGGGGAGGACCGAGGGCGCCCTCGGCTGGGGCTACGCGGTGACGCTCGGCTTTGCCCTTGTGTATCTGGGAGAGCACTACGTCACCGACCTGATTGCGGGGGCGGGACTCGTCGCCGCGGTGCGGCGCGGGGAGCCGCTGGCCGAACCGGCGGTGCTGAAGGTGAATCGCGGCCTGCGCCGCTTGGAGCGCCTCGCCACCGGGTAGCGTCTCAGAGGTGTCTCAGGAGGACTCGGTGAACGGCGGCGGTGCCGCTGGGCTTCCGATCTTCACCAAGCGGCGGCTGATCCAGACGACCGTGCTGGTTCTGGTCCTGCTGGTCGGGATCTACTTCCTCTTTCCCAAGATCGTCGGCCTCGGCAACGCTCTCGGCAAATTCGGCGATGCCGATCCCGTCTGGATTGCGGTTGCGGTCGCCTTCAACGTGGTCGCCTTCGGCACTTACATCGCCCTCTTCAAGGCCGTGGTCGGCGGTGACGCCCTGCGCCTCACCTGGCTGGAGACCTACGAGATCAACATGGCGGGCCTGGCGGCGACGCTGCTCTTCTCGGCTGGCGGCGCCGGCGGCATCGTCCTCACCTTCTGGGCCTTGCGCAAAGCGGGGATGCGGCGGCACGACGTCGCCCGGCGCATGGTCGCCTTCCTCACCCTGCACTACGCCTTCTATCCCCTGGCTCTGATCCTCTTCGGCGTCTTGCTGCGCACCGGCGTGCTGAACGGCGAGGACGCGGTCGAGCTGACGATCGTGCCGGCGGGGATCGCCGGGTTGCTCCTGGTCCTCGGCCTCCTGCTCGCACTGATCCCCCCTGACCTAGGGCCGCGGGTGGCGCGCTTCGTCCATGGCGACCGCGGCCAGGCGCTGGCCAGGCGTATAGCCAAAGTGCCCGCCACCTTCGCCGAGGGCTTTCGCTTCGCCCTCAGCCTCTTCGCCCATCCCAGGCAAGGTGGCCTCGCGGTTCTCGGTGCGGCCGGGTTCTGGGCGGCGAACATCGGCATCCTCTGGGCCTGCTTCCACGCCTTCGGCGTGCACGTGCCGCTGGCGGTCGTGGTCCAGGGGTTCTTCCTCGGCATGGTCGCCAACCTGTTTCCCTTCGCCCCAGCCGGCGTCGGCGCCGTCGATGCGGGGATGATCGGCGCCTTCGTCCTCTTCGGCATCCCCGAGGACACCGTCTTCCCGGCGATCCTGATCTATCGCCTGATCGCCTTCTGGCTACCGATCCCGTTTGGCATCGTCGCCTTCTTCCAGCTGCGCACGACGGTGCAGGGCTGGGAAGAGAAGGGTCTGCCGATTGATCGACGCGGTACTATAAAAAGTGAAGTATTGGCCCCGACAATAGACTCCTAGGGCAGATATGGCAGACGAGCAGAAGGTCGAGAACGTGATCATCGTCGGCGGCGGGCCGGCCGGTTATACGGCTGCGCTCTACACCGCGCGCGCCAATCTCGAGCCGCTCGTCTTCGAGGGCTTCCAGTGGGGTGGGCAGCTGCAGAACACCACCGACGTCGAGAACTACCCCGGCTATCCCGAGGGGATCATGGGCCCGGAGATGATGACCCAGTTCCGTGCCCAGGCCGAGCGCTTTGGCACGCGCTTCGTCACCGACGACGTCGACCGGGTCGAGCTCTCCGACGGGGGCGTGCAGAAGGTCTACCTCGGCGACGAGGAGCACCTGGCAAAAACCGTGATCCTGGCGATGGGGGCGGAGCCGCGGCGGCTCGGCATCCCCGGCGAGATCGAGCTGAGCGGCTGCGGCGTCTCCACCTGCGGCGTCTGCGACGGCGCCTTCTTCAAAGACCAGAAAGTGGTCGTGATCGGCGGCGGCGACTCGGCGATGGAGGACGCGATCTTCATCTCCAAGTACGCCAGCGACCTGACCTTGGTCAACCGCCGCGACGAGTTCCGCGCCTCGAAGATCATGGAGGAGCGGGCCAGGGAGCAGCCCAATATCGAGGTCAAGACGCCCTTCGTTGCCGAGGAGTTCGTCGCCAGCGACAAGGGCCGTCTCGACCACGTTCGCCTGCGCAACGTCGAGACCGGCGAGACCGAGGACTTCGACGCCGATGGCGCCTTCATCGCGATCGGCCACATCCCCCGCTCAGAGGTCGTCGTGGACCAGGTCGAGACCGACGGGAACGGCTACATCGTCACCCAGCCCGGCTCGACCCGCACCAACCTCGCAGGGGTCTTCGCCGTCGGCGACGTCGTCGACCACACCTACCGGCAGGCCGTCACCGCGGCCGGCACCGGCTGCATGGGGGCCCTCGACGCCGAGTGGTACCTCCGCGACACCCCGCCCTCGCCAGAGGCCCACTGGATGCCCGGCGGCGAGCCCGCCGAGATCGCCCCGACGCCTGGGTCTTAAGCATCTTCTTTTGGGGGTGAGTTTCGGCAGCCGTGGCGCCGGATTCGGATTGCAAGCAGCGCTACGTGGGCCTGATTCGGGGCGAGCGGGTTCGCGTCGTGGTCGCGCTTGACGAGCCGGACCTGATCGTCACACTCCATCGGAGGTGTCGATGGGGGCTGACCACGACAGCAAGGGCGACACGATTCAGATCGATCTGGAGCCGGTAGATCGGGTCGACTATGGGGATGACGGGGTCGACGACTGGCTGGTTGTCAGCAGCTGCGATGGCAGGCCCGTGCGGATCGATGTGATCGGGACGAGTGGGGATCTGGCCGAGTCTCTTCGGGCCGCCGCCCGTCGCTACAGCCTCGGCGCAGAAGCGCTGATCGCCGCCGCTCGGGCCGCGCTGGCCGCGCCCGATCGCGAGGTTGTGGTGGACGTCGGCGTTCGCGCTGCGGCGTAGGTCAGCCGACCAGCTTCTGGATCACGAAGACGCGGGAGCCGCGGGGGGTCTCGATCTCGATTGGCTTGCCGACCTTGGCGTCGCGGAGGGCACGGCCGATCGGGGACTCGGCTGAGAGGCGGCCCTCGGCGAGGTTCGCCTCGGTCGAGCCGACCAGGGTCCAGGTGTTGACCTGGCCCTTCTCTTCGTCGAGCACATCGGCGGTGCGGCCGAAGGCGAACGCTTCGGCGTCGCCGTCGACCTCGACCACGACGGCGGTGCGCAGGCGCTCGCGAAGGCGCTTGATCTTGGTCTCGAGGTGCGCCTGATCCTCCTTGGCGATGTGGTACTCGGCGTTCTCCTTGAGGTCGCCTTCCTCGCGCGCGGTCTTGATCCGCGCCGCCATCTTGGTGCGGGCCGGGCCTTCGAGCTGCTCGACTTCCTCGCGCAGGGCCGCGATGCCCTCCTCGGTGATCGCCTCGCCCCCCGTTTCCCGCCCCTCCATCGCCCCCACCATGGCAGATGCGGCTCCCAAAGTCCTCTGGCGCGCCTCGAAGCGTCGCTGTCGCAGCGGCTGGGGGAAGATTTCCCCATCGACTCGCTCGGCTCACCCGATCGATCGGCTCCCGACGAGCCGATTCGACTCGCTCCATATGACCCGGACTGGCCGGCTCGATTCGAGCGGGAGCGCGCGGCGTTGGTGGACGCGATCGGCGAGTGGGTCGTCGGCGACGTCCATCACGTCGGCAGCACCGCCGTGCCCGGGCTGGAAGCGAAGCCGATCATCGACATCCTGGCGGGCGTTCGCGGGCTCAACGAGTCACGCGCGTCCTTTGAGCCGCTGGGGCAGCTCCGCTATCTATACGCGCCCTACCTGCCGGACGAGATGCACTGGTTCTGCAAGCCGCATCCGAGTCGCCGCACGCACCACCTCCACCTCGTCCCGGTTGGCTCCAAGCGCTACGCCGATGAGCTCGCGTTCCGCGACCGCCTGCGAGGCGATCCGAGGATCGCGCAGGAATACCTTGCGTTGAAGCGCGAGCTAGCCCGTCGCTTCGCCAGCGACCGCGAGGGCTACACGAGCGCCAAGTCGGATTTCGTCCGCCGCGTCGTTGCGCGGCGCTGATCGAAGGCCGAGTCGCCTGGCTCGTGCGACGTGCTTCGGCCACGCCCTGGATTCGGCGCTGCCTGGGCCCCCGCGGTCACCCCGACTCCGAGTGGGACGGACCTGCCGGTCGCTAAGGTGCAGGCACGGCTTCGTCCTGCGCGCACATTCGCTCGATCCAGGTGCTCGACCCGCCGGCCGAGATCGCCGGCTGCGAGGAGTGCCTGGCGCTGGGGATGCAGTGGGTTCACCTGCGCATGTGCCAGGACTGCGGCCACATCGGCTGCTGCGACAACTCGGAGGGCAAGCACGCCACTGCCCATTTCCGGCAGACCGGGCACCCGGTGATCCGCTCGGTCGAGCCGGGCGAGGACTGGAGCTGGTGCTACGAGGATGAGTTGATGTTCCGGCTGGCCCCTTGAGGGGCAGGTCCCTTTCTCCGGGTGGTCTTTGGCGGGGATGGCGGGAAGCCAGGCCAGGGGTCGGCGATCCGACAGGGAGTCAGTCCGCCACCACCGAGGAACCAATCGCTTCGGCCGGACGACGCGTCCGTGGGCGGAGGTGTCAATTCGACTGGAGGACGACCATGCTCCTCCCCCAACCACCCCACAGGCGTCGTGGAATCAGCCGTCAATCCGGCGTGACGATGGCGAAGCCCGGGTCGGGCTCGTCGAGCAGGCCGAGCAGCTCACCGAGCTTGGCGCCGTCGCCCTCGACGCGGAGGCGGCCGCTCTCCGCGAGCTCGCCGATGTCGGCGGTTTTGAGCAGGAGCTGGTTCAGCGCCTCGCGCTCGACCACGAGGCGGGCGTCGGCTGCGGGGTCGTGGTTGCCGGGGCGATGGCGGAGGACGCCGCGGCGAACCGTGATCGCATGCTCCTCGTCCGGGTCCGTCACCGACCACTCGATGCGCAGATGCTGCTCGGCGGCGCGGGGTCCGTCGAGGCGGATCGCCATCGCGTCGAGCAGCTGGCTGACCGTGAGCCTGGCCAGCACGTCCGGCGGGGCGGTCGTCGTCGGTGTGCCGGCGATGCCCTCTCGCAGCTCCTGCGCGCCCATCAGGAAGAAGTTGCGCCAGGTCGCGTTCTCGGCGCCGTAGCCGAGCTGCTCGAGGGCGTCGGCCTGCAGCTCGCGCGCTGCCTCGTTCTCCGGCTCGGCGAAGACGACGTGGTTGACCACCTCGGCAACCCAGCGGTAGTCGCCGGCCTCGAAGCAGGCGCGGGCCTTCTCCAGCGCCGCCTCGGCGCCGCCCATGAACTCGACGTAGCGGCGCGCCTGCTCCACCGGTGGGTGCTCCCAGAGGTGGGCCGGGTTGCCGTCGAACCAGCCCATGTAGCGCTGGTAGATCGCCTTCGTGTTGTGGCTTATCGAGCCGTAGTACTCGCGACAGTGCCACTCGCTGGCGAGCTCCGGCGGCAGCTCGATCAGCTCGGCGATCTCAGCTCCGGTGTAGCCCTTGTTCAGCAGGCGCAGGGTCTGGTCGTGCAGGTAGGTGTAGAGATCGCGCTGCTTCTCCAGGTAGTCGACGATCTGCTCGCTCCCCCAGCAGGGCCAGTGGTGGCCGGCGAAGAGCACCTCGCTGTCCTCGCCGAAGAGCTCGATCGCCTGGTCGAGGTAGTGCGCCCAGATCCGCGGGTCGCGGACCAGGGCGCCGCGCGGGGTGAGGATGTTGTGCATCGCGCGGGCGGCGTTGTCGGCGACGCAGAGGGCGCGGGCCTCGGGGAAGTGGATGTTCATCTCCGCCGGAGCCTCGGTTCCGGGCGTCAGCTGGAAGACCATCCGCACCCCGTCGACGGTCTCCTCCTGGCCGGTCTCGACGATGTCGAGGGTGGGCGGGATCAGGGTGATCGTGCCCAGCGAGGTCGTCTGCCCGAGGCCGGAGCCGATCTGGCCGTCGGGGCCGCGCCCGAGCCGCGCCCCGTACATGTAGCCGGCGCGGCGCGCCATCGCGGTGCCGGCGAAGACGTTCTCGCTGACCGCGTGGTGGAGGAAGCCGGCGGGGGCGATGAGGGGGACGTCGCCCGCGTCGATCTCCTCCTGGGAGACGACGCCCTTGGCGCCGCCGAAATGGTCGACGTGGCTGTGGGTGTAGATCAGCCCGGTGACGGGCCGATCGCCGCGGTGCTCGCGGTAGAGGGCCAGCGCCGCGGCAGCGGTCTCGGCCGAGATCAGGGGGTCGATCACGACGATCCCCTCGCGACCCTCGATCACGTGCATGTTGGAGAGGTCGAAGCCACGCAGCTGGAAGAAGCCCGGGGCCAGCTCGAATAGGCCGGCGATGCGACAGAGCTGCGCCTGCCGCCAGAGGCTCGGATTGGCCGTCGCGGGCGGCTCGCCATCGAGGAAGTCGTAGGACTCCAGCTCCCAGACCGTGCGGCCGTCCTCGCCCTCGATCCGAGGTGGGTCGAACGGGGCGACGAGACCGCGGCGCGCTTGCTCGAAATCGTCCACTAGCCCGCCTTGGTGAGTAGGGGTGCCGGGAGGTAGGCGTCGCCATGCTCCGCGCGCAGTTCCTCGAGCATCGCCGCCGCGCGCTCGGCGCCGATCAGCTCGGTCAGCTCGAGGGGGCCGCGGGGCCAGTTGAAGCCGAGTCGCATCGCGGTGTCCATGTCGGCAGGGGTGCCGACCTCCTCTTCGAGCGCGAATGCCGCCTCGTTGGCGATCTGGGCGACGAGGCGAGGGAGGATCGCGGGGGCCGCCGGGTCGATCTTCGCCAGCGTCGCCGGGTCGAGGCTCGGCGCCTCGATACCGAGATCGGGATCCCGCCCGCGCCGGGTCTCCTCGCCGTACTCGTAGAAGCCGTGGCCGCTCTTGCGACCGAGCTGGCCTTCCGTCACCAGGTGTTCCTGGATCTCGCTCGGCCGCCAGCGCTCCGGTTCCCCACCCTGGGCGTAGAAGGAGCGGGCGACGCTGAGGTTGACGTCGAGGCCGATCAGGTCGATCAGCTCGAAGGGGCCCATGCGGAAGCCGCCGCCGATGCGGCAGACGCGGTCGATCGTCTCGCTGTCGGCGACTCCGTCGGCGAGCATCCGCAGCGACTCCAGCGTGAACGGCCGCGCCAATCGGTTGGCGATGAAGCCGGGGCTGTCCTTGGCGCGGATCGGCGTGCGGCCCATTCGGATGCCGACCTCGGTCGTGGCATCGAGCGCCTCCGCGGAGGACTCGGCGGTGGCGACCACCTCGACCAGCTTCATCAGCGCCGGTGGGTTGAAGAAGTGCATGCCGACGACGCGCTCGCGCCCCGGCGTCGCGATGGCGATCGCCGTCACCGGCAGCGAGGAGGTGTTGCTGGCGAGGATCGCCTCGGGCCCGCAGGCGGCGGCGAGGGCCGCGAACAGCTCGCGCTTCAGCGCCAGATCCTCGGGCGCCGCCTCGATCACCAGGTCGCATTCGCCGAGATCGGTGAGGCTTGCGGCACCACCGATTTTGTCGCTTGCGGTTTCGGCTTCCGCTTCGCTCCACAGCCCCTTCGTCGCCCCCTTGGCCAGGGCTCGGTGCAGCCGGTCGATGCCCGCTTCGAGCGCCGCTGGGACTGGATCGTGGAGCCGGGTCTCGTAGCCACCGAGCGCCGCGACCTGCGCGATCCCCGCTCCCATCGTGCCGGCGCCGACGACGCCGACCCGCTCGACCTTCATTACAACTGGCTTCGCTTCGCTCGCGGCGCGAAGAACCAGATATGCACGCTTGCTCGCCCCGCGATCACTTGCCCTCGAACTTCGGCTCACGCTTCTCCAGGAAGGCCCGCATTCCCTCGACCCGGTCCTCGGTCGCCATCGCCAGCTCGTAGAGTCGGCGCTCGTTCTCGAGGCCGGCGCCGAGGGCTGTCTCCTCGGCGACGAGCACGGCCTGCTTGGCGAGGCGGGCGGCGATCGGCGGCTGCTCGGCGATCGTGCGGGCCAGGGCCATCGCCTCCTCGAGCCAATCTCCCTCCGGGACGACCCTGTTGACGAGGCCCAGCTCGAGCGCGGTGCTCGCGTCGAAGCGGCGGCCGGTGAGGACGTACTCCATCGCGCGCTGCTTCCCGAGCACTCGCGCCAGCCGCTGGGTCCCGCCGCCGCCGGGGATGATCCCCAGGTTGATCTCGGGCTGGCCGAACTGCGCGGTCTCCGAGGCGACGATCATGTCGCAGGCGAGCGCCAGCTCGCAGCCGCCGCCCAGCGCCCAGCCGGAGACGGCGGCGACCATCGGGGTCTTCACCGCGGCCAGTCGCCGCCAGAAGCCAGCGGCGGGATGGCGCAGCGCCTCGGCGAAGCTGCGCTCGCTCATCGCCTTGATGTCGGCGCCGGCGGCGAAGACCTTCTCGGAGCCGGCGATCACAGCGCAGCGCACCTCCGGGTCGGGGTCGAGCCGCTCGAGCTCGGAGGCGAGCTCCTCCATCATCTCCGGCGAGAGCGCGTTGCGCGCCTCCGGGCGGTTGAGGCGCAGCAGGGCGACGTGCCCGTCGCGCGAGCTCTCGACCAGCGCGGTCAAGGGTTACTCCGCGACCATCGGGGTCATCGCGTTGATCCCGGTCGCGGCGCGGCCGATGATCATCTTCTGGATCTGCGAGGTGCCCTCGTAGAGAGTGGTGACGCGGGCGTCGCGCAGGTAGCGCTCGACCGGGTAGTCGTCGACGTAGCCGGCGCCGCCGTGGACCTGGATCGCCAGGTTGGCGCATTCCACTGCCGACTCGGTCGCGTAAAGCTTCGCCACCGAGGTCTCGGTCGTGTTCGGCTTGCCTTCGTCCTTGAGCACGCCGGCCCGGTAGACCAGCATCCGCGAGGCATCCCGCTTGAGGATCATGTCGGCGATCATCTCCTGGACCAGCTGGAAGCGGGCGAGGGGAACGCCGAACTGCTTGCGCTCCTTGGCGTAGGCGACGGAGGCTTCGACGCAGCCTTCGCAGATGCCGACGCAGCCGGCGGCGACGCTGTAGCGGCCGTTGTCGAGGGCGCTCATCGCGACCTTGAAGCCGTCGCCGATCTCGCCCAGCATCGCGTCCTCGCCGACCTCGACCGAGTCGAGCGAGATCTCGCCGGTGTCGGAGGAGCGCAGGCCGAGCTTGCCGTGGATCTCCTGCGTGGTGAAGCCCTCGCTGTCGCAGGGGACGAGGAAGCAGGCGAGGCCCTTGTGCTTCTTCTCGGGGTCGGTCTGGGCGAAGATCAGCGCCACCTCGGAGAAGTTGGCGAGCGAGATCCACATCTTCTGGCCGCTGATCGACCAGCCGCTGTCGGTCTTGGTCGCGCGGGTGCGCAGGTTGGCGGCGTCGGAACCGGTGTCGGGCTCGGTCAGGCCAAAGCAGCCGAGCGCCTCGCCCGAGCAGAGCCGCGGCAGCCAGCGCTGCTTCTGCTCCTCCGTGCCCCACTTCTCGATCGAGCCGGCGACCAGCGAGGTCTGCACCGAGACGACCGTGCGGGCGGAGGAGTCGGCGCGGCCGACCTGTTCGACGATCAGGCCGTAGCCGAGGTAGTCGAGGCCGCGGCCGCCATATTCCTCGGCGACCGGCGCGCCGAGGTAGCCGACCTCGCCCAGCTTGCTCGCCAGGTCGCGATCGAAGCGGGCGGCGCGGTCGTTCTCTTTGACGCGCGGCGCGATCACGCCGTCGGCGAAGTCCCGCGCCGTTTCGGAGATAAGGCGCTGCTCATCGGTCAGCTGGAAGTCCAAGTCAAAGCTCCTTTCCAAGGGTGGCCGCGAACGCCTCTTGCGCTTCGCGGGTACGGGGGCCGGGCGCCTGAGGCAGCTCGACGCCGTCGATTGCGGCTACGGCCTGGATCTCGCGGGTAGTCGAGGCGAGGAAGGCCTCGTGGGCGGCGCGAAGGTCGGCGACGGGCCAGGCGCCCTCCTCGACATGCAGGGTCTTCACTAGGCGGTCGCGGGTGATCGACTCGAGCACGCCGTTGTCGAGAGCCGGCGTGCGTAGGGACCCCTGTGGGGAGACCCAGAAGATCGAGGAGGTGGGCGGCTCCAGCACGATGCCGTCGGGCTGGACGAGGACGGCCTCGTCGGCGCCCCGGGCCTGGGCGAGCCGGGTCGATTGCATGTTCGCCGCGTAGGAGAGCGACTTGACCCCGTTGAGGATCACGCTCGGGCAGTAGGTGACGGTGGCGAGCTTCACCGTCTCGGCGTGTGCCGGGATCGGCTCGGTCATCGCCAGCCGGTGGCCGCCGCGGGTGACGATCAGCCGCAACTGCCCGTCGGCGTCGCCAAGCTCGGCTAGCAGCGCCTCGATCTCGCCTTCCAGCGCCACCCGGTCGAACTCGAGCTCGATCGCGGCGCCCGAGCGCTGCAGCCTGTCGAGGTGGTCGCCGAGGGCGAAGGGCCTGCCCTCGTAGAGCCGGATCACCTCGAAAGCCCCGTCGCCGCGGTAGAGCCCGTCGTCCTTCAGCGGCACCCTCGCCTCAGCCGTGGGCGTGATCCGCCCGTCCACGCTAGCCAGCTCTCTCAGCTCGGTCACCATTTAGGCCGGCGAGGCTACTAATCCCCTCGTTCCGGTGCGCCTTATGTGGTCATTGACCACATAAGGCGCACCGGAAATCCGGGCCGGGGGGGTTAGACGGTTTCGAAGACGGTGGCTAGGCCCTGGCCTACGCCTACGCACATGGTGGCGACGCCGTATTTGGCGCCGCGGCGGCGCAGCTCGCGGACGAGGGTGGTGGTGAGGCGGGCGCCTGTGCAGCCGAGCGGGTGGCCGAGGGCGATCGCGCCGCCGTTGACGTTGAGGCGCTCCTCGTCGATGCCGAGCTCGCGGGCGGAGGCGAGCACCTGCGAGGCGAAGGCCTCGTTCAGCTCGATCAAGTCGATCTGGTCGAGGGTGAGGCCGGCGGCGTCGAGGGCGCGGGGGATGGCGAGGGCCGGGCCGATTCCCATGTAGGCCGGGTCGACTCCCGCGACCCCGAAGGAGACGATGCGGGCAAGTGGCTCTGCGCCCAGCTCCTTGGCCCCGGCCTCGGAGGCGATCAGGGTGCAGGCGGCGCCGTCGTTGAGGGTCGAGGCGTTGCCGGCGGTGACGGTGCCGCCCTCGCGGAAGGCGGGGCGGAGCTCGGCCATCTTCTCCAGCGAGGCGTCGGCGCGCGGTCCCTCGTCGACCTCGACGGTGACGGTCTCGCGCCCCTTCGGGGCCTCGATCGGGACGATCTCCTCGGCGAAGACCCCCGCCTCCATCGCGGCGACCGCCCGCTGGTGGCTGCGCAGGCCGAAGGCGTCCTGGTCCTCGCGGCTGATCCGGTAGCGCTCGGCGACGTTCTCGCCGGTCTCGCCCATCGACTCGGTCGAGAGCCCGAGCTCAGCCATGCGCGGGTTGACGAAGCGCCAGCCAAGTGTGGTGTCGTGCATCGTCTGCGGGCCACGTGGCAGGCCGCGCTCGGGCTTGCCGACGACCCAGGGCGCCCTGCTCATCGACTCGACCCCGCCGGCGAGGTAGAAGTGGCCCTCGCCGAGCTTCACCGCCCGCGCGGCGGCGTTGACCGCCTCCAGGCCGGAGGCGCAGAGTCGGTTCACGGTCGCCCCGGGCACGCTCGCCGGCAGGCCGGCGAGCAGGGTCGCCATCCTCGCCACGTCGCGGTTGTCCTCGCCCGATTGGTTGGCAGCACCGAAGTAGACGTCGGTGATCCGCTCCGAGTCGACGCCGCTACGCCCGACCACGGCGGAGATCGTGTGGGCGGCGAGGTCGTCCGGCCGCACCCCCGAGAGCGCACCGCGATAGGCGCCCATCGGGGTCCGGACCGCGTCGACTACATAAGCCTCTGTCACGTTCGGGATTTAAGTCGACCGGAGGGGTCGGCGTATCCTTGCGGCGTGGGCTTCGTCCTTGGCACGATCGGAATGATTGCGCTGATCGTCGGCGTGCTGGTGCTGATCGGGCACTACTACCCGGGCAGCAGCGCCGACCTGGTCGATTGGAAGCCGACCCGCTCGCCCGAACTCGAGGCGCAGAACGAAATCGACGACGTGCAGCAGATGCTCGAGGCGCAGAACGAAATGCGGCGACGGCGCGGGGTCGAAGAGCGCAGCGAGCAGGAGCTGCGCGAGGAGGTTGCGGCGGAGGAGCTCGAACGCTTGCGTCGCCGCAGGCGCTTCGAGGCGATGTAGTCCCCTGCGCCTGCGAGTGAGCAGGCAAAGGGGATATTAGACCAATATATTGGAGTAATGGGCGGTGCTGAGCTCCGCGAATCAGGAGGCGCCGGCGGCCGTCTGGAGGCTGCTCGTCGCCTGCTGCTCTCTCTGGGCGCTGCTTGCGTTCTCACCCCGGTTGCGACCGCGAGCGCGGCCGCTCCGGCGACCGTGCGGGTCGACCTCAGCTCGACCGGCGTTCAGGCCAACATGACCAGCCAGAGCCCGGCGGTCAGCGCCAGTGGGCGCTGGGTGGCTTTCGAGTCGGCCGCGGACAATCTCGTCCCCGGCGACCAGAACAGCCTCAGCGACGTTTTCCTGCGGGATCGCAGGAACGTCACGACGAAGCGGATCTCCGTCAGCGCGGGGGGAGCCGAGGGCGACGGTGCTTCCTCGCAGGCCTCGATCAGCGGCGACGGACGCTGGATCGCCTTCTCCAGCTCCGCGACGAACCTCGTTCCGGGCGCCACCGGCGGCCTGGGGAACGTCTATCTCTACGACCGCACCAGCGGCGCCCTGCAGCGGATCAGCAACGCCCTTGGCAGCGCAAACGGAGGCAACGACAACTCCAGCGAACCGCGGCTCAGCTCCGACGGCTCGGTCGTGGTCTTCACCAGCGGCGCCAGCAACCTGGTGTCCGGCGACGGGGCGAAGGTCGACGTCTTCATGTACCGGCTCTCGACCGGTGCCCTGACTCGGGTCAGCGCCCGCACCGATGGCGCCGACCCCGGTGGAGACGCCCGGGCCGGCGCGGCCAGTGCAGGCGGGGCGTTCGTCACCTTCACCAGCACCGCCAACGACCTCGTCAGCGGCGACGGTGGTCACTCCGACGTTTTCGTGCGGGACACGGCGGCCAACCAGATCGCGCGGGTGAGCGTCACCTCGGCCGGGGGCGAAGCGAACTCCGACTCGGCACTCTCTTCGATCAGCGCCGACGGCTGCCAGATCGCCTTCGACTCGACCGCCAGCAACCTGGTGTTCGGCGACGACGGCTCGAAAGCGGTGAAGGTCTTCGTGCGTGACCGCTGCGCCGGCTCGACCGAATTCGCGAGCCTCTCCAACGGCAGCGCCCAGGGCGGGGTGCTCGAACGGGTGCCTGCTCTCTCCGACGACGGCTGCTTGGTCGGGATGATCGAGCTCTCTAACAACCTGCTGGTCCCGGCGGGAGGATGGCGGGCGGCCGTGCTGCGCGACCGCTGCGGAGGGTTCACCAATCGCGTCGACCTCTCCAGCGCCGGTGAAGGGGGCAACGGGCATACCGACGGGATCTCCTTCAGCCCCGGCGGCGCTCGCTACGTGGTCTTCCACTCCGGTGCGGAAAACCTCGTCCCCGGCGCCGACGCGAACGGTGCCGCGAGCGACGTCTTTCTGCGTGACCGGGGGAACGCCGTGCCGCCGCTCGCCGATCTGCAGGTCAGCGTCGAAGGCCACCGCGTGCGCGCGGACGCCTCTGCTTCCTCCGACCCCGACAACGAAATCGCCGCCGTGCGAATCGGCTTCGGCGACGGCAGCGCCGAGACGACGGGCGTCGCCGCGATCCACGAATACGCCCGCGAGGGCACCTTCACGGTGACCGCGATCGTCACCGACGAGGACGGGCTCAGCGCGACTGCGGCCCGGGCCGTGACCGTCTCGGGGAGCGATGACGGAAGCGGCGCCGGCGGGGGGGACCCGGTGCGAGCGCCGTTGACCTTGAAAGGCGCCCACCTCTCCCGGAAGCGCTTTGCGGTCGCGCGGCGGGGCGCTCGGGCGGCGACGCTCAGCCTCACGGCGAGCGACGCGGCGGCGCTGACGCTTCGCTTCGAGCGGGCGCTGCCTGGCCGCGGCAGCGGCCGCAGCTGCTCCCCCGCGGCTCGCCGCGGTCCGCGCTGCACTGCCTACCGAGCGGCTGGAACCGCGACCGCGTCGCTCGGGGCGGGGCAGAGCTCGATTCCCCTCTCCGGGCGAACCGGCAGCGGCAAGGCGCTGGCGCCGGGGACCTACCGGCTGACGCTGAGCGCCACGGCTGCGGACGGTCGCACCGCCACGGCGGCGAACCCACTGGCCTTCACCATTCTCGCCAAGAAAGGCAGGAGGAGGTGACGGCTTTGCGCACCCTCCTCGCCCTTGCGTTTTCCGCCCTAGCCCTGCTCGCGATCCCGGCGGCGGTGCACGCCGATCCTCCGCCGACCCAGATCGGCTTCGACGATCTCAGCCCCGAAACCAAGGTGACCGAGCAGTACGCGGGCCTCGGCGTCCACTTCGCCCACCCCTACGCCTTCGGCATCAACCGGCCCAACATCCCTCCTGGCGAAGGCATCAACAGCTTCTGCACCGGCGGTCCCGAAAACGAAGGGACGCTGAGGGTGGTCGACGGCGGCATCAGCGGTCGCTCGGGCTACCTCACCTGCGGCCTGCCAGAGTTCGACAAGGGCTTCGACGAGGCCTTCCAGTTCGACTACTGGCGCCATGGGGTCAGCTTCAAGGTCATGTCGCAGCCTCGCGTCGGCTACGGCGGCCCGCAGCCCCTGAGCGTCCGGCTGCTGGGAAAGAACACCGAAGTCCTGCAGCGCTTCGACTACGAGTTGCCTCCCGGCCAGGTGACGCCACTCAGCTATACCCGCTTGCAGTCCGACATCGCCTACGTCGAGCTGAGCGGCGAAGGGCAGCTCTGGCTCGATGACGTCGAAGCGCCGGTGGACGTGACGCCGCCGCCGCCAGCCTTCCGCCTCGCTCTCGTCAACCCGGCGCTGAGCCTGGTCGAGGGGGCAAGCGGCAAAGTGCCGATCAAGGTAATCCGCTCCAACGGCTCAAGCGGGCCGGTTCCGCTCACGGTGGCTTCGCTACCGGCCGGGATTGCCGCCGCCGCGGTGGAACCGAATCCGATTGGGGGCACCGCGCCCGGCGCACTCCGGGTCACCGCCTCCGCGCCTGCCCTCGGCGAACGCCAGGTCATGGTCTCGGCGGCTGCCGGGGCGCCTCCCTCTGCCGGCACCGTCATCGGTGGCCCGGTGACGCTGACGGTGCAGCTCGAACCGGCGCTGGTCATCGACGACGACTTCGCACAGGTGCAGCGGGCGATCGCCGTGCCCGGCTGCGGCGGGGTCGAAACCCGGCGTGGGCTGACGGTCCGCGGCGGCTTCAAAGGCACCGTGCTGGTGCTTCCCACCGTCCTCTCGGGCCCGGTGAAGATCCTCAGCCAGAGCAACCTGGTCGAGTCCGGCGGCGACGGTCGCTACGAGGTCGGGTTCACCCTCGGCCAAGATGCGGGCGTCCGCGGCGACAGTGAGATCCAGCTGAGGTTCAAGCCCCTCTCCGGGGCCTCCGAGGCCACGGTCAAGCTGCACGTCTTCGCCGAGCCGGTCAGCATCGACGCCGTAGCGCCGACGTCTTTGGCCCGTGCCCGCCCGATCCAGGCCGGTGAGCGGGTTTCGCTGTCGGGGTCCTTCCCACGCGGCTGCTCGCTGTACTTCCAGGACGGGGTCGGCGACGTGCTGCCGGTCGTCGGCAGCGATCCCGGCGGGGGTGGTGAGGCGGCAACGCGCACCGTGGAGCTGGACCCAATGTCCGCCAGCGGCCCGATCGCCGCCGTCGCCCGCGACGAACCTAGTCACCCGGTGCTGGCGAAGAGCTCCAGCCTCGACGTCCGCGAAATGCGCAACACGGCTGGACTCGTGCACTCCAACGAAGAGATCGGGGGCGCCAGCGACTACTCCTGGTCGGATTTCATCCGTGCTTTCGGCAACGACGACGCTGACGCATGCACCCCTTTCGGCTGCTTTCGCGATCCCTTTGCGGTCCTCTTCTGGCACGTCCTCCAGGACGAACTGGGGGAAAACAGGGGGCTCTGCTTTGGCTACGCGACGATGGCGCGCCGCTTCGACCAGGGCGGCGAGCGGGCCAGCGACTACCAGGCCGGAGCCAGCCGTGCCTGGCAGATCTCGGACTTCAGCGAAGGCAGCCGGCTCAAGGATCAGGTGGTGCGCTGGCAGGTCTCCCAATGGGACCCCGATTGGCTGGCTTTCACCTCTGGGCTGAATGGGGCCGGCAATGCAGCGGCGCTTCGCGCCAGTCTTGAAGAGGGGATCCGGGCGCACGGATCGATGCACGTGACAATGCGCCACGGCGACGAGGGGCACGCGGCCGTCGCCTACGCCGTTCACACGGTGCTCGACGGCTTCGACATCCTCACCTACAACCCCAACACTCCCTACTCCACGATCGAGGAGGTGGATGGGAGGGCGCGCGAAGGGGCGCTCGCCCGGAGCGCGATCAGGATTCGCGGCAATACCTGGAACGGGGGGATCTTCAGCCCGGCTGACGGAGATTGGTGGAGCGGGGACATGTCGTCGATCAACGTCTACAGCGCCCTGCCGCCGAGCAATGCCTCGATGCCGAACAAGTGGCGCTCGCTGATCGTCTTCGGCCCGATCGCCAAGAGCGCGGGGGGCGGCCCGTCCAAGGCGCCGACCGTCAGCTCGATACGCATCGGCGGCGAGGAGGCGCTGCGCGGCGACGGGACGACGAAGCCGGGCGGCGGTGCGAGCGCCCTGATCGTCCCGAGCGGGATCGAGCCGGACGTCAGCTACCGGCTGCCGCATGGGCGGCCGGCGACGCTGACGCTGCGCGGCGCGGCGAGCGGCCGCTACACGGAGTCGGCGCTGGGCGACGGGGTCGCCGCCGGCGTCGAAGGCGCCCACACGGCGCGCGGCCAGAGCGACACGCTGACGCTGACCTCGGGCTCGCCGCGGATCGGCTTCGCCAGTGGTGGCGACAAGGACGCAGCGACGCTGTCATTGATCTCGCGGATGGGTCGAGGCGCCGGTTCCTCCGCTGCCCGGTCCGCCGATCCGACGCGCTCGGCGGACGTCTTCCTGGCAGTGGGCGGCGGTCGCGCCGACACCCTCACCCTCACCGACGGCGGCGGGACGGTCGAGCTGCGCCACGACGGACCGCCGACGAAGGCCGCCGTCACCCTCGGCGCCAGCGGCGCCAGCGGTCCGCAGACCGCCGAGCTGGCGCCGCTGGCGGTTGGTGCCGGCCAGCGGCTGCAGCTGCGACCGGTGTCGTGGAGCGATCTCGGCGAAGGCGTTGCCTTCACCGTGCGCGACCGCCGTGGCGCCGTCGTGCGCAGCGGTAAGGCAAGGATCCGCCCGAGCGGGCTGGTGCGGTTGGCGTCGCACCTGACCGTGCGTTCCAAGCCCAACGGCCGCGTCGTGGTGGGCGGCCGGGTCCGCAAGCCCGGCGGCGCGCCGCTCCTCGTCGTCACGGTGCAGGCGCTTCGCCAGGGGCGCCTGATTGCCCGCCGCGTCGTCGCGCTGAAAGGCCACAGGGAGGTCCGCCGCGGTCACTTCTCGGTCCCGGTCGCCCTGCCCAAGTCGGCGCGGGGAACGGCCCTGCGCGCGGTCGCGATCCTCACCGACGAAGCGGCCAACTACGCGACCGATCGCGCCACCGGCGAGACCGGCCAGCGTCACTGAGCGGCGGACCGCCTTGCAGGCAGTGGTCAGGCTCCTAGACTGAGCCGCCGATGGCACGAGCTCTGATCGTCGGTTGCGGCTGCCGTGGGCGGCTGCTGGGGGAGGGGCTGCTAGACGAGGGCTGGGCGGTGCGCGGGACCACCCGTCGCGAAGAGGCGACGGGGCCGATCGAAGCGGCCGGGATCGAGCCCGCGCTTGCCGATCCCGCGATGCCCGGCACCTTGCTCGACCTGGTCGGCGACGTCGCGGTCGTGCACTGGCTGCTCGGCTCGGCGCAGGGCGACTCGGCTGCCGTTGCCGCCATCCATGGCCCGCGCCTCGAGCGCCTGCTCGAAAAGCTGGTCGACACTCCGGTGCGGGGCTTCGTCTACGAGGCCGCGGGCTCGGTTCCGGCGGACGATCTCGCCCGGGGCGTGCAGGCGGTGCGTGCGGCGACGGAGACCTGGCGTATCCCGGCCGAAGTTGTCGCGACGGATCCGAGCGACCCCTCGACGTGGGTCTCCTCGATGCTCGTCGCGACCGCGAACGTGCTCAGCCAGCGGCCTGCTGGGCCGGCGGAGCGCTATGTCTAGACTCGGATAGGGATTAACCGATTTCGGCCGAGGAGGTGGCGGATGAGCTACGCGAAGGACGTCCTTGTCGAGACCGATTGGGTCGCCGAGCACCTCGACGACGACTCGATCCGCATCGTCGAGGTCGACGAGAACCCCGCTCTCTATGCCGAGGCGCACATCCCGGGCGCGATCGGGTTCGATTGGCGCGCCGACCTGCAGGACCAGGTCAAGCGCGACTTCCTCGGGCCCCAGGACTTCGGCGCCCTGATGGGCAGCCGCGGCATCTCCAACGACCACACCGTCGTCCTCTACGGCGATCGCAACAACTGGTTCGCCGCCTACACCTACTGGTACTTCCGCTACTACGGCCACGACGAGGTGAGGCTGGTCAACGGGCCGCGCGAGAAGTGGATCGCCGAGGGGCGCGAGACCAGCACCGAGGTCCCGGACTATCCGTCGGTCAACTTCGACGCGCAGCCGGGGGACGATTCGATCCGCGCCTATCGCGAAGAAGTCCTCTTCGCGCTCGACTCCTCCACCAGCCTGGTCGACGTGCGCAGCCCGCAGGAGTTCTCGGGCGAGCTGATCGCGATGCCCGGCTACGAGCAGGAGGGGGCGCAGCGCGCCGGCCACATCCCCGGCGCCGCCTCGGTCCCCTGGGCGCAGGCGGTGAACGAGGACGGCACCTTCAAATCGGCCGACGAGCTGCGCGAGCTGTACACCTCCAAGGGAGTGATCGACGGAGACCATCCGGTGATCGCCTACTGCCGGATCGGCGAGCGCTCCGCCCACACTTGGTTCGTCTTGCACGAGCTGTTGGGTCAGGACGACGTCAAGAACTACGACGGCTCCTGGACGGAGTGGGGGAACTTGGTCGGAGTCCCAGTAGAGAAGGACGTCTGAGGCGGCGAGGCCGGCGCCTGGCGGCGTCCTCGGTCGCTCGCGTGCAAGAGCACGCCACGCTCCCTGCGTCCTAGTCAGGCTTGATCTCGCCGCCTCAGACGGAGCGGGGGGAAAGCAGGTCGCCGAGGATTCGAGCGGTCGCCCCCCAGATCAAGTGGCCTTCTATCTCGTACGTCGGGGTGTGGATGGGCACGCCACGGCGGATCAGGCGGCGGATTTCGTAGCTCTCGCGGAGTGCCTCCAGCGAGAACGTCAGCACCGTCTCGACCTCGGCCGGGTTTGGCTCCAGCGAAAGGTCGATCGGGTGCGGGATGTGGCCCACGAACGGGTGGATGCGGTAGCCGGTTACGAAAGTGTTGGTCGGCGGCAGGCTCTCGCCGAGGTCTACGACCGCGGGGTCCAGACCGATCTCCTCCTGCGCCTCGCGCAGCGCCGTTGCGCTCAGATCGGCGTCGCCGGGGTCGCGGCGACCGCCTGGGAACGAGATCTCGCCCGCGTGGCGGCGCATGTCGGCCCGCCGCTCGGTGAAGACCAGACCCGGTCGGTCCTCGGGCCAGCCGTAGAGCGGCAGCAGCACGGCCGCGTCGATCGTCTGGGGCGCCTTTTCCGTCATATAGACGTAAAAGGCGCAACGGCGCTCAGATGATCACCTGAACCGTGCCGCCATCCACGGACCAGGCGGCGCCGCTGACGTAGGAGGCGCGCTCGGAGCAGAGGAAGGCGATCGCCGCGGCGATCTCTTCGGCCTCGGCGAGGCGGCCGATCGGGCGCTTGGCGCCGGCGGCCTCCAGCGCCTCCTCGCGGCTCGCCGCCCCGGACATCGCGTGGGACTGGTCGAGCAGGCCGCCGGGCTCCATCCACATCTCCGATTCCACCGGGCCGGGGCAGATCGCGTTGACGAGGACGCCGCTCTTCGCGTAGCGATCGGCGAAGAGGCGCGAGAGCGAGAGCTCCGCCGCCTTTGCCACCGAGTACTCGGGCATCGCCGCCGAGGGCCGCTTGCCGGCGGTCGAGCAGACGTTGACGATGCGGCCCCAGCCGCGCTCGGCCATCGCCGGCGCAGCGGCGCGCATCGCCCGCAATGGCGCCATCACGTTGAGCTCGTACTGGGCGCGCCAATCCTCGTCTGGCACCTGGTCGAGGTCGCGCCACTTCGCCGTGCCGGCGTTGTTGACGAGCACGTCGAGGGCGCCGAAGCGCTCGTTCGCTGCCGCCAGCATCCGCTCGCCGGCGTCGCCGGCGGTCACGTCGAGACTGAGGGTCGCGGCCATCCCGCCGCCGGCGCTTGCCTGCTCCGCGGCAGCGCGGAGCCGCTCCTCGTCACGGGCGACCAGGAGCACGTTGGCGCCCTCGGCGCAGAGCAGGCGGGCGGTCTCAAGCCCGATCCCCCGGCTGGCGCCGGTGACGACGCAGCTGCGCCCGCCCAGACCAAGGTCCATCAGAGCGGCTCGACCGTGTCGGAGATGGTCACCGGCGTCTCGCCGGCCAACACCCTGTGCACCGGGCACTTGTGGGCGATGACGAGGAGGCGCTCGCGCTGCTCGTCGCTCAGCTCCGCCGGCAGGTGCAGGGTGACTGCGAAGGAGCGCGGCGCGAAGTCGCGGTACTCGACGTCCACGTCGACCTCGACCGGGCCGACGTCCCAGCCCTTGCGCTCCGCGTACATCTCGATCGTCACCGCGACGCAGCTGGCGAGGCCGGCGGCGACGAGCCGGGTGGGGGAGGGCCCGCTGTCGCTGCCACCCGCCTCGACGGGCTCGTCGACTAGCACCGTGTGCCCGCCTTCGATCTCCACCTCGTGGGCGAATCCCTGCTGACGCCGGGCGACGACCCTCATCCGGCTAGGCCCTGCGCCGGCCCTCGAACAGCGCCGGGTCGTCGACGTCGGCGAAGCGGGCCATCGCGTAGGCGAGGTCGGAGGCGCGGTTGACAAAGTGGATCACCGTCTCGCTCGCCAGCTCGCCCTCGTCGGCGAGGACGGTGATGCAGCGCTCGGCACGGCGGATCACGCTGCGGGCTACGTCGAGCTGGGCGGAGAGCAGGTTGCCCCCCGGGATCACGAACTGCGGCGGCAGCTCGACCTCGCGCATGTAGCGGTCGATCCGCTCCTCCAGTTCCTCGACCATCGCCTCGGTGACGCGGCTGATGCCGTCTTCGAGGCGCTCCGCCGCCTCCGGCGCGGTCGCCAGCTCGGCGCCGGCGATGAAGAGGTCGTCCTGCAGTCGCAGGATGTCGGCGGCCAGCTCCGCCTCGCCGGCGTCGCAGAGGGCGCGGGCGACCCCCAGTTGCGAGCAGGCCTCGTCGAGCGTTCCGTATGCCTCGGTGCGGCCGTGGTGCTTGGGCACGCGGCCGCCGTACCAGAGCGAGGTCGTGCCGTCGTCGCCCTTCTTCGTATAGATCTTGACCACGGCCCGATCCTACGCCGCGCCGACTACGCCAGCGGGTTGAAGACCAGGCCGGTCAGCACCTTGGGGTAGAAGTAGGTCGACTTGGGCGGCATGTTGGCGTCGCTCTCGCAGATCGCCCGCACCTGGTCGACCGGGATCGGGCGCAGGATGAAGGCGACGTCGTAGGCGCCCTGATCTAGCAGTCGCAGCGAGTCCTCGACGCTCTTGGCGTAGCCGAGCCCGCGCTTGGCGAGGATGTCGTCCTCGCTCAGCCCGGCGATCCCCTTCAGCACCAGGGTCTCGAGGATCGCCGCGTCGAGGCGCCGGTAGGCCTCGGGCTGCCCCTCGAGCAAGCGATCGAGCTCCGCTGTGTCCTTCAGCTCGAGGCGGAAGCCGCGCTTGTGGTGGGAGTCGTAGAGGCCGAAGACGCCGACGCCCTCCTCGCCGCGCGGGTCGAGCCCGTCGGCCTCGACCTCGGTCACGTCGAAGATCTCGCGCAGCCCCTCGCCGAGGCGGCGCTGGCGCTCCGGGTCCTCGGCGAAGCCCGAGAGCAGGCGGTGGGTGGGGAAGACGCTGAGGCCGGGGTCGTCGAGCCCGGTCAGCGCCATCAGCGTGTAGTTGTGATCCCCCTCGCCGCCCACCTCGTCGCGGTAGGCGATCGCCGTCTCGTAGCGATGGTGGCCGTCGGCGATCAGCAGCTGGGCGTCGGCGAGCAGCTCGGTGACGGCGTCGCCGAGCCCGGTCAGGCGCCAGACCCGGGTCACGGCACCGGAGGGATCCGTCGCCTCGCCCAAGGGCTCCGTGGCGCGCGTCGCATCGGCGACGGCCGGCCAGGGGTCCACGGTGCTGAGCGAGAAGATCGGCGAGAGGTTGCAGCGGGTCGCTCGCATCAGCTCCAGCCGGTCCTGCTTGGGGCCGGGCAGGGTGCGCTCGTGGGGGAGGATCGTGCCGGTGTCGAAGTCCTCGACCCGGACGCGGGCGAGGATGCCGTGGCGGACGTGCGCCGAGCCGTCGGGGCCGGTGTACTCCTGCTCCATCGCCCAGATCGTCGGCTCCTCGTCGCGCACCAGGGCGCCGTCGCCGAGCCAGGCCTCGATCATCTCTGCGGCCCGCGCGTACGGGTTTCCCTCGCCGGCGGCCTGCGGTCCCGTCTCGCCGTAGGGCTTGGGCAGGTCGATCCCGACCGCGTTGTAGGGCGAGCGCGCCAGCAGCTCCTGGCGCTGGGCCGCGTCGATCACGTCATAGGGAGGAGCGACGACGTCCTGCAGCGGTCCGACCCGGTCGAGGTCGTAGTGAAGGGCGTTGAGCGGGCGCACGTCGGCCATCGCCGCGAAACCTAGCGGTTGCCTGGCGGGGAGCCCGGCCCGGCGTCTCGCCCCGCTCTACACTGGGCTCCAGCGGGGCGTGGCGCAGCCTGGTAGCGCGCGGCCTTTGGGTGGCCGAGGTCCCCGGTTCGAATCCGGGCGCCCCGATGTTCGACCGCAGATTCGCGCTTCTGTGCCCGCCCCGCATGGCCGTGGGGAGCGGGCACGAGATGAGCACCAGGTAGAAAGGCGTTTGAAATGGGCAAGGTGCTCTGGCACACGATGATGAGCCTCGACGGCTTCATCGCGGGTGCCGACGACGACATGCGCTGGGTCTTTGGGGTCGACGGCGGTTCCGGCCGGACGGCGCAGGAGGTTGTGAGATCGACGGGAGCGTTGCTGGTCGGCAGGCGCACGCAGGACGTCGAGGGCCGGCTGCAACCGGGGTTCTACGGAGGCGCGTTTCGCGGCCCCTTCTTCGTGCTCAGGCACGATCCACCTGCGGAGCCGCCTGTCGTCAAGGGCGTCACCGGCCAGGTTCTGAACGCCCCGGTCGAGGAGGCCGTAGCTATTGCTCGGGATGCGGCGGCCGGCGCCGACGTGGTCATCCTCGGCGCGAACGTCGCTCGTCAATGCCTCGAGGCCGGACTCCTGGACGAGATCATCGTCCACGTTGCCCCGGTTCTCGTCGGCGAGGGCGTCCGCCTTTTCGAGCGCTCCGGCGGTGAGGCGGTGAGGCTCAGGCAGATCTCATCGGTGGAAGAAGGCGAAACGACGGTTCTGCGCTATGCGGTGGGAGCGGTTGCCCACGACACCGATGCCCTGATGCAGGAGTGATGCACGGCTTTCCCCAAAGGCACTTGTGAAGCACGCCTGATCCGGGCGCCCCGATGAGTTCAGAGCGATTTTGCGCTGCCGTACTTCTTCTTGGCCCGCTTTTCGCACCGCACGCGCTTGTGTTTTGACGGGGCTTTCCGGCACTGCTTGAGCGTGCTGGACAGCAGGGTGCGCCTGAGCCGTTCTATCTTGACTTCTTCTTCCTGGCGCTTCTTGATCGTCGTCGCCGTAGCGGCTTCCTCGTCTTGACGCTTCTTTGCCGCCGCAGCCTCTTCCTCACGCTGCTTGGCTTCGATTTCAGCCGCGGTGACGGCCTTGATCTGAAGCGGCACGGCCGTCTGGATCGTGAAGGCCAGTTCCACTCCGGTCGTCGCCAATGGGTTGGCTCCCCTTTTGCCCTTCGGGATCGCCAGGCGCTTTTCGCCAATCGCGTTTTCGTATTCGTTGGGGGTCTGGGCGGCGCCCGATCTGCTGAGCGTCGCCGTGAAGGACGTGGACTCTTTGTTGATCGGACCGACGGGAGAAAGGAAGGGGCCGCTTGCTTCGACGAGTTCGCCCCCGCATTTGAAGTCCATGTAGACGCCGCCGTCGGGGTTGAGGAGCATGCCGACTTCGTGTTTTGCCTGGTCGATGTACACGAGGTCGGCTTCGATCGCCTCGGCAGTGATTTCTTTCGCGTTGGCGGCGCCTTCGGATTCGCAATCCTGGCCACCTTTGGTACCACCCTGCGTTTCGCATCCCGTGAAGGAGTAGCTCGAAACGGTCGAGCGCGGTCCGATGATTTCACCGCCGCCATGAGACCCGGTGCAGTGCACGACCGTGTCGAAGCCAGCTAGCTCAGCGGTCACCTCCCCACCACTGGCCGTAAAGCCGATCGGGAAGCCGTTGCCCGGGGCAACGTATTCGAGCACCGGCGAGGCCGCGTTCGCGTAAACGGGCACGGCCAAAAGCGCCAAAGCCGCGATCGACGCCACGACGCAAACGTACATTCCCCGGAGCTGCCCGCCTCGCAAACGTCGTGAATCCACGTGTTTCGCCCCCCTTCGCCTGGCTAACGCTTCCCAGCGCGAATCGTAGCGGACCTCTTGCCGAGGTCAGAATGCCTGGTGAGCCGCGGCGCCCTCAAGCCGCCCCTGGGTTGCCGGGGCACGGTCAAACATTCATATATACATACGAATGTTGTAGAATGCTGGCATGGTCCGTAACGCAGATACGTGCGATCTGCTTTGCCTCGATCTCCCCAAGGCCGAGCACGTACGCGAGAAGCTTCCGGATAGAAAGAGGCTGGAGCTGTGGGCGGCCGGGGCCAAGGCGCTCGGCGATCCGACTCGCCTCGCTATCGCACTCGCGCTGAAAGCTGGCGGGTCCGCGTGCGTTTGCGACCTTGCCTGGATCGTCGGGCGCGATGAGCAGCTCGTCTCCCACCACGCGCGCCAGCTCAAGGTCGCCGCTCTCGCCCACTCGCGACGCGAGGGAAAGATGGTGATCTACGAACTAACCGAGCGTGGCCGTCTGCTGCTGGCCGCGGTCGCTGCTCAGGAGGCGGTTGCATGAGCCTGGGGGGGCTGTCGACGGCAGTGCTCGCCCTCATTCTCTATGCCGTGTACCTGGGCCTCGTAGTCGGCGTTCGCGTCCTGATCCAAGTACGTCGCACTGGCTCGACCGGGGTTCACGGCCTTGGTGGCCGCCCCGGCTCGACGGAGTGGATCGCCGGAGTCGGCTTTACGGTCGCCCTTCTGATTGGCGCCGCGGCGCCGCTACTCGTACTGCTCGGCGTGGTCGAGCCGATCGCCGAGCTCGACACGGAAGCCATCCAGATTGGGGGGCTCGGGCTGGCTGCTGTTGGAATCGCAATGACCTTCTACGCCCAGCTTGCGATGGGAGCAAGCTGGCGCGTCGGTGTCGACCAAGGAGAGCGCACGGCGCTAGTGACGAGCGGGCCCTTCGCGCTTGTTCGCAACCCGATCTTCTCCGCGGTCTTCCCAACCGCACTGGGCATTGCACTGCTTGTGCCCAGCTGGATTGCATTCGCCGGGCTTGCCGTGCTGGTGCTTGCCCTCGAGCTCCAGGTTCGGATAGTCGAGGAGCCGTACTTGCTCGAGGCACATCCCGGCGTCTATGCCGCCTACGCCGCTCATGTCGGGCGATTTGTTCCCGGCATCGGGCGGATCAAGGTGGAGCAGAGCTAAGAGAAGCCTCCCGAGAGGTGGCCTTCGCTAGCCTGCGGCGCATTCGGGTAGGTTCGATCGCCCTCGTGGCGGCAGGGGTGATTTGCCTCCAAGCGCGATGGAATCACCTGCACGGCGGCCTCCGGCAAGGGGCTGGCAGGGGTTCCGGATCGGCCTGGACGAAGTCGTCCAGGCCGGGTAGCCCGGCAGCGGATCCCAGCCTTGGAGCGAAATCGAATCGCTCACCCCGATGCCCTGCCCACCGTTGGACGATTATTTGCTCATGCGGGCACGGTTCGTGTCGATAGTGGCGTTGTGACGGGAATGCATGGGCAGCACCGCACCGAACGGGTGCACTTCGAAACCGACCGGCACCAGATCGTCGGCGACGTGACCCTGCCGCCCGAGGGGTACCACAGCCGTTTCTCGGACAACCTCAACCGGGCCGACATCAACTTCATCCCACTGGTGAACGTGGAGATCTCGTCCTTGATGGGCGGTGACATGGAAAGGCGCGACTTCATCGTCGTCTCCAAGGCCCACGTGCGGATCGCCTTTCCGGTCGAGGCCTCCGGCTAGCCCCGGTCCCAGGTGCCGTTCGGCGAGCCTAGGTGGTCTGCCTGCGACGCCCGCTCTGTGCGTAGGAGCCGAGGTCGATCACGAAGGCGAGGATGACGATGAACCACTCGAAGCCGTTGACGCGATCCGAGGAGCTCCACATCGCGGCGTAGGCAAGCGTCGTCCAGGGCAGCAGGAAGAAGCCGAGAAAAGGCACGAACCAGCTGTCGAAGGCGCGACTGAGCAGGTCGGTGAAGAGCCACAGCGCGAAGAGCGCCAGCCGCGGCGAGATCAGGGCGAAGAGGACGACGAGGCAGCCGATGCGCGCAAGCTACCTCACCCTCGCCTCCCCCACAAACCGGGGCGACCTCGCCTGTAAGGTCGGTGGGGACCGCAAAGGAGATCGCGATGAACCGACTTGGCAAGTTGATGACGATGCTGAATCCGGAGAAGACGCAGATGCCCTCCGCCGAGGACGCGCTGCCCGGGCGCAGTGAGCCGGCCTTCGAGCCGCCCGAGCGCCACGCGGTCCTCGGCACGCCGCTGCAGCCGCCCTTCCCCGAGGGGATCGAGACCGCCTACTTCGCCCTCGGCTGCTTCTGGGGCGCGGAGCGACTCTTCTGGGACCTCGACGGCGTCTACGCGACGGCGGTCGGCTACATGAACGGGACCACGCCGAACCCGACCTACGAGGAGGTCTGCAGCGGCAAGACCGGCCATGCCGAGGCGGTGCTCGTCGCCTTCGACCCGGCGAAGATCGCCTACTCCCGCCTGCTCGAGGTCTTCTTCGAGGAGCACGACCCGACCCAGGGCATGCGCCAGGGCAACGACGTCGGCACCCAGTACCGCTCGGGCGTCTTCTTCGTCAACGACGCGCAGAAGGGGACGGCCGAGATGGCGCGGCGCACCTACGACGAGGCGCTGCGCGCCGCCGGTCACGATCCGGTCACGACCGAGGTCGAGCCGGCGGGCCCCTTCTACTACGCCGAGGACTACCACCAGCAGTACCTGCAAAAGGTGCCGAACGGCTACTGCGGCCTCGCCGGCACCGGGGTCTCCTGTCGCATCCCGGCAGCCGCCTCCTAGCCCCGCACGCCCGGCGCGGCGAATAGCATCCCGCGCCGGTGACCCCCTCTCTCGGCTCCTACATCGGCGCCTGCCTTGCCGTGATCGGCATCGTCAGCTCGGTCGGGCTCGGCGGCTACTGGCTGCGGCGCTGGATCGTGCCCGAGTTCTCGGGCGCCCTGGCGCGGCTCGCCGACGCCACGATCGCGGTGGCGCTGCTGGTCGTCTCGCTGGAGCTGCTGGGCACGCTCAGCCTCCTGTACACCGGCTGGATCATCCTCGTCTGCATCGGGATCGGCCTATTGGCGGCGCTGCTCGGCTGGCGCTACGCGCCCCGCAACGGCCACGAGGTGAGCGCGCCCCGGGTGCAGACGGTCGCCCTGCTGATCGCGCTTGGCGTCGCCTCCTTCACCGTCGCCGAGTGGACTTTCCCCTCGCAGCTCAGCCTCGACCAGGGCATGTTCGGCGGCGACACCACCTGGTACCACATGCCCTTCGCGGCCCGCTTCGCGCAGGAACACTCGATCGTGCACCTGCACTTCACCGACCCGCTGCGGCTCGCCGCCTGGTTCTACCCGCAGAGCTCGGAGCTGGTCCACGGCAGCGCGATCGTCCTCTTCAAGACCGACTGGCTCTCGCCGCTGATCAACCTCGTCTGGCTGGCGATCGCCCTGCTCGCCGCCTGGTGCGTCGGCCGCCCCTACAAGGTCGGGCCGGCGACGCTGGTCGCGGCGGCGATCGTGCTCGACGCCGGGGTGATGATCGAGACGCAGCCCGGCGAGGGCCGCAACGACATCATGGGCCTCGCCTTCCTGATCGCCTTCGCCGCCTTCCTGATCAACGCCCACCAGCGCCGCGCGCCCGATGCGGGGGCGGTGCAGGACGCGCCCGAGCGGGACGCCCCCCTGCTCGACAAAGGGCCGCTCGTGATCGCCGGCATCGCCGCCGGGCTCGCCGCCTCGGTCAAGCTCACCTTCCTGATCCCGGTGGCCGCGATCACGCTCGGCGTGATCGTCTTCAGCGGTCGCGGCCGGCGCCTGACCACGGCCTGGGTGCTCGGCCTCTCGGCCTTCGTCGTCGGCGGTTACTGGTACGTGCGGGCGGCGATCAAGACCGGCGGCAACCCGATCCCCCAGATCGGCTTCGGCCCGCTGCACCTGCCGCGCCCCGACCAGCTGCCGCTCGACCCGCGGCCGCGCTTCGCCGTCGCGCATTACCTGACCGAGCCGACGATCTACCGCAAGTGGTTCTTCCCTCAGCTCGACAACGCGTTTGGCCCGCTCTGGCCGCTGATCCTGATCGTCGCCGTGTCGGCGGCCGTCTATCTTGCCTTCCGCTCCCGCAACGTGATCCTGCGCGTGATCGCCGTGGCGGCGCTGGCCACCGCGGTCGTCTACATCTTCACGCCGCTCACCGCGGCCGGGCAGGAGGGATCGCCGACCGGCTTCTTCACCAACACGCGCTACCTGACCCCCGGCTTGGTTCTGGCGCTCGTCCTGCTGCCGATCGCGAGACCGCTGCGGGCGCCGGACCGGCGCGCCTGGCAGACGCTGCTCTTCCTCACCGCGGTCTACGCGATAACCGTGCTGACCACGCCGCGCTGGTACCCGGGCTTCATCGTCGGCACCGTCTTCCTCACTCTGGCGCTGGTCTGGGCGCCCGCGGGCCTGGGCCTGGCGCGCTCGCGACGGATCGCCAGCCGTGGCGTCGTCGCCGGCGCCGCGGCAGCGGTCCTGCTCCTGGCCGTGGTGCTGGGACGCGCCCAGGAGGTGCAGTACTACGACCACCACTACACGAGGACGACTCTCTTCCTGCAGGAAGGCGGGCCGCAGAAGGCCTATGACTTCGCTCACCGCCAACACGGCAAGCGGATCGGCATCGCGGGCTCGGGGGAGATCTTCTTCGGTCAGTACGGCTACTACGGCGCCAACCTCGACAACCACGTCCAGTACATCGGCGTGCCCGGGCCCGACGGCACCTACCGATTGGCCGCCAGCTGCCCGCAGTTCCGCCGCCAGATCAACGCCGGCGACTACGACTACCTGATCCTCAGCCGCTTCACCCAGGACTCGATCGACGCGCCCTACTGGTACCCGATCTACCGCTGGGTCAGGTCCGACCCGGCGCTGGAGCAGATCGTCGAAGAGCCCGACATCGCGCCCGAGCCCGACTACGTCTTCAAGGTCAAGGGCCAGCTCGACCCTGCTGCCTGTCCTTCGCCTAGGAGCTAGGCGAGCCGCTCTCGATGAAGCGTTTAAGCCTCCCCGGCTTGTCGTCGATCGCCTGCGCGCGGAGGACGCCGACCAAGGGACCGCGGATGATCATGCTCAGCATCCGGCCGAGGTCGACCTCCAGCCAGAAGGTCGCGCGGGTGCGATCGCCGCCGAGGTCCTCGAACTTCCAGCCGCCTTCGAGCGACTTCAGATCGCCCTCCTCCTGCACCCATGAGATCCGGTTCGGCTCGTCGTAGTTGACCCGAAGCTCAGAGCTGAGCTGGCGCAGCTTGGCGTCGGTCTCCATGTGGATCAGCGCCGGCTTGCCGTCTCCGTCGCGCTCGAGGCACTCGGCTACTGTGACCTCTGGCTGCCAGCGGGTGGCGTCCTCGAGGTCGGCCGCGACGGAATAGACCCGCTCGATTGGGGCCTCGATCTCGGTGTTGGCTGTGCCGGCGATGGTGCCCACGGTTCAAGGCTCAGACCGGGGTCAGCGCGTGCTCGCGGATCAGCTCCGCGGAGCGCTGCGGCTGCTCCCACCAGAACATGTGGCCGACGCCCTCGAGCATCTCGAGCCGGGCAGGGATCAGCGCGGCGATCTCGCGGCCGTTGTTGGGGCCCAGCAGCCGGTCGACGTCGCCGTGGATGACCAGGGTGGGGGGTGTGATCTGGCCGAGGCGGTCGTCGGTCTTGTGCTGGGCGCAGGCCTGCATCTGCTGCAGGACCACCGGCTGGGGCGCCGGCAGCGTCGAGCCCATCTCGGCGAAGGCGGCGAAGCGCGAGTCGTCGGCGCGGAACCCGGGGGAGAGGTTGATCTCCCACATCGCCCGGAAGACCTGCTCGCGATCGCCGGAGGCGTAGGCGGTGCCGAGCAGCTGCAGGTCCTCGGGCGCCATCAAGGTCGCCTCGGGCCCGCCGCAATAGCTGGCGCCGATTGTCAGCGTGCGGATGCGCTCGGGGTGGGCGAGGGCAAGCTCCTGGGCGATCATGCCCCCCATCGAGATGCCGACCACATGGGCGGTCTCGATCTCCAGCGCGTCGAGCAGGCCGACCGCGTCGGCGGCGAGATCGGCGGTAGTGAAGGGCAGCTCGGCCTGTCCCGAGAGCCCCATGCCGCGATTGTCGAAGACGATGCAGTCGAAGCTCCGCTCCAGCTCGTCGAGAAAGGGCCGGCCCCAGGCGAGGTGGGTGGCGCTCATGCCCTGGATCAGCAGCATCGGCTCGCCCTCGCCCGCGCGCAGGTAGTGCAGCTCCGTCCCCGATGCATCGACGCTCGGCATGCGCCGCCGATCCTACGCCAAGCGGCTTGCCAGGGCCTAATCTAAGCCTGCCCGCCCCCGTAGCTCAGTGGACAGAGCGACGGCCTTCTAAGCCGTGGGTCGCTGGTTCGAATCCAGCCGGGGGCGCTCGTGGGTTCAGGAACCCACCGATATTGCTGGAATTTTTTCAAACAAAAAGCTAGGCTCCGGCTTGTGGTGACGGGGGCGGTACCGAAAACGGGGGCGGATTGGGCAAGGGGCGCGTACGAGGGAACGGCGCTCGCCTATGACGACTTCACCGCCCATCACAGAGATGAGGAGTGGATCGCCGACCTGATGGTGGCACTGCAGAGCCACGGCCTGAGTGGGAGTCGCCTGCTCGATGTCGGTTGCGGCACCGGCAAGAGCTTCGTGCCGCTGCTGTCGCGTGGCTGGGAGGTCACTGGCTGTGACATCTCGCCTTCGATGCTCGGGCTTGCCCGTGAGAAGGCTGACGCGGGGGTTCGCCTTGAGATCGCCGACATGCTTGCGCTGCCAAAGTTCGGGGCGTTTGATCTCGTCTGGTCGTTGGACGACACGGTCAACTACCTGCTCAGCACCGAGGAACTGGAGCAGGCATTGGCTGGAATGCGAGAGAACCTCGCCCCTGCGGGGTTGCTCCTCTTCGATGTCAACACATTGCTCGCCTACCGCACCTTCTTTGCCGAAACCGCGGTGGTCGAGCGGCGAGGCAGGCGGCTGGTGTGGCGCGGCCTGACGCCCCCCGATGTTGCGCCCGGCTCGATCTGCGAATCATGTTTCGAAGTTTTGTCAGGCGAGGAGGGCGCGGATCCCACCGAGCCAACGTTCCCCATTCATCGCCAGCGCCATTTCCCTCAAGAGGAGGTACTAGCGACTCTGGAGCAGGCCGGTCTGGAATGCCTCGACACCTACGGCATCCATACCGATGGAATTCGCAAGCAGCCGCTCGACGAATCGATCCACACGAAGGCGATCTATGTCGCTCGATGCCGCCGAGCGTAGAACCGACTCAAAGATCGAGTGATCGCAATTCAAAGGCCGCGGATCAAGCGCACCGTGCAGCGATTCGATGCGCCGAACGGGGACGTCTACCTGATGCGCGGGGGTGCTCCCACGGACATCCACATCGAGCAGCCCGATACGAAGGAACGACGCCTTCTGGTCGCGGTTGATGGGACCCGCGGCCGAGATCAGCTGGTGGGCGAGTTTGGGGAGAAGGCCGTCGATGATCTCCTTGCTCAATTCGGCAAGTTGGGCCTGCTCGAGGATGCGGCGGACGATGACCTGATCGCACCGAACGTCGTCGCGCGTTTCGATCGCCAGCTCCGCTACTTCAGCGATATCTCGGAAGGACCATCTGCATCGGAATGCCAGGGGCGCCTGGAAGCGGCGCGAATCGCCGTGCTGGGCGTAGGCGGGCTGGGCGGCTGGTCCGCACTCGGCTTGGCGTGTTGCGGAATCGGCGAGCTGCTGCTGATCGACTTCGACCGCGTCGAGCTGACCAACCTGAACCGCCAGGTTCTCTACACCGAGACCGACATCGGCCAGCCCAAGGCGTCGGCCGCGGCGAAGCGTCTGCGCGCTTTCAATTCCTCGATGCGAGTCGAGGCCAGTGCCCAGCGCCTCGACAGCGAGGCGGCGGTCGCCGAGGCGATCCAGGGGTATGACCTGGTGGTTGCCTCCTGTGACTGGCCTGCCCACGACATCGAGCGCTGGATCAACTCCGCTTGCTTCGCCGCCGGCATTCCCTTCATTGCGATGAGCCACTTCCCGCCGGTCGCAAGGGTCGGCCCGCTCTACGTTCCCGGTGTGACCGGCTGCTACGCATGCCAGGAGATCGGCTACCGGCGCAGCTATCCCCATTTCGACGAGGTGATGGAGCAACAGCGCGGCAAAGTCTCCTCCGCTGGCACCCTTGGCCCTGCCTGCGAGCTGATCGGCGGCCAGGTCTCCCTTGACGTAATGCATCTGCTGACCGGTCTTGCCACGCCCTCAACGCTCGGCACCATCCACATCTACGACCTCCGCACGATGGAGGTCGAGCATGAGTCGATCACTCCGGAGCCCGACTGCCCGGTTTGCGGCGGGGGGCTTTGATCTCTCCCTTGCGCCCATCGGGAGCAAAGAGCACGAAGACATCGAGGCAGGGAGGAGCGAGGGCCATCCGCCTTGCGGGCCGGTCCCCTGTCCTGTGCGAGCGGCCGGAGACCAGCCCCCTGTCGGCGCCTAGTGCTGCTTGAAGATTTGCAGCAGAGGCACGACCTGCTCGACAGGCTTGACCGTCATCCCACTCACCTCCCTCCCGCTCGTCAGCTCCCGGCCTTCTGCCGGGGCGGGAGGGAGAGAGTAAGAAATTTATTAGTGCTGCGAATCCCGTTACTTCAGTTTCTGTCAGCAGACAGGCCACTATGCTCGGGCGCTACTGATTACGCGCGGAGAAGTTGATTGGAGGCTTGGCGTGAAAAAGCGTGAATGGCAGATCGGGCGGATGCCGCTCAAAGAGCGCATAAAGCAGCCCGCCGAGGCGATGACTCATGCCCTCAACCACTGGATCAGGCTCGAAGCGATCACGATCCTTCACCAGGGCGAGTTCAGCGCGGGGGAGGTCGCCGACATGTTGGATGAGGACGTGAGATACGTAACGGGCCATATCCGCATCCTCTACGAAGCCGGTTGCATCGAGTTCGTGGGTCTGAGGTGGATTGGCGGCCACGCGCGACCCGTTTTCCGTGCTGTCGTTTTGCCGGTAGTCACCGACGAGGTGTATGCAGAGATGTCGAGGGACGCGCGCTACGACGCGGCTGGTGCAATGACCCAAGGGTTCTTGGCGGAGACCTTGTCTTCATACCGCAACCGAAAGATGGATGGAGATGAACCGCCGTGCGTGATCTGGGATGCACCGCCCCTCGACGCCGAGGGTAGGCGGATACTTCGGGAGCGTTTGACGGAGATATGGGAGGAAGAGGTACTGGCGATCGCGGGCGAGTCTGCCAACCGAATTGCCGAGTCGGGAGAGGAGGCCATCCCCACCGTCGTCGGCCTGTTCAGCTTTGAGCGCGGCCGAGCGGGGAGGCCCGAGCGCGGCTACTACAGGACCGAGAAAAATTAGTAGTAGCAAAATTTCTGTTGCTATTCGTGTACCGAACTGGAACTGTTCAATACTCCAAATTGGATGAACCGCCCGGTGCCGTCAGCGAAAGCCGGGCGGTTCATCGGATTGAGCAGGCCAGGAAGATGGGGCAACAATGATCGACAAAAGGAGGCGGGCTAAAAGGCCTCCGAGCGCGGGAAAACAGAAGCACCAGCTTGGACGCGAGATGTCACCCGCGCTCCTGCACTCGCTCAATCACCCGGTTCGCCGGCAAATCCTGCGGCTGCTGGGTGAACGAGGCGCCGAACGGAGCCCCACCAAAATGTCACGACTGATCGCAGGCGGCCTCTCCACGCTCAGCTTTCATGCGAAAACCCTCTCGGAACAGAAGGTCATCCGGTGTGCCAAAACGCGCCAGGTCAGGGGTGCGACCGAGCACATCTATGTCTCCAATATCTTGGACAACGAGCTGGTTGGAGAAATCCTGAGATGTACGCAGGAAGACGACAGCTTTCTTTGCATTCGCTCGAGCCGATGAAAGATGGATCAGGCTAAGAGAGTCCAACCTTCGGCAGGGGCTCGCTTCGATATTCGGTCCCCATCCGGGGGGTCTTTTCCTATGCGCCCTGGACTTCGATCGCCTTGTGCTTGCCGGAGCGCGGGTGCCGGGGGATCTCGGCGACGCTCTCGACCAGGATCGGCGGCACCTGCACGCCGCGCTTGGCGAGCGCCGCTCCAAGCCCCGTCTCGATCTCACGGCACGCCTGCTGCCCGTCGGTGGTGGCGAACACAGCCTCGACGCGCAGCTCGCCGGCGCCGTAGACGATTCGGTACTCCGACAGAGTGCCGACTCCGGCCAAGGGGCTGCGCAGCGTCACCGGGTGGAGCTTGATCGTGCCCCCTTTGGCGGCCGGCAGCTCGAGCACGTCGTCGCTGCGCCCCCCGACCGTCTCCAGCAGGGGAAACGGACGACCGCAGGGACAGGGGTCGGGTGAGACGGTGAGCAGATCGTTCAGCTCGTAGCGGATCAGCGGCTGGGTGCGGTTGAAGAGGTTGGTGAGCAGGAGGCGGCTGCCCGGCTCGCCAGGGGGAACGGGCCGGTACTCGTCGTCGACGACCTCGAGCAGAGCCTGGTCCTCGAGCACGTGCAGGCCGGCGTGGCGGTCGCATTCGATGGCGATCAACCCCGTCTCGCTGGCGCCGTAGTAGTTGAAGGGCTTCCGACCCCAGGCAGCGGCGATTCGGTCCCTCATCTCCGCGGTGAGCACCTCGCCGCTCACCCCGATCACCCGCGGCGCGATCCGCAGCTTGCCGGCAAGCTGCCGCTCGGCGAGCAGCGCGGCGATCGAGGCATAGGTGTTGATGCCCTCGGGCCGAAAGGCGTTGAGGGCCTCGACCAGATCGCCGATCGGAGCACGGGCGTCGAGTCGCAGCATGCGGTGGAAGCTCACGTCGAGGCTGCGATTCCAGCGGCCGCTCATATGGAGAGGGTGGTCGGCGCCGATCGTCGCGAAGCGGCGCCGCGGCAGTCGCGGGGAGAAGTCGAAGTAGGAGCCCCAGCAGAGGCCAACGCCGGCCAAGGTTTCCAGCCAGTCCGCCCGGCCGTAGACGAAGACCCCGCGGCGACCGCTGGTGCCGCCGCTGGCCACCACGCGATACTCGCCGAAGAGCATCGGGTCGGTGTGCGGATCGGCGCCCTCTATCTCCGTCAGGTGCTGCTCGACGCCGGCCAGGGTGAGGCGCCGATCCGTCACCAGATCGTCGAAGCTCTCGAGCATGGTCGGCTTGTCGAGTCTCGGCAGGGCGCCCAGATCGAGGTCGTCGCTCAGCTCGATGCCCGCGAAGCGCTCCCGGTAGTAACGCGAGTTGGCGGCCGCGTGCCGGACTATCGCCAGCAGGCGCCGGCGCTGGTGGGCGCGGAGGCGCTCGGCGCTCCACCGGTCGTGGGATTCGAGCGTTTTCACGACACGAAGGGCCCGGACGACCTGGGGCACGCGACGCAGCCGCCCGATCACCCGGACCCCTTCCTTCCTGCCTGCGCGCCGCGCAGCAGGGTCAGCTGGGCTTCGACGATCAGGTCCTCCGGCACCGCCGAAGGGGCGACCAGCGCCTCGACGCCGAGCCCTCGGCCGAGAGCGGTGACGGCGATCGCCAGTCGCTCCGGCGAGATCTCCCAGCGCCCGCCCGCACGCAGCATCCAGGTGCGAATCGAGTCAGCGAGCGCCGCCAGGCTCGCCTCATGGATCTCGGCGTAGCGGGCACGCAGCTGCTCGTCGCGGGCGACGACCGTCATGAACTCGATCACCGCGGCCCACCAGTCGCGTTCCGCAGCGCCCTCCCGGGCGATCCGGCGCGAAGCGTCCTCGACGAAGGCCTCGACCGTTGCCGTGGCGGCGAGGACCTCCGTCCACTCGGCGCGCCTGCGTTCCGCCTGGGCCGCGACCAGCGCCATCATCACGCCGGCCTTGGACTCGAAGGTCGAGTAGATCGCGCCCGTGGTGTAGCCCGCCTCGGCGGCAATTCGCTCGAGCGAGGCGCCGTGGTAGCCGTCGCGCCGGAACGCCGCCTCGGCCGCCTCGAGCACGCGGCGGCGGGTCTCCGCCTTGGCCTCGGCGCGGCTGAGGCGAGGGAGGGTCGCTCTGTCGTTCTCTGTTCTGATAACGACATTATCTATATAACGTCGTTATCTATAAGTCAAACCAGGACGCATCGTGCTGATCGCCTCGGCGTGCTGGCCAACATCGCTGCGGGGTGGACCAAGCGCTGGCCGTCCTACCGAGTTTTGGCCCAGACGGCCACCCGGCTTGCGACTTTTTTCGTACCAACTGCCTAGAAGTCCAAGGGCGGACCCCCCGTTCCTTGGATGTGTTGCAGGCACATCCCGCCCAGTCCTGGATGGATGCCCGGCCGAAGGTCGGTGGGCGTTTGCTGGTCGTGCTGGCGCTGTTTGGCCTTGCGCTGTCCGGTCTCTTTGTAGAGAGCGCCTCCGCGGCCCCCTGCGATCCGCCCATCGCCAACGCGATCGTCTGTGAGAACTCGAAGCCGGGCAATCCCCCGAGCGAATGGGATGTCAGCGGCTCGGGAGACGCGAACATCCAGGGCTTCGCCACCGACATCAGCGTCGACCAGGGCCAGACGGTCCGCTTCAAGGTCAAAACGCCCTCGAGCAACTACCGCCTCGACATCTACCGGATGGGCTACTACGGCGGTCAGGGCGCGCGCAAGGTGGCGACGGTCGAGCCCTCGGTCTCCCTGCCCCAAACCCAGCCGGCCTGCCTGACCCAATCCGCCACCGGGCTGATCGACTGCGGCAACTGGGCCCAGTCGGCCTCCTGGGTGGTGCCCGCCGACGCTGTCTCCGGCATCTACTTCGCCAAGCTCGAGCGCGAGGACGTCAGCAACTCGGACGGCAGCCACATCATCTTCGTCGTCCGCGACGACGACGGGCACTCCAACCTCCTCTTCCAGACCTCCGACACCACCTGGCAGGCCTACAACCAGTACGGCGGCAACAGCCTCTACGCGGGCGGGCCCGGCACCAATCCGGGCCGCGCCTACAAGGTCAGCTACAACCGCCCGCTCACCGTCCGCGGCACCACCCCCGAAGACTCGCCGTTCAACGCCGAGTACCCGATGGTCCGTTGGCTGGAGCGAAACGGCTACGACCTCAGCTACTCGACCGGGATCGACACCGATCGCCGCGGCGCCGAGATCCTCGAGCACAAAACCTTCCTCTCGGTCGGCCACGACGAGTACTGGTCGGCCACCCAGCGGGCGAACGTGGAGGCCGCCCGCGCGGCCGGCGTCAACCTCGCCTTCTTCAGCGGCAACGAGGTCTTCTGGAAGACGCGCTGGGAAAACAGCATCGACAGCTCCAGCACCGACCACCGCACACTTGTCTGTTACAAGGAGACCCACGCCAACGCCAAGATCGACCCGACCTCCACCTGGACCGGGACCTGGCGCGATCCGCGCTTCAGCCCGCCGGCCGACGGCGGCCGCCCCGAGAACTCGCTGACCGGCACGATCTTCATGGTCAACGCCGGCACGACCGCGATCGAGGTCCCTGCCGCGGACGGCAAGATGCGGTTCTGGCGCAAAACGAACATTGCCTCGCTGGGGCCGAACGAAACAGCGACGCTGGCGCCGAACACGCTCGGCTACGAGTGGGACGAAGAGCTCGACAACGGCTCCCGCCCCGCCGGCCTGATCGACCTGTCGTCGACCACCGACAGCGTTTCCCAGCGCCTGCTCGACCAGGGCTCCAGCTACGGCCCGGGCAACGCGACCCACCACCTGACGCTCTACCGCGCTCCCAGCGGCGCCCTGGTCTTCGGGGCCGGCACCATCCAGTGGTCTTGGGGGCTGGACTCGAACCACGACCGCGAAAGCTCCGCTGTGGATTCGCGGATGCAGCAGGCCACCGTCAACCTGCTGGCCGACATGGGGGCGCAGCCCGGCACCCTTCAGGCCGGCCTGGCGGCGGTGACGCAGACCACCGACACCCAGGCGCCGGCGTCGACGATCGCCAGCCCGCTGGCGGGGGCCGAAGTGCGCAGCGGGACGCCGATCACGATCAGCGGTACCGCCACCGATCAGGCGGGGGAGACGGAAGGCGGCCAGGTCGGCGGGGTCGAGGTCTCGGTCGACGGCGGCAGCACCTGGCACCCGGCGGTCGGGCGCGACAACTGGACTTACTCGTGGACCCCGGGCCCCGTCGGCAGCGCGACGATCAGGGTTCGCGCCGCGGATGACAGCGGCAACGTCGAGAGCCCGGGCGCCCAGGTCGTCGTCAAAGTCGCCGGGCGAACCTGCCCGTGCTCGATCTGGGACAGCAGCGTCACCGGCCCCCAGGATCCGGACACCAGCGCGACCGAAGTCGGGACCAAGTTCCGCTCCGACTCCGCCGGCTTCATCACCGGGCTGCGCTTCTACAAGACTTCGGGGAACACCGGCACCCACATCGGGCGCCTGTGGACGGTGGGGGGGACCCAGCTGGCCCAGGCGACCTTCACCGGTGAGAGCGGCTCCGGCTGGCAGCAGGTCAGCTTCGGCGCGCCTGTGGCGATCAACGCGAACACCACCTACGTCGCCTCATACCACTCCCCCAACGGCCACTACTCCTCGATCGGCGGTTACTTTGCGCTCGTCGGCGCCGACAACCCGCCGCTGCACGCCTTGGCCGACGGGGTCGACGGCCCCAACGGCGTCTACAAGTACGGGGCCGCCGGTTCGCTCTTCTCCAGCGGAGGCCCCAACACCTACAACTCCGAGGGCTATCTGATCGACGTCGTCTTCAACACCTCGGGCGACGTGACACCGCCGACGATCACCTCCCGCACTCCCACCAGCGGCGCCACCTCCGTCCCGAGCACGAGCGACGTCACCGCGACCTTCAGCCAACCGATGGATCCGGTGAAGATCAACGGCTCCACGGTTTCCCTGAGCGGCCCGGGAGGGGCGCTGGTGGCGGCGACGGTGAGCTACGCCCCGGCCCAGCAGCAGGCGGTCCTCGATCCGACCGCCTCGCTACAGGCCTCGACTACCTACACGGCGACGGTCAAAGGCGGCCCTGGCGGGGTTGCCGACCTTGCCGGCAACCCGCTCGCCGCCGATTCGAGCTGGTCCTTCACCACCGCGGCGCCGCCGCCGCCTCCGCCGGACGAAGGGCCCGGCGGGCCGATCCTGGTGATCTCGACCGCCTCCAACCCGTTCAGCCGCTACTACGCGGAGATCCTGCGAGCCGAGGGCCTCAACGAGTTCAAGGTCACCGACCTCGCGAACGTGAACGCGACGATGCTCGGCGGCTATGACGTCGCGATCCTCGGCGAGACGGGCCTCAGCGCCGCCCAGGTCACGACCCTGAGCAATTGGGTCCAGCAGGGGGGCAACCTGATCGCGATGCGCCCCGACCCCCAGCTCGCGGGCCTCCTCGGCCTCACCACCACATCCAACGCGCTGGGCAACGGCTACCTCAAAGTCGACACCTCCACCGGCCCCGGCAGCGGCATCGTCGGCCAGACGGTCCAGTTCCACGGCACGGCCGACCGCTACACGACCAGCGGGGCGCAGACGATCGCCACCCTCTACGCCAGCGCCGGCAGCGCCACCACCAATCCCGCCGTGACGCTGCGCAGCGTCGGCACGAATGGAGGGCAGGCCGTCGCCTTCACCTATGACCTCGCCAAGTCGGTCGTCTACACCCGCCAGGGCAACCCCGCGTGGAGCGGCGACGAGCGCGACGGCTCCGCCCCGATCCGCTCCGACGATCTCTTCTTCGGCGCCAAGCAGGGCGACGTCCAGCCCGACTGGGTCGATCTGAGCAAGGTCGCGATACCCCAGGCCGACGAGCAGCAGCGGCTGCTGAAGAACCTGATCGAGGAGGTGAACCTGGATCGCAAGCCGCTGCCGAGCTTCTGGTTCCTGCCGCGCGACGAGAAGGCCGCCGTCGTGATGACCGGCGACGACCATGGCAACGGCGGCACCGCCGCTCGCTTCGACCAGTTCAGCGCCGCGAGCCCGCCGGGCTGCGTGGCCGCGGACTGGGATTGCATCAGGGCGACCTCCTACATCTACCCGAGCACCGCTGGGCTCACCAATGCCAAAGCGACCGCCTACCAGAGCGCGGGCTTCGAGATCGGCCTGCACGTGGTCACCAACTGCTCGGACTGGGCCGATCGGGAAGAGCTGGAAGGCTTCTACACCAGCCAGCTCACGGCGCTGGCGTCGAACTATCCGGGCTTGAGCCCCTCCGCCACCAACCGGACCCACTGCATTGCCTGGGGCGATTGGGCGACGCAGCCGAAGGTGGAGCTCCAAAACGGGATCCGCCTCGACGCCAACTACTACTACTGGCCGCCGCAGTGGGTCCAGGACCGGCCCGGGATGTTCACGGGCTCCGGCATGCCGATGCGCTTCGCCGACCTCGACGGCTCGATGATCGACGTCTACCAGGCGGCCACGCAGATGACCGACGAGTCCGAACAGTCCTACCCGTTCACCATCAACACCCTTCTCGATCGCGCCCTGGGCTCGGAGGGCTACTACGGCGTCTTCACCGCCAACATGCACACCGACGAAGACACCTCCGCCGGCGCGAACGCGATCGTCGCCTCGGCGCAGGCGCGCAGCGTGCCGATCGTCTCGGCGCGCCAGATGCTGACCTGGCTCGACGGCCGCAACAACTCCTCCTTCAGCTCGATCGCGTGGAGCGGCAACAAACTCTCCTTCTCGATCAGCCACGCGGCGGGCGCAAACGGCCTGCGTGCGATGGTCCCGACGGCCTCCTCGGTCGGGCTGCTGACGGGGGTCAAGCTGAATGGCTCTCCGATCGCGACGACGACCCGGACGATCAAGGGGCGGGAGTACGCGTTCTTCGACGCCGCGGCCGGTTCCTACGAAGCCACGTACGCGGTCGACGACACCGCCCCGGCGATCTCCAACGTGGCGCACACGGTCTCCGGCGACGGCACCGCGACTGTCACCTGGGACACCAACGAGATCTCCAACTCGCGGGTCGATTTCGGCACCGACCCCGGCTCCCTGTCCGCCAGCGAGAGCCGGTCCACGCTGGTCACCTCCCACAGCGTGCAGCTGACCGGGCTCAGCTCGAACACGACTTACTACTACCGGGTCACCTCGGCGGACGCCGCGGCCAACTCACGCACGGAACCCGCGCCGCCGGCCGCGCCGAAAACGTTCACGACCCCCAGCCTGAGCTTCACCGACACCACGGTCGCCGATTTCACCGCGGGCTCCCCGGACGCGAACACGCGGATCTCGCAGACCAGCGATGGCGAGCTGATCCTGAAGCCGACGGAGGGCGATGAGTTCTCCGGCGGGCCGGGCCTGCCGGCCGCCTGGGCAAGCTGCCCGTGGACCGCACCGGAGACCTGCGCCCTGGGGACCGGCGCCACGGTCGCAGGCGGGAGCCTTCACATCGACGGCACCTACGCCCGGACCGTCGCGAGCTACGAGGCGGGACGCAGCCTCGAGTTCGTCGCCAGCTTCGGCGGCCAGAGCTTCGAGCACGCCGGCTTCGGGGTCGATCTCAACAACTCCCCCAACTGGGCGATCTTCAGCGTCAACTCGAGCGGCAACTTCAACGCCCGCACCAACAACAACGGCAGCTCGACCGAGACGCAGCTGTCCAGCGCCCTGCTGGGCTCGCCGCATCTCTACCGGATCGAGTGGGGCGCGAGCGAAGTCCGCTACTACGTGGACGGCTCGCTCGTCGCCACCCACACCGCCAGCTTCGGCGCGACGCAGATGCGCCCGATCGCGAGCGACTTCAACGCCTCGCTTCCCGAGTTGTCCATCGACTGGCTCCGCATGGGCACCTACGCTGGCTCGGCCAGCTTCGACTCGCGCGTGTTCGACGCCGGGGCTGGACAGAGCGCCAACTGGGGAGCGCTGGGCTGGACCGCCTCTGCACCGGCGGGCACAGGCGTCGACCTCAGCGTCCGCACCGGCGACACCGTGATCCCCGACGCGAGCTGGACCGCGTTCACCCCGATCGCCTCGAGCGGGGGAGACATCCCCGGCAGCTCGCGCTACCTCCAGTACCGCGCGCAGCTGACCACGACCGACCCGGCCGTGACGCCGGCTCTCAGCGACGTCTCGATCGCCTACTCGACCGGGCCCGGGGGGACCGCGCCGGAGCCGGAGACCACGATCGACTCCGGCCCCACCGGCACGACCAACGACTCGACCCCCACCTTCGGCTTCCACTCCTCGGCGGCCGGCGCCACCTTCGCTTGCTCGATCGACACCGGCACCCCCAACTTCGCCCCCTGCTCGGGCCCCGGCGCCACCCACACACCCGCGACCCCGCTCGTCAACGGCTCCTACACCTTCCGCGTCCGGGCCACGGCCGCCGGGATCACCGATGCCACCCCGGCGACGAGCAACTTCACGGTCAATGTCCCGGTAGTTGCCGCGCCGAGCCTGACCGCGACTTCTCCCGCCTCACCCGCCAACGCGAACTCACCGCGGGTCTTGGGCAGCGCCGAAGCGAGCTCGCAGGTACGGATCTACTCCACGTCCGACTGCAGCGGAGCGGCGCTCGCTACGGGCACCGCCGCCCAACTGGCCAGCCCGGGGATCGCGGTCTCGGTGGTGGACAACTCGACCACCGCCCTCCGCGCCACCGCCACCGTCGGCGTCAACACCTCGGTCTGCTCGGCCGCGATCACCTATGTCGAGGACTCGGCCGCGCCGAACACCACGATCGACTCCGGTCCCAGCGCCCCGACCAACGACTCGACCCCGACCTTCGGCTTCTCCTCCAGCGAGCCGAACTCGACCTTCCAGTGCCGCTTCGACTCCGCCGCGTACACGGCCTGCAGCGGCCCCGGCGCCACCCACACGCCGACCACGGCGCTCTCCTCGGGCTCCCACACCTTCTCGGTCCGCGCGATCGACAAAGCCGCCAACACCGATGCCTCCGCCGCCACCCGCACGTTCACGGTCGACGTCGCGGCGCCGAACACGACGATCTCCTCCGGTCCCAGCGCCCCGACCAACGACTCGACCCCGACCTTCGGCTTTTCCTCGAACGAGTCGAACGCCACCTTCCAGTGCCGCTTCGACGCCGTCGAATTCGCGCCCTGCAGCGGCCCCGGCGCGACACACACGCCGACCGTGGCGCTCTCCGAGGGGGCGCACACCTTCTCGGTCCGCGCGACGGACCAGGCCGGCAACACCGACGCCACGCCGGCGACCCGCTCGTTCACGGTCGACACGGTGCCGCCGGACACGACGATCACCTCCGGGCCATCGGGGACGACCAAAAATCGCACGGCGTCGTTTGCCTTCAGCGCGACCCCGTCGGGTGGGACCTTCCAGTGCCGTCTCGACACCGCCAGCTTCGCCTCCTGCAGCTCGCCGAAAACCTATTCGCTGCTGTCGTTTGCTTCCCACGTCTTCGAAGTCCGGGCTATCGACGCGGTCGGAAACACCGACCCGACGCCGGCCGTGCGGACGTTCACAGTCACGCCCTGACGGCGAATCGGCGGGGCTACTCGCGGTGGCCGAGCCGCGGCGAGTCGTCGTAGTATCGCTCGCGCATGTCCGTGCAAGGCGATGCCCCGATCCTCGTGCTCACCGGGCCTCCCGGAGTGGGGAAGTCGACCACGGCCGAGATCCTCGCGGCGCGGTCCGATCGGGCAGTCCACCTGGAATCGGACGCCTTCTTTCGCTTCATCCGCTCCGGCCACGTCGAGCCGTGGAGGCCCGAGTCGCATGAGCAGAACGAACTGGTGATGCGCCTCGTCGCCCAGGCCGCGGTGGGCTACGCGACGGCGGGCTATTTCACGATCGTCGACGGGATCGTCATCCCCAAGTGGTTTCTCGAGCCGCTGCAGGAGGCGTTCCGCGAAGCCGGTCATCGGGTCGCCTACGCCGTTATGCGGGCACCGCTGTCGCTATGCACGGCGCGCGTGCAGGATCGCGAAGGTGTGCCGCCTGTGGAGCCCGAGGCGATCGAGCAGCTATGGCAGGGCTTCGCCGGGCTCGGCGAGCTCGAGCGGCATGTGATCGAGCTCGACGGAGAGGCGCCGGAGCAGGCCGCGGACCTGGTTTCGCAGCGGCTGGCTGCGGGGCATCTCGCTATCTGAGCTGACCGACGGGACAGCATCTCTTTGTACCCGGGCGTGTTTCTAGAGGTGCAATGAGGGAGAACGAGCACCGAACGGACATTGCGCTGGCGCTGTTGGCGGGGGCCTCGATCGCGGGGATCTTGTGGATTGGGAGGGTGTCCTAGCCGCTAGATTGGCCGCGTGGCGGAACTGATCCTCTACGCGATCCCGGCCTTCGTTCTGCTGCTCGTCGTCGAGCTGCTCTCTTTCAAGTACGCGCGGGACGACGACCTCGTCGGCTACGAGTCGCGCGACACGCGCACCAGCCTCACGATGGGCGGCGGCAACGTCGTGATCAACGCGGTCTGGAAGCTCGTCGTCGTCTTCATCTACGTGGGCCTGTACGAGCTGACCCCGCTGCGGATGCCGGCCGACGAGTGGTGGACCTACGTCCTGCTCTTCTTCGCCGACGACCTCGCCTACTACTGGTTCCACCGCATCCACCACGAGGTGCGGGTCTTCTGGGCGAGTCACGTCGTCCACCACTCCTCCCAGCACTACAACCTCTCGACCGCGCTGCGGCAGACCTGGACGCCGATGACCGCGCTGCCCTTCTGGGCGCCGCTGGCCCTGCTCGGCTTCGCGCCCTGGATGATCCTGACCCAGCAGGCGATCTCACTCATCTACCAGTTCTGGATCCACACCGAGCGGGTGAAGCGGCTGCCGGCGCCAGTCGAGTTCGTCTTCAACACGCCCTCCCACCACCGCGTCCACCACGGCGCCAACGAGGTCTACCTCGACCGCAACTACGGCGGCATCCTGATCATCTGGGACAGGATCTTCGGCACCTTCCAGGGCGAGACCGAGCGGCCCCGCTACGGCCTGACCAAGAACATCCGCACCTTTCGCCCCACGCGGGTCGCCTTCCACGAGTTCGTCGACCTGGCCCGCGACGTGCGCGCCGCGAGCAGCTGGCGCCACCGGCTCGGCTACGTCTTCCGTGGCCCGGGCTGGTCGCCGGATGGCAGTCGCAGCAGCGGCGGCACCCGCGGCTGATCGACGGTTTGGCGGTTTCAACCGGCGGGTACCTCGGGCTGCATGGAGCTATCAATACTGCTGGTAATCATCGGGATCGTCTTGGCGATCCTCGTCAACTACGTACTCGGGATCATCGTGATCCTGATTGGGCTGGCAATGCTCTTGCTGCCCCGACTCGGTCGTACACGCAGGGTTTAAGGGCGCGCGCGGCGGGGCCGACAGCCCCGCCGCGGCGCCCACCCTAGGTCGGGGCCGTGGCAACCTTGTGCGATGGCGCCCTGGAAGCTGCCCCTGATCGTGGCCGCGATCGCCGTGCCGATCATCGCCGGCTTCTTCGTCGGCGGTGGGGGCGTGGGGCTTGCGGCCGGAGCGCTGGTTGTCCTGGTCATCCTCGTCGTCGCGGTTCGCCAGCGCCCCTACGGGCCGATCGGATCGGCGCCGTTGGACGGCAGGCGGCACGTCCTGATCGTCGCTGGGACGGCGGTCGAGGATCCTGGCGACGTCAGCCGGGTTTCCGCAGCAGCTGGCCTCGATGGGCCGAGTGGGGAGGCAGACGTGCTGGTCCTTGTCCCGGCCCGGATCGGCTTTCTCGACCGCTGGGCTTCCGACGTCGAGGGGGCGCGGCACCGCGCCCAGCAGCAGCTCGTGGTCACGGTTGCGGCGCTGGCAAAGGCAGGTATCGCGGCGGAGGCCCGGGTCGGCGACGAGGACGTGGTCCAGGCGGTCGAGGACCAGCTGGGGAGCTATCCGGCGAACGAGGTGGTGCTGGCAACGTCGGCCGAGGACGAGAGTGCGGGAGAGGCGGCGACCGAGCTGCGCAAAAGGCTGCGCGCCGACTTTCACCACGTCCAGTTGACGGGCTAGCTAGGGCCGAGGTCCCAGGCTTCCGGTGCGCCTTATGCGCCTATAGAGCGCATAAGGCGCACCGGAACGGCGACGGCGCTCAGCAGGCGTGTGGGCGCGCGGCGCTGCGCACCACCTGGAAGGCGCTGCCGGGGATTTGCTTCAGCTGGTTCAGGTTCTCGTCGTCCCAGCGCCGGTCGCTGCTGCCGCTGAAGTACCAGTTGGAGCCGTTGTCGGCGACGATCAGGCCGTAGCGCTTCATCGCTTCCGCGATCGTGCGAGCGCCGCCGCTGAAGCCGCCGAGGCCGTATCCGGCCTTCAGGCGTAGCCGCGTTCCCATCGCCGGTGCGTGTGGGTTGCCGGTGTCGCCGGCGCAGTGCGAGGCGGGGTGGACCCAGGCGTCGCGCGTGCTGTCGAAGGTGACGCGGATCGCGTGGTCGAGCTGGCCCGAGGCGACCTCGTCGTAGCGGACCAGCCCGGGGAAGATCGGCAGGCCGGCGGCGTCGGCCGAGGTCCAGGAGTCCGGTCGGCGCGCCGCCGAGCCCAGGTCCCAGCGGGTGCCGGAGTCGGCGTTCCAGCGTGCGCCGCCGCCGGCCTCGAAGAAGCCGCGGTACAGCTCGTAGAGGGCGCAGCTGGAGCGGTCGACGACGAGTACGTGCCTGTCGCCGTCGCTGCCGTTGCCGCCCTCGACCGGAGCGCCCTTCGGGATCGGGAACGGACCGGGGTCGCTCTCGTCGCCGTAGGCCGTGTAGTGGACCGGCAGCTCAGGCTGCCCGGCGCCGACGACGGCGTAGGCAAAGCCGTAGGCGCGCGGCGAGCCGAAGTCGGGGTGGAGGTGATCGCCTCCGTGGGCGTTGATGTAGGCGATCGTGGCCGCGGAGCTCGGGGCGAGGGGGGCCTTGGAGATGTCTTGGTTCCAGGCGGCCTCGGTGGGGAGGGAGGGGGCGTTGGCCGGCAGTCCCGGAGGCGGGGCGGGGAAGACGGTGCATGTGCCGAGGTCGGGGTACGGGCCGAGCGCCGTCGCGGAAGTCGTGGCCCAGGCGCCAGCGAGCACCAGTGCGAGGGCCGCTATGAAGACGCGCATCCGATATTGACCCCCCTCCAGTGTGGTCAAAGTCGGCTACGCGGTCTCGTCGTTGCGGTCGCGGACCCGGAGGACGCCGATCTCGAGCTCGCCGACGGCAAGCTTCTCGATCTCGGCCCGTTCGATTGCGAGTCGCTTGATACTGAGCCGGCCGATCGCGAAGCCGCCCACGGCGGCGGCGCCGACCGCGAGCGCTCCGATCGCCATCGCGCCACGGGCCTGCATCCCGGTCGCCACGGCCGGGCGGACCTCGGGCCGAAAGAACGAGATTCCAAAGCGCTGGGGCATCGCCCGAACCGTAGCGCGGCTAGCCTGAGGCGCCGATGAGCACGGACGACCGTCCAACCCTGCTGGCGATCCAGCACGTTCCCTGGGAGACGCCGCACCGCATCCTCGATGCCTGCGGCGGCCTCGCCGTGCACACGGTCAAACCGCTCGCCGGTCAGGCGCTGCCCGCTCACGACGAGGTTGCCGGCGCCGTCGTGATGGGCGGCCCGATGAACGTCGACGACGTCGATCGCCATCCGGGTCTGGCCGTCGAGCGCGAGTGGCTGGGGGAGGCGGCGAGTCGAGGGCTGCCGGTGCTGGGGATCTGCCTGGGGGCCCAGCTCCTGGCCCGCGCGCTTGGCGCCGAGGTGAGAGCGGGTGAGGGCCCCGAGCTGGGCTACGCCCCCGTCGAGATTCTCGACCCCGAGGACCCGATCCTGGGGGCTCTGGCTCCGGGCACGGCCGCCCTTCATTGGCACGCCGACGTCTTCGACCTCCCCGAGGGAGCGACCCACCTCGCCCGCTCCGCCCAAACCGAGGTCCAGGCCTTCCGCCGCGGCAACGCCTGGGGAATTCTCTTCCACCCCGAGGCCGACTTCGCCCTCCTCGAGGCCTGGCTGGCCGTGCCCGAGATGGTCCGGGAAGCCCGCCGAGCCCTGGGAGACCGCGGAGCCGCCGCCCTGCCAGCCGAAGCGGAAGCCGCGGAAGCCGAGCTGATCCAGCGCACGACCCCGGGTCTAAGAGCCTTCGCGGCGCTGGCCGAATCCCACCAGCCCCGCTAAGCCATCCCCCAGGCCCCCAGGCCCGCTAGATTGAAAGCCGCGCGGTGGACGTAGCTCAGCTGGTAGAGCTCCTGGTTGTGGTCCAGGCGGTCGCCGGTTCGAATCCGGTCGTCCACCCCTCTTAGAAGCTCCTGCAAATTGAGGAATTTGGGGTCGCAATGGTCCGCTTGAACTGGGACCCAAACTCCTCCCGGTCGGTGCAGTTGCTGCCTGAGCGGTATTGGATGGAGGAGGCCACGACCCCTGAAGTCGGTTGCAAATGGCGATGTGTGACGGGCGACGTCACATTTCCCTCTACGTCTCAGGCCTCTATTCAGGCACTTGTGGCTAAATGCTGCGTGCGGCGGTTTGCGCATAGCATCACCTCGGGGGTTCAACCGACTTAGCATGATGATCTCCGAGGCCGACACTTGTCGTCAGTACGTACTGCCCAAGCTGTATGGGGCAGGGTGGGTCGATAGCCAAATTCGGGAGCAGGTGACCATCACTGACGGCAGAATTCGCGTTGTCGGCAAAAGGACGCGCCGAGGCAAGCAGAAACGGGTCGACTATTTGCTGCGGCTACGTCGAGACCTCAACCTTGCGGTGGTCGAGGCGAAGGCGGCCTGGAAGTCTGCCCTGGACGGGATGCAGCAGGCTCGCGATTACGCCCAGCTTCTTGACTTGACCTTTGCCTATGCGACCAACGGCAAGGAGATCTACGAGTTCGACAACTCGAGAGGGATCGAGCGACAGATCGATCGGCTTCCCTCTCCCGGCGAACTCTGGGATCGACACTGCAAGGCGCATGAGCTGAATACGCCCACTGAGGAAGCACTCCTGGAGCCCCTCAACCTAGAGAGTGCCATGCTTCCGCGGTATTACCAGCTGATCGCCGTCAACCGGGCTGTCGAGGCGATCGCAAAAGGGGACCGACGGGTACTGTTGACGTTGGCAACCGGAACCGGCAAGACGATGATCGCCTTCCAGATCTGCTGGAAGCTCTGGTCACATCGCTGGAATCTGCAGGAGGCATATCGGCGCCCCCGCATCCTCTACCTGTCGGACAGGACTTTCCTTGTAGACGATCCTAAGGACAAGGACTTCGCGCCCTTTGCGGACGCCCGCCAAAGGCTCGAAGGCGAGGCTGTAAGGGGGAGGGAGGTCTACTTCGCCACCTATCAGGCAATTGCGGAGGACGAGGGCAAGGTAGGGCTATTTCGGAGCTTTCCCAGCGATTTTTTCGACCTTGTCGTTGTTGACGAGTGTCATCGAGGCAGTGCCCGCGGCGACAGCGCTTGGCGGCGAATTCTCAATCACTTCAATGGGGCATGCCACCTTGGGATGACCGCCACGCCGCTGCGGGACGAGACGCGCGACTCATACAAGTACTTTGGTAATCCCGTCTTTCAGTACTCCCTCAGGGAGGGGATCGAGGATGGGTTCCTTGCTCCCTATCGTGTGCATCGAGTGGTCACCAACGTCGATGCAACCGGATGGAGGCCGGGTATCCGGCAGAGGGATCGCCACGGCGCGGAGATCCCCGACCGTCTCTACGGGACTCCCGACTTTGACCGGAAGCTCGTTTTGGAAGACCGGACTCGGGCCATCGCACGTCAGATCACGAGTCACCTAAAAAAGACGGATCGGTTCGCGAAGACCATCGTCTTCTGTGTCGATCAGGAGCACGCCTCGCGGATGCGGCAGGCCCTGCAGAACGAGAATGCGGACCTGGTCAAAGAGCACCCGGACTACGTCTGCCGGGTCACTGCGGACGAGGGCGAACTCGGGCGAGGGTATCTGAGCGCCTTTCAAGACGTAGACACCTTGACGCCTGCGATCGTCACCACCTCGCAGCTGCTCACGACTGGGGTAGACGTTCCCACCTGTAAGAACATCGTGCTCGCGCGTCCAGTCAACTCTTTGGTCGAGTTCAAGCAGATCTTGGGGCGGGGAACTCGGGTTCGGGATGACTACGGAAAGCTCTTCTTCGACCTGGTCGACTTCACCGGGAGCGCTGACGTCCAGTTCGCGGACCCGGTTTTCGATGGCTATCCAGCGTTCGTGGAGAAGGTCGAAATCGATGAGTCTGGCGAGACGCTCGCTGTGGAACCCCTGAGCGATGAGGGTGGATCCGAGCCGGATGGCGCGGGCGAGGGATCGGGCGCAGTCGAACTAGGTGACCTCGACGATGAGGGAGAGCCTCGGAAGCTCTACGTCGACGGCGTCGAGGTAGAGGTCGCAGTCGAGGTCGTGCGGGAGATCGGCGCTGACGGCAGACCGAGGATCGTCAAGCTCACTGACTACGCCGGCGAGCAGGTCCGCTCTCTCTATACCTCTGCCGCGGCCTTGCGCTCGAAGTGGAGCGACGCTGGTGAGCGCGAGGCGGTGATTGACGCTCTGGTTGAGCACGGAATCGACTTCGACGTCCTGACCGAACTGAGCGAGGTACCCGGTGCTGATCCCTTTGACGTTCTCTGCCACTTTGCTTTTGACTCTCCGATTAGGACCCGACGGGAGCGAGCCGACCGAGCCCGGGAAGCTCGCAAGGAGCTCTTCGATCGTTATGAGGGAGAGGCACGGGAGGTCCTTCACGAGCTGCTTGAGAAGTATGCCCGCTACGGCCTGACCCAGTTCAAGCTTCCCGAGGTTTTGCAGAGTCCGCCGATCTCAGCCCACGGCAACGTCGCCGAGATCGCCGAGAAGTTCGGCGGCGTCAACCAGCTCCGCACGGCTGTCTCGGATCTCGAAGTGTCTCTCTACGAGGACGCCGCGTGACCAAGCTGGAGGTCGAGAAACCGGCGCCCGAGGTGCCGATCACAGCCGAGCGCTTGGCAGGCGTGATCAAGTCGGCCCGCGATGTGATGCGCAAGGACAAGGGGCTGAGCGGCGAGCTGGATCGGCTGCCTATGTTGACTTGGCTGATGTTCCTGAAGTTCGTAGACGACATGGAGCGGGTCGCCGAGGCGGAAGCCGAACTCCAGGGCGGGCCGTACTCGGCGGTAATTCAGCCCCCCTATCGTTGGCGAGATTGGGTCCACACTCATCCGATGACGGGCGACGACCTGATCGACTTTGTCGCGCAAGACGAAGCGGTGGGCCCACTAGGGGAGCGGGGGCCGGGGCTTTTCGCCTACTTGCGCAACCTGGAAGGGCCGGGTTCACGGCGCGACCGCAGAGACGTCATCGCGAGTGTTTTCCGGCGCCTTGGGAATCGGATGCAGAACGGCTACCTCCTCCGCGACGTCATAGATAAGGTCGACACGCTCCATTTCGATTCCTCGCAGGAGCTTCATGCGCTAGGACAGCTCTACGAGTCTCTGTTGCGGGAAATGCGGGATGCGGCGGGGGACTCGGGAGAGTTCTACACCCCTCGTCCACTGGTCAAGCTGATTATCAGGTGCCTGGACCCGCGGATCGGCCAAACGGTTCTCGACCCCGCCGCCGGCACCGGCGGGTTCCTGGTCGAGTCCTTTCTGCATCTTGCAAAACAGATTGACCGGACGGAGGATTGGGAATGGTTGCAAACTGAAGCGATCCAGGGGGTCGAGGCAAAGCCGCTTCCCTTTCTCTTCTGCGAGATGAACCTCCTCCTGCACCGGATGGAAGCTCCCAACATCGATCCTGGGAACGCGCTTCGCGTGCCCCTGCGGGAAATCGGCGCGCGTGACCGCGTGGACATCATCGCGACCAACCCCCCGTTCGGTGGGGAGGAGGAGGCGGGGATCCGGCGCAACTTCCCGTCTGGCCTGCAAACGGCGGAGACGGCGCTGCTCTTTATCCAGCTGGTGATGCGCCGTCTTCGCAAGGGATCTAACCCCGGACAAGCCGGGGTCGTGGTGCCGAACGGAACTCTCTATTCGTCGGGGGTAGGGCAGCGAATCCGCCAAGCCCTCCTACGGGACTTCAACCTCCACACGGTCCTGCGTCTCCCAAAGGGAGTTTTCGAGCCCTACGCCGACATTCCCACCAACGTCCTTTTCTTTGACGCGGGGAAATCAACCGGAGAGGTGTGGTTTTACGAGCACCCACTGCCACCTGATCGGGCGAAGCTGCGCTCGCCGAGCTACTCACAGAGCCGGCCGCTCGAATTCAATGAGTTCGAGCCCTTCCTCGGTTGGTGGGGGAACCGTTCGGAGACGGTGCAGGCCTGGCGGGTCTCCGTCGAGGATTTGGAGCGGGGCGGGTTCAACTTGGATCAGCGCAATCCAACGAGGGTAGTCCGCGACCACCCCCGCCTCTCGCAGTTGCAGGAGCAGGCCGAGTCGCAGGTGTGCGCGCTGTCGGCCGACGTGGAAGAGTTGAAAGGGAGGTTGAAGGACCTCGACGAAGTGCTGGAGACGAGACGGGGGGCGCCACTTAGCCCGATGCTGCTGGGGGAGGCTTGTGAGGTCTTGAAGGGGAAGTTCCCAACCAAAAAGACGCCTCCCGGAAAATATCCCCTTGTTGTAACCGCAGCGGAGCGGCGCTCCGCGCCCGAGTACCAATTTGATGCCCCGTCCGTGTGCATACCGATGGTCTCCTCAACTGGGCACGGCCACGCGAGCATCCACCGTTTGCACTACCAAGAGGGAAAGTTCGCGCTCGCGAACATTATGGCTGCGCTGCTCGTGCGCCCCGATATCCCCTTGCTGCCTCGTTTTCTCTTCCACTACCTGACCTTCCACAAAGAGGAAAAGCTTGTTTCTCTGATGGCGGGAACGGCGAATACCTCGCTTACGCTGACTAAGCTGAAAAGAGTTTCGATCGAGATTCCGGACATCGAGGTTCAGCGAGAGATTGTCGACGCGTTGGATCAGGTTTTCCTTGCGCTCAAGGCGATAGACCAAGGTCGTCGTCAAGTGGAGGAGTTTGAGGGAGAGTCAATGGCCTCCAGTCTGCATGCAGCTTTCTCCACTTAGCGAAGACTTGCACCGGGCCTCGTTTCTGACCTGCCGCGGCAGGCGTCGGCGATGTTGAGCCCACGACGGATGCTGCCCGCATCCGCCACGTCGAGATCCCGAATGGCCTCGATAGGGCAGGGGTCGTGATCCAGCCACGGCGTGAGGGCCGGCGTCCGGGCGCGCCCCTATTCTCTGCCTCCGTTCATCGAAGTTCGCGTCTTTGGAGGGCCGATCGATGCTGCAGCTCGGAGATTCGGTCGGGACCTCGGCCGAGCGAAGGGGTCAATGCGTGCATGTCGCGTGAGGATGCCCGCAATGTCGTGGCTCGGCTCGTCGAGCGATACCTGGAGGACCGCGATCAGTACTCGTCAAACGAGGCGCAGGTTCGACTCGACTTCATCGACCCGTTGTTCGAGGCGCTTGGCTGGGACCTCGGTAACCGCCAGGGCCTTTCGCTGTTCACGCGCGAGGTGCGGATAGAGGAGTCGGTCGAGCTAGTCGACGACGATGACCCCGCGAGCGTTGGCGCCGCGGGCAATCCCGACTACACCTTTCAGCTGGAGGGTCGTCGCCGCTTCTTCGTCGAGGCCAAGAAGCCCTCGGTGCGCATCGACTCTGCCAGGGCCCCCGCCTATCAGGCGCGGCGATACGGGTGGAGCGCCGGGCTCGCCGTCTCCGTGCTGACGAGCTTCGAGCAGCTCGCCATCTACGACTGCCGCATCCAGCCTCATTCGACCGATGTCGCCGCCGTCGCGCGGCTGCCGGGCCGCCTCTACTCGTGTGAGGAATACGCCGAGCGGTTCGACGAGCTGTGGATGGCGCTCTCCAAGGAGGCCGTGCTCAGCGGCAGCTTCGACGAGGAATTCAGCGTCGAGCGGGAGCTGCGCGGCGAAGACAGCTTCGACGACGTCTTCCTCGACCAAATCCGGAGCTGGCGGCTCGACCTCGCGGGCGACATCGCGGCGCGCAACGCGCGCCTCGACGAGCGCGCAATCGCGCGCGCGACGCAGCGACTGATCAATCGGCTCGTCTTCCTTCGCGTCTGCGAGGACCGCAACCTCGAGGAGTACGGGCAGCTACTCGGCGTCGACGACCGGGCGGCCCTCGATGCCCGCTTCCGCGAGGCGGATCGCTCCTACAACGCGGGTCTCTTCGACGCAATCGACGAGGTCGAGATCGATGTCGAACTCCTGCACCGCATCATCGGCGAGCTCTATTACCCCCAGAGCCCCTACGCGTTCTCGGTCGTCGACGCCCCGCTCCTGGCGGCGATCTACGAACAGTTCCTGGCCGAGCGCCTCGAGCTGGGGCCCGACCGTTCGGTCGAGCTGAAGCGCAAACCGGAGCTGACCCACGCCGGGGGAATCGTGCCGACCCCGGGCTACATCGTCGAAGCGATCCTCGAGCGCACCCTCTCTCCGGCGCTCGCCTCGCTCCCCGCCGAGGCGGTGCCGGGCTTTCGCCTCATCGACCTTGCCTGCGGCTCGGGGGTTTTCCTCTTGTACTCGTTCAGGCGCCTCCTTGAGCACTTGGAGGATCTGGGGATAACTCCGAGCCTCGCGACCAAGCACCAGATCCTCCGCAACAACATCTTCGGCGTCGACATCGACAGGGAAGCGGTTGAAGTGACCACCTTCAATCTCTTGATCGCGGTGCTCGACGGGGAGGACCGCGACAGCATCGCCGGCTTCGGTGCGGCGGCCCTGCCGAACCTCGACGAACAGATCGTCAGCGGGAACTCGCTGGTAACCCCCCACTTCTTTGAGATCTACCCCGAGGCCCGTCTCGACCGCTCCGAACTCCTCTCGATCAACGCGTTCGACTTCGACCGAGCCTTTCCGCAGGCGATGCAGGAAGGCGGCTTCGACCTGATCGTCGGCAACCCGCCCTACGTCCGGATCCAGACCCAGGCTGAGCATGAGCCTCTCCAGGTTGCCTACTTCCAGGAGCACGCCCCGTTCCGGAGCGCCCGCTCCCACAACTTCGACAAGTACCTCTTGTTCATCGAGCGCGCTCTCGACCTGCTCAAGGACGACGGGCGCTTCGGCTTCATCGTCCCGCACCGCTTCATGTCGACCCTGCCCGGCCAGGCGGTCCGCGAGCTCTTGAGCGAAGGCAAGCACGTAGCCGAGATCGTCCACTTCGGCCACGAGCAGGTGTTCCCGGGCACGACGACCTACGTCTGCATACTCGTCGGGGCCAAGGCCGGGTCCGAGGAGCTCCGGTTCACCCAGGTCGACGACCTGGCTAGCTGGCGCAGCGACTCGGGCGCAGGCCTGCGGACGATCTCCGCCGATGACCTCACGGCGGCCAACTGGAGTTTCGGGACCGGCGAGGCGCGGGCGGTCTTCGACCGGCTGCGCGACCGCCACCAGGACCGCCTGGGGGACGTCGCCGACATATTCGTCGGCGTGCAGACAAGCGCCGACGACATCTTCTTCCTCGCTTCCCGATCCGCCGACGAGGAGACGATCCGGTTTGCCGAGGGCGACGCAGAATGGGAGATAGAGCGGGCGATCTGCCGCCCCGCGCTGCGCGACCGCAGGCTGCTCCCCTACGACGGCAAGCCCGATCCCGACGCCTGGGCGATCTTCCCCTATGAAATCGATCACGAGGGGAAGAGGCCGCGGGCACAAGTCATTGCGGCGGAGCGGATGGAGGCGGACTTCCCGCTCGCCTGGCGGTACCTCAATGCCCACCGGGAGGAACTCGAAGAGCGGAGCATCTCACCGAGCACACCGGAGACGTGGTACCGATACGGTCGCTCGCAAAGCCTGACCAAGCTCGATGCCGAGAAGATCATCGTCCGGGTTCTCTCCTTGACTCCGCAGTACAACTGGGACCCCGACGGCTTGCTCGTCCCCGGCGGCGGCGACGGCGGCCCCTACTATCTCCTCCGCTCGCGCCCGGAAAGTGGCGCCCCGCTGATGTTCCTGATCGCGCTGCTATCCCACCCCAGCATCGATGCGATGGTTTGGGACGCGGGCGGGCGCGTCTACCGTGGCGGGTACTTTCCGCATCGCAAGGCCTTCCTCGAAAACGTGCCGGTGCCGCTGCGGGAGCCAGAGCAGATGGCCGATGTCGCTGCGGCGACCCAGGACCTGGTGGATTCGACGATGAAATACCGCCACGAGAGCGACCCCGACGTGCGCATCGCCCTGGAGCGCGATCGGGCGCAGCAGCGAGCCCGGATCGAGGAGCGGGTAACCGACCTCCTCGGCCTCACGGCTGACGAGATGATGGAGGTCGTGGGAACGTGAGCGCCTTTCCGGTCGCCGCCTCGCCGAGCGCCCAGAAGCTGCGAGGGGGCTATTACACGCCGCCCGAGATCGCGGAGTTCATCGCGGGGTGGGCCTGCTCGCCCGGCGCCAGGGTCCTCGAGCCAAGCTGCGGCGATGGCGCGATCCTGCGCTTCGTCCCCGACGACGCTGACGCGACCGGGGTCGAGTACTTCGCCGCCGAGGCGGAGGCGGCCCGCCAGGCGGCTCCCGCTGCCGAGGTCGTCACCGCCGATTTCTTCGAGTGGGCCTCCTCGTCTGAGGCTGGTTCCTGGGATGCAGTCGTCGGCAACCCGCCGTTCATCCGCTTCCAGCACTGGACCGAGCCGACGCGGACCCGCGCCTTCGACCTGATGCGCTCGGTCTCGATGAAGCCGAGCAAGCTGACCAATGCCTGGGTCCCGTTCGTCGTCGCCTCGACCCTGATGCTGCGAAAGGGGGGGCGCCTGGCAATGGTGCTGCCGGCTGAGCTACTGCAGGTCACCTATGCCGCCGAGCTGCGCGCCTTCCTGGTCGACAACTACAAGTCACTGACAGTCGTCGCCTTCCGCCAGCTCGTCTTCGACGGCATCCTGCAGGAGGTCGTCGTCCTGCTCGGGACCAAGGGCCGGGACTTGGCCACCGTTCGCGTCGCGGAGCGGGAGAGCGCAGCTGATCTGCCAAGCGCGTCGAGCCTGCGCCGGCTGCCCGGCGCCCCGGCGCTCCTGCACGAGTCGGAGAAGTGGACGAAGTACTTCCTTCCGCCCGAGGAGATCGAGGCCCTGCGCGGGGTCAGGAACGGGTCCGAGGCGCTCGGCCGCCTCGGCGCGCTCGCCGACGTCGATGTCGGCGTGGTCACGGGCCGAAACCAGTTCTTCGTCCTCAGTCCCTCCAATGCCGCCGAGCGCGGGCTCGGTTCGCACGTGGTCCCTCTGGTCAGCAAGTCAGCGCACGTCCCTGGAATCCAGTTCAAGCCCAGCGATCTGGCCTACCTGACCAAGGCTGACACCCAGTGTCGGTTGCTCGCCGTGAAGCCAACCTCGCGGGTCGCCGAAGACAGCCCGCTCTGGGATTACCTGCTCGAAGGAGAAGCCTCCGACGTCCACCGCGGGTATAAGTGCTCGATCAGGAAGAAATGGTGGTCGGTCCCGTCGATATGGACCCCTGACGCATTCATGCTCCGCCAGATCTACGACCACCCAAGGATCATCGCCAATGCCACGCGGGCAACTTCGACCGACACGGTGCACCGGGTGCGGATGCTGAACGGGACCGACCCAGGGGCGCTCGCCGCTGCGTCGATCAACTCCGCCACCTTCGCGTTCTCCGAGGTGATGGGCCGCTCCTATGGAGGTGGAGTCCTCGAGCTGGAGCCGCGCGAGGCCGAGGCGTTGCCGGTGCCGGATCCCCATGGCCTCGACAGCGGTGAGGTCGAGGCGGTCGACCGCCTGCTCAAGGCAGGTGCGCTCGAGGAGGCTCTCGACTACGTCGATAGCCGGCTGCTGATCAGGGACGCAGGCCTCGACGCGGATCTCGTCGCCAGGCTTAGGTCCAGCTGGAGGCGGCTCCGCGACAGGCGCCTGGCGCGAGGCAAGGGCGTCGGATCCTAAGGCCGGGGCGGAGCCCACGGGTGGCGGTAGGGGCTCAGATGTGGTACTTGTTGGATGCTTCCGGGGTACATTGAGAGTCTCTGCGGGAGGGAGATTTTGCGGGTGGGCGACTTGAGGCAAGGCGAGGGCGTGGCGTTGGCAAACGCGCATGGGCAGTGCCGATCCAAGGGGTCGTGGTCAACCTGCAGGCAGGCGGGGGTTCGGCCAAGGCGCTGACTTTCGAGCCAAAAGCTTCATTCGCAGTAGCTGTTTTCCGTCCATCGAGCAAATAGACAGGAGATCCAGTCATGCAAAGGCACAGCAGGAGGATGGCGTGCGCGCCGCTCCTTGCCGCCGCGCTCGGCGAGGAGAGGATAAGGAGATGAATCGCAAATCGACACGCGTTTTCTTGGGGGGCCTGCTGGCGGCGCTGATGCTGAGCGCCGTCTTCGCCGGCGCGGCGATGGCCGGCCCCGCTTGGAAGTTCAACGGGGAAGAATTGACGGGGACGGAAAAGATCCTCGGGGGCGCCGAAAAAAGCGGCCTTGGCATGTGGGGGATGACGACCACCTGCGACAACTTCCTCTATGAAGTATCGATCTCGAACAGCGCAGGGACGGGCAAAGGCAACATCAACAGCCTGCCCCTGTTCGGCTGCTATACCAACACCACCTGCACGGTGGCGGCGATCGAAGCCGAATCGTTCCCCTGGCCCGTCAACCTGACCTCGAGTGGCGGTAGCAATTACCTCGTGGTCAAAGGAGTGAACGTCTGGGTCCTCTACGCCGGCTGGTTCTGCCCGCTGTGGGGTGTCTGGGTCAATGTCACCGGCACCGCCGGTGGCCTGGTCAACAACACAACCGAAACCGCCACGTTCAACGCGGCGAGCTTCAAAGCGACCGGAACCGAACTAAAAGCGCTCGGCGAATCGGTCGAATGGAACGGGGTCTTCCCGACCGAAGCATTCGGATGGCACAGGGAACAGTCGATAAGCGTTTCCTGACGAAGTCCGCAAAGACCGCGAGCGCCGGGACCCTTTCGGCGCTCGCGGTCGCGGCGCTTCTGCTCGCGGGCTGTGGGGGTGGCTCCTCGAGCACCTCGAGCTCCACCGGTTCGACCTCCACTTCGAGCGGTGCGGTCCGCGAAGCCGGCGCGGTTGCCGGCACAGGCGCCGGCGCCCCCTCGGCGGAGGACTTGATTGGGGCCGCTGGCTCGGAAGCCCCTGGTGGACAGACGGCTCCCGGCGGACAGGCGTCCCCAGGTGGCAAGCACGGCCCTCCCGTCCCCCTGCCCACCAGCGCGCCGGCGCCGAAGATCACCCCCGAGCAGCGCAGGGAGGCGACGGTAGCTGACCTGACCTTGCAGAGCCCGTCGAGTCTGCCGTCCACGGGCGGTCCGCAGGCGCTGTCCGCGGAGTACACCTGCGACGGCAACAACACCTCGCCGGCGCTTCGCTGGCGGGGGGTGCCGGAGGGAACCGCCGAACTCGCCCTTTTCGCGATGAGCATCCGCCCGGTGGAGGGGAAGCTCTTCTTCGATTGGGCCGTGGGCGGGCTGAGCCCCGAGCTGGAAGAGATCGAAGCCGGCAAGCTGCCCAAGGGCGCCGTCGTCGGCCGCAACAGCTTCGGCAAGACGGGCTATGAAATCTGCCCCGAAAGCGGGGATGAAACGTACATGTTCACCCTCTTCGCGCTGCCGAAGAGCCTCTCGCCCGCCCAGGGCTTCGAGCCGTTCGCCTTCCGCAAAGCAGTGCTCGACGTCTCCGGCGACGTCGGCCTCCTCGCTCTCAGCTACGCGCGCGGCTGACTCCTCCCGCGCTTGCGGCCTCGCTTAGCGATGCCCACGGTTCCTTCTGTGGATCCGCGTGCCGGAGAGCTTGGTAGCGCGGGTTGATCCGCTCGACCAGGGGTTACCAGGAGACGCCGCTGGGCTTGCGATACCCGATCGGCTCTTGCCCTCCCGGATTACAGTTGGCCGAAGTGCAGTTCCCCTGCGAATCCAGGGTGACGAGTGAGGGCTGGCCCCAGAGGTTGCTGGAGAACGCGGCAGCGCCGGTCGAGCCGTCCTGGGCAAATCCCCCGTCGGGATCGACGGCGATGTTGCGTTCTATGGCGTTGCCGGAGCCGGAATCGCAATCCCACTCGAAGCCGGGGAAGCCGCTGAATGCCTGACCCCCTTCGACCCAGGTGTTGCGCCGGATCGTGATGTTCGAGCGCGAGGTGCCACCGGTTCCGAGGCCGCATATCTCGGTGCGCCCCCGGGCGATTTCCACCAGGTTGTTTTCGTAGACGAGCGAGCCGGAGGAGCCACCGTGGATGTAGGTCGAGCCGGCGTTGCCGGTGACTTTGCCTTCGAAGTAGCCCTGATGGTGGATCCAGTTGTTGGTTATCCGCAGGTTGGACCCATTGCCGGTGATCTGGATGTTGTCGGAGTGCTCGCTCGACTCGGGGTTCGCGCCAACCGGCCCGATCTCGTTGCGGTCGATCAGCACGTCCGAGCCACCGACGCCCTGGAATCCATCGGCTGCGATGTCGTGGACCTTGTTGCCGACGAACTCGAGCCGGTTCAGCGTGCCGTAGCAACGACAGCCGTAGCCGGTGTTGCCCGAGTTGTCGGCTCGCGTCCAGCCGATGTCGTTGTTGCGGATCGTCACGTCGTTGCTGGTGTCCGGCATGAAGATCAGCTGATCGAGAACCCGGTTGGTGGGCGTTCCGCCAATCGTCGAGCCTTCGATCGTCGTTTGGTTCGCGCCGCGAATCGTGATCGAGCGGAATCGCGCCGAACGAATCGTGAGGCCGGTGGTGCCGCTGATTTCGAGCTGGCCCATCGAGCCGCCTTCGGTTGAGACGACTACCCCGGATCGATCGCCCATGCCGTTGAAGTTCACGTTCCCGATGTCAGCCGTGACGCAGGCGTCTTTACCGGCCGAGACGGCGCTGGTTACCGCTGAGGCTGTAGTGGCGTTTGTCATGCCGGCCGCACACGATCCTGCCGGCGGGGGAGGTTCGGGTTCCGGCTCCAGGATGGTCCAGGCTCTGCTTGCCGGGCTCCCGTCGACGTTGCCCGCTGCGTCCGTGGCCCGAACTTCGAACGTGTGGCTTCCGAGCGCCAGCCCCGAGTAGGACTGCGGCGAGGCGCAGGGGCCGAACGCGCCGTCGAGCCCGCATTCGAAGCTCGAGCCGGACTCGCTCGAGGTGAAGGAGAAGCTGGCCGAGGTGGCCGTCGTGGTCGCCGGGGGCGAGGAGGTGATCGTGGTATTGGGGGGAGTGGTGTCGTCCGGAGGCGGGGTTGGGCCGGCTTCGACGGTCCAGCTTCTGCTGGCTGGGCTCAGGTCGGTGTTGCCAGCCGCGTCTGTCGCTTGCACCGAGAAGGAGTGCGTGGCGGTGGAGAGATCGGAGTACGTCTTCGGAGAGCTGCATCCGACCCAGGCCGACCCGTCGAGCTGGCACTGATAGGTCGAGCCCGGCTCGCTGGAGGAGAAGGAGAAGGTGGCGCTGGTAGCAGTCGTAGTTTGCGCCGGGCCGGACTCGATGGTGGTATCCGGGGGTGAGGTATCCACCGGCGGAGGCGTTCCTCCCGGTGCGACTGTGAAGGCTTGCTTGCTCGAGTCGACTTCTCCGTCGGCGTCTTCCACGATCAGGCTGACGTACTTCACTCCACTTCCTTCGAAGGTGAAGTCGATTACGCAGCCTTTCCGGGTCTGCCAGACGATGCTGCCGTCCCGGTTCTCAAACGACCAGATGCAGGTCAGGTCGCCGTCTCCGGTGGAGGCGGCGCCGTCGAGGGTCACCGGCACGTTGACCCGCGGGCTCTCCGGAACTTCCCAGACGGCCTGTGCTTCTTCTCCGGGTTCCACAGCCGGGGTCTCTACGGTCCAGGCCTGTACAGCCGGGCTCCCGTCGACGTTGCCCGCTGCGTCCGTGGCCCGAACTTCGAACGTGTGGCTTCCGAGTGCCAGCCCCGAGTAGGACTGCGGCGAGGCGCAGGGGCCGAACGCGCCGTCGAGCCCGCATTCGAAGCTCGAGCCGGACTCGCTCGAGGTGAAGGAGAAGCTGGCCGAGGTGGCCGTCGTGGTCGCCGGGGGCGAGGAGGTGATGCTCGTCTCTGGCGCGGTGGTGTCCGGCGGTGGAGGTGGGGGATTGGGGACGCTTGCCGGGTTCCAGGGATCTGTCTCGGCAAGGATCTCTTCCCCGTCGCTCGCGCCATCGCCGTCGCTGTCGGTCTTCCGCGGGTTTGTCCTGGTACGCCTGACCTCGACTCCGTCCGAGAGACCGTCTCCGTCCGTATCCGCCTTCCGCGGGTTTGTCCTGGTGCGCCTGACCTCTGTCCAGTCCGTCAGGCCATCGCCATCGCTGTCGGTGCCGTTCGTTCGTACCGCTGCTTCCAGGTTCCTCTGCATGCCCAGGTCATCGCCGCGAAAGAGCTTTGCGATGGCCAGGGATTGCGAGCCGACCAAGACCATGGCCACGACAATGAAGATCTTGAGGGTGGTATTACGGGAGATGTGAGGGAAGGGTATGTCGCATTTTGCGAGCTATTGGTGTGAAATTGCTTTGGGTGAGTTAGTTAGGGAGATTCGCTTTTGGACATATATCCGAAGTAAAAACGTTCCAAACATCCCCCTGCTCCCAGGGCACATGTGACACTCCACCTGCGTGGACTCGTATTCCGCTGCCCGCTTGCTCTGCGTCGCGCACGCAAAGGGCTTCCCATGGCCAGATGCACGACGGCGGCGAGACTACCCAAATCTGAGGAGCGCTGTCAAGGTTATGTCCCCCTGGACGCACGAGGGTTAACAATTCAACCCTTGCCCATGGACGGGTCGGAGCGGGCCACGATGCAAGGCCAGCCAGGCCGTCTTTTGGCCTACCATCGGGGCATGTGCAGAAACATCAGGACCCTCTACAACTTCGATCCACCCGCGAGCGAGGAAGAGGTCGAGGCCGCCGCGCTGCAGTACGTGCGCAAGATCAGCGGTTTCACCAAGCCCTCGCAGGCGAATGCCGAGGCCTTCGAGGAGGCTGTCGAGGCCGTCGCCGAGATTTCGTCCAGGCTGCTGGACCGGCTGGTCACTTCGGCGCCGCCGAAGGACCGCGAGGTCGAGGCCGCCAAGCGGCGGGCCCGGGCGGAACAGCGCTTCGCCGCTTAGGCCGCGGCGCGCTCGGCGCAGGCGGGACTCAACCGCGCCGCTCCTCGCGGAACATCGCGAGCGCGTGGGCGCCGGCCGGATGCGCCCGCAGCTCGCGGACCGTCGCGGCCATCGCCGCCGGGAGCTCGTCTGGCTGGGGGAGCGGCACGCCGTACTCCGGCGGCATCAGCACCGCCGCCGCCAGAGAAGCGAAGGTCAGGTCGGCGGCGCTGAAGCGCTCGCCGCAGAGGTAGGGCCGGCCGTCTCCCAACCGCTCGGCGACGCGGTCGAAGACCGCACGCACTTCGGCCTCGGCCCGTTCGGCGGTGGCCGGCGTGACGTCGAGGTAGCGGTCGATTATCCGGGCGGCCAGCGGGTAGGCCAGCGGCAGGGCGCGGCGTTGCCAGGCGGGCACGCCCGTGCACCCATAGGCAACCGCGATGTCGCGGCGCCCCCGCAGGCCGTTGTACATCCACCTGCGCCCCTCGGGCCCCAGGTGTGCGTCGAAGTCGTGTTGCAGCGCCCGGACCTCGGCCGCCGCCGCGGGGTCGTCGGGGAACAGGCTGCGGTGTGGCGGCGCTTTTGCGCTCGCCTCCGCGACGATGCTCTCCGAGTCGGCGAAGACCCGATCTCCCCAGACGAGCACCGGCGCGGTTTTGCCGCCGCCGGCACGAGCGACCGGGATCCAGTGGATCACCTGGAGGTGAGCTCGCTCTCGGTACTCGACGCCTGCCCGATCGAGTGCCCAGCGAGCCTTCTCGCAGTAGTGACTGATCGGGATCGTGATCAGAACGGGGCTATCGGCCATGGGATGAGTGTGCCCGACGGCTGCGGAGCACGCGCTTCGCCCGTTCAGTCCTTCGAGCGAGCGCTGTCGCAGGCGGGGGTGCCGCCGGGCAGCCGCTGCCGGTTGTCGGCCACCAGTCGGTAGGTCCTTGCCGCCACCGATGAGATCCCCGGCAGCAGGATCACGCGGCCGATGACTTTCCAGATCCGCCCGGCGGCGCCCAGCGCCGCGGCGATCGCCTCGTGTCCCGAGCGGACCGCGCCGTCGACCTGAACCCACCGCACGGCAGCGGCGGCCTGCTCCGCGGTGATCCCCAGCTCGGCCAGATCGGTGAGCTGCCAAGCGACGATCTCCGCATCCGGCCCGATCCTCTCCAGGGCGCGCGCGCAGCTCGTGCAGAACGCGCAGTCCCCGTCGTAGACGAGTACCGGTCGCTCCCGGGGGCTCACGCGCGCAATCGATCGATCGCGAGCTGCAGCACCTGGGACCGGGTCCTGTCGCCGTGCTCCGCCGCGATGAAGTAGCTGCCGATGAACAGCGAGAAGGCCAGCATGCTGCGAGCCTCGGCATCGCTCTCTTCCAGGCCCAGCTGCCCGAACAGCCAGCGCAGGTACTCCATCCTCCGGTTGTCGATCCGGCGTACCCGCTCGGCGACCTCACCGTCGCGGCGCGCCCAGTCGCGGATCGCCAGCTCGACGGCGAAGTCGACCGAGGGCGCCAGCTCGAAGAGCTGCTGGAGCTTGGCTCGCGGGTCGTCCGGCAGGCTCTCGACGCGCTCGATCGGGTCCTCCACCACGGTCTTCTCCCAGCCGTCGAGCATCTCCTCGAGCAGCGCCTGGCGATTCTTGAAGTGCCAGTAGAAGCCGCCCTTGGAGACCCCGAGGGAGGTGGCCAGGGCCTCGACCCGCACGGCGTCAGGCCCTCCCGCGGCGAGCGCCCGCAGCGCCGCGTCGACCCAGGCGTCGCGTGGTGTCCTGACCGTGGCCACCGACATATCTATACGCCACCGTATTGACAGATGCAAGCAGCGTTGCTAGACATCCATACGACAACGTATGGATCGAAGGAGGACCGGCATGAGGCTTCCTAACGCAGCACATGAATCTCGCCCTTGGCGCATCCACGAGATCGTGCCCGACTTCATCCTGGAGGACGTCTGGGCCCTTCCCGTCCACGGCGGCGCCGAGGACTTCCAGGCGGCGCTCGAGCTGATGGCCGCCTCCGACCCGACCGAAGTGGAATCCCTGCCCACCCGCCTGCTGTGGCGCCTCCGCGATCGCCTCGGCAGCTGGTTCGACCTCGGCAGGATCTCGGCCCCGGTCGACAGCGACCCCGATGGCGCGGCGGCGGAGCTGATTCCGGGAACGAGCGAAACCTCGCTGACCTCGCGGCTGCCGGACGATCTGCGCGACACGGCGGGGGACATCGCCTTCGACTCCCTGCCCTTCGTGTCGCTTTATCGCACCGACCGCGAGTTCGCCGCGGAGCTCTCCAACCCCACCGTGCACGCTGTGATGCACCTGGCCTGGGTCGAGCAGGGAGACGGGCGCAACCAGGGCCAGATGGCCGTCTACGTCAAGCCCCGCGGTCCGTTCGGGAAGGCATACATGGCGCTGATCAAGCCGTTCCGGTATTGGATCGTCTACCCGGCGCTGATGCGACAGACCGAACGAATGTGGAATAGGCGCGGTCAAATGTCCCTGGGCGTCAACGCGTCCGATTAGGCGCCGCTTGTTAAAGGGTCTCGATCTGAACCCGAGTAGAGAGAGATGCAAACTCTCCTGGGGCTCAGCCCCCTACGCGGGCGCCTGGCGCCGGCGCTGATCGTGTTGGCACTCCTCGCCCTCGCCGTTCCGGCGGGCGCGGTTGCCTCTTCGGCGTCTTCTGTCCTGACGTTCAAGACGATGCAGATCGGGGCAGCGGGCAACCCGGCGGTTGGCATCGTGCCCTTCAGCGACGCGATCTACCGGTCCTGCGGCGAAGCGCCACAGCCGCAGGGGCCGCGGGCGCCCGTCTGCCAGCCGGTTGGCGGCGTCGGCTACGGCTACGGGATCGGCGAGCTCGAGGTGACGGTAGGCCAGTGGGTGAAGTTCCTCAACACGGCCGACCCGGCCGGTCGCAACACGCGCCACCTCAACAGCGAAACCGAGAGCGGGGCGGCGTGGCCCAAGTTCGGCCAGGTCGACTTCTCCGCGGGCGCCCCGGCGGGTCGCCACTATTCGGCGGCGGCGCCGGAATGGGTTGACAAGCCTTACGGGTTCGCCAACTTCCTGCGTTCGGCGCGCTTCGTCAACTCGCTCTACAACGGCAAGCTGATCTCAAAGCACAGCGGCAGCGAAGGCAGCTTCAACTACGTCACCTACCGGGTGCGGCTCTCGCGCCAGACCGAGCGGGGGATGTACGACATGCGCAAGCGGGCGACCACCCGTGCTCACAAGGCGGGCTTCGTCGTCCCCGGTCAGGACGAGTGGGTCAAGGCGGCCTACTACGACCCCAGCGGGGGCGGGACCTACTCCTACTGGAAGTACCCGACCAACGCGGGTGTGTTCGGCGACGGCACCGCGACCGCGCCTGCCCAGTCGACGCTCGATCCCACCAGCGGCGATGTCACCAATTCCGCGACGCAGCCGCTCGCGACCTACCACGCGGCCGAAGCGCCGGCGCCGAGCTGGTGCCCCTCGAACCAGTCGGCCGAAGCCTGCGCGACCGTCAACCCCTTCGGAATCCCCGCGCAGGGCTATGCGAAGGCCTACCAGGGCAGCCTCGGCACGGTCGGCCAGGCGAAGACCACCTCGCCCTGGGGCACCCTCGACCAGGGCGGCAACGTGGTCGAGTGGACCGACACGATCACGCCGCCCCCGTTCGGCGTCAAGGGCAAACGGGTCTGGCGGCGCCTCCACGGCGGCATCGCCAACGCGCCCGTCTACCAGCTCTGGCTCTCGGCGGTCGGCCTGCAGCCGCAGGACAACACCCTGTTCACGGCCACCTATCCATGGCTGGGGATCCGGATCGGCGTGCTGGGTGACCTGAAGCCCGCCGGGAGCTGAGCCGCGGGAACACGGGAGAGGCGTCCGCCAGGCTGCTTAGCTTTGGCTGCGGTGACCACAGCCGGCGCGCGCCGATCCCCAGCCCCGGTGGTCTCCCTCCTCGCTGCGCTCGCGCTGCTCGCGCTGCCGGCGCTCGCCGCGGCGGCGGCAAAGCCCGGGACCCTGACCCAGCTCGCGGGCAGGCACGGCTGCCTCGTCGACCGCTCGAGGCCGTCGAAAGACTGTGCCGCCGCGCGGGCGCTGAAGGGGCCAGGCCCCTTCATGGGCTCGCGGGCAATAGCCGTCAGCCCCGACGGCCGCAACCTCTACGTCGCTTCTTCGGACAGCGACTCGATCGCGATCTTCACCCGCAACCGGCGCACCGGCACGCTGACCCAAGTGGGCGGCAGGCCCGGCTGCATCGCCGCCAAGGGCGCCAGCGGCTGCGCCGAGGCGATCGGGCTCGACGAACCGAACTCGGTCGCCGTCAGCCCCGACGGCCGCAGCGTCTACGCAACCTCGCGGGGGGGTAACTCGGTCGCGACCTTTGCCCGCAATCCGAAGACCGGGGCGCTGCGGCAGCTGCCCCCGGCCCTCGCGGGCTGCATATCCGGGCTGCCGCTGCCAGGCTGCGCCGCTGGCTTGGCGCTCCTCGCCCCCGATGTCGTCGTCGTCAGCTCGGACGGCAACAACGTCTACGTCGGCTCGTTCTTCGGCAACTCCGTGGCGGCGTTCAGCCGCAACCCCTCGACCGGGGCGCTGGCGCAGCTGGGCGGTAGCGCGGCCTGCATCGCCGAGGCAACCGCCGGCTGCACGACCGGCATCGCCCTGAACTCCGTCGAGGGCCTGGCGATCAGTGGAGACGGGGCTAGCGTCTACGCCGCCACCGCCCTCTCCAACGCCGTCGTCGAGCTGGTCCGCAACCCCTCCACCGGCGCCCTCGCCCAGGCGAGCGATGGCAGCGGCTGCATCGTCGATGCGGCGCTCGCCGGTTGCACCCTGGGCGTGCAGCTGGGCGGGGCCGACGCGGTCGCGGTCAGCCCGGATGACGACGACGTCTACGCGACCTCGCTGTTCTCCAACAGCGTCACCTCCTTCGCCCGCTCGCCCTCGAGCGGGGTCCTCAGCCAGAGGGAAGGGACCGCCGGCTGCCTGGTCTACCTGCGGGCCGTCGGCTGCTCGTTCGGCCGTGCGCTCATCGCCCCGGAGGGCCTGGCCCTCTCACCCGACGGCAGGAACGTCTACGTCGCCGCCTTCGGGACCGGCGCGATCGCGGTTCTCAACCGCGGCAAGGCGGGCGCGGTGGCGCAGAAGCCGGGCAGCGCCGGCTGCCTGGCGCCGCGCTCGGTGCCCGGCTGCACGCGCGCCCGGGCGCTGAAGGGGGTCAGCTCGATCGCGCTCAGCCCGGACGGCCGTTATCTGTACTCGACCGCGTTCGAAAGCGACGCTGTCGCCGTCTTCAGGAGGAGCGGATGACTCGATCCGAGCGGGACCAGGGCGGGCTGACCCGCAAGCAGCTGCTCGGCAGCGGGGCCAGCGCCGCCGCCGCGGTGCTGCTGGCCCAGGGCGCGGGAGTCGAGCGGGCGCTCGGCGCGGCGAAGGGACAGCGGCGCGACGTCGCCGGGATGAACGTGATCCTCTTCCTCACCGACCAGGAGCGGGCGATCCAGCACTTCCCGCCCAACTGGCTGCGCCAGAACCTGCCCGGAATGCGGCGGCTGCGCCAGCACGGGGTCAGCTTCGAACGCGCCTTCACCAACGCCTGCATGTGCTCGCCGGCGCGCTCGACCCTGATGAGCGGCTACTTCCCCGCCCAGCACGGGGTCAAGTACACGCTCGAGGAAGATATGCCCTACCCGGAATACCCGTACCAGGTCAATCTGCCGCCGCCGCCGGAACTGCCGAACCTCGCCACCGTGATGAGGGCGGCCGGCTACACCGTCGTCTACAAGGGCAAGTGGCACTGCTCGAAGCCGGCGCAGAAAGAACACGCCGTCCCCGCCGACCTGGAGAAGTACGGCTTCACCCGCTGGAACCCGCCCGACGCGGGAGCCAACCAGAGCGTTCCCGAGGCCGGCGGCGGCTTCATCGACAACGACGGGCGCTTCGTCGACTCCACCGGCACGCCGGAGTCGGGCTCGGAGGGGGTGATGCAGTACCTCAGCTCGACGGCCGCCAAGCAGCAGCCCTTCTTCATGGTGATCTCACTGGTCAACCCGCATGACGTCCTCTTCTACCCGAGCAAGACTTTCGAAGAAGCGGGCTATGACCGCTCCTGGCTGCAGGGCGACATCGAGGTGCCGGGGACCAACGAAGAAGACCTCTCGACCAAGCCGTCGGCACAGGAGCAGTTCCTGAAGATCTTCAACCTCACTGGCAAGCCGAGGACCGAAAAGGAAAAGCGCGCCTACCTGAATTACTACGGCAACCTGATGCGCTCCTCCGACAGCTACCTGGTCAACGTCCTCGACAAACTGGAAGAGACCGGCTTGATCGCCGACACCCTGATCGTGCGCACGGCCGACCACGGCGAGATGGGCCTGACCCACGGAGGCATGCGGCAGAAGAACTTCAACTTCTACGAGGAGGCGACGCGGGTCCCGCTCGTCTACTCCAACCCGAAGCTCTTCCCGACCCCGCAGAGCACCGACGCGCTGGTCTCTCACGTCGACTTCCTACCCACCCTGGCCAGCCTCGCGGCGGCGCCCAAAGCTGCCCGCGCCAACTGGCAGGGGGTGGACTACTCCAAGCTGGTGCTGCATTCGAAGAAGGCGAAGCCGGTCCAGGACTACGTCGTCTTCACCTACGACGACTTCCAGTCCGGTCAGGCCAAACCGCCCTACCCGAAGCCGCCGAACCACATCGTCAGCATCCGCGAAGGCCGCTGGAAGCTGGCCAAGTACTACGACGCCAGCGCTGAAAGCAAGGTGCCGCCGCAGTGGGAGATGTATGACCTGAAGACAGACCCGCTCGAGGAAACCAACCTTGCCCACAGGGGCTACGAACGCTCCGAGAAGCAGGAGAAGCAGCTGCAGCGGCTGAAACGGAAGCTGGCGCGGGTCGAGAAGACCAGGCTGAAGCCGCGCTAGGCAGCCAACGCGCTCGTGCGCTATTTGCCCTTGCCGACAGGCAAGCCGTGCGTCTCGGCTTGCCGCGCGGGTTCAGGCTGAGGCCTCGAATAGGTTCCCGGCCATGCCCGACGCGGTCGTCTTGGTGCTCGCTGCAAGTGGCACTGCGCTCGCCACCGGCCTCGGCGCGATTCCCGTCTTCTTCCTGGGCACTCGCGCGGCGCAGCTAACGCCGCTCCTGCTCGGCTTCGCCACCGGGGTGATGGGGGTGGCATCGATCGCGGGTCTGCTGATCCCCGCCGCCGACGAAGGCTCGGCCGCGGCGGTGCTCGGCGGCCTCGCGCTCGGGGCGGGCCTGGTCGCCTTCGCCCGCCGCCGGCTCGATCCCCAGACGACCTTCATGGGGCGCGAGGGGCCCGGAGTGCGCACCTCCGCATTGGTCTTCCTCGTCCTCTTCGTCCACAGCCTCCCCGAGGGCTTCGCGATCGGCACCGCCTTCGCCTCCGACCGCGCCGGCCTCAGCCTCTTCGTGATCCTCGCGATCGCGATTCAGAACATCCCCGAGGGAACCAGCGTCGCGATCCCGATGGCGGCGGCCGGCTTCAGCCGCACCCGCCAGTTTTGGGCGGCGGTCGGCACCAGCGCCCCGCAGCCGGTTGGGGCGCTCGTTGCTTTTCTCCTGGTCGAGCAGGTGCAGGCGCTGCTGCCGCTTTCGTTCGCCTTCGCCGCCGGAGCGATGCTGGCGCTGATCGCGGTCGAGCTGCTGCCGCGTGCCTACTCGGGCTCCGCCAGGGTCGGGCCGAGCGCCGGCATCGCGCTCGGTGCCGCGGTCATGCTCGGGCTCAGCGCGGCGATTGGGGTGTGAGCGGAGCGCCCCTCCCGTCAGGAGACGGCGAGGACGCCGAGGGCGAGGACCGAGACGGCGATCAGGCCGAAGGCGATAGCGGTCGCCCAGCGCCCGCCGCGGCCGAGCGCGTGGCTGCCCATCAACCGCGGGTCCTTGGCCAGCGAGCGGATGAAGGGCAGGAGGACGAGGAGGAGGACGGCGTTGAGGGCCTGGGTGAGGAAGAGGATCGGGACCAGCGGCGCGCCGGGGATCAGCACGATGGTCGCCGCGACCAGCACGACGATTCCAAAGCTGACGTAGAAGGACCGCGCCTCGGCGAAGCTGTCGTCGAGATCGGCCCGACGGTCGAGCGTCTCGGAGATCGAGTAGGCGGTGGAGAGCGGGACTATCGCCGCAGCGAGCAGGGCGGCGCCGAGGAAGCCGAGGCCGAACAGCGTGGTGGCGAGGCTGCCGGCCAGCGGCTCGAGGGCGCCGGCCGCGTCTCGCGCATCGTCGATTTCGATGCCGCCAGCGTGGAGAGTGGCGGCGCAGGCGACGACGACGAAGAGGCCGATCGCCCCGGTCAGGACGGCGCCGACCACGACGTCGATCCGCTCGTAGCGTAGATCCTTGACGTGGAGCCGCTTGTCGACCGCGTAGGACTGGATGAAGGCGAGGCCCCACGGCGCGAGCGTGGTGCCGACCGTCGCCACCGCGACCAGCAGCGCCTCGCGGGTCAGCGGGATGCTGGGGACGACGAGCCCCTTTGCAGCAGCCCCCCAATCGGGGTGGGCGAGGAAGCCGGAGACGATGTAGGCGATGAAGACGGAGCTGAGCGCCAGCAGGAAGTGCTCGACGTGGCGGAAGTTCTCGCGCAAAACGAGGGCGGAGACGCCGATCGCCGCCAGCGGCACGCTGAGGTAGCGGCTCATGCCGCCGAGCAGGTCCATTCCCGCCGCCACCCCGGCGAACTCGGCACAGAGGGTGCCGGTATTGGCGACGACGAGCGCCGCCAGCACGAGCCCGGCGGTTCGTCGCCCGTAGTGCTCGCGAACGAGGGTCAGCAGCCCCTTGCCGGTGACGATCCCGAGTCGCACGCCGAGCTCGTGGAAGACGATCAGCGCCGCGGTGGAGAGCGCCAGCACCCAGAGCAGCTCGTAGCCGTACTTGGCGCCGAGGATCGAGTAGGTGGTGATCCCGGCCGGGTCGTCGTCGGAGAGGCCGGCCAGCAAGCCCGGCCCGACGACGGCCAGCAGCGCCGCCACCGCGCCACCGCGGAGCAGCAGATGGCGGCGGCGAGCCAACCGCCAGTGGGTATGGCGCCCGGGAACCCGGTGAGCTCGATGCTCGGGCATCTGGGCGCATGATCTCGCGACCTTCGGCGCTCGACGCTCAGAGCGGCCAGTAGCGACCCACGTAGGTGGCCGCGCGCGAGGTGAGCAGGGGGTCGGGAGCGATCGACTCCGCCTCGCCCTCGCCGCCGAGCGCTCGCAGCGTCGCCTCGGCCGATTCGGCCGTCGCGCTTGGCTCGTACCCGCCCTCGAGGACCGCCCCGACCGGGGCGCCCGCCTCGGCGCCGAAGTCGCGGACGAGCCGCGCCATGCGGGCGAATGACTCGGCCTCGAGGCGGCAGCCGGCGAGCGGGTCGTCGCGGTGGGCGTCGAAGCCGGCGGAGATCAACACCAGCTGCGGCTCGAAGCTCCTGGCGGCGGGGAGGATCAGGTGCTCCAGCAGCGAGAGCCAGAGCCCCTCTTCGGAGCCGGACGGCACGGGCAGGTTGATCGTGTAGCCCTCGCCCGGTCCCGAGCCGGCGTCGCCGATAGAGCCGGTGCCGGGGAAGATCCCGCTCTGGTGGATCCCGGCGACGAGGACGTCGGCGCGACGGCGGAACGCCTCGACCGTGCCGTTGCCGTGGTGGACGTCCCAGTCGAGGACGAACACGCGCTCCAGGCCCAGCTCCCTGATCGCCAGCTCGGCCGCGATCGCGACGTTGTCGAAGAGGCAGAAGCCCATCGCGCGCTCCGGCTCCGCGTGGTGGCCGGAAGGCCTCACCGCGCAGAAGCCGACCGCGTGCTCGCCGGCGAGCAGCGCCCGCGCCATCTCGCAGGCTCCCCCCGCCGCGTGCAGCGCCGCCAGGTAGGACGCCTCGCCGACGAAGGTGTCGGCGTCGATCGCGCCGCCGCCGGCCATGCAGAGATCGCGAATCGCCTCGACGTGGTCGCGGCTGTGGACCAGCTCGAGGCTCTCCTCGCTCGCCGCCGGGGCCTCGCGCCTGCTCCAGCCCAGCCACTCGCTCCTCGCCAGGCGCCGCTCCAGCGCTTCCAGGCGCTCGGGCGTGTCGGGGTGGACGGGCATCTGCGCGCGCGGGTCGTGCTCGAGGCAGGCGGGGTGGCTGAAGTAGAGCCCACCCTCGTTCGGCGTCGCTGACTCTCCCATCTGCCGGGACTGTACGCCCGCGCTCCCGCCCCGTGGCGACTACGATCGGTTGCGTGGGCGACTATCCCGCCTACCGAGAGGCCGATGTCGTGCTGCGCGACGGCTCGACCGTCCGCCTGCGCCCGGTCCGACCGAGCGACGAGGGGGCGCTCCTGGATCTGTTCGAGGGGCTCGATCCCGACTCGCTCGCGTTCCGCTTCTTCACCGCGGCGAGCAACCTGAGGGCGGCCGCAGCCCGGATGGCGGAAGTCGACTACGTCGGTCGCTACGGCCTCGTCGCCCTGCGCGGCGGCGACGGCCACCTAGTCGCGCACGCCACCTATCTCGAGGCCGCACCGGGGAGGGCGGAGGTCGCCTTCGCCGTGGCCGGGGAGATGCAGGGCAAGGGGCTCGGGACGATCCTCCTGGCCCACCTCGCGGAGGTCGCGCAGGAGAACTCGATCCCCGTCTTCTTCGCCGAGGTGATGCCGCAGAACCACCGCATGGTCGAGGTCTTCCGCGAGAGCGGCTTCCCGATCGAGGTCTCCTCCGAGCGGGGGACGATCCGGATCGAGCTGCCGACCTCCTTCAGCCCGGAGGCGGTCGAGCGCTTCGAGGAGCGCGACCGCCTCGCCGCGGTGGAGGCGGTCCGCCGTTTCCTCGAGCCGGAGGCAATCGCGGTGGTCGGCGCCTCCCGGCGCCGCGGCACGGTCGGCGGCGAGGTCTTCCACAACCTGCTCGAATCGGGCTTCGGGGGCGCCCTGTACCCGGTCAACCCCGGGTCCGAGTCGGTTCAGTCGGTGCCCGCCCACGCCTCGGTCGCTGAGCTGCCCGGCGCGGTCGACCTGGCCGTGGTCGCGGTCCCGCCGCGCGCGGCGATCGAGGCGGCGCGCGAATGCGCCGAGAGGGGGGTGGGGGCGCTCGTCGTCCTCTCCGCCGGCTTCGCCGAGACCGGCGAGGAGGGGGCGGCGCTCCAGCGCGAGCTGGTGGAGGTCTGCCGCGCCGCCGGCATGCGCCTGATCGGGCCCAACTGCCTCGGGATCCTTGCCAACGACGAAGGGGGCCTCAACGCGACCTTCGGGCCGGCGCCGCCGCCGGCCGGCAACGTCGGCTTCGTCACCCAGAGCGGGGCGCTGGGCCTCGGCCTGATCGAGCTGGCGGGCGAGCACGGCCTCGGCGTCTCCTCCTTCGCCTCGATCGGCAATCGCGCCGACATCACCGGCACCGACTTGCTCGAGTACTGGGAGGGCGATCCGGCGACGCAGGTGGCGCTCCTCTACATCGAGTCCTTCAGCGAACCGCGGCGCTTCTCGCGGGTGGCGCGGCGGGCGGGGCGGACGATGCCGATCGCCGTCGTCAAGAGCGGCCGCTCCGCCTCCGGACAGCGCGCGACCGGCTCGCACACCGGGGCGCTGCTGTCGGCCTCCGACGCGACCGTCGACGCGCTCTTCGAGCAGTCGGGCGTGATCCGCACCGACACCCTCGCCGAGCTGCTGGACGTGGCCTCGCTGCTCAGCAGCCAGCCGCTGCCGGCGGGGAGCAGGGTCGGGGTCGTGACCAATGCCGGCGGGCTCGGGATCATGTGCGCCGACGCCTGCGAGGGGGTCGGCCTCGAGGTCCCGGAGCTCGCGGAGGGGGTCCGCGAGGCGTTGGGCGAGCACCTGCCGGCCGAGGCCTCGATCGCGAACCCGCTCGACATGATCGCGACCGCCGGCGCCGAGCAGTACCGGAGGACGATCGCGGCGCTCGCCGGCTGGGAGGGGCTCGACGCCCTGATCGTGATTTTCATCCAGCCGCTCTTCGGCGGCTCCGAGGGCGTCGCCGCTGCCGTCGCCGAGGCGGCGGCCGAGCTGGGCGGGCGAATGCCGGTGCAGGCGGTCTTCATGTCGGCCGAGGACCGGGCCGCGGTGGCCGGCGCGATCCCCGCCCACGCCTTCCCCGAGGACGCGGCGAGGGCGCTGGGGAAGGTCGTGCGCCACGTTCGCTGGCGGGCCCGGCCGTCACAGCGGCCGCTCGCCTTCCCGGATGCCCGCGGCGATGAGGCGGCGGCGGCGATCGCGGAGGCGCTCGATCGGGGAGGCGAGTGGCTCGGGCCGGCGCAGGTGGAGCGGTTGCTCGACTGCTACGGGATCGCGACCCCCGATTCGCGGCTGGCGCCGGACCCCGCCGGGGCGGGCGAGGCGGCCGAGGAGATCGGCGGCCGGGTCGCCCTCAAGGCGCAGGGGCCGGAGATCGTCCACAAGACGGAGCTGGGCGCGGTGCGGGCGGGACTGGAGGGCGCGGCGCAGGTGGTGCGGGCGGCCGAGGAGATCGACGGGGCGCTGGCCGGTGCCGGGATCGAGCGCCGCGAGTTCCTCGTCCAGGCGATGGTCGAGTCGGGGGTCGAGATGCTGGTCGGCGTCGCCTGCAACCCGGTGTTCGGCCCCGTGCTCGCCTGCGGCGCCGGGGGGACGCGCGCCGAGCTGCTCAAGGACGTTGCGGTGCGAGTCTGCCCGCTCGGCGCCGACGACGCCAGGGAAGCGATCGAGTCGCTGGCCTCGTACCCGCTGCTGAGGGGCTTCCGGGGCGCGAGCCCGGCCGACCTCGGCGCGCTCGAGAGCCTGCTCCTGCGCTTGAGCGCGATGGTCGATGCCCACCACGAGATCGCCGAGCTCGACCTCAACCCGGTCCTCGCCCGCCCCGACGGAGCGATCGCGGTCGACGCGCGGATCAGGGTCGAGCCGGCGGCGCCGCCGAGGCCCTGGCCGAGCACCTGGAGGCCGGTAGCGGCGTGAGCTCGGGCGCCGTCAGCTGGCGATGTCGCGGCGCTCGAAGAGCACGGCGCCGAGGGCGGCGAGCCCGACCGCGACGGCGGTGATCCCGAGGAAGCTCAGCGGGTCGATCCCGTCCTCGATCGCGGTGCCGTAGTAGCGGAAGACCGAGCCGTAGCGGACCCAGTCGAGGCCGGCGTCGAGGCGGCCGATCAGGTCGACCACGTACATCGCCACCAGGACGCCGGCGACCGAGCCGGTGACGACGCTGGTCCGCAGCGACCAGCCGGTGACGACGACGCCGAGGCCGGCGAACACCAGCGCCAGCGGCCAGACGTTGGCGAAGCCGGCCAGGGCTGAGCCGAAGGAGAGGCCGGCGCCGGAGAGCCAGCTGCCGAGCATCGTCAGCAGCAGCGAGACGACCAGCACCGCGGCCAGCTCGATCGCGGTCGCGAGGAAGCCGGTGGCAACCAGGGCCCGGCGCGAGACCGGTGCCGAGAGCAGCACGTCCAGCCGCCCGGTTTCGGCGGCGCCGGAGAGGCCGCTGGCGACCGAGCGGACCGCCAGGTAGCCGAGCGCGAGCGGCACGATCAGGCTCAGCATCTCTCCCTCCAGGTACTGCTCGACCGTGGCAAGTTCGCCGATGCTGAAGGCTTCCTTCAGCTCCGAGGGGTAGTCGCGGACCACTTTGCTGAGCGCCTCCTGGACGGAGGGGAAGATCGCGACGATGAAGGCCGACATCAGGCCTATCGGCAGCCCCCACGCCAGCAGCGAGCGGCGGCGATCGCGAAGCCGGACCCCGATCAGCGCGCTCAACGCTCCTCCTCGTAGTAGGTGAGGAAGACCTCCTCGAGGGTCGGGTGGGCGACTTCCAGATCGGCGACGGTGTGGCGGGAGATCGCCTTGACCACCGCGTCGAGGTCGCCGGCGACGTGGAAGGCGATCCGGCCGTCGCGGGACTCGACGTCGCTAACGCCCGGGATCGCGCGCAGCTCATCCGGGTCGATCGGCTCGGCGAACTCGACCGAGGCGCGGCGCTGGGTCCTGCCGAGCAGGTCGGCGACCCGCTCGACCGCGATCAGCTTGCCCTCGCGGATGATCCCGACTCGGTCGCAGACCCGCTCGACCTCGTCCAGCTCGTGCGAGGAGATGAAGACGGCGCAGCCGCGCTCGCGTTCTTCCCGAATCAGCGAGAGGAACTCCTCCTGCATCAGCGGGTCGAGGCCGCTGGTGGGCTCGTCGAGGATCAGCAGATCGGGGCGGTGAAAGAGCGCCAGGATCAGACCGACCTTCTGGCGGTTGCCGCGCGAGAGCTGGCCCAGCGGGCGCTCCAGGTCGGCGCGGAAGCGCGCCGCGAGCTCCTCGGCTCGCCCAGAGTCCACGATGCCTCGCACCCGGCTCAGCAGCGAGAGGGCTTCGCGGCCGCTGGCCTCTTTGCCGTAGCCGAAGTCCCCCGGCAGGTTGCCGAGGCGAGCCCGGATCGCGACGCTCTCGCGGCGACTGTCGAGCCCGAAGATCCGGGCGCTGCCGCTGGTCGGGTGGAGCAGGTCGAGCAGGGTGCGGATCGTCGTCGTCTTGCCCGCGCCGTTGGGCCCGAGGAAGCCGAACGCCTCGCCCTGCTCAACCGTCAGGGTTACGTCCTCGATCCCGCGGTGGGGGCCGTAGGTCTTGGTCAGCCGTTCGGCTTCGATTACACCCATTGCGCACTGGTGTTTACCAGCGACGGGCTGGGATCGGACCGTGTACCTCACTCCACCCGGTAGCGGTTCGGGACGAAGGTCTGGGTGTCGACTGGGGGGCGGACGTAGGCGCGCTCCTGCCGGGGTGGGAACTCGAGCGGGTCGTTGTCGACCCGCTCGTAGGGGATCTGTTCGAGCAGGTGTGAGATCAGGTTGAGCCGTGCGGTCCGCTTGTCGTCGGCGTGGACGACGTACCAGGGGCACTCCTTGGTGTCGGTGTAGGCGAACATCTCGTCCTTGGCCTCCGCGTAGTCGACCCAGCGCGCTCGAGCCTCGACGTCGACCGGGCTCAGCTTCCAGCGCTTGGCTGGATCGTTCAGCCGGGCCCCGAAGCGGCGCTCCTGCTCCTCGTCGCTGACCGAGAGCCAGTACTTCACCAGCACGATTCCGGACCGTTGCAGGTTGCGCTCGAATTGCGGGCAGGTGCGCATGAACTCGGCGTACTCCTCCTCGCTGCAGAAGCCCATCACCCGCTCGACGCCGGCGCGGTTGTACCAGCTGCGGTCGAAGAGGACCATCTCTCCGGCCGAGGGAAGATGGGCGACGTAGCGCTGGAAGTACCACTGCGTGCGCTCGCGGTCGCTCGGTTTTCCCAGCGCGACGGTGCGAACGACCCGGGGGTTCGTCCGTTCGGAGATTCGCCGGATCACGCCGCCCTTGCCGGCCGTGTCCCGGCCCTCGAAGAGAACGACCACCTTCAGGCCCTCCCGCACGATCCATTCCTGCAGCCGCACCAGCTCGACCTGCAGGCGAGCCAGCTCCTTCTGGTACTCGCGCCTGTCGAGGACTTGGGTTTTCAGGGCGCCGACCTCATAGGGGCGATGACGTGTGCTCGGCGGCTTGACCGGCGCTGCCGGCAGGGTCCAGTTCCTTGAGGTACTGGTGGACGAAGGCGATTGCCATGCTGCCCTCGCCGACGGCGGCGGCGACGCGCTTGACCGGGCCGAAGCGGACGTCGCCGCAGGCGAAGATGCCCGGGACGCTCGTCTCCAGGAGGTAGGGGTCGCGGTCGAGCGCCCAGTGCTCCGCTCGCATGTCGGAGCCCGTGAGCACGTAGCCACGGGGGTCGAGCGCGATCTCGGGCGGTAGCCAAGCCGTCTCCGCGTCCGCTCCGATGAAGATGAACAGACCGCCCGACTCGAGCTGGGACGTCTCGCCCGTGGCGGAGCTGCGGACGTCGATCGCTTCGAGCGAGCCCTCGCCGTGCACGGCCGCCACTTCGGTCTCGAACATCACCTGGATGTTCGACCGGGTGGCTAGCTGGTCGATGAGGTAACGCGACATGCTCTTCTCGAGCTTCTCACCGCGGCAAAGGATCGTCACGCTCTTCGCGTGGGTGGAGAAGAAGAGGGCGGCTTGGCCCGCCGAGTTGCCGGCGCCGATGATGTGGACGTCGAGGCCGTGGGTGTTCGAGGCTTCGCTGCGCGCTGCCCCATAGGAGATGCCCTTTCCGACCAGGTGGTCGAAGCCCTCGATCGAGAGGTGTCGCCAGGTCACCCCGCAGGCGAGGATGATCGTCCGCGCGCGGAGGACGTCACCGGCGTCGAGGTGCAGCTCGCGGTTTGCTGCGTCTACTCGCGTGATCGACCGAGTGACGAGGATCTCGGCGCCGAGCCTGCGCGCCTGCCTCAGCGCGCGGCTCGCCAGCTCGTCCCCCGAGACGCCCGACGGGAAGCCGAGGTAGTTCTCGATCCGGGAGGAGGTGCCGGCTTGCCCGCCGGGAGCCTCCCGCTCGACCACGATCGTGCGCAGGCCCTCCGACGCCCCGTACACGGCCGCCGCCAACCCCGCCGGCCCGGCCCCGACGATCACCGTGTCGTACTCCGCGGCGCCCGCCTCGGTATCGACGCCGAGCAGCTCCGCCACCCTGCGGAGGTGGGGGCGCACTGCGGTCTTGCCGTCGATGACCCGTATCGCGGGCCAGTCCGCTTCGGCGGGTAGGGCGCCACCCCACTGCCCCGCCGCATCCGGCGTCTCCGGCGTGAGCCACCTGAAGGTGATCTGGTTGCGGTCGAGGAAGCGGCGCAGCTCGGCGCAGGACGCGTCCCAGCGATGCCCAATCACGATCGCGCGGGGCGGCGGTGGGTCGGCGGCAATGCCCTCCAGGCCCCGCGAGCCGCCCATCCGGTGGCCCGCGAGCTTGCCGATTTCCTTGCCCACGTCCGGGACGACTGCCGCGACGGCGTGGTAGTCGTGGGCCTCGATCCGCATCACGCGCGATTTCTCCGCCGCCCGAAAGCCGACCGGGAACACCGTCCCGAGCACGATCGGCACCTCCCCGAAGACGTCCCCGGGTTGGCGCTCGCCGACGATGCGCTCTACTCCGTCGACGGACTTGATTGCCTCGATGCGCCCCTCGAGCACGGCGAAGATCGCCCGTTCGTCTCCCTCGTGCGCCGCGTATTCGCCTGGCACGAGGCTGAGATCCGCCGCCACGCGAGCAAGCCGCTCACGCTCGGCGGGGCCGAGAGTCGCGAAGATGGCGACCGCGCCGATCTCCTCCGTCGTCACCATCGGGGGCCAGGGTACTCCGCGGGCGTGCACCCCAGGGCCGACGCCGACTTCCGCCATCTACGATGAGCGCGGCGATTGTCGCTGCCGATGAATCGATGACTACCAAGGAGGCACCATGACGCTCAAGCTCGGAGATGTCGCACCGGACTTCGAGGCGAACACGACCGAGGGACCGATCAGCTTCCACGACTGGATCGGCGATTCGTGGGCCGTGTTGTTCTCGCACCCGAAGAACTTCACACCGGTGTGTACCACCGAGCTTGGCTACATGGCCTCGATCAAGCCCGAGTTCGACCGCCGCGGCGTGAAGATCATCGGTCTCTCGGTAGACCCGGTAGACAAGCACCCCGCCTGGGCAGAGGACATCGCCGAGACGCAGGGCGCCGCCCCCAACTATCCGCTGATCGGCGACTCCGACTTCGCCGTGTCGAAGCTCTACGGGATGCTGCCGGCGGAGGTATCCGGCGACCCGACAGAGCGGACCCCGGCCGACAACCAGACGGTCCGCAACGTCTTCGTCATCGGCCCCGACAAGAAGGTCAAGCTGATCCTCGTCTACCCGATGACGACCGGCCGCAACTTCGACGAGGTCCTGCGCGTGATCGACTCGCTGCAGCTGACCGCCCAGCACAAAGTCGCGACGCCGGCCAACTGGAACGAGGGAGACGACGTGATCATCGCCGGCTCCGTTTCCGACGACGAGGCCAGGGAGACCTATCCGGACGGGTGGGAGTCTCCGCGCCCCTACATCCGGATCGTGCCGCAGCCAGGAGGCTGATCCCAGCCTGGGTCTTAGCGCCGTGCCGTCAGGCCATCGAGCACTACCTCCACGGGCGACCGATGCTTATCGCTGCCGCCGGCCTCACGGGCGTGTCGCAGCTCCGTGGCAAGCTCGCCAACCTGCTGACCGAGGGTCCCGACCTCCTTTGCGGTCTTCACGACATCGCGCGATCTCACCCTCATCCTCTTGCCGCGGGGCACCTTGATCCCCAGCACTCTGCGGGGATGCGATCGACGGGCGCGCATCGCCTCGATCGCCATTCCCCCCGCAGCTCCGGCCAGCGCTGCACCACCGGCGAGCAACGGAGTCTTCGCCTTGCTCGCTGCCTTGCCCACGGTCTGACCGGCTTCCTTGGTCGAGCTCTCGACCGTCTGCCGGACGGCTTTGAGCCGAGTTTTCCCGTTTGAGCTTCGGCTGCCGGGAGAGCGTTTGGGGTGTGCCTGGGTCTCGCCGGGGCCCGGGGAACGTTTTCGAGTTCGGGGGCGTTTTGAGGACGCTCGAGTTTTGGCTTGAGCCATGGTCCTTCACTCCTTCTCGTGCGGGGCCTCCACCGGAACCGGAGGCCTGTTTCAGCTTCTGTCTTCGAGCTCTTGCTCGCGCTCGCCAGCGCGTCTCTCGTCCAGCTCCGCCTCCGCCTCCGCCCGCCTCGCCCTTTCTGCGGAGAGGGCGGCCTCGCCTCGCTTCTGCTCGGCTTGGTCGCGGTGATGGCGGACGTCGTCGTGCTGGGCCTCGACCTGTGCATCCCCGATCTCTCGTCTTGCCTGGGTGCGGCGGGCGATCGAAACGGCGACCACAACAAGGATCAGCACCGCGACAACGATGGCGATGATTGCGACGGTAGACATTTACTCCTCCTGTCCCCGCCATGTGATTGCCCGGTTCCGCGGAAATAAAGGCTTTGCGAGCCCGGACCCGATCGTGGCTGGCGCCTGTTCCACCCGCGAGTTCGCCAAGTCGATGATATTCGGTTTGGAGCGTTTCTCCTAACCGTTGCGTGAGCCACCGCAATGCCGGGTAGGTGGCCTTGACAATCGACGAAGCAAGGAGGGATGCAATGACCGATGACGTGCGCAACAAGGAGGACGCCAAGGGGCGTCTCAAGGAAGCTGCCGGCAGCCTGACCGGCGATGACGATCTCAAGCGCGAGGGCAAGGTCGACAAGGCGACCGGAAAAGCCAAGGACGGGGTCGAGAAGGTGGCCGGCAAGGTCAAGGAGACGTTGAGGCGCGACTAGCGAGGAGATTGCATGCCGGCTTGGATCGCTCGACGCGCTGCGCCCGCGGTTTGGAAGCGCATCCCTTGGAGGATGGTGTGGGCTGTCGTGCTGTGGCTCGGTGCGAAAGGTCGCGATCGAGTCCAGGACAACCTGACTCAGAAAGAGCAGGATGAGCTCTGGCGGCTGGTCAAGAAGTCGAAAGGGCGCCCGAGCGCCCTGCCGCAGCGAGATCGAACCCGGATCAAGAACATCGCCGGGAAGGCAATCAAAGGCTCCTAGCGGGGAGGGGTAGGGTCATCCGATGAACCTCAAGACGCTGTTCGCTCCTGTCCTGGTCTTCTTGCTGCTCGGTCTTTCGGCGTGCGGGAGTGGGGAGGACGGCACCGCATCGACGAATGCCGAGACCACGACAAGCACGCCCAGCGAGTCGAGTGGCAACGAACCTGCGCCCAGCGGGGAAGCCGTGCGAGCGGCCAGGGTCGAGATTGCCGGTTTCGCCTATGACCCGGATCCCGTAACCGTGCAGGTCGGCGGCAAGGTGATCTGGCTCAACCAGGACTCCGCGCCGCATACGGCGACCGCCGAGGACGGAAGCTTCGACACAGGGGCCCTCGCGGAAGGGAAGCTCAAGTCCGAGACTTTCAAGCAGCCCGGCACCTATGCCTACTTCTGCGAAATACATCCGAGCATGCACGGCAGCGTCGAGGTGGTCGAGAAGGGCTGATGATCGGCCAGCCCTCTCTGGCTCCATCGCGATCGCCGGACAACGTCGACGGTAGCCCGTGAGTGAGCGAGCGGACGCGAAAGCGACAGCAGTGCGTGCGGTCGTGCGCGGGGAGGTGCAGGGCGTTGGATTCCGCGAAGCGATCCTGTCCTGCGCGAACCGGCTGAGCGCGATGGGGTGGGTGCGCAACGAGGAGGATGGCAGCGTCCTCGTCCACGCCGAGGGGTCCGAGGGGGCGGTTGAGGCCCTGGTCGCGTTCCTTGGCGAGGGCCCGTCAGCCGCGCGGATCGCCGAGGTGACGATCGAGCAGGCAAAGGTCGAGGGCCACGAGCAGTTCGCGATTCGCGGCGTCAGCGCCGGCGCCTTCGTCGTTCAGGAGCACGCCGCCACGGCCCATCACTTCGACCTGCGCCTGGAGGTGGGCGGGGCGATGCGCTCGTGGGCGGTGCCGAAGGGCCCCTCGCTGGACCCCGCCGTCAAGCGCCTCGCCGTGGAGGTCGCCGACCACGCGATCTCCCACAACGACTTCGAGGGCAAGACCGCGGAGGGCGGCGTGATCGTCTGGGACCGCGGGCACTACGAGCAGGGCGGTCGGGTCGCCTGGCCGCAGGCGATCGAGCGCGGGCACGCCGTCTTCGTCCTGCACGGGGAGAAGCTGAGCGGCGGGTTCGCCCTGCAGCGCACCCGCCCCGGCGAGAAGCCCCAGTGGCTGCTGATCAAGCGCCGCGACGAGCAGGCGCGTCCGGGCTCGGACGTGGCCGCCGAGCGACCGGAGTCCGTGGCCAGCGGCCGCACGCTCGATCAGCTCCTCCAGGAAGACCCTTAGGAAGCCGTTGGCGACAAACGCATCCGACATTCACCCCACCCAAGTGTGGTCAAAGTCGGATGCGCTGCCCGAGCGGCCCGCTTCGGCCTCACGTCTCGCCGCCGCCGGTCGTTGTATGACAGTGGGCACTATGAGCAGCAACCAACTCGCATGGACGGTCTACGAGAGCCCACTGGGGCCGCTGACGGTGATCGCGGGCTCTGCCGGAGTGAGGAACGTCAACTTTCCCGGCCGCCAGCCACGGCTGGCGCAGAGTGCTCGGCGCCCGCTGCCGGAGGTGGCAGATCAGCTCGATGCCTACTTTGCCGGCGAGCGCAAGGCCTTCGACCTCGATCTCGATCTGCGCGGCACTCCGCTGCAAAAGTGCGTCTGGGAGCGGTTGCTGGAGATCCCATACGGCGCCACGACGACCTATGGCAACCTCGCCAAACGCATCGACGGGTCCCTCTATCCGGGCGGCGTCGAGCCCTACGAGCGCGCGCGCCTCGTCGGCGCGACGGTCGGCCGAACCCCGACGCCGATCCTGGTGCCTTGCCACCGGGTGATCGGCTCCGATGGCTCCCTGACCGGATACGGCGGCGGCCTGCAGCGAAAGCAGGCGCTGCTCGATCTCGAGAGCAGGGGTGCGGCGGAGAAAGCGCCGGAGCCAAGCCAGCTGGCGATGCTATGAGCGAGGATTCCACCCCGAGCACACGCCGGGTGGCGCTGGTCACCGGGGCGAGTAGGAAGGACGCGATCGCAGCGGCGGTGGCCCGACGCCTTGCCCCTGCGCATGACCTCCTGCTCACGGGCTTCGAGGGTGCCTCGTCTGCGGGGGGCGACGTGCCGACGCTGCTCGAGGAGCTGCGCGAGCTGGGGGCTCGCGCCGAGTACCTCGCCGCCGATCTCTCCGAAGCCTCCGCGCCGGGACAGGTCGTCGAGGCAGCGGTCGAGCGGTTCGGCGGGCTGGACACGCTGGTCGCGGCACACGCTCACTCCACCGTCACCCGGCTCGGCTCCCTCGACGCGGAGGAGATCGACAGGCACCTGATCGTCAACGTGAGGGCGACGCTGCTGTTGATCGAGGCGTTCGCGGGGGCACACGATTCCGAGCGGGCGCAGGGCCGGATCGTCCTCTTCAGCAGCGGCCAGCGCCTCGGGCCGATGCCGGGCGAGCTGGCCTACGTCGCAAGCAAGGGCGGCCTCGAGGCGCTCGTCCTCTCGCTCACCGACACGCTCGCAGAGGCTGGCATCGCCATCAATGCCCTCAACCCAGGCCCGACCGACACCGGGTGGCTCTCGGGGGAGGACTACGAGGCGGTCCGGGCGCGGTTCCCGGCCGGGCGCTGGGGCACGCCCGACGACGCGGCCCGCGCCGTCGCCTGGCTGACGAGCGACGACGGCCGCTGGGTTACGGGGCAGGTGCTCGACTCCGAGGGTGGGTTCCGCCGCGGGGCATGATCTGCCGCGGCCCCTTGCGGCCGGCCTCACTCCCGACGTTGGATACGCTCGCCGCTCCCGCGACACGACTGGAGCCCGATGAACAAGCCACTCAGCGGCGAAGAAGCCGCCAAGCTCTACGGCAACCGCTTCCTCACCGAGGACGCCCCGGACGGCCCGTTCCCGCCGAGTGGCATGTCCGCCCTCGACGCGATGCGCCTCGTCGACGAGGAACTCGCGTTGGAGGGCGACCCCAACCGCAACCTGGCCACCTTCGTCACCACCTGGATGGAGCCCGAGGCCCAGCGGATCATCGGCGAGAACCTCTACCGCAACTTCATCGATCACGCCGAGTATCCGATCTCGGCCGAGGTCGAGCAGCGCTGCATCCGCATGCTCGCCGACCTCTACCACGCCCCCGGTGAGACGACCGGCGCTCGCACCCAGGGCTCCTCTGAGGCGATCATGCTCGGCGCGCTCTCGCTGAAGTGGAAGTGGAAGCAGCGCCGCGAAGCCGAATCGAAGCCGACCGACAAGCCGAACCTGATCTTCGGCGGCGACGTGCACGTGGTCTGGGAGAAGTTCTGCCGCTACTTCGACGTCGAGCCGCGCATCGTCCCGCTGCAGGACGACAAATACGTGATCGGGCCGGAGGACGTGCAGCCCCACATCGACGAGAACACGATCGGCGTCGCCGCCGTGCTCGGCACCACCTTCACCGGCCACGCCGACGACATCGTCGGGATCAACGAGCTCCTCGTCGGTCTCAAGGGCGACAAGGGACTCGACGTCCCGCTCCACATCGACGCCGCCAGCGGCGGCTTCGTCTGGCCTTTCCTCTACCCGGACTCCGAGTGGGACTTCCGGCTCGAGCAGGTGCGCTCGATCAACGTCTCCGGTCACAAGTTCGGCCTGGTCTACCCCGGCATCGGCTGGCTCGTCTTCCGGGAGAAGTCCGATCTGGCGGAGGACCTCGTCTTCTACGAGAACTACCTGGGGAAAACCGACGCGACCTTCACCCTCAACTTCTCGACCGGCGCCTCAATGGTCCTTGCCCAGTACTACAACTTCGTCCGCTACGGGCGCGAGGGCTACGCCTACATCATGAAAGCGATGCAGCAGAACGCGCGCTCGCTGGCCGAGAGGCTGAAGGCGAACGGCAACTTCGAGCTGATCGGCGACGGCGAGGAGCAGCTGCCGCTGGTCGCCTTCAAGCTCGCCGGCGAGAAGAGCTACGACGAGTTCGACCTCTCCTGGCAGCTCTCCGCCGAGCGCGGCTGGATGCTCCCCGCCTACACGATGCCGCCCAACGCCGAAGACGTGAAGGTCCTGCGGGCGCTGGTCAAGCAGACCCTCAGCCGCGAGCAGATCGATCGGCTCGCATCCGATATAGACCTCGCCTGCGTGACCCTGGAGAAAAAGGGCGGGGCGCATCCCTCCGAGCGCAAGAAGATGAAGCAGAGCCCCGGTTACTGACAGACGACTGCGCCAGCCAGTTCGCGATCGATCTCGAGCAGGTAGGGCGCGACAAGGCCGCGATAGGCGCCTTTGCGCTCCTCCGGGAGATCCTTCCAGCCGGTCACCGAGCCACGGCAGATATCCGCTCCGCAGAGGCAGCCGTCGGGAAAGTGCTCGATCGAGTAGTTGCGCATGGCGTAGTCGAAGGTGATCTCTTCGCCGTTGGAAATCGATTTGCGAGCTACGAAGTCGCAGGCTCCGGTGTCGTTCAGCTCAACCCCGCAGTTCGGGTTGCACGAGTGGTTCACCTTCGGGCCGAGGCCGCCATGCCGGGCCCACTTGGTGCGACTCACCTGGGTTGCGTGGGAGTCGTTGCGGGCGACCTCGCCTTCGAGCACCCCGACCATCACCGTCTCGCCCACCTGGAAGCCACGAGTCGCACGAACGCCACCGCCCTTGTTGCCTTCGGGAGTACACAGCTCATATCCGACAGGATCCAAGGGGACCGCCTCTCAATTGTTTGAGCACAGCGAAAGCTGCGCTCGATGACTCTAGGCCATCGCCGTCGGGCGACTCCCGGGGCGGGGGTTGACCGCTCGGCGCATCCTGAGAGAGGATGGGCCCGTGGCGAACGTCCTCTGCGTGCTCTATGACGATCCGGTCGACGGCTATCCGCCGTCCTACGCGCGCGACGAGGTGCCCACGATCGAGGGCTACCACGATGGCCAGAGCGCGCCCACGCCCGAGGCGATTGGGTTCAAGCCGGGCGAGCTGCTCGGCAGCGTCTCCGGGGAGCTGGGGCTGCGGGGGTTCCTGGAGGAGCGGGGCCACCGGCTGATCGTCACCTCCGACAAGGACGGGCCTGACTCGGTCTTCGAGCGCGAGCTGCCCGAGGCCGAGGTGGTCATCTCACAGCCTTTCTGGCCCGCCTACCTGACGGCCGAGCGGATCGCCAAGGCGCCCAAGCTGAAGCTGGCGCTGACGGCCGGCATCGGCTCCGACCACGTCGACCTGCAGGCGGCGATCGAGCGTGGCCTGACGGTCGCCGAGGTGACCTACTCCAACAGCATCAGCGTCGCCGAGCACGTGGTGATGATGATCCTGGCACTGGTCCGCAACTACATCCCCTCCTACCAGGTGGTCGTCGAGGGCGGTTGGAACATCGCCGATTGCGTTTCGCGCTCCTACGACCTGGAGGGGATGCAGGTAGGCACGGTCGCCGCCGGTCGCATCGGCTCGGCGGTCCTGCGGCGGTTGAAGCCATTCTAGGTCGGCCTTCACTACACCGATCGCCACCGCCTGCCGGCCGAGGTCGAGGAGGAGCTCGGGGTCACCTTTCACCCCACGGTCGAGTCGATGGTGGAGGTGTGCGACGTGGTCACGATCAACGCGCCGCTTCACCCCGAGACCGAGAACCTCTTCGACGCCGACCTGCTTGGCCGGATGAAGCGGGGCTCGTATCTGATCAACACCGCGCGCGGCAAGATCTGCGACCGCGACGCGGTCGCGCGTGCCTGCGAGAGCGGTCAGCTGGCGGGCTACGCAGGCGACGTGTGGTTCCCCCAGCCCGCGCCCAGGGACCACCCGTGGCGCTCGATGCCCCATCACGGCATGACTCCGCACACTTCCGGCACCAGCCTCTCCGCCCAGGCCCGCTACGCGGCCGGGGCTCGCGAGATCCTCGAGTGCTGGTTCGACGGGCGCCCGATTCGCGAGGAATACCTGATCGTCGACGGCGGCACCCTGGCGGGCGCCGGGGCGCACTCCTACAGCGAGGGCGACGCGACGGGGGGCTCAGAGGAGGCCGCCCGCTTCAAGAGCGGTTGACTCCGGGGGAGGGGCAAGGGAGATGAAGATGCGCGCCGCGGTGCTCGAGGAGTTCGGGCAGCCGCTCGGGGTCCAGGGGGTCGAGCTCGCCGAGCCGCGAGCGGGGGAGGTGCTGGTTCGCCTCGCCGCCTGCGGCGTCTGCCACACAGATCTCTACACCGCCTCGGGCGCCGACCCGTCCGGCTACGCGCCGACCGTGCTCGGCCACGAGGGCGCCGGCGTCGTCGAGCGGGTCGGGCCCGACGTCGCCTCCCTCTCGCCGGGCGACCACGTCGTCACCCTCTTCTCGCCCCAGTGCGGCGAGTGCGTCCACTGCCTCGACCCGCGGACCAACCTCTGCCTGGCGATCCGCGAGCAGCAGAACAAGGGCTTCCTCCCCGACGGCACCACCCGCATCTCGCGCGAGGGCGACGGGATCCGCCATTTCATGGGCTGCTCGACCTTCGCCGAATACACGGTGATGCCGGAGATCGCCCTGGCGAAGGTGAGCTCCGAGGCTCCGTTCGAGCACGCCTGCCTCTTCGCCTGCGGCCTCTCGACCGGCCTCGGTGCCGCGATCAACACCGCCGCCGTCAGGCCGGGCAGCACCTGCGTCGTCTTCGGGGCCGGCATGGTCGGGCTGGGGGCCGTCGCCGGCTGCCGGCTGCAGGGTGCCGAGCGCATCGTCTGCGTCGACCTCTCCGCCGACCGGCTCGAGCTGGCCCGCGGCCAGGGCGCGACCGACGTCCTCGAGGGCGGCGAGGGCGCGGTCGAGGCGATTCTCGAGATGACCGGCGGCTTCGGCGCCGATTACACCTTCGAGGCGACCGGCAACGTCGCCGTGATGCGCCAGGCGGTGGAAGCGGCGCGGATGGGGTGGGGCCTGTGCACCGTTGCCGGAGTGGCCGGCAAGGGGGAGACCCTCGACGTCGTCCCGCGCCTGCTGATTACCGGCCGCCGTATCGCCGGCTCCTCCTTCGGCGGCGTCAAGGGCCGCGAACAGGTCCCCCTCCTGATCGACCGCTGCCTAGTCGGTGAGATCGACGTCGAGCCCTTCATCTCCCACCGCCTGACCCTCGACGAGGTCAACCGGGGGTTCGAGCTGATGGAGGCTCAGGACGGGATCCGCAGCGTTATCGAGTTCGCCTAGTCGTGTAGCAGTTCTGCTACGCTCCTGAGCGTGGAACGGATCCCCCAGCGCGAGCTCCGCAACGACGTCTCCGCCGTATTGCGGCGGGTGATGGCTGGTGAGCAGCTGCGCGTCACGGTTGCGGGGCGCGATGCGGCCGATCTCATTCCGATCGAGGATGCGCCCGCCTGGACCAGCGGGTCGCGGGCGCGGGAGCTGATCGCGTCGACCCAGGCCGATGCGGGATTGTCTGCCGAGCTGGACCAAGCGTTCCCGGACACGACCGAGCAGCTCTAGGCACTCGACTCCAGTTTGCAGGCGATCCTCGATACCTCGGTCTTCATTGCCCGCGAGGAGGAGCGCCCGCTCGCCGACCTTCCCGACGAAGTCGCGGTCAGCGTGGTGACCCTGTCGGAGCTTCGCCACGGTGTCCTCGCCGCGGATGGTCACGAGCGAATGGCACGTCGCTTGAGCACGTTGGAGGCGGCGCGACAGATCGCGAGGCCGCTCGCCATAGACCAGGCAGTCGGGGACGAACTGGCCCGGTTGCGGGTTGCCCTCAAAGCGGTGGGGAGGTCGATGAAGCTGATGGACGCCTGGATCGCCGCAACGGCTATGGCTCACGGCGCTGCTGTCTGCACTCAGGATGCGGATTTCGATGCGGCCGCGGAGGCCGTTCGGCTCGAGATCGCACGAGTGTAGTTTCGATCCGTCCCTACGCTACGGGCGGCGGCGCGCCTTCGGCGCTGGCGGCCAGGGTCTCGTCCCAGCCGCATACGAGGCAGGCGTGTTGGAAGGCGGAGCGGGCGAACTGGAGGGCGGTGGCATGGGGGTCCCCGCTTGCGCGTACGTCGTCCCAATCGAGGACGTACTCGCCCAGCCCGCCGTCCCAGCGGGCAGCTGCGGGAGTGAGGGCGGCGCCCTCGAATCCCGGGGGCGCGGGGTGGGCGTAGGCGTAGAACGCCGCCTTGCCGTAGCGGTTATCGCCGGGCCACCAGCCGACCGCGACCTCCTGGGAGTCCATCGAGTTGCGCATGATGAAGTCGTCCGAGGGGGGCTCGGCGGGTAGGCCCGAGAAGAGGCTGACGGCGAGGTCGAATGAGCCCCACCAGGCGTTGACCGGGGTGGAGCGGCCGCGGTAGGGCGCTCGGAAGGCCGCGAGGACGAGGGCCGCCCGGGTGGCGGCTGCGAAGTAGGCGGCGACCTGGTCCGGGTCGTAGCTGGCGTGCTCCTCGTCCTCGTCGAGCGGAACGCTCCACGACACCTCCTGCGGCTCGGGGTCGATCTCGACCGCCCCGGCGAGCTTGCCCGTCGCCTCGAGCAGGTCCCGGGTGACGCTGCCGACCGCGCGGTCCGGTGTGAGCGTGACCCTCGCGGCGCGACCGTCGCTGTGCTCGACCACCGCTTCGTGGGAGCGAAGGTCGAGGGCGACGACGAAGGCGCCGGAGCCGTCGGGTGCCGGCAGCGGCGCCGTCTCCCAGCCCCGCGCGGTCAGGCGCAGCGCGGCGTGCTGGAGCTGCGGCTCGGCCGGCGCCAGGGTGGCGGCGAGCTTTCCCAGCACCTGCGTGTGAGCGTGCAGCGTGTCGCAGGTCTCGCGCCAGTCTTCGTAGGAAACGGAGGGCCAATGGCCAACGGACGCCATGGCTCAACCGTAGCGCCCTGGTTGCGGTCAGGTGCCGGGTGCCATCGTCCGCAGGCCGGCAAGACGCGCAACGGCGGCCTGGCGCTCGTCGTAGGAAACGAACGCCTCGATGGGATGGAGATCGATGGCAGACGCGACATGGACCGCGTCGAGAGCACGCAGCGCCGGCTCGGCGAGCGCACCGGCTCCTGTGAGCAGGGCGCGGTCGAGCGGGCGCAGCGCGAGCACGTCGACCAGTTCGCCAGTGCGCTCCAGCAATAGATCGAGCGGTAGTGCGGGGTCGTGGGAAACCGCCCGCCGCACCGCGCGGGGGATCTCGGTCAGGACCAGCTCGCTGCTGACCAGGTCTGCGCCCTCGAGATATGCGCGAAGGGCACCCGACTCGGCCTCCTCGTGGACGAGCTTGACCAACGCCGAGGCGTCCGCGTAGAGGACTGCCATGTCTCAGCGGTCGCCGCGGATGTCGTCGAGAGCGCGGCTCAACGCCTGCGGGTCTCCAGTCAGCTCCAGCGGCTTGGGCAACCCCGATCGCAGCGGACGCGACACCCGTCCCTCCGCGATCAACCTGTCCAGATCTGGGCCGGTGCTCGGTGCCGGCCCAAGCTCGGCCACGGGCCGGTTGCGATCGGTGACCACCAATCGCTCCCCCTGACTTACTCGCCGTAGGTAGACGCTCAGGTTCTGCCGTAGCTCCGCGATACCGACTGACTCGCTCATGTACATGAAAGTAGCAGGTGCTAAGTCCGGCTACGAGGACCCGCCGAGGCGCACAAAGAGCCTAGGCCTGCGCCAGCTCGCGGTCGATGATCGCGACGAGGGCGTCGCCGACTCCGTCGGCGGGGACGCCGGAGATCCGGGCGCCGGTCGCCACTCCGCGGACGTTTTCGGCTGCCCGCAGCGCGTGCCAGTGGGAGTCGAAGGACTCTCCGGAAGTGGCCACGGTGCGCCCGTCGGTGCCGAGCAGGCGCCAGCGCCACTTGCCGACCAGGTCTTCATATGCGTCGAATTGGGGCATCTCGTCTCCTAGCTCTTCGAATGGGAACGTATGTTCGCATTCGGTGCGGCGGAAAGATGCTCGTGGACGAAGCGCACGACGGTTGCGCCCTCGCCGACCGCCGTGGCGCAGCGCTTGATCGAGCCGGCGCGCACGTCGCCGGCGGCGTAGATGCCCGGCACGCTGGTCTCGAGCAGGCCGTCGGCGCCCGCCTCGGCGCCGGTGAGGACGAAGCCATCGGAGTCGCGCGCGACCACGTCGCCGAGCCACTCGGTGCAGGGGGTGGCGCCGAGGAAGAGGAAGAGGAAGGAGAAGGGCAGCTTCGCCCCGTCGGTGAGCGTTACCGCCTCGAGCCGTCCCTCCTCGCCGTGCAGGGCGCTGACTTCGCTGCGGTCGCGGACGGCGACGCCGTAGCGATCGAGCTCCTCGATCAGGTACTGGGACATCGTCTCGCCGAGGCTGGAGCGGCGGTGCAGGAGGGTGACGAGGGCGCCGCCCCGCGCCAGCCAGATCGCCGCCTGCGCCGCCGAGTTGCCGCCGCCGATCACTCCCACCCGCTGGCCGCCGCAGAGCTGACCCTCGGGCGGGCCGGCCGCGTAGAAGACGCTGACCCCCTCGTAGTCGTCGAGGTCGTCCACCGGCAGGCGGCGGTATTCGGCGCCGGTTGAGAGCAGCACAGTCCGGGCGTGGATCTCGTTGCCTTCCTCGAGCCTGACCAGGTGCCGCTCCTCGCCGGGGTCGAGGGCGCTGGCGCGGTAGGGCGTCGCCGTGCGGGCGCCGAACTTGCGCGCCTGGGTCACTGCCCGGCTGGTCAGTTCGCTGCCGCTGACCCCCGCCGGGAAGCCGAGGTAGTTCTCGATCCGGCGCGAGGTGCCGGCCTGGCCGCCGAGCACGGTGCTCTCGATCACCAGCGTGTCGAGTCCCTCGGAGGCGCCGTAGACCGCGGCGCCGAGGCCCGCCGGCCCGCCGCCGAGGATGACCAGGTCGACCTCCTCCCGCTCTTCCAGCTCCAGTCCGATCCCGAGGGCGCGGGAGAGCTGCCCGTTGCTCGGGTTGCGCAGCTCCGCGCCCCCGGGGATCCGCACCAGCGGGATCTCGCCGGGCTCCAGGCCGGCGAGCAGGGCGGCGGCCCCCTCGCCCTCCTCGGGAGAGGTCCAGGAGTGGGGGAGTCGCTGGCGCCTGGCGAACTCGAGCAGCCGCCTGGTCTCGGCCGAGTCGCGCGAGCCGACGATCTCGACCCCTATCCCCTGCTGGCGCTGGAGCAGCTCGCGCCGCTCGATGAAGGCGGAGAGCAGAAGATCGGAGAGCGATCCGTCCTCGAAGAGCAGCTGCCTGAGAACGTCCCGGTCGATCGCGACGTAGCGCATCGGCTGGGTGACGACGGCGGTGAGGAAGACGGTCTGCCCGGTGAGCAGGTTCATCTCGCCGAGGAAGCCGGAGGCGCCGTGGCGGACGATCTCGTGCCCGGCGGGATCGGTGACGGCGACCTCGCCCTCGTAGATCGCGATGAACGGGTAGCTCGCGTCGCCGACCTCGAAGAGCTTCTCGCCGACCTCGGCGGTCCGCTCCTCGCCGTGCTCGGCGAGCACCGCGAGCTGGGAGCTGGAGAGGACCCGAGTTGTCGGAGATGGGGCCATCTCCGAGCCAGCCTAGATGGTCGGTCCAGCGATCCGGGATGAAAAGCTAGCCGCGATGAGCGACTCCCGGGTCAGGTCGGCGTTCAGCGGGCGAACCGCCTGGGCCCGCAGCCTGCAAGCGCCGCTGCGCGACTTTCTCGCGACCGAGACCGGCAGCGCCAGCGTGCTGCTGGCCGCGGCGGTGGCGGCGCTGGTCTGGGCCAACATCGACCTCTCCTCCTACGAGAGCGTCTGGCGAACGCAGCTCTCGATCAGGGTCGGGGACTCGGGGATCTCCCAGAGCCTGCGCGGCTGGGTCAACAGCGGCCTGATGACGTTCTTCTTCTTCGTCGTCGGGCTCGAGGCCCGCCGCGAGTTCGACGTCGGCGAGTTGCGCGAGCGGCGCCGCCTGACCCTGCCGGTCTTCGCCGCCCTGGGCGGGATGCTCGTGCCGGTGGCGATCTTCCTCGCCTTCAACGCCGGCGAGCCATCGGCGCAGGGGTGGGGGGTGGCGATGTCGACCGACACCGCCTTCGCCCTGGGGATGCTCGCCCTGGTCGGGCCGCGCTTTCCCGACCGCCTGCGCGGCTTCATGCTGACGATCATCGTCGTCGACGACGTGGTCGCGCTGCTGGTCATCGTCGCCGCCTACAGCGGCCACGTCGACCTCGAGCCGCTGCTGATCGCGGGCGGCGCCTTCGCGCTGATCCTGCTCGCCCTCGCCGCGCGCATCCGCCCCGGGCTCGTCTACCTCCTGCTCGCCGCGGTCGCCTGGGTGGCGCTCTTCGAGTCGGGCATCGATCCCGTCGTGCTGGGCCTGGCGGTCGGTCTGGTCACCTGGGCCTACCCAGCCGGGCGCGGCGAGCTTGAGCGGGCGACGGACCTCTTCCGCAGGTTTCGCGAGCAGCCGACGCCGGAACTGGCCCGCTCCGCTCGCGTCGGGCTGGAGGCCGCCGTCTCGCCCAACGCCCGCCTGCTGCAGCTCTACCACCCGTGGACGAGCTACGCGATCGTGCCGCTGTTCGCACTGGCCAACGTCGGCATCGCGATCGACGGCGACTTCCTCTCTCGCGCCTACTCCTCGCCGATCACGCTGGGGATCGTCGTCGCCTACGTGCTCGGCAAGCCGGTCGGGATGACCGGCGCCGCCTGGTTGGTGACCAGGATCAGCCGCGGGCGCCTGCGGCCGCCGGTCGGCTGGGCCGCCACGGCTGGGGGCGGCGCGATCGCGGGCATCGGCTTCACCGTCTCGCTGCTGATCGCCGCGCTGGCCTTCCACGGCGCCGAGCTGCGCGAGGCGAAGCTCGGCGTGCTGAGCGCCGCGCTCGGCGCTTCGACCCTGACCTGGCTGGTCTTCCGCGCGACCGCCATGCTGCCCCGCCGCGCCCGCATCCGCGCCCTGCTGGGAACCTCGGAGACGCTCGTCGACCTGGCCCTGCCGGTGGACCCCGGGCGGGACCACATCCGCGGCCCGGTGGAGGCTCCGGTCACGGTGGTCGAGTACGGCGACTTCGAGTGCCCGTACTGCGGCAAGGCGGAGCCGGCGATCCGGGAGCTGCTGGCCGACTTCGTCGACGTGCGCTACGTCTGGCGCCATCTGCCGCTCTCCGACGTCCATCCGCACGCCGAGCAGGCCGCCGAGGCCTCAGAGGCGGCGACCGCCCAGGGCGCCTTCTGGGAGATGCACGACCTGCTGCTCGACCACCAGGGCGATCTGACGCCGAGCGACCTGGATGCGTATGCCGAGCAGCTCGAGCTCGACATCGAGCGCTACCAGGAGGAGCTGCGCCAGCACCACCACGCGCCGCGGGTCGAGGAGGACGTCGACTCGGCCGACATCAGCGGCGTCACCGGCACCCCGACCTTCTTCGTCAACGGCCGCCGTCACGACGGCGCCTACGACATCGAGACGCTCTCCGCCGCCGTGCGCGCCGCCGGCGCCCGCTCCGTCATCGCGCCTTAGCCCGGGAAGCCCAGCGCTCAGGGGCCTGGCCCACGCATCCGACATTTGCCCCACCCCGCTGGGGTCAAAGTCGGATACGGCGCTGAGAAGCTGCGCTATCCTGTAGCAGGACTAACTACAGAAATTGGACTTAGATATGGCCTATCTCCTGATTCCCCTCGATGACGCGATCGTCTTCCCCGGCGTCTCCGCCACCCTGCCGATCGACACCGGCGAAGAGGAGCGGGTCTTCCTGCTTCCCCGCAGCGATGGCGAGTACGGGCGCGTCGGCGTCGTCGCCGAGGTGATCGAGCGCGGGCGCTCGCGCGGCGGCGCCCCGGCGGCAACCGTGGTCGGCCTGCACCGCGGCCTCGCCGGTGCTGCCATTGCGAGCGATGAGGGGGAGGGCGACTCCCTGCGCATCGACGTGCAGGAGGTCCACGACGGCCATCCCGACGACGAGCACACCCAGGAGCTGGCGCGCGAGTACCGCGCCGTGGTCGAAGAGATCCTCGAGCTGCGCGGGGCCGACGATCGGATCGCCGCTTTCCTGCGCTCGGTCGAGGAGCCCGGGGCGCTTGCCGATACGACGGGACTCAGCCCCGACGTCTCGAACGAGCAGAAGCTGCGCCTGCTGGAGGCGATAGACGTCAGCGCCCGCCTGCAGCTGGCGGTCGAGCTGCAGCGCGAGCGGCTGGCCGAGCTGCAGGTGCGCAGCCGCATCCGCGAGGACGTCGAGTCCGGCGCCCAGAAGCAGCAGCGCGACTACTTCCTGCGCAAGCAGATGGAGTCGATCCGCAAGGAGCTGGGTGAGGACGAGGGCAGCCTGATCGAGGAGTACGAGCGCAAGATCGCCGAGGCCGGAATGCCGGAGGCGGTCGCCGAGCAGGCCGAGCGCGAGCTGCGCCGGCTCGAGCGCCAGGGCGAGCAGTCGCCCGAGTCCTCGACGATCCGCAGCTACCTGGACTGGCTGATCGCGGTGCCCTGGTCCGAGCGCTCGGAGGAGAGGCTCGACCCCGCGCACACGCGCGAGGTGCTAGACGCCGACCACGCCGGGCTCGAGGACGTCAAGCGTCGAATAACCGAGTTCATCGCGGTCCGCAAGCTGCGCGAAGAGCGCGGGGTCGGCGACGACAGCCGCGCCAACGGCGCGATCCTCACCCTCGTCGGCCCGCCCGGCACCGGCAAGACCTCGATCGGCGAGTCGATCGCCCGCGCCCTGGGGCGCGAGTTCGTCCGCATCAGTCTCGGCGGCCTCCACGACGAGGCCGAGATCCGCGGCCACCGCCGCACATATATAGGCGCCCTGCCCGGCCGGATCGTCCGCGCCCTGCGCGACGCCGGCACGATGAACCCGGTGATCCTGCTCGACGAGGTCGACAAGGTTGGCGCCGACTGGCGCGGCGACCCCTCGGCAGCGCTGCTGGAGGTGCTCGACCCGGCGCAGAACCACTCCTTCCGCGACCACTACCTCGACGTCGAGGTCGACCTCTCCGAGGTCGTCTTCCTCGCCACGGCGAACCTGACCGATCCGATCCCGGCGCCGCTGCTCGACCGCATGGAGACGATCGCCTTCGACGGCTACACGACCGCCGAGAAGTTGGCGATCGCCCGCGGCTACCTGTTGCCGCGCCAGCTGGTGCGCAACGGGCTGGAGCCCGAGGAGGTCGAGGTCGGCGACGAGATCCTGCGCAGCGTCATCGCCGAGTACACCCGCGAGGCCGGCGTGCGCCAGCTAGAGCGCGAGCTGGGCAAGCTGCTGCGCGGCGCCGCGACCAAGATCGCCGCCGGCGACGCCGAGACGCCGATCGTGCTCGACGCCGATGCCGTCCACGACGCCCTCGGCCGCCAGCGCTTCTTCCAGGAGTCGGTCGAACGGACCGCGATCCCCGGCGTCTCCACCGGCCTCGCCGTCACCGGCACCGGCGGCGACGTGCTCTTCATCGAGGCGACCGCGATGGAGGGCGACAAGGGCCTGGTCCTGACCGGCCAGCTCGGCGACGTGATGAAGGAGTCGGCGCGGATCGCGCTCTCCTATGCCCGCTCGCACAGCGAGGAGCTGGGGATCGACCCCCATGCCTTCCAGCGCGAGTTCCACCTGCATGTGCCGGCCGGGGCGATCCCCAAGGACGGTCCCAGTGCCGGCACCGCGATGACCACGGCGCTGGTCTCGCTGCTCTCCGGGCGGCCGGTCAAACACACCGTCGGCATGACCGGAGAGGTGACGCTGCAGGGCAGGGTGCTGCCGATCGGCGGCCTCAAGCAGAAGGTGCTCGCCGCCCACGCGGCGGGCCTGACCGAGGTGATCCTGCCCGAGCGCAACCGCGGCGACCTCGCCGAGGTCCCCGAGGAGGTGCGCGAGCAGATGACCTTCCACCCGGTGATGAGCGTCGGCGAGGTCCTCGAGCAGGCGCTCGAGCCGGCCGGGAACGGAGCCGATGTCGCCGCGATGTCGTAGCTGCTCGCCGGTGCCCGCCGAGATGCGGGCCACCGCGAGCCTGCTCGAGCGGCGCTGGACGCTGGCGACGATCTACGCCTGCTCCAGCGGCGCCTCTCGCTTCAACGAGTTCCGTCAGTCCCTCCCCGGCGTCTCGCCGACGACGCTCTCCGAGCGCCTCGAGCAGCTCGAGGCCGCGCGGATCGTCGAACGGCACCTCGTTCCCGGCCGCCCGCCGTACACCGAGTACGTCCTCACCCGCCACGGTAAGCGGTTGGCCCGGGCCGTTGCCGGTCTGCTCGAGAAAGGGACGGGGGACGAGCGGCGAGCGCCGTAGGCTCGGGCGGCGCCGGCTACTGTCTCGATCGAGGATGCCCGCGCCGACCACAGCCACCGCCAATCCGGAGCCGCTGTCCGCTCCCGCCGCCTCCCGCCGGCCGGCCTCGGAGATCCCCGGGCCCCGGCTGCCCGGCCCGCTGCAGTCCCTGCTCGGAGTTGCCTTCCCGCTCGAGACGAGACGGATGGTGCGCAGGCGCTACGGCGGCGTCTTTCGCTCCAACGACTCGATCGTCGGCGAGGTCTTCCACGTCGCCGACCGCGACCTGGTCGAGCAGATGTTCAAGTGGAAGCCGGCCGAGTACAACGTCGCCGAGCCGCGGCAGGTGATGGAGCCCGTCGTCGGGCAGGCCTCGCTGCTGCTGCTCGACGGCGAGCGCCACATGCGCATGCGGAAGCTGATGCTGCCCCCGTTTCACGGCGAGGCGATCACGCGCTACGCCGAGCTGATCGGGCAGATCGCCGACCGCGAGATCGACGGCTGGCGCCGGGGCGACACGATCCGCACCCGCACGGTCGCCCAGACGATCACGATGGAGGTGATGATCCGGGCCGTCTTCGGGGTCTCCGATCCGGATCGGATCGACGAGCTCAAGCGGCGCCTGCCGCGCCTGTCGTCGATCAATCCGGCGCTGCTCGTTATGCAGAGGGACCTCGGCCCGCTCAGCCCGTGGGGCCGGTTCATCCGCAATCGCGATCGGGTCGACGAGATCCTCTACGAGGAAATCGGCCAGCGCCGCGACGACCCGGATCGCGATGCGCACAACGACATCCTCACCCTGCTGTTGTCGGCCCGCGACGAGGAGGGCAATCCGCTGACGGACCGGGAGCTGCGCGACGAGCTGATCACGATCCTGCTCGCGGGGCACGAGACGACCGCGACGTCGATCGGCTGGGCGTTCGAGCGACTGCTGCGCTCGCCCGCCGCGCTTGAGCGCCTGACCGCCGAGGTGAAGGCGGGCGAGTCCGGCGAGTACCTCGATGCGACGATCAAGGAGACCCTGCGGGTGCGGCCGGTGATCACCGAGGTATTCCGCTCGCCGACCGAGGCGACGGAGCTGGGCGGTTACCTGTTCGAGCCCGGAGCGCAGATGGCGGCCTCGATCGCGCTCCTGCAGCTCGACCCCGAGCTGTATCCACCCGATCCTCTCGCCTTCCGTCCCGAGCGCTTCCTCGAGGGAGCGCCGGAGCCCTACACCTGGATCCCGTTCGGCGGCGGCGTCCGCCGCTGCATCGGGGCCTCCTTCGCGCTGCTCGAGATGAAGATCGTGATCGAGAGGATCCTCGCGCGGGCGCAGCTCCGGGCCAGCCGCGCGAAGGACGAGAAGGTGCGCTTCCGGGGCGTCACGGTGCTTCCCAGCCGTGGCGGGGAGGCGGTCGTCGAGAGCGTCGCCTGACGCTGCTTCGCCCCTTGGGCGGGTTCAGCCCAGCGAGAGGACGTGAGCCGTCTTCGGGCTGACGCCGCCCTCGATCACGTCGAGGTAGGCGTTGCGGACGGCGTCGAAGCCCTCGCCGTCGATCGTCTCCAGCCAGTCGCCCGTCCACTCGCAGAACGGGTGCCAGGCGTCGGCCACTCGCGCTGAGAGGCCCTCGCTGCCCCAGTCCTGCGAGCGCTTGACGACCCGGTCGGGGGCGAAGAAGAGGGTGGGGGGCGGCCCCGGCAGCTCTCCCGCGCCCGCTCCGAGCTCCTCCCAGTGCGTGGCCCCCACGGCCATGCTGTGCAGGAGGTCGCCGCCGAAATGAGAGTGGACCGCGAGGCGCACGTTGCCGTCGCCGGCCACGTCGACGAAGGTCACGGGCCCTCGCTCGAGCGAGTCGATCCGGTCGTAGGTGACGACGCGGTCGTAGATCCCCAGGTCCTCGACGAAGCTGGCGCTCCGCGGCGAGGTCAGCCCGACCAGGTCGACCTCCTCGCGCTGCGCCAGCAGGAACGCCGTGCCCAGCGCCGTCTTGCTCGAGGCGCTCGAGATCAGGATCGGGCCCCGCTCGATCAGGCCCTCGTCGGCGAGCTGGTCGTCGATCAGGAACGAGGTGAAGAAGAGCGGCCGCAGCAGCATCTGCGCCGCCTCGGTGTCCGCGCGGTAGAAGGGATCGGACTCGGTCGCCAGGTACTGGTGGTAGGCGGACGGCAGCTCTGCTTTGTGAGGCGATCCGTCCACGAACCCGGCGCTGCCGGCATCCGTGGGTGTGACGACGAGGTGCGAGGAGGGGGGGAGGTACCCGTAGAGGCGCGTCCCCGGCTCGACCCCCTCCGCCTGGCTCTGCTCGACTTCGGCGAACCCCCACATCGGCACCCGGCCCCAGCCGTCCTCGGCCGGGAAGAAGCTCCAGTAGGACATCGCCTCTCCGAAGACCGCGTAAGTGATGTTGTTCGCGGTCAACCCGAACGTGTCGACCCGGAGCAGGGCCTGGCCGGGCTCGAGCTCGGGCGTCGCCCGCTCCTCGATGCGGCACTCGCGAAAGTCGTCGCGCTTGACCAGGAAGTCGATCATCCGGCCCCGATGTTCTCATGCCGGCGCTGAGAGCTGGAAGACCGAAGGCGATCCTCTTCGGTTCCCGGGCTCGAGGCGAGGCTCGCCCGGACTCGGACCTCGATCTGCTTGTGATCGAGCCCGACGAGGTGCCGAAGCGTCGCGCCGAGACGGCGCGCCTGCGACGGGAGCTTCGTGGCCTCGACGTGGTCGTCGTCAGTGCCCAACACGCGGAGGAATGGGGCCACTTCAAGGGCTCGATGCTGAACGAGGCGCTGCGCGAGGGACGGGTTCTTGTCGAGGCCTGAAGGTCGGGTCGGCGCTAGGAGGAATGCGGAGCTGGCCCCACCTGACCCAGGGGCGGCTCGGCGCATCCGACTTTGACCACCCCTGGGTGGGGTGGATGTCGGCTGCGCGTGTCTCGCCGGTCGGCTCCAAGGCTGACCTCCATGACTCAGGGCGATCTGCCTGAGCCACCGGATACTCATGAGCAGCGCTATTCGGGCGACTGAGGACGCCGTACCGCGCCGTGTCCGCCGCCGCTGGACGCGTGCGGGGGTTTCGTCAATCCCTCCTAGATGTAGATGCTAGGCACGTTGTTTCCGGCGAGCTGCCGTAGCCGCTGAATCGGCGGCCGGTGGCCAATGGCGCCGTGTCGTCGTCTGAAGTTGTAGCGCTCGATCCACCCTGAGAGGGCCGCGGCCCTCTCAGGGGAGCTGCCGTAGACCGCGGCGTAGGCCCACTCACGCAGCATCGTGCGGATGAAGCGCTCGGCCTTGCCGTTGGTCTGAGGCCGGTAGGGGCGGGTGTGGATGTGCTTGATCCCCATCGCCCGGCAGGCGATCGCGTGGGCGGTCGAGCGGTAGGCGCCGCCGTTGTCGGTCATCAGTCGCTCGACCGCGATGCCATGGGAGCGGTAGAAGCTGACCGCTCGTCGCAGGAACCCGATCACAGTCGCAGTCTTCTCGTCGGGCAGCACTTCGGCGTAGGCGAGGCGGGTGGCGTCATCGACGCAGACGTGCACGCACTCCCAGCCGACTTGGCGGCGCCTGACGCCAGCGGCGTCGAGCTGGGTGATGTGCCGACGGGCCTTGCGACCGGTGACTCGGTGCCCCGCCCCATGCGGGCCGATCCGACCCAGTTTCTTGACGTCGATGTGGATCAGCTCCCCGGGGCGGGCGCGCTCGTAGCGGCGGATCGGCTCCGGAGGCCCCAGACGGCTGAGCTTGCCGAGGCCGATCCGCTTCAACACCGCCGAGACCGTCGAGGTGGCCATCTCCAGGAGCTCGGCGATCTCGGGCCCGGTCAGCGCCAGTCGGCGCAGGGCGGCGATTGCTTCCACGCGATCGGGCGGCGTGGCGTTGTGGACGGTGAGCGGCGCGGAGCTGCGATCAAGCAAGCCGGCCGCACCTTCGGCGCGGTAGCGCCGCACCCATTTGCCGGCAGTCCTCGCGCTCACTCCGGCGGCCTCGGCCGCCTCCGTGAGCGCGACCTTCTCCTCGATCACCCTCTTGACCATGATCGCTCTCCCCTTCGGGCCGAGGGGCGCGTTAGCGTGAAGCTTCATCCGGTTCCTCCTTGTTGCTGGGGCTTCGACACCGCCAGCCTCCAAGGAGGCCCGGATGAACAACGTGCTTAGGAATTACACCTAGAGCTACGGCTCGACCGTGAACGTCCCCTTCATGAAGGGGTGGAAGGCGCAGTAGAAGGTGAAGGTGCCCGTCTTGTTCAGGGTGATGGAGCCGGTCTTGCCTGGCTGGATGGAGCCGCTTTCGAAGATGCCGGAGTCGGTTGAGGTCGCCGTGTGGGCGGTCGAGTCCTCGTTGGTGAAGTCGATCGTCGTTCCCCTGGCGACGGTGATGCGGGCAGGCTCGTAGATGTAGTCCTGGATCGTCACCGCCTGTGTGGAGGCGGTGGAGGTCGGCTTGTCGGAGGTTGAGTCGCTCCCGCCGCAGCCGGCCAACACGATCGCGATGGCGGCGAGGGGGAGCAAAAGGGCACGGGCAAGAGAACGGGTGGATCCCACGCCCATCGGGTACGGGCGCCTGGGGAACAGTGGATCACTTGCTCGCCAAGACACTTCGTGCCGCGCTTGGTGATCCGGTCGGCCCGGGACTCGCGTAGGGGGTTGGCAGAAGCGCAACCCAGCGAGGAGACGACGACATGCCAAAGAGCAAGGAACGAGAGAGATCGGGCGCACCGGCGCAGAGCGCCGTGGCGCGGGCGGCTAGGGACCCGGTCTCGCGCCGGAGGTTCGTGGCGCTGGCCGGCGGCTCGACCGCCGCGGCCTTCCTTGCCGCCTGCGGCAGCGACAGCGACTCGACCACCACGACCGTTGCACAGACGAGCGGTGGCAAGTCCGAAACCGCGCAGTTCGGCAAGGGCGACATCGGCATCCTCAACTACGCGCTCACGCTCGAGTACCTGGAGACCGCCTTCTATGCCGACGTCGTCAAGAGCGGCCTCTTCCGCGGTGGCGAGCTGGAGACGATCCGCAAGTTCGGCAACGAGGAGGCGCAGCACGTCGCCGCCCTTACCGCTGCGGTCAAGCAGCTCGGCGGCAAGCCGGCACCCAAGCCGAAGACCGAATTCCCGCTGAAGAGCGCCAAGTCGGTGCTGGAACTGGCGGGCACGGTGGAGAACCTGGGCGCCGCCGCCTACCTCGGTCAGGCCGCCAACATCAAGAGCCCGGAAGTGCTCGCCTCGGCCCTGGCCATCCACAGCGTCGAGGGCCGCCATGCCGCTGCGCTCAACACCCTGCTGGGCAAGTCGATCACGCCCGACGGCGCCTTCGCCAAGCCGGCGACGGCGAAGACCGTCCTCGAGTCCGTCGAACCCTTCATCGTCGGCTGACGCCGCGGGAAGCGAAAGGAGAACGAAGATGAGCCACGAGCAGCTCGCACATCCAGAGCTCGCCGGCGTCCACGTCGACGAGGACAGCCAAGATCTCTCCCGCAGCGAGGTGATCCTCAAGGGGGCGCTGGCGGCGGGTGCCGTCTACGGCACCTTCATGGTCGGGCCGTACGTGCGCAAGGCGCTGGCGATGTCGGGGAGCAGCGACGTCGACATCCTCAACTTCGCCCTCACCCTCGAGTACCTGGAGTCGACCTTCTACGAGGAAGCGAAGGCACGGGCCGGGGCGAGTGGCGAACTGAAGGACCTGATCGGGCTGCTTGCCAAAGACGAGGCGCAGCACGTCGAAGCGCTGACGGCGACGATCAAGAAGCTCGAGGGCAAGCCGGTGGCCGAGCCCACATTCGACTTCGCCTACAGCAATAAGGCCGGCTTCCTGAAGCTGGCGCAGACCTTCGAGGACACCGGGGTCAGCGCCTACAACGGCGCCGGGCCGGCGATCAAGTCGAAGGAAGTGCTCGGAGCGGCCGGCTCGATCGTCCAGGTCGAGGCGAGGCACGCCGCCGCGATCCGGCTGCAGAACAAGGCGGAACCGGCCCCACGAGCCTTCGACCCTTCGCTCGACGAAGCGCAGGTGCTGAAGGCGGTCGAACCGTTCATCGCCTAGGCGGCCGGTTTGCAAGAGCGGATGATGGGTCGAGATGACGGTTAGGCGAGAGAAGGCCGAGCGGCTGGCCGACGAGGAGCTGATGCCGCTGATCGGGGAAAAGGACCCCGAGGCCTTCGAGGTCTTCTACGACCGTCACGGCGGCGCCGCCTACTCGCTCGCGTACAGGATGGTCGGCGAGAGAGCGGCCGCCGAGGACATCGCCCAGGAGGCCTTCATCTCGATCTGGCGCAGCGGCGCCCGTTTCGACCGGACCCGCGGCAGCGTCCGCTCGTGGATGCTGAGCATCGTCCGCAATCGCGCCATCGACGCCCTCCGCAGCCGCGCCGGCAAGGCGCCGAAGTTGGGTTTCGACGACGACGCCATTCTCGAGCAGCGCCCGGCCGCGGAGCGGACCGAGGAGGAGGCGATGCGGCGGGAGGTCGCGAGCGAGGTCCGCGGCGCCCTCGGCGAGCTGCCTGGGGAGCAGTCGAAGGTGATCGAGCTGGCGTACTTCGGCGGCTTCAGCCAGTCGGAGATCTCGCGCATGCTGGGGGTGCCGCTGGGCACGGTGAAGGGAAGGATGAGATTGGGCTTGGCAAAGATTCGAGGCGAGCTGGCGGAGGGACTGACATGACCGACGAGCACCACGATCGCTGGAGCGACGATCTCGCCGCCTACGTCCTCGGGGCGCTTGACCCCGCCGAGGCGGCGGAGCTGGAGCGTCACGCCGAGGGTTGCGAGCGCTGCGCCGAGGAGATCCGCTGGCTGACGCCTGCGGTGCAGGCGCTGCCCGAGTCGGTCGAGCGACTGCGACCGCCGCCCGAGCTGCGCGACCGCGTCATGGCCGAGGTCCGGGCGGATGCCACTGAGCGGGAGCACGCTCCCGCCGGGGCCGATCGAGGCGCTCTGACGGGCGGTCTCATGGGCTGGCTGCGCGGGCTGGGATCGGGACCGCACGGCCTCTGGCCGGCCGCGGGACTGGCCGCCACGGTGCTGGCCATAGGCGCGATCGCGGCCTTCGCGATCGGCGGCAGCGACTCGGACGGTGGTGGTACCAACACGATCGTTGCCGGCCACGCCCCCGGCGTCACCGCGAAGCTGGTCAGCGAAGGGGACGGCGGCACGCTGCGGCTCGCCAATGTGCACGCACTTCCCCCGGAAAGGGTTCTCGAGGCGTGGGTGCGACGCAACGGTGAGGTCGAGCCGGTCCAAGCGCTCTTCGTCCCCGACCGCGAGGGCCGCGCCTCGACGACTATCGACGACATGCGCGGGGTCGACACGGTGATGGTCACGACCGAGCCGCCGAGCGGCAGCGAATCCCCGACCTCGGCGCCGCTCGTGACGATCTCGATGCCGGTGCAGTAGCCCTCCGCTTCGAGTGGGTGTGCGACTAGCCCAGCTCAGATCGGGTAGCTGCGCCGGGAGGTAATCCGTGGATGCCGGCGACAAGGAAGAGGCGAGTGGTGCCGCGACCGGGACGGGTCGGCTGGCCACGCTGAAGCGCACGGCGACCGAGTTCCGCGAGGACAACCTCACCGACTGGGCGGCCGCCCTCACCTACTACGGCCTGCTCTCGCTGTTCCCGGCGCTGATCGCAACGGTCTCGCTCATCGGCCTCTTCGGGGACCCGAAGACCACGACCTCGAGCCTGACCGAGATCATCACCGAAATCGGGCCGCAGTCCGCTGCGGAGACCTTCTCGGGCCCGATCGAATCGATCGTCTCCAACCAGAGCGCCGCCGGCTTCGCCTTCGTCCTCGGCCTGGCGGTGGCGCTGTGGTCGGCGTCCGGCTACGTCGGCGCTTTCATCCGCGCCTCGAACGTCATCTACGAGACGCCGGAGGGGCGACCGTTCTGGAAGCTCCGCCCGCTTCAGCTCGCGGTGACCCTGGCGATGGTCGTCCTGATGGTGCTGCTGGCGCTCGGCCTCGTCCTCACCGGGCCGGTGGTCGAGGCGGTGGCGGGCCCGATCGGCGTCAGCGATGTCGCGGTGAGCGTCTGGGACATCGCCAAGTGGCCCGTGATGATCGCGATCTTCATCCTCATGGTCGACCTTCTCTACTACGCGTCCCCGAACGCGAAGCTGCGCGGCTTCAGGTGGGTGACGCCGGGAAGCCTCGTCGCGATCGTGATCTGGGCGATCGCCTCGGCCGCCTTTGCCTTCTACGTCGCCAACTTCGGCTCCTACGACAAGGTCTACGGGACCCTCGGCGGCCTGGTCGCGCTGCTGGTCTGGCTCTGGATCAGCAACCTGGCGATCCTCTTCGGCCATCAGCTGAACGCGGAGCGTGAGCGCAGCGCCGAGATCGAAGAGGGCCAACCGCGGGCAGAGCGCGAGATCCAGCTCGAGCCACGCGCCGAGCCCAAAGAACAGAAAACCGCCTGAGGTGACGACGGTCGCCGATCGAGCTCCGCCCCGCGTACGGCTATTCTCGGCCAATGGATGCCGCGCTTGGCTGGGGGGCTCTGGCGGCGTCTTCCCTGGTGCTCGGTGCCCTGCTTGCCTTCGCCCGCCGCTGGCCGGCTCGGCAGATCGGGATGGTCTTGGCCTTCGGCGCCGGGGCGCTGATCAGCGCCGTCAGCTTCGAGCTGGCGGCGGAGGGGCTCAGGGTGGGCAGCCTTGGAGCCACCGCGGTTGGCCTCGGAATCGGAGCTCTCACCTACTACGGCCTCGATGGCCTGATTGCCAGCCGCTACTCGGCCGGCAGGGGGCGGACGGGACGGGCAAGCGGCTCTGACCCCGGAACTGCCCTCGCACTCGGCGCCTTCCTGGACGGCATCCCCGAGCAGCTAGTCCTCGGGATCGGACTCGCCGGGGGTGAGGGAGTCGGCGTCGGGCTCCTCGTCGCGATCTTCGTCTCCAACCTGCCGGAGGCGATCGGCTCGGCAAGCGAGATGCGGAAGTCCGGCAGCGGCCGGGGCAAGGTCATCGGCCTTTGGGGCGCCGTCGCTGCGATCTGCGTCGCGGCCAGCGTCGCGGGTTACGCGATCGCCGATCTGGCTTCAGGTGAGCTCAGGGCCGGTATCGACGGCTTCGCCGCCGGTGCTCTCCTGGTCATGCTGATCGATTCGATGATTCCCGAGGCGACCAGGGAGTCCGGGCGCATTGCCGGTCTCGTCACGACCCTCGGCTTTGCGGTCGCGACGGCGTTGTCGAGCGTTTCCTAGCTCAGGTCAGCAGGCGGGCAGCTCGAGCGAGTAGGCGAACCAGAATGCTCGATGTCTAGCAAGTGCTAAATTTTCTCAGTTCATATGCCATTTTGGCTTGAAAGCTGGGCCGGAGATAACGCTGGCAAAGTCGTCGGGCGTGAGCCGAACAGGTTGCTCATCTCGATAACGACGGAAGGCATTGGGTATCCGCTCGAGCTCTTTCAGAAGCAGACGATAGGCAAATTTACGGTGTACCCAAATTGCGATGTGGTTTGTCTGACGCCCAACGCCGGGAGAACCGCCGCCATCGACGTCGAATTGAGGGTGGGGAACGTGTTGGCGATCGGGTTGGCGCAGTTAGCTCGTGGCGATCCGGAACCCTGGGATCCCGGTGTGCACCTTTTCGTCGTCACTTTCGCCAGCGCAGGAAACATGTCTTCGACGATTGCCACGGCGGTCATCACCGAGAAGGTGCCCCACATCGACCTCCGTAACGTCGAGATCTCCGGGGTGCCGATATCGAGGCGCTTCCGCTAGAGCTGAACCACACCGCCGGCGTCCACCTGATCAGCTGCCCTTGTCTACTTGCTCGCGGTCAGCGTCGCGCTTGTGTAGACGGTTCCTTCCGAGGTCGCCGCGGTCACGGTTTCGGAGAAGGCGCCGGAGGATTTCGACGTGTAGGTGAACGAGGTGGCGGATTCGGCGGGGCCGGTGCTGGCGATCGCCAGCGGGGTGCCGATGATCGTGCCGCCGCCGTTCGTCGTGACTTTGACCGCGTGGCCGCTGCCCAGCGCGCTGACGGTATTGCCCATGCTGTCGGTGACGGCGATCCTGGCGGTCACTGTCCCACTGTTGCCGAGACCGGTCAGCGTGCAGGTGAAGAGGCAGGTCGAGCCGAGGGTGCCGGCACTCACGTTGAGGTTGGTCAGGGCCAGTTTGGCAGCGGTGCCGGGGGAGACCGTGACCGCGACGGGGACTGCGCTCGAGATCGAGCCCTCGCTGACGGAGATGCTCGCCGAGCCCGCCCGGCTGAGTTTCATCACGCCGTTTTTCGTCGAGGAGACTTTGGCCACGCCGGCGGTGAAGGTGATCGCGGTGGGTGAGCCGAAGGCGATTGCCACGTTGGAGCTGTCCGAAACCGTCGGCATGGTGGCGCTGGGGCTGGCCGATGCTCCGGTGAAGGTGAGGTTGTGGGCTCCGGTGTAGGCGGTGTCCGTGTTGCCGTATGGGTCGAGGGCTGTGGTGGTGAGGTTGTCGGCCGCGGCAGCGACCGGTGTCGTCGAGGCCGCGACGAGCAGGAAGCTCGCGGCTGCCGCTGGCGCGACCGTCGTCGAAAGGGTCGTTGAGAGCGACCCGTCACTGACTTTGACGCTGGTCGAGCCGCTTTTGTAGAGCTTCATCGCGCCGTTTTTGGTGCCCGTAACGCTCGCCACGCCAGCGCTGAAGTCGATCGAGATCGCGGTGCCGAAGGCAACGTCGGTGCCGGATGAGTTGGAGACTGTCGGGGCCGTCCCGCTGGGGCCCGCCGAAGCCCCGGAGAAGGTGAGGTTGTGGGCTCCAACATAGGACGTTGCGGTGTTGCCATAGGTGTCCTGGGCCGTCGTGGTGAGGTTGTCAGCCGATCCCGCCGTGGGCGTGGTGGTGACCGCGGTGAGGATGAGTTTCGAGGCGGTGGCTGGCGCGACCGTCACCACGAGGGGTTCCTCGGTCGAGATGGACCCGTCGCTTGCGTCGATTTCGGTTTTGCCGCTGGCGTAGAGCTTCATCACGCCGTTTTTCGACGAGGCGACGGTCGCCACCCCTGCGGTGAAGGTGAGCGCGGTGGCGGAGCCGAAGTTAACCGTGGTTCCCGAGCCGTTGATCACGGTCGGTTTCGTCCCGCTTGGGCTCGCCGAAGCTCCGGAGAAGGTGAGGCTGTGGGAGCCGGTATACGTCGTGACCGTGCTCTCGTTCGCATCCTTGGCGGTGACGGTCAGGTTGTCCGTCGCGCCCGCTGTGGGAGTGGATGAGGCCGCCGTCAGGACCAGGTGGTCGGCGGGGCCGATCGTGATTTTCGCCGTGCTGGTGGAGCTGCTCGCGGTCCAGGAGCGCCAGCGGGCGGTCACCACGTAGCCGTAGGTGCCGACGGCGAGGCCGCTGTCGTTGCAGGTCGTGCCGCTTGCGGGCGAGGAGGAGCTGGGGCAGTTGCCCCCGGCTTGGCCGCCGTCGCGGCTGACGGAGTAGGTGACGGTTCCCGATCCTGGAGGGGTGACCGCGCTCCAGGTGAGGGCGACGGTCCCGCCGACCGCCGGGGTGGCGGCGGTGATCGTGGGCGCTGAGAGTTTCGATACGCCGGCCGATGCGCTGCCCACCCCGGTGGTCGTGAAGTAGGCGAAAGCCGTGCCCGAGACCGTCGCGGCGAGCACGGCGATCAGCGCGAAGCCGGTGATCCCTGTCGGCAGCGATCTCCTCATCCCCGTGCCTCACCGGAGAAGGCAAGGGGGAACTGGGCCTCCTGGCAGGCGTCCTGGTCCACCGGCAGGTCGCGCAGCTGGATCGTCGGGGGCGAGGCCCCCGGGCTCGGCAGGCTGACCGATCCCCCCGCGGGCACCTTGATCGGCGCGGAGCCCGAGGCGCTGGAATCCCCCAGGAGGAGGTTGTCGGCGCTGGTGCAGCCGAGCGGGTTCGCCGCCGCGGTGACGTGCAGGCCGGTGACGAAGATCGGCACCGGGTTCGGGTTCTCGATCACGAGGGGAAGCCCAAGCGGGGGCGCGCCCGGGTAGAGGTCGTCGAGGCCGGCCAGCTGCGGCACGATCGAGAAGTCCTTCGGCTCCAGGACCCGCCAGCGAAAGCGAGCGCTCCTGCCGTGCCTGCCCCGCCGATCCAGCGTGCGGACCGAGAACTTGTGGCCGCCGACCGCCAGCGTGCCGAAGGCGACCGGCGACCGACAGGGCTCCCAGGCGCGGCTGTCGAGGCGGCACTGGAAACGCAGGCCGCGACCACGGGCGCTGAAGCCGAAATTGGCGTTGGGTGACATGGAGAGCTTGTTGGGATGCCTGGCGATCGACGGCTTCGGCAGCGACGCGGCCCCCTGGTTCCGCTCGGGGGTCGGAGCGGAACCAGGGGAGCCGTGTGGAGAGGCGGCGTAGGCGACCGCGCCGAGGCAGCCGACCGCGCCCAGCAGCAGAGCCACCACTCTGCGAGTCGCACGCATGCCTCCAACCTTTGGGTGGACCTAGTTGTTGGTCAGCTGCAGCGTCAGCGTCGCGCCCTGGCAGGCATCCTGATTGGCCCCGGTTTCGTTCATCGTCAGGGTGCCGGTCGGGGTGACGCTCTGGCCGTTGCCCGGTCCGAAGACTTTGTTCACGGTGACCGCTGCCATCGTGAAGTCGGGATTGCCGCCGCTGATCGTCGTGCTGCAGGTCGAGTGCCCGGCGTCGACCGAGATGCTCGAGAGGCTGACCGTGCCGACCCGCTGCGAGCCCGAGGAAGGGTTGTCGACCGTCAGCGTCACCGGCGAGGACGATCCCGGGTAGAGGTTCGACCCGATCGAGGCGTGGAGCGTCACGGCCGAGCTGGATCCGACGCTCGCCGACCCGGTGCCCGAGCCGCTTGAAGTGAAGTACGCGACGGCGACCCCGGCCACCGCCAGCGCGAATGTGCATCCGAGCGCCACGAGCGCTCTTTTCCCGATCGTCCAGCTCATCGTTTCCCCCTTGATTGACTGATTGGCCGAAGCCAAGGGCTCCGGCAGCGCAAGGAGGCATCGACCGTTGGGGAAAACGCCTTAGCCCTGCAAAGGCAGACAGTTTTTTTGCCCCTTGTCCATTTCGTACAAGAGCGAAGGCTCCCCAGTCATCCCCGCTGCTTCGGTAGGACGGATCAGAGACTCGAGAGCGGCACACCGATCACGTTCAGTCGGCGGGTGAGGCCGCCGATGGCGAACTCGCGGATCTCATTGGCGCTGACGCCGAGCGCATCCCAGTCGGTTCCCTTTCGGTCGGGCGGTGTCAGGGACTCGGCGACCGCCGGCAGCAGGTCACGCAGCGTCGCGCGCACGGCATCGGCAAGGGCGGGGGAGTCGGCGACGGCCTGGCGCAGGTACCAGGTGCCGTAGGCGATGTGGCGCTGCTCGTCATGGTGGATCTTCGAGTAGCCCTCGACGAAGCCCGGCAGCAATCCCTCGCGTTCGAGGTAGGCGGTGACGAAGTTGAACGAGGTCAGGCCGAGCGTTCCCTCGAGGACCTGGTGATAGAGGGTGACGAAGCGGACCTTGGCCTCAGTGTCTTGCGGGTTGGCGACGAGCCGCTCGTGAGCCTCGACCAGGGCTTCGTCGAAGATCGCACGGAAAGCGGGGGAGATCTGCTCGCGAGCCCGCTCGACGTGGGCGGAGATTGCGGCCGGGTCGGCGACCACCTCGTCCTGAAAGCGAGCATAGAACTGCATATGGCGAGCCTCATCGACCTGCTGGGTGGCGAGGAAGGTCACTTCCTCCTCGGTGCCATGGGCGCCGACCAAGCCGGAGAACTTCGTGGTGATTCGCTCCTCGGCAACCATCAGCGATGAGAGCACCCAGAAGATCAGCCCTCGATCTTTCTCGTCCATATCGCGCCACTGCTCGAGATCGCTACCGAGGTCGATCGCGAAGGGGGTCCACTGGGCATCCTCCCAGTGGCGGTATAGCGTCTGCGGATCGAAGAGGTGAGTCCCGTTCACGACTGGCGCTTGCGCACTTTCGTAGAGCTGAGTCAGCCGCGCTGCTCGGTCGGGCGGATCAGGATCTCGTTGAGGGAGACGTGCCAGGGGCGGGTCACCGCGTAGGCGATGGCGTCGGCGACGTCGGCGGCCTCGAGGATCCGAATGTCGGCGAAGCGCTGCCTGACCTGCTCCCTCACCCCGTCGCGGACGTGGTCGGTGAGCTCGGTATCGACCGCGCCGGGCTCGATCAGGGTCGACCTGACCTTGCGGGCGGCGAACTCCTGGCGGAAGGACTCGCTGAAGGCGCCGACCCCGTGCTTGGTGAGGTTGTAGACGCCGGAGCCGGCGCGGGCAAGGCGGCCGGCGACGGAGCTGATGTTGACCACGTCGGCGCAACCGCGCTCGGAGTCCTCGGCCGCCGAGAGCAGGTGGGGAAGGGCGGCGTGGGTGGTGTTGACCAGGCCCTTGAGGTTGAGGTCGATCATCCGGTCCCACTCCTCTGTGGGCGCGTCCTCGATCGGCCCCAGCAGCATCTGGCCCGCGTTGTTGACGAGGATGTCGAGCCGCCCCAGCTCGTCGACGGTGCGGTCGACGGCCGCAATCGCCTGCGCCTGATCGGTGATGTCGGAGCGGATTGCAAGGGCGGTGTGGCCCTGACCGCCGATCTCGGCCGCAAGCCGCTCCAGCTGCTCCAGTCTGCGGGCCGCCACCGCGACCTTGGCGCCGTGGGCGGCAAGCGCTCGCGCGGTCGCCTCGCCGATTCCGCTGCTGGCGCCGGTGATCAGCGCCACGGTTCCGTCAAGTGGGGTCATCTCGCCTTCCCTCGATCCCTTTTCAATGCCCAGCCGCCTCGTTTCTCAACCTACCCCCTCGGAGCTTTCGCGACATTGCCCTTATCCTGAGCCAACCGTGAGCGCTCCCAGCGACACGCAGCCCGATTACGAGGTTGCCGTGGTCGGGGCCGGGTTCTCCGGCATCGGCACGGCGATCAAGCTCGACGAGGCGGGGATCGAGAACTGGGTGATGCTCGAGGCGGGCGACGGGGTCGGGGGCGCCTGGCACTGGAACACGTACCCCGGCATCGGCGTCGACATCCCCTCCTTCAGCTACCAGTTCTCCTTCGAGCAGCGCTCCGATTGGTCGCGCGTCTACGCGCCCGGTCACGAGCTGAAGGCCTACGCCGAGCACTGCGTCGACGCATATGGCCTGCGCTCCCGGATCAAGCTGAACGCGATGGTCACTGGCATCGCCTTCGATCAGGAACGCCATCTGTGGCGGGTCTCGATCGCGGAAGGCGAGACGCTGACGGCGCGGTTCGTGGTCGGCGCGACCGGCGTCTTCACCCAGCCGAAGCCGCCCGACATCCCGGGGCTGGAGACGTTCGCCGGCACGCTGATGCACACGGCGCGCTGGGATCACGACGAGGACCTGCGCGGCCGCCGGGTGGCGATTGTCGGCACCGGTGCCTCCGCGGTCCAGGTCATCCCCTCGATTGCGCCGGAAGTCGAGAAGCTGGTCGTGCTGCAGCGCACGCCGATCTGGTGCCTGCCGAAGCTGGACGCGCGGATCGGACCGCGGGCACGCCGCCTGCTCGGCCGCGTCCCCGGGGCGCAGCGCGTGACGCGGGCCTTGAGCCAGGCCTACGTGGAGCTCAACTTTCCTCTGGTGGCGCACTTCCACGGGGTGGTTCCACTCGCCAGCGGGGGGGAACGCTTCGCGCTCAGGCACCTGCGGCGCCAGGTCCGCGACCCGGTGGTGCGGGAGAAGCTGACGCCCCGCTACGGGCTCGGCTGCAAGCGGCCGAGCTTCTCCAACGAGTACCTGAAGACGTTCAACCGCCCCAACGTCGAGCTGGAGACGGCAGCGATCGAGGAGATCGTCCCCTCCGGCGTCCGAACCGCGGACGGCGGCGAGCACGAGGTCGACGCGCTGATCCTCGCAACCGGCTTCCAGGTCTTCGACAAGGGGAACCTGCCCCCGTTCCCGGTTCACGGCAGCGACGGCGTCGAACTCGCCGAGTGGTGGGACGAAAGCCGTTTCCAGGCCTACGAGGGCGTCAGCGTGCCGGGCTTCCCGAACATGTTCCTGATCCTCGGCCCCTACGGCTTCAACGGCGCCAGCTACTTCACCCTGATCGAGAACCAGGCGCGTCACATCGTGCGCTGCCTGCGTCGCGCGCGCGACAGCGGGTCGACCTCGGTCGAGATCACCCCCGAGGCGAACCGGCGCTACTTCGAGACCATGCTGGCCCGCCGTGGTCGGCAGGTGTTCTTCCAGGACAGCTGTGCGACGGCGAACAGCTACTACTTCGACTCCCGCGGCGACGCGCCGTTTCGGTCTTCCCTAACGCTCGAGGTGGCCTGGCGCAGCGCCCACTTCGACCTCGACGACTACAGCTTCACCCGTCGGCCGCACTACGCAGCGCGCTGACGTCGAGCTTGCCCATCTTCAGCATCGCCTCCATCGCGCGGCGGGCTCGCTCGGGGTCCGGATCGGCGAACAGCTCCTCCATTCCCGTCGGCACGATCTGCCAGGAGAGGCCGTAGCGGTCTTTCAGCCAGCCGCACTGCCCTTCCTCTCCGCCCTCGGACAGCTTCTCCCAGAAGTAGTCGACCTCGTCCTGGTCCGCACAGTCGACCTGGAAGGAGACGGCCTCGTCGAAGCTGAACTGCGGGCCGCCGTTGATGCCGACGAAGCGCTGGCCTTGCAGCTCGAACTCGACGGTCATCACCGTGCCCGCCGGGCGCGGCCCTGCCTCGGTGTAGTGGGTGACGTTGACCACGCGCGAGTCCTCGAAGACGGAGGTGTAGAAATTCGCGGCCTCCTCGGCCTCGGTGTCGAACCAGAGATTCGGGACGATCTTCTGTGGCATGGCATGACTCCTTCCAGTGGGGGTCGGATCCCTCCGATCGAACGATAGATTGGCTCGATGCTCGGGCTTCGAGGGCGAGGTGGCGCCGCGGTGCTCGTGGTGCTGGCGCTGACCGCCCTGTCCGGCTGCTCGGCCGGAAAAGGCGCGACGAGCTCCAGCTCGCCCCGCCCGGTGGTCGAACGATCGAGCGAGCCCAAGGCGAGGCCGGCGGCCGAAGCGGTCGAGCCCTCTCGCTGCCCGGCAGGGCTGCCCAGCTGCCGCTCGGCGGAGGGGCGGATCACATACGTCGAGCGGGTCGACCCGGACGGCGACGGCGACGCCCATTTCGTCATCGTCGACCCCCACGGCATCACGCTTCCGGGCCTGACCGCGATCGACGTCCGCAAGGGGCTGCGCCCCCACCCACTCCCCGGGATCGGCAGGTTGATCAGCGCCGCGGGACCGGTCCAAACCGGCTCTTACGGGCAGAGCCAGATCCACGCGCTCGAGCTGCACGTCGGGCGCTAGCCCTTAGGCTGCTCGCCATGGCGGGTCGCATCGTCGTCTTCGGCGCCACCGGTTACACCGGTCGCCTTGTCGTGGAGCAGCTGGTCCAGCGGGGGCAGCGGCCGGTTCTGGCTGCCCGCGACGCCGGGCGCCTGGAGGCGCTTGCCGGTGAGCTGGGCGGGCTCGAGTCCGCGGTAGCCGACGTCTCCCGGCCCGCCAGCGTGCGCGAGCTGGTCGAGCGCGGCGACGTGCTGCTGACCACGGTGGGGCCGTTCGCCCGCTGGGGTCAGCCGGCGTTGGACGCGGCGATCGGCGCCGGCGCTCACTACGTCGACTCCACCGGCGAGCCGACCTTCATCCGCCGCGTCTTCGAGCGGGAGGGACCGCGGGCGAAGGAGGCGGGTTGCGGTCTGCTCACCGCCTTCGGCTATGACTGGGTGCCGGGCAACCTGGCGGGGGCGCTCGCCCTGCGCGACGCCGGCGAGGCCGCCAGTGTCGTCCGGATTGGCTACTTCCTGCGCGGCGAGCTCGACGCCGACGGGATGAGCGGTGGCACCAAGGCCTCGGCGGCCGGCGCCTTCCTCGACCCCGGCTACACCTGGCGCGGCGGCCGCCTGGTCACCGAGCGGGGCGGGGCGCGGGTCCACAGCTTCGAGGTCGGCGGTCGTTCCAAGGCGGCGGTCTCGGCGGGCAGCAGCGAGGCGTTCGCGCTGCCCCGGATCCATCCCGGCCTGCAGGAGGTCGACGTCTACCTGGGGTGGTTCGGAGGCGCCTCGCGCGCGGTCTCCATCTCCTCGCTCGCAATCGCGGGGGTGACCCGCATACCGGGCGTCAGACCGGCCCTGCAGAAGGCATTCGCGCGCCTCGTCAAGGGCTCGACCGGCGGCCCCGATGCCGAGCAACGTGCCAGCTCGGGCTCGGAGATCGTCGCCGAAGCGCTCGATCCGTCCGGTCGGGTCCTCTCGGAGGCCCGCCTCACCGGCGTCAACGGCTACACGTTCACGGCGGCGATCCTCGCTTGGGCCGCCGAGCGCGCCGCGGCGGGCGGCCTTCAGGGTGTCGGCGCGCTGGGGCCGGTGGACGGGTTCGGCCTCGACGCACTCGAGCAGGGCGCTTCCGAAGCGGGCCTGCGCCGCACTGACTCCTAGGCATGGTCGAACGCCTGGCCGGGGCCGTGACCGGCCCGCGAGGACGCTGGGTGACGGTCGGCATCTGGGCCGTGCTCGGCATCGCGGGGCTCCTCGCTCGGACCCAGATCGGCGAGGTGACCGCGGCCGGTCAGAGCAGCTACCTGCCCTCGAACGCCCAGTCGACGCGGGTCGTCGACGTGCTCCAACGCGATTTCAAGGGCGGCGACGACGTACCGGTCCTAATCGTGTTCGATCGCCGCGGCGGCCTCACCGGCGCCGACCTGAACGCGATCGGCAGGATCGGCGAAGGGCTCGAACGGCTCGGCCTCGTCGGGGCGACGCCGGTCTTCGCCCCGTTCTTCGACGGGGCGCGGCAGCCGCTGGGGGAGGTGGCGAGGATCGCCCGCGGCATCGGGCCGATCTCCCGCGACGGCGAAGCGGCGCTGGTCGCCTTGGCGATCGACGCCGCCGATCGGGGCGCGGTCCTCGGCGGGGTGAGGAAGATCCGTCACTTTCTGGCAGAGCACCGCCGTCCCGGGCTCGATTCCTACGTGACCGGGCCCGGCGGAATCGCCGCCGATCTCGAGCAGGTCGCCGAAGAGGCGGGCAGGACGCTGCTGATCGCGACGCTGGGCCTCGTCCTGCTTCTGCTCCTGGTCGTCTACCGCGCGCCGATCTTGGCCCTGCTGCCGCTGCTCGCGGTCGGCACGGCCTACCTGATCGCGATCGGTCTCACCTACCTGCTGATCGAGGCCGGGGCGATCACGGTCAACGTCGAGGGGACGATGCTGCTGCTTGTCCTGATCTTCGGCGCCGGCACGGACTACTCGCTGCTCCTCATCCACCGCTATCGGGAAGAGCTCGATCGGGGCCTGCGCCCAGAGGTGGCGCTGCCGACGGCGCTGGTGGAGAGCGTGCGGGCGATCGCCGCCTCGGCCGGCACGGTGATCGCGGCGATGCTGGTGCTGCTGCTCGCCGATCTGGAGTCGACCCGCTGGCTCGGCCCCATCCTCGCGATCGGCGTCGCGGTGATGCTCGCCGCCGCGCTGACCCTCCTGCCCGCGGCCCTCTCTTTGCTCGGCCGCCGCGCGCTTTGGCCCGTCCGCGATTCGGGAGCGGGGGAGGGGAGCCGCCGCTGGGCGAGGGTCGCCGACCTCGTGCGGAAGCGTCCGCGGTCGATCGTCGTGGCCGTGTTCGCCGGCCTGCTCGTCCTCTCGCTCGGCAACCTCGTCGACCACGGCACGATCGGGTTCGGCGAGGGCGAAACCCGCCCGAGCGAATCCAGCCGCGGCACCGAGGTCCTCGACGAACACTTCCCGCCCGGCCTCGGCTCGCCGCTGACCGCGGTCGTCGATCTCGGCGAAGTTGAGGCTGCGGTGAAGGGCCTGGAGGATCTGCCCGCGGTGAAGCTCGCCGTGCCGGTGCCGCCCTCCAGCGCGTCGGACGAGGCGGCAGTGGCGATAGTCCTGCGCGGCAACCCCTACTCGAGTGAGGCGGCGGATCTGGTCAGGGGAATCCGCGAGAAGCTCCAGGAGGTCGCGCCCAGCGCCCTGGTCGGCGGGATCCCGGCCGAGAACTACGACGTCGAGCAGACCAACGCCCGCGACACGAGGACGATCGTCCCGGTGGTGCTGCTCGTCGTCGGCCTGATCCTGATGCTCGTGCTGCGCGCCCTGGTGGCGCCCGGCTACCTGATCCTCACCGTCGTCGCTTCGTTCGCGGCGACCCTCGGCCTGGTCACCTTCGCCTTCGCCGACCTGCTCGGATCGAGCGGGCTCACCTTCAACTTGGTGCTGCTGGCCTTCATCTTCCTCGTCGCCCTGGGGGTCGACTACAACATCTTCCTGATGACCCGGGCCCGCGAGGAGGCGGTGAAGAGGGGGACCCGGGAGGGGGTCCTGGCCGCCCTCCAGAGCACCGGCGGCGTAGTCACGGGCGCCGGCCTGATCCTGGCCGGGACCTTTGCCACCCTCACCCTGCTGCCGCTGGAGGAGATGGTCCAGATCGGCGCCACGGTCGCGATCGGCGTCCTCCTCGACACCTTCGTCGTCCGCGCCCTCCTGATCCCCGCGATCACCTATCTCTGCGGCGAGGGCGCCTGGTGGCCGGGCCGGGTGCGCTGAGCTACGCCGGCGTAGGGCGGAGGTGAATCGCCTCGAGGCCCCACTCGCGCGAGAGGCGCTCGGCGATCAGCGAGCGGTGGCAGGCCTCGGGATCGCGCTCGACGCAGAGCAGCGCCGGGAGGGATGCGGCTGCCGTCTCGGCGATCGGCAAGAGGTCGGCTTGGTCGAGGATCTCCTCGGTGTAGCGACGCGCGTACTCGTCCGCCAGCCTGGTCCGAGAGCGCTTGCCCTCGCCGAGGCGATCGTCCTCGCGGTACTGGAGCTGGCGCATTTCGGTGGTCGGCGCCAGCTCCTTCAGGTGGAGGTATCCGATCTCGGCGCCGGCGAGCACTGTCTGCAGTCGCTGTGAATTTGCCCACGGGTACTCGGACCCCCGCACCCCACGCCGCTGGCGAACGTCCAGCAGGATGTCGACACCCGCATCTTCGAGCGCGCCGAGAAAAGTCGGGAGCTCGAACCCGTAGATCCCGATCGTGGCGATGCGCCGTGCTATCGGACCGCGTGAGGGGCGCTCGGAGCCGAGGAGCCCGAGACGGCCAGCTGAAGCGAGTGCCAGGGGGGCTGCGCCGGAGGGGCGGCCGGCAGGGAGAGGCGGAAAGCGCGGATGTCCTCCTCGGCCATGCAACGCGGGCATTGGCCAGCGCTGATCCCGCGGATTCCCCCGTACCTCGTGTGGCAGTGATTGCACTCGATCATGACTTTCGCCTACCCATTCGTCGGTAGTCGAACCGAAACCTTGACCCCTTTGGGGAAAATTCCTACTTTTTTAGTACTCACTCCCCGGGTGTTTTGCCCACTTTGGGACATCAGGATCCAAGCCCGCTTCCCGGTTGCACGACCAGGTCTCCGCGAGGGAGCCCGCGGATCCACTCCACGAGGCGAACGGCCGGGTCTCCGGGGCGACCGTAGATGGCGAGCAGGCCGACTGTCAGCGCCCCCACCCAGATCCCCCCGGCCGCCAGGCTGAGCCGCTGAACGATGCCGTAGTGGCCGCTCATCGTGTCGCTGGTGGCGAAGAAGAGCCCGCCGAAGATCGCCAGGCCGAGCAGGCCCGATCCGAGGGCGAGCAGGTCCGATCGTCCCCAGTCGGGGTCGCCGCGAAATCGCCACGCCATCGCGAAGACCGAGAGCAGGAGCGCGATCGCGCCGAGGAAGTAGGTCCAGCCGTGGGCGACGTGCTGCCAGGAGACCTGCCCGGCGAGCTCGCGGGCGTGACAACCCGCGTCGATGCTCGGCCGGCAATCGGCAGGGAAGGGAAAGCCGTCGAGGATCTGGGCGAGGCCGGTGAACGCGATCAGCGCCGGCCCGAGCCGGCCGCGCAGGTCCCGGGGGGAGTCGATGAGGAGGGCGGCTGCCGCGGCGATGAAGGCGGCGCCCCAGATCGCAACGGCAGCGTTGAAGACCCAGGGTTGTGCGGCGTTGCGCGCGCCGAGCATGCTGACCGCGTCGCGGATCTCGCTGTATCCCGGCTCGAGCAACCCCGCCAGCGCGATGATCGCGACCCAAACGAGCTGCCCGACGATCGAGGCGACGGCCAGTCGGCGTATCAGGGCGCTGCGGCCCTGGCCATCCATCCGCTGAATCTATCCACGCGGTAGGTCGTGTTTCGCGCCCCCCAGTTTGGTCGCGGATGCGGCGGGAGGTGCGTTTCCGAGAACTAATTACTTGACAAATCTTGACTATTCTAGTAAAGTAACGAAAACCTTTCCGATTGCCGGGAGGACCAGTCGCTCTCTCGAGGGGGAGATTTTCGATGAGGCCTACCAAAACGGCTCTTTTGGGTGTGCTCGGCGCGTTGGCGATTTGCGCGATCTCGGTGGCCAGCGCTCTGGCTGTCGGGAGCGAATGGATCATCGACCCGGAAACCCTCTCCGATCAGGGCATCACAGAAGAAAAAGTCGCGCTGAGCGGAGGCGCGATAACTCTTTCCGTGCCCGGCAAAAAAGCCACCATCAAATGCGAAAGCATCGAAGGCACCGGCAAGATATTCAAAGGCGGCGCCGACGAAATCATCGCCGAATTGAAAAAATGCAAACTCCTGGAATCGTCGTGCACGGTAGGCGAAACTCTGAAAATCGAAGCGAAATCACAGCCAATTCCCGTTGGCAGCACGTATTACGAACAGGTCGAACCGCTGACGGAAGGCAAACCGCTTGCCACGATCACCGTCAAAGGCGAAAAATGCCCTCTGTCCGAAAAAAGCGAACTCGTCGGGAAGGTCGCCGCCGAATCCCTGCTCGAATTGAGCAAAAAACCACCGCTGAAATTCTCAGAAGAATTGACTAAAAAAGCCAATGAAAAACTCGTCTCCGAAGGAGGGGCAGAACTCGCGCTCAAAGTCGGCTCGGAAGTGGCATATCTATCGGGAGAAATCACCAAGACATTGAGCGGCGGACACAGTGGCGCGCTCAACGAGCGCATAAGGTTCACGAAATTGTGCAAAAGCGCGCCGGGAGCGCAGAATTCATGCGCGGCAAACTGGGGAACGGGCACAACTCTGCGCGCTGAAAAAGAAGTCTCGATGAAGTTCAAAGAGGGGCTTTTCAACACGACCTGCACCACGGCGAAACTGGAAGGCCAGCTGAGCACTCCCGCGGCGGCGCCGGCGAGGGCATCTATCTCCACGGTCGAATTCTTGAGTTGCACATCCGATGCGGGCAAAAGCTGCAAAGTAGAAGCTCTTCAACAGCCCTGGAGTGCATACTTCAACACCACCGGTGGAGGCAATGGCGAAGTCTGGCTCCTGCCGATCGAAGTCGAAATCGAATGCGAATCCGTCAAATGCATGTACGCTGGGAGGGTGGTCTCCACGGCCACCGGCGCGGCGACTCCCACGATCTCGGCGAGCCCGGTAAGCCTCTCGCTACGAACCGGCTCGGACATGAAATGCAAACCATTTGCCACCTGGGAAGGCGTCGGCGGAACCGGCGCCGTCAAATATAAATTCACCCTTCCGGTTGGCGGCTTCTGGTTGACGGGATGATGCGGCGGATCGCCCTACCGGGGAGGCCCACCCAATGAGAGCGGTCAGGCTGCTGCTGGCGAGCGCGCTCGGCGTCCTGGCGATCGTCGCCCTCAGCGCCGCTACAGCGAGCGCCGCGGCGATCGAATCGGAATGGATGATCGAAGGAGAAACCCTCTCCGAAATGGAAGCTTCCGAAGAAAGCATCTCGCTTTCCGGCGGGCCGCTCAGCATCATCGTCCCGGGGAAATGGACGGTCGAATGCAAAAAAGCCAGCAACAGCGACGCAATCTTCAAAGGCGGCACCGACAAACTGGTGATCTCGTTGACCGAATGCTCAGTGCTGTCACTCCCGGCCTGCAAAGTAAGCGAACCGGTGGTCCTCGAAGCCAAAGCGACGCTGATCCAGGTCGGCGAATCGCGCTACTACAAGGTCGAGCCATTGAGCGCGGAAAAACCGTTCGGGACCCTGACCATCAAAGGCGCCGAATGCACGCTGCCTGAAAAATCCGAAGTGAAAGGCTCTGTCGCGGCTGAACCGTCGCTCGAAGCGCAGGTAAAACAGCCCCTGACGTTCTCCGAAGCGATCTCGAAAGCAGCCAACGAAGGCCTCAAAGCGGAAAGCGAAGCCGAACTCGAGCTCAAAGTCGGCTCGCTGAGCGCCAAGCTCTCCGGTGAACTGACGATGGCCCTCTCGGGGGCGAACTCGGGCCTGGAATGGACAGACACCGGCTTCACGCGACTCTGCACGACGCGGGTGCCGATGTGCATGGGGGGTCAGATCATCGGCAAAGGGACCACGATCAAAGCCGAAACCGAAGCCGCGACGAAGTTCAAATACGAAAAGATGAACAACCCGGTCTCGGCTACCTGCACGACATCGAAACTGGAAGGCCTGACGTCGACCTCGGGTGGGGCACCCCTGGTGGGCCTGTTCACCACTGTCGCGTTCACGTGCAATGGCGGCTGCACGGTGGGGATGAAGGCGGCGACGATGCCGCTGGTGGTCAGCTTCGTCGCCGAGGCAAACGGCGATGGCAGCGTTGCGCTGAGGGGAACGGGCGGCTTCGCGGAGTTCGAAGTCGTCTGCAACGGGATCACCTGCGTGTATGGCCGCAGGGCGCTGTCCTTCTTGTTCATCGGGGGTATGCCCGGGAAACTTCTTCATGGGCTCGTGGGGATGCCACTCACCTCGAGAACCGGCTCCTCCGGGGAATGCTCTGCCAACGCGACGTGGGAAGGCAGCACAGCAGTGGACATCAAATACAAATTCACCACGCCGGGAACGATGTTCCTGACCGGCTAGGCAGATGCGAGCGAGGCACATCCAATGAGAGCGGTCAGGCTATTGCTGGCGAGCGCGTTCAGCATCCTGGCGATCGTCGCCCTCAGCGCCGCTACAGCGAGCGCCGCGGCGATCGAATCGGAATGGATGATCGAAGGGGAAACCCTCTCCGAACTGGAAGCCTCCGAAGAAAGCATCTCCCTCTCCGGCGGGCCGATCAGCATCATCGTCCCGGGGAAATGGACTGTCGAATGCAAAAAAGCCAGCAACAGCGACGCAATCTTCAAAGGCGGCACCGACAAACTGGTGATCTCGTTGACCGAATGCTCAGTGCTGACGCTCCCGGCCTGCAAAGTAAGCGAACCGGTGGCCCTCGAAGCCAAAGCGACGCTGATCCAGGTCGGCGAATCGCGCTACTACAAGGTCGAGCCATTGAGCGCGGAAAAACCGTTCGGGACCCTGACCATCAAAGGCGCCGAATGCACGCTGCCTGAAAAATCCGAAGTGAAAGGCTCTGTCGCGGCTGAACCGTCGCTCGAAGCGCAGGTAAAACAGCCCCTGACGTTCTCCGAAGCGATCTCGAAAGCAGCCAACGAAGGCCTCAAAGCGGAAAGCGAAGCCGAACTCGAGCTCAAAGTCGGCTCGCTGAGCGCCAAGCTCTCCGGTGAACTGACGATGGCCCTCTCGGGGGCGAACTCGGGCCTCCAGTGGGGAGACTATCCCTTCACCCGGCTCTGCACGGCACAGGTGCCGATGTGCACGGGGGGCCAGATCATCCCCAAAGCGACCACGATCAAAGGCGAAACCGAAGCCGCGACGAAGTTCAAATACGAAAAGAACGGCAGCCCGGTCTCGGCGAAATGCTCGTCGGTGAAATTCGAAGGGATAACCGGGACCTCGGGCGGCGCGCCGCTGGTCGGAACGTTCACGACCGCGGCCCTGACCTGTGAAGGAGGGTGCACGGCTGTGGTGGAAGCGGGGATCATGCCGTTGGTGTTCAGGATCTGGGCGACGCAGAACGGCGACGGCCGGATCGGCATGTGGGGAACCGGCTCCCCCCTCGTCGAATTCAAAATCGTCTGCAACGCCATCACCTGTGTGTATGCGTCATCCGGCCTTCTATACAAAGTGAAAGGCGGTATGCCCGCAAAATTCTCGCGGCCGATCGTCACTCAGCTGACCCTCCGGGTTGGAATCTCCGAAGGGTGCAGCGATACCGGGACTTGGGAAGGCAGTACGGCCGCGGAAACGAAATTCAAATTCACCGCACCTGGGACTATGTACGTGACGGGATAGCCGTCGAAAACAGAACGGGAGCTCTGAGCTGGGTGGGTCTTGGGCGCGCGCTCGTGCGGGAGTTGCTACGATGCACGAAATTTCCAGACCAGTCAGAGAGATTCGGGTCCAGGGAGGACCCCCCCATAGCGCACCAGTGCCTTAATCGGTCAAAGGGCCGGCCTTAAAAGCCGGAGATCCGGGTTCGAGCCCCGGCTGGTGCATTGGCAATGGAACCGACCATGGACCAGCTATGGCAGTGAATCTCTTCGATCATCTCGATGAAGTGGCGGCGGGGAGCGAGGGCAGGCCGCACTGGGCGGCGCGAGCCCCCTATCAGCCGCACGAGCGCTTCGACCTAATGCTGGTGCCCTGTGTGCGCGGCTGGGAAGAGGACGCCGAGGCCCTGGCGGCGCTGGAGCGGATCGAGCGCGAGCCCCAGGTCGAGGCGGTGGTGCGCGAGGGCAAGCAGGTCTGGATGCGCCTGGCGGACGATTGGGTCGAGCGGACGGGTGGCGCCCTGGTTGCCGGCGACCCCGGGGGCTCGCCGCACTCGGACCTCGCCGAGGGCCGGCGCTACGCGCTCAACTTCTGGGACGCCAACTCGACCAAGGCCCTTCACATCGGCCACCTGCGCAACCTCGCGCTCGGCAACGCGCTGGGCTCGGCGCTGACCGAGGCGGGGGGCAAGGTCGAGCAGCGCAGCATCATCTGCGACGTCGGGCGCAGCATGGGCGAGGCGATGGCCGGCGTGGTCAAGAGCGGTCGCCACACCCAGTCTTCGCCGGAGGACGGGGAGAAGAGCGACCACTTCGTTGGCGCCTGCTACGCGGAGTACGTCAAGACCGGGCCCTCGCTGAACGGCCGTGGCTCCGACAACCCGGCCGACTCGCTGACGCGCGAGCTCGACGTCCACAACGACAGCGCCGACGAGCTGCTGCAGCGGGTCCTCGAGGGCGACCAGGCCGCGATCGAGCTCTGGTCGAAGACGCGCGCCTGGGTGATCAACGGCCAGCGCAAGACGCTGGCCCGGCTCGGCATCTCCTTCGACCGCGTCTTCTTCGAGTCCGACTTCCTGCCCGAGGTTGCCGAGCTCTCCAACCTCGGCCTCGAGGAGGGGATGCTGCGGCGCCGTCCGGACGGGGCGATCATCTACCTCACCGACCGCGAGGAGCTGGAGGAAATGCCGCTGCTGCGGGCCGACGGGCTTCCGACCCAGCACATGCGGGCCCTCGCCTACTGGATGGCCGCCCCCGGCCTGGAAGGGACGACTTCGATCCAGGTCTGCGGCCTGGAGTGGGTCGCCCACGTCACCTGCAGGCGCCAGCTGATGGACGAAATGATGGCCAAGGGCGCCGGCGCCGACATCAACCACCCCAAGCACGACGTCTTCCACGGGATGGTCTCCAAAGAGCGCCAGTCGGTCTCCTCGAGCAAGAAGGACGCGCTGCTGATCGACGACCTCGCCGAGTGGATCGACGCGCAGATGGAGGCCGAGCCCGAGCGGGCCGAGGTGCGCCGCAAGCACCCCGCCGCCGAACACATCGTGCCCCAGGTGGCGCTCGGCTACTTCCTCATGCACACCAACACCAAACCACTCGACTTCGAACCGGAGAAGCTGCTGCGCGAAGAGCAGAGCCTGGGCTGGGACTTGGCGCGCGCCCGCGCGCACAACGGCAGTGGCGCCGGGGCGGCCGCAACCGACCCCGCTCAGGATCCCGACTACCGCTTCGCCGTCGTGCAATCGGAGATGTACCGGCGCCACCTGCGCCAGGCCGTGGACCGTCTCGACGTCAGTCCGCTGGCCCGCTACGTAGCCCACCTCTCGCGCTGGTACCTGGAGGAGGACCGCGAGCCGCACGTTCAGGGGGCGATCCAGGCGGCGCTCGCCCAGGGCGCCCGCGGCCTGGGACTGGAGGCGACGCGATGAGGACGCTGCTGGTCGACAACCACGACTCCTACACCTACAACGTCTTCCATTTGCTGGCGGGGGTTGCCGGCGAGGAGCCGATCGTGGTGGACAACGACGCCGTCTCCTGGCGCGCCCTCTCGCGCTGGGACTTCGACGCGATCGTGCTCTCGCCAGGCCCGGGCACCCCGCGCCGCTGGCACGACTTCTGCGTTTGCGACGACATCCTCCGCTACAGCGAGATCCCCGTGCTCGGCATCTGCCTCGGCCATCAGGGCCTGGGCAGCCTGCTCGAAGGGACGGTGAGCAGCGCGCCGGAGGCGATGCACGGCCGGCTCAGCCGCATCTACCACGAAGGTGCCGGCCTCTTCGAGGGCATCGACCAGGGATTCCCGGTCGTCCGCTACCACTCGCTGGCGATCACCGGCATGGGGCCGGACGGCAACGTCTGCGCCTGGGCCGATGACGGCGTGGTGATGGGGATCGAACACCGGCAGCGGCCGATGTGGGGCGTCCAGTTCCACCCGGAGTCGGTGGCGACGGAGCACGGCGCCAAGCTGGTCGAGAACTTCTATGGCCTGGCCGAGCGCCGGCGCTCGCCGCGCTCTGGGACGACCCGCCGCCCGGCGCCGCCGCGCCGCCACGAGGAGCCGCGCCGGACAGTCGCCACCGAGGCCAAGCTGCACATGCGCTCGTTCCCCGGCGAGGCCTCGACCGAGGTTCTCTTCGAGCGTCTCTTCGGTGCCGAGGAGCACGCCTTCTGGCTCGACAGCGCCGACGCGCCGACCCGGCTCGCGCAGAGCTCCTACCTGGGCACCAGCGCCGGCGCCGACCGCTGCGTGCTCGAGTACGACGTGGAGGAGACGACGGTGCGGCTGCACCGCGCCGGAGAGACGGCGCTCGAGCGCGCCTCGATCTTCGACGTGCTCGACCGCGAGGTCGCCAGGCGGGCGATCGAGACGCCGCCCGGACAGTCCCCCAACCTGCTCGGCGGCTTCGTCGGCTACCTCGGCTACGAGCTGAAGGCCGACTGCGGCTCCACCAACGTGCATCGCTCCGACGTCCCCGATGCGGTGCTGATGCTGGCCAACCGCCTCGTCGCCGTCGATCACGTACGTGGCCGCACGCACCTGATGGCGCTCTCCCGCGGCGACGCCGACGATGCCGAGCGCTGGCTGGACGGGGCCGAGGCGGCTGTGCGAGAGACGCTCGCCGACCCGGCCGCGGCCGAGCTGGATCGGAACCGGACCTTCGGCGAGCCGAGCGCCCCCCACGTCAGCTTCGACTGCGGCCGCGGCCGCGAGCAGTACCTCGCCGACATCGCCCGCTCGCAGGCCGAACTGGCCGCCGGGGAGTCCTACGAGGTCTGCCTCACCGACCAGATCTCGACCGGCGCCAGCCCGGAGCCCTTCGACCTCTACCGCAACCTGCGCCGCAGCAACCCGGCGCCGTTCTCGGCCTACCTGAAGCTGGGCGAGGTCGCGGTGGCCAGCTCCTCGCCGGAGCGGTTCCTCTCGGTCGACCGCGAGCGCCGCGTTCAGGCCCGGCCGATCAAGGGCACCACCTCGCGCTCCGCCGACGCGGCGCAGGACGCCGCTCTGCGGGCGGAGCTGACCAACGACGAAAAGACCTACGCCGAGCATCTGATGATCGTCGACCTGCTGCGCAACGACCTCGGTCGCGTCTGCGACGTCGGCAGCGTCAGCGTGCCCGAGCTGATGATCGTCGAGGACTACGCGACGGTGCACCAGCTGATCTCGACCGTGGAGGGGGCGCTGGCGCCGGACCGCAGCGCGGTCGAGTGCGCGCGCGCCTGCTTCCCCGGCGGCTCGATGACCGGCGCGCCTAAGGAGCGCACGATGGAGATCATCGACGACCTCGAGGCCGAGGCGCGCGGCGTCTACTCGGGCGCGATCGGCTACTTCGGCCTCGACGGGGTGATGGATCTCAGCATCGTCATCCGCACGATCGTGATGCGGCCGGAGCGGACCACGATCGGGGCCGGTGGGGCGATCGTGATGCAGTCGGACCCCGAGGACGAGTTCGACGAGATCCTGCTCAAGGCGCGGGCGCCGATGGCGGCGATCGCCCGCACCGTCACCGGCAGCGACTCGCCCGACGCCTGGAGCGTCGAGCTGGAGCCGGCGGCACGGAGGGCGGCGGCAGCGTGACCGAAGCCGAAACGACAGGCCCCACGCCGTCGGCGGGGCCGAGTTCGTCTTTCTTCTCGAATAGCGAGACAAAACACGAACTCGGTCGGGGCGAGTGGGGGGTGAGGGAGGCGTTGGTGGAGGATGCGGCTCCCGTTGCCGATGCGGTGGCGCAGCTGCTGGTCGAGCTGAGTGGCGGCGGGCCGGATGCGGCGAGGCTCGAAGAGGCGACGCGAGAGCTTGCCAGGGATGGGGAGAAGGGTGCCCTGCTGGTGGCGGAGGCAGGTGGCGAGGACGGAATCGTCGGCGTCCTCGCCGCCAGCTGGCAGCACGCGATCCACGTGCCCGGGCGCTACGGCACGATCCAGGACCTCTGGGTGCACCCGGACTGGCGCAGCCGCGCCGTCGGCCGCGGCCTGGTCGACGCCTTCTGCGATCTCTGCCGCCGCGAGGGGGCGAAGCGGATCGAAGTGGGCCTGCCCCGGGAGAGCTTCGAGCGCATCGGCGCGACCGAGGCCTTTTACCTGGCCAACGGCTTCGAGCACCTCGGCCCGCGGATGCGGAGGAAGCTGTGAGCGCGGGGCGGAGGCGCGCGTCGTGAGCGCGGAGCTGCTGATGGTCGAGCAGCGCGGCGGCGAGGGGGAGAACGACTCCGCGCACTGGATCCTCGAAGGCGGCCGCATCCTGCCGGGGGTGGACGACAACCGCCGCATGGAGGAGCTGCGCAGCGGGTTGCTGCGCCACGAGGGCGTGCGCACGGCGACTGCGGACGCCGACAGCGAAGACGTCGAGCAGACCCTAAGCGTGCTCCACGATCCCGACTATCTGGATGCGCTCGCCGAGGTCTCCGAGGAGCCGGTGGTGATCCCCGAGCTGACGCCACCCGGGCTACCGCCCGACATCCCCATTTGCGCCGGGCTCGTCGCCGCGGCGCGCGAGGGTGTGCGCACGGCGATCACCGCAGCGGAGCTGCTCGCCGCCGGCGCCCCCTTCACCTACGCACTCTGCCGTCCCCCCGGCCACCATGCCGGCCCCGCCTGGTTCGCCGGCTACTGCTACCTCAACACCGCCGCCGCGGCGGTGCAGACCCTGCGCGGCCTCGGCGTGAAGCCGGTCGGCATCCTCGACATCGACCTGCACTATCCGAACGGCACCGCCGCGATCGTCGCCGACATGAGCGACGCCAGCCTGTACTCGCTGCACGCCTCTCCGGTCACCAACGTCGCCGCCCTCACGGTCAAGCCGAGCAGCGAGCGCGAACACGTGGTCGAGTTCGAGGGCAGCCCCGATCCGGCGACCTACCTCGACGCGGTCGCCGCCTCGGTCGAGGCGCTTGCCCAGTCCTCGCAGGCGCTCGTCGTCTCGCTCGGCTACGACATCGTCGCCGGCGATCCGCACGGGTCGTGGGGCTTCTCGCCGGAGATCTTCACCCAGATCGGCGCCCTCCTCGCCGGCGCCGGCCCCCCCGTCTGCGTGATCCAGGAGGGCGGCTACGCGCTGGAGACCCTGGCCGCCTGCAGCTACGCCTTCGCCACCGGCCTACTGGAGACACCATGAGCTTCCGGTGCGCCTTTTGCGGTTCATGCCCACATATAAAGCGCACCGGAAGCGGAAGGGGCGGTCATGAGTGGCGCTAACGGGCTGGAGGGATTTCGCGAGCGGCTCGACCCGATCGACGACGAGATCGCGCGCCTGCTCGGCGAGCGCTTCGAGATCTGCCGCGAAGTCGCCCGTTACAAGAGCGAGCGGGGGATCCCGATGATGCAGCCCGAGCGCGTGGCCCAGGTGCGGGCGCGCTACCTCGCCCGCGGGGCCGAGGCCGGGCTGCCGGCCGAGTTCACCGCCGACCTCTTCGACCTGCTGATCGGGGCGACCTGCAAGCTCGAGGACGAGCTGATGGAGGGGAGCGAGGCATGAGCGCGACGCTGCCGCCCGGCCCCCGGCTGCCGCGAATGCTGCAGTCCATTCGCTGGGCGCGCGAGCCGCTGCCCCTGCTGGAGCATTGCCGCGAGCGCTACGGCGACACCTTCACCCTGCGCCTCAGCCACCTCGGCACCTGGGTCGTCCTCTCCGACCCCGAGGACGTCAAACGGATCTTCTCCACCGACACCAACGAGCTTGGCGTCGGGGTCCCGAACCTGGCCCTGAGGCCGGTGCTGGGCGCCCACTCGGTGATGCTGAGCGAGGAGCCCGAGCACATGGCTCGCCGCAAGATGATGCTGCCGCGCTTCCACGGCGAGCGCATGCGCGAGGACGCCGAGATGATGACCGAGCTGGCGCGGCGCGAAGTGCGTGCCTGGCCGGTCGGGGAGCCGTTCAGGCTCTGGCCGCGCATGCAGGCGCTGACGCAGGAGGTCGTGATGAGGGCCGTCTTCGGCGAGGACGAAGGGCGCCTGGACCAGCTGCGGGCCCTGCTTGCAAACCTCACCCAGGCGGTCAACGACGACGGCCGCCTGCGCAAGCTCGCCTTCTTCGGCCCGCGCTGGCTCGAACGCAGCCGCTCCTGGCGGCAGGCGATGGCGCCGGTCGAGGACGCCGTGCTCGAGGAGGTGCGGCGGCGGCGGGCGGAAGGAGAGGACGGTCGCCGCGACGCCGTCTCGATCCTGATCGAGGCGCGCAACGAGGACGGCACGCCCCTGAGCGAGAAGGACCTCCGCGACGAACTGCTGACGCTGCTCACCGACGGGCCGACGTCGAGCTCGCTCGCCTGGGTCTTCGAGCGCCTCCTGCGCCACCCCGAGAAGCTGGCGCGGCTGCAGGAGGAGCTTCGCGCCGGTGAGGGCGACGCCTACCTCGACGCGGTGATCAAGGAGACGCTGCGCCTGCGCCCGCCGGTCTCGGTCGTCGTGCGCAGGCTGCTGAGGCCGGCCGCCCTCGGCGGCTACGACCTTCCCGCCGGCACCCTGGTCGCGCCCTGCGTCTACCTGATCCACCACCGCGAGGACGTCTACGAGGACCCGGGCAGCTTCCGTCCCGAGCGCTTTCTCGAGCAGCGCGCGGCGGTGCCGACGTGGATTCCCTTCGGCGGCGGCGCCCGCCGCTGCCTCGCCGCCAGCTACGCGGAACAGGAGATGAAGCGGGTGCTGCGCACGGTGCTCGAGGAGGTCGAGCTGCACCCGGTCGAGTCGCGGGGGGAGCGCGTGACGCGGGGGGCGATCGCCTTCAGCCCGGCCCAGCACGGCCTCGTCGTCTCCCGGCCGCTCGCCTCGCAGGTGGTGTGAGGCTGTGGAGGCCCAGAGCGACCTGATCGTCGTCGGCGCCGGCGCCAAGGCGGCCGGAATCGCGACCAAGGTCCACATCCTCAACAGCCTCGGCCTCACTCGCATCTCGCTGAAGATCGTCGAGGGCACCGAGGTGGCGGCGTCCTGGAAGGGGCTCAACGGCATGACCTCCGGCGAGGAGCCTCTTGCCGTGACCCCGATCAAGGACGTCGGCTTCCCCTACCGCAGCCACGTCGAGTTCGGCGAGGCGGGCGAGGCGATCGATGCCGGGCTCAGCTCGTTCACCTGGCAGCAGTACATGATCAGCACGCGCCGCTATGCCCGCTGGGTCGACGCCGGCTCGCCGTCGGTGCGCCACCGCGACTACGGCGAGTACCTCACCTGGGTGCTTGCCCGGGCGAGCGAGGGGATCGCCCACGTGCGCGGCCGGGTCACCGAGGTCTCGCTCGACGAGGGGCGGGAGCGCTGGGTCGTCGAGGTCGACGAGAGCGGCGGCTCCTCCCGCCACACCGGTGCCGCGCTGGTGCTGACGGGGCCGGGGGTCCATCGCTCCTTTCCGCATGAGCCGGCCGTCGCCTCACGGGTCTTTCACTGCGACAGCAAGCGCAGCGAGTTCGCCCACATCCCCGAGGAGGAGCAGTGCGACGTCGCGATCGTCGGCGGCGGCGAGAGCGCGCTCAGCGCGACGATGTTCCTGCGCGGGCTGCGTCCGCGCTGCCGCTTCACGATCTACACGCCGATGCTGCCGATGAGCCGCGGCGAGAGCTTTCTCGAGAACCGCGTCTTCTCCAATCCCGACGAGGTCGAATGGGGCTCGCTCGACCTGCAGACGCGGCGCGACTTCGTCAAGCACTCCGACCGCGGCGTCTTCGATCCGCCGAGCCTGGCGGCGATCGCCTACGACGACCGCTGCCGCTTCGTCACCGGCAGGGTCACCGACGTCGGCTCGGGCGCCACGGGGGAGCGCGTGAGGCTCGACTACGAGTCACCGGAAGGCGTGGTAAGTCGCGAGCACGACTACGTCGCCAACTGCACCGGATTCGACCTTCTGGCGCAGCTGCGGGCGCTCTTCCCGGACCCGGTGCGCGAGGAGATCGAGCGGCAGGCGGGCCCGCTCTGGGACCGGCCGGCGGGGACAGAGGTGCCGATCGGGCGCAACCTCGAGCTGAAGGGGATGCGGCCGCGCCTGCAGATCCCCGGTCTGGCGGGCCTCAGTCAGGGCCCGGGGTTCGCCAACCTCGGCGCCCTCGGGCTGATCTCAAACCGCGTCCTGCAGCCGTTTCTGCGCGACGGAGGTGCCATCCCCTCCGACCGCGCCGAGCTCGGCGCGGGTGGCTCGGCGGCCGGCCCATAAACACACAGTTTCGGAATACTTGACAGAGATTAACCGCTCACATATGGTCGCGCAATGGATAGGCTGAGGGGGGTGCCGAAGGCGGCGTGTGCCGCCGTGCTCGCGATCGCGATCGCCGCGCTGGTGGCATCGGGGTGTTCTTCCTCGTCGGGCGAGAGTGCCGACTTCACCGGCTCCGGTTATCCGGGCGTCGACCCCGCCAACACCCGCAACCCCAAAAGCGAAATCGACAGCTCCAACGTCACCAATCTCGCCGTGGCCTGGACGGCGAAAATCCCTGGCTCCAGCAACTTCGGCAGCTACGCCTCGACGCCGGTGATCAGCAAGGGCGTCGTCTACTCCCAGGACCTCGCCTCCAACGTCCAGGCGCTCGATCTCCAGTCCGGCGAGGTCCATTGGGAGCGACGCTTCGAAGTCCCCGACGAGGGCCCCAACGGCATCGTCGTCGCCGAGGGAAAGGTCTTCGGCGCGACCTCGAGCGAAGCCTTCGCCCTCGATCAGGAGAGCGGCAAGGTGCTCTGGTCGGTTCCCCTGGCTCGCAACCAACACGAGGGCATCGACATGGCCCCCGGCTATCACGACGGGATGGTCTACGTGTCGACGGTGCCGCTCAACGCGAACGAGTTGTACGAAGGAGGAGGGGTCGGGATCCTCTGGGCACTGGACGCGAAGAGCGGTAAGAAGCTCTGGCACTTCGACACCGTGCCGAAGAGCCTCTGGGGCAAGCCCACGGTCAACGCCGGCGGCGGGGTCTGGTACCCGCCCGCCTTCGATGAGAAGGGGTCGATGTACTTCGGCGTCGGCAACCCGGCGCCGTTCCCCGGCACCGGCAAATACCCGTGGGGGTCGAGCAGGCCCGGCCCCAACCTCTACACCAACTCGCTGGTCAAGCTCGACGCGAAGACCGGCAAGCTGCAGTGGTACCACCAGGTGACGCCGCACGACCTCTACGACTGGGACTTCCAGGGCCCGCCGATCCTGGTCGACAACGGCGGCAAGCACCTCGTCGTCGCCGCGGGCAAGTCCGGCATCGCCCTGGCGGCCGACCGCGAAACGGGCAAGGTGATCTGGCAGCGCGCGGTCGGCAAGCACAACGGCCACGACGACGACGGCCTGCTCGCGATGCGGGGCGAAACCTCGAAGATCAAAGTGCCCTCGACCGTCTATCCCGGCACCCTCGGCGGCGTGATCGCGCCGATGTCGACCGATGGCACGAGCGTCTTCGTGCCGATCGTCAACAGCCCGATGGAAGTCGTCTCCGGCAGCGAAACGCAGGAACCGGGGAGCTCCTTCAGCGGCGAAGTGCTCGCGCTCGACCTGGCGACCGGCAAGGTCGAGTGGAACCAGGAACTCTCCACCCCCGCCTTCGGCGCCACCACCGCGGTCAACGACCTCGTCTTCGCCACCTCCTACGAAGGGACGGTGAGCGCCTTCGACGCCAAATCCGGCCAGGTCGTCTGGCGGGAAAAACTGCCCGCTGGCACCAACGCCGGCGTGATGGCCTCCGGCGACACGCTGCTCGCTCCCGCCGGCCTCGCCGCCGCAGAAGGTCAGACGCCGCAGATCATCGCCTACCGGCTCGGCGGCTAACGCCACCGTCGGGCGCCGAGGATGTGCGCGATGAACGGGCTGGGGGCTTTGCCCAGGATGGCCTTGGTGGGGGTCATCTCACTCACGATCTTGGTGGCGCTGGTGGCATCGGGGTGTTCTTCCTCGTCGGGCGAGAGTGCCGACTTCACCGGCTCCGGTTATCCGGGCGTCGACCCCGCCAACACCCGCAACCCCAAAAGCGAAATCGACAGCTCCAACGTCACCAATCTCGCCGTGGCCTGGACGGCGAAAATCCCTGGCTCCAGCAACTTCGGCAGCTACGCCTCGACGCCGGTGATCAGCAAGGGCGTCGTCTATTCCCAGGACCTCGCCTCCAACGTCCAGGCGCTCGATCTCCAGTCCGGCGAGGTCCTCTGGACGCACCGTTACGAAGTCCCTGGCGAGGGCCCCAACGGGATCGTCGTCGCCGAGGGCAAGGTCTTCGGCGCCACTGTCAACGAAGCCTTCGCCCTGGACGAGAAGAACGGAGACCAGCTCTGGTCAACTCCCCTGATTCGCAATCCCGAGGGCATCGACATGGCCCCCGGCTATCACGACGGGGTGGTCTACGTGTCGACGGTGCCGCTCAACCCCGAGGCACTGTACGAAGCTGGCGGTGTGGGCACTCTCTGGGCTCTCGAGGCGAAGAGCGGCAAGGAACTCTGGCACTTCGACACCGTGCCGAAGAGCCTCTGGGGCAAGCCCACGGTCAACGCCGGCGGCGGGGTCTGGTACCCGCCCGCCTTCGACGAGAAGGGGTCGATGTACTTCGGCGTCGGCAATCCGGCGCCGTTCCCCGGCACCGGCAAATACCCGTGGGGGTCGAGCAGGCCCGGCCCCAACCTCTACACCAACTCGCTGGTCAAGCTCGACGCGAAGACCGGCAAGCTGCGGTGGTACCACCAGGTGACGCCGCACGACCTCTACGACTGGGATTTCCAGGGCCCCCCGATCCTGGTCGATAACGGCGGCAAGCACCTAGTCGTCGCCGCGGGCAAGTCCGGCATCGCGCTGGCGGCCGACCGCGAAACGGGCAAAGTGATCTGGCAGCGGGCTGTCGGCAAGCACAACGGCCACGACGAAGACGGCCTGCTCGCGATGCGGGGCGAAACCTCGAAGATCAAAGTGCCCTCGACCGTCTATCCCGGCACCCTCGGCGGCGTGATCGCGCCGATGTCGACCGATGGCACGAGCGTCTTCGTGCCGATCGTCAACAGCCCGATGGAAGTCGTCTCCGGCAGCGAAACGCAGGAACCGGGGAGCTCCTTCAGCGGCGAAGTGCTCGCGCTCGACCTGGCGACCGGCAAGGTCGAGTGGAACCAGGAACTCTCCACCCCCGCCTTCGGCGCCACCACCGCGGTCAACGACCTCGTCTTCGCCACCTCCTACGAAGGGACGGTGAGCGCCTTCGACGCCAAATCCGGCCAGGTCGTCTGGCGGGAAAAACTGCCCGCTGGCACCAACGCCGGCGTGATGGCCTCCGGCGACACGCTGCTCGCTCCCGCCGGCCTCGCCGCCGCAGAAGGTCAGACGCCGCAGATCATCGCCTACCGGCTCGGCGGCTAGCTGGGTTGAGGTTTTTGGCGGGGATGGCGGGTGCGCCTCTGGGGGAATTGACGTCGCACGCGCCTTCGGCGCTTAGCGACGATGCGACCAGGCTCCTCTCCTGCACCGCCGCAGTCAGCCGGCGGAGCTGGCCTCGACCTCGCGCAGCCGGTGGCTGTCGACGTCGTAGACGAAGCCACGCACGACCTCGCGGTGGGGCAGGAAGGGCGAGTTGCGAACGCGCAGGATCGATTGGCGGACGTCGGCGTCGACGTCGGCGAAGGACTCGATGGCGAAGCTGGGGGCAACTCCCGTCGCCTCTTGGAGCTCGGCACGGAAGCCGTCGTCGCTGAGCTTCTGCATGCCGCAGTCGGTGTGGTGGATCAGCATCGTCTCGCGCGTTCCCAGCCGCCGCTGCGAGACCGCCAGCGAGCGGATCACGTCGTCGGTGATGACCCCGCCAGCGTTGCGCAGCACGTGCGCCTCCCCGTTGCCCAGGCCGAGGGCAGCGAAGACATCCAGCCGCGAATCCATGCAGGTCACGATCGCCAGCCGGCGACTGGGCTGAACGTCGAGGTGCACTGCCGGGAGAGAAGCCGCGAAGCGCTCGTTGTTGTCGAGGAGGCCGTCGATCGTCATTACATCGCACCTTAATCGCTCGTCGGGTTGACATCGCCGGAGATTGAGTACTAGCTTGTGTACGGGAGAGAGGGGGCCAGATGCGGGTCGAAGCAGCGCTCAGAGGGCACCGCCTTCAAGCTTGCGCCGCCAGGGGGGCGATCGCGGGCAAATGCCCATTGCGGTGGCGACACGGTGCCCCGTGAACCGCTCGAGCGACCACGACAACCCCTCGCTACAGGCAATCCGGACTGAGCTGGTTGGGCGCCTGCGGGCGCGATTGGCCGAGATCGAAGACGGCATCTTCACCCGCATACGGGGTCTCTCCGACCCGGTGGAAAACGAAGACGCCGAGTACCGGGCGGGGCTGCGGGCGACGGTGGCGGAGGGGCTCGACTTCGCCCTGATCAGCATCGAGCACGGGGACGAGTGGTCGGGGCCGATCCCCGCCGCGGCGGCGACGCAGGCTCGGCTGGCCGCCCGCAGCGGGACGAGGCTGGACACGATCTTGCGCCGCTACGCCGCCGGCGACCGGTTGGTGGCGGAGTTCATCATGGACGAAAGCGGCCATTTCTCCGCCGAGACGTTGCGGCAGGTGCTGCGCACGCAGGGGCCGCACGTCGATCGGCTGATGGCGACGGTGGCGGCCGAGTACATGGACGAGTTAGAGCTGATGCGGCGCTCGCCTGCCCAGCGCGTGGCCGAACGGGTGCAGCGGCTGCTTTCGGGAGACGCGCCGCTCGACGCCCAGGAACTCGACTACGAGTTCGACGCCTGGCACCTTGGCCTGGTCGTCACCGGGGCTCGCTCGGATGTGGCCGTGCGCACGCTGGCGGCGGCGATGAGCCGCCAGGCCCTGGTCGTCCCGCGCGGCAACGACGGCGCCTGGGCCTGGCTCGGCGGACGCCGCCGGCTCGGCGTCGCGGAGGTCGAGCGCTACCTCTCGACCGGTGTGCTCGGCAAGGTCTCGCTCGCGGTTGGCGAGCCCCGTCACGGCCTCGATGGCTGGCGCCTGACCCACCATGAGGCGCAGGCCGCACAGCAGGTGATGCTGCGCAAGCCGCAACGCCTGGCTCGCGCCGGCGAGGTGGTGCTGCTCGCGGCCGTGTTGGGCGACGAGTCACTGGCGGAATCGTTACGGCAGACGTATCTCGTGCCGCTCGACGAACACGGCGACTCCGGTCTGGTGCTGCGCGAGACCCTGCGCGCCTATTTCGCGGCCGGCTTCAACGCGGCGACGGCGGCCGCGGCGCTGGAAGTCGACCGCCACACGGTCCAACGCCGCCTGCGCAAGGTCGAGGAGGCGCTCGGTCGCCTGCTCCATTCATGTCACGCAGAGCTCGAGGTTGCGCTGAGGCTGGAGGAGCTCGATGGCGACTCGCCGAGCACCGGCCGGGGCACCGTAGGCGCTCATAGATAGCGATATTCCGCGCCAATGGGACACTATGGGGAGCCCAGACCAGGCAAGCGCACCATATTGGTGTAGCTCGGTTCGAACCCACGGTGATACACATTGGACGATTGGGTGGGGCGGGAGCTATTCAGGTCTTGCTCGATCGCTAGTTCAACCGAACGGATGCGAGCAGCGATGCCTGGATTCCCTGAAGCCGTCCAAACCCTATCCCCCTCGGCCCCTCCGCCCCGCAGCGGTCGGCCAGCGCCGGATGCGGCCCGGGAGGCCCCGGCGCGCCGGGCGGGGGCGGTATCGAAGGTGGCCTGGATTCCGCAGAGCGAACTCGGTCAGGCCGAGTGGCTGGCCGCGGGGAGGCGGCTGGGGGCGATAGGTCGTTGCAGCCAGTGGTGGATCGGGGACTGGATCCGCTACGGGACGTCGCGCTGGGGCGAGAAATACGCGGAAGCGGCGCGGGTTACGGGCTACGACGTGGCCAGCCTGAGGAACATGGCCTGGGTCGCCTCGCAGTTCGATTTGTCACTACGTAGTGACAAGCTCACCTGGAGCCACCACGTGCTGTTAGCACCGCTCGAAAGCGAGGAGCAAGAGTACTGGCTCGATCGCGCCCAGCGCGAGCGGCTCTCCGTGGCGGACCTCCGACTCGAGTTGCGGGCTTCGCGCGGCGGCAAGGGCGCGGGGACAAAACAAGCGGCATCCAGCCGCGCCGACGATGCGGATCCTGCCGTCTGTCCGCACTGCGGTCACAAGCTCCCCGCATCGGACAAATAGCCTCGTGGGCAGCCCGGCCGCGATCGCGGGAAGTCCAGCCTCAGCCGGGGAGGCCGTGAAGCAGACGCCGCTCGAGCGGCTCGAGTTCCTCTGTGACCCGCACTCGTTCAAGCCGCTCCGGTCGGCTGCGCTTTCGTCGCGGCTCGGCGCCCGGGCGGTCGATGGCGATGGGGTGGTGGCCGGCCTCGGCCGGGTCGAGGGGCGCCCGCTTGCCTGTTACGCGCAGGACGTGCGCTTCCTCTGCGGCTCGCTGGGCGCCGCCCAGGCGGAAACGATCGAGCGGGTGATGCAGCTGGCCGAGCGGAGCCGGGTTCCGGTGGTCGGCTTCATCGAGTCCGCCGGCGCCCGCGTGCAGGAGGGGACGGCGGCGCTCGCCGGCTACGCGCGCGTCTTCCGCCGCAACGTGGCTCTCTCCGGCGTCGTGCCCCAGATCTCGGTCATCGGCGGGTTGGCGGCGGGTGGCGCCTGCTATTCCCCGGCCCTGACCGACTTCGTCCTGATGACCGAAGAGGCGACGATGTTCCTGACCGGGCCGAAGGTCGTCCGCGAGGTCGCGGGAGAGGACGTCTCTCCTCAGCAGCTCGGCGGCCACCGGGTTCACGAGCGCAACGGCGTGGCCGACCTCGTCGCGACGGACGATCGGGCGGCCGCACTGCTGGCGAGGAGGCTGCTCGGCTACCTGCCCCAGCACGCCGATAGCGATCCGCCGCTGGCGCTCGGGGCCGAGCCCGAGCACGGCGATCCCAGCGCGGAGCTGCCGGTGTCCCCTCGCGGGGTCTACGACGTCCGCTCGGTGATCGCGGGCATCGCCGACGCCGACTCCGTGCTCGAGGTCGGCTCCCGCTGGGGGCGCAGCATCCTCACCGCCTTTGCCCGCTGCGACGGCCGATCGGTGGGGATCGTCGCCAACCAGCCGCGCTACCTCGGCGGCGTGCTGGACGTCGAGTCCTCGCAGAAGGCGGCGGGCTTCGTCGAGACGTGCGACGCCTTCGGGCTGCCGTTGGTCGCGCTCGTCGACACGCCCGGGTTCATGCCCGGGCTGGCTCAGGAGAGGGCCGGGGCGATCCGCTTCGGCGCGACGCTGGTGCGTGCCTTCGCGGCCGCTTCGGTTCCGCGGATAACGGTCGTCTTACGCAAGGCCTACGGCGGGGCGTTCATAGCGATGAACTCGAAGGACCTCGGCGCTGACCTCGTCCTGGCCTGGCCGAGCGCCGAAATAGGCGTGATGGGCGCCCACTCGGCGACGGGGATCGTCCACCGCCGCGAATGGGAGATCGCGCTCGACCCGGTCGCCGAGCGGGAGGCGCTCGCGGAGGCCTACTCGCGCGAGCACCTCAGCGCCGCCGCGGCCGCGCGGGGCGGCTTCATCGACGAGGTGATCGAGCCACGGGATACGCGGGAGCGCATCGTCTGGGCGCTCGACTCGTTCGAGGGACGCGGGTGATCCCGCCACGATCGCGTTGAGCGATGGTGCCCTGCTCGCTATCTCGGACCTCCACGTCGAGCACAGGGAGAACCGGGAGATCGTCCGGCGCATCGAGCCCGAGTCGGACGAAGATTGGCTGATCGTCTGCGGCGACGTCGCCGATCAGCCCGACAAGGTCGCCTGGGCCCTGCGGACGTTGCGCGAGCGATTCGGGACCGTCATCTGGGTTCCCGGCAACCACGAGCTCTTGGCGCATCGGGGCGATCCTCCCTCGCTGCGGGGGGAGCGTCGCTATCGCCACCTGGTGGAGCTCTGCGGCGAGCTCGGCGTGGTCACCCCCGAGGATCCGTACCCGATCTGGAAGGGCGCGGGGGGGCCGGTGAGGGTGATCCCCCTCTTCCTCCTCTACGACTACAGCTTCGGCTCCAACGTCGGCGCCACACCCCAGGAGGCGCTGAGGCGCGCATATGACGCGGGCGTCGTCTGCGCCGACGAGTTTCTCCTCGATCCCGCGCCCTATCCGAGCCGGCAGGCCTGGTGCCATGCGCGGGTCCGCGAGACGGAAGAGCGGCTGATGCACGTCGATCCGATCCTGCCGGCCGTGCTCGTCAACCACTTTCCCCTGCTGCCGGACCCGACCCGGGTGCTCCGGCATCCCGAGTTCGCGCAGTGGTGCGGCACGACCAAGACGGCGGATTGGCACCGGCGCTTCCGGGCCACGGCTGTCGTCTACGGACACCTTCACATCCCGCGCACGACCCGGCACGACGGCGTGCGCTTCGAGGAGGTCTCGCTCGGGTACCCGCGCGAGCGACGCTACCGGCCGGCGGGGGTGCGCGGACCCCGGCGAATCCTGCCGGAACCACCGCATGCTTGAGCAGGTCCTACCCCCTGTCGTGGTGGTCGTCTCCGCTCGCGACGACCTCCTCGAGGTGAAGCTGTTCCCGGAGGAGGAGCAGGTGATCGCGCGGTCGGTCGACGGGCGGCGGCGGGAGTTCGTCACGGCCCGGGCGTGTGGCCGGGCCGCCCTGGCCCGGCTCGGGATGCCCGAGCAGGCGATACCGAGCGGTCCCAAGGGGGAGCCGGTGTGGCCGGCCGGTGTGGTCGGCAGCATCACCCACTGCGATGGCTATCGCGCCTGCGCCGTTGCCAGGGCGTCGGACTTCGCCACGATCGGGGTCGACGCGGAGGTCGATGCGCCGCTTCCCGAGGGCCTGCTCGGCGACATCGCCCTGCCGGAGGAGGAAGACCGGCTGGCCGGTCTGGCGGACGAACACCCGGGCCACTGGGACCGCCTGCTCTTCAGCATCAAGGAGTCCGTCTACAAGGCCTGGTTTCCCCTCGCCGAACGCTGGCTCGGGTTCGAAGACGCAGCGGTGACGATCGACCCGGTCGCCCGCACGTTCTCGGCTCGCCTGCTGGTTCCAGGACCGGTCGTAGCCGGCGCCGAGCTGACTGGGTTCTCGGGACGCTGGAACGTTGCCGACGGAGTCATTCTGGCGGCTATCGCGGCTCCTGCCAACGTTCGGGAATAGCGCCCAAAGATCGGGTTTTTGGACCCCTGGGATTGGCGCACTAAGGTGTTTTTCGCTGCACCTGTGTGACTCAGTCTAGGGAGGGGTGAATGGCCAGGGCCTTGGGGGATGGCTCTCTAATCGCGGTGGTCGGCATCTCTTGCCGACTGCCGCGCGCCTCCGATCCGGAGGCGTACTGGCGCCTCTTGGCGAGCGGAGAAGACGCGATCGCCGAGCTGCCGCCCGAGCGTCTGGAGATGGCCGGCCGATCGGCGTTCGACGATCTCCTCGACGAAGAGCCGGCGGTCCGATTCGGCGCCTTCCTCGACCGGGTCGAGGGCTTCGATCCCGCCTTCTTCGGGATATCCCCCCGCGAGGCGGCGGCGATGGACCCTCAGCAGCGACTGGTGCTCGAGCTGGGCTGGGAGGCGCTGGAGGACGCCGGCATCGCGGCCCAGGTCGTCCGGGGCGCCGCCGCCGGGGTCTTCGTCGGCGCGATCGCCGGCGACTACGCGCAGCTGGTCGCGCGCGTCGGCGACGACGCGATCGACCGGCACACGGCGGCGGGCCTGCACCGCAGCATCATCGCCAACAGGGTCTCCTACGCGCTCGGCCTCGAGGGCCCGAGCCTGACGGTCGATGCGGCACAGTCCTCGTCGCTGGTCTCGGTCCACCTCGCCTGCGAGAGCCTGCGCCGGGGAGAGTGCGAGCTGGCGCTCGCCGGTGGCGTGCACCTCAACCTGGATCCCCAGGCGGCGCTGAGCGCTGCGAGGCTCGGCGCCCTCTCGCCAGACGGCCGCTGTTTCACCTTCGACGCGCGGGCCAACGGGTTCGTCAGGGGAGAGGGAGGCGGGGTGGTCGTGCTCAAGCCGCTTGCCCAGGCGGAGCTCGACGGTGACCACGTCTACTGCGTGATCCGCGGCGGTGCGGTTAACAACGACGGCGGTGGCGACAGCCTGACCGCGCCAAGCCAGGCGGCCCAGGAAGCGGTTCTCAAGCGTGCTTACAAGAGGGCGGGGGTGAAGCGCTCGGCCGTTGGGTACGTCGAGCTGCACGGAAGCGGGACGCCCGTCGGAGACCCGATCGAGGCGGCGGCGCTGGGCGCGGTCCTCGGCTCGGGGCGGGCGGCGGAGCCGTTGCGGGTCGGTTCCTCGAAGACCAACATCGGTCACCTCGAGGGGGCGGCGGGGATTGCTGGCCTGCTCAAGGCCGCGCTGGCGATCGAGCGCCGGCACATCCCCGCCAGCCTCAACTTCCAGCGGCCGAACCCGGAGATTCCGCTCGGCGAGCTGGGCCTGCGGGTGCAGGAGGAGCAGGGGCCCTGGCCATCGGCCGACGGTCCCCTGGTCGCGGGCGTGAGCTCCTTTGGCATGGGAGGCACGAACTGTCACCTGGTGCTATCCGAGGCGCCCCTTTCAAATGCAAAGAAAAGACCTACTAAACGAAAAGAACTCGATGGGGATTTGGCGAAGCGGGGCGCGGTGCCCCTCGAGGCGGTGCCCCTGGTCCTCTCCGCTGCATCGGATGCGGCGCTGCGGGAGCAGGCGACTCGGCTCGCCTCTCACCTGGAGGCGAACCCCGACGTCGCCGCCACCGACGTCGGGTTCTCCCTGGCGACGACTCGGGCGCACCTGGAGCGTCGCTCGGTCGTGTTCGGGGGGGATCGAGAGCAGCTGCTCACGGGCCTCGCTGTACTGGCCGGGGGTGGGGATGCGCCCTCCGTCGTGCGCGACAGCGCCCGAGGCGAACGCGCTGTCGCGTTCCTCTTCCCCGGTCACGGCTCGCAGTGGCGGGGCATGGCGGTGGAGCTTGCGAAGCAGGTGCCGGCGTTCGAGCGCGACCTGCGCGAGTGCGAAGCCGCGCTCGAGCCCCACATCGACTTCTCGGTCCGGGCGGCGCTCCGGGGGGATGAGGGCGCCCCGTCGTTGGAGAGGATCGACGTCGTCCAGTCGGCCCTCTTCGCCGTCATGGTCTCGCTGGCCAGGCTCTGGATCTCGTGTGGGGTCGCGCCCGCGGCCGTCGCCGGCCACTCGCAGGGGGAGATCGCGGCCGCTCACGTAGCCGGCGGTCTCTCGCTCGAGGACGCCGCCCACCTCGCGGCGGCGCGCAGTCGGCTGATCGCGGCGCAGGAGGGCGAGGGCGGCCTGGTCTCGGTTGCGGCTGGCGGGGAGCAACTCGAGTCATTGCTCGACTCGCTGGGAGGCCAGATCGAGGTGGCGGCGCTCAACGGCCCGGCTTCGACGATCGTCACCGGGCCACCGACCGCGTTGGACGCATTGCTCGATCGCTGTGCGGAGTCCGAGCTGAGGGCGCGGCGGGTGCGCGGGGCCACGGCGCCGTCTCATTCCCGCCTGGTCGAGCCCCTGCGCGACGGGCTGCTGGAAGCCCTTGCCGGGATCTCCCCCCGAAGCGGAGGGATCCCCTTTTACTCGACCGTAGTCGGGGGCCGGCTCGACACCGCCGAGCTCGGGCCCGAGTACTGGTACCGCAACCTGCGCCAGCCCGTGCGCTTCGAGCAGGTGACGCGAAGGCTGCTCGAGGACGGCCACCGGGCCCTGCTCGAGGTCAGCCCCCATCCGGTCTTCACGGTCGCGGTGCAGGAGACGATCGACGACGTCTTCGACGATCCGAAGCAGGCGGCGACGCTGCTCACCCTGAGGCGCGATCAGGGTGGGGCCGGGAGATTCACCCGCTCGCTGGCGGAGGCAGCGGCCGCCGGAGCCTCGGTCGAGTGGGAGAGGGTCTTCCCCGCTGCGAAGCGGGTGAAGCTGCCCACCTACCCGTTCCAGCGCAGTCGCCACTGGCTGGGCGAGTCGGCGGTGGGCGACTCGGGTGGGAGCGCCGGGTCGCCGGTGGGTGCGCTTGCCGCGATGCCCGCCGGCGAGCGCGAGGCGCATCTGCTGGGTCTCATTCGTCGAGAGCTCGCCGTAGTGCTGGGCCGAGGCTCTTCGGAAGAGGTCGATCCCGGCACGACCTTCAAGGACCTTGGCGTCGACTCGCCGGCGGCGGTCGAGCTGCGCAACCGGTTGCGGGATGCGACCGGACTGCGCCTGCCGACCGAAATCGTCTTCAACCACCCGACCTGCGGCGAGCTTGCCGCCCATCTCTCCCGGCGGGCGGGGGGCGTCCCCGAGGCGAGGGGTGAAGTCACCGTCCGGGCGACGGCGAGCGATGAGCCGGTTGCGATCGTCGCGATGGGGTGTCGCTATCCCGGCGGCGTCGTCTCCCCGGAAGGGCTGTGGGGCCTGGTGGCGGCGGGCGCCGACGTCGTCGCGGATTTCCCCTTGGATCGCGGCTGGGACCTCGATCGCCTCGCCGGCGCGAGCCGCGGTGCCAGCTCGACCCTCCAGGGCGGCTTCCTCGCCGAGCCCGGCCATTTCGACGCCGAGTTCTTCGGCATCTCCCCGCGCGAGGCGCTGGCGATGGACCCACAACAGCGCCTGCTCTTGGAGAGCTCCTGGGAGGCCTTGGAGTCGGCGGGGATCGATCCGACCTCGCTGCGCGGCACCGCGACCGGGGTCTTCGCCGGGATCAGCTCGCAGGACTACACGGCTGGATTGCGCGCACCCGAGGAAGAGCTCGACGGCTACCGCCTCACCGGCAGCT
>CAVQIM010000005.1:0-89250 GCA_963712595.1 uncultured Solirubrobacterales bacterium
CGAAGTGATCGTCCCGGTAGAAGTCGCCACCGCCACCGTGGGCAAGAGCGTGATCGGCGAAGCGAGCGTCGAAGGCGGCGGTGCTGCGCTGGCCAAAGCGACGACGAAGACCGCGATCGGCCTGCCCGCCTGGGGCCTGCTCGGCATCTCGATGCCGACCAACGTCCCCGGCGGGGGCACCGGCACGCTGTTGATCCGCGCGATCAACGTCGGCGGTGCGGCCACCACCGGTGCGATGACCGTCACCGGCACCCTGCCCGAAGGGCTGACCCCGACCAAAGCCGCCAGCGAACAGGGAAGTACCGTCAAAGGGGGAACCTGCTCGATCAGCGCCCAGACCTTCACCTGCACCAACCCCAACAGCATCCCCTCCGGCGGCGTCATCTTCGCCCAGGTCGACTTCAAAGCCGACCTGGCGGCAAGCGGCACGCTTCTGACCAATGTCACGGTCGAAGGCGGCGGTGCCAACCTGCGCCAGAGCGCCGTCCCGGTGACGATCAGCTCCACGGTCGCCCCCTTTGGCTTCCTCGGCGGCGAAACCGGCTTCTCCGCACCGCTCTCAGGCGCCGACGGCACCGCCACCACCCAGGCGGGATCGCACCCCGACCAGTTCTCCGTCGTCTTGGGCTTTCCCTCAGAACTCGCCAACCCCGAATACCCGACGGGGTCCGAGGCGGTGCGAGACATCTATACCGACCTTCCTCCCGGGATGATCCTCAACCCCAACTCGACTGGGGCACGATGCACCGAGCTTCAGCTAAACCAGCACCAGTGCCCGCGGGACTCCCAGATCGGCTCGGTGGGGACGGTGATCGTCGCCAAGGCCGGCTTCGTCGGCCTCAGCGCCTCACCCCTCTTCAACATGGTGCCGACCCCCGGCACCCCTTCGACCTTCGGCTTCGACGCTGCCGAAGGCTTCAACATCTTCGTCCACATCGACGGCAGCCTCCGCAGCGACGGCGACTACGGGCTCTCGGGCCGCTCCCGTGAAATATTCGCCCGCGGCACCAACCCGGTGATCGGCCTGCGGGTGACCTTCTGGGGCAATCCCTCTAGCTCCAGCCACAACCCCCTGCGCGAATGCGGGATCGTGCCCGGCCAATCCTGCGTCGGGATCGAAGAGACCAAGGAAGCGCTTCTGACCACCCCGGTGCAGTGCACGGGACAGCCGACGGTGGCCCGCGCCCGCGCGGACTCCTGGGAGAAAACGGGCCTCTTCAAGGGCGCCAGCTATGAAAGCGCCGATATGTCGGGCACCCCGGTGGCGATGGCCGGTTGCAACCAGCTGCAATTCGAACCGACATTGGAAGCAAAGCCGACCACCAACCTCGCCGATTCGCCTTCTGGCCTCGACGTCTCCGTGCGCCAGCCGGTCAACATGGACCCCGAAGGCCTCTCGCCCGGGGTGATGAAGGACTTCAGGCTCTCCTTGCCCGAGGGGATGTCGGTGAATCCCTCCTCCGCCGACGGCCAGGGCGCCTGCTCCGAAGCCCTGTCCCACGTCCACACCCTGATCCCCAGCGAGTGCCCGCCCGATTCGAAGCTCGGCACAGCCGAAGTGAGGACGCCGCTGCTCGATCACCCGGTCTCCGGAGCGCTCTATCTGGCAGAGCCGTTCAAGAACCCAAGCGGCTCTCTGATCGCCCTGTATTTGGCGATCAGCGATCCCTCCACCGGGACCGTCTCCACCTTGGCCGGCAGGGTGCAAACAGATCCAAACACGGGTCAGCTGACGACGATCTTCGAAGACAACCCCCAGTTGCCGATCGAAGAGATCAAGACCCACCTCTTCACCGGGCCCAGGGCAGCTCTGCGAACGCCGCCTGCCTGCGGCACCTACGCCCCCAGGGCAGACATCGTCCCTTGGAGCGCCCCGCAGACCCCGGTCGCCCACCCAACAGATCCCTTCGCGATCGGGGCCAACCCCAACGGTGGCCCCTGTCCCGCCCAGGGCCAGGCGCTTCCCAACAACCCCTCCTTCACCGCCGGCACCCTCTCTCCCCAAGCCGGTGCCTATAGCCCCTTTGCCTTGAAGCTGACCAGGCAAGACGACACCCAGGAACTGCAAAAGATCGACACCGCCTTGCCGCCGGGATTGACCGCGAAGCTGGTCGGCGTCCCCTACTGCCCAGAGGCAGCGATCGCTCAAGCGCAATCCAGAAGCAAGCCAAACGAAGGGATCCTCGAGCGCAACAACCCCTCTTGTCCCTCTGCATCTGAGATCGGCACGGTAGACGTAGCCGCGGGGGCGGGCATCACCCCGCTTCACACCCCCGGCAACGCCTACCTCGCCGGCCCCTATAAGGGCGCCCCGCTCTCGGTGGTCGTGATCACCCCGGCGATCGCAGGGCCCTTCGACCTCGGAGCAGTCGTGGTGCGGATCGCCTTGAAGCTCGATCCCGAAACGGCCAAGGTCTCAGCCCTCTCCGATCCCCTGCCCCACATCCTCCAAGGCATCCCGCTAGACGTGCGCCAGATCTCCTTCCAGCTCAAAAAGCCCGACTTCACCCTCAACCCGACCTCGTGCGATCCGATGTCGATCGCAGCGACCCTGACCTCGACCACGGGTCAGCTCTCTACCCCCGTCGTCCCCTTCCAGGTAGGCGGCTGCGACGCGCTCTCCTTCAAGCCCAAGCTGGCCTTGAAGCTAAAGGGCGCGACGAAGAGAACAGGCCACCCGGCCCTGACCGCGACCCTGACCTTCCCCAAGGGAAGCGGGGCCAACGTAAAGCGAGCAGAGGTCACCCTGCCACGTTCGGAGTTCCTCGACCAGGCCCACATCGGCACCGTTTGCACCAGGGTGCAGTTCGCCGCCGATGCCTGCCCTGCGGCCTCGATCTACGGCAAGGCATCTGCAACCACGCCGTTGCTCGAAGAGCCGCTCTCTGGCCCGGTCTACCTCAGATCCTCAAACCACGAACTCCCCGACCTGGTGATCGCCCTGCAAGGCCAAGTAGACGTGGTCTTGGCAGGACGGGTCGACTCGGTAAACGGAGGGATCCGCTCCACCTTCGAAGCAGCACCCGATGCCCCGGTCTCCAAGTTCACCTTGCAGATGAAGGGCGGCAAGAAGGGCCTTCTCATAAACAGCGCCAACCTCTGCAAGCTCTCGCCGAAAGCCAACAGGGCAACGGTGCTCCTCGACGGCCAAAACGGCAAGGTCAGCGACAGCTCACCGCTGCTCGCCAACTCCTGCAAGAAGGCAAAGAAGCACAAGCGCAGCAACAAGAAGAACGCCCGATGAGAGCCAGGGCCCTAGCGGCCCTGGCGGCAGGCGCCATCTTGGTTGCCTGCCCAGCGGCCAAGGCGGCGGGCCCGCCGCTGATCGCAGAGACCTGGGTCGAAGCGGTAAAGGCGGACTCCGCCTACCTCTGGGCCAAAGTCAACCCCAACGGGCTCTCCACCACCTACCGCTTCGAATACACCCCCCAAAGCGCCTTCGAAGCAAAAGGCTTCTCAGGAGCGACCCTGATCCCGATCTCAGGCCCGGCCCTGCTTGGCTCGGGCACCTCCTACCTCTTTCCCTCCCAGCCGGTGGGGCCGCCGCTTTCCCCGCTGAAAGCAGCGACTCAGTACCGCTACCGGATCACCGCCAAAAACTCAGCCGAAACGGTCACCGGCCCAGAGCACGTCTTCTCCACCCAGGGAAGCGAACAGGCATTCAGGCTTCCCGACAACCGCGCCTGGGAGATGGTCTCCCCGGTAGACAAAGGCGGTGGGGCGATCGCCCCACCCAGCTCGCTCTTCGGCGGCGGGGACCTGCAAGCCGCACCGAGCAGCTCTCCCGAAGGAGCGGCGATCTCCTACGGCTCTGCCACCTCCTTCGGCGATGCCAAAGGAGCGCCCCCGGTGAGCCAGTACCTCTCGAGGCGAACCGCAGGGGGTTGGGTTACCCAAAACGTCTCCGCCCCGCTGGAATCGGCGGCTTACGGCGATCAACCGGACGGAGCGCCCTACCGGCTCTTCTCCGAAGACCTCGCCAGGGGATTGCTCTTCGGTGGGTTGCCCTGTCGTGGGGGGCTGGTGGGGTGTGGGGCTCCCAACCCGGTGATACCGGGCTCGGGTGCTCCTCCTGGGCGCATGGCCTATTACCTGAGGGGCTCGGGTGGCAGCTTCACCTCGCTGCTCAGTGCCGCCAACTTCACCCACACCGCGGTCACCCCGGAAGCCTTCAAGGTCTCCTTCGCTGGGGCTTCTCCGGATCTCTCTCAGGTTGTGCTCTCCAGTTGCGCTGCGCTTACCTCCAATGCGACCGAGGTGTTGAAAGGAGGGGGTGAATGCGATGCGAACGCCCAGAATCTCTACCGGGCGAGTGGGGGATCCTTGGTGGCGCTCAGTCTGCTTCTCGGCGAAACGCAAACCACGCCGGCGGTAGGCCCGACGAAGCTGGCGGCGCCGATCGGCGCGGTCTCCACCGACGGCACCCGTGTCTACTTCACCGCCGCCGGCAGCCTCTACCTGAGGGACGCGAGCCAGACCAAGCTCCTCTCCTCGGCCGCCCAGTTCCAAACCGCCTCGACCGACGGCTCGGTCGCCTTCTTCACCGAAGCCGCCCACCTCTATCGCTACCTGGCCTCCACCCAGGCGAAAACGGACCTGACTCCAAGCGGGGGAGTGGTCGGGGTCCTGGGCGCCTCGACCGACGGCTCCATCGCCTACTACCAAGACGCCGCCGGGATCAAGAAATGGGCCTCCGGGACCACCACCCTGGTCGCGGCCGGAGCACAAGCGGCAAAGCCAAGCGATTACCCACCGGCGACAGGGACCTCCCGGGTCACCCCCAGCGGCTCTCACCTCGCCTTCCTCTCGACCACCGAACTGGCCGCCTATGACAACGGCAGCCGAGCTGAGCTCTACCTCTACGGGCCGCCGCTAGGGGGAGGGGCCTCGCAGCTGATCTGCGCCTCTTGCAAGCCGACCGGGGAAAAAGCAACCGGCGTCGCCTCGATCCCAGGGGCCCAGGTCAACGGATCGAGCAGCGCCTATCGACCAAGGGCGCTGTCTGCCGACGGGCACAGGGCCTTCTTCGAATCGACCGACGTGCTGGCGATCGCCGACACCAACGGACAACCAGACGTCTACCAGTGGGAGGCAAACGGGGTCGGCGGTTGCACGATGCAACCCGGTTGCGTCGATTTGATCTCGAGCGGTAGGGCGATCGAAGGCGCCAGCTTCATCGACGCCTCGACCGACGGCAACGACGCCTACTTCCTCACCGATCAGTCACTGGTCGGATCCGACCCAGGCTCGATCGACCTCTATGACGCCAGAGCAGGCGGTGGCTTCCCCGAAGCCCAAAAGCCGATCCCCTGCATCGCCGATGCCTGTCAGGCCTTGCCGCCTACCCCCGAAGACCCCGATCCCAGCACTCTCGTGAAGAGCTCGGGCAACCCGCCGGTGAAGTTCGAAGTCGAGAAGGAGAAGAAGAAGAAAAAGCACCACCACAAAGGCAAGAAGAAGGGCAAGGGCAAAAAGCAAAAGGGCAATGAGAAGCTAAACGGCAAAGGCAAATACCACGTGCCGCTGAGGCGGGGGGTGCCACGATGAGGGCCCGGTTGATCTCGCTCGGAGCTGTCTTTGTCGCTCTTCTCATTCCCGCCCAGGCAAGCGCCTTCTCCTTCCTCCCAGGAACAGAAGGCTTCGAGGCAAGGCCCTTGATCTCAGAAGCTGGCGAACCGGCAACCCAGGCCGGAGCCCATCCCGCATCGCTTCGCTTGAGCGTCGGCTTGGAAGCAAGCAAAGCGGCGGGAGCGCCATTTACCCAGGGGGACCTCAAGGACCTCTCCTTGGAGTTGCCAGGGGGCTTGATCGAAAACCCCACCGCGGTGCCGACCTGCACCCAGGCCGCCTTTCACAAACCGCGCTTCTCTCCCTTCGAAGAAAGCAAATCCGGGGAGAGCTGCCAAGACCGAAGCCAGGTAGGCACATTGACGGTCAAATCATCCTTCGCCGGGGGGGAGACGAGGACCTTCGGCCTCTTTAACCTCGACCCGCCGCCGGGGGTTCCCTCCGAGATCGGCGCCAACCCCTACGGCGCCCCGATCATCTTCATCCCCGAGATCCGCCAGGCAGGCGGGGAATACGGGATCACCTTGAAGAGCAAAAACGTCTCCCAGGCGATCGACGTATCGGGACTGTCGCTCTCGATCTGGGGCAACCCCTTCGCCGCCTTTCACGACTCCCAGCGGGGCAACTGCCTAAACGCGACCGAGCCCTCCTTCGGCTGGTCCAAATGCTCGGTGGGAAGACCGGTCCAAAACACCCCCACCGCCTACCTCACCCTGCCCACCTTCTGCGATTCCCCGCTCGCCTTCAAGGCCACTGCGACCTCTTGGCAAGAAGCGGGAGCGATCTCGCGCTCGCTTTCCTCCAAAGCCCTGGAAGGCTGCTCTTCTTTGTCTTTCGAACCAAAAGCGATCGCCCAGCTCTCCGACCCCCGCGCTTCTTCTCCCTCGGGCTACTCCTTCGACATCGACGTCGACACCGCAGGGGTCTTGAAACCCGAGCTGCGCGCTCCCTCGCCGATCAGAAAAGCGGTCGTGAACTTGCCAGAAGGGGTGACGATCAACCCCTCGGTGGGAGCGGGGCTGGGCGTTTGCACCACAGCCCAATACGAAGCCGAGACGCCATTGTCTCCTGCGGGAGCCGGTTGCCCCAACGAATCGAAGATCGGCGACTTCACCGTGATCAGCCCGATCATCGACAAACGAATAGAGGGAGCGATCTTCTTGGCAGCGCCCTATGAGAACCCCTTCGGCTCGCTGATCTCGATCTACTTGATCGCCAAGTCGATCGATCGAGGCATCTTGGTCAAGGTCGCAGGAGAGCTGGCCGCAGACCAAACCACGGGGAGGCTGACCGCAAGCTTCGATCGCCTGCCCCAGATCCCCTACTCCCAACTTCGCATCCACTTCCGCGAAGGCCAGCGAAGCCCCCTGGCGACACCGGGTTTCTGTGGGGGGGTATCGACCGAGGCCGACCTGATCGCCTGGCGGGACCCCAACCTGATCAAGCACGCATCGCTACCGGCCCAGATCACCGCCGGGGTCGGAGGGGGGCCGTGCCCCTCTGGCCTTGCACCCTTTGCCCCCAAGGCAAAGGGAGGGACGCTCAACTCCCAAGGCGGCGCCTACACCCCCTTCTACCTGCACCTCACAAGGACAGACGTAGAGCAGGAGATCACCTCCTACTCGGCGACCTTCCCACCGGGCCTGTTGGGCAAGGTCGCCGGGGTCCCCTATTGCCCTGAGAGTGCGATCGAGGCAGCTGCTCACAGATCCGGGGTCGAAGAGAGAGACAACCCCTCCTGTCCCGCCTCTTCTTTGATCGGGCGCACCTACTCGGGCTATGGCCTGGGCTCGGTGCTCTCCTATGCCCCCGGAGGGCTCTACCTCGCCGGGCCATATCGGGGCTCCTCCTTCTCGGTGGTGGCGATCGACTCCGCCTTGGTCGGCCCCTTCGACTTGGGAGTGGTGATCGTCCGCTCAGCCATTCGGATCGATCCCGAAACCACCCAAGCCTCGATCGATGCGACCGGGACCGACCCGATCCCCCACATCATCGACGGCATCCCGATTCACCTCAGAGACATCAGGGCCTATATCGATAAGCCCCAGTTCACGATCAACCCGACCTCTTGTGAGCCCTCGGCGATCTCCTCTGCCCTAAACGGCGCCGGGGAGCTATTCGGCAACCAAGCCGATGACACCCTCGCCACCGCAACCGCCCCCTTCCAAGCCTTCAACTGCGGGGCCTTGGGCTTCAAGCCCAAGGTCTCCCTGGCGCTTAAGGGCGGCACCAGGCGCAGCAAGCACCCCGCCTTGAGAGTCGTGGTCAGACCACGCCCAGGAGACGCCAACATCAAAAGCGCCTCGGTGGCGCTACCCAGATCGCTCTTCTTGGAGCAGGGCCACATCCAACAGATCTGCACAAGGCCCCAGTTCGCCAACCACAACTGCCCCCCGGGATCGGTCTACGGACAGGTCAAGGCCTATACGCCGCTGCTCGAAGAGCCGATGTCGGGAGAGGCGATCCTGCGCTCCTCCGATCACACCCTGCCCGACCTCGTCTTCGTGCTTAGGGGCCACGGGATCGAGGTCGACTTGGCGGGGACGATCGACTCGGTCAAGGGAGGCCTCAGGGGAACCTTCCCCAGCCTCCCCGACGCCCCGGTGAGCAAATTCGAACTGAGCTTGGGAGCGGGCAAGCACGGCCTCCTAGTCGTCTCGGCCAAAGAGCTCTGCGCCGAGCGCCAACTGGCCAACTCGCGCTTCATGGGACACGCCAACAGGGGCTCGGTCACCCATCCCGAGATCGCGGTCAAGTGCAAGAAGGCAAAAGCAAAGAAGAAGAAAGGCGGGGGTCATAGATGAGGAAGAGATCGATCCCTGGCCTTTTGCTTGCCCTAGCGCTTTGCCTTTGCCTGGGAGCCCCTAGCGCCCAGGCAGCGCGAACGCTGATCACCAAAGAAGCGATCAAGCTGATCAAGCCCCAAAAACCCTCCGAAGAGCTGATCCCCGGCGAACAGATCGAAGGCGCCTGCGGATTGGCCTTCTCAGGGCAAAGCCTCCTCGTCTCCGACTACTACCACGCGATGATCGAGACCTACGCCCCAGAAGGAGGGGGGTTCAGCGCCTCCAAGCCGTTCAAGCTGAGCTCGGTCCTCTCGCTGGGGACGAGCCCGCCCGAAGCCGCCTGTCAGATCGCCACCGGCCCCGGCGGAACCCTCTACGCCAACGTCTGGCACCAAAGCGTGATCAGGCTCAAACCGAGCGCCCAGACCTTCGACGTCTCCTCTTCGACCGGGGTCGCGGTAGACGCCGCGGGCAAGGTCTACGTCAACGACCGAACCCAGGTAAACGTCTATAGCCCCGCCGGGGCCCTGCTGCAAGAAGTAGGCGTGGGCAACCTCAAAGACGCCTACGGGCTGGCGGTCTTCGGCAAAGCGCTCTACGTCCCCGACGCGGGGACCAACACGATCAAGGTCTTCGAGCCAGAAACCGATCCGCTGAACCCAAAACAGACGATCGACGGCTCCAAAACACCGCAAAAACGCTTCGTCTCGCTTGTTGACACAGCGATCGGGGTCGATCCCACCAACGGGCACCTCTTGGTCCTCGACAACCTCCAACCCGGCTATGAGCGCCCCGAAGGCGCGATCGATGAGTTCGACGCCGAAGGCGCCTTCCTCTCCCAGCTCAAAGAGAAGGTGATCGACGGCGGGCCCTCGGGGCTCGTCGTCGATCCCGAAACGGGGAGGCTGTTCGTCAGCTCGGGCAACTCAGAAGAGTCAAACGTCTTTGCCTGGGGGGGTTATGTGGAAGGTGGGGGCGGTGGGGCCTTTGGGGGGGAGCTGGAGGGGGAGGCGCTGGGGTCACAGGGAGTTGTGGCTCCTGGCCCACAGCGCGAAGCTCCGGCGCCAGCGGTGCTTGGTGAGGCCGTTCTCGTAAGTCCGCAGGCAAGGAGCTCAAAGGGAACCAAAGCCCGCAAGCCCAAACACCGCCGCCACTCGCATCGTCGAGCCGGGCAGCGCAGGAGTGCGCCACCTCGCCGTTGAGTAAGCTGAGTGCCTGCGCAACGCATGGCACGGCAAAGGTCTGAGGATGAGTTACGGCAGCGCCTGCGCGGTCGCTTAGTCGAAATCGAAGAGGCGGTCCTGGCCAGGGCTCTCGCGGTTGCGAGCCCAGACAAGGAAAGCGTCGATCCGCTCTGCGCAGAAGGTCTTCGCACCGCAGTCGCCAGCGCGATCGAGTACTGCTTTAGCGCGCTTGCGGCGAATGGGGGGGAGTTGTTCCCACCGCCCCCGGAGCTTCTCGCTCAAGCACGCCTGGCAGCTCGTAACGAGGTCAGTCTCGACATCGTCGTCCGGCAGTGCGTGGCGGGTCATGCTCTATTCGTCGATTTCTTCATTGCGGAGTCCGCCGGCCTCGCAAGCGCCGCGCCGAAGCATCAACTGCGTTCCATGGCGAATCATCTCGACCGTCTTCTCGCCGCGATCGGCGAAGAGCATGGGCTCGAGTCGGAGCGTTTGCATCGCTTGGCAGAGTGTCCTGAGGTCGAGCTGGTCGAACGCCTTCTGGCTGGCGAGCTCATCGACAGCTCGAGCCTCGACTATGGCCTCGGGGGGCACCATCTCGCCGCGGTCGCCAAAGGACCAGATGCTGTTGAGGCGCTGGGCACGCTTGCCAAGGTGCTCGACTGCCGGCTGCTCTTGATCGAGCGTAACGAGGGTGTCGTCTGGGCTTGGTTCGGCTCTCGGATGCCGATCGATCCAAATGGGCTGCAGCACAGCGCTGGCAAGCTCTCCTCCCAGTTCGTCCTTGCCTTAGGAGAGCCCTGCGAAGGACTTGCCGGCTGGCGCCTCAGCCACCGCCAGGCACAGGCGGCACTGCCAATCGCTCTACATGAAGGCAAGCCCGTGATGCGCTACGCCGACGTAGCCTTACTTATCGCAATTCGTCGTGATGACTTGCTCTCCAGCTCCCTGCGCACGCTTTACCTCGATCCTCTGGCGGCCGAACGTGACGGAGGCAAGACGGCACGGGAAACGCTGTCCGCGTACTTTGCAACCGACCGCAATCTCTCCTCGGCAGCGGCACTGCTCGGGGTGAGGCGCCACACCGTGGCGAGCCGACTTCGTGTCATCGAGGAACGCCTCGGGCGGCTGAGCGCTTGCGCGACAGAGCTCGAGCTGGCTCTGCGCATGGAGGACTTCAACCCCTCATAGCCTCGCCGAGCGTGCAGCATCCTTTTCGGTCGCTCTGTGGGGGTCAATCCGTCCACATTGGTCGGATTCGTGCTGCCCCAACTTGCCAGCATCGCCCCAATTGTATTGAGCACCAGTCGATCCGATCGCCACAGGGAGATCGGGCAGAGGGAGAGGGAGATGAAACGAATTCGCCTAACGTCAATCGGTTTCGTGGCGGCAGCGCTGCTCCTCGCGGCGCTCGCCACTTCGGCAAGCGCCGCACCGGTATTCACCAAAACCTTCAGCTTCGGTGTCTACGGTACGGAAGAAGGCCAGATCAAGAGTGCTCGGGGGATGGATACCGACTCCAAAGGCAACGTTTGGGTTGCCGACATGGAAGTCAGTCGCATCGAGCAGTTCAGCCCAACGGGCCAGCACCTCGCCACCATCACCGGCTCGGGCGTGCACAAACTTAAATCGCCGTGGGATCTCGCGGTCGCTCCCGACGGGAACATCTGGGTGATGGACTCTGGGCTGAAAGCCGCTGTGGAGTTCACCCCCAAAGGGGAATACCTCCGCGAAATTGGTGCCGGGGAAGGATGGCTGGTGGCCGTCGACTCCAAAGGCAACGTCTGGCTCGGTGACCCTGTCGGGATCCCGAAAGAACACGTCTACAAATTCAACTCCGAAGGCGTATTCCAAAAAGAAGTAAAAGTTCCTCTCTATACCAACTTTGAAGTCGACTCCAAAGACAACGTCCTGGTCAGTGCCGTTGGGCCAAACGGCCTTGCCCAGTACAGCAGCGAAGGCAGCTACCTGGGGCAGATCGGCAAAGGCGTGCTCAGTGACCCGCGCCAGCTCACGGTCGACACCGAAGGCAACATCTGGGTCGTGGACAACACGGTCGGCGGGTTCGTCAGGGGATTCAACTCCAAAGGCGAATATCTGACTCAGTTTGACCCAGGCCATCACGAAACGTCTTTGTACAGCATTGCGCCCGCTACCGAAGGCAATCTCTGGATCGCCTTCTCCGCGGTCAGCGGCCAGATCGAGAAGTGGACCGCCTATCCGATCGCGACCACCGAAGCGGCCACCGGGGTGACGACCAGCGAAGCGACCCTGAACGCCTCGGTCAATCCGCAGGGCTCTGCAACGACCTACCAATTCGAAACCAGCAGCGGCAGCGGCTGGATCAAAGCGGCTCCGGTCAAATCGGTGGGTGAAGGTACCGAAGCGGTCAAAGTGAACCTGAAATACACGGGCCTTGGACCGAATCAGATCTACCACTTCCGCGTCAGGGCTGAAAACAGCCACGGCATCGTCTATGGCGAAGACAAGTGGTTCAATACCGGCACCCACGAATGGGGATTGCAGGCGAGTGATGAACCCTCTGGATCCACCGGCAGCATGCTTGAAGCGGTTGACTGCACAGGGTCCGAAACCTGCGCGGCGGTTGGCTTCTATTGGCCCGGCTCGGGCTCCAAAGCCATGACCAAAGTCGAGACCAATGGCCAGTGGACGCTGACATCCACGCCCATTCCGAGTGAAGCGCTTTACAGCTCTTTGACTGGCGTGTCCTGCACTGCCTCAAATGCATGTACGGCAGTGGGTTATGCGACTAACTCCACAGGAGGCTCAGCAACTCCCTTGGCGGTGCGCTGGGATGGCTCGTCATGGTCGATCCAGTCCGTTTCGCTCCCCGCCGGAGGGAAATATGGCTACCTGGCTGGGGTCGATTGCACGGCGTCCAACGACTGCATCGCCGTTGGCTATTACGTAGCCGAAGGCAGCTCCAAAAGCTTGACCTTGGCTGAGCGTTGGAACGGCACGAGCTGGTCGGTCATGTCGACGCCGAACGTCGAAGGAGCGACTGCGAACGAACTCGAGAAGATCTCCTGCGTCTCGTCCAGCGACTGCTGGGCCGTCGGCAACGTGAACAAATCTGGGCCCGCGCTGGCCGAGCACTGGAACGGCACATCGTGGTCGATCAACTCGCCGGCCTCAATGCCGGAACGCTTGAAGGACATCTCCTGCGGCTCTTCCAGCTCTTGTGTGGCGACGACTGCCGCACTTGGGAACCAAGGCCTCACCCTGGCGCGCTGGAACGGCAGCACCTGGTCGAAAGAAACGGCGGCTACTCCTCCCGAAGTTGCTACCAGCAGCGGGATTTCACTGGGAGCTGTTTCCTGCACCTCGGCAAGCGCCTGTCTCGTCACGGGTCGCTACCGCAAGGTGGGCGGCGTGATACGGGAGCTGGCCGAGAGCTGGAACGGCAGCAAATGGTCGGTGCAGAGCACTTCGGCGCCGGCCGTGGTGGAAGAAGCCACAAAAAGCGGACCCGAAGCGGACCTCACCGGTGGCGTTTCTTGCACCTCGGCAACAGCGTGCACGTCCGTTGGCTTCTGGGCGGCGGAAGGCTTTGGGGTGAAGTCCCTAGTGGAGGTGCGTCACTAGCTCCGCCTGAGAGCACTCGATCGACAATCGGTGCGAACGAAGGAATAGGAGCCCCCGGGCGGTTCGGTTGAACCGCCCGGGGGCTCCTTGCTCGAGCTGATTCGGGTGGTCTGGGACCGCTCAGCCCGACCAGCCTGGGTAGCGCCCCGTGACCTTCCACTGCCAAGGTGGGCTTTCACTCGACGGGAAGTCGTAGTGATTGCGGCCCGGGAGGGTCTCGAGTGGGACCAGGGCGGGGTCGTCCCGCAGTAGGACGCGGGTGGCGCTCGAGGCGTCGATCTGGGACTGGCCGGCGCGGCGGATGATCCGTTCCCAGCCGAGGCCAGGGCGGTAGAGCCAGTAGGTCAGCTCGACCCAGCCGTGCGAGCGGCGGCGGTCGTTCAGCTGGGTGAAGGCGGTGGCCCGCCGGCCCGATGCGGTCAGGTGCGGGCCGGCGGCGACGGCGCAGCTTTCGCTGCGGCAGCGCCGGAAGTCGACGGGCATGAGTGGCAGGCCGCTGGGACCCGCTATTGCCTCTGGGCTTGGGGCCAGAGCACGAGCCAGTCGGGCCAACGGCCAGCCGTAGGCGGGCACCAGCGGGTGGTGGCGGCAGGCTCCGGGCAGGCGCGGGGCGCAGGCGAGCCGCTTGCCGATCGTGCCGGCCAGCCTGCGGCCGGCGTCGACCTCGCCTCCCGCGGCGACAGCGGCGATCGCAGCCAGCAGGAGCAGCGCCACCATCGCGACCAATCCCGCCTGCTCGACGCTCGCCGATCCCCGCTCCGCCTCCTGTCCGGTTCGCATTGCCGCGACGCTAGGTCCTCCAGGTACACGCGTGGCGCGTCGAAGATCGCGATTGTGTGCCGCCTCTGCAGCGTTCTGCTTACATGTGGGGAGTGGAGGGCAGCCCCTTCAACCTCTTCGGCGACCCGGACGAGTTTCGTGCTCGGATGGAGGAGCTCTCCGAGCAGATGCAGTCCTCCCAGCGCGTCGCCTGGGCCGACAACGCGATCAAGCTCGCGGTCGACATGACCACCGCCTCGATCGGCCGCCTTGATCTCTCCGGCAGCCCCGACGAGCAGGCGATGCAGGTGCGCGACGCGATCCGCGTCCTCTTTCCCGAGGCCGTGACGCTTGTCCGCGAGGCCCGCGAGGGCCTCTCCTGAGGCTGCCCGGCCGGCGCATTTCGGCGTCCTCGGTCGCTTGCGTTCGGAGGACGCGGCGCTCCCTGCGTTCTTGAACTGCTTGGCCGGGCAGCCTCAGAGCAGCTCGAGGCGCAGCGAGACGGCACCGCCCCGCCGTAGCGCCGCCGCGATCAGCTCCAGTGGCAGCGCGACCAGCATGGCTGGGATGGCCACGGCGACGGTGATCAGGCCGTCCAGTCGCCGCTGCCAGCGGCGCTCCGCGGCCACCGCAGCGCCACGGCCGAGGGCACCGAAGGCGACGTTGTGGCCGAAGGTGAAGCCGTTGAGGATCGTCTGCCACATCGCGGCGATGCCGGCGCCGGGCGACCAACGGGCGCGGACGACGACCTGATCGCGGTTGGCGACGAGGCGCCGCACCGACTCGACGCTGAAGAAGTAGTGGGCGCCGGGCTCCAGGCCGGCCCAGCCGGCGCCGCCGATCCAGGCCGAGAAGCCCGCTCGGTCGAGGATCCTCAGCCCGGCATCGTTACCGCGGTCGAGCGCGGCCAGTGCCTCCTCGACGCCTCCCGGCTCGCTCGCGACCCCGAGCCCACAGCTCTCGCAGCGCCGTACCGGGCCGGCCATTCCCGGCCGCGCGTCGATCCAACCGAAGAGCGGCTCGCCGCAGGCGGGGCAGGGCGGGTTCTCGGGTCCGGCACCCGCCTCCAGGGGGACGACGGGGGTGCGCTGACGCTCGCTGCGGATCGCTCGCTCGGGGCTCATCGCCGGTAGCGTACGCGCAGTGCAGCTGAAGGAGATCATGACCGCAGGAGTCGTCACCGCCGAGCCCGAGGCGAGCGCCGTCTCCGTCGCCCGTCAGATGCGCGATCACCGGGTCGGCTCGGTGGTGATCGTCGACCCCGCCGGCTCCCCGGTTGCGATGGTGACCGACCGCGATCTCGCCCTGCGCGTCTTCGCCGAGGACGTCGACGGAGAGGCGCCGGTCGGCGAGCATGCCTCGCGGCCGCTGGTCTGCGGCGAGCCGGCGATGGAGCTCGACGAGGCGGCGGCGTTGATGGTCCAGCACCGGGTGCGGAGACTGCCGGTCGTCGATGCGGGTAGGCTCGCCGGCATCGTCACGCTCGATGACATCGCCGTGCGCACCGGCAACCTCGAGGTGGCGCAGAGGATGACCGCCGAGGTCATCGAGGGCGCGCTGCCGCAGTTCTACTTCCGCGAGCGTGGCTGAAGCATGAGCGCGAGCCGTCGCGAGGCCTTGGCCTGGGAGCAGCGCTGGTCGCTGCGCGCCGGGCTGGCGGCGCTCGCCGCCGTGGCCTTCGTCATCGTCGCGATCGTCGTCGCCTCGCAGGCGATCGGGGGTGGCAACGGGGATGCCGAGTTCCTGCGCGACATCGACGCCCACCGCAGCGGCCAGATCCTCTCCAGCGCGCTGCAGGCGATCGGCCTGGCCCTGCTGACGCTGCCGCTCTATTACCTATTTCGAGCCGCCCGCGAACGCAGCGAGACGATGCGCGGCCAGCTCGTCGGCGTGGTCATCGTCGCGCCGCTCTTCCTCGCCGGGGCTGCGCTCCTCGGCGGCATCTCCAACCTCCACGCCGCAACCGACTTCCTCGCCAAGGAAGTGGCCGGAAGCGGCGATCACGCCAACAAGATCGCCACCGAAACGATCAACGACGCGTCGCTGCGCCCGCTCGGCGCCGGCCTCGGCATCGCCGGACAGCTTGGCTTCGTGGTCGCGATGTTCTACAGCTGCCTGCACGCGATGCGCGTCGGCCTCCTGCCCCGCTTCTGGGGCTCGCTCGGGATGGCCCTCGGCGCGGTCTCCTTCATCTTCTTCCAGTTCGCCCTGCTCTGGTTCGTCTACCTGGGCCTCCTGATCCTGGGCCGCGTCCCGGGAGGACAGCCACCAGCCTGGACATCCGGCGAAGCCATCCCCTGGCCAAGCCCAGGAGAGAAAGCCGCCGCGAGCCTAGGTTCCAATGAAGACATAGAAGCGCCAAACCTCCCTCCTCCACCCGAGCTCCCACCCCCTCCGGAGGACCCAAGAGCACCCTCAGAGGACCCAACAGCTCCCCCCGAGAAGGGTCAATCCCAGTAGGGGTGGAGCGCCTTGTACTTTTCCGCAACTATTCGCGTCTAGTACCGCCCCCTCAACGGCGGAAAAGTTAAGCGGAACCCCTACTGGGATTGACCCGTAGCAGCCCGCTTGCGCTGCGTCCGAATCTCACTGAGGATCCGCTCCAACCGAGGCTCCTGCGAGGTATCCACAAAGTTCATCGCGGCGGCAACGCCAGGGTGGATCGCCTCGATCCGCTCGTGCATCGCCTGCGCCACAGCACGGTAGGTGGGATGGCCCTCGCGGCCTGAGCGCAGCTCGATCAGGTGCATCGCCTCGCGCGCGTTGAGGTCGAGCGTGTAGCGGATGCGGTAGGCGAGGCTGAGCGCGTAGGGAGCCTGCTCATGCAGGCCGGCGGTGGCAAGGCGCTCGTACTCGGCGCGTGAGATCTCCAGCGCCCGCTCGAACTCCCCGCCGACCCCGGCCTCGCGCACCTCGTCGGGGACGCCGGCGCCGAGGTCGGGCCCCAGGCGCTGCCACTGGCAGGTCAGCATCCGGTGGCGCTGCAGATCGCGGAAGGCGCCGTAGTCGGAGACGATCTCGAAGCGGTAGCGCAGCGCCTCGAAGCCGCGCCCGGGACGGTGGCGGCGGTTGCCCCGCTCCCCGACCATCGCCCCGAGCAGCTCCGCCCGCTCGTCGCGGTCGAGCACGTCGAGGCGGGCGAGGACCTCGGTCTCGGGAACGGACGCCGACTCGAAGAGGCATGAGGAGAGCAGATCCTCTTCGCTGCCGTCGACGTGGACCAACTCCACCGACGGGGCGTCCTCGCCGGCGTCGCGACGGTCGAGGCCGAGGCGGGCAACCCACTGCTCGGTTCGCTCGCGGCGCTCCTGCAGGTAGGAGACCCACTCGCCGCCGCGGTCGGGCCGCTCGACCCGGGAGACGAAGCTCGGCATTACCTGCTTCAGCTCGCGCAGGATCATGCCGCCGTACTCGCGCGCCTCCGGCAGCGGCGAGGCCATCAGCCGCAGCAGCAGTTGCTCGTAAGCCTGGCCGGAGGCGTAGATGCCGACGTGGCTCAGGGTCGCCGCGGGCAGCAGCCCGCGCAGCAGGTCGAGCGCCTTGGCGCGGATCGAGCGCTGCCAGGGCCCCTCGGGTTCGCCGCCGCCACGCGGCCAGCGCTCCGCCGCCCACTCCTCGACCTTGCGCAGGGAGTGCGAGTAGATCGCGAAGATCTCATCCATCGCGGTCCCGAACTCAGGCCCGAGCTCCTCGTTGCGGTAGTAGCGGTAACCCCCGCCGGCGTCGTCCGGCAGCGGCTTGTCGTAGGGGATGTAGCGGGTCGACTGCTCGAGATAGGCGGCGAGGCGGCCGCGTTGCAGCTGCTTGGTGAGGATGTTCGAGACCCACTCGCAGGCGACGTGGGCGCCGCCGACCTGGGCGATCGAGTCATCTCCGTAGCCGACGAAGACGCGCTCGTAGAGCCCCGCCGCGCGCTCGCCCTCGGCTCCGTCGAAGGGCCGCGTTCCCTCTTCGGCGTCAGCCGCGAACTCCTCCAGGTAGAGTCGTCTCACGGTCCCGGAATAGCGCGAATAGCGGGCAAAAAGCGCCCCCTTGACCGTCTCCGGCAGGTTGACGAGAGCAAACACGGGCCGATCGAGGTTGGTGAAGTGAGGGGCGAGCAGCGCCCGCTCCTCGGGGGTGAAGGACTCGATCGGGTAGCGCACCGGCGCATCGTAGCCGGGGGCCTGGATATCCAACTGACTTCGCCCTTAGGGGTGTATATGCCCCTGTAATGAGGAAGTCAGTTGTTGGGCGGAGCGGCCATCAGCTCGACGACGTGGCCGCCTGGCGCCGTTGCCTTGGCGCGTGGCTCTCCCCAGTGCTGCCGGCGGGGCTCGACCTCGAAGTCGCGCTCGCGCAGAGCGGCGACTGCGGCCTCGAAGTCCGCGGCGACGATCGCGACGTGGCCGTCCGGCGGCACCGTCGGGTTGTCGGTCGGCATCAGGTGGATCTGCGTGCCGCCCCGTTCCAGCCAGGTGAACTCGGCGAGGCTCGGCGGCGGCTCGACCAGCTCGAACCCGAGCGCTCTCCAGAACTCGATCGAGCGCTCGACGTCCCCGGGCGCGACTTCGATCCCAACGTGATGAAGCATCAGAGCAAGAGTGACAGCAGGGCGGCGCCGACGACTATCGCGGTCGACCAGGTGACCGCCTCGGCGGTGATCTCCATGTCGAGGCCGTAGGCGTGGGCGATGACCAGCGAGTTGAGGCCGGAGGGCATCGCTGAGAGCAGCCGGTAGGCAGCGGGGAGGTCGATCAGCGGCGCCGCCATCAGCATCAGCAGGGCCGGCACGACCGCGAGGCGGCTGACGATCGTGAGCGCGACGGGCCGGGTCAGCGGCGGCGGCATCGGCAGCTCGCCGTGTTCTGCGTTCTCGGCCAGGGTGGCGCCGACGGCGAAGAAGCCGATCGGCAGGATCGCAACGATCAGCGCCTGCGAGACGTCGACCAGTGCGGCCGGTGCCAGCGCGCTGGGGGCGAGCAGCCCGGCGATCGCCGCGTAGAGGGGCGGGTTGCGGGTGAAGAAGGCGCCTACTCGCTGGCGCGGGGTTTCGCCGGCCTTGGTCCCGAAGGCCGCCCCGACCGCGAAGGCGCCGAGCAGCAGGCAGGGTCCGGTGACGAGGACGTCGTAGAGGACGGCGGTGGAGAGCTGGTCGCGGCCGAGCAGCGCCACGGTCAGCGGGTAGCCGAGGTAGCCGGTGTTGACGCTGAGCACGCAGCAGACGACGGCGCCGACCTGGAAGCGGGGCAGCTTCAGCACTCGGCTCGCCACCCACCAGGCGAGCAGGGCGCCGAGCGAGGAGGCGACGATCCCGAGCACAAGCCCCACCCCGTGGCCGAGGTCGATGTCGGCGGCGGCGATGTTGAAGAAGATCACCGGCGGCAGGAAGACGTAGAGCAGCAGCGTCAGCGCCCGCCGAGCGGCCAGGGCCGCCCCCTGCGGCCAGCGATGCTCGGAGGCAACGCCGACGGCGACCGAGATGACGATCGCGGCAGTTGTGAGGAGGACGCCGATCGGCGCACCTTTTCAGGTCACCAATGAGCGAGCGTCACGATCTGAGTCTTCGCGAGCGGCGCCGATATGGCGACCGCTCCCGCCCGCGGAGGCGAAGCGGAGCAGGCGGCGGTTATTCGTACAGCGCTTCGATCTCGTCTTCGTACTTGCGCTCGATCGGGCGGCGCTTCAGCTTCATCGTCGGCGTCAGCTCTTCGCTGCCGGGGATCCACTCGCCGGGCAGGACCTCGTAGCGCTTGATCTGCTCGACCCTGGAGAGGCGTGCGTTGGCCGCCTCGACCGCAGCAGCGATCTCCTCGGCCACGGCCGGATCGTCGGCGCCGGCTCCGCGGGCCGCGAGGCTTTCGGCGTCGAGCACGAGCAGAGCCACGTTGTAGGGGCGGTTGTCGCCGATCGCAACCGCTTGGGCGATCAGGGTCGAAGCCGCCTTCAGCTTCGCCTCGATGTTGGCCGGCGACATGTTCTTGCCCGCCGCGTTGATGATCAGCTCCTTCTTTCTGTCGACGATGCGCAGGTAGCCCTCCTCGTCGAATTCGCCGATGTCGCCGGTCAGCAGCCAGCCGTCCTCGGTCAACGCCTCGGCGGTCTTCTCGGGCATGTTGCGGTAGCCCACCATCACCTGCGGGCCGCGCACCATCACCTCGCCGTCGTCGGCGAGCTTGACTTCGGTGTTGGGGATCGGCGGGCCGACCGTCCCAACACGGACGCGGCCGGGCGGGTTCAGGGTCGTGATCGCGGTCGTCTCCGACATCCCCCAGGTCTCGCGGATCTCGATCCCCAGCGCGAGGAAGAACTCGAGCACCTCCGGCGGCGTCGGCGCGGCCCCGACCACGAACGATTCGACCTGGTCGAGGCCAAGCAGCGCGCGGATCCTCGAGAGGACCTGCTCGTCGGCGCGATCCCACTCTGCCTGCAGCTCGTCGGGCACGCCACCGTCCACATAGGCGCGGGCGCGCCGTTTGCCGAGCTCGAGGGCGGCTTCGGTCGCCTCGCGTTTGGCCTGGTCGGGCTCGGCGGCGATCCCGGCTTCTATCGCCGCCTTCAGCTTCTCCCAGATGCGCGGGACGCCACCCCAGACGGTCGGCTTGACCTCGATCGAGTAGGCGACCATCTCGCGCGGATTGGGGCAGCAGTGCACGCAGCTGCCGTAGAACATCTGTGCGTAGATCCCGGCCCAGCGGTCGGCGATGTGTGCGCTGGGGAGGAAGGAGATCATGCGCCCGCCCGGTTTGACCTGCTGAACCGCATCGCAGGCCTGCCAGACGGCAACCATGTTTCCGTGCGTGAGTTGCACCCCCTTCGGCGGGCCGGTCGTGCCGGAGGTGTAGATCAGGCAGAGCACGTCGGAGGCCTCGACCGCGCGCCAGGCCGCCTCGAAGGCGAAGTCGGGGTCGCCCATCGCCTCCAGCTCGGCGATCGAGATCGTCCCCTCAGGCGCCTCGCCGTCGATCACCACCACATGCTCGAGGCCCTCGACCCGCTCGCGCGCCTCCAGCACCGGGCCGAGGAAGGCCTGCTCGGTGACCAGCACCCGGTTGGCTGCGTCGGCGACCACGTACTCGACCTGCTCTGGCGAGGAGGTGTTGTAGACGGAGAAGCAGGTGGCGCCGAGGTGCATCGCGGCGCAGTCGGTGAGGTGGAAGGCGGGGCGATTGACCAGCATGAAGCCGACCGTGTCGCCCCGTTTGACGCCCAGCGCCGCAAGCCCCGCGGCCCGCTTGCGCACCGTGTCGGCGTAGTCCGCCCAGCTCGCCTCGTACTCGCTGTCCTTCAGCCGCAGCGCCGGCTTATCCCCCTGCTCGGCGGCGGTGATCTGAAACGCCTCGCACATCGTCGAGGCGGACAGTGCGCGTGGCCGGTCAGTCATGCGGTGACGATAACGGTGAACGAGGGCAGATGAAGCGGGCTCGACCCGACTATGCGTCGCCGCGTTTGCCGATGCGGCGAGGTGGTGCGAGACCGAGGCGCGGTGCAAGCCAGGAGCACACTGGTTCCGCGGTGAGAGCCAAGAGGATTGCGACGAGGAAGCCGATTCCAGTGAAGGCGTCGTCGGACCAGCCGAGCAGACGCACCGCGACGTACGCCGGGATCAAGATGACCACGCCCAACAACAAGGGAAGCAGTAGTTCTGTAGCCAAAACGTTTCGGCGCATCGGAGTCAATATAGCTCGCCGATCAGGTGGATGCAGTAGATCAAGAGCCCGACGCCTGCCCCTAGGTAAGCACCAAAGAAACCCGCCCACTGGGTGTCCTCCCGAGAGGCTCGGCGCCAAAAGGCGTGGGTGGTGGCGATGAAGCCGATGGGTGATCAAAGCAGCGCTGCAATTCCAGGGGATGAGGTATCGGGAAGAGATGCAAATGGCACCCTGCGAGCGTGGCGCGGTTCGTTCGCCGCGTGGCGCGCTGAATGTCGAGAAAGCGTCAGAAAAGCGAGGCGCCGGCGTGTTCGGCGAACTCGACCAACGGCTGGGGGATGACACCGAAGAAGACGACGCCGGCGGCGGCGAGCAGGGCGGGGGCGACGAGGTAGATGCGGCGGCCGGCCCCGGGGTCGATCGGGTCGGCTTCGGGGGAAGCGCCGGCGATCGCCGGGGTCGCGCCGGCTGGCTCGCCGCCGGGGCGCATCCACATCGCCGCCACCACCCGCAGGTAATAGGCGAGCGAGATCATCGTGCCGATGGCGATGAAGACGGCGAGCCAGGTGTAGTCGCCTTCGACCAGGGCCTCGATCAGGTAGAGCTTGCCGATGAAGCCGACGGTCGCCGGCAGGCCGGCGAGGCCGAGCATCGAGATCGTCAGCGGCCAGGCGAGCAGGGGGCGCTCGGCGCCCAGCCCGCGCACGGCGCGGATGTCGTCGCCGTAGGGCGTTTCCCGCTCGCGGGCGATGACGACGGCGAAGGCGGCGAGGTTCATGAAGGCATAGCCGGCGAGGTAGAAGACGAGCGCGTTGACGCCGGCCTCGCTGGCGACGACGAGGCCGCCGAGGACGTAGCCGGCCTGGGCGACCCCCGAATAGCCGAGCAGGCGCTTGAGCGAGTCCTGGCCGAGGGCGCCGACGTTGCCGATCACGATTGAGATCGCGGCGAGGACGGCGAGCGCCGGCTGCCACTCGTTCGCCTGGGGCGCCAGGGCGACGTCGAAGAAGCGGACGAAGACGGCGAAGGCCGCGGCCTTGGTCGCCACCGCCATGAAGCCGGTGATCGGGGTCGGGGCGCCCTCGTAGACGTCCGGCGTCCACTGGTGGAAGGGGGCGACCGAGGTCTTGAAGGCGAGCCCGACCGCGGTCATGCCGATCCCGACCAGGACCAGTGGGTCGCCGAGCACGCCCTCCTGGGAGATGCCGGCGGCGATCCCGGCGAAGTCGGTCGAGCCCGAGCCGCCGTAGAGGAGGGCCATGCCGTAGAGCAGCGTCGCCGAGCCGAGCGAGCCGACGATCAGGTACTTCAACCCCGACTCGAGCGACTTCTCGCGGCGCATGTTGGCCGCGCAGAGGATGTAGAGCGGGATCGAGAGGGTCTCGATCGCGACGAAGAAGCTGACCAGGTTCTGCGCCTGCGCCAGCAGGACCATCCCCAGCACCGAGCCGAGCAGCAGCGCGTGGTACTCGCCCGAGCCGATCTGCTCTGCGGCGGGCTCGCGGGTCGAGAAGAGGACGGCAAAGGAGGCGGTGAGGATCGCGATCAGCGAGATCGAGATCGCCAAGTCGTCGAGCCGCAGGGCCCCCGAGACGAGGTCGGTCGGATCGTTCCACTGCCACACCAAGAGCCCTGCGGTTGCCCCCAGGGTCAAGAAGCTCAAGAACGGAGCTGTCCGTCGCACCGGCTTGAAAACGGCGCTGAGTAGCACTACGCAGACCCCGACCGTGAGGGCAAGGACGGGCGATAGCGCTGCGTAATCGATGTCCGGGGCATTGAAGTGCACGTCAGCCACTTCCCTTCGAGGGTGGGCCGTCGGGGGTGGTCTCCAAATCACTCAAGCACCGAGCGGCCGGTGCGCATTCGAGAGTGCCAACCCCAACTCCGCGAGCGTGCGATTTGGAGGCCACCCCCGACGGCCCTTTCACGGCGGTGACGGTCCTGGACACCGAGGCATCACTCCGCTTGAGGATCAACTGCGGGTACAGCGCCAACCCCACGATGCAGAGCACCAGCGGCACGAGGACGACCCCGTCCTTCCAGTCAATCTCCCGCGACACCAGCGAGTCTCGCTTGCTGTTGTGCATCGTGCGCTGGTAGAGGCGCAGGGCGTAGTAGGCGGACATCGCCACGCCGCTGATCGCGACGAACGCGAAGACGATCTTCGAATCGAAGAGGCCGTTGAGGATGTAGAACTCGCCGACGAAGTTGGCCGAGCCGGGCATCGCCAGGGTGGCCAGGGTGACGATCAGGAAGAGCGCAGCCAGGACCGGGGCGCGCATCGCCATCCCGCCCATCTCGCGCAGGTCCTCGCTGCCGGAGCGCTCGGCGAGGATCGCGACGATCACGAATAGGGGCGCCACCACGAGGCCGTGGTTGACCATCTGCAGGACAGCCCCGTCGGCCCCGTCGGCACTGAGCGCGAAGATCCCCGCGGTGATGAAGCCGAGCTGCGCGACCGAGGAGTAGCCGGCGATCAGCCGCACGTTGGTCTGGGTGAAGGCCATCACCGAGCCGTAGAGGATCGAGGCCAGGGCGATCACCAGGATCACCTCCTGGAACTCGATCGTCGCCGCCGGGAAGAGCGGCAGCACCACGCGCAGGAAGCCGTAGGCGCCCACCTTGGCGAGCACGCCGGAGAAGACGGCCAGCGCCGGCAGCGGCGCCGCCCGGTAGGCGTCGGGCATCCAGCCGTGCAGGAGGAAGGCGGGCATCTTGACCAGGAAGGCGGCGGCGAAGAACCAGAAGATCCAGCGCTGGCTGCCCTCGCCGAGCGGGTGCTGGGCCAGTTCGGCGATCGAGAAGGTGATCTGGCCGCCGTCGGCGGCGATGATCGCGGTGGCGATCGCGGCGACCAGCATCAGCAGCGAGCCGATCAGCGTGTAGACGATCATCTTCAGCGTCGCCGCCGAGGCGGTGACGCCGTCCTCGCGGTCGCTGCCCCAGGCGCCGAAGAGGAAGTAGAACGGGACCAGCATCAGGTCGAAGAAGAGGACGAAGAGGAGCAGGTCCTGGGCCAGGAACGAGCCCAGGGTCGCAGTCTCCCCGAGCAGCATCATCAGGAAGAAGAGGTGCGGCCGCTCCTGCTCGCGGAAGGCGGCGAAGGCCGTCCCCGCGGTCCACAGCACCGTCGTCAGCAGGACGAGGAAGAGGTTGAGCCCGTCGAGGCCGAGGCTGTAGTCGACGCCGAGGCCGGGGATCCAGTTGACGTCGACCGTGTCCTGCAGGCCGGAGGCGCCGGAGTCGAAGCCGGCGACCAGCGAGATCGCCAGCCCCAGCGTCACCACCGTGCCCAGCGTCGCCCACCAGCCGGCCAGGCGCCGCGACAGGAAGAGGCCGACGAGGCCGAAGACGAGCGGTGTCCAGAGCAGCGAGTTGATCATGAGCTGCTCAGCAGGAAGTAGAGGGCGAGGCCGGCGAAGCCGGCGATCAGCAGCAGCGCGTAGCTGCGGACGAACCCGCTCTGCACGAAGCGGACGATTCGGCCGCTGCCGCCGACAACGTCCTCGGTGCCGCTGACGAGGCCGTCGACGACCAGGCGCTCGAAGACGCCGTTGGCGAAGCGGCCGATCGCCAGGGCCGGGCGGACGATCAGGAGGTCGATCGCCTCGTCGAAGTACCACTTGTTGACGAGCAGCGTGTAGAGCGGGCGCAGGCGCTGGATCAGCGTCGCCGAGGTCCCCGGGCGCAGGATGTAGATCCAGTAGGCGATCCCGATTCCGGCAAGCGAGATCGCAGCGCCGATCGCCAGGCCGACCCAATCGGCCCCGACCGAGGGGTGGATCTCGGCCAGCGGCGAGTCGGCGAAGACCGGCTCGAGGAACTTCGTGATCACGTCGTCGACCCCCGGGATCTGGACCAGCCCGCCGAAGAGCGCGAGGAAGGCGAGCACCCCCATCGCCGCCCGCATCGGCCACGACTGCTCGGCGATGTGGTGTTCGGAGCCGGGGAAGCCGACCTCGGTGTCCTCCTCTTCGCCGGTCGCCGGGTTGAAGGGATGGGCGTGGCTGACGTGGCCGGTGTCGATCAGCTCCTGCGCCTCCTTGCACGGCTTGCCGGGGAGGACGCGGAAGATCAGGCGGAAGGTGTAGATCGCGGTCAGCAGCGCGCCGAAGTAGCCGAGCACGGTGAAGATGTCGTACATGCCGCCGCGCGCGGTCGCGTAGGCGAGGATCTCGTCCTTGGAGAAGAAGCCCGAGGTGCCGGGGAAGGCGGCGAGCGCGAGACCGCCGCAGAGCATCGTGATCGAGGTGAAGCGCATCGCCTTGCCGAAGCCGCCCATCCTGTCGATGTTCTGCTCGTTGGCCATCGCGGCGATGATCGAGCCGGCGGCCATGAAGAGCAGCGCCTTGAAGAAGGCGTGCGTCATCAGGTGGAACATGCCGGCGCTGTAGGCGCCGATCGAGACGCCGACGACCATGTAGCCGATCTGGCTCATCGTCGAGTAGGCGATCGCCCGCTTCAGGTCGGTCATCACCAGGGCGATCGTGCCGGCGACCAGCAGCGTCGCCAGGCCGACGAAGGCGGCGATGTCGGCGGCGGTGGGGGCGAGGACGAAGAGCGTGTGGGTGCGGGCGATCAGGTAGACGCCGGCGGTGACCATCGTCGCCGCGTGGATCAGCGAGGAGACCGGCGTCGGGCCCTCCATCGCGTCGGGCAACCAGGTGTGGAAGGGAAGCTGCGCCGACTTGGCAAAGGCCCCGACCAGGAGCAGCAGGCAGATCGCCGTCACCATCCACTCGTTGGTGCTGAAGACCTGCGGCGCCTTGGCGAACACGGGCCCGTAGTCGAAGGTCCCCAGCTCGCGGAAGATCAGGAAGGCAGCGAGGACGAGGCCGATGTCGCCAACGACGTTGATCACGAAGGCCTTCATTCCGGCCTTAGTCGCGGTCGTGCGCCGGTACCAGAAGCTGATCAGCGCGTAGGAGGCGAAGCCGACGAAAGCCCAGCCGACGATCAGCAGCACGAAGTTGCCGGCGAGGACGAGCAGCAGCATCGAGAAGACGAAGAAGTTGAGGTAGCTGAAGAAGCGGTGGTAGCCCTCGTCCGACTGCATGTAGCCGAACGAGTAGAGGTGGATCAAGGTGGAGACCCCGGTGACGACGAGGACCATGAAGGCAGAGAGCGGGTCAACGAAGATCCCCAGCTTGATGTCGAGCCCGGCGACGCTGGCGTAGTCCCAGAGCGAGGAGGCGTGGTGGCGGGCCTCGGGGTGCTCGCCGAGCAGGCTGACCAGAGCCGCGATGCCGCAGACGAAGGCGAGCCCGATCGCCAGCGTGCCGATCGCCCCCGCAGCCTTCGCGGGCAGGGCCTTGAAGCCGATCGCGATCGCGATCGAGCCGAGCAGCGGGAAGAGCAGGACCAGCCAGGCCCAGGCGGTCGCGCTCACCCGCGCAGCTCCCGCAGCTCATCGACGTCGAGCGGCAGCTTGCGGCGGAAGATCGCCACGATCAAGCCGAGGCCGACGACGACCTCGCAGGCGGCGACGACCATCACGACGATCGCGAAGACCTGACCCTGCTGGTTGCCGACCATGCGGCTGAAGGCGACCAGCGCAAGGTTGCCGGCATTCAGCATCAGCTCGAGGCAGAGAAGGATCACGACCGGGCTGCGCCTGATCAGGATGCCCATTGCGCCTACGGCGAACAGCAGGCTCGACAGCACCACGTACCACTCGATGTTCATGTGCTGACGCCTCCGATGGGGGAGGGCGTCGAGGGGGGGTCCTCAGACTCAAGCGAGGCTCCTGCCGAGCGTTCTGAGGACCCCCCCTCGACGCCCTCTGCACGACGCGCAGCCAAAACAACGGCCCCTACGGCCGCCAGAAGCAGAAGGATCGAGGAGGCCTCGAAGGCGAGCAGGAATCGTTCGAGGAGGAGCTTGCCGATCCCGGCGGGGTCGCCGAAGCCGGCCTTGACGTCGGGTCCATGCGTGCCGAGAGCTAGTAGCGAGGAGCCCAAGACCGCGATCGAGAGCTCGATGAAGAGGGCGGCGCCGAGTAGGGGGGCGAGGAAGCGCTGGCCTGGGATCGGCTCCCAGGCGGACTCGGTGTCGCCGCCGACGTAGGCGACGACGAAGACGTAGAGCACCATCACCGCGCCGGCGTAGACGACGACCTGGGCGGCGGCGACGAAGGCCGCGCTCAGCAGCAGGAAGAGGACCGCCAGCGAGAAGAGGTGGACGATCAGGGCGAGGACCCCGTAGAAGGGGTTGCGCAGGGCGACGACGCCGATCGCGCCGCCGAGGGCGCCCAGCGCCGCAGCGAAGAAGAGGACCGCTTCCACTAGCGGTCCCTCTCGGGCTCGTTGACGTCTCCTCGGCGGAGTGGTTGTATGGCCTGGCACCCAATAGGCCGAGGAGAAACGGAGGCTCTATGGATACCTATGTGATTCTGCGCCGGAGTGGCTGGAAGTCCGGGGGCGACCTCGAGATCGCGGCCGAGCGATCCCGGCAGGTCGGAGACGAGGAGATGTCCGACGACATCCGCTGGATCCGCAGCTACGTCCTCGAGGAGGGCGGCGGCCCGGTGGGCACGGTCTGCGTCTACCAAGCCACTAGCCCCGAGGCGATCCGGGAGCACGCCAACCGGGCCGATCTGCCGGTGGACGAGATCATCCCCGTGGCCGACACGGTCCTGGTCCGGCCCGATCCTGAGTAGCGGCGCGCTCACTCGCCCTCCGCCCGCAGTGGGGTGCGCTCGATCGGCTCCGCCAGCAGCATCTCCTTGGTGAAGATCAGGTTCGTGCGGTCGTAGTCGGCCATCTCGTAGTCGTGGCCCATCGTGATCGCGTCGAAGGGGCAGGCGATCTCGCAGTAGCCGCAGAAGATGCAGCGCGAGATGTTGATCTCATAGACAGCGGCATAGCGCTCTCCGGCTGAGACCCGATCGCCCGGGATGTTCTCGGCGGCCACCACGCGGATGCAGTCGGCCGGGCAGGCGGCGGCGCAGAGCGAGCAGCCGACGCACTTCTCGAGGCCGGTGTCCTCGAACTTGTGGAGCTTGTGGCGGCCGCGGAAGCGGGGGTAGACCGGGGTCTTCTCCTCGGGGTACTGGATCGTCAGCGGACCCTCGATCAGGCGCGCCATCGTCGTCTTCAGCCCGCGCAGGGTCTCGCCGAAGGCGCGGTAGGCACCGCCGACGCCACCCGGCTCCGGCCCGCGCTGCACCTCCACCACGTCCTGGTCCTTCAGGTAGGGGAACTCGCTCACGTGGTCACCACCAGGACCGCGGTGACGAGGACGTTGAGCGTCGCCAGCGGCAGCAGGATCTTCCAGCCGAGGCTCATCAGCTGGTCGTAGCGCAGCCGCGGCAGTGTCGCCCGGACCCAGATGAAGACGAGGACCAGGCCGAGCATCTTGGCCAGCATCCAGATCGGGTCGAGGAAGCTCGGGCCGGGGCCCATCCAGCCGCCGAGGAACATCGCCGCGGCCACGCCCGAGACGACGATGATCTCCATGTATTCGACCAGGAGGAAGCTACCGAAGCGCATGCCGCCGTACTCGGTCATGAAGCCCTGCACGAGTTCGGCGTCGGCCTCGGGCATGTCGAACGGGGTGCGGTTGGTCTCGGCGAAGCCGGCCAGCATGAAGATCAGGAAGCCGACGAACTGGGGGAGGACGAACCAAACCTCGCCCTGAGCGTGGACGACGTCGACCAGCGAGAGCGAGCCGGCCATCATGATCGCGCCGAGCAGCGCCAGCCCCATCGCCACCTCGTAGGAGATCAGCTGGGCGGCGCCGCGCATCGCCCCTAGCAGGCTGTACTTGGATCCCGAGGACCAGCCGCCGAGCAGCAGGCCGTAGAAGGCGATCGAGCCGACTGCGAAGAAGTAGAGGATGCCGATCGGGACGTCGATCCCGTAGAGGCCGACGCCGTCCTGAACGTCGCCCCAGGGGATGATCGCGAGGGCGAGGACGCCGGAGAGGACCGGCAGCAGCGGGCCGAGGATGAACAGGGTCGGGATCGCGTTGGCGGGCCGGAAGGACTCCTTGGAGATCAGCTTGCCGACGTCGGCAAGCGGCTGCAGGATGCCGAAGGGGCCGACCCGGTTGGGGCCGTAGCGGTGCTGGAAGCGGCCGATCAGCTTGCGCTCGAGCACCGTCATCAGCGGCAAGATGCCGAAGATCACGGCGAAGATGACCAGGCTCTTGACGATCATCACCCAGGTTGCTTCGACCATCGTCGTGTCGGCGATCGGCAGGGTCACGGGACGGGGATCTTCTCGATTTGGACGGAGACGGGCGCGCCGTTGAGGAGGACGTTGGCGTTGGACTCGGCGGTGCCCTCGAGCAGGAGGCAGGTGCCCTGTGGGACGCGCTCCTTGATCGTCACACGCGCTCGCAGGCTCGTGCCGTTCTGCGACACGTTCACTTCGTCGCCACCGGTCAATTCGAGTCGCTCGGCGTCGGCGACCGAGAGCTCTACGCGCTGCTGGGGCGCGAGGAAGCGGAGCGGCGGGTTCAGCTCGGTAATTGGGCCAGCCCAGAGATCTCGGTAGGTGGATAGGGCGAGGGCTCCATCGGGGTGGGCGACCGGCCCTGGTTCGGCGGACGCCGCTCGGCGAGAGGCGGGGTCGGTCTCCGTGGCTGAGGTTGGCGCCTCGGGCTGAGTGTCCGGCGAACCAGGGCCGGTCGCCTTCTCAGGGACGGCGTCCTGCCAGCGGATGCCGCGGCCACCGATGGCTGCGTCGTCGATGCCGGCGTAGAAGGGAACCTCGTTGACGAGTGCTGCGAAAGCCGATGGCTGAGAGCTGATGTTGGTGTCGTGACCCAAGGCGAGGGACAGCTCCGCTAGGACGCCCCAGTTCGGGCGGATATCTCCGGGCCTTGAAGCACTGGGGCGCACGCGTTGCAGACGGCCGTCGGGGTGCGACACCGTGCCGTCTTTCTCAGCGTGCGTCTCCAGCGGGAAGACGACGTCGGCCATTGCGGTCGTTGCGGTCTCGAAGGTCGAGAAGGCGATCACGTGGTCCGCTGCCGCCAGCGCCCTTTTCCACGCTTCCGTGTCTGGGAAGTCGCGCAGGGGATCGACGCCGAAGAGCAGGACGGTCTTCAGCTCACCCGACTCCAAAGCTGCTCGGATCGATTCGGTGTCCTTACCGGCGGCTGTTGCCGTTAGTCCCGGACCCGCGTCGGGGAGGCAGCCTGCCTCGCGCAGGCCGCGGGCGTTGGTGAGCTCGGGGACTTCGAGGAGGCCTGAGCCGTCCTGACCGCCGAGGTTGAGCGCCGAAGCCACGTCGAGGAGCGCGGTTGTCGCGCCCGCGCCCTCGCGGGCAATGCGGTCTCCCCAGACGATCACGATGCGCTCGGCGCCGCGAAGGGCCTCGGCTACGTCGGAGGCGTGGCCCTCGTTGGGGAGGCGCAGGCAGTTGGCCAGCTCGGAGAGGAAGAAGGTGGCGTTGCCGGGGGCATAGCGCGCGGTGGCAGCCGCGCCGCCGTCGAGGGTCGTCGGCTGCTCGGTGGCCACCGCGAGCCTGGCACCGCTGCGGCGGATCGCCTTGCGGATGCGCAGGTCGAGGATCGGGCTGCTGTGTAGGGGGTCGGTGCCGACGAGGAGGATCGCGTTGGCGTCGTCGATGTCACTGACCCGGGCCGAGACGTTCGGCTGGGCCAAGCGAATCAAAGTCTCGCGGGCGGGGCCGCGTGAGGGGCGGGAGTCGACGTGCGGGGAGCTGAGCGCCTCGCGCATGATGCGCTGCACCAGGTAGCCCTCCTCGTTGGAGGCGTCGCCGACGATTGCGGCGACTCCACTCGGCGCATCCGACATTGACCCCCCTCTGGTGTGGTCAATCTCCGATGCGCCCGCCCGCAGCGCCTCGGCGGCTTTTGCGATCGCCTGCTGCCAGCTCGCCTCTGCGCCGCCGCGCAGGCGCGGGCCGCGCACCCGCTCCTCGGCGGCGAACATCTCGAAGCCGTAGCGGCCGCGGTCGCAGAGCCAGCCGTCGTCGACCTCGGCGTTGTCGCGGGCGACGACCCGCTTCACCTGCTCGTCGCGGACGGTGAAGCTGACGTTGCACTGGCTGGGACAGAGGGTGCAGACAGAGCCGGCCTGCTCGATGTCCCAGGGCCGGGCGCGGAAGCGGTAGGTGTAGTTGGTCAGCGCCCCGACCGGGCAGAGGTCGGTGATGTTGCCGTGGAAGGGCGCCACGTAAGGGCGGTCGTCGAAGGTGCCGACGAAGGTGCGGTCTCCCCGCTCCAGCAGCTGCAGCTGCTCGTCCTCGGCGACCTCCTGGCTGAAGCGGACGCAGCGGTAGCAGAGGATGCAGCGCTCGCGGTCGATCGCCACCAGCGGCGAGAGCTCGATCGGCTTCTCGAAGTGGCGCTTCTGGTCGGTCATGCGGCTCTTGCCCGGGCCCCAGCCCATCGAGATGTCCTGCAGGGGGCACTCGCCGCCCTTGTCGCAGACCGGGCAGTCGAGCGGGTGATTGACGAGCAGGAACTCGACCACGGCGCTCTGCGCGTGCTTGACCTGGTCGGTGCGGGTGTGGACGACCATCCCGTCGCGGACCGGGGTCGAGCAGGAGGTCTGCAGCTTCGGGATTCCCTCGACCTCGACCAGGCACATGCGACAGGCGCCGACCGGCTCGCCGAGCTTCGGCTCGTAACAGAAGACCGGGATCTCGACGTCGCCCCGCTTGGCGGCGTCGTGGAGCATCTCGCCCTCGGTCGCGACCACCTCGCGCCCGTCGATGATCAGCGTGATCTCTTTGCCGCTGCTCATGCCAAGCCCCCCGTCCATCGCCCCGTCCGGTGCGCTTTATGTGGGTATAGGCCGCAAAAGGCGCACCGGAAGCTCATGCGGGGACCGCCTCGGGTTGGGTTGGGGCGGAGGAGATGACGGCCTCGAACTCGTCGCGGAACTTGCGGACCATTGCGCCGACTGGCATTGCCATCGAGTCGCCGAGCACGCAGAGGCAGTGGCCGATGATGTTCTCCTGCACCGAGGCGACGATGTCGAGGTCCATCGGCGTCGCCTCGCCGCGCACGACCCGTTCCAGCATCTTCACCGTCCAGTTGGTCCCCTCGCGGCAGGGGGTGCACTTGCCGCAGGACTCGTGGTGGTAGAAGCGCGCCGTGCGCAGGGCCATGTGCGGGATCGATACGCGGTCGTCGGCGACGATGATCGAGCCCGAGCCGAGCATCGAGCCCGCTTCGGCCATCGCCTCGAAGCTGTAGGGGAGGTCGAGGCCCTCCTCGGCGGTGAGCACGGGGGAGGAGGAGCCGCCGGGGTAGAAGGCCTTGATCTGGCGCCCCTCGAGCGGACCGCCGGCGAGGCCCTCGATCAGCTCCCGCGTCGGGATCCCCAGTTCGACCTCGTAGTTGCCGGGGCGCCGGACGCAGCCGGAGACCGAGACGACCTTGGTCCCCGGCGACTGCTCGGTGCCGAAGCCCTTGAACCACTCGGCTCCGTTGCTGACGATGTGCGGCACGTTGGAGAGCGTCTCGACGTTGTTGATCAGGGTCGGCCCGCCGTAGAGGCCCTGCACGGCCGGGAAGGGGGGCTTCAGGCGCGGGTTGCCGCGCTTGCCCTCGAGCGCGTCGAGCAGCGCCGTCTCCTCGCCGCAGATATAGGCGCCGGCGCCGCGGTGGACGACCAGCTCGAGGTCGCGGTGGGTGCCGAGGATGTCCTTGCCGAGGTAGCCGGCCTCATAGGCTTCGGCGACCGCGGCATCGAGGATGTCGGCCTGCGAGTCGTACTCGCCGCGGATGAAGATGAAGGCGTGGCCGATGCCGGCGGCGAGGGCGGCGATCGCGATCCCCTCGATCAGCTGGTGGGGGTTGCGCTGCATCAGCTCGCGGTCCTTGAAGGCGCCCGGCTCGGACTCGTCGGCGTTGCAGCAGAGGTACTTGTCGACCCCGCCGCCACGGGGCAGGAACGAGGCCTTCTTGCCCATCGAGAAGCCGGCGCCGCCGCGACCCCGCAGGCCCGAGTCTTCGAGCTCCTTCAGCACCTCGTCGGCCTCCATCTCGCGGTAGGCCTGCTCCAGGGTCGCGTAACCGCCGTAACCCTTGTAGCCGGCAAGCGTGCGCAGCGCCGGGTCTTCGGCGTTTCGCAGCAGCATTCTGGTCTCAGGCATCGGGACCTCCGGGAAGCGGCCGCTTCTCCAGCGCCTTCTCGGGCAGGACCTCGCTGCCGCTGCGCAGCTGCTCGATCGCCGTCTTCGCCTCGGCCGCATCGAGCGGCCCGAAGTAGCGCTCGTCGATCGAGGCCATCGGCGCGATGTCGCAGGCGCCGAGGCACTCGAACCCGGTCACGAAGAACTCCTCCTCGTCTCCCGCCGCCGCCCGGAACGCCGCGAGCAGCTCGTCCCCGCCCCGCATCCAGCAGCTGATGTTGGTGCAGACGGCGACCTTGTGAGTCCCCACCGGCTCGGTGTGCAGCAGGTCGTAGAAGCTCGCCACCGACTCCAGGTAGGCGGGCGTCACCCGCATTACCGCGGCCGCCTGCCGGATCCCCTCCGGCGTGCACCATCCATACAACCTCTGCACAGCCCATAGCGCCGGAATCGACGCCGATTTCCGATCCGGATAGCGCGACATCAAGCTCTCAATCTGCTCCTGCAGCTCGGCCGGGCAATCGACCTCATGAAGCTCAGGCACTTGCTCCGGGGCTCGGTCCGGAACGCGCCCTTCAGTAAGCGCTTGATCGATGGGCAGATCAGCCATGACGCCTCCGCAGAGGGCGATGGGGGAGGCCCCCGATCGCTCTCACCGATCCACTCCACCAAGGATCGGATCAAGCATTCCCAACGAACAAATCATGTCGGCGACGTAGCTGCCGACCGACATGTCCTTGAACGCCTGCAGGTTGACGAAGGAGGGATCGCGCAGGTGCACCCGGGCCGGCTTCGCCGACCCATCGGCGAGGACGAAGCAGCCCAGCTCGCCGCGCGGCGACTCGATCGCGTAGTAGATCTCCCCCGGCGCCACCCGGTAGCCCTCAGTGACGAGCTTGAAGTGGTGGATCAGCGACTCCATCGAGGTCGAGAGCTCCGAGCGCGGCGGCAGCACGTACTTGCGGTCGTCGGCGATGAAGGGGCCCTCAGGCAGCCCTTCGAGCGCCTGCTCGACGATCCGCGTCGACTCGACCATCTCCGCCACCCGCACCCGGTAGCGGTCGTAGTTGTCGCCGACGGTGCCGACCGGGATCTTGAAGTCCATCTCCGGGTAGGCGAGGTAGTCGAAGGCCTTGCGCAGGTCCCAGGGCTCGCCGGCGGCGCGCAGCAGCGGCCCGGTAACGCCCAGCTCCAGCAGCCGCTCGCGCGAGACGATCCCGGTCCCCTTGGTGCGCGAGAGGAAGACCTCGTTGCGGTCGAGCAGGTCCTGGTACTGGCGGACTCGCACCGGCATGTCGGCGACGAACTCGCGCAGCTTCGCCTCGAAGCCGAGCGGGATGTCCTCGATCACGCCGCCGACCTGGAAGTAGCGGGTGTGCATGCGCTGGCCCGTCGCCATCTCGAAGAGATCGAGGATGCGGTCGCGCTCGCGGAAGCAGTACCAGAGCATCGAGATCGCGCCGAGGTCGAGCGCCGTCGTTCCCAGCCAGACCAGGTGGGAGTGGATCCGGTTCAGCTCGAGGAAGATCGTGCGCAGGTACTTGGCCCGCGGCGGGATCTCCAGCTCGATCAGCCGCTCGACCGCGCCGCAGAAGGCCTCCATCTGGAAGAAGTAGGAGACGTAGTCCGTGCGCTCGACGAAGGGGATGACCTTCCAGTAGCTCTTGTCCTCGCAGGACTTTTCGATCCCGGTGTGGACGTAGCCGATCACCGGCCTGAGGTCGCGGACGACCTCGCCCTCGAGGTCGACCACCAGCCGCAGCACGCCGTGCGTGGCCGGGTGGTGCGGCCCGATGTTGACCGTCATCACCTCGGACGACCGCAAGGAATCAGAGATGGATGCGGTCGAGCCATTCCGCCCATGGCCTTCGGCCATATGCGGGGGAGTGTCGGGATGGCTACCCATAGTTGCGCTCGTTGTAGGTGAAGGTGACCGGCTCGCCGCCGACGGGGAAGTCGCGCCGCTGCGGCCAGCCCACGTAGTCCTCGGGCAGCAGGATCCGGGTCAGGTCGGGGTGTCCCTTGAAGACGATCCCGAAGAAGTCATACGCCTCGCGCTCCTGAAACTCCGCAGTCGGGAAAAGCTCACAACATGAGTCGATTTCGGGGAGTGGTTGTCCCTCATTCCCGTTCCACTGCGGCTGGCGTGGAGTCGGGGGGGTCGAGAACGGAGCCACTGCACCGCCCGCAGGCTCCCCCGGCTCCGCGACGGCCGCAGCCGGATCCGCCAGAAGTGCCTTGACGCGCAACCTCTCCGCCCTATCGCGATTGAGCAGCTCGTAATGCACGGCGAAGCGCGGCTCCGCCGGCAGGTAGTCGGCTGCGTGCAGGCTGGAGAGGAAGCGGTATCCCTGGCCGGGCGCGTCGCGCAGCCAGGCGAGCACCGCCAGCACCTGGGCGGGGTCGATCGCCATGCTCGCGCAACCGTGCTCGAAGCCCGTGTCAAGTACCGCGCCGGGGTGGTCCTGCTCGATCTCCCCCCGGATCAGCTCCAGTCCGGGGGCGTCAGGCACCGATCAGCTCCCTGGCGGCGAGGTATGCCTCGGCTGCCTCGGCACTCGGTTCGCTGCGCGGCCCGCCCCGTGCCCACTCCTCGGTGCCGGCGGCGTCGTAGCGCGTCCGCCAGCCCTGGTCGGGATTGCCCTGGATCTTGCGCTGCAGCTTGGTGAAGCCGTAGAGGACCGCCTCCGGCCGCGGCGGGCAGCCGGGGATGTGGAGGTCGATCGGCATGAACTTGTCGGCGCCCTGGACCACGGCGTAGTTGGAGAACATGCCGCCGCTGGAGGAGCAGGCGCCCATCGAGATCGCCCACTTCGGCTCCAGCATCTGGTCGTAGAGGCGGCGGACGACCGGCGCCATCTTGATCGAGACCCGGCCCGAGAGGATGATCATGTCGGCCTGGCGCGGGGAGGCCCGCAGCGCCTCCGCGCCGAAGCGGGCGATGTCGTAGCGGGCGGTGACGAGCGAGATCGGCGCCTCGATCGCGCAGCAGGCGAGGCCGAAGGTGAGCGGGAAGATCGAGTTCGAGCGCGCCCAGTTGAGCATCTTCTCGAGGTTGGTCATCACGACCTTCTCCTCGACGTAGCGCTCCAGCTCCTCGCCCTCGAGGTCGCCTCGCAGCATGTCGCGCGCGCTCAGCTGGCGCGAGCGCATCGTCTGTCGCTCTATTTCCAATCCAACGCTCCCTTGCGCCAGACGTAGACGAAGGCGACGAGCAGCAGGACGACGAAGGTGACCAGCTCGCCGAGGACGAAGAGGCTGTCGGCCCCCTTCAGGATCACCCCGATCGGGTAGAGGAAGACGACCTCGATGTCGAAGAGGATGAAGAGCATCGCGATCAGGTAGAAGCTGACGCCGAAGCGCAGGCCGTGCGAGGCCTCGACTGGGATGCCCGACTCATACGGCTCGGTTTGGCGTAGGCTCGCCGCGGTCGGGCGCTTCGGGCGCTTCGGCCCGATCACGTGGTTGAGCATCGCGAAGGCGCCCCCGACGGTGACGCCGAGGAAGGCGAAGACGAGAATCGGCAGGTAGCTCTTCAGCACTGGGGAACTCGATTGCGCGGGCGGCGACGGGGCGCCAATCGCCTCGCCTCAACGCACGCAGCCGCCTTTATACACCCACCTTGTGACAAATTGCTACATAGTGATTTTCCGCATCAGCAAGCCGAATCCCGACCCTCTTAGGAGGAAATAGCGTGGTCGTCGTCCACCTCGTCGTCGGCTGCGCCCTGATCGGCCTCAACCTCATCGCCTTCGCGGTCGGCGGAGTCGCCTGGTTCCGCGATCGCCCCTCGATCCCGTTCTGGTATTTGCTGCGCGCCGCCCAGGCGGCCGTCTTCGTGCAGGCGATGCTCGGCGGACTGCTCGTCTTCACCGGTCACAAACCCGACGACGATCTCCACTATCTCTACGGCGCCCTCCCCCTCGTCGTCTCCCTCCTCGCCGAGGGTGCCCGCGGCGGCGCCGCCGAACGCGAGCTGGGCGACGTCGACTTCGAATCCCTCTCGGGCGACGCCCAGCAATCCCTCGCCCTCGCCATCGTCCGCCGTGAGATGGGGATCATGGCCGTCAGCTGCGGCGTGATCCTCTTCCTCGCCCTGCGCGCCGCGGGCACCAGCGCGGCTTTCTAGCGCCTCCGCAACCAGGTACCGGGCGGCAACAGTAGGCTCCGGCCATGCTCGACCACGTCGGCATCGAGGTGAGCGATTTCGAGCGCAGCAAGGCGTTCTACGAAGGGGCGCTCGAGCCGCTCGGGATCGGGTTGCTGATGGAGTTCGAGGGAGCTGCCGGCTTCGGCAAGGACACCGAGCACGGGCCGAAGCCCTTCTTTCTGGATCGGCTCGCGCGGGCGCCCGGCGGTCAGCGGCGCCCACGTCTGTTTCGGCGCCCGCACCCGGAGCTGGTCGATGCTTTCCACGCCGCCGCCTTGGAGGCTGGCGGGACCGACAACGGCGCTCCGGGCCCGCGCCCGATCTACCACCCCGGCTACTACGGCGCCTTCGTCCTCGACCCCGACGGCAACAACGTCGAGGCCGTCTGCCACCGCGTGACCTGAGCGCCGGGTCGGCGCCCGCTGGGTGGGGAGAGAATTGAGAGCTGCAGCCTTAGGCAGGCAGTGGCAACGGCATCATTGGATACCATATGGCCGGTGGAGCGAACGCAGCGAACGCAGACGCTGGTGCAGTTGACGCAGTCGTTGCTGCAGCGACTTGACGAGCGAGCGGCACGGGAGGGTCGTTCGCGCTCAGCGCTGATCCGCGACGCGATCGAGGCCTACCTCTACGACGAGGCCGAGGCGGAGATCGACCGGCAGATCAGGGAGGGGTACGAACGGATTCCCCAGACCGATGAGGAAGTCGCCTGGGCCGAGGCGAGTGCTCGGGAAGCGGTCGAAGAGGAGCCATGGTGAGAAGGGGGGACATATGCTGGGCCGAGCTCCCGGACGAGAAGCGACGGCCAGTCCTTGTCCTGACTCGTGGCGAGGCGATTCCGGTTATGCGCAATGTCACCGTTGCGTATCTGACGAGGACGATTCGTGGCATCCCCAGCGAGGTTCGTCTTGGCTCCGCCGACGGCATGCCCGATGAATGCGTCGTGAGCCTCGACAATCTGCGCACCGTCTCGCAATCTCGCCTTAGTGACCCGATCACCTCCCTCGCCGGCAAACGCATGCAGGAGGTCTGCCGGGCGCTGGCGATCGCCAGCGGCTGCGCCCTCTAGCTCGGGCTTCACCGCGAAGCTATTTGCCCGCAGTCGCTTCGGCTTCTTTTTCCGCCTCTTCCGTCTTGGCTTCCGGGGGGGCGAAGTTCTCCGCGTCTTCCTTGAGGCGCTTGAGCAGGGCGGCGCCTCTTTCCTCGACCGGCTTGGCGCCGTCCTTTTCGATCGGCTCGAGCGGCCCGACCGCGTAGGTGGTGGCTTCGGCGCGGGGAATCTCGTACAGCCCGGTGGCTCCTTCGTCGTCTTGGTCGGGCCGGGCGAAGAAGATCGTTTTATCCGTGACGGTGACGTAGATGCCGGTGAGCCCTTTGTCGCCTTCTGCCTTCGGCCCGAACTGGATCGCGATCGCCTGCGCGTAGTGCTGGGTCTCGACGATCAGGAAGGCACAGCTGGCCGAGAAGAAGAAGGTGGCGATGAAGACGCTGACCAGCAGCGGCAGCAGCTTCTGCTTCGTGGCGAAGCCCACTCCGATCGACGCCAGCGCCAGGCCCGAGGCCAGGGCGATGAGGACCAGGACGCACCACCAGGGCAGGGTGGTCCAAAGCGTGTAGACGATCGCGCCGGCGAGGAGACCGCCGAGCACGAAGAGCGTGCCGCGGGTGATGATCCCTTTCGGGTCGGCAAGGGCGATCAGGAGCGTCGCGGCAAGGGCGATCAGGACGAAGATGACCATTTCCTGTCCGCCCTGCACCAGCAGCTCGGTCCTGGGTATCGCCGTCACCGCTTGGATCGGCGGCACGCCCATCGCTTCGAAGCGGGCCCAGAAGATCATCGCGCCAACCACGACGACCGCTCCGGTAACGCCCACGCCCGCCGCGATCGCCCCCAGCACCTTGACGACGATCCCGCTCAGGCCGCCTTCGTCGCCTTCCTCTTTGTCCTCTTCTTTGTCGTCGGTGGCATCGGCCTCCTCATCTCCGCAGCAGACCGTCAGGCAGCCGATGCGCTTCTTGCAGGCGTCTTTCGGTGGCTCGGGTGGGGGCGGGCTTTCTTCGAGCTTTCTCTTCTCCTGATCCTCCACGCGAATCGGCCAGGTGAACCAGTGCGCGAAGTCCCCGAGCTTGGTCCGCTTGGGCGGCGTTGGCGCGACCGGCGGCTGCGTTGCGGGGGGACTCGTGTGCGAGCCAAGGCGACGCCCCGCCTTGAAGATGAGCACGGCACCGACAAGCGCGGCGAGGTGGGAGTTTCGATCGCAGGCCGCCTTGCTCCGAGGGGTGTTTCTCCTGCGCATCGGGCCGACCCTCTCATGCTGGTGATGGGCAGTCAAGATTCCTTTTCACACTATGTGCATGGAAACCATTCCGGGCACGATGCCGTTGCTTGGACCTTCGTCAGCCCAGTGGCCGGTACCCGCCGGCGCTGAAGACGAGTGGGTTGCCCTCTCCGGCTGCCAGGTCGCGGACCTCGCCGGTGACGATCACATGGTCGCCGCCGGAGATCACGTCGCGCAGCTCGCAGGCGATCCAGGCGAGGGAGTCGTCGATCGCGGGGATCCCGTCGCGCTCGCTCCAGGAGACGCCGGCCCACTTCTCCGCGGCCGGGGCCTTGGTGGCGAAGGAGCGGGCGATCTCCTCCTGGCCGGCGTGCAGGACGCTGATCCCGAAGTGGTTGGCCGCCTGCACCGCCAGCAGCGTGCGCGAGCCGCGGTCGAGGCAGGCGAGCATCAGCATCGGCTCGATCGAGAGCGAGCAGACCGCGTTGGCCGTGGCTCCGGCCGGGCCGTCGGGGCCGCCGGCGCTGACCACGGTGACGCCGGTTGGCAGCGTCGCCATCGCGGCGCGGAAACTGGCGGGGTCGAGCGGACCGTCCGGCATCTAGGCCAGACAATATGATGCCCGCCCGTGCGTCCAGCCCTAGCTACAGCTCTGGCCCTGATCGCGGCCCTCTGCCTTGCCGCCTGCGGCTTCGGCCAGGAAGACATCGCTGTCTCCAGCGACGAGCCCGAGCACGCCGGCGCGGTGCTCTTCGCCACCCACTGCTCCGGCTGCCACACCCTCGGTGCTGCCGGAACCCAGGGCAGCGGCAATCGCGGCCTGCGCACGCAGGGGCCTAACCTCGATCAGCGAACCGAGACCTACGACGATGCACTCTTCGCGATTCAGAACGGTGGCTTCTCGGGGGCGATCATGCCCCAGAACATCGTGGTCGGTGACGAGGCCGAAGCCGTCGCCCGCTTCGTCGCCAAGTACGCGGGGACCGAAGCGGAAGAATCGCCTCGTCCCGGTGAGGCTTCGCCCTAACGGGCCGGCGCAATGCTTGACCTGAAGCTGATCCGCTCCGATCCTGAGCGGGTCAAGGCAGCGCTGGCCCGCCGCGGCGCTGCCGAGCAGATCGATGAGCTGCTCACCCTCGACGCGCGCCGGCGCCAGCTGCTGCCCGAGATCGAGGGGGCTCAGGCCGAGCGCAAGGCGCTCTCCAAACAGATCGGCGAGGCGAAGCAGCGCGGCGAAGACGCGGCGGAGCAGATGAGCGCCGTTCAGGGCTTGAAGGAGACGATCGAGTCGGGCAAGGCGGAGCTGGAGCGGGTCGAAGCCGAGCTCGGCCAGATCGCCATCGCCCTGCCCAACCTGCCCGACCCCGATGCGCCCGAAGGGATGAGCGAGGAGGACGCCGTCGTCCTGCGTGAGGAGGGCGAGCGCCCGTCCTTCGACTTCGAGCCGCGCGATCACCTCGAGATCGGCTCTGAGCTGGGCCTGATCGACATGGAGGCGGGGGCGAGGGTCTCCGGCTCCCGCTTCGCCTACCTGAAAGGTGACCTGGTGCTGCTCGAGCTGGCGCTGATTCGCTTCGCGATCGACCTCGTGCGCGGCGAAGGGCACGAGCCCGTGGTGCCGCCGGTGCTCGTCCGCGAAGAGGCGCTCTACGGCACCGGCTTCCTGCCGGGCGACCGCGACCAGATCTACGAGATACCCAAGGACGAGCTCTTCCTCGTCGGCACATCCGAGGTCTCGCTCGCCGGCATGCACGCCGACCAGATCCTCGAGGCCGAGCAGCTGCCTCTGCGCTACGCCGGCCTCTCGACCTGCTTCCGCCGCGAGGCCGGCGCGGCCGGCCGCGACACACGAGGCATCTTCCGCGTCCACCAGTTCGACAAGGTCGAGATGTTCTCGTTCGTCGAGCCGTCGCAGTCGGCGGCCGAGCACGAGCGGCTGCTCTCGATCGAGGAGCGCATCCTCTCCCAGCTCGAGATCCCCTACCGCGTCGTCAACGTCGCCGCCGGCGATCTCGGCGCCCCCGCGGCGAAGAAGTACGACTGCGAGGCGTGGATTCCCAGCCAGGCTCGCTACCGTGAGTTGACGTCCTGCTCGAACACGACCGACTACCAGGCGCGACGCCTCGGCTGTAGGTATCGACCCGGGGAGGGCGAACCCCCAGAGGCGGTGCACACGCTCAACGGCACGGCGGTGGCCGTGGCGCGCACGATGATCGCCCTGATTGAGAATCGTCAGGAGCGGGAAGGCAGTTTCACGCTACCCACTATTTTGCATTCATATGGTTCGCCTGAAAAGATCGGTGCAGCATGAACGGGGTGCGTGCAAGCCTGCACCCCTTGATCCTTTGCGTCTAAAGCGGAGCGTGAGATTTCCCGATGAGTACTAGCGTGCGTGACGCAAAGCGGGTCGTCCTCTGCGACGACCACGAGATAGTCCGCGAGGCGATCAAGGCCCGCATGGCGAACTCGAACATCGTCGAGATCGTTGGCGAGGCCGGGAACGGGCGCGACGTCGTCGATGTGGTCAAGGAACTCGAGCCCGACGTCCTCATCATCGACGTCGAGCTGCCCAAGCGCGACGGTATCGAGGCGACCAAGGAGGTCCTCAAGGCACGCCCGCGGACCAAGGTGATCATCTTCACCGCCCACGCCCAGCCCGACCTGTTGGCCCTGGCGCTGCGAGCGGGCGCTTCGGGCTACGTGCTCAAGTCGGCCCCGGCCGAGGACATCGCACGGGCGGTGAAAGCGGTGACCGGGGGTGGCACCTTCCTCGGCGGCGACTTCGCCGGCGGCAAGCCCTCGGAGGTGGAGAAGCTGCTCGACCTCTCACCGCGCGAGCGCCAGATCCTCGAGCTGCTGGCCGAGGGCCTGCGGGTGAAAGCGATCGCCGAGCGGCTCCAGCTCAGCCCGGCGACCGTGCACACCCACGTGCGCAACGCGATCGCCAAGCTCGAGGTGGACACGCGTACCGAGGCGGTCGCCCTCGCGGTGAAGTTCAGCTACCTGGGCGCCGGCGGCTAGGCCTAGCCCGCCGCGTCGTCGGCGGGCTTCAGCTCCAGCGCGCAGCCGTTGATGCAGTAGCGCTGGCCGCCCGGCCCTGGGCCGTCGTCGAAGACGTGGCCGAGGTGGGCGTCGCAGTGCTTGCAGACGACCTCGGTGCGGCGCATGAAGAGGCTGTTGTCGGGACGCAGCTCCACGTGCTCGAGGTTGACCGGCTCGGTGAAGCTGGGCCAGCCGGTGCCGGAGTCGAACTTCGTGTCCGAGGAGAAGAGCTCGGTGCCGCAGCAGACGCAGCGGTACATGCCTTCGGTCTTCTCGTCCACGTAGGGGCCGGTGAAGGCTCGCTCGGTGCCGGCGTTGCGGGTTACCTCGTACTGCTCGGGCGTGAGCTGGTCGCGCCACTCTTGATCGGTCTTCCTGGTCTTCTCCATTGGGGGATGGTAGAGGGCGGCGGGGGTCGCCTCGACAGTGCCTGAACCCCGCCGGGGGCGGGGTTGACGAGGTGCCCCTTCGGGGCAGGGAATCACCCTGCGGTGCTGGGGGAGGCACTGTCGAGGCGACCCCCGCCGCCCCTTACGATGCCGCACGATGAATGCTTTCTACGAGCGGAGTGGCGATCAGTACGTTGCCACGGAGCTGACGCGGGGGCCGTGGGATCCGGGGGCTCAGCATGCGGGGCCGCCGTCCGCCCTGCTTGGTCGGGAGCTTGAGGCTCTCGACGAGGGTGGGGAGTTTCAGGTGGGGAGGATCACCTTTGAGATTTTGCGGCCGGTGCCGATTGGGCCGGTGCGCATCGAGACCCGGATCCTGCGTCCGGGGAAGAAGGTGCAGCTCGTCGAGGCGTCGCTCTCGAGTGAGGATGGGGAGCTGATGCGGGCTTCGGCTTGGTTGCTGCGGGCCGCGGAGCTGGAGCTGCCGGAGGGGGTGGTGGACGAAGCGCCGGGGCCGGCGGGGCCGGAGGAAGGGTGGACTCCGGAGTTCTTTCCTACTGGGCAGGAGGTCGGATACCACACGGCCATGGAGTGGAAGGCAGTGGCTGGCGCGTTCTTGGAGCCGGGGCCGGCGACCGTTTGGATGCGGATGCGGCAGCCGCTGGTCGAGGGGGAGGAGCCGACGCCGCTGCAGCGGGCCCTCGTCGCCGCGGACGTGGGGAACGGGATCAGCGCGGTGCTGGACTACCGCGAGTACGTCTTCATCAACGTCGACCTCAGCGTCCATTTCGAGCGCATGCCCGAGGGCGAGTGGGTCTGCGTCGACGCCGTCTCGCGTCCCCTGCCCAGCGGCATCGGCACCGCCGAGTCGGTTCTCTCCGACCAGCGAGGCCGCATCGGCCGGGCCGCCCAGTCCCTCCTCATCGCCAAACGCTGAATCCGCCCGCCGATGGCCTGAAAACCCACCTATGCGGTGGAAATCGACCCCATCGAGGTCAGCGGGCGGCCAGGAGGGCCCGGCCGCGGGGGGCGATGGCGAGGACGATGGTGGTGGCGGAGACGAGGGCTATGGCGGCGGCGAGGAGGAAGGCGCCCTCGTAGCTGGTCAGAGCAGCCGCTGCGCCGGCGAGTGGGGCGCCGAAGCCGACGCCGGCGTCGAAGAAGGCGGTGAAGGTGCCGAGGGCCGCACCTCGCCGGCGGTCGGAGACGCGGCTGACGACGATCAGCGAGAGCGAGGGGTAGAGGAGCGAGAAGGCCGCGCCCATCGCCAGCGCGCCCGCCAGCGCCACCGGGAGGCTGTGGGCGGTGGCCATCGTGGTCAGGCCGATCGCCTCGACCGTGGCCGCCGCCGCCGCCACCCGCGCTGGGCCGACCCGGTCGGGGAGGTCGCCGCCGACCAGGCGGGTCAGCACCACCATCGTCGCGAAGGCGCCGAAGACGGTGGCGCCGTGGCCGACGCCGCGCGAATCGAGGTGCAGGACGACGAAGGCGGCGACCGTCGCATAGCCGATCGAAGCTAGAGCGAGGGCGGCGCCGGGCCGGATCGCCTCGCGCTCGATCAGCGAGTGGTGTTCCTCCTCGAGGGGCGGGGCGGGGTGGAAGGGATCGGGCAGGCGCGTTGCAATCACCGCGCCGAGCAGCGGCGCGGCGCCGGCGAAGACCCAGACCAGGGTGTAGCTGGAGGCGTGCAGGATCAGCTCGCCGATCAGCGGCCCGATGCTGAGCCCGGCCCAGACCGAGAGTCCGTAGAGGCCGATCACCCGCCCGCGCCGGTCGGGCGGGGCCAGGTCGACGACCCAGGCCGAGCTGGCGGTGAACACGGTCCCCTCGCCGGCGCCGAGCACGAGCCGCGCCGCGATCAGGCCAGGCACGCCGAGCGGCAGCAGGTACATGAACCCCCCGATCGCGACCAGGAACGAGCCGAGCAGGACAGTCGGCTTGCGACCGCGATGATCGGCGAGGCGACCGGCGAAGGGGCGCAGCAGCAGGCCGGTGATCGCGTAGGAGCCGATCACCACGCCGACCGAGACGTTGCCTGCGTCGAGTGGGCCATGCACGAAGCGCGGCAGCACCGGCAGCACCGCCCCGACCGCGACCAAGCCGCAGAAGGTGACGGCGAAGACGCCGGCGAAGGCGATCCCCGGGCGGGGGACCGTGGGCGCCGAGCCCTCGCTCATCGCAGCAGCCCGGAGAGGTCGTCGAGGACGTGGTCGGGCTGCGGGTCTGCGCTTTCCGCCTCTGCCCGCGAGCAGGCACCCGTGAGGACGAGGATCGTTGCCAGCCCTGCCCTCTTGCCCCCCTCGACGTCGGAGGAGATCCGGTCGCCGACCATTGCCACTCGCTCGGCGCCGGAGATCAGATCGCGCGCCTGCTCGAAGAGGTGCGGCTCGGGCTTGCCGCCGATCTCGGCCCGGGCGCCGGAGGCGGTCTCCACGGCGGCCAGCACGGCGCCCGTGCCGGGCCAGGCGCCCCTCGGCATCGGCAGTGTCGGGTCGCGGCTGGTGGCGAAGAGCGCGGCGCCGCGCTGCAGCGCCAGCGTTGCGGTCAGGAGCTCGTCGTAGTCGAAGTCGCGATGACCGGAGACGAGCACGGCGTCTGCGTCCCGTCCCGCCTCGCCCTCCACCAGCTCCAACCCGGCCCCGGCGACCGAGTCCCTGAAGGCGGGCGCCCCGATCGCGAACGCGGTGCGGCCGGTGCCGACGCGCTCGGCCGCGAGGCGAGCGGTCGACGTTCCCGCCGTGACCACCATTCCGTCCGCGGCCGGGATTCCCCTCTCCCGCAGCCGTTCGACATAGGCAGCGGGCGGCCGGGCGGGGTTGTTGGTGACGAAGACGATCGGCTTGCCGCCATCGAGCAGCCTGCGCAGTGCCTCCGCCGCCCCGGGAACCGGTTCGCTGCCAACCCAGACGACCCCGTCCAGGTCGATCAGGAACCCGTCGAATTCATCCGCCAGCGCCATCCGAGGGCAGGCTAGTCTCTCGGCCACGATGCGTCGCGCGTCCCCGGTCCTCCTCGCTCTCGCCGCCGCTTTCATCCCGGTGAGCTCGGCGGCCGCTGTGCCTTCCAGCGACGCCAGGGCCTCCCACGCCTCCGTCCAGTTCAAGCTGACCTCGGCGAACGGCTTTCGTGCTTCGGTCGAAACCTTCGGCCGGGAGGTGGTCCTGACGCTGTCGCGCGGCGGGCAGTTCGCGATCTACCGCGTCCGCGGCAAGGTCTCGGCGGACGGGGACCTGGATGCCCGGTTCGGGTCCCTGGGCCGGATCTCCGTTGCCTTCGAGCCGGACGCGGTGGCGCACGACCCGTGCAGGGAAGAAATCGAAGGGAAGGCCGGAGACTTCGCCGGGACGATCGCCTTCGCCGGCGAGCGGAACTACGTGAGGCTGCGAGCGAATCGGGTGAGGGGACACGCCTACATCCGGGGCGAAGCAGGGGGGTGCGGCAGGCGACCGTCGCCACCCGGCCGTCGCGGCCCCGAGATCGAGGAAGAAGAAGCCGAAGAAACCGAAACAGCCACCCTGACCGTGTACGGGCCGCGCAAACGGCGCGCCTTCCGGGCGATAGGCGCCAGGCCCCCCGCCGGCCAGGGCTACGTCTACTTCTTCGCCTGGACCGACGAACGCCGCGGGGCGATGCGCGTCTCGCGTGGGCTGGGAAAGGTGGCGCGCGTCCGCACCTTCCTCTTCGATTCCTCGCTCGCCACGGCCACGGTTCGCCCGCCCAAGCCCTTCCAGGGCGACGGCGCCTTCCAGCGGAACCCCGACGGCTCGACCGCCTGGACGGGATCGGTGACCGCGCCGATCCTGGGCGCCGGTCGCCTCACCGTCGCCCGCTCCGGTTTTTCCGCGACGATGGTCCGCGAGATCCCGGGTGACTGAGATCACGTTTGAGAACGATCGAGGCGGCTATCCATGTCTAGATACGGTGAGGTCATGAGCGATTTGAACGGCCAGGACGGGCAGGTGGTCACGGCAACTGGCGTCTCGCGCCGCTACGGCGAGGGGGCGGCGGCGGTAGACGCCCTGGTCGAGGTCAGCACAGGCTTCGAGCGCGGTCGGTTCACCGCGATCATGGGACCGTCGGGGTCGGGCAAGTCGACCCTGATGCACATCCTCGCCGGGCTCGACAACCCGACGTCGGGGACCGTCGTCCTCGACGGCCAGGAGATCACCGACCTCGACGACGGCGAGCTGACCAAGCTGCGTCGCGAGAAGCTCGGCTTCGTCTTCCAGTTCTTCAACCTGCTGCCGGTGCTCACCGCCGAGGAGAACCTGACCCTGCCGCTCTCGATCGCGGGACGCAAGCCCGACAAGGCGTGGCTCGACCAGCTGATCCGCACGGTGGGGCTCGAGGACCGGCGCACCCATCGTCCCTCCGAGCTCTCCGGCGGCCAGCAGCAGCGCGTCGCGGTCGCCCGGGCGCTGCTCTCCAAACCGGCCGTCGTCTTCGCCGACGAGCCCACCGGCAACCTCGACTCCAAAGCGAGCGAGGACGTGCTGCGGCTGCTGCGCCAGGCCGTCGACGAGTTCGGCCAGACGGTGATCATGGTCACCCACGATCCCGCCGCTGCCGCCCATGCCGACCGCTTGATCACGCTCCGCGACGGGCGGATCGTCCACGACGACGCCCCCGGCTCGGCCGACGACGTGATCGAGCTGATGAAGCGGGTTGACTAGCCTCGCGCTCAAAAGCCTCTGGGCGCGCAAGGCGCGCGCGCTGGCGACGACCCTCGCGGTCGTCATCGGGGTCGCCTTCGTCGCCGGCTCCTATGTCCTGACCGACACGATCTTCGCCGCCTTCGACGAAATCTTCGACGAGTCGCTGAAGGGCACCAGCGTCGTGATCAGCGCCGAGAACCCGGTCAAACAGGAAAACGGCGAAATCCCGACGATCGGCGCCTCGCTGCTGCCGCGGGTGCAGAAAACGCCGGGGGTGAGGCTCGCCGCCGGGGCGATCTTCACGCCGGGCGGCTTCTTCGACTCCGAGGGCGAGAAGATCGGCAACAAATTCGCGCCGAAGTTCATCTCCTCGAACCTGCCCGACGGCCTCGAGTCGCTGACCTACATCGAAGGCCACCAGCCGCGCGGCCCGACCGAAGCCTCGATCGACAAGGCGGCGGCGGAAAGCTCCGACCTGAAGATGGGCGAAAGGATCAGGTTGATCGGCCAGGGCAGCGCGCGCTCCTTTGAGCTGGTCGGCTTCACCCGCCTGGGCGGCGCCTCGTTCGGCGGCGCCAGCATCGCCCAGGTGACGCTGCCGGTCGCGCAGCGCCTCACCCACAAGGTCGGGCGCTTCGACCAGATCTCGGTCGCGGCCGACAAGGGCGTCTCGGCGACGACCCTGAAGCGGAGGATCGCCCGACAGATGCCCCCCGGGGTAACGGTGGAGACGGCGGAGGAAAACGCCGATCGCGGCTCCGAGGAAATCCGCGAAAACCTCAGCTTCCTGCAGATCTTCCTGCTCGTCTTCGGCTTCATCGCCGTCCTCGTCGGCTCCTTCCTGATCTTCAACACCTTCTCGATCACGGTCGCCCAGCGGGTGACCGAGTTCGGCATGCTGCGCACGCTCGGCGCCTCGCGGCGGCAGATCCTCGGCGACGTCGTCGTCGAGGCCCTGGCGATCGGGGTGGTCGGCGCCGTCGTCGGCATCGGCGGCGGCTTCGTCATCGCCAAGCTCCTTAACACCCTGCTCGAAGCCTTCGAAATCGATCTCCCCACCACGAGCCTGGTGATGGAAACGCGGACGATCGTCGTCTCGCTGCTGATCGGGATCCTCGTCACCGTGCTCTCTTCGCTGGTGCCGGCCGTGCGCTCGACGCGGGTGCCGCCGATCGCCGCCCTGCACGCGGTCGCAGCACCGCCCTCCCGCCGCCGTCGCTTGATCGGCATCGTCGCCTCGGTGCTGCTCGGCGCCGTCGGCCTGGCGATGATCCTGATCGGCCTTTTCGGCAGTGCCTCGGCGGGCACGGCCGCGGGCCTGATCGGCGGCGGCGCTGTCGCCATCGTCTTCGCCGTCTCGCTCTTCAGCCCGCGTCTGGTGCCGCCCCTCGCCACGGTCGCCGGCTGGCCGCTGGAGCGGTTGCGCAGGTTGATCGGCAGGCTGGCGCGCGAGAACGCGCAGCGCAACCCGAGCCGCACGGCGGTGACCGCCGCGGCGCTGATGATCGGCCTCACCGTGGTCGCCTTCGTCACCGTCTTTGCCGCCGGGCTGAAGAGCTCGGTCGCGCAGGTCGTCGACGACAACTTCGCCGGTGGCCTGGTGATCCAGAACAGCGACGGCTTCTCGCCGATCCCGAACGGGGCGGCGCTCGCGGCGACGAAGGTTCCCGGGGTGGACGCGGTGGCGACGATCCGCTCGGCGCAGGCGAAGCTGGTCGACGGCGGTGCCGGTGCGCAGGTCTCCGCCCCGAGCCGCGACGTTGAAAAGGCGGTCGACGTCGAATGGAAGGAGGGTGGGCCGGCGACCCTGCGCCGCCTGCGCGACGGGCAGGCGATCCTCTCCAACTCCTTTGCCTCCGGCCATGGGCTCGAGGTCGGCGATCGCTTCCGCCTGCTCAGCCAGACACGGCACCGGCCGAGCTTCGAGGTCGTGGGCGAGTTCGACGCCAAGCTCGGCGTCTTCGGCAGCGTCCTGATCACCCAGGCTGCCCTCGCCCGCGAGTTCGGCCAGAGCCAGGACACGATCGATTTCGTCGAGACGGCGCCGGGCGCCGACGCCGTCGAGGTCCAGGCGGCGCTCACGGCCTTGGTCGAAAGGGCGTTCCCGGTCGCCGAAGTGATGAACCAGCAGGAACTGAAGGAAAGCCGCGAAGAACAGGTCGACCAGCTGGTCAACCTCGTCTACGCGCTGCTCCTCCTCGCGATCGTGATCTCGCTCTTCGGGATCGCCAACACGCTGGCGCTCTCGATCCACGAACGGACGCGGGAGCTGGGGATGCTGCGGGCAATCGGCATGTCGCGGCGCCAGGTGCGCTCGATGATCCGCTACGAGGCGGTGATCACGGCCCTGATCGGTGCGATCCTCGGCATGGCCCTCGGCATCGTCTTCGCGGCGCTGATCGCCCAGCCGCTCAAGGACGAAGGCTTCACGCTCTCCTATCCGGTGGGGTCGCTGCTCGGCCTACTCGTCTTCGCCGCCTTCATCGGCGTGCTGGCCGCGATCCCGCCGGCCCGCCGCGCTTCGCGCCTCGACGTGTTGGAGTCCCTCCAGTACGAGTAGCCAGAGGCCGTAGGGCCGGCGCATTCCGGCGTCCTCGGTCGCTCGCGTGCAGAAGCACGCCACGTTTGGACGGCTTGGCCCTACGGCCTCTGGCGCTAGCCGTGTCGGAGAAGGCGGCGAACGGCGTCCATCAACTCATTCGTCCGATCCGGTCGCTCCTTCTCGGGAGCCTCCATTACACAGTGCGCGGCGTGGTCGGAGAGCAGCTCCAGGGCGACCTTGTCGAGGGCTGCCTGGATCGCGGTCACCTGGGTGACGACGTCGATGCAGTAGCGGTTCTCCTCGACCATCTTCTCGACCCCTCGGACCTGCCCCTCGATTCGGCGCAGGCGCTTGAGCACTGCGTCGCGGTTTTCTGTGTAGCCGTGGGTCGCCTCAGTCGATGCAGCCATCGCCGACCAGTATGGCATACCCCCTAGGGGTATCAGCGATCAGCTCAAGCCCATGCGGAGCGCGCCGGAGATCTCCATCATCGCGGCCCTGGCGTTGGGGCAGACCGCAGTCAGGTTGGCGAAGCCGTGGATCAGGCCGCGGTAGCGCTTCAGCGCGACCTTGACGCCGGCCTCGCGCATCCGTTCCGCGTAGATCTCTCCCTCGTCGCGCAGCGGGTCGAAGCCGGCGGTGGCGACGTAGGCCGGCGCCAGGTCGGCGACGTTGGCAGCGCGCATCATCGAGGCCCGCGGGTCCTCTCCGTCGACGCCCTCGGGCAGGTAGCGGCTTTCGAACCACTCCATGTCGCTCCGGGTCAGCAGGAATCCCTCGGCAAAGATGTCGCGCGAGGCATGGCCGCCGACCACGTCGGTGGCCGGGTAGAGCAGCAGCTGCATCGCCGGCCGCGGTCCGCCGGCGTCGCGCGCCTGCAGGCAGACCCCGGCGGAGAGGTTGCCGCCGGCGCTGTCGCCGCCGACCGCGATGCGGGCCGGGTCGGCGCCCAGCTCGGCCGCCTGCTCCGCCGACCAGACGAAGGCGGCCATCGCGTCTTCGACCGCGGCGGGGAAGGGGTGCTCCGGGGCAAGGCGGTACTCGATCGAGAGCACCCGGCAGCCGCTGAACTCGGCGAGGAAGCGGCAAACCCCGTCGTGGGTGTCGAGGTCGCCGATCACCCAGCCGCCGCCGTGGTAGTAGACGAGCAGCGGCCCCGGCGCGGGCGGTGCTCCGTGTGCGACGTAGAAGCGAGCCGCGATCTCACCGGCCGGCCCCGGGATAGTCAGGTCCTCCACCCGCGCCATCGGCCGCGGCGGCCCGCTGATCGCCGGCACTCCCTCCAGGTTCTCGGCCCGCGCCTGCTCGACCGTTCGCCCCTCCACCAGCGAGGTCTCGCCCGCCCGCTTCGCCAGCCAGAGCAGCATGTGGATGTCGGGCGCGAGCTCCTGGCCGTCGAGCCGCGCCGGCGGCCCCGCCAGCCTGCGCTGGGTGCTCGGCTTCATCCCGCAGGCCCTGCGAACGATCCGGTGCTCCAGATGGGAAGGGAGTCGCGGTGGCGGCACGGGGCGGCAGGCTACGCGATTCCTCTGAGACGTATCTCACACGTGGGGTGGGGGCACGTACTAGCCTCGATGCAAGGCGATGGAGGCAGCGACCACAACCGCTCCCCGGCCGGCGACCCGGCCAGTGGAGCGACGGCTTCCGCCCGGCCCGCCGCTGCCGGTGCCGATCCAGACCGCGATCTGGTCGCGCCAGGCGCGGCGCATGCTCTACTCCTGCCAGGACCGTTACGGCGACGTCTTCACGATTCGCCTCGCCCACGAGGGGACCTGGGTGATACTCGCCGACCCGGCGGCGATCAAGCAGGTCTTCACCGGCGACCCGCGCGTCTTCCACGCCGGCGAGGGCAATCAGATCCTCGCCCCGATCCTCGGCCGCAACTCGGTCCTCGTCCTCGACGAGAAGCCGCACATGAGCCAGCGCAAGCTCCTGCTGCCGCCCTTCCACGGCGAGCGGATGCAGGGCTACGAGGCGACGATGCGGGAGATCGCCGAGCGGGAGATCGAGGGCTGGCCCACCGGCGTCCCCCACAAGCTGCGCCCGCGGATGCAGGCGATGACGCTGGAGATCATCCTGCGCACCGTCTTCGGCGTGCGCGAGGGGGGGAGGATGCGCGAGCTGCGCGGGGCGCTGCGCGACTTCCTCGATCTCACCACCAATCCACGCCTGCTCCTCCCGGTCCTGCTGGTCGGGCCCGGACGGGTCCGCGGGCTCGGCCCCTTCCGGCGCCGCATCGACCGCGTCGATGCGTTGATCTACGCCGAGATCGCCGAGCGCCGCCGCGCGGCCGACCTCGAGGAGCGCGACGACGTGCTCTCGATGCTGATCGAGGCCCGCCACGAGGACGGCAGCCCGATGAGCGACGAGGAGATGCGCGACGAGCTGCTCACCCTGCTCGTCGCCGGCCACGAGACGACGGCGACGTCGCTCGCCTGGGCCGCGGAGCGCCTTGCTCGCCACCCGGACAAGCTCGAACGGCTGCGCGCCGAGGTCAAGGAGGGCACCGGCGAGTACATGACGGCGACGATCCAGGAGACGCTGCGCCTGCGCCCTGTGATCTCGATCGTCCTGCGCCGACTCACCGAGCCGGTCGAGATTGGGGGCCACGAGCTGCCGGCCGGCGTCTCGGTGGCCCCCTGCGTCTACCTCGCCCACCGCAACCCCGAGGTCTACCCCGAACCGGACCGCTTCCTCCCGGAGCGCTTCCTCGAGAACCCACCCGGCACCTACTCCTGGATCCCCTTCGGCGGTGGCGTCCGCCGCTGCCTCGGCGCCTCCTTCGCCCAGTTCGAGATGGCCGTCGTCCTCGAGGAGCTGCTCAAGCGCCACCGCATCCTCCCCGCCAATCCCAAGCCCGAGCGCGTCTTCCGCCGCGCGATCACCGAGACCCCGCGCCACGACGCCGAGGTCATTCTGAATTAACGCCCTGAGGGCGTAGAGCCAAGCAGGGGCGTGCACGCGGCGGAGCGACAGTGCTCTGAACGGCGCGCAGCCGCGGGCGCGGCCATGCCCCGGCTATACGCCCTCAGCCGCAGCCGGTGTTGTTGCCGCAGGACGAGCAGGTGTAGCAGGAGCCCGTGCGCTGCATCATGCCGCCGCACTGCTCGCAGGCTGGGCCGAGGTCGAGGCCGGACATCTTGGCCGGGACCACCGGTGGGGTTTCGGTGAAGGCCGCCGAGGCCGGGACCGCCTCGCCACCGCTGGCCTTCGCCTTCTCGGCGCCGTTGCCGTTGCCTGGCTTGGAGTGGCCGTTGCCGCCGCCGTTGGCCGGGCCGGCGGTGTCGCCGGTGTCGATGCCGAGCCCGAGCTGGGTCGTCTCGGCGTCGCGCTTGGCCCGCACCTCGGTGGTGAGGATGCCGAGGTCCTCCAGCGTTTCGGTGTCCTCGATGAAGCGGCTCGCGACCCAGCGCATGATGTAGTCGGGCATCGACTTGGCGAAGGGGATCTCGGGGTTGCCGGTGATCCCCTCCGGCTCGAAGCGCATGTAGCTGAACTTGCGCACGAAGGTCTCCAGGGGCACGCCGTACTGGAGGCCGATCGAGATCGCGGTGGCGAAGGCGTTGAGCAGCCCGCGCATGGTCGATCCCTCCTTGCCGATGTCAGTGAGGAAGATCTCTCCGACCGAGCCATCCTCGTACTTGCCGGCGGTGATGTATCCCTCGTGGCCGGCGATCGAGAACTTGTGGGTGATCGACTCGCGCGTCTTCGGCATCCGCTTGCGCTCGGGGGGAGCGACGAGGGCCTCGGCCTCGGCGCCCTTTTCCTCCTGAGCGTCGGTGCGCAGCGCCTGCGCTGTCTTCGAGCCGTCGCGGTAGATCGCCAGCGCCTTGAGGCCGCCCTTCCAGCCGCGCGTGTAGGCGTCGGCGATGTCCTCCACCGTCGCCGTCTGGGGCAGGTTGACCGTCTTCGAGATCGCCCCCGAGATGAAGGGCTGGGTCGCCGCCATCATGTCGATGTGGCCGGTGTGGGTGATCGCCCGCTCGCCGACCGCGACGTCGAAGACCGGCAGGTGCTCGTCCTTCAGTCCCGGGGCGCCGATGATCGTCGCGTTCTCGGCGATGTGGGCGTCGATCTGGTCGACCTCCGCCTCCGAGTAGCCCAGCGTGCGCAGCGCCAGCGGCACCGACTTGTTGACGATCGTCATCTGGCCGCCGCCGACCAGCTCCTTGAACTTGACCAGTGAGAAGTCGGGCTCGATCCCGGTCGTGTCGCAGTCCATCAAGAAGCTGATCGTCCCGGTCGGCGCCAGCACCGTCGCCTGCGCGTTGCGGTAGCCGTGCTCCTCGCCGAGCGCGACCGCCTCGTCCCAGGACCGCTGCGCCGCCGCCAACAGCTCGCCCTTGATCCCGGTGGCGTCGACGTCGTAGGAGGCGTCGCGGTGCATCCGCATCACCCCGTTGTGGGCGTCGCGGTTCTTGTCGTACTCCTCGTAGGGCCCGGTTGCCTCAGCCGAGATCAGCGCCGACTGGCGGTAGGCGCGGCCGGTCATCAGCGCCGTGATCGCGGCGGCGACGTTGCGGCCCTCGACCGAGTCGTAGGGCAGGCCGTCGGACATCAGCAGGGCGCCGAGGTTGGCGTAGCCGAGGCCGAGCTGGCGGAACTTGTTCGCGTTCTCGGTGATTCCCTCGGTCGGGTAGCTGGAGAAGCCGACCACGATCTCCTGGGCGAGGAAGACGATGTCGACCGCGTGCTCGAAGTCCTCGACGTCGAAGCTGCCGTCCTCGCGGCGGAACTTCATCAGGTTGAGCGAGGCGAGGTTGCAGGCCGAGTCGTCGACGTGCATGTACTCGGAGCACGGGTTGGAGGCGTTGATCCGCCCCGACTCAGGACAGGTGTGCCAGCGGTTGATCGTGGTGTCGTACTGGATGCCGGGGTCGGCGCAGCGCCAAGCGGCGTCGGAGATCTGGTTCATCAGATCGCGTGCGTCGATGGTTTTGAGCACTTCGCCGCTGGTCCGCGCGGTCAGGCCCCAGTCATCGCCCGCCTCGACCGTCTCCATGAACTCGTCGGTGACCCGCACCGAGTTGTTGGCGTTCTGGTACTGGATCGAGGTGAAGCCCTCGCCGTCGATCGACATGTCGAAGCCGGCGTCACGCAGGGCCTCGGCCTTCTTCTCCTCGTCGGCCTTGCACCAGATGAAGTGCTCGATGTCGGGATGGTCGACGTCGAGCACGACCATCTTCGCCGCGCGCCGCGTCTTGCCCCCCGACTTGATCGTCCCCGCCCAGGCGTCGGCGCCGCGCATGAAGCTGACCGGGCCGCTTGCGGTGCCACCCTTTTTCAGCTGCTCTTCGGAGCCGCGGATGTTGGAGAGGTTGATCCCCGAGCCGGAGCCGCCGCGGAAGATCTTGCCCTCCTTGGTGTTCCAGTCGAGGATCGACTCCATGTTGTCTTCGACGCTGAGGATGAAGCAGGCCGAGCACTGCGGGCGCTCCTCGAAGCCGACGTTGAACCAGACCGGCGAGTTGAAGGCCGCCTTCTGGTTGAGCAGGATGGAGGTCAGCTCGGCTTCGAAGGCATCGGCGTCCTCAGCCGAGGCGAAGTAGCCGCCCGTGCGCCCCCACTCGGAGATCGTCCCGGCGACGCGCCCGATCATCTGCTTGACCGAGGACTCGCGCTTCTCGCTGCCGAGCTGGCCGCGGAAGTACTTCTGGGCGACGATGTTCGTAGCGTTCTGCGACCAGCTCTTGGGGAACTCGACCCCGCGCTGCTCGAAGGCCGGGCTCTCCGGATTCCCGATCACCGCATCGCGCGTCTCCCACTCGATCTCGTCGAAGGGATGGGTCTCCGCAGTCGAGAATCGCCGCTCTATCGAGAGGCCCTTCAGACCGGTCTGGGGGGTGCTGGTGGCGGTCTTGGACATCAAACTTCTCCTCTCGCGGCGACTTTCAGGGGTGACTTCCCAGGATTGCCTTTGGCGCGGACGGAACCCATGCCAATCCACGCCTGCTACGCACGACTGCGAAAGATCTATTGCAATTCGTTTGCTCTCACATGGTGTCAATCCCGCAATGTCGGCAGAAAGAGCGGGGTACGCTATGTGCATGGTTGAAGATCTGCGCAGGGGCGCGGAGCGAATGGGCGAGCGGGCGACCGCGGCGAGAGATGCAGCGGTTGAGAGGGCCGAGGCCGCCAAGGATGCGGCCAGCGAGGCGATTGCCGCGGTCAAGCCGAGGCTGCGCGGCGTCTCCCACGAGTGGGCCTTCTTCGTCTCGCTCTTCCTCGGCGGCGCCCTGATCGTCGCCGCCAAGACACCGGAGGCGACGCTCGCCGTGGCGATCTACGCGGTCAGCCTCTCCGCCCTGCTCGGCACCAGCGCCCTCTACCACCGGGTCAACTGGACCCGGCCCAACGTGCGGCGCTGGATGCGCCGCCTCGATCACTCGATGATCTTCTTCCTCATCGCCGGCACCTACACGCCCTTCGCCCTGCTCGTCCTCGACGGCCCGCTCGCCGACGCGATCCTGGTTGTCGTCTGGGCCGGCGCGATCGCCGGCGCCGTCGTCGAGATGGTCTGGATCGAACACCCCAAGTGGGTTGCGGCGCTGATCTACATGTCGCTCGGCTGGGTTGCCGCGATCGCCTTCCCCGGCCTCTGGGACGAGATGGGCGTCGCCGGCACCCTGCTCGTCGCCGCTGGGGGGCTGCTCTACACCGCCGGCGCCGTCGTCTACGCGACCCAGCGCCCCAACCCCAACCCCCGCGTCTTCGGCTACCACGAGGTCTTCCACCTCCTCGTCATCGCCGCCGCCGCAGCCCACTTCGCCGCAGTCGCCTTCTTCGCCCTCCCGGCCGCCTGAGAACAGTGCTTCCGGTGCGCCTTATGTGGTCATAGACCACATAAGGCGCACCGGAACGACTTAGGCGGCTACGAGCTCGGCCTCGATCTCGGCCTGGGCGACCAGCTCGGCGAGGAGTTCCTCGAGCTGCTCTGACTGCTGGGGGGAGAGGTCGAGGCGATCAGCCCTGAGCAGGTCCTTGGCGTGGCTGACCGGCAGCTCCGCCTCGACCACGCGGCCGCCCATCGCGGAGAGGACCTTGCGCAGCTCGGCCTGGGCCCAGACGGCGCCGAACATGCCGGTCGAGGCGCCGATCGCCGCCGCCGGCTTGCCGTTGAGGGCGCTCTTGCCGGCTGGGCGCGAGACCCAGTCGAGCGCGTTCTTGAGCTGGCCCGGGATCGAGTGGTTGTACTCGGGGGTCGCGATCAGGACCGCGTCGGCCTCGCGCACGGCCTCGCGCAGTGCCTCGACGACCTCGGGCGTGGTCGCCGCGTCGACATCCTCGTCGTAGGGGGGCACCTCGCGCAGCCGCTCGAACTCGACCAGCTCGGCGCCTGCGGGCAGCCGCTCGGCGGCCGCCCGCAGCAGGGCGCTGTTCAGCGAGCCGCGCCGCAGGCTGCCGGATATGCCCAGGACCCGCATCGCTACTCGGTCTCCTCGACCAGCTCCAGCTCGACCGCGATCTCGACCTCGTAGTCGAGCACCTGGCCACCGCTCGGCAGCTCGGCGTTCCAGTCGAGCCCGAAGCTGCGGCGGTCGACGGTGGTGGCGACCGAGAGGCCGACGCGAGCGTTGCCGGCGAGGTCGGCGCCCAGCTGGCCGAACCTGCCGCTCGCCTCCACCTCACGTCGCGCGCCGCGAATCTCCAGCTCGCCGCGCAGCGACACCGATCCGTCGTCCCCGACGCTCAGCTCGCTCGACTCGAAGCGAAGCTGCGGGTAGCGGCCCGCATCGAAGAAATCCGGCGAGAGGAGGTGGCCCTTGAGCTGCTCCTCGTCGATCTCGATGCTGGCGACGTCGACCGCGCCCTCGAGTCGGGGCTCCTCGCCGCCGCTGAGTCGGGCCTCGTAAGCAGCGAAGCCGCTGCGGAAGGCCGCCACCCCGTTGTGGGTGATCGCAAAGGTGATCGAAGAGTGGACGGGGTCCACCGCGTACGTGCCCGCCGGTGCCTGCTGCTTGACGGTCTGTGTGCTCATCTCTCTGTCCTTCCCGTAGTTCGTTGCCGTTCAAATGATTGACGCAGAAACAATCTTAGCAGAAATACTTGTTAATACAACTATTGTCAGGACAACGGTTATCTGCGAAGATCGGAGGCGTGAACTCGCAGGTGACAGCGAAGCCGCCCCGCAGCGCTCATGGCGAGGCGTGGGGCGCCCTCTCCCGCACCCACGCGGCGATCGCCCAGCGCCTGCAGGAGGCGCTCGCCGCCGCCGACTTCCCACCACTGCCGTGGTACGAGGTCCTCGCCACGGTGGCCGAGGCGCCGGAGGAGCGGATGAAGATGGGGGACTTGGCGGAGGCGCTGGTGATCACCCGCGGCGGCCTCACCAAGCTCGTCGACCGCCTGGTCAAGGCCGGCCTGTTGGAGCGGACCTTCTGCGAGACCGATCGCCGCGTCAGCTACGCGACGCTGACGTCCGCCGGCCGCGACCTGCTCGACGAAATGCGCCCGGTTGTGATCGCCGAGCTGAAAGTTGCTTTCGCGGCGCAGCTCAGCGCCGCCGAAGCCGATGCGCTGCGCGCGACGCTCGAGCGCGTCCGCGTCTCCGCCTGCGGCACGGACTAGCTTCCGGTGCGCTTTATGTGGTCATAGACCACATAAAGCGCACCGGAACGGGTCAGGCCAAGGTGGCGGTCGCGCGCTCCTTGGCGACCTCGATCAGCTCCAGCAGCTCGGGCTCTAGCCCGTCGCGAATCAGCTGCACCGGGTCGGGATCGCCGTTGACGATCCCCTCGAAGAACTCCTTGCGGTCTTGGTAGGTCGGCAGCGTCCCCTTGGCCCAACCGCGGGCGTCGTTGAGGATCACCGCGAGGCGGGCGTACTCCTCGCCGAAGAGCTCGGAGATCTCGCGCTTCATCCGCTTCGCCAGCGCCGGTGAGGCGCCGGCGGTGGAGATCGCGATCGCCAGCGGGCCGGTGCGCACGATCGCCGGCAGGATGAAGTTGCACAGCGGTGGCACGTCGACCACGTTGACCAGCATCGCCCGCTTCTCGGCGTCGTCGAAGACGCCGATGTTGACCTCGCTGTCGTCGGTGGCGGCGATGACCATGAAGACGCCCTCGAGGTCCTCCGCCCCGGAGTAGGGCCGCTTCTCCCACGGGATCGAGCCCTCGGTCGCGAGGCGCTCCAGCTCGGGATGGGCCAGCGGCGCGATCAGGGTCACATCGGCGTCGCAGGCGAGCAGACCCTCGACCTTCTCGAGGCCGATGTCGCCGCCGCCGACCACCAGGCAGCGCCGTCCCTTCAGCTTCAGGCAGGCGATGTAGAAGGGCGTCTCCAGCATGTCGCGCACGCACGACTGGTCGCAGATCCCCTTGCGCAGCTGGCAGACGCACTCCTTGCCGGCATAGGCCTGAGCGGGCATGAACTAAAGCCTAGTGACCCGGGGTCAGATCGACTCGAGCGTGAGCCGGAGACCGTCCGCGAGGTTGGTCTCCGCTCTCCAGCCCAGCTCACGCTGCGCGCGGGATGCGTCGAGGGCGATCCGTTGCACCTCGGCTGCCCGGGCGGGGGCGAACTCGGGCTCGAAGTCCTCGACCCCACCCAGCTCGCCCAGCAGCCGGGCGAGCTCGAGCACGTCGGTCTCGATGCCGGTGCCGAGGTTGACCGGCCCGCTCGCCTCCGAGTTGGCTGCCGCCAGCGCCGCCTCGACCACGTCGCCCACGTATAGGTAGTCGCGGGTCTGCCTGCCGTCGCCGAACACGATCGGCCGCCCCCCCGTGCGCAGCTTGCCGCAGAAGATCGCGATCACGCCGGCCTCGCCAAGCGGGTCCTGGCGGGGACCGTAGACGTTGCCGAGCCGCAGGCTGACGCTGGAGAGGCCGTGCAGTCGCTCGTAGAGGGCCAGGTAGCCCTCGGCGGCGAACTTGCTCTGGCCGTAGGGGGAGAGCGGTTCGACCGGTGAGTCCTCGTCCAGGGGCAACGCCTTGCCCGCACCCTCGCCGTAGATCGCTCCGCCGGTCGAGACGAAGACCAGGCGCCGCGAGCCGGCGATGCGGCAGGCCTCGAGCACGTTGGCGGTGCCGCCGACGTTGATCGAGGCGTCGAACGCGGGCTCGACCGCCGAGCGGCGAACGTCGATCTGGGCGGCGAGGTGGAAGACGACCTCGGGCTTCTCCTCGCCGGCGAGCCTCTCGACCGCGGCGAGGTCGCGGATGTCCGCCTCGACCAGGCGTGCCCCGGCTTCCAGCGCCCCGTCGAGGTTCTGCTTGCGCCCGGTCGAGAGATCGTCGATGACCGTCACCTCGTCGCCGCGCGCGAGCAGCGCATCGACCAGGTTCGAGCCTATGAAGCCGGCGCCGCCGGTAACCAAGGTCCTCATCGAGTCGCCGATCCTAGAAGGATCGGCGCGGGCCGGCCGAGCGGGGGCAGCGGAGCGCCCCTGCTACCCTCGCCGCCCGATGAGGCTGATCGTCACCGAGAAGAACAACAGCGCCGAGAAGATCGCGACCTTCCTCAGCAAGGGCAGCGCGACCAGCGACAAAACCTTCAAAGTCCCCTTCTATACGTGGAGCGACGCCGATGGCGATCACCGCACGATCGGCCTCAAGGGGCACGTACTCGGCCCCGCCTTCCCAGAGGGCTACTCGAACTGGCAGAAAACCGACCTGCACGACCTGATCGACGCCGAGCTGATCAAGGAGCCGACCGACAAGAACGTCGTCAAGGCGATCCGCAAAGTCGCCAAAGAAGCCGACGAGCTGGTGATCGCCACCGACTTCGACCGCGAGGGCGAGCTGATCGGGCTCGAGGCGCTGGAGGAGATGCTCGACGCCAACCCCGAGCTCGGCACGCGCGAGGAAACCCGCGCCGGCACGCTGAAGGTCCAGCGCGCCCGCTACTCCGCCCTGACCAAAGAAGAGATCGAGCGCGCCTTCGACGAGCTCGACGAGCTCTCCTACCCGCTCGCCAACGCCGGCGCCGCCCGCCAGGACATCGACCTGCTCTGGGGGGCGACCCTGACCCGCGCCGTCTCCCTCTCCACCCGCCGCTTCGGCTCCAACTTCCTCTCGGTCGGCCGTGTGCAGAGCCCGACCCTGGGGCTGATCGTCGAGCGCGAGATGGAGCGCCGCGCCCACGTCGCCAAGCCCTTCTGGGAACTGTTCGCCAAGTTCGAGCACCCCGACGGCAGCTTCGAGGCCCACCACGAGACCGACAAGTTCTGGGAGAAGGCCGAGGCCGACGCCGCTTTCGCCGGCACCGCCGGCCCCGGCACGGTGAAGTCGGTGACGGCGCGCAAGAACACCCGCAAGCCGCCCACCCCCTACAACACGACCGCCTTCACGACCGACGCCTCCAGCCGTCTCGGCATCACCCCCTCCAGCGCGATGCGGCTCGCCGAGGACCTCTACATGGACGGCTTCATCTCCTACCCGCGCACCGACAACACCGTCTACCCGGTCTCGCTGCCGCTGCGCGAGCTGGTCAGCTCGCTGGTCCGGGTCAAGGAGTTCTCCGCCGCCTCCGGCCTGCTCGACGGTGAGCTGAAGCCGACCCGCGGCAAAAAAGAGACGACCGACCACCCGCCGATCTACCCGACCCAGGCGATCCACCCCGGCGCCCTCGGCGACGGTCCCAAGAAGCGCGTCTACGAACTCGTCGTGCGCCGCTTCCTCGCCACCTTCAGCCCGCCGATGATCACCGAGTCGACCCGCGCCGACATCGAGGCCGGCTCGCAGACCTACTTCGTCCGCGGCTCGGTCGTTGTCGACCCCGGCTTCGCCGGCATCTACACCTACGCCCGCTCCTCCGACGAGGAGATCCCGGCTCTGCAGGAGGGCCAGAGCCTGCCGCTCGACGGCGAGCCCTGGATCGTCGACAAGGAGACCCAGCCGCCGTCGCGGATCTCGCAGGCGAAGCTGGTCGAGATGATGGAGGAGCGCGGCCTCGGCACCAAGGCGACCCGCGCCGACATCATCAAGAAGCTCTTCGACCGCGGCTACGTCTACAGCAACCCGCCGATCCCGACCGAGACCGGGATCGCGATGTACGACGCCTTCAAAAAATACGTGCCGCGGATGGCGACGCCGGAGATGACCGCCCAGCTCGAGGCGGAGATGGACCAGATCGCCGCCGGCGAGATGACCAAGGACGGCGTCGTCGGCGACAGCCGCGAGCTCCTGCACAGCACCTGGACGGAGATCGACAAGAGCCGCGAGGACCTGGCCAAGGTCGTCTGGAAGGGGATGGACGAGGATCGCATCCTCGGTCCCTGCAAGGTCTGCGAAGAAGCCGGGCGCAAGAAGGAGGACGGCTCGCCCCACATGCTGCGCGTGATCCGGGCGAAAAAGTCGGGCAAGCGCTTCGTCGGCTGCAGCGGCTGGGTCCTCGACGATCCCGAGTCCTGCGACCAGACCTTCCCGCTGCCCCAGCGCGGCGACGTCTTCAAACTCGAGGAACGCTGCTCGATCTGCGGCGAGACGCCGCGGCTGAAAGTCCAGCCCTTCCGCGGGCGCCCCTGGAACCTCTGCCTCAACGACGACTGCGAGTCGATGCAGGAGATGAAGAAACGCCGCGCCGAGCGCGAAGCGGCGAAAGCGGCCAAGGAAGCGATGGCTGAGAAGCCGCTGCCCGAGGGCAACGAGGACGCGCCCGCGAAGAAGGCAGCGAAGAAAAAAGTAAGCAAGGCCGACACCGCCACGCGCGGCCGCAAACGCGCCAAGGCCGCGGCCAAATAGAGCTTCCGGTGCGCTTTATGCGCCTATACGGTGCAAAAGGACCACCGGAAGGGGTTGAGCGTGTTCATTTCGCTTGAGGGGATCGACGGCTCCGGCAAGAGCACCCAGGCGAAGCTGCTGGCCGAAGCGCTTGGCCCCGAGACCCTGCTGATCCGCGAGCCGGGGGGGACCGAGGCGGCGGAGCGGATCCGCGGCCTGCTCGCCGACCCGGAGCTGGCGCTCGACCCGCTCGCCGAGCTGCTGCTCTTCCTTGCGGCGCGGGCCGACCTCACCGCCCGCGCGATCCGCCCCGCGCTCGAGGCGGGGTGCGACATCGTCTGCGACCGCTTCGCCGATTCCAGCGTCGCCTACCAGGGCGCCGCCCGCGGCCTCGGCGTCGGCGAGGTGATCTCGCTCACCGACGCCGCCACCGAGGGCCTCTGGCCGGACCTCACGGTGCTGTTGCGGGTCGACCCCGAGGTCGGCCTCGGGCGCGCCGACGGCAGCGACCGCTTCGAGTCCGAGGGCCTCGACCTCCAGCGTGCCGTCGCACAGGCCTACGAGGAGATCGCCCAGATCGCTTCCGACCGCGTAGTGGTCGTCGACGGGGCTGGGACGGTCGAGGAAGTCCAAGAGCATGTGCTGAGCGCCGTGCGGGGTGCCCAATGAGCCGACTTCGTGTTTTGTCTCGCTATGCGAGACAAAACACGAACTCACCACGATGATGGAGGCGCTGGAGGGAGCTACAGAGCATCAGTTGCGGGTGCGGATGGCGCTGGCCGCCGCGCTGGCGTCGGGGCCGAGCCACGCCTATCTCTTCCGGGGGCCGCGAGGCTCCGGCAAGTCCGCCGCCGCTCGCGCCTTCGCCGCCGAGATCCTCGCCGCCGATGCCGCCGAGCCTGACGATGCCCGCCGCCGAGCCCTGCTCGACCCCTCGCCGCATCCCGACCTTGTCTGGGTCTCTCCGCGCGGCGCCCAGCACATGGTCGAGGAGCTGCGCGAGCGGGTGATCCGCGCTGCCTCCTATCGCCCCTTCGAGGGCGAGAAGCGGGTCTTCGTCGTCGAGGCCGCCGAGGCGATGCGGGACGAGAGTCAGAACGCGCTGCTGAAGACCCTCGAGGAGCCCCCCAGCTTCGCCCACCTGATCCTCCTCACCTCTGAACCGGCGCTCCTCCTGGAAACGATCGCCTCCCGCTGCCAACCGATCGATTTCGTCCCACTCCCGCCTGAGGCCATAGAAGCGTCCCTCGCGGCAGAAGCCCCCCCGGACGAGCTCGCCGCCGCCGCCCGCCTTTCCGCTGGCGATGCCGACCGCGCTCGCTTTCTCCTCACCGATGCCGGGCGGGAGCTGCGAGCGGCGGCCCCCACGTTCCTCGCCGGAACTCAGCTGCTCGAATCCGCCGAGGAAGCAGGTGGAGAAGCGGAGGCCGCCACCCGCAAGGCGCTCGAGGAGGAAGCCGAGGTCGGCGTAAAGCGCAGCGCAAAGGACATCTCGGACGAAGCGAAAAGGGCGGGTCGCCGACGGCGCACGGAAGTGCTCGACCTGGGTCTCGAACTCGTCGGGAGCTGGTACCGGGATCTGGCGGCTGTGGCCAGCGGGGCCGAGGAGGTCGTCTTCAACCGGGATCGACTGGAGGGATTGGAGGCTCAGGCGGCCGGCTTGGACCCCAGCCGGCCCCGCCGGGCAGCGGAGCTCGTCGAGGACACGCGCCGCCGTCTCGACCTCAACGTCTCCGAGGAGCTAGCCCTCGAGGCGCTCGCCTTCCGCCTTGCTGCCGTTCTCGCCTGAGCTCGCCTGAGCGCGCGCCTTCTCCAGTGCTCGCTCCTGGGCAAGGCGAGTGATTTGTGCGGCCTGGCGCGACATGATCACGCTGAAGTTGAGCGCCAGCCCGAGCAGCAGCAGCAGGACGATCGAGAAAAGGGCCACGTTGGTGTCGCGCACGCCCATGGCGTCGGCAACCAGCGTCAGCAGGCCCGGGAAGGCGGCGCCGACCAGCATCCCCAGGCCGGCGACGAACCAGACCACGCTAAAGCGCTCCTGGAGCTTGTCGCGGCGGATCAGCTCCAGCACCAGCGCCATGAAGGCGAGGGCCAGGATCGCCGCGATGACCCGCGTCTGCGAGGTGAGGTGGACCTTGGGGCTCTCGGCCGCCGCCAGCAGCAGCGCAGTCATCGCTCCGCCTCGGCCCGGCGGGGCCGGAACTGCCCGACCATGAGCACGATCAGCCCCTTGAAGATGAAGAAGGCCGAACGCAGCGGCGTCAGGAAGGAGGAGCCGCCGGCGCGCTCCAGCATCCGCACCGGCACCTCCTCGACCCGCAGCCCCTGGCGCACGGCGAGCTGCAGCGACTCGATCTCGGCGAAGTCGGGCGAGTAGCGTTCGCTGAACAGCGCCATCACCCGCCGGTTCGCCGCCCGCATGCCGCTGGTCGTGTCGGTGAAGCGCTGCCGCGTCGCGAGGGTGAGGAAGAAGCGGAAGACGCCGGTGCCGATCCGCCGTGAGATCGTCGGCTTGTAGTCGTCACTCTCGCTGTTGCCGGGTTCGCGGTAGCGCGAGCCGATCACGAGGTCGGCGCGGTCGGCATAGACCTCCGCCAGCAGCCGCGCGACCTCCGCCGGCGGGTGCTGCCCGTCGGCGTCGAGGTGGGCGCAGAACTCGTATCCCTCGCGCAGGGCGTGCAGGTAGCCGGTCTGCAGCGCCGCCCCCAGCCCCTGGTTGAAGGGCAGCGAGGCGACCAGGGCACCTGCCTCCCGAGCGCGCGCCGAGGTCCCGTCAGCCGAGCCGTCGTCGATCACGAGCAGGTCTGCGTCGGGCAGGGCCTTGCGCACCCCCCCGATCACCTCCGTGATCGAGTCCTCCTCGTTCCAGGCCGGGATGAAGACAAGCGTGCGCACCGGCCGATTCTCCCACGCCACCCGGTCCCCCCGCCCCCACCGATTTCGCCGTTCGATGCATTGAGCACACTGGGGTGTGCTCAATGCATCGAACGGCGCGATCCTCCGCGGGGCCGGGCGGTTGTGTTAGTAAGTGCTCATGAGACGGATCGGGATGAGGTTGTGGCTGGTCGGCGCCTTCGCGGCCGTCTCGTTGATCACGGCCTTCGCCGTCTACCTCTTCGGCGACAACCGGCGCGCCCTCCTGGTCGCGGTCCTGATCGGGGTCCTCGCCGGATTCCTGATCGCGACCGCCATCTCGCACCGGGTCTCGCGCCTGGCACAGGCTGCCGGTGAGATGGCGTCCGGGTCCTTCGACGCGCCCCTGCGCGTCTCCGGGCGCGACGAGATCGGTGATCTGGCCAGCGCCCTGGAGTCGATGCGGGCCTCGCTCAAGGAGAGCTTTGGCGTGCTCACCGCCGACCGCAACAAGCTGGAGGCGATCTTCGACGGCCTCACCGACGCGGTGATGGTCGTCGATGACGACGGCCCGGTGCGCTTCTCCAACAACGCGGCGACGAAGCTGCTCGAGGGCGGCTCGCCCCCCGAGGCGACTTTACCCCTCCTGCGCCGCGCCGCCGAGGTCGGCTTCTCCGCCCATCCGGCGCTGCGAATCGGCGATCGCGCCTACGCGATGCAGGCTCGCGCCTTGCCCGACGAGCGGGCGGTGCTGGCGGTGGTGCGCGACCGCACCGAGGAGATGCGACGAGAGTTCGCCGAAGCCGACTTCGTCTCCAATGCCGCTCACGAGCTGCGCAACCCGCTGGCGGGGATCTCGGGTGCGATCGAGGTTCTGCAGGGCGGCGCCAAAGACGACCCCGAGGCACGCGACCATTTTCTCGCCCGCCTCGCCGAGGACGCCGAGCGGATGAGCCGGCTCACCCAGGCCCTGCTGACCCTGGCCCGGGTCGAGTCGTTGGGGGCGGGGGAGACCGAGGTGGTCGACGTGCCGATCGCGATTCGCGACGTCGTCGCCACGGTCGAGGCGCCAAAACACGTCGAGCTCGTGGTCGATTTCGAGGCCGATCTCGCTGCGCAGGGAGACCCGGTTCTGCTGCGCCAGGTGATGATCGGCTTGCTGACCAACGCCTTCAAGAACACGCCGCCGCCCGGCACCGTTACGGTTCGCTGCCGTCGCGACGGCGAGGCGGAGGTGATCTTGGAGGTGATCGACACAGGAACAGGCATCCCAGCGGCGGAGATCGAGCGCGTCTTCGAGCGCTTCTACCGGCGCAGCGAGTCGCGCCAGCAGGAGGGATTCGGCCTCGGCCTGGCGATCGCCCGCCGCATGGTCAGCGTGATGGGGGGCGAGATCGGTGCAAGCTCGGTCGAGGGCCAAGGCAGTACTTTCTGGGTACGACTTCCTATAGCCCAACCCAGCCCGACTCCGGTGGCCTGATCGTGAGCAGCGGCCGCATCCTGATCGCCGACGACGAGCCCTCGGTGCGCGACTCCGTCGGTTACGCCCTCGCCCAGGAGGGGTTCGAGGTCACGCCCGCCGCCGACGGCGACGAGGCTGCTGCCAAGCTCGGCGACGGAATCCCCTTCGACCTGCTGATCCTCGACATCATGATGCCGGGGCCCAGCGGCCTCGACATCTGCCGCGACGTGCGCTCGCGCAGCGCCGTGCCAATTATCGTCCTCACCGCCAAGGACGCCGAGGTCGACAAGGTGGTCGGGCTCGAGGTCGGCGCCGACGACTACGTGACCAAGCCTTTCTCCGTGCGCGAGCTGCTCGGCCGCGTCCGCGCCCAGCTGCGCCGTCGCGAGCTCGACCGCTCGCCGCTTGCCCAGGCGGTGCGGATCGAAGCCGGTCCGGTGGCGATTGACTTGGTCCGCCACGTCGCCACCGTCCGGGGCGAGCCGGTCAACCTGACCCGCTCCGAGTTCCAGCTCCTCCGCCTCCTCGTCGGCCGCCCAGGCGAGGTCTTCCCCCGCCGCCAGATCATGGAGGAGCTCTGGCAGACCGAGTTCGACGGCGACGAGCGCGCCTGCGACGTCCACATCTCAAACCTCCGCCAGAAGGTCGAGCGCGACCCCCAGCGTCCCGAGCTGGTCGTCACCGTGCGCGGCGTCGGCTACAAGTTCGAAGGCCAGAGCAGCTAGCCGGCACCCGCTCGCTCCGCGATGAAGGCGTCCGCCGAAGTTCGCCCTCGGATCTCCTCGCTCGTGCGCCCACGCGAGGTGGCGCGGGCGGTGACGCCGCTGGAGCTGTTCTTCGACCTCGTCTACGTCTTCACGGTCAGCCAGCTCGCCCACCATCTGCTTGAGCACGTCGATGCCAAGGGCATGGCCGAGACGCTCGTGCTCACCCTCGCCGTGATGTACGCGTGGTTCATGACCGTGTGGACCTCGAACTGGCTCGACGGGGAGCGCCAGCCTGTGCGGCTGCTGCTGCTCGGCCTGATGTTCGCCAGCCTGCTGATGTCGACCTCGGTCACCGAGGCGTTCGGCGACCGCGCAGGGCTCTTCGTGTTCGGCTACCTCACGATCCAGATCGGGCGCACGCTCTTTGCCGTCTACGCCTTTCGCGGCCACCGGCTCCACCGGCACTTCGTCAATGCCCTGGTCTGGGAGATCGCCACCGCGCCGATCTGGATCGCCGGGATCGCGGTCGACGGGGACGCTCGCCTGGCGCTCTGGGCGGCGGCGACCCTGATCACCTACGGCGGCGTCATCGCCGGCCATCCGCTACCCCGCCGCCGCAGCCCCTTCAGCTCCGATAGCCAGATCTACGCCGAGCACCTGCTCGAGCGCTTCCGCCTCTTCTTCCTCATCGCCCTCGGTGAGACCGTGCTGACGATCGGCAATGCCTTTGCGGGCGAGCCCCTGCAGGCCGACCGCCTCCTCGTCCTCGCGGTCGCCTTCGCCGGCACGGTCGCGCTCTGGTGGTGCTACTTCCACCGCGCCGAGGACATAGGCATCGATGCAGCCGGCGCCCTGGCCGATCCCTCGCGCATAGTTGCCGTCGGCAACTACACCCTGATCGCGATGGTCGTCGGGATCGTCGCGATCGCGGTCGGCGACGAGCTCGCGATCGCCGATCCCCACGGCGCGGTCACGACGAGCGCGGCCGCGCTCGTCTTCGGCGGCCCCGCGATCTTCCTCCTCGCCCAGCTCGGCTTCATGCGCCAGGCGTCTGGGCGGACGCCAAGGTCGCGCGTCTTCGCCTGTATGGCCCTGGCCGGGCTATGCCTCGCTACCGCTCCACTCAGCCTCCTCGCCGCGGTGATCGCCTCCAGCGCCGTCCTGCTCGGGGTGGCGATCGCCGACACTCGCGCCGATCCAAGCCCCTCCACAGCCCCCGATGGCCGCACCCTGGAGAGAGCCGACGCCCGGACTTGAACCGGGGACCCCTTCATTACGAGTGAAGTGCTCTACCAGCTGAGCTACGTCGGCGGGTGGGCTCCCATTGTAGGAGCGAGGCGGGGGAGGGGTTCCGTCGTCTGGGCCATCGATGATGCCGGTGTGTCGAGGGCGGAGGCGGCCAAGCAGCGGCGGGAGAACGAGATCGAGTTCTCGCGGATCGTCGCCTTCAGCGACGGGGTCTTCGCGATTGCGATCACGCTGCTGGTGCTCAACCTGGGGGTGCCGGAGCACCTTCGGGGTGACGACCTCGGGCCGGTGCTCTGGGACCAGCGCCAGGATCTCTTCGCCTACGCGATCAGCTTCGCCGTGATCGGTCGCTTCTGGGTGGTCCACCACCGCTTCTTCGGCGAGGTGACAGGCTTCGACGGGCGGCTGATCGCGCTCAACCTCTTCTACCTCGCCTGGATCGTGCTGCTCCCCTTCAGCAGCCAGGTCCTCGGAGACCACGGCGGCGATGAGGCCGCCGTCATCCTCTACTCGGTCAACCTCGTCGGGGTCATCCTCTCCGGCTCGCTGATGTTCGCCGACGCGCGGCGGGCGGGCTTGACCCGGACCTCACCCGAGGAGGCCCGCGCCGGCCAGCGCAGCGCTCTGCTCGTCGCGGCTGTGTTCCTCGCTTCGATACCGGTCGCCTTCGTCGATCCGCAGCTCGCCCCCTACTGCTGGCTCGCGCTCTTCGTCGGGCCTGCGACCGGGCGCCTCTTCCGGAGAAGGCGCTCGTAGCTATCCGCGTGCGACGAACGAGATCGACCTGCCCGGGCGGGCGCAGCTGACAGCGACCCCACGGTCGCTGGTTGCCCCCAGGCAGCGGTACTCGCCGACCGTGCAGAATGTCCGCGAGGCCTCGCCACCGGGGATGCAGGCTTCGTGGTCGCTCCAGGCCGCGACTACGCCCCGTCCGATCGCGCAATCGACCCCGGTCACGCGCAGGGTCTCGGTGCCGGCGATGGCTCCCGAGCAGCTCTTAGCCGCGGCTCCCGCCGGCGCGCCCTCGTTGGACGGCGCGGTTGACTCGCCCGTATCCGACGAGCCGCAGCCGCTCGCTGCCACCGACAGCGCGAGGGCGAGCACAATGCTCGCCGACGACAGCGGGTGGCGGGCGCACCTCATCGCCCGCCACCCTATCTATCGCGGCGCTGCCCCCTGAAGCTCTTTGCCAGAGGACGGCTGCATGCCCCCGCATACAGGGCAATCGGGCTCGGGAACGACCGGCTCGCGCTCGAGCTCCATCGTGCGTAGGTCGTAGATGTGGCCGACGCCCAAGGTCGAGGGCTGTGCGAGGCCGGTGAGCTGGTGCATCACGTCGAGTCCCACCTGACCGCCGATCAGACCGCAGGCCGGGCCCAGCGTCGCCGCAGGCGAGGCTTTGCCGCGCTGCTGCTCGACCGCGACGTCGAACAGCGGGTAGGTGCGGCGGTAGCCCGTCTCCTGGCAGGCGAAGCAGCCGGTGACCCCGGGCACGTAGAGCGGACCGACCCTTGCGATCGGCGGGAAGTGGCTCATCGCGATGAAGGGAACGCCGGCGGTGAAGCAGGCTGAGTTGATCCAGCGCTCGATGTCGTGCGCGGGCCAGTCGCAGGCGTCGATCACCATGTCGTAGCCCCTGATCGTCTCCAGGATCATCGCTTCGCTCTCCAGTCGCTCCACCCGCACCTCGACGCGCATCGAGGAGTTGAAGGCCTTCAGTCGCTCCCCCGCGGCCACAGCCTTGTGGCGACCGACGTCCGCCTCGGTGTAGAGGACCTGGCGGTTGAGGTTGCTCGTCTCGACCCGGTCGAAGTCGAGCAGGAGCATCTCGCCGACGCCGACGCAGGCGAGATTGAGCGCCGACCAGCCGCCGAGTCCACCGACGCCGAGCACCGCTATCCGCGCGCTCTCGAGCCGGCGCTGACACTCCGAGGCGGTTGGGCCGCTCGAGATGTCGCTGAAGTAGCGGAGCTGGCGGTCATAGCGGGCGATGACCTCGTCGGAGATCAGGTCGTCGTCGGCGCCGTCCTCGACCACGCCGAGCTCCTCGAGCTGGGCGAGCAGGTCGCCGACCTCGTCGGCGCCGAACTCCTCGACCAGCTCCGGCCGGCTCCGGGTCCCGTCGAGCGCGGCGAGCAGGCGCCGGCCCTCCTCGTCGGGGTCCTCGATGTGAATGTCAGCGCCAGCGCTGGGCCGAAGCAGGTAGAGGTCCCCGTTGGGGGCTTCCATCCGTTCGGTCGTGCGCTTGATTCGCGGTCGCTCCATAGCCGTCCCCTCGTTTTTTGGACGCTACTTCAGACCAATCAAATGCTCAAATAAGTTTCGATTAATACCTAAAACCGATCTTACCACCGGGTTGATCCCGGCCGCAGAGCTCCTGGGCGCGGGCAAAGACGGCGTCGAGCATCGGCTCGGTAAGGCGGCCGGTAAAGGTGTTCTGCTGGCTCGGGTGATAGCAACCGAGCAATGCCCAGCGGCCCGCTTGCGCCTCGGCGCCATGGCCGAACCGCGGCTTGGGCCGCGGCAGCTCGCCGCCGAGCGCGCGGATCGCCCGCAGGGCGCCGTCCCAGCCAAAGGAGCCGAGGGCGACGATCGTGCGGCATTGCCGCAGCAGCCCCAGCTCCCGCTCGAGGTAGGGAAGGCAGTTGTCGCGCTCGCCCGGCGAGGGGCGGTTGGCCGGGGGGGCGCAGCGCACCGTCGCGGTCACGTAGGCGTCGCGTAGCCGCAGGCCGTCGCCACGGCGCTCGGACTCCGGTTGGTTGGCGTAGCCGGCGCGGTGCAGCGCCGCGTAGAGCCAATCGCCGGAGCGATCGCCGGTGAACATGCGCCCCGTGCGGTTGCCGCCGTGGGCGGCCGGGGCCAGGCCGACGATCGCCAGCCTCGCCGCCGGGTCGCCGAAACCATCCAGCGGTCGCGCCCAGTAGTCCTCGCCGCGGTAGCGGCGGGGCGGGTCTGCGGCGCAGGCCTCGCGCCACTCGACCAACCGCGGGCAACGCCTGCAGGCGTGGATCTCGGCTGCCAGGGCGGCGAAAGCGCCTTCGGTGGCCGGTTTGTCGTGAGGTGGCGTTCTGGCCACCGTGCAACTGAATCATCATCGGGCGCCCGCAGGCGAGAAGGGTCGGATGGGCCCGATCCCGTCAGGGTGGATCGGGCCCGCCCGCCTTCGGCCTAGCGTGCCTTGATTGTTGAAAGCAGCGGGACGACAACATCCGTCTTCGTGATCTTCACCCTGCCTCACCCCCTTCGCAAACGTCAGCTTTTGCGGCTGGGGGTCGCGACCCATCCGGTACAGCGCTTTAGACCAGTCGATTGCTGGAAAAAGTTCCAGTAGTCATTCGAACTCCTGCAAATAGGCGATTTCAGTTTGGCAATTTGGCTTTGCGCCTAATACGATGGAGTGGTTCAAGGCCCCGCAAACGAATTGGAGGAGTCCCTTTGGCCGCAAAGAGCAAGACCAAGACGAAACGTAAGAGCAAGTCCGGTGTCGACCAGAAGCTGGTCAAGGCGCTTGCTCATCCTCTGCGGGTCGAGATCCTGGCGATCCTCAACGAGAGGATGGCCAGCCCCAACGAACTCTCCAAGGAGCTGGAGGAGGGCCTCAGCCAGGTCAGCTACCACGTCAAAGTCCTCAAGGACTTCGAATGCATCGAGATGGTCAAGACTGAGCCACGGCGTGGCGCTGTCGAGCACTACTACCGCGCAACGTCGCGTGCGTTCCTCGCCGATCGCGAATGGGAGAAGCTCCCCGATTCGCTGAAGCCTGGTGTGAGCTCGTCCGTCCTGAAACTGATCCTCGAGGACGTAATCGGTGCGATCAACGGGGGCACCTTCAACTCCCGTGACGACGTTCACATGAGCTGGACTCCGGGTGTGGTCGACGAGCAGGGCTGGAATGAAACGGTCGATCTCGTCAACGAGGCCCTCGAGGGGGTCATCGCCGTCCACACCGCCAGCGCCAAGCGCCTCGCGAAGTCCGGTGAGGAGGGCATTCCGGTGACGGCGGTCCTGATGAACTTCGAAGGGTTGGCGCCCGGATCGAAGTCGTCGCAGAAAGGCAAGAAGGGCAAGGCGAAAAGGACTGCGAAGAAGGCCTGACGCCTCAGCGGGGCAAATTGGCCAAAGTCCCTAGGCTTCTCGCCCAGCGATGGGCGTGAAGCGCAGTACAGCTGTCAGCGGAAGGCGGCACGGCGGGAGCCGTGCCGCCCTCGTTTTCGTTGCGATCCTCGGCCTCCTCGTTGCTGGCTGCGGCCGGAGCGGCCACGTGGCCGCGGCCGACAGCGAAAAGGCCGCTGACGCCGAGGTCATCAACGACTTGCTTGCGCGGGAGCTGACCGCCGTCGAGGCCTATACGCAGGGCATGGCGCTTCTGCGTGGTCCCTCGCTGGCTCTCGCGCGTCGGCTCCGCGGCCAAGACCAGGCGTATATCGACGCCCTGACCAAGTCGATCCGCGGTCTGGGAGGGAAAACCGACGCCGAAGCGGGTGAGCTCGAACCCCCGGGCCCACGCAGTCGGGCGGAGGCGCTCAGCCTCGCCTACGAAGAGGAAAACGCCGCCCTCGCCGGCGCCTTGGACGCTGCGCCCCGCCTGCAGACATCGGCCGCCCGTGCGCTTGCCGCGGCCCTCTCCGCCGGCCACGCGCAGCACCTGGTCCTCCTTCGCCAGGCGCTGGGTTCCGGCCCCATGGCGTCGGTCCCCGAGCCGTTCGAGCCGGGCGACCTTCCGCCTCCTGCGGCCGGTGAAAAGGGCCCTCCGGATGCGGCCGAAGGCGCCGATTGAGCCGAGCGGCCGAGCGAAGGGGGATGATGCTCGCGTGACCGCTCCCCTCTATGCGATCGGCCGTTTCTGCTCGCGGCATCATTGGCCGACGATCGCCGTCTGGCTGGTGGCCGCGGTTGCCTTGGTCCTGATTGGCCAGGCCGGCGAAAGCAAGACCAACGACAACCTCACCCTGCCCGGTACCGACTCGACCGAAGCAACCGAGCTGCTCGAAGACAAGCTGCCCGAACAGGCCTTCGGCAGCAACCCGCTGGTCTTTCAGGCCAAGGCCGGCGCCGACCTCACCGAACCCAGGTACGCCAGCGCGATCGAAGAGAGCGTCAAGCGCCTGGGTGCGCTCCACGACGTCAACTCGGCCGTCAGCCCGCTCAGCCCCCAGGGCGCACCCTTCCTCAGCAAGGACCGCTCGGTCGCCTACGTGCCGGTGGTGCTCAACACCGGCCCCGGCGAACTGACCGAACCGCAGGCCCTGGCGGTGCTAGATGCGGGCAAGCCGGCCGAAGAAGCGGGCCTCAAGGTCTCGGTCGGCGCCTACGTCGGGCAGCAGCTCTCCAAGCCCGACACCGGCGCCAGCGACGCGATCGGCATCGCCGCGGCGATCGTGATCCTGCTCTTCGCCTTCGGTACGGCGACCGCGATGGTCCTGCCGATCTTCTCGGCAATCATCGGCCTTGCCTGCGCGCTCTCGCTCATCCGTCTACTGGAGAACGTCGTCCAGGTGCCGAGCGTCGCCTCGACCCTGGCGACGATGATCGGCCTCGGCGTCGGCATCGACTACGCCCTCTTCATCGTCACCCGCCACAAACTTCAGATGGCTGACGGCATGGAGCTGCGCGAGTCGATCGCCCGCGCCACCGCGACAGCCGGCGGTGCCGTCGTCTTCGCCGGCTTCACCGTCGTGATCGCGCTCTGCTCGCTCGCCTTCGCCGGGATCCCGCTGGTCAGCACGCTCGGCTTCACCGCGGCGATCGCGGTGGTGATCGCAGTCGCCGCCGCGACCACGCTGCTGCCGGCGATGCTGGGTGCGCTGGGGCCGCGGATCAACTCGCTGCGGGTCCAGTTCGGCAAGACCCACCCCGACGACAGGGAGCCGCACGGCTGGACCAAATGGGCCGAAGGCGTCGCCAAGCGGCCTTGGCGCTCGGCGCTCGCCGCGCTGGCGATCCTCGTCGTCCTCGCCCTGCCGATCTTCCAGCTCGAGCTGGGCCAGAACGACATCAGCGCCCTGCCCAAGTCGACCACCGCGCGCCAGGCATACGACGGGTTGACCACGGGCTTCGGGCCCGGCGTCAACGGGCCGCTGCTGATCGCCTCGGAATTCGAAAGCCCGGGTGAAGCGAAAAAGGTGCTGCCGCTGCTGGAGAAGCAGATCGACGGGGCTGCCGACGTGGCCCAGGTTTCCGAACCGACCCTGGACGAGGCGGGGACGGCGGCGGTCTTCACCGTCATCTCCGACTCGGCGCCCTGGGCGGACGAGACCGTCAGCCTGGTCGAAAACCTGCGCGACGAAGTCATCCCCGAAGCGCTGACGGGCAGCGCCGCCACCTCCTACGTCGGCGGCCAGACCGCCGGCTACATCGATCTCGCCACCCAGATCGCCGACAAGCTGCCGCTGATGATCGCAATCGTCGTCGGCCTCAGCTTCATCGTCCTGCTGCTCGCCTTCCGCTCGCTGCTGGTGCCGTTGAAGGCGGCGGCGATGAACCTGCTCTCCGTCGCAGCCGCCTACGGCGTGGTGACGGCGGTCTTCCAGCTCGGCTGGGGCTCCTCGCTGATCGGCCTCGATCACGCGATCCCGATCGTCAGCTTCGTGCCGCTGCTGATGTTCGCGATCCTCTTCGGCCTCTCGATGGACTACGAGGTCTTCCTGCTGACGCAGATGCGCGAGCACTACCGCCAGCACGGCAAGGCCGACCGCGCCGTGGTCGAAGGCTTGGCGAACACCGGCCGCGTGATCACCTCGGCGGCGGCGATCATGGTCTGCGTCTTCACCAGCTTCGTCCTCAACGGCAATCCCCTGGTGAAGGAGTTCGGCGTCGGCCTGGCGGTGGCGATCGCGATCGACTCGACCCTGGTCCGCTGCCTGCTGGTGCCGGCGATCATGGTCCTGCTGGGCAAGCGAGCCTGGTGGCTGCCGAACTGGCTCGATCGCCTCGTTCCCCACGTCAGCATCGAGGGCGAGGAATTCTTCGCCGCCCAGGATGCCGCCGTCGCCGCCGCGGAGGAGCGAAACTGAGCGTGTGTTCCCGCTCAACCTGCCCAATGCGCTGACCCTGCTGCGCATCCTCGCGGTGCCGGTCGTCGTCGTCGCCCTGCTCGGCGAGACGCCAAACGGGGACACGCTCGCCGCCGCCGTCTTCGCCCTCGCCGCGGCCACCGATGGCCTCGACGGCTACTTCGCCCGTTCGCGCAACTCGATCACCACTTTCGGCAAGCTGATGGACCCGATTGCCGACAAGCTGCTGATCGTCGCCGCCCTGGTCTCGCTGGTCTCGCTCGACCGGCTCGAAGCATGGGTGGCGATGGTGATCATCGCCCGCGAGTTCGCGGTCACCGTGATGCGGGCGGTCGCCGCCGAGCGCGGTGTCGTGATCTCCGCCAGCTGGCTCGGCAAGGTGAAGACGGTGCTGCAGATCGCCGCCGTGATCGCCCTGATCGCCACCAACCCGGCGCCGACCTGGGTCGACGCCCTCGTCTACCTCGCCGTCGCCGCCACCGTGATCAGCGGCGCCGACTACTTCTTCGGCCTGCGCCGCCGGATCGAGGAAGAGCGCGAAGCGCGGGCGGCGCCGAAAACCAGGCCCAGCTAGACAGTGGATCTCTCGGCCCTGTCAGTAGGGGATGGGGAGGCTCCTCTCTCGACACGATTCCAAGAGACAAGCTTTCGAAGCGTCAGCGAGAAGCCAAAGCTGAAAAAGCTTCAAGCGAAGCCGCCGCTTTTGAAGGGCCATCCCGCCCCGCCCCGCCGCTAAGCGCTTGGTGCCTCGAGCCACTCGCGCATGGTCGTGTGGCGCGACTGGTGCTCGCCCGAGTCGAGCTCGTGGCGGAGGTCGCCGAGGGTGCCGTAGCGCTCGGCGACGACGTTGTGGCGGTGGATCGTCTCCAGGTTCTCCTGGCGGGCCATGACGAAGGCCTCGGCCGGCAGGTCGGGGTAGCCCTCGACCACGGCGCGGACCATCTCCCGCACGCAGTCCTCGACGAAGCGCGGCTGTTCGTGGGCCTTGGCGACGACGGCGAGCTCGTCGGGGCGCTTCATCAACTCGTAGATCTCTGAGCTCATCGAGCTCTCGACGAGGCGCAGCAGCTCCGGCGCGTCGATCCAGGCCTCGCCGCCCTCGGGGCAGCCGATGTAGAGGGTGCCGATGCCGCGTTGATTGTGGGTGGCTACCGGCACCGCCTCGATCGCGCGCTCGACCTGCTCGGGGTCGAAGCCGTTGGCGGCGAGTCGTTCGCGCCCCAGCTCGGCGACCATCTCCTGGGCGCAGGGACAGGCGGTCATGCCCTGGGCCTGCACGCCGGTCAGCGTCCGCGTTCCCCGCTCGGAGGCGACCGCGGTGCCGAACAGCCCGTAGATCTCCTGGGTCGAGTGCCCGGTCGCCGGCGTCTTCACGGTCTCCGGGTAGCGCGCGTTGACCGAGACCTCGGCGCGGCGGCCGTCCTGGCGCTCGCGCACGCGCTGGGCGATGTGGGCGGCGAGGACCTCCGCCTTGAAGGCCTCGCCCAGCACGACCTCGTCGATCGCCTCTCCGACGATCTCCTCGAAGCGGGACATATGGACCCCGGCCTGGCGAGGCTCGAGGTCGACGAAGCACTCGAAGTTGGCGTGGTAGAGGTTCTCGGTGCCGTCGGCCTTGACCCGGATCACCTTCTCGACCCCGGTGACGCCGACGCGCGAGAGGCTGACCTGGGTCGCCGGCACCGAGGCCTGCACGTCGGGTGCGGAAAGCGAGGGTGTAAGGGTGGTGTGGACCTCCACGGCTTATGAAGAGTAAGCAACCGGGCTCGCCGACCGCCGCCAGCCGCACCGAACGAGCGTTTTCTTCTGCCTATACTTCGGCGGGGTCGGAGCGTTGGGGTCGGCCCCCCGGGTCAGGGGGATCCGCAGCACCGGAGGAGTGAGATCGAGCCGTTGGAGACGGTCCCGCAGGGACTGGATCAGGATTCGAGTGGTCAGGCGTTTGCGGAGCCGGAGGAGCTGCGCGGTCTGATTGCGCTGGGCCGCGAGCGGGGTTACCTCACCTTCGAGCAGATCGCGGCCACGCTGGAGGAGGTCGAGGTCACCAAGGAGCAGATCGCCGGCCTGCACGCTCACCTGGTCGAGCAGGGCGTCGAAGTGCTTGCCGAGGACGGCGTCAGCGCCTACAAGGAACAGCGCGAAGAAGCGACCAACGGCGCGGCGAAGAAAGCCGAGCTGGACCTCACCGTCGAGCCGAGCCTCGACTCGCTGCGGCTCTACCTGCGCTCGATCGGCCAGGTCGAGCTGCTCACCGCGGCGCAGGAGGTGGAACTGGCGAAGCGGATCGAGCGCGGCGACATGCTCGCCAAGCGCCAGATGGTCGAGGCCAACCTGCGGTTGGTGGTCTCGATCGCCAAGGGCTATCTGGGGCGCGGGCTCAGCTTCCTCGACCTGATCCAGGAGGGCTCGCTGGGGTTGATCCGGGCGGTGGAGAAGTTCGACTACCGGCGCGGCTACAAGTTCTCCACCTACGCGACCTGGTGGATCCGCCAGGCGGTGACGCGGGCGATCGCCGACAAGGCGCGGACGATCCGCATCCCGGTCCACATGGTCGAGAAGCTGAATCGGGTGGGCCACGTCGAGCGCCAGCTCGTGCAGTCGCTCGGCCGCGAGCCCGAGCCGGCCGAGATCGCCGCCGAGCTGCGCTGGCCCTTGGCGGAAGTTCGCGACATCCTCCGCGTCGCCCAGCTGCCGGTCTCGCTGGAGAAGCCGGTGGGCGACGAGGACGAATCCGAGCTGGGCGACTTCGTCGCCGACGACGAAGTGGCGGAGCCCTTCGAGGAGGCGAGCGAACATCTGCAGCGCGAGGGGGTGCGCAAGGCACTGGACGCGCTGCCCGAGCGCGAGCGCCAGGTGATCGAGCTGCGCTACGGGCTCTCCGGCCTCGATCCGCTGACGCTCGAGGAGGTCGGCCGCACCTTCGGCGTCACCCGCGAGCGGATTCGCCAGATCGAGACCAACACGCTGAAGAAGCTGCGCGCCCTGCCCGAGGCGCAGATGCTGCGCGAAGCCAGCTAGGCCTAGCGCGGCTCGAGCACGAAGATCGAGATCTCCCGCCTGAGCTTCTTCTCGTAGTCCTCGAAGCCGGCGAACTGCTCGACGTGCTTGTCCCACAGCTCGGCCCGCTCCTCGCCCTCGGCAACGCGCGCCCTCACAGCCTGGCGTTTGCGCCCAACCTCCACCTCGGCCTCGGGGTTCGCCTGCAGATTGAGCGACCAGGCCGGGATGCGGGCGTTGCCGGCGTTGGTGTTGATCAGGACCAGCCGCCCGCCGTCGGCGAGGTAGACGATCGGGGCGGTCCGGGGCTCGCCCGACTTGCGCCCGGTGGTGGTCAGCAAGAGCACGGGCGCCCTCCCCACCCTGCCACCGATCCGCCCGCCTGAGAGCCGGTACAGGGGGATGTTCAGCTTGCCGGTCCAGCGCAGCCCCCGGGCGCCTAGCGACATCGAGATCCGCGAGTAGAAGCGATCGTCTGGCACGGCGCGAGTATCCCAGGCGTAGAGTTACGAGGCGATGCCAGATCCGCATCCCTTCCGCCGCGCCGCCGAGGCCAAGGACCTCGAGCTGCTGACCGAGACCTTGCGCGAGGACGTCGAGCTGCACAGCCCGGTCCTCTTCCGCGGCTTCGAGGGCCGTGAGGTCGTCATCCAGGTCATCACCCACGTCGCCGCCACGCTCGAGGGCCTCACCTACACCGACGAGCTAGTCGAGGGCAACACGGTCGCCCTGCGCTTCAAGGCCCGCGTCGGCGATCGCGAGCTGGAGGGCATCGACTTCCTCGAGCTGGACGACGATGGCCGCGTGGCCGTCCTCACCGTCTTCATGCGCCCGATGTCGGCCCTGACCGCCTTCAACGAGCGGATGATGGAGCGGCTGGGAGTGGGATAGGGCAGGTTCCCTAGAATCTCCCGGCATCACTTGGGGGAGTGTCCGAGTGGTTAAAGGAGATGCGCTGTAAACGCATTGGCTCTGCCTACGCAGGTTCGAATCCTGCCTCCCCCACTGTCGTGTAAGGCCAGGTCATTTGGCCGGGAAGTACTTCGGGAACGGGTCCGAAGGCCGGTTCCCGGTGGTGCTCGCGCTGCCCAGTTTTTCTATGGCGACACAGATCGCGGTGACGGTCATCGTGTTGCTGGAAGAGGACCATGAGAGGCCGGTGGCCGTCCATCCGGTCCGCGACCCGCTGGGGCCGCTGTCGTTGATGAAGGCCCCCTCCTCGTTGTTGACGGTCGCCCCACCGCCGATGACATAGGTGTTTGGGGGGCAGTCAGCGGTAGCGCTGGTCATGCTGTAGCTAGAAAGCGGCGTCGTAATCGCCTGATAATGCACGTTGGCCAGGCTCGCGGCGCTGATCTGGGTGAGCGTTCGCTGATCGATCTGGCTGCCCGTCAAGGAGCCCGCCTTGACCTGGCGACCGGTCAGCGTCTTCAGCTTGATCTGGTTGGAGGTGATCGTCCGCGGTTTTATCCGGTTGCCCGGCAGCGACCTCACCTTGATCTGCTCGCCGCTGATCTTCCCTGCGGCATAGACGGAACCGCCGAGCGCCACGAAGAGCGCCAGGCAGGCAACCACGTTGGAAAAGGACAGCATTTTCCCGATCCGGACCAAGACCAGTCTCCTCTCTGTGATGACGAAACTGAAACCTAGTCCATACCGAATTAGAACCCTTCTTTGCCTTCATCCCTTCAAGTAAGGGACTGATACGAGATGATCCGGTCATGACTAACGATCTCAGCGGCCGTGTCATCGCGATCGCCGGCGTTGCCGGTGGCCTTGGGCCGATCGTGGCGGAGCGGCTCGCCGACGCCGGGGCGACGATCGCTGGAACGGACGTCTCCCAGGAGCGGATCGATGCGGTTGGGGCTGGGCTCGAGCTGCCGGACGAGCGCTGGGACGGGCGGGCGGTGGACCTGCTCGACGAGGCGGCGGCACGGGACTGGTGCGGGGCGCTGCTCGGGCGCTTCGGGCGGGTCGACGGGCTGTTGCACCTGGTCGGGGGATGGCGCGGGGGAGAGCCGTTGCACGAGGCGCCCCTCGCCGACTGGGATTTCCTCCACGACCTGCTGATCCGCACGGTCCAGCACACGACCCGTGCCTTCCACGACGCGCTGCTCGGCAGCGACCACGGCCGCTTCGTCCTCGTCTCCTCCAAGCAGGCGCAGGCCCCGTCGAACACGAACGCCGCCTACGCCGCGGCCAAGGCAGCCGCCGAGGCCTGGACCCTCGCCCTCGCCGACGGCTTCGAAGGCAGCGCGGCCACCGCCAACGTGATCGTCGTCGACGCGATCCTCACGCAGCGGATGCGCGAAGAGAGCCCCGGCGAGGATTTCCCCACCTTCACCCCCACCTTCACCCCCGCCGAGCACATCGGAGAGGCGATCGCATTCCTCTGCTCAGATGCGGGGGAGAAGATGAACGGTCAGCGCCTCGCGCTTACGATGAGGGGATGAGTAAACCCGCCAAGGGCGAGCTGACGATCCGCGAGCTGGCGGAGCGGACGGGAATGACCGTGCGCAACATCCGCGCTCACCAGACCCGCGGGCTGCTGCCGCCGCCGGTGGTGCGGGGGCGGACCGGCTATTACAACGACGAGCACGTGGCGCGGATCTCCCTGACGCGCGAGATGCAGGCGGACGGCCTCAACCTGGAGGCGATCCGCAGGGTGCTCGACGGTGGCGAGGGCGCCGCGACCGAGATCTTCGACTTCACACGCGCCCTGCGCGCTCCCTTCGAGGAGGAGGCGCCGGAGATCGTCGAGGCTGCAGAGCTGGCCGGCGTCTGGGGCGCTGCCGGAGGCGACCCCGATCCGCAGCTGATTGCCCGCGCCGAAAAGCTGGGTATCCTGCGCACGCTTCCCGATGGCCGGGTCGAGGTGATCAGCCCTCGCCTGCAACGGGCGGCGATGGCCCTCGCCGAGCTAGGGGTGGGGCCCGAGGGCGCTTTGGGGGCGGCGGAGAAGCTGCGTCGTCACGCCGACGGCGTCGCCCGCACCTTCGTCGACCTCTTCGTCAAGGAGATCTGGCTGCCGTTCGACCGCGCCGGCCGTCCCGAGGGGGACTGGCCCAAGGTGCGCGAAGCGCTCGACCGGATGCGCCCGCTCGCTTCAGACGCTCTTCTCTCCGTCTTCCAGATCGCGATGGGAGAGGCGGTCGAGAAAGCCAGCGAGCGCACCCTGCGGGTGGCGGCGGCGCGCCGAAAGCCGCCTCGGGCCGAGGACAAGCCGGGTCGCAAGGGCTCACGCCGCCGCCGTTAGGGGCCGGCGGCGGACCGCGGCCGGGGCGCCGGCGATCAGTGAACCGGCGCCGCCAGCTCTTCGCTTGCCGCGGCGTGCCCCTCGTAAGGGAGGACGGCGAAATACATCAACGAGGGGAGGAGTGCCTGCAGGTCGTCGGCCTCGCCTTTGTTGAGCCTGCTGTAGAGCAAGGCCTCGATGCCGCCGACGATGCCCGCCGCGGCGATCGCCGAAGGCGGATCGTCGGCCTCGGCGCGCACCCGCGAGTCGAGGCAAGAGGCGAAGTGGTCGAGCAGGTCGTCCCGTCGCAGCAGGGCCGGCGGGCAGGCGGCGCGGGCGTCGACGATCAGCGACATTGCCGCGTCGGGCTCCTCGGTGACGAAGCGAAGCAGCTCCTCCAGCCCCCCTCGCAGCTGCGCACGCCAACCCTCGCCCTCCACGGAGGCCGCGCCGATCCGCCCGCGCAGGCGGGTCGCGGCGGCGTCGAAGGCGGCCATGAAGCAGGCTTCCTTGTTCTCGAAGTGCTCGTAGAAGGTGGGGCGCGAGACCCCGGCCCGCTCGAGCACGTCCTGGACGCTGACATCGCGATAGCCGAGCTCCGCGGTCGCGCGCAGCATCGCCGCGAGAATGCGCTCCCGCTGTACGGCGCTGACCAGATCGGATGGCAGGGACCTGATGCCGGAGGGGAACTGCCCCTCGCCGCTCGCCAGCAGCTCCGCAGCTGCCGTTACCTCGGCTGGCGGCCAGCTCTCGCCGAGCGCGGCAAGCAGCATGTCCTGGCTGAGTTCTACCCTGTCCGGTGGCATAGAGAAACCTAATCGTTTCTGTTAGAAACCCACTAAGTCTCCGAAAGGTACCATCAAAGTCGCTGCAATGCAAGGGGGATTGGCGATTCGGGGGTATCCTTCGCCAATGCCTCCTCGCGCACAGGCGCGTACCAGGGTTCGACCGGTCACCGACAGGCCAACTCGCCCGGAGCTGCCGCGCGAGTTCATCGCCAGTCACAAGCGCCGGCGGATCATGGACGCGATCGCCGAGCTGACCGCGGAACAGGGCTATGACTCGACCAAGATCGGCGACATCGTCGGTCGCGCCGGCGTCGCCCGCAAGACGCTCTACGACAACTTTGAAGGCAAGGAGGAAGTCTTCCTCGCCGCCTTCGACGCCGCGGTCGACGAGGCGATGCGACGGATCGAGGAGGACTGCGCCAAGGTCGAGGGGGGCTGGGAGGAGAGGGTGCAGGCCGGCCTCTCTGCCTTTCTGCGCTATGTCGCCGAGGAGCCGGCGCTGGCCCGCATGTGCATGATCGAGGCCCTCTCCGCCACGCCGGCGGCATCCGAGCGCTACGACGCCGCGATGCAGCGCTTCGTCGAGCTGACCAAGCAGAACGTCCCCCAGGACGACCAGCTTCCCGAGACGATCGAAGAAACGATCGTCGGCGGCGTCGCCTGGATCGTCTACCAGCAGATCCGCCGCGACGAAACCGAGAAGGCGGAGGACCTGCTTCCCGAGCTCTCCGAGTTCATGCTGGCGCCGTTCCTCGGCGCCGCGCGGCACGAGTCCGCCTAGCTCTCGGACGAACCAGCTCGAGGCCGAGTCGGCGTTCTGTGAGCGCGAACAGCTGCTGCACCCAAATCCCCTTTCTAGAGCCGTTTCCACTCTGGAAACAAATTTGTCCTTGACATTTGTAGAACCGATTGTCTACCCTGCGCACTAGCTAGGGAAACACGGTTGTCCACCTGACGACCGGGTCCCGCGCAATTGGGATCACAGGGAAACAGAGCCCACGGGGGCCGCCAAGGGAAGCGGCCGGCAGAGGGGCTCAGGGACAAGGAGAGAGCTACGTGAGAAGCCACGCGAAGGCATCGCCCGCGGGATCGAGCATGCGCCAGGCCAAGGGCCTTGGTCGCATCTTCCGTGGAGCAGCTGCCGCCCGTGATGGCTCTAGCCGTACCAACGGGAGTAGTGCGCCCGCGCGCAAGCTCTGGGTCGCGCTCTTCTCGATCGCCTGCGCCCTCGGATTGCTAGCCGCACCGGCCGGCGCAGCCCTCCCCACCCACGCCGAACTCCCAGCGCTAAACCAAACCGGCTTCGAAAGGGCCTGCGGCCTCGCAGTCGACTCCGCCGGCAACCGCTACGTCGCCGACTTCAACGAAGAAGAAGTAAGCGTCTACTCCCCCTCGGGCACCCAGCTGGCGAGCTTTCCGACCACCAACGAAGCAGGCCCCTGCGCCTTGGCGGTCGACTCCGAAGGAAACGTCTACGTCAACGGCCGCGAAGTCGACGTCGTCAAATACGAACCCTCGGAGTTCCCCCCCACCGGGTCGACGACCTATGCGCCCGCCGGCGTGCTCGTCCCCGAAGAAGCAAACGGAGTCGCGGTAGACCCAACAACCGATGACGTCTACGTCTCCTTGCCGGACTTCATCGCCTCCTATCACCCCAACGGGGAAGCGGCATCGACCTTCGCCGAAGGGATCCCCGGCTTTCAGATCTTCGCCAGCCTCGCCGTGCGCGGATCAAACGGCAAGATCTACGCCTATGACAAATTCGCCAAGAAGGCCTATGTCCTAAGCGCCGACGGGGAAAAAGTCCTCACCGAGCTAAACGGCTCAAACACCAAAGCCGGGAGCTTTGAAAACGGCTCGCGAGGGATCGCCCTGGATCAGTCAAACGGGCACTTCTACCTCGCCGACATCGGCTCCACCCACAAGGTCCTAGACGAGTTCGACTCCGGCGGGGAGCTGGTCTCTGAAATCCCGACGCCCTCTGGTCTCTCGGATCCCAACCCAAGCGGGGTCGCGGTCGATAACTCAGAAGGGGACAACGCCGGAGACGTCTTCTTCAGCGCCGGGCAAGAACCCTCGAGCGTGTTTGCCTACGGGCCGCTGACGATACCCACCCACGCCGAACTCCCGGCCCTAAACCAAACCGGCTTCGAAAGGGCCTGCGGCCTCGCAGTCGACTCCGCCGGCAACCGCTACGTAGCCGACTTCAGCGACGAAGAAGTAAGCGTCTACTCCCCCTCGGGCACCCCGCTGACGAGCTTTCCGACCACCAACGAATCGGGCCCCTGCGCCCTGGCGGTCGACTCCGAAGGAAACGTCTACGTCAACGGCCGCGAAGTAGACGTCGTCAAATACGAGCCCTCGGAGTTCCCCCCCACCGGGTCGACGACCTATGCGCCCGCCGGCGTGCTCGTCCCCGAAGAAGCAAACGGAGTCGCGGTAGACCCGGCAACCGATGACGTCTACGTCTCCTTGCCGGACTTCATCGCCTCCTATCACCCCAACGGGGAAGCGGCATCGACCTTCGCCGAAGGGATCCCCGGCTTTCAGATCTTCGCCAGCCTCGCCGTGCGCGGATCAAACGGCAAGATCTACGCCTATGACAAATTCGCCAAGAAGGCCTATGTCCTAAGCGCCGACGGGGAAAAAGTCCTCACCGAGCTAAACGGCTCAAACACCAAAGCCGGGAGCTTTGAAAACGGCTCGCGAGGGATCGCCCTGGATCAGTCAAACGGGCACTTCTACCTCGCCGACATCGGCTCCACCCACAAGGTCCTAGACGAGTTCGACTCCGGCGGGGAGCTGGTCTCTGAAATCCCAACCCCCTCTGGTCTCTCAGACCCCAACCCGAGCGGGGTCGCGGTCGATAACTCCGAAGGGGAGAACGCGGGCGACGTCTTCTTCAGCGCCGGGCAAGAACCCTCGAGCGTGTTTGCCTACGGGCCGTTGACCTACGCGCCGTTCTACACGCTCAAAGTCCTCAAGGCAGGCGCCGGCAAAGGCACGGTGACCAGCGCCCCGGCGGGGGTCAACTGCGGCTCCACCTGCGCCGTGGACTTCCAAGAAGGAACCGAAGTGACGCTCACCGCGACCCCGCAGCCGGGCTCGCTGTTCAACAGCTGGAAAGGCTGCGACACCATCGTCGCAAACGAGTGCAAAGTGACGATCTCCGCAGCGCGCTCGGTGACCGCGAACTTCTCCACCAAGCCGGCGATCGAAAGCCAAAGCGTGCGCCCGCGCGACACCTCGGCCCTGCTCAAGGCGACGATCAACCCCAACGGGGAGGAAACGAGCTATCAGTTCGAATTCCTCAGCGAGGCCGCCTACCAGGCAAACGGGGAAAGCTTCTCCGGCCCCGAAGAACCGATCAAGAGGCCTGCCTCGCCGGAATCGATCGGCGACGGAGACAACGGGGTCGAAGTGAGCGCGGAAGTAACCGGCCTCACGCCGCACACCCCCTACCGCTTCCGCGTGGTGGCGAGCAACGCGATTGACGCCAGTCAAGGCAAAGCGATCGCCTTCACCACCTATCTGCCACCGGACGTCTTCGGCTCCTGTCCCGCCAACGACGTCTACCGCCAGGGTCAGCCCTCTGCCTCTCTTCCTGACTGCCGCGTCTATGAGCAGGCCTCCCCGGTCGATAAGAACGGCGGCGACATCATCGGCTCGATCAATCAGGCCAAGGCATCGGTAAACGGCGAGCGGGTGAGCTTCGAGGCGCCGGCTCCGATCCCAGGTGCCGAAGGCTCACAGACCTTCACCCCACTCTTCTTGGCAAGCCGTGGGGCATCTGGCTGGTCGACGCAGGGCCTTCTGCCCCCTCAAAGCGCCGGCAGGAAAGGCGAAGTGCTCGGCTGGAACCCCGACTTCTCCCACGTCTTCGCTGCGGCGACGAAGATCGGCGAACCAGACGAGACGGCCTTCTTCGATCGCTGGACCGCCACCCCGGGCAAAGTCAACCCGATCATCCCCTACGTCCCCAACCTCGGCGACGGTCGCGTCTCCCCCGGCTTTCCCGCCTTCCCCGGCTCGAGCGATGACGGCTCGGTCGCCTTCTTCGAGCTCCCGGCTAGCAAGCCGGTTCTGCGCGCCGGCGCGGCAGCGGGCAAGCCCAACCTCTACGTCTGGGATCGCGAGAGCGGCGTCCTGCGCGTCGCCGGCGCCCTCAACGACGGCAAGGCGCCGCGCGGAGGCGCCTTCGCCGGGCCTTACGCCTGGCTTGGGGTTCCGGGTGGGGGGAAAGAGATCACCTTCGGCGGCGCCCGCGCCGCCTACTACACCCGCGACGAGCACGCGATCGCCCCCGACGGCTCGAGCGTCTACTTCACCGAGTCCGGAACCGGGCAGCTCTACCTGCGCCTCAACCCGACCGAGCCGCAAAGCAACGTGGTGGTCAACGAAGGCAAAGAAGAATGCACCGAACCCGAGCTCGCCTGCACGATCCACGTCTCGGCTTCGCAGAAGAAAAACGGCACGGGCGAAAAAGGCGCCGACTCTGCCGGCTCGAAGCCCGCTGCCTTCCTTGGCGCAACCGCCGATGGCTCACAGGCCTACTTGATGAGCTCGGAGATGTTGACCAACGACGCCAACACCGGCACCGAACAGCCGCCCGCGCAGATCGGGCGCGCCGACCTCACCGACCCTGATCCCAATGGGTCCAAGAAAGAGGATTTCCTCTCCACACACGCCCTCGGCGTCGCCGTTGACCCCAAAGGCGAATACATCTACTGGGCCGACCCCAGTCTCGGCACGATTGGTCGCGCTGAACTCAACGGCTCCGGTGACCCGACCAACCCCGAACCGAGCTTCATCGAACCGGGGGAGGGGAAATGCACCCGGGAAGTGAAAGAACCGATCAACATCGGCGGAGGGAAATACTCACCCGCGGTCTTCGAGGTCCAAACTATCCCCAACGCTCCTCGCTACGTGGCCGTCGACGAAGACCACGTCTACTGGACCAACACCGGTCGCCCTGATGGCGAATTCGGGCCCTACGGCGGCGGCAGCACGATCGGCCGCGCCACCCTCGACGGCGAAGGCGTGACGAATGTTCGCTCGGACTTCATCTGCGGCCTGAACATGGCCCAGCCCGCCGATCCGAACCAGCCCCGCGAACGATTGGTCAGCGAACCGCAAGGGATCGCGGTCAATGACACCCATATCTATTGGGCCAACGCTGCGCGGAGTCTCAGTCTTCGCGGGATCGCGCGGGCGGCCATCGGAGGCGGTGAACCGGAAGGGGACTTTGTCAACCTGAGCGGGTCCGAAAGACCCTATGGGCTCGCCTTGGGACCCGCCGCTCTCTATTCCACTGTAGAAGGAGGCAACGAATACGGTTACATCTCTGCTTTTGCGCTGGAGGGTGAAGATGCGGGCGATCGGCTCGGATTCTCGTCCTATCTCGGCTGGGACTCGCCCCGAGGGCTCGCTTTCGACGGCTCGCGCCTCTATTGGGCCGTCCGTGATGTGGAACCGGAGCGCGACGAAGGGGCTCCTGGTACTGCTACGCCGCTTGTGCCGGCGATCGGCAGCATGCCGGTCGCCCAGCTCGGCGAGGACTGTGGAAACAAAAACCCAGCTTGCGAGAAGGAATTCCTCACCCCCACCGGCTCCCCCGAGGGCCTCGCCATCTCCGGCAGCCACA
>CAVQIM010000006.1:0-148997 GCA_963712595.1 uncultured Solirubrobacterales bacterium
TTACCGGAGATGGCGAGGCCCTCGGGGGAGCCGGTGGGGGTGAGGAGTTCCTTCTCGCACGCTGGGGTCTGGTGACATTGCACGCCGAGCGCGGCAGCCGGCATGCTGCCGATCGCCGGCACAAGCGGCGTAGCAGTGCCAGGGGTCCCTTCGTCGCGCTCCGGTTCCACGTCACGGACGGCCCAATAGAGGCGCGAACCGTCGAAGGCGAGTCCTCGGGGCGAGTCCCAGCCGAGATAAGACGACCCGATCCCCTCCCCTGCATCTTCACCTTCCAGCGTAAAAGCGGAGACGAAACCGTAGGAGCCGCTAGAAAATCTAGTGGCATAGAGGGTCGTAGGTCCCAAGGCGAGCCCATAGAACTGATCGTTGCTCGGGTCCACGAAGTGCCCTTCGGGTTCGCCACCTCCGATCGCCGCCCGCGCGATCCCGCGATAACTGAGACTCCGCGAAGCGTTGGTCCAGTAGATATGGGTGCCGTTAACCGCGATCCCCTGCGGTTCGTTGACCAACCGTTCGCGGGGTTTGTTGGGATCTGCCGGCTGGGCCATGTTCAGGCCGCAGATGAAGGCCGGGCGAACATTCGTCACGCCTTCGCCGGCGAGGGTGGCACGGCCGATGGTGCCGCCGCCGCCGAAGGGCCCGAATTCGCCATCGGGGCGCCCGGTGTTGGTCCAGTAGACGTGGTCTTCATCGACGGCGACGTAGCGGGGAGCGTTGGGGATGGTTTGCTCTTCGAAGACTGCGGGTGTGTATTTCCCCTCGCCGAGGTTGATCGGTTCTTCCACTTCCTGGGTGCATTCACCCTCCCCCGGTTCGATGAAGCTCGGTTCGCGGTTGGTCGGGTCACCGGAACCGTTGAGTTCCGCGCGGCCGATGGTGCCGAGGGACGGATCGGCCCAGTAGATGTATTCGCCTTTGGGGTCGACGGCGACGCCGAGGGCGTGGGTCGAGAGGAAGTCCTCCTCTTTAGTGGCGTTGGGATCGGGGTTGGTGAGGTCGGCGCGCCCGATCTGCGCCGGCGGCTGTTCGGGGCCGGTGTTGGCGTCGTTGGTCAACATCTCCGAGCTCATCAAGTAGGCCTGTGAGCCATCGGCGGTTGCGCCGAGGAAGGCGGCGGGGTGGGGCCCGGCGGAGTCGGTGCCGTTCTCACCCGTGCCGTTGTCCTTCTGCGAGGCCGAGACGTGGATCGTGCAGGCGAGCTCGGGTTCGGTGCATTCTTCTTTGCCTTCGTTGATCACCACGTTGCTTTGCGGCTCGGTCGGGTTGAGGCGCAAATACAGCTGCCCGGTTCCGGACTCGGTGAAGTAGACGCTCGAGCCGTCGGGGGCGATCGCGTGCTCGTCGCGGGTGTAGTAGGCAGCCAGGGCGCCGCCGAAGGTGGTCCGGCGCGTCATCCAGCTGTAAGGCCCGGCGAAGGCGCCGCCGCGCGGGGCTTTGCCGTCGTTGAGGGCGCCGGCGACGCGCAGGACACCGCTCTCGCGATCCCAGACGTAGAGGTTGGGCTTGCCCGCTGCCGCGCCGGCGCGCAGAACCGGCTTGCCAGCCGGGAGCTCGAAGAAGGCGACCGAGCCGTCATCGCTCGAGCCGGGGAAGGCGGGAAAGCCGGGGGAGACGGGACCGTCGCCGAGGTTGGGGACGTAGGGGATGATCGGGTTGACTTTGCCCGGGGTGGCGGTCCAGCGATCGAAGAAGGCCGTCTCGTCTGGTGCGCCGATCTTCGTCGCCGCGGCGAAGACGTGGGAGAAGTCGGGGTTCCAGCCGAGCACTTCGCCTTTCCTGCCGGCGCTTTGAGGGGGCAGGAGGCCCTGCGTCGACCAGCCAGATGAGCCCCGGCTTGCCAGGAAGAGCGGGGTGAAGGTCTGCGAGCCTTCGGCACCGGGGATCGGAGCTGGGGCCTCGAAGCTCACCCGCTCGCCGTCGATCGATGCCCGGGCCTGCTTGATCGAGCCGATGACGTCGCCGCCGTTCTTATCGACCGGGGAGGCCTGCTCATAGACGCGGCAGTCAGGAAGAGAGGCGGAGGGCTTGCCCTGGCGGTAGACGTCGTTGGCGGGACAGGAGCCGAAGACGTCCGGTGGCAGGTAGGTGGTGAAGGCGATCGCTTTGCCTTCGCTGGTACCGGCCACGTTGCTCGCCACCGCGCGGAAGCGGTAGGCGGTGTGAGGGGTGAGGCCGGTTACTTCCGCGCTCACTTCGACCCCGTCGTCTCCGTCGCCGATCGATTCCGGAGAGGCCGGCCGCTTGATCGGTTCTTCAGGCCCGGTGAAGCTTTCCCCGTTTGCCTGGTAGGCGGCCTCGCTGAGGAATTCGAACTGATAGCTCGTTTCCTCCCCGTTGGGGTTGATCGTCGCCTTGAGCAGAGCCGAGGTGTCGCGGGGACGCACGCTTTGGCTTTCGATCGCCGGCTTGGCGGTGAATTTCGCCGTCACCGAGCGCGCTGCGGAGATCGTCACTTTGCATTCGTTGCCGGCGACGTTGTCGCAGCCCGTCCAGATAGCGAGCCGCGAGCCCGGATCCGGAGTGGCGGTGAGCGTCACTTCGGTTCCTTCTTGGAAGTCCACGGCGCAGGTGGAGCCGCAGTTGACTCCCGCCGGGGCGCTGGTCACCGTGCCTTTGCCGGCACCTTTCTTGAAGACTTTGAGCGTGAAGAAGTCGGCGTAGGTCAACGGCCCGAACGCAAACACGCTCGAGGGGTTCACCCCGGCGCTGAAGAAGACGTCTCCCGCGTTCTCGCCGCCTGAGTTGTCGACTGCGACCGCGCTTGGGTCGGGGTCCGAGAGCCCTGAGGGAGTCGGGATTTCAGAGACCAGTTCCCCGCCGGAGTCGAACTCGTCGATGACCTTGTGGGTGGAGCCGATGTCGGTTACGTAGAAGTGCCCGTTTGACTGATCGAACGCGATGCTGCGATAGCCGCTTTCAAAGCTCCCTGCTTTGGTGGTCGAGCCGTTGGTTTCGGCGAGGACCTCTTCGCCGTCGGCGCTCAGGACGTAGGCTTTTTTGCTCTGCCTGTCATAGGCGTAGATCTTGCCGTTGGAGCGCACGGCGAGGCTCACGAACCACTGAAAGCCCGGGATCCCTTCGGCCAGGGTTCCGCTCGGAGTGCCGTCGGGTTCATAGGTGGAGATGAAGTCCTGGAAGGCGACGTAGACCTCGTCGGTGGCTGGGTTTACGGCTACTCCGTAGGCTTCTTCGGGAGCGATCACTCGCTCCAATGCGTAGGTGGTGGAGCCCGTGGGCGGAAAAGATGTAGAGGGTGCGTACTTGACGACGTCAAGGCCGCGGGAGTTGACGTAGACGTTGCCTTGGGAGTCCACCGCCAAGGCGAAGGGGCCGTCTTCGTTTGAGGTTTCAAAGCTCGTGATCGGGGTGCCCGAGGGGGAGTAGATCTTGACTTCGCCCGCCGCGTAGTCGGCGACGTAGCGGTTGCCGGCGGAATCGATAGCGAGGCCGCGGACCCTTTCGAAGCCGGTCAGGTTTAGGGCCGGGAGTTCGGCGTGGGTGGGTTGCGTCAACGGCCCGAACGCAAACACGCTCGAGGGGTTCACCCCGGCGCTGAAGAAGACGTCTCCCGCGTTCTCGCCGCCTGAGTTGTCGACTGCGACCGCGCTTGGGTCGGGGTCCGAGAGCCCTGAGGGAGTCGGGATTTCAGAGACCAGTTCCCCGCCGGAGTCGAACTCGTCGATGACCTTGTGGGTGGAGCCGATGTCGGTTACGTAGAAGTGCCCGTTTGACTGATCGAACGCGATGCTGCGATAGCCGCTTTCAAAGCTCCCTGCTTTGGTGGTCGAGCCGTTGGTTTCGGCGAGGACCTCTTCGCCGTCGGCGCTCAGGACGTAGGCTTTTTTGCTCTGCCTGTCATAGGCGTAGATCTTGCCGTTGGAGCGCACGGCGAGGCTCACGAACCACTGAAAGCCCGGGATCCCTTCGGCCAGGGTTCCGCTCGGAGTGCCGTCGGGTTCATAGGTGGAGATGAAGTCCTGGAAGGCGACGTAGACCTCGTCGGTGGCTGGGTTTACGGCTACTCCGTAGGCTTCTTCGGGAGCGATCACTCGCTCCAATGCGTAGGTGGTGGAGCCCGTGGGCGGAAAAGATGTAGAGGGTGCGTACTTGACGACGTCAAGGCCGCGGGAGTTGACGTAGACGTTGCCTTGGGAGTCCACCGCCAAGGCGAAGGGGCCGTCTTCGTTTGAGGTTTCAAAGCTCGTGATCGGGGTGCCCGAGGGGGAGTAGATCTTGACTTCGCCCGCTGCGTAGTCGGCGACGTAGCGGTTGCCGGCGGAGTCGATCGCGAGGCCGCGGACCCTTTCGAAGCCGGTCAGGTTCAGGGCCGGGAGTTCGGCGTGGGTGGGGAGCGCCGCGCCGGCGGGGGCGGCTAGCAATCCGAGGGCGCAGGCGATCGAGAAGAGCGCGACCCAGAGCTTGCTTGCGGGCGCACTACTCCCGTCGGTACGGCTAGAGCCATCGCGGGCGGCAGCTGCTCCACGGAAGATGCGGCCGAGGCCCTTGGCCTGGCGCATGCTCGATCCCGCGGGCGATGCCTTCGCGTGGCTTCTCACGTAGCTCTCTCCTTGTCCCTGAGCCCCTCTGCCGGCCGCTTCCCTTGGCGGCCCCCGTGGGCTCCTGTTCCCTGTTGGCATACCGTCTTCGTTCCTGAATGAAGACGTTGCAGGATGTAAACATGCTGGTTCGCAATTGTCAAGATACACACGCGGTATTGCAAAGAAATATCGCGTGTTAGCAGGGAGCTTTGGGGCGAGCTTTTTGCGAAACGACCCGTTTGCGGGTCAGTTCTCGGGCCGCCAGGCTTCGCCGCGCTGGACGCGCTCGAAGCCGAACCAGAGCGCGTTGACGGCCGTGGCGACCACCTGCTCGCGGGGAACCTGCGGATGGTCGCGCCACCAGATCGCGAGGCCCTGGAGCACTCCGCGCATCACCACCCAAGCCATTTCGAGGCCCTCGTCGGCGGCCGAGCCGGCGAGCTCGGTCGCGCCGGGCACGGCGGCGAAGAGGGGGGTAAGCGCCGCCCGGCTGCGCGCCGCCACGTCCTCTTGGATCGCCTTCAGCCCTGGGTCGCCGGTGGTGTCCCGGAAGAGCATGCTGCCGGCGAAGGGGTGCTCCTCGACGTAGGCGAACCAGGCGTCGAAGGAGCGGGCGACCCGCTGCTCGGCGGGGTCCTCGCCGACGAAGTTCTCGCGCCAGACCTCGCGCAGCTCGGCGAAGTGGCGCTCGAGCAGGCGCCGGTAGAGGTCGCGCTTGGAAGCGAAGTGGTCGTAGAGCACGGGCGGGGTCACCCCCGAGCGGCGGGCGATCTCGTCGATCGAGGCGCCCTCGTACCCGCGCTCAGCGAAGAGCTCCGCCGCCGCGAGCTCGATCACCTCGCGCCGGGCCGCGGCGGTCATCCTCCTCCGCGGCGCCTCCCCTTTCTCCTGCTTTGAGCTTGACAACCTAACGCTCCCTAAGTACGTTCTCCGAGCTTTCCTAGTCATCGTTAGGTTAATCGCAGAACCGGAGGCAGATAGATGATCGTCTCGGTCCACATCGCCAGCCTGGGTCGGCGTGCGGCGCTCGGCGCCTTGCGCCAGACCCCGAGCCCGGAGCGAATTCCCGGCCTGCGCTATGCGGAGACGACCATCACCGCGCCACTCGGAGGCAGCCTCGCGCCGCGACCGCGCCTCGACCGTGTCGGCCTGATCGCCGCCTGGGACGACGACGAGGCACTCGACCGCTTCGCCGCCACCCACCCCCTCGGCACTCGCCTCGCCGAGGGCTGGATGGCGCGGCTGCAGCCGCTGCGCGTCTTCGGCGCCTGGCCCGAGATGCCCGGTCTCCCCTCCCGGCCCATCCCCGTCGACGACGAGGAGCCCGTCGCCGTCCTCACCCTCGGCCGGCTGCGCCTGCACCGCGCCCTGCCGTTCCTGCGCAGCGCCGCCCCCGCCGAATCCGAGGTCGCCGCCGAGCCGGACCTGCTCGCCTCAGCCGGCCTCGCCCGGCCGCCCCGCCTCGTCTCCACCTTCTCGCTCTGGCGAACCGCCGCGGCCATGCGCGACTACGCCAACCGCGACCATGGCGCCCACCGGGCAGCGGTGCGCAACGACCGCGCCCACCCCTTCCACCGCCAATCGGCCTTCATCCGCTTCCGCCCCTACGCCTCCCAGGGCAGCTGGGACGGCCGCGACCCGCTTGCCGCCCTGATCTAGCCAGCCGCGAGGCTCGGAGGTCGCCAGGCAAGGACGCAGGTCGCCCGAATAGCAGCCCCTATTCGGGCGACTGAGGACGCAGCATGGCGGCGTCCGAGGCCGCCTCGTCCTGGGCCTGGCGAATCAGGCCGCGCCAGTCGGTAGTGCCGAAGACGAGCATGATGGCGCCGAACCCGAGAACGACCGACCAGGCCGCCATCGCGATCTGTGTGCCGACCGAGAAGGAGAGGACGGCGGCGCGCGAGGGGCCGTGCAGCGTCGCCACCAGCAGCGCCTGCTGGGCGCCAGCGCCGCCTGGGGTGAAGGGAATGATGTTGGCGATCGCCTGCACGCTCATCACCAACATCACGTTGCCGATCGAGCCACCGATTCCGAAGGCCTCGAGGAAGAACCAGAAGGCGGCGAAGCGGCAGAGCCAGCCGACGCCCTGCCAGGCCGCGACCTCGCGCAGGTAGCGGCGCGGCCAGCGGAGGATGACGATCCCCTGTTTGACCCGGTCCCAGAAACGACGCACCCGGTGGGCGAGGAGGTAGACGCCGATCGCGATCGCCAGCAACAGGGCCCCGGTGACGATCAGCAGCGTGCGGGGATGATCGGCCCAGAAGGAGATCTCGAAGGCCGGCAGGTTCGGCAGCCGAGGCAGCGGCGGCAGCAGTCCCTGGGTGATCGCGTAGAGGAGGACCAGCGCCCCTACGGTGGTGTCGAAGACGGTCTGGACGAGGAAGGAGGAGGTGACCGCCGGGTAGGAGGAGTGGGGGATCTGGCGCTTGACCAGGAAGACCTTGGTCACGTCGCCGGCGTGGGCCGGGATCACCGCGTTGATGCCGGCCCCGGCGAGATAGGCGGCGCTCAAGTGGGTGAAGGAGATCCGCGTGCCCGGGTAGGCGGCGCGCAGCACGTTGCGCCAGGCCCAGGCACGGCAGAGCTGCATCGCCAGCAGGCAACCCAGCGCGATCGCGAACGGCGTCCAGCGAATGTCGGAGAGGTGCGCGAAGAAGGAGCTCGTCGCGTGGAAGAAGGAGTTGAAGCTCGATGCGAGATCGGCGTACGGCATCGCAGCTACACTAGCCCGCTCGTGTCAGAGGCCGAGACGCAGATCCCCGCTTCCCAGGCTCCCCGCGACCCCGCCGACGAGGCGATGTGTGCGCGCGCCCGCGAGCGCTACACGGCGGATCGTGGCAGCCGCTTCCGCCGCCGCCGCAAGCGCCACGCGCAGCTGCCCAACCTGATCATCATCGGCGGCCTCAAGTGCGGCACGACCAGCATCCACCACTACCTCGGCCTGCACCCCGAGATCCAGATGTCGAAGCCAAAGGAGCTCAACTTCTTCGTCGAGGAGCTGAACTGGGACCTCGGCCTCGACTGGTACGCCAGCCGCTTCGACAAGCGCTTCGAGGTTCGCGGCGAGTCCTCCCCGCACTACACCAACCTGCCCCGCTTCACCGGCGTCCCAGCCCGGATCCGCGAGCACTGCCCCGACGCCCGCCTGCTCTACATGGTGCGTGACCCGATCAAGCGCATCCTCTCCCACTGGGTCCACGCCACCGGCGCCGGCTATGAGACCGGAGAGCTGGTCGAGGTCCTCTCCAACCCCGACTCCTCCTACATGAACCGCTCCAAGTACTGGCTGCAGCTGCAGCCCTACCTGGAGCTCTTCGAGCGCGAGCAGATCGAGGTGATCACCCAGGAGGAGCTGCAGAGCGAACGCGAGGAGACGATGCGCAAGGCCTTCCGCTTCGCCGGAGTCGACGAGGGCTTCACCTCCGAGCAGTTCGACCGCGAGTGGGAGAAGTCGAGCGCCAAGCAGGGCGACAAATACCAGTTCATGGAGAAGCTGATCAAGCTGCCGGGCTTCCGCTCCTTCGACCGCAACTTCGACCGCCTGCCCGAGTCGATGCGCTGGATCGTCGAGAAGGTCGTCCACGACCCCGAGAAGCCGCCGGCGCCGAAGCCGAAGCTCCCCGACGACCTCTTCGAGACCGTCCGCGCCCGCTTCACCGCCGACGTAGCCGAGCTGCAGCGGTTCGCCGGCCGCGAGTTTGCCGGCTGGCACGACTACTCCTGAGCCTCACCCCCGCCCGGCACGAGTACCAAGGCTCACCGAAGGACTGACTTCGCCTTATGCGGCCAATGGCACGAATAAGGCGAAGTCAGCATTAGTGTGCTGACCTGTGCGGCGCCTGATCCCTGATCCCGGCTCGGTCACTGTCGAGGAGCAGCTCGACTCTTACCGCCCTTGGGAGCAGCCGCTCGCCGAGCGGCCGTTCCTGGCGACCAACTTCGCCGCCACGGTCGACGGGCGGGCGACTATCGGCGGAGTTTCGGGACCGATCGGCTCGGCGACCGATACGGAAGTGCTGGCGCGGCTGCGTACCCGCTTCGACGCGGTGATGATCGGCGCCGGGACGATGCGGGCCGAGCGCTACGGGCGGCCGATCGCAGATCAGGAGAAGCGCGAGCGCCGCGAGCGGATCGGCCTCCCCCACGATCCGCTGATGGTGATCGTCAGCGGTCGCCTCGACCTGCCCTGGGACGCACCGCTCTTCACCGAGGGGGCGGGGCGAGTGCTGATCTTCACCGCCTCGGAGGCCGAGCCGCCGGAGACGGCGACCAGCCTGCGCGTCGTCCGCCACGAGGGCGAGATCGACCTGACCAAGGCGCTCCAGCACCTGCGCCACGAGCGCGGCATCCGCGCCGTGCTCTGCGAGGGCGGCCCGCACCTGCACGGACAGCTCTGGGCGAGCGGCCTGGTCGACGAGCTCTTCCTCACCACCGCCCCGAAGCTGACCGGGGCGAGCGCGCCGCGGATCATCGAGGGCAACCCGCTCCCAGCCACGACCGAGCTCGAGCTCGCCTGGCTGCTGGAGCGCGACGGCGAGCTCTTCGCCCGCTACCGCTCCAATCGCTGAGTTCGCCTTTTGTCTCGCATACCGAGACTAAACGCGAACTCACCACGCGGCCCGCTAGCGTTCGGGCGCCAGCCCCGAGGAGAGGAACCAGTCGATGGACTTCACGCCGAGCCCCCAGGTCGAGACGCTGCGCGAGCGCATCCTCGACTTCATGGACGCGGAGATCTATCCGCAGGAGCGCGAGATCATGGAAGCGCTCGACGACGAGGTCGCTCCCGGCGTGCCCTACCCGAAGATCCTGGTCGAGATCCGCGAGCGGGCCAAGGGCGAGGGGCTGTGGAACCTCTTCATGCCCGACGAGCGCTTCGGGCCGGGGCTGACGAACTGGGAGTACGGCCTGCTCTGCGAGGAGATGGGGCGCAGCCCCGCCGCAGCGCCGATGGCCTTCAACTGCTCGGCGCCGGACACCGGCAACATGGAGATCCTCGCCGAGCACGGCTCAAATCAACAGAAAGAGGAATGGCTTGAGCCACTCCTGGAGGGCCGGATCCGCTCCTGCTTCTCGATGACCGAGCCCGAGGTCTCAGGCTCCGATCCCACCCTGCTGCAGGCGCGCGCCGTGCGCGACGGCGACGAGTGGGTGATCGACGGCCACAAGTGGTTCACCTCGGGCGCGGTCGGCGCCGAGCTGGCGATCGCGATGGTCGTCACCGACCCCGAGGCCAACCCCTACGCGCGCGCCTCGATGATCTGCGTCCCGACCGACACGCCTGGCTTCAACCTGGTCCGCCCGATCCCGGTGATGGGCCACGACAAGGGCCCCGGTCACTGCGAGATCCGCTACGAAGAGTGCCGCGTCCCCGCCGCCAACCTGCTCGGCGGCCAGGGGATGGGCTTCGTCGTCGCCCAGGACCGGCTCGGCCCGGGCCGCATCCACCACTGCATGCGGGCGATCGGCACTGCCGAGCGGGCGCTGAAGATGATGTGCAACCGCGCCAACGAGCGCCAGGCCTTCGGCGGCCCGCTGGGCGAGAAGCAGTTCGTCCAGGAGGCGATCGCCGCCTCGCGGATGGAGATAGACCAGGCCCGCCTGCTCACCCTCTACGCCGCCTGGAAGATGGACACCGAGGGCAAGCGAGCCGCCCGCCAGTCGATCTCGGCGATCAAGATCGTCGCCGCCAACATCGTCATGAACGTGCTCGACCGCGCGATCCAGGTGCACGGCTCGCTCGGCATGACCGACGACACCCCGCTCGCTGCGCTCTGGCGCTTCAGCCGCATGCTGCGCCTGGCAGACGGCCCCGACGAGGTCCACAAGATGGTCCTCGCCCGTCGCGAGCTCAACCGCTGGGCCAAACGCGCCGAGGCCTCAGCCGCGGGGGAGCTGGACCCGAAGCACGCCAGGCGCGCAATCTGAGCAAAGAAGAGGGCGGCCTCCCGGCCGCCCTCTTGACTGCCAATTTCGCCTCGATAAGGCGAAACGTCAGAGCTATTTCGTGCCGATCACGTCGACCGCGCCTGAGGAGGCGACGATGCCGGTGGTGCCGGTTTTGCAGAACCCCTGAACTACGAGGCTCACAGTGTGAGGCGTGGGAGTACCCGGCTCGAAGCGACCGAAGATGAAGGGGCCGATCTCGAGTCGCTTGCTGACGGTCCCGGTGCCTTCGTCTACAACTTCACCGAGGGCAACGATCTGTTCGTTTTTCGGTTCGGCCGGGTTGGGAGAGTCAAGGAGAACGAATGCGGTGGCGCGGCGGAAGCCTGCTGAGAGTTCGCACTCGGATTGGAAGGTTATGTTCATGGCGCCCACGAACGAGTCGTTCTCTTCGGCCGCCTGCGTGTAGGTCGTGGGATTCAGCGGATAGTTCGTGAAAGTGGTCGACGTCGTGCTCACCGGCACGTTGCCGCTGCCGCGGAACTTCGCCACGACGCGCCCGAACGGCGTCGTTTCCGCGTTGATGTTGGCGCCGGTGATCGTGTTGCCGGCGATCTTTTCGCCGGTCACGGCCGCGTTCTTGATCTTCGCGGTGGTGACCGCATTTTTCTTGATCTTGCGGGTGGTGACCGCGTTTGCCTTGATCTTCGCTGTGGTAACCGAGTTCGACTTCAGCTGGTTGGAGCCGATCTTCTTCGCGGCGAAGGCGGTGGCGCCGCCGAGGATGAGGAAGACTGCGATCGACGACATCACGTTTGCGTACGTGAGCCGCTTGCGTATCTGCTGCACGAAATCTCCTTGCTTAGGGGACGAGGTCGAGATCCTCCCGATCTGCTCGGCCGAACTCTTCAGGTTCTCGAAACAGATGTCAAGCGCGCCGGACGCGCCGTCAGCCGCGGCGCTCGGCCTCCTCGGCGGCAGCGGCCAGGCGCTCGACCAGGCGGGCGAACTCTTCGATTCCGGGATCGACCTTGCCGTACTGGCCGGCCGCGTAGCGCGCGTAGACGCCCTCGAGGATGATCGCCAGCTTCCAGTAGCCGAGGGCGATGAAGTAGTCGAGCTGAGCGAGATCGCGTCCGGAGCGCTCGGCGTAGCGGTCCCTCAGCTCCTCGCGGCTGGGGAACCCCGGCGCAAGCGTCGCTGGCTGGCCGAGGGCGATCAGCTCGTCGCCCGCCTCGGGCCAGTAGACCATCAGCAGCCCGACGTCGGCGAGCGGGTCGCCGAGGGTGCAGAGCTCCCAGTCGACGACCGCTGCGACCTCGCCCCGCGGGCTCAGGATCATGTTGTCGAGCCGGTAGTCGCCGTGGACGATCGTCGCCGGGCCCTGCTCGGGGATGCGGGCGGCGAGGCGGTCGTGGACGGCGTCGACCGTCGCCAGCTCGCGCGTCTTCGACTTCTCCCACTGGCCGTGCCAGCGATGCAGCTGGCGGGCGACGTAGTCCTCCTTGCGGCCGAGCTCGCCGAGGCCGGCGGCGTCGGGGTCGACGGCGTGGATCGCGACCAGCGTGTCGACGACGCGCTCGCCGATCGACCGCCGGTCCCCCTCGTCGGGGAAGGCATCGGCCTCGCTGAGCCCGCGCAGGATCGGACCCTCGACGAACTCCATCACGTAAAACGGCGCCCCGTTGACGCTCTCGTCCTCGCAGAGACCGACCACGGGCGCAACCGGCACCGGCGTCGGCGCCAGGGCCGAGACCACCCGGTGCTCGCGCCCCATGTCATGGGCGGAGCCGAGGCGCTTGCCGAGCGGAGGGCGGCGAAGAGCCCAATGACCCTTGCCGGCGTCGCGGACCCCGTAGGTCAGATTCGAGTGCCCGCCCGAGATCCGCTGGAAGGAAAGCGGCAGCTCGGCGCCGGGAACGTGCTCGGCGAACCAGGCTTCGACGCCGGCCCGATCGATCCCCTGCGGAGCCTCGGCACTGCCGTCGGCGGTAGCCTCGTCGGCCATAGCCGCGCAAGCATATTCACGACGTCGTTTCCGGCTCAGCCCGTCGCTTGCCAACCGGTTGACGATTGGCTTTGCGGTGGCCTTCGCCGTGCTGACCGGCCTCGCGGTCGTCGGCGTCGCCCGCTTCCTGCAACAGCGGCAGGACTTCGAGAACGCAACCGCCCGCTCCTACCAGGTCGAGATCAGGGCCCGCAACAGCCTTGCGCAGGGCACCCGCCCCGGCGACGCGCGGGCGACCATCATCGCCCAGCAACAAAAGCGACAGGTGCTGCGCAGCGAGATCAGCGGCAAGACCCGCGACACGGCGCTGCTCGTCGGCGCCGGGCTGATCGCCGGCCTCACCGGCGCGGCCCTGCTCTTCAGCGGCCTGATCGCCTCGATGCGAAGACCACTGGAGGAGCTGGTCGCCGCCTCGGGCAGGCTCGCCGGCGGGGACCTCGAGGCCCGGGTGAAAATCGGCGGCCTCTCGGAGACCGCGACGCTCGGCGCCGCCTTCAACGAAATGGCGGGCGAGCTGCAGCGCCGGGCCGGCGAGCGCGATCAGCTCGAAACGATGAAGGACGAGTTCGTCCTCACCGCCTCGCACGAGCTGCGCAGCCCGCTCACCTCGGTGCAGGGATTCGCCGAGCTGTTGCTGCTCGAGCGCGACAAGCTCAGCCCCACGCAGGCCGACACGGTCGAGATCATTCTCGATAACACGCGCCATCTCGTGCGCCTGCTCAACGACCTCCTCGACCTCGCTCGCAGCGACGCCGGGCGGCTCACGATCAAGCCCACGCCGACCGACCCCGGCCCGCTGGTGGAAGACTGCGCCCGAACGATGCGAAGCCAAACCGAAGCCAAGGGGCAGAGCCTGCACCTGCAGGTCGACCAGAACCTGCCCCGAATACACGTCGACCGCGATCGAATTCGCCAGGTCCTGGTCAATCTGCTCACCAACGCGCATGAGTATTGCCCGGAAGGAGCGGCGATCCGGGTGACAGCAGAGCGCCGCGATGCTGAAGTGGCACTCGCCGTGAGCGACGACGGGCCAGGGATGGCGGAAGATCAACTCGAGCACATATTCGAGCGCTTCACCCGCGGCGATGCGGGCCTGACGCAGCACGTCGGCGGCACCGGCCTCGGTCTGGCGATCTCGAAGTCGCTGGTCGAGCTGCACGGCGGCACGATCGCCGCCGAATCGACCCCCGGCCGCGGCTCCACCTTCCGCGTCCACCTCCCCGTAAACGGCGCGGTCGTGGGGCAGATCCCCGCTGATGCAGACCAGCTTTCAGCCAATCTGCATGAGGAGGCGCAGTGAGTGTCAAGGTCCTGATCGCCGACGACTCCGAGACGATCCTGCTGCTGCTGCGGACGCGGTTGGAGATGGAGGGCTACGAAGTCGTGACCGCGGCCGACGGCGAGGAGGTGATGGAGGCGATGCGGCGCGAACCCGCTCCCGGCCCCGACATCCTCCTGCTCGACGCGATGATGCCCCGCAAGTCGGGCATCGACGCCCTGCGTGAGCTGCGGGCGAACGGAGTCAAGACGCCGGTCCTGATAGTCAGCGCCCACCAGGATGAGATGGACGCCGACGCCGCCACCGACGTAGAGGTAAGCGGCTACATCACCAAGCCGATCGATTTCGACCTGCTCTTCGCGAGCATCGCGAAGCTGACCGCTAGCTCTTAGCCACCTCGAGGCGGATCTCGCTGCCCTTGAGCTTCGTTCCGTCGAGGAATTCAACCACGCGGTCTGCCTCCTCCGGTGCGACCCGGACGAACGAGAAGCGGTGCAGGACGTCGATCTCGTGGATCGCCTCGTCGGGCAGGACGGCGCCCTCGCGCAGGGCCCAGCGCAGATCCTCCTCGGAGATGCCGCTGCGCTCGCCGCGGTTGACGAACAGCTTGACCGAGTCCGAGTTGGCCGTCGCCTTGCGCTCGACGGTCTCCTCCTTCTTCTCCCGCCGTCGCGGGCGGGGGGCGTGCTCGATCCGATCCTCCGGTGCCTCCCACTCGCCGATCGTCGTCTTCACGTCGCGCTCGATGCGGCCGATCTCGTCGCGCTGGGCCGGGGTGACGAAGGTGATCGCGCGGCCGGTGCGGCCGACCCGCCCGGTGCGGCCGATGCGGTGGACGTAGACCTCCGAGGAGGCCGGCACGTCGTAGTTGATCACGTGGGTGACGTGCTCGATGTCGAGGCCGCGCGCGGCGATGTCGGTGGCGACCAGCAGCCGCACGCGGTGGTCCTTGAAGGCGATCATCACACCGTCGCGCGAGCCCTGGCTCATGTCCCCGTGCAGCGCCTTGACGTCGAGGCCTTTGTCCTTCAGCGTCTTCTCCAGCCGTGAAGCGCCGATCTTGGTGCGGCAGAAGATGATCGCCTGCTCGGGATCCTCCTGGCGCACCAGCTCGACCAGCCGCGACGCCTTCTCCTTGGCCTCGACCTCGACGAAGGCCTGGGCGATCGCGTCGACGGTCAGCGTCTTCGGCGTGATCCGGATCGTCGTCGGGTCGTACATGTAGCCCTCGGCGAGCCGCTGAATCGGCGGCGGCATCGTCGCCGAAAAGAGCGCCGTCTGGCGCCCGCTCGGGCACATCCGCAGGATCTTCTCGACGTCCTCGATGAAGCCGAGGTCGAGCATCTCGTCGGCCTCGTCGAGGACGATGTAGCGGGCCGCGGTGAGGACCAGCGAGCGGCGCGACATCAGGTCCATCATCCGGCCGACGGTGGCGACGACGACGTGCGCGCCGGAGCGCAGCTGGGCCTGCTGGGATTTGATCGGGGCGCCGCCGAAGACGGCGACGATCTCGACGTCGAGGTGCTCGGCGTACGAGCGCAGCGCCTGGGTCACCTGGATGCAGAGCTCGCGGGTCGGGGTGAGGACCACCGCCTGCACCTCGTCGTTGTCGGGATCGAGGTACTGCAGCAGGGGCAGCCCGAACGCCGCGGTCTTGCCGGTGCCGGTCTGCGCCTGGCCGATCACGTCGTGACCGCCGAGCAGCTCCGGGATCGCCTGGTCCTGGATCGGCGTCGGGTCCTCGAAGCCGAGCTCGTCGAGGGCCTGCTGGATCTGCGGCGAGAGACCGAGGTCTTTGAAGGCAGTCACTTGGACGGGTCCAAGAGCAGCTTGCCGCTGGTGCGACGGGCGATCAGGTCTTCGTGCGCCCGCGCGGCTTCTGAGAGCGGGTAGACGCCGCCGACGGTCACCTCGAGCTCGCCGGCGGCGACGACGCCGAGCAGCTCGCCGATCATCGGCGCGGCCAGCTCGCGGCGGGCCAGCAGGTGCAGGAGCCAGAAGCCGACCACGGTCTTCGAGCCGCGCAGCAGGGCGGCGGTGGAGACGTCGCGCTGTTCGCGTGAGGCGATCCCGAAGACGACCATGCGGCCGAGCGGGGCAAGCACGCCCAGCTCGGCGTCGAAGGCGGCGCCGCCGCTCATGTGCAGGACGGCGTCGATGCGCTCGCCGCCGTTGGCCTCGCGGATCGCCGCGCCGAGGTCCTCGGAGCGCGAGTCGACGGTCGCGTCGGCCCCGAGCCGCTCGACCAGCGCCCGCTTCTCCTCGCTGGAGGCCAGCCCGATCACTTTTGCCCCGGCCCGCTTGCCCAGCTGCACCGCCATCGAGCCGGTCCCGCCGGCGGCCGCCTCGACCACCAGCGTCTCGCCCGGCTCGATCCGGGCACAGCGCTGCACCAGCGCCATCGCGGTCAGCCCCTGCAAGAGCAGAGCAGCGGCCACGTCGTCGTCAACCTCATCTGGCACGGGAATCAGCAGCGCCTCGGGCACGGCGACCTTCTCCGCGTACCCCCCGCTCCCCAGCAGCGCCGCAACCCGGCGGCCATCCTCAGTCCGCCCACTGATCTCCGCCCCGGGAATCAGCGGCAAGGACTGCTCAGCCAGGTAATCGTTCCGCGTCGCGTGCGTATCGGCAAAGTTGATCCCGCTCCGCGCAACCTCGACCACGACCATCCCATCGCCAGCCTGCGGCTCGTCCACATCGACCAACCGAAGCTTCTCCGGCCCCCCGAACTCCTCTATCTGAATGGCCTTCATCGCCGGCGAACCATAGACGGCCGGGAGCACCTCGACCGCTTGGACCCTGAGAGGGCGTCGCGGGCGCCTTGGTGGGAGCCTCGCGAAGCGGCCCCCGGCAAGGTGGTTCTAAGCCGCGAAGCGGCTCCAGATTCGTGAGCAAAGCGAACATAGGCTTCCATCAAGGCGCCCGCGATGTCCCTCCCGCCCAGGGTGAAGCGGCTAACCTCCTCGCCCCATGTCCCTCACCGTCGTCGGCTCAATCGCATTCGACTCAGTCAAGACCCCCTTCGGGGAGCGCGACCGCATGCTGGGCGGCGCCGCCGTCCACTTCTCGCTAGCCGCCAGCTTCTTCACCGAGGTCCGCCCCGTAGGACCTGTCGGCGACGACTTCGGCGCCGCCGAGTTCGGGGTGCTGGAGCGGCGCGGCGTCCTCACCGACGACATCGAGCGGGTGCAGGGCGGCCAGTCCTTCTTCTGGCGCGGCCGCTACGAGTACGACCTCAACGTCGCCCACACCGAGGACACCCAGCTCGGCGTCTTCGGCGAGTTCGAGCCGAAGCTCTCGGCCGCCTCGCAGGATGCCGACACCCTCTTCCTCGCCAACATCCAGCCCGATTTGCAGCGCCAGGTCCGCGCCCAGTGCGGTTCGGCCCGCTTCTCGGCGCTGGACTCGATGAACCTCTGGATCGACACCGCCAAGGACTCGCTGCTCGCGGCGATCGCCGAGGTCGACTGCGTGATCCTCAACGACGCCGAGATCCGCCAGCTGACCGGCGAGGGGAACCTCGCCCGGGCCGCCCGAGCCCTGATGGAGCACGGCCCCCGCGCCGTCGTCGCCAAGCAGGGCGAGTACGGCGCCGCGCTCTTCACCGCGGAGAGCTTCTTCGCCCTGCCCGGCTTCCCGCTCGAGGACGTGCGCGACCCGACCGGTGCCGGCGACAGCTTCGCCGGCGGCTTCCTCGGCTATCTCGACAGCCACGACGGCGAGCTCGACGAGGCCTGCCTGCGACGGGCGATGGGCTACGGCACCGTTCTCGCCTCCTTCAACGTCGAGCAGTTCGGCACCGAGCGGGTCGCCGCGCTCAGCCGCGAGGAGATCGAGGAGCGCGTGGCCGAGCTGCACGCGATGACGCGCTTCGAGCCGCTGCCGACAGCCGCCGAGTAGGCCTCGCGTTCTCCACAGCGCAACAGGCGGCATGAGCCGAACTGCGATACTGGACGCTCCAGCGCAAACGGCTCTCGAGGAGGGGTGATGGCCACCGAGCAGCAGATCAGAGACGCAGCCGCCGACGGGGGCGCCAGCGCCGGCTCCGAGTCGCTCACCGTCACCGACAACCGCACCGGCCAGACGTACGAGCTGCCGATCGAGGACGGCACCGTGCGGGCGATGGACCTGCGGCAGATCAAGGTGAGCGAGGACGAATTCGGCCTGATGGCCTACGACCCCGCCTTCACCAACACCGCCGCCTGCCGCTCGGCGGTCACCTTCATCGACGGAGAGGCGGGGGTGCTCGAACATCGCGGCTACTCGATCGAGCAGCTCTGCGAGCGCTCGACCTTCCTCGAGGTCGCCTACCTCTTGATCTTCGGCGAGCTGCCGACCGGGCCGCAGCTCGACCGCTGGACCTACGACATCACCCACCACACCTTCGTCCACGAGGACCTGAAGCAGTTCTTCGAGGGCTTCCGCTACGACGCCCACCCGATGGGGATGCTGCTGGCCGGGGTCGGCGCGCTCTCCACCTTCTACCCCGATGCGAAGCAGATCGACGATCCCGAAGAGCGCTACATGGCGGCGGTCCGGCTGATCGCCAAGGTGCCGACGCTGGCCGCCTTCTCCTACCGCCACAACATGGGGCTGCCCTACGTCTACCCGGACAACGACCTCAACTTCGCCGAGAACTTCCTCTCGATGATGTTCAAGAAGACGGAAATGAAGCACGTCCCCAAGGAGAGCCTCTCGAAGGCGCTCGACGTGCTCTTCATCCTCCACGCCGACCACGAACAGAACTGCTCGACCAGCGCCGTGCGCGGCGTCGGCTCCTCCGACGTCGATCCCTACTCGGCGGTCGCGGCCGGGGTGGCGGCGCTCTACGGACCGCTGCACGGCGGCGCCAACGAGGCGGTGCTGCGGATGCTGCGTGAGATCGAGTCGGTCGACAACATCCCGGGCTTCCTCGAGAAGGTGAAGGCGCGCGAAGCGAAGCTGATGGGCTTCGGCCACCGCGTCTACAAGAACTACGACCCGCGGGCGCGGATCATCCAGCAGCACATGGAGGAGGTCTTCGAGGCCACCCAGTACAACCCGCTCGTGGAGATCGCCCGCGAGCTGGAGAAGCGGGCGCTCGACGACGAGTACTTCACCTCGCGCAAGCTCTACCCCAACGTCGACTACTACTCGGGGATCATCTACGAGGCGCTGGAGATCCCGACCGAGATGTTCACCGTGATCTTCGCGATCCCGCGCACGGCCGGCTGGGTCGCGCAGTGGATGGAGATGCAGGAAGACCCGGAGAAGAAGATCTCCCGGCCGCGCCAGATCTACACCGGCGAGCGCCAACGCGACTACGTCCCGGTCGCCGATCGCGAGGGACCGGAAAAGATCGTCGGGCCCCCGGCGCGGCGACCGAAGCGGCCCCGCCGCGGCGCCTAGCCCCCGTCGACACCGTGCCACGCTGGAAGCTGACCGTGCGGCACGGCTCCGACGTCGACCACCTGAGCTTCGACGAGCTCGGCGAGGCCGTGACCGCGATGCGAGCCAGAGCCATGGAGATCCGAGCCGAGGGACCGGTGAAGACGGTGTCCGCTCTGAGGGACTTCGGGCCCGGGGCTCAGGTCCATGCGAGGTTGCAGCTGAGCGGCAAGGGATGGCTGCGCAAGCCGATCGCGGGGGTCGACGTACGCGGGGACGGGACCTTCGTGCCCTTCACCGGGCGCGTCTCACGAGAGGAACTGGACCCAACCGACTTCGAGACGCCGTTCGAAGTCGTGCGCGAGACTCTGGAGCGAGAAGCTCGATAGGCGAATTGAACCGATGAACCAGACCGAGGCCGACATCCCCAAGGGCAGCTACGCCGCCGGGCGCCGGGTGAAGCTGCCGGCCGGGGCCGAAGCTCCGTACACGGTCTTCATCAACGGGGTCGAGCAGCAAGAGGGGGTCGACTACGAGCTGCGCGCCGGCGAGATCCTCTTCACGCGCGAGATCGTCAAGGAGAGGGTCGGCACCGGGCGCTGGCTGGCGATGTACCTCGGCCTCTTCGGCACTTATCGCAAGAACGAGACGATCGACCTCCAGTTCATGCGCGCCGGCAAGCTCGAGCTGCGCTCCGACCTTCCGGTCGAGGCCGGCTGACCCCACCTATCCTGGACCGATGGAGATCGGCTTCCTCATGCTCGCCGACCACAGCGAGGCCGTCAACGGCAAGCTCTACATGGTCGGCGGCGGCTGGAACGTCCTGCGCCTGCCCGAGCTTCCCCACGAATGGGGCTTCCACATCGCCCTCGGCCTCGACGTCGCCTGGGACGAGACCAACCGCCCCCACAACCTCCAGGTCGACATCCACGACCCCGACGGGGTCGAGCTGGGCGAGGGCCTCGCCGCCGACTTCGAGACCGGCCGCCCCCCGGGCATGCCGGCGGGCCAGGACCAGCGCCTGGTGATGTCGATCGGCACCACCGCGACCTTCTCCGCCCCCGGCCCCCACGCAGCCGTCGTCCACGTCAACGGCGAGGAGCTCGGCCGAGCGCGCTTCTACCTGATGGAAGCCACCTCCGAGCAGCCGGGCATCGGCATCGAGTAGCGCCTGACGCGGCCAGCAGCTACTTGAAGACGTAGAGCAGGAGGAAGGCGGTGATCGCGAAGGCAGCTACGCCGGCGATCAGGGGCCTGTCCTCGGCGACGATCGCTGCCGTGGAACGGTCGTCGGCACGGTCGTAGATCAGGTAGAGGTAGCGGAAGATGCAGTAGACGACCGGGGGGATCGTCCACATCATCTCGTTGCCGATGATCGGCGAGTTGACCGCATAGATCGAGTAGCTGATCACGGTGCCGGTGGTGACCATCGCGACCATCTGATCGAGGAAGGGCAGCGAATAATGTTCGAGCACGGGGCGGCTGCTGGTTCCTTCGTGCAGCTCGGAGACCGCCTCCTGGCGCCGCTTGGTGACGCCGAGGAAGAGGGCGAACATGCCGGTGCAGAGCAGCAGCCATTCGGAGGCGTGGGCATCGACCGCGACGGCGCCGGCGGCGACGCGGAGGATGAAGACGCTCGCGAGCGTCATCACGTCGAGGATCACGATCTGCTTCAACCTGAGGCTGTAGGCCATCTGGACGACGCCGTAGCCGACCACCATCAGGCCGACCTGCCAGTTGACCGTGGCGAAGGCAAGGGCGACGGCGAGGAGTGCCAGCGCAGGCGCGATCGTCTTCGCCGTTCCCTCCGATAGCTCACCGGCGGCAATAGGCCGGAAGCGCTTCTTCGGGTGCTTGCGGTCGAGCTCGACGTCGATCAGGTCGTTGACGTAGTAGCCGGCGCTGGAGACGAAGCAAAAGGCGACGAAGGTGAGGAACGCCTCGAGCACCTCGTGGGGCTGGTTGAACTTGCCAGAGAAGAGCAGCCCGGCGAAGACGAAGACGTTCTTGACCCACTCCTGCGGCCGCCCGGTCTTGATCGCCGCCCGCAGCGGCGAACGCCGGGGCACGACCGGCTCGTCCATCGAGGCGTCGGCCTGCCCGGCAGCGCCCGGCACGGTCGGCTGTTCCGAAGTAATCGTTTCCACGCTAGAAAGGGCCGGCGAGAGGAGAATCCCGCTCGCGGCCAGGGAGATTCAGTCGCGAAAGGGTACCGCTGCCGCCCGTCAGCCCCCTGGGCCCCGGTTCTCACGGGTGGCTTCAAGAGCCTCCAGATCGTCGCGGTCACGCGGCCTCTCACTCGCTCGCTTCATCGCAACGAGATGCTCGAAGGAGCACACCCGGACCGGCAGCCCGTCCATATCGACCGTCGTGGCCTCTGCCTCGAGCTCGCCAAAGGTCGGAATCTGGGGAAGGCCTTGCAGGATGTCGATCGGCCCCAGATCGGTGACTACGAGCATCCGGTCTCCAGTCTCGAGGAAGATCGAGGTGGAGTCGGGGGCGAGTAGCCGACCGCCGACGTCCACCTTCCCGCCGAGCTCTCCAAGCAGCGAATCGAGCTTCGCCAGGTTCTCGGGGGAACGGTCGGGAACGACGTCCACGTCTCGTGTGGCTCGCAGGTACCCCCATGCGTTTACAGCAAGCCCCCCAACCAGGACAAAGCGGATCTCTGCTCCGACCAGCCGCTCGAGCAACTCCCGCAAGCGCAGCGGTTCCGGCATCAGGTACGGCGCGCGCTGCCCGTGAAGGTCGACAAGAATTCGCTGAGGGCCAAGCCCTCGGCGAGGTTGGCGGCGAGAGAACGCGTAGCGTCTTCTCGCAGCTGCCGACGCCGGGTTTCCTCATTGAGGCGCCAGGGATCGACTGCCGCCACCCGGTCCCTTGGATCCGAATTCGACTCGCTCTTCATGGCTGGAGGGTAAACCCGTGGAAGCTAGGAGGGTCTCGCGAAACCCGGGTGCGCGAACTGGCGAGCGCCGGACCAAGCGGGGCAAGGACACAGGGAGGCCAAATAGCAGCGCTATTTGGCCGACCGAGGACGCCGCACCGCGCAGCGTCCGCCGCCGCCAGGCGCGTGCGGGGGTTTCGCTAGACCCTCCTAGCTAGGGGCCGACCTACGGGTCGATGAGCACGCCGGGGTTCAAGATGCCGGCGGGGTCCAGCTCGGCCTTGGCGGCTCGCAGGGCGGCGGCGAAGGAGGCTGGGCGTTGGCGGTCGTACCAGGGACGGTGATCGCGGCCGACGGCGTGGTGGTGGGTGATCGTGCCGCCGCCCTCGATCACGGCCTCGGCGGCGGCGGCCTTGATCTCGTCCCACTGCTCGACCTCGCCACCCCGCATGGCCGGTGCCATCACGGTGAAGTAGGGGGCCGGGCCGTCGGGATAGACGTGGGTGAAGCGGCAGCTGACCCGCGGCGCTCCCAGACCGTCCGCAGGCGCATCGCAAACCTCGGCGACCTTGGCCCGCACGGCCTCCATCGTGCTGGCGTGGAAGTCCTCGAAGCGATCCCAGGTGATCGCCGTCTCGAAGGTCTCCGAGAGAACGCCGCAGGCGACGAAGGTGTCCCGCAAATAGGGCGCCAACAGGAACGCCGACCGCCAAGCCCCAACCGCACCCTCCCCGCCGACGGGCCTCAAAGGAGACATATCGTCTCCTTTGAGGCCCGTCGGCTGCGTGGTGGGGGCGCCGCCGTGGGACTGGGCGATGTCGAGCGCCAGGCGCATCGGCTCGTCGACCGGGAGATGCGCGGACTCGAAGCCGAGCACCAGCAGGCTCTTCTCGCCGCTTCCGGCTCCCGTCGTGCCCGCCTCGAGCGCATCGAGCAGGCGGCAGTTGGAGGGGTGCAGACCGGACTGCGAGATCTCGCGGATCGCCCGTACGGCAGCGAGGAAGTCGTCGAACTCGACCCCGCAGGAGACCTTGAACTCGGGCCGCGGACGCACCCGCACCCAGGCATCGGCGATCACGCCGAGGATGCCCTCCGAGCCGACCATCGCCCGGTCGGGCGAGGGACCGGCCCCGGAGCCCGGCAGCCGCCGGCTCTCCCAGGTCCCACGCGGGGTGATCGCCCGCACCGACTCGACCAGATCGTCGATGTGCGTATAGAGCGTCGCGAAGTGCCCGCCCGCCCGGGTCGCCACCCAGCCGCCCAGGGTCGAGTACTCGAACGACTGCGGGAAGTGCCGCAGCGTAAGCCCGTGCTCACGCAGCTGATCCTCCAACCCCGGCCCGGTCGCCCCCGCCTGAATCCGCGCTGCCAACGACTCCGCGTCGACCTCCAAGACCCGATCCAGCCGCCGCAGGTCCATCGAGACCACCGGCCGGTCCCCCAACCGCGCCTCGACCCCACCAACCACGCTGGTGCCGCCCCCAAAGGGAATGACGGCAGCCCCCTCGGCCTCGGCCCAAGAGAGCACCATCTCGATCTCCGACTCATCCCGAGGAAACGCCACCAGGTCCGGCGGATTCTCGAATTCCCCCCGAAACCCCCGCACCACATCCCGATAAGCCTTCCCGAGCGCGTGGGCAACTCGCTCGTAATGACCGTCTGTGAACAGATCCCCGAAAGCGCTCGGCACCTTCAGCCGCGGCGCTCGGATCTCCACCCTCTCCAAGGGCGCTGCCGCCTCCGGTTCGCCACCGAACCCGAAGCGCTCCCTTAGCCCGGCAGCGGCCTCGCGAAGCTGCTGCTCGGAGGGCGCCTGGTCCTCGTACCCCCACCCCCAGTGCTTGAGCCGGCGCTCACCCATACCTCAGCGCCCGCTCGCGCATCCAGAGGAAGAGGGGCAGGCCGAAGCAGAGGCCGACGAGCAGCGTCGCCGGAAAGCAGAGCCACCAGCGCCGGACCCCGACCCGCGGCCCCTCCACGGTGGCCCAGACGAAGAACGCGAGCGAGGCGATCCCGAGGTCGACCAGCAGCTGCGTCGACGGAATGCTGGCGGTCCACAGCGAAAAGTACTCACCGAGATCAAGGCCCTCCTGGGCGAGAAAGACTCCGACGAAGACGTTCGGCACGACGAACCCGACGACGGTGAGGGCAAGCAGCAGGCGCTCCTTCATCGCTGCAGCCTATGCCCGCCGTCCGAGGCCGGCAGCTACCAGTGCACGCCTTTCATCAAGTGCGCAAACGCAACCGCCTCGGTGGAGGGCGCCTTGTCCGGCGCCTCCTCCCCCTTCCCCTTGGCAGCCTGCGACTCCGGAAACAATCGATAAGCCTGATTGAGAATCCGATCACTCGCCTTAGGCGCCACCGCATAAAGCAGCTCGCCAAACGTCCCCAGCCGCGTCGCCACCTTCTTCGGCTGGTGGATCATCGCCCCCGCGATCATCTCGGCCGCCTCCTCGGGTGAGATCGCCGGGAAGACGTCGTACATCCGGGTCGGAGCGATCATCGGCGTGCGCACCAGCGGCATGTGGATCGTCGTGATGTGGACGCCGTCGTCTACCACCTCTGAGGCGATCACGCGGCCGAAGGCGTCGAGCGCCGCCTTGGAGGCCACGTAGGCGGAGAAGCGCGGCGGGTTGGTCTGCGTCCCGATCGAGCTGATGTTGATGATGTGGCCCGACTTGCGCGCCCGCATCGAGGGCAGCAAGGCCAGGATCAGCCGCACCGCGCCGAGGTAGTTGAGCTGGATCGTCCGCTCGTAGTCGTGGAAGCGGTCGTAAGCGAGCCCAACCGAGCGGCGGATCGAACGGCCCGCGTTGTTGACGAGGATGTCGACCTGGCCGTGATAGCCGAGCACCTCCTCGGCCATCCGCTCGACGTCCTCGAAGTCGGCCATGTCGCAGCGGTGGATGTGGGCGATCCCTCCCGATGCCTCGATCTCCGCTTTCGTCTCCTCCAGCTTCTCGACCGAGCGGGCGACCAGCAGCACGGTCGCGCCGGCGTCGGCGACCTTGACCGCTGCCGCCTTGCCGATCCCCGAGGAGGCCCCGGTGATCAGCACCACCTTGCCCCGCACCGCCGCGGACAGGGTGCGGTCCTTGAACAGATCGGGGTCGAGGGTGCGCTCCCAGTAGTCCCAGAGGCGATCGGCGTAGGACTCCAGCGGCGGCACCGAGATGCCCGACCCCTCGAGCGCCGCCTGCGCGTTGGTCGAATCGAAGTGGGTCGGGTAGCTGAAGTAGCTGAGGACGCCGGCGGGAATGCCCAGCTCTCCCAGGCCCGCTTTGACCACCCGCTTCGCGGGCGGGAAGTAGCGCAGGCCGGTCCGCACCAGCGAGGTTGCCGGATCGGTCACCCCGGAGTCGAGCCGCAGCGCCGCCTGCGGGGCGTCGGCGGCGCGGGCGAAGAGGTTGATCATCTCCCCGGCGGTCTTCGGGGCCGGATCGGTCAGGTGGAAGGCCTGGCCGTCGAGACCCGGCTTGTGGGCGATGTGGTCGATCGCGTCGGCGACGAAGTCGACCGGGACGATGTTGATCTCACCACCTTCGACCCCGATCGTCGGCAACCAAGCCGGCAGGACCCGGCGCGCTCGCTGCAGCAGCTTGAAGGCGTAATAGGGCCCGTCGACCTTGTCGATCTCCCCCGTGCGCGAGTCGCCGACGACGATCCCGGGCCGGTAGACGCGCCAGGGCCGCCGGCACTCTTCGCGCACGATGCGCTCGGACTCGTGCTTGGTGCGGAAGTAGGGGTGGGTGTCGAGCCCTTCGGCCTCCTCGAACATGTCCTCGCGCCACTCGCCGCGGTAGAGGCCGGCGGCGGCAATCGAGCTGATCTGGTGGAAGCAACCGGCCTCGATCGCGGCGGCCAGTTCGACCGCGTGCCGGGTCCCCTCGACGTTGGCGACCTCCTGGGCCTCAGCGCCCGCCGTCATGTCGTAGACCGCGGCCAGGTGGAAGAAGTGGTCGACGTCGCCGCGCAGCGTCAGCAGGTCCTCCTCGGAGACCCCGAGCCCCGGCTGGGAGAGGTCGCCGTCGATCGGCACGACGCGGGCGCCGTCGGGGCCCCAGGCCGTCCGCAGCTCCTCCAGCCGCCCCCGCGAGCCGGCCCGGACCAGGGCGTAGACCGTGCCCTCTCGCTGCAAGAGCCGCTGCACGAGGTTGCGGCCGATGAATCCGGTGGCCCCGGTGACGAAGTAGTTCACCGCTGTTTCATACACTCATTCCAAGGATGGCGCAAACGGCGACCGTGCAGATCCAGATGCCCGAAATGGGCGAGTCGGTCACCGAGGGGATCGTGCTCGAGTGGCACGTCGCCGAGGGCGACTTCGTCAGCGAGGGGGATACGGTGGTCGAGGTCTCGACCGACAAGGTCGACGCCGAGGTGCCGGCTCCGGCTGACGGCGTCATTACCAAGCTGCTTGTGTCGGTCGACGACGAGGTGCCGGTTGGGTCTCCGTTGGCCGAGATGGAACCCGGTGAGGGGGATGGTGATGGCGGGACGGGTGAGGGTTCGAACGGATTGACTGGGGGTCCTGCCGCGGGCTCGGGGGGGCCTGCGGGCGGGGGCGAGGCCTCCGTTCTCGGCCCCCCCGAGCCCACGCCACCCGCAGGTGAAGCGCCAAGCTCCGCCCCCGGGACAGATGGGGCCGATGGGGTCCGGGCAACGCCGGTTGCGAGGCGCATAGCTGCGGAGAACGGCGTCGACCTTCGCTCGGTGGCTGGTTCCGGGCCGGGGGCGAAGGTGACCAAAGAGGACGTGTTGGCAGCCGGGAACGGGGGGGCGCCGGCGGCTGCGGCTGTCGCAGCGGGCGAGGCGAAGGCCTTGCGGGGGCCGGCGGGGATGCTGGCTCAGGCGATGGACGAGAGCCGGGAGGTGCCTACGGCCACGTCGTTCCGGACGGTGGCCGTGGACACGCTGGATGCGAAGCGCAAGGCTCTGAACGGGCTGCTGAAGGAGCGGGGGATGAAGGTCTCCTTCACGCACCTGGTCGCCTGGGCGATCGTGCAGGCGGCGAAGGGGCACCCGGTGATGACGCGGGTGTTCGAGCGGCGCGAGGGCAAGCCGTTCGCGATCGAGGGCGCGCCCGTCAACCTCGGCATCGCGGTCGACGTCGAGCGCAAGGACGGCTCGCACAGCCTGATGGTGCCGGCGATCAAGGGCGCCGAGGGGCTCGACTTCGCCGCCTTCCACGGCTACTACGAGGACCTGATCACGAAGACGCGCGAGAGCAAGCTCAGCGCCGACGACTTCCAGGGCACGAACATCTCGCTGACCAACCCCGGCGGCATCGGCACCGTCGCCTCGGTGCCGCGCCTGATGAGCGGCCAGAGCGCGATCGTCGCCACCGGCGCGATCGCCTACCCGCCCGAGTGGGCGCACGCGACGCCGGAGCGGCTGCGGCAGCTCGGCGTCTCGAAGACGATGACGCTGACCTCGACCTACGACCACCGGGTGATCCAGGGCGCCGAGTCGGGAGCGTTCCTGCGCCGCATCGAGCAGCTGCTGCAGGGCGAGGACAACTTCTACGAGGGCGTCGTCGCCGACCTCGGGCTCGACCCGGCGCCCGTCACCGCCGCCCATCCCGCCTCCGCCTCGGCGCCGCCGCTGGGCGCCCCCTCGGCCGGGACAGGCGAGATGGCGGTGACCACCACCCAGCCCGACGAGGAGCTGCTGCAGGCGGTCCAGGCGGCGACCTCGCTGCTCAAGGGCTACCGCACGCACGGGCACCTCTCCGCCCGCCTCGACCCGCTTGGCAGCGAGCCAAAGGGCGATCCGGCGCTTCAGCCGGAGCGACTCAACCTGACCCCGGAGCTGATGTCCCGAGTACCGGCCTCGATCCTGCGCATCGGCGTCCCCGGCGAGACCCTGCTGGAGGCGCTGCCGCGGATGCGCGAGGCCTACTGCGGCACGATCGCCTACCAGTTCGAGCACCTCTCCTCCCATCAGCAGCGCACCTGGCTGCGCGAGATGGTCGAGACCGGCGCCCACCGGGCGCCGCTCGCCGTCGAGGAGAAACGCCGGCTGCTGCAGCGCCTGATCGACGTCTTCCAGTTCGAGCGCTTCATCGAGAAGGCCTACCTGGGCCAGAAGATCTTCACGATCGAGGGGCTCGACGTGGTCGTGCCGATGCTCGACGAGCTGGTCACGCTCGCCTACCGCAGCGATGCCGAGGAGGTCGTCTTCGGCATGGCCCACCGCGGCCGACTCGCCGTCCTCGCCCACAACCTCGGCCGCTCGGTCGAGTCGATCCTGGCCGAGTTCGAGGGCTCCAAGCAGATCGATGCGGTCAAGGCGGTGGCGGCGATCCCGCACGGCGGCACCGGCGACGTCAAGTACCACTACGGCCATCAGGGTGTCTACGAGACCTGCAAGGGCGAGAAGATCGCCGTTCGCCTCTACCCCAACCCCAGCCACCTCGAGTTCGTCAACCCCGTGGTCGAGGGCGCCACCCGCTTCATCCAGTCCGACTTCGAGGGTCCCAAGATCGAGCACAAGCCGAAGTGCGCGGTGCCGGTCCTGCTCCACGGCGACGCCGCCTTCCCGGGCCAGGGCGTCGTCGCCGAGACGCTCAACCTGCAGGCGCTGAGGGGCTACACCACCGGCGGCACGATCCACATCATCCAGAACAACCAGGTGGGGTTCACCACCGATCCCGAAGACGCCCGTTCCACCCCCTACGCCGCCGACATGGCGAAGGGCTTCAACATCCCGATCGTCCACGTAAACGCCGACGACGTCGAAGCCTGCTCCGCCGCCGTGCGACTGGCGATGGCCTTCCGTGAGCGCTGGGGCCGGGACATCGTCATCGACGTGATCGGCTATCGGCGCTACGGCCACAACGAGACCGACGAGCCCGCCTACACGCAGCCGCAGATAGCCGCCAAGATCAAGGCCCACCCCCCCGTCTCCGAGATCTACGCCGAGAAGCTGATCGAGGAGGGCGTGATCGGGCGCGAGGAGGTCGATGCGGCCGCCAAGGAGCGCCATGACGAGATGTCAGCGGCACTGAAGGACCTGCGGCACAAGATGGAGCTGGGCGACTACGAGGACCCGACTGTAACGACCAGCAGCACCGGCGAGCTCGACCGCAGCGCCAGCCCACCGGTGGAGACAGCGGTGACGGCGGAGAGGCTGGGGGAGCTGAACCGGGAGCTGATCGAGGTGCCGGAGAGCTTCACCATCCACCGCAAGCTGCGCAAGCCCCTCTCCAAGCGGATCGAGGCGCTGGAGAACGGCGGGATCGAATTCGGCCACGCCGAGGCACTCGCCTTTGCCTCACTGCTGACCGAGGGCGTCCACATCCGCCTCACCGGGCAGGACACCGAGCGGGGCACCTTCTCCCACCGCCACCTCGTCCTCCACGACGAGAACACCGGCCTCGAGTACTGCCCGATGCAGAACCTGAGCGAGGCCAGCGCGCCCTTCGAGCTCTACAACAGCCCCCTTTCGGAGATCGCCTGCCTCGGCTTCGAGTACGGCTACTCGGCGGCGACCCCCAACGCGCTGATCCTCTGGGAGGCCCAGTACGGCGACTTCGCCAACGCCGGCCAGGTGATCATCGACACCTTCATCGCCTCTGGCGAGGCCAAGTGGGGACAGACCAGCCGTCTCACCCTGCTGCTCCCACACGGCTACGAGGGGTCTGGCCCGGAGCACTCGAGCGCCCGCATCGAGCGCTTCCTGGCGCTGGCCGCCGAGGGCAACATCCGCATCGCCAACCCGACCACCGCGGCCCAGTACTTCCATCTGCTGCGCCGCCAGGCGCTGATCCGCAAGCCCCGCCCGTTGATCGTCTTCAGCCCCAAGGGGCTGCTGCGCCTCGACCGGGCGGCAGCCACGCCGCAGCAGCTGACCGAGGAGCACTTCCACTTCATCCTCGACGACCCCGCGGCCGCAGAGCGTCGCGAGCAGGTCGAGCGCCTCGTCCTCTGCACCGGCAAGATCTACTTCGACCTCGACGCCAGCGACCGACGCAGCGCAGCCGAGAACGTCGCGATCGCCCGGGTCGAGCTGCTCTACCCCTTCGCCAGGGAGCAGCTGACCGAGCTGATCGCCTCCTACCCGAACCTGAAGGAGATCGTTTGGGTCCAGGAGGAGCCGCGCAACATGGGCTGCTGGAAGGTGATGTCACGCCGCCTCCCCGACCTCCTCCCCGAGGGCGTCGAGCTCGGCTACATCGGCCGCCCGATCCGCGCGAGCCCGGGGGAGGGCTACTCGGTGGCGCATGCACGAGAGCAGGAGCGGATCGTCTTGACTGCTCTTACGCCTGGGACGTAGGCGCTCGACCGCGGGTCCTGTCGCCGGGGTGGGGTGCCCGGCTTGCGCTGCGCTCTGCTCAGGGCACCGGGACATTGCGGGCGCAGGGATTTGGCCTCGCCCTTCGCAGACTCCGCGCGGCGCCGATCACCCCACCCCGACACCACCCGCGGAAGGAGAGGAATTGGCCCAGGCTCCAAGCCGTCTTCGAGCGATCAAGCTGGAGGGCCCGAAAGGCCTGTCCGAGTTTGCCCGGCGGTTTGAAGCTGAGCTGTTCAGCCGGAGACGTCTCTCGTGGGGGGTGGCATCGAATGGGGGGACCACCCCCGAGGAGGCGGCGGAGCCGCCACCCCAGCGGGGTGGTGGGCCCCATTCGGTGACAGGACCCGCCGCGCCAGCCACCCTGGCCTGGGTATCGTGCTTTGGAGATGACCAACCCCCTTGGCAAGCCAACCCCCGGCCCGATGTTCAGGTGGGTCAAGTGGCTCTCGTGGGTGGAGCTGACAGTTTTCGGTGCATTGATTCTATTTTGGGTAATACCAGGGTTCGATACAGAGACAATGGTGTTTGGTTGGGCTCACGGGTTGGGGTTCATCGTGCTCTGCATCGTTATCTGGGTCGCCTGTGGAAAGCGTCAGGCGCCTTACACGCTGCTGGCGGCGACCCTGACACCGGTGGGTCCGGTGGGCAGTGTGATCGGAATCGAGCTGATCGAACGCAAGGGATGGGGCGTTGCGGATTCCCCGCAAAGAGTTGCGGAATCACCGTAGACCCGCTGGGTTTGCTTGACCCGAGCGCAAAGACGCGGTATAGCTAGAGCCTGACTGTTCCTCTGAGCAGTCCCGTTTAGGGGAACGGCCGCGTCGGCATCCCTCCCTGGCTACCGACGCGCAGGTGCAGTGAGGGTCGCGCGGACCCCCCTGCCTCCCGCGGCCCCACTGCGCCGCCTTGCCTCAAATCAGCCTCTCAAGCCGCGCAAGACCGTCTGCAGGATGCCGCCGTTGCGGAAGTACGTAACCTCATTCGGTGTATCGAGCCGGATCGTCGCCTCGAATTCGACATCGTCTGCTGTCACGGTGACTGCCTTCGCCTCACCATCCTCCAAATCACCGACATCGAACACCTCTTCGCCGGTGAGGCCGAGAGATTTCACACTCTCGCCAGCGGCGAATTGGAGCGGGAGAACGCCCATCCCGATCAGGTTGGAGCGGTGGATACGCTCGAAGCTCTCGGCGATCACGGCGCGGACGCCGAGCAGTTTCGTTCCCTTCGCGGCCCAGTCGCGTGAGGAGCCCGAGCCGTACTCCTTCCCGGCAAGCACTACGAGCGGTACGCCCGCCTCGGCATATGCCATCGCCGCCTCGTAGATCGTCGTCTCAACGCCGTCGGGGAAGTGACGGGTGAAGCCGCCGCTGCGGTCAACCAGCAGGTTGCGCAGGCGAATGTTGGCAAAGGTGCCGCGAATCATCACCTCGTGGTTGCCGCGGCGCGAGCCGTAGGAGTTGAAGTCGCGCGGTTCAACACCCTGTTCGATCAGCCACTGCCCTGCCGGGCTGTCCTTCTTGATCGCCCCGGCCGGAGAGATGTGATCGGTGGTGATCGAGTCGCCGAGCAGCGCCAGGGCCCGTGCCGCCTGGATCGGCTCGACGCCGGGTGGGTCAGGGGGCATCCCCTCGAAAAACGAGGGGCGGCGCACGTATGTGGAGTCGGGCCAGGTGTAGCGATCGCCCTGGGGCACCTCGACCGCGTTCCAGTTCTCGTCGCCCGCGAACACCTCGCCGTAGTTGCGGGTGAACATCTCCGAGGCGATCGAACGCCCGACGAGCTCCTTCACCTCCGCCGAATCTGGCCAGATGTCGCGCAGGTAGACCGGCTCGCCGTCGGAGCCCTCCCCCAGCGGATCGCTGGTCAGGTCGAGGTCCATCCGGCCCGCCAGCGCGTAGGCGACGACCAGCGGCGGGCTGGCCAGGTAGTTGGCCTTCACGTCCTGGTTGATCCGCCCCTCGAAGTTGCGGTTGCCCGAGAGCACTGCGCAGACGGCCAGGTCCTTCTCTTCGACCGCGCGTGAGATCTCGGGCGCAAGCGGCCCCGAGTTGCCGATACAGGTGGTGCAGCCGTAACCAACCAGGTTGAACTGAAGCTCGTCCAGGTAACGGGTGAGGCCGGCCTTCTCGAGGTACTCGGTGACGACCGTGGATCCAGGTGCCAGCGAGGTCTTCACCCAGGGCTTGCGTGCGAGGCCGCGCTGCACGGCGTTCCGGGCCAGGAGACCGGCGCCGATCATCACGCTCGGGTTGGAGGTGTTGGTGCAGCTGGTGATCGCGGCGATCACCACGCGGCCGTGGTCGAGCGAAACCGTGGTGCCGTCCTCGAGGGTGACCTCGATCACGTCCTCGCTGCCCCGCTCGGCGACTGCAGTGGGGGCACCGCTGACGGCCGGGCGCGGCCTGCCACGCTCGTCGTCATGCTCCTCGGCCGGGGAATCGGAGGCGGGGAAGGACTCCTCGATGGCGTGGTCGCGCCCGTTGCCCAACTGGCCCGCCGCCTCGGGGTCGAACTCCTCCATCGCCTCGAGGAAGGCCTGCTTCGCCTGCGCCAGCGGCACCCGGTCCTGCGGTCGCTTCGGCCCGGCGATGCTGGGCACGACGTCGCCGAGATCGAGCTCGAGCAGGTCGGAGAAGACCGGGTCGGCAGCGCCGGCCTCGTGGAACATGCCCTGCTCGCGGGCATAGGCGTCGACCAGCTCGATCGTCTCCGCCGGCCGGCCGGTCAGCTCCAGGTAGCGCAGGGTCTCGGCGTCGACCGGGAAGATCGCGCAAGTCGAGCCGAACTCCGGCGACATGTTGCCGATCGTCGCCCGGTCGGCGAGGCCGAGAGTCGCCAGGCCGGGCCCGAAGAACTCGACGAACTTGGAGACGACACCGCGTCCACGCAGCATCTCGGTGACGGTCAGCACCAGGTCGGTTGCGGTCGCCCCCTCGGGCAGCTCGCCGCCGAGCTTGAAGCCGACGACCTGCGGCAGCAGCATCGAGATCGGTTGGCCGAGCATCGCCGCCTCGGCCTCGATCCCGCCGACGCCCCAACCGAGCACGCCGAGGCCGTTGACCATCGTCGTGTGCGAATCGGTGCCGACCAGGGTGTCCGGGTAAGCCTGCAAGACGCCGCCGCTCTCGCGGCTGTAGACGACCTGGGCGATGTGCTCGAGGTTGACCTGGTGGCAGATCCCGGTCGCCGGGGGCACCACCTTGAAATTGTCGAAGGCCCCCTTGCCCCACTTCAGGAACGAGTAGCGCTCGCGGTTGCGCTCGAACTCGCGCTCGGCGTTGACGGCAAAGGCGCGGGCGTTGCCGAAGGCGTCGACCTGGACCGAGTGGTCGATCACCAGATCGACGTCGACGAGCGGATTGATCTTCTCCGGATCGCCGCCGATCGCCGCCATCGCATCGCGCATCGCCGCCAGGTCGACGACGGCGGGCACGCCAGTGAAGTCCTGCATCAGCACCCGCGCCGGCTGGAAGGGGATCTCGGCGCTCGGCTCGGCGGCAGCGTCCCAGGCCGCGATCGCCTCGATCGCGGCAACGGTCACCGAGTGCCCGTCCTCGAGCCGCAACACGTTCTCCAACAGAACCTTGATCGAGTAGGGAAGGCGGCTGACCTCGAAGCGCTCCTGCAAGGCGTCGAGACGGAAGACCTCGTAGGAGCTCCCCCCCACCTCAAGCGAGGAGCGGGCGCCAAAGGAGTCAGGAGAACTCACAGCCCCATCCTAGGTGTAGATGCTAGGCACGTTGTTTCCGGCGAGCTGCCGTAGCCGCTGAATCGGCGGCCGGTGGCCAATGGCGCCGTGTCGTCGTCTGAAGTTGTAGCGCTCGATCCACCCTGAGAGGGCCGCGGCCCTCTCAGGGGAGCTGCCGTAGACCGCGGCGTAGGCCCACTCACGCAGCATCGTGCGGATGAAGCGCTCGGCCTTGCCGTTGGTCTGAGGCCGGTAGGGGCGGGTGTGGATGTGCTTGATCCCCATCGCCCGGCAGGCGATCGCGTGGGCGGTCGAGCGGTAGGCGCCGCCGTTGTCGGTCATCAGTCGCTCGACCGCGATGCCATGGGAGCGGTAGAAGCTGACCGCTCGTCGCAGGAACCCGATCACAGTCGCAGTCTTCTCGTCGGGCAGCACTTCGGCGTAGGCGAGGCGGGTGGCGTCATCGACGCAGACGTGCACGCACTCCCAGCCGACTTGGCGGCGCCTGACGCCAGCGGCGTCGAGCTGGGTGATGTGCCGACGGGCCTTGCGACCGGTGACTCGGTGCCCCGCCCCATGCGGGCCGATCCGACCCAGTTTCTTGACGTCGATGTGGATCAGCTCCCCGGGGCGGGCGCGCTCGTAGCGGCGGATCGGCTCCGGAGGCCCCAGACGGCTGAGCTTGCCGAGGCCGATCCGCTTCAACACCGCCGAGACCGTCGAGGTGGCCATCTCCAGGAGCTCGGCGATCTCGGGCCCGGTCAGCGCCAGTCGGCGCAGGGCGGCGATTGCTTCCACGCGATCGGGCGGCGTGGCGTTGTGGACGGTGAGCGGCGCGGAGCTGCGATCAAGCAAGCCGGCCGCACCTTCGGCGCGGTAGCGCCGCACCCATTTGCCGGCAGTCCTCGCGCTCACTCCGGCGGCCTCGGCCGCCTCCGTGAGCGCGACCTTCTCCTCGATCACCCTCTTGACCATGATCGCTCTCCCCTTCGGGCCGAGGGGCGCGTTAGCGTGAAGCTTCATCCGGTTCCTCCTTGTTGCTGGGGCTTCGACACCGCCAGCCTCCAAGGAGGCCCGGATGAACAACGTGCTTAGGAATTACACCTAGGAGGCCGACGGCTCGGGGAGCCTCGCCATCGCTTCGAGGAGCGGGCGGGGTGCCTCTCGAACGGGCGGATCCTCAAAGTGCCGGTCTAATTAAACGGCACTTGTTCGGGCGAGAGGCACCCATATATAAAACGCTTGCTTAGACGGGGCACCGCCGCCGCCTTCCGACTCAAGAACGCTTGTCGAGCTGGCCCGAGGCCACCGCGGCGGCGGCCTTCTGGCCTGATTCGCCGCTGGCGATCTTGACCGAGATGCCCGGGGTGGCCAAGGCGAAGTGAGCCAGAAAGCGCTGCTGCACCGGCGCGACCGTGATCTCGACCTTGTTGCGCTCTATCACCTTGATCACCGCGTCGGCGACCTCTTTTGGGGAGCTGGTGCCGAGGCCCGGAATCGGATCGGCGCCAGAGTCCGCGTACATGCCCGCTTCGCGGATCGTGCCCGGGGAGACGAGCGAGACTCCGATGCCGCGCGGCTCGAGGTCGGCGCGGAGGCCGAGGGCGAAGCCGCGCAGGCCGAACTTGGTGGCGTTGTAGACGGAGGAAAGCGGGGTGGCCGACTTGCCCGAGAGCGAGGCGACGAAGACCATGTGGCCGCTGCCGCGCTCGAGCATCTGCGCCTCGACGGCGCGCGCCAGCAGCATCGGCGACTCCAGGTTCACTCGCAGCGTCCCGGTCAACTCCTCGGCGGTGAAGTCCGGCAGGCGCCCGGATCCGGGCAGGCCGGCGTTGGCGACGAGGACATCGACCTCGCCCGCCTCGGCGGCCAGCTTCTCGGCGGCGCCAGGTTGAGACAGATCCGAGGGAAGAGCGCGATGGCCGCCGCCGGGCAGCTCTGCCGCCAGCGCTTCGAGCGCCTCCGCCTTGCGACCGCTGAGCAGCAGCTTTGCTCCCTTGCCGGCGAGCGCCTCGGCGATCGCGCGACCGAGGCCACCCGTTGCCCCCGTCAGCAGCGCTGTTTTGCCCGCAAGTTCCATCCCAGCGCGCAAGCTACCAGCCGCCTGGTCGACAGGGATTTCGATGCCAAGTGCGAAAGGCCACAAAATGTTTGTTTTTCATGAGCAAACGGCCGGCCGATCGTCTACACTGCCGCCGTTCCGAATAACCGAAACGCCGAGTCCCGCGCGCTGGGAGGTGCCGCGGGAGCGGGGGAACCACGTTTTCGGGGCTAACCCATCTGCACTGGATGGGGGCGCAGGCTCCTTTCGCGCTAGCCCGACAGCTAACCCCGTAGGCCGACGAAGGAGATCGGTTTGCGCACGAACAGGCATAAGCTCAAGCTAGGCATAGTCGTAACGGGGGTGCTCGCGGCCCTGGCCCTGACGCCAGGTGCGGCATCAGCAGATTGCGGTGGCGGTGGTCTTTCCCCCGCTGAAACGGACATCTGCACCCCAACCGCAAAAGCACGACTGCTCCCAAATGGGATGTTGATCCCGCCCAAGTCCGCCCCACCCCGCATCAAGGCAGTGATCGCGGCGGCCAACCAGATCCGCACCAAGCCGTACATCTTCGGCGGTGGACACGCCCGCTGGTGGGACCGGGGCTATGACTGCTCCGGCTCGGTCAGCTACGCGCTGCACGGCGGCGACTTCATCGAAAGCCCGCTCCCGTCCGGCCCGATGGAACGCTGGGGCCTCGCCGGCGAAGGTCGCTGGATCACGGTCTACGCCAACGCCGGCCACGCCTACGCGGTGATCGCCGGCGTCCGCTGGGACACCTCGGGTGACTCCAGTGGCACCGGGCCGCGCTGGCACGAAGACCTGCGCGACAACGTCGGCTACACCGTCCGCCACCCGGCCGGCTTCTGAGCGGCACGCCTGTCCGTAGTACACCCCGGCCAACTGGCCGGGGTGACTTTGTCCTTGCTTTCCTGAACTGCTCGGATAACGTTTTCGTGTAGCTGCTACACCCGACATCCGCTTGGCCAACCTCACCAAGCACTACGGTGAGGTGGTCGCGGTTGCCGGAATCGACCTCGAGATCGAGCGAGGCGAGTTCTTCACGATGCTGGGGCCGTCGGGGTCGGGCAAGACGACAACCCTGCGGATGATCGCCGGGTTCGAGGACCCAAGCGCCGGCACGATCGAGCTGGCCGGCGAGGACGTCAGCGGCGTGCCGCCCTACGACCGCGCCGTCAACACCGTCTTCCAGGACTACGCGCTCTTCCCGCACATGAGCGTCGGCGAGAACGTCGCCTACGGCCTGCGCGTCGCCGGCGTCGACAGGGGCGAGCGAGCCCGCCGCCGCGACGAGGCGCTGGAGATGGTGCGGCTGCCGGGCTACGGGGACCGAAGGCCGGGCGAGCTCTCGGGTGGACAGCGACAGCGCGTGGCCCTCGCGCGGGCGATCGTAAACCGGCCCAAGGTGTTGCTGCTGGACGAGCCGCTTGGCGCGCTCGACCTGAAGCTGCGCGAGCAGATGCAGGTCGAGCTGAAGTCGATCCAGGGCGAGGTGGGCATCACCTTCGTCTACGTCACCCACGACCAGGACGAGGCGCTGACGATGAGCGACCGGATCGCCGTCTTCAACCAGGGCCGGATCGAGCAGGTGAGCCCGCCGGTAGAGCTCTACGAGCAGCCGGCGACCGAGTTCGTCGCCGGCTTCGTCGGCGTCTCCAACCTGCTCGAGCGCGACGGCACCCGCTTCACGATCCGCCCGGAGAAGATCCAGCTGGTCGACCCGGCGGCGAGCACCAACGGCCTGCGCACCGAGCACGGACGCATCGCCGACGTCGCCTATGCCGGGATGGTGACCCGCTACACCGTCGCCCTCGAAGCGGGCGGGGAGCTTCAGGTCATACGTCAAAACGTGGAAGGCACGTCAGTTGACGCTGCCTCCGAGCAGGGTAGGGAGGTCACGGTGGGCTGGCGCCCAGAGCACACGGTCGCCGTCCGTGGCAATTCGACTACAGAGGAGGAATCACCGTGAGGACCGAGGACGCACACCCAACACGGACGGCCTGGCTCGTAATCGCCGGGCTGCTTGCCTTCATGCTCTTGCTGGCCGGCTGCGGCTCCAGCGACAGCGACGAAAACGGCAACGAGCTGACCAAGCTCGGCAAGGGCGAGGGTCAGGTCGACCTGATCTCCTGGGGCGGTTACGTCGAACCCGCCTGGTCGAAACCGTTCGAACAGAAGACCGGCTGCAAGGTCAACAACAAGGTCGCCGGCACCTCCGACGAAATGGTCCAGCTGATGCGAACCGGCCAGTACGACGGGGTGTCGGCCTCCGGCAACGCCTCGGCGCGGCTGGTCGAGGGCGGTGACGTCTCGCCGGTCAACGTCGACCTCGTCCCCAACTACAAGACGATCTTCAGCGACCTGAAGGACCAGCCCTACAACACCTTCGACGGCACCCCCTACGGCATCCCGCACGGCCGCGGCGCCAACCTGCTGATGTGGAACGACGACGACGTCAAGCCCGCTCCCACCTCCTGGAGCGTGATCCTCGACCCGAAGGAAGCGGCCAAGCACAAAGGCACGATCAGCGCCTACGACGACCCGATCTACATCGCCGACGCGGCCGTCTACCTGAAGGCCCACCAGCCCGACCTGGGGATCGAAAACCCCTACGAGCTGAACGAAGAGCAGTTCGAAGCGGCGGTCAACCTGCTGGAGGAACAGCAGCCCTACGTCGGCGAATACTGGTCCGACCTGACCAAGCAGATCTCGGCCTTCGCCAACGGCGACAGCCAGGTCGGCACCACCTGGCAGTACCAGTACTTCGCGCTCAGGGAAGAAGGGAAGCCGGTTGCCGCCAGCCCGGCCAGCCAGGGCTTCCTGCCCTCCGAGGGGGCGACGGGGTGGTCGGACACCTGGATGATCAGCTCCGAAGCCAAACACCCGAACTGCATGTACGAATGGATGGACTGGATCGTCTCGCCGAAAGTCAACGCCGAAGTGGCCGAAGTCTTCGGCGAGGCGCCGGCGCAGAGCCTGGCCTGCGAACACACGGCCGACAAAAAATTCTGCGCCAAGTACCACGCCGAAAACCCGGCGTTCTGGAAGCGCGTCTATTACTGGGAGACGCCGCTTGCGGACTGCGGCAACGGGTCCAATGACTGCAAGGACTACAACGACTGGGTCCAGGCCTGGACCACGATCAAGGGCTGATCGACCGGGCCCCGATCGATGACGACTGAGGCGGTCGCGGAACGCAGGTCGGCGGGCCATAGGCTCGCCGGCCTCTTCCACGGCCGCCCCCGTCTGCAGGTGGGAGCGCTGCTGGCCGGCCCGGTCGGCTGGCTGGTCCTCGGCTATCTCGGCTCGCTGGCGGTCCTGCTGATCGCCGCCTTCTGGTCGGTCGACCCGCTCAGCGGCGAGCTCGTCCACAGCCTCAGCCTCGAAAACTTCGAAATCCTCATCGAGGAACCGGTCTACCGCGACATCGTCGGCCGCACGGTCCTGATCGCGGCCCTGGTCACGGTGACCGACGCGGTCCTCGCCTTTCCGATCGCCTTCTACATGGCCAAGATCGCCAGCCGGCGCGGCAAGGCAATCCTCGTCGTCGCGATCCTGATCCCGCTCTGGTCGAGCTACCTGGTCAAGGTCCTCTCCTGGCGGACGATGCTCTCCAGCGGCGGGGTCATCAACTGGGCGCTGGAGCCGTTCGGCCTGCACGGTCCGGGCTTCGGCAACACCGCGGTCTGGCTGGTGATGAGCTACCTCTGGCTGCCCTACATGATCCTGCCGATCTACGCCGGCCTGGAGCGGATCCCGAGCTCGCTGATCAGCGCCTCCGAGGACCTCGGCGCCTCGCCGTTCACCACCTTCCGCCGGGTGATCCTGCCGCTCTCCTTTCCGGCGGTCGTCGCCGGCTCGATCTTCACCTTCGCGCTGACGCTGGGCGACTACATCACCCCCCGCCTCGTTTCCAACAACCAGTTCATCGGCAACGTGATCTTCAACAACATCTCCAACAACCTGCCCCTCGCATCCGCCCTGGCTCTGGTCCCGATCGTCGTCATGGTTGCCTACCTGCTGGTCGCCCGAAAGCTGGGCGCCTTCGAGCACATCTAGGACGGGCGATGCGACTCTCGAGACGACCGGCCGCCCTGCTCCGCCTCGCGGTGGGGGTCGGCCTGGCCTTCATCTACATCCCGCTGATCGTGCTCGCGATCTACGCCTTCAACTCGAGCAACATCCTCGAATGGCCGCCGCCGGGGCTGACCCTCGACTGGTTCCCGAAGGCGATCGAAGAAGAGTTCGCCCGCGAAGCGTTCGTCACCTCGCTCAAGGCCGGCGCCGCGGCGACCGTGATCGCGCTCGTGCTCGGCACGCTCGCCTCGCTGGCGGTCGCCCGCCACCGCTTCTTCGGGCGCGAGACGATCTCCTTCCTCGTCATCCTGCCGATCGCCCTGCCGGGGATCGTCACCGGCGTCGCGCTGAGCAACACCTTCACGCAGGTGCTCGGGGTCGACCTCGGCCTCTTCACCGTGATCGTCGGCCACGCGACCTTCTGCATCGTCGTCATCTACAACAACGTCATCGCCCGTCTGCGGCGGGTCTCCGCCTCCTTCGAGGAGGCCTCCGCCGACCTCGGCGCCCACACCTGGCAGACCTTCCGGTTCGTGACGCTTCCCAGCCTCAAGACCGCCCTCGCCGCCGGCGCCCTGCTCGCCTTCGGCCTCTCCTTCGACGAGATCATCGTCACCACGTTCACGATCGGGGCAGGCGAAGAAACCCTGCCGATCTGGATCTTCCGCAACCTCTTCCGCCCCAACCAGCTGCCGATCGTCAACGCGGTCGCGGTGATCGTCGTGCTGATCTCGATCGTCCCCGTCTACCTCGCCCACAGGCTGACCCGCGAGGAGGGCGGGCCCGTGGCTGCTCGCGGTGGCCGAATCGAGGGTGGTGGGGTCGAGACCGAGGCAACCGCGGTCCCCTGAGTTCACCTGACCAAGCAGGCTAAGGACGCAGGGAGCGAAGCGTGCTCTGCACGTGAGCGACCGAGGACGCCGGGATGCGCCGGTCAGGTGCGGGCGAGGCGCTCAGCCTCCTCTATACCCAGGTAAGGGGCGAGGGTCAGCTCGACCAGGTCAGGAAGGAGATTCTCCAGCTCCTCGCCGCGTCCGCTGCTGATCTCGCGCACGATCAGCGAGACGATCCCGCCGACCAGGGCTTCCTCGGTCGCCGCCGGCAACGGCCGGTCGCCGCCGTGCTCGGGCCGTCCGGCCTTGAGAATCTCGACGAAGCCCTGCATCGCGGTGCGATGGCGGGCGGCGATCTCGCCCCCGGCAGCGACGGGCTCGATCATGCAGAGTCGCGCCAGGTCGGGCTCGTCGGAGAGGAAGCGCAGCATCGTCGCCAGCGCGGCCCGAACCTTCTGCGGCCAGTCGGCGAACGAATCGGCGGCCGCCCGCATCGAGGCGCGTATGTGATCGACGACCAGCTCGTAGGCGGCGAGGAAACAGGCTTCCTTGTCGGCGAAGTGCTCGTAGAAGGTACGGCGGGACACTGCCGCGGTCTTGGTGATGTGAGCGACGGTCGTCGCGTTGTAGCCACGCTCGGCCACGGTGTCGACGAGCGCAGTGATGATCCGCTCGCGCTGGTTTTGCGCGACGAACTCGCGCGGAAGCCCGTGGCGACCGGCGGGAAGGCGCGGCGAAGGACCGGCTGACTTAGGGCCATCCGCCCTTTTCTTGACGGCTTTCGACGCTCGCTTCGCGGTCCCCTTGGCCACGGACCGACGATACCCGAGCCGGCCCCGGTCAAGTTCCCAAGCGAAGGGGCTGGACGAGGAGCTCGTCCTCGGCGGCGCGCGAGCCTAGGTAAGGCATCACCGCCATGTAGACCAACTCCGGGAGGAAGTCCTCGCCCCGGTCGATGCAGCCCGCTTCGATCTTGCCGAGAGCGGTCCCGTAGATCGCGCCGGCGACGATTTCGGCGGTGCAGCGGGATACCGAGCCCGGCTTCTCCAGCTCCCCGCGGCCGTCGTCGAGGAAATCGGCGAGGCGCTGCAGGATGCGATCGCGGCGAGCCTGAGCGCCGTTGCCGGTCCCGTTGATCTCAACCACGAGGAAACGGGCCCGGATCGGGTCTTCCTGGAGGAAGCGCATCACCGCCCAGCCGGTTGCCCAGATCCTGTCGTGCCAGGACGAGGGAGTGGCGAAAGCTGGGATGAGACGCTCGGAGAGCTCGCGCGCGATCTCGTCGTGGAGGGTGAGGAAGCAGTCTTCCTTGCCGGCAAAGCAGCGGTCGAAATGCGAGCGCCTGGCGCGGGCCCGCTCGCACACTGCCTCGACACTGGTCTCGGCGTAGCCGTAGCGCCCGACGAGCTCCACCATCGCCGCGACGATTCGCTCGCGTGCGGGGTCGGCAACGGGGGGGCCCGTGGCCGGCACGTGCGTGCCAGTGCTCACATCAGCCTGGCCTCTCCCCCTTGCGCTGCTTCGATCAAGCCGCTGCGGCTGCCCGAGCCTGCGCTGCATCGGCAGCACGGCTCGCCTCGACCTCGCCGAGGTACGGCGTCAGCGTCACCTGCAGCATCTCCGGCAGCAGGCCTTTGATCTCGTCGAGGCGACCCGCGACCAGGCGCTGGTGGACGAGCCAGGCGAGGCCGCCGACAATCGCGACCTCGAGCCCATCGGGGAGCCTGCTCGCCCGCGGGTTGTGTGCCCTTCCCTCGCGAAGCCTCGGCGTCAAGCCCTCCAGCATGCCCTGGTAGCGCGCCAGCGCGGCGCTGCCCGCAGCCTGGGACTCGACGATGCAGAGCTGTGCCCGCGCCGGCTCGGTAACCACCATCTCGAGCACGATCTCGAGGCCGGTCGCGATCTGCTCCTCCCAGGGCAGCTCCGGATCGAGCAGCTCGTTGAAGACCTCCCCCGCAGCGGCGACCGTCTCGTCGAAGGCAGCGAGGAAGCAGTCCTCCTTGCTCGAGAACTGCTCGTAGAAGGTCGAGAGGGCGACCCGAGCCGTCTTTGCGATCAGCTCGATCGTCGTTTTCTGGTAGCCGCGCTCGGCCACCAACTCCGCGGTCGCCAGCAGCATTCGCTCGCGTTGGTTCTGGGCGACGAAGTCGCGGGGGACTAGGTGTCGCCCGGGGGGCATCTTGGCAAGCCGCTCCGAGAGCGAGCGCGAGTCGGCCATACCGACAAGATACCAGAACATTTATCTCATGTCTACTTGCCTTCTCTTCAAAAATTGAGGCATTTTGGCCACCGGTGTTTTTAAAAGATGCTATACCTAGACAAAAGGTTCTCGTTTTCAAAAAAGTCGAGCGATGTCGGACGAACCCCTCAACGCACCTGACCGGGACACCGAGATGGCACCGGTGGTCCCCTTCCCCGGCCTGCGCACGAGAGCGGCGCGGGAGCGACTGCTGGAGGCGGTGCTCTTGGTCAGCGGCGAGATCGGCTACGAGCAGATGGCCGTCAAGGACGTGATCGAGCGCGGCGGAACCAGCCGCGCGACCTTCTACAAGCATTTCGAAGATCGCGAGGACTGCTTCGCGCAGGCCTACCTCGACGCCAGCGAATGGCTGCGGCGACGTGTCGTCGGCGCCGCCGGGCGACAGCCGAGTTGGCGCGAGGGGCTGCGAGCGGGGTTGGCGGAGCTGCTCGAGTTCTGCGCCAACCAGCCCGCGATCGCCAAAGCGATCTTCGTCGAGGTCCACGCAGCCGGAGAGAGGGCGCTGGCTCAGCGCCAAATCCTGATGGAGCGCCTCTCCCGCACGCTGGACAGCGCGCGCCGCGAGATCCCCTCTCGCCATGCTCCACCTCCGATTACGTCGACCTTCATGGTAGGGGCAATCGACACTCTTGTGTGCGCAAAGCTGATGGACGGCGACGCCGCGCAAGCCCCGGAGATGCTCCCGGGCCTTCTGCACTTCGTCGTCATGCAGTACTTCGGCGAAAAAGCCGCCTGGGAAGAGCTGACCGCGGCGTCGGGCGCCACCTGGCAGACCAGGCGGGACGCGGCTTCGCAGCTTCCGGGCTGAAGGGTGTTGGCGCGGCGGGTCCTGTCACCGAATGGGGCCCACCACCCCGCTGCGGTGGCGGCTCCGCCGCCTCCTCGGGGGTGGTCCCCCCATTCGATGCCACCCCCCGCGAGAGACCGCCACATCCCGCGACGAAGCTAGAAGACGCGGAGGCCTACGTCAGCTTGCGAGACGGGGAGTGGATGGGCAGCCCTTCCGCTTGAGCGGAGGAGCTTGTGGCTCTCGGAAAGGACAAGCTTCCCGGAGCCGGTGAGACGTTCCGAGTCTTGGCCTTTCTTCCGTGGGTGGTGTCGGGGTGGGGGTGATCGGCGCCGCGCGGAGTCTGCGAAAGGCGAGGCCCAATCCCTGCGCCCGCAATGTCCCGGTGCCCTGAGCAGAGCGCAGCGCAAGCCGGGCACCCCACCCCGGCGACAGGACCCGCGGTCGAGCGGTTTGTCCCTGAACGTCCCGCCTACAGCGGGATGTTGCCGTGCTTGCGCTTCGGCTGCGCCACCCGCTTGGACTGCAGCATGCGCAGCGCCCGAATGAGCTTCGGCCGGGTCTGGCGGGGCTCGATGACGTCGTCGATGTAGCCGCGCTCGGCTGCCGAGTAGGGGTTGGCGAAATGGGCCTTGTAATCGTGGATCAGCTTCTGGCGGCGCTCGTCGGGCGTCGGCGAGGAGGAGATGTCGCGGCGGTAGATGACGTTGACCGCGCCCTCGGGGCCCATCACGGCGATCTCGGCGGTCGGCCAGGCGACGTTGAAGTCGGCCAGCATGTGCTTGGAGTTCATCACGTCGTAGGCGCCGCCGTAGGCCTTGCGGGTGACCACGGTGAGCTTGGGCACGGTCGCCTCGGTGAAGGCGTAGAGCAGCTTGGCGCCGTGGCGGATGATCCCGTTCCACTCCTGGTCGGTGCCGGGCAGGAAGCCGGGCACGTCGGTGAAGGTGAGGATCGGCACGTTGAAGGCGTCGCAGGTACGGACGAAGCGGGCCGCCTTCTCGGAGGCCTCGATGTCGAGCACGCCGGCGAGGTGGGCGGGCTGGTTGCCGACGACGCCGACCGGGAAGCCGTCGAGCCGCGAGAAGCCGCAGACGATGTTCTTGGCGAAGTGCTCGTGGACCTCGAAGAACTCGCCGTCGTCGACGATGCGGGAGATCACCTCGCGCATGTCGTAAGGCTTTGAGGGGTCGTCGGGGACGACGGTGTCGAGGTCCTCGTCTTCGCGCTCGGGATCGTCCTCGGGCTCAAAGCGCGGCGGTGCCTCGAGGTTGTTCGAGGGCAGGAAGCCGAGCAGGTAACGGGCGTCCTCGAGGCAGCTCTCCTCGTCCTCGGCGGCGAAGTGGGCCACGCCGGACTTCGAGTTGTGGCTCATCGCCCCGCCCAGCTCCTCGAACTCGACCTCCTCGCCGGTGACGGTCTTGATCACTTCCGGCCCGGTGATGAACATGTGCGAGGTCTCTTTGACCATGAAGATGAAGTCGGTCATCGCCGGCGAGTAGACGGCGCCGCCGGCGCAGGGGCCCATGATCAGGCTGATCTGCGGGATCACCCCGGAGCACTGGACGTTGCGGACGAAGACGTCGCCGTAGGCGCCGAGCGAGACGACGCCCTCCTGGATCCGGGCGCCGCCGGAGTCGTTGATGCCGATCACCGGCGCCCCGACCTGGGCGGCGAGGTCCATCACCTTGCACATCTTCTCCGCCATCACCTCGCCGAGGCTGCCGCCGAAGACGGTGAAGTCCTGCGAGAAGACGAAGACGGTGCGGCCGTCGATCGTGCCGTGGCCGGTGACGACGGCGTCGCCCCAGGGCCGTTTCTTCTGCATCTCGAAGTCGTAGGTGCGGTGGCGGACGAAGGTGTCGAGCTCCTCGAAGGAGCCGGGGTCGAGCAGCTTCTCGATCCGCTCGCGCGCGGTCAGCTTGCCCTTCGCGTGCTGCTTCTCCACCGCCTCCTCGGAGGCGGAGTGGATCGCTTCGTCGCGCAGCTCGCGCAGGTAGGCGAGCTTCTCGTCATGGGTGACCGGATTCCGCTCTCGCATTGGGCGCGGGAGTCTATGACGAGAACGGCTGCTTCTGCGGCTCGGCCAAGCGGTCCAGAATCCGCTCCAGGTCGGCCTCCACGAGACCGGAATCCTCCCCGGCCCGTACCGCGACCCGCGTGCCGAATCCCTTCTCGGCCATCGTCACCTCGACTCCTTCGACGCTGGCGATCAGCTCAGCCAGCTCCGGCTCGGACTTCATCAGCGTCCGCGCTGCCTCGATCATCCCGCTCGCTTCCACCGCGGCGCCTCCATTCCTTCCCCCAAATTGCGCTGAAAGAGGCCCTTCAGGGGGGAGAGTTCGCGCGCATCCGACATTGACCCACTTCAGGTGTGGTCAATGTCGGATGCGCGCGACTACAAACGGAGCAGGCAGGCTTGGGAGCTTGCGGGGCGGCAGCACGGGGTCGTGGCCCGGCGGCAGTTGCTGGCGTTGGGGTTCAACGCGCGGGAAATCGAGCATCGCGTGGCCCGGGGGCGGCTGCACCTGGTGATGCGTGGCGTCTACGCCGTGGGGTGGCCGCGCCTCACATCAGAGCGGCGCTGGATGGCAGCGGTGCTCGCCTGCGGAGACGACGCGATGCTGAGCCACCACAGCGCAGCGGCTTTCTGGAAGATCGGGACGGAGAAGAGAGGCGTGGTCGATGTCAGCGTTACTCGCCGCTGCGAACTCAAGCGACCGGGTTTGCGAGTTCGCGGCCGCCCGGCGCTCGCAGCAAACGACATCACGTCCCGAGAGGGCATTCCGGTCACCAGCCCCGCTCAAACTCTGGTCGATATCGCGGCCGAACTCGACGCGCTCAGAGTCGAGCGAGCGGTGAATGAGGCGGACAAGCGCGACCTGATCGATCCCGAGACGCTGCGATCGGCGCTCGATCGCCATACCGGCGAGCCTGGGGCGCCGCTCCTCCGCCGGATCCTCGACAAGCGCACCTTCCGGCTCTCGGACTCTGACCTCGAGATCCTCTTTCGCCAAATTGCTCCCGCTGCCGAGCTCCCCCCGCCGCTCAGCAAACAGAGCGTCAACGGCTTTGAAGTTGACTTCCTTTGGCCCGACCTTGGCCTGGTGGTGGAGACCGACGGCCTGCGCTACCACCGAACGCCGTCGACACAAGCGCGCGACGCGAAGCGCGACCGCGCCCACACCCTCGCCGGGATGACCCCGCTCCGCTTCACCCACTACGAGATCAAGCACGAACCCACTCGAGTCCGAGCCGAGCTAACCCGAGCCGCGAAGATGATCCGCGAGCGCATCCGACATTGACCACACCTGAAGTGGGTCAATGTCGGATGCGCCCTTCTGTGACCGCCAGTTAGAAGAAGGCGCCGCCCTTGTACTCGCCGAAGACGTCGCGCATGGCGCCGCAGACCTCGCCGATCGAGGCGCTGGCGGCGAGGGCCGCGCGGATCGGGGCAAGCAGGTTGCCCTCGCCGCGGGCGACGTCGCGCAGGGAGTCGAGCTTGGCCTCGACGGCCACCTGGTCGCGCGACTCCTTGAAGGCCTTGAGGCGGGTCAGCTGGCGCTCCTCGGCCTCGGGGTCGACGCGGAGGATGTCGACGTCGTCGACCTGGTCGGTGACGTACTTGTTGACGCCGACGATGATGTCCTGGCCGCTCTGGTAGCGCTCGTGGTAGGAGTGCGCCGACTCCTCGATCTCGCGCTGCATGAACTCCAGTGCCTCGACCGAGCCGCCGAGCTCTTCGACCTTCCCCATCAGCTCCCAGGCGCGGGATTCGACCTCGTCGGTGAGCGACTCGACGAAGTAAGAGCCGGCGAAGGGATCGACCGTGTCGGCGGCGCCGGACTCGTGGGCGAGCACCTGCTGGGTGCGCAGGGCGATCCGCGCCGAGCGCTCGGTCGGCAGCGCCAACGCCTCGTCGAAGCCGTTGGTGTGCAGGCTCTGGGTGCCGCCGCAGACGGCGGCAAAGCCCTGCAGGGCGACGCGGATGATGTTGACCTCGGGCTGCTGCGCCTGCAGCGTCACCCCCCCGGTCTGGGTATGGAAGCGGATCTTCATCGAGTTGGGGTCCTGCGCCCCGAACCGCTCGGCGACGATCTTCGCCCACATCCGCCGCACCGCGCGGAACTTGGCGATCTCCTGGAAGACGTTGTTGTGGCCGTTGAAGAAGAAGGCGAGCCGGGGCGCGAATTCGTCGATCTTCAGGCCTCGCTCCAGCGCCGCCTCGACGTAGGCGATCGCGTTGGAGAGTGTGAAGGCGACCTCCTGCACGGCCGAGCATCCCTTCTCGCGGATGTGGTAGCCGGAGATCGAGATCGTGTTCCACTTCGGCACGTTTTGGTGGCAGTACTCGAAGATGTCGGTGGTCAGCCGCATCGTCGGCACCGGCGGGTAGATGTAGTTGCCACGCGCCATGTACTCCTTGAGCACGTCGTTCTGGACCGTGCCGCGCAGCTTCTCGGAAGGCACGCCCTGTTCCTCGCCGACCAGCTCGTAGAGCAGCAGCAGGACCGCCGCCGGCGCGTTGATCGTCATCGAGGTCGAGACGCCGTCGAGCGGGATCTGGTCGAAGCAGATCCGCATGTCCTCGATCGTGTCGATCGGAACCCCGGTCCGCCCCACCTCGCCACGGCAGAGCGGGTCGTCGGAGTCGCGTCCCAGCTGGGTCGGCAGGTCGAACGCCATCGAGAGGCCGGTGGAGCCGTGCTCGATCAGGTAACGGTAGCGCTCGTTCGTGTCCTCCGGCGTGGCGAAGCCCGCGTACTGGCGCATCGTCCAGAGCCGGTCGCGGTACATCCCCTCGTGGATGCCGCGGGTGAAGGGCGGGGAACCGGGCTCGCCGAGGCGCTGCTCGAGGCCCGTGGCGACGTCGTCGGCGTCGTAGACGCGCTCGATCTCGATCCCGGAGTCGGTGAAGACCCGCTCGTCGTCGGGGCCGACGACGGGGGCGATCGTGCGATGGACCTCCTCGGTTGCCATTGCCGAAGAATATGCGCGAGCGGAACATTGCGGCCAATTACGGTTTGTTATGTCCGCACCAGGAATAATCTTGGCTGCAAATCGACATGCCGTAAGTCGCCATGTGGGCAGCAGGGGGCGGCAACAAAAACGGAGGATCGAATGAGAGAAGTGACCCAGCCAGTTGGGGCCCGGGGGACGATGCTGTCGGCGGTAGCGGCGGTCGCTGCGCTGGTTGCGTTGCTCGCCTTCGCGCCCTTTGCCTCGGCCGCAAGCGACCCGATCGCCAGTGGCACCACGACCATCAGCCTCAACAAGGGCCTCTACAAGAAGCTGAAGAAATACGGCGTCAAGGTGCTCAAGGTGAGCCCGGGCACTGTCAAGAACCGGACCGTGAAGCTGCCCGTCAGCGCCGGATCGCTCGATCCGACGACCGGCCAGGGCACGCTCGAACACAGCGGCGGATTCAAGTTCAAGGCCGGTAAGAGAACCGCCCCCGTCAACACCCTGGTGCTCGAAACCGCGACCAGCGCGCTGAAGGCCAAGGTCGCCGGCAAGAACATGAAGCTGGCCACCGTCAAGGGCCTCACGGTCGCCCGCAACGGGTTCGGCGCCAACGTCAGCATCAGCTCGCTGAAGCTGACCGGCAAGGCCGCCAAGCAGCTCAACAAGAAGCTCGGCTTCACCGGCAAAAAAGGCAAGGGCACGAAAAGCAAACGGGCATCGACCAGCAAGGCCCTGCAGCCTCCGTTCAAGGGCAACCAGGTCCTCGGCTCCGCGACGAGCGAAACGCAGCCGAAGACGGTGACGGTGCTGCCGAGCGGACAGGCCAGCCTCGCCACTGACGAAGCGACGGTGAAAAAGTTCTCGCTCGCGCCCCCGGCAGGGTTCGGCGTCAAAATCGAACCGATCCCACCGACCGAAGCGAGCGCCGGCAAATCGCCGTTCGCCCCGGTGCTCAAATTCCCGATCGGCGGCGGCACAATCGCTCCCGACGCAAGCAGCGGGATCGTGCAGACGACGGGCGGCGTGAAGCTCGTCCAGGTCCTCGGGCCGGGGATCGAAACGAAAATGACCCTCGGCAACATCTGGCTCGACCTGGGAGCGAAGACGGCGACGGTCGAAGTCATCGTCGAGTCGAACGTCGATCCCAAACTCAACCTGGGCAACCTCGGGCGCAGCTCGATCGCCGACGTCAGCCTGACGGGAGCGACGATCAGCTCCGATCCGAACGCTCGCACGGTGACCGTCAACAACGCCACCGCGACGCTGCAGGCCGTGACCGCGGAAACGCTGAACTCGGTCTTCGGCGCTCCCTACGACGCGAAATCGATACCGCATCCGAAATTCGCCCCCGGAGACGGGCTCGGATCCTTCTCCTTCACGGCGCAAACGCAGTAGCGACACGAAGGCGAGTTTCGGTGAGAGGGCGGCCATCGGCCGCCCTCTTTTTTTGCCACCAGCCAAGGGAAAGATGCTCAAGATTTTGGTTGCATTTGTGCGTACCCTTCTGTAGCTTCACCCGTACCGAAAGTCGCCGAGGCGACCGAGCCGGCGGCAGGACGCAAGCTCACACGGCGATGCCGTGTCGGAAGGGGAACGGGAGGAGGCGGACAGATGTCCCAGCTAGCCAATCGCAGCGACCCGAAGCTGCTGTCGCCCTTTTGGCCGCTCGACGACCAGCACGGCGTCGGCCATGTCCGTCTGGACGGGCAGCCGCCGTCGAATGCCGAGGAGGCAATGCCACTGCTGCTCAGGCTCGCTGCCCAGAGCGAAGCGATGCGCAGCCTGCAGGCCTCCGACGGCGAAGCGCTGTCGGAGAGCGCCGCCTCGGCGCTGCGGGGCGAGATGGCCGAAGCGCTGCGCCAGCTGGCCGACCTCGTCGACGACGAGAGTGCCGAGCTAATCCGCCTGCGCGCGAAGGGGCTGGCGGGCGGCATCGAGCACCGCGAGATGACCCTCGAGATCGCCAGAAGCGGCCCGCCGCCGGCCCTCGAGATCGTTTGCGGGCCGCTCTGCACCTGGCGAATGAAGACGCGGGTGGGGCTCCACTCGTTCCTCGCCGCCGCGCGCGACGAGCGCCAACAGGAGCTGCTGGACCAGCTCGACGCCGCGCTCGAGGATGCCCTGGCGGCCGTCGAAGCCGAAATCGGGGCCAGCGAGATGGGCGTTCCCTTCAAGCTTCCGATGAACGTCACCGACCTGCTGATCTCGGCGGGCGAGGCGGCTGGTCACCCAAAGCATTTCGCCTACTTCATGCCGGAGGACGAATGGGTCGACGGCCTGCCCCTGAAGGAACAGCGCACCCTCTACATGCGCAACGTCCACCTCGCCCGCTACTCGGAGATCACGATCCCGCTCGCGGAAACACTCCTCAGCGGGCCGATGGCTGCCGCCGACGTGCCGATCGAGGAGACGCTGATGCCCTGGATCCGCGGTCACGACCACGGCCACAACGTGGTCGTCCCCTCGACCTCCTACGACAGCTGGATGGAGACCCTGGGAATCGAGCCGTTCATGGCCCTGCAGGAGGCGATCGCCGACGTCTACGGCTTCCTGATGACGATCTCGGACGCCTGGCTGGCGATCACGGGGGTCAGCCGCCTCGACATGTGCGCGACCCACATGGCCGAGCTGCTCCACTACATGCGGCGCGGGCCCAAGTACTACGGTGACCCCGGCGCCGCCTTCGTCGAACTCAGCTTCCTCGCCGAGAACGGCTTCGTCGAGATCGACGAGGCCGGCCTGGTGAGCTGGAACGAGGACGACTTCTGCCGCGGCATGGCCGCCCTCGCCAGCGCCCTCACCGAAGCGACGGTCGCCGCCCCCGACGAGTGCGGCTCCGAAGCCTTCCTCGCCCGCTACGGCTGGCCGGCGAAGACGGCTGCGATGCGCACCTTCGAGGCGATGCGCAAGGAGCTCACAAACGTCCCCACCTCGCTCGCCTTCTACAGGACCAGCGACGCTCCCGTCACCGAGAGCGTTCCCGTCCCCGCATAGCTACCGAGCCAACCGCTTCCGAACCGAGAAGGGCCGCCGGGGGAGCCCCGGCGGACACTCAGCGCGAAGCGCGTCCGCCGGGGCTCCCCCGGCGGCCCACCCCGCTCAGTCCGAAGCCCCAGCGAGGCGCTCTACGCCGGACTGCTCGATCGTCAGCCGCAGGCCCTCGTTCAACCCGATGCCCGGTTCCCAGCCGAGCAGCTCGCGAGCGCGGCCGATATCGGGCTTGCGCTGCTGCGGATCGTCCACTGGCAGCGACTCGAAGACGATCTCCGAGCGGGACTCGGTCACCTCGATCACGGCTTTCGCCAGTTCCAGCAGGGTGAACTCGTCCGGGTTGCCGATGTTGACGGGCGAGTGAACGTCGGACTCGGCGAGGGAGACGATGCCGCGGATCAGGTCGTCGACGAAGCAGAAGCTGCGGGTCTGGCTGCCGTCCCCGAACACGGTCAGGGGCCGGTCCTGCAGCGCCTGGCGCAGGAAGGTCGGTATCGCGCGCCCGTCGTGGGCCCTCATCCTGCTGCCGTAGGTGTTGAAGATGCGGACGATCGAGGTGTCCACGCCCTGCTGTCGGTGGTAGGCCATCGTCAGGGCCTCGGCGTAGCGCTTCGCCTCGTCGTAGACCCCGCGCGGGCCAATCGGATTGACGTGGCCCCAGTAGTTCTCGGTCTGCGGATGCACCTGCGGGTCGCCGTAGACCTCGCTGGTCGAGGCGAGCAGGAAGCGGGCGCGCTTGTACTTGGCGACGCCGAGCATGTGGTGGGTGCCGTGCGAGCCGACCTTGAGCGTGTGCAGCGGCAGGCGCAGGTAGTCGATCGGGCTCGCCGGGGACGCGAGGTGGTAGACGAAGTCGACGTCCTCCGGGATGTCGACCTCTTCGGTGATGTCGATGTGGCGGAAGTCGAAGTCGGCGTCGCGCAGGTGCTCGATGTTCTGCAGTGAGCCGGTCTCGAGGTTGTCGACGCAGATCACCCTGTGCCCCTCGCCGAGCAGGTGCTCGCAGAGGTGGGAGCCGAGGAAGCCGGCCCCGCCGGTGACCACGCAGGTGCCCATCGGTGCCGATGCTATCGGCCGCCGCCGCCCGCCGCAGCCTGGGTGCAATTAGCGCAATTTGCGGGATCTCTGCCCGATCACTCGTCCAGGTGGGGGGAGAGCCCTTCGCCGCCCGCGCATTGGATTGGCATGTTTGGACCGCAGATCTGAACCGACGCAGGAGAGTTCGGTCGAGTGAGGCAGGGGCGGGAATCGAAGCTTGGAGAGGCAACGCGGCTCGGCGATCCCAAGAGGCGCCTGCCGACCAGCGACGCTGCCCGCAAGCGCGCCGCGGTCGAGATGATCGCCCGACATGAGGCCGTGCTGAAGCGCACCGCCCGGCGCTACTCGCTCGATGCCGATGACGCGGACGACGCCTACCAGCGGGCGCTGGAGATCGTCCTCACCAAAGCCCCGACCACCGATCCGCGCGAGCTGATCCGCTGGACGCAGACCGTGACCAAGCACGAGGCACTTGCGGTGCGGCAGAGCCGCGAAAGGCTGCTTGGGTCTCGCAGCGCCGGAGGAGGAGGTGGCGAATGGGATCCGGTGGCGCTGATCCCGGCCTCGACCGACGGCCCCGACGAGCAGGCCGAGCGGCGCGAGGCGATCGGCCGCAGCCGCGAGGCGTTGCGCGCCCTGAAACCGGCCCAGCTGCGCGCTCTGACCCTGCTCGCGGAGGGCTACTCCTACGCCGAGATCGGCGAGATCACCGGCTTCAGCAGGACCAAGATCAACCGCGTCCTGGCCGAGGGGCGAGAGCGCTTCCGCAGCCTGCTCTCCAGCAGCGAGGACGGCAGCCGCTGCCGCCATCTGCGCCCGTTGCTCTCTGCGGTCTGCGACGGGGAGGCGAGCCCGGAGGAGGAGGCAGAGGTGCGCGAGCACCTCCGCGCCTGCGCCCACTGCCGCTCGACCATGCGCACGTACAAAGCGGCGCCGCGGATCGCGGCCGGCCTGATTCCGGCGCTCCCCGCCTCGCGCTCGATGCTCGAGCGAGCGCAGGACTTCCTCGCCGGGTTGGGCTCGCGCCTCCCCGGCATCGGCGGCGATTCCCCGGCCCAGATCGCCGCCGCCGGTGGCTCGAAAGGGGCGGGGGTGGCTGCTCTCGCCAAGCTGCTCGCCGTGTGCGCCGGAACGGCGGGCGGGGCTGCCGCCTGCGTCGCCACCGGGGTGGTTCCGTCACCGGTCGGTGCGCCCCCGAGCCAGGCTCAAAGGCCCCAGGCCAGCCGCTCCGCTACCCGCCCGGTCGAGGCGCCGGCCGAAGCGGCGGTGCAGTACCAACCCGCCCCGCCAGCCGAGGCGCCGCCCAAGGCGACCGATCGGAACCCGCCCCAGCCGGAAACCGAAGCCCCGGTCGAGCCTGAAATCGCCTCTACCGCCGGAGCGGTCGAATACGAACCCCCACCCGCACCGCCGCCAGCCGCCCCGGTCGAAGCCCCAAGCGCCGGCTCCAGCGGCTCGCCGGCCGGGGAGTTCGGGCCATGAGGACGGGGAAGCGGGCAGTCGCCTCCCTCCTCACGGCGCTGCTCGCAGTCGCCGGCTCGAGCGGGGCTGCGGCGGGCGCCGGGCTGCAGCCGATCGACCTGCGGGTCGACGGCGGCGAGGAAACCTGGCGCCCGAGTCCCAGCTTCTCGCTGCGCTGGCGAAACCCGACGGACGGCCCCGCCGTCGCCGCGGTCCACTACCGGCTGCTCGAACCCTCCGGGGCCGTATCGGTCGCGGACACGAGGATCGGCTGGGCCGCGACCTCGATCGAGGGGCTCCACGTTCCCTTCGCCCCCGGCGCCTACACGGCCGAGGTCTGGTTGGAGGACGCCAACCACGAAGTGGGGGCGCCCGTCCCCGCCAAGTTGCGCTTCGACCGTACCGCGCCAGGGCAGGTCGAGCCGCTCCCGGTCGCCGGCTGGATCGGTCGTACCGCGTTTCCGTACGCCCTGCGTCTCGGTCATCCCGGCGGGTCCGAGCCGCTCTCCGGCATCCGCGGCTACGCCGTCTCGATCGACCGTACCCCCGGGGGGAGTCCCTGCGCCGGGGCGAGCATGTGCGACGAATCGGAGACGGACCTGCGCGGCGGGGTGAGCGGGGACTCGCTCACGCTCGTCGACCTACCCGAGGGATCAAGCTACGTCCACGCGGTCGCCGTCTCCGGGGCGGGGATGCGCTCGGCGCTCGTCGGCACGACGGCCCTGCGGGTCGACAAGACCGATCCCATCACGCGGCTCGCCGGCGTCCCGGCCGGCTGGGCCAACCAGCCGGTGACGCTGGTCGCGACGGCCACCGACGCGGCCTCTGGCATGGTTGGCGATGGGCACGGGCCCGCGCCGCTGACGGCGATCAGGATCGACGACGACCCGCCCGTTGCGGCGGTCGGAGACAGCGTTACGGCGATGGCGATCGCCTCCGGGATCCACACGGTCGCCTACTACGCACGCGACGCCGCGGGCAATGTTCCCGACGGCGCCGGCGCCAACGGCCAGGCCAACCACCAGCCGGCGCGAGCGCTGGTCAGAGTCGATCGCGATCCCCCTCGGCTCGCCTTCGCCGGGGCGCAGGACCCTCGGGACCCCGAGCGGATCGAGGCGAATGCCTCCGATGCGCTCTCCGGCCTCGACCCGGGCCGAAGCACGATCTCGGTGCGCCGAGCCGGGTCGCGCGACCGCTTCCAGGCGCTGCCGACCGAGACCGGCGGCGGCCTGCTGCATTCACGCTGGGATTCGGACGCCTTCCCCCCTGGCGAGTACGAGTTTCGCGCCGTCGCCTATGACCTGGCCGGCAACGAGGCCTCGGCCACGAACCGCGGCAACGGCACGGCGATGGTGCTGCGCAGCCCACTCAAGGTGTCGACCCGACTCATGGCCGGGCTTGGAGGCCAGCGTGCGCAGGCGAGCACGGCGCCCTTTGGACGTGGTGCGGCGTTCAGCGGTCGCCTGATCGCGGGCCGCAGGACGCCGCTCGCCAATGTGGCGGTGCAGGTGATCGAGCGCTTCGAGGAAGGGGTCGAGCCGCAAGAACGAACCTCGATCGTGAGAACCGGAGAGACCGGCGGCTTCCACCTCCACCTCGCGCCCGGCCCAAGCCGCCAGATCGTCGCCGTCGCCGCGCCCACGGCGACGCTGCGCGGCGCCAGCGCCGGGCCGTTGATGATGGACGTGCGGGGATGCCTGCACCTCGGCGTCTCCGCGACCACGGCGGCGATCGGCGGAGCCCCGGTCGTCTTTCGCGGCAAGGTCGCGACCGGCGGCGCCACGATCCCCCGCGACGGCAAGGTGGTGCAGCTGCAATTTCGCCTTGCCGGGCTGCCGTGGACCGAGTTCCGCACGATCCGAACCGATCGCCGCGGGCGCTTCCGCTACGCCTATCGCTTCGCCGACGACGACAGCCGCGGCGTGCTCTTCCAGTTTCGCGCCTACGCCCCGGCGCAGGCCGGCTGGCCCTTCGAGCCAGCCGGCTCGCTGCCGGTTGCGGTACGCGGTCGCTAGGTGTAATTCCTAGATCAGACCGGCAGCAGGTCGATCGCCCTGCGCACCCGCTGCTCGATCTCCTCGCGGTTGCGCTTCAGGGTCGTCTCGACCGTGCGCTGGCGCTTGCGCGCCTCGCGCTCGACTCGGTTGCGGGTCTTACGCGCCTCGGTGGTCGCGCGTTTGCGCGCGGTGGCGCCGCGGCGCTCGGTGCGCTTGACCCGGCGGCGCAGCTCGGTGCGGTAGGACTTGAGCTGTTTCTCGGCCCCGGAGCGAGCGGTGAAAGGCTCGACCAGCTCGGTGACACGGTCGGTGACCGTGAGCACGGCGCCGACCGGCAGATCGACCGCGGTCTCGGCGACGGTGCGGGCTTGTTTCGGGGTCTTGGCTACGGGTTTGGCACCGGCTTTCGCTTTCGGCGCGGTGCCGTTGCTCTTGCTGCCTTTGCTCTGCGTTGCCATTTAAAAGATGTTCCCTTCGATCTCGGATTTCCTGCCTCGGCGTTCGCGTTCGCACTCTAGCGAACATACGTTCTCAGCGAACACATGTTCTAAACACCGGTTCCTCAATCGGTTACGGCAGAAGAGGCGATCGCCATGCCCCGCTCCCCGGCCGCAGCGACGATCGGGTAACGCACGTCGAGGGCGAGCGAGGCCTCGCTCAGGGAGAGCTCACCGAAGGAAACCAGACCGCCCGCCTCGCGGGCGATCAGCTGCGCCGCGGCTATGTCGACCGAGCGGCAGGGCCGCAAGCTGACCATCGCATCGAAGCGGCCGGCCGCCACGTAGGCGGCGGTGATCGCGATCGAGCCGACCACGCGCATGCGGTAGACGCGACCGCGGAGCGCCGCCAGGGCAGCCTGGGCACGGTCGGGCTCCGCTGCCTCGACCCCGAGCAGCTCCAGCTCCTCGCGGTCCTCGGCGACGCCAATGCGCTCGCCGTCCAGGCTGGCGCCGCCGCCGCGGCTGGCGGCGAACTCCTCGCCGGCGCCGAAGTCGAAGACGTAGCCGAACTCGACCTCGGCCATCGAGTCGCCGGAGGCGACCGCGAGGCTGAGGCTGTGGGCCGGGAGCGTGCGGCGGGCGTTGAGCGAGCCGTCGATCGGATCGATCACTACCCGCGCCGGTCCGCCTTCGCCGAAGCTGACCTCGCCGCGCTCCTCCGAGACGGCGACGAAGGAGGCGCCCTGCGCCGCCAGCTCCTCCAGCTCGGCGAAGACGACGTCCTCGCAGCGGCGGTCGATCGCGAGGGTGCGATCGCCACCCTTCCCCACCCCCTCGTAAACGGTGCGGGCCTCGACCCCGCGCACCTCTTCGAAGATCGCCCGCTGCGCCGCGACGACGCGGCGGCAGATTCCCAGCCAGTCTGCGGAGAAAACGTCCAAGCAGGTCATCCTATGGAGGGCGCGCAATCGCTAGCGTTGGACCATGCTCGCCCTTGCCGAGAAACAGGAACGCGCGGTTCGACACGGAGAGGGACCGCTGCTTGCCCTCGGCCCGGCCGGAACTGGCAAGACCGAGGCACTCGCAAGGCGCCTGGCGCGCCTGGTCGGCGACGGCGTGCCCGCCGAGAGGGTGCTCGTCTTCGCCTCGAACCGCTCGACGGCGCGGCGACTGCGGCAACGCGCGGAGGCCCTGCTCGACGGGCCATACGAGGAGCTCTGGATCGACACCTGGCAAGTACTGGGCGAGCGGTTGCTGCGCGAGCATGCGACCGCCGCCGGCCTCAACCCCTTCTTCGTCGTCCTCGGCCCCGCCGAGCGGCTGGCGATGCTGCTCGAGCGCCTCGACGACCTTCCGCTCCGCCATCACGAGATCCGCGGCAACCCAGCCGGACTGCTGGCGCGGCTGCTGCAGCAGGTCGACGAGCTGAAGGTCGGCTCGGAGCCGCCCGAGCCCGAGCTGGCGGAGTTCTGCGCCGCCCACGACCGCATCCTGGCCGAGTCGGGCAACCTCGACGGGGCGGACGTGTTCTTGCTGCTCGGCAAGCTCCTGCACGAGCGGGCCGAGGTGCGGGCAGAGATCGCCGCTCGCTTCCGCTACGTCATGGTCGACGAGCTCGAGGACACGAGCGCGGCTCAGCGCGCGGCCCTGGCCGGTCTCGTCAGCGACAACCCGAACGTGGTCTATGGCGCCGAGGAGGGACACGCGACCGAGTGGTTCCGCGCCCTGCATCCGACGGGTGAGGTGGTCCCGCTGGAGCAGCGGTTCCGCCAGCCAGCGCCGCGGTTCTGGCGCTGCCGCAACGAGCGGGCGCAGGCCCAGGCCGTCGCCCGCGAGGTCGAGCACATGCTCGGCGCCGGGGCCTCGGCGGAGAGCATCTGCGTGCTGGTCGGGGATCCGGCGGCCGACGGCGGGGCAGTGACGGCGGCGATGGAGGAGCGGGGGGTGCCGTTTCACCTCTCGGGCCCGGCGGCGCTGTTCCAGCGCCCGGAGGTGCGCGACGCGATCGCCTGGTTGCGGGTGCTCGCGGATCCCGACGACTCGGCTGCCGCCGCGCGCGCCCTGACCCGGCCCCCGGTCGAGCTGCGAGCAGCCGATCTGGCACGGCTGACGACGATCTCGCGCCGGCGCAAGGTCGACATGGTCTCCGGCTGCGAAGCGGCGCTCGAAAGCCCACAGATCCCACCCGAGGGCCGTGAGCGGATTCAGTCATTCCTGAAGCTCTACGGCGAAGCCTCGGCGGCGATGGAGGAACGGCGTGCCGACGTCTTCGTCCGCCGGCTGATCGAGCGAGTCGGCCTGCGGCGGCAGCGGCTTTTCGCCGCCGAGCCGGAGGTGGCGGAGCGGCTGCTGGGCCTATCGCGCCTGGCCGAGCTCGCCACCTCCTGGGCGCGACGCGAGCCGCACGGGTCGACACGGGCTTTCGTCCGATACTTGAGCGCGGTCGCCGAGGCGGGCGTCGAGCTCGTGGGCATCGAGGAGCCGGCGTCCCCTGGGGCCGTCCAGGGCCTCGCCCGGGCTGCGGCCAAGGGGATGGACTTCGAGCATGCCTTCCTGCTCGGCCTCGAGCGCGACGACGGCGCCGAGCGAATCGGCGTCCCCGCCCGGGCGACCGTGATCTACGCCCGGGTCGAGCGCGACGACAGCGGAGAGGCCAGGCCCTCTCGCTTCTATGAGAGCGCCCTGGCCGCAACCGGTGGCGAGGAGGAGCTGCACGAGGAGGAGCTCTTCGGCCCGGCGGAGGGGCTTCACGCGACCTACCGCAAGCTCCGCGAGGAGGTGCTGGAGGCCTCCTGGAGAGCGGGGCGGGAGCTCTCCGAGCCGCGGCTCGACACCGTCGTCGACGTCAACCGGGCGATCGCCCGCCACCTCGAGCTGCTGAAGCTGGCGGCGCTGGCGCAACGACCGGGCGAGGAGGCCACGGTCGAGGCGGTCGAGGCGGTCAACGGCCTTCTGCGGCAGATCGCAACCCCCGAGCAGCAAGCCGAGCTCGACGCCTCGCCCCTCGACGCCTACCTGCTCGACTCAGAGCGCGAGCGCGACGGGCGGCGCCGGCTGATCGCCGCCCGCCACGAGCCCTCGCTCGAAGCCTTCCTGCCGCGACGCGGCGACGGCGCGCTCAGCCTCTCGGCTTCCGACCTCGACCTCTACCTCACCTGCCCGCTCAAGTACAAGTTCGCCCGCGTCTTCGGCATCCCCCAGGAGCCGACGATCAACCAGCGCTTCGGCATCCTCATCCACAACGTCCTCGAACGCTTCCACAAGGACGGCGGTCCCGATGCCGAGGACGGGCTGGAGCGCCTGATGGACCTCTTCGAGGCGGGTTGGCGCCGCTCCGGGTTCGGCTCCAGCGACGACGAGCTGCAGTTTCGCGACCGCGCTCGCGAGGCGATGCGCCTGTACTGGGAGCGCGAGAGCGTTGCCGAGGGCGAACCGGTGTGGCTCGAGCGGAAGTTCGACATCCGCATCGGGCCTCACCACGTCCGCGGCCGGGTCGACCGGGTCGACCGGCTCGGCGACGGCAGCCACGAGCTGATCGACTACAAGACGGGCGAACGCAAGAGCGAGGCCGACCTCGCGAGCGACCTGCAGCTGGCGCTCTACCGGCTGGCCGCGCGCGAGGCCTGGGACCTGGAGGTGGGGAGTGGCAGCTACTACTACGTGCTCGACGCCGACAAGGTCGCGGCGCCGATCAGACCCGACGACGCCGAGCGGGTCGAGCGGACCGTGCTCGAGGTCGGCGAGGGGGTGCTGGGGCAGGACTTCGAGCCGCGGCCCTCGGCTGCCGTCTGCGGCTGGTGCGACTACCGGCTGATCTGCCCGGCTGCCGAGGGTTAGGGATCAAGGGACCAGGGTTGTTGGCCCGCGGGTCCTGTCATGGGGAGGGGGACTGCGGGCGGGCAGGTTTGTCCGTTCTCGGCCCCCTCCCCATGCCACCCGCGGGTGAGACGCCTGTTACTGATCGCCCTGCTGTCGCAGGAAATGCTGGAAGTCGCGGGCGATCGTGTCCGCAGACGGGAGGTCCTCGGGGCCTTCCAGCTGCTCGGATTGTTCGGACTCGATCCTCTCCACCAGCTCCTCGATCTCGGGGTTGGCGGCCACGGCGCGGCTGATCTGCTCCTCGTAGCTAGCCGTTTCCTCCTCCAGCTCGGTGGCATCGACGGCGATGCCGGTGAGGCCCTCGAGCCGGCGCAAGAGGGCGAGGGCGGCCTTCGGGTTTGGCACGGCAGCGACGTAGTGGGGGACGGCGGCCCAGAGCGAGGCCGACGTCATCCCCACCTTGCGGCAGCAGTCGTGGACGACTCCGACGATCCCGGTCGGCCCCTCGTAGCTGGAGCGCTGCAGGTCGAGCTCCTCGACCAGCTTCTCGTCGGAGGCGAGGCCGGTGATCGGCACCGGCAGCGTGTGGGAGACCTCGGCGATCAGCGCTCCCAGGGTGATCACCATCTCAACCCCGAGGGCGTCGGCGGCGGTGGCGATCGTCTCCGAGAAGGTGCGCCAGCGGAGGTTCGGCTCGGTGCCGTCGAGCAGGATGAGATCGCGGTCGGCGGCGGGCACACGGGCGGCGATCAGGTTGTTGTGCGGCCAATCGATGCGGCGAGCCTGGCCCTCGCTGAGGACGATCGTCGGCCGGGTCGCCTGGAAGTCGAAGTAGTCCTCGGCATCGACCTCGGCGATCAGCTCGGAGTCGAAGGCGTCGACAACCGCTGTAACGGCCGTCGACGCCGCTGCGGCAGCGTCGTTCCAACCGCGGAACGAGCAGACCAAGATCGGCCTGCGGAGCTGCGGGACATCGCCTTCCCAGCGGAGTGAATCCACACTTTGAGACTACCGATGGGCCGCGGGAGCGCAGCCCGGCGAGGGCGTTAGGCGGGGGTCGAAAGGGCGCGCCGCAGCAGTCCATATGCGATGACGAGGACCAGCGCCGCGAAGGAGAGTTCCAGCGCCCGCTGCGGGACCTCGTTCGCGACGATGACACCGATCAACACGCCCAGCGGCGAGAGGACTCCGATCACCACGGCGTCGCGAACCCTGACGTTGCCGTAGGCGTTTTGGCGGAAGGCTCCGACCAAGGCGACGATGACGATCATCAGCAACGAGGTCGACTCGCCCTCGACCTGCGAAAGGCCAAGGAAGATCGTCAGCGCCGGGACGAAGAGGACGCCGCCGCCGACGCCGACCAGGCCCCCCGCAAGGCCTCCGGCTACCGCGATCAGGGCGGCGATGACCTCGTTCATCGAACGATCAACTCGATCGCGATCGCGGTCAGCAGGGCGGCGAAGAGGAGCGAGACGGCTCGCTGGGAGATTCGCTGCTGGATCGCGGTTCCGGCGATCACCCCGGCAACGGCCGGGATCGCGAGGAGCAACCCGGTGAGGACATGGACGTTGCCGTAGATGCCCCCCTGGGCGAAGGCCCCGAGCAGGCCGATCAGGACGATCGCGGCCAGGCTGGTGCCCGTTGCCAAGCGCTCGCCGTAGCCGAACCAGAAGATCAGCAGCGGCACGATGACGGTGCCGCCGCCGACGCCGAAAAGGCCGCTGAAGATGCCCGCCAGGGTCCCGATCAGCGCGAGCTTGAGGGTGCCGTGGGCGGGCAGCGAAGTGTCGGAGGCCATCGTGCGGCGATACTAGATGCGGTGTCTTCGGAATCTGGGACAGGGGAGGGCGGCGCCGTGCCCTCCGCGTTGGAGCCACTTCACGCCGAACCGGGCCGGGCGGCGATCTTCACCGACGTCGACGGCACGCTGGCGCCGATAGTCGAGCGGCCCGAGCAGGCGGCGGTTCCGGATCGGGCGAAAGAGCTGCTCGCCGCGCTCGGGCAACGGTTCGGCTTGGTCGCCTGCATCTCGGGCCGACAGGCGCTGGAGGCGCGGCGGCTGGTCGGCGTCGCTGAGATCGCCTACGCGGGCAACCACGGGCTCGAGCTGCTGCTGCCCGGCGACGAGGCACCCCGTTTGGATCCGGCGCTGGCCGGCCGCGAGCGGGACGCGGCCGAGTTCCTCGCCGGCCTCGATGGCGAGGAGTTGGGGGCGAGCGGGCTGCGCCGCGAGGACAAGGGCCCGATCCAGGCCCTGCACTGGCGCGGCGCTACCGATGAGCGGGCGACGGAGGCGCGCGCTCATGAGATCGCCGCGGCTGCGGGCCGGGCTGGGCTCGAACCGCGCTGGGGCCGCAAGGTGCTCGAGCTGCGCCCGGTCGGCGGTGGCGGCAAGGACGCCGCGGTCGCGGCGTTGCTCGCCGAGGACGGCATCGTCGCCGCCGCCTACGCCGGCGACGATCGCACCGACCTCGACGCCTTCCGCCGCCTGCGCGAGCTGCGCGAGGAAGGGCGCCTGCGCTGCGCTGCCTGCGTCGGCGTCGTCTCGCCGGAGGCGCCGGCCGAGCTGGCCGAAGAGGCCGACCTTGTCGTAGACGGGCCGTCGGGCTGGCTGACGGTCCTCGAATCCATGGCCGGCTAGCCATGCCCTATACCGATCTGCTCCGAGTCACGGTCCTGCTCACCGGCGCCGAGGCGACGGCGCTCGCCGCGATCACCGCGCTCACGGTCAACCGCGACGGCGACACGACGACGATCGCCGTCGCCGCGGCCTGGTGGCTGATCTCACTCACGATCGGCTTCTACCTCGGCAGGCCCGCTCGCGCCGCCGACGGCGTGCGGGACGCCCTCGCCCGCGCCCGCACGGCGACCTCGCTTCCGCCCGACACCCCGTCCCGGATAGCCCTCGCTCGCCTCTGGCCAATCGCCCTGACAGCGGTGCTTGCCGGCGCCCTGGGGGCCTTCTTCCCCGGCGTCGCGGCGATCGGCGCCGGCTACGCCCTCCTGGTCTCGCTCGCCTGGCACACGAGGGAGGGCGCCGTCCTCGCGATCGAGCAGCGCGACGGCGTCAAGTTCTACGTCGTCCCCAACTCGGCCCTGCGCCCGATCCAGCTCGTCCGCACCCCCGGCCTGCGCAGCGACCGCCTCCGCGGAGAGTGACTTCCGCTCGTCGGGGTAGCTTGGTCTCGATGCGTTCCCGGATCCTGATCGCAACCATGGCCCTTGCTCTCTTCCTGCCGGCTACGGCAGCCGCCCAGGAGCGGACGATCACGGTCAAAGGCACGGTGACTCAAGAGGTGCCAAACGACGCCGCCACGTTGACATTCTCGGTCAGCAAGGAAAGGCGGACCAAGCAGGCCGCGCTCGGCGTCGTCGCCACCCGACTGCGCGCGGTAATAGCCGCTGTCCAGTCCGTACCGGGGGTGGGCGCGGGCGACGTGACCACCGGCGCGATCTCGGTGCGGAAGGTCCGGCACAAACCGATCGCCTACCGAGCATCCGAGGGAATCGTCGTAGTCCTGCACCAGCCTGAAAAAGCCGGCGAACTGGTCAACGCCGCCGTGGCCGCCGGCGCAACCGGAACGGGCGGCCCGAACTTCTTCGCCAGCGACCCCGAAGCCGCCTACCGCAACGCCCTCGTAGCCGCCTTCGACCTGGCCAAGGCAAAGGCCGTCGCGCTGGCCGCCCGCGCCGGCGCCATCCTCGGCCCCGCCATAACCATCGACGAAGGGACTGAAGTCACGGTCGAAAGCGGCCCCCGCAGCACCAAGGGCGCAGAGGCCGCACCAGCTCCTCCCTCAAAGCCGGGGACGTCCACGGTCACAGCCACCGTTCGAGTCGTCTTCGCTCTGGAATAGGGCAACCGAGCCCCAAGGGCGTCTGGGGTCGCCTCGTCGGATCCTCGCGAAGCGGCTCCGCAGAGTGTCTCTAAGCCGCGAAGCGGCACCTGATTGCACCGCCGCAGGCGGTGCTGGGGTCCGACGAGGCGACCCCAGACGCCCCCTACCGCTTGATCAACCGAGAGAACTCCCGCCAACCCCGCGTATTGGCAATCTGATCCGCGGTAAGCCAAGCCCGCCTAGCCGTCGCCACGGCGTAGGCCATGTTGTCGAGCGTGTCGACCCCATGCGCGTCCGTGTTGAGCACGATCGTCACGCCAGCCTCCGCGGCCAGCCGCGCGTGATGCTCGGAGAGGTCGCGGCGATTGGGGTTGCCGTTGATCTCCAGCATCGTGCCGGTCCGCGCCGCCGCCTCCGCCACGGCCTCGACGTCGATCCCGTATGGCTCGCGGCGGCCGATCAGGCGCCCGGTCAGGTGGCCGATGCAATTGACCAGCGGGTTCTCGATCGCGGCCAGGACCCGCTCGGTCATCGCCCGCTCGGAGATCGCAAAGGAGGTGTGGACGCTGGCCACCACCCAGTCGAGCGCTTCGACCAGATCATCGGGGTAGTCGAGCGCCCCGTCGAGGCCGATGTTTACCTCCGAGCCAGCGAGCAAACGAAAGCCTCGCTTGCCCTCGTTCCAGGCGGCAATCTCCTCGATCCGCTGCCAGAGCCGCTCGGCGGTGACGTGGTCGCCGAAGCCGTGGCTTGCCGAGTGGTCGGTGATCGCCATGTAGGCGTAGCCGCGCTCGCGGCCCGCGGCCGCCATCTCCTCGAGCGTGTTGCGCCCGTCGGAGAGGGTCGTATGCGCGTGCAGATCCCCGCGCAGGTCATCGATCGAGACGAGGTCTGGCAACGCCCCCTCCCGCGCGGCCTTCAGCTCGCCGCGACCCTCGCGCAGCTCGGGCTCGACGTAGGCGTAGCCAAGCCGCTCGTAGACCGCCTCCTCGCTGGCGCAGAGCTCGACCTCCCCGCTCTCGACCTCGGTGATCCCGTGCTCGGAGACGGAGAGCCCCCGCGCCACCGCCTCCTCGCGCAGCTGCACGTTGTGCGCCTGGGAGCCGGTGAAGTGCTGCAAGAGGTTGCCGAACGCCTCCGGTGCGACGATCCGCAGGTCGACCGAGATCCCGTTCTGGGTCTGCGCCCTCACCCCGTTGGGCCCCGGCGTCCCGGCGGCGGCGATCAGCGGGTTGGCGACGAGGTGCTGGGCCAGCGCGGCCGGCTCCTCGGCGGTCGCGATCAGGTCGATGTCCTTGCAGGTCTCCACCCAGCGCCGCACCGAGCCGGCGACCTCGGCGCGGTCGGCTGCGGGGTGCTCGCGCAACGCCGCCGCCAGCTCCTCGGCGATCGGGCGGGCCATCGAGAGCAGGACGCGGTCCGGTCCCTCCCCCGGCTCGCCCAGCCGCTGCAGCGAGGCGAGGACGTTCTCCTCGACCTTCGGGCCGAGGCCCTTCAGCTCGCGGATCCGCTGCGCCTCGGCCACCTCCTTCAGCTCCTCGAGCGTCGTCACGCCGAGCTCCTCGAAGAGGCGCCGAGCGGTCTTTGCGCCCAGCCCCGGCACCCGCGTCACCGAGATCAGCGTCGGCGGGAACTTCGCCTTCAGCTTGACCGCGGCGGGGATCTCACCGGTCGCCAACAGGGCGTCGATCTTTTCCGCCAAGGTCTTGCCAACCCCCGGGATCTCGGTCGCCCGCCCTTCGCCAGCCAGCTCGGCGACCGAGACCGGGCTTTCGCGGATCGCCTTGGCCGCGGCACTGTAGGCGAGCACCCTGTATTTGACCGCCCCGTCGAGCTCGTAGAGCACGCCCAGCTCGTCCAGGGCGGCGGCGATCTCAGCGTTGGTCACCCCTGCAAGCTAGCGAGCGGACGCCTCCTTGGCCGCCCCTCAGGTTCGCCACTAGGATGCGCCGCGATGCCGCCAGTCAAGCCCGACCGGGGCCCGGCTTGGGTCGTGGTCCCCACCTACGAAGAGGCGGCGAACATCGAGCGCCTGGTGGAGGCGGCACGGTCGAAGCTGCCCGCGGACGCGCAGATCCTGATCGTCGACGACAACTCCCCCGACGGCACCGGGGAGATCGCCGCCCGGCTCGCCGCCGAGCACGAGGGCGTCCACGCCCTCCATCGACCGCGAAAGGAAGGGCTCAGGCCCGCCTACTTTGCCGGCTTTCGCCGGGCGCTCGCCGAGGGCGCCGGGCTGATCGTCGAGATGGACTCCGACTTCTCCCACCAGCCGGCCTACCTGCCGCGCCTGCTCGAGGCCGCCGCGAGCGCGGATCTGGTGATCGGCTCGCGCTACGTCCCGGGCGGCGGCGTGACCGACTGGGGGGCGCTGCGGCGGGCGATCAGCCGCGGCGGCAGCGCCTACGCACGCCTGGTCCTCGGCATCGACGTTCGCGATCTGACCGCCGGCTTCAAGTGCTTCCGGCGCGAGGTGCTGGAGGCGATCGACTTCGACGCGATACAGGCGCGGGGCTACGCGTTCCAGGTGGAGATGACCTACCGCGCGATCCAGCTCGGCTTCGAGGTGGTCGAGGTGCCGATCGTCTTCCGCGACAGGCAGGCGGGCTCCTCGAAGATGAACCGGGTGATCGTGCTCGAGGCAATCTGGCGGCTGCCCCTTCTACGCTTTGGCCGCTGAGCGATTGCGCAAAGCAGCCCCTCCAAACCTCGCTATACTTTTTGAAGTATTGAGCGCTGAACCTCGATTCCCAGGAGACCGATCCACGTGACAGGCAAGCTCCACGACGTGACCGACGCAACCTTCAAATCCGAGGTCCTCGACGCCGACAGCCCCGTGCTGGTCGACTTCTGGGCCCCGTGGTGCGGTCCCTGCCGCGTCGTCCATCCCGTGCTCGAGGAGATCGACGCCGAGCGCGAGGACCTGCGGATCGTCAGCATCAACGTCGACGAGAACCAGCAGACCGCCGCCCAGTACGAGGTCCTCTCGATCCCGACCCTGATCCTCTTCAAGGACGGGGCGATCGCCAAGAAGGTGATCGGGGCGATGCCCAAGCGTCGCCTCGAGGCCGAGCTGGAGCCGGCGCTCGCCTAGCGGCGCCGGCCGGCCAACGCCATGCCCTTCGTCCACGTCCACTGGTTCGAGGGCCGCACGGACGAGCAGAAGGCGGAGATCGCCAAGCGGATCGAAGCGGCGCTGGTCGAGGTCGCCGGCGCCGCCCCGGAGCACTGCTGGGTGAAGTTCTCCGACTCCAAAAAAACCGATTTCATCATCGGCGGGGCTGAGGACTAGTCAGCTTGTTGCAGGAGGAGGCGCGGAGGCCCTCCCCCAGAGGCCGTCGCGCAGCAGATCGTGGGCGAGGGCTCAAGCGTGGTCACCAAGCCTCTTGGGGAGGGCCTCCGCGCCTCCTCTCCGACACGTAGTGCAGGACGGCTCAGCTCGCGGAAGCTTTCGCGCTGAAGCTGGCGTGCCTTCAAGCGTCTCCCCAAACACGATTCGGTAGTGGGAAGGGATGCCCCTCCCCAGGAGGCTTCGTGTCCACGCTCGAGCCCTGAGAACCGTCTCAGCTGCGCGACGGCCTCCAGGGGGAGGGGCATCCCTTCCCACCCACACAAACGCCTCGTGTTGCAGCTTTCAGCTGCGGCTGACAGCGATACGGAGGTCGCGGCCGTCTACTCGGACTGGTGGTGTCTCGGTGTCGTCGTAGGCAACTGAGGTGGCTAGGACCTCGCTGGAGATGTAGGGCTGGTGCTCTCGGGCGGCGGCCAGCAGCTCCTCGTCGCCGCCCAGGCCCAGCTCGATGCGGTCGGAGATGTCTAGGCCGGCGGCCTTGCGGGCGTTTTGGACGGCGTGGACGATCTCGCGGGCTAGGCCCTCGCGGCGCAGCTCGTCGTCGAGCTCGAGCTGCAGGGCGACTGCGTGGCCGGCCTCTGCCTCGACCTCGTAGCCATCCAACGGCTTCAGGGCGAGGGTGACCTCGTCGGGCCCGATCGTGTGCTCGTCGCCGTCGACGTTGATGCCGATCTCGCCGCCGTCGGCCATCACCCGGGCGACGTGGACGGGATCGAGCGCCTCCACCGCGGCGGCCACCTGGGGCATCCGCTTGCCGAAGCGGGGGCCGAGCGAGCGGTAGTTGGGCTTGACCGCATAGCTGACCAGGTCGGCCTCCTCGGAGACGAAGTCCAGCTCCTTGACGTTGAGCTCGGCCGTGACCAGGTCGGCGCGGGCGGAGATCGCCTCGCGCTCGGCGTCGTTGGCGACGATCACGGCGCGGCGCAGCGGCTGGCGCACCTTTGCCTTGGCCTGGGCGCGGGCGGCTCGGCCAAGTTCCACCGTGAGCCGGACCGCCTCCATCGCCGCCTCCAGATCGGCGTCGGCGAGATCGGCGTCGGGCTCGGGGAAGTCGCGTAGGTGCACCGAGTCGGGGCGCTCGCCCAGCTCCTCGGCCTCACCGCCGGCGAGGTTGAGGTGGATCTCGTCGGCGAGGAAGGGGGTGAAGGGAGCGAGCATGGCGGAGACCTCGAGCAGACAGTGGCGCAGGGTCGCGAAGGCAGCCCGGTCTCCCTCCCAGAAACGGCGCCGCGAAAGTCGTACGTACCAGTTGGACAGCTCCTCGACGTACTCGGCGATCGCTTTTCCGGCCGCCGTGCAGTCGAACGCGTTCATCCGCCCTCGCACCGTCGAGATCGTCGCCTGCAACCGCGATAGCACCCACCGGTCGAGATCCTCCCCAACATCGCCGCTGACTTCGTGTTTTGTCTCGCTATCCGAGACAAAACACGAAGTCAGCGTTTGGTCGGCGAAGTCGGCGGGACCTAGGCCCTCGGCGTTCGCGTAGAGCACCCAGAAGGAGTACGTGTTCCAGAGCGTGAGCAGGAACTGGCGCACCGATTCGCCCACCGTGTCGACCGAGAAGCGGTAGCCCGACCAGGGCTGCTGCGCGGTCAGGTAGTACCAGCGGAAGGCGTCGGCGCCGTGGGCGGCGATCACGTCCCAGGGCTCGACCACGTTGCCCTTGCTCTTCGACATCTTCTGCCCTTCGGGGTCGAGGATCAGGCCGAGGCAGACGCAGTTGCGGTAGCTGGAGGTGTCGAAGAGCAGCGTCGACTCCGCCAGCAGGGTGTAGAACCAGCCGCGCGTCTGGTCGATCGCCTCGCAGATGAAGTCGGCCGGGAAGCGCTCGGCGAAGGTCTCCTCGTTCTCGAACGGGTAGTGGAACTGGGCGAAGGGCATGGCGCCGCTGTCGTACCAGGTGTCGATCACCGACTCGACCCGTCGCATCTCGCCGCCGCAGCGCTCGCAGTCGAGGGTGACCTCATCGATGTGGGGGCGATGGAGGTCGTCGCGGACCTCTCCCTTGGCGCGCTCGCGCAGCTCGGCGACGGAGCCCGCGCAGAAGCGGCCGTCGCAATCCTCTCCCGTGCACTCCCAGATCGGCAGTGGCGTGCCCCAATAGCGGTCGCGCGAGAGCGCCCAGTCGACGTTGTTCTCCAGCCACTTGCCGAAGCGCCCGGTCCTGATGTGCTCGGGGTGCCAGCCGATCGCCTCGTTGTTGGCGAGGAGTCCGTCGCGAACCTGTGAGGTGGCGACGTACCAACTCGACTTCGCGTAGTAGAGAAGTGGCGTGCCGCAGCGCCAGCAGTGCGGGTAGGCGTGCTCGTAGACCTGCTCGCGGAAGAGCAGGCCGCGCCGGTCGAGGTCCTCGATCAGCGCCCGGGTCACCTCGGGGTCCTTGACGAACTGGCCCGCGAAGCCGGTGACCCGGCGGTCGAAGCGGCCGTCGAGGCCGACCGGGTTGTAGAGGGTGCCGTGGCTGGTCGGGTCGAAGACGCCGTTCTCGGCGGCGACCGCGTAGTCGTCCTCGCCGAAGGCGGGGGCGACGTGGACGAGGCCGGTGCCGTCTTCGGTGGTGACGAAATCGCCGCCGACCACGCGGAAGGCGTTCGACGGGACCTCTTCCAGCTCGAAGATCGGCCCGCGGTAGGCGCGGCCGACGAGGTCGGAGCCCGGCAGGCGGTCGAGGACCTCGACTCCCTCGCCGAGCACCCGCTCGACGAGGGGCTCGGCCAGAACCAGGATCTCCTCGCCGACCCGCGCCCTGACGTAGGTGACCGAGGGCGCCACCGCAACGGCGACGTTGCCCGGCAGGGTCCACGGCGTCGTCGTCCAGACCAGCAGCGACTCGCCCGTCCCGCCCCCGCCTTCGTCGAGGAGGGGGAAGCGCACGTATATGGAAGGGTCCTCGACGTCCTCGTAGCCGAGCGCGACCTCGTGCGAGGAGAGCGCGGTGCCGCAGCGCGGGCAGTAGGGCACGACCTTGTGGCCCTCGTAGAGGCGGTCTTTGTCCCAGAGCTGCTTCAGCGACCACCAGACCGACTCGATGTAGTCGTCGTCGAGGGTGACGTAAGGATCGTCGAGGTCGATCCAGAAGCCGATCCGCTCGGTCAGGCGGTTCCACTCCTCGACGTACTCGAAGACCGACTCCCGGCAGCGGGCGTTGAACTTGTCGATGCCGTACTCCTCGATCTCCTGCTTGGAGGAGATCCCGAGCTGTTTTTCGACCTCGATCTCGACCGGCAGGCCGTGACAGTCCCAGCCCGCCTTGCGCGGCACCCGGTACCCGCACATCGAGCGGTAGCGGGGGTAGACGTCCTTGAAGACGCGGGCGAGGACGTGGTGGGAGCCGGGGCGGCCGTTGGCGGTCGGCGGGCCCTCGTAGAAGCTCCAGACCTCCGCCCCCTCGCGCTGGGCGAGCGAGCGCTGGAAGACGTCGCGCTCGCGCCAGCGCGCGAGGATGCGCTCCTCCAGCTCGGGGAAGGACTGCCTGGTGTCGACTGGCCGGAAGCCGGGCATGAACCGGTGATTCTAGGAGTGGGTAGGCTCTCGGACCGCATGCCCCTCTACGACCTGAATGGCAAGGTTGCCCTGGTTACCGGCGCCGCGCGCGGGATCGGCTACGAGACGGCGCACCAGCTGCACATGCGCGGCGCCTCTGTCGCGGTCGTCGACATCGACGCGACGGAGGCAAGCGAGGCGGCCGAGCGGATCGGCCCGCGGGCGATCGGGCTCGCCACCGACGTCACCGACCACACGGCGGTGATGCAGTCTGTCGCCGAGACGGTCGAGCGCTTCGGCGGGCTCGACGTCGTCGTCGCCAATGCCGGTATCGCCCAGAGGGAGATGGCGACCGTGCGGGGAATCGGCGTCGAGGAGTGGGAGCGGGTCTTCGAGGTAGACATGCTGGGCGTCTGGCGCACGGTGAGGGCAGCGTTGCCGCAGATCGTCGAGCGGCGCGGCCACGTCGTCGTCACCTCGTCCGTCTATGCCTTCGTCAACGGCGTCCTCAACAGTCCCTACGCGGTCGCCAAGTCGGGAGTCGAGTCGCTGGGCCGCTCGCTGCGGGCCGAGCTGATGCCGCTGGGCGCGAGCGCCAGCGTCGCCTACTTCGGCTGGGTGGACACCAAGCTGGTCCAGGACGCCTTCGAGAACAACGGCGACCGCATGCAGCAGAACCTGCCCGACTTCCTGCGCCGGCGGATCCAGCCGGACGAGGCCGGTGCCGCCGTCGTGCGTGGGATCGAAGAGCGGGCGCCGCGGATCTTCGCGCCGAAGTGGTGGCGCTACGCCTCCGCCCTGCGCGGCATCCTCAATCCCCTGCTCGACCGCCGCTTCGAAGGTGACGCGACGATGACCGCGACGGTGCGCGAGATCGAGGCTGATGCCGACGAGCAGGGCGCCGCGGCGGTCTCGGCGGCCTCTCGCTAGCTCTGCAGCGGGTACGCTCCTCGCTGCATGCCGGCCTTCGACCTCAACGGAAAGGTGGCGCTGGTCACCGGCGCCGCCCGCGGGATCGGCTACGAGACGGCGCGCCAGATGCACGCCCGGGGCGCCTCGGTCGCGATCGTCGACCTCGACGCCAACGAGGCGCGCGAGGCGGCTGAGCGGATCGGCGAGCGGACCCTCGGAATCGCCGCCGACGTCACCGACACCGGTGCGATGCGAGCGGCGGTCGCCGAGACCGTCGAGCGCTTCGGCGGGCTCGACTTGGCGATGGCCAATGCGGGGCTCGCGCCGCCTTCCATAGCCACGATCCGATCGGTCCCTGCCGAGGAGTGGGAGCGGGTGATCGAGGTCAACCTGCTCGGCGTCTGGCACACCGTTCGGGCGGCGCTGCCGCAGGTCTCCGAACGCAACGGGCACATCGTCGTGGTCGCCTCGGTAGCCGCCTTCGCCAACGGGATGCTGGCCAGCTCCTACATGACCTCCAAGGCCGCGGTCGAGCAGATGGGGCGCGCACTGCGGACTGAGCTGAAGCCCTTCGGCGCCAGCGCCAGCGTCGCCTACTTCGGCTGGGTCGACACCCGCATGGTCCAAGAGACCTTCGCCAGGCCCGGCGCCAACATGCTGGAGGAAATCGCTCCCGCGTTCCTGATGAAGCGAATCAGGCCGGACCAGGCGGGCGCGGCAGTCGTCAAGGGAATCGAAGAGCGGGCGCCGCGCATATTCGCCCCCCGCTGGTGGCGCTACGTCTCCGCCCTGCGTGGGCTGATGAACCCGCTGCTCGACCGTCGCGCCGAGCGCGACCCGCGCATCGTCGCGGCAATCCGCGACGCCGAGGAGCGGATCGAAGGCGAGAAGTCAGGCGCGGCCGCCGGCTAGCCGGCGGGACCGCGCGGCCGGGCCTCGAGCCTGGAGGACAGGGCGAGCAGCGCGAACCACCAGCCGGCCGCAAGCAGCCAGCCAGCCGGGACGTCGCCCGGGTAGTGGTAGTTGAGCAGCAAGACCCCGAGGCTGATGTAGAGAGTGAAGACGATGCCGGCGGCGGCGGTCGGCCGTCGCCAGGAGGGCGGGACGACGCTGAGGAAGGCGAGCGACATCGCCAGCGACCCGGCGGCATGCCCACTCGGGAAGGCGTCCTTCCACGGGTAGGCGTCGGAGTCGACCGGAACCGGCTGGTAGCGGGGATTGGCGAGCAGTGCCTTCAGGGCGAGGACGAGGCCACCAGTGCCGGCGACGAGGGCGGCGGCGAGGAACGCGTCCCGTACCCGCCATTGCGCCAGCGCGATCAGGACGGTGATCGCGCCCACGAGCACCCAGGCTGGCCTGAAGTTGACGACCTGGAAGCCGACGTAGGCGACTTCGTTGGCGAGGGTGTCGGTCGGGGTGCTAAGGGCGTCGAGGACGGTCCGGTCCAGCCGCTCGGCCGGCCCGACCCAGTAGGCGAGGACGAGCACCAGCCCGAAGCCGGCGGCGCAGACGAGACACCCCGCCACCGCATGGCGCCGGGCGGCCTCGATCACGCCGCGCTCGGGCGGGTCAGCTCCTCCAAGAGAAAGAGGAAGGACTCGTAGCGCTCGCCGGTGGCGCGGCTGAGGCCGATCTCGCAGGTGCGGTTGCTGGAGAGGCGGGCGTCGAAGTGGCGTCCGGAGAGCTCCGCCGCCTGGTCGCGGGTCGCGGCGGCGGTCAGCTCGGGGTGGGAGATGCCGCGGTCACCGGCGAATCCGCAGCAGCTCGCCGAGGGGGCGACGAAGACGTCCTCGGCGAGGGCGCCGGCGAGCGAGCGCAGGCGCGGGGCGAGGCCCATGTGGCGGGTGGCGCAGGTCGGGTGCACGGTGGCAGAGCCGACCCTCTCGGAGATCTCCAGCTGCGGTAGCAGGCGGTCATGGGCCCAGGCGACCGAGTCGAGGATCTCCAACTGGGCGAGCCGCCCGGCGTTCTCCTCGCTCAGCACTCCCTCGCCGGGATCGGAGACGGCCTGGGTGCAGGAGGCGGCGTCGATCACCACCGGCAGCGCTCCCTCGCCGCTCCAGGCCCAGAGGCGCTCGACCATCTCGTTCGCCTTGTGGCGGTGCGCCTCGCCGTATCCCTTCGAGCCCCAGGGCAACCCGCAGCAGCTCCCCGGCACATCCGCCGGAATCCAAACCGGCGCCCCCGCCCTGCTCGACACGGCAACCAGCGCCTCAGCCACCGAACCCGGCCGACGGGCCTCAAATGTGTCTATATGTCCCATTTCAGGCCCGTCGGCGGTGGGGGCGAAGATGCGGTTGGTGCAGGAGGGGAGGTAGACCGCGGCGGCGCCCTCGCGGGTCGTTGCCGGCAGCGTGCCTGGGGCGGGACCGGGCAGGCCCTTGCCGCGCTTCGTCCGCCGGGCGAGGGGGCCGCCGACCCGCAGCCCCGCGCGCGACGCCTTCTCCACCCCGCCCCAGCGCTTCGCCGTCGCAAGCGCCGCCCGTTCGGCGCGTGGAGTATGTCTCGCCTTCCGCATTTCCTTGATCAGGAGGCCGGTGTCGATGCCGACCGGGCAAGCGAGCTGGCAGGAGCCGTCGGCGGCGCAGGTCTCGAGCGAGTCGTACTCGTACTCCTCCAGCAGCGCCCGCTGCAGCGGCGAGCCCGCCGGCTGGCGCGCCATCTCGCGCCGCAGCACGATCCGCTGGCGCGGCGTCGTCGTCAGGTTGCGACTGGGGCAGACCGGCTCGCAGAAGCCGCACTCGACGCAGGTCGTCGCCGACTCCTCGATCGCCGGGGTCGTCTTTAGGTTGCGCAGGTGGACGCCGGGATCGCGGTTGAGGACGACGCCGGGGTTGAGGACGTCGTCGGGATCGGCGAGGCCCTTCACCCGCCACATCAGCTCGGTCGCCTTCTCCCCCCACTCGCGCTCGACATAGGGCGCCATGTTGATCCCGGTTCCGTGCTCGGCCTTGAGCGAGCCGTCGTACTTGCCGACGATCAGCTCGACCAGCTTCGCCATGAAGGCCTCGTAGCGCTCCAGGTCCTCCCCCTTGGCGAAGTCGGGGGTGAGCATGAAATGGAGGTTCCCCGCCGAGGCGTGGCCGGCGACACCGGCGAGGAAGCCGTGTTCGCCGAGCAGCGCCTGCAGGTCCCGGGCGCCCTCGGCGATCCGCTCCGGCGGCACGCAGACGTCCTCGACGATCAACGCCGTGCCCGGCATCCGCACGCGCCCGATCAGACCGTGCAGGCCCTCGCGCACCCGCCAGGCGAGCTCGATCTCCTCCGCCTCGCGGGTGAAATCGATCGGGCGGATCGTCTCGTGGCCGGCGAAGATCTCGTTCGCCTTGGCGAGGTAGGCGTCCAGCTCGGCATCGGTCCCGGCGCCGTACTCGACCAGCAGCACGGCGGACTCGGGTGGCAGCTCCTTCCACTCCTCGGGAGCGCCGACCATGTTCCAAGCGGCGGTGATCAGGGCCGGGGCGACCATCAGCTCGACCGCGGTGGCGCCGCTCTCGATCAGGTCGCGGACCGGGGCGATCGCCTCGTCGATGCCGGGGAAGTGAACCCAGGCGGTGGTCGTGTGGGCGGGCAGCGGCACGGTCTCGAAGACCGCCTCGGCGACGAAGGCGAGCGTGCCCTCGGAGCCGACCACCAACCGGCGGAAGATCTCCAGCGGCCCATCGGCGTCGAGGAAGGCACAGAGCCGGTAGCCGGTGGTGTTCTTGATCGCGAACTTGCGGCGGATGCGCTCGCTCAGCTCGGCGTCGGCGCGGATCTCGTCGCGGATCGCGGCGAGGCCGGCGGCCAGCTCGGGCTCCTCGGCGGCGAAGCGCTCCTCCGCGTCGGGGGCGGCGGTGTCGATCGTCGTGCCGGAGGCGAGCACCAGGGTCATCGAGAGAACGGTCGAGTAGGAGTCGCGGACGACGCCGCAGCGCATCCCGCCCGAGTTGTTGGCGATCACGCCGCCGACCGTGGCGATGTCGGTGCTGGCCGGGTCGGGGCCGAGCTTGCGGCCGTGCGGGGCCAGCACGCGGTTGGCGTGGCCGAGCACCGTGCCGGGCTTGATCCGGGCGCGGGCGCCGTCCTCCTCCACCGCGACGCCGCCGAAGTGGCGGCGCACGTCGACCAGGATGCCCTCGGTCTGCCCCTGCCCGTTGAGGCTGGTGCCGCCGGCGCGGAAGGTGACCGGGATGCCCGAGCGGCGGCCGTAGGAGAGGACCTTGGCGACGTCGGCGGCGTCGTGAGCCATCACCACGGCCCGCGGGAAGAGGCGGTAGGGGCTGGCGTCGGAGGCGTAGCGGACGATGTCGGAGGCGCGGGGCAGCACGCGGTCGGGGCCGAGCAGCGCTTCGAGCTCGCCGCGCAGGGGCTGGGCGGTGCCCCCGGCGATCTCGTCCGGGGCGCGGTCGGGCGCGGGCTCCGTCGGCTGCGGCGCCAGCGCGGAGACGTCTCGCTCCAGCAGCGCCATGGTCAGCTCACCTTAGAAGAGCGCCATCCCGGGCGCCACCGGAACTTCGACCAGCTCCGGCTGCGAGGAGGCGAGCGCCTTGGAGAGGGCGTCGCGGACCTCGTCGCGCTCCTTGACGCGGTGGGCCTTGACCCCGTAGCCCTCGGCCACCGCGGCGACGTCCAGCTTCGGCAGGTCGAGCCCGGGCGCTCCCTGCACCCCCTCGACGTCGGCGAACCACTTGAGGATGCCGTACTCCTCGTTGCGCACGACGAGGAAGGTGATCGGCGCCTTGTAGGCGACGGCGCTCCAGAAGGCGCTGACCGCGTACTGGACCGAGCCCTCGCCGATCACGCAGACGACGTGCCGGTCGGGCTGCGCGAGCTGCACGCCGACCGAGGCGGCGAGGCCGAAGCCAAGGCCGCCCCCGGCGGCGAAGTAGTAGCTGCCCGGCCGCGAGAGGCGCATCTGGTTGCGCAGGGCGAGGGTGCTGGTCGGCGACTCGAGCACGACGATGCCGTCCTCGGGGAAGACCTCGGCCAGGGCCGTGTGGACGGTCGAGGGGTTGAGCGGATCGGTGAGCGGGATTTCCCCCGGGCCCTGGTTCGGCTCGGGCACCGGGCGGGAGGACTCGGGCACCTGCTCGAGCAGCGCCGCCAGGGTCAGCTTCACGTCGGCGACCAGGGCGTCGCCCATCGGCGCCCGCGCGGCCTCGTCGGGGTCGCTGGTGATCGCGACCAGCTTCGCCCCCTCCGGCAGCAGCGGGCCCGGGATATATGGGTAGTAAGGGAAGACCGAGCTGCCGACGACGAGGATCAGGTCGTGGCCCTCGAGGGTCTGGGCAACCGGACCGATCGCCGGCGGCAGCACGCCGCGGTAGTTGGCGTGGTTCTCGGGGAAGCCGATGCGGCCGCCACCGGGCGCCGGAGTCGCCCAGACGGGGAGGCGCTGGCGCTCGGAAAGCGCGATCGCCACCTCCCAAGCGCCGGAGGCGTCGATGTCGGGGCCGGCGACCATGACCGGGTTGCTCGCCGCCTCGAGCCGGTCGGCAAGCACGCGCACGGCGGCGGGGTCGGCGACGGCGCGCCCGTCGACCTTGCGGCCGATCGCCTCGCGCGCGTCGCGCTCGTCGACCTCGGCGTACCAGTCGTCCATCGGCAGCGAAACGAAGACGGGGCCCTTCGGCGGCAGCGAGGCGAGGTGGGCGCCGTGGGCGAGGGCGAGCGGCACGTCCTCGGCACGGGCCGGCTCGTAGGACCACTTGACCAAGGGGTGGGGCATCCGGATCGCGTCGCGGTTGGTCAGGTTCGCCTGCAGGGTGATCTGGGCGCGGGTCTGCTGGCCGGCGGTGATCAGCAGCGGCGAGTGGTTGGCCTGGGCGTTGAAGATCGCCCCCATCGCGTTGCCGACCCCGGGCGCGGTGTGCAGGTTCGCCACGGTCGTCTGGCCCGATGCCTGGGCGTAGCCGTCGGCCATCCCGACCACGACCGCCTCCTGCAGGCCGAGGACGTAGCGGAAGTCGGAGGGAAAGTCGGCCAGCATCGGCAGCTCGGTCGAGCCGGGGTTGCCGAACATCGTCGTCATCCCCTGCTCCCGAAAGAGGTCGAAGCTGGCCTCGCGAACGGTCGCCATCCCGGCCGAAACCCTACCGGGGGATTGCGTGCCTCAAGGTCTCGCCCAACGGACCCGATACGGCAATCATGGCCCCGCCCCCCGCCAAGAAGCGGATTTTCCTCCTCGTGCTCGCCTTCCTCGCCATCTCGGCTGCCTGCTCAGCTACTGCAAGCGCGGGCCCGCCCTCAACCCGCCAGATCTTCACCGCGGGCGAAATCGTGCCGATCCCGGCGGCGATCCCGCACGAAGAAGGCGACATGATCGACCGCCGCATCGTTCCGGACCTGCGCTGGCTCGCCGCCCGCTTCCCGATCTACGTAACCGACGGCTACTCCGGCCCGCTTCCCAGCGGCGAACACGTCGGCTGCGACGAATGCCACGTCAAGGAGTCCGACCACTACAACGGGCTCGCCGTCGACATCGTGCCGCTGAACGGCAGCGGCAAATGCGATACCAGCTGGCGCGGAATCACCCGCCTCGCCCTCTGGGCCGAGCCGGTCCAGGGCGAGCCCCTCCCTCCCTTCCGTTGGGTCGGCTACGACGGCGATTCCGGTCACGGCTGCGGCAACCACCTACACCTCTCCTGGGAACACGCCGCCGCAGCGCAGTTCCAGCTCGCCGAATGGGTAGAGGTCTTCCCCGTCGGCCCCGCCGCGGCCCGCCATCCCCGCCATGAGCGCACCACCCCGCCTCCCCAGCCGCAGCCCCCGGCAGGTCCCCCTGGCGGCTACGGCTCCGTCCGCTCCGGCGGCCTCGCTCCCGGCGACTGAGCAACTTCTCCACTGCGGGCGGCTACGTAGGATGGGGCGCCAATGCGCCTGTCGATCGCAATCCTCGTAGCGGCGGTGGCTGCCGTGACCACAATCGGCTGCGGAAGGGGCGAAGACTCGACGCCGGTCGCCTGCCAGGAAGGGCCCGGCGCCTACCTCGAGGCCCTCGCCGATTCCCCGGCTGCGGTGAACCTGGCCGGCGAGACGCCGATCAGCGACTGTCTGGCCGAGAACCAGAAGGGAGGCGACCTCGCCACGGTCGGCACGGCGATGGTGACGGCAGCGACCAAGCTCAACGCCGACGCCAGGGCCGAACCGGGCGGTGACGCCAACCTGCAGCTCGGCTACCTGCTCGGCGCCGCCCAGCGCGGGGCCGACAGCACAGATGGGATCCACGCCGAGCTGATCCGCCGCCTTGCCGCGGCTGCTCGCTACAGCCCCGACGGCCGGCCGCTCCCTGCCGCTTTCCTGCGCACTTACCGCGAAGGGTTCGACGCTGGTCACTCTCACGGCTGAGCGACGACACCGTACGCGCCACCGGGCGGGGTCAGCGACCCATCCGCCCTAACGCGGAGGACGGCCGCGTCGTCGTTCGTCGCTCCTCAATACCCTGGGAGTAACCGACTTCGATGGAGGCACAGACCTTGACTGAGCAGCTCTGGGGTGGCGAGACCACCAAGGCCGTCGACAACTTCCCGGTCTCGGGCGAGCGCGTTCCCGTTCCCGTCGTCCGCTGGCTGGGCCAGCTCAAGGCCGCCGCGGCCCTGGTCAATGGGGAGCTGGGCGAGCTCGACGCTGAGGTCGCCCAGCGGATCGCCGCCGCCGGCGAAGCGGTTGCGGCCGGCGAACACGATGACCAGTTCCCGATCGACGTCTTCCAGACCGGCTCGGGCACCTCCTCGAACATGAACGCCAACGAGGTGCTGGCCAACATCGCCGGCGGCGGGGCCCACGCCAACGACCACGTCAACATGGGCCAGTCCTCCAACGACGTCTTCCCCTCCGCCGTGCACCTGGCGGCGCTGAGCGAGGTCACGCACGACCTGCTGCCGGCGATGGGCGCGCTCGAGTCGGCGCTCGAGGCCAAGGCGCAGCAGTTCGCCGACGTGGTCAAGGCCGGGCGCACCCACCTGATGGACGCCGTCCCGGTCACCCTCGGCCAGGAGTTCGGTGGCTACGCGGCGCAGGTGCGGCTGGGCGTTCAGCGGGTCGAGGCGACGCTGCGGCGGGTTGGCCAGATCCCGCTCGGCGGCACCGCGACCGGCACCGGCCTCAACACCCACCCCGATTTCGCCGCCCGGGTGCGCGAGAAGATCGCCGCCGACTCGGGCCTGGAGATCTCCGAGCCGCTCGACCGCTTCGAGGCACAGGCAAACCGCGACGCCCTGGTCGAGCTCTCTGGCGCGCTCAAGGTCTACGCCGTCTCGCTCAACAAGATCGCCAACGACCTGGCGCTGATGGGCTCCGGCCCCCGCGCCGGTCTCGCCGAGCTGCGCCTGCCCGAGTTGCAGAAGGGCTCCTCGATCATGCCCGGCAAGGTCAACCCGGTGATCCCCGAGGTGGTGATCCAGGTCGCTGCCCAGGTGATCGGCAACGACGCCGCGATCACCGTCGCCGGCAGCCAGGGCCAGTTCGAGCTCAACGTGCGGGTACCGCTCATTGCCCGCAACCTGCTCGACTCGATCAAGCTGCTCGCCTCAGCCTCGCGCCTGCTGGGCGAGAAGTGCGTCGCCGGGCTCGAGGCCAACGAGGAGATGACCGAGCGCCACGCCGAGGCAACCCTCGCCACCGCCACCGCGCTCAACCCCCACATCGGCTACGACCGCGCAGCCGACATCGTCAAGGCCGCGGCCGAGTCGGGCCGCTCGCTACGCGAGGTCGCGCTCGAGCAGGGCGTCGAGACCTCGGTGCTCGAGGAGGCGCTGGACCACCGTCGCATGGCACGGCCGCACGAGTAGGTCTACAGCGCATCCGACTTTGACCCCACTCCAATGTGGTCAAAGTCGGATGCGTCTCAGCTCAGCGCGGATCTTCGACCAGGAGCTCGACGTTGCGGTCTTTGGCTTCTCCTTCGCCTTCCGGGGCGCCTGACTGGAGGTCGTTGAAGGACATCGTCCGGCCGACCGAGGCGAGGTCGTTGAGGTCCATGCCGCTCGCCGCCGTGCCGGCCGCCGGCGCCGCCGACTGCCCGATGTGGTCGAGGATCGTGCCGAAGATCGAGAGCGTGCCGTCGTGGTTGTCGAAGACCTCGAGCAGGCGGCTCTGCTGCGGCCAGTCGGCCTCGGCTGCAACCCGGATGCTCCAGAACCCGCCGGGCCCGCTCGGGTTGGGGAACGGGTTGACGACGTTGTCGTGCGAGTGGCCAGCGACCCAGGCAATCGCGTTGGGGAATTCGTGCAGGAGGCCGACCAGGTCCGCCTCGAGGTGGATCGGTTCGGATTTGCGCGGATCCAGGTCGCAGCCGGGGTTGACGTCGTGGCCGTGCGCGTCGTTGAGCAGGCACGGCGGCGCCAGCTCGTCCGCCGCGTCGGCGGTGAGGCTCTCCGGCGCGTGGTGGCTGAATAGCACCACGAGCTCTTCGGCCGCGGTCGCGGCTTCGAGCTGGCCTTTCAGCCATTTGAACTGGGGATCGTCGATGTTGCCGTCGGCAGTGAAGTTGCCGGTGGGGGTGACGATCGTGCCGGCCTCGGCGACGGTGTCGAGGGCAATGAAGCGCATCCCCGGCTCGGGGCTCCACGCGTAGTAGCCGGCAGCGCCTTTGGAAGCCGACTCCTGCGCCGGATCGATCAGGTCGAAGCCGTGTCCGTCGGCCTGGCTGCCGCTCTTGAAGACTTCCTTGTACTGCTTCTTGGAGACGAACCGGCGTTTCGGGTCACCGGGCACGAAGATCAGGTTCTGGGGTTTGGTCAGCAGGGTTCCCAGCAGGTTCGTGGGGTTGAGCAGCGAGGTCAGCAGTGCCGGCGCGTTTTCGGGATTCGGGACCGGCCCGATCGGCTTCAGACACCCCAGAGCGACCTGCTCGAAGGCAACGTTGGCCGCTGCATTGCCTTGGACGAGCGCATCGTGGTTGCCGAAGGCGACGTAGGAGGGGACGTCGAGCCCCGCCGCGGTGAAGGATTTCTGCGCCTTGTCCATCAGGCCGGGGTATTTGGGCCAGGCGGCGTGCGGCCCCTGCGGGCTGTCGGGGTCATAGAACTCCGGGAAGGTGCCCTCGAAGTAGTCGTCGTAGTCCTGGACGCCGGTGTAATTGGCTGCCTCGGCAGCGCCGGGGACGAGCAGATTCGGGCAGAGGAGGTTCGAGTACGTTTTCTTGTCGACGCCGCTGTTGGGGTTGAGCGTGCCCCCCTCGAGCAGGGTGCGCACCCATTCGGTCTCGTTCAGCTGCTGGCTGTCGGCGGAATCGCCGGTGTCGATCGTGAAATCCATTTCCCGGTGCGAACCGCTGCCGTCGGCGACCGGACTGGACCCCGTGAACTGGTCGAGCTGGCGGATCATCGCGTCGTCGATCTGCGGCTCGAGCGCCTCCCAGGGTCGCCAGGCGGCGCCGAACGGCAGGTTCAGCGGCGTTGAGAGGGGATCGATGATCTCCAGCCGCGCCGGCGACTCCTCGTCGGCGAGCTGGAAGTCGGAGAGCTGGCCGAAGTAGGCGAGCGAGGTGCGGGTTTCAGCCCGTTCGGAATTGGCTTCGGCCAGTTCCTGGCGCACCGTGTACGGCTCGCCTTCGCCGAGCTGAAGGAACCGGTAGGTCCCGGGGGCGGCGGGAACGACCCGCTGTTCCACGGTGCTCTGCCCTTCGGTATCGGACGCCGCGGCACCGGCGGCCGCCGGAATCGCCAACGACGCGATCAGGACCGCAAACGTGACACCCGCTCGGGTCAACCTGGCACGCAGCCTCATCTTGCTCCCCTTCGTTCGATTGACGCAACGGAGGGTACCCAATTTTTACTACGAAGAGACCTTGACTACTGCAGAGTTACGAAACGCTCCTCGGTCAGCTCCTGAACGGCGAAGGCGGGGCCCTCGCGGGTGTTGCCGGAGTCCTTGACGCCGCCATAGGGCATCTGGTCGGCGCGGAAGGTCGGCACCTCGTTGATCAGCACACCGCCGAACTCCAGGGTCCGCGCCGCCTCCAGGGCCCGCCCCACGTCGGCGGTGAAGACCCCAGCCTGCAGGCCGAACTTGGAGTCGTTGGCCATCCGCAGCGCCTCGCCGAACTCCGAGTAGCGGTCGATCGTCGCCACCGGGCCGAAGATCTCCTCGCACCAGACCTTGGCCTCGCGCGAGGGCGAGCCGAGCAGGGTCGGCTCCAGGCAGCGGCCCTCGTCGACCAGCTCGCCGCCGCTGAGCAGCTCGGCGCCTTCCGCGACCGCCTCGTCGATCCACTCCTTGACGCGGTCGCGGTCGCCGGCAGTGATCAGCGGACCGACGTCGGTGTCGGGGTCGAGCGGATCGCCGACCCGCAGCGCGCCGGCGTTGACCACGAGGCGCTCGGTGAAGGCCTCGGCGACGTCCTCGTGGACGAGGATCCGCTGGATCGAGATGCAGCTCTGCCCGGCGTGGGAGAAGGCGTGCAGCTGCGCCTTGTCCGCCGCCGTCTCCCAGTCGCCGTCGGCGTGGACGATCAACGGCGCGTTCGAGCCGAGCTCGAGGTTGACCTTCTTGTGCGGGACGCGGCTGCGGATGCCCCAGCCGACCCCTGCCGAGCCGGTGAAGGAGAGAGCCCGGGTCAGCTCGTGCTCGACGATCGCGTTGCCGACCTCGGAGCCGGGTCCAGGTATGACGCTGAGCCAGCCCTGCGGCAGGCCCGCCTCGTCCAGGACCTCGGCCAGCTTCAGCGCCGAGATCGGCGTCTGCCCGGCCGGCTTCAGCACGACCGCGTTGCCGGCGGCGATCGCCGGCCCGAGCTTGTGAGCAACGAGGTTGAGGGGAAAGTTGAAGGGGCTGATCGCGCCGACCACCCCGAAGGGGACGCGCAGCATCACGCCGAGCTTGCCGGCGCCCGACGAGGAAGCGTCCATCGGCACCGTGCCACCGGTCAGCTTGCGCGCCTCGGTGGCGGAGAAGGTGAGGGTGTCGACGCAGCGCGCCGCCTCCACCCGCGCCGTCTTCAGCGGCTTGCCCGCCTCGGCGGCGATCGTCAGCGCCAGGTCGTCGAGCCGTTCGCCGACCAGCCCGGCGGCGCGGTCGAGCAAGGCGGCGCGCTCGTGCTGGGGAAAGTCAGCCGAGATGAAGGCGTCGTGGGCCGCCCTGACGGCGCGGTCGACCAGCGCCGCATCGCCTTCGGCGACCCGACCGCCGACGGTCCCGTCGTAGGGACTGCGCACCTCCCCCCACTCGCCCGTCTCGATCCACTCGCCCCCGGCGAGCAGCTTGTGATCGGCCGCTTGCACCGTCTCGGTAGCCATCTTGCAGTCTCCTTTCCCGGTTCCGGTGCGCTTTATGTGGTCTATGACCACATAAAGCGCACCGGAAGTCCAGGGTAGAGCAGGCCGCGACTCGCGCAAGGCGAATCTGTTGTGCCGAGAGATGTTCGCTTCCCCGCTCAGGCTCCTGCAAACCACCCTGGCGACCGCCCTGGCCGCCCTCGCCTTCGCGTCCCCGGCCGAGGCCGGGGTCTCCTGGGTGGTCCGAGGCCACGGCTTCGGCCACGGCGTCGGGATGAGCCAATACGGCGCCTACGGCTACGCCAAGAACGGCAAGGACTACGACTTCATCCTCGGCCACTACTACAGCGGCACCACGATCGGCCAGCTGAGCGGGCCGCAGATCGTCCGCGTCCTGCTCGCGATCGTCCCCGGCGACGTCGGCTTCAGCGAAGCGACCAGCGCCTGCGGTGTGGCGCTCGATCCGGAGCGGATCTACAGGGCGCACCGCACCGGCTCGGGCGTGAAGCTGCGCGCCGGCGGCGGCAAGACCCTGGCCGACTGCGGCCGCAAGCTGCGCGCGGCCGGGAGCGGCCGCGTGGAGATCGCCGGGCTCGGGGCCTACCGAGGGGCGCTCGAGGTCGTGCCGACCGATAGCGATGCGGGCTCGCTCAACGCGATCGACGCGCTGCCGGTCGACCAGTACGTCAAGGGCGTGATCCCGAACGAGTCGCCCCCCTCCTGGCCGCAGGCCGCGCTCCGGGCCCAAGCCGTCGCGGCCCGTTCCTTCGCCGTCACCGTCGACGTCGGCGGCAACGGCTTCGACCTCTACAACGACACCCGCAGCCAGGTCTACGAGGGCCTCGACAGCGAGACCCCGACCACGAACGCGGCCGCGGACGCGACAAAGGGGCAGGTCGTGATGTACGGGGGGGAGATCGCCGAGACCTACTTCTCCGCCTGCTCCGGCGGCCATACCGAGAGCGTCGAGGACGTCTTTTTCGGCCCCCCCGTCCCTTACCTGGTCGGCGTCCCCGATCCCTACGACTACTACTGCCCGCTGCACGACTGGACGCTGCGCTTCTCCGGCCCGCAGATCAGCGACAAGCTCGGTGCCTACCTCGATGGCCGCCTGAAGAAAGTCGCGATCGTCGAGCGCGGCGTCTCGCCGCGGATCGTCTGGGCAAAGCTCTACGGCAGCGGCGGCGTTGCCAAAGTCCGCGGCGACCAGCTCGAGTCCGCCCTTGGCGCTTACAGCAGCTGGATGAGCTTCGAAAAGGTCAGCGGTTAGCGGCGGCCGCCGGGATCGCCAGCCGTGCGAAGACGGCGCGGTGGTCGCTGCCGGGCAGGCCCTCGACCGCGTAGCCGAGGATCGCGATTCGCTCGTCGGCGAAGACGTGGTCGATCGTCACCGGCGGCGGCAGGATCCGGCCCTGCGGCCAGGTCGCTTCGAGCCCCCTGCCGGTGACTTCCGCGGCGTCGCGGTAGCCGCTGTCGAGCAGGTCGCGGAGGTCGGCGAAGTCGAGGGTGGAGTTGAAGTCCCCAGCGAGGACCCACGGCGGGCCGGCGGGTTCGGCCCGGGGCAGGGTGCGCAGGCCAGCCTCCCAGAGGTCGATGTCGCCACGGGTCGGCGCGGAGGGATGCACCTCGACCAGCCCCACCCTCGCGGCGCCTGGCAGCCGAAGCGCTGCCCGGCGCATGTGAAACGAGACGAGCGGAGAGGGCGACAGCGGCCGCATCGGCAGGCGCGAGTAGATGCCGCCCCCGCCGGCGTCGCTCTGCGCCGAGAGCAGCGCGTGCGGCAGCAGTCGCGCTATCCCGACCGCCTCGAACCGGCGGGCGAAACCCGGGGTCAGCTCCTGGACGCTGAGCACGTCTGGCCGGAGGCGTTCGACCAGGGCGAGGAGGGCGCCAGCCCGTGCGGTCCCCCGGTGCAGGTTGGCCGAGAGGACCCGCAGCTCGGTCGCGCCGGTGGGGAGCGCTTCGCCACCGCCGGCAGCGCGCGGAACCACGACCGCCATCAGGCAGACGGTCGCCGCGGCGGCAACGGTGGCGGCGGCCCAGTTGCGCAGGGCGACGGCGACGCCGGCGACGAGCAGCGCGGCGGCCGCGACGTAGGGCGTGTAGGCGATCAGCGGTATGACCGGAAAACCGCGACCGCCGTCCAACCCGAGGACGCGAGTGACCGCCCAGAGCAGGACCGGGATCACCGCCGCCCAGATCAACCAGCAACGGCCGGCGCCGGTGCGACTCACCGGCTCAGCCGTCCGGGTAGGGCTGGATCGGGATGCCGTGGTCGGTCTCGCGCATGCCGAACTCGTAGGCGGCGCCGGCGCGGAGGCTGAGCGTGCGAGCCGGCTGGGCCGGGCGTTCGACGGTCAGCTCGAGGTCGGAGACCGAGCAGTTGACGGTGTTGTGCTCGGGGCCCTTGGGGTCGGCATAGACCCAGCCGACGAAGTCCTTCTTGGGAGCGGAGACGCGGCCGCGGACGACGATGTCCTTGCCGGGCAGGGTGAACTCGCAGGCGGTCGGCGACTCGGCGATCGAGGCCGAGCGGATCTGGCCGAAGCCGCCGAGGCGGTGCGCCTCGCCGTCGAGCATCAGCATCCCCGAGGGAAGCCAGGGACTGGTCCAGCGACCGAGCTGGACACGGGCGGCGCCGGCGTCGAAATAGGTGTCCTGCGCACCCTCGAACCCCGTCCCCTCCAGCCAGACCCAGCGCTCGGCGTGCTCGCTGCCCCAGTTGTGACCGATCATCCCCGGCCAGCCGTCGAGCTCGATCGCTTCGCCGTCGAGCTCGAGCCTTCCGCCGAAGCGGGCGTCGGGAAAGGGCGCGACGAACTTGGTCCGCGGCAGCCGCGCCTCGTAGAGCCAGTCCGCCGGCAGGTACTTGCAGGGTGCGGCGTCGCCGCTGAAGGTCAGGTCCCAGGAGGCGCTCAGCGCGTCGGTGGCGATCGAGCCGCTGGCGCGGCCGGGGCCGATCTCCGCCCCGCCGACCCGGATCCATGACCCGACCGGCGCCGAGAGCTCCGCCGCCGGCACGGTCAGCTTCGTCGCTCGGGGCCCCTCGGCCTCGCGGTCGAAAAGGACGAACCAGATCGAGGCGTTGGGCTCGGCCCCCGGGCGCTTGTGCACGGTATGGCGGATCCAGATCCCGCGGCCCCCGCCAGGCTGGCAGGCCTTGACGTAGAAGCTCTCATAGTGGCCGCCCTTCGCGGCGGCCTTTGGGAAGCGTCCCCCTTCGTCCATGCGGCGAACACTAGAGCCCGAAAACCAAACCGGGCTAAACCTTGATCGTGATCACGTCGCCGTCGCGGACCAAGTAGTCGCGGCCCTCGATGCGAAGAAGGCCCTTGTCGCGGGCGGCGGAGTAGCCGCCGCACTCGACCAGCTCCTCCCAGCCGATCGCCTCGGCCTTGACGAAGGCCTCCTGGATCTCGGTGTGGATCGTGCCCGCCGCCTCCCAGGCGGTGCTGCCCCTGGCCAGCGGGCGGGCCACCGCCTCCTTGTCCTCGCCGGCGGTGAAGAAGGTGATCAGGTCGAGCAGGTCGTAGGCGGCGCGGACCAGGCGCGCCAGGCCCGAGCCCTCGACCCCGTATGACTCGCGCATCTCCTCCGCTTCGGCGGGATCGAGCTCGGCCAACTCGCCCTCGATCCGGGCGCTGACCGCGACGACGCCGGCGCCAACGGCGGCGGCATGGTCGACCACCGCCTGCGGAGCCTCCGCATCGCCCTCGTCGACGTTGGCGACGTAGAGGATCGGCTTCGAGGTAAGCGCCTGCAGGTTGCGGGGACCGTGGGCCGCGGCCTCGGGGACGGGGATGGAGCGGGCAGGCCTGCCTTCGGCCAGCGCCGCGACCACCTGCTCGAGCCAGTCGCGCTCGGCGATCGCCTCGGCGTCGCCCGACTTGGCTCCCTTGCGGACCCGATCGAAGCGGCGCTCCGCCTGCTCGTAGTCGGAGAGCACCAGCTCGGTCTCGATCGTCTCGATATCGGCGAGCGGGTCGACGCGGCCGTCGGGATGAGGCACGCCGGAGTCCGCGTGGCAGCGGACGACGTGGCAGATCGCGTCGGTCTCGCGAATCGAGGCGAGGAACTGATTGCCGAGACCCTCTCCCTCGGAGGCCCCCTTGACCAGGCCGGCGATGTCGTGGAAGGCGATCGTCGCCGGTTCCAGCTTCGAGCTGCGCACCGTCTCGGCAATCCGCTCGAGCCGCTCGTCGGTCACCGGAGCGATCGCCACGTTGGGCTCGATCGTGGTGAACGGGTAGTCGCCCGTCTGCGCCCCACCGCTGGTCAGCGCGTTGAAGAGCGTCGACTTGCCCGCGTTGGGCAGCCCCACGATCCCGACCTTCATAGCGAGAGCGGCACGATCAGGCCCAGCGCGACGCCAAGGACGGCGCCCGCGAGCACGTCGGACGGATAGTGCATCCCGAGGTAGGGACGGCCGAGCGAGAGCGCAAACGCGAGCACGAAGGCGAGCGCCCCCAGCGAGTCGACCCGCGTCATCGCCGTGGCCACGGCAAACGACGACGTCGCATGCGCCGAGGGAAAGCTCAACGAGCTGGGTGCCCCGCCCAGCGGCGGCAACCCCTCCAACACGGGCCGCGGCCGCTTCACCATCAGCTTGATCACGTAATTCAGCGCGATCGCAATGGGAGCAAGCAGGGCGCAAATGAACCAGGCCTCCCCATTCGAATCGGTGAGAGCCAGGACAACGAGGCAGAGCACCACCCAGACCGCCCCGTTGTTCCCCGCCTTCCCGAGCATCCGCATCAGCTTCTCCACGCCGGGCGTGTGGCCCCAAGTACGCATAAAACGCAGGATGCTCAGATCGAGGTTCTCCACGGCCCGGGGCAGGATAGGGCGTCGGGGGCCATCTCGCCGGTACCTCGCGAAGCGGCTCCGCAGAGTGCTTCTCAGCCGCGAAGCGGCACAAAATCGCACCGCCACAGGCGGTGCACGGGTTCCGGCGAGATGGCCCCCGACGCCCCCACCCCTAAGGTCGATCAGAATTAGATCTCACTATGCCGTCGGTCCCCGACTACACCCACACCCCCGGCCACCACTGCGGCTCCACCGCCCTGCGCAACCTCCTCTCCTTCCACGGCGCCGCCAATCTGAGCGAGGAGATGGCGTTCGGCATCGGCGCCGGCGCCTGCTTCTACTACGTGTCCCTCCAGGACGCCTCGCCGACCCGCTGGTTCAACGGGCGCACGGCGCGGCTGGAGGAGAACTTCAGCGAGCTGACCGGCGAGGCGCTGGAGCTCCGCACCTTCGACCAGGGTGACGACGACGCCTGGGAGGCGGCGCGCAGCGAGGTCGACGCCGGCAACCCGGTGCTGCTGCTCACCGACCTCTACTACCTCGACCACTACGGCAACTCCGCCCACTTCCCCGGCCACGCCGTCGTCCTCGCCGGCTACGACGCGGAGTACGCCCACCTCTCCGACACCGGCTTCGAGCAGCTGCAGACGACGACGCGCCTGGAGGACCTCGACCGGGCGCGGCACAGCGGCCACCCCGCCTATCCCCTCGCCGGCCACATGTTCACTGCCTCCGGCTCGGTCACGCAGGAGCAGCTTCGCGACGCAATTCCGGCGGCGATCGAGCGTGCCGCGAAGGCGATGGTCGAGCCCGAGTACCGCGAGTTCTCCGGCCTCGGCGCGGTCGAGCGCCTCGCCGAGGAGGCCGGAAGCTGGCCCGAGGTTGCCGAGGACTGGCAGTGGTGCGCTCGCTTCGGTTACCAGGTGATCGAGCGCCGCGGCACCGGCGGCGGCGCCTTCCGGCTCATGTACTCGCGCTTCCTCGAGGAGGCAGGACGCCCGGAGGCGGCGCTCGCAGCGGACGCGGCGGCACGCTGGACCGACCTCGCGACCGCGTTCCACGCCGCCAGTGAGCGCGACGACCCCGACCCGGATCGCTGGCGCAACGTCGGCGACGCCGCCCAGCGGGTGGCCGAGGCCGAGAAGCAGCTCTGGACGGCGCTCGCCTAAGCGATGGCCGAGGGCGACACGATCCTGCGCGCGGCGCGCCGGATCGATGCGGCGCTCGCCGGACAGCAGATCGAGGTGAGCGCGCCGAACCCGCGCGGTCGCGCCGCCGGAGTCGAACGGCTCAACGGCCTGACCTTCGAGCGAGCTGAGGCGCGCGGCAAGCACCTCCTGCTCCACTTCGATCGCCTGGTGCTCCACAGCCACCTCGGCATGAGCGGTGCCTGGCACGTGTACGGGCGGAGCGCAAGTTGGCGCAAGCCAAGGGCGGCGGCGTGGGCGAGGTTGAGCGCTGAGAGCTCCGAAGCCGTCCAGTTCGGCGGTCCCACGCTGAAGGTCCTGCGCGCCGAGGCGTTGCGCCGGGACCCCGTCCTCTCCCGCCTCGGCCCCGACGTCCTCGCTGAGCCGTTCGACCCCGAGCGCATCGCCCGCTCGCTCGGAACCGCCCAGGAGCGCTCCCTCGGCGACGCCCTGCTCGACCAGCACCTGGTGGCCGGCATCGGCAACATCTTCAAGAGCGAGGCCTGCTTCGCCGCCCGTCTCGACCCGTGGCAGCCGATCGGCGCCTTCTCCGCTGAGCAACTGCTTGCCGCGATCCAAGCCGCCCACGACCTGATGGCGGGCGCCGTCGAGCAGGGACGCCACGCCCGAGCCGTCTACCGCCGCGCCGGCCAACCCTGCATCGTCTGCGCCACCCCAATCCGCTCCCAGGGCCAGGGCGACGCCAACCGCACCACCTACTGGTGCCCAACCTGCCAACCCCACACCGGCTGACTTCGCCTTTCCAGTCCATAGCCTCGATCCTGATGACCGCCGGTGTCGCCGGCCTCATCCTCTCCTTCTTCCAGGAGGCGATCTGGTCGGACCGGCGCCCCTCGTCGCGAAGCGACGGTTGCCGAGGGACGTGGCGAAGTCCCCCCACTATTTAGGCGCAGGTCTCTGGCCCGAGACTCAAGCCGCCGGCAAAAGCCGGGCGAAGTAGCCGAACCAGTTGCCGGAGTGCTCCTCCCAGCCCAGGCTGGCTTCGGCGGCCTGACGTTTGAGGGCGGCCTGGGTGGTGAAGTGGGGGTCGCCGAAGAGCTCGCCGACGACGAGGCGACCGTTGGGCTTCAGGACTCGCTGGATCTGGCGCAGAGCCGCCACCGGGTCTGGGATCTCACCGAGGACGGCGGTGAGGACCACGGCGTCGACCGAGCTGTCATCGAAGGGGAGGGCGGTGGCGTCGCCCTGGGTCGGGACGACGTTGGCAAGGCCGCGATCGGCCGCGCGCTTGGCCGTGTGGTCGAGGAACTCCTGCTGCAGGTCAAAGATCTCAACCGTGCCGCCTGCGCCAACCCACTCGGCGATGTCGAGGGTGTAGTAGCCGACGCCGGGTCCGATCTCGAGGATCCGCTCGCCCGGCTCGGGGCGCAGCACCGAGCGCAGGCGCTCGCGGGTGATGATCGGGTGCGGGGCTTCGACCCAGAAGCGCTGGCCGTAGGGGCAGGCCGAGGGGTTCTTGCGCCACCAGAGAGCAGCGCCTGTTACCCCCGCCCCAATCAATCCAAGTGCCGTTCTGACCTTCATCGCTCAGGGGGCGCGTGACCAAGCAGATCAAGGACGCAGGGAGCGCCGCCTGCTCTGCACGCAAGCGACCGAGGACGCAGATATGCGCCGGTCACGCGCCCCCTGAGAAGCCGACGCGGTGCTCGCCGGAATCGATCCGCAGGAAGGAGACCTTGCCGAGGTAGATCGCGAGGATCCCGTCCTCGGTCTTCACGTCGTGCCAGCCCCCCTTCTCGAGCTGCTTGCGCAGGTCCTTCAGCTCCTCGTCGGTGAGCCGCACCGAGACGACCTGGCCACCCTCGAATCCGATCTCCACCCGCTGTGCTTCCGCCACTAGTGCCCTCCTTCTGCCGGTTCGACGATCTCGGTCAAGACGCGCCCGGTCGAGCGCGGCTGCAAGAAGGCGACGCGGCTGCCGCCGATGCCGACCCGCGCCTTGGCGTCGATCAGCTCGATTCCGGCCGCCGCCAGCTGCTCCAGGGTCGAATCTATGTCGTCGACCGCGTAGGCGACGTGGTGCATTCCCGCACCCCGCTTGGCGAGGAACTTGCCGACGGGAGTGTCGGGGCCGGTGGGCGCCATCAGCTCGACGTGGCCCTCGCCGACGTTCAGCAGCGCCGCCTCGACCCCCTGCTCCTCGACCGTTTCGCGCAGGGCGAGCTCCATCTCGAAGCTCTTCTCGTAGAGCTCGATCGCCGCCTCGATGTCCTCGACGGCAACGCCGATGTGGTCGATCCTTCCGAACAAGGGCGCCAGTCTACGCAGCGTTCTCGGCGCGCAGGATCTCGGCCAGCGCCGCGACCCCTACCTCGAGCTGCTCCGGCGTCGGCTCCTTGGTCGCGATCAGGCGCTGGATCTCCCGCCCCGGCGCATGGAACGCCTCAGCCAGCGGATCGCCGTGATGGCGATCGCTCCAAGCGAACATCTCGACGGCGATCGAGGCGCCCCCCAACCCGACTGCGGCTCGCGCCACCGGACCGGGGCGATCGACCAGCCGCTCCAGCAAGACCGTGCCACCGGCCGAGAGCAGCATCATCGGCGTGATCAGGTTGGACCCGCAGCGATCGTGCTCCTTGGGCACGCCGGCGGGATCCTCGATCCCCTGCTCGTAGGCGGCGATCGCCTTGTGCTCGACCCCGTGGTAGGCCGCGAGGTCACGGTCGAGCAAGGCCACCAAGGCGGGCACCGCGCCGATCGCCTGGACCGCCCCCTCGCGTAGGGCCGAGCTGCCGAAGCGCTTGCGCAGCGCAGAGGTAGCCACCAGCGACGTCCCGATCGCCGCGATCACGCGCCAGTCCTCGAAGGGCAGCCTCGCCGCCGGCAGGTGGCGGCGCACCAACGGCAGCACGGCCAGGGCCTCGGCGAGTTTCAGCGGGCCGCGCAAGCCCGGGATGCGCGCCGCCAGGCCGGGCGCCAGCTCGGGCTTCGGCTCCGAGCCGACCTGGACGCTGCCATCGACCGCCCGAACCGCCGCCGCCCAGTGGGTTGGCCCGTGGATCAAGAGGCCGTTGCGAAGGGCCATCCCGCCGAGCCGGAGCCGCTGCTTCTCCTCGTTGGCCATGGCGATCACATTAGGGGGTGGGCCCATCCGGCCGTTTACCCGATCGTTACCCAGCGGCCTGGTGCCCAGCTACAGTGCGCCGCCCGTGGACCTTGCCCTGGTCGCGATCTGGTCGTTCTGCGTCGCGGTTGCGGGCGGCATCGCCGGACTCGTCCTCGGCAACCTGCGCCTGCCCCTGGTTCTTCAGTTCTCCTCCTCCACCTCGGCCGGGGCAGGGGCCAACGTCGCGATCAGCGCCGCCTCCGCGCTGACGGCATCGATCGCCCACTGGCGCGGCGGGCGGATCGAGTGGCGCCTGTTCTGGTTGATGGCGCCTCCCTCTCTGCTCGGCGGCATCGCCGGCGGCCTCGTCTCGGGTGTCCTGCCACAGCGATTGCTGCTGGCGGTAATCGCTGTGGTCGTTCTCTACGGCGCCATCGAGGTTCGGCGTCAGAGCCGCAATCACGATCCCGGCAGCAACCCGATGCGGTCGCAGCTTCCGCCGCATGGAGGGAGGAGCTATGACCGCTGGGCGGCAATCTCGATTGCCTTCGTCGTCGGCGTGCTCGGCGGCTTGGTCGGACTGATCCTCGGCACCTTGCGGCTGCCGGCGATGGTGCGCTGGCTCGGCACCGCGCCAAAGGCGGCGGTCGGGACCAACGCCGCGACGGGGGTCGTGGTAGGCGTCGGCGGCCTGATCGGCCACATCGCGGGGGGCGTCGACTGGGACCTGCTCGCCGCCGGCTGCGCCGGGGCCGTGCCAGGCGCCTACCTGGGGGCCCGGCTGACCGGGCGGCTCGACGACCGCACGCTGCTGAGGACGATCGCCGCGATCCTCGCCCTCGCCGGCACCTCCCTGGGCCTGCAAGCGGCGCTCGGCTGAGCGAAGGACGCGGTTGGCGAGCCTTCACGCGGCGGCCGCGCCCAGCGAGGCGCGGTCACCGTTTCCCCCCTGAACATCCCCTTTTTGAGACCCGGCCGGAGGCCCCCAGTCCAGGCCTCCGGCCGGTGTGTCGGCTCTCCCTGGCTCTAGCTTGGAAAGCCGCACTCTGAAACACATAGTCCTTTGAGAAGTTGCGCCGGGTTGCGCTGGAATTAAAGGCCGCGAATCCTCTTTTGCAAGGCCTCCAGGCGACGGCTCAGCTCGGCCTCGAAGCCGCGATCGGTCGGGCTGTAAAAGCGCCGGTTCTCGAGACCCTCGGGGAGCAGCTGCTGGTCGCTGACCCCGTCCGGCTCGTCGTGGGCATAGCGGTAGCCCTCGCCCCGACCGAGCGCCTTCGCGCCGGGGTAGTGGGCGTCGCGGAGGTAGTCCGGCGGAGCCTTGGCGCCGTTCTCGCGCACCTCCGCCCGGGCCGCGCCGAGGCCCTTGTAGGAAGCGTTCGACTTCGGCGCCAGCGCCAGGTAGACCGCGGCCTGGGCGAGATTGAGCGCGCACTCGGGCAGGCCGACCCGGTCGACCGCGCGCGCCGCCGCATCGGCGATCAAGAGCGCCTGCGGATCGGCGTTGCCGACGTCCTCGGAGGCGAGGATGACCATGCGCCGGGCGATGAAGCGCGGATCCTCGCCTCCCTCCAGCATCACCGCCAGGTAGTAGAGCGAGGCGTCGACGTCGGAGCCGCGGGTGGCCTTGATCCAGGCCGAGACGAAGTCGTAGTGGCGATCGCCCTGGCGGTCGTATTCGAGCGCCTTGCGCTGCAGCGCGTCCTCCGCCGCGGCGACGTCGATCGGCTCGCCCCGCGAGCGCTCGACCGCACGCTCCAAGGCCGAGAGGGCCACCCGCGCGTCGCCGCCGCTGCGATGGGCGAGCATCGCCAGCGCCGCGTCCTCGACGGCCGGCGGATCGGTCAACCCTCGCTCGGGACCCTCGAGCGCCCGCCGCAACAGCTCCTCGACCTGCTCCGGCTCGAGCGGATGCAGCTCGTAGATCTGGCAGCGCGACAACAGCGCCGAGTTGACCTCGAAGTAAGGGTTCTCCGTCGTCGCCCCGATCAGCGTCAGCAGCCCTTCCTCGACCGCCGGCAACAGCGCATCCTGCTGCGCCTTGTTGAAGCGATGGATCTCATCGAGAAAGAGCACCGTGGGTCGCCCGCTCCCCTGCCGCCGCTCCCGAGCCCGCTCGATCACAGCCCGAATCTCAGCCCTGCCCGCATTGACCGCCGACTCCTCCTCGAAGGCCCCCTCCGCCCCAGCAGCAGCAATCCGAGCCAACGTCGTCTTCCCAGCCCCCGGCGGCCCATACAAGATCGCGCTATGCGGATGCCCCGACTCGATCGCGCTCCTAAGTGCTGAACCCTCGCCCAGGATGTGCTCCTGCCCCACCAGCTCATCCAAACGGCGAGGACGCATCCGCACCGCCAAAGGAGCGTCAGCTCCAACCGCACCAGCCTGGCGCGCTTCGACCTCAGAGCTTTCGAACAAACGATCGGCCACTGCGTCCTGAGTATGACCGTGTGACTGGAGCCGTTCGAAGGGAGCCGGGGGAGGTCTCGGGGGTGCCTCGCGAAGCGGCCCCCCCGAGACCTCCCCCGGCTCCCCCAACACCACCTACAATCGCCCCATGGAGACCGCCACGCAGAGCCCCCCAGCCCAGTCCACCCTAGAGTCCTTCAACCCCGCCACCGGCGACCTGGTCGGCTCAGTAGCCACGATCACGCCGGACCAAGTCCAGTCCGTCGTAGACGACGTAGCCCGCATCCAACCGGCTTGGGCCGAGCTCAGCCTCGCCGACCGCGCCCGCTACATGAAGCGCGCCGCCGACGCCCTCCTCGACGACATCGACGAGATCGCCGAGCTGCTCGTCAACGAGCAGGGCAAGCCCCGCGCCGAGGCCTACACGATGGAGCTCTTGCCGACCGTCGATGCCCTGCACTGGTGCGCCAAGGCCGGCCCGAAGATCCTCGCCGACGAGAAGGTGCGGATGACGCAGTCCTTCCTGCTCAGCAAGAAAAGCCACTTCTCCTACGAGCCGATCGGCGTCGTCGGCGTGATCGCTCCCTGGAACTACCCCTGGTCGATCCCCTTCGGCGAGGTCGCGATCGCGCTGATGGCGGGTAACGGCGTCGTGCTCAAGCCGGCCAGCCTGACCCCGCTGCTGGGCGAGGCGATCCGCCGCGTCTTCGAGAAGGGCGGCCTGCCCGAGGGCCTCGTCCGCGTCGTCCACGGCGGCGGCGCGGTCGGCGACGCGCTTGCGCGCTCCAGCGTCGGCAAGGTCTTCTTCACCGGCTCGGTCGAGGTCGGCCGCAAGGTCGGCGCCGTCTGCGCCGAGAGCCTCAAGGGCTCGGTGCTGGAGCTCGGCGGCAAGGACCCGATGATCGTCTGCGCCGACGCCGACCTGCCCAACGCGATCTCCGGCGCCGTCTGGGGCGGCTTCGCCAACGCCGGCCAGACCTGCTCGGGGATCGAGCGGGTCTACGTCATGCGCGAGGTCGCCGAGCGCTTCGTCGCGGGTGTCGCCCGCGAGGCGGAGAAGCTGCGCCTCGGCGACCCGCTGCAGTGGGAGACAGAGATCGGCCCGATGACCTCGGACGGCCAGTACGAGATCGTCGTCGACCTGATCGGGGACGCGGTCGCCTCCGGCGCGACCAAGCTCTGCGGCGGCCCGACCGAGGTCGCCGGGCTCTCCGGCAAGTTCGTCGCCCCCACGGTCCTCACCGGGGTCACACACGAGATGCGGATCATGAGGGAGGAGATCTTCGGCCCCGTCCTGCCGATCGTCGTCGTCGACTCCGAGCAAGAGGCGATCGACCTCGCCAACGACTCCGAGTTCGGCCTCGGCGCCTCGGTCTGGACCAAGGACCGCCAGAAGGGCGAGCGGATCGCCCGGCGGATCCAGTCCGGCATGGTCTGGGTCAACGATCACTCCTTCAGCCACGGCGCCTGCCAGTGCGCCTGGGGCGGGGTCAAGGACTCCGGCGTCGGCCGCTCGCACTCCAAATTCGGCTTCTACGAGTGCGTCAACGTGAAGATGAACTCCTGGGAGCCGGGCCTGACCCGCGACTTCTGGTGGCATCCCTACGACCGCACCCTGGGCGAAGCGGTACGCGCCTCGGCGAAGCTGCTCTACGGCAAGGGCACCACCCGCACAAAAGCCCTGCGCGAAGGCGCCGGCCCCCTCCTCAAGGTAGGCCGCCGCACCCTGCGCAAGCGCAGCGGCTGATCGAGTCCGCATTTACCCGTGTTCAGCCCGGGTAACCGCGGACTCGGCGCTTAGGAGGGGACCAGTTGCTCTAGCTCGAAGACGCTGCCGGCGGCGTCGAGCTCGCGGATGCGGTCGTAGTCGGCTTTGAGCCGGGCGCGGTCGGGGTCGACCAGGTAAATGATCCCGGGGCAGGAGAAGAGGTCGACGGTCTTTTTCAGCTGGTCGCCGGGGCCGAGCATCGAGATCGTGCCGGCGAAGGAGGGCAGCGCTTCGATCTCGCGCATCCCCGCGTCGGAGACGATCCGACCCTGATGCTGGGAGATCAGCATCACGCAGTAGGCGCCGGCCGCCAGCTCGTAAGGATGAGCGGCGCGGCGCGCGACCGAGGCCGGATCGAGGTAGGCCTCAGCCGTCAGGGTCTGGTGGCTGGGGGTGCAGCGGTCGACGATGTCGTCCGGGACCGAGCCGTGCATGCGCGCCCCGGACTCGACCAGCACCGGCCCGGTCTCCGTCAGCATCACCTCGGTGTGGGCGGGGCCGAAGCGGATGCCGAGCGCGTCGAGCACCGACTCGACGTAGGGGACGACCTGATCCTGCTGCTCGCCGTGGCGGGGCAGCAGCTCCTCGTAGTCGTAGATGAAGTTGGCGCCGGCCCGCAGCTTGTTGTCGCGCCAGACCTCGGAGACGTGGTGGACGCCGTCCCAGCTGATCGAGTTGACGAAGAGCTGGGTCCCCTGCAGCAGCTCCTGCACCAGCAGCTCCTCGTTGGCGCCGTGCAGGGCGTTGGGCCGCCCCAGGATCGCGCCGAAGGCGGCCTCGATCGCGGCTGCGTCCTTGCAGATGCTGACCCCGTCGGTGCCGGCGCTGTCGAGCGGTTTGACCACGACGGGGGCGCCGCCGCGCGCCGCCGCCCAGGCGACCGCCTCGGCCGCATCGCCCGTCTTCAGCGCTTCGGCCGCGCGCAGGCCGGCTCCCCGCAGCGCCTCGGACATCGCGTTCTTATCGCGCCGTGCCGCGCTCAGCTCGCTGCCGTTGGAGGGCAGCCCAAGCCGCTCGCTGAGCGCGTCGGCAAGCGGCACGCCCGGCTCAGCGCCGACGACGACGAAGGCCGGGTCGTGTGCGCCGAGCCGCGCCGCCGTCGCCTCGAGGTCGCCCTCGTAGACGACGTTCTCGACGAAATCGCCGGCCTGGAAGGCGCGCATGTAGAACTCGGGCAGCTGCGGGCTGCTCTGCACGTGGACGACCGGCAGCCCCGCCGCGGCAAAGCGCGGCGCCAACCGCGCCCCGGTCGAGTAGGCGTCGACGACGACTGCGCTGCGCCCGCTCATGCCGTCGCGACGAGCACCAGGCGGTCCTCGGGGCGCTTCGGGCCGCCGGCGAAGTTGCCGTAGCGCTCGACGTCGTGGAAGCCGGCCGCTTCCGCCATCCGCTGTAGGTCGTCGGCCTCGTACATGCGGATGCGCGAGTCGACCACGTCGTCGCCGTAGACGTAGTGGACGTGCAGCATCCCGGTCGAGAAGTCGACGTCGAGGGTTTCGGCGACGCCGTTGGTCTCGCGTTCGACCACGCCCTCGTCGGTTTTCAGCCGGTAACGCGAGCGCTCCAGGTCGGAGAGCTCCACCGCCATCTTTCCCCCCGGCCGCAGAGCGTCGTGGTAGGCGCGCAGCATCGCTTCGTCCTCGGCCACCGTCGCGCCGAAACCGAAGCTGGAGGAGAGGCTGACCAGGCCGTCGAAGCCGCGCAGCTCGTCGGGCAGCACCTGCATCAGGTCGGCGACGTAGTAGGTCGGCCCCGGGTACTCGCGCTTGGCTTCGGCGATCGCGATCTCGGAGATGTCGACGCCGACCGCGTCGATCCCGTGCTCTGCGAGCGCGGCAACGAAGCGCCCCAGCCCGCAGCCGGCATCGAGCACCCGATCGCCCTCGGAGAGGCCGAGGAGCTCGATCGCCAGCGGCGCCTCCTCCTCGTTGCCCTCGTAGCGGCCAAGCTGGTTGGCGACCCGCATATAGGCGGGCCCGTAGGTGTCGACCTCGTTCAGCAGGGGGGCGTGATCGCTCATGAAACTCAAAGCGTACCGGGAGCGATCTCCCCGATGACTTCGCGTTTTGTCTCGCTATCCGAGACTAAACGCGAAGTCAGCCGAATGGGGCGGTTGGTCGATCACGCTCGGCTGCGCGGGCGCCCCGCCGAAAGGCGCCGCCGACGTTCAGAATCCCCGCAGTGGAGCCCGGTCAGGCCACAGATCAACCGGCGCTGAGCGTCGCCGGACTGCGGCGCGACTACGGCGAACGGACCGCCCTCGGCGGCGTCGGCTTCGAGCTGGCGCGGGGCGAGACGATGCTGGTGCTGGGGCCAAACGGCGCCGGCAAGACGACCCTGCTGCGCATCCTCGCCACGCTGCTGCGGCCAAGCGGCGGCGAGGTGCGGGCACTCGGCTGCCGCGTCCCGGACGAGGCCTGGAAGCTGCGCGGGCGGATCGGCTTCCTCGGCCACGAGCCGCTGCTCTACCGCGACCTCAGCGGCCGCGAGAACCTGCGCTTCCACGCCCGCCTGCACGGGATGCGCGGGGAGGCCGCCGAGGCGCGGATCGCTGAGCTGCTCGCAGCGGTCGGGATGGAGCGCCGCGCCGACGAGCGCGTCGCCGAGCTCTCCGCCGGCATGCGCCAGCGCCTGGCGATCTGCCGCTGCGTCCTGCACGGTCCCGAGCTGCTGCTGCTCGACGAGCCCGACTCCAACCTCGACGCCGGGGGTCGCGAGCAGGCGCGCACCCTGATCGGCCCGGGCGCCGAGCGCACCCGGGTCATCGTCAGCCACGACCCCGAGCGCTTCCGCGACGAAGCGGAGCTGGTGCTCGAACTCGAGGCCGGCGGCACGGTGGTGGCCGCGTGACCCCCTCCCGCACGGCCTTCGCCGCGATCCTCGCCAAGGACCTGCGCGCCGAGCTGCGCACGCTGCAGTCGCTGCCGGCGATGGCGCTCTTCGCGACCACCACCTTCGTCATCTTCCGCTTCGGGCTCGACCGCACCAGCCTCTCCGGCAGCCTCGCCGCCGGGGTGCTCTGGGCGACCCTGCTCTTCGCCGCCCTGCTCGGCGTCAACCGGCTCTTCGTCGCCGAGCGCGAGGAGGGCGGCTTCGACGCGATCCGCCTCGCCCCGGTCGACCGCAGCGCCCTCTTCGCCGCCAAGGCGGCGGCGCTGCTCGCCTACCTGCTGGTGCTGGAGCTGTTCGTGGTGCCGATCTTCGCCCTCTTCTTCCTCGACTCCGCCGCGGCGCTGGCGCCACTCGCCCTCGTCCTCCTCCTCGCCGACCTCGGCCTTGCCGCGACCGGCACCCTGATCTCCTCGATGGCGGTCCACTCGCGCGCCCGCGACCTGCTCGGACCGCTCGTCCTCCTGCCCCTGGTGGTGCCGCTGATGATCGCCGCGACGGGCGCCAGCGAGCCGCTGCTGGCCCTGGGCGGTCCCGGTTACCACCGCTTCGGCACCTGGCTGGCGGTGCTCTCCCTATACGATCTGGTCTTCCTCCTCGTCGGCTACGCCGTCTTCGACTTCCTCTTGGAGGACTAGGCGCCAAGCGGCGCCCATCGCCCAGAAACGCATGTACGGCAAAGGACTGAGACCCCTCTCGATCGCGACCGTCGTTGCGATCGCCGCCGCGCTCTCGCTGGTCTTCTTCTACGCCCCCCTCGACGCCGACCAGGGCTTCATCCAGAAGATCTTCTACCTGCACGTGCCGCTGGCGATCACGGCGCTGGTCGGCTTCGTCGTCGGCGGCGCCTTCGCGGTCGCCCACCTGCGCAGCGGCAACCGCCGCTGGGACGCCTACTCCTACGTCTCGATCCACATGTCGGTGATCTTCGGCGTCGCCGTCCTGATCACCGGCTCGATCTGGGCCAAGGCCTCCTGGGGACACTGGTGGGTCTGGGACGAGCCGACCCTGGTCAGCTTCCTGATCGTCTTCCTCATGTACGCGACCTACTACCCCTTCCGCTACGCGATCGAGGATCCCGAGCGCCAGGCCCGCTACGCCTCGGTCTTCGCCGTCACCGCCGGCGCCTTCGTGCCGCTCAACTTCATGGCGGTGCGGATGGCCCAGAGCCTCGTCCACCCGCGCACTTTCGGCACCGCCAACGGCGGCCTGCCGGGCGAAATGATGTTCACCTTCCTCGTCTGCCTCGCCGCGGTGGCGCTGCTCTGGGTGACCCTGGTCAAGCTCGAGCTGACGGCGAAGAGCGCCTCCGGTCAGCTCAAGCGCCTGCGCCGGGCGCTCGATGCGCCGGCGCCGGGCGCCGGATCGCGGATCGCCCCGGAGGTGAGCTGATGGACCCGCTGCTCCTCGGCGCGCCCGCCCTGCCGCTCGACGAGGCCGGCAAGTACGTGGCCGGCGCCTACGTCGTCTTCCTCGTCCTGATCGTCGTCTACGTCGCGATCATGGCCTCGAAACTGCAGCGGATGGAGCGGGAGCTGCGCGAGCTCGCCGGGTTTGCCGAAAACCGCGCCAACGGCGAGGCCGCCGCTCCCGAGCGCGAGGAAGTGAGCGCCTGACATGTCCGAGCTGCTGGCACTGGGCGTCTCCCACAAGACCGCGCCGCTTGACCTGCGCGAGCGGCTCTCGCTGACCGAGGGCCGCGCCGCCGGCGCCCTGCGCGAGCTGACCGGCGTCGCCGGCATCCACGAGGCCGCCGCGATCTCGACCTGCAACCGCACCGAGCTCTACCTCGTCGTCTCCGACCCGGTCGAGGCCGAGTCGACGGCGCTCGGGGTGCTCACCCGCCAGGCCGAGATCCGCCCCACCGAGCTGCTCGGCCACCTCTACTCGCTGCGCTCCGGCGAGGCGGTCCGCCACCTCTTCCGCGTCACCGCCGGGCTCGACTCGATGATCCTCGGCGAGGCCGAGATCCAGGGCCAGGTCAAACGCGCCTACGAGCTGGCCCTGGTCGAGGGCGGCACCGGGCCGATCCTCAACCGCCTCTTCCGCGGCGCCCTCGCCGCCGGGGGCCGCGCCCGCGACGAGACCGGGATCAGCGAGAAGAACGTCTCGATCCCCTCGGTCGCGGTCGAGCTCGCCCGCCACACCCTGGGCGACCTCGGCGACCGCCGCGTGCTCGTGATCGGTGCCGGCGAGACCGCCGAGCTGCTCGCCCGCGCCCTCGTCGCCCGCGGTGTCACCACCGTCTTCGTCGCCAATCGCCACTACGACCGGGCGATCGGGCTCGCCCAGCGCTTCGAAGGCAACGCGGTCCGCTTCGAGGAGCTGCCCGAGCAGCTCGAGCGGGCCGACATCGTCGTCTCCGCGACCAACTCCCCCCACCACATCGTCGAGCGCGACGAGCTGGAGAAGGTGATGGCGAGCCGCGAGGGACGACCGCTGCTGCTGGTCGACATCGCCGTGCCCCGCGACGTCGAGCCGGCCTGCCGCGAGGTCGCCGGGGTCAGCCTGCACGACATCGACGACGTGCAGCAGATCGCCGAGCGCAATGCCAGCGGCCGCGAGGCCGAGGCGCGGCGGGCGGAGCGGATCCTCGACGCCGAGCAGGACCGCTTCGACCGCTGGCTTTCCTCGCTCGAGGTGGTGCCGACGATCGCGGCGCTGCGCGAGCGCGCCGACGAGATCGTGCGCCGCGTCCTCGCCGAGAACGAGGGCCGCTGGGAGAGCCTCGGCGAGGCCGACCGCGAGCGGCTCGCCGCGATGGCGAAGGCGATCGCCTCCCGCCTCCTCCACGACCCGACCCTGCGGATGAAGCGCTCCGCCGGCAGCGACGAGGCCTACCTCTACGTCAGCGCCCTGCGCGAGCTCTTCGGGCTCGATGTCGAGACGGAGCCGGAGGGCGAAAGCGGAGTGGGATCGAATGTAACCGAGCTGCGGAGGACCCGGCCCGGCAGGGGTTCCGCTTAACTTTTTCGGTGAGGACGCTATAGCTGACGCCGATAGGGATTGCCGAAAAAGTACAAGACGCTCCACCCCTACCGGGCCGGGTCCTCACATGCCGATGCTCCAAATTGCCACCCGCAGCAGTGCTCTCGCGATCGCGCAGTCCCGACAGGTCGCCGAGATGCTTGGAGGGGGCGAGTTGGTTGAAGTTTCTTCGGACGGTGAGGTGGGTGACAAGGCCCGTTTCGTGCGGGGGGTCGAGCGGGCCCTGCTCGACGAGCGGGCTGAGGTCGGCGTGCACTCGGCAAAGGACCTGCCGGCCGAGCTGACCGAGGGCCTGATGCTCGCCTCGGTTCCGACTCGCGAGGACCCGAGGGACGCCTGGATCGGCGCCGGCTCCTCGCTCGAGGACGCCCCCGAGGGCGCCAGGGTGGGAACCGCCAGCCTGCGCCGCCGCGCGCAACTGCTCGCCGTCCGCCCCGACCTGGAGATCGGCGAGCTGCACGGCAACGTCGACACCCGGCTGCGCAAGCTCGTCGAGGGCGACCTCGACGCGATCGTCCTCGCCGTCGCCGGCCTGCGCAGGCTCGGCCGGCAGGGTGAGATCTCCTTCCCGATCCCGGTCGAGTCGATGACCCCGGCCGCCGGCCAGGGCTCGCTGCTGCTTCAGATCCGCTCCGGCGACGAGGACGCTCTGCGCGCCGTCGAGCCGATCACCGACGAAGCGGCGCTGCGTGAGCTGACCGCGGAGCGAACCGTCGTCGCCCTGCTCGGGGCGACCTGCAACAGCCCGATCGGCGTCCACGGCAAGGTCGACGCCCAGCTCGACCGGATGCGCCTGGAAGCCTTCGTCGGCCTGCCCGACGGCAGCGAGTGGATCCGGGACCGCGTCGAGGGCGACTCGACCGAGCCGACCGCCCTAGGCGCCGAGCTGGCCCAGCGCCTGCTCGCCGTCGGCGCCCGCGACATCCTCGAGCGTGCGGAGCAGTGGGACCTGCCTACCATTTGAATGGTAATGTTGCTGCCATGAACGTGACCATCGACAAGGCCGGGCGCCTGGTCGTGCCAAAGGAGATCCGGGATCGCCTGGGTCTCCATGCCGGTGACGAGCTCGAGATTGAGGAGTTCAACGGGAAGATTGAGATTTCGAAGCCAATTCAAGAACGCGAATTGATCGAAACCGAGAACGGCCTTCTCACCTTTGCCCCCGACCCCAGCCGACCCCCCATAACACAGGAGCAAGCGCGCGAAGAACTCGAGCGGGTTCGCGAGTGGCCTCACCACTGATCTCTCCGGATAGCTCGGTCCTGATCGCGGGGGCGAGCCCCGAGCATCAGTTCTACAAGCAGGCGGCAACCGTCCTGCCAGCGATCCGGTCGGAGGGTCGGCTGATAGCTCACACGATGGCCGAGACCTTTTCCATTCTCACCCGCCAGTTCGACTCCCGCCCCCCAGCGGGGGTTCTCCGATATCTCGACCAGTTCCTCGGGCAAACGCCGGTTGGCCTTACGCCTGCCTCCTACCCAGGAGTCCTAAGAACGCTGGCGGACGGAGGCATCGTCGGCGGCGCGATCTATGACGGATTGATCGCGGCAACGGCTAAGGAAGCGGGCCTTCGCCTGCTGAGCCTCGACCGCCGGGCAGCTCGGACATACACGATGTTCGACGTCGACTACGAGATTTTGATTTGAGCGCTGTGCGGACCGGAGTCGTCTATTTGGTCGGTGCGGGTCCCGGCGATCCCGGCTTGATGACGGCGCGTTCGCTCGAGCTGATCGCCTCGGCCGACGCGATCTACTACGACCGGCTGATCCCGCCGGGGGCGCTGGATGGCGCGCGCGAGGATGCCGAGCTGGTCTACGTCGGCAAGGCTCCCGGTCAGCCAGCCGTGGCGCAGGAGGAGATCGGCGAGCGGTTGATCGAGGCGGCGCATGCCGGCAAGAGCGTCGTGCGGCTGAAGGGGGGCGACCCGTTCGTCTTCGGGCGGGGCGGCGAGGAGGGGGAAGCGCTGCGCGCCGCCGGGGTCGAGTTCGAGGTCGTCCCCGGCGTCACCGCCGGTGTCGCCGCCAGCGCTTACGCCGGAATCCCGGTCACCCATCGCGAAGACGCCTCCGCGGTCGCCTTCGTCACTGGGCACGAGGACCCGGAGAAGAAGGCGAGCGCAATCGACTGGGGGGCACTCGCCCGCTTCCCCGGGACGCTCATCTTTTACATGGGGGTGAAGCGGCTTGCCGGCAACGCGGCGGCGCTGATCGAGGCGGGACGCGACGCCGGCGAGCCCGCGGCGGCGATCGAACGGGGAACGATGGAGGGTCAGCGCACCGTCGTCGCCACGCTCGGCACGCTGGCCGAGGCCGTCGAGCGCGAGGGAATCGGCGCGCCGGCGCTGATCGTCGTCGGCGAGGTCGTGCGCCGGCGCGAGGGCCTCGCCTGGCTCGAGCGTCGCCCCCTCTACGGGCGCCGCGTCGTCGTCACCCGCGCCCGCGCCCAGGCGAGCGGCCTCGGCGCGAGGCTGCGCGGCCTCGGCGCCGAGGTGGTCGAGCTGCCGGCGATCCGGATCGAGCCGCGGCTCGAGAGCGAGGAGGTCCGCCGTGCCGTCGACTCGATCCGCGAGTACGCCCTCGTCTGCCTCACCAGCCCCAACGGGGTGCGACTTCTCTTCGAGGCGCTGAAAGCGGCCGGGCTCGACGCCCGTGCTCTCGCCGGCGCGACCGTCGCCGCGATCGGGCCCGGCACGGCGCGCGCCCTGGCCAGATGCGGCATCGCCGCCGACGTCGTCCCCGAGCGCTTCGTCGCCGAGTCGCTGGTCGAGGCGCTGGGAGACGTCGAGGTCGGCGGGCGGCGGGCGCTCGTCGCCCGCGCATCCGAGGCGCGCGACGTCATCCCCGACCACCTGAGCGGGCGCGGCGCCGAGGTAGACGTCGTCGCCCTCTACGAGACCGTGCGGGAGCAGCCGAGTCCCGAAGCGGTCGAGGCGGCCCAAGGCGCCGACTACGTCACCTTCACCTCCTCCTCCACCGTGCGCAACCTGGTCGAGGCGCTCGGCGAGCGCTTCCCGGCCGCGGCCCGAGTGGTCTCGATCGGGCCCGTCACCAGCGAGGCGGCGCGGGACGCCGGCCTCGAGGTCCACGCCGAAGCCGAGCGCCACGACGTCGACGGCCTCCTCGCCGCCCTGCTCAGCGACGCCGCTCACTGACTGGATGCCGTGACGTTCGGTGCTCCCCACCGGCACTTCAGGGTCACCGACTCGACCAACCTCCGCGCTCGCGAGCTTGCCGAGACCGGCGCCCCGGGCGGCACGGTCATCACCGCCAGCGAACAGACCGAAGGGCGCGGCCGCCGAGGCCGGGTTTGGACGGCGCCGGAAGGCAAGGCGCTGCTCTACTCGGCGGTCCTGCGACCGCTCGACGAGCGTCACCTGTTGCTGCCCCTCTCAGTGCCCCTTGCCGTCTGCGCCGCGGCCGAGCGGCTGCGTCCCGGCATCGAGTGCGCGCTCAAGTGGCCCAACGACGTCTGGCTCGAGGGTCGCAAGCTCGCCGGCATCTTGATCGAGGCCAAACCCCAAGACGGCTGGGCCGTAATCGGCATCGGCCTGAACCTGACCATAGCTCCGGAGGAGTTCCCGCCCGACCTTCGCCAGCCGGCGACTTCGCTCTTCGCCGCGCCTGGTGGGACTCGGGGGAAGCCCCGACGGAGCCTCCCCGCTGTTGCTCCGTCGGGACTTCCCCCGAGTCCCACCACCGCTGCGGAAGCCCTAAACCGGCAGCTCGACCGCTGGGTCCGGGCGTCGCACGACGAGGTCCTCGCCGAGTGGCGCCGCCGCGACGCCCTGCGCGGCCGTGAGATCACCTGGGAGGAAGGCTCAGGAGTCGCCGACGGCATCGACGGCCGCGGCAATCTCGTCGTCGTCGTCCCCGGCGGAGGGCGCGTCAGCCTCGGTGCCGGCGAGGTCCAGCTGCGCCTCTGAACCGCCCCCCGCGTTGCCGCCGTTCTGCTTGGCCCCTCCGGTCGCTTTTTTGCGTTTCGAGCGGCGTTTGCGTTTCGGTTTTGGCTTGGCCTCGGTCTGGCTCTCGGACTCGAGGATCTCGCTCTCGGACTCGACGGTCTGGTTCTCGGGCTTGGTGTCCTTCTCCCCGCCCTTCCCAGCTTTGCGCTTGCGCTTGGAGCGGCGCTTGCCGCCTTTGGGGAAGTTGCGCAGCAGCTCGCGCGCGATCGCCGAGGGCTTGCGCGCCATCCGCATCCGCGCCCCGCGCAGCACCTCTTCGCCCTCGGGCGTGTGCGAGACCGCGCCGGCCAGCAGCGCCACCGCGAGGCGGCGATCCTGTTTGCGCGCCGCGTGGACGAGCCGGCGCGCGTTGCGACCGTGGGCGCGGCCGGAGGAGTTGACCAGGAGGCCGAGCAGCCGCTTCGTCTCTGGCCAGCGCTGCACGGCGTACTCTTCGTGCAGCTCGCGGGTGTAGGAGGCGAGCCGCCAGACCCACGCCTGCGCCTGGTCGCGGCGGCCGATCCGTTTGTCGGAAAGCGCCTGCAGCAGCGTTTTCGTCCCGGCTCGCTTGTCGTCGCGGGTCCAGGTCCCGACGATGTCGATCGCGTCGTCGAAGGCGTCGGCGTCGCCGAGGTCGGCGATCTCGCTCAGCGCCTTCAGTTTCAGCTGCGAGTTGCGGTTGCGCTGCACGCAGGTGAGCAGGAAGCGCCGGCGCAGTTCCTTCGAGTGGGCGCCCTGCAGGATCGCCCGCGCCCGGCGCCAGCCCTGCGGGTTGACCCGCGCTCCCGCCAGCGCCGCCCAGGCGTGCTGCTCGGCGTGGTCGAGGTTCTCCACCGCGATCCGCCACAGCTCCCGTTCGAGCACCTGGGTGCGGCGCTCCTCTTGGTCGGAGACCGGGACGATCCGCCGCTCGACACGGATCCGTCGGCCACGAGAGCGTCGCACCGGCCCGATCACGATCGCGCCGCCGCGGTAGACGTCGCGGTCGAGCAGGCTGTGCAGGGTGACGATCGTCTCGTCGTGGGTCGTCGCAGGGTGGACGAAGTCGATCACCAGACCGGCCTCCTTGCCCGGCGCGCGCCGGGTGACGCGACCGACCCGCTGCTGGTAGATGCGCCGCGAGGCGGTCGGCGCCAGGTGCATGCAGAGCGTCGCCCGTGGCGAGTTCCAGCCCTCGGCGAGCAGCATCGCGTTGCAGAGCACGTCGACCTCGCCGCGCTCGAAGCCGGCGAGGATCTCGGCCAGTTCGCGCTTCGGCGTCTCGCCGGAGACGGCGCGGGCGGCGACGCCAGCGTTCTGCAGCGCCCGGGCGACGTTCTTGGCGTGCTGCACGCCGGCCGTGTAGAGAACGCCGGGAACGCCGTCGAAGCGGGTTTTGTAGAGGTCGGCGATCGCCACGTTGAAGGGCTCCTGGTCGAGCAGCGCGGCCAGCTCCTCCTGGTCGAAGTCCTGGTCGACCTCGCCCTTTCGCAGCGGCACCTTGGCGATCGTCCGCACCCCCGGGCCGGGCGGGATCCGCATGCAGCGCAGCGGCGAGATCACGCCGCGGCGGGCCGCCTGGATCAGGTCGAAGCGCGAAGTCTGGGTCGGGAAGAGGTCGGCGACGTGGCGGGCGATCAGCGCCCCGGTCGCGGTCATGCCGATGAAGACGGGGCCGGTCCAGGCACGGATGCAGGCGCTGGTCTTCTCGCCCAGGGCGGTGTGGGCCTCGTCGCAGATCACGATCGAGTAGGCGTCGGAGACTTTCTTGTGGTTGCGCACGAACCACTGGTAGGTCTCGACCGTGACCGGGCCGTCGGGATCGTCGCGGCCGTCGAGCAGCGGTGGCCGCAGCCGCTCCTTGTAGCCGCGCTCGGAGATCTCGCCGATGAACTGGTCGACCAGGTTGCGGCGGTGGGTGAGGATCAGCACCCCGCCGGTGCGGGACGCGTCGATGAAGCCGACCGCGGCGACGGTCTTACCGGCGCCGGTGGCGTGCTCGAACCAGAAGCGCCGCTCGGCGCCCGGGTCCTCCGGCGCCTCCTCGATCACCTCCTCCTCCTCGTCTTCGGCAACCGGCTCCTCCCAGTCCTGGGGCTCCTCGTCGGCGTCGAGCTCCTCGTCCTCGAGGGCCGCCTCCCCGTTCTCGCTCTCGCCGTCGGCGTCCTCGTCCTCGCTCGCGACGGCGGTGGCCGGCTTGCCCGCGGGCGCGGCGCCATTGCCGTTGGCTTCGTCGTTGGCCGCCTCCTGCTGCTCGGCCATCAGCTCGGTCAGCGTCCCGGAGAGCGCGTCGACCTGATGCGGGTTCAGTTCGGCGCCGTCGCGCAGCTTCGGCGGCTCATCCGCAAGCAGACGCTCCAGTCCCAGCAGCAGCGAGAAATCCTGGCGCCACTGGATCGAGGGGTCCTCGGCGCCCTCGTCGAGCTCCCTGAGCGCGGCGTCGAGCGCGCGCCGGCGCGCCGTGCCCGGCGCCAGCGCCTCGGGGCCCTCGCCGTCGAGCAGGAAGGGCTCGCGGGCGAACTTAGCCGCCCGATCGATGTCGGCGCTAGATGGAACTGCCGCCGGCGCGGCAACTTCGCTGGTCTTGGCCATGAAGGCTTTCGGGTTCCGTCCTCGCCGCACGCAGGACGTGGGCGAGGGCACTAGGACGAGGATGCCGGGAACACTTCGCGTCCCCCCGGCGCTCTCATGAGGTCCGCAAAGCCGCGGACCGAACATACGTATTGTAATCAAGGAATTGACCGAAGTGGCACGACAGCTCCGGGTCGGCCTGGCGCTTACGGCGGTGGTGGCACTCCTCGGCGCCGGCTGCGGCTCGAGCGATGGCGGCGATTACGGGGGTGAGCACCCCGACTACGCGACCGCGCTGGCCGGCTCTCCCGCGCCGCTAGCCGCCCTTCATCGTCAGGCGAACCGCCTGCTCCCCGGCGGCTCGGCGGCGTTCGACCGGCAGATCGAGACCCTGAAGGGCTATCCCGTAGTGGTCAACGTATGGGCCTCCTGGTGCGGCCCCTGCCGCTTCGAGTTCCCCACCTTGCAGCGGCTCTCGGCCGCCTATGGAAAGCGGGTGGCCTTCCTCGGCGTCGACAACCAGGACTCCGACGACGCGGCCAAGACCTTCCTCGGCGAGGCCCCGGTCCCCTACCCCAGCTACACCGACCCCGACAGCGGGATCGCCGACGAGCTCGGTGCCAGCCGGGGTCTGCCCGGCACCGCCTTCTACGACCGCCGCGGCAATCTCGTCTACCTCAAGCAGGGGCCCTACACGGATCACGACGAACTTCGGGCCGACATCGAGCGCTACGCGCTCGGCGAAGCCGCGCAGAGCGGATAATCGGGATATGGACACAGCCGTCGTCATCGCCCTGGTCGGCATAGCTCTGCTCGTCGGCGAGCTGCTGCTCTCGACCGGCGGCGTGCTGGCGGCGCTCGGCGCTGCGGGCCTGGTCACCGGCGGCGTGCTGGCGCTGGGGTCCGACAGCGGCGCTGGGGACGTCGTCGGCCCCGCCCTGATCGCGCTCGGCATCCTCTCCCTCGTCGCCTTCTACTTCATCACCCGCAAGGTGATCGAGGCCCACCGCGACGAGCCAGTTCGGACCGGCTCCGAGGAGCTCGTGGGGTCGGTGGCGGAGGCGCGTAGCGCGCTCGACCCGGAGGGTCAGGTCTGGGTCGCGGGGACGATCTGGAGCGCCCGCCTCGCCGACGGTGTCAGCCAGGTCCGGCTGGGAGATAGAGTCAAGATCGATGCGGTCGAGGGGCTGACCCTGGTGGTCCGCCCCGAGTCATCCCCCACACCAACCAAGGGAGGCGCAAGCTGATGGACGTCGCGGTTGGAGTGTTCCTGATCCTCTTGTTCTTCGCCGTGATCGCGCTCGGCACCTCGGTGCGGGTGCTGCGCGAGTACGAGCGCGGGGTGATCTTCCGGCTCGGGCGGCTGATCGCGCAGAAGGGGCCGGGACTGATCCTGCTGATCCCGCTGGTCGACCGCATGGTCAAGGTCGACCTGCGCACGGTGACGCTGAACATCCCGCCGCAGGAGGTGATCACCCGCGACAACGTCCCCGCCGGCGTCAACGCCGTCGCCTACTTCCGCGTGATCGATGCCCGCAAGGCCGTGGTCGAGGTGGAGAACTTCCTCCTCGCCACTTCGCAGATCTCACAGACGGCGCTGCGCTCGGTGCTGGGCAAGGCGGAGTTCGACCAGCTGCTCTCCGAGCGCGAGCGGCTCAACGAAGAGCTGCAGAAGATCATCGACGAGTCGACCGAGCCCTGGGGGGTGAAGGTGACGGCGGTCGAGATCAAGGACGTCGAAATCCCCGAACAGATGCAGCGGGCGATCGCCCGTCAGGCTGAGGCCGAGCGCGAGCGGCGGGCCAAGATCATCAACTCCGAGGGCGAGTACCAGGCGGCGCAGAAGCTCACCGACGCCGCCGACATCATCAGCACCAACCCCGCCTCGTTGCAGCTGCGCTACCTGCAGACGCTGCTGGAAATCGGCAGCAACCAGAACACCACCGTGGTCTTCCCGCTGCCGATGGACATGATCGAACCTTTCCTGCCGAGCCGCTCCCGAGATGATCGCGGTCCGGATAAGGCCGAGTGACGCTGCGCGGATCCGGCCCCTCCCCGGTGTCCCGCGTAGCGCTGCTACGCGGGAACCGTCTCGTGTCCGTCCCGCTTGGTCATCGGCCTTCCCGGCCTCGCGCTAATTTCGGTCGAGGCTCTGAATTTGAGTAGCCCCGAGCTGCGGATCGACCAACTCACCGGCCTGCCGGCGATCCTGGCACCGGGCCGGGCCGATCGCCCGGAGGGATTCCGGACGAGGGCGAGCGAGCCGAAGGGCCCGGAGAGCTGCCCCTTCTGCGAGGGGCGCGAGGACCGCACCCCGCCGGAGGTCTCCGCGACGCGCCCGGGCAGCGGGGCGGCGGACAGCCCGGGCTGGACGACGCGCGTCGTGCCGAACCTCTACCCGGCGCTGGGAGACGGGGAGAGCGAGGCGAATCCAGGTGCAACGAAGGGCGAGGCGGGAGCCTTCGCCAGCGCCGGCGACCCGCTGCTGGAGTCGCGCCGCGCCGGCGAGCCCGACCTCTTCGCCTCGCGCCCGGCGCTCGGCGCCCACGAGGTGATCGTCAACGGTCCCGAGCACCTGACCGCGATGGTCGACCTCGGCGAGGAGCAATTCGCCGCGGCCGTCGGGACCTGGCGCGAGCGGATGCGGGCCCACGCCGATGCCTCCTACGTGCAGCTGATCGTCAACGAGGGGGGCGGCGCCGGCGCCTCGCTCGAGCACACCCACGCCCAGCTCTACGCGCTCCCCTTCGTCCCGGCGGCGGTGGCGCGCGAGCGCGAGCGAATGGGCGCCTACCGCGAACGCACCGCCGGCGGCGGATTGCTCAGCGACATCCTGGTCGAGGAGGTGCGTCGCCGCGACCGCCTGGTCGCGATCGACGAGGAGGCGGCGCTGATCTGCCCCTGGGCCTCGCGCTCTCCCTTCGAGCTGCGGGTGGTCCCGCGCGCCGAGTCGGCGAGCTTCGCCGAGGACACGATGGGCGCGGCGATGATCCACACCGCCCTGTGCCTGCTCGCGGCGCGCTTCGAGGGCTCACCCGAGCTCAACCTCTGGGTCCGCACGGCGCCCCGCGGGGCCGAGAGCTTCCACTGGCACGTCGACATCGCCCCGCGGCTCCAGATAAAGGCTGCCTTCGAGTTCGCCACCGGCGTCGACATCAACATCTATCCGCCGGAGCGCGCAGCCGCCGATTTGCGGGAATGTCTGGCCCAGTAGGGTCGGCCGGCGATGCCCCCCAACCCGCGACCGATCCCGCGCTTCATCGCCGACTCCTCCCAGGAGGGCATCCCCCACGGCCGCTTCGCCGAGCGCCTGGGCGAGGCGTTCCGGGCGGCGTGCGCTGAGATCGAGGACCTGCCCGACGGCGTCGAGCCACCCGCCGAGCTGGACTGGTTCCCGGAGCGCGCCTGGGGCGGGCGGGTCTGGGTTCCCGGCACGGCCAGAGTCGAGGGGCCCGCGGGGACGCTGGAGCTCTTCGGCCACGTCTCCTACGCGCAGATCGAGCAAGGCGAGCCGTCCGACTTCACCGCCAAGGCCGATTTCACCGACGTGCTCGCCGAGGACAATCCCGGCTGGAAGATCGACCTCAACGACGAGGTGATCGGCCGCTGGCGAGGCGAGAACGGGCGCGCCGGCGCCGTTACCCTCGTCTGGGGCCACCCCCTGGTTCAGGGCGCGGTCGCCGCCACCGCCGAACTCGACCTCGAGACCGTCGACCAGGAGGTCGTCTCCAACGGCCGCTTCACCCTCCTCGCCCTCGACGCCCTCGAGGGTTACGGCGACGAGATCTTCATGCAGGTGAAGCTTTGGAGCCGCCGGGCCCAGGAGCTGGCTTCGGAGAGCCTCTACGCGTGATTCACGGAAGTCCCTGCACAGCAGTTCGCAGCGCATAGCTCGGACATACACAGGCCCTCTACGAGCTGGGCCCACCGGCGCGGCAACTCCGCTGCGATCCTGCAGCAGGCCGACCAGCTTCCCCGCTTCCTGGTAAGCACACAGTTCGGGGTTACGTGCGTCCAAATTCCTGGACAGTACGTTTCTCCTACTTTGTGACTGTATTGCTGTGTTACGGTCTTCGCCCTATTAATCCTGAGCGATTTAAAAATCTATGGCGCGGTGAGGTGAGGCGCGGCTTCTCGGTCCTCGGCGTTCTGATCGTCTCGCTGACCGTCTCGGCCCTGTCCGCACCCGCGGCGAGCGCCAGCCTGGAAGTCTTCTACAGCGAAATCGGCAAGCTGAAGCTTTCGGTCGATGCGAGCGGTACCAACTCCGAGACCGGCACGATCGAAGTGGACAAGCCAACGGGAGCAACCGTTCGAAAGGCATTCCTCTTTGCCGCGAGCACTGGGAGCACGAACTTCAACCCCTCGGACGGCGAGGTGTCCATCGACGGCACTCCAATCAACTGGGATCCCAGCCACACGATTCCCAGCTCCATCGTCTCGTTCAACACCGCCGCGGACGTGACCTCCATCGTCTCGCCCAAGATCGACGCGGAATCGGCGGGACGCATCCCCTTCACGATCGAAGAGGAAAACACTACGTTGATGGACGGTGAGATACTCGCCGTCGTCTTCGACGATCCGACGGCGAGGTCGAACACGATCACCCTGATGTACGGGGCCCAGCAGACACTCGGAGATCACTTCGCCATTGGCCTCTCCGAGCCCCTGAAACCAAGCTCGACGGCGATCATGGGCCTGGGTATCTCCTACGGCTACCAGCCGGCCGGCCAGTACAGCACCGTCGACGTCAACGGAACTCGGGTAACTTCCTCAGCGGGTGGGCAGGACGACTGCCCCGAGCGCTACGCCTCGGAACCGGCCTTCACGGCGTGCGGCAACGGATCCCTGATAACTGTGGGCGGTGTAGGTGATGGCCTCAAAGTCCCGGACGATCCGTTCGTCACCGACACACAATGCAGCGTTGACCCTGAGCTCGCGGCTCGGTGCGACGACGAGCTCTACAACCTGAAGCCTTTCACGCAGCAGAATGCGACTTCGATCGACGTCGACACGTTCAACCCGTCGAATGACGACAACATCTTCTTCGCCTCGCTGGACCTCGGAGCCGAGACGGCACTGGTCGGCGAGGGAATCGTCCTCGGGCCCACCGGCATTCGAACGCAGGCGGGGACCTTCCATTTTCTCTCGGCGCTCGCCCAGGACGAACATGGGGATCCCGAGGTGGGGCGCACGGTCCACCTGCAGGTGATTTCCGGCCCCAACTCCGGCCTCGAGCTTTCATCGGTCACCAACTCCGCCGGCAAAGCCTCCTTCAACTATTTCTCGACCCAGACCGGGACCGACATCCTGGAGGCCAGCTTCACGGATGGATCGAACGTCACGCACACCTCGAACGACGTGACCAAGAAATGGACGCCCCGCATCCCCCACACCTTCGGTGGCGAGTGGCCCTATGACAGCTCCAGCCTCCCGCTCAACTACTCGTACAGCGGCTCTCATCGCTACCTGGGGAACGTGATCCAGGGCGCCCAAAACTGGAATGCCTCCGGAACCAAGGTGCACATAAGCCAGTGGACCGGCCTCCCGGATGCCTTGGACATCCCGTTCGTCGACGTCTACCTCCCCGACACCTGGTGGGGGATGACGATCTTCGCCGAAGGCGACTGCTCTTCATGCGGGTATACGCGCAATGCGATTGCGATGAACCAGCGGACGCTCGATCCCGAAACGGATGCGCAGCGAACCAAGGTCGCCACCCACGAGCTCGGCCATGCGCTCGGCCTGGAACATCCCTACGGCGTCAGCACGTCGGTGCCCAGCGTGATGTGGCAGGGGTTGCTCGGAGGCAGGATCAGGCAAACCCCACAGCACTTCGATACCGAACGCATCGACGGGATGTATCCATGAGAACTAGTCGGCCCATGAAGATGCTGTTGGCAGGCGGGGCTCTCGCCGCGGCGGTCTTGGCAGCCCTCCTCGCCCTTGCCGGCAACGGCTCCCACGGAGAGCCGACCGCCGTCCCCACCGGTGAGGTGCCCGTCTACCGGATGGACGCGGACCATCCCACCTATCCGACCGTGGGAGAGGTCAATACGGCCGCTGACGCGGTGCTCGTCGGGCAGGTGCTCTCGGAAAGCACCGACGACGGAGAATCCCCCGGCAACGACACCCTCGGGGATCCGCTGCCAGCCATCCCGCACACCAACTATGTCGTCAAGGTCAGCAGCTCTGTGAAAGGCGGCGTCGCAGAGGGCTCGACCATCCTCGTCGCGCTTACCGGCGGCACCACGCCGGAAGGGGAATTCGTCCTCGACGGCGCCCCGGAGATCTCGGTCGGCAGCACCTACCTCTTCTTCCTGCAGGCTGCGGGCGGCAGCTACTACCCGCTTGCCGGTGGCGCAGCCGTCGCCTCCAATCGAGGCGACGGCACATTCGAGCTCCCGGCCGACGCGACTGGGGAAGGGTCCCTGGTCTTCACCGAGGCCGAACTGCGCGCAGAAACGCCCGGTCCTTCTCCGAGCTCGAGCCCGACTGCCAAACCGGCCCCCCTGACCTTGGCCGTGAGACTCGCTTCCCACCAGCGGCTGGCAAGCGCCCTCGCGAAGGGGCTCAAGGTCAAGGTCAGCTGCTCGGTCGCCTGTCGCCTCAGCGGAAAGCTCGCGCAGGAAGTCAAACCCAGAGCGGCAAATAGAGCACAGCGGTTTCGCAAGACCGTCGGCGCAGGACGGGCGAGCGGGAGCGGCGTCCTGGTCCTGCGTTTCACAAGGCAAGCGCGACTTCGGCTGGAAGGGGCGAAGAGCGTCAAGCTCTCGCTATCGGTGCGCGCAACTGACCTGAGCGGCAACACCGCAAGCATCGAACGAGGCGTCCGACTCTCACCCCAAAAAGCTTCACTCACGCCCTGAGAAGCCAACGGTCGCCGCTCTTAGCGTCGGCGGGCAGAGATGGTGGGAGAAGCCATCCTCAGTAGCCAACTGTCGATTGGGCAGCGAAAGCCGGCCGTTGCCCGATCAGGAAGGAATCGGTCCGCTTCGCTACCGTGTCTTCATGGCGTCGATTCAACAGCCGGGCCAAGCCTCGAAGGACCCTGCGGCGGTAGCCGAGGCGGTTCGCGTCCAGCGACTGCGCGATGACGCACAACGCCCAATGAGCGTGAACTTGGCCGAGACGATCGCGCTGAGTCACGCGCTGCTGAAGATGGCCGCACCCGCCCAGCGGCAATGACGTCAGCCGCCTTCGACGAGATCCTGCGGAGGCTGGTAGCTGCGGGCGCTGAGTTCGTGGTGATCGGTGGGCTCGCCTTGGGAGCAAGAGGCGTCGTTCGTGCCACCAAGGACATCGACATCGTCGTCTCGCCCGATGTCGAGAACCTAAAGGTGGTTGCAGAGGTGGCGGTAGAGGCCGGTGGACATGTGCAGCGGGGGGAGGCCCTGCTCGGCACTCCCTTTTCGATCGCTGCGGAGCTCGCCAGCGGGGAACAGATGGCCATCGACACGAAGCTTGGACGCCTCGACATCGTGCAGGGACTCGAGGGCGTTCCGAGCTTCGACGAGCTCCGATCGCGTGCAACCGAGACCGAAGTGCTCGGAATCAACGTTGCGGTCTGCTCGGTGGAGGATCTGCGTGCGATGAAGCAAGCCGCCGGCCGCGGCCAAGATCTCGTGGACTTGGAGAACCTCGACGCGGCTGAAGGTTGACCCAAGCGAAAGACCGTGACTAGGCTTACCCTTCGGAATCCGAGCCCCGATAGCTCAGCTGGATAGAGCGACTCCCTCCTAAGGAGTAGGCCGCTGGTTCGAATCCAGCTCGGGGCATTTGTGATGCTGGCCTGGTGGAGGGGCGGCCCCGCCGGGCCTCTAGTTGCGGGGAGTCGCTGCTTTGCGCTTGGGGCGGTGCTTGATCTTCACGCACCTCGCCTTGCCGCGCACCCTCTTCTTCTTGAAGCCCTTGCGGCATTTGAGGGGCTTTTTGGCGGGGGGCGTCGCCGGGGGCGAAATCGGGGGGACCATGGGCGGCGGGGAGGATTCCGTGGGTGGGGTGGGTGGGCAAAGCGCTGCGTTTGTGGCGCAGGTCTCCCCGGCGACGACGAACACCTGATCGAGGCCTTTGGTGGTACCGGAGTTGTTGGTCGCGACGACGCGGAAGCGATAGCTCGTCGAGGTGACGAGCCCGGTGGCTTTCCCCAGGACGGATACGTCGGTCGTTCCGACCGGTTTCGGGGAGCAGATGGCGGTGGCCGCGTGAGCGAAGCCGTTTGCCTGGAAGTCGGCCTCGTCGGTGTACTCGAAATGGCAATCGGAGGTCGATCCACCGCGGGGATTGACCGATGCCCCCAGCGTCGCTTTCGTCTGGGTGACCGCGGTTGCGGAGCCGGTCGTGGCAGCGGGTGGCAGCGGCGGCAGGGTGGTGAATTCCCGCGCGGACCCTTCGGCGCTGCCGCCATAGGTGGTAGCCGCGATCTTGTAGTCGTAAGGCGTGGCAGGGGTGAGACCGGGCAGCTGCGCCGTGACGGTGGTGCTGACCGATCCCCCCGGCTTCGACGCGCAGGGGACCGACACGGCGTTGGCGAAGCCGTTTGCCTGGAAGTCGGCGTGGCCGGTGTACTCGAAATGGCAATCGGTGAGGGAATGGCCTTTGGGATTGACCGCGCCCTTGAGGGTGGCTTCGATCTGGCCCAGCGGCGCGGGGATCGAGGTGCTCGCGATCGGAGCGGGAATCGAGGCAATGCGGTCGAAGACCCTGATCACGTTGCCGTTTTCGCTGGGGTCCGTGACATAGACCTCGTGGGTGGTGGCATTGACCGCGATCTGGCCCGCGGTCCTTGCTCCGGAGACCGGTGGGCCGAAGAGCCCGGCGCCGAAATCGTCGAACGGAGTCCCGGAGGCGTCGTAGGCGACGACGTGGTAGCCACTGGGGCCCAGGTCTCCCACGAGGACGTCATTGCTCGCCGGATCGACCCCGACCGCAACCGCGCCAGCGCCGCTCTGCAGCACCGAGTCGTATACGTAGGAGTCCCCCGATGGTTTGAATTTGATGGCGCGTTCCCCGCCGATGTCGACGACGAAGAGATTGCCGGCGGCATCGAAAGCGACGCTCTTGGGTTCGTCGAAGGCCCCGCCGGGACATCCCGTGCAGACGATCGTGCCTTTGAGAGCGCCCGAGGATTCGAAGACCTGAACCGTGTTGTTGAGGAGGTTGGGGAAGTAGACGCGGCCGGACGAATCGACAGCGAGACCGGGCACGGAGTTGCCGGGGTTGAACGACGTACCCAGGGTCCCCGAAGACGAGAAGGTGCTCATCTTCGGGGCGCCGAAGGTTCCCATCGGCAATTGCACTTCGCCCTGATACGCATAGATGCCGTGGGTCACTGGATCGACCGCGACGCCGGCGAAGTAGTCGCCCGTGCCGGTTAGGAATGGGGAGTTTGCGGTTGGAGCGCCACTGGGATCGAGCTGCTCGACCTGTCCGTGGGCGAACGTGGAGGGGTTGGTTGTCAGCTCGGCAACGTAGAGAAACTGGCTTTCCTGATCGACCGCCACATCGAGAGGGACCTGGCCGCTGAGCGCGATGGATGGTTGCGCCGAATCCAGCTCGTAGCCGGGATTGGCGCGCGCGGAGGCAGCTGGCAACACCGAGGCCACGACTAAGAGGGCCGTGGCAATCAGAGAGCGTTTGCTCCCCCTACCGGCTGGCAATTCGAACATCGAAGCGCACCCCTGCACTGTCGTTCAGCAAACCCGGTCGTTTATTCCTTGATGGAATCTAACGGCCCTTGCCCCCTCGTCAAGGCACGCTTCTTTAAGCCTTCTTAGCCAGGTCAGTCGCCGAGGGCGGCGCGCAGGGCGGCCAGCTCAGAGCGGAGCTCGGCGACTTCGCGCTCGAGGCGGGTGAGGCGGTCTTCGGCTGGAACCGGTTCGCCGCCCTGGGGCCCCTCAGTCGTCTCGTCCTCAGCTGGCCCCGGCGAGGACGGCGGTGCGAACCCGCCACCCAGCAGCTGCTCGTAACGGTCCTCCTTCTGGCCGGGGCGGCGCTCGTGGCGGGCGATCAGCCCCCGCTCGACGAGAGCGTCGAGCGTCTCCTGCACCGCGACGAGACCGGCGAAGTCGTGGAGTCGCTGACCGCGCTGCTTCAGCTCCCCCGGGGTCTGTGGGCCGCGCAGCATCAGCACGGCGAGCAGCGAGATCTCAGCGTCCTCGATCCCGAAGGCATCGCCGAGCAGGTGGCGGTACTTGCGGGCACGGCTGCCGGCGCCGCTGGCGAGGCGGGTCCAGCCCCTTAAGGCGAGGCGGCGCAGGGCCTCGACCACCGTCGCCTCGTCGTACTCGACGACCGGCTCGCGATTGGTCGCCTGGTTGCAGGCGAGCCGCAGCGAGTTGAGCGAGAGCGGGTAGACGTCGGGGGTGGTGTGCTGCTTCTCGACCAGGCAGCCGAGGACGCGGATCTCGACGGCGTCGGGCTCCATCGCTCCAGGCTCGCCCCTCAGCCGCGGTCCGGTCGGTCGGGGTAGATCTCGTCGATCGTGACCAGGGCCCGGTAGGGAGCGCTCGAAGCGGCTTCGATCTTCTCGCCGCCGCCGGCGAGGCGGTCGACGACTGCGAGCACACCGGCGACCTCGAGGCCCTGCTCGGCGATCCGCTCGATCGCCTTCACGGTCGAGCCGCCGCTGGTCACGGTGTCCTCGACCACGAGGCAGCGGGCGGCCTCCTCGGCAGCGCCCTCGACCCAGCGCTGCAGACCGTGCTGCTTGCGCTCGCCGCGGACGAAAAAACCGACCAGGCCCTTGCCCGCCGGCACGGCCAGTGCGGCGCACGAAGGAGGAATTGCCGCCGTAGCCGGGCCGCCCACCGCGTCGGCGCCCAGCTCGACCGCGGCAGCGGCGATCAGCTCTCCCGCAGCGAGGAACCCGGCCGGCCGCAACAGCGCCCGCCTCGCGTCGACGTAGTACTGCGCCACCGCCCCGCTGGAGAGCGTCACCTCGCCGATCACCAGCGAGTGCTCGCGCAGCTCGGCGAGCAGCTTCCCCTTGGCGGCGTCGAGATCGGCCACTGCGCGCATCCTAGGTGTAGATGCTAGGCACGTTGTTTCCGGCGAGCTCCCGTAGCCGCTGAATCGGCGGCCGGTGGCCAATGGCGCCGTGTCGTCGTCTGAAGTTGTAGCGCTCGATCCACCCCGAGAGGGCCGCGGCCCTCTCAGGGGAGCTGCCGTAGACCGCGGCGTAGGCCCACTCACGCAGCATCGTGCGGATGAAGCGCTCGGCCTTGCCGTTGGTCTGAGGCCGGTAGGGGCGGGTGTGGATGTGCTTGATCCCCATCGCCCGGCAGGCGATCGCGTGGGCGGTCGAGCGGTAGGCGCCGCCGTTGTCGGTCATCAGTCGCTCGACCGCGATGCCATGGGAGCGGTAGAAGCTGACCGCTCGTCGCAGGAACCCGATCACAGTCGCAGTCTTCTCGTCGGGCAGCACTTCGGCGTAGGCGAGGCGGGTGGCGTCATCGACGCAGACGTGCACGCACTCCCAGCCGACTTGGCGGCGCCTGACGCCAGCGGCGTCGAGCTGGGTGATGTGCCGACGGGCCTTGCGACCGGTGACTCGGTGCCCCGCCCCATGCGGGCCGATCCGACCCAGTTTCTTGACGTCGATGTGGATCAGCTCCCCGGGGCGGGCGCGCTCGTAGCGGCGGATCGGCTCCGGAGGCCCCAGACGGCTGAGCTTGCCGAGGCCGATCCGCTTCAACACCGCCGAGACCGTCGAGGTGGCCATCTCCAGGAGCTCGGCGATCTCGGGCCCGGTCAGCGCCAGTCGGCGCAGGGCGGCGATTGCTTCCACGCGATCGGGCGGCGTGGCGTTGTGGACGGTGAGCGGCGCGGAGCTGCGATCAAGCAAGCCGGCCGCACCTTCGGCGCGGTAGCGCCGCACCCATTTGCCGGCAGTCCTCGCGCTCACTCCGGCGGCCTCGGCCGCCTCCGTGAGCGCGACCTTCTCCTCGATCACCCTCTTGACCATGATCGCTCTCCCCTTCGGGCCGAGGGGCGCGTTAGCGTGAAGCTTCATCCGGTTCCTCCTTGTTGCTGGGGCTTCGACACCGCCAGCCTCCAAGGAGGCCCGGATGAACAACGTGCTTAGGAATTACACCTAGGGAGCGGCGTCAGTCGCGCGCTTCGCGGAAGCCCTGTCGCCAGCTCGGGTAGCGCGGCTGCCAGCCCAGCTCGCCCTTGGCCTTGGCGTTGGAGGCGCCGCGCAGGCCGATCGCCGACTCCACCGCAGCAGGGCCGGCAAGAAGGCGGGCGAGCCAGACGGGGACTCGGCGCGGCGGCTTGGCGCCGATCGCCTCGGCGAAGGCGGGAACCCACTCGCGCAGGGGCGCCGGCTCATCGTCGACGACGTTGTAGACACCCGGAGCGCCGCGCTCGACCGCAGCCACGGTCGCGGCGGCGGCATCCTCGACGTGGATGAAGGAGAAGGTGCCGGTGCCCTTGCCGACGATCGGAAAGCGGCGCTTGCGCACGTCCTCGGTCTGCGAACCGTCGCGGTCGAAGTAGGTGCCCGGCCCGTAGAACCAGCCGTAGCGCAGGACCAGGCCCTCGACGCCCTCGGCCGCGCGCACTTGGCTCTCGAGGTCCATCAGGGCATCAACGGCGCCGCCGAAGGGGCCGGGAGCGCCAACGTAGAGCGGCGCCTCCTCGCCCTTGAGCCACTCGCCCTCGGGCGAGTAGAGGAAGGCGACGCTCATCGCGACGAGGCGGCGCGCACCCGCCGCCCTCGCGGCGGCGATCAGGTTGCGGGTGCCCTCCACCCGGACCCGATTCGTCGCCGCAAGCGGTTCGCCCTTGCCCCTGTAGTCGATTCGCGACGGCAGCGAGGTCAGCGCATGGACCACCACCTCGGGCCTGGCCTCGACGACCGCGGCCTCGAGCCCCGCCGCGTCGAAGACGTCGCAGACGACCGGCGTCGCGCCGGCCGCCCGAATCTCCTCCGCGGCCTCCTCGCGCCGCGTCATCCCGGCCACCTCGTGCCCGCCCTCGAGCAGCTGACGCACCAGCGGGCGCCCGATCGCCCCACTCGCCCCCGCTACGAAGACCCTCATCCCCAACCTCCCTTTCCCCGACTGAGACGGCGTGGGGCCAAGCAGATCAAGGACGCAGGGAGCGCCGCGTGCTCCTGCACGCAAGCGACCGAGGACGCCGATATGCGCCGGCCCCACACCGTCTCAGAAGACGAAGATGCTCTCGCCGTACTGCAACTGGTTGTAGATGCGCGGCTGGTCGGCGTTGAAGGTGCGCACGCAGCCGTGGCTCGCCGGGTAATCGGGCACTTCGGGGTAGCCGTGTATCGCGTAGCCACCGTGCCAGTAGAACGAGTAGTACATGCCGTGCGAGTTGGTTCCCGGTTCGCGACGGTAGAAGGTGTAGTGACCGGTGATCGTCGGGGTCGACGACTTGCCCGTCGAGACCGGGTAGATCGCGAAGGGCCTGTCGCCCTTGGCCAGTACGAGCACCTGCTTGTCGATCGAGACCTCGGCGTGCTCCCCCGCCTTCGGGTAGCGCACGCGGTAGCCGCCGCGGCCGCCGAAGACGTCCTTGACCAGGCCCTTGCCGGCGCGCTCGGTGCGCGCCATGCCGTTGACCTTGCGGTAGGCGAGGACCTCGCGCCCCGTGCGCCCGTCGAAGCAGCGGCCGTCGCCGTTGGCGTAGCCCATCTTCGTCAGCGCCTTCCTGAACCCCTTGACGACCCGTCCGCACTCGCCCGGGTGCAGAGCCTCGAAGCTGACTCGCCAGCTCTTGCGCACGGTGCTGTCGCCACCGAGCGCCGCCGTCGCCACGTGCTTGGCGGCAACCGCGTACTTGCCGTCCTCGCGGACCACGATCGAAGCCTCGAAGGTGCCGGTATCCCCCGCGCCCTTCTGCACAGCAACCCTGCGGGTGAGCAGCTTGTGCCCATCGAGGTAGAAGGTGACCGCGACCCTCTGTCCCGGCGCAAAGGGCTCGATCGAGCCGCTAACGGGCACGGTGTCGAAGATCGGAGCGCGCCCTCCGTGCAGATGGCCGACCCGGATCTTCACGGTAGCGTCGGGGGGGCTGGTCGATTTCGGCGCCGCTGCAGTCACCGACGACGGCAAGACGACGGCGGCGGCGACCACAAGGATGGGGACGAGACGACGGCTCACGTTTCGGGATTCTTACGAATGAGTCGGCTGTGTGACGAGAGCGTCAATTCTTCGTGAATTTAGAGCGACACCTGTTGATTTGCGCGTCCACACGACTAGGTTCGCGGCCAGCGGAGGGTGAAGTCGCGGGGTCGCGACAACTGCTTGATAACCAGGAGTTCGGGCTTCACGGTCCGAATGGGGTTCGAGTCCCCCGCCCTCCGTCAATGGTTTGCTGAAGCGCATCGGTCAGACGAGGTGCAATATCAGGCGGCCTGTGGGTAGTTCCCACTTTCACGACCGGCCTTTGCCGCTCCAGCGAACCGGCTGATAGCCTTGCCTTGGTTATCAAGCGGTTGTCGCAACGGCCCGCCCTGCGGGCCGTTTCTTTGCCCGCTACTGCCCCAGCAGCGCTACAGAGTTGTTCAGCATGTGCAGGAGGATCCCGGGCACGATCGAGCCGGTCTTCTCATAGAGGAGGGCGAGCACGAAGCCGAAGGCGATCAGCGGTGGGATCACCTCGACGCCGTTGGTGATGTGCAGGGCGCCGAAGACCAAGCCGCTGACCAGCGCCGCGGCGATCCGCGGCAGGCGCTCGCGCAGGCCGCCGAAGAGCATGCCGCGGAAGCAGACCTCCTCCGAGATCGGCGCCGCAATGACGATCACCAGGATCTGAATCGGCACCGGGCCCAACTTTTCCGCGACGTCCTTCTGGTCGGGTTCGCCGAAGATCAGCGTGTAGACGATCGCAATCGCCAGGTAGGCGCCGACCGCGGCCAGCATCCAGAGCGCTGCCTTGGGCTTGAAGCGCCTCACCCCCAGGCGCTGCAGCGCCCCCTTGAACGAGGCGCCCCGTCGCGCCGCGATCAGCATCGGCACCATCAGGAAGCCGAGCTCGGCGGCCAGCTGGCCGAGCGCGGTGGCGGTGTCGGTCAGGTCGCCATTGGGCTCGCGCCCCGCGAGCGCGGCCGGAATCGCGAAGACGATCCCGGTGGCCAAGGCCAGGGGAACGCCCAACAGGGCGGCAAGCGGTCCCCAGTTCGAGTACGGAAAGACTCGCTTTGCGGATACCGTGGCGTCCATGACGCCGGCAGTCTCACAGGTCTCTCGCTCGACGAAGACGCGGTTGCGCTTCCTGCGCCGCCTCGTCCTGCTGGTCATCTTCCTCGTCCTGCTCGCGATCGGGCTCAGCCAGTTCACCGAGCTGAAGCGGCTGGCCACGGGCATCCTCGCCTCGACCGCGGTGCTGGCGGCGATCGTCGGCTTCGCCGCCCAGCACACGATCGGCAACATGGTCGCCGGCGTTCAGCTGGCCGTCTCGCAACCGATCAAGATCGGCGACCGGATCGAATTCGAAGAGGTCAACGGCCGGGTCACCGACATCACCCTCTCCTACACCTACGTCAACCCCGGCGACGGAACCGCCATCGTGATCCCCAACCAGATGCTGGTCGACGGGATCATCCACAACCTCTCGACCGAGGACACGCAGGCCTGAGCCCGGGCCGGGCCGAAGTACCCTTTCTCCCATGGCGAAGCGCAATCGGCGACGTCAGCGGCGCCGCGGGGGGGTCGGCGGGAAGGTGCTCTTCGTCGGCGCCGGAATCCTCGTCGCGGTCGCCCTGGCGGGGATCGCGATCGCCTCCTGGGTGCTCGACGTAGCCGCCAAGGCCCCCTCGCTCGCTGCCTGCAAACCGGTCGACCGCGGCGGCAACACGGTGCTCTACGCCCGCGACGGCAGCAAGCTGGGCCTGGTCGACTCCGACGAAGCGCGCAAGCCGGTCGCGATCGACCGGGTCCCCCGCACGCTGCGGCTGGCGACGGTCGCGATCGAGGACCAGCGCTTCTACGAGCACGGCGGCATCGACCCCGAGGGCATCGCCCGGGCGGCGCTGAAGAACCTGGAAGCGGGCGAGACGGTCGAGGGCGGCTCGACGATCACCCAGCAGCTCGTCCGCCACCTCTGCCTCTCCAACCCCAAGCGCGACCTCGAACGCAAGATCATCGAGGCGAAGCTGGCGCTCGAGTATGCCGAACGCCACTCGAAGCGGGAAATCCTCGGCCAGTACCTCAACACCGCCTCCTACGGGACGATCGACGGGGCAACCGCGGTCGGGGTGGGGGCCGCTTCGAAGATCTACTTCTCCAAGCCCGTCTGGAAGCTGAACCTGGTGCAGGCGGCCCTGCTCGCCGGACTGCCTCAGGCTCCCTCGCAGTACAACCCGATCCTCAACCCCGGCGCGGCGCGCGAGCGGCGCAACCAGGTGCTGGCGAGGATGGCCCACCTCGGCTATCTCTCTCAAGAGCAGGCCCGAACCGCGGAGGAGAGCGGCCTCGCCCTAGACGCCTCGAGCTCCTACTTCGAGCACCGCCAGCCCTTCTTCTTCGACTACGTCGAAAAGGAGCTGATCGACCGCTATGGGGTCGACACCGTGCGCAAAGGCGGTCTCGAGGTCCACACGACGATCGAGCCGCGGCTGCAGGAAGTGGCGCAGGAAGCGATGGCCTCCGCGCTCCCCTACTCGACCGACCCCGCCTCGGCGCTGGTCTCGATCGACCCGAGCAACGGCGAAATCGAGACGATGGCCTCAAGCTCCAACTACGAGGAGAGCCAGTTCAACCTCGCCGCCCAGGGGCACCGCCAGCCGGGCTCGACCTTCAAGACCTTCGTGCTGACGACGGCGATCAAGCAGGGCATCGACCCCTACTCGACCTACTACACCTCCAAACCGCTCGATCTCGACCTCCCCAAGTGGGGGCACTGGGAGGTGCACACCGCGGACGAAGGCTATTTGGGCAGGGTCAATCTGCAGCAGGCGACGGTCGCCTCCGACAACACCGTCTTCGCCCAGCTCGACCTCGACGTCGGCCCGCAGCAGGTCGCCGAAACCGCGCACTCTCTGGGGATCACGAGCCCGCTCGACGGCCTCCCGGCGGAGGGGATCGGCGGGCTGCGCGTCGGCGTCTCGCCGCTGGAGATGGCCGACGCCTACGCGACCCTGGCGGCGGGGGGAATCCGGCACGACCCCGTTGCGATCCGCCGGGTCACCTTTCCCGGTGGGCGGGTGGAGCGCCCCGACCGCGAGCCGCCGCGGCGCGTCGTCTCCGAGGCCGTCGCCTACGAGGTGACGCGGCTGCTGCACGACAACATCACCGAAGGGACCGGCACCGCCGCCTACACCGGCTGCGCCGGACAGGCGGGGAAGACGGGGACGACCGACCGCGAGACCGACGCCTGGTTCGCCGGCTACCAGCCGAACCTGGCGACGGTGGTCTGGGTCGGGTATCCGCAGTCAAACGCGATCGAAATGACCAGCGTGCACGGGATCACCGTCTTCGGCGGCACCTTCCCAGCCGAAATCTGGCACTCCGTCTACTCCGACGGCGAAGTCCCCTGCGAGGAATTCGAGCAGCCGAAGACGCCGATCACCTGGGCTCCCTACTTCGGCCACTACACGGCGGCGACGCCATCCCGGGGTGGCGGTGACAGCGTCTACGACACGGCGGAGAAGGCGACCGAACGGGCTATGGAACTGGGCGAAGAAGTGGCCGGCGGCTACAACCCCGATGCCTATGCTCCAGGCGCCGGGCAGGAACCGACTCCCGTCCCCCCGCCGCCTCCGGCCACAGAGGTGGGCGGAGGCGTTGGCACCGGCGAAACCGGGGGCAACTAGCTGAGCATCGCGCCAGGGGCGGCCTACGGCCTCATGTGGGTCGGCTTCGTCGCCTATCTCGGCGCCCTTGCCTGGGCGCCGCGCCTTGACCGGCGGGTCGTCTGGGGGACGATCGCCGTCCTGGTCGTCGCCTTCGCCTGCCTGCCCCCGCTCCTCTCCCACGATGTCTACAGCTACGTCGACTACGCGCGCCTCGGCGTCCTCCACGGGCTTGACCCCTATGTGCACCCGCCGGCCTCGGTCCCCCTCGATCCCGCCTTCGCCCACGTCACCTGGCCCGACACGACGAGCGCCTACGGCCCGCTCTTCACCCTGGCGACGTATCCGCTCGCGGCGCTCCCGGTCGGCGTCGCCGTCTACGCGCTGAAGGCGGTCTCGGCGGTCTCGGTCCTGGCGATCGCCGTCATCGTCGCCCGCCTTGCCCCGCTCCGCGGCGTCGATCCGCGCCGCGCGGCCGCCTTCGTGGCCCTCAACCCACTCGTCCTCGTCCACGTAGTAGGCGGCTCCCACAACGATGGCCTGGTGACGCTCCTGGTCATGCTCGGCCTCGCTGCGACGCTGACGGCTTGCGAGGCCTCGGCTGGCACCTCCCTCATAGCCGCAATAGCCGTCAAGTCTTCAACCGCGATCGTTGCCCCCTTCGCCCTCCTCGCGGCCAACGGCTGCCGACGGGCCGATTCCCGCCCCTATACGTCCGGTCTTAGGCCCGTCGGCCGGCTGTTGGTCGGGATGGGGCTCGCCGCAGTGCTCATCGGGATCGCCGCTTATGACTTGTTCGGCTGGGATTGGCTTCACGCGTTTGAGCTGGCCGGCGAGAACCAGGGCCGGACGAGCCATATGAGCATCCCGATCACGGTCGCCCGCCTAACCGGCCTCGACCCAGACCCAGTCCGAGCAGCCGCCCTAGCCCTCTACGCCGCCTTCGTCATCTACCTCCTCGCCTGGACCTGGCGCGGCGGCGACTGGATCCGAGCCACGGCATGGGCAACCGCAGCCCTCCTCCTAGCCACAGCCTGGCTCCTCCCCTGGTACCTCATCTGGCCCCTCCCCCTCGCAGCCCTATCCCGCGACCGAGCCCTCCAGCTCCTCCTCCTAATGCTGACGGGCTACCAGCTTGGCGGCCGCATCCCGCTATGAGCCACGGCAGCTGAATAAAGCTTCCTCGGTCGGAGCCTCGAAGCAGTAGGCGCTGACAGGGAGGGGACGGGCTCCCCTGCGAACGGCTTGTACTTTTTCCGCTGACCGGCTCAGGCGCCAGCCATCCCCTTGCCTTCGGAAAAAGTTGAGTGAGCAGGGGTGCCCGTCCCCTCCCACCTACCCCGCCTGCCCCGCCCCCTCAGAAGCAACCGCCTGCTGCTCCTCCTCCGACGCATGCAGCACCCCCGTATGAATAGACCACCCCTCGCGCCGCCCCAAGGCCGTGACCGCGCCGACGTAGACCAGTTCGACCACCGTCAGCACCCCCCGCACGACGATCGCGATCAGCGAGGCAACCGCGAAGCTGCTGCCGGGGACCGCGACCTTCACGGCCCAGGCAAAGGCAGCGTCGCGAACGCCGAGGCCAGCCGGCGCAACCAGCGTCACCAGCGCCGCCACGTAGCCGAACGCCTGCGCCGAGCCGATCGCTGGGATGTCGCTGGCGGAGATCGTGCTGACCGAGCGCGCGACGCAGTAGAGCCCGACGGCGATCACGGCCCAGTTGAGGGTGTAGAAGCCGATCACGGCGATCACGCCGCGCAGCGACATCGCCGCCGGCAGCGGCTCGCGCCCGAAGGCCCGCAGGACGCGATTTGCCAGCGGGCCGAAGACACGCGGATGCAGGAGGGCAACCAAGAGCGGGATCAGCAACAGCACCGCCCAGCGCCAGGGCTGATCCTGCAGGTCGGGGTGGCTGATGATGAAGTAGGCGGCGACGATGACCGCCGAGGTCGCCTGGATCGCCTGTTCGTAGACGATGCTGGCGATGGTCAGGCGGCGGGGCACCCCGGCGCGCTCGGAGAGCAGCACCCGGCCGAGGACATAAAGGACGCTGCCGGGCACGTAGCGGGCCAGCAGCGGCTGGCCCCAGGCGACCTGCGCGCGGCCGGCTCCGAGCCGGTAGCCGAGGAAGCGCAGGATCAAGTCCCAGCCCAGCGCGTTGAGCGCGAAGAAGAAGGGCAGGATGACGAAGGCCGGGATCAGCCAGAGGACGTGGAAGTGGACGCCCTTGTCCTTGATCTCCGACCACTGGTCGACCACGGTGAGGACGAGAAAGCCAAAGACGAGGACGGCGATGCCGAGCTGGATCGCGAGCCGGACGCGCTTGCTGCGCGGCGGCCGCGTGCCGAACCGCGCGCCGGCCTCGCCGATGCGATGTAGAAGGGGCTGACTGCGCTCCACTGACGCCACCTTAGTGACGGCGTGGGCGTGAGTTCGTGTTTTGTCTCGCTATACGAGATAAAACGCGAACTCGGCGGAGGAGGGGAGAATGGCGGCATGGGCGAGTTCGAGCTGCTGGCGCGGGTGCGGGAACGGCTGCCGCCAGCCGGAGCGCGGGTGTCGCTCGGGTCCGGCGACGACGCCGCCGTCACCGTCCCGGGAGGGGCGACCGCCACTTCGGTCGACGCCCTGGTCGAGGGGGTCCACTTCCGGCGCGAGCAGGCCAGCCTGGCGCAGATCGGCCACAAGGCGCTCGCCACCGCCCTCTCCGACCTGGCGGCGATGGGCGCTGAGGCGGGCGAGGCCTACGTCGTCCTCGGCGTCCCCCCCGACCTCGACGAGGACGGCTGCATCGAGCTGCTCGACGGCATGGTCGAGCTCGCCGCCGCCACCGGCACCAGCCTGGCCGGCGGCGACGTCAGCCGCGCCGGCGAGCTGGTCCTGGCGATAACGGTGGTCGGCCACGCCCCCTCCGCGGACTCGCTCGTGGGGCGCGGTGGCGCCCAACCTGGCGATGCCCTGGTCCTGAGTGGAGAGATCGGCGCCGCGGCGGCGGGGCTTCTCCTGCTCGAGCACCCCGAGCTGGGTGAGACCCTGCCGCCCGAGATCGGCGGGGCGCTGCGAGAGCGCCAGCTCGTGCCCCAACCGCGCCTTGCCGCGGGGCGCGCTCTGGTCGATGCGGGAGCGACGGCGATGATCGACCTCAGCGACGGGCTCGGCGCAGACGCGGGGCACCTGGCCGAGCGCAGCGGCGTCGGACTGCGGATCGAGGCCGGCGAGCTGGCCCTGGCTGACGGCGTCGCCGCGGTCGCCGCAGCGGCCGGACGCGACGCCGTGGAGCTGGCAAGCGGAGGCGGCGAGGACTACGAGCTGCTGGCTGCGATCCCGACCGAGCGGCTGGAGCAGTCGCGCGCCGCGGTCGCCGCGGCAGAGAGCGGGTTGAGACTGGCCCGAATCGGCGAGGTCGTCGCCGGCGGAGGGGTCGAGATCAGGCTGCCCGGCGGCCGGCTTCTGGAGTCGGCGGGGTTCGACCAGTTGGGTTGAAGCTCGCATCGCTGAGCAGCGCACGCACGCTGCGGCGCCGCAGCATCGCATCGGCCACCAGCGCCGGCTCAGGCTTGTAGTGGCCGGACTCGACCAGGCTCTTCAGCTGTCGTGGTTGCATCCTGCGCCTCATATCGGCTTTCTACCGGAGACCCTTAGTACTTGGTACTAGCACATCTGTCCATGAGCGCAAAGTGCTGCCCATGGAAGTTCGGCCATAGGCCGGGATACCCTTCTGTTCATGCCCAACGGATCGACCCGAATCCTCCTCGTCGACGACGAGCAGTCGATTCAGACCCTGCTCAGCTACCCGCTGCGCAAGGACGGCTACCACGTCACCTCGGCCCACGACGGCCGCGAGGCGCTGGAGCGCTTCGACGAGGCGCGCTTCGACCTCGTAATCCTCGATCTGATGCTGCCCAAGCTCGACGGCGTCCAGGTCTGCCGCGAACTGCGCTCGCGCAGCCAGGTACCGATAATCATGCTGACCGCGAAGGGCAGCGAGACCGACAAGGTCGCCGGGCTCGAGGTCGGCGCCGACGACTACATCACCAAGCCCTTCTCGATGCGCGAGTTCCGCAGCAGGGTCAAGGCGGCGCTGCGACGCTCGCGGATGGCGGGGGAGCCGCCCGACGAGGAGACGATCGAGCACGGCGACCTGACGATCGACTTCGGCCGGCGCATGGTCACGCTGCGCGAGGAGGAGATCCGCGTCACCTACGTCGAGTTCGAGATCCTCGGCGCGCTCGCCCGCTCCCCCGGCCGCGTGCTCGGCCGCGAGACCCTGCTCGAGCACGTCTGGGGGGACTCCGAGTACCGCGACCCGCGCACCGTGGACGTCCACATCCGCCACCTGCGCGAAAAGCTCGAGAAGGACCCGAAGGACCCGGAGTTCCTCTTCACCGTGCGCGGCGTCGGCTATCGCTTTAGGGAGTGATGCAGCGGTTCAGACCCACCATCCTGAGCGGCCGGATCACCCTGATCGCGGTGGCGATCTCGCTCGGCACGGTGCTGGTCGTCTACATCTACACGGTCGCGATCGGCGGAGCCGCCAGCGGCGAGGGCTCGGTCAAGGCCCAGATCCTGCTCGGCGGCCTCTTCGCCATCCTCGCCACCGCGGCCGCCGGCGTCTATTTCGCGCGTACCACCCGCGGCAACGTACGCCGCCTCCAGGACGCCGCCCGCAAGGTGGCCGACGGCAACTTCGAAACGCCGATCCCGGTCGCCTCGGTGGGTCAGCTGGGCCAGCTCGCGCGCACCTTCAACGAAATGCAGCGCCGCCTCGCCGAGCTGGACAGCGCCCGCAAGCAATTCATCGCCAACGCCTCGCACGAGCTGCGCACGCCGATCTTCAGCCTCGGCGGCTTCGTCGAGCTGCTCGAGGAAGAGGACCCGAGCCCCGAGGAGCGGGCCGAGTTCGTGCACACGATGCGCCAGCAGATCGAGCGGCTGACCAAGCTCACCGCCGACCTGCTCGACCTCTCCCAGCTCGACGCCGGCGCGATGGCCATCCGCAGCAACGACGTCGACGTCGGCTCCCTTGCCCGCGAAGTGGCACGCGAGTTCGGGCCGAGGGCCGACCGGCGCGGCTCGCGCCTGGAGCTGCGCACGCCTCCCGAGGCCGTGATCGCCAGCGGCGACGCGGACCGGGTCCGCCAGGTCATCCGTATCCTCCTCGACAACGCCCTCACGCACACACCGGAGGGCACCAAGGTGACCGTGACCACTTACTCCGTAAACCGCCGCGCCGAGCTGACCGTGTCCGATGACGGCCCGGGCATCCCACGCAGCGTCCAAGGACGGATATTCGAGCGCTTCTACACGGCGGACTCCGCCGGCGGCTCGGGCCTCGGCCTGGCGATCGCGAGCGAGCTGGCTCAGCGCATGCAGGGCCGGGTCTCGCTCGCCTCGAGCAAGCGCTTCACCGCCTTCACCCTCGACCTGCCGCGCTCGCGGGCGGCCACGGGCGCCCCCACGGGTGGGGGCCTTCCCTCGCGGGCGGCGGCATGAGGCGGGCGGCCCTCTGGGCCGCCCTGCTGGCGCTGATGCTGGCGCTGGCGGGGTGCGGCGGCTCCGGTGACGAGGGGGCCACGAGCGGAGGGTCGTCGACGGCGACCGAGACAGTCACCGCTCAATCGACGCCGCAGGTGATCGTCGCGACCGCGGAACACGGCTTCGACGCGACCAGGGTCTTCCGCGAGGCCTCGCCCGGGGTGGTCACGATCCGCTCGATCTTCGGCGGCGGCGCGGCCGAGGGCTCCGGCTTCGTCCTCGACGACAGCGGCCGCATAGTCACCAACGCGCACGTCGTCACCGACGATTCCGACGGGGAGCGCAAACCGGCCAAGGAAGTCTTCGTCGAGTTCTCCGATCGCAACGTGGTGCCAGCGGACATCGTCGGCTTCGACCCGTTCGCCGACGTCGCCCTGCTCGAAGCGAAGGCGGACGGCCTCGAGCTGCACCCGCTGCAGCTGGGCGACGATCGCGACCTCGTCGTCGGCCAGCCGGTGGCGGCGATCGGCAGCCCCTTCGGCGAGCAGCAATCGCTCTCGGTCGGCGTGGTCTCGGCGACCGACCGCTCGGTCGAATCGCTGACCCGGTTCCAGATCGACGGTGCGATCCAGACCGACGCCTCGATCAACCCCGGCAACTCGGGCGGCCCGCTGCTCGACGCGGGCGCTCGCGTGGTCGGGATCAACCAGCAGATCGAGACCAGCTCCGGCGCCAACGACGGCGTCGGCTTCGCCGTGCCGGTCTCGGCGATAAAACGCTCGCTTGCCCAGCTCGAACGCGACGGCGAGGCGGACTACGCCTACATCGGCGTCTCCACCCAGTCGCTCTACCCCCAGCTCGCCCGCAAGCTCGACCTCGACACCGAGTACGGCGGGCTGCTCGACGAAGTGGTGCCCGGGGGCCCCGCCGACCAGGCCGGGCTGAGGGGGAGCGACGGCAAGCTGCGCTTCCAGGCCGGCGCCTACCGCACCGGCGGCGACGTGATCCTCGCGATCGAAGGCCACAAGGTCGTCGGCCCCAACGACCTCGCCCGCTACATCGCCACCTACAAACCCGGCGAGACGGTAACGCTGGAGGTCCTCCGCGACGGCAAGCGGGTCGAGGTCGAGGTCACGCTCGGCAAACGCCCGCGTGCCTAGCCGCCCCGGACGCGGAAGCGCGGTCGCGAGATCTCCGGGTGCGATTAGCGCGGCCGCGCGAGAGCGGAGGAGGCGGCAGCCGGCCCGCCGCCTGACCGGCCCGGCCTGTAGAACTCCCGGATGCTTCAGGAAGTCTCCCTAGGCCAGAAGTCCCTCGCCGACTACACCCACATCGCCGGCAAGGAGACGATCGAACGCATCCGCGAGCTGGCCGAGCCGATGAAGGGCCACCGCGTCCTGCACGTCAGCGCCACCGCCTTCGGCGGGGGCGTCTCGGAGATCCTCTACACGATCGTGCCGCTGATGCGCGACGTCGGCATCGACGCCCACTGGCACGTGATCTTCGGCAAGGAGGAGTTCTTCAACGCGACCAAGCTCCTGCACAACTCGTTGCAGGGAGCCGAGGAGACGCTCAGCGACGAGCAGTGGGAGGTCTTCGACGAGATCAACGCGATCAACGCCGAGGGGCTGCAGGGCGAGTGGGACACGGTCATCGTCCACGACCCACAGCCGATCGGCCTGCGCCGCGGCGCCAAGGAGAAGGGGCGCAACTGGATCTGGCGCTGCCACATCGATCTCTCCGAGCCCAACCCCGAGCCGATCGCTCGCCTGCTGCCGATGATCGAGGAGTACGACGCGACGGTCTGGCACCTGCCCACCTACGTGCCGAAGGGGGTCAACGGCCATAACGGCGTCCGCATCATCCCGCCGGCGATCGACCCGCTCTCGCCCAAGAACATGGCCTTCTCGCCCGACGACGCCGCCTTCGTCTGCAAACAGTTCGGGATCGACGTCGACCGGCCGCTGATCACCCAGGTCTCCCGCTTCGACCCCTGGAAGGACCCGATGGGCGTGATCGACGCCTACCGCGAGGTGACGAAGCAGATCCCAGAGGCGCAGCTCGCCCTGGTCGGCTCGATGGCGACCGACGACCCCGAGGGTTGGGAGTTCTTCCAGCACACCTTCGAGTACGCCGACGGCGACGACGACATCAAGATCCTCAACAACCTCAACAACGTCGGGGCGATCGAGGTCAACGCCTTCCAATCGCAATCCGACGTATGCCTGCAGAAGTCGATCCGCGAGGGCTTCGGCCTGACCGTGACCGAGGCGCTCTGGAAGGGACGTCCGACCATAGGCGGCAACGTCGGCGGCATCCCGCTGCAGATCACCGATGGCGAGACCGGCTTCCTGGTCGACTCGCCGGAGCAGTGCGCGCAGCGCTGCCTCGAGATCCTCAGCGACCCCGAGCTGGGCAAGCGGCTTGGTCGCGCCGGCAAGGAACACGCCCGCAAGGAGTTCCTCTCGCCGCGGCTGCTGCGCGACTGGGTCGAGCTGCTGGCGGAGCTGGACACATAGCGCAACAGCCGCCTGGGTAGTCTGGGCACGTGCCAGCCGAGTCCGTGGATCCGCTGATCATCGTCTCGAATCGGGGCCCGGCGCAGTTCGAGCGGGACGAGCAAGGCCAGCGCACCGTCCGCCGCGGCGGCGGCGGCCTGGTGACCGCTCTCTCCGGCCTCGTCTCCCACCGCGACGCGCTCTGGATCGCCTCGGCGATGACCGACGAGGACGTCGCCGTCTCCGAGGAACGCGGCGGCCCGGCGGAGCTCTCGATCGACGGCATCGACTACAGGATTCTCCTCGTTGGCAGCGATGCAGAGGCCTACGACCGCTTCTACAACGTGATCGCCAACCCGATCCTCTGGTTCATCCAGCACTACCTCTGGGATCTCTCGAACGCTCCCGACATCCGCCAGGAGGAGCTCGACGCCTGGGACTTGGGCTACCAGGCGGTCAACCGCGACATCGCCAACGCCGTGCTCGGCCAGATCCAGGGGCGCGAGCGGCCGCTGGTGATGCTGCACGACTACCACCTCTACACGGCCCCGGCGATGATCCGAGCCGAGCGCCCCGACGCTTTCCTCCACCATTTCGTCCACATCCCCTGGTCCCAGCCCGACAGCTGGCGCATCCTCCCCGGCCGCATTCGCGAGGCGCTCTTTCGCGGCATGCTCGCCAACGACATCATCGGCTTCCACACCGGCCACTACTGCATCAACTTCCTGCGCTGCTGCGACGAACTGCTGGAGGCCGACGTCGACTACGAGCTGGGTGTGGTGCGGCATGCGGGGGGCGAGACCCGCACCCGGGCGTATCCGCTCTCGATCGACGCCGAACGCCTGCGGCGGGCGGCCGAATCGGCCGAGGTCGCGGCGGCCGAGCGGGAGGTGCTCGAGCGACGCCGCAAGCACCTGATCATTCGCGTCGACCGCGCCGACCTCTCCAAGAACGTGCTGCGGGGCTTCACCGCCTTCGACGTCTTCCTCACCCAGCACCCCGAGTTCCGCGAACAGGTCACCTTCATCGCCCACCTGCAGCCCTCGCGCCAGGACGTGCCCGAGTACGCCGAGTACCTCGAGCGGATCGAGGCCCTGGTCGCCGTCGTCAACCACCGCCACGGCACCACCGACTGGATGCCGATCGACCTGAAGATCTACGAGAACTTCGCCGACGCGGTCGCCCGCTACAAGCACTTCGACCTGCTGATGGTCAACTCGCTCTTCGACGGGATGAACCTGGTCGCCAAGGAGGCGCCGGCGGTCAATACCCGCAACGGCGTGCTGATGCTCTCCGAGAACACCGGCTCCCACGAGGAGCTCGCCGACTCGGCCCTCTCGGTCAACCCCTTCGACATCCAGGAGCAGGCCGACGCGATCTACCGGGCGCTGACGATGGACCCCGAGGAGAGGCGCCTGCGGGCGCAGCATCTGAAGGAGCTGGTCTTCTCCCGGAATCCGGGGGATTGGGTCGATGCGCAGCTGGCGGATATCGCGGAGTTGCGGGACGAAGCGGTTGCGTAGGGCGGGGGTCGGGCACCCCTGCTCTCTCAACTTTTTGGCCTTTAAGTAGGGCGCCTCTCGCCGACGAAATAGGTGCCAAAAAGTACAAGCCGTTCGCAGGGGTGCCCGACCCCCGCTACGGAAAGGCTTTGGGGGGCGAACTTCGCGGGGTGGGGGCTTAGCTGTGTGTGAGCCTTCGGATTCGTTGGTCGCAAGTGATGCTGGTGGTCCTTGTGGCGGGGGTGGGAGTGCTTGCGTTGAGGGTGGGTCCGGGGTTGTTGAGGGCGCCGAGCCCTCCACCTCTTGAAAAGGATGTGGGGTTGCCTCGCTTGCACGTTGCGCCTCGGCCGGTGGTGAGGCCTGTGCAGCGGAAACGGCGGCTCAGGCGGGTGGTGGCGGGGAAGGGTGTTGGTCAACGCCGCGCGGAGGTTGCTGAGGGCGAGGCCAGAGCCAAGCGCCTGGCCAATCCCGGTGCCCGAAGCAGCGCGCAGCGCAAGCCGACCACCCCTCCCCGCCGACAGGACCCGCCCGCCATTCCGCTCGAACCAGCACCCGTCCCAACACCTCCGCCCGAAGCTCCACCACCGCCTGCACTGCCGTCCGCGCCCGAAGCTCCTCTACCAGCCCCAGCTACCCCACCGAACGACGGCTCGATGGAGTTCGCGCCGCACTGAGGACAACTGACCGAGTACCGCTTCGGCGGGCTGGGCGGTGACCTCGACGTGCTCGCTACGCGGCCTAGCGGACGGCTACGTCGAGGGTGACGGTGCGATTGGGGGCGGCAAGGGCCGCCTGCGCGGCGGCGATCAAGGGTTCCGGGTCAAGCGCGTAACGCTCGGCGGCGGCTCGCAGCGGCTCCTCTACACCGAGATCCGGATAGAGGATCTGCAACTCAACCGGGTGCCCATCCAGAAGAGCGACGACGGCCCGCGCGTGGGCCTGATCGGCGCGCTCGGCGCGCCCATTGTCAGTCAACTCGATCGAGATGGCGTTGGCTCTGTTGTCGTATTCGACGCGCATCGTTCAGTCGTTGGGAAACGTCGTGATGACGAAGTTGGAGTCGCCGTTGGCGATGACCACAATGATCGCACGGTCGTCGCCGTCCAATCCAGTCAAACGCGAATTGCCCTTCTCGTCGATACCCACCCGCGTGGGACACGCAATGACCATCTCGATGTCCATAGGCCGGATCCCGTAGAGCCTCATCTCGTTCTTTGCATGTCGACTGAAGTGCACGCATGTTCAAGACTCTGGCTCCTCAATCTCTCCCCGATGCAACCCAAACGCTCAGAGCAAGCCGCAGACGGCCTCCAGCTCCGCTGGCAACGGAGCCTCGTCAGCCGAGACTCGTTTTGCCACCACCGCCACCATTGCGGCGACGGCGGCCCACTCCGGGCTGGGGAAGGATGAGGAGTCGGTCGCCTCGCGAGCGTCGCGCAACCGCGTCGCCAGGCGCTCGATCGCGTCGTGCTGGACACGAACGCCCGGCGGTCCCACTGCGACTATCTCGACGGTAAGCAGGCGGGTAGTGGGCAGGTCGCCCGCGAGCAGGGCCGCGGCGGTGCGGATCGCCGCCCGCCCCTTTTCCGCCGGCTCCGCCTCACTCTCGCAGCTGCGCTCGAGCGCCTCCAGCAGCCGTCCAAACAGCTCCTCGAAGCTGGACAGCATGCACTCCTGCCGGCTTTTGAACTGCCTGTAGAAGCTGGCGGTGGAAACACCGGCTTGGCGCGCCACATCGGCGACCGTCGAGGCCGCGTAGCCCTTCTCCGCACACACCTCCGCCATCGCCGCGATCAATCGTTCGCGCTGATTGCGCGCGACCAGCTCCGGCGGGATCCCGTGCGGCCCCGGCGGCAGTCGCCGCATCGGATTCGGGTCATCCATTTGCCTACCTTCGCAGGGCGCCGTTCCGTCCCACTGCGGCCCGGTGGTGCCTCTTGTGTCGGTGTACCCGGCGGCGCTGGGGAGCGCGCGCCACCGGGCCGGCGATCGCCGGCCCCGCAACCGATGCCCCTCCCGGCTGAGCCCCACCGGCCTCCGCAGGCGGCGGCGCTACCGCGGGCGACCCCTCCGGCTCCCCCCCAAAAGCCCCACCGCCCCCACCTTCCACATAACCCCCCCAGGCAAAGACGTTTGACTCTTCTGAGTTGCCTGAGCTGACGAACAGCCTTCCCGTTTCGGGATCGACGACGAGCCCCGAGGGGCCGCCGTCGATCACCTTCTCTTTGAGCTGGGAGACGAAGGCGCCTTCGGCGTCGAACTCATCGATTGCGCCTTCGGGGCGCTCATAGCCGGGTTGGAGGTTGTCGAGGACCAAGAGGTGCCCGTTGGTGGGATCGATCCCGATCGCTGTGTCAACAAGCGAGACGAAGCGTTTTTGCGGTGTTTTGGAGCCGTCGATCGTCTGTTTTGGGTTCAGCGGATCGGTTTCTGGCTCGAAGACCTTGATCGTGTTGGTCCCCGCGTCGGGGACGTAGAGCGCTTTGCCGAAGACCGCCAGCCCGTAGGCGTCTTTGAGGTTGCCCACGCCTACTTCTTGCAGCAGGGCCCCGGCGGGGCTATAGACGTTTACCTGGGTTCGGTCGTTGACGTAGACCTTGCCCGCGGCGTCTACCGCGACCCCGGTCGAAGAGGAGACGTCGAAGGTCTGGGCGCTCGGTTTGAGCCTGATCACGCTTTGGTGCCAGACGTTGGCGTAGAGGGTTCCGCCGGGGCCGGTGGCGATCTGACAGGCGGCTTCGGGCGGGCTCGTCCCCAGCGAGAGGACCGAGCTCAGCTTGAACGGCTTGGAGGCGCTGAACCCCCCTCCTTCTGGGGCGTAGGTCTCGATCATCGCGTGGTAGTAGTCGGAGACGAGGAGGCTTTGCCCTGAGAAGGCCAATCCGCAGGCGCCTTCGATCTGTTCGCCGGGGATCAGCTCTTCGGAGGGTTTTTGGGGCTTGATCAGCTTGATCGCTTCTTTGGTGATCAGCGTTCGCGCTGCCTGGGCGCTAGGGGCTCCCAGGCAAAGGCAAAGCGCTAGGGCAAGCAAAAGGCCAGGGATCGATCTCTTCCTCATCTATGACCCCCGCCTTTCTTCTTCTTTGCTTTTGCCTTCTTGCACTTGACCGCGATCTCGGGATGGGTGACCGAGCCCCTGTTGGCGTGTCCCATGAAGCGCGAGTTGGCCAGTTGGCGCTCGGCGCAGAGCTCTTTGGCCGAGACGACTAGGAGGCCGTGCTTGCCCGCTCCCAAGCTCAGTTCGAATTTGCTCACCGGGGCGTCGGGGAGGCTGGGGAAGGTTCCCCTGAGGCCTCCCTTGACCGAGTCGATCGTCCCCGCCAGGTCGACCTCGATCCCGTGACCCCTGAGCACGAAGACGAGGTCGGGCAGGGTGTGATCGGAGGAGCGCAGGATCGCCTCTCCCGACATCGGCTCTTCCAAGAGAGGCGTATAGGCCTTGACCTGGCCGTAGACCGATCCAGGCGGGCAGTTTTTGTTGGCGAACTGCGGCCTTGTGCAGATCTGTTGGATGTGGCCCTGCTCCAAGAAGAGCGATCTGGGTAGCGCCACCGAGGCGCTTTTGATGTTGGCGTCTCCTGGGCGCGGTCTGACCACGACTCGAAGGGCTGGGTGCTTGCTGCGCCTGGTGCCGCCCTTCAGCGCCAGGGAGACCTTGGGCTTGAAGCCCAAGGCTCCGCAGTTGAAGGCCTGAAAGGGAGCGGTTGCGGTGGCGAGGGTGTCGTCGGCTTGGTTGCCGAAGCGCTCCCCGGCGCCGTTCAGCGCAGAGGAGATCGCCGAGGGTTCGCAAGATGTCGGGTTGATCGTGAACTGGGGCTTGTCGATATAGGCCCTGATGTCTCTGAGGTGGATCGGGATGCCGTCGATGATGTGGGGGATCGGGTCGGTCCCGGTCGCATCGATCGAGGCTTGGGTGGTTTCGGGATCGATCCGGATCGCCGATCTGACGATCACCACTCCCAAGTCGAAGGGGCCGACCAAGGCCGAGTCGATCGCCACCACCGAGAAGGACGAGCCCCGGTATGGCCCGGCGAGGTAGAGCCCTCCGGGGGCATAGGAGAGGACCGAGCCAAGGCCATAGCCCGAGTAGGTGCGCCCGATCAGAGAAGAGGCGGGACAGGAGGGGTTGTCTCGCTCTTCTACCCCCGATCTATGAGCAGCTGCCTCGATCGCTGCCTCAGGGCAATAGGGGACCCCGGCGACCTTGCCCAACAGGCCCGGTGGGAAGGTCGCCGAGTAGGAGGTGATCTCCTGCTCCACGTCTGTCCTTGTCAGGTGCAGGTAGAAGGGGGTGTAGGCGCCGCCTTGGGAGTTGAGCGTCCCTCCCTTTGCCTTGGGGGTAAAGGGTGCAAGGCCAGAGGGGCACGGCCCCCCTCCGACCCCGGCGGTGATCTGGGCCGGCAGCGATGCGTGCTTGATCAGGTTGGGGTCCCGCCAGGCGATCAGGTCGGCCTCGGTCGACACCCCCCCACAGAAACCCGGTGTCGCCAGGGGGCTTCGCTGGCCTTCGCGGAAGTGGATGCGAAGTTGGGAGTAGGGGATCTGGGGCAGGCGATCGAAGCTTGCGGTCAGCCTCCCCGTGGTTTGGTCTGCGGCCAGCTCTCCTGCGACCTTGACCAAGATGCCTCTGTCGATCGACTTGGCGATCAAGTAGATCGAGATCAGCGAGCCGAAGGGGTTCTCATAGGGCGCTGCCAAGAAGATCGCCCCCTCGATTCGTTTGTCGATGATCGGGCTGATCACGGTGAAGTCGCCGATCTTCGATTCGTTGGGGCAACCGGCTCCCGGTGGGGACAGCGGCGTCTCGGCTTCGTATTGGGCTGTGGTGCAAACGCCCAACCCCGCTCCCACCGAGGGGTTGATCGTCACCCCTTCTGGCAAGTTGACGACCGCCTTTCTGATCGGCGAGGGAGCGCGCAGATCGGGTTTCAATACCCCGGCGGTGTCGACGTCGATGTCGAAGGAGTAGCCCGAGGGAGAAGAGGCGCGGGGGTCGGAGAGCTGGGCGATCGCTTTTGGTTCGAAAGACAAAGAAGAGCAGCCTTCCAGGGCTTTGGAGGAAAGCGAGCGCGAGATCGCTCCCGCTTCTTGCCAAGAGGTCGCAGTCGCCTTGAAGGCAAGCGGGGAATCGCAGAAGGTGGGCAGGGTGAGGTAGGCGGTGGGGGTGTTTTGGACCGGTCTTCCCACCGAGCATTTGGACCAGCCGAAGGAGGGTTCGGTCGCGTTTAGGCAGTTGCCCCGCTGGGAGTCGTGAAAGGCGGCGAAGGGGTTGCCCCAGATCGAGAGCGACAGTCCCGATACGTCGATCGCCTGGGAGACGTTTTTGCTCTTCAAGGTGATCCCGTATTCCCCGCCTGCCTGGCGGATCTCGGGGATGAAGATGATCGGGGCGCCGTAGGGGTTGGCGCCGATCTCCGAGGGAACCCCCGGCGGCGGGTCGAGGTTAAAGAGGCCAAAGGTCCTCGTCTCCCCCCCGGCGAAGGATGATTTGACCGTCAATGTGCCTACCTGGCTTCGGTCTTGGCAGCTCTCCCCGGATTTGCTTTCTTCGAAGGGCGAGAAGCGCGGTTTGTGAAAGGCGGCCTGGGTGCAGGTCGGCACCGCGGTGGGGTTTTCGATCAAGCCTCCGGGCAGCTCCAAGGAGAGGTCCTTGAGGTCCCCCTGGGTAAATGGCGCTCCCGCCGCTTTGCTTGCTTCCAAGCCGACGCTCAGGCGAAGCGATGCGGGATGGGCTCCGGCCTGGGTTGCCGGTTCGCCAGCTTCTGAGATCAAGGGCCTTGCCTCGAAGCCTTCTGTTCCTGGGAGGAAGGAGAAGGCTTGGGCTTGAACTGGCGCCAAGAGGGCAAAGGCAAAGAAGACCGCGATCAGCCGGGCCCTCATCGTGGCACCCCCCGCCTCAGCGGCACGTGGTATTTGCCTTTGCCGTTTAGCTTCTCATTGCCCTTTTGCTTTTTGCCTTTGCCCTTCTTCTTGCCTTTGTGGTGCTTTTTCTTCTTCTTCTTCTCCTTCTCGACTTCGAACTTCACCGGCGGGTTGCCCGAGCTCTTCACGAGAGTGCTGGGATCGGGGTCTTCGGGGGTAGGCGGCAAGGCCTGACAGGCATCGGCGATGCAGGGGATCGGCTTTTGGGCTTCGGGGAAGCCGCCGCCCGCTCTGGCGTCATAGAGGTCGATCGAGCCTGGGTCGGATCCGACCAAGGACTGATCGGTGAGGAAGTAGGCGTCGTTGCCGTCGGTCGAGGCGTCGATGAAGCTGGCACCTTCGATCGCCCGCCCGCTCGAGATCAAATCGACGCAACCGGGTTGCAGGGTGCAACCGCCGACCCCGTTTGCCTCCCACTGGTAGACGTCTGGTTGTCCGTTGGTGTCGGCGATCGCCAGCACGTCGGTCGATTCGAAGAAGGCCCTGTGGCCGTCGGCAGACAGCGCCCTTGGTCGATAGGCGCTGCTCGATCCGTTTACCTGGGCCCCTGGGATCGAGGCGACGCCGGTTGCTTTTTCCCCGGTCGGCTTGCAAGAGGCGCAGATCAGCTGCGAGGCCCCTCCCCCTAGCGGCGGCCCGTAGAGGTAGAGCTCAGCTCGGCTGCCGTTGTCATAGGCGGCCAGTTCGGTGGTCGAGAGGAAGGCGAGGTGAGAGCCGCTGGGGGTGACCCGGGAGGTCCCTGTCGCCGGTGGGTAATCGCTTGGCTTTGCCGCTTGTGCTCCCGCCGCGACCAGGGTGGTGGTCCCGGAGGCCCATTTCTTGATCCCGGCGGCGTCTTGGTAGTAGGCGATGGAGCCGTCGGTCGAGGCGCCGAGGACCCCGACCACTCCCCCGCTTGGAGTCAGGTCTGTTTTCGCCTGGGTGGAGGCCAGGTAGCGGTAGAGGTGGGCGGCTTCGGTGAAGAAGGCGACCGAGCCGTCGGTGGAGGCGGTTTGGAACTGGCCTGCGCCTGTGAGGAGCTTGGTCTGGCTCCCGTCCCTCAGGTAGAGGCTCCCCGCGGCGGTGAAGTAGACACGGGTGCCGTCGGTGGAGACCGCGCCGATCGGCGCCGCCAGCTTCGTCGGGCCTACCGCCGGCGTGGTCTGGCTTTCCCCCACCAAGAGATTCAGCGCGGTGAGCGACCCCCCGCTAGCCCGGTAGAGATTCTGGGCGTTCGCATCGCATTCACCACCTCCTTTCAACACCTCGGTCGCATTGGAGGTAAGCGCCGCGCAACTCGAGAGCACCACGTTGGAGAGATCCGGAGAAGCCCCGGCGAAGGAGACCTTGAAGGCCTCTGGGGTGACCGCGGTGTGGGTGAAGTTGGCGGCACTGAGCAGCGAGGCATAGGAGCCCGCTGCGCTTCGCAGGTAATAGGCCATGCGCCCAGAAGGAGCGCCCGAGCCCGGTATCACCGGGTTGGGAGCCCCACAGCCCACCAGCCCCCCACGACAAGGCAACCCGCCGAAGAGCAATCCCCTGGCGAGGTCTTCGCTAAAGAGCCGGTAGGGCGCCCCGTCCGGTTGATCGCCGTAAGCCGCCGATTCCAGCGGGGCGGAGACGTTTTGGGTAACCCATCCCCCTGCGGTTCGCCTCGAGAGGTACTGGCTCACCGGGGGCGCCCCTTTGGCATCGCCGAAGGAGGTGGCAGAGCCGTAGGAGATCGCCGCTCCTTCGGGAGAGCTACTCGGTGCGGCTTGCAGGTCCCCGCCACCGAAGAGCGAGCTGGGTGGGGCGATCGCCCCGCCGCCTTTGTCTACCGGGGAGACCATCTCCCAACCGCGGTTGTCGGGAAGCCTGAATGCCTGTTCGCTTCCCTGGGTGGAGAAGACGTGCTCTGGGCCGGTGACCGTTTCGGCTGAGTTCTTGGCGGTGATCCGGTAGCGGTACTGAGTCGCTGCTTTCAGCGGGGAAAGCGGCGGCCCCACCGGCTGGGAGGGAAAGAGGTAGGAGGTGCCCGAGCCAAGCAGGGCCGGTCCTGAGATCGGGATCAGGGTCGCTCCTGAGAAGCCTTTTGCTTCGAAGGCGCTTTGGGGGGTGTATTCGAAGCGGTAGGTGGTGGAGAGCCCGTTGGGGTTGACTTTCGCCCAGAGGTAGGCGGAGTCCGCCTTTACCGCTTCGACCCAGGTCTCTGCGATCAGCGGCGGGCCCGCCGCCTTGGCCGCTGGGCAGGCAACCAAGATGGCGCCTGCCGCCAGGGCCACTAGGGCCCTGGCTCTCATCGGGCGTTCTTCTTGTTGCTGCGCTTGTGCTTCTTTGCCTTCTTGCAGGAGTTGGCGAGCAGCGGTGAGCTGTCGCTGACCTTGCCGTTTTGGCCGTCGAGGAGCACCGTTGCCCTGTTGGCTTTCGCCGAGAGCTTGCAGAGGTTGGCGCTGTTGATCAAAAGGCCCTTCTTGCCGCCCTTCATCTGCAAGGTGAACTTGGAGACCGGGGCATCGGGTGCTGCTTCGAAGGTGGAGCGGATGCCGCCGTTTACCGAGTCGACCCTTCCTGCCAAGACCACGTCTACTTGGCCTTCGAGTGCGATCACCAAGTCGGGGAGTTCGTGGTTTGAGGAGCGCAGGTAGACCGGGCCCGAGAGCGGCTCTTCGAGCAACGGAGTCGTTGCGCTCGCCTTGCCGTAGATCGATGCCGCAGGACAGGCATCGGCGGCGAACTGCACCCTGGTGCAAACGGTGCCGATGTGGGCCTGGTCGAGGAACTCCGAACGCGGCAGGGTAACCTCGGCTCGCTTTACGTTGGCTCCGCTTCCCTTGGGGAAGGTCAGGGTCGCGGTCAGGGCCGGGTGGCCGGTTCTCTTGGTCGCGCCCTTCAGCTTCAAGGCCAGCTTTGGCTTGAAGGAGAGCGCATCGCAGCCGCCTACCTGGAAGGGGACCAGGGGCGAGGAGACCTGGCCCGTGGTCGAGGTCAGGGTCGCTGCGATCGACATCGGATCGCAAGAGGTCGGGTTGAGGGTGAAATCGGGCTTTTTGAGCTGGAAGGAGATCTGGCGCACGTCCAGCGGGATGCCTTGGAGGATGTGGGGCAGGGGGTCTGAGAGGGCTGAGACCTTGGCCGTTTCGGGATCGAGCTTCAAGGCGATCCTGACAACCACTGCTCCGAGGTCGAAGGGCCCTGCGATCGCCGGGGTGATCACGACCACCGAGAGCGGGGCGCCCTTATAGGGGCCGGCGAGGTAGGCGTTGCCGGGGGTGTGAAGCGGGGTGATGCCCGCCCCCGCGGCTACGTCTACCGTGCCGATCTCAGAAGCGGAGGGGCAAGAGGGGTTGTTGCGCTCCACGATCCCTTCGTTTGGCTTTGAGCGCGATTGCGCCTGGGCGATCGCTGCCTCTGGGCAATAGGGGACCCCGACCAGCTTCGCGGTCAATCCCGGCGGCAGCGCGGTGTCGATCTTTTGCAGTTCCTGGGTGTCGTCTTGCCTGGTCAGCTTCAAGGCGAAGGGGCTATAGGCACCTGCCTGGGGGGAGAGGGTGCCGGCGGTGAAGGAGGGGTTGTTGGGAAGCGCCTGGCCCTGGGCGGGACAGGGGCCACCGTTGGGGTTGGCCCCGATCGCGAAGGGATCGGTCGGGTGGGCCACCGGGGTCTGCGGGGCGCTCCAAGGGACGATGTCTGCCCTGGGGGCGTAGGTGCCGCAGGCGGCAGGTGTTCGCAGAGCGGCCCTGGGCCCGGTGAAGAGGTGGGTCTTGATCTCTTCGATCGGCAACTGGGGATTGTCTTCGAAGATCGTCGTCAGCTGACCCGTGTTTGGATCTGTTTGCACCCTGCCGGCCAAGGTGGAGACGGTCCCGGTGGAGGGATCGCTCAGCGCCAGATACAGGGCGATCAGAGAGCCACTTGGGTTCTTGAAGGGCTCCGCCAGGTAGAGCGCTCCGGAGATCGGGTGATCGAGGAGCGGGGTCCTCACTTCGGCTGTGCCGAGCTTCGAATCGGGCGGGCACTCGCTGGGGATCAGGGTGTGGACGTGGGACAGGGCTTCGGTGCAGGCGCCCTGGCCGTCGGCGGAGGAGGGGTTTACCGACATCCCCTCGGGCAAGGAGAGCCTGAAGTCCTTCATCACCCCCGGTGAGAGCCCTTCGGGGTCCATGTTGACCGGCTGGCGCACGGAGACGTCGAGGCCAGAGGGCGAATCGGCCAGGTTGGTGGTCGGCTTTGCTTCAAGGGTCGGTTCGAACTGCAGCTGGTTGCAGCCGGCCAGCGCCACCGGGGTGCCCGACATATCGGCGCTTTCATAGCTGGCGCCCTTGAAGAGACCCGTTTTCTCCCAGGAGTCCGCCCGGGCCCGGGCAACAGTCGGCTGGCCGGTGCACTGCACCGGGGTGGTCAGAAGCGCTTCTTTGGTCTCTTCGATCCCGGCGCAGGATTGGCCGGGCACGATCCCGCATTCGCGCAGCGGGTTGTGGCTGGAGCTCGAGGGGTTGCCCCAGAAGGTCAGCCGCAGGCCGATCACCGGGTTGGTGCCGCGGGCGAAGATTTCCCGCGAGCGCCCCGAGAGCCCGTAGTCGCCGTCGCTGCGCAGGGAGCCGTCGATGTGGACGAAGATGTTGAAGCCTTCGGCAGCGTCGAAGCCGAAGGTCGAAGGGGTGCCGGGGGTCGGCACCATGTTGAAGAGAGGTGAGGCGCTGAGGCCGACTAGACCGGATTTGGCGACGATGATCGTCCCCACCGAGCCGATCTGGGCGTCCTGCGGGCACTGGTGTTGGTTTAGCTGGAGCTCGGTGCATCGTGCCCCGGTCGAGTTGGGGTTGAGGATCATCCCCGGCGGCAGGTCGGTGAAGATGTCGCGCACCTCCTCGGACCCCGTCGGGTATTCGGGGTTGGCGAGTTCTGAGGGAAAGCCCAAGACGACGGAGAACTGGTCGGGGTGCGATCCGGCTTGGGTGGTGGCGGTGCCGTCGGCGCCTGAGAGCGGCGCCGAGAAGCCGGTTTCCCCCGCGAGGAAGTTAAAGGGGGCGACCGTGGAGCTGATCGTGACCGGGACGTTGCTCTGGCGTAGGTTGGCGCCGCCGCCTTCGACCGTGACTTTGCTCAGAAGCGTGCCGCTTGCCGCCAGGTCTGCTTTGAAGTCGACCTGGGCGAAGATCACGCCGCCGGAGGGGATGCTGTTGGGGTTGGTGCAGGTGAAGGTCTGGGCGCTGATCGAGCAGGTTCCTCCATCGACGGTGCTTCCCTGTTCGCTGGCGGCTTTGGTCGGGGTCAGCCCTTCGGGCAGGGTGCCGGTGACGCTCATCGCCCCGGTGGTGGCGGCGCCGCCGACGTTGATCGCGCGGATCAACAGCGTGCCGGTGCCCCCGCCGGGGACGTTGGTCGGCATCGAGATGCCGAGCAGGCCCCAGGCGGGCAGGCCGATCGCGGTCTTCGTCGTCGCTTTGGCCAACGCCGCCCCGCCGCCTTCGACGCTTGCTTCGCCGATCACGCTCTTGCCCACGGTGGCGGTGGCGACTTCTACCGGGACGATCACTTTTGCTTCTCCGCCTGCTGCCAGGGGTTCGGTCCCGGTGCAGGCGATCGTCTGGCCGTTGACTTCGCAACTGAGCGGTTTGCCCGGAACGGCTTGTCCCGAGACTTCACCGGCAACCGGGACGACCTCGGCCGGCAGCGTGGCGGTGATCGTGTAGGGGGCTGTGGTGGGGGCGTCGCCTTTGTTCGTCGCCACGATCCGGTAGCCGGGGCCCTCAGTGGCGTTGCCGGCTGCCCCCGAGGCAAAGCTCGGCGGGAAGGAGGTGATCGAGAGCGACCAC